>CAVXXH010000001.1:0-55143 GCA_963765655.1 uncultured Chloroflexia bacterium
CGTCCTTCCTCTTCCTCTTGAAAAGAGTTTTACGACCCGAGGGCCTTCATCACTCACGCGGCGTTGCTGCATCAGGCTTTCGCCCATTGTGCAATATTCCCTACTGCTGCCACCCGTAGGTGTATGGACCGTATTTCAGTTCCATTGTGGGGGGTCACCCTCTCAGGTCCCCTACCCGTCATCGCCTTGGTAGGCTTTTACCCTACCAACTAGCTGATGGGACGCAGGCCCCTCCCAAAGTGGATTTCTCCTTTAATCTAGAGCTTCTAGTCTCCCTAGATCTTATGCGGTATTAGCAACCCTTTCAGGCTGTTATCCCCCGCTTTGGGGCAGGTCACCAACGCGTTACTCACCCGTTCGCCACTAAGTATTCGATTGCTCAAATACCCCGTTCGACTTGCATGTATTAGGCACGCCGCCAGCGTTCATCCTGAGCCAGGATCAAACTCTCCGCAAAATATTCTTTTATCACCTCTTTCGAGGTGCTTCGGTCATTTTTTTTCTCGCGGATTAAAAATTAACAGGTTCTTCGTCTTTCCTATCACTCTTCAGTTGTTAAGGTGCTGTACTTTTTTAAGGCTTGCCGATTCTACTCAGCAGTTGTTATTCTGTCAAGTGGCAAAAAACAACCGATGTACTCCATTTTCGGGCGGACACCGGTGCGTTATGGTTGCCTGCGTTGACTTTATAATAGCCTTCTTCAAGTATTCAATTTTGAACGATCTCTCATCTCTGATTAGACCGGGCTGCTTTGATTCATGCAGCGAACAAAATTATACCGCAGGCAGAAACTTTGTCAAGGTATTAACCCGAATTAACAACTGTTTAACGCGAATTGGTTGTTTTTCCTAATTCTGTGAAGAATTTCAAAGGGTTTTACTCTGAAATTGATACAAAAGATTAATCCATTATAATGAGAAGAGTTCGTTGTTTCTGTTACTAGGAACTTTTCGTGCTATTCTGGCGTCTTTTTTGCAACAGGAAAAGCTAAAAATATTTTAATGGATTGAAGATGACTAGTATTACATACCAACAAAAAAAGACATTACCAGTTTTAGAGCAAATTTTGATTGCAATCTTTGCCGGTTGTATTATCGGTACCGGATTATTAATCGCGTTTGGTTTAGGACTTCAGATCTGGCTGGGTGGCCGTATTACACCTGGTGTTTCTGTCTCAGGTATTGATGTAGGCGGTATGACCCCTCAGGAAGCTGCATTGATCCTTAATGATCAGGTGTCATACCTTGAAGAAGGCAGAATATTATTGCGGGACGGCGAACAAACCTGGTTGCTCTCCCCATCTCAACTGGGGATGTACATGGATCCTGAATCGACGGCTGCGCATGCATTTGAGATTGGTCGCGAAGGGAATTTAATTGTCCGATTAAATGAACAGTGGATGACCTGGCGATCTGGGCAAAGTATTTCACCCAGTTTTGTGTTTGACGAGCGGGTTGCTTATATGCAGATTAAACAGGTAGCTAGTTTGATTGACAAACCAGTTATAGAAGCAGAATTAGGTCTAAATGGAGCAGAAGTACTGGTTCGTAGCGGCCAAATTGGCAGAACAGTCAATATTGATGCTACCATCGGGAAAGTAGCTCTTTTGTTACAGCAAATGCAGGATGGCATGGTTGAGCTCGTGGTAGAAGAAACACCTCCCTACATTCTGGATGCAGAAGAGCAGGCTGCACTGGCAAAAAAAATATTGAATAAACCCCTCGTTTTAACCGCTGAAAATGCTGAAGGGAGCCCGTGGGAATTCGACGTCAATACCCTCGCAACAAACTTGCGCATTGAACGCATCATTGATGGGGATGGAAACCGTTACCAGGTAGGTATAAATAGCGATTTTTTGATTGATTTTCTGAATAACATCTCCCCTGCTTTACGACTTGACCCCAAAGACGCCCATTATATTTTCAATGATGAAACCCGCGAATTAGAGGTGATTGAATCAGCCATAATTGGAAGAGAATTAAATATTGACGCAACCATTAAAACCATCCAGGAACAAATTATCACAGATAATAGCCACGAAATCTCACTGGTCTTTGATATTAACAAACCATTTCTGACCAATGATGTAAAAGGTGCTGATTTAGGAGTTACGGAATTAGTACACGAAGAGGTGTCATATTTCTATGGATCCAGTGCGGACCGCGTAAAGAATATCACCGTTGCCTCCAGTAAATTTCACGGAATTATGGTGCCTCCGGGTGCTACCTTCTCTATGGCGGAAGCTTTGGGAGACATTACGCTGGAAAATGGTTATGCAGAAGCATTAATCATTGCCGGCGGGCAAACCATTCAGGGTGTAGGTGGTGGTGTCTGTCAGGTGAGCACCACATTATTTCGAGCAGCGTTCTTTTCCGGATTCCCGATCGTAGAGCGTTATCCACATGCATATCGTGTTTCCTATTACGAGAAAGTGGCAGGCAATCGAATTGACCAACGCCTGGCTGGCCTGGATGCCACAGTGTTCGTACCCATTGTGGATTTCAAGTTTACCAACGATACCAGTAACTGGTTATTGATGGAAACTTATGTCAATCCAACTTATTCAAGCATTGTCTGGAAGTTCTACTCAACATCAGATGGCAGAGAGGTCAATTGGTCAACATCTGGTGTGACCAATGTCATCGAAGCGCCAGAACCGAAATATACGGAAAACCCGGATTTAAGTGAAGGTCAAATCAAACAGGTGGATTGGGCTGCAGATGGCGCGGATGTTACCGTCTCCAGAACTGTGACCCGAAATGGTGAGGTGATTATTTCAGATACGATCTTTACCCGCTATCGCCCCTGGCAGGCAGTATTTGAATTTGGACCGGGTACTGAAATACCTGATCAATCTGAAGATTCTGAAGAATAATGTTATTTTCTTCCTTTTAATATACAAACAAATTATTATAGGAAGAAAATCACTCAGATTGTAACCGAAATATATTGTCACTTTCACTTCATTAAAGCTAAAATAGACTTGGGTGTTAGTTGTATGACAACTCAGGCAGAGCACCCACACTTTTATTGGCGCCATTGGATGATTATTATCTAATGGAAAATTTTTTATAAGATTGAAAGAGGAGAACGTATGCAAGAAATAGATCCCCGTATTCTTGAGTTGCGTGAAAAACGCAAACAATCTAAGCTTGGTGGTGGAGAAAAACGGATCGCGTCACAACATTCTAAAGGTAAATTATTCGCACGCGAACGTCTTGAACTACTCCTTGACCCCGGGACATTCTACGAATTAGAACCATACACTGTTCAACGTGGAGATCATATGGGTGGTTCAGGCAACGAAATGACTGATGGTGTAGTTACCGGATTTGGTCAAATCAATAACAAAACGGTTTACGTGTACTCCCAGGATTTTACAATCCAGGGTGGTTCGCTTGGAGAGATGCAAGGAAAGAAAATTGCCCGATTAATGGATCTGGCTGCAAATACTGGCTGCCCGATCATTGGAATGCTTGATTCAGGTGGGGCAAGAATTCAAGAAGGAGTATATAGCCTGGGTGCGTATGCTGAAATCTTTAAGCGTAACGCCATTTATTCAGGTGTAATTCCTCAAATCAGTGTCATCTTAGGACCATGCGCAGGTGGAGCTGTCTATTCTCCTGCAGTAACCGACCTGATTATTATGGTTGATAAACAATCCTACATGTTCTTAACAGGGCCACAAGTTATTAAGTCCGTTACCGGTGAAGACGTTGATTTTGAAAGTCTTGGTGGCGCTCAAGTTCATTTGGGATTAAGCGGCTTAGCCCATCTGGTTGGGCAGGACGAGAAAGAAGCTCTTGAATTAGCCCGTCAGGCTGTATCTTATTTTCCATCCAACAATGCTGAAAATCCCCCAGTAATTCCGACTGACGATGATCCTAATCGTGCAGAAGAAGCATTAAACAGCCTGGTTCCATTGGATCCAAATGCACCTTATAGTATGCATGAAGCGATTGAAATGATTGTTGACAAAGGATCATTCCTGGAATTACAGACAACATTTGCACAAAATGCAATCGTTGGATTAGCCCGCATGGATGGTATGTCTGTTGGTATTGTTTCCCAGGAACCCAGCCAATTAGCTGGCGTGATGGATATCAACTCTGCAGATAAAATTGCCCGTTTTGTTCGCATGTGTGATGCTTTCAATATTCCTGTCATCACATTTGTTGATTCTCCTGGCTTCTTACCAGGCGTAAACCAGGAACATAATGGTGTTATTCGACACGGCGCAAAGGTGCTCTTTGCTTATTCTGAATCCACTGTTCCAAAGATCTCAGTGACCACACGAAAGTCATATGGTGGAGCTTATGTTGTGCTAAGTTCAAAATTTATCGGGACCGATGTAACACTAGCATGGCCAAGTGCAGAAATTGCTGTCATGGGTCCAGGTGGAGCCGTCAATATTCTATACAGTAGACAAATCAAAGAGGCTGAGGATACAGAAGCTGAAAGAGAAAGATTAACGGAAGAGTATCGTCAAACTTTTCTAAATCCATATGCTGCCGCAAAAGCAGGTTATGTTGATGATGTGATTGAACCTCGTGAAACCAGACAAAGAATCATTCTCGCGCTTCATGCCATTAAGGATAAAGCAGTGAGTTTGCCAGCCCGCAAACACGGTAATATTCCACTTTAAGGAGAATCACGTGAATCCAATTACTCAAGGTTTACTTATAACTGCTATTGGTATGGGATTGGTTTTTGTAGCAATTCTATTTTTATGGGCATTAATGGATATTCTCGTTCGCATCACGAATGACAAAACAGCAAAAGAAGTGACTGTCAATGTTGAGAAAATTAGCGAAGAACCGGTAATCGAATCTGATGACAAATCTCAACGGTTGCACCATGTTGCCTCAGTTGCTGTTGCGATCGCTATGAGCCTTCAGAAGCAGTTTCCCATTATTACACCACAAGAATCTGGCACAATCAGCGCCTGGCAGTCATCAAGAAGATCCCAGGTTCTTAATCAAAGTGCTGATTTATTAAATCGAAAATCTCGAGGGACCACAAAATGAAAATGAAAATCAAGATTGAAAATGAAACATATGAAGTGGAAATTGACGATTTGGAATCTCGCCCAATTCTGGCAACAATAAATGGAGAAACATTTGAAGTTTTTCCTGAAGAAACCCAGGTCGTAAAACCAGTTGTTACCGCACCTGTACCAGTTAAATCTGCAGCATCCGCTCCAGTACGTGCAACTCCCAAACCGGCAGCTCCTGCAGTTTCAACCAGCGGCAAATCAATCGTTGCACCAATCCCTGGTGTAATTGATTCGATTAAAGTGCGGGAGGGTGAGGAAGTCAAAAATGGTCAGGAAATGTTGATCCTAGAAGCGATGAAAATGAAAAATGCTATCCGTGCAACTCGTGACGGAAAAATCGAACGAATTTATGTTTCGGTAGGTGATCAAGTTCCACATAACCATGTATTACTAGACTTCGCTGATTAGTGGAGGAAATTCATGGATTTTACTCAATTACTTACTGAAATTACCCGTGGCTTCTCTAACTTTACCTGGCAAAACGGGGTAATGATACTGATTGGTTTAACCTTAATTGCTCTGGCAATTATCAAAGAATATGAACCAGTTTTATTACTTCCAATCGGGTTTGGTTGTATTTTAGCTAACTTAGGCATGTCTTCTGATCATGGTGTTTTCAAAGTCATTTATGACGCTGGCATCAAAACTGAATTGTTCCCTCTCTTAATCTTTATTGGTGTCGGTGCAATGATTGATTTTCGACCACTGCTATCCATGCCCAGAATGGTTTTATTAGGGGCTGCAGGTCAATTTGGAATTTATGGTGCTTTAATGGTTGCTTTGGCACTGGGGTTCCCCTTAAATGAAGCCGCAGCAATCGGAACAATCGGTGCCATTGATGGTCCAACCGCAATTTTTGTTACAACCAAAATTGCTCCCGAGATTCTTGCACCGGTAGCAGTAGCAGCATATTCTTACATGAGTTTGATACCCGTTATTCAAATTCCCTTAATGAAACTGCTTACCACACGTAAAGAACGATTAATTCGGATGGAGTATTCCGCAAAACCTGTTTCGAAAAAAGCGGTTGTTGCCTTTCCAATTGTTATCACCATTATCATCAGCTTGCTGGCTCCAGATGCAGCTCCACTGATTGCAACGTTGATGCTCGGAAACTTGTTAAAGGAATCTGGCGTAGTGGATCGATTAAACAAAGCTGCGCAAAATGAACTAATCAATGTATCCACATTGTTCTTAGGGTTAGCCGTAGGTTCTACCATGATCGGTTCATCATTCTTGAACATGAAAACACTAGGCATTCTACTGATTGGTTTATTTGCTTTTGTGTTGGACACAGTCGCTGGACTTATGTTTGGAAAGTTAATGAAAGTACTATCAGGTGGAAAGATTAATCCATTGATTGGAGCTTGCGGTATTAGCGCATTCCCGATGGCTGGCCGTTTAGCTGCACAAGCTGCACAGGAAGAGGATTTTGAAAACTTCATTCTGATGCATGCCATGGGTGCAAATACTGCCGGTCAATTAGGCTCCGTTATTGCTGGTGGGTTATTGTTAGCCATCACGCTTGGAATTATGGGCTAACTTAAAATTTCGTCATTTCAGACAATAAAAAAGACTGGATTCAAAACGATTTCAGTCTTTTTTTATATTTCAAATTTATTTACCACACACAATTGAGTTATAAGAATTCATCTAATCAAAATCAAGACGGTACCCAACCCCTCTGGCTGTCTTAATGAAATCTGGATGACGGGGATCATCCTCAATCAGGTTTCTTAACCAACTGACATGAACATCTAACGTGCGGGTATCACCAATATAATCAGTTTCCCAAACAAATTTAAATAACTCGTCGCGTCCAAAAACCTGACCAGGTTTTTGCATGAGTGCTTGCAGAAGTCGCGTTAAGCGGGGCGTCAGACTGATTTGTTTTTCATTAATTTTAACAAATCGATTGGTGAGATCCAATTCAATCGGTCCTGTTTTTATGACATCATTGCTCGGTTTAAGTGGTAACAACACCTTAATACGGTTGAGTAATTTTTGCAGGGTGAATGGTAAGTGCATAATAACATCTGCTTCAAATTCATCCTTTTCATTTACACCATTTCCAAGAATTAATATGATTGGGGTCTGACTGGTTGCTGATCTTAAAGATTGGCAGATTCGCTTTCCACTGGTTCGCATCGAATCTGCGTCTATAACGATGATATCTGGTTGTTCTTTTTCTAATTTTCCTAATGCACCATTTCCGCTGGGTACGCTTATTACACGAAAACCCTTCTTCGTTAATCCGCCTACAAACGAAGAACGTTCTGCTCTTTTTCCCTCAATTACCAAGATTTTACCTGACAACTACACTACCACCTATTCTTATGATTAATAAAAAGCCTTTTAAGAAAGTGTTACAGTTAAAAAGGTGTTTGCCGATTATATACACAATTATTCAAAATGCAATAAATAAGTGAATGAATCCCAAAAGTACTAAAAGACAATGATGCGTTTTGAATAATAAGTGAATTTATTATACCTTAACCTTAAAAAAAACAACTTAACAGTTTTTCTTAAGATTTGTTTTCTTAAAAAAACCTCAATGTTTTTCCTGGGTAAACTATACGATCATTTGCGCGCTGGTAATCACCATGTTAAAATAAGAATAAGGAACTGCTTATTTCCCTGCGGGAGGAAAAATGTCAAACACAAAAATGGTCGAAGTGATCATCGATAGCGTACGTGTCAGTCTGACCAACCAACAGAGAATCGTTGTTCTGCGTGATATCAACGCAGAACGTTACCTGCCCATCTGGATCGGCCCTTATGAAGCTGAATCAATTACCATTGCCTTACAGGAGATTGAAGTATCCAGACCTCAGACACATGATTTAATAAAAAACATTTTCAATCAAATGAATGCCCGTTTACTAAGGGTTGAAGTACTGTCCTTAAGAGATGATGTGTTTTATGGAAATTTGATCGTTGAAATCAATGGAGACATAATCGAAATTGATTCAAGACCATCCGATGCATTGGCGTTAGCCGCACGAACGCATGCCAAGATTCTGGTGTCCGAAGAGGTAATGAGTTCAGCTGGTATTGTTCCAGAGGTGGATATTCAGGAAACTGATATGCCCCATACACAGGCTCCTTTAGCAAACACCCAACAACCAGAGATTGACATCAACGAAGAAAGATTATCCGTTTTTGAAGATTTTTTGGGATCTCTCGATATTGGTGGATTGGATGAAGATAATGAAGAGGATAATCCATCCGATGAGGAACCAGATAAGTAAACCTTAAATAAATCCATTTGGGATTTAGATATCCAGGAAAATAATTTCAGGATGTAAGTTATTTGTGTTACCTTCTGATAACTTATATAATTTATGTAGATAAATTTAATCAGGAAGCATTTCATGCCTCTTTTCTTTTAATAATGCGAATTTAGAATCGATAACTCATAGGAACTTCAATTAGGGCAGTTGTTTGGTAGAATTGACATCCAAGTCCCGAAAGCTGGAAAATCATAATGGATTATTTACCACCGGAAGAAACCAACTCAATCTCTTCACAACAACCACATAATCGCGAAGCAGAAGAAGCTGTTCTGGGCGCTGTTTTAATTTTCCCTGAAGCTTATTTTGATCTCTCTCAAAAACTCAAAGCGGATGATTTTTACATCATTCGTAACCGTTGGGTATGGGAAGCCTACTCAACTTTGATTGAACGTCGTCAGAAGATTGATCTTTTAACGGTGAGTGCAGCACTGAATGAGAAAAATCATCTCGAAGAGATCGGTGGAACAGCATACCTGGCCATCCTCATCAATCAAACACCTACATCACTGCATGCAGAAGCGTACGCAGAAATTGTAGAAGAAAATGCCATGCGTCGCAGAATGTTGGAGGCTGCCAATCACCTGGCTAAACAAGCATACGATCGCGGAAAATCAATCAACACCTTGTTGGATGAAGCAGAAAAAGCAGTATTTGGATTAAGTGAAAGACGTATCACTTATGATCTCCAACCTATTCAACGTGTTCTGGGCAGTTATTATGACCGGATTGATCAGCTTTCTCAACGCCCGGATGAAATATTTGGAGTTCCAACCGGTTTAATCGATCTGGACCATATTTTGGGTGGGTTACAAAAATCTGACTTATTGATTATTGCCGGTCGCCCTGGTATGGGTAAAACCGGTTTTATGCTGTCGGTAGCAAAAAATGCAGCTCAGAAACACCACAAACACGTAGCTGTCTTCTCGCTGGAAATGTCGAACGAACAATTGATCCAACGTTTGATTGCTCAGGAAACTGGTATCGATACACAGCGATTACGATCAGGTAAATTATATGATGATGAATGGTCAAAATTCAACCATGCCATCGAAGTCTTGAGTGATACCCATATCTGGTTGGACGATACCCCGGCGATTACCCCGCTATCATTGCGGACCAAATGTCGCCGGCTGCATATGGAGCATCAACTTGATTTGATTATTGTCGATTATCTGCAACTGATGGCAGGAGATTCCCGCACCGAAAATCGCGTGCAGGAAGTGTCATACATATCCCGAAATTTGAAGGTGTTGGCAAGAGAATTGAATGTTCCTGTTCTGGTGGGTGCTCAGCTTTCCCGTGCTGTAGAGCAACGTGCAGATAAACGCCCGGTTCTCTCTGATCTGCGCGAATCTGGTAGTTTGGAGCAGGATTCAGATATTGTCATGTTTATTCAACGCCCAGATGAAAAAGAGGTCGACAACCCACGCCAGAATATTGCCGAAATTATCATTGCCAAACATCGAAATGGTCCCACCCATCCTGGTATCGAGTTGGTATTTCTGACCAACCTGGCTCGCTTTGAAAACGCTGCCAAATCTGAAAAACCAGCATTCAAGAAGAGGTAGGATGAAATTATTTTCAGGCTTTTCCAAGGCTGATGGGGCGCAAATGACGTCCATTCCTTCGGAATTCTTTGTCAATCTATTACCTCTCATTGATAATTTATTCGAAATGAAAGTGACTCTGTATGCGATCTGGTTCCTGGAACAAATGGAAGGCAAGATTAAGTTCATCCGCTATCAGAATTTTATTTCCGATGACACCTTCATCGCTGGTATGGGTAGAATCCGGGAGGAAGCCCTTGAAAATTTCCATCTTGGATTACAACTGGCTGTCGATCGAAATACCTTGTTAAAAGGGACAGACGAAAATCAACCATTGGATGATGCCATATATTTCATTAATACCCCTCGTGGCAGAGCTGCTCATAAAGGACTTATCGCTGGCTCCTGGCAATTTGAGGATCAGCCTGTTCCTGCGCGCCAGACAGTGCGTCCTAATATTTTTAAATTATACGAAGCCAATATTGGACCTTTAACCCCAATGATTGCAGAAATGCTGCAAGAGGCAGAAGAAACATATCCTATGATCTGGATTGAACAGGCTATCAGAATAGCAGTTGAAAATAACGTACGTCGTTGGCGATACGTTGAAGCAATTCTGGCATCCTGGAAAGAAAGAGGACGTGATGAAAAAGATAGACGAGACACTCAAGAAGATTCAAAAAGATTCCTCGATGGAGAATTTGGACAATTTTTTAAGACCGGATAGAGAAACCACACTGGGTGATCCTGATTGCGAAATTTGTGGTGGTATAGGTTGGGTACGCCAGGATTTACCAATCTCACATCCCGAATTTGGACGGATGCAGGTTTGTGAATGTCGTCAATCGAAAGTTGCTCAGCAGGCACAGGCACGCCTCTTTCGTCTCAGTAATTTGCAGGCTTTTTCTCAAATGACATTGGAAACATTCAAAACTGAAGGCAGGATGGGATTGGGTGACCAACAAGTCTCCTCCCTGCAGGTAGCTCACAACCAGGCTTCTCATTTTTCTCAAAACCCTACTGGATGGCTTTTATTCATGGGTACCTATGGCAGTGGTAAAACCCATCTGGCAGCTGCCATCGCAAATAAAGTGATCGAATTAGGGCTCCCCACATTGTTCCTGACTGTACCGGACTTATTGGATTGGTTGCGATACACCTATGGATCTAATGAAAGCAGCTTTGAGGAAAGATTTGAGGAAATCCGCAATATTCGATTATTAGTGCTCGATGATCTCGGAACACAGAACACAACCCCCTGGGCGGAAGAGAAGCTCTACCAGATTTTGAACCATCGATACACTCACCACCTCCCAACTGTCATTACGACGAATCAAGAACTCATAGAGATTGAAGGACGTATCCGCTCCCGGTTGCAGGATCCTGACCTCGTGACAATTGTACGCATACTGGCACCAGATTTTCGCTCCCCTGTTCGAGAAGAAAAAAGAACAATTTCCACCCTGGAATTACTTTCGGATTGTACCTTTGGTACGTTTAACTTGCGAGATCGCGAAAAACTGACGCCTGAACAAAAACGAAGTCTGGAAGGCGCGTTCGATGCAGCCAATTCATTCGCCAACAACCCCAATGGCTGGCTGGTTTTTGTGGGCACATACGGTTGTGGTAAAACACATCTGGCAGCAGCCATTGGTAATTATCGCCTGGCATTTGGAGAAGAGCCGATATTTGTGGTTGTTCCTGATTTTCTGGATCACCTGAGAGCAACATTTAATCCCACCAGCAACACCTCGTATGATCATCTCTTTGAACAGGTGCGTTCTGCATCTTTGCTCATCCTGGATGATCTTGGTACCCAATCGGCTACCCCATGGGCACGGGAAAAACTCTACCAGATTTTCAATTATCGTTACAACGCCAAACTACCAACAGTGATCACGACTTCGAATGACCTGGGAGAAATGGACCCCCGTATCCGCAGCCGGATGCTGGATTCAAGATTATGCTCCATGCATCTCATCCTGGCACCTGCATACATTCGTTCTCCTGAAAGTTCATCAAAACCCCGCAAGAAAAATTAGCAGGTACGATTTTCATAAGAATGATTACATCCAGATACCCTATCAAGATTCCTGGATTTGGAAAACAAATTATCGAGTTGGAGATCTCAGGATTCCTGGGAAAAACCCGAATTTTTTTGAATGGTAATCCAGCAGAAAAAGGTCACCGTAAAGATCAATATATCCTATATCAACCTGATGGTGTTCGGGTGAGTGCGCAATTACAAAGCACCTTTTTTGATATGGTCCCAAAAATTATCGTACATGGGGAAGCATACGAAATTCTGCCGCCATTAACCTGGTATCAATATGTATATGCTGGATTAAGTATGATTCTAGTCTTGTTCGGGGGTGGCTACGGCGGTTTACTGGGTATGATCAGCTTTTTAATCAATATTCGTTTTTTTCGCAGTTCTTATCCATTGGGTTTACGATTGCTTCTAATCCTTTTTATGAACATGCTGGCATTCTTTATTTTCACATTATTGTCCAGAAATCTTCCTGCTCTTTTTCTATTGTAGAGACGTATCATCTCAATAAATCGGGGTAAACGGGTGTTTTTGGCTGGCGCTCGCCAGCCAAAAACACCCTAACCGCTAATTATTGAAAGGACACGTAGAGACTGCACAAATATTTCGTAACTCCTGCTTTATTTGCTAAACTAAGAGAGAATGTTCGGATGGTGAGGGAGAATAATTAATGAAATCATCAACTTATGATGTGGCAATAATTGGGGCTGGAATTGTGGGGCTGGCTACTGCATTGAAATTGGTGCAGAAGTATCGATTATCTTTAATTATCCTCGAAGCCGAAAATGAAGTGGCTGCTCACCAGACAGGGCACAATAGTGGTGTGATACATTCCGGCCTGTATTACAAACCAGGATCATTAAAAGCGATAAATTGTGTTTCTGGCCGGGAAGCTATGTATCGCTTTTGTGAAGAACATGATATAGCGCATGATCGCTGTGGAAAGGTAGTGGTTGCCACCCATCCATCCGAGATTCCTTCCTTAAATATGCTGGAAGAACGCGGACGGGCAAATGCGTTGGACGGTATCCGTCGTCTTTCACCGCAGGAAATACTCGAAATTGAGCCATATGTAAACGGAATTGATGGCCTCTGGGTTCCTCAAACAGGTATTGTGGATTATAAGGACGTTTCTAATACATATGCCCGTCTCATTCTGGAATCCGGTGGAGAAATCAAAACCAATAGCCGGGCGATTGGATTCAGCAATGATCACAATCTCATTAAATTACAAACGACGACCGACGAAATTGAAACGAAAAATTTGATTAATTGTGCCGGGTTGCGATCAGATAAGATTGCGCGACTATGTGGCGTTGAACCAGGATTACAAATTATCCCCTTCCGGGGAGAATACTACGAAGTGGTACCTGAAAAGGAATATCTCGTACAAAATCTGATTTATCCTGTGCCGGATGTACGTTTCCCATTCCTGGGGGTGCACTTCACCCGCATGGTGCATGGCGGGGTGGAAGCTGGCCCGAATGCAGTGTTAGCGCTCAAACGCGAAGGGTATAAAAAAACTGATATTTCCATTCCTGATATTGCTTTTTATGGTACTTATATTGGCTTTTGGAAGATGGCTCTCAAGTACTGGAAAATGAGTGTTTCCGAAACATATCGTTCCTTCAGTAAACATGCTTTCGTAAAAGCATTACAACGTCTTATTCCTGATTTACAGATGGAAGATGTACATCCGGCTGGCTCAGGTGTGCGAGCTCAGGCATTATCATCCGACGGTAAGCTACTGGATGATTTCAGTATTGTAGAAAGGCCACACCAGGTGCATGTTTTGAACGCTCCTTCCCCGGCTGCTACTGCCTCTCTCTCAATCGGTGAGACAATCGCCACCATGGCTGAGAAAAATTTTCAATTGGTGAAAATTTAAAGCATTCATGCCTCACGCTCAAAAATTTTTGAAGATTATTAATCTCCCCACTTGATTAACATACTATAATTAATATAAACCTGATTCTTGGAAAGCTACATGAGTAATGAACCAGTCCAGTTGATCATTGATGGAGAGATATGGCTTCAGGTGTCCAATTTTAACGAATCGACACCTCATGACCGTCATTTTATAGTTAAACGCTTACAAAATGGGCATGATGTTTTTATCTTCGGAAATGGGGAAAAAGGATGCCGACCCTCAGAACGTGATGGAAAATTTGACAGCCCACCCAAAGTACAGACTTTTACGCAGGAAAATCTACAACAAGCAGAAGTTCTTCCGAATGGCAAAAAGCCGCTTACCCCACTCACGGGCATCTATCGGGCAGTGGTAATCTCCAATGAAGATCCTGATAATAGAATGAAAGTGCAAGTGAAAATTGATGCAATTCCAGAAATGGGCTTGTTATGGGCGGCATCGGTGGTGCCTTTAAAAGAAAATGATCGCATTCGACCTGCAGTTGGTGACCTGGTCTGGATTAGTTTCCGAAACGGTGACCCCAATCAACCACTCTGGTTAGGAAAAATCAGCGAAGAAGAACCGCCATCTTTCTTTTTTCTGTAAAGCACAGCAAATAAGACCAGCACAGGGGATAACAAAAAAGCGGATGTTAATAATCCCGCTTGAATGGAATATTGCCGGGCAATCACCCCTACCAAAGGTCCTCCCCCAATCTGACCCGTTGCATCCACCAGGCTACTCAATGACACAATCGTAGCCCGGATTTCCGAAGGGATATTTTGATTGATCCAGGCGTTATATAAAGGATAAATGAGCGAGCGTAGGATGCCAATCAACAATAAAACGGAAAAGGATAAGAGCATCTGGTTTGCAATGGGAAAAATAACCAGACTGATCACCAAACCAGTACTGAATAAAGCCAGAAAGCGGGTTAATTGAATGACAGGAATTTGTTTTCCCAGGTATTTTCGCAGAAGACCTGCGAAAAAAAACGTTAAAACCATGCCAATGGCACTCAATCCACCAAACCATCCGACCATGGTTCCCTCGCCAAGATCAGGCAGGTTGAACTTTTCAATCAAATGTGGCACGGATAATCGATCTAAACCTTCTGAATAAAATCCAAAAAAGAATCCAATCACTAATATCCGCCATAAAATCGGGTGGATTCTAACAGTTTTCCAGCCAGCTTTAACCGTTTGGTAGAATCCTTCCATGGAGGTCTTAACGGATGTTGATTTACGAATAAAAGCATTTTCTGGCATCCAGATGATTAGGTAAAATCCCAATATCCAGAAGAAAAGCCCGCCGAGAAGCATAGGAATCCGCATACTCCAGATGGTTGAAAATAGAACACTCAAACCAATTGCGATCAATGCACCTACCTGTTCCAATTGGGCTGCGTGTAAAAAAGCAGAACCTGCCTGGTCTTCACCAATTTCATCCGTGATCCAAGCCTGTGTCGCTCCACTGGTAAAAGTGTAACCCAGTCCCCAAATCACTTGCGCTATTAAAATAAAGACGAAGGACTGAAAACTGGCTTGCACCACAAATCCTATTCCTATTAAAAATACGCCAATAATGATGGAAGTTCTGCGCGAGATTGTATCCGCGACAACGCCAGTAGGTATCTCAAAAAGAAAAATAGATAATTCCAGGGCTGTACCCACCAGTACCATCTGTAATGGATCAAGTCCGATCACCGTCACAAAATATATCAAATTGACGGTGAAAACCATCGTCATAAATGCACTACTAAAAATACTATATTGCAAAAATATTGAGTAAGGACTTTGTTTTTTATTGACGCTGTTCATTTAAGCATGGTTGAAAGAATCATCACAAATCCCCCCATGAACGCACAAAAGGTATTTACCACATCATTGGTGAACCACTTCCACCCCCGCACAATTTCGGTTGTGCTTCCACAAGTATGCAGTGGATGTTTTTCAGTTTCTTTTATACAAGCAGGACAAAAATAAATTGCCTGCACTGTTGCCCCTAAAAAAGAGTCCACCAGGCTTCCAAAACCACCAGCAGCTGTAATACCTATTAGAAGGAACCAGGTTTCTGCGCCAGTAGGATTTTGAAGAAACGCTGGCCAGAATAATATTGCCAGAATTGCAATGAATAGAGAAGCGAGAAAAGCTGCGAATGTACCTAACGAGGTCACCCCACCCGATGACCCTGTCTCCATGGATTGACCTGTTACCAGATTGACAGGATTTTTCTTGCTCAGCACACCTAATTCCGTTGCCCAGGTATCTGCGTTGACGGCCGCCATGGTTCCGCAAAAAGCCAGCCATGGCCAGCTGCTATCCGGAAAAATTGCATGCATGATGACAAAAATACCAGCTACACCGCCATTCGCCCAAACCTGCCAGGCATCTCGTTTTGATCCTTTTGAAAATTTTTCTTCCAATTCAGCTTTGCGACGTTTAAAAAGTTTTGAAAGCACACTGGAGGAAATAAAAAAGCCCATCAGAACCACAGCCCAGGCTAAGCCACCCACACCAAACACAACAGTCCCTAATGAGCAGGCTGCAATTGCACCACTTCTGGATAAAAAACCGATCTTATAAGAAGAAAATGAAATAAGAAGAGCCAGTAAAAAACCAATTAACAATTGGGAATTAAAAATAGCCATTAGTTAAATCGCTTAAACATAAATGGATAAGATGATCATTGAAACCAAAAGAAGGATCGGGGTAATAACCCCTCCTGACCACAGTAAATAAGAAATTTTATAATATTCGATCCTGCGAAAGAAAAATAAACCCAGGATTATATTTATAACCAGAACAAATAATCCCAATATGGGTATCAATAATAATTGTTGGGAAGTAACCATCTCTAACGGTTGACCTTGAGGGGAGAAACCTAAAGGTAACTGCTGGTGATTGGCAATTATGAAACCACTAACCAACCATAGAAGCATTGTCAAGCCAATGTTTAAAGGCACCAGAAATTTAGCAAATTTATCCTTAAGCACCTGCCGAACAAACGCTGCTGGTCTGGTGGACAATGACTCTATTGGGAAAAGGCTGCCCATCTCAAATGTCCTTTGAAAAGCCAATTCAAAATCGCGAGGATTCTGTGGGGAAATTGCATACACTTTGGCTGGCGTCGCAACCAGAATGATTTTTTCAAGATTCGAGGCAATGAATTCAATTGTCCCCAAACTCTCGGATTGTTTCTCACCTAAAATGGCACCCGACCAAGCGAGTAATGGAGTCTGAATAGAGTAACCTGATTCATTTGCACGACGAAGCCACTCTATATCTGTCAATGGGATATCTTCTGTGCGTAAGCCCCAGCGGATGCGCAATCCATCCCGTTCCAGAATATAACGGCCATTGATTAATGCATATCCACGATACAAAACGAAGGGAATGAGTGCCGACAGGATGACGATCAGGATTATAAACATAACAAAAATACTTCCTTCAGCCCATCCAGTAGCAGCCCATAATGCCATCCCCATCAAAAGAACCAGAAAAAGGGTCAAAATCCCATGTAGAATGATCCCTTGTTTTCGATCAGGAAAGAAAAGCTCAGCTTTCTGGTCTTTAAAACTCATTTCACTTCAACCGTTATGATTGCATCACTGCCACCACTGTTCACACCAGAAATCATAATGGTGATGGTTTCTTCCGCTTTTTTATATGTGAACACATAAAAATCATCATATACAGTTTCATCACTCAGGAGGTAGCCAGCAACAGGCATTTCCAATCGATAGTAATCAGCTAACACGGAAGCATCTTCAGGAGAATTAAAACTCAACATCGAACCGATGATGGAGAGATCCTGTACGTTATCTGGCACCGGGAGATCATTCACCCCGCCTTCTGCTGCCAGTTGGCAACTTTCCGGAAGAGGAATTTCAATAATATTATTAATATCTGTCAAATCGTATTCCCAACGAATGGTGCCAGACACATTCATATCTTCGATTTCAGAATATGCTTCTCCCTGAGCCTCTCCGGAAAACCTGACAATGAATCCACCCTCCTGGGCATACCAGATCTCAGCAACTACGTTTGTTAGTGTCGAGTTAACCATCACAACATTCTTAACCTGATAATGGTTAGTCACCAACCCGTTTATCACTTCTCCCTGTTTTGTTAAATTTCCAATATCCAGGTTACTAAAAATAGATGATAATCCAAGATCGGTACCATCGACATCCAACACGTCCAGGTTTTCGGTGAAAGCAGTGCATTGTGCGTCCTCATCCAACAGGTAGACCTCATTTCCAAAGCGATACACATCCAAGATTTGTATCGGTTTTATTTCTGTTGTGGATTCCATGCGCATATGAGCAATCTGAAGAGATTTAATAACCTCCTGAACATTGACGACAGTTATATTGGTTGTGTTTCCTGCATCATCCTCACCTTGCAACGATTGAACAAATCGAAATCGGAAACTTTCGAGCGTATCCATTCCAAAGGCAATATCATCAAAAT
This sequence comes from uncultured Chloroflexia bacterium, assembly GCA_963765655.1. GTDB lineage: Bacteria > Chloroflexota > Anaerolineae > Anaerolineales > Anaerolineaceae > UBA6170. The sequence goes on from CAVXXH010000001.1 coordinate 18,334, forward strand.
TTGGTTGAATGGAATTTTCAGATCCCTGTCCTTCATTATTAAGTTCAGCCACCTCGTTCACCACTAACGTAGCGATTTGACCTGGATTAGAAATCACATCACCCACTTCTTCTGGAAACCGATCGATTATAGAATTTCGAAATTCAGATGAACAAGCCAGGCTTGATAATACCAAAACCATCAAAATGGATATTATTTTTATTTTTTTCATTAGTTTTCCTTATCGGAATCCATTGCCGGCTTTATTTCCTCAACCAGGTTTAACTCCACACGTTCTTCCATCCGGACCTGACCACGCAGGAATGCACCTTCCTCTGTGGAAAAAGCCACCGTTGTAACATCTCCCCAAACGCGACCGGTGCTACGAATTTCTAATTTTTCTGCAGTAATGTTGCCTTTGACAGCCCCGGCGACAATCACAGAATTTGCCTGCATTTGTTCACAGCTGACACGGCCTGTCTCTCCGATTACCACCAAACCACGAATACTAATTTCTCCTTCAAAGGAACCTTCAATACGGACACCACCGCTTCCACGTAAATCACCTTTCCAATTAATGCCAGGTCCCAGCACTGAGGTAACGCGTTCGATAGGAGTCTGTGGTGTCTGAGGTGAAGTCGGTGTTTTTCTAAACATGGTTTTACTCCTTGGGTACGGAAATCACTTCTTAAAGTCAACTACCGCTTAATGATAACGCGAAATTCATCTTTTTGGAGATAATCGTTCACTGTTTCCCAGGCAATGGTCTGGAGAAATTGAATGGTATCTCCATCCAGTTTGACAATCTCATCAGGATTATCAAACCCAATGGAAGTATAAACAGGATTATCCAGCGGCGGTTCACCCGTGATACTGGCATACAACACGCAGGCTGATAAATATACCCCCAAGGCAGAAGGATGTATTCCATCATTGGCATACAGTTTTAGATCAGGTCTTATTTTCAGCGCAGCCTGCCAGGCAGGTCCAATCGGAACAATTGTTAAATCCTCCTGCCAACCCAATTGGTGGATCATGCGATCCAATCTTTCCTTTTCAAATACAGAATCTACGGCTGAACTCCAGGGGTAAAAAACGACAACCTGGATGCCTTGTTTTTTGAAGAAATCAACCCAGGTTTTTGCATTCTTCTTGAAATCTTCATCAGAAAAATCCCGTTGCACCCCAAACGCCTGAATAATAACCAGATCCATGATCTCCAAGTTTGTTGATTGTAAAAATTCTTCCGGATCGAAAGATGATACGAATGTAAAGCGCGGAGAAATCGCTCGATGCATTCGAAGAATTTGTGAATCTCCAGCCAGTTCCAGCAATAATAATGTCTGCATGTCCAATGGTCCGGTTTGCAGTTGATCATCCCCCACCCAAAGAAAATGTTCATATCCATCATCAACCGGCGTTGGCGATACATTTAAATTACTGCAACCCGATAATAAAATCGTTACTATTAAGAATTTCCCCCACCACTTCATAAATTATTATCCTTTTCTTTGATTTGAGTGACATCAAACGAGAACCGCCAGGGCATACTACGCCAGGGCTCCGGTGTATTTGCGATACCAATCCTTGGACCTGTTTGGATCAGCGATTCTTCAACCTGCCATCCTGTTTCAATCCACAAATTCTCATCTCGCCGTGTGATATCGATTCCATTCTGGTCACCATTAATGTGCATCGCCTGGGTCAACTTGGCTGGCCCATTGGTCCAGTTCTTTCGATTGACCCGCTTGCGGGTTTCAGCAATGATTGTTAATCCTTCCAATGGTTCAATCGCCCGAATCAGAACAGCCGCTGGATAATCCTGCTCACCTGTGACCACGTTCAAACACCAGTGCATACCATATGTAAAGTACACATAAGCTCGTCCCGCATGTCCAAACATGACTGCATTTCTGTTTGTCTTCCCAACCCTGGCATGACAAGCCAGATCCTGCATACCATCATATGCTTCGGTCTCGGTGATGATGCCAGAGATGCGTTGCTCATCCAATATTCGAACCAGCCGTTTACCCAATAGATCCCGGGCTACTTGCACTACATAGCGGTCAAAAAAACGCTCCGGGAGAATCTCATCTATCATCATAGATGTAATTTTACATGAACCACGAAAATCAGGCTGAGATTTGTTTCTGGATGGTAAAATAATCGATATGAAAATCCTGTTAATTAACCAGGTATTTGTCTCCCCAGATGAACCGGGACACACCCGACATTATGAAATGGCAAAATACTTACAAAAGTACGGAGATGAATTTGTCATCGTCGCATCGGATTTAAATTATCAAACCGGTCAACGCACGGTTGATCATAAGGGTCTGGTCACAGAACAGGTTCTTGAAGGTGTGCGCATCCTACGGACATACATCTACCCCGCTATTCATCGCAGTTATTTCTGGCGTATATTATCATTTTTTAGTTTTATGTTCAGTTCCATTATCGCTGCTTTGCGGGTCAAGGATGTTGATATCATCATGGGCACCACCCCACCGATTTTTCAGGCGTTTTCTGCCTGGTTGGTAGCTTTTTTACGTCGTAAACCTTTTTTATTGGAAGTACGTGATCTCTGGCCGGAGTTCATTATCAGTATGGGTGTTTTCAATAATCCAATTCTGATTAAATTAGCGCGAATGTTGGAGATGTTCTTATATAAGCATGCCACCCATATTCTGGTCAATTCGCCGGCTTATAAAACCTATATTGAAGATAAAGGAATTCCTGCGACAAAAATTACTTTCATCCCTTATGGCGCTGATATTCAGATGTTTCATCCTGATTTGGATGGCACTCATCTCCGGCAGGAACTCAACCTGCAGGATAAATTTCTGGTGCTTTATACTGGTGCACTCGGTCAGGCAAATGATATTTACACCATCTTGCGTGCAGCCAGCCACTTAAAGGAAGATAAGCATATCCAATTTGTATTATTTGGAGATGGGAAGGAACGTCCAAAACTACAGGCAGAAGCCCTAAAGTTAAAACTAAGCAACCTGCTCTTTGCTGGTGTCAGACCCAAGCATCAAATCCCTGCGATCATTGCAGCATCGGATGTCTGCCTGGCCATTCTGCAGGATATCCCCATGTTCCGCACCACCTATCCAAATAAGGTTTTTGACTATATGGCTGCTGGTAAACCCACCATCCTGGTGATTGATGGGGTCATTCACGAGGTCATTGAAGAAAGTCAGGGAGGGGTGTACGTCCCTCCTGGGGACGATCGACAATTAGCAGACACCATTCTTACATTATCCTCTCAACCTGATCGAATCAAAGCAATGGGAATTAATGCCCGTTCTTATCTGGAAAAACATCTGGATCGCCAGGTCATGCTGGAAAAAACCCATGAACTGTTCCTGCAATTGAGGAAGGCTTGAAGGTATTCGTAACCGGCGCAACCGGATTTACAGGCAGCCGAACCGTCCCCCTTTTGATGGAAAGAGGATGGGAAGTGCATTGCTTGGTTCGCGAAAGCAGTGATCGCAGCGTACTGCCACAAGCGAACATCCATTGGCATCCGGGGAATCTGGAAGACATGGAGAGTTTGACCGAATCTATGCAGGGATGTGATACGCTGGTTAATGTCGCTTCCTTGGGATTTGGGCATGCTGAAAATATTGTCAAATCTGCCCAGGCAGCCGGGATCCAACGAGCTATTTTTATCAGCACGACTGCTATTTTTACAAAATTGAACAGCCATAGTAAACGTACACGGCTGGCAGCAGAAGCAACTATCCAGAATAGTGGTCTGGGATATACCATTCTGCGTCCCACTATGATCTACGGCAGCCAGCGGGATCGCAATATGTTTCGATTAATACGCCTGTTACAACGATTTCCTCTGATCCCAATCTTTGGAAAAGGAGACCACTTGCAACAACCCGTCTTCGTGGATGATGTGGCGACTGCAATCATCCAATGTCTGGATCAGCCCAAAACGATTGGTAAAAGTTACAACATTGCCGGAAAAAAGGCTCTTACATATAATGAAGTCATTGACAGCATCGCAACAATCATGAATCGAAAAATTTACAAACTTTATCTACCGGATAAAATTGTTGTCAAATTTTTGAAATTATTAGAAAAAATGAAAATCCCTTTTCCACTCAAAGCAGAACAGGTGAAACGATTAAATGAAAACAAGGATTTTTCCTATGAAGAAGCCAGGGTTGATTTTAATTTTCAACCGCGATCATTTGAAGAGGGAATCCGGGTTGAAATCAAACAAATTTTAAGCAAAACAGCATGAAAGAATTGATTGCCTTTATCATTCTGACAGCAATTACCTACCTGGGTGTTGAAATCGTTCGAAATTGGTTGATGAAACGACAGGTGATTGATCAGCCTAACGAACGTAGTTCTCATTCTGTCCCCACACCACGCGGAGGAGGTCTGGTGATCGTGATGATCACGCTTGCGGTTGCGCTTGTCAGCATGTTCCTTTCACAGAACTGGAAGGAAGGTCTGGTCTTTGTGATCGTCGGTTGTGGTGTTTCCTGGATCGGCTGGCAGGATGATCTAAAATCGCTTTCTCCCAAATTTCGTTTCTTGTTACAGGGATTGGCAGCGGTCGTCACTATACTGGGTTTAGGATATTTCGACTCGATTACGATTCCACTTCTAGGTGAACTGCACCTGGGTTTCATTGGCATACCCATAACCCTGCTCTGGATTGTAGGATTGATCAATGCCTATAATTTTATGGACGGCATCGATGGAATTTCCGGTAGTGTTGCTTTTACAGCAGCCCTGGGCTGGATGCTCTTTCTCGGGGTAAACGGGCAATTTTCCAACCCAATCTTCTGGATTGTCCTGGCAATTGCAGCTTCCAACCTGGGCTTTCTGGGTCATAACTGGTCTCCGGCGCGCATTTTCATGGGTGATGTAGCCAGCACCTTCCTGGGATATTGTTTTGCCGTCCTCCCACTTTTATCGGTCAACAAAGTGGAAGATGCATTTCTGCTGGGCGTCATTGTCATGTGGGCTTATATTCTGGATACATTAATCACCTTCATTCGCCGCTTAATCAAGCGCGAACGAGTTTTTTCTGCTCATCGAACCCATATATATCAACGTCTGGTCATCAGTGGGTATCAGGTGCCCTCGATAACTGGTCTTTACTTATTGCTTACTTCCCTTGGAGTGGTTCTGGCGTATGCCTGGATTCAGGGATACGCATTTGCTCCAGCTGCTATCATCATCGGCTTACCTTTGCTCTGGATTATTCTCATAGGCTTTACAAAATATCGTGAAAATAAATCGTAGAATCAACACTCTTAAATCTTTATATCGCCATTTTGGTGCACGATGGGTATTATTTCGAATTGGTTATGCAGTGCGGATGAGAACGGGTATCCTGCGCTGGCAAATCCCCGCCTATCAATGGAAAGACCGCCCTTTGCGATATTGGGTAAAAAGTCATATTCCATCCGAACCAGATACCTATCATAATTATCGAAAAGAAAACCAGCCTGATTTCATTTTTAATTCCATCGTCCTCCCACCGGAAATCTCCTGGGATCGAATTGAGGTGATTAAGGAAGCGGATCAATACCTGGCAGGCATTACGAAGTATTTTTCGAAGACAAATTATCAAATTGGCTTTCCACCGGATTGGTTGTTTGACCCATTAAAAAATATTCATATTTCCACTGAGAGACACTGGTCATTGATCCCGGATGATGGACCTTATGACATTAAATTTATCTGGGAAGCCAGTCGTCTCTCACAGGTTTACACCCTGGTCAGGGCATATGCACGCACACAGGATGATAGTTATCCCGCAGCCTTCTGGCAGATCCTTGAAGACTGGATGCAGGAAAATCCACCCGGTATGGGACCTAACTGGAAATGTGGTCAGGAAGCCACGTTGCGATTAATGGCAATCTGTTTTGGATATTATGCCTTCAAAGATCACCCAGCAACCACGCCGGAAAAGAGTTCCAAATTCACTGTATTAGCAGCTGCACTGGCAGAACGTATCTATCTAAATCTGGGTTATGCTATTTACACACGTAGCAACCACACCATCAGCGAGAGCTTTGGGATCTGGCTGGCCGGGATGCTTTTCCCCGAATTAAAGAATGCAAAAAAATATCGCAAGCTTGGGCAACAAATTCTGGAGAAAGAAGCTGCCAAACAGATTTACCCGGATGGCAGTTACGCAATGCACTCCATTAATTATCACCGGTTTATCCTGCATATCTATCTGTTTGCGCTGCGGATTGCCGAAGTGAACGATCACAAATTATCGCCAGCGGTCTATCAGGCAGTTGAACGATCGATTGAGTATCTGTATGCATTGATTGACCCACAAATCGGTCAGATACCTCCATACGGCTCTAACGATGGGGCACTGGTATTGCCATTGAACAGCTGTGATTATATGGATTACCGCCCATTAATCCAGCTTGGTTATTACGCATTACATAAGCAAAGGATATTCCCGCCAGGCGGTTGGGATGAGGATATCTTCTGGTTTTATGGCAAAGAAGCACTGGATTCCTTGATTGAAACCAAATCGCAGCCAGCAGATGAGCTGTTTTTGGATGGTGGCATCACTAAAATCAGCGGAAAAAATGCCCGGGCTTTTATTCGTTGTGGACCATTACGCGATCGTCCCTCGCATGCAGATCAAAACCACATGGATATCTGGTGGCAGGGTAAAAACATCGCCATGGATGCCGGAACGTACCTATATAATGGTGATGGTCACTGGCGCAATGGACTGGCCAGTACCCAGGTTCATAATACCATCACCGTCGATCAACAGGACCAGATGGAGAAATTCAGCCGCTTTATCTGGGTAGATTGGTCGCAGGGGGATATCCAAGCTTTTGAAGATAAAGAAGGACTCAAGTACTGGCAGGGACAACATATTGGCTACGCACGCTTGAAAGATCCTGTAATGCATAAACGCTCAATTCTTTTATTGGATGGCCAGAATTGGTTTGTAGTTGATTATGTCAAGGGTCTTGCAGAACATGAATTCAGACTCAATTGGTTATTGGATAATGATTTTCAACAACCGAATAATGAGGACTTGACACTTCAGCTCCGCCATAAATCAAAAACCTTATCCGCTCGATTTGGATTGCTCTCCATCGACACACCGATTGATATTCTTAGGGCTGACGAATCAAGTACCCGCGGTTGGGTTTCACATTACTATGGGCATAAACAACCAGCGCAGTCCGTACATCTGACCACCACCAATACACACGCTGTTTTTTGGAGCATATTTGGTAGCACTGATTTAAATATCACGCACTCAGAAGAGTCTCTCAGCATTCAATCCGCAAGCTGGACTATCCACCTCAATTCTGAAAAGATTACCATTAACCAATCTGGTAAAAAACAGGAAACGATCATTCACCATTCCATCAATTGAACCCGGTCTGAGGGCGATATTCATAATAATTTCATAGTAGAATGAATTTGTTCTACAAATAAATCAAATTTAATGCTGTAGTTGACTCCCACGGAGGGATTATGCAGGAAGTAGTGATCATTGATGCCGTACGTACACCAATCGGTGCATTAGGTGGGGTCTTATCCAAAATCCGGCCAGATGACCTGGCTGCCCATATCCTAACCAGCCTGGTTCAACGAACGCAAATTGACCCGGCTATTGTTGAGGAAGTTTATCTCGGGTGTGCCAACCAGGCAGGAGAAGATAACCGCAATGTTTCCCGTATGTCAATCCTCCTGGCAGGCTTTCCAGTAGAAATCACCGCTGTTACGATCAATCGCCTATGTGCATCCGGATTAAATGCGATTAACATGGCAGCCAGAGCAATCCGCTGTGGTGAAGGGGAGGTATTTATCGCTGGAGGCGTCGAGAGTATGTCGCGGGCACCCTATTCATTACCAAAAGCTGAAAATGCATTTCCTTATGGCAACCTGACCGCTTACGACACAGCCATTGGTTGGCGTTATCCTAATCCAAAATTCGAAGCCAGGTATGGTATTGACCCCATGGGCGTCACCGCAGAGAATTTAGCAGAACAATATCAAATTTCACGTGAACGACAGGATGAATTCGCCCTGAGAAGTAACCAGCGGGCAATTGCTGCGATGGACAATGGCAAGTTTGCAATCGAAATCGCACCGGTGGTGATCCCTCAACGAAAAGGAGAGCCCACCCTGGTTACGCAGGATGAACGTCCACGTCGGGATACAACCCTTGAGAAATTAGCATCCTTAAAGCCAGCTTTTAAGAAAGATGGCAGTGTTACCGCTGGTAATTCCTCCGGAATGAATGATGGAGCAGCAGCCGTTTTGTTAATGAGTGAAAAGCGAGCCATAGAATTAGGTCTGAGACCAGTAGCCCGCTGGATCGGCAGTGCTGCTGCGGGAGTTCCGCCGCGTATCATGGGCATTGGACCCGTTCCTGCCACCCGTAAATTATTGGGAAGGACTGGGTTATCTTTGAGTGATATCAACCTGATTGAGCTTAACGAAGCATTTGCCGCCCAGTCACTGGCTGTTATGCAAGAGTTGGAACTCAATCCAGAGATTGTAAATGTCAATGGCGGTGCCATCGCCCTGGGGCATCCATTGGGATGTTCTGGAGCCAGAATTTTTACCACCTTGCTGCACGAAATGAAGCGTATGACAATATCAGACCAGAAATCCAAGTATGGATTGGCTACTCTGTGTGTTGGCGTTGGACAGGGCGAAGCTACTATTATTGAATCAATTCCCTTATGAAAGCATTGGTTACCGGATCTACCGGGTTTATTGGAGGAGCACTATGCGCCGCTTTGGTCAAAAAAGGTTTTTCCGTGCGTGCATTTCATCGTTCCAGCAGCAATCTTACATTAATCAAGGATTTACCTGTTGAACATGCTATTGGAGATCTTACCCAACCAGCCAGTCTGGATTCTGCCATTCAAGGGGTTGATGTAGTCTTCCACACTGCTGCTTTGTTAGGCAATACAAACCAACCAGCTGAGCATTACGCCATCACTGTTCAAGGCACGCGAGTTGTCATGGATTCTGCCTTAAAACATGGGGTTCAACGTCTGGTTCATACCAGTTCCATTGCTGCGTTAGGTGTTCCATTCTTCACCCAGTGAATTGGATTCACCAGATATATCACCAATCTTAACTGAAAATTCTACGTTTAATATACGTGGGGATTACTGGCCATACGGATACGCCAAGTATCTGGCTGAGATGGAAATTCAAAAAGCTGTGGCACAGGGATTAGATGTGGTGATCACCAACCCATCCTTTGTTGTCGGTCCAGGTGATATTTACAGAATTAAAGATTCACCCATCGTGCGATTTTCGAAAAACCAAGTACCGTTTATCCCCACAGGCGGCGTTAACATTGTTCACATTCAAGATGTCATCAACGGTCATTTAGCTGCGCTGGAACATGGGAAACAGGGGGAACGCTATATTCTTGGAAATGAGAATCTGACGTTCAAATCCATGTTTCAGAAATTCTCTGACTTCTCCCATAATCCTATCCCCAAAATTACTTTATCAGGAAGAATAGTCCGCCCGATGGTAACACCACTTCAACTACTCAGATCCATGATCGATTTGCCAATTCCGGTGGAATTACTGCGCTATGCAGGCTACGGTTTTTATGTCAGTAATCTGAAAAGCATCCGGGATTTACATTTTACCTATCAATACACCGCCGATGATGCCATCCGGGATGCAGTTGAATGGTTTCAGCATAATAGTCAAATCTGATCGTGATTATTCTTCTGAATTTTGCTTATGATGCATAATCACTTCAGGATCGGTGTTGAGGATTTGATTTAATCCAGACGCCATGGCAGCACCATGCCGGTATTGGAAGGGCCACATACTGCGATGATCAAAAAATGAAATCCGATCTCCATCCTTAAGTTCCTGATCCAGATCTGGTTGTAATCCAGGTAAGGCACTTAAATTTCCATTGATAAATGTTATGCCCCGTTCTTCACTTGGCATATTCAGAACTTTCAATAACTCCCCCACTTTTGTGGATTCAGGCAGTTCTAATTGAATGCTGGCAAATCCTTTTTCAGCTTTATCGCTTGCATATAATGATAATACCCCATACAACCAGACATCAATTTTCATGTTAATGACTCCCTCCACCAATCGGGGGAAAGATTCCAATCTCATCCCCATCCATCAATATCGTATCCGTTTCACAATAAATCCCATTTACATAGGCTAATTTTATTTCTTCCGCTGGTATTCCTAATGTTTCAAACAGTTGCATAATTGAAGTGCCGGATTCCAATTGGATATCCGTTGATTTCCCAAGTTCCACGCTGGGTAAATATTTACGTAAGGTAGCAAACAATTTCACTTTAACAATCATATTATTATGGGCAGCGCACAATATCCTGTGCCCACAGACAATCCGCACAGGAAGGATTGTGACCCCAACAACCTTCATTATTTTTTCTTAAATCGCAGGTATCGCGTAAATCACAATCCGGGCAGGAAGGGAAATGAAAAGACCTGACACTACTACGAAAGCTAGAGAACTCTTCACTCATCCAGATCTCTGCCAGTGTTTGCTCATTGACATTCCCCAGTATAAATCGCTCTACATTTTTCTCAACGCCATCAATCGCATAATATTTATAACTATGTGAAAATGCATAACATGGAGAAATATTGCCATCCCAACCGACGACAATCGATTTATCCTGAACAAATTTGCAGCGTCGTTCAGCACCCCAGAACATACGCGGTAATTCAATCAAACCCCAACGCACCCACACATCCGATTTTACAGGCCAACCACCCGTCTTGAGAGGTTCACGGGGACCATAACCATATAGTTTCTCAGCTTCCATTTCCTTAGTGTATGGCAAAACATGCGAAACGACCAATCGCGATGCATTTAATTCAGAAGCCAGCTCCAGTAAATCATTCAATTCACCCTGATTGCTTTGCATGGCAACAAATTCGATCGCCAATGTCGGTTTAACAACGCCTAATTCTTTCTTTATCTGATTGAAACGGTTTACATTCTCCAGGATGAGTGACAGCTGGGTTCCACGCACACCTTCATACGTTTCCGGTTTACCACCATCGATCGAAACCACCACCTGATCCACGCTGAGACGGATAAGTTCACGCACCACGTTTTCAGCCAATAACACCCCATTCGTTCCCAGGGTCACTGCCAGTTCCCGTTTTCGAATTTCCTCGATCATACTGAGTAAATTTCGGTTCATCAACGGTTCCCCAAAACTGGTGAAAATAACTCTCTCCAAAGCAGGAAGATCATCCAGACTATCCAGAATGCGCTGATAGGTGGATTGCTTCATGTGTGCATGTGGATCTGTCCAAGAGTGGCGGATGCAAGTTTGACAGTTAAGATTACAGGAGGTGGTAACTTCTATATAGAGTTTTCTCGCATCCGGTAATCTAGGATGCAAAATCAAATCACCTTCTCGTTCGTCCAGCCAGAATTCAGTTTGCGGATTTAATCGACGCCTCTGATAGAAGGCTAGTGGAATTTGAATTTGACCCTGTTCGTTAGGCTTTAACTTTGCCATTTATTTTTTTTCCTGGCTTGAATCTTATAAAATGGGTGAGCGATAAATACCCACCCAATCGTATTAAAATTGTATCAGGATAATAATTGAAAATGGGATGATATATGTCAGTGTTAATCTGACATATATCATCCATTCAGTACAATTTAGTTTGAAATGTTACAGATCTTGATAAACTGAATCCAGCGTTTCATCAGAAATATCAAAGACCTGATTGTGTGGTGGCAATGGTTCGGTCTTCATAAATTCTGGAATACGATCGGCTTCTTTGCCAATTCCGGCAGCTTCATTGAACTTACGCTCCACTTTAAGCGTCTCAGCGCCATAGGCAACAACATCATCAGCATTCCAGTTGGTTCCCAGTACACCATTGCACTCCTGAATCACACCTTCAAATCCACTGGCGATGTCCAGAATGGGGAAAGCGATGAAAAGACAATGTCCGCAAGAGTCAATGAATGCGGTGGTTGCCTGGAAGGCACGGCTCAAAGCGGCTTTCCCTTCCGGGCTCAATGGGTCCAGTTTTCCGCTGACACCTAAAATTTCTGGGCAGATCGTATAGCCTGCGGTATGATCAGCGCCCATGGTGGTGGTTGCGTAAGTGATGCCGATCCCTTTTACAGCGCGTGGTTCATAAGCGGGCATACCCTGATTTTTCACAGCTGGTACTCTTTCAACACCATAAATCTTACCCGTCACGCCAGTTCCACCTCCCAATGTACGTCCGGTTGGTGTTCCTTTTCCCATCTCATGAATCATCTGAATGGCACCCTTGCTATCGCCAAATTCAAGCAATCCACCTTCCATGGCTACACCCAGCGTGCCACCGGTTTCGATGGTATCCAGTCCATATGCATTACAAAGCTGCACCATAGTGGCGATGTCATCCAGGTTATCAATACTCAGGTTCGCGCCTAATGCCCAGGTGGATTCATACTCAATACAGGATGTCGCTTCGGATTGATCTTCGTTGTAATAAGTATTTGAACATTGAATGATACATCCGGGTGAACAGGCATGGTTGTAGATTTCCTTGCCCATACGTTCCTTATTGGTTTCAAATATGGCTTCACCAGAAGTCTTAGCTGCACCTTCAAAACGGCCAGCTGAGAAGTTTCGGGTTGGTAAACCACCGGCTTCATTTAGAATATTGACCAAAACTGCAGTACCATAGCTGTTCAAGCCACCCTTAGGTTGCGAAATGGGATGGCTGCGAATGGCATCGATCAATTTTTTGCGGCCTTCATCAAATAAGGGTTTATCGACCATATCAATTCCCGGTGCGCCTTTGGGCTCAAGGACCAAGAATTTCAATCGCTTAGAGGCCATCACTGCACCTAAGCCACCTCGACCTGCATAACGACTGGGTCGGCGAGCCAAATCATTGAAAACAATACCAGAGTTGCCGTAACCAAGCTCACCTGCTGTTCCCATACTGGCAATCGAGACTTTTTCGCCAAATTTTTCGAAGACCTTTGGGTAAATTTCGTAAACATCTTTTCCGACATGTTCGGTTGCATCAAAAAATTCAACCACTGGCTTTTCAACAGCTGCATCCCATTTTATTAATGCGCCCCAGTATTTTTCTTTTTGTTTTTGTTGGCCTTCAACCACCAGTGCACGAATTTGCATTTTCGCGAGATCTGGTCCCCAGGCTGTGCCAGCATTGGCTTCTTTAATACCACCTGTTAATGGTGATTTACCACCCACTGAGATACGCGCTGAGGTTGGTGCTGCAGTGCCTGTTACCATACCAGCTGAGAACACTAATTTATTGTTTGGTCCTAATGCATGGCAAAGGGGTGGTACTTCATCAAAAATCATTTGTGATGTTAATGCACGACCATATAATAATTTATATTTTTCAGGTACTTCTTCTAACTTATAGGTTAGATCTGTCATATTAATTCTTAAAATCCACATATTAAGCTCCTTTCCAAATTTAGTTAATGAATAATGAGATTAGATTCTAGATAAATGATATCGATTTTTTTCCTCCTTGGTTCGATAAAGAATAAATACGCAAAGCGAAGGCTAACCAAATTTGGGTAACCTTACCTCCTTTGCGCACTGGCGGGCTAAGGAAATTGCTCTCCTTGCCTTATCGTTCGTTTATCCGGGACGGAATCAACGAATCGGAGGATTTTAGAATACTTGTTAGGAATTGGATGAAGTGTTATACATTATCATCCAATTTCATTATAATAAAATTCATAATCTTGTCAAATTCTCATAAGGATCATTTTCACCCGGATCAAAAAGTGACATTTCAATTGGGTGGTGAGAAATAATCAGTATCATTCAAGCAAGGAAAATTGTGGAGACCCGTCGTGACAATAGACACTTACCAAAGTTTTCATCAACACTGATAATGAAATGGAATTGTTTACTGCTTTTATCCGAGATATCGGAAATTTTTAGCAAGGAGGACCTATGCCCCCTCAGGGACGAATTGAAGTACGAGATAATTATTGCAAAGGTTGCGAAATTTGTGTGGCTGCCTGCCCACAAGGTGTCTTAGCTCTCGCACCTGAACGATTGAATATCAAGGGGTATCATCCTGTAGAATTAATTGAACAGGGTTGCACTGGATGTGGCATCTGCGCCATTGTTTGTCCGGAAGCTGCGATTATTGTATATCGTGAAGTCAAAAGCCGTTCTCAATAGGAAAGAGGAGAAAAAATGGCGAAAGAATTAATGAAAGGCAATGTTGCCATTGCAGAAGCAGCCGTTCGAGCAGGTTTAAACGCTTATTTTGGATACCCCATTACCCCACAAACAGAATTATTGGAATATCTTTCTGCCCGCATGCCTGAATTAGGACGGACATTTCTGCAGGCAGAAAGCGAATTAGGGGCTGTTAATATGGTTTATGGAGCTGCCTGTACCGGAGCACGTGTAATGAGTTCATCCTCCAGCCCAGGGACAAGTTTGATGATGGAAGGTATTTCATATATTGCTGGAACAGAATTACCGGTAGTGATCGTAGACGTCATGCGCGGAGGACCCGGTCTGGGTAATATTGCGCCAGCGCAAGCTGATTACAATCAGATCGTTCACGGTGGCGGACATGGCGATTATCACCCCATCGTCCTGGCACCAGCCAACATTCAGGAAGCCATCGATCTGACATATAGTGCTTTTGATCTGGCGGAAAAATACCGTTCCATCGTGGTGATTCTGGCAGATGGTTCGATGGGACAGATGATGGAACCCGCTGAATTACCTGAAATGAAACCAGCTATTATGCGTACCCCGGAATGGGCAACCTATGGTTCAGAAGGACGAGAACGTCGCTTTTTATCCTCCATTTATCTCGATCCACCGCAACAGGAAAAGACGAATTTCCGGTTGGAACGACGCTGGCAGGAGATCAAAGCCAATGAAGTCCAATATAAAGAATATTTTCTGGACGATGCAGAATATGCTGTGGTTGGTTTTGGCACTTCCGGGCGAATTGCTTTATCTGCGGTTCGGGCTGCCCGCGCCAAAGGGATCAAAGTTGGATTATTCCGACCTGTCTCTCTGGCTCCGTATCCTGAAAAGGAATTATATGAACTCAGCAAACGACTCAAAGGACTTTTGGTTGTCGAGATGAATGCCGGCCAGATGCTGGAGGATGTACTCAATATTACCCGCAGTCAAATTCCTGTCGAATTCTATGGACGTATGGGTGGTATTCTGCCCATGCCAGAGGAAATTGAAGCAGAAATTGACCGGATGGTAAATGAACCTGCAGGAACCGATGGACACCCACGTGATCGTTGGTTGGCAAGATTCGGAAAGATGAACTAGGAGGTCTGGAATGGAAAACTTTTCAATGGATGAACAATTGGTTTATGATCGACCAGAATCGATGGCAAATGTCCAGACCCATTACTGCCCGGGCTGTACCCATGGTGTCGCGCATCGTCTGGTAGCTGAAGTGATCGATGAAATGGGCATCAAAGACAATATGATTGGTGTCGCTTCGGTCGGATGCTCGGTGTTTGCTTACAATTACTTTGATTTTGATTTTGTTCAGGCCCCGCACGGACGTGCCCCAGCCATGGCTACAGGTGTCAAACGTGTCCTCCCTCATCGCATTGTGATGACATATCAGGGGGATGGTGACCTGGCTTCGATCGGGATGGGTGAAATTGTTGCCGCTGCTGCGCGAGGAGAAAATATTACCGTCATCTTTTTAAACAATGCCAATTACGGAATGACCGGTGGTCAGATGGCACCCACGACGTTGCCTGGGCAGAAGACATCCTCCTCTCCCAGTGGACGTGATGTTGAAGTTGCCGGGTTCCCCATCCGCACCGCTGAAATGCTGGCAACCCTGGATGGTGCTGGGTACGTAGTGAGGCGAAGTTTGCACGATCCCAAGAACATTCGCATGGCCAAGAAATCCATTCGCCTGGCATTTGAAACTCAAAAGCGTGGTCTGGGTTTCTCTCTGGTCGAACTGCTCTCAACATGCCCGACCAACTGGGGAATGACACCTGTTCAGGCGCTGAAATGGGTGGAAGATGCGATGATACCTTACTATCCCATTGGTGATTACAAAGTCAATCCAGAACTTAAAGCGTTAAAGGTATAGGTGGAGGAAAAAATGCAAAAAGAGATTATTATTGCAGGTTTTGGAGGCCAAGGGGTCCTTTTCGCCGGTCAACTGCTGGCTTATGCAGCCATGGACCAGGGTTTGCAGGTTACCTGGATTCCTTCCTATGGTCCAGAAATGCGTGGTGGTACCGCCAATTGTACGGTGGTCATCAGTGATGATGAAATCGGATCACCGATGGTCAGCCGCCCCTCGGCAGTGATCGCCATGAACCTGCCCTCGCTGGATAAATACGAAGACAAAGTGAAAGACAGCGGCGTTCTGGTGGTCAATCAGTCCATGGTGGATCGTGAAATCAGGCGAGGTGATATAAAAGTAGCCATGGTTCCTGCCAACACTATAGCTGAAGAACTGGGGGACAAACGCATGACCAACATGGTTTTGTTGGGAGCTTTGTTAGCCAACCTGGATATTTTACCCGTAGCGGCTGTTGAAAAAGCCCTCAAAGAGCACTTACCGGAACGGCATCATAAATTACTACCCTTGAATAAGGAAGCTATGCAGCGTGGTGGTACGTATGTAGCTGCAGCTATCACAGTGTGAACTAATTAGAATTTTGAAAAAAGACCCAAAAGTTAATTGCTGACTTTTGGGTCTTTTTATCTCGTTGGTGCATTGCACTTGAGGATTAAGCAATAAATAGGATTTTGGAAATTAATTTTGTGATCAGTCTGGCAGAAGTGCATTGCACTTTATAATTTAACCACCCCAGGTGCAGCGCACCTTTTTTCGCTGGTGCAACCCGCCTTGATGAGGTGAAAAATACACGTGGCAGGTCAAGGACCTGCACCCTACGGATGGATTTTAATCAAATGATTGCGCATTTTTAGGCAGGTTCATCACGTGGTGCAAATAAGCTGTTACCCGTTTGTCTTCTTGATCATGGTAAGCAAATCCAAGCTTTTCAGCCACCGGGATGCTCAACTTGCGCATTAACTTCCCTGCAGTAAATAATGCCTGCCAGATATCCTTTTCCTCTATGCCAGGATATGTCATAAGAAGTTCCTGCCAGAGTTCAGGGGGCAATAATTTTCCGAATTTCTTTCCCATTTTCCCAACATTGATTTGCCAATCGTGCTGCATTGCGATATACCAGGTAACCATCCTGCTCAGACAATCCCGCACAATAACCTCGAACAGGTATTTGGCGGTCACGGTCTCATTGCGCCAGAGCGCTTTCGCAACATAGGTGGAGACCCACCAGAATTCGTTCACCATCAGATCATATTCAGCCACGCTTGGCTTTTTGGTGATGTAACTGGATTCATTCGGTGCGGGGATAGTCGGAAGGCATTGATCCTTATCCAACAAAACGACTGTCAGGCTATCTTCCAGCGATGGGGAGATCATTTTCATCTTAGCAAAGGATAAATCAATTCTGACTCCATCCGTAAATTGCATCAAGTAGACATATAGATCTTCAGGTTGTTCATCATGCCGGTTGAATTGCATGATTACCAGATCACCAAAGTTTGGCACCCAATTTTTATCCCTCACATACTTCTCAAGATCGTGAACAAAGCAGACAACATCATAGTCACAAAAAAAATCATGCTTAACATTGGGATTGACTCGTGATCCATTCATAACAACAGCCCGAATGTTGGAATCATTTTGAGCAAAATCCAGGATTTGTTTCAAAACTTGTTCATCACTACGCATGCTTCACCTGATTTTTAAGATGGCGTTTTACGAATGTGTTATTTTACTGCGACGAGGAGAAACGGCAAAAGCCAACAAGAATATGAGTGTTGCTGTTAAAACGATTGCTGAACCAGACGCAATATTAATGTAATAGCTGATATATAACCCCACCACACTGGAGAAAGCACCTATGATTGCGGATACAATCATCATGCTGGGTAAACGCCGGGTAAGCAGATAGGCAGAAGCCGCTGGTGTTACCAGCATGGCGGCAGCCAGCCCCACCCCCACTGTTTGGATGGATACTACCACTGTTAGTCCCAGCATTACCAGCATTAAATAGCGTAAGAATTGCACCGGTAAGCGCATCATGGATGCCAGAATGGGATCAAATGAAATTACCATAAACTGTTTGTAATTTACTGCGACGATTAAAAGAATGATGATTGTCAACACAGCGGTGAAGATCAGGTCTTTTTCACTCACCCCGAGCACATTTCCAAATAGAATATGACTTAAATCCACAGCATAGGTGCGAATGCTGCTGATGAGTGCCACACCTAAAGCAAAAGCCGCTGAGAATAGAATGCCAATGGCAGTATCCTCTTTGATTGTGCCTTCATTTGAAAAGAATCCGATTCCGAGGGCAACAGCGATGGCAGCCACAAATGCGCCGATAATCAGATTGCCACCCAGCAAATAAGCAATCGCCACGCCGGGTAAGATGGCATGCGCCAGTGCATCCCCCAGAAATGCCATCCCCCGTAATACGATATATACGCCAACCACAGAACATAGTATCCCAACCAACAAGGCAGCGAGGAAACCGCGTTGCATAAAGGAGTAGGTAAAGGGAGAGCTGATAAATTCAATCATATTCTCATCTGAGGTCTTCCGGAGGGCAACATTCATCCACCACCATCACACCATGCATGGAAAGCACCTGCCCGCCAAAGCCAATCTGTAAATTTTCGGGAGTGAAAACTTCTTCAGGTATTCCATATGCAATGATTTTACGATTGATCAGCAGCACCTGAGAAAAACGGGTGGCAGCCATGTTGAGATCATGGGTTGAAACCATTGTTGTGACGCCTTTTTGATGTAATTCTTCCAGCAAGATTCATGGTGGCTTCCTGGGTGCTGGCGTCCACACCGGTAAAAGGTTCATCCAATAACAGAATGTGTGGTTTCTGAGCCAGTGCGCGTGCCAGGAAAACCCGTTGCTGCTGTCCACCCGATAGATCTGCAATGGAGTTCTTCGCCAGATCACCTATCCCCATTTGATCAAGACTGTGAAGAGCAATTTCAAAGTCTTCCTTGCGAGGTTTTTGCAGCCATTTTAATTTTCCATATCGTCCCATCACCACCACGTCCTGCACAGTAACAGGAAATCTCCAATCGATCGCTTCGCGTTGGGGCACATATGCAACACAATCAAGGTGATATCCTAATGGCTTTCCATGTATGTGTACTGTTCCAGAGCGGATCGGTAATAAACCTACCAACACTTTGAATAAGGTCGATTTTCCGGCTCCGTTGGGACCAACCACGGCCAGTGATTGCCCGGCTGGAACTGAAAAACTGATTTTACTTAGTACTGATTCACCGTTATAACCGGCTTCAATATTTTCTATATCGAGTTGGGCTGATTCTGATAGATTTTCCATGGATTCCGTTACTCGGCCAGTGCTCTCACCATTTGCTCCACATTATACTTCATCAAATCTATGTACGAGGGTGCATTCCCGTCGGCTTCACTGATCGAATGGGTATAAAGGTCATAAACAACTTTGATGCCTGTTTCGGTTGAAAGCTGTTCCGCTAATTGTGGATTGGATCCAGTCTCCATGAATATAGCAATCGCCCCTGAGGCACGCATTTGATCCACCAATTCAGCCATTTGTTGGGCAGAGGGGGTCGATCCGCTGCTGACACTATGGATAATAGTACCAACTACCTTGAAACCATAGCGGTCAGCAAAGTAACCAAAACTTTCGTGGTTGGTCACAATCAAACGTCGCTCTGCATGGTATGGCTGCAATTTTTTCCTGAATATACTCATCCAACTCTTTAAGCTGCTGGATGTAAGTCTCAGCATTCGCTGAATATTGATCTTTTCCCTGCGGATCCACGGCAATCAATCCATCGCGAATATTTTCAACATAGGTGATGACCAGATTAGGATCCAGCCAGAAGTGTGGATCCATTTCATGATCATGACCATCATCCTCTGAATGTCCTTCTTCTATCGTTCTGCTTTGTAGACCAGCAGATGCTTCCACAATGATCTGATCAGCGGGAAGATTTTCAAGGATGTCGTCCAACCATTCTTCGAAACCTGCACCATTGGCAAAGAGAATATCACTATCACTGATCCTGGCAACATCCCTGGGTGTGGGTTCAAATGAATGTGGATCCAACCCTCGCGGCATCAGGGTTTCAACCACCAGGCGATCGCCAGCCACATTCTGGGCAATATCAGCCAGGAAAGACTCTACCGCAATAACTTTAATGTCAGTTTGATTAACTTGTTCGGTTACAGGATTAACCTGACAGGCAGATACCAGCAATATCACTGATGTTGCCAATATATTAATAAAACCAAATCTTATTTCTCATTCTTCCTACCTCATTGAAATTTCAACGATATTTTATTAAAATATCAATCCTTATTGAAAATCGTTTTCATTTTCAATTATAATAGGTATCAGAATGGTGTCAACGGTGAAAAAATTCCGTATAATCTTTTCCAACCGGTCATTCCTTAATGAATATGTTGTCAGAACTTCTTAGTAATTTACGGAATGAAATCCATAAATTTACCTTCAGCAACCTGCGTAACTTCACTTCCATCACGGTTTAACTTTAATACACTGATTTCACCAGAAGACATGTAGCTACGGGTCACCAATAAATGATCTTCACTTACCCATCCTTCAACATCAAATGATCCATCCTCAACTGTCGTCACTACACGTGGAGGTTGACTGCCATCCACCGGTACCACCACGATCTTACCCAGTTCCTGCATGGGATCAGCCCGTTGAATCACGTAAGCCAGCCATTCTCCGGATGGGGAAAATCGAGCTGCACCAGCTATTACCTGATCTTCCAGGATGGGAAAAATCGTTTCAGTCCCAGAATCCAAACTCCTCACGCGCACATTTCCCTCTCCCCCACACACAATGGCGATTTTTGTCAGATCATCCGAAATGCTGCTCAAACAGATTCCCAACCGCTCCTGATCATCAACCAAAGTTCTAATGGAATTATTGAGGGGATTGAATATATACATCCCGTTATACCCCCAGTAAAGCATATACCCACCAATCCCTGTCATCCCGGTCGCATAAATTAAGCGTCCATCTTCTGTCCAGCGCACCGGGAAGAAATTCAGATTCAGGTCAACCTGTTCACTTGCAGTAATAAAATCAATTAATTGTTGATTACTGCCGTCCAGGTTGGCATAAAAAATTTCTGTTTTGAGGTTACCTTCTCCCCAACTGCTGGTTGACCAGGCAATTTTTTGACGATCCGGTGAGATGGCGATGTAAACAGGATCCTGCGCATTGATAAATTCTAACTTTTGTGTTCCCTGCGCATTAACCCGGAAAGCGCCGGGATTGCTGCTGAATTCCGCGTAAAAGATTTCATCTGTAAACGCATTAATTTCATTATCGCCATACCAATTTGAGCTTCCTGCCGGGAAATCAACCCCCAATGCATTGCCATTAAAATCGTAAGCTTGAAACGATCCATCCTGTAATGCATAGAATCCCTGATATAAATCAGGGCTGGAGGGATCAGGTTGTTTTATCTCAGAGGGTTCTGTGGGAGATAGTGTTACTTCTGAACCAGGCACTTCTGTTTGCTTGGAGGTTTCAATCATCTGGGTTTGCAAAGCCATAATTGTGGCTTCCAGATCCGGTTCAGTTGAGCTCTCAGTCTGTTGTCGAACAGGTAGTTGACAGGCAGCACCCATCACAATTGTGATCAAAATGAAAAAAAATAATAGTGTAAATGGCGTTTTCTTCAGAACCATGCTTCCCTCCGATATCAAAATCCAAACTTATATCAATAGTAGTTGAGCGTCATAAGGTTGTCAATCGGTATTTTGTCTGAATTACGCAGATTAATTAAATGCAAGCAGAGCGTTGTTTGACAGCATACCGATGATAAAAACCTGACAATTCTATCCTTTTAAGAACTGCCAATTTAGTTTATTACTTTCAGCTTTCATCTTTCAACTATTTTTCTCCTCAATACTCAATTTTCAACCCTTTTTTGTCAAAATTAATGAATTTATGATCAAAATAACTTGCATTTCACCTTGAATTATGATAATATCTTGCTACCTACAATTAGGAATAAGAGATCAAATCGCTCCATGTGGAGTGGTTTATTTCTTTTTAATCGGGATAAATCATTACAAATTATCAAAGAGGAAAAGCCATGTCTGTTTCATTTCTGACGCAAGAAGGTTATGATGAACTGCAAAATGAATTAGAGTATTTGCGCAATGTGAAACGCAAAGAAGTTGCCGAACGCCTGCATGAAGCCATGGAAGGTGGTGAGTTAATCGAGAATGCTGAATACGAAGCTGCAAAAAATGAGCAGGCATTCACCGAAGGGCGCATTAAAGAATTAGAATATCTCCTTGCCACAGCACGGATTGTTACAGAATCTCAAAAAGCCGACACCATTCAGGTAGGTTCCAAAGTGACAATCCTTGAAGAAGGTCTTGATGAAGAGGAATTGTATACGATTGTCGGCGCGGCAGAAGCCAAGCCCAGCGTGGGAAAGATCTCAAACGAATCGCCTCTAGGCAAGTCATTGCTGGGCCATAAGGCGGGCGATGTCGTTTCTGTCAATGCACCGGTGGGCGCTTATAAAGTAAAAATTGTAAAATTTGAGTAAATATAAAAATTTAGCACTTTGCCCCGCCCGTGATATCATTAGGCGGGGCATTTTGTTAAAAAAACAAATCACGAGGGTATCAAAATGGAAAGAAATGATCTGGAAAAAATTCGCCTGGAAAAAATTGAGCGCATGCGCGCTGAGGGGATTGATCCTTACCCCACCACAGCACATTACACACATCGCAATCAGGAAGCCATCCAGGCATTTGAAGCTGCAGAACAAGTAGAAGGAAGTGAACCTGTTCAGGCCACTCTGGTAGGCCGTATCCGTGCCATGCGACCGATGGGAAAGATAGCCTTCGCTCATATCGAGGATGGTACCGCCCGCATCCAGCTTTTCTTCCGCATCAATGAGATGGGTGATGAGATGATGTCCCGGCTGAAAGAAGATTATGACCTGGGTGACTACATTGAAGCCTGTGGGTACCTCTTTCGCACTAAAACCGGCGAGATCTCGCTACATGTGAATTCATTCCGCATGCTGGCCAAAGCTATCACTCCCCTGCCAGCTGCCAAAGATGAGGTAGTGGATGGAAAAATCGTACGACATGCTACCCTGAATGACCCGGAGATGCGTTACCGCCAGCGCTATGCCGATCTGACCGTTAACCCGGAAGTGCGAGAGATTTTCAAAATCCGCGCCAGAACGATCCGTGCCTTGCGACAATTCCTGGATGAACGTGATTTCATCGAAGTGGAAACTCCAATCTTGCAGCCGATTTATGGTGGCGCTGCAGCGCATCCTTTTGTTACGTTCCATAATCAACTCAAACAGGAACTGTATTTGCGCATTTCCTTCGAGTTATACCTTAAACGTCTGATCGTGGGTGGATTTGACCGGGTGTACGAAATTGGACGTGATTTTCGTAATGAGGGTGTCTCCTTCAAACACAATCCGGAATTCACACAGATTGAGTTCTATATGGCCTATGCCAATTATCACTCCATTATGGAGTTGACCGAAAACATGATGGCATACGTCTGCGATCAGGTGCTTGGCACCCGCACCCTGCAATTCCGTGGAAACACCCTGGATGTCACCCCACCCTGGCGGCGTCTGGAATTACGCCAGGGATTGATTGAAGCCACAGGCATTGATATCAATGAGCATCCCTCAGTTGAGAGTCTCGAAGCCGCCATGAAAGCCAAAGGTTATGCTTTCAAACCCGGCAGCCCACGCGGTAAACTAATCGACAGCCTGATCGGCGATTACCTGGAACCCTCCCTGATCCAACCGACCTTCCTGTACGATTACCCGAGAGATATCTCCCCGCTGGCAAAAAGCAAACCTGGCGACCCTACCATGACAGAACGTTTTGAGGGCTTTATGGCCGGTATGGAACTGTGTAACGCTTTCACCGAGCTGAACGATCCACTTGACCAGGAACAGCGCTTCCTCGAGATGGGACGCGATTATGAATCCGATGATGAAGAACGCCATCCCATGGATGAAGATTACCTGCGCGCCATGTCCTACGGCATGCCCCCCATGGGTGGTTTCGGTATGGGCGTCGACCGACTAATGATGCTACTCACCAACCAGCAAACCATCCGTGAGGTGCTATTCTTCCCGCCTCTGAGGAAGCTGGAAGAATAATTCAGTAGTAAACTGAAAAGGATCGTCGGTGTAAGCACCTTTTCAGTTTACCCTTTGGACTTTTGCCTTTGGACTTTTGGCTATATTGACCCCACCACCGGTATGATCTCTTTCCCGAAAATCTCCAGGGGTGTAATTTTATACACATCCGGCATGTTGAAGATCGTGTGTGTGAAGCCCATCTCGGAGAGAAGTTCGATGCGGCTTATGACACTAGCAACCGTATCTTTCTTTGACAAATTCACGGTACCGAGGGATGTCTTTTCAATAGAATCGTAATCAGCGCCAAAGACTACAATGATTCTTTCATTATTCTTGAGTGGGGTTTTGGTCGATTATTTCTGCAATCATCTCTTCCAGTTGCATGATTTGTTGCTCAGATTCAAGCTTGTCGAGCGCTTTTTGCATGTTCTCTGTACCCACCCAATCACCGATATTGCAGGCATCCGCATATTGAGCAACCATCCGCAATGTTTTATTCGGACCGGTGCCACCAATCATGATGCGAGGATGCGGGTTCGAGAGGGGATGCGGATTATTGGTGATGGCCGGAGCTGAAAAATGCTTGCCTTTAAAGGATACCTCGTCCCCACCCCACAGAGCCTTCGCCAACTTCAGATTATCCTCCAACAACTCGAAACGTTCGGAGGTGGAAGGATATGGAATGCCATAGCCTTTCGCTTCGTCTTCATACCAGGCTGCTCCAATACCAAGATAAGCCCGACCACCGGATAGTATATCGAGGGTGTTAACCATCTTCATCAGGACGGCGGGATGACGATAAATTACGCCTGTAACCAGGACACCCAGGTAAGCTTTTTCCGTTAACCCAGCAAAATATCCAAGCGTGGTGTAGCTTTCCATCATCGGATCCGTATAGGCTTCTCCGAATAATCCCTTGATTTGATAGTAATGATCCATCACCCACAGGCTGTAAAAACCTGATTCTTCAGCTGTAGTGACGATTTCTTTCAGCTTGGGTCGGATTGCAGCCGTCCCACCGGGATATTTGAAAGAGGGAATTTGTAATCCAATCTTCATCATCAACCTCCAATTCTAGTAGGGTGCGTCGGTGACGCACCTTTCAGTTACCACGCATACGCGTTCGGTGCTTCTCCACCCGGACCGGGGAATATCTGATCCAATTTCTGCAGTGTTTCCTCATCCAGCTCAATTTCCGCTGCACGTACAGCGCTTTCCAGCTGTTCCATGGTACGAGGTCCGATGATGGGTGCTGTGACAATGGGGTTATGCAGTAACCATGCTAAGGCTACCTCACCTGGTGGATGCCCAATTTCACGGCATAATGCTTCATATTTTTCCAGTTTATCGCGATTTTTGGTGACATTTTTTTCAAAGTTCTCACCTTTACGCCGGCCGGGATCCATTTTTTCTAATGCACCACCTAACAATCCACCGTCCAGTGGGCTCCAGGGGATCAGTCCCAATCCATAATGACGACAGGACGGGATGACTTCCAATTCTACTGTTCGATTATTCAAGTTGTAGATACTCTGTTCGCTAACCAATCCAGCCATGCCACGTTTGGAGGCTTCCTGACAGGCGGTGGCGATATCCCAACCGGCAAAATTGCTGGATCCGACATAGACCACTTTGCCCTGATGGATCAGACTGCCAAAAGCCTGCCAGGTCTCATCCCAGGGGCAATCGCGGTCGATATGGTGCATTTGATAGATATCAATCCAATCCGTTTGCAGACGTTTCAAGCTGCCTTCGCAATGTTTGCGGATTTTATAAGCGGATAAGCTGCGACCGTCACTGTTTACCTCTGGTAAATTTGCTTTACGTTTAACCGGATTGAACACCTTGGTCGCCAAAACTGTCGCATCCCGGCGTCCACCACCCAGAGCAAACCAGTTTCCAATGATTTCTTCTGTGTGTCCATGCTCCACATCCCAGCCATAGACATCTGCGGTATCAAAGAAATTGATCCCCAGCTCCAGGGCACGATCCATGATTTTAAAACTGTCTTCTTCGGTGGTATGCCATCCGAAATTCATGGTACCCAGGCAAATATTGCTTACCAGCACACCATGCTTTCCCAAACGTTTATGCTTAATCGCCATTTTAGACTCCTTATCTCCCTAAATGTAGGCTACTTTGAATTTAAATGCAATTGTCAACAAATAGTTTCAATTAATATAATTATAGACTATCCCCCTTTTAAATTACTTCGTGTCTTTCTTTTCTTACCCTAAGGGGCATGCTATCTTCGCGGTTCAATCTTTAAACCCCAATTACCCAACCACAACATTTTCACCCAATTCCACCTGAATTGATTTCCTCTCCCCCGGCGTAAACAACCTCGACCACTCTTTCTCCTCCTCCCGTCGGTGGCAGCAGAATATGCCTCTTCCCGGCTGGCAGGGCAAAATCAAAGGCCAGCTGAATGCCGCCCTGCAACCAGGCACGCAGATCCGTTTCGGGAATACCCATCGGGTGGAAGACCGAAGAAGCCGCCCGCACCGCCAAGCTCATAATAGCGTACCCGGTCCACCCGGCGTGGATCGACCGTCTGCGGCATGTCCCAGGCTTGCACTTCACCACCATACATATACATCAGGCGCACACGCTGCCCGGGACGGATTGACTTGCCAATGGTCAGCAATTGCTGCCCGGCACGCGCCCCGGCGGTCTTAACGGTGTACTCCTGCGGTTCCCGCGTCAGGCGTAATGCCACCAGCAAATCGGTCAGCGGTACCCGCCCCTTGCGCAGATCCGCCAGATGCTGGCGCAGGATCGCCAGCGCGCCCGGAAGATAGTCCGGCAGTTCATCAACGCTCTCCGCCTGGGCAAGGTGCTCGAGCAGTTGCATCTGCATACGCGCCACCCAGGGAGCGGAATCGCGCCGGCGGGCTTCCAGACCACGCACCTTGAGCGAGCCGTCCTGAAAGACACCAAAATAACGGTTGGGCACCGGCACGCGTTCATTCACGCGCGAGGGCAGGAATGCCACCCAGCGGTAGACCCCATCCAGTGAGATCGCCAGCCCGGTGCGGGTCACGATCTCATCCAGCAGAGGCGCAAAATCCGCCGGTTGGGTGTAGCCTTCCTGCTTCACCCACAGGCCATCCACGTACATATGCAGCACATGGAAACCAAAATCCTCAGAAGCTTCTTTGGCGCGCATCAGCGCTTCACGCCCACCGGCGGTGACGGCCTCATGCGATTCGATGCGCCCAAAACGCGCATTCTTGTAGCCCAGGTAACCAAAGCAGGTCACCAGCAGCCACTTGTGTGCGCCGGAACGCTCAGCATCCAGCTTGCGGCGTGGATCCCAGCGTGGCAGCGAGCCCATGCGGTGCTTCAAAGCCACCCGTTTTTCCAAAAGGGGTCCCAAAGTGAGCGGAATCAAGCCCTGCGGTTCATCCGAAACCTCCAGCAGACGTGGTTTGGCCGTCTCGGGCGAGATGTTGCTGCGCACCATGATGGCCGGGTACATCGAGATGAAATCGATCGCGCCCACATCGCGGTGCAGCCCAACAATCGGCTGATACACCAACCCGCCCAGGTCGGATTCAATCAGCTCCAGGGCGGTTTTGGGGCGTTCTCCCTGCTGCTTATGCCAGGGCACCAGGATATTACGCTCCAGCGCCGTCAGCACCTGCATGGTCGAGATTCCAGTACCCGGTGAGGTACGCGCTGCCACCTGCACCGGTTGGGCAGTCACACGCGCCATCTCGAAGATGCCATCCAATCCCAGGTCGCCCCAGAAGGTGGCGTTTTTCTGGTCGATATGCCAGCGCCCAAACAGGTGTATCTGCTGGCCGCTGTAGATGATCTGCCCATAGGAAAAGTAAGAGCGCTCCGGGCGTTGCATGTATTTGCGCCCCGGCTCGCGATTCAAGGCCAGCTCGAACTGGTTCTTCTCCATCAGATCAAACAGATAGGGCAGCAACCAGGTATCGCCCCAGCGTGTCAGAATCAGGTCAGGATCCAGGCGCTTGAGCAGTGCCTGCAGGTTGATCAACAATGGGCGCACAGGCTGCAGTGAAAAGCGGTAGGACTGCCCATTCATCTGCGCGCACAACGCCAGCGGGGCGGCGTGCTGGGGATCGCAATCCGGTTCCAGGTGCAGCACGCGCAATTGCGGTAACTGCGGGTCCAGATCCCAGCGCGTGTCCAGCACCTCCAGTTCCTGGATCAGATAAGATTCATAAAATTTCACCCGGCAGCGGCATAATGGGAAGGTTTTGTATTGGGATGCATGGCGCACCGCGATGCTCAGATCGGCATCGTAATATGTCAGCGTCGGGAATTGATCCAGCAGTTGGCGAAAGAGGCGCTGCTGATCGCTGAGGGAAGCTACTTCCACCGCCAGCAAGTCCACCGGCTCCGGCTGGAAGAGATCGCGCTTCTGATCGCGACTCAGGCGCGGGGCACTGGGAAGATCCTTCAGGTAGCGCCAGACCTCGCGCAAACGCACCGCCGGACCAGCCACATAGAACCGGATCGGGAAGGGCTGGTACAGTCGCAGACGCTCTCCCTTCTCCGTCAGAATCCAGAGCACTGCCCCGGCGGTCTGGGTGTTCTCAAACACGTCCAGCAGCCAGCCGTTAACTGCCTGCATTCAACCTCCGCTGCAGGAGCTCGACCTCATCGCGCAAACGGCGCACTTCCTTGTGTTCCTCCAGCAGCATCGCCACCAGAAAAGTCTCCATGGGCAGCACATGTGTGGCATAAGCGGCTGCGGCGATATGCTGACGCGCCATACTGAGCAATTCATCCAGTGCCAGTTGATCGCTACGTCGCAAAGCGCGCCGAAAACGGGATAAGGATTGTTCTTCCTCTAAAAAAACCTGTGTAATCGAGGGTATGGTACGTCCCATCTCACCTTCCTTTCTGTCTATTTGGTTGTAGTGTTATCGAAAGCTGATAAGAGTGCGGGCTGCGTGGGCGGGGGTGCCAGATCAGCCGGGGTCAATTCCATTTCGAAACGCAGCTCACCCACCTGGGCTTTCAACATATCGAACAAGCACCATGCGCTCAGCGCAAATGGTGGCCGGTAAGCGTGTGCTGACCACCACCGGTGCAATTTTGCTGAGCTGCTGCAAACGCCAGATCACCTGGCGCAGCAGGCGCTGGCTTTCCGGCAGGTTGACATTTTCATCGTAGAAAGTTGACAACAGGTCAAACACCAGGGTCGGATAGGGCAGCGGCTGCCATTCCTCCAGCAACACATCCACCTGATAACAGGTGAAGGCGCGTGAAAGCCGGATGCGCTCCAGCACCACGCGCGGGTTGTGGTGTTGACGGCGGATGGCCTGTGCCACCGGGTAGGCGTTGAAACGATTGCCGGCATCCAGCACACGCAGGTTGCCCTGCAGTGCCAGCCAGGCCGATAGTTCCCACATCCAGTTGGATGCGGCATGTTCGCCCATTACCAGAATGATCTGGTTGGGCAATTGTGAGGGAAATAAGCTCTTCATACCCCCATCATATCAATTATAGAAAATATTTTCTATCCCACTTAAGGTGATTTTTCGTTTAAATGTGTTTAAGAATGCGTTTAAAGATGTTTAATCGCGCGAAAGGGTCATGCCCAGCTGCTGAAATCCCAACCTGCCAGCACTTGCCGCAGGGCAATGCGGTTGGGCAGGTCCATTTTATGCAGAATATTGTGCACGTGGCTGCGGACTGTCTCCGGCGCAATTTGCAAACGAGTGGCAATTTGATTGGTGCGGTATTGGAGACAGATCAGGGCTGCCACCTGCTGCTCGCGTTCGGTCAGGGATTGCCATTTCTCCCAGGTCTCACGCTCCACCTCCACCGACTGCAGCTCGCGCTCCAGCAGATCGGCCGCCACCTTGCGCGGCGTGGAACCGCGGTAGCGTGCCAGTTGCTCCAGGGAAAGCAACAATTCCCCCTCCAGGGCAAAGGAATGCTGTGACGAAGTGGTTGTCTCCGGGCGAAAGAACTTTTGAAAAGTATGCCAGATGCTCATACTTTTATTATATAGAACATTTGTTCTTTCGTCAAGAAGGGTTTTTAATTATTCTTCTTCGCTGGGTTTAATGATAAAGTAAGCCACCACGCCCAGAACCGGGATGCCCAGCAGGATCATCACCCACAATGCTTTAGCAATCGTCGATAATTTTGCCTTTTTCAGAGAAAATAAAGCCACCAAACTGGCGACCACCCAGGCTACAATCAATAAAAAGAACAGTACCTGAAACAACACATAACCAAATCCAAAACCGTGATACATAATTTTTCCTCTTTTCGTATTCTCTGTTGATTATAAATGCAAAAAGAGCGCTTCTGCCCATAGCGTATAAGATTCTCTAGAAACCAGTTGTTTCCGCTGGGAGGACGCTTGGTATTAATTTGGTAAGTTTTACCACCATAATGGATCAATAAATCTTTAGTAATTGTGCGTTCACGATGAACAGAAAAGAGAAAATCCAGATCTAAAGATGTATCCAGTGGTGCATGGTTATTCCCCATAGATTGCGGAAGAACAGCAAACTTACGGTTGTACTGCTTAATAAATTCTGGCAAATACGTATTGGCTGCCTGATAAGAGCAGATATGATGCAAACGCATCTCTTTGATCAGACGGTCTTGAAAAGTCAGATTAGCTCGTTCTACCCGTCCTTTAGCTTGGGGAGAAGAGGCAAAGATCATTTCTACACCCACAGCAGTCATAGCACGTTGAAATTGGGTTACACCATCTTTTTCACCTGTATTGACCTTGAAGACCCCAAATCTGTCTGAATAAAAACTTTTTGGTAAACCTTTGGAACGAAAGTAAGACTTGCATAGTTTTGCATAGGCAAAAAAGCTTTCTGTTCTGGTAAATTCGGCAGCCAGGATGGCACTGGTCGCATCATCGACAAACAACAATAAACAAGCCTTTGGAGCTCGATCTTCTAGCCAGGCATGATATGAACCATCGATCTGTACAATATCTCCCACTTGCTTTTTTCGTTCACGTGGTGGATGGATTTTTTTCTTTCTGACTTTTGCCTTATGAATGCCTTCTGCAATCATGATCTGCCGCATGGTCTCTTTACTAATTCTAATTCCTTTGAATTCTTCTATCTTTTCCATCATGAAAGTAGGACCAAAACCTTCATGTAAAGGTTTTTTTATGAATTTCACTATCCGCTCACGTGTTTGCTCAGCCAGTTTCCGATTGCCTGGTTTTCCCCGATGTCCAGACACTAACCCCAAATCCCCCTGTTGGCGGTAACGTGTAAGAATCCGACGAAAATGTCGTTCGCTAATTTGAAGTGCTTCTGCTCCTTCTTTTTGGGTTATCCTTTTGTCTATTGCTCTATCTAGAATTGTTTTTCGATGTAATTCTTCCTATGCAGTACCATTGATCTTGACGCATTACCGGATCACCTGTAGAATTTGAGTTCGAGCGATGAGGC
Organism: uncultured Chloroflexia bacterium; assembly: GCA_963765655.1. Taxonomy (GTDB): domain Bacteria; phylum Chloroflexota; class Anaerolineae; order Anaerolineales; family Anaerolineaceae; genus UBA6170. Next base: position 50,019 of record CAVXXH010000001.1, read on the forward strand.
TCGCTCGGGAAACCAGACCGCCGCAAGGCTGATAGCTTCTACCCATGTTGTAGGGTAGATTTTTTTGTTTATAGGTGATTATGGAAAAAGTTCTGTGGATATCAATGGGTGCTGTGTTGGGAGCAAATTTACGTTACTGGGTTGGAGATTGGGCAGCCCAGCGTTTTGGCAGCGGTTTTCCCTATGGAACCTTGCTGATCAATTTAACCGGCAGTTTCTTACTGGGTTTGATCGTCTCCATGAGTATGGAAAATTTCATCATTGATCCACGTTTGCGGCTATTGATTACCATTGGTTTTCTGGGCTCCTACACCACGTTTTCGACCTATGCTTACGAATCCATTGCTTTAATCTCCCAGGGGCAATGGGGATTGGGTCTCTTTAACCTGATCGGATCCAGCCTGCTGGGTGCGCTCTTCGCTGTTCTGGGGATCTGGTTGGGAAAAGTTTTGTAGAGATAGTTTTATTCCGTGAGAAACATGCAATAATAGAGATAGGTTCACTGATTCAGGTTCGAGAATTGGAGGCCAGATGGAAACTCCATCTTCACCAAACACGAAATGTTTGAAGATTTATATCGGCGAAAATGATATGTGGCGGGGAAAACCGCTGTTTATGGTTCTGCTGGAACGATTGCACGATGCCGGACTGGCAGGGGCAACCGTTACCCGCGGGATCGCTGGATTTGGTGCGCGCTCACGTATTCACACGTCTGCTATCATCCGCCTGTCGGAAGATTTGCCGATGATCATCGAAGTCATTGATTATGCAGAGAAGATAGACAACATTCTGGATACAGTCTATCCGATGGTGCGCGAGGGATTGATCACGCTCGAGGATGTAAAAATCCTGAAATATACCCATCGTGGGCTCAACCCGCTGCCCGGATATCGCCTGGTAAAAGAGGTGATGAGTTCACCTGCCATCAGTATTTCACCACAGGAAAATGTCGCTGAGGTATGGAGCACGATGGTCAAACACCAGCTTAAAGCGCTTCCGGTTGTTAATGAAGACCAGCAGGTGGTGGGCATTATCACGGATGAGGATCTGATTGAACGAGCCGGCTTACAACAACGTCTATCGGTTGCCAAACAACTGGATCCGGAAACGATTGAAGAGGAAATTCGCCAATTATCAGAAAGCCATCAACTGGTAGAGAATATCATGACCCGACCTGTCATCATCACCTCTGAGGATACAGCCCTGAGTCATGCGGTGGGGTTGATGAAAAAACACCATCTCAAACGCATCCCGGTCACTGGCAAAGGGGGTAAATTAGTGGGTATGCTTTCACGGCTGGATGTATTACGCCAGATATCCCCGGTTGAAAGCACGCCACCACTGTCCACTCCTTTTCTCACACTGCCTAAACTGGTGGGAAATATCATGTCTCCAGAGATTCCATTGGTCGCGGAAGAAGACCAGATTGAGAAAATTATTGAAACCCTGTTAAGGTACCAATCTCACCGCTTGATTGTCGTGGATGATCAAAACCGTGTCAGTGGTATTATCAGCGATGTGGATATTGTCAATCGCATACCAGGGCATACCAAATCGTCCATTCTATCTGCGTTCAAACCGCAGGGAAAAATCATTGCCAGCACAGTGACAGCACGCCAAATTATGTCGAAAGATCCCATCCAGGCACCATCAGACCTACCCATCCCTGAAGCTATTCAAATGATGATCTCGGAAGGACGCAAAATCATGGTGATTGTGGATGAGGAGAAACACCCTCTGGGATTGGTTGATCGCCAAAGTCTGCTGGAAGCATTGATCAATGTTCCCCACGATATGGAATAATAACCGCTTCGTCGAATTTATTCTCCCGCAGGTTTTGATTCCAGGAACTTCTTAATCCCTTCCAATCTGGCTTCCACTGCTTTCAACAACATTCGCTCCATAAGAGGAGAAAATAGACCAAACAATCCATGAAATTGGATCGTCTCACGTTGGATAAGGTGTGTTCCTTCTTCTACAGGAATGAATTCATACGCCAGGTATCCTTCCATTCCTGTCCCTCGAAATGATTCCTCCAGAAAGCGCGATGGTTCGTAGCGTTGCACAGTGGATAGAATTTCACCTTTGACCAAAGGAAACATTTGCACCACTTCGCGATATCGCGTACCTACCCCTACAGGACCAGGTGTGGTTTTTTCCAATACTAAAACTGGCGAACCCGGTTCTTGCTGGAATTGCTCTTTGTCGCGCAAGAATACAAATGCTGCTTCCGGTTTGCAGTGGATGGTAATACTGCGTTCAAATTTCATATCATATCTCTGTTTAAATATTATAGAATATTTACTGTATTATCAATTATCAATGAGCTCAATTTTTTATCCCTCTGCGATTATTCGCCACTTTTGGGTGATTTCCCCGTAGATATTAATGAATCCATCAGAAAGGATTAATCCAATGAATTTATCTGTACCCAAATCTAGATATACGCTTCAGATTGCATCCACAATGATTTTGATCATTGGTATGTTACTCAGTTTTAGCATGCCTGCCCAGGCGCAAACAACGGCAAGCGGTCCCAACGACCCGGCTGAACTATCTGCTTTTCTGGATGGCGTCATGTGCAACTAGTATGGAGAGCAATCACGTGCCCGGCGCAGTAGTTGTGGTCGTCAAAGATGGAGAAGTCTTCTTTGCCAAAGGGTATGGCTACGCTGACCTCGAAAACAAGACCCCGGTTGACCCTGCCACGACCCTCTTTCGACCTGGCTCTGTTTCCAAACTTTTCACCTGGACAGCTGTCATGCAACTGGTGGAAGCTGGTAAACTGGATCTGGACTCTGATGTCAATATCTACCTTGATTTCGAGATTCCTGCCACCTATGCCAAACCGATTACCTTAAGGCTGATCATGACCCACATGGCTGGCTTTGAAGACAAAGGCGATGGTCTATTCAAATTGGATGAAGAAGAGGTAAGCTCTTTAGAAACTTACATTAAAACCAATTTACCAGCCCGCGTCTTTCCACCAGGACAATATGGTGCGTATTCCAATTACGCCACTGCCTTAAGTGGCTATATTGTTGAACGGGTCTCCGGTATGCCTTTTGAGAGCTACATTGCCAAAAACATCCTGCAACCGTTAAATATGCAAAATTCCACCTTCGAGCAACCTTTGCCAGCCGAACTCGCCGGCCAGATGTCCAAAGGCTATAACTACCTGAATGGGGAATATATTGAAGGTAGTTTTGAATTCGTGGTGGGTACACCAGCCGGCGCATTAAGCGCTACCGGACTTGATATGGCGAATTTTATGATCGCTCATTTACAGGAAGGCGCGTTTGAAGGCTCCCAAATTTTAGCTGCAGAAACTGCCCGTTTAATGCACAGTCCTATATATAGCCCTAATCCACAGATGGGGGGCATGGCCTATGGCTTTTTCTATAACAACCACAATGGTCAATACACTCTATCGCATGGTGGCGATACCATGCTTTTCCATTCCCAGTTATATCTGCTGCCGGAATCAAACGTAGGTATTTTCGTGTCCACCAATGGGACGGCTGGAAGTGCTAGTTGCTGAAGATTTGATCAAAACCTTTCTCGATCGCTATTATCACACGGAAGAAAGTGTTCCTTTAGCCGCCAACCGATGATTTTGCCAGCCGGGCGAATCAATATGCCGGCACCTATTATCTGGCCCGTTCCAACTTCACCACCTTCGAAAAATTCCTGACCCTGATGTCTCTTGTGAATGTTTCTGTGAAAGAAGAACTTGTTTATGTAACGTTTGGCGGTAAAACCCTATCTTACGTGGAAGTGGAACCAGGATTACTGGTCAACCCGGATGACCCGGCTGATAAACTGGTGCTGAAAACAGTTGGAGATCAGATCTCACTCGCTCCACCATTGCCCTTCGTGTTCCTGAAAATGCCCTGGTACCGTGCATTGCCCTTGCATATGCTCATCCTGATCGGTGGCACAATCCTTTTCCTGATTGCCATAATCACCTGGATCATATCCTTCTTCAAAGGCTTGAAGCATCGCGAAAAATGCCCTTTGCTGGCGCGCCTATCACGCCTGAGCGCTGGACTATTTCGGTTTCTTCTATCTGAATTTCCTGGTGAATTTTGGTTCGGTATTTGCCGATACACACCCGGCATTTGGCGTACCCAGAGTGTTTTTTGGGATGCCAGCCAATTCTGACCAGCTATTCTTCATCCCCATCTTGATGGCAATCTTTGGCCTGACCACCCTGGTGTTCGCTGTGATGAACTGGATCAAAGGTTTCTGGACGGTTAAAAGCCGTTTGTTCTACTCACTGGTGACCGTATTCGCCCTGGCCATTTTATGGTCATTCTACTTCTGGAACCTGTTGGGATAAAACCACAGGATTCACGAACATAAACCGGGCAAAGAGCACCTAATCAGGTAAAATCTCTGCCCGTAAATTTTGTGACATTTGCGCAAATTCAGGGGTATACCGCAAAGCTTCCTGCCTGGGTCGTGGCAAGTTCAACCGGAAAGTCGCAGGAGATGCGTCCCGGCCGGGCACTCAAGACCAACACACGATCAGAAAGCAACAAAGCTTCCGAGATGGAATGCGTGACCATCAACACTGTGGTGCGGCGTGCCTGCCAGATGCGCAGCAATTCAGCCCCCATTTGCTCCCTCATCAGTGCGTCCAGTGATCCAAAGGGTTCGTCCAGCAACAACAAATCCGGATCCTGGATCAAAGCCCTGGCAATCGCCACCCGTTGCGCCATGCCACCCGAGAGTTCCTGCACCCAGGTTTGTTCAAATCCATTCAGACCGACCAGCTCTATCAGTTCCATGGCTTTGCGGTATGTTTCTTGTGCGGGCACCTGATGCAACTCAAGCGGTAAGGTGATATTTTCAATCACCGTACGCCAGGGCATCAGATTGGCTTGCTGAAAAACAAAACCGATTTTCACTTCCCGATCTCCATCATAGGAGAAATTTACCTCACCATGAGAGGGTTGCAGCACACCCGCAATCACCCGCAACAAGGTGCTCTTCCCGCTGCCGGAAGGACCGATCACACACACAAATTCCTGGGGAGCAACCTGAAAATTAACCCCTTGCAATGCCTGTAAACCACCATTTTCCATGGCAAAGGTGATGTGCAATTCTTTTACCGTTAAAA
>CAVXXH010000002.1:0-14496 GCA_963765655.1 uncultured Chloroflexia bacterium
AATTCCATGCTCTGTGATTAGGCACTGAAACCATGTGCTGCAAATCCAGTTGGGTCACACTCATCCTGTTTCATTTAGGTGTTATAAGGTTCGATAATTGACATACTCTCTCCTGTGATGTAAGATTGGGTTCTTCAATTTTAGTATAGATTTGTTGGGATGGTTATGAAAATATGAAGATTGGAAGAAAATTCTATTTGTTTGCCACTGTAATTATATTTCTGTCTGGATGTAGCACACCGGTTCAAAGCATTGGTACACCTACCTTTATGCCTGTTTATACTCAACCCACACGGGTTGAACTAACTCCCACAACTGTGATTACTGAAACAAATGTATCCACAGATTCGCTTACCTGGGAAACCGGTATCAGTGAGATTTTTCAGGAACAATGTTCTCAATGTCATGGAACAACACCAAATGGTGGTTTTTCGATTGGCTCCTATACGAAAGTGTTACAGGGCAGTAATATCGGTCCGATTATTATTCCTGGCAATCCTGAAGAGTCCCATATTTTTATTAAACTTAAATATGCTGGCAATCATCCCGGATATCTCTCAAAAGAGCAAACCGAAATCGTGTGGAATTGGATCGAAAACGGCGCACTGGAATAAATATTTCATTTAACAAAATCATGAATACCACGGTTAGAAGATTTATCCAAATGACGGATTGTTGATATAATTTGAAAAATCTGATCACCCCGGAGTACCTGTGATTTTTGTCGACAATGAAAAACAATATGACCCGCGCGTTAATCTGGCAATTGAGGAGCATCTTGTGCGTAACCTGAATGTCGAAGGTGACATTCTGCTTTTCTACATCAACGAACCATCCATCATCATCGGTCGTAATCAGAACACCCTGGAGGAAATCAATTATCCTTACGTGGACGAACATCATATCCATGTTGTCCGACGCTTATCTGGTGGTGGTGCAGTTTATCACGATCACGGTAACCTCAATTTCAGTTTCATTAACACCAATGGCAGACAGTTCTTGCACAACTTCAAAAAATTCACTGCCCCAGTGGTAGAAGTGCTCAATAGTATGGGTGTGCCCGCTGAAATGAATGGCCGCAATGACATTGTTGTGGAAGAACGTAAAATATCCGGGAATGCCCAATATGCCATTGGCACCAAACTGGTCAGTCATGGTACATTACTTTTTAATTCCGACCTATCTAAAGTCTCCGAAGCACTGAATGTTAAGGCAGAAAAAATTGAGTCAAAAGGAATAAAATCCGTGCGCAGCCGTGTGGCAAATATCAGTGACTATGTTTCCGAACCGATGGATGTTTTAGCGTTCCGGGAACAAGTAAAGAAAGGTATTCTGGCAGAAGCGAACAACGGAGAATATAAACTCACCCAACAGGATTGGGAAGAAATCCATAAAATTTCTAAAGACCGCTATCAACAATGGGAATGGAATTTCGGCCGCTCCCCCAAATTCAATATCCAGAAAACCCAGCGCTTTTCATTCGGGCAGATTGATGCCCGTATCGAGGTAGACAATGGGGAGATTAAGCAACTCAAGTTATTCGGGGATTTTCTTGGTTTACGGGATGTCAGTGATGTCGAATCCAGACTGATTGGGGTTCGTTACGACAAACCGCATCTTCAGGAAGCATTGGAAAATATTGAATTGAAAGATTATCTGGGCGGCCTGACTGCTGAGGAACTGGCAACCTTTTTGTTCGCATAGATTCTCCTACCCGATCCATCATTTTGTAGATTGATTCTATAATTATTAATAACATAATTAATGCAATAATGGCTATACGCATTTTAGAGATATGGATTCCTGTTGATGAAAGAAATTCCATTCACGAAGGTACAAATTAAGGACGATTTTTGGTCACCCAGACTAAAAATGAACGCAACCCATGCCCTGCTCCACCAGTGGCAGCAATTGGAGAACTCAGGCTGTATCCAGAATTTTCGATTGGTCGTGGATAAAAGCACGCCAGGATTTAGACAAGGCTGGTTTTTTGCTGATTCGGATGCGTATAAATGGCTGGAAGCTGCCGTTTCTGGCTACGCGCAGTATCCAGAAGTTGGTTTACCCAAACTGATCAACGATTTCATCTCATTAATCGAATCTGTACAGGCTGCTGATGGGTATATTTACACCTACAACCAATTGATCTTCCCGGAATCACGCTGGGAGAACCTGCAAATCGAACACGAACTCTATTGCCATGGACATCTAATCGAAGCAGCTGTCTCTCATTTCCAGGTGACAGGAGAAGAGAGCTTTCTTGCCATTGGAATCAAAGCAGCCGACCTGATTGTTCAAACCTTCTATGAAAAAGGATCCCTTTATACCCCTGGACATGAGGAAATTGAAATAGCTCTTCTTCGCTTATTTGAAGTCACCCACAACGAGTCCTATCTTCACATGGCCCAGCAATTTCTGGAACAACGAGGTAAACACAAACCGCTGGCTTTCAGTCTGCACATGCTGGGAGAAAATCAACGCGTCAATCAACGTAATGCTATTTATAAACAAAAACAAACCCAATATACACTGGAACATCCTGAAATAACTGCCGCACCAAAGCTCTCACCACCCAATAAAATCAAATCCTCTCAGTCAGCAAAGTTGCGCTTTACCTTAAGCGCATTAGTTGGAAAGTATTTCCAACAACATCAACCCGTCATCGCGCAAACCTGTCCGGTGGGACACGCCGTGCGGTTTGCCTATTTGCAGACTGCTGCTGCGAAATATTCACATTTAAGCGCAATTTCATCCTGGTTGCCAACGTTGCAAAGGAGCTGGGATCATATGGTCAGCAAGCGCATGGCAGTGACTGGTGGAATTGGTTCATTGCCCTATAGCGAAGGATTTGGCAGAGATTTTGAACTCGATCCTGAGTTAATGTATGCCGAAACCTGTGCTGCTCTGGGCAGCATGTTCTGGAACTGGGAGATGTCGCTCCTCACCCAGGAAGCAGCTTATGCGGATTTATTTGAGTGGCAGCTCTACAATGCCTCGCTGGTGGGTATTGGACATCAGGGAGACTGTTATCTGTATAATAATCCATTACAGAGTATGGCTGGGATGCAACGCCAACCCTGGTACGAAATTCCTTGCTGCCCTTCCAACCTTTCCCGTACCTGGGCAAAATTAGGCGGTTATTTATGCAGCTACCAGACTAACGAAATCTGTATTCAGCAATTCGTGGGCTCTGAGATAGAAATTCCCTTTTCAATCCCTATCCAATTGAAATCCGAGAGTGAATTGCCCTGGCAAGGCCAATACAAATTGCGGATACACACAGCACAATCGCAACCCCTCAAAATCAATCTGCGTATCCCCTCTTGGGCAGGAAGGTATCGGATCACCATCAATCAGAAAGAATGGCTTGCGGAGAGTAAGCCAACTGAATCGCTGAAACCGACTGCACATGGGTATGATCCACGATTGGCACAATATATCTGCATTGATTGCATCTGGCATGATAAGGATGTGCTGACACTAGAATTGGATATGCCCATCCAGGTCCAGCGTGTGCATTCCAAAGTAAAAAGCTGCTCGGGGAAAGCAGCTTTATCTCGAGGACCTATTGTCTATTGTATGGAGGGTGTCGATCAGCCAGATCTTGACCTGATGAATGTGATTGTTGACCCAACAAGTCTATTTGAAAAATTTGAACCGGATTTTCTGGGTGGCATAATGACATTGGAAGGTAGAACAACCACAGGAAAACCAATAAAATTGATTCCCTATGCCTGGTGGGCAAATCGCGAGACCAGCCCCATGACAGTTTTCGTCAGATTATCTAAGTAAATTACGCAGCCAATAAACTCCTGGCTTTGGCAACTGCCCGGCTGGCGTCTTCTGCAAAACCATCTGCACCAATCTGATCCGCATAATTCTGTGTGACCGGAGCGCCACCGATCATTACTTTCACTTTGTCGCGTAAGCCAGCTTCTTTCAAAGCTTCAATGGTATTCTTCATGTTAGGCATGGTGGTGGTTAATAAGGCAGACATGGCAATGATCTGTGCACCGTTATCACGTACTGCCTGAATAAAACGTTCCGGCGAGACATCGGTACCCAGATCAATTACTTCGAAAGCTGCCCCTTCCAGCATCATGGCAACTAAATTTTTGCCAATATCATGTAAATCACCTTTGACTGTCCCAATCGCCACTTTACCTGGTGATTGAACATCTGCTTCTGTTAGATAAGGTTTCAATAACACCAGGCCTTTTTGCATAGCGCGTGCAGCAATCAGCATTTCAGGGACAAAATACTCCCCTTCTTCAAATAAGCGTCCCACCTCACCCATGGCTGCAATCATGCCCTTGTTGAGGATATCCGCTGGTCCAATACCAGCATCCAATGCATTCTGCACTTCTGCCACAACCAAATTTGCATTTCCATCCAGAATACCTTCAAAAATTTTTTCTAAACCAGCATCCATTCAAAACCTCCAGAAATTTTTGGTAACTAACATGATAAATTGCATAATTATTAATAAGGGGATTTTCCTATCAAGGAAAACAAAAAGATTGTATTATTATAATCGAAATTAATCAAATTATGTTAAAATAATGACAACGTTGTCTTAAATATGAACAAAAAACACACATCCTCCCAATTCACAATTGATTTTGAACCTGTCGGAAAACGCGTTTTATCCCATCCTGATGAAACCCTGGCTGACAGTGCTTTACGTGCCGGGATAGACCTGATCACCTCTTGTAATGGCCTGGGGGTTTGCACTTCCTGTAAGATCGAAGTGATGGAAGGCATTGTTTCCCCACCTACAACCAATGAACAAGCCAGACTGAGCCAGTTGAAGGACAATACCCATCTGCGACTTGCCTGCCAGACCTTTCCATTAGACGATGTCAGAATTTTTATTCCAGCTGGCTCTCTCACCCAGGGGCAACAACTTCAGGTTGATGGACATTATCATCCCACCGACCTGAACACACCTTTCTTAGCAAAAACCATCGAAATCCCACCCCCCTCATTACAGGATTTGCGTGGTGATTGGGAACGTGTGCAGGATTCTTATCTCTCATTGGTGAGTATTCCCTTAAAGACTTCATTACCCGTTCTCAAAGAAATTCCGGAACGGATTCGATCGCAAAACTGGACAGTCAAATTAATTGTTCGTGATATTGGTATTCATCATGAACTCATCTCTCTGCTTCCTCCGGATTCCAGTTATTATGGTATCGCGTTCGATATCGGTTCTACCAAAATCGCTGCCTTTCTGATCAATCTGGAAAGCGGTGAAATGATCGACCAGACAGGATTTATGAATCCGCAGATTGCTGTGGGAGAGGATATTATCAATCGGCTCAGTCATGCCATGCAAACCTCGGATAAAGCCAGAAAATTACAGGATATGCTGGTAGACCGCATCATTCAATATCTCCAGGAGATATCCCGCAAATTCAAACTTGAACCCGCTCAGATAGTCGATATGGTTGTGGTCGGAAATACAGCCATCCACCACCTGTTCTGTGGCCTGCCTGTCAAATCGCTGGGAGGAGCGCCCTACGTACCTGCTATCCAACACAGTTTAAGTTTTCCAGCCCTTCAACAAGGAATTCATATTGCTCCTGGAGCGCAGATCTATCTGCCACCCAACATTGCTGGCTATGTAGGAGCAGATCATACAGCAGCAGTTCTGGCAACCCGTATTCAGGAAAGTGTGAAGACTTTATGCCTGATCGACATCGGCACGAATACTGAAATCAGTCTGATTCATCAGGGAAAGATCCACGCCTGTTCCTGTGCATCGGGACCTGCATTTGAAGGTGCGCACATACAAGATGGCATGCGGGCAGCTCCAGGAGCGATTGATCAGGTGAGGATCGAGAATGGTCAGATCGAGGTATCCACCATCGGACAGAAGCCCGCCAGTGGTATTTGCGGATCAGGCATCCTCTCGGTGATGGCAGAAATGCGACGCAACCATATTATCGATCATCGTGGGGTGTTCAATCGTGAACATCCTCTGGTAGATCCGGAACATAAATTATTGATATTAAATAAAAACGAGAATGGTCATGTGATTAAAATAACCCGCAAAGATGTCAACGAAGTCCAACTGGCGAAAGGTGCCATCCGCAGCGGAATTGAGATCCTCTGTTTGAAGGCAGGTATACAACCAGATCAGATTGATCATTTTCTGATTGCCGGTGCTTTTGGCAATTATCTTGATCTGGCCAGCGCCATAGAAATTGGGATGTTCCCGGATGTTTCCCTCGAACGTTACACCCAGATTGGCAATGCAGCCGGAGCAGGTGCCCGTATGTTATTGGTCAATCACGCGCAACGTAAACTGGCTGAACAAATCGGGCGGGACATTCATTATGTGGAATTAACCGCTGAAGCTACCTTTAATGACACCTATGTCAGCGCTCTTTACATGGAAAAGAATGGCAACCTCAACCAGCTCCTTTAATGTCATCGCCTGCGAAGCTCTGGCACGCGCTGTTTACTTTTACGCAGCGCAATCGCCGCATCGCATCAATCTAACCCTGCAAAAAATCGGCTTGCATGACCGCCCTACCAGCCTGCGGGAACATCTGCAGAAACTCATCGACCAAACATCCGCTGATGAGTATGATGCCATTTTGCTTGCCTATGGATTATGTGGGCGCGCCATCGATGGACTGGTCAGCCGTGATGTACAGTTGGTGATTCCCCGAGCCCATGACTGCATTACTCTTTACCTGGGCAGCCGGGAAGCCTACAGCGAACAGCAAAACAATCACCCCGGTACCTACTGGTTCTCGCAGGATTACCTGGAACGCTCCGGCAGATATGGGGAAAACATGGCGCTGGGCAGTGTGCTCCCACCGGATCTCAACAATACTTATGATGAATTTGTGCGTAAATATGGCGAAGAAAATGCACAATACCTCATGGAAACCTTGAACGGCTGGCAGCAGCATTACACCCGGGCTGTCCTGTTTGAGACTGAGTTTGGGGTTAACGAAGAAATCCGAAAGAATGCCCAGGCACAAGCTCAAAAAAATGGCTGGCAATTGGAGACCGTGCAGAGCAACTTTCAATTGATCAAGAAACAAATCTTTGGCGAATGGGATCAGGATTTTCTGACCGTCCCACCCCACCATCAGATTCAGATGACAGCTGATAAGGGAATTATTACGGCTGTGCTGGTGAATGGTCGATCGTCATAAATGCAGAACCAATCCCCATTAACCTCCACTGCCGGGATTTAGATAAGGGGCATGGTGTGCTTGTCCAACGAGTACCTGCCCTGGTCGCTGGTACTCAACCCGACTTTCACGCCCTGCGCCATCAACGCTTTTGAGGTTGAGAAGATAGCAGTCGTCTTACCGCTTCCCAGAAATCCACTAACCAGACGTATTTTCATCGATTTAATCGAAAATCCAGTTCATCCAATTCAAATTCATATTCTTCAGAGCATTGTATAACCGTCTGTCTGCTGTCCAAAACGGAATATCAAAAGAATCTGCGATTGCTAAATAAAAACAATCATAAGCAGCTGCTCTATTTAAGCGAAACGCCCATTCCAAAGCAAGCTGACATTGCTTTCTGTCAGGTTCAACAACTTCAACATCAAAACTAAGTGCAAGTTGTAAAGTGTCTTTGCTTTCTTGTGAGCTTATCTGCCCAAAATGCACAAATTTTGCCAAAACACTGGTAACTTCATTAAACCACAATGATGGAATCAGTAATTTTGATTTTTTTAGTTTGTTCATCAATAAGAGACATCGTTCTTGATCAGGATTCATGACGTGTGCTTTTATAAACACACTTGCATCAATTATTGAATAATAATTATTCATAACGTTGGTCTCGTTCATCCTGGTCCATCGCAATAATGGCATCAACATCGATTAATTTGTTGCCATGACTTTCACGAATTTGATTTGCTAATGCTCGTGAATCAGCTAACCATTTCTCTCGATAGGCAAACCGACCTTTCTCTTCTGCTTCCTTTAATCGAGAATAATCATCCAGACTAACCAACACAGCTTTTGGTTTCCCACGTGATGTAAGCACAATCCTTTCACCTTTATAAGCGACGCGATTAACCAAATCGGAGATATCTCGTTTTACCTGTCCAATACTAACTTGAGTTGTCATAGTCTACCTCTCATTTATTGCAATTTCCTGATATTGCAATTATACAAAACCAATACCTAAACGTCAACCTAAAACCTCCTCCCTCAAAAAAAATCCTACGATACAATTAACTCATCTTCATTCGAAAGGAACTCCATTATGAACTCAATCGAATTCCTCTCCCTGCTCGAACAAAAATCCACTCTCGTACTGGATGGTGCCACCGGTACCAATCTGCAAAAACGTGGATTACCCATCGGGACAGCCCCAGAGACCTGGCTATTCGATAATCCTGCTGGCATCAAACAACTTTACGCTGATTTCGTCCAGGCTGGCACGGACATCATTTTAACCTGCACTTTTGGTGGTAATCGCACCCGATTGGCGCATGCCAATCTGACAGAGAAAATTGTAGAAGTCAACCAGATAGCTGTCCAATTGGCGCAGGAAGTAACCAGAGATAAAGATGTTCTGGTCGCTGGATCGCTCGGCCCCACTGGCGAGATGATGCAGCCGTTTGGTAGCATGAGCGAAGAACAGGTATTTGATATTTACGCCGAACAGGCAAAAATTCTACTAGATTCCAAAGTGGATCTACTGGTCATTGAAACTCAGTTTGATTTGAATGAAGCCCAGGCAGCGGTGCGTGCTGTGCGCTCCTTGGATACTCAGATTGCTTTGGTATGTTCTTTCAGTTATGACCGTGGGGTTCGCACCATGATGGGAGTAAAGCCCTTCCAGATGGCAGAGATTTTCAACGAAATGGCTGTGGATGCCCTCGGAATCAATTGCGGAAAAAGCCTGGAAGATAATCTCTCTGTATTGAAAACGCTCAAAGAAAACACCAGCAAACCGATCTGGTTCAAACCGAATGCTGGATTACCTACCTCCAACCTGGATGGCAGCACCAGCTATGATGTCACCCCGGAGATGATGGGCGCGTTAGTGCCTGCATGGATTAAAGCTGGAGCACGATTGGTTGGTGGCTGCTGTGGTACCAGCCCCGAGCATCTGGCTGCGATTGCGAGTATGGTCAAGGGTAAATAAAGTTTTTCTCATTATGCACTTGCGATTAATATTAATCGGTTTCCTACTTTGCACGATCCTCTCGGGTTGTTCTGCTGATTTAACCAACAAAGATGATGACACATTCGAATCCTTCGAACCTGTCCCCTCGCAACACATACTGAAGTTGCTTTGCGGATCAGGAACCAATTGCATTCATACGATTTGTCCTGAAGTAGATAAATGTCCTATCATTATCGCCTTAAGCCATCCGGTTGTTTTTGATTTCGTTGAAACCTATTCGAAATGCGATGGTTGTAGTACATCTGATTTTTCACCGGATAATGGGATTGGGAAATGTATTGAATATGATCTCCTTGATAAATCCCTTAACAAGGAAATTATTTTCAAAGTCTCTGAAAATTGTAATTTTCGCTATGCCAATCCAGAGCAAGTGCAAATTTCTGTGTTCGTCGATATCCGAGAATGGCGCATCAATCAGATCAACCCAGGCATTGAATATATTCAAGATCCAAACTTTTGTGCTGCGGAGAGTGATTGCCGTTGTCTTTCTGGAAGCGGTGTACCATTGTTTGGTGCCAGTAATGTTTTCTTTGCCCCGTTGAATTGGTCGGGTTATTATGAAGGTAAAGAATGTGGTTGTTTAGAGGGAAATTGCGTAGTGAGAGATGGTGGTTCATGATATTCCGTCTTAAAACAAATATACTTTCTCTCATCGTATAGGATTATTCCATTAGTCAATTTCGATCCGGGGATTTTGCCTTTGAATTGGTGCGGTTGATCATCATGTAAGGGTGAAGGATTGGAGAATAGCATCCGTTTTCCACCCAATGTTTCGTTCTCCAATCCTACACCCCTACGCAAGATAATTCAATTAATTATGCCAACTTAACTAATCCATGCGTGTCATTTTTACAGCGATGACGAATGGATCATCAATTCTTCGACCAACCACTTCGAGCTTCTCACCAAAATTTGGCATCAGATCAAAATACTTATAGGATCTTGGATCCTCAGGAGTTTCGGTCAATAATTCGGTGCGTTTCAACATAGGTAAAATTAAATAATCCTGATCGGGTTGATCCACCATAAAGGCTTCGGTCTCACCACACACATAATAGACGACCCCTTTTAATTCCTGAAGATTGGCATAATAACTTTCCACCTCAAATGTAGTCTGATCCTTGCTCCACTTGCCTAACGCGGTGATTTTATCTCCGATTTCAGCTGGCATATCAGCCAACCAATCAATCCCCTCCCAAAATATGGTGCTTTCCGAAGTGTGCAATAAGACTTCTTTTCCATCAGATGGCTGAATGACCATCTCATCTCCATTAATCCTGATTAACGCTCCCTCGATTCTGGTTTCATCGGTTGCGATACTGGAAACATTTTCCTTAGATGATAAATCTGCGTTGCCAGCACAGGCGGTCAGAATGGAAAGCAAAAAAAGAATAATCATCTTCAGGAGGAATTTCTTTGTTGTTTTCATGTTATCTCCCTATCATCTTAATTAATTGGTATTGTAATAGAGCGAATGGAGCCGCGTTCAATAATTTTTGTAGGAAAAATTACCTGTCGTTCTTCCGGTTGGCGGCCTTCCACCAACTCTATCAGCATACGAACCGACTTCTCAACGATCTGATCCAATGGGTATTTGACCACGCTGATGCCTGGCCAGATTTCATTGCTGTGAGTAATATCTCCAAAGGCTGCCAGGGAAACCTGCCCGGGGACATCAATTTTCAATTCGTTCAAAGCATACAGCGCACCAGCCGCTGCTTCATCACTTAATGCAAAAATCGCTGTGGGAGGCTCAGGCAAAGCCATTAACATCCGGGCAGCATTGTGTCCACCAGGAAAATTATTTTCTGAATCAACCAGGTATTTCACATCGAATGGGATCGAATGCGCTTCAACAGCTGCTTTGTAACCAAACAGGCGATCCAGACTGGAGCGATGGTTGCGTAACCCCATTAATAATCCAATTCGGTGATGACCATGCTGGATGAGATGTTCTGTCATCTGGTATGCGCCAGTATAATCCTCAGCAGAGACATATGGCGTGCCACCGGTTGGTTGTAAAGGAGCAATGTGAACATGTGCGATTCCTGAGGTTTTGATCAAATCGATCAGGAAGGGATCACTATCACAGGGCGGCGTTGTGACCAATCCGTCAATGCGCTTCTGTTGGATCAAGGCAGTGATCTTATCCCGTGAACGAGAAAAAGATGGGTAATAAGTTTGGACCAGAATTTCATAATTGCCCTCATAACCCAGATCCAGCACCTTGGAGATCACCGTGGATTGAAAGGATCCAGAGGAATGCAGCAGGATACAGATCACATAGGATTTCTTTTGCACCAACTGTCGGGCAGATATATTGGGTACATATCCCAGTTCCGTGATAGCTTTTAATACGCGTTCACGTAACTCCGGTTTCACGTGTGGTTCATCATTCACCACTCTTGAAACGGTTTTGATTGAACAACCTGCAAGTTGAGCAACTTCTTTAATGGTTACAGCCAATTTTCCTCTTTGAATTTGTTTTCCGTGATTTAACTAAGCTATTTAATAATTATAATCCACGCCGGCCTTTTCAAACCTTGTTCACTGATTTTTTTAAAGTTACCTTTAAATATAATTTAATCATTGTAAAATCTTAGTAAAGCAATAAACCGTTCGGGATTCATATGAAAAAAAATATTCAATCGAATAACATCCTTCTTTGGGCGCTCAGTTTTGGACTTCCCTGGTTACTCATTATTTTTCCAGGGATTTCCACGTTCCATAAAAATATCAAATCATGGATTGACTTATGGAATATTGTTGGGGAGATAATTCTTCCTTGTACAATTCTTGGTGTTCTTACTGCAGTGATTCAATCTCTTATTTTGAGTGAGAATAAGTCGATTGCCAGAGTATGGATAATAGTTTCTGCCATCGCTTACAGCCTTGCGTTACCTTTTGGATTAATCTTGTCCACATTCATACCATTCATTTTCAATCCAAAACTCACATTTGATGGATCAACAATGATGATCCCCCCTGCTCCATTGGCAATGATAATCGGAGGAATGTTGGTGGGTCTTTTTCAATTAATAGCCATTTCAAAACTTAAACTTGATAGTAAAATGCTGGTGTCAAAGGTCTTCTGGTTATTAACATCCATGTTTTCCTGGGGATTAAGTTTTTGGTTATGGAATTTTCTGGAGAATTCAGGAATTTCATTGAGAATAGTTAGTTTTCTCTCTGGTAGTTTTATTGGTTTGACTATGGGATTATCTTTTGTACTCATAACGAGGAACAATCACAACAGAAAATCAAAAAAATGAATGCAAAATTACAGAGTTAGTGGGTCTTCCAACTTTGTATCATATAAATTCAGGCAAGATAGAAATGTCCGTTTTGTTCTTGGAACTCTCAATTTATAAATTGACTCCTTTGCTAAACCAATTTTAGTTATATTATTCTTTTGTTTTTTTGATGGAAGAATATGATTGGCCATTTTGATTTACGTCGATCTGAAATTCAGTTCGCTAATCCCCAGTCAGCAGGAATTAATCGGAACGATTTAACAATATTTGCATCCACTTAATATTTTTTTTGAGATCTCCTTCAGATATTTTAAGGAAAGATTAAACATGGGTATCAATCATGCGTATTTTTTTAAATTTTTTTGTTATATAATGACTTAAGAATAAGATCCCAGAGAAAATCTGTATTTTCTATTTCAGAATGGTAAACCTCACAGATCTATCATTTCCACAAATCTTCAATCCAACATAAAATTCCAATAAAGAGGAAATATGAAAAAGAATAAATTATTTTTTTTGATGGTATCTATTATGATTTCTATGACACTCGCCTGCGCAATCGGGTATGAAGGGCTACAAATCAGTGATGACCCCGAACCTAGTGATGCGATTAGTGAGTTGATTGCCCAACAAACCTTTGAGGCAAACATAGCAGAGGAACCTGCACAGGAAACGCAAGCATCAGCAGTGGAGGAAAATCAAGCTCCTGAGGTGCCAGCCCTGTCTGGTTCGTCGGGTGTTGAGTCTGATTTAAGTAGACCTAATGAATATTCCCTTACTGCTCAAAATTTTAATTGCACCTGTAGTGTAGATGGAAATAACCAGGTAGTCGAATTTAAGTTTAATGGTGATCAACTCGAATATGCCGGTAATGTATATGACAAAATTGCAGAAAACACCTACAAACGCTCCTTCATGGGTTATTACATACTTGAGAGTGGTGAAGGTGAAAACAAGACCAGTACAAAGGTTGACGAAGAACGTCATGTCATAATAATATTAACCGATGATGGATTCAATTTAGAACATTATCAGGCGGATGAAGGCTCGCCTTGCTGTTATTACACCTTTAAAATGGAAAAATAGAAAATAGCGGTTTCATCGTAATAATCCGTGGTTAGTGGTTGTTTTTGACAGGTACCAACACCAAAAAACCCTGACTTCTGATGAAAAAATATCATTCTTTCTTACTTTTTATAAATCTTAGCCTTAAGAATTCTTTAAACCAATAAATCGATTTTGGACTAAAATTTATGAATGCGCGTTCATCCCATCTCTTGTGGCTTTGGTATCGGATTTTTAATCGAAAAATCCAATGCGTTGCTTTTAATCGACACTGGATCACCTGGATACCATCAACAGGTGATTAAGAAAATGAAAGACCTGGCACGCAATGATTTAAAGTTGATCCTGATCACCCATGCCCATTATGATCATTATGGCAATGCTTCTGTCTTACGAGAACAAACCGGTGCTAAGATTGCAGCGCACTTTATTGATGCTGAAAGCATGATTCTCGCTCAGTCTCTACTTGGATCATCACATAAATATGGCTTTCTCTTTCCCCCCCTTCAATTTATCCTCAATAAAATAAACCCAATAATACCGACTACTGCTGATATTTTGCTTGAAGATGGTGATTCCCTCGAAGAATATGGTTTGGATGCAAAAGTCGTCCACACACCGGGTCATACCGCTGGACACTGCTGTTTTATTTTCAAAAATGGGATTGCTTTCGCAGGTGATTTAATTGGAAGAAGACCCGGAACTCATCTTCAAAATTTGTTAGCAACCAATTGGCAACAAATCCCTGGCAGTATCCAGAAACTTAATATTGAAAAACCAGATTTGATATACACGGGACATTCCAGAACACCCTTATCCAGCAAAGATCTTAATAAATTATAAATCAGAATACAAGGATGATCACCATGTAGCAATTTTTAGTCATTATAACAATTCTTTTTACATATTGGATATAATGAGTGGCAATGGAGGTCATCATGAATAAATTATCGGTTGGAGACCAGGCACCGGATTTTGAATTACCGGATTATAACGGAAA
>CAVXXH010000003.1:0-1714974 GCA_963765655.1 uncultured Chloroflexia bacterium
GCTTGCAGGTTGATCTCATATCCCTCAGCTTCCAATTGAACGGGCTCATTGGTGACATAGATGACGGCTGCATCCACTCGATTGGTAGCCAGCGCTTCCACCTGGGTGTACCCGATCGAATCAAGTGTGATATCAGATTCCGCTAGTCCGGCAGCATTCAGCATGGCTTTGAAGCCGATATAACTTGCACCATACAATCCTGGGATTCCGACACGCATCCCAGCCAGATCAGTGACAGCGGTGATGTTCTGTTCCTTGAGAGAGACCACCCCAACCGGGTAGTTTTCGTACCATGCCATCACATACACCACTGGCAATCCCTGCGAACGGGCTAACAAAACCTGTTCCCCAGAAGCAATCGAAAATTGTAGTTGACCGGCACCTACCAGAGAAACATTATCGTTCTCCATGCTGTAGTCCAGTTCTACCTTGATTCCTTCTTCTTCAAAAAAACCATTTTCCAGGGCTACATAAATCGGTGTGAACTGAACATTCGGAATAAATCCCATCGGCAAACGAATACTTACCAATTCCTTGGTTTGTTCAACCTTTGATACACAGGCTGACAGGAGTATAACGAAAATCATGCATGCTACAAAGATTTTTTTCAATGAATGTCCTCCATTAAACTTCTACCGTTAAAGTTTGCTTGCGTGGGCGATGTTGCCACGCTAATAATTTACGTTCTAATAAAATCACAGCGCCATATAATAACAATGCCATGGCGACCAGAGTGAATACGGCCACAAAAACCAATGAGGTATCATATTGTCCCCGGCCAACGTTAATCAGGAATCCCAGCCCACGATCTGCTCCCACAAATTCTCCCACCACCGCGCCAATCACAGAAAGGGTTGCCCCGATGCGTAATCCCCCCAGAAAGACCGGTAATGCTGCCGGAATCTCCAGATGCCGCAGGGTTTGCAAGCGGGTAGCGCGTAACGAGCGCATCAAATCACGCAGATCCTGTGGCACGGCACGAATACCAACCACCGTGTTCACCAACACCGGGAAGAAAACGATCAATCCGGCGATCAACACCTTGGAGAATAATCCCGGCCCAAACCAGATCACCAGCAATGGCGCAATCGCTACAATCGGAATGGCCTGGGATGCTACCAGATAAGGAGAAAGTAAGCGCTCCAGTGTACTGGATTTTGCTACCAGATACCCCAATACCGTGGCCAGAAAGGCACCGGAGAACAATCCCAGAGCTACCTCCAGCAAGGTGTAAGAGGTATGCCATATCAAACTTCCATCGCTCAGAACCACAAAGAGGCGCCGGATGACAACTATGGGGGGCGGAAGAATGAATGCCGGTAAATCACTCCAGCGGGACACAATCCACCATATTAGTACAGCCAGAGTAGCCGAAATGGGCATCAACCAGCCAACATATTTTCCGGCTGCCTTCTTGATTGGATTGTGTTTCTGTGTGCGCTTCAGACTAATTTCCATCATTCTCCAAAAAAATCCCGCAGGCAAATCAACAGCCAACGGGGGAGAAAGAAAACCCGAAAACTCACGTTTTCGGGGCGTCACAGCAAACATACTTATGAGTTTGCTCACCTTCTTTTATCCGGACTATACCGTCGACCCCGGAGTTTCACCGGGTCATGCATCTTTGATGCGCGTGGGTTATACCACCGATCGGGAATTGGAAGCTAACTTCCTCACCCTGCCCCGAAGGCTATATTCAATTGTTGACATAAGTATAAACACTCCATTGACCTGTGTCAATTAGATTGTGAAATTCATCGCATAATATAGTGACTTAATTACCGGTGATCGCGCTGAAAATAGCCTGGGTATCCGCCAGATTCGCGAAGATGAAATCCGGATTGTGTGCATTCAGATCCTGCTCAGTGTAAAGACCAGTCGTCACGGCAATGGTTCTGGCATCAAAGGCTTTCCCAGCCTGGATGTCCATCGGCGCATCCCCGACAGTGACCAATTCTATCGCTTCACGTGCCAAGCCGTACACCCAGGTAGCTTTTACCAATCCCCGGTCAATAATCTGTTGGCGTTGATCACAGTCATCCCCAAAGGATGTCAGGGGGAAAAACCCCAGCAAACCAGCCCGTGACAAGACCTGACTGGCAACCCCACGTAATGACCCGGTGGTTAAGCCCACCGGAATTTTATTTTTATGCAATGTTTCCAGCAAGGGCACCACACCGGGAAAAACAATATCATGCAAATCCTGTGGCAGAATGGTCTGGATATTTTCCACCAGCATGCGCTCGATTTCAGCCTGCCTGGCATTGACACTGCCCTCACTGATCCCGGCTGCCACAGCAAAGCGCCGCATGACCTCGAACATGGGCACACCGGAGGTGACCACCTTCTCCAATGCAGTGATGCCAAATAATTTATTCAGCACCATCAGAAAATTCTTGCGGTGAAAGGAAGAAACATCCAGTAATGTGTGATCCATGTCAAAGAAAACGACGCGTGTTTTGATGTGACCATTATCCGACCTGGAAGAATTTGTATTTGTTATTGTCAATGGTTATCCTATAAAAATCGCACTGCGCGATGGATTTTTGAATTGCCTCAATAGTATAAAGAAGGATGAGGGATTTGTAAATAGCTTTACGCTAGCTTGACGCTAGCTTAAAGCCAAAAGCAGAAAGGAGAAAGTAGATAACCGGTGCATTGCACTTAGTGAATAACCTATTTCCATAATTTCAGAAAAAATTCTCTGGTAACAATTGTCCAAAAGTGCATTGCACCTTGTAACGTCAACCCTGGTTGTTTCACCTGCATGAACCAACAATATTCCAATCTTTTCATCTCCACATCGGATGAGTAAATATTAGATTTTTTCTATGGATGAAATAACACTGAAGTAGTATTTCTTCAACAATAATTGATGCTACAATGAGTTAAATTCTTTTTTAGTGGTGGCTTTATTTTTTAAATGAAAAATCTTATTCGAATTCTTATTTTCAGCTTGCTGATCAACATATTGTTACCTGTATATCCTGCCAGCGCTCAAAATGAGCCAGGTAAGGAACCTGTTTGGTTATCTGCTAATCCAGAGTCCAAACCCGAATCCCCTGCACAAACTGAAGTTGAAAATATTGATTCGCACACCCTGGATGTCACCATCGTTTTCTCCGGTGTCTGGGCACAGGTTCAAACAGGGAATGGTCAATCCTATACCCGCCTCTGGCACGAGGACTACAGCTCCTACCGCGAGCCCGGTCAGCCGGCGCTACCTGGTGTGACCTTCAACATCCTGATTCCACAGGGTGCCCAGGTGGAAGTCATCCAGAAAAAAACCAGCAGCCATACTGTTAGCCTTCCCCGGCAAGGACTTCCATTGAAAATAATTCCAGCCCAGCGTCAAGCTTCCAAATCCGAACCACCGCCCCCCTGGACGCCCCCCGATCCTGCCCGCTACGCCAGCCAATCTTCATACCCACAGAACTGGTATGAGGTTAACGACACCTTCCAGATGCGCGATTACACCATTCTGCCACTTTGGATCAACCCGGTTCGTTATCGCCCTACTACTGGAGAAATCGAGCTGTTGGAGAAAATCGAGTTGCGCCTGACCTGGCCAAAGAGCTCAGCCGCTGCGCTCGATTCTGCTGTCGTCAGCGACAGCCACTCCTTTGATCGCCTGGTCAGCCAGATCGTGATCAACCCACCGCCCCAGGCAACACTGGATGCCACCAAAGCTGACACAGGCGAAGGCTATCTGATCATCACCCCGGATGAGTTCGTAGAAGAACTGGCACCTTTTGCAACGATGAAGGAGGGACAGGGATATATTGTTTCAACAACAAAATTAAGTGATATTGATAAAATATATGAAAACCATGATGTTTCTTCAATCCAAAATTACATAAGATCTTTAGATTTTCCACCTGTATTTCTTTTATTAGTAGGTGATACCAATCTGATTCCTGCACCAGATGGTGAAGTCCTTTATCAAAAAACTGATTTGTATTATTCAACATTAGACAATCTGGATTATATTCCCGATATTCATGTCGGTAGGTTACCTGCAAGAACAGCTCAGGATGTTTCTAATATAGTTAATAAACTGACTTCTTACACTTCAAATGGTTTCTTGGATTGGCAAATTGATTCATCATTTATTGCTACTTGTGACAGTACATATTACACAACAGCAGAATATTCTCACAATACAGTGATTCAATATCATACCCAACCTTTACATTACCCTACTTACTTCCCAGAAACCGATACATTTCTTGGAGGAGATAGACTCTATTGCAAGACCTATTCTGAATTAATTTCCTTGCCTATCATAAAAAATAGTATAAATAGCGGTCGAGGATTAATTTCTTTTTCAGGACATGGTACTTTAAATGGTTGGTATGATGGACTGATTATAATAACGAGGGCTGATATTCCCATTATTTCACCTAACAACATTTCCTCAGTTGTTACAAGTTTTGCTTGTAGCACAAATGACTTTGGTAATGATGATAGCAACTTTTTATCTGTTTATAGTGAAACATGGATGTTACAAGAAAACAAAGGTGCAATTGCATTTATAGGATCAGCAGGGTTGACTCAATGGGGGCAAGATGATGTTCTGGAAAGAGGTTTCTATGACTCACTCTTTGAAGATCCTTTACACGCAACTCCTTTAAGAGAAGCCTTATTTCAAGGATTAACAAATGTGGGAGCTAATTACCCAGGAATCGATTTATATCATGCAAAATACTATTGGGAGACTTACAATTTACTTGGTGATCCAAGCCAAAAGCTGTGGCTTTACCCTGATTCGGAATACTACTTCATTTCAAAAGCACCAATACGTGAAGATGAAGGTATGATCGATAATATCGTTCAGTACCCGATTACAATTACAAATTATGGGATAACTGACGAATTTACTGCTTTTGTAGAACCTACCGAATGGTTAACTGAGACAAGTGACATTGGTACCATTCAATCAAAAACTGCTGAAACTTTTTGGGTCACAGTTCAAATTCCCCATGACGCTACTGTTGACCAAATTGATCAGTCACAAGTGATCATTTCTTCGAAAAATTCAACTCAAACTACTTCCTTCACCTTCACCACCACAGCTCTGGAAACATTTTTCACCCGTTTACCAGTCATAATGAAATAATCTCCATCAAGAATGGTCAAATCCATAGAAAAAATACGCTCAACCTGCTGAATAATAACAGGCATGTTACAATCAATTTATCCAGCCTTGAGGGAATCCCTATTCTTGAAAAAAACCTTAAGTATCATTCAAGCCAATCGTCTTTACCTGGCAACCATGTTATTGGTGGTCAGTGTAGGCGCATTGCTGCAATCACTCTCCTTCTCCTGGGGTCTATTGCTGACAGAGCTGCTTCTTATTCTTCTGCCCACCCTGTGGATTCTGCGTCACAACCAGATTGATATCCGCGAAAGCGGTGGGCTGAAGAAAACCAGAGCTACTTTATTGCTGGTAGCAACCCTGTTGGGCGGTGGTGCCTGGCTGGTATCCAGCCTGGTTGAAATCCTCATGGTACAAATCACCGGTTACATTCCGCCCACACCCGAAGATATGCTGCCAACCACTGCATTTCAAGCCGTGTTAATTTTTGTCGGTCTGGTCTTTGTCGCACCCATTTGTGAGGAGATTCTCTTTCGGGGTACCATCCAACCTGCTTATCAGAAACAAACAACACGCACCCTGGCAGTGCTGGTACCCAGTCTGTTATTTGCGTTTTACCACTTCCGACTGCTGGGATTACCATCCCTATTGCTGATTTCTTTTTTATTGGGATACACCTACTGGCGCTCACAATCCCTGACCATCACTATGGTGCTACATGCAGCCAATAACTTTCTGGCTGCGATTGTATTGATCCGCGCCGGATTGTTACCAACCCTCGAACTGCCGTTTCCCTCATTGCAAGCCAGCGCCTTTGGGATTTTAATGCTAGTAGTCGGTTTGGTACTGTTACAACGCCTGATACCCCATCCTCAGATGCTTGTCGAAAGAGAGATTGAACCGGGCAAACTTTCCAGATGGAAGGTTCTCTGGCCAATTCTGCTGGCAGGCGTATTATTTATTGTGGTTGCTATTCAGGAAATCTCACAGGCAAGAAGCTCAGCAACCCTGGCGTTTGATGGAAACCAATTGCCAGTCTCTGCCTTATGGGTTTATGAAATACAGCACAAAGGGGGCGAAAAGATCGGAGAGTCGCTCTGTCAATGGCATCAAGGTGAAGTTGATTCCAATTTGAGCTGCCAGCGTGAACATGAAGGCTTTGAAATCCAAACTGGCAACAGTTATTTTTCGTCGTCTGCTGGTTCTTCCAGCTTAAATATACATTGGCAAACTGACAATTTCCATCTGGTCAGTCTTTATCAGAAAAACCTTTTTGACAAATACGAGAATAGCTGGCAGGTGAAAGCGCTAGAGGAAAATCTACAATTATCCATTCAAGCTGAAAACCTGGCACAGGATTCCATATCAATCTCTCCATTGACTCTGGTTGAGGAGGAGTGGGGTTGGCGC
This sequence comes from uncultured Chloroflexia bacterium, assembly GCA_963765655.1. Taxonomy (GTDB): domain Bacteria; phylum Chloroflexota; class Anaerolineae; order Anaerolineales; family Anaerolineaceae; genus UBA6170. Next base: position 6,509 of record CAVXXH010000003.1, read on the forward strand.
TTGATGGGGCTTTCTTTTGTACCAGGTAAAACCTACAAGGTTGAATTTCTCATTCCACTCACCTGGCGCCAGGAAACTGAGGATAATGGACCTGATTTAAAGCAGGAAAAAATAACCATCACAGGACCAGAAAGCATCAGCGTTCCAGCCGGTGAATTCCAGGCCTGGAAAGCAACCCTCAGCAACGGACAGACTGCCTGGTATTCCGTCGAACAACCCACCATCCTGTTACGTTTTGATGCGAATATGTTTAATTTTCTTCTTGTCGAAGAGGAGTGATATAGCTCGTTGCTAGTAGCTTGTAGCTAATAGGATTTTGGAAAAATTTTTTTGAGAATAGTTCTTTCTGGCAAATTCGCGGATTATTTTCAAATATTATTTCCAAGTTAATTATTTAGATTATTTGTCGGTGCATTGCACTTGAGGATTAACCTTCATGTCTCATCCCTGAAGTGTGCATCCATTAAAAATTTACCAAAAGTGCATTGCGCCTTGAATCACATCTCACGAAAATACAAGGTGCAATGCACTTTTGCTATCGTAGTGCATGATGGTTGATTTCCAAATCCGAATTTTGAGTTTTTCCCCAAGTGCAATGCACCAGAAACCAGATCGAATTCACACATAACCAGAGAAGCATGACATAGCTCAAAGGACATAGAAAAAGAAATTCTGAATCCTGAATCCTGAGACCTAAATCCAAAATCCTAGCACCTAGCACCTAGCACCTAACCCCAACCTACGTTCCCCAATCCCTTGGGTACAGAAAATCATATCCGATGGTGCGGTTATTCAGTTTACAGATCGGTGGCATGACACGCTTAAAATGGTTACGCTGCACCTTTCTGACCACCTCATCTACAAATGCTTGCGAGAAACCTGCCTCCACACACTCCTGTGGGGAATAGCGTTCATCCACCAACAAAAAGAGCAAACGATCTACTTCTTCATAGGTAAAGCCTAATTCGCCCTCATCCGTCTGGCCACTCCACAAATCAGCAGAGGGTGGTTTGGTGATCACCGCTTGCGGCACCCCCAGATCGCTAGACAGCTGGCGCACCTGGGTTTTGTACAAATCTCCCAGCGGATTGATGGCACAGGCGGAATCACCATAAATAGTGGTATAACCCAGCAAGATTTCGGTTTTATTGCCAGTGCCGACCACCAGACCGTTAAATGCAGCGGATTGGTCGAACAGCACCACCATGCGTGCACGTGCCATGATATTGCCTTTACGCATATTGTCCATATCCGGAAAGCGTTCTATCAACGGATCCACCATCTCGGTGATCGGGATGGTCAGGTTATTCACCCTGGTGGCGTCAATTACTCGCTGGGCATCATCCAATGAATCTTGCGACGAACTGCGATATGGCATCCTTATTGCCAGCACATTTTCCGGTCCCAATGCTCTAACAGTCAGAAAACAGGAGAGGGCTGAATCCAGGCCACCGGAAAGGCCCAACACGGCTCGGGAAAAACCAACCCGGGTAATCTCACTGTGAATGAAATTACTCAGAATTTGAGTGGCTAATTTTGTATTAATCGAAAGGTCAATCATCTTATCCTCCTTTATCGCCCGGAGGGACGTCTATCCTGCGTCAGAATTCGGGATAACTCCCGTTGCACCAGGGCTGTGCGTTCATCTCTTAAAAGCGGCAGACGGGTGCGGGTACGGTGTAATTGGTTCAGGTCAATCTCACAGAATAACAGGGTCTCTTCATTCTGGGGTGCACGTGCCAACACATCGCCATTGGGATCATATACCATGGCACCGCCCCAGAAATGCAAACCATCTTCATGTCCCACCCGGTTGGTATGGGCAACAAATGTTGTAAACATGCTGGCGTAAGCACGATTGATATGATCCACCCAGCGCGCTGAATCGACCTGTGGTTCATTGGAAAGCCCACGTCCCGGGGAGGCAGAGCTGAAGATCAACACATCCGCGCCATCCTGCCAGAGCAGGTATGGCACCGAAGCATGCCAGAAATCCTCACAAACCAGCATGCCAAAACGACCAAAGCGGGTATCGAATGCGCGCACGCTATCCCCCCAGGCAAAGAAACGCCCTTCGTCAAAAAGTCCATAAGTGGGTAAATAAATCTTTTGATGCACATGCACCACTTCTCCGCCCGAAAGATACGCAGAGGCAATATAAAACCGGTTGCGTTCATCTTCCTGCACAAACCCCACCACCAGATCAATTTTCTGGCTGGCCTGGAATAACTTTGCAAAGACCGGATCCTTTGCATTGGGACGCATGGCAACCTGTGGCACCATATCCTGCAATAAATATCCGGTCATGGACAGCTCTGGAAAAACCAGAAGGTCAGCTCCCTGTGCTAACGCCTGGTCAATCAAATCCAGATGTTTCTTTAAATTTGCCTGAACATTACCTAGAATCGTGTTAATTTGGGCTAATGCGAGTTTACATTTCATAAGCACCTGTTTCTCCAAAATTTTCTTGCCAGCTGATTCTATCCCAGAAAAGAATGCAGGTGAAGTTTTTAATCAGGAATAATTTTCTTGATTGGTTTTCGAATAAAAACCAGCCAGATGAGCACAATCGCCCAGAGCAGACAAATTACCCCAAACCAGATATCCCAATAAAGCCCCAGCGATTCTGGCCGGTGATCTGCGCGTAAAAATGAAAACAGGAGCGTGTGGATTGTAAATATCAACCAGGTCAAAGCTGCCTGTCCGCCAATCTTATTTTTAGGAATACGCGATTCCAAAAGAAAAAAAACCAGGAATAACGAAGTGGCTGCCATCCATTGCAAAGGAAAGCGCGGTAACAATTGAAAGCTGTCGTCCAATGTCCTGGGTACCCACCAGGCAGCCTGTAACACCGGACCATAGCCACTGCCCGAGATCCAGCCAGCTAGCCATGCCATGATTGCCAGAGGAGGTAACATCACCAACAATCGATCTGCGACCACCAACCAGTTGGATCTTTTGGCAAGTGCCAGAATGAAGATAGTAACCCAGGCACCCCCCACAGCCCCAGGCCAGACCATGCCGCCTTCCCGCAATCCGATAGCCTGCCAACCAAAGTCAATAATCGCAGCTGGATGCCAGATAAAGTACGCCAGCCTTGCACCCAACCAGACTCCCACCAATAGCCACAACCCTGCCAATGCCCATTGGAAGTCTTCCTGTTTTTTCTGCCCTTGCACAATCCGCCAGATCGCCAGGGACGCACCAGCACCTACCAGAAACGCATACCAGTTCAATGATTCTCCTCTACCAAAAATTATCCCTGTCATTGGCTGTCAAGTCAATCAACAATCGGTGTAAATATGAATTTTTGAAAAGATTTTATTTTTTAGGGAGTTTTCCCATAGGTTTTTTTATGCATAGTGATAAAATTTATCAAATCTTCCATTCACCCAATCAAAAGGATTATGCCATGCCCGTAGAAAAAAAGAATACGTTAATTGATGTTGTTGAAGGGCTAGAAGGAGCAGTGCAAATAGCCTTTCAGATGATCTTCTGGCCGTTAACCTTAAAAAACCGGGACCGTTGGGGAGCAACGGATGAAGAAGTAGAGATGGTCTTGCCTGGTGATGATCTGATACCTTCTCCCAAAGTCAGCTATACCCATGCTATTAGCATCCAACGCCCAAAATTACAGGTCTGGCCATGGGTGGCTCAATTAGGGCAGGGAAGAGGTGGCTTTTACAGTTACCAGGTATTGGAGAATATCGCCGGTTGTCAAATTTACAATACGGAAAAGATCTTGCCGGAATTTCAGAATCTGGACTCGCTTTCAGGGATCGCTCTGCATCCCAAAATGCCCGCTGTTCCGCTTCATAGTTATCAGGTGAATGAATATTTATTATTGCATGCAGATTCTTTGACCGGGCAAACAACGGAACAAAACAATGTTGGTACCGATTTCATCAAAGTTTCCTGGTTATTCCACATGCGCGAGATAGCGCCCAACATCACCCGTCTGATCAGTCGTTGGCGTTCTGACTTTCCGAATACCTTCGCTGCGAAAATGGGATATGGCGCTCCTATCACCGGATCAATGGCTCATGTGATGGATGTAAAAATGTTAAAAGGGATTAAAAGCAGGGCTGAAAAGAAGGCGTAATTCCCCAACATTAAAATAACATTAGAAATGTTAAAAAAACCTCGAAAGAATTATTTCTAGAAAAAACTATTTTCTCTCCCATTTTTACCAGAACAAGCAGGATTCAACCATCGATTGATTGACTCTATGAGTCAATTTTTGAGTCAATTTTAACGATTTTTGACTCAAAACCCTCCCTTTTTAAGCGAATTGAGTCATTTTTGACTCTTGTAATTGTGCTTCTAAAAGAGAGGGTTTTTTCTTCCGATAATTACCGATTTTTAAATTTTATAGAAACTTTTATTTCGAGGAATTCCGCTTTAATTAGTAGTGTGTTTTTGGCGGATGAGCAACCACCAAAAAGACAATAATTCTGATATGTAGAGAATTAGTTTATTCGTATTTTAATGCGGTTACCGGTTCCAGGGTGGCAGCTCTTAAAGCCGGATATAATCCCGACAAAAACCCTACCAATGTAGCAAACAGGATGGCAAACAATAATAGCCACAAAGGTGTATCTGCTGATAATCCGGTTGACATGTAGCCCTGTTGCTGCGCCTGGCTGGCAAGGAACTGCATCGAAATAACGTTTAATGCATATCCACCGATCCAACCTAACAAAGCACCTCCCAGACCACCTAAAAAGCCTATTCCAGCTGCTTCTCCGAGGAAAATAGTCAGAACATCGCGATTGGTCGCTCCCACAGCTTTCATCAAGCCAATTTCACGGGTACGTTCCAGAATCGCCATGGTCATGGTATTGGCAATCCCAATCGCAGCAACCAGTAATGCAATTGCACCAATGCCGCCAAACACGATCTGTAGAATTACAAAAAAGCTGTTAATCCCTTCCACTGTGCTCTGCGGTGAATACGCCATATAACCCATATCGTTGATTTGCTGAGTAACATCCATGACCACTTCCGGGCTTTCCGCCCGAACGACAACATCGTTATAGCCATTTTTATTGCGGTTGATGCGTTGGCCATTATTGAACCAGGTGTTCCAGGCATCCAATTCCTCCATCGAAACAAAAAAATTGCCATCAGCTTCGTTACGCATCTCTTTGAGGATACCGACCACTTTTAATTCAACTGTTTTATGAACTTCCTGTCCATCGCTGGTCCATTTGGTCAACTTCAATTTTACACGTTGATCCAATAGATCTGGTAATTCTGGCGGTTCCTGACCGGGTCGCAAGTTTGGCACGTAAAAATTCTGTGCCATCCAGCTACCTGCGACAATTGTCCCTTTTCGTAATTCCATTGAGCCGCGATCAAGCTCATACCCTAAATATTCCAGACTATCTGTTCTTACACCCATCAAGCCAGCCCAGGTTTCAAACTTGCCGAACTGTATGACACCTTGACCATACATGTAATCTCTTGGGATCACAAATTTAACCCCGGGTATGGTTGCAATTTCATCGAGTACGGTTGGTGTTAATAATTTAACATTACTGGTAGTTCCACCGCCACCCCCTCCGCCCATTGGGGCAGCTTCCACCATCATCCCATCACCATAATTAGGGTACACGTCTATCCGGCTCAAATCAGTGATCCCCCACAGATTACTGGTAGCACTTTTCTGTAGTCCGGTCGCCAGGGATACGAGCAACACCACAGCCGCGGTACCAATCACCACGCCAACAGCAGTCAGAAATACGCGTCCTTTTCGGCGGCGTAAATTTTCAGAAATTAAACTAACCAGATCCCAAAAACGCATTGATGTCTCCTGATCAGCCTTTGGGCGCAGGGATGGGTTTTACGGGTGCTTCAAATGGAGGGACCTCTTCCTCATATTCACCCGGCATAATCAAATCCTGGGTGGGTTGCGGTTTGCCACTACCTAAGCCCAATAGACCTTTGAAAAACCGCAGTACTTTCTGAAAAAATGTTTCTGGTAGTTCTTCTATCGGTGGCATGGGTTCCCCCATGTCTCCGGGCATAGGCTCAAATGCGGGCATTGGGTCAACCATTACACTTAATTTTTGTTCCACCTTACGCGATTGGTTGAAATCATCGGTATAAGAAACCGAAACAAGCAGTTCCATTTCACCTTCCTGATATGGCATTGCCATGGCATCCATGGTGAAATAACCACCGGGTTCTAATGAGCCAATTAATATACTGTTCTCCATCAGATCAGCATTTTCCGATGTCACCATCAAGGTACCCAGTACGGCTGTTGTTTTTCCCAGATTAGTGATTTGGATTGGTAATTGGTTCATTTGCCCGGCGATAAAAAATCCCGGGTTGCGATAAAACCCAATTTCAACTTTTGGTAATGAATACACCAGCAATGTGATTACCTGATCATCCACCACACGTTCCCCTTTTTCATTTAGATAGGTAAATGAAATCTTGAATGGATATGCACCAGGATTTGCTGTAACGTTGACAATCAATTGCGCAGATGCTTTTACCAGCTGCCCTACACCGACTTCATTAATATAGATCAGGTTTGAAGTTCCGATGGGAGCAAACACCGACAAATCCGCACCACTCCCGGTTACACCTCCAGCACCTTGTCCACCGGCACCATCCTGACCGCTTGGCACTGTAACTCCACCACCCAGTACCATGGTTACATCATGTGCATCCACAGCACCTAAATTGCGAATATCCACTGAGATATTAAAAATTGTCCCGGGTTGCAATGGAGTAACGTCCACCTCGTACCCACCCACGACCAATTGAGCACGTGCCTGCAAGGTTGCGGTAGCTGTTGGTTGAGAGGTTGAATAGACCGGTATGCGTAAATCAATCGTCAACGTAAATCTCTCTGTATAGCTGGCACCTCTTTCATCCGTATAGGCAACATTTGCTGTAATGGCTCCAGAGGTGTAACCCCATAAGCTTACGACAGCACGCATCGGTTGTTCGATCTCTACCGACGCTCCTGTATCCAGATGTGGAACTGCCCGCATACCTCCGGAATCTAATGGTAAAAAGTCGGTACTTTCAAAAGTCACTACCATATTGTAAACATCACTTTCACCATTATTTTTAAGGCGGATTTTTAACGAGAAATCATCACCTGGTGTGACGCGGTCTACACCATAGTCATAGGAGGTAATCACAACCAGAGGTCGCACAAATTGGGTAGCTGGTTCTGGTGTATTAACAATCGTTTCGATAGGTGCAACAGTAGCTGTATCAGCCAAGGGCGTTTCAACCTGAGCTTTACCCATAATTGGGCTTGAGACTGCTAAAATGATTAAAACCATTAAACTGACGAGTGAAATAAATTTGATTAATTTCTTCATGGCTTATACTTCCTCCGGTTCTTCTTCCGGGATTTCAAAATGGGAAGCAGCTTCATATTCTGCTTCGCTGACGGTTAATCCATCCAATAAATAGATAATATTACTCGCAAATTGACACATGCGCATATCATGCGTTACCACAATGACTGTACGACCTTCCAAATTCAGTTTGGATAATAATTTCATAATACTAAAACCACTGGTGGTATCCAGATTGCCTGTCGGTTCATCCGCCAGGATGATGGGTGGGTTATTGACCAAAGCCCTTGCCACTGCGACGCGTTGTTGTTGACCACCGGATAATTCAGTTGGCCGGTGCAAAGCTCGTTTGGCTAATCCAACCTGGCTTAACATACGAGCGGCTTGTTTTTGGCGTTCTTTGTTGGATACCCCGGTAAAACGCATCGGGAATATCACGTTTTGCATGGCGGTCATACTGGGGATCAAATTAAAGGATTGAAAAATAAACCCAACACTTTTGCGGCGAAATAAACCCAGATCATTCTCATCCATCTGGTCCAGGTAGCGACCATTCACCTGGATGGTTCCACTGGTCGGGCGATCAAGGCCACCCAGGAGATATAGCAAAGTACTCTTACCAGAGCCTGAAGGTCCCATAACGACCGTCAGAGAACCAGGCAAAATATCCAGATCCACACCTGCCAGTGCATGTACCTTCTGCTTTCCCATCGTGAAGGTTTTGCGCAAATTACGAATTTGAATAACTGGTTGTTCGCTCATTGGTTAGAAAAACATCCTAGTGGGTGAGAGACCGTTGAATTGCGCCATGATAAAACCTGGCAAAGCCTTTAATATCAAAAAAATCAGCATGGCGATTAATGTCCCCAGCCAGGCCTTGCCTGCCTTCAAGCCCGAGATCTTCATAGCGCCCATCCCAATTAAAACAATTTGCCAGATCAGATAAAGATCAAAAAATGCCAGGAAAGCAGCTAAAAATGAATTAAACCCTGTCGCTCCTTCAGCAATAAAACCGGAAAGTCCAGGTTGCAAAATTAGCTGTTTTGTTGCCAGAATGGCTATGATCTGCACAATATCGCGGATAAGAAAAGGCACACTGCTCCATGCAACGATATTCAACGCAGAGCGATTGCTGCTACGGCTGCCATTCAAGGTCAGGGAGAGATGCAAGATACTACCGAGCAAAATCCAACCCACCCAGATCCCTAAAAATTTCCCAGCCAGTGGAAATACAACCGTCACAACCGGGCTGGCACCCATATTGACAGCTTCCTGATATTGTTGCTGTTGCTCGGGACTGTAATAATCAAACATTTCGGGTTGTGATGTGGCTTGTGATGATTGGCCCAGCATGGGAGACGATACCAGCACCAGGATCAGTGCAGTTACCATCAAAGCTATCAGAGGGGCAATCCAGACAGCATACTCTTTTTCTGCGATTTCACTTAAGGTCTTGTGTGGTTTGAAAAGGATCGGAAAAAACCATTGCGTGACAAATTTACGGGGTTTCTGCTCCACTTCATAATCGATGTCGATATCAGTCATGCGACCTCCCAATGGGAAAGATGTAAATAGTACCTGAGAAAGGCTATCTTAGTTATGACGAATAAAGTTTGAAAAAAGTTTCAATCATTCAGTCATTCAATCATTCTTATTGTATAACGATCGCCAGATGGGATATCAGAAATTCTAATTCAAAATTTGATTGATCAATTCCCATTTGAAACCAGGCTGACATATAATTAATTTACACCATCAATGAGGAGGATTCCATGCAATTGAGAACTGGATTGGAATTAAATTACGAAGGAAGGGTATTAGTCTGAGCACTGGATCACCCAGGATGTTTTGCATATGGAGAAGATGATACCGCTTAATAATTAAAAGAATATCAATCAACAAAAAACTCCCGAGTTATAATCCTCAGGAGTTTTTTAAAAGGGGGAAACAAACAAATCGAAGGTTTCAATCGATTGAAGTGATTTCAAACAAACAGGTAAGCCACATCAACATGGGTCAATAAGCCTGACTGAATTATCTTTCTGAATTGAGATTAACCACGCTCAAAGCAGCAAACATTACAGCGACAATACCTACGACTACATATACAATTCCAGCCATGATAAACCTCTACTTTCTTTCTAAAACCAATCCGTACATCCAAATTCTGGATTGTCTTAACAATAACACCACAACAGTTGTTAAGGTTCGGCTACTGGAAGAGATATTTTCTGTCATCTGGTGGAGATTTTACCTGGCCGTTGTGGCAGGTATTTTCCATTCGTGTACCGATCTAGTGGATGATCGTTGGCATTGCTATCCAATTGATCATCACAAGACATCACATGGATGGGTGACTACTTCCAGCTTAATTATTATTTTGTTTAATGAACCCTAACAACTAATTAGACGGGATAATCTGTAGATTTGTTCCCATATCTTTATTTACGATTTATATACAGAAAAGTAGTAATTTACCTGGCATTTCCATCTTGTTTTGCCAACTGGATGAGATCTTTATCCGATCAATCACAATCCCCTTTTTCTATCAGACGTACTGCCCGGTCATAAAACCAATATTGCCAGGCCCAATTAATCAGAACCACCAGACGATTACGAAAGCCAACCAGTTGCATCAAATGGACAAACAACCACACCAGCCAGGCCAACCAACCTCGCAACCGTAAACCGAATAACTCAGCCACTGCCTGATTGCGTCCAATGGTTGCCATGGATCCCATATCCGTGTATTGGAATGGCAGCAAGGGTTTGGATTGGATTATGCTTATGAGGTTCTTAACTGCCAGATCCGCCTGTTGCATGGCGACAGGAGCCACCATGGGTAATGCCTGTCCATTTTGATCGGGTAGATAGGCAGCATCCCCAATCAGAAAAACCCGTTCATCCTGTGGAATTTGTAATGTTGGCAGAACTTTGATTCGATTTTGTGGCAATTTCTCCTGAGATAGTTCCCGCACCAGATTAGCTGCCTGCACACCTGCAGCCCAGATCAACGTGTTGCTCGGTATCTGCTGGTTTTCGCTGAGTTGAATCACCCAGCCATCATAACTCTCGACCAGTGTGTTCAAACGAACCTGAACGTCTTTATTTGCCAGCGCCTTCAAAGTGGCTGTGGAGGAATCAGGCGTCAGATGCGCCAACAGCCGATCCATGGCTTCCAACAACACCACCTGAATTTCCCTATGATCCAGCCCCGGGTAATCTTTTTGCATCACCCGCACCAATTCTGCAATTGCTCCCGCCATCTCTACACCGGTAGGACCTCCCCCAGCGATCACGAAAGTCAACATTGCCCCTCTTAGGGTCTCATCTGTTTCCATAACAGCCTTTTCGAACTGATTCAGGATATGATTGCGAATCGATTGAGCTTCCTGCAGATTTTTTAATCCGAAACTATGTTGCTGCAGATCAGCATTATTGAAGAAATTCGTCTCACTCCCCACCGCCAGAATCAAATAATCATATGAAATGGTTGCTTGCGCTGTTATGATCTCGCTTTCCTTTAAGTTCAGAGATTTAACTTCGCTCATGATAAACGTCAGGTTTTTCTGCTTTCGTAAAATCCCGCGAATGGGATAAGCAATTTCATCCGCGGATAGCCCAGCAGTCGCTACTTGATACAGTAACGGTTGAAAGAGATGATAATTATTACGATCGATCAGAGTCACATGCACATGCGCTTTGGCAAGCGCTCGTGCAGCTCGCAATCCACCAAATCCTGCACCAACGATGACAACCCGAGGTAGTTTGTTTTTATTTATCGTCACGCTTCACCTCCGAACCTTGATTTATTGTGACAATCTTCACAATATAATACTATTTTAGTCTTATTTATCTTGTTTTCAAGGTTTTGGAGAAGGTTATAGGAGTTTTCTTCCTTCTGTGTTGCAACACAGAAGGAAGAAAACTCATGCACTACTCAAGCCTTCGTTTTCCGTCGAATCATCGCCAGTGGAATATTGACCACATCTTTGATACCCAGGAAATACACAACTACAAAATACACCAGCAACCCGATACCACCCCCTACGACCAATTGGATCAAATCAGAAGCTGGCAACACCTTGCCTAACAACAAAACTGCAACAGCCATCACACCGGTTGCCAACAAGGCTTTGGAAAGATCAATCAAAATGCGTTTAATATCCACACCTTTCCAGCGGATGGAAAGAATTAACATGCCAATGGACGCTTCCAGCAACACCGCCAGACCGTTGGCAAAAGCCGGACCGCCGTGCGAAATGCCACCCTGCTCAATCGGACGGGTAAACCAGATGGCCAGACCAATATTAATGATCGTTGTAAAAATCGAAATGTATAAGGGGGTGTAAGTATCCTGCTGGGCAGAAAAAGCCCGCACCACCACTTCCAACATGGATTGACTGATCAGCGCTAAAGTATAGAAACCGCAGTGCATAATAGACCAATTGAGTACTATCGGCTGTAAATTCTCCCCCTTCAAACAGGACGCGAATAATCGGCTCTCCGAATAAAATCAGGGCTGCAGCAGCAGGGATCGCCAATGTCAGAATGGCCCGTAATGATCCACTGAAGGCTTTGCGTTGCGCATCCACATCTTTTTGAGCAGCCAATGCAGCCATGGTAGGAAAGACTGCAATGCCGATGGCTGTACCGATCAGCGTCCAGGGCATGTTCATTAACCGGAAGGCAAAATCCAGAGCTGCCAGCCTGCCCTCACCCAAGCGTGAACTGAGGGTAGCATTCAACCAGTTGATACTGGCTCGTGCCATCAATAGATCAATGATGCGCGGTAGCATCAAGATGGCAACCCTGCGCACGAAGGGATCGAATGAAAGCAATGGTCGCCACTTGACTTTGTAATAAATTAAACCTGGAATTTGAATCAATAGATGTAAAAGTGAACCTATTACAGCTCCCCAGGCGATGCCAAAAATCCCCCAGGTAGGTGCAAGCACCAACGCGCCAAAAATGATCCCAGCGCTATACAGGGACGGTAATAATGCTGGCGTAATAAAATGTTCATGCGCATATAGGGTGGATGTAAGAATACTGGAAACGGAAAATATGATGGTGGATAGTAATAATACCCGCATCAGATGAATGGTCAATTGCTGAATATCAGCCGGATAGAGTGCACCGACACCCCAATTGGATGTCACCAGGAAGGGTGCAAATAAGAAAGCCAGCAAAGACAAAAATAGCGTGATCAGAAAAATCCAGTTAATCACCTTGCTGAATAAATCGCTGGCATTTCCAATCTTCTCCAGTCGTTCTTTGTAAACTGGAATAAAGGCAAAACCCAGCGCTCCCCCCGAAAGCATGGTGTAGATCAACTCCGGGACAACATTCCCGGCTGTGAAAGCATCCAGGACCGCACTGGTGCCAAATTGCCCGGCGATGATGCGTTGACGCAGCAAACCGACCACAATCGACGCTCCCCATCCAGCACTGATGATCAATGTAGAGCGCGCGATTAATCCGACTTTACTTTTGGTTTTGTTGGAATTCGGGGTAGGGTCAGCCTGCATAAAACCTCATTTCTTAATTCAAAATTTCCAGTGTCATTTCCATAATTAGCGGTCAGGGTGTTTTTGGCGTGCGTCCGCACGCCAAAAACACCCGCTTACCTCGATTTATTGAGATGATACAATTTCCAGTTTTACAAAGGAAGCAGCTAATTTTTTCTGCTGTTTCAGCTCTGCGAAGAAAATATCCAGCGTTTCTTCCCCATCTCCTTCCAGACGCACATTCAAAATCATCCCTTCCCCAAAAGATGGATGTTTGACTTTCATCCCGGCTCTGTAAGTAGGCTCAGTTTTCTTTTCCCGTTGTGGTGCATCCGATTTTTGCGGCAGAATGGCTGCATGCCCTGTATCCCCTAAGCGATTTTCCTGATTAGGGTTTGCACTTTTCCAGGTGTGCATTGAAGTCGCTTTTTCATCCCAGCTTTCAAAGTAGGAATCTTCCTGATTCTGGCGACTTCTTCCTGACCCCTTCCGATATGATCCTCTTTCCCAGCGGTCATACCCTCGCTGGGTGGACGATCGTTGCGGGGATTCGATCTGCACCAGTTCATCAGGAACATCCTTAAAGAAACGTGATGGGAATTGTATTTCATAGGAACCAAACATGCTGCGGCGTTCTGCCCGTACCAGATAGAGCTGATCCCGTGCGCGGGTGATGCCCACATAGAACAAACGCCGTTCTTCGGCCATTTCTTCTTCATCTTCAAATGAACGGTTATGCGGCAAAACACCATCATCCAGCCCGATGATAAAGACTCGATCAAATTCCAGACCTTTGGCTGCATGTAGCGTCAACAATGTTGGACTGTCCAGCTTTTCCGCGATTGTATCCTGGTCGGAAACCAAAGCCAAATTCTCCAGTAGAGCTGCTAATCCGAGCTCTTCAAATTCAAATGCCTGACGGCGTAACTCCTGCACATTGCCCCAGCGGTCAATTACTTCTTCTTCAGAGCCATCCTGTAAGTATTCCTGATATTCCACATCCAGCAGGATGCGATCGAATAAATCCGGTAAGGAGACCTTATCTTTGATCTCCAACCAGCCAACCATCAGTCGGGCAAACTGGTGGATCGAAGCTGCACTGCGATCCAATGCACCCCAGATTTCAGACTGTGCTCCCAACACACCTAATTCCTGCAGAACATCCCCCAGGCTGCTTTCAGTCAGGCGCGCGACTTCTGCCAGTTTCTCCACCGATTTATCACCAATTTTCCGCGGCGGCACATTGATCACCCGCCGGATGCTGACTTCATCTTTCGGGTTATACACCAACCGCAGGAAGGCAATCACATCCTTGACCTCGCGCCGGCCATAGAAGCGCTGTGCCCCCACCAGGCGATACGGTATCCCGGCTTTCATAAAAGCTTCTTCCAGCATGCGCGATTGGGCATTCATGCGGTACATGATCGCGAAGGATGCCGGACTGGTTCCCTTTCTGATCTCCAGTTGGATCGTGCGAACTACGTAATCAGCTTCATCGCGGTCGTCCTCTGCATTGTAAAAGCGGATCAGTGACCCGCTCCCTCTTTCGGTAAATAATGCCTTGGGTGTACGATTATGATTCTGGTCAATAATAGAACGAGCCACATCGAGAACCTTCTGTGTGGAACGATAATTTTGTTCCAGCAAAACTTTGCTGAAATTGCCATAATCCTCTTCAAAACGCAACACGTTGCGATAGTCTGCTCCGCGCCAACGGTAGATCGATTGGTCTTCATCTCCCACAACAAATAAGTTTTTATGCACACTGGATAAAAGCCTTACCAACTCATATTGAATCTGGTTGGTATCCTGGAACTCATCCACCAGTACATGCTCAAACCGGGTAGCGTATTTCTCGCGAATATCGTCATTTTCATACAACAGAGACAGCGCTGAAAGCAACAGATCATCAAAATCCATGGCATTACAAGCTCGCAAACTTGCCTGATAGCGCTCATAAATCTCCTGGATTTTTGCATCGCGAGACGTGCGAATGTTATATTGTTTGGGCATGATCATCTCATTCTTTGCCCGCGAAATCGTCTCCTGAATCGCACCCGGTCGATAGAGCTTGTCATTCAGGTTCAGATCTTTAAGAATAGTCTTGATCAAGGCTGCCTGATCATCCACATCATAAATGGTGAAATTTGAGTCAACCGGTAGATATTTCGCTTCCCGCCGTAGAATCTTGACACAGATCGAATGAAATGTGCCCAGCCAGACACTTTGCGCTCGTTCCGGCACCATACTTTCCAGGCGCTTTTTCATCTCATTCGCGGCTTTATTGGTAAAAGTCACCGCCAAAATTCGATAAGGAGGTATGCCCATCTGATCGATCAGATAAGCAATTCGATGAGTCAGAACTCGGGTCTTTCCCGAGCCTGGCCCCGCCAGTACCAAAGTTGCCCCACCTGTAACGGTGACAGCGTCCAATTGTTGTTCATTTAAAAAGCTACGTGGGTCCATATCTCATGGATTGTACACGTTGAAAGGGAGCATTGTCAACCAAGCCATTGACTTGAGAAAGAAGAATCATCCGGTGTTCCTGCAGGTGATTTTCAAAAATCCTTTTCCCACTACCTGCTTTTTGATATACTTCCAGACACGAGAGTAAAAGCAGGAAACCATGGCAGGGTATATTAATTCAAACGATGAGATTTATAAAGAATTTACCAGTGCCCGTCAGGCACTGTGGGATCGCATTGCCATCCAAAGCGAGAAAAAGAAGGACTGGAGTTCTTACTATCATCGTCGTCTGCAAAAAATCTTTCAATATATCATCCCAGCCGGAAGCACAGTTCTGGAGATCGGTTCAGGCACTGGTGACCTTTTAGCCACTGTAAAACCATCGCATGGGGTGGGAATTGATTTCTCTGCTGAAATGGTTAGAATTGCGAGTGAAAAGCACCCACATTTAACCTTCAGCCATGGTAATGCCCAGGATATCCCAGACCTGAATTCTTCTTTTGATTTCATTATTCTTTCTGATCTGGTCAATGATGTTTGGGATGTTCAGGATATTTTCAACCAGCTACATACTTTTTGTACGCCCAAAACCCGCATTATTCTCAATTTTTACAGTCGTTTTTGGGAAATCCCTTTAAAAATAGCCCAAATCTTAAAGGTTGCCAAGCCTTTTGAATACCAAAACTGGTTAACCCAACAGGACCTGAACAACCTCCTTGAGATCTGTGATTTCGAAGTTGTACGCTCCTGGACCGAAATATTATTCCCATTTCAGATTCCACTTATCACTCCCTTCTTCAATCGCTTCCTTGCACGCCTTTGGCCTTTGAACCATTTCTGCATGACGAACTTCATGGTCGCCAGACCGAAACGGGATTTTCAAACGGATCAGGCTTCTGTTTCCGTAGTGATCGCCGCCCGCAATGAAGCCGGGAATATCGAGAATATCTTTCAGCGAGTGCCTGAAATGGGATCAAACACAGAAATAGTGTTTGTGGAAGGGCATTCCCAGGATAATACCTTCGAAGTCATTCAGGAAAATATTGCCAGATTCCAACGACCCGCCAGTGTGTATCAACAAGCCGGCAAAGGCAAAGGGGATGCTATCCGACTTGGGTTTGAAAAAGCCACCGGTGAAATCCTCATGATCCTGGACGCTGACCTGACCGTGCCACCTGAAGACCTTCCGCGTTTTTATGATGCGTTGGTGAGTGGCAAAGGTGATTTTATCAATGGGGTCCGGCTGGTTTACCCGATGGAAAAAGAAGCCATGCGCTTTTTCAACTTCCTGGGTAATAAATTCTTCAGCCTGGCATTCTCCTGGTTGCTTGGGCAGAGCATTAAGGACACCCTGTGCGGCACCAAGGTGCTCTGGAAATCCGATTATGAAATGATTGCTAATAATCGCTTCTATTTCGGTGATTTCGATCCCTTTGGCGATTTCGACCTTATCTTTGGCTCTGCAAAATTGAATCATAAGATCGTAGATCTACCCATCCGCTACCGGGAAAGAACGTACGGCAGCACCAATATTCAGCGCTGGAAGCATGGCATGTTATTGATGCGTATGCTGTGGGTGGCTGCTAAAAGGATTAAATTTATCTAGGTGAAACGATGAAACAAATGGAAGAAATCCCTGTACTGAAATTACTACCTAAGGACGAATATGCCGGTGTTAATGAATTAGACCCCATCAAATATTATTACTTCCCCATTTTTGGAAAAATGTATCGCCGACGGGTGGAATTATGTCTCTCGCAATGCAAAGGGGGGGATAAAATCCTTGAGATCGGCTTTGGCACTGGGTTGACCTTTTTAAATCTGAATGAACAATACAAAGAGATTCATGGTCTGGATCTGACGGTTGAAATCCAAAAAGTGGCAGATCTCTTTGCAAAACATAGCGTCAGAACCTTTCTGAAAAACGGTTCCGTGCTCTCAATGCCTTATGAAGCAAACACCTTCGATACCGTTCTTCTCATCAGCATTCTTGAACATTTGAAACCAGCTGAACTGACACAGGCTTTTTCTGAGATCCATCGGGTACTCAAACCGGGTGGACAGATCATTTATGGTGTACCGGTGGAACGAGCCTTCATGGTCTTCATGTTTCGGCTGTTAGGCCACAACATCCGTGATGAACATTTCTCCACTGAAGAAGATGTATATCAAGCAGCCAGGAAGCTATTCACAGAAGTAAAAAGGATAAAAATGAGTGGTACACCATCCTTCATGGGCGAAGTCTACCACGTGGGACACTTTGTCAAATAACTACTTTTTACAGGCTGAAATATCCAGAAGCCAGCGGAAATCTCCCTGCCAATCTTCATTTTCATAAACCCTGCTGATGCATGCATTTTTTAACAGATATTTGGATCGCTGGGATAAGTGCCGGTAATCTTCTCGGGACACATACATATGCGTAAAACCTGCTTGGTTTAATAAATACGGATCCGGGTTTTTCTGAAAGCGAGAATATTCTGGCAAATCTTCGTACCAGGTAATACTCGATTTAATTGGTCTGGCAAAAATTGTCGTTGCTCTGGATGGATTAAAATCGAACACCATGGCATCTTCATCCAATTTATCCCAGTAGATGTTTTGCACAGATGCATCCATAAGCTTGATGAAATAACTCAGCACCGGTCTCTGAATAGCAATACTGGAAATCAGAAAATAGATCATGCCACCGACCATTGTCATCAACGTAATCCCACCCACCAGCATCTTCACCTGCAAACCCTTCCTGCTGAGCCAATGCCACAGCAAGGGGACCGTAAACAACACTAACAGGTCGGTGCCAAATAAGAGCAGACGTTTTGAAGCAGAAATCCCAGCCGAGCCTTGATATTCAACAAATATCATCAGGAGACTTAATCCCACACCAATCGCCAATATGCTGTAGATAGTTTGTTTGGCACGATAAGCCTTAACACCCCAGATGATGAGCAGTGGAAAAATCAAAAAGATCGGACCCACTTCGAAAAATGCAACAACCAATTGTGCCCATTGGATAAGCGATAAAACGCCCAGATGAGCAGAAATGATGGCCGGTGGCCAGCGGACAGGAAAATCGACTGAATAGTATAAGACTGCGCCTGCATCCCCTCTACCCAGGATCCCTGCCAGCAATCCTCCAGCCACACCGGTTAATACACCACCCTGGATCATGGAGAAAAATACCGGAATCACTATAAATAACAATAATTCGAGCCATTTTTCGCGGGTGGGTAATCTTTTTTTGATGATGTGTTGGAGGATAAAGAATATACCCGCTGCTGAAATGAAAAACACGAACCAGATTTCATCAATTAATGCCATGGCAGACAGCAACACGGTGATGGTTAATTTCCCAGAAATATTCTTCCAGCGCTCAAACAATAAAATGATGAGGATGGCAATCACAGCCCCCATCATTCCGGTCCCATCATGCTTGAAAACCGAGATGCTATGAAATCCATTTCCAAACGCAAAGGGGAATGGAATCGGACCAGCACCCTCAATTGCCCAATTTTTGATCAATGCCTCTGAAAGGCTATCAGCCGTGACCTGGCCGGATCCCATCATGGTGATATGGTCAGATATTTTCCCCAGAATAGGTGCGGGAATAAATAACAGAAGCCAACGTAGCCCCCCGGCAAACGCAAAGAAAAGTGAAGTCAACCAGCCTGCCAATCGGTTTCTGGTGATACGATACCCAAAGATACCAGCCAGGATCACAGAAAGACTTAAAAATAGAGCCCGATTCAAATCCAACGCAGTCCAGGGAAACAAATCTGCAATGCGCATCCACTGGGCAGCATTTAGTAACATCAGATAGTGATAATCAAAGCTGATTTCCGGATTCAAAACAAAATTAGGTGGGATAGCGCCTGAAGCAATATAAGAGGTTACGGGCAAATTTTGATAATCATCAAAAATAGCCAATCCCCTGCCGATCAAAAAAAAGATCACCAGGACAACCACAAAAGGAACCCAGTATCTCAGAGGAAAACTGATGGATTTCAAAGCAGTCTGATGATTTTTGAAAGCTATGGTCAATAGAATACCAATGAGGAGAATGAATATGGCACTCAACCAGAACGCCACGACAGGTTCGAGGAGTTGCCCTAACCAATTCGCTACCCACACCTGTAAAATGAGCCCAACCCCAAAACTCAAAATCGTGGTTTCATGGCGCTTTACCTTGAAAGCGTTGATAACAATCAGGTACCCCCCCAGAAACCAGATTACCATCCAGATAAAAATCAATGAAGTATCCAAAATTCTTGTGATTATGAGTTCCATAAATCGTTCCTGATCATCACACCTATCTTACCAGGATTTCATTCTCATTAATTGGTCATAAAGATCGAGTTGTCCTCTGGGTATCAACAAATTGATATTGTTATTCTGAAACGAATACACTGGCTCATACGCATCCAGAATGGGATACACAACCTTATCCACCCATAAATTGTTTTCCACCCAGAATGAGTCTTTCACATCCTGCGTTTCTGTCGAGATCGAGTCCAGAATTATCGCAGAATATGCATGATTTGATAACTTTTGATGGAAGTCATCCAGATACGGTGTATTGTTGCTCATGACCATTTCCATCAGGAATACCTTTTCATACTCTGGAACCAGTGGAATTCCTCGAATATCGCCAAAGGTGAGTAACTGCCGTTCGGTGATTAACAATACGTCACCGGGATTTTCTGTTATCAGATCCAACGCCTGTTGAATATGCGCCACATCATTCTTCTGTGCTGTCACATCCTGAAAAATCCAGGTCGTGTTCTTCTGAAACGCCAGGATCAATGGTACGGCCACAACCAGCAACAGCAGCCCAAAATTCAATGTGCTTTGACCGGGTTGTTGATCGTCTTCAAACGTATAACGATTGAATACAATCATGGTGGTGATCAACACCCAGAAGACCAAAAAAGCATCCAGGTTGTGCAAATCACCGCCACCACCGATTTTAACACTGACAACCACCCCACCCAACCCAAACACAGTCAAGATCCCCAGTAGTCCCAGGCTTCTGATCCAATGATAATATCTGTGCCAGCCATTATTCACAATCTGTTGAATCGTCAGAATAGCCAAGGGAAGTACTACAATTAATGAACCCAGGATGATGCCAGGTTTGTAGGTGGTATTTGGCAATAACCTGCTCCAGATCATATAAGAGGTGAAACTGGACGAAAATTGCTCAACTGTATTACCGGAAAGAAGGGCATATATTCGGTTTGACCCCAATGCGGAGACCCCACCAACCAGACACCACAGGAATGGATATTTAAGATATTTGAACCAGTTTATCCCTCTTGCTGGTGTTTCCAGCAGGTAGACGGTCACAGCCAATAAAGCGGGTACAGGCACCCAATTCACCCGGCTTAATCCTGCCCAGATGGAGGCAATCAAAACAAATAGCATGGTTTGCCAGGGACGCTTGTGGTTATACCCCATCAGAACCAGAATAACACACACCATCAGGTGATAATAAACCGCCCCCTGGAAAAAAAATAAAAATAACCATAAACCTAATATCCAGGCAGCAAATTTATTGGCAAGGTTTATCCTTTTGACAAGGCTGAAACTAGCCAACCCAACAAAGAAAATCCAAAGAATCACCTGCCAGAAACGGTGAATAAGAATCGATTGAGATCCCAGCAGGAATGGTAGGGATTGTAGCAAATAGCGGCTGGGATGCAGGACCGGCAATGGAAAGTTTTCCCCATAAATGGATGAACCAAAGAATATCGAAGCATTGAAATACCGGCTACCCTCTGACCATCCCAGGGAAAAAGGAGCTCTTTGCACATCCGGTACAAATGACCCGATCTTATATAGCACACCGCCAGCCACCAATAACAGCAAAAAATTCAGGCTTGCCAGACGTTTCCGTTTGGAATTCTGCAATAACCAGACCCCGATCCCGGATACCCACAGCAATAACAGGAGTTTTCCACTCTCATGGAATATAATTTGCGTCGGATATAAAAATGTCAACAGAGATGGGATACAAACCAACAACCCGGAAAACAATAAAATCAACCATTCCGGTATTGTGATGGTCTGATCGTGAAATCGATTTAAATTAATCTTGTTGAAAAGCACCAAAGTCAACAAAGCCAGCAAACCACTAGCCAATATCAGGTAAAACCAGGAACCAGAATTATTGCGCCACTGATATAAATACCAACCGGAGCAAACAACCACAAAGAACAAGTACCAGCGCCAGAAAATTCGATCGGTTACCAGCATGCTTGCATCACTCCAACACCAATGGATTTTCTTGTGACACTTTGGAATAGGTATCGCCACTTAAGATACTGGAGACAAAAAAAGCTCCGGGGATACTACCCACCAGCATCAATACCCGTAGGATCAGTGCAATACTTAATCCAGTTGGATCCGATATTCCACCAAAGATGGTGAATAGATTGATAAAAGAAAGTTCCTGTAATCCCAACCCATTTATGGAGATGGGAATCAAGGTGATGAAATAAGTCAGGCTCCACAATCCGGCGATTTTCCAGAATGGCATCGATTCGTTCATAACCACCACCAACACATCCACAATCAGAAAAATACACAGCATATGAATGAAGGTGAAAAACAAAGCCAAAAATATAATGCGGGGATGATGAAACCAAAATGCAAAAGAAGAAATTATTTTTTGAATCATCGACTTGAATTTCAGGATAATTTTATTGTCTGCTAAAAATCCACCCGAAAAAACCATGGGATGGATGGAAATCTGTGTGATTTTATACAGATTGCCCAGAACCGGGACCAATCCCAACGGGGCAACGATTGCCATGCCAGCCATACCAATCAGTCGATCCACCATCAAAGACGCCGCTGCCAGCGCGCCACCGATTCCCAATCGCATCGCCCCTGCCAGCCGCACCACATCCCCCCCGATGGTGGTGGGCAAAAAGTTGGCGGCAAATAACCCGGCAAAGGTCAATCGTAGGCTGTCTTTCCAGTTGACTTTGATCGATTCAATCTGCAGCAAGACATGCCAGCGGCCGAAGGTAGCCAACCGGGATATATAGATCAGAACGATAACCAGCACAATCCGTCCAATGGACAAATTCTTCAGGCTTGCCAGTAATTCTTCCATACCCACCGAGGAAAACAGATAGATGAGCAGAACAATGGAGAGGATTGTCCCTATTAAGCGGATGAAAAATTTCCATTTGGAGTGCTGGTTCTTGACCATTCAATACCTGATTGTGAACTGAATGTAAAAAAAATTAATTGGAGGTTCTGCTAGTTGGATTATACCGTAGATAAAATTTCTTCCATACAGGTTAATAAAAATTACACCAATTCCTTCTGTATTTTTATATCTTTACAGAATGGTTTATGCTACAATTTTTAGGGAGAACATTTTTACAACATGTTCAGAATCAAACAATTCCTCTTACATCTCAACCCGCAATAATACCTTGTTGTGCTTTCAATCACTGAAAGCTTGTAGTTGTTTAACCAAATGAATTGTTTTCAATGGAGGATTTGAATAATGAAAACGAAAATAGGTTTTATAAACTTGCTCATGGCAAGTGTCCTGGCATTTACCGCTATTTTAGGCGGGGTTATGCCACAACAGATTGTTCAAGCTGAAACAGCTGAGCTCTTCTTTTCCGAATATATTGAAGGCTCCAGTTTCAATAAAGCGCTTGAAATTTTCAACGGGACTGAGGACATTGTTGATCTTACTGGTTATTCCGTTGAATTATATTCCAACGGTAGTCCTACAGCATCTCAAACTGTATCTTTGAGTGGATCCTTGGCAAATGACGATGTATATGTAATTGCACACGGAAGCGCTGCTCAGGCAATATTAGACGTTACAGACCTCATTTCCAATGGTGTAGCGAACTTTAATGGTGATGATGCAGTTGTTCTCAAAAATGGAACGACTATCATCGATGTCATTGGTCAAATCGGTATTGATCCAGGATCTGAATGGGGCAGTGGATTGACCAGTACGGCAGACAATTCCCTGCGTCGCAAAAATGCAATCTGTGCGGGTGATTCGAATGGTAGTGATGCATTTGATCCCGCGATTGAATGGGATGGTTATGCTTCCGATACATTCGATGGGTTGGGTGCACATTCGGCAACATGTGATTTAGATCCACTTGAACCCAAAATCAATGAATTTGTAGCCAGACCATTCGGATACTGACACCTGCGAATACGTTGAGATCTTTGGAGAATCAGAAACTGATTATTCCACGTATACAATTTTGAAATTGAGGAGCTTTGTAGTTGATCTTCTGTAGAAGGAACTATTGACGAAGTAATTCTGTTAGGAACAAGCAAATTCTGATGGTTTTTGGGTCACTTGCTAATTTATGCAGCCAATGCTCAATTGAAAACGGTACGATCACTCTCTTACTGGTCGAAAATTTTACTGGAGCACTAGGCAATGATCTTGGACACGGAAGATGATGGAGTCTTTGATAGTACACCCTGGGATTCGATTGTTGATTCAGTTGCAGTTCACGATGGGGGAACTGGTGACCTCACATACGGTGTACCTATTCTCACAGTAAGTTATGATGGTTTAGCATTCGCCCCTGGTGGTGCATCCCGCATTCCAGACGGATTTGATACCGACGCAACCACCGATTGGGTTCGTAACGATTTTGATCTAGCCGGAATTGTTGATTTCAACATGGTACCTTGAATTGATGGAGAAGCATACAACACACCTGGAGAACCCAACCGATAACGTTTACTGCCCCAGAAGCTGTGTGTGAATATCCCTATACGCCAATTTATACCATTCAAGGGAGTGGTATGGCCAGCTCTTAGATGGAATTGAAGTGGCAACAAAAGGAGTCGTAGTTGGTGATTTCCAGGTGGGAGGCAAGAGTGGTTTTTATCTTCAGGACCCAATAGGTGACAATGATCCTTCTACATCAGATGGAATATTCGTTTATTACACTGGTTTGGATGTTAAAGTCGGTGAATATATTCGTGTACATGGATATGTTGATGAGTATTTTGAATTGACAGAAATCACCAGTGTCAGCCAGGCCTGGTATTGTGGTGCAGGAGATAGTATTACCCCAATCGAGCTTTCTTTACCAGTGAATGAAATTAACGAGTTCGAAGCATATGAAAATATGTTGGTGACTTTCCCACAGGATTTGATTATCTCCGAATACTTTAACTTCGACCGCTATGGAGAGATAGTCCTTACGTCTCACCGTCACTTAACGCCTACTGCATTATTCGAACCGGGATCTCCCGAACAATCCGCCATGGTTGAGTTTTATTTACTGGACCGGATTACCTTAGATGATGGTCGAACCACACAAAATCCCGATCCGGCATATCATCCCAATGGTGACATTTTTGATATGGACAATCTCTTCCGCGGTGGTGATCTGGTTACAAATGTAACTGGTGTACTCGACTACAATTTTAGCTTATGGAAAATTCAACCCACTCAGGGTGCCGATTATATCAGTACAAATCCTCGCACCAGTGAACCTGATGATGTCGGAGGAGATATAAAAGTTGCCAGCTTCAATGTATTGAATTATTTCTCCACCATAGATACTGGTGATGATATTTGTGGACCAACTGAAGATATGGAATGCCGTGGTGCAGATTCAACAGAAGAGTTTACTCGCCAACGCGATAAAATTTTCTCTGCCTTATCCATTATCGATGCGGATATCGTTGGTCTGATGGAAATTGAAAACCATATTACGGATGCAGCTGTGATGAATTTGGTGGATGGGTTGAATGCAGTAGTGGGTGCTGGAACATACTCCTACATTGGTACCGGCCCTATCGGAACCGATGCGATCAAGGTCGCCATTATCTACAAAACAGCTACTGTTATACCACTGGGTGATTATGCAATTCTCGATTCAACTGTCGACCCGCGCTTCCTTGACGAGTATAATCGACCCACACTAGCGCAAACCTTTCAGGAAATCGCATCCGGAGAAACAATCACTGTAGCGGTTAACCACCTCAAATCAAAAGGATCAGATTGTGATGATGTTGGTGATCCAGACCTGGGTGATGGTGCCGGTAACTGCAATCTCACCAGAAAAGCGGCTGCAGAAGCCATGGTGGATTGGTTGGCTGCAGATCCAACAGGAACAGGCAGCATGAATACCTTGATCATTGGAGATCTGAATTCTTACGACAAGGAAGATCCAATTGATGCGATCCTGGCAGGTGCAGATGACCTCTCCGGAACATCTGATGATTATCTCGATTTGATTTACACCTATATAGGAGAAGCCGCCTATGGGTACGTTTTCGACGGTCAGGTTGGCTATCTGGACCATGCATTAGCAAATAAATGGTTGTTCTCTAAAATTACAGGAACAACCCTTTGGCATATCAATGCGGATGAACCAGATTTGATCGATTATGATATTTCATTCAAAGCAACTGCTCAGGATGCCTTATATGCACCAGATCAATACCGATCATCAGATCATGATCCGGTGATCATTGGATTGAATTTAAAGACTTATCAGATCTTCCTTCCCATCATCAATAAGTAACCATATTATGTAAAGTGAAAAAAACCGGTGGCGTGATGCCACCGGTTTTTGGTTGTCAGACTGGTATTTCTACGCTACAATCCAAGCCATGGAATGGATGATTTACGGGCACGAATGGGCCGCTCAGATTTTACAGAAACACATCACACAAAACAATGTTCGGCATGCTTACCTGCTGAGTGGTGCGCCTGGAATTGGACGGCGCAGTCTGGCAATCCGATTTGCACAGGCACTCAATTGCATCCAACCACCAGCTCCGGGTTTGCCTTGTGGAGAATGCCGCTTATGTAAACAGATTGCAAAAATGCAGCAGGCTGACCTGACCATCACCCAGAGTCTGGATGATGCCCGATCCATCAAGGTCGAACAAATCCGCGAACTGCAGGGTAGCCTATCCCTGGCACCCTACGAAGCCAGATACCGGATTGCATTAATGCACAACTTTCAGGAAGCCACCCCCAATGCTCAGAATGCTCTGCTGAAAACACTCGAAGAAGCACCCCCAAAGGTAATCCTGATCCTAACAGCCGATTCGGTAGAAAACTTACTTCCTACCATCGTCTCGCGTTGTGAGATTCTGCGCCTGCGTCCCTTACCCATGGATGTCTGCACGGAGGCGCTCCAAAAACATTGGCAAATCCCTGCTGAGATGGCGCATGAATTGGCGCATTTAACTTCCGGGAAGATTGGCCAGGCTGTTCGTTATCATCAGGATCCGGATCAACTGGAGAAACTACACCAGCTCGTGCAGGATGTCTTTGATCTGCTGAGAGGTTCACTGACAGAGCGTTTTGATTATGCTGAAAAGATTGCCGACCTCAAACGTAAGAATGTCTCCCGTGAGAGTATTGCCATGCTGCTGCAAACCTGGCTTTCCATCTGGCGAGATTTTTACATCTGCAACAGTGGTTCGGATATGCCCCTGACCTTTCTGAATTTCAAATCACTCAGCCAGAAAACGGCCGATAAACTGACTGAACCGGTGATTTATCAACAGCTCCTAAGGTTGGAAACCTCCTTAACTCAATTGGATGCCAATCTGAATAGCCGTCTGCTGCTGGAAACCTTGCTGCTGGATTGGCCGAAGATAGAGTAAAAAAAACGACCAGCGAGTGCTGGTCGTTTTTTTTACTAAGATTATTGTAGATACTTTACTTGAAAATCAATGGAAAGTAGATTTTCACAGCGGGGTGAACAGTAATGGTTACTGTAGCCCAATCTGTATACTCACTGGTTGGCATTGGGATACCTAACATGTAATAAGTAAATGTATCGGTTCCGTAGAAGCCAGCATCAGGTGTGTAAGTAAAGGATCCATCCTGGTTCAACACTAATGTTCCATACATCGGCTCATCTTTTACGTCTACAAAAATGGCATCTGTCGGATCAGCGTCAACATCATTGGCTAATACACCAGGTGCAGGAACATCCAACACAACATCTTGCATTGTTTCATAGCTGTCATCCGTAGCTTCTGGGGAATCATTGATATTTTCAACCTCAATGTAAATTGTTCCCAAATTGGAGTCCACCAGCCCATCGTTGGCTTTGAATGTGAAGCTGTCTGAACCATAAAAGTCAGGATCAGGTGTGTAAGTTAAATTAGGAACAGATCCACTCAACGTTCCATGTTCTGGATCTGATTCGATGGTCCACACAACTGGACCTGGTAGAAGACCTGTGCCAGTGAGCGTGATATTCAAAGGCACATCTTCATCAGTAGTCAGGTGTTGATCGTCCACTACTGGATCAATTAGATTTACGATGGTTGTTGCTGTTGCAAATTCCTCAACCATTCCAAGCCCATTTGCAGAATGTGATGCTGAGTTGGTGATAACTGCTTCCTCTTCTGCATCAACTGTTACCTGGAAAGTGATAACTTTTGGTGGAGCAGATAATAATGCCCAGTCAAAACAAATGGCAGATCCATCAGCGATGGTTAATTCTGTATCATTGTAGCTGACAAGAGTTCCCACCGTACCATCCACATTTTCCACACCTATTGTGCCACTGGCTACATCAAAAAATCCTGGTGTTATGTTGTCATAGGCATATATGATCTCATAGTAACCTGGGGTATCATCAGGTTGTAAGAAGTAACCAATTTCCATATCCATTGAATAGGTTGGATAATCATAAAGGTAAATATCATCATACTCGATGGTAGCAAAGGTGCTATTATCACCAACCAATGTTACGCCTTTATTAGTGGCTAAGTCATATTGAACAACAAAATCATCCCAGAACATCGCCATCAGATTATTAGGAGCGACCGGATCTGGTATATTTGCATTCGGGAAGCCATATGCTGACATGGCAAAGCCGGTGTAACCATCATCTGTGAATTCCATACCGGTGTAATCTAAACCGTAATAATTAAAAGAGGGATAGGAAGCGAAAGCCCCATACCATAAACCATCACCGGCAATTGAAGCAGATGTGGAAAAACCTAAAGCAGTTTTCCAATCCAGATACGCATCGGTCGGATCCTCGTCAGCAAATAGTGCAAGCGAACAATTTGGATCTTCGAAACTGGTTGTAGCTACATAATCCCGATAACTAGAGGCAACTTCTCCACTCCATACAATCGAATTTGTACCTGCGTCGTAGGTCGCTCCACCGGTTACTGAACCTGGCACATAGGTGACGCCATCAGGGAGGACATCATTCAAGGTATATTCAATGGGTTCAGTTGAGAAGTTCGTGATTTCAATTGTGTAAGTTAAAGTATCGTCAGTGGATGCTTCATCTAAATCCACTGTCTTAACCACATCATCAGCTCTTCTAATAACATCCACTTCGGTTAAACCCAGATTAACAACATAACCTGAATCAGCGTAAATGTCCATCAGACCATACAATCGATCACCTTCTTCCGTATCGATATCATGCCACAAAACTTCCATTTCGAATGGAACGCCTGCAGCATTCGTCTCTGGACCATTAACAGTCATTGTTGGAGGATCGACGGGTTCATAAGGAACAAGACCGAGCATTAAAGTGATCGCATCGGTTGGTGCACCTGAACCCTGCCAATTTTGAACTAAAACCCATACATCGTAGAAAGGAACGGGGAATCCCCAATCACTCAAATATTCGAAAGCTGATCCCGTTGCACTCGCTTCGTATTGTTCATTTGCTGAAGGAAGACCATCAAAATTCAAGTCAAACCCCCAGAAGAGATCCACGTCGGGTGCAGTGGAAGCTGTAATCTCAGCGA
Organism: uncultured Chloroflexia bacterium; assembly: GCA_963765655.1. GTDB lineage: Bacteria > Chloroflexota > Anaerolineae > Anaerolineales > Anaerolineaceae > UBA6170. The sequence goes on from CAVXXH010000003.1 coordinate 35,577, forward strand.
CAGCACGGGCTGCACCAGCATCCATAGGAATCAGTGTGTAGAATACTTGAGACAGGTCATCATAGGCATCTCCGTTGGTTGGATCTTGCGCCAACTCAATTTCAACTGGTTCACCTTTTACAAACCCGAATGTATCAACGGTTAAATCAGTGATTTCAACACTGACCAGGTCTGTCAATGTTCCACCCCCAGCATCTCGATGAGATTCGAACTGGATGAATTCTGGGATATTTCCTGTCGCCGATAATATCGCCGCGGGTATCGTGACATCAGATATCGGTTTTCCTACCGAATGTACATCATCTGTGTTGAATGAAATCGTTACAAATTGCCATTCCTCAGGTGTCAGGGTACTCACGTCAGCTGTAAAGGTAACTACTTGCGTTGCACCGGCAGCTATTGTGAAATTAGAGGGGGCAACTGTCATCCAAGTTGGAGCATCAACTGTATAAGTTGCAGATACTCCAGCTACACTCTGAAACGTGCGAGACCAGGAACACTCACCAACACAGGCGTTATTTTGCAAACTGGCAATATTTAAAGTCTTTGGATCACCACCTGCAGATGGATCAGCGGCGACAAAGTTATCATACGTTTCATCCATCACCAAACCCGTTAAGCCTGCTTTATTCAAATCCACACGACCAGAACCAAAATCAAATAAATCAGCTGGAGTATCCAAATCTTCTTTTATAAGATCTGTTGTCTTTGCAGTAAGCATGATTGCTGACTTTATTTCTGCTGCAGACCAGCTCGGGTGTAACGCTTTAATTAATGCACCAGCTCCTGCAGTATGAGGTGAAGACATTGAAGTCCCTTGGTAAAGTTCCGCTTCTGTGTTGCCATTTGTGTCAATCGTAAAATCTGCAACTGCAGCAAGAATTTCCAAACCAGGTGCAGTAATTTCTGGTTTCAAGACCTCAAAGTTATTGGCAGAAGGACCTCTGAATGAAAAGTCAGCCTTGATATCTCCCCATTCATCATTTATATATCTACCAACAACTGACATATCGATTAAGACAGGTGAATTGGTATCCACATATTCAGCAAATGCTTCGGCATCTGTTGAAGATAAATACAGAAATCCAGCTGGCAATGTAGCTGTGTCCAAACCACCCATCGATAATGGAGGGCGATAATCTGCATATCCCAACATCCCAATTGCCCCAGCAGTCTGGGCATTGGTTAATTTAACCGCAAAATTACAAATACCTCGCTGAATTAGGGCTACTTTTCCATCGAAGAAACCAGCGGGGAAAGGACTACAACCTTCACGGTTGTCAGCATAATTAACTGAGGTACTGGCTGTGTCCTGTCCTGCCCACTTCAATTCAACATTATCCAATGCTGGAAACGGAACGGGACTGGTGCTGGGTATTTGTGCCATATTGACATACATAGAGTCTGTTGGTTGCACAACATCAATGTCATTTGTAAATTTGCGATCATGGCTGGACGCAGCAACTGTCATTACCCATGGTGAGAGGTGGTTGACGTTTCCATCGGTTGTTGGTTCTGTTCTTAGATTACCAGCAGAAGCAGCAACAAAAATACCTGCATCAAATGCTTCTAAAAACGCTAATTCGACCGGGTCATTATATGGATTCTTTCCACCTGAGATGGAATAATTCAGAACATCTACACCATCCAGGATTGCTTGTTGAACTGCAGCAGTTGAAGAATCTGAATAACAACCACTCGGATCACAAACATCGTAAGAGATAATCTGTGCATGTGGTGCAACACCAGAAATGGTTGTTTCAACACCCATGAAATCAAATGTTACATAGTTACCAGCTACTGTACTGGCTGTGTGAGAACCATGACCATCTGCATCTTCTGGGCTCAATGCCTCACCAGTGTAGGAGTAAGCACCGACCAGCTTATCATTACAGGCTGTAGCATAAGCAGGATCTCCACCACTTGGAGCGCAAACACCTAAATAATCACCAGTCCAACTGTAAACAAAAAAATCTTCAGGGGTGTCACCAAATGAAGGGTGATCAAAATTGATCCCTGTATCCAATATTCCTGCAAGAACTCCTTCTCCTGAAGTTCCTACGTCTTCTGGTTCAGCTGTTCCCTCCCATATTCCAGGAGCTCCAATCCAGGTTGGACCTGCATCGGTATCCGGTTGTTCTAATGTTACAGGTAAAACTTTCTTAACCCCATCTAAATTTTTGATTACATTTGCTTCATCAGGAGTTAATTCAACTGAAACACCATTTAATATTACATCATAGACGTAACGAACGGGAAGATCACGTTTAATGGTAGATTCAACAACTTCAATTATATTCTTTCGTTGAAATCCCAATTCTTGAAGATATTTTTGGCTATCATCACTATTAATATCTTCAATATTGGATATCTCCAGGTTGGCAATTAGTGAATCTTTCTCAAAAAGAATAATGTATCTTAAAGGTTGATTTGAACTAATTATTTTATCTGGTAGTACTTGTTGATATTTTCCACTACTATTTTCATTAGTGGGTGGATTTGGCTCTTTGGCCATTGCCGGTGACACCACCATCGCCAACACCATCAATACAGCAAATATTTTAAATAAACTACTTTTCATTTTATATTCTCCCTCAAAACAAAATTTGAATTAGGTACCCTATTCATTAGCAGGAAATTTTATTCTGCGCACCTCCCTTTCTAAAGGTGAAAAATCAGAACGATTAATCGAAAAACCTCCATTGATGAAGTATTCAACCACTTCATCAACAGATGGGTTTTTCTCAGGAAAAAATTAATAAAACTTTTGCATAGACCAGTAAAGATGAAATCCCTACATCTATAGTATAGTAATTAAAGAATTACAGTCAACTAGATATTTCAGTGAAATCTTTACAAATTTTATGCCTGATAAAAATTTCTCCTCCCAGTTCCTGCTTGACCCAACCATCATTTTCCTTAACCATGGTTCCTTCGGTGCCTGCCCTAAACCTATCTTCCAGCAATACCAGTTCTGGCAACGCAAGCTGGAAGAACAACCGGTGCTGTTCCTTGGCAGACAGTATCATGAACTTATCCGGCAAGCCATCCAACCTTTAGCAGAATATCTTGGTACATCTCCTTCCAATCTGGTGTTCGTACCCAATGCCACCTACGGGGTCAATCTGATAGCTCATTCTCTGAATCTGCAACCCGGGAATGAGATCCTCACCAGCGATCATGAGTACGGTGCCTGCGATTACACCTGGGAATTTCTCTCTTCGAAAAATGGTGCCATCTATATTCGTCAATCTCTCCCTTACCCTTCAGTCTCAAACGATGAGATGCTGGAGCTCTTCTGGCAGGGTGTTACCAGCCGGACGAAACTGATTTTCCTCAGCCATATCACCTCTCCCACCGCCTTGCGTCTTCCGGTGGAAGCCATCTGTCAACGTGCCCGTGAACATGGCATCCTGACATTGATTGATGGCGCGCATGTTCCCGGCCAAATCCCCCTTAACCTGGATCAAATTGGTGCAGATTTTTACACCGGGAATTGCCATAAGTGGCTGCTTTCCCCCAAAGGTGCTGGATTCCTGTATGCGGATCCCTCTGTGCAGGATTTGATCGAACCCCTGGTTGTCAGCTGGGGATACCAGACAGATCCAGCAAAGTCTTTAGGCTCTCGCTTTCTTGATCTGCTCACCTGGACCGGCACGCATGACCCGGCAGCCTATCTGAGTGTGCCGACTGCCATCCAGTTTCACCAGGAGCATCACTGGCAGCAGGTGCAACAGGATTGTCATGATCTGATCAAGTCTTATCTATCAAGATTTTCTGAGCTAACTGGTTTTCCTATTCTTTACCATAATGAGAACCAATACATTCAGATGGCAAGCATCGAAATCCCTCACATGCAAAATCTATCAGCGTTTAAATCTCAGTTATATGACCAATTCCGGATCGAAATTCCCCCCATCGAATGGAATCAACGTCATTTTCTGCGCATCTCCATGCAGGCTTACAACCGGGCTTCAGATCTGGATGCTTTAATGGAAGCCTTAGAATACCTGATCCCTATTCATCGCAGCGCGGGGATTGAGAAACAATGATCCCCTCTTCTTAATAATTAATCAAACCCTATCCAGCTGTAAAGCCAGTTCTTCCCACAGCTGCATGTGTTGTGACAGCATTAATTGCACTTCGGTGTATTTTTTTCCCAATTGCACTACTTTTTCAGCATCATCCGGTGGATTCTGCAATTGCATTTCTAGTTCGGAAAGGTTAGCTTCCAACTGTGAGATTTTCTCTTCAACACTCAGCATGCGTTTCTGCAGTCGTTGTAATTCATTTTTGGAAAGCCCCGAGCTAGCTTCCAATTTACCGGATTTTACCGCAATTTTCTTTGGTTCTTCCTCAACTTTACCGTTATCTCTGATGGTTTCATTTTGCAGCCAGGCTTTATATTCACTGTAGTTACCCTCATAAATCTGCAAGCGAGACTGACCAGGAACCACTTCCCATATTTGGCTTGCCAGCGCATCGATCAGGAAGCGGTCATGCGAAACCAGCAGAATAGTGCCATTGAACTCACCCAGCATGCTTTGCAGGATCTCCTGCGATGGCAAATCGAGATGATTGGTGGGTTCATCTAATAATAATAAATTAGCGCCCTGCAATGCCAGGATTGCCAAAGCCAGACGCCCGCGTTCCCCACCGGATAACAATTCGACTGTCTTGAAAACATCCTCCCCCGTGAAGAGGAATTTCGCCAGGTAATCCCGGATCTGGGCGGGCAACCACTGCGGGACCACCGCGCTGATCTCGTCCATCAGTCTGCGTTCCGGGATCAAGCCCTCATGTGCCTGGGCAAAATATCCAATTTTCAAGCTGGCACCCAGCGTAACCTCGCCACGATATGCCGGGATTTGCTCCAGAATGGTCTTGAGGAAAGTTGTTTTTCCCGCTCCATTCGGCCCAATGATGGCTGCACAATCCCTGCGTTTTAACAACAAATCTGGAGCGCTGAACAAGGGTCTGCCTTCATCTTCATACCCTACCTGTAGATCCTGGGTACGTAGAACCAGCTCCCCAGAACGCCCAGCGGTATCCAGTTGCATTTGCATCTTACGACGTACGGTCGGAGGTGGAGTAATTTTTGATTCCTCCAGCATCCGTTCCAGGCGTTTGCGGCGTCCCTTTGCCTGACGGGTATTCTGCCCGGCTATATTACGCCGGATGTAATCTTCCTCTTTCTGGATGAATTCCTGTTGGGCTTCATATTCAGCCAGTCGTCTGGTATAACGTTCGGTTCGCTGCACCAGATAGGCACTGTAATTGCCACGATAGGTTTCCAATGCCGGGGTCATTTCATATATCGAGGTAGCCACCTGATCCAGAAAATAACGGTCATGCGATACAATCACAATCGCTCCAGGCCAATCTTTAAGGAAAGATTCAAGCCACTCTACCGCAGAAATATCCAGATGATTTGTCGGTTCATCCAGTAACAGCACATCTGGCGCTTCCAGTAAAATCTTTGTCAGATAGGCACGGGTTCGTTGTCCACCAGAAAGTTGCTGAACCGGGCGACCCTCATCCTCAAGTGAAAACCCCAGGCCACTCAGCATCTGGTGGATACGTGTTTCAAAGTCATATCCACCCTGATACTCAAAGGTCTGCTGTAATTTTCCGTAAGCTTCCAATACTTCTTCAGTATTTTCATGAGAGCGGCTCATTTTTTCTTCCAGCACTCTCAATTCTTTCTGCCGAATCAGCAGATCATCAAAAACGTGCAAGCACTCCTGCCATAAAGTGAGTTCAGAATGAAGTTGAGCCCGCTGGGGAAGATACCCAACCCGAACTCCTCTGGAAAACTGAATCTGACCCTCGGAAGGACTTTCTTCTCCCACCAGAATCCGTAAAAGTGTAGTCTTTCCAACACCATTGGGTCCTACCAGACCAATACGAGCGTTTTTAGACACACTGAATGAAAGCTCTGAAAAAATTTCAACAGCGCCAAATGATTTTCCTAGATTACTGACGGTCAATACAGCCATACTTACTGGTGATTATCCTTTGATGATTTCAGCGTTCATTATAACCGCCCAACACTTTTCGATCTTTGTTTTCATCCTTTATTTCCAGGGATTCCATTCCCGCATTACTTCATCCGTGATGGCAGCTACCTGGTCTACCGTTTCGATCTCAATCGTGCTACCCCACTGCCAGCGGGATTGAGCCATAGCTAACAATTTGGGACGCATAACCAGAATTGCCTGCCGGTATTGCCTGGAATCGAGGGCAAGCAAGGCATTCACCCATCCCTGCTTCACGTTTCATTTCCAGGGGTCCTATCTCATCCACCACCAGTAAGTCGGTCGGAACCGCTTGGGCGAATACCTGATTTCCCCATGCCAGCACCAGCGGATCAAATGTCCAATGGATCGGGTCATCTTCCAGACTTTCCGGTTTGTAATCGTGCACAGCCAGTCTGCGCGTTTCCTGCGAAGCAAGATTTTCCACTGCAATGCCGGTTTTTTTGCCTGCTTCCATAATGGCTGGTGAGCGTAATCCAGCGATTTGCCAACCAAGTTCTTCAAAAGCTTTGATCAGCCTGGCGCACAAAACCGTCTTACCCGCGCCGATCTCACCACTGATGATCCACAGTTTTCCTTCAAAATTTCTACTGATCAAGCCCTTTGTCTCTTTTCTCCAATAATCAAAACAAATATTTACTTCTGTTAACGATTAAGTAAATTATAACGTCATCCCAAACGATCGATGGCATCGCCCTGAAAACCGCTAACCCTACATAAAGAGCACAAAATCAGTCAAAATCAAGTAAAATAATTCAGGAAAGAGAAGTTAGATCAGATGAGTGAGCTTGCGTTAACCAGAGAGCAATTACAGGAACGCCTGTTAGCGTTACACAAAGCCAGTCTGGAATTAATCCAGGATATTTCCCTGGAATCCTTGTTGGAAAGAATTGCTATTCTTGCCTGTGAACAGGCTGGCGCACAATATGCTGCCCTGGGTGTCAACAATGAACAGGGACGGGTGGAACAATTTATTCCGATTGGCATGAATGAAGCTGAAATTGAAGCCATGCCCCATCCCCCCCTGGGATTGGGGTTAATCGGGGCTTTGATGAATAAACGCGAAAGCATTCGCCTTGCTGACCTGACCAATGACACACGTAGCAGCGGTTTCCCCCAGGGGCATCCCCCCATGAACTCCTTTTTGGGAGTACCCATCGTGCTGGGTGATCGCAATCTGGGACAGATCTATCTGACCAATAAACTCGATGGACCGGAATTCACTTCCGAAGATCAATTATTAATCGAAATGCTGGCAGCCTACGCAGCGGTTGCCATCTCAAACGCCAAAATGTATCGTGGATTGGTTCAGCGTGACCGCATCCTGACCCGCAGAAATGAAAACCTGGCACTGCTTAACGAACTATCCTCCACATTAGCTACCTCATCCGACATCGATGAGATTCTGGAAAAAGCGCTCAATCAGATCATGGATTATTTGCAATTGGAAGTGGGCGAATTTTTCCTGATGCAGGAAGACCGCCGCAGCCTGAAACGCGCCATGCATCGCGGAGAAATTGTGAATACCATCTGGCGCACCGATTATTTCAAATTGGGTGAAGGCTTTGTTGGTGTCACAGCCAAAGATGGTTTTCCACGTCTGCTAGATTTGCCCTTTGATGACGAAAACAACGAACTCGACCCGAGTATTTACGAAAAGCAATTCCGTCAGCTGGCACTTTTACCTCTGCATGGCCGCCGTGGTATTATCGGTGTGCTGTGCGTAGGTACCTGCCACCCACAACCATTGGATGAATTGGAAGTCCAATTTCTGGCAGCTATCAGCTCCTGGGTAGGCACAGGGATCGAGAATTTGCAACTTAACCTTCAGGGGCGCCGTTTGGCTATCCTGGAGGAACGCGAACGCATCGGGATGGACTTGCATGATGGCATCATCCAATCCATATACGCTGTGGGTCTTACTCTCGAACATGCCCGCCTGCTGCTGAATGAAGAGCCGGATGTTGCCCGCCATCGTATCGAACAATCCATCGCTGACCTCAACAGTGCCATCCGTGATATCCGTTCATACATCCTCGATTTACGCCCACGCCAGCTACACGATGAAAGCCTGATGAATGGTATCCAACGCCTGACAACTGAATTGCGTGCCAACACCTTATTGGAAATTAACCTGCAGGGACCTAGCGAAGGTTTCAAGGATCTTTCCGAAGCAAACGCGGTTGCTCTTTTTCACATCTGCCAGGAAGCCATGGCGAACATTGCCAAACATGCCCGGGCTCACAGCGTGGATGTCACGCTCTGGAAAACACCGCAACGAGTCCTGTTAGAAGTCAGCGACGATGGGCGTGGATTCGATTTTGAAGTTAAAAAAATGAGTATTGGCCACGGTCTGGCGAATATCCAAACGCGCGCCCGTAATGTCGGTGGCGACGTTGAGTTTACCTCAGAACCAGGCTTTGGCACTACTGTGCTGGCATGGGTGCCTTATGAACGAGCCAGTGAATAGCGAACTACAAAAAAAGGCGCAATCAGTACAGTCCATGTTCGCTCGGATTGCCCCCCGTTACGATTTAATGAACCGTTTGATGACCGGCGGGATGGACGTACGCTTGCGGAAGATTGTTATCCAGCGCTCGAACCTCCCATCAGGTGGAACGCTTCTGGATTTAGGTGCTGGTACGGGTGACCTTGCTCAGGAAGCCATCAAACAGTATCCTGGTCGTCAAATTTTTGCCGCCGATTTCACCCTGGGTATGATGCAGGCTGGCCAAAAACGCTCCGGACCCAAGGTTGAGTTCACTGCAGCGGATGCGCTGCAAATCCCTTACGCGGATAATAGCTTTGATGCAGTGGTATCAGGGTTTCTTTTAAGGAATGTGGTTGATCTGTCTCTGGCACTGCAGGAACAATTACGCGTCCTCAAGCCAGGTGGAGTCTTTGTCTCCCTCGATACCACCCGGCCTAAAAAATCCATTCTCAGTCCATTCATCAACTTCCACACCCATCAGGTTATTCCCTTTTTAGGCAAATTACTCACCGGAGACCGGGATGCGTATGTTTATCTGCCTACCACGACTGACAAATTCCTGTCCGCAGAAGAATTACTCGTCTATCTGGCGCGGGCTGGTTTCCAAAAAATCCTCTTTCAACGAGCCATGTTTAATACGGTTGCCATCCATTGGGCACAAAAACCATCCCTGGAATAAGCCATCCAGTCAACTTCTCATACAGGAATGGCTATGGTAGTATTGGGGTCATAATATGCATGGAGAAAAATCAACAGCGATGAGCAATACACATTCAGACAAAGCAGCATTGCGCGGAGAACCCTCCTATGTCTGGCGTACCGGCCAGGATCGCCGCATGCAGATGATTCGACAGGCTGCTGGTGAACGGGTTCATGGCAAAGTTTTCGAAATCGGTGTTGGATTAGGGGCTTATCTATCCCGTCTGGCATCAGGATGCTCAACAAGCCGTCGGCCTGGATGTGGAGCACGAACGCACACTGGAAACGCATCAGCACGTGAACCAGGTGATCTGTGGTGTTGGTGAATTCCTTCCCTTCCCACAAAATAGCTTCGACCTGATCTTCAGCAATGAAGTGCTGGAACATGTAGATAATGATCGTAAATCCGTGCAGGAGATGGTTCGCACAGTGAAGCCTGGTGGCCGCGTGTTGATTTTCTGCCCTAACCGTGGCTATCCATATGAAACACATGGCATCTTTTGGAAGGGAAATTACCGCTTTGGGAATATCCCGTTGGTCAATTACCTGCCCACCCCCTGGCGTAACAAATTAGCCCCCCATGTGCGTGCTTACACCAGAGGTCAACTAAAAAAACTCTTTGCCGGGCTTCCGGTTCGATTTGTACAACAATCGATCATTTTCGGCGCTTATGACAATATCATTGCCCGCCATCCCGGTCTGGGAAAAATCTTACGGGGTTTTCTGCAATTTTTAGAAAGAACACCCTTCCAGGTGTTCGGGTTATCGCATTTTTGGGTGGTCGAAAAACTGGATTTAGCAAAAACAAAATGGTAGTTTTGACATCTTCATGCCGGGGCAGATCCTGTATCGTGTGAATATCGTAACCAGCCTCAAGTAAATGAGTGGCGAAAGGTGTGTAGACTCACTGGTTTGTTAATCTTTACCCATTTTGTTGCTGTCTTGAATGCCCGTTGTTGACCGCTGGCATCTATTATGACAAAAGGAAAAAACCTTTTACTGTTGGTGGATAATTTTTGTATCGATCAGTATAAATAAATAGTTGGCCGGAAGCACACCGGCCTTGTACCTTGTCGTTAGCGAGTAAGTGCACGATGTCTGGAGGTTGCATGTCCAATCAATCCCTTCTAGTTCGTCTGTTCGCCGCTGGAGACACCGGCGATCTCGATGCATTCGATCAGTACCTGCATGACAATGTGGTTGTGCATGCGCCTGCCGGGCTTTCAACGGTTGGACTCGAAAGCGAACGCGAGTCGTGGCGCAAGGCTAGGTCGGCGATGCCAGACCTTCATCACCAGTTCATCGATGTCTTCTCCAACCCCACCGCTGAGGCTATGCGCTGTGTTGTCACCGGCACAATGCGCGGATCGTATGGCGAGTTCTCCTCGGAGGGGCACTCTTTCAGGGTGGATCAGGCTGTGTTTGCGCATATTAGAGACGGTAAGATCATGGAGCTTTGGGAGATCGTCGACACTGGCGCCCTCCGCGAGCAGCTCGGTGAGGCAGGCAGGTAGGCGAGTTGAGTTCCGGCTAACAAAGACCTTGCAGCGGAAGCCAAAAGCAGAAGGTTTGCTCGTTTTATTTTTCTGGCATCTGGGCGACCCTTTTGGTTCGTTGAAACCAATTAATTCTGCCTTTTCGTCCTTTTTCAAATTAACAATGTATTTCTCCGCCATTGCCAAATCCTTTTTGGCTTTTGGCGAATTTTAACGATAAAAACCTTTTTGGTGAAGTTCTAATTTATTTCGACTCATTCACACGAAAATCATAAATGCCATGATCCACTGGATATTCCTGGCCACACTTCTGGCATGTCAAAAGAGGTGGTGTGTCATCCAGTACCGTATCACACAGCGGGCATTTGAAGAACGACCCTGGTTGGGCGGTCTGACCAGAACCGACCGCAAGATTGCGGCTGAACACACTCGGGCTGAGTTGCCAGGCATCACCAGTTAATTGAGCCATGCTATCCATCCACACCAGGATTTTTAGTGGAATGATCTTTTTGAATAAACCCATCCGATAATGGGATACGGTTAATTGTCGTTGGATTTCAAATCCATTGTCCTGCAGCCAGGCTTTAACCGCTCGCGGGTGAAAATCAAAATTCAAGGCAGCAAACTCCACCGGTTCAGGTGAGAAGGGATTCCATTTTTGTTTACCCAATAAATATCGCAGAATCGCTTTCAGATTCTGTTTATTGGCGTATTCCAGGATAAAAACAGCATTTTCCTGCATCACCGATCGCACCTGTTGCAAGGCCTTTGGGGAATCTGCCATGTGATGCAAGGTGCGGATCATCGTAGCCCCATCGAATAAACCAGCCACAAACGGCAGGCGATACACATCTGCAGCTACAAAGACATACTGGTCACCTGTCCCCAGACGCGATTGTGCCTGTTGTAGTTGGGTTTTCGAGTAGTCCAGCAGAACGACCCGTTCATAACCAGCATAGCGAGTGGTGTTGCGTCCAGCGCCGGCACCTAATTCCAATAATAATTTTCCACTGCTGGGGAGTAAACGTTTTAATGCTACTGCCTCCACAGCATCTTCATAGGCACGATCCGCCTGATCCCAGAAGCTGGTTTGGTAATCGGAGCCTTCATAATTGCAAATGGGTGGTTTTTCACTCATGATCAAGCTAACCTTCAATAAAAATGTCCAGGTAGGGTTCCCAGCGGCACCCAGAGGTACCTCCTTATCGCTGCTTCCTCTCGGACCTGACGAAGTTCGAAAGTTTCTGCCGCGCCGGCCCCACCCGGACGCCTAAAGGATACCGCATCGAGGTCAGAACGTCAAGAATCTTTTTTTCTATTTACAATATCTCCAATCATTGGTATTATATGCCTCAACATAACATATTATAAATATTTATAAGGTATACAATAACATGAATGACAGTCAGGAAATGTATCTGGTGGTAATAGCCCAGGCAAATGAGGATGGAATCAACCCGGTTCCGGTGAATCATCTGGCAGAGCGTTTGAAGGTCCAACCGGTATCCGCCAATCAGATGATCAAGAAGCTGGAAGAAACTGATTTGATTCATTACACTCCGTACAAAGGTGTGGAATTGTCTTCTAATGGCCGGCGAGAAGCAGCGCGACTATTACGCAACCGTAGGATGTGGGAAGTATTCCTGGTGGAACATCTCGGATACCCACCTCTCGAAGCTGATGCCATTGCCTGTCAACTCGAACATATTGTTTCTGACGAAATGGTTGAAAAATTATCATCCTTCCTGGGTACCCCAAAAACCTCTCCTCTGGGGAAACCCATTCCTTCCAATCCAATCGCTCAACCGGATAAACCTGTTCTGGATGCACCCTTATCGATGAGTAATGCCGGTGAGGAGGTCATTGTCACATCCATACACACTGCTGAAACCGAAAGACGATTTCTAAACCACAGTGGTGTGATGGTTGGTTCCAGCCTTCAAATTCTGGCTGTTCAGAGTAATGGCACCTGCCTGATCAGGCCAGAAGGTTTTCCCATCCTGCAGCTTGCTCCCTGGATCAGTCATGCTGTTTTCGTACGACGATCTGCATTAGAAGATTAAAAAAACATAAACCTTAACGATCACACAAAATGACAAGGAGAAAAACCATGTTTCAAAAACTCTTGCCAGTATTCGTTGCCCTCACCCTGATTTCATCAGGCTGTGCTGGTACTACCTCGCAACCGGATCCGATCTCGTTCAATGAGAACAGAAATATCCTATCCGGTAAATTAATCGTTTATTCCAGCAGATCTGAACTGTTGATCCAACCCGTGATTGCTGCCTATCAGGAAAAATACCCACAACTGGAAGTGTTATTAAAGTCAGGTAGCAATAGTCAGTTAGCGAACACATTATTGGAAGAAAAAACCAACCCTCAGGCAGATGTATTCATCACGACTGAGGTTTTTACAGCCCATGCACTCAGCCGGGAAGGAATTTTCCAGCCCTATGAACCTGGTGGTTATCAGAATTTACCGGATGCTTTTAAAGCGGATGATGCTTCCTGGGTTGGATTATCCCAGCGTATGCGTGTCATCATGTATAACAAAGACCTGGTCAGTCAGGATGAACTGCCAGCATCCATGTTTGATCTGTCCGATCCGAAATGGAAAGGGCAAATTGCTGCAGCTGGATCTACCAATGCTTCCATGCAGGCACAGATTGCCAGTATGATCCAGCTGGTGGGGCAGGAACAAACAGAAGCATGGTTGACAGGTTTATTGGAAAATGAGGTGACTTTCTTTGGGAGTCACAGTGACGTCCGTAAAGCAGTCGGGGCTGGTGAATTTAAATTAGGTCTGGTTAACCACTATTACTATTATCTGCAACTGGCAGAAGGCAGCCATGTCGGAATCATCTATCCTGATCAGGCACCTGGCGAGATGGGAATTATCTCAAATGCTACAACAGCCGCGATCATTCAAGGCTCAAGTAATTTATCCGCAGCCAAAGCTTTTATAGACTTTCTGGTATCAGCAGAAGGGCAAAAGATTTTTGCAGAAGGAAATTATGAATATCCTCTTCTAACGGGTGTCGCGCTTCACCCGGACCTGGTACCCACAGATGGGCTGAGCTTGGCAAAAATTGAACTGGCCCAGGTAGTCGACCACTTTGACGCGACCTTTGACATGATCGACATGGCGAACCTCCCATAAATGTTAAGAACGGAAGCATTGCGGTCAAACCGCAGGCGACAGAACGCACCCATCCCCAAAATAGCCTTTCTAGCGGGATGGGTAGCTTTGTTGGCAATCATTCCTGTCATTTATATTCTCATCCGTGCTCTGGCTGGTGACACTGAACTCTGGCAAAGGATCATACAGACTCGTCTGATTAAATTACTCAGCAACACCATGTTGTTGGTTCTTACAGTAACCGCCGGTACAACATTACTGGGCGTCAGTATGGCATGGCTGACCGAACGGACAGACGTACCTGGACGGAAAATCTTTCGCTGGTTGCTGGCTTTACCGCTGGCTATTCCTCCTTATATAGGCGCTATTGTCCATCTGGCACTCCTGCGTCCGCGCGGGGGATTATTATCACAATGGATGGAAGGAATCAATTTGCCATCCATTCACTTACCTAATCCAACCGGGTTTTGGGGTGCAGCTTTTGTACTGATTATTTTTTCATTCCCTTATGTTTTTCTCTTAAGTGGAGCGGCGTTTCGCTCTGAGAATGCCTCCTATTATGAATCAGCCCGGATGTTGGGACGCACACCCTGGCAAACTTTCTGGCAGGTGACCATCCCAGCCATTCGCCCAGGCATCACAGCCGGCGCTTTGCTGGTCTCTCTCGATATTCTGTCAGAATATGGAACGGTGGCCTTACTACGTTTTGAAACCTTTTCGTCCGCGATTTTCGTTCAATTAGCCGGCCGTTACGATCGATCTGCTGCATCCATTCTAAGTGGTGTTTTAATTCTGCTCGCATTAATAATTCTATACGGAGAATTTCGCACCCAGGGTCGGGCACAATTCACGCAAATTGGATCGCATTGGCGCCCAGCCACCCTCATTCATTTAGGAAAACAACGTAAATGGGGATTTCTGGCATTATTTTTTACGGTTTTGGTAAGTTTTATCATTCCAATGGGTTTACTGTTGTTTTGGAGCACACAGGGCATTCTGGATAATCAAACCTTTACCGGGATGCAGATCGGCTCCAGAGGATTGGCTAGTTTTATCTTTAACAGTGTCTGGAGTTCCGGGTTGGCTGCTTTTCTGGCGGTGCTCTTCTCCATACCCATCGCCATCTATGTCGTGCGTCACCCTGGGAAAGTTTCCCGGTTGTTTTCAAGGTTATCACAAGTAGGTTACGCTATCCCGGGCGTGGTTGTGGCATTAAGCCTGGTAATGCTTGTCAATCGTTTCCTGCCCTTTCTATATGCCACACCACTGGTAATAGTACTGGCGTATGTTGTCCGTTATATTCCCCAGGCAGTTCGATCCAGTGAATCAGCCTTACAACAGTTATCTCCCAGCCTGGAAGAAGCATCCAGACTTTTAAAAAGGAATGCACTTCAAACCTTTATGCAGGTGACTTTGCCGCTCATTCTTCCTGGTCTCTTGGCAGGGAGTGCGTTGGTTTTTCTGAGCTCGCTCAAAGAATTACCTGCCACCTTATTATTACGCCCGGCTGGATATGAAACCCTGGCTGTACGGGTCTGGATCTGGTCAGAAGAAGGTTTTTATTTTCAAGCTGCACCAGCGGCTTTGTTATTGGTGTTCATATCCATCATCCCACTCTATTTTTTATTACGGAGGGAGGCCATTTTTAAACAATGAAACTGGAAATTGAAAAACTCAGCAAGCATTTTTCAGGAAATCAACACCCTGCTGTGGACAACATAACATTCTTAATGCCAGCGCATGAAATCCTTTCGTTTGTTGGTCCCAGTGGCTGTGGAAAGACCACCACCTTGCGGTTGATCGCAGGGTTAGAAAGACCCGACCAGGGTATCATCCGTTTGGATCGATACATCATCAGTGATGCTCACACATTTGTCCCGCCTGAAAAACGAAACATCGGCATGGTCTTTCAGGATCATGCTTTATTTCCGCACTTATCCGTTTTTAACAATATTGCTTTTGGCTTGCGAGGTTTCTCCAAAGCGGAAAAGAAAGATCGCGTCTCAGAATTGCTGAAACTGGTGGGTGTGGAACCATTGGCAAAACGCTTCCCGCATGTACTTAGCGGTGGTGAACGTCAACGGGTTGCCCTGGCACGTGCACTGGCACCTGAACCAGTGTTGCTGTTAATGGACGAACCATTCAGCAGTCTAGATGCACACCTACGTCTGGAAGTCCGCGAACAGATTCGCAATATTCTCAAAGTTTCTCAATCAACTGTCATTTTTGTCACCCACGATCAGGAAGAGGCACTCTTTATGGGAGACCGGCTGGTAGTATTCAATCAGGGGAAAATAGAACAAATCGGTTTCCCTGAAACTATATTTCATGACAGCGGTACCCGTTTTGTGGCAGCCTTCATGGGAGAGAGTGATTTTGTGAGTGGAAAATCAAATCCTACCGGTTTTCAAACAGAATTGGGCTTACTGGAACAGCAAAATGATTATTCTACAGGGACTGATGTGGAAATCGCCATACGGGCTGACGATATCGATTTTCAAGTAAACAATCAGGGTAATGGAAAAATTATCAACCGCTTCTTTCGCGGGGCATTCAATTTCTACCGGGTCGAACTGGATTCAGGAGAAATCGTGCATGTGTATAAATTGCATACCGAAATTTATCACCCAGGTGAACGGGTAATGACTTACTTCAACGCTGGGCATCCACTTAAGATTTTTGCCCGTTAAACTAACATCTCCTACCAGGTTTGGGCTACTTCAAAGCCACTGACAGTATAATCAAGTTATCCATAATTATCGGAGGCTGGAATGTCAAACCGTAAACCGGGTATTTCAACCATAGTCACCCATCACGCTGAGGAATCCAATGACCTGGGAGCACACATTACCCCCATTTATCAAACCTCCGCCTTCCGTTTCCCGGATGTGGAAACAGGCGCATCTATTTTTCAAAATAAACATCCCGGATACTATTACACCCGCATTGAAAACCCTAACCAACGCCAGGTAGTCAGCAAGATAGCAGCATTGGAAGCCATCGATCTTCAATCTGATGTCATCTCCGAAACAGGAACATCCATTGATGGGCACCTATTCTCATCTGGAATGGCAGCAGTAACGGCTGCAGTACTGGGCTGCGTGAAAAGCGGGGATACCCTGATTGCCCACCAGAATCTATATGGGGCTACGTACTCCTTGCTCCATCACCTGGCAAAAGAAAACAATATTCAGATCATCTGGTTAAAATCTGGCGATGTCTCCGAATGGGAGCAGGCTTTTGCGGCTCATCCCGATGCCCGCCTGGCTTACGCTGAAACACCCACCAATCCCAACCTCTCCCTGATTGATTTGCAGGCGGTTGCGAATATCGCGCATCAATATACCACCTGGCTATTGGTTGATAATACCTTTGCCAGCCCTTACTGCCAGCGTCCTTTCAGTCTGGGAGCCGATATCGTGCTGCATTCCACTACAAAATATCTATGTGGCCACGGCACCGTCATTGGTGGCGTTGTCCTGAGCAGGCATCTGGATTGGGTTAAAGAACGACTTTGGAATCAACTCAAACTATATGGTGGCTCTCCATCCCCCTTTGATGCCTGGTTAACCCATTTGGGCTTGAAAACCTATGAATTGAGAATGTCCCGCCATTGTGAAAATGCCACTTCCATCGCCCACTGGTTACAGGATCATCCCAAAATAGAGCGGGTATTTTATCCGGGTTTACCTGGGCATCCTGGACATGACATAGCAAAACGTCAAATGCTTGCGTATGGCGGTATGCTGGCATGTGAACTCAATGGCGGATATCAGGCTAGCATCAATTTCATGAATCATGTCAAACTCTTTGCACTGGTACCTACACTTGGAAATGTGGATTCACTCATCCAGCATCCTGCCAGTATGAGCCATGTCAATGTACCGCAGGCAGACCGTCTCAAAGCTGGCATCACCGATGGACTGGTTCGGCTTTCTGTTGGTATTGAAAATGTAGAAGACTTACTTGAGGATCTTTCACAAGCTTTAGAGAAAATCTAATAAAAAGAGGGAATAAATGGAAAAACTAATCAGTCAGCCAGGTTTGTTGCTCAGACCGAATGGAGAATTAGCTGTGCGGGGTTGGTCTCCCCAACCCATGTTGGATTCAAACCTGGAATTTGCAAATTTCTACAAGGTGAAATTCCTGCAACCTTTACGAATGAAACGCTGGGATTATTACGGATTGACCACAAAAACCCATTTCTTTTCGTTCACCGTATCTGATATTGGTTATCTCGGTATGATATTTGCATACGTAATTGACTTTGAAAATAAAGTAATGCATGAAGAAACACTGGCATTACCATTTGCATCTGGGGTAAAAATTGCTCGCAACAGCACCGAAGGGGTAACCGAATACCAAAATAAAAATGTCAAATTGCGTTTCATCACCGCCAATGATCAAAGGAAACTCTCCATTGCCTGGCAGAATTTTCAAAATAATAATGAATTAAACGCAGAATTAGAACTCTCAATACCATCTGAACATGAATCGATGAATCTGGTAATTCCGATTGAAACCCGGCGTTTTTATTTCAACCGCAAGATTAATTGTATCGCTGCCAAAGGTAGGGTGGAATATTTGGGGCAAAAATATGAAATCACCCCTGACTCTGCTCTGGGAAATCTGGATTGGGGTCGTGGTGTCTGGGCTTATGATTCATTCTGGGTATGGGCTTCAGCCTCAGGCTTTACATCCGACCACCAGACTATTGGGTTGAACATGGGTTATGGTTTTGGAGATACCAGCGCTGCCTCAGAAAATGCATTTATTCTAAACGGAAAAATTCACAAAATTGGGAAACTCGAATTTCTTTACGATTCAAATGACTTCATGCAACCCTGGTCAATGGTATCCGAAGACCAACGTTTGAAGCTCACCTTTATACCTTTTCTCGACCGCCCAGCTAAAACCGATATTAAAATATTGTATTCTGAAGTTCATCAAATATTTGGAAAATATAGCGGCACATTGATCACGGATGAAGGCAAAACGATAGAAATTCAGGATCTGATCGGATTTGCAGAAGAGCATCATGCTCGCTGGTAGTAAGTCATTTTTCTGAATCAAAAATCTTTCAATATCTCGAAAATTAGCTCGTCGGTATCCAGATCAAGAATGGCAACACTACGGCTCTGTTTCCTCGTTCCCCCTAACGCACCCGGGTTGATCACTCTGGTCCTGCCAATTCTTTTATCCATACGTATATGAGTATGCCCGATAAATAAATAATCAAATTTTCCATCGTTGATCATTTCATCGTAATAATTTATCAGGTGACCATGAGTAACCCCAATCTTTTTTCCTTTTACCTCACCAGTAAAAATGTAACCAGCAAAATTTGATTGGTTGTATGCCTTTAGAAATACCTTAATCTCACCAGTCGCAAAATCCCCATTTCCAAAAGTGTATTTCATTGGATATTCACAGAACCATTCAATTGATTCAACCGTTGTTGCGTCACCACAAAAAATCAACAAATCCGGTTTATGTTGATTAAAAATTGCCAGCGCTTTTTGAATGTTAGTTTGATGATTATGCGTATCTGATAAAATACCAATTTTCATGTATTAATCATACATAATAAATTAACGCTTCTGGAAATATTTCCAATAATTCGGGAAATTTTAAGATTTCATTCTCAATCTACCTCGATAAAAGCGAAAAATATTATTTATAAAATTTCAAATAATTCATATTATTTGTGACAATCTCAATAACATACGCTTGTTTAATTGAAATTATAATTTATTTATTACATAATAATTTTCTCGTAATAGTATTATGACAAAATTGGTCTACTTTCTAATATTGTTTTAATAAAAGAAAGTTGATATACTTGGTTTTATTTCTCATATAATTTTAATCTAGGAGGTGGCCATAAGTAAATATATAAGTATTTACCCAATTTTATTTTGTATTCAAATGAGGAGAGATTCATGAAAGTAAATTCAAAAATTAAATTCACCTTAGTTGTTATCCTCGGACTGGCCGTTCTGTTACTTTCCGCTTGTGCTCAAACATCAGAAACACCTGTTGAAGAGGTTCCTGTGACTGCCCCCACCCAGGCTTGTCCAGAACCTGCCCCTTGCCCGGAACTGCCGGAAACAGTCGCCGCTCCATTTGAGGAATTGTGGAAAAACTCACCCCATGCTGACAAAGAAGCTGAAGCTTTCCGCCACTGGGACGAAGAAGATCCCATGGAAGTACCGGTAGCCTGTGCAACATGCCATAGTTCTGCTGGTTTTCAGGATTTTGTTGGGGCAGATGGTAGTGAAATGTTTGTCGTTGATGCCAATGCACCCGTTGATACTGTCATTGAGTGTCAAACATGCCATAACGATGCAACAATAGCTTTAACCTCCGTAAAGTTTCCCTCCGGGGTTGAACTCACGGAACTGGGGAGTGAAGCTGTTTGTATGACCTGCCACCAGGGTCGCGCATCCAAGGTTCAGGTCGATGAGGCTATTACAACTGCAGGTGTGGAAGATGATGTTATTTCCGCAGATTTGGGTTTCATCAATATTCACTATTACGCTGCCGCTGTTAGCCGTTATGGAACAGAGGTTAAAGGTGGTTATGAATATGATGGTATGACCTATGACACACTTTTCGAGCATGTCGAGGGTGTACAAACTTGCCAGGATTGTCATAATCCCCATTCACTCGAATTGGAACTGGGAACCTGTGCAGGATGTCATGAAGCTAACACTGTTGAAGACTTACGAGCCATCCGAGAACCATCATCCTTCGTTGATTATGATGGGGATGGTGATGTAGCTGAAGGTATATTCTTTGAGCTTGAGGGTCTGAAAGAAATGACCTTCACTGCTATGCAAACATACACCGCTGAAGTCCTCGAAATGCCGCTTGGTTATAATCCGCTTGCATATCCTTATTTCTTCAATGACACCAATGCTGATGGTGAATTAACCGAAGACGAAGCGGTATTTGACAATGCTTATAAATCCTGGACACCCCGTCTGGTCAAAGCTGCCTATAACTTCCAGACAGTCAGCAAAGATCCCGGCGGATATGCTCACGGTGGAAAATACCTGGTTCAGCTCTTGCATGATTCAATCGCTGATCTCAATACGGTCGTTGACACACCTGTTGATCTGAGCACCGCTGCCCGTGATGATGCCGGTCACTTTGCCAGCAACACCGAAGCCTGGCGACATTGGGATGCGGATGGTGCTGTACCTGCCTCCTGTGCCAAATGTCACTCCGCTACTGGCTTACCACAATTCATCAAAGAAGGTGTCAATATTTCGAACGCACCAACCAGTGGATTATGGTGTGAAACCTGCCATAACACAGCTGAATGGCCAGCGGTCTATGCTCTTGAGACTGTAACCTTCCCCAGTGGAGCAAAATTAGGCTTCACGGATAAACCTTCCGCCAACCTGTGTCTCAATTGTCACCAGGGTCGTGAGTCAACCGTCAGTGTAAACCGAGTCATTGGTGAAGCAGGTGATGATGTTGTGGTAGAAGGTCTTAGCTTCAGAAACGTTCACTATTTCGCAGCCGGTGCAACCATGTTTGGTACCGATGCCAAAGGAGTTTACGAATATGAAGGCAAAACATACGCTGGACTGAATGTCCACGTTGTAGGTTTTTCGACCTGTGTAGACTGTCATGATGTTCATGGTCTTGAAGTCAAAGCTGAAACCTGCCAGGGCTGTCACCAAACAGAAGATCCAAAAACTATCCGAATAAAATTGGTTGACGACTATGATGGAGATGGAGCTACTGAAGGTATTTATGGTGAAGTGGAAACACTTACAGAAAAACTGTATGAGGGGATCAAAGAGAACTCCGCTGAACAAGGAAATCCATTAGTTTATGATTCCCATACATACCCCTATTTCTTCAATGATACCAATGCAAATGGCGTTGTCGATCCTGAAGAAGCCAGTAATTCGAATGGCTACAAAAGCTGGACACCCAGACTGCTAAGAGCAGCCTACAATTACCAATATGCCATGAAGGATCCAGGTGCTTATGCCCACAATCCTACTTACATTCTGCAAGTATTGTATGATTCAATTGAGAATGTTGGTGGTGATTTAACCGGGCTCGTTCGACCATAAATCTTATTAAAAAAATCCCATGGGTGAATCACCCATGGGATTTTTTAATTTCAGTTCCGATCGTTCCAAAAAGCACAATCAACATATTAAGGAGAATACCATGAAAAAAAAGGGTAATTGGATTAAGAAAATTTTCTTTCCTCCACCCGAGACTAACATTGGTATGAAGCTTTTGCCGTATGGAATTATTATTATTTTAATTATCGCCGCAGGACTTTTTTCTACAGAAGCGTGGGCATACACCAATACCATCGATTTCTGTGGTACCACCTGCCATACAATGCCCCCCCAGCATGTCACGCATATTAATTCTGACCATGCCAGAGTCACTTGCGAAGATTGTCATCTCGGTCGAGCAGAATTAGGTACACAAATAATTCGAAAAATTCAATATTCCTATCAGACAGGTTCTGCCATGGTCCTCAATAATTATGAGTATCCAATTGTTGCTAAAAACATGCGCCCTGCCAGAGATGTTTGTGAGACCTGTCATTATCCACAGGTTTTTTCCAATGACACTTTAATAGACTTCAAACATTTTGCTCAGGATGAAAACAATACCGAAACCACAACTTACCTGATTATGAAAACTGGTGGCGGGATTGAGCGGGAAGGATTGGGGTTTGGCATTCATTGGCATATCGAGAATCCAGTTTTGTTCTACCCAACTGATGAGCGTATGCAGGAAATCCCTTATATTCGCGTGCTCAATCCTGATGGTAGTTATAAGGAATTTGTAGACACAGAGTTGGATTTTGATGTCAGTCAGATCAATGAAGAAGAATTAGTGAGTATGGATTGCATGTCTTGCCATAACCGGACTGCACATTTAATTGAATATCCGGATCGGGCAGTGGAAGACATGTTAGCCAGGGGAGAGATTAACACAGAAATTCCCTACATCCGGAATTATGCAGCGACAGCCTTGAAGGGAAATTTTGAAACCTACGAGGATGCCCGTGCAAATATCGAGAAACTTCTCCCTAATTATGAACAGAATTTCCCCATTGCATATGCCAAATATCGAACTGATCTGGAAGCCACCATAGAGGTGCTTTGGAAATATTACGAGGAAAATGTATTTATCGATCAGAAAATGCGCTGGGATACTCATCCGGATAATAGTCAACACATAACCTCACCAGGCTGCTTCCGTTGCCATGATGGAAAACATTTATCCAGTGAAAATGAAGCTGTTCGCCTGGAATGTAATCTGTGTCATTCCA
Source organism: uncultured Chloroflexia bacterium (assembly GCA_963765655.1). Classification (GTDB taxonomy): domain Bacteria; phylum Chloroflexota; class Anaerolineae; order Anaerolineales; family Anaerolineaceae; genus UBA6170. The sequence goes on from CAVXXH010000003.1 coordinate 58,762, forward strand.
TTCCGGTGGTTTCAGGTCCCGAAGATTTCATAACCAATATTGAAGTAAGCACTGGTATTGAACCCTCGTCCCACAAGGATACAAATTGGATCACCGTTCATCACGAAATAGTTGATAATACCTGCGAAAATTGTCATACCATGGATGATCCAGGTGGATCCAGTAATACCTCTTTCTGCAGTAATTCTGGTTGTCATGGTCAGGCCTGGGAATATGCAGGTTTTGACGCGCCGCGCTTACGTCAGATTCTCAGCACATTAATCGAAGCTACCCCAACGCCAGAACCGAATGAAGCACCCGAACAGGAAGGACTCCCACTCACTTACGCAACCATTGCCAATTCTTTCACCATATGTTTGAGTTGTCACGCCATTGGTGGTTTAGCTGGGGTCAACCTCAGTAGTTATGAAACCATTATGGAGGGCGGGGATAAAGGCGCAATCGTGATTCCCGGTGATGCAGAAAATAGTCTTTTGGTGCTGGCACAACAAACAGAACCTCCCCATTTCGGCCAATTAACCAATCAACAATTAGAACAAATAATTGCCTGGATAAATGCTGGAGCAAAAGAATAAAATAACCATGAGCGAAAAAAGAGGCTGGTTTCAATGACACCAGCCTCTTATTTTAAAGATCAAATTCCATTCACCTATCATGTTATCTCACTTGCAAATCAGAGCAAATATTTAAGTTAAACGAATTCTATAAGTAAAAACTATATGATACGATAACCCAATAATCATCAAAAAGGGATATCGATCAATTGATTATAGACAGATATCATATTGTAAAAAATGGACATCAAAGTGAAAATATTCACAACATTAATTTTATTTTAATCTTTGTGCAATTTTTGCAGCAAATAAATGTCTTTTTTTAATATATAATTAATCTTCATAATCAAAAAGAAAGTTTTTTTCACAAAATGAAACTTCCCTATCTGACATTTGAACAAGGAGAAACATATGAAGAGAAATAATCTCCTCAACATCGGTCGAGTACTTCTTCTCCTAGCTGCAATTGGTTTATTGTTTTTCTTTGCAGGACTGTTGAATACCCCAGAAATTGTGGTGGCTCAATCTGAAGACGATCCCGAACCACAAATTGACACGACATCCAATCTTTATTGCCTTAGCTGTCATGCAGAAGCATATAATCCAGTGCAACTGCCCAGTGGGGAAAGCTTATATATTCAGATCGACGTGACCGATTTTGCCAATTCTACTCATGATCGTAATGATGTAACCTGCGTGCATTGTCATAAAGATATTTCTGGTTTTCCTCATCCCATAAAAACTGCTCAGTCATTACACGAGTATCAAGTTCAACGAGATGCCTCCTGTGTTGAATGTCATGAAGTACAGGCAAATCTGACCAAAGATAGCATCCATGGTCTATTGCTGAGCCAGGGAGATCCAAACGCTCCAACCTGTTCAAACTGTCATGACCCTCATGCCCAACCCTACATGGAAGAACTCACCAAAACAGAGCATTCTGAGGTGTGTGCGAATTGCCATAATGGTATTTATCAGGAATATGCCAAAAGCGTTCATGGTGAAGCTATGATAAATGATGACAATCAGGATGTCCCTGGATGTATTGATTGTCACGGTGTTCATACCATGGCAGATACCAGCACAGCCGAATTCCGCAATAGTTCTGTTTATCTTTGTGCTGATTGCCACACCAGTGCAGCCATCATGGATAAGTATGGTCTTTCCACACAAGTTCTGGATACCTACGTAGCTGATTTCCACGGTACAACTGTTACGCTATTTGAAGTCACTGAACCAGGCCAGACAACCAACAAAGCGGTTTGTTACGATTGCCATGGTATTCATAATATTCTTTCGGTAAATGATCCAAACAAAGGACTATCTGTCAAACAGAACATGTTGGTTGCCTGCCAGAGTTGTCATCCGGATGCTACCACCAATTTTCCGGACACCTGGCTGAGCCATTACATTCCGGATAAAGACAAATACCCTATCGTTTATTACGTAACCTTGTTTTATCAATATATGATCCCAGGTGTTTTGGGAGGTATGGCAATATTTGTTCTTAGTGATATTTATCGCCGTCTCCGCATGAAATTCATAAAACCAAAACCTGTCGAAGTTACAGTAGAAGGTGAGGAGGTTACCCATGAGTGATCAGAGCAAGAAATACGAACGCTTTAATATTGCCAGACGTCTTGAACATATCTTGTTGATCTTATCATTCTCTACCCTTGCAGTAACCGGGCTGGTTCAGAAATATGCACTCAACAGTGTTTCCATTGCCATAATCAGTTTCCTTGGGGGAATTGAAATGGTACGCATTATTCACAGAATTTCAGCGGTTATCTTTTTCCTCGAAGGTGTTTACCACTTCATTCTGATGGGCTACCTTGTTTATGTAAAGCGCAAAGAAGCCTCAATGATGCCGGTCATAAAAGATATCTTCGATGCAATTAATTCATTGTTACATAATGTGGGTCTCAAAAAAGAAGCACCTAAAATGCCCCGGTACAACTACACTGAAAAATTAGAATATCTGGCGATGATCTGGGGTTACTTCCTGATGGGTTTGACCGGTTTCATGCTCTGGAATCCCATTCTTACCACCAGACTCCTTCCTGGAGAAATTGTCCCGGCCGCAAAAGTTGCTCACGGGTTGGAAGCTGTGCTGGCGGTTCTTGCTATTTTGTTGTGGCATTTCTATCACGTGCATATCAAACAATGGAATTGGTCCATGTTTAAAGGTCATATGACTCATCATGAAATGGTGGAAGAACATGCTCTTGAATTGGAAAAAATTGAAGCTGGCGAACCTGATCCAGAAATTGATCCAGTGGTTTACAAGAAGCGCATGAAAGTATTCACCCCGGTTTCCGTTGTTTTCTCTGTGATTATGGTTGCTTTTGTTATTTTCCTGGCGAATTATGAAGAAACAGCCATAACGACCATTCCACGCGTATATGCTGATGTGGATGTCTTTGTGCCACGCACGCCAACCCCAATTCCATCCCCTGTTCCTTCACCAACTCCTGACATGATGGTGGCAAATACCTGGGACGGTGGCATTGATTATGTTTTTGAACAAAAATGCGGGCTCTGTCATGGTGAATCTGGTGGTTTATCAGTCAAAACATATAGCGGCATCATTCAGGGAGGTGACAGTGGAATGGCAGTAATTCCAGGTAGGCCAGACGAAAGTCTGATAATACAAAATCAGGCTCCTGGCATTGAACATCCTGGTCAATTCAGTGAAGAAGAACTTGAACGAGTCCGTATCTGGATCATAAATGGTGCACGTAAGTAATATACAATATTAGACATTTTCTAAAGGAGTTTTTGAGAGGGATATTCTCAAAAACTCCTTTTCTTGTTCAACACCATCAGGAAAGTTACCAGACTCATTTTTTCATTCCCATCTCTTAACCGATTTGTAAACATGTGTTTCTTTCATTTCCTGGTTAATATCAGAGTAATTTTAAAGTCTCTTAAATTTTTACAAACCAATACGATGAAGATCCAAGATTATCAGGCAATGTGTATTTAACCAACAATCTCCTCTGGTTAAGGGGCCCTACAGGTGATTATGAAAGTACAAATTTAAGATTTTTCTACCAGTCTAGCCTGGGTTTATTTCGTATTTTCTTACTGGATTTTCGCCAGTTTAATTCATCTTTAATTTCATCAATTTCTTCATGGTGATGCTTGTTCTTCCGTTCATGTTTCTTCGCTGCTTCTTGCTTCTCACTATCAAACCACTGCGGGACAGCAGTGGCAAATGTATAAAGATCAAAGATCAACGGATCAGTCATCACAACAGCTAACAACTCCTGGCATTTTGGACAAACTATATTTTGCCCGACTTGTAAGTCTCCTTCAAACTTAATATCTTCACCACAAGCAGGGCAGACTGCTTCGAACATAATAAAAACTCCTATAAATCAAAACAAACAAATAACATCAAAAGAAGTGAATACCTTTCAATTATTCAAATGAACTCATGATTAAGTGGTAATAAGAAGCTCTTGTATTATGCAATAATTTGATTCCTTTTTAGATCGATGTAAAATTCTTTCAGTAAGTAAGTTGTTGATTAAATTTTAATCATGTTGATTCTACAACAAGCTTGCCTGGGAAGCAATATTTAAAATGGTCAATTTTTAATTTTGAGATTTTTTTAGGATAATTACGATTATGATTTATGCAACCTGCCCTAATTGCCATTCAGATGTTCGTTTAATAAAACCAACTGCAGCAAAAAGATGTATTTGCCCTGGCTGCTCTGAATTATTAAAAGTGGTTAGATTGAATCCTATTGAACTTGATTTTGCAGAAAATAATTCTGATATTGAATTCGATCAACCTGAACCTAATTTTGAGGATGACTGGAATCAATAAAAATTCGTGAACACAAATTTCCAATAAGTGTGATAATAAACAAAAAAAAGCAAAAAGGATTGGTGAATTTAATAGAAAAATGAAAAAATTAAAGGTTGCCTTGCTGGCTAATGCCAAAGAAAACGCACCAAAATTTGAAGAATTCTCAGATGATCAATGGGATGATCTGGATTCAACAAAAACCATTACTGCGATTGTAGAGGCAATAAAAACCGGGGGTCATGAGTGTGAATTTTTAGAAGGAAACATAACACTGGTAGAAACTTTGAACAAATATCAACCGGATATTTGTTTCAATATCTGCGAAGGTCATTTTGGCGATGGGCGTGAAGCCCAGGTTCCTGCCATTCTAGAAATGATGAGGATTCCTTATACAGGCTCCAAAGTGATGACACTGGCGCTAACTCTGGACAAACCCATGACCAAGCGGGTACTCTTTTGGCATGAATTACCAACGCCTGAATTTCAGGTTTTTGAACGTGTGGATGAGCCGCTTAATGACGATTTAAGATTTCCACTGTTTGTTAAACCAAGCCGGGAAGGCACCGGTATGGGTGTCAGCGGTAAATCTATTGTAAAGGATGAGAAAGAATTACGAGAGCAGATCGCAGAAATTTTCAAACGTTATAAACAACCTGCACTGGCAGAACGCTATATTGAAGGGCGTGAAGTTACGGTCGGATTTGTGGGAAATCTGGTCGGCCCCACAGCCAGACGACTGCCTCATGATGAGGATTTACCACGTATTCAACAGGGTCTGCATTTCTTCCCCCCAATGGAAGTTGATCTCGAACCATTCAAAGATACCGATGTGGTGTATAGCAACCGTCTAAAGGTTGATCTGGCTGATCAACTCAATTATGTCTGTCCGGCTCCCCTGGATTCAGAAATGATTGAGGATCTCAACTGGTACGCAGCTGCCGTTTTCCGTGTAACCGGAGCGTTGGATGTTTCCCGTGTTGATTTTCGATTGGACGCCAGCAATAACTGGAAACCATACATTCTGGAAATCAACCCCTTACCGGGTCTTTCTCCGGGTATTTCTGATATTGTCATCGAAGCTGCTGCAGAGGGTATCGAACATCATGAATTGGTAAACATGATCCTGGACACAGCTTTACACCGTTATGGCATTGAAAAGCCAGGTAGTATTCCCTATTGAAAATGAAACCTATTCAATTGAGGAAGCAGAGAAATTGAATTTTCTCTGCTTTTTTTTATTGTTGCTTCTCTGCAAATTGAGTCCGGTAAAGATGGGCATAGATACCATCTACCGTAATCAGTTCTGTATGTGTTCCGGATTCAACGATCCTGCCACGGTCAATCACCAGGATTTGATCGGCTGCCAGAATCGTACTCAGGCGGTGTGCAATCACAATGCTGGTTCTTCCAGACATAACGCGTTTTAATGCATCCTGGATCAGTGCCTCTGATTCGCTATCCAGATGACTGGTGGCTTCATCCAGCACCAGAATGCGCGGGTCTTTAAGAATCACCCGGGCTAAAGCGATACGTTGCTTTTCTCCACCACTCAACCGATAACCACGTTCGCCCACAATGGTGTCATAACCATTCGGTAGTCCCATAATAAAATCATGAATATTTGCAGCCTTGGCAGCTTTTTCCAAGTCTGCCAGACTGGCATCCAGATGAGCATAACTCAAATTGGTGCGAATCGTGTCGTGGAACAGGTACGTCTCCTGAGTAACCATGCCAATCTGATCACCCAACGAATCAAGTGTAACATCTCTCACATCGATCCCATCAATCATTACCCGGCCTTCATTCGGATCATACAGCCGGGGGATTAAGTAAGTCAGGGTGGTCTTTCCAGCACCGGAAGGTCCAACCAATGCCACCAGTTGACCAGGATTCGCCTGAAAGGAGATATCCTCCAGCGCAGTGACCCGCGCCTGTGATACGGGATTTTCTTCATCAGGTTTTTGTTCATCTTTTTCCTGGTCGGATAAAACAGCATCCACCTGATCGACTCTACCAAAACGACGCACATCAGTTAATCCACCTGATTGATCATCGTAGCGGAAACAGACCTGGTCAAATGTTAATTGACCGTGAATATCCTTGAGCACAATTGCATTTTCTTTTTCCGGGATATCCCTCGGTAAATCGATCACCTCAAACACGCGTTCAAAACTGACCATCGAGGTGGCAAATTCCACCGGTGCATTCGCCAGACCTTCCAAAGAGGAGTAAAGACTCGTCAGGTAAGCCCCAAAGGCGACAATCGTTCCAATCGTCAATGCATCCTTGATGACCAGGTAACCACCTAAACCATACACCAGCGCTGAACCGATCGCACTCACCAATCCAATAATCACGAAGAAAGAGACTCCAATCACTGCCCTGCGTATGCCAATATCGCGCACTTGCCTGGCCCGTTGTTCAAACCTGTTTACCTCGGTTTTTTGTCTGCCAAAGAGCTTCACCAGAATCGCCCCCCCAATATTCAGGGTTTCGTTCATCATCGCATTCATTCGTGCGTTTAAATCCATTGCCTGATGGGCAATCTCTCGTAATACATTCGCCAGGCGTTTCGTCACAACCAGGAATATAGGCATGATGATGATGCTGACCAAGGTAAGTCGCCATTCTAACGTAACCAATACAATTAAAATCGCCACCGCCTGAATCACATTCGTAACCAGGTTGACAATGGTATTGCTGATGGCATTTTGCGCGCCAATAACATCATTATTTAAGCGGCTGATTAATTCTCCCAGCTTTGTATGCTTGAAAAAATGCAAACTCATTTGTTGTAAGCGTTCATATAAGGCCACCCGCAAGTCATAAATGACGCCTTCACCCACACTGGCATTTAAACGCCGTTGAATAATTCTTAATCCACCACTCAAAATCGGCACAATTAATAAGGCTCCTGCTAACAATAACAGGTTATCAAGGTTCTTATCCGGTAGCGTTCGGTCGATTAATTCGCGCAGAATGAGTGGGGAAATCAACCCGAGAGCGGAAGTCATCAGGATTAACACCAACATCCAGATAATATGCGTGCGATATGGCTTGGCATAATCGAGGACTCGCTTTAATAATGTTTTCGATACTTTTGGGGTCTCATTACTTGCCTGAACAAATTGAGACCATTTCTGGTGTCCCATCCCCATAGGTTGAACCTCCTGTGTAAACTACGAAATGAGTAATCTGGAATGATTATTTCCAACTTCTGGTAGTTTACTTTTTTGACTATATCAATCTAATAGATAAATTTTATTATACTGCGCTTCTCAGATCATTATTCAGACCTGGTTTATGTTACAAACCTGGCTGATTAATTGGTTTTCAATAAGTAGGTTCTGGGGGTAAACTAAACCATATCAGTTTTTATAATTAAAAATGTGATATTTTCCACTACTCGTGAAGAATTAAATCCACTAAAATCATATTCTTAGATTTGAATATTTCTCAAAGTGATGAATTCATTTTTTCAGGAAAATAATTGATAATAGATTTCAGACAAATATTCACTCAATTCAAACATTAAAAATTCGAATCCATAATGGTTATATTAAATGAATAAAGGATAGGAATCACAAATGAACTGCCAACGAAGAGTAATTTTCTCATTTTCAATCATAATTTTCATAATAGGATTCCTGTTTGTACTGACCAATATTTCATCTACATCAATTTTGAATGTCAATGCAAAAGATATTAATGATGATCATACAGATAACACTAATCCTTCGAGATTCCTTGAAACGGAACAAGAGAGTGATATTTGTTCGTTCTCCGATCCAGACTGCGACCCATCTGAAGTGGATGAGGCCAAAAAAGTTGAACCAGCATTCAATACAAATGAAAATGCTGATATTGTGATTATCTTATTCTGGATGGAGGGTTGTGAACACTGCGAGGAGGTATTAAACTCCTTGCTTCCACAAATTAATCAGACCTACAGTAGCCAGATTTACATTCATCAGATCGAATTGAAGGAAGTCGAAGAAGTTGACCGCTTTTATCAAATGGCAGAAAGATTAGGGATTACAAAAAACAATATCGGTGTTCCCCTGATTTTGGTAGGAAACCAGGTATTAACTGGAGATCAGATTCAGAAAAATTTGTCAGGATGGGTTGACATATTTCTTGATGAAGAATTTACATCCATTCTTATAATTCCTGAATTTTCTAGTCTTCTGCCTGAGTCTTTACAAGCCAGACAAACAATCTCCGAATCGGAAGTCAATCAATCGCCAATCAATAATACAAATATGCAAAAGACCCCATTATTTCCATACTTGATTGCTGGATCTGCAGGAGCCCTTCTGTTAATGGTTATTCTATTTTTCAATAAGAAAAAATCAAAGTCAGTTTGAAGAGAAATAACTTGATTATTTGTTGATCCAGCGTTGCCAGAGTGTTTGCAATCTGGCTTCCAGCCGGTTTCCTAGTGCATCACCACGATCTGTGGTGACATCATCCTCGTTATCAAAAACCACATACGGAACCCTGACACCTTGAATATTCAGGTAGGCGGGATCAGCTTTGGTCAATTCATGCCAATCAACCTCTTTGTATAGGCGTTCCAATTTTTTATCGGGCAAGCCATGTTCCAGGATGCTATCCGGCTCATCCGGGTTAAAGCGTGCTCGATTTTTGCGCAAGGATTCACTGTAAGATACTTCCAGATATAAAATAGCCATTCGTTCAACGACTTCTTTGGATAAGTGTTGGTAGGCATCGTGGTACCCGCCGTGCTCACTACCTCTGGAAAATTCAATAATGGTTGTATGAGTTTGATGGTAATCAGGGATTCGGGTCACCTTCTTTTGATAATCAAAGCACATACGTCGGATGAGCAAATGCCAGAGATGGTCGCCTTTGAAATAACCTTGCTCATCACTGTGCAATCTGGGTAGTCCCATTTTTTGTAAAATATCATCCTCTTCAAACCAGGTCCACAACATCGGAAAATCATCAATTTCCTCAAATTCGGAAATCATGAACCGTTTTTTTCTTTTTTCAATGGAACAGCGTTTCAAATAATCGATCACTTCACTTTTGCCAGCTGCAGGTCGGGCATTCAAAACTAGAATATCAAAAGTAGATTTCTTTTTCATTTTTTTCCTTTAAGGCATACAATAATAATTATTCTAGAGCTAACATCTTTACTTTCTCTATGTGTTTTATTTTATATTATTTTCTATTCTATGAAACCTATCCCCTCAAAGAGGCAATATGCGCATCAAGGTAGTAACCGACAGTGTCTGCGACATCCCCGATGAATTGATTCAGCAATATGACATCAAAGTGGTTCCTTCTTACATCAACATAGGCGATCAGAGCTATCTGGATGGGGTTGAAATGACCCGTAAACAATTTTATGATGGTTTGGATAGCTTTCCGCAACATCCGAAAACAGCTGCCCCAGGGCCAGAAACTTATCTGCATGTCTTTCAGGATGCGGCTGAACAAGGCTTCGACCAGATTTTCTCGATTCATGTCGCCTCGAATATGAGCAGCATTTATAACATCGTACTTACAGCAGCTAATCAATCTAACATTCCTGTGATTGTTCATGATTCGCAACAACTATCACTTGGTGCGGGGTTACAGGTAATTGCTGCCTCAAAAATGGCTTTGGATGGGGCGAATGTAGCTGAGATCAAGAACGAAGTCACCGAATTGGGAAAACGTACTTACGTCTATGCCCTATTAGACACATTAAAATTCCTGCATCTCAGTGGGAGGATCAATCTCGCCATGCGGGGAATCGGATCCTTGCTTCGAATCAAACCTTTGATGACCTTTCATGCCGGTATACCCATTTTTGAAAAAGTCAGGACGCGTGGTAAAGCAATTGAGCGCATGTTAAACTATGTACGTAATTTAGGACCATTGGAGCATGTTTCTGTTGTACACACGCAGGCATTGGAGGCAGCCAGGTGGCTCTACCAGAAAGCCAATTCTTTGATCCCTGAAAGTAACCAGCCCATTTATCAGATGGTTACACCAGCGGTTGGGGCACATGTTGGCCCGAATGGGATTGGGCTGGTTTGCGTAACCAGCGAAAGCAGATAAAAATCAAAAAATTCAAAACTTACTGCATTTCAATTAACATGCCATAGTGTATTACTTTTTTCTTTCTCTGGTTCCACTTGCAAGCGTTCTTTCAAGTAAGTATTCCGTAAAGCAATTTTATTATTACGCACAGCCATTCCAATCGATTTTTTATCTCCCACCATCACCACCAGCTTTCTGGCGCGGGTTACAGCCGTATAAAGAAGATTGCGCTGTAACATCATATAATGCTGCATGAGTAAAGGAATAACCACCACCGGAAACTCAGATCCCTGGGATTTATGAATGCTGATCGCATAAGCATGTACCAACTCGTCGAATTGCACTGTCTCGCAGGACACCAACCGTTCTTCAAAATTAACCAGAACAATATGGTTTTCGGTATCGATACTAGCGATCATTCCCAGATCCCCATTAAAAATCTGGCGGTCATAATCATTGCGAATTTGCATTACCCGATCACCTACCCTGAAAACTCTTGATCCATGCCTGACTTCTGCTTTTCGTGGATCTTCGGGATTGAGGGCATTTTGTAACCTTTCATTCAATTCGGTCACCCCACTGGCTCCACGATGCATGGGCGCCAGCACCTGGATATCCCGGATTGGGTCAAATCCAAATTTATTCGGCACCCGCTGACTGACCAGATCAACCACCCAATCAGCAGCTTTGATGGCGTCCGTTTCTGGAAACAGGAAGAAATCAGCAGCATCTTTGGAAATCAATGGCATTTCACCATTATTGATACGATGTGCGTTCACGATGATGTAACTATCTTCCGCTTGCCGAAAAATCGTATCCAGACGAATCACAGGAATCACATTGCTCTCGATCAAATCACGCAACACATTGCCTGCACCAACGGAAGGCAACTGGTCCATATCACCTACAAACAGGATATGCGAACCGACTTCCACAGCATTAAGCAGATGATTCATCAGCAAAATATCCACCATGGATGTTTCATCGATGATAATCAGGTCAGCATCCAGCGGATTTTCGCGATCACGGGCAAAATTTACCCCTTCTGAAGGTGTAAACTCTAACAATCGATGGATGGTTTTTGCCTGTAAACCGGTAGTTTCCGTTAATCGTTTTGCTGCCCTGCCAGTAGGAGCAGCCAACAAAACAGATGCATGCCGTTCTTTCAGGAGCTGAATGATGGATCCGGTGATCGTGCTTTTCCCCGTACCAGGACCACCCGTGAGCACACTAACCTTTTCAGTTAATGAAGTCTGGATGGCCAGTTTCTGTTGTGTTGTCAATTGAATCTGACTGGATCGATCCAGAACCGAAAAAGCTAACTGCCAGTTCACTTTTTTAAATGTTCCCAACCGATCCAGGCTGCTATGCATGATCCGCAGGAGTTTGTTGGCAACGCCTTTTTCTGCATGATAAAACGGGGGCAGATATAGCACTTCTTTATCAGCGATAATAGCTTCCTGTGCAATCAGGTTTTCGATTTGAGCAGAACATAATTCCTTTGGCAGATCCAGTAAAGGAACTGTCTCAGCCAGAAGTTGATCCGGGGTAGCAAAACAATGCCCCTCATTACTCAGATTTCCCAGAGCATACAACAACCCGGTTTGAATTCGTTCCGGCGAGTCCATGGCGAGCCCCAATTTTTGCGCTATCTGGTCAGCTGTTTTAAAGCCTACACCAAAAATATCACGCGCTAATTGATAGGGAGTCTCCCGCACCACCTGAATCGATTTTTCGCCATACTGCTTATAAATCTTAACAGCCAGGCTGGCACTAACACCATGACTTTGTAGAAACAGCATCACTTCCTTAATCTGTTGTTGCTCAATCCAGGCTGTGCCAATCAGGTCCGCTTTGGAAGGCCCTATTCCTGGCACTTCCAGAATTTTTTCTGGGGTCTTATCCAGCACATCCAGTGTTTTTAACCCAAAAAAATCTACAATTTTTCTGGCGGTCACCGGACCAACCCCTTTGATCAACCCGCTACCCAGGTACTTGCGAATGCCTTCCAGTGTAGCCGGATAACGCACCTGGTATGACTTTACCTCAAATTGACGCCCATATTGTTGATGATTGATCCAGGTTCCAGTTAATACCAACGATTCTCCGACCTGGACACCTGCTAATGCTCCCACAACTGTGACCGGTTGGATCTTTCCTTTTGGAAGAATTTTCGCAATGGTATAACCATTTTCATCATTCTGAAAAGTGATTCTTTCCAGCACACCTTCCAGGGTTTGCATCAAAAGTGAATTGGCATTATTTTCTGCTGTCATAGTTTGATCTTACCAAATATTATTACGAGCGAAAAGGAATCAGGTATCAAATTTACAAATGACCTTTTTTATTCTGTTTATTTATCCTATACAAAATTGTATAGGATAAATAAAATCTATTCTCCGCCCTGAATTAACATTTCCCGAATCCCTGGCCGGATTAATCGCATGGTCAATTCCCCCATTTCTTTCGGTGTTTGTGGCATGTCCATTTGTAACCAACGGATACTCATCGCATAAACACTACCGGCAATACTGGCGATGACAAAATCCCAGGTTGTTCCTTCTATGGATGGGTAAGGTGCCTGGTCTAAAGATTGCTTAATGACATCATAACAATACTTATGTAATTTATTCATTACGAGATTTGAGACTTCGGAATCAATTAACGATCGTAAAAACACCGCTTGATCAGCGATCTGTTCAAAAAATTTCACCGCCATTTTTCCCTGAATAATGGAATCCAGATAGGGTCCCATATCGATCATAAACTTTTCATACATGGAATCCAGATAATCTTCTAAAACTTCTTCCTTGTTTCGATAATGCAAATAAAAAGTTGGACGAGATACCTGAGCCTGATCAGTGATCTCAGCAATTGAGATTTTTGTAAATGGTTTTTCAAGCATGAGTGATAAGAGTGCTTCCTGCAACCACTTTCTGGTGCGGCGTACTCTTAAATCTTTTGAGTCTTTCATTGACATTTCAATCCTTTCTGTAAATTTATTTACAGGTCATAAAACCTCATTAGGAAAACATGATTGACTTAACGATCAGAAAATTCTAGGATATTTATACATAATAACACTTCATTTGTAAAATAAAATACAGAAGTAAATTTAATGATGGCAACTAACAAAACCAACTATATTGAATTGAAGAATGTAACCAAAACTTACATTTCCCCCGCGGGAAATGTTGATGCCTTACATCAGGTAAATATGAACATAGAACAGGGTTCTTTTGTGGGTGTGATTGGTAAATCCGGCGCGGGAAAATCCACCCTGGTAAATGTTCTGACGGGCGTGGATAGCCTGACAGAAGGAGAACTCTGGATTAATGGCTTTCCTCTCCATCATTCCAACCAGGAGAAAATGACCCATTGGCGTGGTAAAACGATGGGGGTTGTCTTTCAATCTTTCGAATTACTGAACCAGATCAACATTCTGGATAATGTCCTGTTGCCACTGGATTTGTGTGGCGATTATTCCCGAACGAGCAGTGCAAAACGAGCCATGCAGATCCTAACCCAACTCGAAATTGCAGAACATGCCCAAAAATCTCCTGCTTCAATTTCGGGAGGGCAACGCCAAAGGGTAGCCATCGCACGTGCATTGATCAATGATCCACAAATCATAGTGGCGGACGAACCCACCGGATCATTAGATTCCCAAACCAGCCTGGTCATCTTCAAAATATTCAAACAGATCGTTAAAACCGGAAAGACAGTGGTGATGGTTACCCATGATCAACAATTATTACCATTGTTTGATCATCTCTTTTTATTGGTGGATGGCGTGATCAGGAAAGAAGCAAAAAGAGGGAAACATGTCTGATTTGAACCAATTCCCTCCATTCATTAAATTAATGAGTTTAAGCAAGATTTTTCAAGCAGCATCCATGCAGTTTGTGGCCTTGAGCGATATAACCATTGCTTTTCATCAACATGAATTCACAGCGGTAGTCGGCAGATCTGGCAGTGGAAAATCTACTTTAATGAATATGATCACCGGAATTGATAAACCGACCTCCGGAGAAGTCCTCGTGGATGGTAAGCAGATTCATCGTCTTCCTGAGACAGAAATGGCCAAATGGCGAGGTGAAAACCTGGGGATTGTTTTCCAGTTTTACCAATTAATTCCTGTTTTATCGCTCGTGGAAAATGTCATGCTGCCCATGCAGATCGCAGGTAAATTTTCCCATAGCGAACGATTGGAACGGGCACAGGATTTGTTGAACCAGGTGGGCTTACAAAAATATGCTCCAAAAAGACCTTACATGGTTTCCGGTGGTCAACAACAAAGTACTGCTATCGCAAGAGCCTTAGCAAATGATCCGCCTATCCTTATCGCTGATGAACCAACTGGAAACCTGAGTTCAGGTGAAGCAGAAAAAATAGTTAATATTTTCCAGGCACTATCTTCCTCTGGGAAAACAATCATCATGGTAACTCACGATGAAGACCTGGCTATGCGTGCGAAACGGGTTCTGAAACTGGTTGATGGCAGAATTGTCAGTGAAAAACGGCAATCGTTACCCTCCGTTGGAGATCGGGAAAAGAAACCATGAGACCGCGCTGGAAGAAAGTGGTAGCCGATTTTTGGGAAAATAAAGCCCGGTCATTTTTAATCATTGCTTCAATTTCCATCGGCATTTTCTCCGTTGGTGTGGTCGGGATTGGCTTCTTTGTCATTCCGGATAGCATGGTCACTACCTACCTCTCCACCAATCCTGCCAATATTCAAATTCAGACTGAACCTTTTGATGAAGATCTAGTAAAAACCATACAAAAAATCAACCGGGTTCAAGATGTCATTGGTAGAACTACCATTTCTGCAAAAGTCAAAAATCCTGAGAGTGGTGATTGGATGTCCTTTAGCATCATTGCCGTAGATGATTTATCCGATCAACGCATTAAAATCCTTACCCCCGTAAGTGGAAAAACTTATCCGGACGATAAAGAAATTTTGATCACAGAAAGTTCGTTGGAGACATTACCCGTTGGACCAGGTTCCATTATTTTAATTGAACTGAGTGATGGGACCCAAAGGGAAATAAAAGTTGCCGGTACCGTTATGGACTATAGCTCCGATCTGGCCATCACATTCAATGAACGCATAGGATTTACCACGCTTGATACCCTGGAATATTTGTATCAACCAAAAAAATATAATGATCTCGCTCTTACAGTTACTGGTGATCAAAACGACCTGGCAAACATCGAAGAAGTAGCCAGATTGGTCAGTGAAGAAATAGAAAACAGTGGACGTAGGATACTCAATCAAACCGTTAACCTTTCCACTGATCAACCTTATGCCAATTACTCCAATGCCATCGCCGTGATTATAGGGTTTATTGGTATATTCATACTGATTTTAAGTAGTTCCTTGATTATCAACACCATGAATGCGCTTATGGCACAACATATTCGCCAGATTGGGGTCATTAAACTGGTAGGAGGGCAACGCAACCAGATCATTGGAATGTATCTGGCTTTAGTGATTTTCTTCAGTCTGATTTCTTTAATGATCGCAATTCCTGCCAGTGCCTTCGTTGGGAGAATGATGTGTGCCAACATCCTACCTGTGCTGAATGGCAGATTATTAACGCCAAACTTATTTATTTATCTTCCGGAAGTAATCCTCATTCAAGCTATTGTCACGCTAATCATTCCAGTAATGTCCGCATTGAAACCGATTATCCAGGGAGCCAGCATTCCCATCCATAAAGCGCTGACAGCCAATTTGATTAATCATGCCTCAAAACCAGGTCGATTTGATCTCTGGCTGGACAATTTTCGCAGTAAAGACGGCATCATCACCCTCGGCATTCGCAACACTTTCCGCCAGAAAGGCCGCCTCCTGTTAACCATCTTTACCCTATCTCTGGGTTGTGCGATTTTTATTTCTGTTTTTAATGTTGAATTATCGCTTACTAAACAGATTGAGCGAGTTCTCCAATATAACCAGGCGGATATTTTCATCAATATGGATCGAAACTATCCAATCGAAGAGATAAATCACCAATTACAACAAGTACCCGAAGTTGTTATGTCAGAAGCCTGGATGGCAACTACCGCATTGTTAAAAACCACCAATACCACTGAAAATGTCCTACTGGTGGGTCCACCACAAAACAGTACGTTAATGAAACCGGTTGTGAATATAGGACGATGGGTACTGCCAGGTGAGCAATATACACTTGTGGTTAATGATGCTTTCTGGAATACTTATCCAGAACTTAAACCTCAAGATCAAATCGTTCTGGATATCAACGGAAAAGAAAATTACTGGACGGTAGTAGGAATCTTCAATTACACCGGGTTGGATCAAAAATATGCATTTACTTCTTACAACAACCTGGCAGAAATCCTAAACTCACCATCCCACGCTGTATCTTATCGGGTAGTAACTCAGGAGCATGATCTGTCATATCAAATGAAGAGCACAAACATGATTGATGAGCACCTGAGTACATCTGGTTACAGAGTAAATTCAATCATAGCTCGCGAGGAAATTACGAAACAGGGACTGGAGAAAATTGAGGTATTGATTTACCTGCTATTGTTTCTCTCTGTCCTGACAGGTATCGTGGGAGGGATTGGACTGAGTGGAACCCTCAGTTTGAATGTTCTGGAGAGAACAGCAGAAATTGGAATTTTACGAGCAATTGGTGCATATGATTCTGTAATTACCCGATTAGTCACCTTTGAGAGTCTGTTTATTGGACTAACCAGTTATGTAATTGGTATCCTGGCTTCAATTCCTATATCTATAGTGCTGACTAATTTGGTTAACCTGGCAATCTTTAAAGCGCAATCTGAATTCGTAATGACTGCGAAAGGGATCATATTGTGGTTCTTTCTTTTGATTTTATTATCCCTGGTAGCCAGTTATTTTCCTGCCAGAAATGCTACTCGTCTCACCATTCGAGAGGTATTAGCGTATGAATAAAACTACTCAGATCAATATTTTTGTATTTATAAAAATATATTTCAAACATGAAAATTGGAGGGAAATATGAATAAAAAATTCTTCTTATTCATAACAATCATTGGATTATCAGTCTTTCTTGTCGCTTGTGATACCTTTACTGTCAGTGAGCCAACACCAGTAGTTTATGAATCATTTCAGGAAAATCCATCTGACATGATCATAGCAGAAGGAGAAATTGTACCTGACAACGAACTTCAAATCATTTCACCCACAAATGGCCGAATGCAGGAAGTTCTGGTAGAAGAAGGTCAGATGGTTACAGCAGGACAGGTGATCATAAAACTTGAGGTGCCTGAGCAATTGTTGGCTGAGTTAAAATCTGCAGAATTGAACCATCTGAAATCACAAAAAGCGCTGGATGATTTAATTTTATCCGGAAATCTACAGAAACAAAAAGCTTATCAGAGAGTTCTGGACGCACAAACAGCCAGACGAGCCGCCCTGGCAGCCTGGGATGAATTTGATGAGGATCAATATGAAGAAGACCTTGAAGCTGTCAAGGAAGACGTGATCGATGCCAGAACAGAATTGGAGGATGCCAAAGAAGACCTGAAAGATTTTCTGGATCTCGAGGAAGACAATCCACAAAGAATGAATCGCCAGGAAGATGTGGATGAATCTCAAATTGCATTAAATGAATTGGAGCGCGAACAGGCATCCCTGGAACAGACATACGAGCAGCTTCAATTAAACCTTGCATTCACACAAGCAGAAGAAGATACAGCCTGGAATGAGTATCGAAAATTCAAACAAGCGGATGTTCCGGACGACCAATTAACGCTAGCGGAAGAACAACTTGCCACCGCTAATGCAAGAATTGATTCGATAGAGGCGTCGATTGCAGATTATGAAATTACCACGCCTATTGGAGGCACATTTGTCCAAGTAGATGTTCAGGAAGGCGAGTGGATCTACGCAGGTCAGATGGTAGCAGTGGTGGCTGATTTTTCCACCTGGTTTGTCGAGAGTACGGATATCAATGAAATGGAAATTACTCACATTCAGGTTGGAGATTTGGTAACCCTGGAGTTTGATGCTTTTTCTGGCAAGACAGTCCGTGGAAAAGTGATAGAAATAAAAGATTTACCAGTAATCAAATTTAACGATGTTATCTACCCTGTGCGCATCGAACTATTGGAACATGATCTCCCACTTCGCTGGAAAATGTCTGTGATTATTAAAATTGACAAATAGGAGACTCCGAATTTTTTCTTTCACAACCTGATGAATTAAATTGACAATGATGCTCAGGCGTGTTATTCTGCCAATAATAGAAAATACGGAGATTAATATGGAATTATCAGAGTCTGTGCTGATGCATATTGGAAAAGTTCATTACAACGTTTCAAACCTGGATCGTGCTGCTTATTTCTACGAAGAGGGATTAGGCATGAAAGTGCTTGAGAAATCTGAGCAATCCATCACTCTCGGAACCATTGCCAACCAACCTCTTTTGGTATTGCATCGGGTTAACAATCCAACACCTAGAAAAAAATCCACTGGACTTTATCATCTCGCGATTCGCTTACCCAGCCGGGAAGACCTGGCTCGTTTGATTTACCATCTAGTGAATAATCAGGTGGAGCTGAATGGCGTGGCTGATCATGGAGTTTCTGAAGCATTGTATTTGACCGGACCAGAAGACATGGGAATCGAATTGACCTGTGACCGAGAGTATGATCAATGGCCAATCGATGAAGAAGGTCAATTAGATATGATCACAGAAGAATTGGATTTGGACGACCTGATTTTAACCATTCAAGGAAAAAATAAAAAATGGACCGGTTTACCGGCAGGCACGACTATTGGACACATTCATTTACGAGTTGCTGAATTGGAAAAAACAGCAGAGTTTTATTCCACACTCGGGTTTGATATTACGCAGTCGTATGGTGAGCAGGCACTCTTCTTTGCCAGCGGTGCGTATCACCATCACATTGGAGCGAATACCTGGGAGAGTGCTGGAGCAGATCCTCTGGCTGTCGATACAGCAGGGTTAAATTATTTTGAGATTGTGTTACCTGATCCAACGAGCTTGGAAAATCTGGTAAAAATTCTTGATGATGCGGAGCTTGCAGTAGAAAAAACGGACGATGGCATCTCTTTGGTGGATCCGAATGGGATTCATCTCAAATTGGTATTTGCATCCTGAAACAATTCGGGGCTATGAAATTAATCCGTGGCATACCATAAGGCTTCTTCCACCACCCAGCCATATATTTTGGATTCTTCAATTTCCACCAGCCACCAATTGTATTTGTCGACTACAGCGGGCCCATCGACGATTTTCAGCTTCATACCCGGTTGCAAATATCGCTTAACCGCACCATTCAGCGAAGGCATCTCTCTTAACCGCAAGTCATTTCCTGAGGTTTTAACAATTAACCGACGACCAGGTTCAAACACTGGAGAGCCTAAACCGTAAGCCCAATCGTCCTGAAAATGCAGAGAATTTTCAACCACCCATCCAGTAAATTCACCCACCCGGACCTGCCACCATTTTTCCCCAGCAACCATTTCTGATTTATCTAAAACTCTAACTTTTTCACCAGCTATAAATTGCTTAAGATTAAATGCAGCATGGTTGGGAGCATCTTTGAGCCAATATTGGTTTTCAGATGGTAGAACAACATAATGTTCGTTGGGTTTAAAAGCTGTTAAGCTATTCAGCCAACCTACTAATTTAATCGGATGTTCACTTTGGTAAATCAGACGCGGCTCACCTCCCTGAGTATTAGCCAGGTAAATGGAGGAAAATGGTTTCTTTTCTGATCCTTCCAGACGAGTAAAAGCAATCCGGTCGCCATCGGGTGACCAGGCTAATTCATCCATTTGGAGGGTCTGTTCAGCTGTCAATAATTCAGATTTGGTACCAAATTCGAAATCATACAAACGAATGCCCTGGTGCTGTTCAGCTACAGCCATCATTCTAGCATCTGGGGACCAGGCGAAAATGGGATCTTCACAGCTGGATGAAATTAATCGCAGTTCACATTCTTCACCGGACATACATTGCTCCAGATCAATTCGATATAATTTGGATGAATCCTCCTGTACTGGATCATTCATGCAGAAAGCTATCTGTTCACCATCTGGTGATAATTTTGGGAAAACATGTAATGGGGTCTGGTCTTTATCAGGCATAATTGTTTGCCATTCACTGCCGACCGGAAAAATTTTCAACCCATCGTTCGCACAACCGGCTGCAAGCATTTGACCGGATTTTGTTATGGAACTAATTTCACAACTTTCATCATCCTCAAATGCCGAAACCAGGAAATTTTCTCTGGTTTGCAAGTTAACCAATTTTTCCCCTACCAGGGAGAAAATCGTGTTCGTTGAATGTTCAAAGATCTCATTTCCAGTGGCGATAGTCGTCAATTTTATTTGAAATGAAAGAGCTTCCAGGGAGTTTTTTTCCAGGTCATAAAAAACCAGATAAAAACCAGGCGGTAACAAATTGATCTGCGAATCTATTTTTAAAAATGGTGTCTGTTCAGGAATGGGTTCCGGGGTAGTGGTTTCTTTCGCAATATCCAGTGTTTTAGCTGGTGTTTCATTTATTATCAATGTTGTTGTTCCGATTGTATTCACAGAAGGATCAACCGTCATCCGTTCATCAGGTGTTCCTACAGTCTCTTCTGCGCTACACCCAACTAATAGCACAAAGATAAGAACAAAATACATCAACCTGCCAGATTTCACTGTCACCCTTCCCATACACCACAAAACTAATCAACTATCTATTTAATCATGACACTTTTTCAAGAATATTCAATAGCGTTTAGAGGGCTTAACAATCTTTCCCTGGATCAGTCTGTATGGATACATCCTGGAGTTCAATATCTTTATTGTCTTATCAAGCTGAATAAAGCTTCAGGTGAGCAGACATTTCAGGTAGTTGATTGGTAGTTATATAGTCCACCCCTGATACTGCCATTCTCAAAGCCAGGTCAGGCCGGTCCAAATCGAGCGTCCAGGCATCCACAGTGTTCCCTGCTTCTTGTAGATACTTAATCCAATTAAAGCCTGCATTTATTGCTTCATCCAGTAATTGTGCATTGATAAACCAGGTGATACCTACTGGCACCTGCTGTGTAAGTGTCTCTGCCCGTGCTTCAAAGTATTCACTCACTTTTCCCCAGCGTTGTAATGCCAGAGGATGATCATCCAGATAACCAAAAGCACCCTTACGGAAAGGTGGAACCCCTTCTTCTCTCGGTTCCTTTTGAATCAAATCCAGGTAAAGTAACGGATCGAAACCCAGTAATAATTCCGGAGCCATTTTCTGTAATGCACGCACAGCCCAATCTGCAACTGAACTGACCATCACCAAGTGCTGCACAGGTTTTATCCAATTTACCAGATTACTCAAACTAGTTGGGGATAATGATGCATACGGTTTCAAATCCAGTTGCAGAAATCCATCAACCGGATATTTCTGCAAAAGCATAATAGCCTGACTGAGTGTTCCTATATTGTGAATCGAACCTTTATATTTTACTTGCTGAATAAACTCTGCAGTCTGCTCAACCACCTGTCCGGACACTTCGCTGACGTTTTCCAGCTTAGGATCATGCAAAAGCGCAAAATCGCCATCCTTCATCGGGATGACATCCACCTCAATTCGATTAATCCCCGCTTTCAAACTCAATTCCAGTCCAGCTAACGAACCCGGGGGAATTTTTGAATCAAAATTAGCTGCATGTAAGATCAATCGAGTCATGCAGTTTTTCTCCTTCTATTAATAAGAATTATCCCGGCTGCCAGACTCAAGAAGAGAATTCCCAACCCAATAAAGAATATCTGTATCAGACTTAATAATGCCAGATAGTGCAAAGCAAGATCCGGTAGAATCCAGGTTGCAAACAGTCCATTCCACAGAATATGGGTAATCAGTGGCAAGGATGTAACCACCATGATAAATAACACCAGATCAAGGATTTTTATAAAATTTTTCTTTAAATCCATCACAATCCAATTCTGGAAAGTGAGTAACAACAGGGTGATCGCCAATGAAATAAATGCAAAAATACCGTTGATCAAAACCAGTTGCGTTGAACTGATCACCGTACTATACGAGTAGAGTTTTTGCCCAAAAGTTATATATGAAACATGGAATAATACTGAGAACATAATTCCACCGAGAACAAGGTTCAACCAGCCTTTGGGTTTCAATCGCCACAAGAGGAGTATCAACACCAAAAAGACCAGACCTGCTATTCCGAACCGAACCAACCGTTCCCGGTTTAGTTTCGATTGCTGGACACCTTCCAATACATTTTGATATTCTCCAACAGTCAGATTTGGATCGGCATTGGTAGCTTCTGTGGGCAAAGGCTGACCAATCGCGCTGGTATAGAAAGCCAATAATTGAGATTGTTGCCTGGCAGTTTCATTCTTCAATTCATTCAGCGTACTCCTGGGAAAATTGATCATTTCAGTCAGCACACGACCTTGCGTGGATGCTGGCAAATTAATCCCTGATAGTGCTGCCAGAGTCGGTGCCACATCCACCATGAAAATATCATCATACACACCAGGCAATATACGACTTCCAACCATGATAAAAGGTTCCACCAGGGTGATTGGATCTTGCCCGCCATGTCCGCCCTGATCGATCTGACCATGATCAGAACTGATTACGAGCACATCTTTTGAAAAATCCAATTCTGCCACAATTTCCGCTAATAAGGCATCCACCCGGTTTGCTGCCTGATCCCACCTTGCATCTTGTGGACCACCTTCATAATGTCCGGCGTAATCCACCTGATCCAGATGAATCATGATCAAATCATAATTATCTGATTCCAACCAGGGAATGGCAGCATCCACCACCTGACGATCCGCTTTTTGATCCTCTTCTGGGGTGAAATAGCCAATGTCAAGCGCGTCAGAGGGTATCAATTTCTCAAACCAATAATAACCTGATGCCGCAGTTCGTAACCCATGCCGTTTCGCGGAGCTAAAAATGTTATCCTGTGTTAGTGGATAAAAATCTTCATATTCAAGATTGAAGGCCGGTGCATCACTCAAATACGGCCAGGCTCCGGTTAACAAGCTACCATAACCTGGGGATGAAAACGAAGGTGTCTGGGAATGCATTTTTGCACTTGCACCCTGGTTTCGCAGTTGGTTTAAAAACGGCATTACATCGGTTTTTAGGGATGTGTCATACCGCAATCCATCGATCAGAACATAAACAACCCGCTCCCCCATCGGTTCTCCGAATGATCGACCAGGAACAGGAGGTTTCCCTGATAACGGAGAGCGGTAATCATACAGATTATTCATCAATTCCAAAGCAAGAAAGATAGACCCGGCACTCAAAGCAAGTGCTAAAACCAGGCGTACAATTAATTTCAAAGAATTTTTCATATCAGCTCTCAATCTGTGGGATCACCAACCTTGAGGTTAAATCTAACATATCATAGTTCGGGTGACAAATAAAAAGCCTACATTAATTAACAAATGCTGAAATAATCTTTATAATAGAATAAAAACAATATCAAAAAAATGATTAATTAATTTGATTGAGGTTGGCTATGCCGAAAAAAAATGTTCGTGTCATTCTAAACCCAAGTGCAGGATCAAAAAATCCTCCTTTGCGAATATTTAATAATCTCTTCCATAAGGCGAATATCGAGTGGGATATGGCCATCACAAAAGATCGCTGTGATGGAATTTGTCTCGCAGAACAATGCATCAAGGATGGTGTAGATATTGTTGCAGCGTATGGTGGTGATGGCACAGTGATGGAAGTTGCCAGTGGACTACACGGAAGTGGAATACCCATGGCAATCCTACCAGGCGGAACCGGAAATGTTTTATCCATTGAATTGGGAATACCACAAGATTTAGAGGAAGCCTGCGCCCTCATAACTGATCCAAAAAAATCCTATATTCGTTCGATCGACCTGGGAATTACCAATGATGAAAAAATCCCGGCTTTCGCACTACGTGCTGGAGTAGGGCTGGAAGCAGCCATGCTGGAAGGAACTGATCGTGAGCTCAAAGAAAAGTATGGTATTTTTGCTTACATCATGGGAGCAACTCAGGCATTACATAATGTAAAGGAAGCTAATTATCATCTGGTTCTGGATGGTAAACCTGTTGATTGTACTGGAATAACCTGTCTGGTCGCCAATGCAGCTTATTTTGGCGTTCCTGGATTAACCCTTGATCCGAAGATCAAGATTGATGATGGTTTGTTGGATGTATTCGTCCTGAGAAAAATGGATTTATCTCATTTATTTTCCCTGGCAGCTAAAGTGGTCGGAGGAAATGAAATTAAAGAATCAGCATATCACTGGCAGGTAAGCACCGTTTCTATCGAATCTGATCCAATTCAAGCCACCCAGGCAGACGGCGAAATGTGGGGGGAATCACCGATTGATATCAAAGCCGAAAAAGATGCTTTGCAGGTTTTTGTTCCAAAGGAAAAACCATCAAAATGATTGCAATGCATTCATCACAAATTTGAGTTGAGCTTCGTTTTCGACAGCACCAGGGATGAATTGCCGAATCCAGAACACTGCCTCCAGTGGGCTCCACCCAAAAATATCCATTGCCATAGCAGTCAGAAATGTCCCGGTTCTGCCAATCCCGGCAAAACAATGGATGGCAATGTTTTCACCTGATCTTGCCCAGGTTATTACCTGCTGAACTGCCTCCAGGTAAGAATCCAGATTTGTAGGCACCTTAAAATCCTCTACCGGGTAATGCAGTATCCCAATATTGTTCGCTTTATAAAGTGTTGGCAAATCGACATTAGCTCTCTGCTGCCACTCAAATTCCTCCACCAATATAACCACTTCGGAAACTCCCGCTGCCAGCATTTCATCTAAAGTAGTCAATCCATAATCAAATGAGCCTTTTGGCAAGGGACTGCGATAAATTTTTCCCGGCAACCCAAATGGAATCATGGTTAAATTATTCATATTCAAAACCTTCCAACTATTTCATTAATTCTTGAATTGTTACAAAAATGAGAGATAATATTCATAACAGGCGGACCTGCCCTCTATGGGCACCCAATATGGAGCACCTTGACGGGTGCTCTGTTGTTTAATCATTTCCCCTTTTTTTTCATTGGAACTGGTTTTCGAAAACCATCCAACACATGCATGATCGCCAAGCCAGGGTGAGATTTCAACATACGGGGACCCGCATAGCGCATCACTTCTCGGATCTTTTCACGCATGGACTTTTGATAACAATGAGTGGGACAATTGGCACAGGTGGTTTTTTTTTCCTGGTATGGGCATTTTACCAGCCGAAGGTGAGCGTAATCATTCAATTTCTGGCATTCAACACATAGTCCACTCGTACTTTTATGTTGCTCACGACAGTAAAGATCAATCATTAAATCAACAGTCTTTTGTTCTCGTTGTAATCTAGGTGCATAGCTCTCCTTATTTATTGATTGAAATTTCCAAACCCCAACACCATTCGTTCGTAAAATATTCAATTTCAAGAAATTTTCCAATTTCATCCAACGTGATAAATACGTTGGATGCATGTGCGAGTAAATCAGGTGTATTCGTGGTTGCAACAGCCAGGCATATCAAATCTGCAGCTATTGCGGATTCTATTCCTAACGGTGCGTTTTCGATCACCAGAGCCTGTTCTGATTTCACTTCCAGGTGCTGCAATAACAGCTGGTATGGTTGTGGATGAGGTTTACTGAATTGAACATCTTCTGAAGAAACCAAATCAGAAAAATATTCCCGAATCCCGGTTTTCGATAACAATTCTTCAACCACCTGCCGTGTACTGCCAGTTGCAACACCCAACCGATAGCCAAAGCCATGCAGCAATATAACCAATTCTTGTGCTCCATTCACAAGCCGCGGAGTAAAGGCTTCTAAAAAAAGTTGATCACGATAATCACTGACTTTCTGCCAGGTATCATTATCAGCATCAATTTGGTGTGTCCGAATCAAATCGAATAAAATATCCTTTGTATTTCTACCTTCATTGATTAAGAAATAATTTTCGGATATTTCGATGTCTAATTGGGATTTAATCGCATCCCGCCATGTTTGTGCATGACATCTCATCGAATCAATTAAGACCCCATCCAGATCAAATAAAATTGCTCTATTCACTCACATTACCTTTTGTTAGCATCACACGACTGATAACCGCATTT
The DNA here is from genome assembly GCA_963765655.1 of uncultured Chloroflexia bacterium. Taxonomy (GTDB): domain Bacteria; phylum Chloroflexota; class Anaerolineae; order Anaerolineales; family Anaerolineaceae; genus UBA6170. The sequence goes on from CAVXXH010000003.1 coordinate 85,337, forward strand.
AATCTGGATGCATTCATAAAAATTATAAAAGATTCTAAATTTTTCCGTTTTACCTCACCTGCAGGAGCATTTCTACCTGAATAAAGGTTTGTTCAAAATCCTATGACAGGTATGACATAATTCTTAATAACGCTTCACTTTGAGGTTCAGTCGCCATTTTCCAGAATGCAACCTGGGCTGAGGTGGAAGGAAGCCGGCGATGTTGCCCAATATAAATATCTTGCGACAATTCGAGATCATCTACTTTAACAATGGCGACCTGACCTTTGACAATTTTTTGAGCTACCAGCATCGAAACAAAACCAACTCCAACGCCTTCCTGTACAGCAAAAGCAATGGCTTCAGAATTACCCAGGGTTAATATCTTGTGCAGTTCGCTGATATCAAACCCCTTTTGGGCTAAACCATCTCGTAGCACCATGTAAGAACCTGCTGAATGTTCCCGCATAATCAAATTTGCTTTGCGCAGTTCATCCAGATTTATACTTTCTCTGCGAGTCCAGGGATGGTTTTTGGGAACAATCAATACCAGGGGTTCCGAAATAAATTTATGGAATTCAATATCTGGATGGTAATTAAACACACTCGAAACCATGATCTGTGCTTTTCCTTCATTTAATAACCGAAAGGCATCATTGCGGTTACTGACAGAAATGAACGCTTCCACTTTTGGATATTTCTTTAAGAAATCAGCCATTAATGTTGGCAGAATATATTTTCCTGGAGTTGTCGTACAGGCGATCCATAATTGTCCATGAATCTCCTGCTTCAATGTATCCATCATTTCATCTGCTCGAACAGCCGATAAAACCAGGTCTCTGGCCATGGGAAGGAGAGTGACACCAGCTTCTGTTAATGATAACTTTCTCCCGGCGCGCACAAATAATTGCATTCCAAAATGATTCTCGAGATTATGTATATGTTGGGTCACACTGGGCTGGGACATATGCAAGCGTTTGGCTGCTTGAGAAAAATTCAGTGTTTCAGCTGCTGCTAAAAAAACACGTAACTGATGTGTATCTAACATACCAAGTCTCCTGACAAATAAGCTTGATTTTATCATATTTGTTTTAATAATAAGCTTTACTTATGGATTGAATACAAATAATCAAATATTTTATTGTGATATATGTCACTAACACATTAAAGCTTTCTTAATTATGATATTTCTAATATAATTTTAATGAGAGAGTAAGGCTATAAATAGGTCGCTCTACAAAAACCACACAAAACGAAATCAATCTTCCGACTGTATGACCAAATTTATAAAGGAAATCCCATGAGAAAATTAATCACTTTATTGATCCTGGCTGGTTCAATGCTTATATTAGGAGCATGTGCAGCCAAAAGCCCCACAACTTCTGTTCCTGAGGAAACCGAAGTGGCTATAAGTCAGGCAACACCAGCAACCATTGTTCCGGTCTCCATAGAACCTCCGGTAGATAATTGTATTGTTTGCCATACGGATAAACAAATGCTGATTGATACTGCCGAAGTTGAAGAAGAAGATGCACACGAAGCGGAATCTGAAGGGGTTGGCTGAGGTGGCTCTGTGGCTCCGTTGGAGCCCTGGGAAAAAGTGATTATTGGTGAAGGCTTTTTTATTAATGTTCATGGTCAGACCACCTGTGTTGCCTGCCATGCGGGCGATTCATCAACCCTGGATAAAGATGCTGCCCATACAGATATGATTGCAGCACCCGATGCTGATCCTCAAAGAACCTGTGGTAATTGCCATAATGAAATTGTTATCTACCAGTGCAGATAGCTTGCATGTCAATCAGGCAGGTTATTTTCAGGTCTTGTACTCGCGCAGTTTACCTGAAAATCATGTTGCTCTGGATGAAATGTTCGGCAACCACTGTCAATCCTGCCATACCACCTGTGGTGATTGCCACATTGCCCAACCTGATAGTGTGGGTGGCGGTTTGCTTAATGGCCACGAATATGTAAAAACTCCACCTATGACCCGCACCTGTACAGCCTGCCATGGTTCACGTGTTGGGAATGAGTACATGGGTAAAAACGAAGGTATCCCTGGTGATGTTCACTTCCGTCAGGGACGCATGAATTGTGTTGCCTGCCATGATGGTGCCAGCATGCATGATTCCGAAGGCAATAATCACCGCTATGAAGGTGAACAAGGCCCCACCTGTGAAAGTTGTCATGACCAGGTTGGAAAAGCCACTGATACGATTGTGCAGCATCAAATCCATCAGGATACACTTTCCTGCCAGGTATGTCATTCCGTGACCTACACCAGTTGTGATAGCTGCCATGTGGCGGTCAGTGAAACCACCGGAAATCCATTCTTCAAGACAGCTGCCACATACACGACATTCTTCATCGGACGCAATACTCGTCAGAATGAGAATCGACCATATGAATATGTACCCGTTCGCCATATTCCTGTAGATCCTGATAATTTTGAGTACTATGGCGAAAATTTACAATCGAACTTTAATTTGCTTCCCAGCTGGGCATATGCAACCCCACACAATATTCAACGTGTTACCCCACAGAATGAATCTTGTAATTCATGTCATGGAAACGCTGAAATTTTCCTGACCGCCGACAAAGTAAAACCTGAGGAACTCGAAGCAAATCTGGATGTGATTGTTGAAAATGTTCCAGCATTAATCCCGGAACAATAAACAGATGAGTTACAACTAATTTATTTGATTAGTTGTAAAAATAAGATAAAAAAAGAGAAGGAAAAATATGTCAAGAAAAATTTATTTACCCATTATGTTAGTTGTAATGTTTGCCATGTTGTTGGGTGCCTGTGCCCCCCCAGCACCAACAGCAGAACCTGTCGTAGAAGAACCAACAGCAGTAGTTGTTGTTGAAGAACCTGTTGTGGAACCAACTGAAGCACCAGTCGTTGTTGAAGCTCCAGATTTTCAGGCCATTTTTGCTGAGATCATTGCCAATACCGGCAAAGATAAATCCTACGGCACTATGCCAGCCGATGCTCTCAACACTGAGTTGATCGAAAATCCGGATCTTGTTCGTAATTGATGTGCGTGAACCATCCGAATTGGAAGAAAATGGTCATATCCCTGGTGCAGTAAATATCCCGGTGAAAACCCTGGCTGATAATCCGGCATTATTACCAGCAGATCTGGATCACCCCCATTGTTGTTTACTGCAAAAGTGGCACTCGTTCCACCTGTGCTTGGACCATTCTTAAATGCTTTAGGCTATACCAATGTCCGCAACATGGCCGCTGGTATGGATGGTTGGTTAGCAGCTCAATTACCTTTTGAAGAAGGTCTCGCTCCTGCTGAAGAAATCAGTACTCGCCATTATCGAAAATGAAGCACTTTACTGGCAGTCAAAGATTTCGCCAATAATGCTCCTGAAGGTTGGGCAATCAGTTAAACCACGTTGATGTCAATGAGATGTTGATCAATGGTGAAGACTTCGTTCTGATTGATAATCGCCGTGCAGATGAATTCGAAGCTGGTTATATTGATCACGGCTGTCAATATTCCTTTGGAAGAAATGATGGCTCGATTGGATGAAATCGATCCCGACACCAAAATTGTAGTTTATTGCCGAGTGGTATTCGTGGTTTGATCGGCACACATTGCATTACGAATGAACGGTTATGACAATGTATTCAACATGAGTGGTGGTTATCTTGGCTGGAAAGCTGATGAACTTACCAGTTGTTGGTGCAGCTCCCGATTTCAAAGCTATTTTCGCAAGAATTATTGCCAATAACGGTCAGGATAAAGGTTATGGCACCATGCCTCCGGATGCACTCAATACAGAATTGATTGAGAATCCTGAACTCTTTATTATTGATGTGCGTGAATCTTCCGAATTGGAAGAAAACGGTCATATTCCTGGTGCAGTCAATATTCCTTTGAAGACCCTTGCAGACAACCTGAATTTACTTCCTCGCCGAACTTGATGCCCCCATCGTTGTCTATTGCAAAAGTGGTACCCGCTCAACTTATGCCTGGACAATTCTTCAAACTGTTGGGTTACACTAATGTTCGAAATATGTCTGCTGGAATGGACGGCTGGTTAGGCGCACAATTAGGTGCTGAAGAAGGATTAGCTCCAGCTGAGGAAATCAGTACTGCTATCATTGCTGATGAAAAACTCTACATGGCAGTCAAAGATTTTGCCAACAACCCACCCGAAGGTTGGGCAACCATCAAAAACGTAGATGTTAATGAAATGATGATCAATGCTGAAGAATTTGTATTAATTGATGCGCGCCGCGCTGATGAATATGCAGCTGGCTATATTGATCCCGCTGTCAATATTCCTTTGGAAGAATTAGCTGCACGGATGGGTGAAATTGATCCCAATACGAAGACTGTTGTATATTGCAAAAGTGGCATTCGTAGTTTAATCTACACCATTGGTTTACGTCTGAATGGCTATAGCAACGTCCTCAGTATGAGCGGTGGTTATGTGGGTTGGGAAGCTGCTGAACTTCCAGTTGTAACTCCATAATCTGTTTCTCAGAATTACAAAAACCCGGGTCATTTAGATCCGGGTTTTTTATATACTTTGCTGCTTTCTTCTTCAGGGACCATCCCTCGCCTGCCCAGATAAACCTGGAAACAATACATGCTGATAAACAACCCCATCGCAATAGAGATGATAAAAATAGGCGTTATCAAAACAATGCTGGAAATTAGAAATACCCCTATAAAGATAGTGGTGAACCAATACAAACCGGGCTTCAGATATAACAAGCGAACGCTATTTAATAATGCTACCCGCATAACAGGTTGATCGTGCTCAACCAAAAAAGGCAATGTAAATGTTTGTAAAATCAACCAGATTACCAGCATGACGATATTGGCTGCCTGGATGATAACGCTGAGCGTATAACTCTCAACAGCAAAAAAGAGAATATTGTAAATAAAAATTACGGGCAAAAGAATTGCTGGTAAAAACCAGCGCCAGCTGCTGAATAAGTACCGTTTAAACCCTTCCAGGAAAATTTTCCAGGAATAATTCGTTTCATCAATCACCATAATCCGAATGGAATGCGCCAGTGCCAGGGTGGCTGCTGGTAAAGTAATAACGGGCAATGAAAATAGAACCCAGGTGACATTAAGAATAACCAGTCGTCCCAATTGGTAGAAACTCTCTTTGATCCCCCACCATAACGCCTGAGATGCATATTTCATTGAATCCTCCGCAATTTGAATATTGTACCGTTAAAGTTTTTCATTGGTAATTGTTTTTACCTTCTCAGCCCGCAGCCACAAATCCCCATCATCCGCATCCCGCTCAACGATACCGCGAATGAGAAATGGTCCACTGGAACGAAGAATCTGACGGTATTGTTGATAAATGGGAGGGAAGAAGACAACTTCCAGCATGCCTTCCAGATCTTCAATGCTCAAGAAAAGCATTAATTCTCCCCGTGCTGTTCTGGCGCGATGAGAACTGAGCCGCAAGCCAGCCACAACGATAGATTCGCCGATATGAGATTCAGCCTCTGATGTGGATATCACACCGAATGATTGAATCTGATCTTTGACCAATTCCAATGGATGAACATCTACACTTAACCCCAGAATCTGTTCCTGTGCCTGTGCCCGTTCAGCCAGTGACCAATCATCCATTTGTGATCCCTGATCCTCAAATAAGGAGAACTGATCCTTCCGCCAGGATCTTGAAGCAAGTGTTGAAAGCAGTGAAGGGATATTTCCATACCCATCGAGACCACCACAACGAACAAGATTTTCAATCTCTGCCTTACGCGGATCAACCCTGGTTAGAAAATCACTCAATGAAGAGAAAGGTCTTTCCTTAATAATTCTTTTCTGAGTTTGATGTGTCAGTCCATATACCTGGTCAAGCCCTATATATAACACCGCTTCTCCCTGAGGATAGCGCACCGAAAAACGCTGGGTGCTGTGATTGATGTGTGGTGGCCGCACCACCAATCCCATCCGTCTCGTCTCACTCAAATACACACGCTGCGAATAATATCCACCGCCATTTGCCAGTACTGATGTCATAAACTCCGCCGGGAAATGGGTTTTACACCAGGCTGCCTGCCAGGAAACACGGGCGTACGAAGCTGCATGCGCTTTGGGAAAACCATATCCGGCGAAGGCTGCCATCATCTCCCAGACTCTTTCTGCTGTTTCAGCAGGAACACCTTTTTTCTGAAAGCCCTCCAAAAAGCGTTCGCGCAAAGTTTTCATTTGTTCACCCGGATCAAAATGAGACATGGCTCTACGTAACAAATCCGCATCCGCCAGAGATAAACCACCAACTTCATGAGCGATGCGGAGTACCTGTTCCTGATAAAGGATCACACCATAGGATTCCGCCAGTACAGGTTCCAGAATGGGGTGAAGATGCTCCACCTTTTCAAGTCCTTTAAACCGCCGGATAAAGGCATCATGCAACCCTCCCCGTAATGGTCCGGGTCGATAAAGAGCCAGGGCAGCCATGACATCATCTGCCGAATCCGCTTGAATATCTTTCAAAGTCGCTCGCATACCAGGCGATTCAATCTGGAAACATCCAATTGTTTGTGCATTGCGTACACGTACAGAGGTTTCTGGGTCATCCAACGGGATCTGCTCCAGAACCTGCATGGCATGTTTATACTCAGTCCGATGCCAGGAATAAATCATCTCTGCCACGTCTCCCAAAACAGATAATCCTCGGATGCCTAATAAATCGATCTTCACCAATCCTAATGCTTCCACACCGTCCAGGTCCAACTGGGTGATGTGAAAATCTTTAGAAGCCGAGCGCAAAACTGGCACCCAATCGGTGATCAAACCAGGTGCCACCAAAACACCACCCGGGTGCATAGATAGATGCCGGGGTTGCCTCAAAAGTGCCTGTGCTTCATCAAAAATCTTCTCATGTTTTGGATATGCAACTCTCAGCCCGGTAAATGGCTTTTCTTTTTCTTCCGCTGATAAGCGTTGAAACCCATGATAAGGCAATTGATTTACCCATTGGCGAATTTCCTGTGCAGGAATGCCATACGCTTTGGCTACTTCTCCCAATGCCGAGCGAGGACGAAAACGATTGATCGTCCCCACCATCGCAACCCGATCTGCACCATATGTGTCAAATACATGTTGAATGACCAGGTCTCTGCGTCTAGAGCATAAATCGGTATCGATGTCCGGTGGGGAACTGCGCGCCGGGTTCAGAAAGCGTTCAAAAAATAAATTCAACCCTAATGGTTCCGGATTGGTTATCTCAAGGCAATACGCCACCAGTGAAGAAGCAGCTGACCCACGCGATGAAAATGGCACACCGATTTGACGTGCATAATTCAATAATTCTTCGACTATTAAGAAGATCGGTTCATATCCACGTTTTGCGATGATTTCCAGTTCATGGTCCAGTCTGGCCTGTATTTGAGGTGTAATCCTCTCATAACGTTTTTTTGCCCCGGATTCTGCCTTTTTCCGCAGCACCTGTGTAATTGTCTCTCCAGGGGGTAAAGGTATTTCCGGGAAGTGTACTTCTCCGATCGGCATCGTCCAGGCACACATCTCAGCGACTCGGGTCGTGTTTTGAATCGCTTCTGGAAGCCATTGGAAACGCGTGATCATATCCTTTGCGCTCGTTAAGTAAGCTGCTGGCGGTGCTGTATCCTCCGCTTGAATATCATTCAACCGGCAATTCTCCCGCATAGCGCTGAGTGTTTTCTGCAATCCTGCCTGATCCTGGTTAAGATAATAAACGGATTGGGTCGCCACCATTGGGATTCCAGATTGACTGGCTGCTTCAACCACCCGTCTGGCATGTACCTCCTGGGAAGGTGTATGTTGTTGGATTTCGACAAACAAATATTCCTGATAAATATCTGTGAGGATTTTCAACCAGTCCTGTGCTTTGGAATGCTGGGCAGTCTGAATGAAGAAATCCAGGATGGAACGCTGACCACCAGTCAGACCAACCAGTCCCTGTTGATTTTGGTACAAATCATCCAGTGCAAGACTGGCTTTCGATCCACCTTCCTCCACCATCAATTTACTGCTCAGTTTGCAAAGATTCGACCAACCTGCCAGATTTTGCACCAGTAAAACCAACTCCCCCTTCTGATTTTGCCATTCCACGTCTACGGTAAGCCCATAGATCGGCTGAATGTTGGCTTTCTGGCAGGCAAGTGTAAATTCAACCATACCAGTCAGACAACGATGATCGCTCATTGCAATAGCAGGCATTTCATATTTTCGGGCGGTATTGACCAACTCCTCAGGTGAAATTAACCCTTCCATTAAGGAATAATAAGAAAGGGTATGCAGATGAACAAAAGAAGATGAATTAATATCGACCATAATATTAGAATAAATATTCTATATTATATCATGTCAGATTGCGTTCGAACACCCGAAAAAATCAACCTTTTTGAGGAGCCGGAGCAATCCCCATCAGGATCACCAATCGTAGTGTACTCTGGTTTGAAACCCCATGAGGAACTCCAGCTGGAGCCCACACCAACATTCCGGAGGAAGCTGTTTTTTCTTCTTCCCCCACGGTAAAAAGCCCTTCTCCCTCCAGCACGAAGTAAAACTTATCCTGGTCAGCGTGATCATGGATCTTTTGTACCTGTCCTGGTTCCAGACAATTCAAACCCAACATCAATCGTTCAGAATGTGCTAAGGTAGCTTTGAATAATTTTTCAGGGTTGAAACCTACAGAATCCTGGTAGTTAATGAAATAGTTATGCATCTGTCCTCATTTCTGTATTAAAATTTAAATCAGATTAAGAATTAGTGTTTTTTGTCATTTAAGATTATAGAGGATTAATCCTCATCATAGAAATTTTGAATCCATCATATAAAGAATAATTATTGAAAAGCTAAGGTAAACATGAAGGCAACAAGGTGATTGATGAATAATAATATTCTGGTTATAGGTAGTATTAATTATGATCTGGTGGTTTATACCCAACGGCATCCAAGGCCGGGTGAAACCATTTTGGGAGATCGTTTTCAGACATTTCCGGGGGGTAAAGGTGCCAACCAGGCCATTGCAGCAGCCCGTTTGGGGGGGTGTGTGAAAATGGTGGGTAGAATTGGGAATGATTCCTTTGGACAGGAATTATACGACAACCTCAATAATAACCAGGTGGATATAACGAATGTCCTGAAGGTAAAAGAGCCCACAGGCACTGCCTTGATAACAGTGGATGCAAAGGGACAAAATTCGATTATTGTCGTCCCTGGCGCAAATGCCACCCTGACCAGGAAAGATATTGATGCCTTGAAGGATACCATTCAGGGTGCAAAAATTCTGGTTTTACAACTGGAAATACCACTGGAGGTTGTCACGCATGCAATTGATATTGCCTATGATGCTGGAATCACCATATTGCTCAATCCCGCCCCAGCCAGGCAAATACCCATTGAGACTCTCCAAAAAGTTACCTTCCTGATCCCCAATGAGAGTGAATTGGCACTTTTATCCGAGCATGAAACCAACAATTTTTCAGATTGCCGAAAAGCCATCAGTCATCTGCAATCGTTAGGATGTAATCAAATCATCCTGACACGTGGGGAGCATGGTGCCTACTATTTTTATCAGGATAATCAAATATTTGCTCCCCCTTATAACGTGCCTGTTGTGGACACTACCGCTGCTGGTGATGCATTCATCGGTGGATTCGCTTCAGCAGTGGCGGATGATATGGATCTTCACATCGCTTTGTTACGTGCTAGCGCTGCTGGAGCATTAGCGGTTACCAAACCTGGTGCTCAAACCAGCCTACCGAATCAATTGGAATTGGAAAATTTTATAAAAGATCATTCAGCAAAATCAACATGATATAATTTACCCAATTAGACCAAATAAATTGGCATAAATACCATTCATATAAGGAAATCCCATGGAAAAGAAATGCATTGTTTGTGAAACCACCAATCAAAAAGCCCCATTAATACAATTGGATTATCAAGGACAGGCACTCTTTATATGCCCTACCCATCTTCCCGTTTTAATCCATCATCCCGAGGAACTTGTCGGTAAAGTATCCGGCGCTGAAGAATTTAAAGCCGGCTAATCACATCGTTTTTATATTCTTTATACAAAAAATAGATGAGCACCTAATGACCAAGCGCTCATCTATTTTTATTTCAAGTACGAGGATACCTCACCCCCATTATAGATTATTTCCAATGATATTATCTACTCTCCTCCTGGATTTTAGCATTGAGTAGATTAACCTTGTGTTTCCAGGTACCATAGAGGGATAACCAGATTCCTGCATAGATCCCAATAAAAATAGCAAAGTAGCTTGCTACACCAACCAGACTATGTTCCATCCAATGCGCAAAATAAGCAATCGGCAATGTACTGATCGAAGCGATCAGGAAATGTGCCAGCGTCATTTTTAGAATACTCCAGTTTTCGTTTTCCCAGATCAATGAACTAACCGCCCAGATGGCTCCATAAATTCCACTTAACACCAATTGGAAGAGCACAGCGCTGATTTCACTACCTAATTGCTCTGTCAGAGTTGGTACTGTTGGGTAATATTGTCCGCCAGGTTTCATGATGGAAATAATGATTGTTATAAAATAAACAATCAAAATGCCCAACAAAAATCCGCTTACCATTCTTTGAATTATTTTCTTTTTCATTTTTTCACCTTAGCCCTAAAACTTGTTTAATTTTGGTTACATATCTTCTGGAGGCGAAAGTGGAAATATTGCCGGCTAATCTAACACTAATTGTTCCACTCCAGTTTAAATCCATTTTTCTTACTTTATGCAAATTGATGATTTCTGAATTGGAAATCCTCACGAAACCGTGTTTGCTCAACCTATCCTCCACCTCATAAAGTCTTATTCTGAGAAAATATTCACTTTTTTCAGTTTGAGCAATTACCTTCTGGTTGGCCGAATATACCCGAATAACTTCATTTGGCTCTAGGATTTCCAGACTATCATCTTTGAAACCAACCAGTGCAATCGGTGGAGTATTGGAAAGCTTATTGAAAATTTCATTTACTTCATCTGTAATCCTGTTAGTCAGGATCAAAACTTTCAATTCAGAATAGTTCTCATCAATTTGGATTTCGATCTGCATATTTCTTCCTTTCATCGCGATGAATTGAGTATACAGAAAAGAAAGAGCTACTTTCAATAATTTTTTGATAAGTGGTCGATATTTGAATACAATCGGTTTTCCTTTATCCCCCTTTTAATTTATTCCTTAAGCCTTATCCTATTTATTCATTCCCGATCTCGATCGGATGGAAATGGATCATTTTCATAACGATAATCCAAAAAGGGGACAGCTGCCTTTAAATCTTCCAATTCCAGTCTGGCCTGATCACTCGTTTCCGGGTAGGCTGCCAATCTGCCGATCTCGACCAATCCATCCAGCAAACGGATGCAATCCGCCAGCAGAATACGTTCTGGGCTGCGCACTTCAGAGCTGTCTTTGCGTAATAAAGGATGGTTCTGATATGCCTGCAGCAAATTCTTATCCTCGGGTAAGTACACCGTTGATACCAGAACTTTTATATGGTTGATAACATGATCAATTACCAGTGCCAGAGAACCATCATACACTTCCAGGGTATCAAACACATGAAAGATGTTTAATTCTCCATGCTCGCTCTCATGCAAACTGGCTTCAATCGGCATTCTAGCACACCACCAATCCAGCTGTGGATTCACCCTCCCCGAAGAGCTCACCTTTTACATATTTCTTTCCCAAATCCAGCCCCTTGGTTGCGCGTGTGACCAAGGGAAGCGCTTTTGCATCCACACGCAATCGCTTTAACTTGCTGGAATAAAAATCTACATTATCTTTTTCTGATCCGACAACGAAACCAGTTACCAGACCGGTGTCCTCGGTGATCTTCCATAATTGCACACCCTGACCTCCACGTCCCTGCAGCGGGAAGTCATTGATATCAATCCGCTTGGCGTGACCTTTCGCCGTAACTGCATAAGCAAACCCTTTCTTGTGCAGGTCAGGTTCAACCAGAATCCCACATACCAGACGATCACCCATCATTTTGATAGCGCCTACCCCTTTCGCGGAAGGCGTTGCCTGCGGATTAATCGAACCGGATTCAAATCGCAGTACCCGGGGCGCTAATTTGTTGTTCCCGGAGGTACAGATCATGACATGTGCCGCATCACTGGCGACGCCAGCAAACAACACTTCTTCACCGCTACCATTCAAGCCAATAATGGCTGCCCAGGTAGCTTCTGCGCGCGAACTGAGCACATCTGCCAATTCCACACGCTTAATCATGCCTGCTGTGGTACCAATCACCAGCTTAGCGCCTTCTTTCACCAAGCCAATGCCCACCACACGCTCACCACGTTTCAAACCGATCTCCTGGAAGGTGCCACTGAGAGGCAAACGTCCCGTGTTTCCCTGCCAGCAGCGTCCCTGATTGGATACCAGCAGCAAAGTCTGTTCTGGTTCAATGGTTTCACGTAACAAAGAAATACTCACAGCCCGGCTGGTCGGTTTGTCTTTGGTAACCACATCACGAAAACCTTTGGCATCGACGCGCTGAAAACCACCTTCAGTGATCATCACTAACTGAGCTTCGCTGGGGATCACCATATCGGACACGGTCACAGCTGCCTGATGGCCTTCCTCGCTCTCCACGATGATGGTCTTGCGCGGTTCGGCATATTTATCCTTGATTGCTTCGGTTTCCTCCACAACAATTTCGAGACGTTTATCCTGCGATGCCAGGACTGATCTCAAGTATTTGATGCTTTGGAGTAATTCCTTACGCTCATCTTCCAGTTTTTTACGTTCCAATGAGGCTAAACGCCGCAAGGGCATATCCAGAATCGCCTGCGACTGCACACCGGTCAAATCCAGTTCGGACATCAGGTTTTTGCGAGCTGTTTCTGCTGTTTGGGATTTCCGGATAATGCTGATCACACGATCAATCATGCTGATCGCTTTCAACAAACCTTCCAGGATGTGATTGCGTTCTTCTGCTTTCTCCAGATCAAAGCGTGATCGACGGATAATGACAGTCAAGCGATGTTTTATAAATTCAACCAGGAAGTCGATTAATTTCAAGTTCCTGGGAGCAGCTTTGCCATTTTCATCAAAGACTAAGGCCAGGGCATTATGGGATAGACTCGATCGCAATTGCGTATTGGTTAATAATTTATCCAGCGCGTCTTCAGTTTCCATTCCCCGAGCGACTTCAAACACAACCCGCATTCCGGTGAAATCCGACTCGTCGCGCACATCCGTGATGCCAATAAATTTTTCACGGCTAGCTGCAATTCGTTCTAAAATCGTATTCTTTTGCACCTGATAAGGCAATTCGGTCACAAAAATGGCTGATTTTCCTCCACCAATATCCTGAATATCTGCCTTTGCCTGGCAAACCAGGGTGGCATGGCCAGTCTCATAGGCCTGTGCGATCATGTCCACCGGATTTTCTTCTCCGTTCACACGATATCGATAAAGAAGGCCGCCTGTGGGAAGGTCTGGACCGGGGATGAATTTCATTAATTCTTTTACGCTGATCGTTTTGTGTCGCTTCCAGTTTTGAGCCACAAATTTAACTGCATCGCATACTTCACCGAGATTATGCGGTAAAATACTGGTGGACATTCCAACTGCAATCCCGGTGGCCCCATTGACGATCAGGTTCGGAATTCGGGTTGGCAAAACAATGGGTTCCTCTAAAGAACCATCAAAATTCGGTTGCCAATCAACAGTGTCCTTGTGGATATCTTCCAGCATTGCTCCACCGACACTCGCCAGACGCGCTTCGGTGTAACGCATGGCAGCGGCACTATCCCCATCAATCGAGCCATAGTTACCCTGACCATCAATCAAAGGTACTCGCATGGAGAAATTCTGTGCCATGCGAACCATGGCGTCATACACCGATTGATCCCCATGAGGATGATACTTGCCCAACACTTCACCAACCACGCGGACAGATTTCTTGTGGGGGTTCGAATACCATAAACTCATATCGCCCATGGCATATAAAATGCGTCTTTGTACTGGTTTTAACCCATCGCGAACATCCGGTAAGGCACGATCCAGAATGGTTAACACAGCATAACGTCGATAAGCTTCCTCGATAAAATGATCCAGACTCTGTTCCTGGACTATGCTTTCTTCGTTTTGAATATCATTTATTTCTGTCATAATTTGCCTCGTCTATGCTTTAATCTTCTGCACTCCAGTCCACATTCATTAACCATTCTTTTCGCGGTGCAACTTCAGTCCCCATTAATCGGGTAATTAAGGATCGGGTCCTATGAAAATCCTCAATGACCATCCTTAAATCTCGCGATGAAAAGTCAGCTGCCGTGAGTTCTCGTTCTCCCGTTGCAGTTACTTCTTTTGTTTTACCCTTGTGCTTTTTCTTTTTCTCAGAAATTTCATCTGGTATGACAAATACGGTTTCACGTAATTGATCCGGATTCATTTCACCCAGACCTTTGTAGCGTTGAACTGAAACTGTCCGTGCCCCACCAAACTCTTTTTCAATATCTTCGCGGTCCTGCTCAGAATAAGCATAGCGCGATTCTTTCCCACTCTTATTTTTTATGAGATATTGCGGAGGCCGGGCAATGAAGAATCTGCCTTCCTCAATCACAGACCGCATCGTCCGCCAGAATAGTGTCGCTAATAAAGTAGCAATGTGAGAACCATCTACATCCGCATCCACCAGCACCGAAATCCGACCATAGCGCATGCTGCTCACATCACAATCCGCGCCAACACCGGTACCTACCGCAGCAATGATCGCAGCAATCTCGCGATTCTTGAGGATATCATTTAATTTCATTTTTTCAACATTCGGGATTTTTCCACGTAAGGACAGTATGGCATGGTAACGGGAATCGCGACCCTGTTTACAGGATCCACCGGCTGAATCACCTTCCACCAGATAGAGCGCGGTGTGTTCCAGTGGAACCATGGGATTCCCGCCGCGACGCTGAATATCCGCCAGTTTTCCAAGTACAAATTCACCTGCGTCCATAGCAGATTTTTTAATCACCAGTTTGCGCGCCTGTGCAGCCGCCTCGCGCCCACGTGCGGACGCTACAGCCTGATTAACAATCACCTTGCCAACCGGCACATTCTTATCCAGATAATCATTCAAAAAACCATAAGTGCTGGATAGTACCGGACCATGTACTTCGGGACTGGTAAGGCTTTCTTTGGTTTGGGAAAGAAATTGTGGTGTGCTGGTCATGGTAAGCTTGATGATGGCTGTTAATCCCAATAAGGCATCGTCACCACGCACATCCATATTGCCTTTTAAAAGTTTCTTATTGGTGGCAAATTGCTTGACTGCTTTGGTGAGTCCTGCTTTAAAAGCCGAGACATGCGTACCACCTGTCGGGGTTGGAATGGCATTCACAAATGAGTAGATTTGAGTGTCTTCACCGGCATATTGTAAGGCGACATCCACTTCAATCGTTCCTTTACCGCCTTCCACATCGATTTCGGTTGTTTCTTTGAACATGATGGGTTTATGCAAAGATTCTTGTCCTTCATTCAAGTATTCAATGTATTCAACCAGCCCGCGCTTGGAGAAGAATATTTCAGCTTCACCTTCATTAGTACGTTTATCCATAAACTCGATGCGTACTCCTGGATAAAGATGGGCAATCTGGCGAAAGCGCGTACTCAAGCGTTCAGCATCCCATGGGACAGAATGAGTTGGATTTGGCCACTCCATCTCACGCGCAAACCAGACACGGTTAGGACGAAAGCGGAAAATTGTCCCGGTTAATTGTTCGGGATCAGAATCGACTGCCAGTTGCAAATGATTCACTTCCAGGGATTTGGCAAGTTCTTTTTTGCCAGTCAGGACCAATTTTGTATCTTTATTTATTTCACCTGCTTTTTTTCCGGATTTGATTGCGTGGGTATAAATTTCAACCGGGGTAACCGGTATTCCGCCATCCTCAAAGCGTTGGTAGAAAATCAAGCCATGCCGGTGAACTTCCACTTCCAGAAAGCTGGAGAATGCATTGGTACACTTCAGACCAATGCCATGCAAACCGCCCGAGCTGCTATAAGCGGAATCATCCCCCCCAAACTTGCCACCGGCATGCGGTTTCACCAGCACCTGGGTCAAAGTACTCATCTTAACATCAGATTTGTAATCCACCGGGATACCACGGCCGTCATCGGTAATTTCTATCGTCCCGTCTTTTTCGATGACAACCACAATTTTAGTTGCATATCCTGCCATACATTCATCCACAGAGTTATCCAACACTTCCAATAATATGTGATGAAGACCATGCAGGTTGTTATTACCAATATACATCCCTGGACGTCGTCGGACGGCATCCAGAAACTCTAATTCAACAATCTGATCTGCACTGTATTGCTTACTCACACGGACCTACTCCATTCCACCTGATAGAAAAGGTGAGATTTTATTAGAACATTTGTTTTATATTATACAATAAATAAGTACGTATTGCAACCTACCCCACGTGTGAAGATTGTCAACAATAGCTTAATTTTACCACTGTGAGGCATACTCGCGATTGTTCGTCAGCGGTTCAACTCAAAATAGTTTCTTCGCCAAATCCTGGCGAATTACACCTTCCGACATCGCCACCCCTTCATCGAGAATCAATTCTCGCGCTTCAGCTGCTGTCCAGCCCCTGGAGCTATCCAGCCAGCCAGCGGGTGTCCAATCCCTCACCCGGCTATAGCGGTTGACCGGCCAACCATAAAATTTTCCTTTAGCGCTGATCTTACGATCGTTGCCATCTATCGTGATGTAATACTCTTGCTGCAGTTGCTGGATGGCATTGTCTACCGCACCGACGCCCTGATTGCGACTGACACCCAGACTTTGCCGAATCTGGCTGATGTTAAGCGTGCTTTTTTCTTCAAAAAGCTGCCAGACCTGCCAGGTTCTTTGGTTTACTGTTCCCGCTTCCCAGCATTCTGGCATCGAAAGTAAAGGATGGAAGGCGGCATAGAAAATAGGGTACATACGCTGGCTAACAAAGCCTTTATACCCGCCCAGAATGCAGCCATATGCCAGGCGCTTCTCTTCAGCAGCGCGATCTTTCCAGCGCCAGGGGTCCGTGTCAAGACCGGTGTGCCAGAGATTTTCTGGTGTCTCGCCACTTAGAGACGGTAATCCAGGCAAGAGGGGTGAAAGTGCCATGTAGCCCAACGTTTCAACTCGGTCCAGGAAATCTTCATAGGTCATTAACATTTTCGTCATGTTACGCCCACCAATCCTGTTCAATGAATTTCCCATCCAGGCGGGATTCTTCCGCGGCGAAAGCCAGCAAATGGCTCTCCAGGGCTTCACGCGCACCCTGTAAGGATTCTTCAAAAGCATTATCCAGCACACTTTGCAGGAAGGACGCCACCAGTCGAAAATCACCGCCGCCATGACCTTCTCCCAACTCTGCGCTGGTATCGAATTCTTTGTGCCAATCGGTACGATGCTCGTCTAATTTAATCCATGAGCCACCATTGCCAAATTCAGCCAGAATTCTCCCATGTGAACCCTCAATAAGGGTAGACCGGTGTTCATAATGCGAATGCCCATGCATGGTAAGGGTTACTGAAGCATCATCCTCAAATTGCATCATCACTACTTGATGATCAACAACATCATTGTCGCAATGGTACACACAGCGGCCATAGGGACCTGTCATCAACGCTTCTTTGATATTTTCAGGACTGGGATTCTGAGCAAGGATAGTTAATGGCCAGCCAGCATACTCAGGAATTTGCTTCAAGGCAGGCACTACCCAACTTAATGCTTTGATCATTTCCGGATTCTCCGTATATTGATGTGCTGCCCAGCGATTAAAACCTTTGCTGGTATCGGCAATACTATTCCAGAAAGGTGCCATCTCCAGATACAAATGTGGGGCATAATGCGGACAGGTCTCTGCAGCGGGGCATCCATCCAGGCAGCGCAGCGGTGCTCCTTCCGGAGCATTTTCTGGTTTGTAATGCATCAACGATCCCACAGACGATAATTTTGTTGGCTTCTGACCGAGAATCCAGGGCAGGATATCCAGATCATGACAGCATTTTGCCAGAATCATCGGGCTGGACTCAGACTCATTTCGCCAGTTACCGCGCACATAGGAGTGTGCCATGTGCCAGAAGGACACATTCTCACGATGATCCACCTGAATGATCTGACCCAACACTCCGGATTGCACCAGCTCGCGTAGTTTTTGAAAATGAGGCGTATAGCGCAACACATGACAGATCCGCATCTGGCGTTGGGTTTCCTGACTGGCGTCCAGCAACAATTTACACTCCTCCAGCTTGTTCGCCATCGGTTTTTCCAGCAGGACGTGATACCCGGCACGCATGGCTGCCACCGCTGGGGCGGTGTGTTGCCAATCCTGCGTACAGATCAGCGCCACCTCCCCCAATGCTGGTTTTTCCAGCAAAGGCTCCCAGGACTCAAATTGCATCTCCTCGGGAATCTGATGTTGTTCAGCAAATGTTTTTCTACGTTCCGAAATCGGTTCGGCAACAGCTACGAAATTCAATTCATCGGGATGTTGCAAGGCATACGGCGCATAACTTTGCGCACCACGATTGCCGGCACCAATTAGAATGGCGTGTATTGGTTTGTTCATAGGAACTCCAAGCTTGGTAATTTCAGTACGGATACTACCATTAAACCATAAATGCACAAATGCGATTGATTTTTGAATTGGTATTTTAAAATGCTGGTGAAAAAACATATTTTATGCCGAAAGTCCAAAGGGAAAATAGCGCCAAGTCAAAAGCTGAACTTCAATTAGAGAGAATAATAAATTTCAATACTATTCCTATACCTATTGTTTATATAATCTTTCTATTATTAAAGTGACTGACCTTCATCGGTCAGCCACCTCCAAAATTATCCAGATCACAAGATCGAGATTGTGTCTCAACCCTAACCCCTTCCACCTAACACCTAAACTACCTACACCTTGATTTCCCGAAAATCCTTGATTTCATTCACAAAAGGCTGGAGTGCTTTCCGTAAGGCTTGTTCATCAATCTGATCAACCTTCATGGTCACTTCACCCCCCACAATATCCTGTCCGGCGTAAGTGGTTAAAGCAATGATGTTGCCACCCACTTCATCAATTGCCTGGGTGATTTTGTGGAGCAGACCAGGTTCATTTTTTACCATGGCCACAACACGGAAGCCGGGAAGACGCCCACCCAACATCTCCAGAAAGACTCTGAAAATATCGGTCTGTGTAATCATCCCGATCACGTTCTCACCTTTCACTACCGGGATGCCGCCGATGCGCTCATCCGCCATGATTCGCGCTGCTTCTTCCAATGGAGTATCTTCCGTGACGGTGATCACCTCTTTGGTCATCACACGTTCCACCGTAATTTTGCTTAACAAATAATTTATTTCCCAGACAGATAAAGAAGTAGCTTCTGATGGAGAAGCATTTATCAAATCGTCTTCCGAAACGATGCCAACCAGCACACCTTTTTTCATAACCGGATAGCGACTGACGCGCTCTTTGCGCATCTGAACTAACGCATCCTGCACAGGCATGTCTGGAGCCACAAATAAAACCGGGCGAGTCATTCTTTCACCAACCAGCATAATAGTCTCCTTACCTAATCGTTTTATTTATTGTACAACAAAGCACGTGAATAATTCATATGAGTCTGGGTAAAAAAATTTTTGGTGATTGCTAGGTTTCAGCTAGAACTAACCACAAATATTAACAAATCATGAAATATCTTTCTCCGAGAAAGATGAAAACGATCTTCATTCGTGAGCAAGCGAGCTGTATTCGTTTATTCAATTTCTCATTCGTTGACGGCAATTCCAGGGCTTTTTTACGTAGCAAGGTAGTATCTCAATAAAAAACCAAACCCCCATCAATATTAATCGCCTGCCCATTGATAAACTCCGATTCTTCCGAAGCTAAAAATGCCACCAGGGCATATATGTATTCATCCTGGGTGACGATTAAGGCGTTCGTCAAAAGTAATTCAACTTTTACCATACCTAATCTCATTTTTTTAATTTAGTAGACTCCAAAATTGAAATGATAATCACAATTATGGAGAAGGCATGATTTTTTAAGAAAGATTTTTCGATCCCCTTAAAATTTCTTTTCTGTATCTTTATAATATTACAGCAAGATTGAAATTAAAAAAGAAAAAGAGTAGGTTTTCTACTCTTTTTCTCATATTCATTTATTTAGTATTACCGGTTACGACTGCGGGCGAGACCCATTTGATTATTTAAGAATTGTTGTACGGGCTCTCCATCTTCTAAACAGATGCCGTCACCCAGATATAAAGGTCCTTGAGCAAATTCGGCATTTTCACCATTTGCCATGAAGCCATTTCCTAGCCAACCTTCACTGCGTCCACCAAAATTTCCAACCGGCATCAAAGCCTGAATTTCTTCCAGGGTCAGACCTGCCGCCTGAGCAATTTCAACGATGGTGAAACCTTCAGCAATTTTTGCTTCAATTTCTTCCACAGTCATGTCCAGGGCTACGGCAAAGGCAGCCATGATTTCGTCATGATAGAGGCCTAAACCATCTTCTGTCTGCAATTGCTGCTGAGTTGCTACACCATAACCATTACCGGGGTTACCACCTTTAGCATAAACACTCCCTACGACACCAAAACTTGCTACTAACACTGCTGCCACTAAAATGGCAATTAAACTCTTTTTCATTTCAAACTCCTTTTGTTATATTGTCTTGCTTATGTTCACAATAATACTAGGGGCATGTTTAGAAAGTATTAAGATCATGTGTGGATTGTGTTAGTCTTTTTTTTCGTTTAATATACACACCTGATATTTTTGAAACGAATTAATCAGCAGCGGGCACCATGGTTTTGGACAAAGATATTTCTTCTTCTTCAGGATCTTGATCTTTGACAACGTCCGGGATACTGGTTTCAATATGCCGAATCTTGGGGTTTAGATAAGCCAGCCAGGTCACCAGAATTGTCCCTAACCCCGCGATGATAAAGATCAAACCAATTCCACGCCCTGGTCCTACGCCAACAATTCGGGCGATAAAGGTATTTGCCAGCACGCCACCCTCCGACAACATCGGCATAAATACCAGATCTGCCAGAGGACCTGCAGTCAGGAAGGCAATCGGCATCATCGAACGCGAGATCATGCTGCGCATCGCAAATACCCGTCCTTGTAAATCGAGCGGCACCTTGACCTGAAAGATGGCCTGACTGGAACCCGATGCCAATGGGATGACAAATAACATTACAAAATAACCGGTAGCTATCAGAAAGGCATTCGGTCGCAGCCCTGCTACAGCTAACCCCAGACTGGATATGGTGATAAAAATCATAATGAAGAGAATTTTCTTTTTGGGACCACCCCAGACCGAAAGCAGAACACTACCGATCAGCATCCCCACCCCACCGGCTGTTTGCACATAGCCCAGTATGGCCGGGGAAAAGGTTGCCAATACCATCGGGCTGGTAAGTACGGCAGCAAAATTGAGCATGAAGTTGACGACCCCAAAATAGAAAACCAGACCTAAAAATCCACCGTTCAAGCGCAGATAGTGCCATCCCGCCATGGCTTCCTGCCATTGACTGATCTTCACCTGCGGTTCTATCCGCTCCGGCTGTGGAATTTGTGAAATGATCAGAGTGCCCAAAGCAGCGAAATATGTGATGAAATCAATCAGGATAATCCCTTTCAGGCCAATCAGCCCAAACAACAATCCGGCAATCAATGGTGGAACCAGGTTTCCCAGCGCATTACTCATTTGTGATAAACCATTGGCACGCGTCAAATCCTTTTTGGGGACCAGCATAACCACCGATGCAGCAAAAGCCGGTTCCTGAAATGCGCTGAATATCGAACCTACCAGAGCAATCAGGTAGATATTCCAGATTTCCAATTGACCAAACATTAAAAGTAAAAAGGCAGCCAGGGTGATAATGGCATTGCCTGTATCTGCCAACAACATCACCTTCTTGCGATTAAAGCGATCCGCAACCGAACCAGCCACCGGGCCTAAGAGAACTGCCGGCAGACTACCAAACAGAACAGTAATGGCAAATGGCGTCGCTCTACCGGTCTGTTGAAAAATCCAGACACCCAGAGCAAAGCTGGTTAATCCGGAACCTAAAATTGAAATCAGTTGCCCAATCCAAATCACAAAGAATGTTCGCATATTTTGGGGTTCTTTATAAGCAGACATAATCCTTCCTTTCATTCACAAAGATGAAAACAAGACATTGAGAATCAATGGTTAACTTAAACAGGGATGGAAAATTAATTATTCTTTATTATCGTTACTTAAATCTCTGAAATAAAAACTTGGATACATTGCTATCGTCATTGCAAAGGTTTGTTGTTCAGGATCTTTCGTGTCAGCATCAATGAATTCCTCCAGCAAGTCTTCCAGACGTTTGTGAAATTCATCCGCTTTTTCATCATCTAAATTACTGAGATAGCGTGAAAGGGTTACAGCCCTCAGTTTTCCTGCTACCCCTTGTTCCAGTTGTAAAGAACGTGCCTGCAGACTGCGCAACAGGTCTTCACGGGTGGTATCGATGGTTGAAGTCACCATCGTAAATAGGTTTTCTTTCCCTTCAGTTGTGGAGAAATTCAGCAGAGTAGGATCGATATCGATGAAGCTGGAGGTTGCCTGGTAATATTTTTCAATCAGATTAGCCACCTGACGGGTCTCGACAACCTGGATCAATCCTACTTTTTCGAGCATATTGAAATGGTAATACAATTTACTGGATGCTAACCCCAATTTTTCGGCAACATCTTTTACATTTTGAGGCTTTTTCTCAAGCACTTCCATGATCTGATTGCGCACAGGGTCCGCTACCACTTTAAGTGTTTCCAAATCACGGATGATATAAACGCTTTCTCTTTTTATGTGTCCCATCGCAACCTTTTCTTTTATCGCTAAAATTATTTTTACTGATAAAAATAGTTTACAACGTTTTAAATAGTTTGTCAATACCTTATTTATAGAATATGTGATTTTCCAAAATGACTGATTAACTTTTTAACAGGTTCACTAAAAATCTTCCAGGTTAACCAACTTGATCGAGTTGTCACAATTTAAAAAACAAAATTGTGCAGCCGGCATTTCTTTAAGCTGCTGGAAGACCGAATTCTGGTAACGCAGTAATTGTGCCTTGTAATCTGATCTCCTCTCTTCATCCAGGTCAGTCAGCGATGCCAAATGATCCGTTTTAAAGTCAACAATTTTCCATCCACGCTCGGTTTGGTAGAGAATATCCAGTCGTCCACGTTCATTCTGCGGTTCATCCTGTAATTCATACGGGACCTCATGATACCGTCTGTTAGCCAGGTTGATTTCTGTAAAAATCGGATGGGTCTGCAATCGATGCAAATATTCTTTTGCCTGTATAACTGCACGTTTTCTTTGTTCAAAGTCCAGTATGCCAATTTCAAGGGAGGATCGTTCAAGGAATTGACGTAAGGCTTCATCGTTGTGAAAATCCCAGCGATGGATGGCACGGTGCAATAACTTACCCAACCATAATGGAAATTTTTCAGGAGTTTCAAACAAGTCCAGCCTGTTCTCGTCAGGTTCCAAAATTTCTTTTTCTATTTCAATTGGCTGTTTTCCGGTCAGCATAGCACTCACAGAAAACACTTGTTCTTCTGCTATTTCTAAATCCCGGGATGGAAATTTAAACAATTGCGTACTGACGTGAATGCCCATCCGCTCACCACCGGTTAATGGGATGGGTTCACCAGTCGGATTTGCTACCAGCACTTCAGGGTCAAGGTCAAACAGATCCAGAATTTTTTTCAGCCACCCATTCACGGTAAATTTTTCTTTAAATTGGGAAAAATGTCCGCTGATGATCAACTTATCTCTAGCACGTGTGAAGGCAACATACAATAAGCGCCTGGTTTCGGCATCTTCCCTATCTGCATCGAGCATCTTTAAATAACGGGATAATAAAGGCTTGTAATCCACCCGATCTGGATGGAAGGACACCCATTCATTGTCTAACTGCCATCGATCAGTTCCCATCATAGGTCTTCGACCCGCATCCGCCAGAATCACCCAGGGAAATTCCAATCCTTTGGATTTGTGGATGGTCATCAATTGCAAGGCATCCTCAGCTGCCCCGGCGGCTTCCCCTTCCCGTACGCCGATATCCCGAATTTTCTGGACATATTCCAGATAGGCATGAATGCTGGTTTGATGGCTGGCATAAGCATCCATTAATAATTTCTCAATATTTCGCCAGCCTCGCTCCGCAGACCCTGCCAGAATGATTCTGTAGTGAATACGCTCAATCAGTCGCTGCAGGAGGGCTGCCACTGGAATTTTGCCAACCATTTCTTCAAACTCATCCAGTAATTCCAATGCCCTGCCAGCTGCCTGCAGATCCTGCGGAGACAAGTACGAGTGATCCATCGTCATTGCTTGCCTTAATGCCACAGGTTGATTGCCAGATTGGGACCAACGCAGTTGAGTGATACCCAGATCACTCATGCCTGTGGCTGGTGAGCGTAAAAACCCGACCATTGCCAGATCATCCCAGGGATCCGCCAGGGCACGGAGCAAATTCAATAAATCCCGGATCTCCGGACGATCGTAGAATCCACGCCCGGCAATGGTGACATAAGGAATCCCGGCAGCTTCCAGTGCTTGTTCATAAATCGGGAAAGCTCCTGAAGCCCGAAACAGGAGCGCGACATCCTTCCAATCCTGAATTTCCCCTGCTTGTTTATATCCCACCAAACGTTCTGCCAGAAGATTAGCAGCCAATATCCGGCCTTCTTCTGAATCGCTACCTGCACCAATCAGGACTTCCAGATATGGTCTATTTATACCGGAGGGTAAATCTTTTCGAACCGGGTTCATTTTTGTGAAATGTACATGAAAAGGTTTGGCTTCATTGATTTCACTCCCCATGATAGCAACCAGAATATCATCCATGGCACTCATTAAGGGAGGTTGTGTGCGATGAGTCTCTTCCAATTCGCAAACCAACCCACCTGTTCGTTCTGTTTCCTTTTGTACTTCTTTAAACACTGTTACATCCGCCCCACGAAAACGGTAGATAGATTGACGGGCATCCCCTACCACGAATAAACCACCCGTATTTCCCGCAGTCAAAGCTTCAATCAATTGCCGTTGACGCTGGTTGGTATCCTGAAATTCATCTACCAGTAACGCCTGCACCTTCTCCTGCCATTTTCTGGCAATTACAGGCTGTTTCAATAACGCCAGGGCTCTACCTTCCAGATCATCAAAATCCAGCGCTTTCTGCTTGGATAAAAACTTGTTGTAATTGTCAAGAGCCAGTGAAAAAGCTGCTTTTAATAAAGGAATGGCTGTGTTAATTTTATCTTCCAGATCCACATCAAATCCTTTTTCTATCCAACTTAATTCGGTATCATATAGTCCGCGCCAGGTGGTCAAATCGATTTTGGATAGACTGGAAGCACTGCCAACAAGCCTGTTCAGGATTCGTGTCCGGATCCCTACCAATAGACTCACACATTTTAAATAATCCTGTGTCTGCCAGGCTGTTTCAACCTCCTGCCAGGCTGCCAGAAAAGAAGTAACCTGCTCAACCCCCTTAGCTGAGGTGTCATTCTGCAGTTGTTGCGCGGTAAAGGACTTCAAATCCACAATACATTGTTGCATTTCTTCCATTTGCAGAAACGGTTGTAACCCAGCCATCAAAAAATGCAATGATGATTGTTCACTTCGGATCATATTCTGCACTTCCAGACGCTTTGTGATCATCTGGGTCAGAATAGTCTCCAGAGATGTAACCCGCAACAATTCAAAGAGGGGCACATATTTTTCTTCCATTGTGATTTGTATCAGTGCTGATTCAACCGCGTCGGCAATTAATATTGCTGCCTGTCCTTCATCGACCACCTCAAACAATGGGTCAATACCTGCCTGGGCTGGATGTGTGCGTAAAATCTCAGCACATAGACTATGAATGGTACCAATGCGGGCGGCATCAATTTGCCGTTCCAGTCCCAACCAGAAGTGTTGTTCTTTCTGATTCTGCCCGGTGGTGATTTGGGTTCGAATGGCCGATCGCACTCGTGAACGCATTTCATTGGCAGCTTTTTCTGTGAAAGTAATCGCCACCACCTTCTCTGGCTGCAACCCATCCGCCAGCAAGCTGAGATAACGTGCCACCAGCGTACGCGTCTTCCCGGATCCAGCACCTGCAGTAACCACCACATTTCGGTCTCGTTCCGATGCAGCTTCTCTTTGCTGATCTGATAAATGCTGAGTTATGAATGTCCTCAGAGTTCTTTCACTCACCATCATCATGACCTCCCTGGGTGATAGCGCCAGCACCATAATCTGGCTGCACAATAATCCGGACAGCCACCCACCGGTACCTGAGGACGAAAATCAGCAACGGATAAACCATCCATGATCATTTCAATGTGTTGTTTGGCTATCTGAATGGCACCATTTGGACCTGCAAAATTTTCTGTCTGAAAAGTACTCAATTTCAAAGATCCTTCTTTTTTTGCATTCAGCGACCAGTAAAAGCCTTCCGTAACCGCCCCAATTTTGAGCGCCTGTGTGGCAGCCAGTGCATACAGCGGTAATTGCAGCCTGGTTCCCTGCACCAGATCTTTTTTATCCAGGTGGCTCACCCCCGTTTTATAATCAATCACCCTGATATTGCCCTGGGAATCCGGTCCACCCGATCGATCACGCCGTGTAAACACACCACACGCCCATCTTCCAATAAAATATCCAGGGAAGGGTTTCCCTCTAATCCAAACTTTTGTTCGAAGGCAATTGGCACCCACTCATCTGATGCCAATCCTGTAATGGTGAGTTCGAGGATCAGTAGCCATTCCTGTTGTTGGGTCTGCCAATAGGCTGTTGGTTCAAATTGATATTTTTCAGGGGCAGCATCGAAGATTCGTTTGGCAACAACAGGCAATATTTCCATAACACCATTAACATCTGCAGGGGATTCAGCTGCCCGATAAACCTCTTCCAAAATTTGATGCAAAATACTGCCGATCTGAGATGACTGCAAACCCACCTCAGGGATTCTTTGCTCATCCACTGCAAGGGTATATTGTGTCCAGAAGCGCATGGGGCAACTCTTGTATGTTTCCAGTCGGGACGCGCTCCAGTGCGTTTTTTTCTGGTTATATTTATCCAGAACCGAAGGTAACTCTGCTAATTCTCCTTCGTACCAACCTTGTGGTTGTTTATATTGACGTGCTGATAACACTTGCTCCTGATGTTTTAATGTGTTCATTGTTTCCATCAGACTCTCATCATCAAATTGAACCGGTTGATGGAACAACCTTGACCAGAATAATAATTCTTCAATCGAAGCAGCCTCACATAAATCTCTTGTGGTTGATGATCGCACAATTTCGATATCATCTTTTTCGAGTGAGGCAGCCAATGCATTCCAATATGGTGAAGGTTCCAGTGCTTCCCCCTTATCCGACATATATGGCCGTGTCACCAGCAAAGTTGTGTTCGACCGGGTAATACCCTGATAAAACACGCCAATCTGATCCTGTTCCAATCTCGATTCCAACCCGGCTGCACTGCGGAATGTCTCTGGCAGAAATGGATCTTCGCGCTGGGATTTTGGGAACACACCTTCTGCCAACCCCAGAATGGCAACATGTTCAAAACGCGATCCACGTGCATCCAGAAATCGCAATACCTGAATTTTGTTCTCATCCATTTTCTGGCTAAAGGTACTGATTTGAAAAACCATCTCCAATTCCGCCACGAATTGGTTGTAATCCAATACCCTGTGTCCTAGCTCCAGATCGGAGATACACATTTCCCTGAGATCGCGGGAGAATCTCTCAAACCAGGCTGAAGATTCTGGAAGCATTAACCGAGACATCCATCCGCTGTTTTTGAGCAGTTGCCAGAGCCATTCCACCCACGCAGTGATGCGCCGATGTCCTTCCAGGGGCTGCAAAATTATGGCAAATTTTTGGATACTTTCCAGCAATCTTCCGGAGGTTTCAGCAATTGGTAGGGAAAAGATGTCATCATCTTCTTCCCTTTCCAATTGCCTGGCAGGGTCAACCGCTTGATCAACCAGTCGCTTCAAAACTTTTACCCAGTTTTCGAAGCCAGCTATCACCGGCCCATAGCGACTGACCCTCTCCAAACGGGCAGCATCAGATCGGGCGAAACCATATTCAGCCAGATTTAAATAAGGGCTTCTGAGCACATCCAGAAATTGTCTTCTGGGAAAATCTTCAACCGTAAGGCGTAACAAATTCAGGATCAATCCGATTTGTGCTACCTGCTGTAAAGGTTTACCCCAACTGAAATGAAGTGGGACTGCATACTCATCGGCAACCGCCTGTAATAAAGGCGGGTATTGGACTTCATCCGGCACCAGTACAGCGCAATCGCCCGCGAAAGAGCCTTTAACTCGCAATAATTCTTTCATATTTCGTAATACTTCCCGCACTTCCTGTAACGGAGAATGCACTGCAAGGATGCGTACTTCAGGCTGTTTTTCAATTTTTTGCGGTTGGTCAACCAGAAAATTATTGGCTAAACCCAGGATGGATGGTGGCAAATGTGGCTGATTCCCCAGGTGAATTACTTCCAGATCCGGTAAGGCTCGTTGGAACTTCTCCAGGCTTTCCTGAGCGCGCTGGTAAACAACCCGCCCGGTTGAATCATCACCTGGTAATGTCACTATCACCCGGACTCCCAACTCAGCCAGCAGAATTAATATCTCCTGTTGCGGTGGCGAGAAGCGTTCAAAGCCATCCACAACCACAAGATTCCAACCCCGGACCAATCTGGGATTTGATTTCAGTGCTGATACGGCTGTACTGATGATTTGATGGGGATCCATCCATTGCAATTGTTTTAAGCGTTCCAGATAGGTGTCATAAAGGGCGAGGATTACTTCCAACTGTGGAGGGTTTTCAACAGGAACCAATCCAGATGATGTTACTGAATATCCAGCTTGAGTCAATTCCGAAAACTTCTGATGGACAAGCTGAATAAACCCTGATTTCTCTTTGATCACCTCTAATTCTCCCAGCAATCCCTGCTGGCTATGACTCTGAACGACTTCCAAAATAATGCGATGCAGCATTGTGTTGGGTGCCTGAGAATTGTACTCATCCGACTTCAACAATATTTCTTTACAGATTTCATTAAATAATCCAATAGAAACCCCCAACATGCTGCCACTATTCATCAGTTTTGTTCGAAAAGAGGATGCCTGCCGCCTGTCAGGAAGTACCACCCAGATTTTTTTTAAATCTCCGGTTGATAATTCAAATCGAATTTTTTTGAGGACCTCAGTGGTCTTACCACAGGCTGCGCCAGCCATCAGAATCTGTAAAGGCATTGTTCCTCCTCACGAATAGGGTTCATATGATTGTAGCCTGCCTGGTACGATACTCAAAATCACTGGCTTATTCCCTAG
Organism: uncultured Chloroflexia bacterium; assembly: GCA_963765655.1. Lineage (GTDB taxonomy): Bacteria > Chloroflexota > Anaerolineae > Anaerolineales > Anaerolineaceae > UBA6170. The sequence goes on from CAVXXH010000003.1 coordinate 114,737, forward strand.
TGCTGATTTTTTCTAACCATCCCAGAATTTTTTCCCGGATCTCACGGCGAAACCACCAGATAAATCCCGCCGCCAGCGCAAATAACACACCTAAAAAGATCCATTGCCATCCCGTTAAAGAATCTGCGCGTGAACCCAGAAGGTTTGCCACAAATACCCCGGGTGTGCGCCCTGCCATTGCCAATAACACCAATTCCAGCAATGGGATGGGTGTTAGCCCTGCCAGAAAACAAACCGCATCATCTGGTAGAAAGGGGAATAGGAAAATCAGGAAAATTACCAGAGAACCACGCCGTTCTACCATTCGATCAATGCGCTCAATGGAGGAATGGTCAACAAAGCGTTCCATTATCGGTCGTCCAAAGCGGCGTGTTAGCCCCATCACCAGTGTAGAACCGATCATCAACCCGATCATACTGTAAAGCGTACCCAACCAGGGGCCAAACAACAATCCATTCACAGCATCGATGGCTGTCCCTGGGATCGGCGCTGTCAGAACCTGCAGCACATGCAGGCTGATTGTCACCACCGGTGCCCAACGACCCCAGCTTTGTAACCAAGTTGATAGTTGTTTCTGATCACGGAATAATGCACCGATAGGGCTAATCCAGATAATAACCAGCAGCCCAACCAGCACCATGCCAATCAGTAGCCAGATCCAGCGGGATTTCATCACTTCCATTCTAGCATGTCAGGATCAAAAACCAAGCGGTAGATCTCAGGTCTTTAGCCAGAACAAGGCTTGATTGTTAACCTGGTAAAAAATCTTCGATTCTTTTATTTTCAAGGGCAACATCTACAGCAGCCAGCGCATGTACCACGGTTGTATCAAAAACAGGCAGGATATTATCTTCCTGTTTGACTAATAAACCGATTTCAGTGCATCCCAGCACAATACCTTCCGCTCCATATTGTTGCAGGGTTTGGATAATGCGTTGAAATTCATCCCGGGATGAAGGCAGAATCTTGCCCAACACCAATTCATGGTAAATGATGCGATGCACAATCTCTCGCTCTGCTTCGTCTGGAATGATCACATCCAGACCATGAGTTTTTAATCGCCCGCCATAAAATTCGCCTTCCATGGTGAAACGGGTCCCTAACAGACCCACTTTTTCGATACCTTTTGATATAACAACTTGCGCTGCGGCGTCCACAATATGTAGCAAAGGAATTTTTATCGCAGCCTGAACCTCATTCGCCATTTTATGCATGGTGTTGGTGCAAATCACTACAAAATCTGCCCCTCCTCGTTCCAACCGCTGGGCTGCATTTATCATCACGTCAGTCGCTCGTTTCCAGTCCCCCTGGTGCTGATAACGTTCAATTTCTTCAAAATCCACCGAATACATCAGACATTGGGCTGAATGTAATCCACCCAATTGTCGCTTTACTTCTTCATTGACCAGACGATAATACTCAATCGAGGATTCCCAACTCATCCCTCCGATCATGCCAATTGTTTTCATGCTTCCAACCTCTTTCTATAATCTTCACTTGTAAGGCCGAAGTAAACCATATCGGTTAATTCACCTGTATGGTGTCTGCGTTCAAAATTCCGGAAAGTGCCTTCATACAAAAAACCTGCCCGTTTTGCCACAGATTGTGAGCGTACATTGGCAATATCACAGCGTATGAAAATACGGTTGGCTTTCATTTCCATGAATCCAAATTCAGTAATTCGATTGACCGCCTCGATAATATATCCCTTGCCTTCATAACCAGTGCGTACCCAGTATCCAATTTCAAACGAAGGCACATCCCATTTTTGAACATGCAACCCGCTGCATCCAATCAATTTATGCTCACTTTTCAAAAAAAGCATCAGCATCATATCTTCGCGTTTAATAAAGCGAGCATATTGCTCTCGCATAAACTCTTCCCGTTCTTCCACGCTACTCTCGGTTTGCGCCCAGGGAAACCAGGGTTTTAATCGTGGATAGGACTCCAGGTATGCTTCCTGAAGAATTTTTCCATCTCCAGGTTTAGGAACCCGGATTAGCAAGCGTTCACTTTCAAATTCCTCTGGAATATTCAAAAGGATTAGTTTCATTTGAACCTCCACCTGAATTATTTCTTAAAACCATCATTGTTAATTCTACAAGCAGAATCGATTCGAGTCTTAAATTTGGTAGTTTTTTTACTTGAAATAAAATTCCTGAAGGCCTGATGATAAGCCTGCAGGAATGATAGTTATTGTTGATCTACCCACCTGTCATCACGGATAGCAGGGTCAACCGATCACCATCACGTGGGTTTTTATCCATGATAAAAACTGGCTCCGTCATTTCATCGTTAATGATGAACAAATTGGAACTAAGAAAATTCTTTTTATCCGGCGCAATTAAAATATTCACCAGATTTGGATAGAGTGCAGCCAACCTTGAAACAACATCATGATAAGTATCCTCCGATGTCATTTCTATCTGTATTTCTTTTTGACCGGCGATATCTTTTGCTATCCCTGTAAACTCAACTGTCAGATGAACAACATTGTCATTTGTCATAAACAAAAGCATAGTGTCACTGTTTCAATTTTTCAATTAAATTTACAATCTGATCATTTAAAAGCAAACATAAAAATAATAAACCCAAGCGAAGGACCAGCCCACCAAAAATCACTCAAAACTTGTGGAAGATTGAGATCCGGATAATTTTTAGCCACAATTCCAACCAGCATTAAAATGATCGCAATTACGACCAGGAACCAGCTCTTAACTTCCACAGCTGGTTGCCCTTTTTTTGCTTCAATCGCAGCCATGCGATCTTTCTGTCGTTTCCCTTTTGACATCTGCATCACTTCTGCCATTTCAGTTCTTGCCAGTCGTCGTTTTTTACCGCGCAACATAGCCAGGCGAAAATAGAATAACAAGGCAGTGAAAGCTGTGATTGCATACCCAAAATCAAATTTAAAATCCATTTTACTTTGCTCCTAATCCTTTTTTCCAAACATACGAGAGAATTTTCTGGTAGAAAATATTTAAATCCGGTTGGGGTCCATCTTCGTAACGAATATACCGGGCACTTCGGGTAATTTCTCCGAAACTGGTGCCTGTGGCACTGATTTTCAAGGGCACATATTCCAACACAAATATACGGGTATTGGGTAATCGCACAGGCCATCGCTTTTGAGGTTCTTCCAGAAAAGCCATGAAGTAACATTCAAATAAATTCTTCGGTTGGGGTAAAGTGAGAAGAACCATTCGTGATTTTTTCTCAGGGATTTCTTTAAATTCAAAAGTGACTCCCTCAAAAGAATCCGATTCTTCCAGTCCCAAACGCACTCCCATGTGATCCCACCAAAATTCCAGAAATTTCAAACCATCTTTTTCCAGATAAGTGAAGAAATTTTTTGTTTGACTGTGGAAAATAGTCGGTAAAGATTCGAACGTGTAATTAAAGTGTTGGCTGCGTTTATTATCCATGCATTAAACTCCAATGAAATTAGGGATTGTATGCTTGCCTGAAAAACGTTTCAAATGAATTGGGTTCGCGACCCAACAACCATTTTAACTGGTTGGAATTTCCAATAAAATCATTTTCTTCGTAATACTGGAACATTTTTAGCAGGGTTGCGACCGCATAATCAGACAGTCCTGATTTACGAACATCTTTTTCCCATGCAACCCGGTCGATTGTACCTGCCAGAATTATTTTTCCAGTTATTTTGGCAATTACCGTAGCAATATCCAATGCTGAAAGGTATTCATGGGATGCCAATTCATAAATTGCATTCTCATGACCTGGTTCTGTAAAAATCTTAGCCACAACTTCGGCAAGATCATTTAAATCAATCATGCTGGAACGGGATGAAGTCGAATACGGAATCCGGTACTCACCCAATTTGAGCATTTTATCCAGATATCCCAACACATTTTGCATATAAGCCGCTGGTTGTAAAATTGTGAATGGAATTTTCATTCTGAATAATTGATCCTCCACACGCATTTTTTTCCAATGATGCGGCATGGCTTCTACCTGTGGATGTAACACAGAGTGGTAAACAAAATGTTTCAAATGCATTTTTTGAGCACCTTGTATCATTAACTGACCGATTTCTTCCTCTTGTGGATGCATATTTGGACAGATATGATAAATCGCTGTTGTGCCAAAAAATGCTTTATCCATTGCATCCTGATCAAGTAAGTCAGCGATCACAACTTCTTTCGCCCCTATTTCCTTTAATTCATCCACCTGTTTTTGATGATGCACAACTGCGCGCACTTCCAAGCCCTGCTGAGAAAGAGTTTTGGTAATTGTTCTGCCAGTTTTTCCAGATGCTCCTGTTACTAAAATCAAAACAAACTCCTTTCAAGTTTCCTATTTTTCTTAAAAAACCAGAATTCTTTTAAATCGACAAATTCAAGAGAATCCTGGATCTTCAAGTTCATTATAAATGATTGCTGATCGATCCAGCGTTATCGTTTCATAATACTCCCGACGCCAGAGCATCGACGTCGGGAGTATCTTGGGGGTGACAGGTTTGCACACCTGCTCTACTGTGCACCTACCTGCCACTAGTAAGGTCGAAAATTTATTAGACTGCTTGCTCGCGCACTACGGGTGGCTTAAAGAAAACCAGGATCAGGTTCATCAGGATACCCATAACTGCAGCGGTTGCAATCGCCGGCCAACCACTTGGGAACAGACCGGTAAGCATTGGGATCGGCAGGAACCCACCGGGGAATCCGATGTTTCCACCAATACCAACGATCAGAATTACTGCACCAATTGCCAACTGAGCCGGGTCAAACAGGTTGACCTTTTCAGCCATCATAAGCGCGATACCTTGCATACCAATGACACCAAACAGATAGATGGAAAGACCACCACTGACAGCTGTTGGAATGGTTGATACGAGGTCTGCCAATGGTCCAATGAAACCAAGTAGCATGGATATGATACCGGCGGTGATCAGAACTGGACCAGAGTAGTTACGAGTGATAACCATCAGTGAGTTGTTCTCACCATAGTTGGTACCAGCGGTTGAACCGAAGATACCATTGACCAGGTCATTCAAACCATCCAACATCAGGTTAAGGCCAATGTATTGGCTGAGTCCGTATTTCTCTTTGCCCATTTCGGCGGCTGTGTGATCAACATACAGAGAAATCTGATACAGGTGAGCGGTCGATTCTGGAATCGTCGCAATCGCCATAATACCGATACCAAACATGACTGTGAAAGTCAGATCACTGGCAAAATTCGGGAAGGTGATTTGCGGTGCACGAACCAAAGCTGAAGTGAAGGCACCTGACCAGTTTACCAAACCCAATGGGATAGCAGCAATGTAACCAATAAGCGCGCCTAAAAGAATGGGAAGCATGGAAATAAAGCCTTTGCCCTGTAAGTACACAGAACATAGGAAAGCTGCCAATAATGTAATGATGGCAGCAGCCCACCATCTCATGTCACCAGTCACGATACCACCAGCAACACCACTGGCCATTTGCAGTGCAGAAGCACCCAGGCCAATACCAATGGTTGTAGCAACTGGACCGGTAACGATGGGGGGTAATACTTTGTCCAATGCTTCTTTGCCACCAGAATAGCGGATGATTAAACCAACGATGATGTTGATCACGCCAGTCGCGATAAAACCAGTCTGGACGATGGAAAGCAAAGCCGGGTCAGCAGGCACACCAAATTCAGCTTTGGTGATGGCTGTTACTGCAGCAATATAGCTGAAACTGGAACCGTAATACAGGGGGATGAATTTTCCCATTGCTAATTTGGAGCCAATTAAAGCTACTACTGTTCCGAAACCAGTGACTGTTAATACGGTACTGACAGGGAAACCCATCAATAATGCGCACAGAACGGTTGCGGGGAACATTGTAATTACATGCTGGAAACCCAGCAGAATCATTTGCCCAATGGGTGGGCGATCATTTGGAAGATAAGCCATTACTTTTGATTGAGTTGCCATACGAGTCTTCCTCCCTCTAAAGGAATTTAGGATGAATATAAATGAGTTTGATTTGTTGATTCGATTGGAACCTGCCCCCTTCAGCAATTGGATGAATCTCTCCTCCACACCAATTCGTGTGCGCCATTGCTAACCGGGTTGTTCCGAAGGAAACATATGGGGAATTATGGGGTCTACTCTCTGACGTCAGTTACCTCCTTTCAATCCTCTTCAATCCTATTAATAAATAATAACTGGGTGAAGATTGGGACTATGCTCCACAGCTTTTAAGGATGACTGCAAGCAGGATGATGACTGCAATAACTGGGACAATGTAGAAAATCAACTTTGTCTCAGCAGACAGATTTTCCATCTTCATCATATCCTTTGCAACTTCTTTGGCAAATTGTGCCTCTGTGGGTGCTTTGAAATCAACCACTGCCGCGCCAGTATCTTTTGCATCCAGGCGGGCAGCCAAAGCCTTATCAAGGGTTTCAAAACCAGTGCGGATCATGCTCTTGGCAACGCTATCGATCATACGTTGGCCTACACTGGCAAGAGCTCCACCAATATTGACTTCGCCTTCATACTCCATCAATGTGGTGTTGTCTTCCTGTTCTTTGAATTTTACATTACCGACACCGTTTAAGAAGCCTGGTGCACCTTTTCCGCCACCTTTCAGGGTCAGGCTATCCGGTTTGACAACATTTTCCAATTGCATTTCACCAGTAAATGCACCAGAGACAGGGCCAACACGAACATTCATATCAAATATGTATTCGTCTTCTTTGACCATTTCCATCTTCTGTGCACCAGGTAAGGCACTCGCCAGAACATTGGGATCATAGAACATATCCCATACATCTTCACGGGGACCATTAAAAACGTGGGTACCTTCGATTTTCATGACAACTTCCTCCAATAATTATTAAATGTAAATTTTCCAGGGTTATAGCGAAAGGCGCTTATGCGCCTTTCGCCTTCTGAACATAATGATATAGTTTGCTGGGATTGATGGATGATTCAGTAATAAACATGTCATCCAATCCCATTGCATCTTCAAAGGCCTGCATCATACAGGCTGGGGGAGCAATAGCTCCGGCTTCGCCAACACCTTTGATACCCAAAGGATTTAATGGTGATTTGGTGAGTGAATGAAATACTTCAAATTTATCAGGCATATCAGAAGCTTGTGGGAAGAGATAATCCATGAAGGATGCGGTCACTAATTGGCCATAATCATCATACACTAGATTTTCATAAAACGCTTCGCCAATACCCATCTGAAGTCCACCATGGATCTGACCATCGACAACCATCGGATTGACTGGTTGACCACAGTCGTCTGTAATGACCAGACGTTCAATCTTTATCTTTCCGGTTTCGGGATCAACATCCACAATCATCGCCAGAGAACCAAAACCAGTTGCGCCATGTGGAGGACCATAGTAAGAAGCAGCTTCCAGACCAGGTTCCATTCCAGGTTCTACTGTACCACGGGTAGGATTACTGCGCATTGCAAGTTCGCCCAATGAAATAAATTTTTCAGGTATGTCTGCAACACGAATGACCCCATCTTCCATTTCAAGTTCCTCAGCTGGTGTTTCCAGAAGCTTGCTCGCCAAATTCAAAGCTTTTTCTCGTACTTTTAAGGAAGCATTATGGATGGCAGTACCAACAAGGGTAATACCACGACTGGCAAACGCACCCACACCCCAGCTCCATTGTCCAGAATCACCGGTGACAACATCCACATCAGTTACATCTACACCCAGGTTATCCGCTGCGATTTGGGCAAAAGTGGTGTAGTGAGCCTGTCCTTGGTTACTATAAGCAGTAACAACACTGACCTTGCCTGTTACACCCACCATTACTTTACAACCCTCATAAGGGCCAACCGCAGTACCTTCGGTAAACATGGTAATCCCGATACCTTTAAATTTTCCTTCAGCACGTGCTTTTGGCTGGATTTCTCTTTTGAATTTTTCGTATTCAATTTTTTCAAAGGTTTTTTCCAGTGCATAGGGATAATTACCACTATCCAAAACACCTTCAACAAAATCCTGACCAATCACGCCGGTGCGCATTGGGAAATCCTCAGGTTGTAACAGGTTTATGCGACGAATCTCTGCTGGATCCATGCCTAATTCTTTGGCAGCTGCATCCAATAAGCGTTCCATCACAAATACACCTTGTGGACGCCCAGCACCTCGTACCGGGGTTACCACCATTTGATTGGTAAATACCATTTTAATTTCTGTGAGGAAATTCGGTACGCGATAATTAGAAACGGTATGCGTTTGTGTGTTCAAAGGTACGGTCATTCCATACGGATTATAGGCACCCGTATTATGATAGAACACATCTTTGACACCTAAAATCGTTCCATCTTTTTTCAAGGCCATCTCAGCATAATGTAATTGATCTCGTTCTGATGTGGTACCCAGGAAATTTTCTCGGCGATCTTCGATCCATTTGAGCGGACGTTTTAATTTCATCGCGATCCAGGGGATCACCACATCATCAATTTGCGAAGACATAATCTTGGGACCAAAACCACCACCAATAACAGGGTTTATTAAGCGCACCTGATTTTCCAGAAGTCCAAGATATTTGGCGATGCTGTTACGCATAGGGATGGGACCCTGGGTGGTAGCCCAAACGGTCAATAGATTTAAATTGGCATCCCAGTTGACAACAATTCCTCGGTTTTCAATTGCTGCACCGGCAACACGGTTCACCAGTAGACGTTTCTTCACAACGACATCAGCTTCTGCAACTGCCTGTTCCCAGCTACCCACTTCCTGCACCACATCGGCAGCCAGATTGGATTCAAGGTCTTCATGAATCAAGGGAGCATCAGGTGCAACTGTTTTTTCCAGGTCGCCGACATATGGCAGAATTTCAACATCAAGATCGATTAAATCAAGTGCGTCCTCGGCGATATAGCGATTTTCCGCTACCACCACTGCGACCGGCTCACCAGAATATCGAATCTTGTGTTTAGCAATACATTCCAATGGACGTGCATGGAAGATTGCTCCTTTAATCACGGAGGGTGGTGGTACTTGCAGGGGGCCAGGTCTCCAATAGTCACCCAAGTCTTCTGCGGTATATACAGCCACCACGCCAGGTAATGCTTTTGCTTTTTCAACATCAATTTTGTTTATTTTTGCATGTGCGAAATCGCTGCGTTTTATGGCAATGTGTAACATGCCAGGTAAATTTATATCATCAATATAGGTAGAATTTCCGGTCAATAAACGCGGATCTTCATTCCTTTTTATGGATCTTCCTACATATTTTTCTTTTTCAGCCACGTTTCACCTCTCTTCTCTATTAGTGCGCAGCCATCTTTTTTGCCGCTAATTGAACCGCTTTAACGATGTTTTCATACCCTGTACAGCGGCAGAAGTTACCATCAATTGCTTCTCGGGCTTCTTCAGCAGTAGGGTTTGGATTGCCTTCCAAAAATTCCACTGTTGTCATTAAAAAGCCAGGTGTACAAAAACCACATTGCAACGCATGTACTTCAGAGAATGCTTCCTGAATGGGATGCATTTTTTCCATTGTACCGAGTGATTCAACTGTTTTGATATCTGAACCATCCACCATCACAGCGAATAATGTACAGGACCGTGCAGATTGGCCATCAATCAATACAGTACATGATCCACATAAGCCATGTTCACAACCGACATGGGTTCCTTTTAATCCCAGATCATGACGGATAAAATCACTTAATAACAATCGCGGTTCCACTTCACGTTCGTATAACGTTCCGTTTACTGTGATTGCAACTTTTACTTTTTGAGTCATCGTTACCTCCTACTTCCTTGCCTGTTGAACAGCTTCGGTTAGAGCTCGGCGAACCAAAACATGCACCAGATTGCGGCGATACTCTTCTGTACCATGAATATCCAAACCAGGATCACATTCATATTTTGCCACGTAAGCTGCTATTTCTTCAATCGCTTCTGCTGTGGGTACCTGCCCAGCCAATATCTGATTGGGTTTATTGGCGAGAAGTGCTGACTCACCTACGCTGAACAATGCGACACGTGCTTCTTTAACTTTGTCCGACGCATCTAATGTCACTGTACTGATGACAGCTGCTTGAGCGTAGCCACCTTTTTGACGGGATACCTGCTGATAACTAGCGCCAGTGTGAGGTGCCATGGGGGGTAAAACTACCTCCGCTAACAATTCTTCTGGTTCCAACACAGTCATGAATGGTCCAATAAAGAAATCGGTGGCTTTGACCCAACGTTCGCCAGCTTTGGATAATATTTTCAGATTTGCATCCAGAAGTAAAGCTGCAGCTGGTAATTGTGCTGCCGGATCCGCATGTGCAATTGCACCACCGAAGGTACCACGATTGCGAATTTGTTTATGGGCGATATGTTTGATTGTTTCTACCAATATAGGGAAACGTTCACCTACCAATAGATCTTCTTCCACAACACTGTCACGTGTCATGGTACCAATTGCCAAACCGCCATCAGCGGTAGGTTTAATATACGATAATTCTTTGATCTTATTCAGATCAACCAAAGCTGTTGGCCGAGCCATGCGGAAATTCATCGCAGGAATCAAACTCTGCCCACCAGCCAGCACCTTGCCAGAGTATCCAAGTTCTGTTAATTTATCCAGAGCTTCTGATAGACTGGTAGGAGCATAATAATCGAATGGAGCTGGCTTCATGTAGACTTTACCTCCTGAAAAAATTAGTGAAAATAATCACACTAAAAGTTTGAAAAAAATTGATAATTTGATTTCTTCCCGTGAAAAAAATATATATAATATTTCATCAACAGGTTGAAGAGTTTTTTTGATTTGAAAGAATGCAAGAAATTTCCAACACAATCAAATTGAATTGATCCATTGTGCACTAGAAAAGACAATGAATTATCGGGCTGAAATTTTTCAGTCTCTTGTGGGTAATTATTCAATTCAAGAATTTTTGGAAGATGTGTTTTTTTCTGCATTCGATCAACAATGATTCTTGGGTTTCAGAATTCTACTCAAATAGAAAAGAGAATAATTTACAAAGTCGCTAATGGATCAAAACTGAATTTTTTTGTGCAAATTTGTCTATCTAATTATTTGAGAACCTGCCACCACCATATTATTATGACTGCTACCCCTCAAAAAATCAAGTCCTTGAGGGGCAGCAAACCTTAAAATTTCTTTTACCCTTCTTTGAAGGCTACAAAACGACCCCACATGGATTCAATTTCCATACCTTTTTGCACAAAGCAACCGATATAGTAACGACCACTGGGTAGATCTGCCAGACCTAAACCAAGGTTTTCAGCATGAACAATCCGTTTCGGAAATAGATTAAGGTGCATATCCTGATAGTAGTGATCTAATGGATACATTTCATCCCAGTCTTTTCCAAAGTCTTTCTTCAATTTTTCATTGGCTTCTTCGAAAGTCTTTGGATGCCAGATACGTTGAATGGTATTCATGGGATGATCTGCTGCCACACAATCCACACCAATCCATTTAATCTTTTTCTGGATCGCCCATTCAGCAAAATCGGGTGATGGACCTGGATGTTTGATCATATAGCGGAATTCATCAGAATCCGGGCTCTTCCAGCCAAATTTATGCCAACCGGTTTTGATAATCAGAATATCGCCTTCTTTTAGATCTACAACGGATTCAATCATCTGAGGTGTATAAACACTGGAATTGCTCACAAGATGCGAAATATCAGCAACAACACCTGCTCCGACCCATTCATTCAGAGGAACCTGACCGATGGTACGTCCATTGGGGAAGAAGTGAATCTCGCCATCCATATGGGTCGCCAGATGGATAGAAGCATTACAAATGGAACCATTACGTGCCATGCCGAAATGCGCACCACCAACACGTTTGAAGTATTTCACAGAAAGGGGTTCATAGTTCGCCCACTGAGGAGACTGAACACTGAAAGGAACCGTCATATCAACCATTTCAGCTTTTTCAAGTTCTGCGTAAAACTCTTCTTCTGGCATCCATTCGGGAGCCTGATAAGCAGCAACACGTGCCCAGGCAGTTTCAACTTCCATGTAGGGGATTGGCTGGCAGGTGATCCATGCTCGCTGGTTTTTCAATTCATTTACCTGACCAACAATCGATTCCACAAAGAGAACGTGGTTTTTGGGCATGATCACATGAGTCATTTCATAATACCAATCCTGTGGATACATTTCATCCCAGGTTTTGCCATATTTTTCTTTTAGTTTGGCTTCTGCTTTTTTGAATTCATTCTCATGCAAGCGACGAATGGGGGTATTCATGGGGTGCTCAATGGTTCCACAATCAACACCAACCCATTTCAATTTCTTGTCCATAACCCATTGGAAAAATTCCGGAGAAGGACCAGGATGGCGAACCAGGAAACCAAATTCTTTGGATTCAACCCCACCTTGTGCTTTTTCATTATAAACAGCAGGTCTGTCCCATGAATAACGGTTGTAACCGGTGTTAATGATCAAAATATCGCCTTCCTTGACATTGACGACTTTTTCAATCATTTCTGGAGTATAGATGCTGTAGTCTTCAACCATATCGGAGATATCAGCAACCACACCCACACCACTTAAGGCTTTCAATGGAATATCAGCAATCGCACGACCACCGGAATGGTAAGCTGTTTCACCTACCAAATGGGTACCGACTGTGTTACTCCAGTTTAGGATCTGCCCATTCGCCCCAGCCCCACCACCAAATGCACCGGTAACACGCTTAAAGAAATGTACCTCTAAAGCTTTGTCTCCGGGAAATGGGGGCGTGAAAATGCTGCAGTCCTGAGTCAGATCATACAATTTGGCTTCCGCCATCATCTTAATAAATTTTTCACGATCCATTGTTCCCTCCATAAAAGGTAAAGAATAAAATTTGTCTAACGTTAATGGTTATCTAAAGGGTACCTCATTCAACTTACTACGAGATACCCTGTCAACTTCGTTAAATTTCGTATTTTTCAGCAAATGCAACCAGAGCATCTTCGAAGCATTTCATCGGAGCGCTGACGACTCCAGCACCAACCTGACCGACACCTGGGTCTTTATGCGCCACACCTGTGTTCACACGCGGTGACATATTGGTTTCGACAACCTTGCGGATATCAACACCCGTCGGGGTTCCACGGAAATCCAGGAATGGAATATTGAAGTGTTTATGCTCACCAAAAGTAATCTCATACATATCCAGGGTGGTGTTGATCGCATCGCGCGGGGTACCACCAATAAAAGTAACCAGAGCAGGGGCTGTTGCCATGGCAAAACCACCAATGCCAGCTGTTTCGGTAATGACGCTATCGCCAATGTCCGGGCAGGCATCATCTTCGCCAAAACCAGGGAAGTACAATGCTTTTACTTTTGGTGCTGGAGCAGTGAACCATTGATCACCCAAACCACTGACACGGATGCCCCAATCGGTCCCATTGCGAGCCATCACGGTTACGATGGTTGAACCTTCCACATTGTGTCCAGCCTGTGTCATTGTCTTGCACCCAGCCATCACCGGGTTCAGGATTGACAGGGCATTTTCACCGAGGAATTTGACCACTTCTGAAGCCTGTGCCAAATCTGTAGCAGTTCTGATAATATAGGGGGCTAAGAAGTTTGTGTAAAGTAAGGAAGCTGCATCCAGACGGTTGTGGCCATCATCACCCATATGTAATGCTTTGGCAAGTAAAGTGCGGATATCAAGTCCGCCCATTTCTTTCAAAGCACGATCAACGGCAGGCCCTAAGACTTCGTTGAGCCACTTCATACGGTTGATGACCTCTTCACTGTAAGCACCCATGCGCAATACTTTTCCACGGCCTTCATTCAAGCCAGAAAAAGCCTTGTAGCCAGTGGTTGTATTTTCAACGATATACACCATCATAGACGGGGACATAACGCCAGCCATAGGGCCAGTTGAGTCATAATGATGACAGGGGGCAAATTCAATTTGTCCGCTTTTTAAAATGGCTTCCGCTTCTTCCACTGATTTGGCTTTCCCTTCCAGGAACATAGCACCAATCATTGCGCCACGTACCGGGCCAGACATGCGTTCCCAGGTAACCGGAGGACCAGCATGTAAGAATAAGTTCTCATGCATACCTGGGATGACATCCTTGGCTTTAGCAACACCCACCAGAACAGGTCGGGCTTCCATAAAGGCATCAATTGTTTTTTGATTTGCCTGATCGATATTAATTGTCATTTCTCAACTCCTTTTGTTCAGTTTCAAAATTCATCCAATAAGAGCAATTCTTAACTAAATTTCTTCATGCGTTCAAGAATAGCTGCTAACTTTTCATTACCACCCGCTGGGGGCTTCCATTCTACATGGACAACCGGCACTTCCTGTTTGACCAGATCTTCAGCGAAAGACTCAAGGCCAACATTGATTGCCATAAGTTCTTTATCCAGAGTCGCTAAGTCAACCGGAGAAAAGACATATTCATCTTCCGCTGTTTCATTTAATGCACGCAGGATACTGCCAGCATAGCGAATAACCTCTTCATTGCTGGAAGAAACCCAGGCACCAGCTGCACGCATTTGTGCAATCTGATTATCCAGGTTTTGAGGATCTTCATCGGTACCGGTGGCAACCACCACAACTTCCAGATGACGACCTGCTTTTTCCGCTTCAGCTTTTGCTTTGGCAACAGCTGGTCCTAATTCACTGGCAGGGTCGGGATGTGAGCCGAATCCGATCACCACGTCCAGCATAATCACTGCCACTTCAGGATCTTTGCTTTCTTCCAACAAGCGCCGAATACGCATTTCATTGTCCATCATGGGGTGCAAGCGGCCGACTGTGAATTCGTCTTCACCCAGGTCAACAATGCTGTGCTCTTCACTGGTTAAAGAATCTTTGAGTTTATTTTCTTTAACGATGGGAGCATTCGCCCATACCCGGCCGATATAATCTTCCAACAGGAATTGAGCTTCATAGGCTAATGTGCCGCCTGAGAAAAGACCACGGAAATATTTCTGGCCAGCTGCAAATTTATCAACCGGTAAAACTGGGGAACCGGAAAGATCTGGCATTTTATTTGCCAATTCCACTGCTAAAGCAGCGGCATCGTCCATACCCGTAGCAAACCACAAATTACCATCTCTGCGCATGGTTGGTTTGCGGGCGATAAAGTTAATGACGACAGGTTTGTTTATCAGACGAGCTTTGCGAATCACCTTCGCAGCCATCTTGGGGGCTGGTGGTTTTGATACCAGGGTAATCACACGTGTGCCTGGATCTCGTGCCAGAACATCCATTGCCATTAAGAAAGTTGCTGCGCCAATGGCATCTTTCAAATCACGTCCTCCGGTACCAATACCGTGGGTAATCCCACTGCCCAGTTGGTGAATGCGGGTTGTAACCTGTTGTAAACCTGTACCAGCAGCAGCTACCACTCCAATGGGTCCTTTGCGAATCTTATTGGCAAATCCCAGTCCATTTCCACTGATCATGGCAGTACCACAATCCGGACCCATGACCAGAAGACCTTTTTCAGCAGCTTTGGCTTTTAAGGAAACTTCATCTTCTACGGAGACATTATCACTGAACAGGAATACGTGTTTTCCCAGATCCAGTGCCTGACGGGCAACGTTGGCGGCAAATCGACCAGCTACGGAAATGAGAACCCAGCTAGCATCTGGAAGCATCTCTGCTGCGCTTGCCAAAGTCTTGGGACGATATTCCTGATCCACATTTGATTTTTTACGGGTCAATAATTCATCCACCTGATCAATTGCCCCCAAAGCAGTTTTTTCATCCGCGGCACGAACAACGATGACAAGATCATCTGATTTAGATGCCATTACCTCAGGTGTGACCAGATCAATATGAGCAAGGATTTCTTTATTTTCTTCGGTACCCATCACCACACCGGCATCATCAACACCATCCAGTTGGGCGAGGGAACGTTGCAGTTGCATTAGAACCGCAGAATCGAAATACGATCCGGATCTAATTTCTGCTCTTATAACAGCCATATTTCCACCTCCTAATTATTCGCAAACAAAACCAGGCGAGTAGCAATTCGCCATTCGCCTTTTTGTTTCATTTCTGCTCGACAATAAAATTTTCAGATACATTAAAAAGTTGCTTTTCATACAACTTGCTCGGAGAGGGTATTTTCACAGCGAATGCAGGAAGAACCAATAAGGGTCGGAAAACACCCGGGGACAATAAAAATCAATCAAATGATTGGTTTTAGGATAAAACGATATGAATAATTGTCAGATGTTAGACAATTGTTCATTTAGTATAGCATTTTCAGGAATTTGAGTCAATTTGAGAAAGCTTTCTCATTAGAATAGGCTTTTTTTATCCTGTTTTTGCTACCAACTAATTTCAACTTGTAAAGGTTCTACCGATATTTTTCAGCTAACCGGATTATTTTTAATTTCAAAATTTTTTTACCAATAAAAAAACTACTTACTAAAAAAAGGAAGAATCGGACTGATCCTTCCTCTTTTTAAATTTTTTAGAGATTGAGCTCCGGCATACGCATCACTTCATTGGCTTTGCGAATTTCATCGGTTGGATTAAAGTCCATTTGATTACCAATGTAGTTGGGCAACCAATTCTTGAGGCTGGCATTCCATGAATCCTGGTTGACTAAATAAATTCGTGCGCCCCCTAATTCATGCTGGTACTGTGGCCAGGGTAAGGTCGGTTGTGCCATTGCCAGACCAGCCATACGCCATCCGTTGTAGCTTTCGAAATGTTGACCACCATTGCTGTGCTTTGACAACTTCTAGATGCATAGTAGGTCTTGGCGTAGTACATTGCCCAACCCACTTTTCCGCGGCGGGAGAAAGCCATGGTATGCAAACTGATCGCCGTGTCTTTGTCCCAGAAACGACCATTGGCAAAACCAACAAATTCACCATCAATTAAGCCAAGCAAGGTGAAAGCATCTTTAATTCTCTTGCGTTTCACAGCCAGAATTTCACCATAAACCCGAACACCCACGATGTCATAGAAGTCTTTTTCTTCTTCCATTACAAGTTTCATGAAGTCAAGTAATTGGGGGATATCGTCATTTGTCATAGCACGGATGAACATGGTGCGACCGTCCTCTAACAAGAATGAAGAATCCTGCCATGGGGGTAAATTCATTGGAGGTGCTTGCAGCAATCCTTCAATTTCTGAGACATCAATCGACATCTTCTCTACTGATACTGGTACTGGGGGTGTTAATTTCATTTTACAAACTCCTTAGACAATAATATTGGGGCATTCCCATTTTTTAACCTGATTTTTACACCAGGTTAGCTGACAGTAAAAGACCCGACGTCACTCTTGTACGACGGGGTGTGCCAATAATATGAGGAAATTAAACAATTTCTACAACTTATAATAATGGCATGCACAATAATAGTATAGCAAACCCAAAAATTTGAGTCAATAATATTTGTCAGACAATTACGTGATATTTGGACTTATTTACTCATCAATGCGTAAGAACGAAAATTTTTTTATTGTTCTGCCAAAAGTCGTGTAATCATTTCAGACAAATAACTGGTTGGTGGTGGCCCAATAATCACCTCTTCATTAACCAGGAACGCCGGGGTAACACTCAACCCATGTTCTCCAGCCAGATTCATACTATGAATCACTTTGTTTATATACAATCCCTGATCAACACAGGTATTAAATTTTTCAGCGTCCATATCTACCATCAGGGCATATGATTTCAAGCCTTCATCCGAAAAACCGATGGGGTTTTCAAATAAGAGGTCCTGATATTCCCAAAATTTTTTCTGGTCATAAGCACATTGAGCAGCGTTGGCAGCTGCCCGCGAAGCACTACTGATGTGAGCATTATCGCGCCAGATAAATTTCACCTTCCCATCATAAAGCTTAAGTATCTCATCCAGCACCCCAGCGTTGTGCCAGAGCTGGCATCCACTACAAGCATAATCACCATACTCTATGATGGTAATGGGGGCGTTTTCAGCTCCTAAGAATGGATCAAGCGCTAAACGTTCTTCGGGCACTGGTGGATATTGCTTTTTTGGGTAAAGAATTGCAACGATCACCAGAATAAAAATGATGGAAGCAACGAATAGATTTGATTTATAATCCTTCCACATCTTTTTTAATCTTTGATTGAGAGGCAAAATTAATTTCATACCTACTTTTTTACCTTAAAACAACAGTCAGAAAAAGATTTTGTTTATTGTTATTGAAACGCCTGCGGATCCAATTAACTTATGATATTCATCCCCACAACTCTGACAATTTACTTAATTTTGCACTCAATCCAGGTGAGAGTGGTATAACTTACTCTACCCCGAAAAACAAGGCAAGCAACAGCATTTAATCTCGACCCTTATTGGTATTCAAAACAATGCTGAGATAATTGAAATCCTTGTTTTAACCATCGTTAAAATCTAAAATAGATAACAATAGTGACAAACACAAAGATATGATTTATTGGTTTTTTTAAGGAGCATTTTATGGATTGGTCATTTGTAGCGATTGTTTTACAACTCATTTTTTTGGAGGGGATCTTATCACTGGATAATGCAGCTGTATTAGGCGCAATGGTCTCCAGATTGCCGGAACATGATCGTATTCCCTGGCCAAAAGCTCTCACAAAAATTGGTCATATACTGGATAAACCACTGGGTTATCAAAGAGTAGCTGCCTTGAGGGTTGGTTTAATTGGAGCGTATGGTGGCCGTATCATCATGCTGTTTTTGGCAAGTTATATTATTCAGAACCCCTGGTTAAAAATATTAGGAGCTGCATATCTGATCCGCCTTGCGTTGGATGATTTAGGTGCCCCTGGTCATGAAGGTAGTGAAGAAGATGCTATGCGTCCGCTTAAGAAACAGAGCTTCTGGTTGACGGTTCTTAATGTGGAGCTCATGGACCTGGCATTCAGTCTGGACAATGTAGTGGCAGCTGTTTCACTTTCCGATCATATTGGAATCGTGATCCTTGGTGTTGCCATTGGTATCCTGATTATGCGGTTCGCTGCAGGTATCTTCAGCTCAATCGTTATTCGTTTCCCCATCTTGAAATCAGCAGCGTATATTCTTATCCTCAATATTGGTATCGAGATCCTTTTGGAAGAACTTGCTGGTATTCATTTCAACGATTGGGCTCGCTTTGGGATTTCAATTGGAACAATTCTGTTAGCGATTGCCTATGCTCAATTCAAGGTTTTACAACTTACACGTCCGTTGTTCATTTGGTTGGGACAAGGATTAACCCTGGTAAATGGACTTGTTTCCTGGGCATTTGCGCCCATCCAAGGTGTATTCAATCTAATAATTCATGTCTTCAAGCAACCCATCGCCAAAGCAAAGAATTAACATTCAAAAATGTTGTGGAGTTTGCCTCCACAACATTTTTTAATTTATTTCCTTTTCCATCCAGAGAACCTGAGTTGTGCCAAAATAATTCGTTGGCAATCCGGCAGTTCTAAATCCCATTCTCTCAAAATAGGAAGTTGTGTTTAAGCGTGACATGCAGCCAATAATACGATATCCTTTTTCTTTGGCTGCTTGTTCCACTGTCTCCATCAGTTTAAAACCAACACCCTTTTTCTGGTAACCAGGATCAATAGCCAGATGTGACACCCATCCCACCCCCTCTGCTTTCTCAAACATTTTTATAACGCCAACTACTTTTCCATTTTCATCATCCACTGCCATAAAATGCTGGCTGATGGGTTCATAATCATCTTTCTCAGTATCCTTCGGTTGTCCCCAGGGAGCACGTAATACCTTGTAGCGCAGTTCATAATAAGCTTTAAAATCATCTTTAGTTTTTGGAATCATGATTGTAATCATCTTTGATTCTCCTAAATTGTTGCAGGGATACAATGATCGATCGGATTTATTTGTTATACACCATCTTCAAATTTATGTAAAATATTATGATCTTTTCAATCATTAGCGGTTCAGCCCCAGATTATTGAGATGAAACAAAATACTATAAACAAAAAATTTTGGTTGCCATCTATTACATTTATCATTTATTCTGGGATTTTTGTGACATGAATAATATGTCTTTTTGCTATTATAATATAATATTGTAAGGCACCGTTATCCATATTCAATTATTGGCACAATTAATGTTAATCAAATTTATACAAGTATTTCCTTCATCATTAGATGAATCATCAATCGGCAATTAGGGGGGACTTTATGTTGGTTCCCTCTTTTTTTATTCATACCATATTAAAGGAGTTTAGAAATGGGAAGAAGTAAAATCGTTTTAGTAACTGTATTGGTACTGTTGTCCTTATTGGCAACACAATGTGCTCCAGCAGCACCTGTTGAAGAAGCACCGGAAGCAAAAGTCTGGAAGTTAGCCGCTATTTTTCCTGGCGTAATCACCGATGCTGACTACAACACCCTCGCTTACGAAGGTATTGTCGGTCTCCAGAAAGAAACCGGAATCGAAACTGCATATTCTGAAAGTGTTGCAGTTCCGGATGTTGATCGTGTCATGCGCGAATACATCGATGCTGGTTTCAATATCATCTGGACTCACGGTGGTCAATTTGTTACCCAGACCGCAGACCTGGCTGTCCAATTCCCGGAAGTAGTCTTCATTGCAGAAGGTGATGCACCTTTAGAAAGCTCACCAGCCAATTTATGGTTCATTGACCGCAATTTCCATGTTGGTTACTACGCCATTGGTGCTGTTGCTGCACGTGCCTCCAAAACCGGCAAGATTGGTTACCTCGGTGGATTAACCCTGCCTTTCTCCTATGCAGAAGCTCATGCTGTGCAACAAGCTGTTGCTGATTCCGGGCTGGACGTGGAACTAAAAATGGTTTGGGCTGGTGATTTCAATGATCCCACCAAAGCCCGTCAGGTAGCTGATGCATTGATCGCTGAAGGCTGTGATGTCATCATGGGTTCACTCAATCTGGGTATGTTTGGTTTATTTGAAGCTGTAAAAGCCTCTCCCGAAAAAGTCCTTGTTACTGCCAAATACACCGACAAATCATCCTATGCTCCAGAGAACTACATTACTGCTTTCATTTATGATTTCACCATTCCATTGAAAGCAATTTATGATAGCGTTGTGGCTGGTGAACTGGGTGGTTATTATCCACTTGGTTTCGATACCGGTGCATTAATTCAAACCCCATTGCAGAATGTTGATGCCTCCGTAGCAACAGAAGTTGAAGCGATTATTGCCGATGTTGTCAGCGGAAAAATCCAGGTAGTAAAAGATACCAGCGAAATCAAGTAATTAGAGCAAGAAATGATTGATCAAACCGTGCGTTGCCTGAATGACAACGCACGGTGTTTAGAAGCGTGAGCCTGGAAGCGCTCAAAACTTTATTCATAGCATTTCTTACCGGGCTTAAAGGTATTTCAAAGTTATGGAAGATATAACAATCCTTGAACTTAAGAATGTACGGAAAGTTTTTGGACAAATCGTAGCCCTTGACAGTGTCTCATTTGCATTGAAAAGAGGTGAAATCCACGGTTTGTTAGGGGGTAATGGTGCTGGGAAGACTACCTTAATGAATATTTTATACGGCCTCTATCGTAAAGATGAAGGTGAAATTTTATTACGTGGCAAAGCTGTCAACATTCAAGGTCCACGCGATGCCATTAATCAGGGCATTGGCATGGTTCACCAGCACTTTTTACAAATCAGCAATTTTACGGTACTGGAGAATATCATTCTCGGTACCGATGTAAAGAATAAATACACCATGAAATTAGACGACGAAGTGGTCAAAGTTAAAGAACTTTGCCAACGCTTTGGCTTGAATGTAGATCTCAATGATGTGATGAGCACATTAACCGTTGGTGCGCGTCAAAAAGTAGAGATTTTGAAAGCATTGTATCGTGGTGTGGACATTCTCATTCTGGATGAACCGACTACCAACCTGACGCCTCAGGAAGTGGATGCATTATTTGAATCCTTGCGAGTGATGGTAAATGATGGTCTCAGTATCGTTTTCATTACCCATAAATTACGCGAAGTATTGAGTGTTTGTGACCGCATCACTGTGCTGAGGGAAGGTAAAAACATTACCACATTGGATCGTAAAGATGCCTCAGAAGAAGTTTTTGTGCGTGCTATGGTGGGTGAGAAAATGGACATTGAAAACTCTATTTATTTTGCTACCGAGGTGCGACAGGCTTTCGATCGAACCAGCGTTGAAGCGCCCAAGCTGAAATTGGAAAACGTAAATTTGATTTCCCAGGATGGAGTTCAACGCTTGAAAGATCTCAACCTGGAGGTCTTTGGTGGTGAAATCGTTGGTATTGCCGGTGTTGCCGGTAATGGCCAACGTGAGTTGGCAGAAGTGGTTACCGGTGTGGTTCCGGTCAGCAGTGGCAAGAAAGTCTATCTGGGTGATGATATAACCAGCAAAACAAATGAGGATTTGCTCAGTTCCGGTTTTTCATATATTCCTGAAGATCGCCTCAGTGATGGTTTCCTGCCAAAAGCCACAGTCGCTCAGAATTTAATCCTAGGACAGCATCGCATCAAACCTTACAGTGATGGTAGATTCATTAACTGGAAAACCGTTTATGCAGAGACAGCCAAAAACATTAAAGAATACAATATTAAAACCAATGGTCCAGGCGATGTAGGTGGTAATCTTTCGGGTGGAAATATTCAACGTGTACTGATTGCCCGTGCATTTTCCATGGACTCACAGGTAATGGTGGCTCACAACCCTACTCGTGGACTCGATATCCCCTCCATGGATTTTGTATACCAGAAGATGTTATCTCGCCGGGAAGCACAATTGGCAACCTTGCTGATTTCGGAAGATTTAGATGAATTAATGCGTATCAGCGACCGGATAGCTGTCATATTCCGTGGACAAATTCTGGGTGTGCTGGAACGCGGTGAATTTGACAAATATGCCATTGGCCGTTTGATGAGCGGAATCACATCCGAAAATCAACTAACAGAGGAGATAACCTTACCATGACAATTGTGAAAAAGTCCTTACCTTACCTGCTTGCTGTGGTGGCTTCCTTTGTCGCGGCTGGTATCTTTATTGCCTTAATGGGCTTTGATGTTTTCAAGGCCTATCAAACTATTTTATTTACCTCCTTCAGAACCCCGAATGGATTTATTCAAACACTGCTCAAATTCGTCCCCCTCGTGTTGTTAGCCTTAGCATTCACCATCCCACTCACCGCTGGTAAATTTAACATCGGTGGTGAAGGTCAAATGATGGCTGGTGGTATTGGTGCAGCTGCTATGGGTATCATGTTTGCGGATTTACCCATGATAGTTTTATTACCACTCGTTATTTTGGGTGGTGTGGTCGCTGGAGCTTTGTGGGGTTTAATCCCGGCCTGGCTTCTGTATAAATTCAATATTAATGAAATTCTCACCACCGTATTGTTCAACTTCATTGCCTTCTTCCTGATCGATTATGTGTGTACAGGCCCATGGCGTGATCCTGCAGCAGGTCACCCAACCACAGTTTTGATTGGCCGTGGAGGATGGCTTCCCATGCTGGTCAATAATCCCCCGTTGCACTCTGGGATTATTTTGGCAGTTCTGGTGGCAATTGGGGTTTATATTTACACCTCACGCACTACTGGCGGCTATGAATTAATTGCCACCGGTGCCAATCCTCGCGCAGCTGGTGTGTTCGGAATCAAGACCCGCAGAATGTTTGTACTCTCCCTGGTACTGGGTGGCGCAGTGGCTGGTCTTGCCGGTGCATTCGAAGTGGCAGGTAATCAACATCGCCTGATCGAAGGCATGCAGTCGAATTTCCTTCAGCTTGGATTGATCATTGGTCTTATATCCAGAGGGAATAATGGAGCAGTTCCATTTGTTGCTTTCTTGATTGCAGTATTGGAAGTTGGCGCCAGCGCGATGCAGCGTACCATGATGATCCCGGTTGAAATGGTCTTCATTGTAGAAGCATTAATACTACTTTTCGTCCTCTTATCGGACGTTGTCAGGAGAAAATAAACGATGGATACTACGATTATCGATTTCTTAAGATTAGTGCTCCTGTCGATGGTTCCCTTTGTTCTGGCTGGTCAGGGAACAATGTTAGGTGGACGAACAGGTGTATTCAATGTTGCTCAGGAAGGCATGATGCTGGTAGGAGCTTCTGTCGGATTTCTGGTCAGTTACTATTCTGGCAGCATTTTCCTGGGTGTTATTGTAGCAATGTTATCAGGCGCTCTTTTTGGTTTAGCGTTGGCATACTTCACCACCTCCCTGAAGATGAACCAATTTGTTATCGGATTGGCGCTTTTCTTTATCGGGCTGGGTGTTTCCACCTTATTACCAAAACTGATCCTCGGAATTACATTGACACCGCCATTGATACCCACATTAAAAGGTATTTCGATCCCGCTCCTGAGTCAGATTCCATTCATCGGACCCATTCTCTTTAATCAGAATATTCTGGTTTATGTTTCTGTATTGGTGTCAATCGGATTATGGTACTTCCTGTTCAGAACACAAAAGGGACTGGAATTACGCTCTGTGGGTGAATATCCCATGACAGCAGATTCCCTGGGTATCAACACCACAAAGATGCGCTATTGGAGCGCCATCATCGGCGGTATGCTGATCGGCATGGCCGGCGCTTATTTACCCATGGTGTACGCCGGTACCTTTACCGAAGGCATGACCATGGGACGTGGATGGTTGGCCATCGCCCTGACATTCTTTGGCGGTTGGAGCCCATTACCGATTTTGTATGGTTCATTATTCTTCTCCGCTGTTGAAGTATTGGCATTCCGTGTGCAGGTTATCGGAAGCTTCTTACCATACCAGATCCTGCAAATGTTCCCTTACGTTGCCACCATCCTGGTTATGATTTTAACCTTCAAACGATCCCGTGTACCAGGTTTCCTGGGTAATAATTACGATCGCGAGAAAAGATCTTTGTAGCGAATGATATAATTTCCACAAAAAATGGTTGGCAGTTTGCCAGCCATTTTTTTACCTGTTGATTTTCTTTCAATGGATTATCAAAATCATCAAAAAGCAGTGCTATAATTACCGTCTCATTTCCCACTCGGAGTATCCCCATGCAGCTAACCATCCAGGAAGTTGAACACATAGCAGAACTGGCAAAATTAGATTTATCGGAAGAAGAAAAAGAACAATATCGTGAGCAGCTTTCTTCCATCCTTGCCTATGCTGCCATGTTACAAAACGTGGATACCGGTGATATTCCACCCACCGCTTCCGTGCTTCCGGAGCGCTCCGTACTACGTGCGGATGATGTGCAGGAACCTCTCAGACCCGAAACGGTCCTGCAAAATGCTCCCCACCAAAAAGAACAACAATTCAAAGTGCCCATCGTGATGGAGAATGGGCAATGAGCAACCTCAGCGATCTTTCCGTCCGCCAGACACTGAATTTATTACAAAATGGCGATATATCCAGCCTGGAGTTGACACAATCTTATCTGGATCGAATCCAGACAGTTGAACCTCAGATCAAAGCATTTATCACCCTCACACCAGAACTGGCATTAGCCCAGGCGAAATCTGCTGATCTTCTCCGCAAAAATAACCCGGATGGAGATTTGCCAGCATTATTGGGCTTACCTATCGCGGTGAAGGATGTCCTCTCCCTGCAGAATGTGCGCTGCACCTGTGGCTCGCGCATTCTTGAAAATTTCATCCCCGCCTATACAGCCACGACGGTGCAACGTTTGCTGGATGCTGGCGTCATCATTCTTGGCAAAACCAACACCGACGAATTTGCTATGGGCTCATCCACAGAAAATTCAGCCTTCCAGACCACGCACAATCCCTGGAATCAAGACCATGTTCCTGGGGGTTCCTCCGGTGGATCCGCTGCTGCCGTCAGTGCTGGCATGGCTCCCATCGCTTTGGGAAGTGATACCGGCGGTTCTGTGCGCCAACCGGCATCGTTCTGCGGTATAACCGGATTAAAGCCCACTTATGGTCGGGTTTCACGCTTTGGCCTGATTGCTTACGGCTCCTCGTTGGATAGTGTGGGTATCTTTTCACACTCAGCCGAAGATCTGGCTATCATTTTTCAAGAAATCGCTGGTCGTGACCCCAAAGATGCCACCAGCATGGATGTCCCGGTTCCAGCCATCCACCTGGAGTCAAAAACGGATCTCACCGGAGTACGCATTGGCGTGCCAAAAGAATACTTCATCACCGGCATTCAAGCTGATGTGGAAATTAAACGTGCGGTCGGCCATCCAGCATTTTGAGAGCCTTGGCGCACAGATTGTGGAAATCAGTCTCCCGCACACCGAATATGCTTTGCCCGTGTATTATCTGATCGCGACAGCCGAAGCCTCGGCTAACCTGGCTCGTTTTGATGGAATGCGCTACGGATACTCTGCGGAAGCCACTGCTATGTGGGAACGATACAAGCAATCTCGTGGTACCGGTTTTGGCTCTGAGGTAAAACGCCGGATCATGCTGGGGACATATGCCCTCTCAGCCGGATACTATGATGCCTATTATGGTCAGGCGCAGAAAGTACGCACCCTCATCAAACGTGATTTTGAACAAGCATTCACGCAGGTGGATGCCATCGCCACGCCCGTTGCTCCTACTACCGCTTTTAAAATTGGTGAACATACCAATGATCCTCTAGCGATGTACCTGGAAGATATCTTCACCTTACCGACCAATCTGGCAGGTGTGCCTGGCCTGGCGTTTCCGGTTGGTTTTGATCATCAAGGTTTACCAGTGGGTATGCAGCTCATGGGTCCTCATTTTAAGGAAGAAACTCTCCTCAAGTTGGTACATGCCTATCAACTGAGCACACAATGGCATAAGGTACTGCCTGATCTATAAACAACTGATTATTTGGTTCACCAGGCATCCTTTTTGTATTAAATGCGCACTGCGAGCTTGAATTTATGTAATTTTTCTTTCAACATTCCTGTTGAGAAAGAAAGCTATTATTTTTTTGGACTGCTATAATTACATTAATTCTTGCCCAACCTTCTATCAAATAGTTTATTCACTTTGAGGGATAAATGAATTTCATTAAAAAATTCACAGCCAAAGAAATCATTTGGAAATCTGTTGCTGTTTTTGGCCTTGCCTTAATCATCATCAAATTAATTATCGGCCAAAACCCAGCCCTTGATTCCGGATACATTATCTTTTTCGGGATCATGGCCAGTGTCTGTATGTGGGTAGGTGTTTTCTATCATAAACCTTACCCAGCCAGGGGATGGTATTTACTCGGTCTGGGTCAATTTTTTGATTCCATTGGTAATATTTTCTTTTGTAATTACTTCTATCTGGGGGGCACAGAAACAAACCTGATTTATGAAGCAGTATTTTATGTGTTGGGAGGTGGGTTCTTCTTTATTGGTATGCTCTATTTGATCAAGAATTATCGCAAAGAAATTTCCACCAGTACCTTGATCAACGGATTAATCATCACATTCTCTGCCAGTATTTTCATCTGGGTTCTGGTCCTCAAAGACGATCTGGTACCCCCATCTTCAGTGGCAGGAACGATTCAACAACTCATTTTTGTACTGGCGATTATACTGATTGTTTTTATTCTGGCATTGATTATTATGCTGCGCTCCGGTCAGATCGTCGCTCTGTATATCATCTTTGGTGCCGGGATTATTATGATCATCGGGATTTTGAATTATTTCAAACTGTACGGCTTTACCTCCCAAATTTTCATTTTAACTGAATTAGGGCAGGTGCCATACATGGAATTGTTTTATGTCGTTGGTTATTTATTGGTTGGGATTGCTTTTCTGCATCCATCCCTTTCGAAATTTCAACCCAATACGATCTTTTTACGGATTGATGCCAACCGTAACATTATCAACATTCTCGGAATATCATTTCTGCTCATCCCCCTCACTTATTCCATTCAGATCATTCGTGGGGGTAAAGTGGATGACCTGTTAATGTTAGCTTCCGTATCATTCGTTTATATTCTGGTCTTTTTACAGGTACTGAATCTAACCAAAAGTTACTATCAGGTTAAAAATAAAAACCTTGAATTGAATAATCAGAATGAAATGTTAAAAACCCTGGCAAATATCGATCACGTGACCAAACTATTCAATCGAAAATTCCTGTTTGAGTTTGGTGAACAGGCTCTTAAGAATGCTCTCTTCATTAAAAAACGTCTGGCAATCGCCATGATCAAACTGGATGATTTTGATATCGTTCTTGGTATGCTAAACCGTAAGGAAGCAGATGATGTTTTACTGGAAATATCAAATTCATTTCTGAAAATCAAAAGGAAGGATGATATTGTCATTCGCTATGGTGATAGTGAGTTTGTCATCATTTTTGACGACATCCGCGAAGACCTTGATTTTAAATCTCTTCTGGATCGTTTTCGTGAAAAAACAATATTCCCTATTCGCATGGGGAAGCTTGAAATGATCGTTTCTTTCTGTGCTGGTATTTCATTTTTGCCAGACGATGGCACCGATATTAATGTCCTGGTAGAAAAAGCAGATCAGGCTCTGATACAGGCAAGGTTGGAAGGTAAAGAAACCATAAAAATCTTTTCAGAGATATAAGTTACCTTTCTGAATTTTCTTGTATAAATCCTTTTATTACTTGATACTTTTTTCTTGAAATTCCGTATATTATAGCAAAGGAAAAAGGTCTATTATTTGTAGAAAGGATAAGTAGATGACAAATTCAAGCGTTTCCATTCAACAAGAAAGAGGTCCTGGTTTATTAATCCGTGCTTTGTATTTTATCTTTTTCGGATTATGGCTGGGGGGTGTCTGGACTACCATTGCCTGGATATTGGTTGTATCCATTATCGGGCTACCAATCGGGTTGCTGATGCTCAATCGCCTTCCACAGGTAATGACGCTTAAACCAGTACGTGAAAATCGATATCTTGTGCAGAAAGATGGACAATGGGTGATGCGCTCATACACCAGAGAACAGCCATCCTTTCTTGCACGCGCACTTTACTTCATTTTTATCGGATGGTGGTTCAGTGCACTCTGGCTCTTAGCTGCCTGGGCAATCGCAGGAATCACACTCGGTTTGGGTCTTCCAATAGCATTCTGGATGTTTGACCGGGTTCCCGCCATCACAACGCTCTCACGCTACTAATTCCACTTTTAGTAGCTGGGCTTACCCGCTGTCGGGGTTGACAGCGGGTTTTTATTTTAAATCTCAAGCTTCCCTACTCATTCCCCTGTGATCATGTTATCATCCAAACCATTCCTTCCCATAGATGGACATTGGAGCATTCATGCCGCAACTCACACTTCCCATTGTGCTTATATTATTCGCTGGTGGATTTATGGCTGGTTTTGTTGATTCAATCGCCGGAGGCGGCGGGATCATTTCACTGCCCATCCTTTTGTCCGTCGGTATTCCACCTCATTTTGCTTTGGGTACCAATAAATTCCAATCTTCATTTGGTAGCTTAACAGCCTCCATCAATTATTATCGCGGAGGGTTGGTCAAACTTAACGAGTTAGGCTGGGGCATCTTGTTCACCGCTATCGGTGCGTCATCTGGCACGCTTTTGATTCAGCAATTGCCCCAGACATTACTGCAATATCTCATTCCTGTTCTTTTACTGGTTGTCTTTCTGATTATGTTGTTCTCAAAAAATCTTGGCATGAAAGACCAGCTGACAAAAATCAAACCGAAAATCTTCTACTTAATATTTGGCCTTTTAATTGGTTTTTACGATGGTTTTTTTGGACCCGGCACCGGTAATTTCTGGGCGCTGGCATTTGTTTTGCTACTGGGTTTCAATTTGAAAAAAGCAACCGCTCACACCAAATGGATGAATTTCACCAGCAATATAGTGGCGCTCATCTTTTTTGCAATCGGAGGAAAAGTATTAATTATTCCAGGATTGATCATGGCTGGTGGACAATTGAGTGGTGCCTTTCTGGGATCTAAACTGGTTTTACGATCAGGCGCAAAATTTATCCGTGCATTCTTTCTGTTGGTGACAGCTGCAACCATTATTCGATTGATTTATACTTCTTTTTTCCAATAACACGTAGAGATAATAACACCTAGCTGGTGCATTCAGGTTGAATTTATTAACAAAAAACGCTAGAATAAGGTAGCGGGAACTTTACTTTTTTGGCCAAAGTCATTTAAAATCACATTGGTAGATTCTCTCTTATTCCATATCTTGGAGGAAGTTCATGACAACAGTTAGGGATATTCTTAATCAGAAACAAAGCAGCCTTTGGAGCATTCATCCGAAAGCTTCTATCCTGGACGCCTTGAAAATCATGTCACGCCGTGATGTCGGCGCATTACCCGTCGTGGATGAAATGGGATTGGTGGGAATAGTTTCCGAGCGAGACTTCGTGCATGTGATTGCCAAATTAGATAAGTGTGAAATTGATCGCAAAATCGATCGCTACATGAATAAGAATGTTGATACGGTTACATCAGACACGACTCTGGAAGAGTGTATGTCGATCATGGCATCAAAAAAAGCACGCCATTTACCGGTGATGGACAAAAAAGAGATCATTGGGTTAATTTCCTATGGGGATGTTATTCGCACATTAGTTGCCAGAGCAGAAAAGCAGGAAAACATTTCTTAAAAGAATAACGCTACCATCTAATATTTAAGTTCTTGTTATGATCTTGGGTTTTTACTTTTAAATTTAATCAGATAAAAAAATTATTTCATCTGGTACTATTCACCTGTTATTAAATCCAAAACACATTCGATTTAACCTCAATCCTAATTTAGAAAGCAATTTCTAAAAAACACTTGTAATAGAATAAATTTTCTGTTATTATAATTAGAACAATTATTCTAACACGAGGTTATTATGAATAAACAAACATCTTCTCCCCTGCCAACATTATTTCTTGGCGCTTTCTGGATCATTTTGACGATTAATACCACCTTTAACTGGGGTTCAAATGGCACTTTGATGTTCTGGTTGGTTATCACAATCCTGATGGGTTGGTTCGTGATCGCCATTCAAAATCGAATGCGGCGCGCCTGATCTTTCTACATCTCTTCATAATTCTCCTGGATAAACAGGTTATATTCCTGCTGAAAATGGCAGGTTTTTTTGCCTGATTTGTGGTAAAACTAGGTTATTACCTTCAATACAACCCACAAGGAGATGTCTGGTGAGTGTCGAATTACGCCCGGTTACCAAGACAAACTTTGGATCTGTAATCAATTTAGAAGTCAGCCAGGATCAAGTCAATTTCGTTGCCAGTAATCTATATTCAATTGCTGAATCCAAGGTTTACCCCGAATGCATCCCACTGGTCATATGTGCCAATGATACTCCAGTTGGATTTCTGATGTATGCCTTCGATAATAAAGACGCCAGCTATTGGATTTGCCGCTTAATGATTGACCGTTATTTTCAGGGGAAAGGTTATGGGCGAGAAGCAATGCAACTGGTTATCAAAGAGATTCGTAAACGTCCCAATATTGATTTTGTAAAACTGAGCATAAACCCAAACAATCAATCAGCTGAGAAGCTTTATACGCAATTGGGATTTGTAAAAACCGGTGAACTTGTTGAAGGCGAAGAAGTAATGTGTTTGCATTTCGAACCGGGCTCATAAGACTTTTGCAGCCTATGCTGCGTTCAAAGATTGTTAAACGTTTGACGATCTGGTCTCTGTTGCATATGAACTTTATCCTACCTATTGACCACATCTGTGAGACATCCACATTATTAGCTTTTTTCCACCCCCAACCTGCGTATCCATTTCATGTATTATTAATACCCAGGATAGAAATTCCAGATCTGTTGGCATTGGATGCGCAACAGCCAGCCTTTTTGCAGGATGTATTTATAACAGCCCAACAGATCGTGAAAGATTACCATTTGGAGCAGCATGGATATCGCCTGATCCTCAATGGTGGACCCAACCAGGAATTTCCCATCCTCCATTTTCACCTGATTGCTGAAAGATCCAAAAACGACAAAGGAACATGAATGATTGAATTAAACACCACCCATACCCGATTAATTGCCTTGAGCAAACAACAATTATTTGAGCTTATCTACGCTACAGATAAACTGGAGCAAAACTTATCCTTCCCCATTTCTCCTTCACTAATTCATGATCGACTCCGGCATTCAGTCGGGATGAAATTGAACCAAATGAAGAAAATTGAAAACAGTGAGAAGGGTTGGTTAACCTATTGGTTACTCCAAACGCTGGAAACTCCTTATGGAGCCGGATTACTGGCGTTTAATGGAATTCCAGATGCCTCTGGTAGCGTAGAGATTAATTATGATATCGCTCAGGATTTTCCAAACCAGGATTGGTTAAGTAACGCCATTGACGAGTTAAGTGCGTGGGCGCTTCAACAACCTACTTGTGGATTGGTAAAAGCGACTTCGAATGTCGCTGCTTCGATGATCAAGGTCTTTGAAAAAACCAGTTTTATAAAAATGGCTCAGTCTGCGGAAAGTTGTTTATGGCACAAATATCAAGATATGTCACAATTACCCCATCAGATTACAAGACACGGTTTCGAGTCTATCGGCACCATTCACACTGGTTATGAAGTCGCTTCAGGAACACCTATTCAACCAAATGCTGCTCAAAACAGCATAGGAACCATCATTCTCCATCCTGCATTAACGGATGGGTTGAAAGATCTGGATGGCTTTTCACACATCATTCTTTTGTATGTCTTTGATCGCATAACTCAACCCCGGTTAACAGTAAAACCCTTCATGGATGATCAGGATCGTGGTGTTTTTGCTACTCGTGCTCCTGCTCGTCCCAACCCAATCGGACTCTCAGTCGTGCGATTGCTCAGCGTGGATGAAAATATAATCACTTTCTCAGGGGCAGATATGCTTAACAATACCCCTCTGTTGGATATTAAGCCTTACGCCCCACCGTTTGAACCGCAGACAGTCGAACGCATTGGTTGGCTGGAGCAGCGTGCAGGGCGCTTACAGGAAAGCAGTGATGATGGACGTTTTTTGGGAGATTAACGACTTCCGGTGATATATTTCTCCAGATCCTGAATTAGGACATCACGATCCTTAAGTAAGGTGCTGACCATATCACGCATGGAGACAATACCAAGAAACTTTTCATCTTCTGTAACGAGTAAATGTCGAAAGTTGCGATTGATCATGATCTGCATACAATCTTCCAGAGGTGTTTCGGAAGGAACAGTGACCACATTGCGAGTCATGAAAGTGCTGACTGGCATCTCCAGGATTGCTTCGCTTTGTTCAGCCAGGAAACGGATCATATCACGTTCAGAAATTATACCCAACAACCCGGATTCATTCAGAACCGGTAATGCCCCAATCTTTTTTTCAACTAATAAATCGATCGCTGCACGCATACTGGTGTACGGTGAGACGTAGAAAATTTCGCTTCCTTTTAGATGAATCAGTTCTTTTACATTCAACATAGTCCCTCTCCTTCACGTACCCATGGATTTCATTATTAATAAATAAACCAGTAATCAAAGTGTAGCCAAAATCTGGCGGTTTTCAAGCGTATATATGGACTTTAAATTGCAGAGGGAGTTTCTTGTGTTTATGGAAGAACCTGCCTCTACAGAGGTCAAAGACCTATGACCCATTTGGCAATGGTGAAGTAAATTAACAAACCAGTCGCATCCACGATGGTGCTCATCACTGGGCCAGAAACCACTGTGGGATCAATCTTGAGCTTTGCAGCCAACAGCGGTAAAACAGCTCCGGAGGAATTCGCCCAGATGACAATCACCAGGATGGATACAGCAACCGTAATCGCCACACTCACGGGGGTTCCCCAGGTAATGGCACGCACATAAGCGAAGATAGCCATACCTAAACCAAGCATTAAACCGACACGCAACTCATGCCAGAGTGATTGTAATGCATCCCGAATTTCAATGTCACCAATCGCCAAAGCTCGAATAATGGTGCTTGTGGTCTGAGCACCAGCATTTCCGCCTGTTCCAATTAATAACGGCACAAAATAGGACAGCGAAACAACAGCAGCCAGTTCACTCTCAAACATGCGCATGACCGTCCCCGTGAGGCTACCGGTGACAAAGAGGAGCATCAACCAGCCAATGCGTTTTTTGGCAATCTGTACCGGACCAATCGAAAGGTACGGTTCATCCAATGGTAAAGCACCACCCAATCGCTGGAAGTCTTCAGTGGCCTCATCTTCGATTGCATCAATCACATCGTCGATGGTGATCACACCGATGAGCTTACGTTCTTCGGTGATAACCGGTAGTGCCATCAGATCATATTTACTGATCACCTTAGCGACCTCTTCCTGGTCCGTGCCAGCCAGGACAGCGATGACTTCTGGATCCATCAGATCTTCCAGGAGAGTATCAGGGTCGGCAGTAATGAGATCACGCAGACCGACCACACCTGAAAGGACATCGTTGCGATCGACAATGAACAGGTAGTAGATCTCCTCGCGGTCAGGTTTGATGGTGCGTAGAATATGGATGGCATCTGCAGCGCGCATTTTCCGACGCAGAACAACAAAGTCCGAGGTCATCAAACCACCGGCACTGTCATCCTTGTGAAGCATCAGAGGTCGAATCTCATCCGAATTATCTAACCCAGCCAGAATGATCTCTGCCTGGGCATCAGAAATATCACCTAATAAGTCTGCGGCTTCATCGGGTTCCATTTCGTCAACAATGCGGATAGCGCTTGCTGAATCGAGAGCACTGACCAGGTCAGCTGCGTCCCTGTCTTCCATCTCTTCCAGAATGTCTGCCGATACCGAAGGATGCAGGTATGGCAATAGCGTGATCCTATCTTCATCTTCCAATTCATAGAAGATGTCCGCCTGATCAGGCGTGCGTAATGCCTCCAGCACAGACATGGCGGCATTGACATCATTTTTTTCCAGCGCAGATTCGATCTGAGCCAGAATTGTATCGGTATTTATTTTAAGCATCGATACACCTCCTGGGCAATTAACCCTGGAGGCGGTTCAGCTAGTTAAGAAGAAGAGACCAGGGCATCACCTGAATGATTTAAAGTTCGGTTATACGAATGAGGTTCCCGCTCAGCGGGAGGTTGTTGCTCGTCCATGATCTCCATTCATAAATTTATTAAAAAAGTGACTAACATAGATATTATACGCCCGAATATTTCAGTTGTAAATTGATTTTCTGATAATTCTTATTAGCTGACCGCTTACCGCTCACAGCAACCATCTAAGTATTTAATGATTTGTTTAATGAATTTAATTTGATCGCGATTTCGTTTACCTGATCTTCCAGCTTATTGTAATCCTCAACAGAAATCCATGAGCAAAATTTAAATAATTCAAGTAAGGTTAAGGTTTCATAGAGAGAACCACGAGCGATCATGAGAAAGTGACTGAATTCTTTTCTCGAGTAACGCCCTTTCCCTTCTGCGATGTTCATTGGAATCAGCTGTTATCCATCAGCTGTCAGCAGTCAGCCGTGAGCGTATTTTGTCAGCTGTGAGCTATCAGATGTCAGCGGTGAGCTATCACTTACAACCTATTCACAAACCTCTCAATGCGCGTAATTGCCCGTTCTAACTTCTCAAAAGAGGTTGCATAAGAGCAGCGGCAGAATCCTTCTCCACCTGCACCAAAGGCTGAACCCGGCACAATCGCAACCCGCTCCTCATTCAACAAACGTTCAGCAAATTCTTCATCATTCAGACCGGTCACGCCTACTTTCGGAAAAGCGTAAAAAGCGCCTTTGGGCTCAAAGGTGGGCAAACCAATGCGATTAAACTCAGTCACCACATACTTCCGGCGGCGATCATACTCCTCTACCATCATTTGCACCGCTTCATCCACATCTGCCAGCGCTTCCACCGCAGCGATCTGAGCGATTGTGGGTGCGGACATGACAGTATACTGGTGGATGCGGATCAGCCCTCCAATTAATGAAGCTGGTCCCAATGCGTACCCAATACGCCAACCGGTCATGGCATAATCTTTTGAGAAGCCACCTAACAGCAAGGTACGTTCTTTCATCCCCGGCAGAGTCGGGAAGCAGACATGTTTGTGTCCGCTATAAACCAGACGGTCATAGATTTCATCTGAGATCACAATTAAGTCATGTTTTTCAGCAATGCGCGCAATCTCGAGTAATCGATCATAGGTTGCCACCGCGCCAGTGGGGTTATTGGGAAAACCCAACAAAATGGCACGCGTTCGCGGCGTGATCGCAGCTTCAATAGCGGCTGGATCCACATCAAAATTATCTTCCATCCGGCAGGGGATTTCAACCGGAACCCCATCTGCCAGGATCACCTGCGCCTGATAGGAGACAAAACAAGGTGTAGGGATGATGACTTCATCACCAGCGTTGACCAGGGCTGTGGCTGACAGATAAAGAGCTTCTGATCCACCTACAGTTATTATTGCTTCATTTTTCGGGTCGTATTGGATTCCATAAAGCATTTGCAGGTGAACAGTGAGTTTCTCACGCAGTTCAGGGATTCCGGCGTTGGAAGTGTAATGGGTATGACCTTCCTGCAGCGCGCGAATCCCGGCTTGAATGACACTGGGGGGAGAATCGAAATCCGGTTCACCAATCCCCAATGAGATCACATTCTCCATGGTGGCAGCGATATCAAAGAATTTTCGAATTCCTGATGGTTTCAGGCCAGCGACACGTTGCGAGAGATAGGATGGTTTCATGAAGTCTCCTTTATCTGTTAGATCTGTCGTTTTAAGTTAGCTCTTAATAGATGAGTTATCGCCTACATTCAGGCGTGTGGTTTGCCCATGAACCTGCACTTGCCATCCAAGAATGGACTCCTCCAGAATGGACTGGCTGATTTCTACCTCACTCTCAAGAATGCAGTTGCGCAGGATCGCATTTTCAATTTTACAATCCGCTCCGATGGAAACATGCGGGCCGATCACAGCGGATTTGATCACAGCGCTGGGATGAATATACACCGGTGGAACGATGGTAAGGTGCTCACTCTGACACTCGCCACTATTATCATTGCCGTGATCCAGCAAAAAGCGATTGGTATCCAGCAACGCTGCGGGAATACCAGCATCCAGCCAGACATTGATACGCTGGACGCGCATCTGTACACCGCTTTCCAGCATCAGGTTGACAGCATCCGCCAGAAAATACTCACCGCGCAGGGTGATTTCACGTTGCATCTGCTCTTCGATGGCATTTATCAGCTGGCTACCATTGGAAAAATAATAGAAACCTACCAAGGCAAGATTGTTCTCGATGCTATCGGGTTTCTCAACCAGTTTTGCAACCGTATCGTCATCATTGATCACTGCCACCCCAAAGCGGCGGGGATCAGGGACTGGTTTGACCCACACGCCTGATTGGAGGGTTTTATCACCCAACACAGCCAGATCGGTCTGGATCAGGGTATCCGAGAACGTCATTATCATAGGATTGTCTTTAAGGTGCTCACGTGCCTGATAAAGCGCATGCGACTGCCCGCGCATCTCTGACTGCAAAATAAAATGGAAGACCTTTTGCGGATGATATTTATGCATATGGGCTTCAACCTGTTCCTGCTGGTTGGGTCCAATAATGAAGATAAATTCAGGATCAAAGGTATCGGGCAATGAATCAAATTGTCCAAGTACATAATCGAAGAAGGTTTTACCCGCGACAGAGATCAATGGTTTGGGTTTACTCCAGGTATGCGGGCGCATACGTGAGCCCAGACCCGCCATGGGAATAGCAATTTTTATTTTTGTCAAAAGTTCCTCCCAATTTTTGGTATAGGTTTATTGTATCAAAGTAATCTGAGAAAATACTATTGTAAGGTTTCCGTGATTGGTGTTATTTTTGTTATGGAAATTAGGGGGTAGGATTTAGGTATATGTTTTAGGTTTTAGGAAAAAAAATAACAATTTCCCGTGATGCACCTTTAAATGGCCATTGTATGAATAGAACAAAGGAAAATGATCGGTTCAACCGATTTAAAGTCAGGGGTACGACACTATCAGATTTCATTCAATAGATTTGCAAAATTCCTGCGCTCCCGACTTTGTTTGCTTTCATTTCAATTTTCCTGTATAGTTATGCAAAAGCAAGAGGGATTAAGACCTATGACCATAGAAATGTTACTGAATGATCCGGTGAATAGTTATCTGATCTTCATTCCTGGAAGAAACACTGATGTTATGATCGGTGTTCCGCATCATTCTCCGCTCGGTGTTCAAAATTTACCTTGCGAAAGCCATCCTTCTTCTGATGAGAATACCGGATTCATTGGTTATCAGCTGGCTCAAATGTTGGATTGTCCCTGTTTGATTGCTGGAAATTATTTCATTGACCCAAATAAATTCAAAAGCAGTGATTATTTTAAGAAAATTGAAGCAATAAAACCAAAGTTCCTGATTGAAATCCACGGTCATGCCGGTCTATCCGCGCATTTTGATATTGAAATCTCTTCTGGCTCGCTGGAGAAGTCCGTTCTTATCTGAGAAATTTGCCAACCACCTATCCAGCGCTTTTTGTGGTCATCCAACATTACGCAACTACACCATCAGTGGTGATTTTGACCAGATTCACTTCAGAGCCACGAAATCCCTGACGATCAATACCGATCAATGGACAGCCTTCCATATTGAACTCCCTCAAAAATTGAGGGATGACCCACATCAATATAATCTGTTATGCGAAAGTTTGGAAAAAATAGTTCGTGAGTTGTTGGGTTTCTGATATTCCCCCCCTGAAATCTGAATTCTGTGATTCTCGACTCTCAACCCTCAACGCTCACTCCTACAATAGTATAATTAATTAACAAGTGTATGATATGCAACAATTCCTCAGTACTGAAACCCTTATCATTGAACTACTCCTGATCGCATCGTTGGTTGCGATTGTAGTAAGACGGTTGCATATTCCCTATACGGTCGCTTTGGTGGTGGTGGGTCTATTTCTGACTGCCCAATCCCCATTGAATTTTGAATTGACCCCGGAATTAATCCTGGCGCTTTTTGTATCCACCACTGGTATTCGAAGCTGCATTTCATCTTAACCTTACCGAGTTGCGCCGTAACCTGACATCTATTCTGATCATGGCTGTACCGGGTGTTCTATTGACAACATTGATCGTCGGTGGAATTGTTTCATTTGGAACCGGATCTGGCTTTACCGGTAGCCTTGGTGTTTGGGTCGCTGGTCGCTGCAACTGATCCCGTCGCAGTTGTTTCACTCTTTCGACTGCTGGGTGTCCCGAAACGATTATCTGTTTTGGTTGAAGGGGAAAGTTTACTCAACGATGGCACAGCTTTGGTGTTATTCAATTTGATGCTGGCAATTGCCATCACCGGTGAATTCAATTTATTGAGTGGTGTGTTGGAATTTATCAAAGTGGCGGTGGGTGGAATTATGCTGGGATTGCTGCTGGGATGGGTTATTTCCCGACTGATTTCCAGAATTGACGATTATCTGATCGAGATCACACTGACAACGGTTCTGGCATATGGATCCTATTTATTGGCAGAACAATTGCATTTCAGTGGTGTTCTGGCGGTGGTCGCAGCAGGACTGATTACAGGCAGTCTAGGGCCTCAAGGTATGAGCCCTACCACCCGCATTGTGCTATACAATTTTTGGGAGTACATCACCTTTCTGGTAAACTCTCTGGTATTTTTGTTGATTGGACTGGATGTTGACATCTGGGCACTCTTCCAATCATGGCAACCGATAGCCTGGTCAATTGGGGCGGTTTTGATCGCCAGGATCATCGTTGTATATGGTTTGGGATGGATAACCAATCGCATTAGTGAGCCTATCTCGTTACGTTGGCGTCATGTTATTGCCTGGGGTGGATTACGTGGTGCATTAAGTCTGGCTTTAGCACTCAGTTTGCCAGCCGCTTTTGGTGATGACCGTTTTCTCCTCCGCACAATGGCTTTCGGAGTGGCCCTCTTTACGCTATTGATTCAGGCAACAACTATGGACCGCTGGTTCGAAAGTTAGGTATCATCACGACCACGCCTGTCCAGGTTGATTATGAACAGCGGCACGCACGTTTGAATGCATTAAAATCTGCAGAATCACATATTGAACGACGATATCGTGAAGGGTTGATTTCCACACCTGCCTGGGAACGCATCAAACCAAAATTGCAGACCCAAACCGCTTTACTCGCAGATTCTGTTCGTCAATTGCTGCGAGTGGAACCAAAACTGGAATCCGAGGAATTGGAATTAGCACGTCGTGAAATTCTCCGGGCACAACGTTCTGCCTATCTGGGTATGCGTAGTGATGGTGTTATTTCTGAGGATATTTTTGAAACCTTGACATCTGAAATCGATGCTGCGCTCGATAATGAAGATGAAGACATTCTGGTATGTTCCCCAGGAATCACTGCCACAACGTTTGAATGAGGGTTTATCCGGATCAGCAACGGTGAGTGACATCGTGGTTAATTCTGGTGCTGCCTGTGATGGGCTACAGGTGATGGATATCCAATGGCCAAAACACTTTGTCATCGCCAGCATTAAACGAGGAAATCAGGTGATTATTCCGAAAGGCAACACGATAATACTAGCCAATGATTTATTGACCATGGTGGGGGAAAATTCGTCAATCGAAGAAGCCAGGCAGTTTTGTGAGAAGACAATATTAACCTAATCAACCCAACATTACCCTTAATCAATCTTTAAAACCTTTCTTCAGGCTCTTACCACCACCACAGTAAAATCATCTTTGATCAATGATTCAGCCTGGGTGCCGCCCACCGTACGCCAGAGGTGATCACAGAGTGCCTGGGCATTCAGTCTATTCCCGTTCAGAATGTCGGAACAAAGCTGTGGTAATGTAGGTGAATCACGATTATCTTCAATCGTTTCGCTCAACCCATCACTGTAGATCAGTAAAGTGCCCTGCGGTGGAATGTAAATACGATTTTGGTCAATTTGTGGTTTTTCAATAATCCCAATCGGCTGCCCAACACTGATCGGCACACCGACTGCCTGGTTTCGACCGTCTAACAAAAGTGGTTTTGGATGCCCGGCTCGGGCATAATTGAACATCCGTGTTCTACAATTTAGTATCCCATACAACAAGGTCACAAACATATCAGAGTGGTTAATCTGAAACAAATGCTGGTTGATGGCTCGCAATGTGTCTCCCGGACCATCATTGCGGAATGCCTCAATACGGATAGCTGAATAGGTAAGTGCCATGAATAATGCTGCTGGCATTCCTTTATCACATACATCCCCTACCACAATCCCAATTTGGTCATCATCTAACTCGATGAAATCATAAAAATCTCCACCAATTTTCTTTGCCGGGATCATTATGGCTCCAAAGTCCAAACCCGGAAAACTGGGCAATTCATCCGGAAGGATTTTATTTTGGAGATCGCTTGCCATACGCAATTCGTGTTCCAGTTTCTCTTTCTCAATCATGGCTGCCTGAGCCGCCTGCAGTTCAAGATAAGCCAGGGTGAGTTGACGATTTTTTTCCCGCAGGTCTGCAATGGTATGGCTCTCTGAATCTTCCAATCTGTGACAGTAAAGTCGTAGAAGATTGTAGGCAATTTCTGGTTGGCGGTGTAACAGAGCTTCAAATTGGGAAAAAGGCACCATGAATAATCTGATGGGTGTGTGCGCACGCGCGCTGGCGGTGTGTGTGCCGCTTCTGCTAAACATGCTCATTTCACCAAGGATCGTTTCCTTCTTACTCAACGCCACGATTCGTTCATCAGCGGTTCCCAGCGATTTGATGATTTCAACTTCGCCATCCAGAATCAGATAAAAATATTCTGTTAGAGAATCTTCCGTAAAAACAATATCCCCTGCTTTGAACTGAAATTCCTGCAGGTGCTCCTCCAAAAAATCGATCTCATCATCAGGAAGATTGGCAAATATTGAAAATTGGTTGATTTGTTTTGCACACATGTTCGATATTCCTCAATCCGTTCTTTTAGACTTATTTCAGTCCATACTGTATTCGCTCTGCATCCGTCAGTTCACGGAAGACGCAGCACTCCTTGGCGTAGTTGATCAGCTCCTCGGTGGTCTGCCAGACACGATAAACTCCTGATTTTCCAGGACCAGACATATTTAAAATCGAAATGAGTAGATACTGACCATCTGGAGACCATTCAGGAATAAGACTCCAATCAACCGAGGCGGATATTGTCAATAATTCTACTCCGGTCTGCACATCCCAGATACGTGTGGTGTCATCTGTACTGCCGCTCACCAACCGTTTCCCATCCGGAGACCAGCCAATTCCTGAAACCATCCCAGTGTGCCGGACAATCTTAAGCAGTTCTACCCCACTGCTGGCATCAAAAACATAAACGGGGTTCTCCATTGCACCAATTTCATCATTCCCGCCACTGACTGCTATCCGGGTGCTATCCGGTGACCAGCTTATCCAATTGTAAGTATCTACTAGAATATCTTTTTCAACCGTCCACAGAACATCGTAAGTAACAGCATCCAAAACCTGAATCGCATTTAAACTCTTTTTAAAATCAAGGCATAACATGGCGATCTTACTACCATCA
The DNA here is from genome assembly GCA_963765655.1 of uncultured Chloroflexia bacterium. GTDB lineage: Bacteria > Chloroflexota > Anaerolineae > Anaerolineales > Anaerolineaceae > UBA6170. Next base: position 157,045 of record CAVXXH010000003.1, read on the forward strand.
GGCGACCAATCTATGATATGTCCCCAGGATAAACAATCCATGGTCCTGACAAGCTTGCCAGAATCCACCTCCCAAAAATAGACTGTTCCTTCGAAATCACCGACTGAAACCAGCTTTCCATCCGGTGAGATATCAGCGATCAGAAGCATTGTATCCTTGCCCGTATCAAAAATTCTTATGATCTCACCGTTTTGGCTATTTAGCATGTAATATTTATTCGCGTCTGTTCTATCAGGCCATGGTAATGAAGCACGTACAATGATATTATCTCCATCTGGAGAAAATTGGGGAAGAACCCAACCCCAGTTTTCATCTTTATCCACATGAGTCTCAAATAGGCATTTACCCGTCTCAAAATTCCAAATAGAAACTGAACCGGTATAAATGTTTTCAGCATCTGGCGATGCTGCCACCACAATGAATTTTCCATCTGGAGACCATTTGGCTGTCGTAGAATAGTATGGAAGACTGAGCACCATATTATCATTTTTGATATTCCAAATCCGTGCTCTCCCATCGGCTCCGGTACTGACGAGGCGGTCACCCATTGGTGACCATGAAAGGTAGGTGACAAATTGATCATGACCTTTCAGTTCAATTGTCTGCTTTCCGCTCTCCAATTCCCAGACCCTGATATAGCCATCTCCACCTCCAGTAACCAGAAATTTTTCATCTGGTGACCAGGAAATTGACCAAATTTCCAAATCATAAGCCTGTCTGCTATCTAAAGTCCTGTTCATTTGGATTGTACTGAACACTTTGCCGGTTATTGTCTCCCAAATCCATACTGTACCATCTTTTCCTCCAGAAGCAATAAAATCACCATCTGGGGACCAGGCAACTTGATTAATTCCGGCAGTATGCCCAACCAACCTCATTAGTTCCTGACCGCTTGTCGCATCCCATATCCGAGCAGTACCATCCTGGCTGGCTGTCACCAACATGGTGAAATCAGGTGACCAGTCAAGTGAATTGATAGCTTCTGTGTGTCCGCTTAGCACCAGTTGTCGCTCCGTCAGCATTGAATCCCACACCAAAGCCGTGTTATCACCACCCAGAGTCGCAATTCTGCCATCGCTGGCGATAGCTGCTCCACCTCCGGTCATAAAATGTTTGCCAGTTGTTCCAAGTTCTCCTGTGGATGGAGGAGTTGTATTCTGTACTTGCTGGAAGTTAATTTGTTCGCCAGTCCCCACGTCCCATAGAATTAGGTCATAATCCTGACTGCCGGTTAAAAAACGATCTCCTGAGATGGTCAACAGATATTGATCATCCGGACTCCATTTAACTGTCATTCCCCAATCGAAAATATTGCCGGTGATACCCTTTGGCAGGTTTATCTGTCTGATAAGCTTTCCAGTTGTTGCATCCCAGATATGCACACTGTTATCGTTGCTGATGGTGGCGATTCGTTTTCCATCAGAGGACCAATCAGCACCAGTAGTTGCTGCAGTATGGCCCTCATAAACTGCTAATGCACGGTTATAGATGACTGCCTGTCCAAGCGCATGTTCAGCCTGGAAAGTATAGGGATATTCTTCCAGTGCAGCCAGTGCCAATAGAACAGCACGATCGTGATAACCATTAGCAAGCTCCGCCTCAGCCTGCCTAGCCAGTAATACAGATGCCTGCTGTAAGGCAACCTGACGTTCTTTTTCGGCATTTTGGCGCTCTTGTTCTGCTTTTTGGCGTTGAATCAAGAGCAAAAGATGTAAGTAAGATCATCCACTGCTCGCGCCTTTGATTCTCCTGCCGTATTCTTTCCTGTAATGCCAGGCTGGAGTCGACGTATTCCCTTTCTGCCGGGTTGACCTGTTCGCCTTGTTCACCCAGCCAGGTCTGTGCCACCACCAGTGGGGCACCTCGCAGTAATGCGCCTTCGTCCTGCCCACTCTCCTGCCATCCACGCAGATGGGTGCGCAGCTGCTCCTGCCAAGCCCGAAAAGCGCGGTCACTGTCCATCCACGCCTGGAACTGTCCCCATTTCTGGATCAAGGTTTCATGCACAACCTCAGCGGTCTCGCGTCCCTGTGCATCCCGCCCGGTTACCACCAGCCGCCGGTCCGCCAGATGCTGGATGAGCTGCCACCTCTCAGCTCCCCAGCTCTTCACGCGTGGCAATACGGCGGGTGTCTTCTGTGCCTTCTCCAGGCTGTACCAGCTGCACCAGTGCCTGGCGTGCCCGTTCGCGTTGCTTCCTCTTCCAGGTCGGTATAGACCTGATCTGCATAGGCTGCCAGGGATCCTTCCACACACCCCATTGTCTCGTAATCACTATGGGTCAGCCAGCCATCTGTCTGTTGCTCCCACAATTGGGTCAGGGTGAACTCCAACAGAGGCAGGTTGCCTGGTTTTTCTCCCACATCATCCAGGATGCGTTCCACCAGTCCGGGTTCAAAGGCTGCTCCCTGCATTACCGCTGGTTTCTCGATGGCCATGCGTAGTTCTTTCCGGGTCATCGGTCCCATCAACAAGGAGGCTTCTTGTAGGGTATCCACAAAGGGTCGGTGTGCCAATGCCTGTCCCATGAAATCCACGCGCAAGGTGATCAGGATGACAAATCCTGCGGTTTTCCTGTCTTTTGCCCCTGCCACACTTGCCAGTAATGCGTCCACAAAGTCTTTCTGCAGTTTTTCATCTGGGCAGAGGGTGTAGAGCTCCTCAAACTGGTCGATCACCAACAGCAGTTGTTTAGGATCTGTGGAATACTCTTTTATCTGATCAACGATCTGTGTCAGGTGTAGTTTCTGTGTTTGTAATTGTTCCGCGATTTTTGCTGTTTCAACCAACATATCGGTTTTGCTCAGATTACTCTCCATCAGTGGAAGAAGTGCGCCTGCCAGAGCATAGAAGGGTTGGTTACCCGGACGGAATGTGACGAATTGGTATCCTCCGGTCTTGCGCAGTCTGGGTAATAGTCCAGCAAATAATGCAGAGGATTTTCCCGATCCCGATGAGCCCACGATCACTGCCACCTGTTTTCTGGCTCGTATGGCTTGCTCGAGTGCATCTACAAACGAGACCCGACCATAGTAATAGGAGGCATCTTCTTCCTTAAAAGCGCATAGTCCCCGGTAGGGGCTTTTCCCCACTTTTCTGGCGATCCGGGTTCCTTCCGCTGGTAATTCCTGCAGTGATTTCAATGGCGGAAACTCCCCTGGTAGCCCTACAATCACCAGCTGGTTGATGTGTTCCGGCCGGTGGATATCTTTGAGTAGATGTCGCCCTGAATCGCTCAGACTCACCCCGTCTGGCAAGTCGTCCTGCACTAGAGCTGTGGTTGTCTCTGACAGGAGTACTTGTCCACCATGGGCTACATGGGCAATGCGTGCTGCCCGGTGTACAGCGATGCCCACATAGCCTTCTTCGGCATGCCAGGGTTCTCCGGTGTGGATGCCCATGCGCACCCGCAATGCTACACCACCAGGCCAACTGTGCTGGTTGAGTTTTTTTTGTGCTGCAACCGCTGCGTTGACTGCCTGGGTGGCACGTCCAAAGGACACAAAGAAGGAATCTCCCTGGGTGTCGACTTCGTACCCTTGCCAGTCTGCAAAGGTTTCTCGCAGGATCCGGCGTTGATCTGCCAGCAGGCTGATATAGTCTTCCCGCAGCCGGATCAGCAGTTGGGTCGAACTTTCTATATCCGTGAAGAGAAAGGTGACCGTGCCTTCCGGCAGGTTGGAGACTATTGGTTTGACAGGTAATTGAGCAATCATTTGAGATCTCAGTCTGACAAGCAGGACAATTCATTGCTTTATCCTAATCTGCCGACGTGAAGAATCTATGACTATTTAATTACATTCTAACAGAAAATAGTACATTTTCATCCACCTAATTTCGAAAAATTATGGGTTATCTGGTCCTTATTCTATTCTCTCAAATAAATAGAATTCATGACACGAATTGACTAGACAATCGCTCTGTCCGGGTATAAAATTCTTTTTTGTTTAATTTTCCGAGGTGCTTATGTCGATCCCTTCTTCGCAGCATGTTTACCGTTTTGAAGTACAGCCATCAATTTCAAAAGACCCGCGTTCGTTGGGTTATTTGAATGATGCCCACGCATCCAGTCACGATCAAATAATATCTATCCATTGTTCGGATCTGTATTTCTTGCGTGGACGTCTCAACCAAGATCAATTGGCAGAAATAGCCGAACGAATCCTGCATGACCCGGTTACCCAGCAAGTACATTGGCAGGAATACTCAATATCAACTGAGGAAGCATCTCAGGTTTCCACCCAGGAAATGCTGGTGGAAGTCACGTACCGCCCTGGTGTAACCGATCCAGTTTCGCAACAATTGTTAAGGGCAACCCGGATGATTAACAATTATGAAGTGGATGCAGCTTCTAGTGGTCAGCGTTTTGTTGTCTGTGGTGAAAACCTAACTTCAGACCTGATGCATCAGTTGGCAAAACAACTATTCGCCAATGCTGTCATACAGAATTATGCCCTCGGAAGGATCACACCCAGTTTTCAACAGGAAACAATCGCTTCCGGACGAGTGGATCGATTTCAACTGGGCGAGATGTCGACTGATCAATTATTACGTCTTTCCCAGAAGCGCCGAGCAGCTTTAAATCTGGAGGAAATGCAGGTTATCCAGTCCTATTGCCAGCGAGAAGGACGTGATCTCAGCGATGTGGAGTTCGAGATGATCGCCCAGACCTGGAGTGAGCATTGTGTACACAAAACATTCAAAGCAAATGTACAGGTGAACAATCCCAATCCTGAGGATAGGCGTTTCCCTCAAGAATATGAACACCTCTTTAATCAGACGATTCGCGCCGCCACACACCAGCTGAATAAAGCCTGGGTGCTGTCTGCTTTCCGCGACAATGCCGGAATCATCAAATTTGGGGAGCATCATGAGCTCTCTTTAAAGTTGAAACCCACAATCACCCCTCAGCCATTGAGCCGTTTGGAGGTGCCAACACTGGTATTGGCGGTGTGATTCGTGATGTGATCGGAGTTTCCGCCAAACCAATTGCCGCGACGAATATTCTCTGTTTTGGACCACAGGACCAGTCTGTGGATACTTTACCGGATGGTGTCCTGCATCCACGCCGGATCGCATCCGGGGTCGTCAGCGGAATCCAGGATTATGGCAATAAGATGGGTATCCCCACTGTGAATGGCGCAATCTATTATGACCCGGGTTACACCGCAAATCCGTTGGTGTTCTGTGGTTGTATCGGTCTGGCACCGCGCGATTTCCACCCACGTGATGTCCAGCCAGGAGACCATATCATCGTACTGGGAGGTAAAACCGGACGGGATGGATTACGGGGGGCAACTTTCTCCTCGATGACCATGGATGCTCAGACAGGAGAGGTCTCAGGGGCTTCGGTTCAGATCGGCGCTCCGATTGTGGAAAAAGGTCTGGTGGATGTCCTCATGGAAGCACGTGACCTGCGGCTTTACCATGCCATCACTGATTGTGGCGCGGGTGGTTTATCCTCTGCGGTAGGAGAGATGGCCAGTGAATGCGGGGGTGAAGTACAGCTGGCGGATGTACCGCTGAAATACCCTGGATTGGAACCCTGGGAAATCTGGCTTTCAGAAGCCCAGGAGCGCATGGTAATCGCAGTCCCACAACAGAATCTGGATGCCCTTGAAGAACTCTGCGAGAAATATGATGTCGAAATCACCAATATTGGGGAGTTCAATGGCAGTGGTCGCATCCGGGTATATTACCAGGATCAGGAGGTGCTGGATCTGGATAACCAGTTTCTACACCACGGCATACCACAACGTAAACTACAGGCGACTATTCGCACCCCCAATCATCCTCCTGGTTGGCTTGATCCGGACGTGAATTATCCCTCAGACAATTCTGAAGAACGCTTCTTACGTTTATTAGCCTACCCCAACATTACCTCAAAAGAAAGCGTGATCCGTGTGTACGATCATGAAGTCCAGGGTGGGACAGTCGTTAAACCCCTGTGTGGAATCATGGACGATGGACCAGCAGATGGGTGTGTAATTAAACCATTGTCAGTCCCCGATGACCAGGCTTTGGTACTTGCTGCCGGGATAAACCCCGAATATGGCAAGCAGGATCCGTATCAGATGACCTTGCATGCTATCGATGAAGCCGTCCGCAATGCACTCTGCTGTGGGGCTGACCCAAACCAGATCGCGATCCTGGATAATTTCTGCTGGGGTGACCCGACCCACCCGGAAACCATGGGGGACCTGGTACAGGCCGCTCAGGCGTGTTATGACGGTGCCTTGCGTTATGGAACCCCTTTCATCAGCGGCAAGGATTCCTTTAATAATGAATATCTCGGCTCGGATGGGTTGCGACATGCCATCCCACCGACGCGATCAAATCTCAGCCATGGGGCGATCCCGGATTGGCGACTGTCATTGACCAGTGATTTGAAACAGGCGGGTAACTTGCTTTATCTGGTTGGCTATTTTGCGCCGCGCTTCGGCGGCAGCCACCATAATATAATCAACGGTATGAGAGTGATTGAGGAGGGCATGCCAGTCTGTCATCCAGAAACACCTGAGGTGTATCAAAAAGTATTTCAAGCCAACCAGGCAGGCTGGGTTCAGTCGGCTCATGATGTCAGCGAAGGCGGTCTGGGGGTCGCTGCTGCCGAAATGGCGATGGGCGGACGCTTGGGCTTGGTTTTATGGTTGGATGAGTTTCATGCATACCGCGAGATGTTTGGTGAAACTGCTTGCTGTATCCTGGTGGAAGTTGCAAAACAGGACCAGGTAGCATTTGAATCACACTTTGGGAGCCAACCGATGCGACTCATTGGCAAGGTAATATCAGACCAATCCATCGAGATCATGAATGGTGAGAAACCATGGTTGAAAATGAGCATGGAAGATCTGCTGCAAGCCTGGAAAAACCAACAGATCCGGGAGGTGCTGGCATGAAACCCAAAGTTCTGGTCTTGTTTGCGCCGGGCATCAATCGCGATGGTGATTTAAGTGTGGCCTTTCAGCAGGCAGGCGCTGAGACGGAGATCCAACCCTTGAGTATGTCTCCGCCAATCCCGACTGGATTGGATGCAGATCTCCAGATTCTGGCGCTCCCGGGTGGTTTCTCCTATGCTGATGCACTCGGTGCGGGTAAGTTGTGGGCTTTGGATTTGCAGGTCTAACTTAAGCAAGAGATGCAGCGTTTTGTCTCTGCCGGGAGACCCGTCATTAGCATCTGCAATGGTTTTCAGGCGTTGGTTAAGTCCGGAGTATTACCGGGAGCGAATGGTGATGGACAGGCAATTACAGCAACGCTAACCTTCAACCAGGGAGGACATTTTGAATGTCGCTGGGTGCACTTGCAACCGCAATCCCAACTGTGTTTATGGACACGTGGAATCGAGACCATAATTGATTGCCCAATCGCGCACGGGGAGGGCAATTTCCAGCTTCGAAACGCTGACAGTCTGACTAACCTGCAAGACAATGCACAGATCGCACTGCGTTACCTCAGACCGGATGGATCATCCGCCAACGGGGTGTATCCTTACAACCCGAATGGCTCCCTCAGCGATATCGCTGGCATCTGCAACCCACTGGGAAACGTGTTGGGTCTGATGCCCCATCCCGAAGATCATATATTTGAATTTCAAAACCCGAAGCGTGCCACCCGCAGCAACCATTCCGGTCTGGTGTTATTTAAGAATGGTGTGCAGTACGCCCAACAAAGTTAACAGGAGAGATAATGCTGAAAGCAGAAGATATACAACAGGTTTTACCATTAGCATTCGATCACAGTAATCTATCCTTACCAGGGAAACAACATGGCAAAGTTCGCGATTGGTATAGCCTGCCAACGCAGCGTCGTTTAATCGTTACCAGCGACCGGCTCTCAGCTTTTGATCGCAACCTGGCAGTGGTGCCGTATAAAGGGCAGGTGCTGAATCAACTGGCAGCCTGGTGGTTCGGGCAAACTAAAGATGTGATTCCCAATCACCTGCTGAAGATCCCCGACCCAAATTGCGCCGTGGTGCAGGAAGTAGAACCTCTGCCGGTCGAGGTGATTGTGCGTGGTTATATTACCGGCGTCACCAGCACGGCTCTGTGGTACCGCTACACCTGGGAGAGCGTGAAATTTATGGCTATCAATTCGGTGAAGGACTGCAGCAAGAATCAGCAGCTTACCAAAAGCCGATCATCACTCCCACCACCAAGGGTGGTGTCACCGGACATGACGAACGCCTGACCTGTGCGGAGGTGGTGGAGAAAAGTTATCTTCCACAGGGAGATGGGAGTGATCCAATCAGCCGCCCTGCAGATTTTTCAAACGCGGTCAGGAGGTGGCAGCCAGAGCCGGTCTGATTCTGGTGGATACCAAGTACGAATTTGGTCGCACTTCTGAGGGCGAGATCATCCTGATTGATGAAGTCCACACCCCGGATTCTTCCCGTTTCTGGAAAGCGGATAACTTTACTGAACGTTTTGACCAGGGGCTGGAACCCGAGAATTTTGATAAAGAATTCATCCGTATGGCATTTGCTGATCTGGGCTATCGCGGGGATGGTGAACCACCCCAGGTTCCTGAGAATTTATGGGTGCAGGCCAGCCAGCGTTATATCCAGATCTATGAAATGCTGACTGGGCTGGTCTTCGACCCGGCCACTACCCGGCAGAAGCACGCATCCAGAAAAATTTACAGAAGGCAGGTATCCTATGAAAAAAGCCTTTATTGTTATTCTGATGGGCTCCAAAGCTGATTTGGAGCATGCACACAAGATCCAGAAGGCTGCAGAAGTGTTTGGTATTCCAGTGGAACTGCAGAGTTGGTTCAGCGCATAAAACAGCAGCCCATGTCACGCAACTCCTGAAAGCCTATGAAACCGACCCAACCCCTAAAGTATATATCACCATCGCCGGGCGTTCCAATGCCCTCTCCGGATTCACCGATGGGGCCGTCAAGAGCCCGGTGATTGCATGTCCCCCACCTTCCGAAAGTTTTGGAGGTGCTGATATCTACTCCTCTTTGCGTATGCCATCCGGAATTGCACCTGCAGTCGTATTGGAACCTGCCAATGCTGCCTTGCTGGCAGCCAAGATGATTGGATTGTTGGATGAAGAGGTGCAGCGGAAGGTAATCGCTTTCCAACACAGGAACGCTGAAACCATCGTTCAGGATGATCAGGAGATCCATGGATAAGTTTGAAACCATCCTGCATGATGATCATCCCCGTGAAGAATGTGGGGTGTTAGGAATTTTTGCACCGAACGAGGATGTTGCCCGTATGGCCTTCTTCGGGATGTTTGCCCTGCAGCACCGTGGGCAGGAAGCTGCCGGTCTGGCTGTTTCAGATGGGCAGAGTTTGCGATTACACAAAGATGTCGGGCTGGTCTCCCAGGTTTTTTCACCAACATGTATTGCAAAAAATGGAAGGCGATTATGCCATCGGGCACACGCGTTACTCTACCACCGGTTCACCCACGATGCGTAATTCTCAACCCTTTATGATCGATACCCAATACGGTCCATTGGCTTTAGCTCATAATGGCAATCTGGTGAATGCCGCGGAATTACGTGAACAACTGATGCAATCTGGGGTCGGTCTGACTTCCACCTCGGATACAGAAGTAATGACCATGATGCTGGCAGGTGCCAAAGGCGATACCTGGTTTGAACGCATCAAAGACGCTATGCAGCATTGGGTGGAGCCTATTCACTTGTACTGCTGACCAAGGATCAGGTCTTTGCTGTCCGTGATCCCTGGGGTGTACGCCCTCTGAGTGTCGGCATGTTACCCAACGGCGGACATGTAGCCGCCTCTGAAAGCGGTGCTTTACTGACTTTAGGCTGTGAAGCTATCCGCGAGGTCAAACCAGGTGAAATCGTCGCACTCAGTGACACAGCCTTGCAGGTTAACCAGGCACTACCACCCGCCAAAAAGAGTGCTTTTTGCACCTTTGAGCATGTTTATTTTTCACGCCCGGATACCTACTGGGATGGACGCAGTGTTCATTCTGTTCGTCATCGTCTGGGAGCAGAGCTGGCTGCAACAGGAACCGACAGATGGCGGATGTGGTCATTCCCATCCCTGATTCATCCATCTCGGCTGCCATTGGTTATGCCCAGGCTTCCGGCATTCCATACAATATCGGTTTTATCAAGAACCGTTATATCGGACGCACCTTCATCGAACCAACCGACTTCCTGCGCAAACAGGGTGTGGCATTGAAATATAATGTCGTGGATGGAAACCATCCGCGATAAGCGTGTCGTCATGGTCGATGATTCGATTGTGCGTGGCAACACCACCGGTCCCCTGATCCAGCTGCTCGGAATGCCGGAGCGAGCGAGGTTCACGTGCGTATCACCAGCCCGCCGATCAGGCATCCCTGCTTCATGGGAGTGGATATGGGTACTTACGATGAATTGATTGCCGCTCACAAAACAGTCGAGGAAATTCGCCAGCATGTTGGCGCTGATTCTGCTGGTTTATCTGACCCTGGAACACATGATGAGGGCGATTGGCAGCCAGAATGGCTATTGCAATGCCTGTTTTACGGGAAAATATCCCATTTCTGCGCAAAATGGTTTCAGTAAAACCGGGTTTGAAAACAACATCGGCTGAAAGGGAGGGGAAAATGAAAGTACTGTTAGTTGGATCAGGAGGACGGGAGCATACCATTGCCTGGAAACTGGCACAATCCGCATACAAACCTGATTTGTATTTTGCCCCCGGCAATGATGGCATGACTGACCTGGGAAGTTGCATTCCACTGGCAGTGGAAGATGCTGCTGGCATCACTCAATATGCAATTGAGAACAATATCGATCTGGTGGTGATTGGGCCAGAAGTTGCATTGGCGGCTGGGGTCAGTGATATGCTTACCTCGGTGGGAATTGCCGTATTCGGTCCTTCCCAGGCAGCCGCCCAACTAGAGACCTCCAAAGCTTTCGCGAAACAATTCATGCAACAACAAAGCATCCCAACCGCACGATATGAAGTATTTGAAGACTATCAAGCAGCCCTCAAACATCTCGAGAAAATTGATTACCCGGTGGTCATCAAAGCCTCTGGATTGGCTGCCGGAAAGGGAGTATTAATTCCGGAAACCCATCGCGAAGCACGTGATGCCATCCACGAGATCCTGGTGCAAAAGGTGTTTGGCGCAGCGGGAAAACAGGTTGTCATCGAGGAACGACTAACCGGTCCGGAGGTCTCCGTGCTGGCATTTTCGGATGGTCAACATCTGGCGTTAATGCCCTGCGCACAGGATCACAAACGACTGTTGGATGGGGATCTGGGTCCCAACACCGGCGGGATGGGCACCTTCGCTCCTTCCCCATTATTGGATGAGCACCAACTGGCAGCTATCCAAAATACCATTCTACAACCCGCTATCGATGGACTGCGTGCGCTGGGGGTACCTTACGTGGGGGTTTTGTATGCCGGATTAATGCTCACCAAAGATGGTCCACGTGTGCTGGAGTTCAACGCCCGTTTTGGTGACCCTGAAACACAGGTGATACTGCCGCTGCTGGAAATTGATCTGCTGGAAATACTGCTCGCCTGTACACAACAACGTCTGGCTGAAATGGAGATTCATTGGTCAACTAAGGCTGCAGTGTGTGTAGTGTTGGCTTCGGCTGGTTACCCTGGAAAATCAATGACCGGCAACTGCATCAGTGGATTGGATCAGTCCATTTCAGATGGCTATATTTTTCACGCTGGCACACGCTGGCGTGAGGATTGCTATTACAACTTCGCTGGACGTGTTCTGGGGGTAACCTGTTGGGGGGAGAACTTACCCCTGGCAATGGATAAAGCTTATCAAGCCGTCGCACAGATTCATTTTGACGGCATGCAATATCGTAAAGACATCGGTTTGAAAGGGCTGACCTATCCACACAGCTCCAATGCGTATCAGATGGCTGGCGTTAATATTGATGCTGGCAATCAAGCGGTGAAACTGATGAAGGAGGCTGTCCAATCCACCTTTACCCCGCAAGTGCTCTCACACGTGGGAAGTTTTGGTGGGCTTTACAATATCTCTGACCTCAAGCAGGAGGCTGTTCTGGTTGCTTCCACTGATGGGGTTGGTACCAAGGTGGAACTGGCCGCCAGGTTGGGTCGCTACCACGGGATTGGCATGGATATCGTCAACCACTGCGTCAATGACATTCTGGTGCAGGGAGCTCGTCCGCTCTTCTTTCTGGATTATTTTGCCACCGCACAGTTGCAACCTGAAATAGTAGCGGAGATCGTCAGTGGCATGGCATCTGCTTGCCGTGAAAATGGCTGTGCCTTGCTGGGCGGTGAGACCGCTGAGATGCCCGGTGTTTACCTGCCGGGTGCATTTGACGTGGCTGGTACCATCGTCGGGGTAGTACAGCATTCTGCCATCCTCCCACGTAAAGTCAGCTTCCAACCAGGGGATTTGTTGGTGGGGTTCACATCGCATAGCCCGCACACCAATGGATATTCCTTGATCCGCAAGTTGTGTGAAGGGGAGGATTTGCAAGTTGAACGTGCAGAACTGGGTGGCAGTCTGGCTGATCTCCTTCTGGCACCCCATCGCACCTACCTAAAACTTTTACAACCCCACCTCAAGCAAATCAAGGCACTTGCGCACATCACCGGTGGTGGTTTCATTGAAAATATCCCCCGCGTGCTGCCGGATCATCTGCAGGTGGTGATTGAACGCCAGTCCTGGCCCGTACCGGCTCTGTACCGCTGGTTACAGCACAAAGGGCAGATTTCCGATGCCGAAATGTACCGGGTTTTCAATATGGGCATCGGTATGGTAGCCATCATAGATCCGGTGAAGTGGGATACATTACGATCTCAGATATCGGAACCCATTTATGTGATTGGATTTGTCAGTGAACGCCAAACCCTAAGGGTCGTTTTGAAATGATGTCACAACAAAAAGCAAGTCTGGTAGTGTTAATTTCAGGCAATGGCTCTAATCTGCAAGCGATGATTGATGCCATTCATTCCGGAACACTGAAAGCAGAAATCTCTGCGGTGATCTCCAATAAACGCGATGCCTATGGTTTGGAACGAACCCGGAAAGTGGGTATCCAGGTGGTGGTATTACCGAAAATGAAAGAGCAAACCCGCGAGGATTATGATGCACTACTGGCGCAAGCCGTAAAGCAATTCAACCCGGATTGGGTGATCCTCGCAGGTTGGATGCGTATCCTGAGCATGCATTTTCTGCGACATTTTTCCAACAAGGTTGTCAATTTGCATCCCGCCCTGCCAGGAACATTTCCAGGTACCCATGCGATTGAGCGCGCTTATGAAGCCTTCCAGCGCGGTGAAATCCAGGAAACCGGTGTGATGGTGCACCTCGTTCCGGATGAAGGGGTGGACGCCGGTCCGGTTCTGGCGCAAACACCAGTAAAAATCCTGCCTGGTGATACCCTCGAAGATCTGGAAACGAAGAATCCATCAGACCGAACACCGTCTGCTGGTCGATACCTTAGTACAATTAATCTCCAAGGAGGATTAATGCCTGAAGCACTTTTATCTGTTTATGACAAAACGGGGCTGGTTGAATTTGCCCGTGGATTACATCGTCTGGATTGGAAGTTGATGGCCAGTGGTGGCACTGCCCGTTTATTGCGAGAGAACCTATTGCCTGTCACGGAGGTGGCGGACTACACCGGCTCGCCAGAGATATTGGACGGTCGGGTCAAAACCTTACACCCGGCGATTCATGGTGGCATTCTGGCGCGCGATATCCCTGAGCATGTAGAAGAACTGACTAGTTTAGGTTGGCATCTGATTGACATGGTGGTAGTCAATCTGTACCCCTTCGAAGAAACCATTGCCCAGCCGGATGTAACCCTGGCAGAAGCAATCGAACAGATCGATATCGGCGGTGTGACCCTCATCCGGGCAGCCGCCAAGAATCATCAGCGTGTCACCCTGGTATGTCACCCACATGATTATGAGAAAGTCCTGGATGCTGTTAAGAATAACGGAGTAAGCGAAGAATTCCGCAAGGAGCTGGCGGTCAAAGGCTTTCGCATGACCACCCATTATGACGCCATGATTGCGGATTATCTGGGAGGAACTGAATTTCAGACCTTGCAGCTATACCCCTTGCAATCTTTGCGCTACGGCGAGAACCCCCATCAATCCGCCCGGGTATACGGCTATCAGCCAGGTCAGGGTCCATTGGGTGGCCGGGTATTGCAAGGTAAAGAACTATCGTATAACAACCTGCTAGATCTGGACGCAGCCTGGCGAGCCGTGGTGAGCTTTGAAAAGAACAGCGTGGCGATCGTCAAACACCTCTCCCCGTGTGGCATCGCTTCTGCGGACAGGCAACTGGATGCCTACCAACACGCCCTGGCGAGTGACCCGATCTCAGCTTTTGGTGGCATAGTCGCCTTCAACCGAGAATTAGATGCAGAATCCGCTGAGAGTGTCAGTCAATTGTTTGTGGAATGCATCGTCGCCCCGGGATTCAGTGCCGGCGCATTGCAAATTCTGGCTAAGAAGAAGAACCTGCGTCTGTTGGAGATGCCCGATCTGACGATAGAACCACTGGTCGAGTATCGATCCATCACCCGCGGAGTCCTGCAACAATCTGTTGATCTGGGTGATCCTGAAGGCACGCAATGGCGGGTGGTGACTGAAAAAGAACCTAATGCACAGAAATTGGCTGACCTGAAATTTGCCTGGAAAGCCTGCCAGCACGTCAAATCTAACGCCATTGTCTTTGCCAAAAACCAGGCTACCATCGGCATTGGTGGTGGTCAGCCCAACCGGGTGGATTGTGTGGTCATGGCAGCCCAACGCGCCAGTGAGAAAGCCCAGGGTGCCGTCATGGCATCCGATGCCTTCTTCCCCTTCTCAGACTCGGTCGAAAAAGCTGCTGATGCCGGGATTGTGGCCATCGTGCAACCGGGTGGATCCGTTCGCGATCAGGAATCAATCGATGTCTGTAACCGACTTGGGATTGCTATGGTATTCACCGGTGTCCGTCATTTCCGCCATTAATCTCGACCCAACCAGGTATATGTTGATCAGAAAATTGGTAGATTGAATCTCTACTTGACGGGCAATTAAAATACCTTATAATGCAATTAAGGGGTAGAAAATTTCTACCCAATTGGAGGTAATGATGGCTGAAAAATCAACGGAAAGATCACAAAACCCGAATATTAAAGAAGCCCGTGAACATATGCGCGCAGCAAAGGAAAATATGGAAAAAGTAGCAGAATCCTTCCTGCCGGAAGGCATGCGTGATTATCACCGTGCTGCTAAAAAAGAAATCCTCTTGGGTTTACGCAGTCTGCTGGATGCCGCGATCGAACATACAGACAAAACAAAATAAAACCTTTTTAGAATCAAAAATTGAAAAGGGCATGCTTTCCATTATGATTGCATGCCTTTTTTGTATAACTCATTTCGTGTCGCCGGATCCGTAGGGGTGAAGGATTGGAGAATTGACACCATTTTCCACTCAGGGTTGCGTTCTCCAATCCTTCACCCCTACTCATGATGCTGGATTTATGCCCGAATTGGCGAAGAGGAATTGAGTGAACCGAATTTTAAATCAGGATTTTCCGTAATGATTATCTTCTGGTTATCCCCAAATGGAATTTGTGTTGATGGGTATTAAATGGAATATACGGGTGTACAAAACACTGGAACGAAAATGAAAACCTTTCTCCGATATTTCATCTCTTTCTCATTATCGAGTTAAAACTAAAATCAGTAATAAAAAAGCACCAATACTGAAAAACACAATCCCGACCGTTATCTCCCCTGCCAGGTAAAACTGCACCCCACTGATCAGGAAGGCAGCAAAGGTAATCGCAATGGTGGTTTTTCGTTGTGCACGGCGTAAGCGTTCCATTTCTCGCGATAAAGCTGGTACTCGCACTTCCAGGCGCCCCTGTTCCATTCGGGTGAACAAATTATCAGCCCGGGAGGGCAGGCGCAGCACCAATTGAAACAGGCGCGTGATCTCGCTCCAGATAACAGAAAAGCGACCATTCCCCTCTGCATCTGCCAAATTGCCGGTGTAAGGCACCAGATTTTCAAACACATTGAAATTCGGATCCAATCCGGTACAAATTCCAGAGAGAATACTTACACATCTACCCAGTAAAATGATATTTTCAGGTGCCTGGAAAGGCATCTCGTATAACAAATCCTCGAAGTCCTTCATGAACTCCTGGGCTTCACGAGCGTGCATACTCATCAATTCCGATGTAGATTTTCCCCAGAAGCGATCAAATACGCGTTGGCTGGCGCGCTCCAATAAATCCAGATCAGCATCTGGCAACAAAACATCCAGAATCTGATAAGCCTTCAGCAACCGGCTGGCATCCTGTGTCCCGACCGCCAGAACAGCTTCTTTCAAGCCCTTCGTAGGTCTTATCTTCCAGCTCATCCGCCATCCCAAAGTCGACGAAAGTAATCTTCCAATTTTCCGGATCATCGCCTTCTTCGGCTGGTTGTACAAACAGGTTACCAGGGTGCGGATCGGCATGGAAAAAGCGATCTTCAAAAATTTGTTTGAGGTAGGTGTTAAAAAGCACCTTCGCTACGGCGCTGCGATCAATCCCTGCTTTTTCAATCAGATCATAATCGGTGATCTTGATCGCCAGCACATTTTCCAGGGTCAATACCCGTTTCGTAGTGTGACTCCAGATGACTTTTGGAACCCGTACATACGCTAAACCTTTGAAATTTTCTTTGAAGATCTCCGCGTTTTTACCTTCATGGATGTAATCAGATTTCTTCGTAGAGGGTCATGCTGAATTCATTTAAAAGCTTAGGAACATCGGCATGCTTGCGAATCGGTTTGTATTTCTGTAACCACCCACCAACAATCTGGAGGGCGGAGAGATCAATTTTTACGATCTCTTCAATCCGTGGTCTTTGAACTTTGATCACCACATCTGGAAATTCTGCGATCTGTAAATCATTCAGGTGTAAACGGGCGACATGCACCTGCCCGATCGAGGCGGAAGCAAACGGGAGTGGGATCAAATTCATCGAAAATCTGCTCAAGAGGCTTGCCAAATTCTTCTTCAATCAAAGCTTTAATTGGCTCAAAGGGTTCAGGTTGCTACTTCATCCTGCAAACCCATCAGCTCATCGGTGACTTCCCGCGGTAAAACGTCCAGGCGCGCTGATAAAAACTGCCCCACCTTGATCATCACACCGCCCATCTGCACAGCTAATGCCCGAAATCGTCGTGCTCTCGGGTGATGCGAATTGAACAAGTCGCACGGGATAATCTTCTTAGCCCCAACCTGGGGAAGATCAATTCCCACCAGATGATTCCCAAAATTGTGCGACCAAAGAAAAGTAAAATCCGATAATAACGTCTGCGTAACATAAAAATGATTATACCCCCCGATCATTTTTATGCGATGAATTTCAGATCTTATACCCGTACCAGAGGATGGAATATTTCAATCAAATTACCATCCGGGTCACGAAAATGAGCGGTACGGATCCCCCAGTCTGGCCGATCTTCCGGGAAAGGTGAGAATCTGAACTCCCTGCTCTTGCAGCAGCAAACAGGTATTTCCACATTCTCCACTCCAAACACCAGGCAAATTTTATCCTGCGACAGTGAGAAGTGGGCAGATGCGTCATTAGTGATCGCTTTGCTCATTAAGGATTTATCGAAGAGAGCAATCTGGGTGGAACCTGTGTCAAAATCAGCATAGACATCATCCTCGGTTCCAAAGACAGGCTTGAAACCCATCACATCACGATAAAAAAGGAAGCATTCTTTAAAATTGGATACCAAAAGTCGGGTAAATTCATATGTATACATTATTCGTCTCCCTGAAAAATTACGATCTATCGATTCGAGTAATTCCCTTAATTGATCCATTTTGGCTGATTTTCTCTTCCGACAGAAGTTAAAGATTCGGGTTGATATACGACCTCGATGGCAATTTCGGAGCCATGATCTCAAATGGAGATAAATTCTTCGTCCTTTTGGTTATACCAGAAACGCAATACCTTTTCATCATACAACATGGATTTTTCTGGGATCTGCGGATAACAAATATCATGCACAGAGGTGTTATAAGTCGATATGAAATAGGGTAGAATCGGGGAAAAACAATCAATATGATTTTTTCGATAACTGATACAGACCAGCTTGTAACTTTCAACAACCCGACTTGAAAATTTAATAATCTCGTCCAGACTTCTTTCATCCAATCTGGAACCATTTCCGAAGGTGGTAACTTTCCATTGGGGGATTCTTTATACTTCTTGTTGATCCTGATTTCTTGAAGCTCATTTCTTTGTGGGTCAATTTGATTGTTCACACCAAACCTCCAATATTTAGAATTATTGTTCTATTTTAGAACATATTTTCAAAATTCACAAGGATTTTTGCCATCTATTTTCCCGTATCATCTATAATTAAGTTAAGACCATCCCCCTTTCAAAGTTGCATGTCTTTTTGTAGTTTTCAATTTTATCCACTATTAATGTGATCCGACAATATTCCACATTAACTGTTTCAGACTTATATACCCGGGAGGTTTATATGAATTGGAAAAGCTTTTTTAGTTTTGAACGCATGGTCACACCTGTGATCATCAAAGTATTGTTCTGGATTGGATTAATCGCCAGCATCATCACCGGTCTCGTTATTTTCTTCGGTGGCATCATCAGCGGTATCTCCAACAGTGAGTTGGGACCATCATCGGGGCATTTTTCGGTGGTCCTTTGGCTATGATTCTGGGTATTCTGGTGGTCAGAATTTACTGCGAGTTACTGATCCTCTTCTTCCGCATCAACGAGACCCTGACCGATATTAAAAAGATTTTGTTGGAAAAGAAAATTGAGTAGTTGATAGTTTAAAGTCGTCAGTTGACAGCAAATTCACATTCAACTGTCGACTGTCAACTGTCAACTTTCCTTTAGTCTTCTAGCCAATTAGCTATCCCTTCTCACCAACCCATTTTTGAGTGCATGTGAGATAGCCTGTGTGCGGTTTTCCAATCCCAACTTGGAGAGGATACTGCTGACATGCGATTTGACCGTCTCTTCACTGATCATGAGTGTGGAAGCAATTTCGCGATTGGTATCACCCCCGGCCAACTGTTCCAGGACTTCCTGTTCTCGTAAAGAAAGCTTGATTTCAGACATTTCCCCAGAGATACTTTCAGCTGTTTGTTGATCCAGGTAGATTTGACCATTCGTGACCGCCCGAACAGCTGCCAGCAGAATCTCCAGGCGGACTATCCTTGCGCACATACCCTGTACACCCATTCGCAAGGCTGCCATCGCCCTGGCAGGATCGGTATACGCGGTTGAAGTGACGATACAGGTGGATCGGCTGACCCAGAATTCTTCTGGCAGCTTCCAACCCATCCATACCACCCAGCAGGAGAATATCCAGCAGAATCACATCCGCCTGCACTTCCCCAATTTTCTGCAGTAATTCTTCAGCCGTGGCTGCTTCGCCACTAATTTTGATACTCCGAAGGATTCAAAATCGGAGCGCAAGCCTCGCCGTACGACATGATGATCATCAACCAGAAACAAGCGTATCATCTCATATCCTCAAAGATATTATACTCATTCGTCATCTTCGACTTTCTGCATTGAGGATCCGTAAATGGGTGAAAAACGCCAACGATCCAACCAGTACCAGGCCAACTACCAGTAAATTACCAAACCCGAGTGGCTGATCGAAGAGCAAATCTCCACGCAGCAAACTGGTGATGGTATCCCAGTACTACTCCAACCAGGCAAGCGTTCGCTATCCAAAGGTTGAACAAATGGGATCACTACACTGACGATCGCTAAACCAGCCGACCCCATCGGAAAGGCGGGAATAATCAGGCTCAGTGCAGCAGCTAGACCAGTTGTTATTCAGTTCGGATGCTTTTGTTTGATTAACCAAGCATTGGTTGGACGCGCTGATTGCGGCATCAGGCTGTAGGCAATGGCGAAACCTAACAGCAGCGCCAGATACAATACCAGAACCCAGGGGGAGAATAAATCGTAGAGTGTCGCAAGCAGGAAACCTGGCAAAAGCACGACAAATGCTGGGATGACATCACCGAGCCCTGACCGGCCTGGCTGCAGTTGCTCGGTCAATCGACGGCGACTGCTTATTGTTAAGCGAAGGAAAGAATTCCATTGGTGAGTAACAATAAGGCTGCACCAAAGATAAAGACCGTTGTAGTAGTGGGTATTTTTACAATCGTGGTCCAACCCAGCAGGGAACTGGTGGCTGCCACTCCAAAACTCAGCACAGCCAGATTGAAACTACTCCAATGTGCCTGTTCCAGCTTCTGAATGGTGGCGGATTGAATTTCCTGTGATAGTTTTCGATAATGATAAGCCAGGGAGAGTAATAAAATCAGTAAAGGAGTTGTCAACACCAAAAATGGTGTGTAATGTGGTAAAAATCGCAACTCCTGAAGCATATCAGATTTCATTGCGTTTCGAGCATGGCTGCTTCCATGATGGGAAAAACCAGTGTCCCAAAGAGATAAACACAACTGCTGCCAGCAATCAATAATGAGGTGATCGACTGCCAGACATTTTGAGAATTGAACGTATCCTTATCGTTAAGTTTATGAGCACCGGCCAATAACCCACCAATTGCAGCCAACCCGGCACCTATCAGGATCAAAATCCAGAAGGCTGCATGCGTCCAGGCGAAAACGCCAGCGTTGTCTATTCAATAATGAGAAGGGAAGTATGCTTCTGACGCTGGATTTAAACCGTGGTTCAGTAAGGCATCCATCCCCTGAATGGCAGGAGATACTGCCAGGATAATACCATAGGCGATGATGATAGTTCCTATACCAGCAAGCGAACTCTGGAGCATTTGTGCCGAGCGATTTTGAGCCTGAACAAAACGCGCTGTCATCCAGCCAGTGATGGTGAGTAACAAAACAACCAGAATGAACCACAACCAGATCCCGCTGCTGACAGAATTACCCAGGTAAATACCTGTTTGCGCGAGAACGATGGGAATTGTCGCTGCAGCAGTGAGAATTCCTCCTGAGAGCGATCCAGGCGATTTTATTGGGACGGTTATCGATTGGAAAATCGGTTTCCTGCTCAACAATTGCCGGAATGAATGGCGGTTAACTTGCAGCATGACACCCTGGCCTGGTTGAGCTTTGAAAGATGCCTGACCGCCCAGTGCTTCAGCACGCTGGAGAACTCCTTTTACTCCTTGACCCTGAAGTTCAGCAGATGGCACAAACCCCTGACCATCATCTCAATTTTCAGAGTCAATTGCTGTGATGCATGATCCTGTTGAAGACTCAGGTTACATGCGATGCTCGTGCATGCCGGGCGATGTTGCTAAGGGCTTCCTGAACGATCCGGAAGATACTCTCCTGCCAACCGGAAGGCAGCAAAGCATCGTCAGGCAATTCATCGATCTGACAATTGACCTTTGCCCCACTACGATATCCAAGTGCTTCACACTGCTCCTGGATTGCCTGAAGTTCAATCCGACGCGCTTCCAGGGGTGCTGGGGATAGCTGTAGAAGCAGCGCATTCATCTCCGCCAAAGCATCCTGAGAGGCTCTCGCGTAAATCTGTCAGAGCGACCTGCACCTGCGGGTCACTCTCCTCAGCGCTGTTGAACTGTAGCCGCGCTCATCTGAATGCTGAACAATTGCTGCTTGATTCGAGTCATGTAAATCACGCGCCAATCGATTGCGCTCTTCCTGCGCAGCCCCTTGAGCCACCTGCGTCATCCATCCCTCGCGCAAATTGGCGACATCCTGATCGAGGCTGCTCAATTCCTGGACTTGTAGGAGGAGGATATAACGGATCAGGCCAGCGTTGTTGGATTGTAGGGAAAGGTAAGCCTGTCTTCAGTTTCCAAAAACCCGGCTGATGAGTTCAATGCGCGAAGTGATCGGCACCAGACTGCCCAACCCGAGCAGTGTGACAGCAGCAGGATGATAAACCAGGGTGTGTTGACCTTGACCAGGAGCAAGGTGAGCAGCACGACAACAATCAGAAACAACCGAAAGATAAGCATATAAGGAAAATAGCGAATAATTCTTTTTCATAGGTAATTCCTACATTTAGATTACAACCAGAATAGAATAAAGAAATCCCTCAAAAGAGTGAAAAAATTCTTATATACGGTTGAGAAACCAGGACGAAGATATGATCCAATTGATCCAGATTTGTCCCTTCTTGCGGTCATGCGTTAGTAACTACATGAGTACTCAATACAGAACACTCCGGGCAAGAAAGGATTGAATGGAAAGGTTGCCAAAGATTAGAAAACGTCAAAAATCATCGGAACAAAAGAATGCGGAAGCGTTTGCAAGTTTCCAAGCAAAGCTGAATGCGCCCATCGTTTGGAAAATTATATGACCTTTATGCGTCATCGATTTTATCGCTACATCTTTAAGCAGGACTGGAAATATTCAGGATGCCCAGGATATCACCTCTCAGACTTTTCTGAAAGTGCTGGAAAAGTTATCCAGTTATCATCATCGTGGTTATTTTTCTGCCTGGTTATTTTCCATTGCACGCAGTAAATATATCGATCATTTTCGTATGCGCAATCAGAGAAGAAAAACTGATTACGAAAAATGATTGAATCACAAACTGATGTTCTCTCCATTGTTGTCGATCAGTGAAAGATTGCTGAATTTGGATCACATTTTGGCTTTATTAAAGCGACGAGGAACTGGATCTGCTGCGATTGCGAAATGTGGCTGAATTGACTTTTGCTGAGATGGCAGAAATTCTCAACAGAACAGAAGATGCAATCAAGAAAAAATATTACCGCGCTCTGGCTCGATTACAAAACCAGTTGAAGAAATGAAATCTGAAGAGTTAAAGTTCCAAAGAATTGAAAAAGATATTCAATTGTTGTTAACCCCTCAGATGATAGCAAAGATTTTTATCAACTTTACGGGGGCAAGTTTTACAAAAGTATGCGCCTCTACAATCGAAACCCACCTTTTTTGCTTTTAGTCCAGTTTGGATACCCACCATTATTTTAATCATGGCAGTCACTGCCATTTTAATCATCGGTCCACAAAACGTCTATGCCTCCTTTATGAAATTGTTGGGTTATGTACCGGGTGTAGGATTGGTAAAACAGGACAGCACAATTCGTATTCTGGCAGAACCAGTCAATTGATTCGTGATGGCATCACCGTCTCGATAAATCAGGTCATTCTGACCGCCAATGAAACCCGTACTGGAGTACGGTGTTTCAGGTGTTCCTCTGTCTGCGTACCCTGATGGCGAAATGGTCACCGGTTGTATGGAACAGCCATTCCTGCATTTACCGGATGGATCACTGATTTCCCTTCTGATCCTATCCCAAATGATGTCAATACGGCTACTTTTATGATGCCCTGTATCTTCAATACCCTTCCAGGAACAGTTCCCACCAACTGGAGTTTGGATTTGCAGTTTGTACCGGCACTTTCTGATTTCATGATTTTGCCCGTCGTGGATACCCACCCAACCGAAACACGCAAGTGGAAGTAAACCTGACTGAAATCTGTAATTTCTCCGACAGTGACCGAAAGACATTCCTTATGCTACCGTTACTATTGATAGAATACATAGAAACGGAAGATGGATATATTCTATTAGGCGTCGTTCGCCCTGAAATTGCTGAAGGTGAATGGCTACAAATCACAGGCGCAGCTACCATTCGGGACGCGAATGATCAGAAAATCAGTTATGAATACCCGATGGATATTCAATACCAGCAAGATCAATGAACCAATGAACGGTGGCGGTTCATTTGCCATACAAATTAAAGGGGAAGGTGTAGCCTTTCCTATCACAATCGGTTTCTCCGGTGTGGTCATCACACCTGTCGATCCCCTGGCGACAGCGAGATTAACCGTTGATGTGGGTGAAAATCCTTTACCCGGTGATCTTATTGAAGTAAATCAAACAGTTGATTTGGTTGGTTATCCAATCCAATTGCTTAGC
Organism: uncultured Chloroflexia bacterium; assembly: GCA_963765655.1. GTDB lineage: Bacteria > Chloroflexota > Anaerolineae > Anaerolineales > Anaerolineaceae > UBA6170. The sequence continues at coordinate 180,944 of CAVXXH010000003.1, forward strand.
TTGTCTATAGAATTCGAGAAATGGATTTTCATTTCACATTGACCCGGGGAAAGATTTGAGTTCGGTCAGTGTGCAGATCGATGGATATCAAGCGGTTGGAGCAGGTGGTGGAGCTACCTGGGGTGGACCATTCCACACCAGTCTGTCATACATGGAATTACCAACCGGCCAGCTTGAAATAATCTTTGAGAATCCGTTGCGAACCAGTGAAACAGAAACCTGGACAACCAGCTGGCAGCCAGAAAACGACAGAGTGTTCGAAAATGATGGGCTTTCTAAAACCATTTGCTGGGATGCAAACACATTGAGTACCATCCCTACAATAACCTCTGGATTGGATGGCAAAGTGATCGTTACCCGAATGAATCCTCAATTGGAGATCTTAATCTCGAATTTTGATGGCAGTCAGCAGGATGTGCTTTCGCAGGGAAACGCCAGAGCAGCGCTTTCAAGGGATGGGAATTACCTGGCATTTACCAGCGAGGAAGGGATCGTGATCGAGAATCTCCAGACTGATGCAACCACTCTGATGAACGGTCAATTCGGAAGAATCTCGCTCTGGTCGCCGGATGGAACCCACATTGCGAATGTGCGTTATGGTCAAATGAATGGCATTGTTGTCATGAATGCTGATGGCGGCAACCAGCAACAACTGACGAATTTAGGATACGAAGAACTCGCTGGTTGGTCTGCGGATGGCAGTTTTATTTATTACGCTATCCCAGGTGCCAGTGGAAATGGTTTCATGCTGCGTTCGGTGAATATTGCTACAGGTGAATCCAATGATCTCTTTGTGCTGGAAAATTCTTCCTTGAAGGCTCCCTGGTCGATGTGTATCACCGGATGGAAATTGGATTGCCTATCGAGCGAAAAACAATTCCAGTTTGTACCTGAAAAATTTGGATGGTAGCCCAGCTCGTCTGGTTCTGGATAACCCAGCGATTGCGATTAACAGCATCACCTGGGAAAAAGGTGGAAACTTACTGGGTGTCAGCCTGATCACAGAGCAAAATCAAGAAGGAGAAATTTTCATCATTGCTCCGGATAGTTGTGAAACCTACCGTTTGACTGGAGTGAGTGGGATGTTGGATGCTGTTTACATCCCTTAGAGAAATTCTGATGTAGAGAATCGGATGGAGAGACATCAAACCAGATGGTCTCTCCATCCCATTATGTTTGAGGTATTTTATTGATGAAATGGAAACAAATCTTATCACTTCTGTTGATCAGCATAATTTTGTCTGTTTGCCAGGCAAATACACTTGAAATTCCCTCTACTCAAACGGCAACTGAACAACCGCAAATCATAATTCCGACACATACCCCGGTTCCGCCCACTTCCATGCCAACTCCTTCACCAAAACCCACACAAACAAAACCCACATCCTCACCTGAAAATCAACCTGATATCAAATTTACATTCATCTCTGAGACAATTCCTGATGGAACGAGATTTGACCCGGGAGAGGTTTTTCGTAAAACATGGACAATTAAAAATAACAGCACCCAGAACTGGGAAGGTTTCTGGTTAGCGGTTGAATCTTCTACGCCAGATGGTGAGTTATTCAGGAAGTCCAGCGATTATTCCTCTACCTGCTTACATATCATCCGGTCAAACGGTTAATATTGATGTGGATTTAACGACCCCCTTGCAAGATGGATATTACACAGTTTTTTATCACTTACAGGATCAGAAAGGCACTCCAGTAGAAAATACCCGTATTTGGGTCAATATCACAGTGGGGAATGCAAATCCCATTACCAACCAATCCGCTTACGCAACTTACCAATCCTCATATATGGAATTCGGTGTATTTAATGTTTATTTTTGTATGCAAATGCCGGATGAACGCCAGTGGTATCCCTGGAATGTGTCATTGATTATCACTGACCAGCATTACCAGCCCGAAGGAAGCCGGATCGATCCAATCGGGGCAACAACAGATTTCAAGTGCTTCACTTTCAGCTATCCAAATGAAGTCTCACCCAATACAGACTTTCAATTATCTATCGACCGAATTGAGTTACCCCCGGAAGTCCATCTGGAAGAAAATTGTCTTCGAGCTCAAACCAATTTACGAGCTGCTTATCCGGGATTGGACTTTGCCTGTACGGGTCCGGGCTTATTTTACACAAATCTGATAGTACCACCAGGCATGACCACAACAGAAGCAGATCGTTTGATCCTGGATGCCATGTCAAGTTCTATTTATGGTCCTTGGATATTGGAAGGCAAATCCCCTTAAGTTCTTAATTCTTCATTTCAAAGACCAGGGATGGAAATTTCTGCTTGACCATATTCATGTGGTAGGTTTCATGGAAGAGCGCAACGTATTTCTTCTCTGAATCCAGACAAACCAGATTATTGCTGCGCTCATTGATGCGTTTGATATCTTCTTCCGGACCGGTCACCCAGCGGGCAATGTCAATCCCCAGTCTTTCCAGAGTGGTCGGGACATTGTATTCATTATCCAGGCGTGCCTGCACCACATCAAACTGCAATTCACCCACCACAGCCAGGATCGGTTCCCGTTTGAAGGCATCAACATTGTAAAGCACCTGCACTGCCCCTTCCAACTCCATTTGACGTAGACCTTTGATAAATTGTTTCTGTTTACCCAGATCCTGCAGACGTAAAATGGCAAAATGCTCCGGATGGAAGCGAGGAATGGGCGCAAATTTGATCGGTTTGTTCTCACTCAACGTATCACCAATCCCCAAATCACCGGTGTTGGGAATACCCAGGACATCACCGGGATAAGCTTCTTCGATGATCTCACGTTCATTGGCGAATAATTTATAGGGACGTAGTAGCTTGAGGGTCTTGCCAGACTGTGAGCGTGAATCACATCCATCCCCCGTCGAAAATTTTCCGGAACAGATGCGTAAGAAAGCCACACTATCGCGATGTTTTGGGTTCATGTTGGCTTGAATCTTGAACACAAAACCTGTAAAGCCTTCATCAGACGGATACACCATTCCCTGATCACTCTCATACGGCTGCGGAGGCGGAGCCAGGTGAATAAAAGATTCCAGGAACAAGCGCACACCAAAATTAGTCAAGGCGCTGCCAAAATAAACCGGTGTCTGCTCTTCAGCCAGCATGCGTTCATGATTGAAATCGTATCCCGAGGCCATCCAGCAATTCAATATCAGACTGAACTTGATCAATATGATCCCGATTCATTAATTTGGCATCCAACAGTGATTTGAAGGTAAAAAATTGCTCTGGTGCCATGCGTTCATTGCGTTCGGTTCGTTCAAACAGATATATTCCTAACTTTCTGCGATCGTAAACACCTTTGAAATCAATGCCATCACCCAATGGCCAGTTGATCGGTACCGGCTGCATACCCAGAACATTTTCAATTTCATCCAGTAATTCCAAAGGAGATCTTGCCGGGCGATCCATTTTATTGATAAAGGTGAAGATCGGGATCCCTCTCTGACGGCAGACATCAAACAATTTGCGAGTTTGCGGTTCAATCCCTTTGGCAGCATCCAGCACCATCACGGCACTATCCACCGCAGACAGGGTGCGATACGTGTCCTCGGAAAAATCCTGGTGACCCGGTGTGTCCAGTAAATTGATCACATGTCCTTGATAGGGGAATTGCAGCACGGTGGAGGTGATGGAAATACCACGCTGGCGTTCCATTTCCATCCAGTCCGAGGTGGTGTTGCGCTGACTGCGTCTGGCACGCACACTCCCCGCCAGGTCGATGGCGTTACCATACAGTAACAATTTCTCGGTCAAAGTGGTTTTTCCTGCATCCGGATGCGAGATAATCGCAAATGTGCGCCGGTTGGTGATCAATTTTTCTGGTGCTCTTTCAATGCTTTTTTCCATTCAACTCCACTGCTCTGATTTTCTCTGAGTTTGTCGTAATAACCAGATTTCTTTACCGCTTATATTTTTTCCATTAAATAACATAGGAATGATGGTTCCCCCAACCATCGCTCAGTTCAGCACCTAATTACGAATCGCTCATTCCACCATCACGAAGCCAAATTTTACCATTAATAATCAAATGGAATGGAAACTAGATAGCGTTTCCAATAATAATTTACGCTGGTACAATATGCTGAAGGAAAACTGATGAGTGAAATATGTTCTTTATGTGGTGCTGCAACGGAAGTTGATTTAACCTGCCAGGATAGGTTCGATGAATTTCTGGCTTTGGAATTCATTGACCCTGCTTATGGTAAAGTGCATATGCTCACAGTAAGTTGCTTCATGATCCAACACCAGCGCTACAGCGATCCGGCACTGATCTGGATGCAGGAGAACCTGCGGGAAGTGCTCGAAAATGGAGCAAGTCCCTCCGATATTCGCTTTCAAATGTCAACCAATGTGGACCAGGGAAAGCGAAATTGGAAGATCGAACGTCAACACGATGAACCCGAATTACTCTACATCGATTGGTCTATCACCATCGCGGATGTCTACAAGCATAAAGATGATCCGGTCAGTTATTGTACCTGGGTGGAAAAGTGGGCCAGGGCGACGTTAGAAGAGATGAAATATCAGTAGGGTGCGTTTAAAACGCACCATGTATGATAAGGAAACTGAGCCAGGGCAACGATAGAAGAGATGATCTCAATTTGAAGCCAGGGCAACGATAGAAGGGATGATCTCAATTTTGAGTATGGAGTGTGGAGTATTGAGAATCAGCTGAAATCCTAATTCCTGAACTCTGCCCCCTAATATGGTAAAATTTCCTCTCAGCAATCCCATCTCCACAAAGAGGTCCCATGCCATATGAAGCCGTAATCGGGTTGGAAGTACACGCCGAGTTGCAAACCAACAGCAAGATGTTTTGCGGTTGCCCGGTAGTGGATGCTACCATCGCTGAACCCAATACCACTGTTTGCCCGGTTTGCTCCGGAATGCCTGGGGTATTGCCGGTGGTCAACCAGAAGGCGGTGGAGTATGCCCTGCGTGTTGCCTTGGCACTGAATTGCCAGGTTGCTCACACCAGTATCTTTGCCCGTAAAAACTACTTCTACCCTGATCTACCCAAAGGCTATCAGATCTCACAATACGAGGAACCCCTGGCGGAGAATGGCGAATTAATCATTGATACCCCACAGGGTGAAAGGATCATTCGCATCCGGCGCGTGCACATGGAAGAGGACACGGGGAAACTTACTCATGTCATCCCGGAAGAGGGTGAACCTTACTCCCTGGTGGATCTCAATCGCTCGGGTGTGTCACTACTGGAAATCGTCTCCGAACCAGATCTTTCCACACCGGAAGAAGTGACTGCCTACGCCAGTAGCCTGCGCGATATCGTACGCACGCTGGGTGTCAACTCCGGTGATATGGAAAAAGGTGTCATCCGCTTTGAAGCCAATGTCTCCATCCGCCCAATCGGATCTAAGGAGCTGGGCACCCGTGTAGAAATCAAGAACCTGAACACCTTCCGTGGCATGGAACGCGCCATCCGCTATGAATTTCAACGCCAGGCAGCCTTGCTGGATGCCGGACAATCTGTCATCCAGGAGACACTTGGTTGGGATGAAACCCAGGGAGTCACCTACTCGCAGCGTGGGAAAGAAGAAGCCCACGATTATCGCTACTTCCCGGAACCCGATCTGCCTCCGCTGGTCGTCGAACAAGCATGGATCGATGAAATCCGCGGTCAATTGCCAGAACTACCACGCGCCCGGATGTTGAGAATCCAACAGCAATACAGCCTTAGCATGGAAGATGCTCGCATGCTGGCTTTAGATGTAGATATCATGAAATTCTTTGAAGAATGCATCCAAAGAGATCCATCCATCTCTCCCAGGACTGTCGCCAACTGGATTCTTGGGCAATTGTTTGCCTGGTTCAACAGTAGTGGTGAAAACATGACAACCGTGAAAATCAAACCAGCTGATCTGATGTCTCTTTTACGTTTTATACAATCAGACAGAATCAATCATAATACAGCCAAATCAGTGTTGGAAGTAATGTTGCAAACCGGAAAGCAAGCTGCTGTCATCATCGCTGAGCAGGGGTTGGAGCAGGTTTCGAATCAGGTTGAAATCGAAGAGTTGGTTTTGAGTGTACTGGCTGAAAATCCCGACCAGGTTTCTGCTTATTTAAATGGAAAAGAAACCCTGGAAAACTGGTTCTTCGGGCAGATCATGCGCTCCGCCGGGGGAAAAGCCAATCCATTTATCATCAAAGACATCTTAAAAGAGAAGCTGAAAAAATTGAAATAAGCTAGTATCTATATCTCAGAGCCATACCAAGATTGCGCCGGCTGAATCCCATTACCTTCCATTCTTTCGTTCTCCAGGCCCAGATAAGTGGCAGAGCTAGCCCAACCAGCACCATTAGCGGTAACGCCAGAGGAGTCACGTAGCTAATCAAGCTGAGAGCACAGAAAACCATAAAACCGAACAGACCAATCCAAAGGTGTTGAGTGTTTCTCCCTTCTGGAACGAACAAGTCTTCCATAATTTACCCTTCTCATCCAGCTGAACAACTTGAAACTATTTTGCTCTCATTCTGTTATTTCGTGGATTGTGCTCCACTTCTGCCAATCCTAATTCTTCCATTAAGGGTGGAATGTACATCGCAAAACGACCTCTGAAATTCTTTTTCAGCCCATACCAGCCACCGATTGGATTATTAGATGAGCGTGCCCAATACTCAACAGTCCCTTCTTCGGCTTGCTGTTTTTCGTCTTTACTGCCTAATTCAATCCAGTCTCCATGTTTTTTCAACATCTCATGAAGGTCTGCAAGACAGCGATAGTCATAATGTAAAACTGTCGTTCCAACGGTACAGACGATTATTTCCTTACGATCTTTCTCAGCAACATACATTTCATACGCTGAGGTTTGAGGAGGAGTTTTCAATTTCCACGGGTTATCTTTAGTTCTTTTTTCCATGATCTTTTCTCCATGGTATTACCTTGATGAAATATGAACACATTCTACATCAATCTTTAGATTAGTCGAAAATATTTATAATGATTCATCTATTGGGGGAGAAAATTTTGCAGATAAAAGAATAATCGACCCTCCGATTTTCTTAAACTTTTTGAAAGCGATGCCGTTTCCTTTACTCTCTTCAAACATTCTGCCTTTCTTGTTTTCACTTTTTATTGAAACCTCTCTGGAATTCCATCACAGGTAATCAGTTGCTTTGGTAAGTAAAATCCACACTTCTTCTGAGATAGTAATAATATTGATACTGATTGTTGGTCTCGACTGAATGTATTCTTGATGGTAATAAACCTTCCTTATTTATTAGACTGAATGTGATTTTTTATAACACCTTTATTGATTTGATGATATGAACACCCAATGTGCGGGAGAAGTAACACAACAATGAGCATTACCTGCAGCCAGGCAGGCATGGATAAAGCTTGTGAGCAGGAATCTACTGGGGTTTAGGAAAAAGCCTGAAAATAACAAAAATTGCTGTCAGTCAGGTACATGATTAGTTGAACAGCCACTATGACTCAGTTCTACGGGAATTCAGGATTCTCCTGCAAGAATAGATCAAAATCCAGCTCCCCTGGCGACTGACCATATCCTGTCAGGATTGCTGCGGCTTCACTACGATGTTGAATACCATGGGTAACAACGTGTAAGATTGTCTGCCATACCTTAGTGTCTGTAGAAGGATCCTCGACGTATCCGAGGTTGATGCTTTCATCACTCAATCTGGCGACATAATTAAACCAGGCAGTGCGTTCTATATCCCAACGGGTCCTCAGAGCAGGCACATCAGCAAAATCATCTGCTTCCATGATGTTTTCCTCATCCAACGCCTGTAAGACGGAGCGCCAGCCGTACTCAGTATCCAACGTATGCACCAGAATACCGCGTAGGCTACCCCAACCTGGATCTGGTGTATGCAAGCGGGTAAACTCGTCCACTGAAATACGCTCGCAAGAGGCGAGAATGCGGTCGTTTGCCCAAAAGTTGAAATAAAGCAATGTAGCAATTTCATTCTTGTCCATTTCCTGCATTACTCCTTAATAAAGGAACCCAACCGTGGCTCCGATATTTATAACTTTACGGTTACTTTTTCGTCAGATTCAATTCTGCTATCTCATATCCTTGCTGCTGCATGCGAAGGAAATTCATGTCCTAATGCGCCTAATGTGACTCGTACAGCAATATCATTTATCGTATATCTCACTCATCTTGTTATATCAATCCTTGGGATAGATATATATGAAAGCTTGCAATTGCTGCCTATTCTAATTATACGAAATTCTGATAATTGTTTTTTTGAATTGTTATCCTCAAGGCAACCAAATAAATATGACAAATTCCTGATTTCACTGAAAAAAATCGTGATCAATTGACGATTTTTATCATATTGACTCTATTCATTCAAGGTGTTAATCTAAAGGGTGAGGCAAACGGAGGAGTTTGTGAAAATGGTGGCAAAGCGTTTTCTTCTACTTTAAGCGGGCACGTCCGTTGTGTCCGCTTTATTTTGTTGCTCATCCGCATGCCAAAACCAAAACTTATCAGGAATACAGGAGTGGTAAATGGCTTCTACAACCAATGCATTTGAAATGGCTCAGGCCCAATTCGACCATGTTGCCGAATTATTGCAATTAGATCCGGAAGTGCGTGAAATTCTGCGCTGGCCGTTGCGTGAATTTCAATTCCGCATCCCGGTGCGTATGGATGATGGCACCTTACGTGTTTTTCAAGGATTCCGCGTCCAACACAATGATGCTCGTGGTCCCAACAAAGGTGGCATTCGCTTCCACCCTGCTGAAACCATTGATACCGTGCGCGCACTGGCTACCTGGATGACCTGGAAATGTGCTGTGGTTGATATTCCATTGGGCGGCGGTAAAGGTGGTGTGATTGTTGATTCGGCCACCCTCTCCACCAACGAAAAAGAACGGTTAGTACGTGGTTATGTACAAATTATGTGGAGAAACATTGGACCTCGCCAGGATGTGCCCGCTCCCGATGTTGGCACAAGCCCACAAATGATGGGCTGGATGATGGATGAATATTCCAAGCTGACCGGTCAATATACCCCTGGTGTAATCACGGGTAAACCTGTTGGCGGTGGTGGTTCTCTGGGTCGTACAGAAGCGACCGGTTATGGCGTGATCTACACCGTGCGGGAAGCTCTCAAGCATTTAAAGTTGGATCCAAAGAATTGCACAGCGGCCATCCAAGGGTTTGGGAATGTTGCCCAATACGCAGCGATCGGATTTAATGAATTCCTGGGTGGCAAAGTGGTTTGTGTTTCCTATTGGGACCGGGAAGATCGCATCTCCTACACTGTCAGCAAAGATGAAGGTGTTGATCCGAAATTCCTGATGTCCATTACCGACCAATATGGTTCCATCGATAAGGTGCGCGCCAAAGAGGCGGGTTATGTGATTGAAGATGCAGAAGCCTGGATTTCGAAGGAAGTGGACGTCCTGATCCCCTCCGCCCTCGAAGGACAGATCAATGCTGAGAGCGTCAAGAAAATTCACCCACGCGTCAAAGTGATTGCTGAAGGCGCGAATGGTCCCACCACACCAGAAGCTGATAAAGTACTGGGAGAAAAAGGCATTTTCATGATCCCGGACTTTCTGTGTAATGCTGGTGGTGTGACCGTTTCGTACTTTGAAGGTGTACAGAATGATATGAACTTCTACTGGACCAGAGAAGAAGTCCTCGAGAAAGAAGACCAGAAAATGACCTCAGCTTTCCATGCCGTGCTGGAAATGTCCTTGAAAGAAAAAGTCAACATGCGCGACGCAGCCTACATGGTGGCGATCGCAAGTGTGGTCAAAGCCATGGGATTACGTGGCTGGATATAAATTCAATTATTATCAATATGCAAAATGGCGGTGAGTTCACACCGCCATTTTCTTCTTAAAGATAGGTACTTATTTTGTGTCATTAATAAATAGCTTTAGTAGTTCACGGTAGGTCTCAAAAGCCTTTCTACCTTTGTTTGTAATTTTACACACTGTCAACGGTCGTTTCTCAAGATAAGTTTTTTCGATCTGAATATATCCTGCACCCTCCAGTTTCGAGAGATGGATTGTCAGGTTCCCCTTGGTGAGGTCAGTTTCTCTTTGTAAATACAGAAAATCAGCTTTTGGAATCACACTCAGAATCGCCAATATGATACTTCGTGAGGGCTCATGAACCAGTCGATCAACCTCTTTTAATGAGGGAACTTTATTATGCATTGAATGGTTCATCCATCTGTGAGCTCTGATTAAGATTTATCTTCCGAACCTGATACCCCTGAACCAGAAGAATCAGTCCAACAATTCCTGTTAAGACTGAAACTCCCTGAAAATAATCCAGCTTGAAAAGTACCAGAATCAACCCGATGATTAAACTGATAATTGCCAAGATGAAGAAGCCTTTTAGTTTTGTCATTGCTCCTGTCCAGAAGAAGATAAACGTGAAGATTAAACCTGCCAGCCCTGGAGACCATAACAAACCTTGTGAACCTTTTGTTGAGAAAAAATAATTCAATCCTAACATAACTAACGAGAAGGCAATCAAAATCACAACAGACCCTTTATTTTCTATACCACTGAATGGGGATACATAACCAGTTCGGGGATAGGTAGATCGAGCTTTTATGCGTTGGATGATAAGCCTGAGTCCAAATGAAACCGCAAAGGCTGCTACCAGGATCACAGGCAAACTCCATCGCCAGGTAAATACCTGTTGCCATACCCAAAAAAGTACAGCCAGAAAAATGCCAATTAACCCGGCTGCAAGTTCAGCCAACCCATCAATAAACCAGTATTGAATCGCTTTCTTCTGTACATTTACGATTTTTACATTCATCTTAAATCCTTCATAATTTGGTCTATAATATAGACCAGTCTATATTAATTATACAAAGGATTCTTTTTTTTCAAGAGCCCGCTATCACTATTCCTTCAATAAGTTGGAATACAAAAATTCTCAACTTTGGAAAGTAAAATGGACCATAATTTTTCAAAATTAAGCTTGAAGGAATTAATAATTGTGAATTAATCCCAAGGAAACAAATGGAAAATCACTTATTCTGTATCTGGAGAAAATATCTGAGATTCGTTAACCCGATAATTAATTAACAAGTTGACGTTGGATGGCAATCGATACAGCAGCTGCCCGGCTATCCACCCCTAACTTTGTGTAGATGTTTCCGATATGATATTTAACGGTAGAGGGACTGATGATCAAGCGCTCGGCAATCTCATTATTGGACATGCCTTCAATTAATAATTTAAGCACATCCCGTTCGCGATCTGTCAAATCTTCTGCTGGAATTACCGGATATTCCGATGATTCTGACAGCGCTTTACTCGCTTCCGGTGAAAGGGTCATTCGACCAACCGCAGCAGAGCGAATCGCATTCGCCAATTCATCTGCCTGGACATTCTTCATCAGGTAGCCATTTGCTCCGGCTTGTAAGGCTCCCTGAACCAAACCATCATCAATATAACTGGTGAGCGCGATAATTTTTATTTTTGGTTCATCATGCCGTAAAGCGCGAATGGCTGCTACTCCACCCATGCCTGGCATTTTTAAATCCATCAAAATCACATCCGGTTGAAATTCAGGTGCTTTTTTCAAAGCATCTTCTCCGCTGCTGGCTTCACCGACTAAATCTAAATCATCGACAACCATCAAAAAAGCTCCCAGACCACTTCTCACGACTGAGTGATCATCTACAATCATCACCCGAATTTTCTTGTCAGTTTTCATTCATCCTCCTCATCCTTTGTTTCACACCAGGTGATCGTCACATTCGTTCCTTCTCCAGGTTTGGAAACAACTCTTAACGTTGCATCAATGGCAGCCGCACGCTCTTGCATAATTCGTAACCCCATCCGAAAAGGCTGCACCTCGTTCTGGTTAAAACCAACCCCATCGTCTCGGATGGCAATTTCGACAAAGTTTTGGGTCTGTATTAATTCTACCCTTACTTGATTAGCTTGTGCGTATTTAATGATGTTATTAATTGCCTCCTGCGTAATGCGATACAGGGCAATTTTTTGCGGCTCCGGAATATCTCTTTCACCTTCGCAGTGAAATTTGATGGGCACCAGAGCACGACCATTGGCAGCATCACAAAGTTGCTTTAATAAATCGGGGAGACTCACGCTGGCCAGGGCGGATGGTCTGAGTTCCAATAAAAGGGTACGCATTTCTGCCAATGCCCCACGAGACAGATCTCTTAGTTCACGGGTTCTTTTTTGCGCTTCATTTAGATTGATCCGGTACAAATCAGGTAATACATCCGCTATAAGACTCACTGAGAAAAGCGTTTGTGTAACAGCATCATGTAAATCGCGTGCCAGCCGATTTCTTTCTGCAGTGGCAGCACTTTCTTCCGCACTTTCATACAAACTGGCATTTTCCATGGCAATACTGATCTGTTGCCCAATTGCAGTAAAGATTTTCATTTCATCCTGGGAGACAAATTCTTCATTGTGCCTGGATAATCCCAGATACCCCAGCATCTTGCCTTTTGACATTAAGGGCAAGCGCACCGCAACTTTGATGCCCTCTTTTTCCAGATCCTCTTTCATGGAAAGAATGGGATAATCCTCGATATAGGCAACGATGATAGCCGGATGGCTATCTTTGAGATCAAATCCGGTCATACTGACCGGTAGAAAGCGGTGATTTTCCATATATTGGTGAGAAAAACCCTGGTAAGCCAGCATTTCAAACATTTGGGAACCTTCATTCAGGCGATAAGCAACCCCTGCATCCATATTGGTTACTTCCAATGTTTTTGCCAGAGCACTGGATAATATCATCTCCAAATCCAGCGAGCGATTGACAACATCAGAGATAGCATTGATGGTCTCCAGCTCGTGCGTTCGATCTGAGACGCGCTTTTCCAGGGTTGCATAGGATTGTGCTAAATCAGTGGACATGATATTGAATTGGGTCGCCAGATCTTCCAATTCGTCATTACTGTTTGCTTCCACTTTGCGCTCAAAATTTCCCCCGGCTACTTCTTTGGCAGCACGGATCATTTCTTCAATCGGTCTGGTAATGTGTCGGGAGCCATAAGTAACGACCAGTACCGGCACAATTACCCCGGCAGCCAGTAAGATCAACAATAATCGTCGATATGCCAGGCTGGGCTCCATCAATTCATTCCAGGATTGCTCCTGAATTACCCACCATCCATTTAATTCCGATGTTTTTAGAAATGCAGCACTGATCACAACCTGGCTATTGGTTGTACGATACGATTTAACCTCACCATCAGTCTCTTTGAGGGGGATTTCAAATAAAGGTGTAAATTCTTCCTGTTCATTCAACTTTTGACCAATCAAACTCGAATTGGGATGAAAAATAACCCGCCGTGATGCATCCACAATAATCACTTTTTGGTCAGTAAAAAGCGATTCCAAAGCAGCATAGAATGGGGTAGATTGATCTGCATTCAGGTTTAGATAAAGGACAGCAACTCCAGCAAATTCGCCATCAATTCCTCGTAAATTGACAGCGAAGGGCAGCAGAAAGTCGCCAGTTCTGCGATCCTCCATCAATTGTCCGATTATCACATTCAATCCATCATTCTGTTTTGCATCCCTGAAGAAATCACGATGAGCCCAAGAAACTCCCACCCACTCCGGATGTGATTCAGAAAATATTACCTTGCCGTCGCTATCCAGAAAAATGATATTGCCACTGAAGATGTCATCATACATACCCGCCTGGTCCAGCGTTTTGGCACGATCAAAGATATTCAAATTTTTGCCTGAATCCAGGAAAAAAATGTAATCATACATCAACGGATTGATGATCTCTGAAAGCACATTCTGTACCTGATTGCGTTTATAACGGGCAACCTCTGCACTTTGACTTAATACCAGATCACGGGTTACCTGCTGATAGGAATAAAATGTAACCAACGCAACCGTGGTAAGAATAATCACGGTGGGAACAAATGACCAGGTGATGATCTTGGTTCGCAAGCTGCTACGAGTTTTCATATTAAACCAATCAATCCGACTTTTATTCTATCTTAAGTAGAGTAGATTTTAGCACGTTGGCTCTTTCGGGCAAAGATCAGAAATACCAGCACTCCAAATACAAAACATTCAAGCATGATTTCTACCAGATGTGCATACCTTAAACCAGACTGTAGATCCAGTGCCAATAACAAATTGCTTCCCATCCAGACAGCAAAAACAAATGCAGAAAGGAATAATACCCGATTATATTTTCCATACAATTGCATCAACAAAGGTAAAGCTAAAGACAGCCATAATATCGCGCGCAATCCCTGGAATGGCAGAACCCAATCTGGCATCGCAAGATTGGCATAAGATGCCAATGCCTGCGGATCGATTAGTTTTGCGATATTCATAAAAACGACACCACTAAAAAACACGAATAAAACCATCCATATGACTGCCAGAAACAATAGTTTCAGTATCCACTGATACCATTTTTGACGCCATTCTGGTTTTTCTTGTAAATCAGAGGATTCAGTGTTTTCAGTAAATCCATCTGCTAATGCAACGGCAGTCAATGACCACAATAGGCTCGCGATTGCCCCATTGATCAATAAAGGCAAAACAAGCGGTTGTAAATCGGGTAAATAGGTAGCTTCATCAACTGTTAACACAATTTTCATTCCGAATACAGCCAGGTAAATGACAATTGCTAAGCGAATACCTCGTTTGACTGATTTTGCCAGCACCCAACATAAAATCAGGCTATCTAACATGGACATCAAAGCTCGTCCTATCAATGCTGATTGCCTCATATCATTTAATTGCAATTGAGAAAAATCAATCGTATTCAACACAAACCATAGTAGTGATAAGAGTATCCATTTACTAAACCATTTCTGAATGTTTTTCATCTTAACCACCTTTGATCCTTGCTGAAAAAAGTTTCAAAGAATAATTATTGAATTTCAAAAGTCTGCAATTGCATTGGATGGGCAAATGAATTGATAGGTTGCAAAGAGTTTTCTGAGAGTTGGAAAACAATCACCTTCGCATCAATGAATTTTTTTCCCAATGCTCTCGCTACCGAGATACGGTGATGACCATCCCGAACAAAATAGGATTGTGCAACCTGTACTAGTTCAACAGCGGGGATGGTCTCTCCTTTGATAAACATATCTGAAATTCTCAACCAACGTTGGTGGTTGCGTTCAGAAAATGGAATAAACTGATTATCAAAATCCTTGCAGCAATTCTCCGATCCAACCACCAGTTGAAGTGGTACGGTTCGTAATCCAACTTCCATGGCGTTGAGAGGGGTTCCATTTTGCAATAAGAAGGACAACGAAAATAACTCATGTGATTTTCGAAACAGACCAGCAAAAAAGCGTCGCACAAAACCTTTTAGCATTATCCGATTAAAAAGGGCATAAGATTGTTTACGAATCGCAATCGACCGTGATGGTTCATTCCATTCACACTCGTGTTGTTCAAATGAGTTGTTTCCAAAGTTGTAATTCATGTTCATGTTATTACCTGTTCATCATCTTTCAAGGTAAAGGATACATTAACTCCACGAATAATCCCCCCGTACGGATACCAGTCGATTACAGTCCAAGCGAAGGGAATATTTCCTATGCTTTTGACCAGGATAAAACCCAGGTAATGAAGTGAAAAGTGATAGTTACTTTTTTTGGAAATTTCATTACAATAAAAGTGATTGATATATCAAGAAGGTGATTATGAAACGAAAATTCCTCCTATACTTCTGTTGTTGTGTGTTCTTAATTTATTTCAGTGGTTGCTCATTAAGTTCAATTGGGCAACCAGGGCTTGCTCCTGCTGCTTTAACAGCCACGTATGAAGTCATGGTGATTGATGCCATGAAAACCGCCATTGGTGAAATTACCCAGCAAGCTTTGTTGTATCCGAGTGTAACCAACACGTTTACAGCCTTGCCACCAACAGACACACCTTTACCAAGCCCAACACCTATTACACCAACAGCAACCTTCACGGAAGTCCCTCCCACAGAAACCCCCCTTCCGCCAACCGCAACGACAACACCAACTGTGACACCTACCCGATCAGATTTCAATTGCCAGCTCGTTTCAAGTTCTCCTCCCGTAAACCAGGTGTATCCACAGGGCGGTGATTTTGATGGACGCTGGACGATTAAGAACACCGGTTCTGAAGTTTGGGAAAAAGATAAAGTTGACTTTCTTTTCATCAGTGGAACAAGATTTCAGGAGCATGTTGATAAGTTGGATTTGACATCCAATGTCAACAAAGGTGACTCAATAAATTTCATTATTGATATGCTGGCTCCCAGATTGGCTGGTACATATTCTGCTACCTGGGGATTAAAGAAAGATGATGTCCTATTTTGCTCAGTATTCATCCAAATCATCGTAAAATAGGGATTTGAAAGGATAGAACTGCTTGAATAATTACTTGAGTATAAAACTGTAAGTCAGTTTAGAATAATCGCCTATTATAAAAATTGATTTTTCATATATACTTTAATGAATAAAAGAAATAAAACTGGCAGAGCCCCAGGTTATCTGGCAATAAGGAGTGATCTATGAAAAATACGGTCCTGAATGTGCTCACAATTCTGGCTATAATCGCAATCATGATCCTATGTGTAGTGTTTGCATTAATTTTTATCAATCCACAATCTCCCATGAATCCTCTACCCCCAGAGGAATTACCGGAAATCTTAGTATTACCAACAGCAACTGCTACATTTAGACAGCTTCCAACCATTGATGCACCCACTGTAGAAATTGTAATTACCAGTACACAACAATTGGCATTACGCCCATCCTCCACTCCTCTACCAACTTTCACTTCGTTTGTATTGCCAACTTCCACCATAACACTTACACCAACAAGCACTGCTACTGAAACACCAACAGTAACACCTACCAATGACCTTTATCAGTGTCTAATACTTTATACATTCCCCAATGGAGCATCCTTCCCTCCAGGTGGAGACTTCGATGGTAAATGGACTCTACGGAACACAGGCAAAGAACAATGGAGCAATGATTTTGATTGGGTCTTTGTCGGTGGTGATCGATTCCAGGTGCAATCAGATTCCATAGACTTGAACAGTTATATCAATCCAGGAAATGAGGTTGAGTTCATCGTCGATATGCTGGCACCCCGTCAACCGGGCAGCTATTCCGCCAAGTGGGCATTGCGCACGAACAATAACTTATATTTCTGTGAAACAGAAATAACCCTGACCGTCAAATAGATTTTCCTAAAAGGGCTACAGTTCTGCAGCCCTTTTTTATTGTCTCTTTGGTAAATTGCTTATTGAATTACCAGTCTTTTGTATACCAGGACAGGTATTCATCTATATGATCTAGCCAATAATCATAGGTATGACCACCTGGATTAATCGTATATTCCAGCGGAATCAGATTCTGTTGCAAATACAAAACAAACGGCTCACTATATTGGCGATAATGGTCTGACTCCCCGATATCAAACCAAAGGGCTGGCCGGTAAGCAGAAACAGATTGTAACCAATCCTGCACCCGGCTCATATCACCGGCGAAGGTTGTGAAACTATGCGCGCCAACTTTACCAAAAGCTTCTGGAAAGATAAACCCAATCCGGACCGCCCAATTCCCACCTCGAGAAAGCCCACCAATTGCATGATATTCCCATTCATGGCGCAAGTTATAATGGTCCAGTAACTGTGGTACAAGATCTTTAACCAGGGCTGAATCAAACTTTGATACATATGAGTTCTGCAGATAAAGACGTTCAAAAGGCATAACAATCACCAGTGGTGGAACCTTTTTGGATGTTATCCATTCATCCGCTAAGGACGTCATTCCCAGATTGATCCACTGATCCTGAACACCATTCTGACCGTGCAGCATTACCAGGAAAGGATATCCTTCTTCTCGTTCTGCATCATAACAGGGTGGTAGATAGATATTCGTTTTGATATCTTCCTGCAATATTTCAGAATAGAAGGTGACTTCTTTTACACTGCCTGTAGTATCCAAACAGGGAATCTCAGTAGGTGTGAAAGTTGGAGGGATGGAGGTTGCCGTAGGCGTGATGGTTGACGTATGCATAAGTGTAGGCAGTACCACTTTTGTGGGTGGTAAAAATGGTGTACTGGAACTGGTAGAGACTACGGATTCAGTCGATAATTCAGGGATCACCTGACAGCCGTTCAATAGCCATCCTACGCCTGATAGGAGGACAAAAATCAGTAGAAATTTCAAATACTTCCTTGACGATTTCATCTGAATGCGATTATACTCTGTTTGCTCGGGGTGTAGCGCAGTTGGTTAGCGTACCGCGTTTGGGACGCGGGGGTCGGCGGTTCGAGTCCGCCCACCCCGACACAAAAAACAGTCTTTCGACTGTTTTTTTATTCTGTCTGGAAAATTCCCTGTATCCATTTACAGCATGATCTTGCCGTGAATAACGAATTAATTTACCTAATTCTTATTTTCCTTTGGAGCCTTGTGAGACAAATAATTCCTCTTACGTGGTTTATTTTAGTAAACATGAGTTTGTAAATCAACCATTGAAAATATAAAAAAGATCATCTTTCCGTGATAAAATTTTCATTGGTACGTGTATCTTAAATTGATAAGGTAAATGGGATAACATGGCTAAAAAGAAGTTTGATGCAATCTTGGAAGCAGTTCGAGTAGATGAAGATGGTCAGGTGCAACTTGCGCGCATTTATGAACGTCACGGTGTAGTGTTTTCAGACCATTTTTTGATTGGCCGCGATGATTTGATTAGTCGGATTAATAGTGGTCAAAAAATTCTTACCGGAAAACGCCAGTATAAAATGGGTTCCGTATTTGATACAGGTGAAGATGTGCGGGTTGTTTCCTCAAAAGGGAAAGAAGTTCTTGCGGTCGGAAGTGGGGAATCAGAAAAGGATCATCTTCAATCAGTACCCAGATTCTAATGTCCGATATTTTCCTTTCAATCATCATTCCTGCGCATAACGAAGAAACGCGCTTACCACCTTCCCTGGCGTTGGTGGATGAGTTTGTTCGCCAACAACCCTATTCCATTGAAGTGATCGTTGTTGAAAATGGTAGTCACGATCGCACCCTGGAAGTAGCACAGGCATTTCAGGAAAAAATGCCTTCTCTCCGTGTTATTCAGGAAACCCAGAAAGGGAAGGGTTTGGCAGTTCGTAGTGGAATGCTGGCTGCGCAAGGGAAGTACCGCATTTTCTGTGATGCAGATTTTTCCATGCCGGTTAGTGAAATTAGCAAATTTATACCAAAAGATGGTCTGGCATACGATGTAGCCATTGCCTCCCGTGAATTACCCGAATCCCAACGCGTGAATGAGCCCGAGTTCCGACATCTGATTGGACGGGTCTTCAATAGTCTGGTGCGATATGCCTTACTGCCCGGGTTGCAGGATACGCAATGTGGGTTCAAAGCCTTTCGAGGCGAGGTAGCTGAACATCTTTTTCAAATGCAAACCCTGACCGGTTGGTCGTTTGATGCAGAACTACTTTTTATCGCTCAACGACTGGGATATAGCATCAAAGAAGTTCCGATTATCTGGTATTACAAACCTGGTACTCGTTTAAATATTGTCAAAGATTCAATCAAAATGGCTTCCGATCTCTTTACCATCCGGCGCAATGCCAATCGAGGGGTCTATGACCAGAAAGCCCAAACCAGTTCTTGAAATTCCACCCTCTCCCAAACTGACCTTTGAACGGAAATTATGGGAAGACAAAAAGCAATGGATTGCCGGATTGGATGAAGCCGGTCGAGGTGCCTGGGCTGGACCTGTTGTGGCTGCAGTAGTCATCCTTCCGCAGGTCGCCAACCTGGAACAGAATTTATTGGGGGTAAGAGATTCAAAACAAATGAACGTCCATCAACGCGAATATTGGGCGGATATCATTAAAGAACATGCGCAAGCCTGGGGGATAGGATCTGCTGTACATTCCGAAATTGATCAGATGGGAATTTTACCAGCCACCCGCTTAGCCATGCAGCGAGCATTGGAACAATTATCTACGTCCCCGGATCACCTGCTAATCGATGCCCTCTTATTACCCAACCTGAATACACCACAGACGGCATTAATCAAAGGCGATCAACGCTGCCTGAGTATCGCTGCTGCATCGATCCTGGCAAAAACTACCCGGGATGCTTTGATGCGTCAGGAGGACGACTACTATCCTCTGTATGGGTTTAGTCGACACAAAGGCTATGGCACCCGAATTCATCAGCGAGCACTCACTGAAAATGGCCCCTGCCCTATCCACCGCATGAGCTTTCGACCATTGAGAGAACTACCGACTATCAGCTAATAGCTTTTTTCCTGCTAACAAACATCTTCGCCAACTCTGCGGCAATGGATGGTATCAGCAACAGGGGTAAGATCAAACGCCATTCCGTCCAGCCCAGTGGCACAGTATCGAAAATGGTGTTAAAGAAAGGCACATACAGAATGAGCAGTAAAAGCGCCAGTGAGGATATCACGGCAATATTCATCCACTTATTATTGAATACACCGATCTTTAAGATGGGGTAACGTTCTGACCGGGCTGTATAAGCGCGCAGTAACTCAGAACTTGCCAAGGTGATAAACGCCATCGTCTCTGCCATCAAGCGATCATGTTTCAATCCAACACCAAAGGCAAACAGGGTGATAAAGGTAATGGCTACCGTCTGGATCAGAACCCCGTTCATCATGAAACGGTTGATGATTGGTTCTTTGGGTGGGCGAGGTTTCTGTTGCATAATATCCGGATCGCCCTTCTCAGTACCCAGCGCTAAAGCAGGCGCTCCATCGGTTACCAGATTGAGCAATAACAATTGGATCGGTGCCAGCGGCGAGAATACCTCCCCTGCAGCAAATGGATACAGATAACGCCCAAAAGCTGTCGCCAGAAAGATGATCATAATTTCTGCCAGGTTACAGGAGATCAGATAGTAAACAAATTTGCGAATATTGGAGTAAATGATGCGCCCCTGCTCAACGGCTGCCACAATACTGGCATAATTGTCATCCGTCAGCACCATGTCTGCCGTGTCTTTGGCAACATCTGTCCCGGTAATGCCCATCGCAACACCGATATCTGCCAACTTGATGGCGGGTGCATCGTTGACACCGTCACCGGTCATGGCTACCACTTCGCCATTGTAACGCAAAGCTTCCACAATCCGCATTTTATGTTCCGGGGAAACGCGTGCAAACACATCGGTGATTTTCACTTTTTCCCTTAACTCTTCATCTCTCATGTCGTCCAGATCATAGCCGGTAAGCACTTCGTGACCACTTTGCAGCAGATTGATATCCCTGGCGATGGCACGGGCAGTATTGGGATAATCGCCGGTGATCATGATCGTGCGAATGCCTGCACCACGTGCCAGCTCCAGGGCGGGTTGCACTTCTTTACGCGCCGGATCAATCATGCCAATCAACCCCACAAAAACTAAATCCTTCTCAAGTTCATCGCTATCGATTTCCTGTGGCAATACACTGACCACCCGATAAGCCACCCCCAAAACTCGCAGGGCATCTTGTGTCATTTCATCATTGGCTGCCATGATTCTGGCTTTCATCTTCTCGGATAAGGGCAAAGGTTTATCTTCCATGGACTGGTATGAATTACAGAGCATCAACACAATATCCGGCGCTCCTTTGATGGCGATGGCGTAATTTTTCCGTTCAGTATCATCATCAAAAGGAGAAATATCATCCGGACCGGGTTCATCAATCTCATGTATGGTTAACATCCGCTTTCGCACCGAATCAAAAGGAATTTCCTGGGTGCGGGGATATTTTTTATTCAGCACATTTTGAACTTCGCCTGCCTTGGCAGCCGCAACGATCAGAGCACCTTCTGTCGGGTCGCCAATAATGCGGTATGCTTTCTCCTGTCCTTCCGATTCCATCTCTTCCAGGTAGGAGTCATTGTTCATCGCCCCCACCCACAACGTGGACATGATGCCTTGGTATTTATGAATATCAACCGGTTTTCCATCCACTAAGAATTCACCTTTTGGACGGTATCCGCGGCCAGTCACCTCTACAAATTGATCATCCGACCATATGCGTGTAACGGTCATTTCATTCTGAGTCAGGGTTCCCGTTTTATCCGAACAAATTATCGTGGCAGAACCAAGCGTTTCCACAGAGGATAAACGTCTGATCAGTGCATGCCGGTTGATCATCTCGCGCATACCCAACGCCAGACTGATCGTTACGATAGCGGGTAATCCCTCCGGTACTGCAGCAATTGCCAGGCTGACAGCCACCATGAACATTTCCAGCAGATCACCACCACGCAGCACCCCAATCCCTAATACCAGAGCACACACCAATAAGGCAGCCCAACCAAGCGTTTTTCCTAATTGATCCAGCCTCCGTTGCAAAGGTGTCTGTTCATCTTCCACCGACTTCAACATGGTAGCAATCATACCCAGTTGGGTATCCATACCTGTATCAACCACAACCCCACGACCACGACCGTAAGAGACTGTCGTGCCCATAAAGGCTGTGTTCTTTCGGTCTCCCAAAGATGCTTTTTTATCCAGCACCAGAGATGCATTTTTTTGCACAGGAACCGATTCCCCAGTTAATGCTGCTTCTTCTACTCGCAGGTTAATCGCTTCCAGTAAGCGCACATCAGCAGGAATAAAATAGCCCGCTTCGAGAAAGACAATATCACCGGGCACCAGTTGATGCGAAGGAATCGTTGCCCGGTGACCATTTCTCAACACCTGAGCATCAGGCGCTGCCAGCTTTTTGAGGGTTGCCAGAGCCTGCTCAGCCCGGTTCTCCTGCACCACCCCCATGATGGTGTTTAAGATCACAATCGCTATGATGGCACTGGCATCCACCCACTCCCCTAAAAAGGCAGAAATGATGGAAGCTACAATTAATAGGATAACAACAAAATTATTCAGCTGGCGCAAAACCATCTGGAGAAAGGTTGTGCGCTTTCCCTCCTCTAATTGGTTTGGACCATACTCCTGTAACCTTTTTCCAGCTTCTTCATTGGTGAGACCTTTTTCCAGCTGTGTGTCTAATTTTTGCAGGATCTCATCACTACTGACAGCATGCCAGGAAATGACTACGTCTTTTAAAGGTTTTGGATGTACGTTAATACTCTTTTCTGCCATGTATTCTCCTTTAATTGGATAGATAATGGATAATTTCTGTAAATAAAAAAGGGCAGGAAAAAACCTGCCCTAAAATTTTACTACAAACTTTCCCCCGGTATCGGTCCAATAAATGTGCCATTAGGAATCACAGCACTTTTAGGAATGACCACAATCCCATCTCGTACAGAAAACAATTCTTCGTCGATCTCTGTTCCTCTGGGGAATGGCCGAATAACAACCCCACGTCCTATTCTAACGTTTTTATCCAGAATTGCTCCTTCAATATAGGAGCCATTACCAACACCCAAAGGTATCTCGTTTTCATTAACCCCATCCGGGTAACTTTCTTTGTTGCAAGCCGAGAGTCGATCATAGTAATCGGATCCCATCATAATCGTATCAATGATACGCACACCGGAACGAATTTGTGAACGCAAACCAATGATCGAATGTCGAATTTCAGCATGGTTAATACAACAGCCATCTGTCAGCATAACCCGCTCAAGCATACTATTTTCAACGGTCGATCCAGGTAGGAAACGCGGATGAGAATAAATTGGGCTGCGCTGGTCAAAAAAGTTGAAGGGTGAATCAGGACCTGTCAATAATAAATTGGTGTCGTAAAAAGAGCGGATCGTTCCAATGTCTTCCCAATAACCATCGAAGTCAAAACCAACTACTTTCTTACGGTCAATGGCGTAGGGGATAACATGCTTGCCAAAATCCTGCATGGTGGTATGTTCCAGCATTTCAAAGAGTACTTCGGTATTGAAGAAATAGATACCCATAGACCCCAGGAATGGTCGAGCTTCATCATCCCGGCTAACCATGTCTGATAGCACTTCCGGATCAGTCGGTTTTTCAGCAAAACGGGTTATTTCAAAATCAGCGCCCCGTTTCAGAATGCCAAAGCGGTCAGCTTCATTTTTTCGGATAGGTTGTACAGCAATGGTGATATCGGCATTATTCTCCCAGTGAAAACGTGCCATTTCTTCGTAATCCATACGGTAAAGATGATCACCTGCCAGAATCAAGACATAAGGCGTACGGGCTGATTTAATCTCAAATAATTGCTTGCGAACTGCATCAGCTGTCCCCTGATACCAATCAGCTGTATTGACAGTCTGTTCAGCTGCCCAGATCTGAACCCAGCCGGTATGAAATGCATCAAATTGGTAGGTGCGAGTGATATGACGATGTAAAGAAACGGAATTGAATTGTGTTAAAACCGCCATCTTGTAAATATCAGAATTAATACAATTGCTGATGGGAATGTCAATTAACCGGTATTTTCCAGCAATTGGTACAGCAGGTTTTGAGCGCATTGTTGTCAGTGGCTGCAAACGAGTGCCTCGACCTCCCCCTAAAATCACCGCAAGAACCTGATCCATCTTAGGCATAATACCCTCCCAGAAATCATAAAAAGAATTAAGTAATTATAGATGAGCGTTTTAAAGTAGTCCAGTCAAATCAGCATTGATCTTCTGATTGAACCAATTCGAAGATTGAATGATTGCTGAATGATACAATAGATATAACCTTGTCACTCCGCTCAATCATTACTAATCAACTTAATGCGTATCAATAAGCCAAACACGGTTCTCACCCCACTCGGCATCGGATTGGCACTTTCTCTACTCGGAGATGCCACCCTCTATGCCGTACTGCCGTCCCCAGAAATTGCCAGACAAGCCGGCTTGACTCTGGCAATGGTGGGGTTCCTCCTGGGAATCAACCGCCTGGTACGCTTGCTTTTTAACGGCATGGCGGGCTGGATCTATGATCGACTTCCCCGACGCCCCTTAATGCTGATCTCTCTGGGAATCGGAACCCTCTCTACTGCCGTTTATGCGTTTGGATCGGGACCATTTATCCTTACAACCGGCAGAGTGCTCTGGGGGCTGGCATGGTCAGGAATTTGGATTGGCGCAAACAGTATGACTCTGGATATATCCAACGATATGAACCGTGGTCAAGCCAACGGCCGCCTACAAATGTGGTTCTTCATTGGTGTGGCAGTTTCCTCCTTTTGTGGAGGGATTTTCACCGATTTGTTTACGTATCGCGGTGGACTATGGGTCAGTACATTTTTATCCGGCGTGGGACTATTGGTATGGCTGCGATATTTACCCGAAACACTTCCGGAAAAGCAAAAAAATATTCCCTTATTAAAGGAAGAAAATTCAACCAAAGCGGGGTTTCCCTGGAAATTGACGTTGACCTGCAGCCTGCCTTTCTTCATAAATCGTGTCATCTTTACAGGTATTTTGGGGTCCACAACCATTCTGTGGCTATCACAATTCGTTGAAGATGGCAGCCTGACGTTCAACCAGATCCCCATTCCGCTAGCTACCATGAGTGGCACCTTTATTGCTGTGCGCGTATTGGTTAGCATTATCAGTGTTCCCCAGGTTGGAAGGTTATCTGATCGAATCAACCGCCGTTGGTTGGTACTGGCAATAATTTTTCTAATCTTTGGCGCGGGTGGATTGATGCTACTGGCTGCACAGAACATTTGGGTGTCCATTCTGGGCGTTATTCTGGCTGCCATTGCAGGTGGCAGCATTCCTGCATTGATTCCCGCCATCATCGGAGATCAAGTTCCTCAGCATCAACAATCACGCTCATTGGGATACATCTTTTCGTTTGGTGATCTGGGTTCTGCCATCGGTCCACCGATCGCACTCAGTCTGGTGGGGCTTATCAGCTTGCCCACGCTCTTTCTGGGTTGTTCAATCCTTATGCTTCTAACCGGAATATTCACTTCGTTTTTCGCCAACAGTGAAAACAACAATTATAAAAACAAACAAAACCTGATCGAATGAACAACCAGGTTTCGTCAGGTACATAGAAAGTAATCAATCGTCTACACTTCCAACGGTTGTTGATTCAATTGTTGGCTGACTTTAACAGGAACAGATCCCATCAAGGCTTTTTCTGTAAAACACATTTCTCGAGATATACTCACCAGTTCAGCGATCTTTTGAGGATCTTCATCCGAGTCGATCAGAATTTCAATTTCAAAGCCATCACAGAAACCCTCAGCGTCACCTCTTAATACCGAACCCTGTTCGTGGAAATGAGCCGTGACATTGACGCGTTCATTGCGGATGGACAATTTTCGTTTGGTCGCAACCTGCGACACATGTGAGATGAGTCAAAGCGCCATCCCAGCAACAAAATATGAGAGTGGAGTGGGTGCTGTCCCTTCCCCGCCTGGCATGTAAGAACCTTCATCGCTTATGAAAGCATACATACGGCCAGTTTCCGGTTGACCAGCCAAAACCTGTTTGCGCCACTTTTCAATCGAAGAAGCTTCTGCTCGCACTTCAATGTCTCGGAATCCACCTTGTGGTATGTTTGTTGTCATGAATCTTCCTTTCTAATGATAAAATTTTTGTTTAGTATAGCATTGATAAAGAAGTTTGATGGTTGATCAGAAAGTAATCCAGATGTTTTAAACTCATCCGTACTTTTCTTCAGGCCACTTCAAAACCGGGTGGTAACTGGCACCGGCAATGATGTAGGTAAAATAATGGTACCCATTCGATCGCCACCACCTACTTCCGATCCATATCCATGGAGGTACTGGTGTACGGTAAATGCAGAAACACAGGCATCCAACATATCTTTTGGACCGTCTTTGAAATTATTGAAAGAGATCAATACTTTTGGATGCTTCTTATTTTCCAGCAATTTATAAGCAGCTGTAGGGAAAACTTCAAACACATGATTACGGTTTTTGAGGTGTTCAAATAAATTAAACCCCAATTGCATCCATGCTGGAATTTTATCTTTTAATGGCGTCCATTGCGGATTACCAATGTTCAATGCTTTAACTACCACCTCGCAATGCCTTCCCAATCCTTTTTCTTTGGATGTTTTTCGTATCCCTTCCCTACCAATCCAAAAGTATTGTCGGGGAGATGATAATGCTATTCGTGGTGCATCAATACCTATGGCTAGATGCGCAGCTCCATTTTCTTCCCAATTATTGATAATGTTAAAAAGGTGGCTGCAAATTTCAGAGGATTGAGAGCCCTGTAACCAACCAGAATCAACTTGTTCCAATTTTTTGTTCAAAATAAAAAAGGAACACTTCCGTTTGATTTGAACGTCCACGCCCATGAAGAATATTGCTATTTGATTGTTCATGGAAAAATCCCTCATCTTCTCATTTTATATAGATGTTCTTTGATGCTTAGATTAATTAAACCATCACACAAGCGTTTTGTTGATACAATATTTTTTTACCAAATCTATGCATTCAATAATAAGCCTTCCAAAGAATTTTTTTTCATTTAGATTTTTTTATTGTTGCAAATTAGTTGTTTTATTGTTACTATATTGTTTTTGTATGGTTAGTGCAAGGCGAATATTTGGTTATACATGTTAAAATTATTGAAGTTATTGATGATTGATTCGTTTTATCTTAGGGTATGATACATAATAAATATTACGCAGAGTCAATTTATTTATTATATTAATGTTTGAAAATAGACCTAGCACAATGTAAATAATTTAAAAAATGAGGAAGAATTTAGTAAATCGAATTCCCAACTATATTATCCCGCTGGTTGCAATTATCTTGTATACCGGGATATTTCTCATTTTTCACTCAAAATTAGGCAGTGGAGTATCTGCATTATCCATTTTTCCCGTTGCACTGGTCGGCTGGTATTATGGGATGAAATGGGGTATCTTCGCCAGTATCTTAGTTATGGTTCTAAATTTACACTTAATGTTTTTTATAGGTGGTTGGTCAATTGATGAAGTCATTTTGACGGCCGGTATCCCAGGTTTTATATCGGTTATTATCACCGGAATTGGAGCTGGATTTCTGCATAGGCTCAATCAAAAGGTCAAAAAGGACCTGACAGAACTTGAAATTTATGAAATTGCACTTCAAAAAAGTGAACAACGCTTTCGATCTCAATTTGAAAACATGATCGATGGCATGGCCATTGATGAAATCCTGTATGAAGGTGAAAAACCGGTAGATTGGATCGTAACCGATGTGAATCCCGCTTACGAGAATATTATGAAATTATCTCGTGATGAAGTGATTGGAAAACGGGCAACAGAGATCTATGGTTCTTATGCTGCCATTGAACCTTTTTTAGTAGATTACGATCTTGTCTTAAAAACTGGAAAACCAATAGACAAACAGCGCCACTATTTGTTGATGAACCGTAATATTAATTTGTCTGCATTCAGGTTAGAAGAAAACCACTTAGCTGTTATTTTCAATGACATTACCGAACAGGAACTGGCTCTTCAGGCGGAAAAGAAACAGCGAGAGTTTGT
The DNA here is from genome assembly GCA_963765655.1 of uncultured Chloroflexia bacterium. Lineage (GTDB taxonomy): Bacteria > Chloroflexota > Anaerolineae > Anaerolineales > Anaerolineaceae > UBA6170. The sequence continues at coordinate 209,301 of CAVXXH010000003.1, forward strand.
TGACACGCTGGGGAAAATCACATTTGCCATGAATGAAACCATGAAATTGGACGAAGTTCTCGATATCCTCCTTGAGAATATGGGTAAATTTGTGTCATTTGATGCTGCTGATATCACCCTCATTCATGATGATCGACTAAAGATGGCAAGATATAACGGTTATTCCAAATTTGGTTTGGATGAATTTGCTGAAAATTTTAACATTCGTCTGGATGAAATGTCCACAAGCCAATGGATGGTCAATAATCAAGCTCCCTTGATTATCGAAGATACCTCTAATTCTCAAATCTGGACAGTATTTCCTGAGGTGGAATGGATCAAATCTTTCATGGGATTACCTATCTTTGCCCGGGGAAAACTGGTTGGATTCTTGAACTTTTTGAGTTCTCACAAAGACTTTTATAAAGATTTTCCATACAAGCAATTGCTTCTCTTTACTGAACAGGCAGCTATTGCGATTGAGAATTCCCGCACCTTTGAAGAAACTCAGAAACGCTCACAACGCCTGGCACTTATCAATCAGGTAGCTTTTAAAATGACCCAACCTGCGGACCTTGATGTGATACAACAATTATCTGTTGATAGTATCGTCGAAGCATTAGGGATTGATCAGGTTGGTCTGGCATTGATCAACCCAGATCGTAAAACAATGACCATTGTTGCGGATCACCCGGGTGCAGGAAATTCATCCACCATCGATATGCTTATCCCATTGGAAGATAACCCTTCCATGGATTATATTTTGGAAAAGAAAAGCTCGTTTTATTCTGAGAATGCCCAGACCGATCCGATGCTTAAAGCAGTCAAACATTTAATGATTGGACAAAAAATTCAATCCATTCTGATTGTTCCACTGATTGTGGGCGGAGAAGTGATTGGCACAATTGGATGTGATATTACGACACAGAATCGAAAGCTTACACCTGAAGAAATTAACCTGGCAGAGATTCTAACCAATCTGGTTGCCGGAAGGATTGAACAGGCACGTTTATTAGACATAGAAAAGAAAAGAGCAGTGGAATTAGCCATGTTGCACGAGACCTCCCTGGCAATTACACAACCATACGATTTATCTGATCTCCATCGCCAAATCATCGAGAAAGCCGTATGGTTATTGGATTCATCCTCAGGAATGTTATACCTGAAGACAAATGAACAGGATGTTTTTGAGTGTAAAGTCAGTTATAACAATCAGTATGACCCGGTAGGCACAAAACTACACCTGGGGGAAGGTGCCGCTGGCATTGTAGCAAAAACAAATCAACCACTCATTATTCCAAATTATGGTTCCTGGGAACTAAAACCAGCTACATTTCATAAGGTTACAGATGACTTCCCGCTATTATCTGTTCCAGTTCACTGGCAGTCTGAAGTTAAAGGGGTGATTCAGATTGGCCGTGATCCCGGAAAACCAACCTTTGAGAAAAGTGACGTCGAATTGTTGTCTTTGTTCTCCAGCCAGGTAGCAATTACTTTGGAGAATTCACGCCTTTATCAAGAGGTACAGGAATTGGCTGTTTTAGATCCATTGACTCAGGTTTATAACCGGCGCGGTTTTGCTGATATTGCCACGCGGGAGATTGAACGCGCACAAAGATTTAACCATTCTCTGACATTATTATTTCTTGATATCGATCACTTCAAAGAAGTAAATGATACCCATGGACATGCCGCCGGAGATCAAATATTGAGTGGGATTGCTGATCGCTGCCGGAATACATTGCGAAATGTAGATGTGATCTGCAGGCATGGGGGAGAAGAGTTTGTAATTTTATTATTGGAAAGTAATTTAAAAACTGCTCAAAAAATTGCGAAACGAGTTCAGTCACTGATGAAAGATTACCCATTTCAAACGGATGCTGGCCCGATATCAATAACGATGTCGATTGGTGTAGCTGAATTTAACGATCAGATGAATAGTCTGAGTTCTTTGATCCATAATGCAGATATGGCGTTATATAAAGCCAAATCAACTGGACGCAACCGTGTAGTAGTATTCCAACCAGAAGATGAAAGTCAATCCTGATTGACTTAGGAATATAAGCAACGGGGATTTAATAGTACCCGCCACGGGGTAGCACACCCCATTGGTGGTACACCGGTCTCGACAACAAAAAAAGACCCTCTTGCGAAGGTCTCTTTACTCTGGCGGGAGCGACGGGGTTCGAACCCGCGGTCTCGGCCTTGACAGGGCCGCATGTTAGCCACTACACCACGCCCCCGAGTAGAAAAGATTTTACCATAAACCTTCAAAAATGGAAGGGATAATTTTCATAAATATTTAGACATCATTAATTGTTCACCTTTTTATACCTTCAATTCAATCCATTAACTGTCTTTCGGGCTTGAATATTTTCTACACTAATGACCAGGAAAACACTATTCCCTTGTGCGAAGGAATTTCTCGTCAAATTGATATACTAGAATCAGAATTTTTATCAAAGGAAAAGAATGTCAAATTTTCAGATCAAATATCTCAATTCAGACGACATCCCCGCTTTAATGCAGGTACAACAGGAATATGCCCGTCAGTTCCCGGGTGTCCAGGTCATGCCAGGTGGAATTTACCTCTCACCTGCATTTCACCAGGGTCAAGATGTTTTCTGTGCTTATCATCCGAATGGGCAAATGTTGGGGTTTGCGGTCGTGTATGCACAGTTATCACAAAATCCTGAATTTTCCACTCACACAGTTTGGACAGAAGTCAAAATTATGCCAGCAATGAGCCGCATGATCGGGTTAAGAGAAACATTATTGGAACAGGTTCTGCGCCGGATCCGAGAATTAACCATTGACCAGAATGAGACTCAGATTGAATTGAATTTTCAGTACTTTCCTTATGAAGTGGAGAGTATTGCCTTTGTTACCAGTAAAGGTTTTCACCATAACGGTAGTATCTATGTGATGCAAAGGGATCTTAACAATGATCTACCCTCCATCCAGACTCCACCGGGATTTTCGTTAAAATCCTGGCGATTAGAAACCCAGCAGGAACGGGAGCAATATGTGCAGGCACGAAATTTGTGTTTCCCAAATGCTCCAATTTCACTGGAAGAATGGGTATATTTCATGAGTTCGCCTTCCTGGTCGACAGCAACCAATTTTGCGGTTTTTGACTCAGATCAATTGGCAGGCTGCCTGACAACCTATTGGGATGAAGAACAGAACCGCAATGTAAGGGACAAGATTGGATATACAGAATATATCTTCGTTTGCCCACAATGGCGTCGTAAAAGACTGGCCAGCGCTATGATCTCAAAAGCATTGAATTTCTTACAGCAAAATGGCATGCGCTACGCTCAATTACAGGTTCGCACCGATAATCGCGACGCACTTAATTTATACGAAAATTTGGGTTTTGTCATCGTTCAGGAAAGTGGTATCTATACCCGAAAGATATCAGGAGCCTGAAGAATTACCTTTCTTTCCAACAACTTATAATCTATAAAACAGGATGATTTCAGCTTCGGATTTAGACATCATTTCTGACGATACCCATGGATCAGAATGATGATCACCCCGGATAAAATAAATACAGCTGTCAGATAGAATTGCGGGCTCGGGACCTCTGCAAATATCAGATATCCCAACACTGCCGAAAAAATGATTTGCCCTAAATTTGCAACACTCACCACTTGTCCACGAAAATTCTTCATCGAGTAGTTCAATAATGTGTGTCCCCCCAAGGTTGGAATGATGGCCAGACCCAGAAAAAGCAGGATATTATTCAGGCTGTAGGTTTTGATCGGATTCACAAAGAACAGGGCACAGATCAAACTGAATAGACCGGCCGTTAAGTAGAGTGGCCACATGTACAACCAGAGTGGTAAGCGACCACTGTTTTTACGCCCCAATGCCAGGTAAGCAGCCAGGAATAACATCGAAATAAAACACAACAAATGACCCCGCAGGTCAGGTGAACTCAAGTCAAATCGGCCCAAACCTAATATCATCAACCCTGTGAGTGCCAGAAAAGTCCCAAATACCTCGATGCGGTTAACGCGTTCACGGAAGAATATCCACAAAAAGAAAGGCATCACAGCTGGTGTGGTATTGACAATTAAGCTGGCATTGGCAACCGGTGTGAGGGCGACTCCCATATTCCAGGTGATAAAATGCAACCCCAGCAAGATACCCGGTCCAAGAGACATTTTGATCTGTTTGAATTTATAAGGCTGCAAATAATTTCGTTTTTCTCTTAAGAACAGCGGAAAAATGAACAGACAGGCAATTAAAAGGCGATAAGCCGCTAATAAATAAGGGTTCTCATCACTGGCCTTGATCATGACCACAGCGGTAGAAGCACAAAGAACCCCAATAGCAAGCAAAGCAATTTGAACCCAGCGTCGATGCATGCAGGCATTATAACAATGATGGTAGTAAATGAGAACTTCACACGGAATTCTGTGTGAAGTTCATTTGGAGATTCAAAGAGGAGAAGTATTATTAATTATCTGCGGCCACCTCTTCGACCCATTGTTGTGTTGCTCTGGAACCGTCCATTTCCATTGGCATTGGATTGTCCAATAATTTCATCAAATGCATTCTGGCTCATATACTGTGGCTGGTAGGCTTCACTGTTCTGGCGGTTGAAAGTGTTGACAAAAGCCTTCAAGTGATTGTAGGAACCTCTCAAAAGACTTTCGAATACCCGGGAAACATCCGCATTTGTTGTATCTTTTAAACCATCCTGAAGGTCAAGGATATCAATTTCTTCGATTGCCCCTCCAACTAATAGTGCATCTGTAATGGATTGACTGCCTTTGATAACCAGTTCATTATATAACGATTGCAGTTCCTGATTGGTAAACTCACCGGCTTCACCCAACATAGGATCTTCCAGGCCGAAGCGATCAATCAATGTCTTTACGGAGTCCATATGCCGTTGTTCGCTTTTGGCAATATTCTTAAAGATCACCAAGTCCCATTTTTCATATAAGGCCAGATATACATCACGGGCTAGTTTTTCTTCCTCGCGCATGAACAACAAGGCATCGATTTCATCCTGGGTAAGTTCAGTACTGGTAGTTTCTAGCTCCTCAAGAGCGACAGCTGTCTGTTCATTGAAGGCATAGACAGATTCCAACGTATTGAAACCTAAAATACCCAACATGGCTGTTAAAATTGTTAAAGTTAAAATTGTCTTTTTCATTTTTCATCCTTTTTATATTCTTTTGAAATTTATTTCATGTCACTATATTATCGAGAACTTGTAAATTTTTTATTCAGGATGTATTAAGAAGTTATTTGGATTCTTGAATAAGCAAATTAATCCCCAAAAAAGATCGTGAATGAATTCACAAAAATTAAATTTCACTTGCATTTAATCTTTTTCGCTATAATAAAAATACATAATGAATTTCAATCAAGATCATTAACTTCTTAATAATATTAAACATCCCCGTTCACATCAATTTTTTTTAATATCTCATTCAATACCAGGAAAATAAGGAGATTGTATGAACACAGTTAAGGATATTCTGGCAGAAAAAGGCAAACAAGTCTGGTCGGTGGAACCAAAATCCTCTTTGATCTCTGCATTGAAGAAGCTACGTTCTCATAATGTAGGTGCTTTGTTAGTCGTCGAAGATGGGGAAGTCAAAGGGATCATATCGGAGCGTGACTTTGCGTATCGTATTGCTGAAAAAAGTGCTTGCCCGTTGGATGAAGCAGTTTCGACCTGGATGACGACGGAACTTATTGTGGTTAATTCCAACACAACCATTAACGAGTGCATGCAATTAATGTCACGTGAACATATCCGCCATTTACCAGTTGTGGATGATGATAAACTGGTAGGATTGATATCGATCGGAGATGTAGTTCGGGCAGTCATCAGTGGCCAGCATTCCACCATTATGGGATTGGAGAATTACATTCTCAGCCAGAGATTGACCAACTAACCCCGATCCAAATAAAAATATTAAATAAAAAGAGCAGCGGACTGACATTCTCGCAATGACCGTTGCTCTTGTTTGCTAATTTTTTGTTATCCTACCGTAAAATGGGAGAGGTTATGCATACTCTCCCGTAACGCTGGGTAAAGTTCGCGATAAATAGGATACAGTTGGTTGTAACGCTCCACATGCACAGTCTGTGGATAGTGTCTGTCCGTGGTTTTTACACAGGCTTCTGAAACCTGCATCACACCAGCAGCATCCTGATCGGCAGCAATGGCTAATAATGCTGCCCCGTAAGCTGGGCCTTCCTCCACAGCCAAATTGACAACCTCGCTACCAAAGATGTCAGCCTGTAATTGGCACCATAAAGGTGATTTTCCACCCCCGCCAATTGCCCGGACCTGTTCAATCGGCAATTGCAGTTCATGCATGATCTCAAATCCATCCCGTAAAGAGAAGGTAACCCCTTCCATGACAGCTCGCACCATATGCGCCGCTGTATGGCGGGCAGTCAGACCCACAAAAGCACCAGAGGCTAACGGATCCAGATGCGGGGTGCGTTCTCCGGATAAATAGGGTAAAAAGATCAGACCCTCAGCACCGGGAGGGACTTGAGCTGCCTGGGTAGTCATGGCATCATAACTGATGGATAGTTCATTTGCTCCGACCAGATTATTTGCCGATGTCCGGAATAGATCACGTAACCAGCGTAATGAATTACCTGCGGAGAGTGTGACTGCCATCAGATGATTTTTCCCTGGCACCGCATGACAGAAAGTATGCAGCCGACCTTTGGGATCCAACCGAATCTCATCACTATGAGCAAAAACCACACCACTGGTACCAATGCTGCTGCTCACCAACCCTGAACGGACAATCCCAGTCCCCACTGCTGCTGCAGCATTATCCCCACCACCCGCTACCACCGGAATACCAGCTGGCAAACCCAGCTTTTTAGCAACAGATGGTAGCAATCTACCCGTGATTTTAGACCCCTCATATACAATTGGAAACCAGTCACGTGGCAAGTCTAATATTTGCAGCAGTTCCGCACTCCAATCGCGTTGACGCAGATCAAGCAATAGGGTACCAGCCGCATCAGAACAATCGCTGGCATACTCCCCTGTCAGCATGAAGCGGATAAAATCTTTGGGCAATAGAACTTTTGCCACGCGTTCATAATGCTGAGGTTCATGGTTGCGCAGCCAAAGAATTTTGGGTGCCTGAAAACCAGTCAGAGCAGGATTGCCCGCTATTTCGATCAGGCGCTCATAACCAACTGCAGCGGTAATCTGGTCACACTCGGCTGCTGTGCGTTGGTCATTCCACAGTAACGCCGGGCGAATGACCTGATCTTCTTTGTCCAGAAATACTGATCCGTGCATCTGACCCGTCAAACCAATCCCGGCAACTTGAGAGGGAGAAATGGCTGATTCCCCCAATAATTGTTGAATGGCTTGAATGGAACCCTGCCACCAATCTGATGGATTCTGTTCGCTCCATAAAGGTTGGGGAGTATAGAGTGGATATTCCTGCTGGGCAATGGCGACAATTTTTCCTGCCTGATCGCAAAGTAATGCCTTGGCTGCACTGGTGCCAATGTCTAATCCGATGAAATATGACATATTGTCATCCTTTCCAAGATGAAAAATGAAATGATATCAATTATTATTTATTATATTTTAATTGTTTATTTTAGTTTTCCCAATTAAAAATAATAATGGAAATTAACCTCTAAATTTTATATCATGCACCTCGTAGGGGCGTTTGGCCACACGCCCCTACACCAATCGACCACACAACACCAAACGCCTTTATATATTGTCAAAATCGAAAAGTCGTCTGACCACTTCCTCCAATATCTCATCATCAGGATCACGCAATTCTTCTATCCCCATCTCTTTACAATATTCAATCGTCTTTTCGCGAATATCATATTCAGTGGATGAATGTGCCAGGGCTGCTTCGAATAACTCATTCGCGAATTCTGACAATCCCTGCAATTGATAACATCGTCCTGCAGTAACCGCAAAACGTGCCAGAAAACGGGATGCTTCATTTTTCCAGGCAATATGAAGGGCTTCTTTCACATGTCCCAATGCTTTTTTAAATTCACCATTTTTACAATAAACATCAGCCAGATTATTAAGGCTGATGGAGATTGACCATTCATCTCCAATCTCGCGAGAAATTCTTAATGCCTGATCCGATTGGGAGATGGCACTCGTATAATCTTCCCGCGCCAGCGCAACCTCTCCCAAATTAGCCAGAGCAATCGCTTCACCATCCAGATCTCCAATCTGGCGGCAGATTGCCAGGCTTTTCGCATATATCTCGCTGGCTTTGGAATAATCCAACTCAACATGGTAAACGCTTGCCAGGTTGTTAAGCACAATTGCCATCTGATATAAATCTCCCAAATCAGATGCAATCTTATAACATTCCTGAAAGAGTAACTCAGCCTCTGAATATTTACCTTCGTTACAGGCAATATCTCCCAGGTAATTTAAAGGTACGATCAGTTGACGAGTATTCTCTGATTTTCGCCCTAGATCAACAGATTCTTGTAAATATTTTCTAGCAGGGTTTATTTTGCCCCGGCGAAGATTGATCAAGCCAATGGTATTTAATGCTCGTGTTTCACCAGTATCATCTGGATGTTCCTGGAAATAATTCAGATTTTCCTTGGCAATACCTTCAGCCTTAGTAAAATCATTCGCACGTAAATAAACATCCGCCAACTCAGAGCGGCAAACAGCAAGCTCATTTTCCAGTAAATGTTTCTTAAATATTTGAGCTGCTTTTTCCAGCGAATCTCTGGCCATATCATTTTGCCGGAGACGATGAGCCAATGAACCAATCTTAACCAGCAACCTTCCTGAGACTATTTCGAATTGGGCAAATGGTTCTGCTGCTTGCATTTGATCCAGTAAATCTAATGCTGGCTGTAAAAAGTCAATTCCTTCCTGATAGCGGCTGCGGATATGGAAGAATTCATACAAAGGATCAAGGAAAATTTCCACTTTATCTATTTGTTTATCTGCTAATAACCAATCCCAGGTCTTTTTTAAATTTCTAATTTCAATTTGAATACCATCCAAAGCTTGTATGTGATGGTTGGATTTTGATTCTCGCTGGCGTTCCAGCAAATAAGCCGTAAAAAAGTCCACAAAAGCTGCTTGCACCTCAACCAAGAATCCTGAATCTTGCAATTTCTGTCTGGCAAATTGGCGAATCACACTATGCATCGAGTATCGTCCATCAGCATGCCGCAGGAGTGATTGATTTACCAACCTTGTGAGATCATCCAATGAAGCTAAACTGATGAGTTCGGCAGCTGAAATCGAAAAACTATCCTCAAAGATACCTGCACGGATAAAGATTTGTTGCAACTTAATATCTATTAATGCCCAGGAAACTTCTAAGTTCGCCCAAAGATTGCGATAGGGTGGAGAGATATTCCTTACATTCGTGTTTAATGAGTTCCAATGTTTGCTGATTTTATCTGCAATCACCTGGGATGACAAACTCCAAACATCTGCAGCAGCCAATTCAATTCCCAAAGGCAATCCTTCGAATAATTGGCAAATCTGAACTACTGCCGAGATGGATTGTGAATCAAGCATAAAGTCAGGTTTTACCTGTCTGGCACGTACCTGAAATAGAGCCAATGCATCAAACTCCGCAATCGATTCTTCATCAAGATAGTTATTAGTGTCCGGATATGACAGACCATTCAGTGGATAAATCCATTCTTCTTTCAGATTCAATCGCTCTCTGGATGTTACCAGGAACTTTACTCTCACAGCTTGTTGAAGGATATCCGTCAATACCTGAATGCTCTTTTGATCAAGCAGCAAATGTTCAAAATTGTCCAAAACCAGCAACAATGTTTTATTTCGCAAATAATCTTTGAGGCGTGAACCAAAATTGCTGGAATCTATAAGGGGAACCTCAAGCGTTTCAATCAATTCAGTGATGAATTCTTCACTGGAAAGTACACCAGTCAATGAAATATAAAATATACCATCACGATAAATTCCGATGTGTTGACGTGCAATTTCTAAAGCCAGACTGGTTTTTCCAATGCCTCCAGATCCATGGATGGTGATCAGACGACGGGAGGGATCTACCAACAGGTTCGTGATTGCATCCAGTTCCAACTCTCTTCCAACAAAAATCGATTCATTATGCGGGATATTGGTTAAGCGCTGGATTTCTTGTGTAAATAATGAACTCCTCGAGCGTTGTTTTCGCACTTCTTCATAAAATGCATTTGTATCAGGAGCAGGTTCCACACCTATTTGTTCTTTGAGGAAATTTAGTAGTAAGCGATATTGATTTTCGAAACCACTCCATTGACCATCCATGGCATACAGCCGCATCATCATCAAATGAATTGATTCATTCCAAGGGGTAATTTGAAGAATTTTCTGGACTGTCTGTCTTGCATGATTAAACTCAGCCCGATTCTGGTAATACTGCGTGAGCAAAACTAACCCTTCAGCCACTTGATGGTCCAGATCTTCCCGAATCAAACTCACCCACTCATCGAAAAGAGGTGCACCTGAAACAGAGAATCTTTCGAGAAACGCACCTTTTCTCAATTCCAAACTTTTCATCAGGCAACGAAAATTTATCTGGTGAAATTGATCCTGACGTTGATAGTGTCGATAGGCTTGATTCAGTAGATGTTTGAAAACCAGGATATCAACCCATACTGGTATGGTTGGATTTAATCGCAAGTGGTCACGATCACTCTGGATAATTGGGTTTTCGGTAGCGGTATCGCCTAATACTTTGCGTAAAATGGAGAGCGTTTGCCTTAAACTTTGTAACGCTTGTTTTTCAGAGAGATCAGACCAAAACAACCCCGCCAGATAGGATCTTGATACCGGTCTTTGATGCTCAACAGCCAGATAAACCAATAATGCACGCGCTTTGTCTGTATCAAATTGCGTGATAACCTCACCATCTTTTTCAATTTGTAGATAGCCGTAACAATAAATTTTCAATTGTTGCATGAGTGAAGAATTTTAAGTGTCTTGCTTTGTCCCTATTTTTGTGACGTTTCTATGACGCCTGCTATGTAAATTATATATATAAAAAAATTTTTAGAACGCAATTATTTCATCCTGATTTTCTAAATTTGGTGGATTTACATATGATCATGACCGCCCGTTATTTTTCCTATTTACTTCGTATCTGGCAACCAGAAAATCAGGTTGGTGATGAGTGGCTTGCCTCTCTGGAAGACCCCAAAAGCCGCGAGGTGGTTTATTTCAAGAACATGGAAGATATGTTTTCCTTTATTAAAGAATTGACTTTGGTGGAACAACCCTAAGTTTTTTGCATAAAAATTATGAATAAGAAAATAGAGATAAATGGAGAGATTCGATGAAGAATCAACTAATTAATAAAATTAAAATCGCAACATTTTCCATAATCATATTACTGAGTTTATCTATAACTAATCTAGTTCAAGCATATTCACCAAACGATGGGTTCAACCCTGGAGCGAATAATCATGTGAATACTTTTGCTGTTCAATCTGATGGAAGAATCATCGTAGGCGGATTTTTTACCACATTAGCTGGACAAACCAGGAATAGAATAGGACGACTAAATATTGACGGGACTATAGATGCAGGTTTTAATCCCAATGCTGATGGTGAAGTACATTCAATAATAATTCAACCTGATGGAATGATCCTCGTAGGAGGGGAATTTACTTCATTGGGTGGAGAAGCTCGTTATAATTTTGGCAGGCTACTCCCAACAGGATCTCTGGATAGTACCTTCAAACCACGTATCGATGGAGAAGTATTAACAATTGCTCTTCAATCAGATGGAAAAATAATCATCGGGGGATCTTTTTCAAATGTTTTGGTGGGTTCTTCACTTTATACAAGAAACAATATCGCCAGATTCAACGCTAATGGCACAATCGATACTACCTTTAATCCATCAGCCAACAGTATTATTTCTTCATTACTGATCCAACCTGATGGCAAAATTATTGTTGGCGGATTCTTTTCTTCAATTGGCAGCCAAACACGTGCATATATCGCGAGGTTATATGAAGATGGGTCAATTGATTTATCTTTTAATCCTGGAGCAAATGCTCCTGTTGCATCACTTACTATGCAAGCTGATGGAAAAATAATGGTAGGTGGCAGTTTTTCAACCCTTGGAGGACAACCCCGCACCAGATTAGGTCGTTTAGATCAAAATGGAGTCATTGATGCTACCTTCAACCCAACAACAAATGGGGTGATTACGTGTATTCTCGTTCAGCCCGATGGAAAAATACTGGTAGGCGGTCTTTTTGATCGATTGGCTGACGAGGAACAATCCTACATTGGTAGGCTTAATATGGATGGAACTATAGATAATACATTTACAGGTTCCGCTAGTTTTAGGGTTAATACCATCGCATTACAATCGGATGGTGGAATTCTTGCAGGTGGTTATTTTAGATCTTTAAGTGGCATGAACCGTGATTATTTGGGTAGGCTCTATCCAGATGGTTCTTTAGATCAAACAATATTAACCTCTGCAGATTACAAGATATCTTCTATTGCTCTTCAATCAGATGGAAAAATACTTTTAGGTGGTGATTTCACATCCCTGGGAGGCCAGGAACAATATGGCATTGGTCGATTATTACCTAGCGGTGTGCTTGACACCAGTTTTACTGCTGGCGTCGATTATTTTGTTTATGCAATTGCTGTTCAACCAGATGGGAAAATTCTAGTGGGTGGCGAGTTTTCCACACTAAATGGTCAGGCTCGCAGCAATCTAGGTAGATTAAATCCTGATGGTACCCTGGATACAAGCTTCACCATTGAACCCGATGGGCCAGTATATGCGATAGCAATTCAACCTGATGGAAAAATATTAATTGGTGGAGATTTTGACAAAGTTGGCTTAGTAACCCGATATAACATCGCTCGTATTAATGCGAACGGTACCCTTGATGAGAATTTTTATGCAGGAATCAGTGGTCAGGTTTATACAATTACTTACCAGAATGGAAGAATCTTAGTGGGAGGAAAATTCTTCTCTATTGGATTAGTCACTAGAAATAATATTGCTCGTTTAATGAGCAATGGTGTTGTAGATATTAGTTATGATCCAAACGCAAACGGCTCAGTTCACACAATCATCATTCAAGGAGATGGATTTACACTCGTTGGTGGAGATTTCACCTCAGTAGGAGGAGCTACACATCAAAGAATAGCAAGATTGAGAACCGATGGAACCCTTGACACAGGGTTTAACCCATCAGCAAATGGAATAGTTCAAACGATAGTTGAACAAACTGATGGAAAAATCATCATAGGTGGAAATTTTACAATCTTGAACAGTACGATCAGAAATTACATTGGACGACTCAATAAAAATGGATCTCTCGATACAGATTACAATCCAAACGCAAATGAATCCGTACTCGGATTGGCCCAACAAATGGATGGAAAACTTTTAGCTTGCGGAAAATTTTCAAATCTTGGAGGATATGCTCGGAATTATCTTGCCAGGATATCACCGGATGATGCTGTCTATCAGAATTTAAATATTGATCCGGACGGATCTTCTATTACCTGGTATCGTCTTGGCTCTGGTCCTGAGATTTGGGATGTGGTTTTCGAAAAATCTCTTGATGGAATAAATTTCACGCTATATTGGGGGGGAACCAGGATAGAAAATGGCTGGGAACACAATAATCCAAATCTACCTAATAACCAGAATGTTTTTATAAGAGCACGTGGCTTTACAAAAACTGGTAATTCTAATGGTTCCGGATCAATAATTGAAACAGTCAGAAATGTTTACATATTTGATGAGAATTACCAGGTTTACCTTCCTCTCCTCAATAAATAACTCTTGTCTAATATAGTAGTTCCCCAGATGCGAACATGTGCCTTCTCACCTGGGGATTTTTTTATTTTGGAACTTTTATCCATTCTCCTTCGTCTCAATCAAGTAAATTGGACAAAAGGAGTCTGAAATGAAACGCTTATTATTTCTAAATTTATTGTTAGTTGTGTTGCTGAGTGGCTGCAACGTCATTACCAGTAGCCAGGCATATGTGGATGGTCAACCAGTAGATGCCCCACCTACCATGGAAGAAGTGCTTGAACCAGTTGTCACCGTTTCCCCAACCGAAGAACCTGTTATCGATGATCAACCGATCCCAGTGGAAACAGGAGATTATCAAACCGGTGGTTTTTATCAGAATTGGATTGCATTCCAGGATGGAAATTCTAATATCGCCATGGTAAACCCGGTTACGGGAGAAATTAAACCGGTTACCCAGAATGGAAGTTCTGTTATTAAAACTGGTGTAGGTGCACAAACCATTCAATTCAGTAAGCCTGCCTGGTCGAGTGATGGTGAATTATTAGCCTTCAAACAGGAATTATTGACCCAGGAACTTAATCGATTGGATACTATCACGAGTTTATGGGTGTATGAACCTGCCAGTGAAACATCCTGGATGGTTCTGGAAAATGTGACCCCCAGCGGATTTGTCTGGAAGCCGGGAACCCACGCCATAAGTTATACCGTTCACACCGAACCCGGCTACTTCACTGCCCGTGGTGTGGTGGATGCCAGTTTAGCCCATGGAATCATGCTGGTAGATGTTGACTCTGGTGAAATTTCCGAACTAGTTCCACCACAAGGATTCTCCTTGGTTCAACCAAAATGGTCTCCCGATGGAAGTGTGGTCAGCTTTGATGAGGTCTATCTGATGGAAGGTCGCGGCAACTTTGCCTGGTTTGATTTCAACACCAGTACCTATCATAGTTGGGAAGCAGCGATCGGTGGCTATGATTGGTCCCCAGCTGGAATTCTGGCATATGATTACCTCACCTACATACCTAGTGGAGAAGAATTGATTATGTTGAATGATCGCATGAACACTTCAGAGGAATTGTTTTCATCAGCAGTGAAAGAAGGTAGCTTTGCCTTTGCTCCACGTTTCTCACCCAGCGGAGCTCAAATCGCTTATCTGGTAGGAAATGGCTCCATCGATGAAGTCATCAGTTACCAACTGATGCTACAGGCAACCGATAGTAGCGAAGCTCAGATGTTGCTGGAAGGCGAGCAGATTGAAACTTTCTCCTGGTCAGGCGATGGAAGTTTTCTGGCAGCCTCATTAGGATTCTACGGATCAGCTGATATAGTGGTTATAGATGTGCTGAATGGAACTGTTACTGAAGTGGCTCAGGGCTGGGATCCAGTCTGGCAAAAGTGAAATAATAGCTGATAAGTTCAAAAGCTGTTGAGCTGTAAAGAAAAAAATTCTTGTTAAATATTGATAACTAATAACAACATCCCCAATCTGAACCTTTTTCATCAGATTGGGGATGGATGTTTACACCATCAGAGCCAGAAATCTCTCAATATCATACGTGATTGTCTGCGCTCCCGGAGCTATTCGGCGAGAAACGCCAAAACCCTGGTCAAAGGCATGCACCATTTCAGGAACCTCTAAAAAAATTGAGGTTACGCCAGCTAATTTCAATGCTTCATGGAGTCGTCTTCCGTGCGAGACATTAACAAAGAAATCCTGTTGTGCATAAATGAGCAAGGTGGCTGGGCAATTGGGGTGCACCTGGAAAACAGGCGAAGCTTGTCTGTAGATATCAGGTACCTCTTTCAAGGTGCCCCCTAATAAATTGACCAATAACAATGCGCCGCCCGGCATATTGCCATATCGATAGGTGGGGAAAATCCTTGTTTTCGTCATCCATCGATCCAGCCAGGTTTTATCGTAAATTCTGGGAAGCAGGTCCTCTGTTATGTCAGAAGACACAACAGGTTGTCTTTTTGTTGATAATCCATACTCATCAAAATATGCAACCATATCTGTCACTGCGAACAAGGAAATAACTGCTCTCACGGAGATGTCAGCATCAGGATTCATCACCTGAAATGCGGGATGATCCGGGGCATAAGCAGTCAATAATGCCAAGTGCGCTCCTCCGGAAGCCCCCATCATCACGATGCTTTCAGGGTTCACTTGATAATCTTCAGCATGAGCTTTCAACCAGATAATTGCTTGCTTCACATCACATAACATAAGTCTCAAATCTGCTTCTGGAGCTAAAGAATATGCAAGATCCAAAATGACATGTCCTTGTTCACACAAATGATCAAATAAAGAAGAGGTTAAAATTCCTTTATCAAATGCCTGCCAGGCACCTGCATGAAGATAGATGATCACCATACCTGATCTATTTATTCCAGGATTCGGTTCGTGAATATCACACAGAAGCGGTTTATCAATGGGATTAGATTTTCCGATCTCAACGTCAATCTGTTTTTGCGAGCAATGCGACGAGGGTTGTATGAATTGATATCTTCTTTTCCATAACTTAGCTCGCATGTTCGACGGAATTCGGTCTTCCCAATTTAGACCAAAATTATTATCATACTGATGATGCTCTCTTGTAACTACCCAAATATGACGTATACCCAAAATGATTGTTAAAAAACCAATCAATAATGTGAAATACTGACCTGCCCAACCTGCCATAATAGCACCGATAAAAGCTACTAAAACGAAAATTGGAGACCAGGCACTTGACCATAACTTGGGAAACCAGATCATTCCCCCCAACAAACCAGGTGGTGATTTGATGGTTGTCAATAACATAAACAAAAAAGAAATCCAACACAAAATACGCGCTAGCAGAACAAGTACATTCATTTTCACACACGTAACAAAATTAATACTGATCAAGAAATGGGTTACTTAAAGTATAGCATCGGAAAATCATGATTATTCGAGCTGACATCTTGAATTTTGATATAAAAGAAATGTGATTTAAAAATATTTTCCTTGATAAATGTGGTTGAATTCATTCCCAATTTGTGTTAATGTTAATAGCGGTTATGCACTCACGAAGATCAAAGCCTTGAGGTCAGAACCAATTTATACAAAATACCCTAATTTGAAGAGAGAAGGTAGCTATGGGAGATAAAAGTCCAAAAAACAAAGAAAAACGCAAAAAAAAGAACGACAGCAAAAAGAAACCAATTATCCCAACTTCACCTGTCAAGTCACTTGATCAGAAGAAGTAAAAACCTCAAATTGGAAATGATGTTATCATCATGACCCTGACCTGGTATCCGTCAGGGATGAGGGAGAATTTCAACCGGATAGAGAACCGGTATGATTGTATTTAAGCATGCAATAAGACTTTTACAGTTCTCGTAATTTTTTCCAGAATAAGAATAAAAATCCCGGTACCTTGAGACCGGGATTTTTATTCCGAAGATTCGATTTATATCTTATTTTAATTAAAATATTTGACCCAACATTCGGTGTTAAATACCTTCCGGAATCCAATTGCCAGATAGAAAAGCTGGTCAGACCCCACCAATGCCTCTTTTGCTCCCAGCTCACCACATCGACGGATACCCTCCAACACGGCTGCCTTTCCCAGCCCTAAACGGCGGTAATCTGGATCGGTAGCGACTGGTTCTACATAGGCAAATTGATTGACATCTTCAAAGAACATGCCACAAAAAGCCACAAAATCACCATTAGGTGTTTTGACAGCGATCTTTAGATCACGTCGGGCTTTGGGGGTGTCAAACATCTTCTGCCGGATGAGCAATTCCTCTTCCCCGCCAGGCGGTTCACCCGGATGATTGAATCCCCGCCACATCACGCGATGCACCTTGGACCAGTCGCACTCATCCTCCAGACTGGTTAATTGAAATCCTGCGGGTAGATTGATTGACGGAAATTGATCAGGGATTTCGAAGCGATATATAGGACGTGTGCCTTCCTCTTCTTTTTGATACCATCGATTTTGAACCAAATCAAGCATGGGTAGATCATAGTCATTTACATACGCACATAAATATTTCCTACCATCTTTGCTGGATATTCCAGTTAAATACATTTCCGCATAATCCAGCAACTCTTGCCGCAGATGACGATAACCAGAATGAAACTCAAAAAAAACTTCTCCCATTTGCCATTCAAAATGTGCAAATGCCACGATTTCATTACCAACTTCCCAAATTCGCCATCGATTCATGTGCTCTTCATCCAACTGTGGGTGAAAATTGGCAAACTCCCATTCCGGTTCCAGCCAGTTGCCATCTGCATTGCCGGATAAGTAATTTTGGATGAGAAATTCACTCACTTTTTTATAATCTGATTCATGATCATAAGGGCGATTATTAATAGTCATGGTATTTCCTTTATGGTATCCGGCTTTCACAATCCTGAATCGATTGATTGACCTGATATTTTCATCTTTTTAATTGTATTTAAAGGCAACCAACCACATTCTTTGTGTTCATTTTCTACCCACCCCCAACCATTCAGTTCGGAATGCAGGATCACTTGTTCACCAATCCTGGTATCCAGTTCCCGGGCAGAATAATCCTGCTTAGCGATCGCAGTTTTACCAGCCTCATCTATTTGCAGATATTGAATTGGAGCCCAACCCTGATTTCCATCCTGGGTCGTAACCCGAATCCACCCGGGGTATTCATCATCCTGGATGCCAAGCACTACACGATCACCAGCCCGAAAGCCAATCGGGTTGGGGTAGTTGGATGTATGAGCGGTTTGGACAATCCAGGGCATTTGATTCACTTAAACTGAATGGAAATATTTCTACCTATTATTTTACAAACAAATGAGATTTTTAACATGATTTTATATCCATAAGAAGATGTAATTTTGCAAGGTCTTTTATTAAGAAGGATATTCTGTTATAATCTTACTGGTAAGATAAAGGAGATGAAATGGAAAAATTTGCCACAACTCGCCTATCCTCAAAAGGACAGGTCGTCATCCCTGAGATAATTCGCAAAAAATTAAATCTCAGTGCAGGCACAGAATTTATTGTCATTGGAGAAGGAGATGTGTTGATACTTAAGTCAATAACACCGCCAAGCATCGATTCATTTGACCAGTTAATCAATCGAGCGCGCTTACAAGCAAAAGAAGCAGGACTGGTGCGTGCAGACATAAATAAAGCGATTGCGAAGGCTCGCAGAAAGTCATGAAAGTTGTCATTGATACAAATGTATTTATTTCTGGAATTTTTTTCACTGGGCCACCATATACAATTTTAAAATTATGGCATTCAGGAGAAATTCAAATTATCCTTACTCCTGAAATACTGGATGAATTTCAACGAGTGGGTGAAGTGCTCAAAGAAGATCATCCGAGTATTGATCTCCATCCTATAATCGGATATTTGATTAAGACCGCAGAAATAATAAACACACCTGAACTTCCCCAACCAGTATCTGATGATCCTGATGATGATAAATTTATCGCTGCTGCAATAGCCTGTAATTGTTCGATAATCATTAGCGGAGACAAACATTTACTTAAGATTTCAGGTTTTCGGGGTATCAAAGTTCTTAAACCTAGAGAATTTCTTGACAAATATTTTTAAGAGAATTTGAACCTTTTTCATTAAGAATATTTATTTCAAATTTTCAAAAAAATGATGTAATTTAATAATTCATTTGAAATTGATTCATTAAAGTGTGTTTTACCCATTTAAAAAAATTTTTTATCTTCCCCTTTTTGGAGATTATTCCATGTTGCCTTGGTAGATAATTGCAGTTATTAATGACCAGATTTAATTTGATCAATCAAATCTTCAAGTACATGTTTTTTTGAAAACAATTCCCCCACAATCACCTCCTAAATTTTACCAACAATATTGTTTTCTTTTTCGATCTTATGAAAACAAAATTTTTTTACTTAGATTTTCATCATTAATTGAGTACAGACGAATCTTTATTTTTTCCAAAAAATATTATTATTTCACTCATCGATTCCCCACAAGCGAATCGATCCATCCTCCGAAATTGAGAGTAACGTAGTCCCATCATTTGTGAAAATTAAATCATAAATCGCTCCAATGTGCCCATGGAGTACCGCTACCTCCTCACCGGATGGCACCTGATAAACATGGATGCTGCCATCATAACTACCAGCTGCAAGCAGATTTGAAGCAGGTGAGAATGCCAGGCTTGTTCCAACTCCCGAAAAATTGCTGAACAACCTCTGCTCTGAAATGCTCCATATTTGGATATACCCACCACAATATGTTGCCATCCATTGATTATCCAAAGAAATGGTAATTTCCGTAACACCATATGGTCGATTTCCTTCGTACATCAATTTAATGGGGGGATTTGTGTCCCAGAGAATGATTTCCCCAAAACCCTGAAATTCTTTAGAGCCACTGGCAAACAATCCCCCATCATGGGAAAATTCCATGGAAACAATGGATTTTCTATGCCCCTGCATGGTATGAATTACCTCACCCGATGATACCTGAATGAAATCCAAAATCGTGCGATCACCTTTTGCGATTACATCCAACTCCTCAGAAAAAGCCAGCGTAGATCGAGCATCACAGCGAGTGATCTCAGTTGATGTCAAACTTTCCGTGGCTAAACTGAAAAGCATTCCACCTGCACAATAGAACAAAGTTTTTCCATCTTCCGAAAAAATGGGTATAGTACTTAATCCGCCATTCTTAACTTCGATATCTTTTTCTGATGGTAGCGTGAATGAAACCACTTCAGAAGAAGGTCCATCCCACCAATAAGCAGTGAACCCATCTAAACCTAGAATTCTGAAAGGACGATCGGGGAGGAAAAATATGTCCACGGGTTGTGTAAAGTGACCGATTTCACGCAGATGACTATAAGCTCCATCTAGATCGGGCGGTATTAGTGGGTCAACCTGTAATTCCGGATGTTGTGTCAAATCTTCCATCTGCCAGACTTGCTGTTTATTATTGACCATCACATATAGTCCATCATCTGTAAATGTCGCGTTCGGCCAATCCAATCCTGTGTCAAATTTTTTATGAAGGTAGACACCTGGAATTGACCATAATTTCACTTGAGAATATGAAGTGGTAACCAGAAGTTCTCCATCCGGAGAAAATGGATTACTGGCTACCCTCCCTGAAACTCTTCCAATTTCATTGCCATATAATGAATCCCATATCATGACCGATGCATCCTTCGAATAGGAGTATGTCAATTCAAGTGTGATTTTTGATCCATCTGGAGAAAAAGGATTACCGACAATATGCCCTGCACTGATTTTATTCCAGATAAGTTTAGCTTCGGAAATTTGCCAATATGCAACCTCACTCTTTTGCCTGAATGTGTTGGTTGTCAATAAATATTGTTTATCAGGAGAAAATACCAACTGGGAAACATTTTCAACCATATCATGGTAAAGATTAGTAATTTGCGCGTTATTTTCAAGATCCCACACCCAAATATGATTATCACCGAAACTGAGGGCTAAAAACTTATTATCGACTGAAAATGCAGAAGCACTGAAAATGCTTAGATAATCAATAATCTGTTGTTTATGGACCTCACTTTGATCAATTGGTAGCGTATTGATCCAATCCAGTTGATTCCTGGGAATATTCACCTCAAAAGGAAATTCATTTTCCAGGTGACCATCTGAAATATTGGCTACTTTGATTTGATTATCCAGAAAACGTAAAGCAATCTTTTGATTGTCCAGGGATACTGAAAATTGTTTGGCACCTTCAAAAAAAGCGATTTCTTTCATCGAGCTGCCACTGTATATATAAACCCCTAATGGAGTACTGACAATCCAGGATTGCTGTGTTTCCAACCAGATAACTTCAGTGACCGAACCCTTACCCCATTGAGCTAGTTGGTTGAGACTTCCGACATTTTCAGAAGTTATAGGATCACTTCCAAAAGGTATCGGTGTGTTGGTAGGAGTAAATGTAATGGTTGGTGTGAAGGTTGAAGTTGGCGTTGGTGAAGGTGTAAAAGTGGGAGTAATGGTTGCAGAAGGAGTTATGGTGCTGGTCAGACTCGCCGGTAGAGTCAACGTTGGACTTGTAGTATTAGTAGAATTATCCGGAATGGTAGTTGTACAGGAAACGCTCACCATTATTGTTACTATAAGCATGCAGATCAAAATAATCCTGGATTTTTTTGTGGACATAGTATCCCTTTATGATTTTTTCTAATTGAAACCTAATTAAATTATAGAGATTTTTATGGATGCGGATAAAAAAACCGGATTATTTTTTCCATCTGGATTAAAGCCATTCATAATTGAGTGATTTACTAAAAGTATCATATAAAACTCACAACATTTTCTGTAAATCAAATAAAATTTCCATACAATTATCAAAAACAAGGTAAGAATGGTCGCTAATATTTCCTAAATCTTAAAACATACTTGTACATCAACGTTGAGACCTTCCGTAAAATTGTATTAAGGGTAAGAACCCCTGTTTGTTTTGTCCTCGATCTGGATTCACTTTTCTTGCACACAGTATCTTTTTCGAGCAAGATGAACCGCATCCTTAATAATTAGCGAGTAGTAGTTACACCAAGATATCCTCAGTGGATCGTATGGGGATGAAAACAAACCTCAGCTGAGATATCAAAGTGAATGATGCAAGGAAACACAGATTTTTTTCTGAAAAAGTTGAATAAATTTAATAATTTTGTATACTGAATAAAGAATAGGCGATCATTTTTTCCCCAGCATTTATTACTTACAATGAAGTGAAAATTTCTTAACTGAATATTGAGTCTCACTCAGGATTCTCTTGTTATTTTTTTTTTGGAGGATTGATGCAAATCGAACTTGTGATTTTGGCACTTTTATTGGGGTATCTGATTGGATCCATATCAATTTCTCGTATTGTTACACGTTTCGCAGCACCATCCACAGATTTATCGAAAGTGAAAATGCGTGATCAAGGCACAGATGAGGATTATTACCTGACGAATGTTGGTGCAACAACAGCATCAATGGTGTTGGGACCAAAAATCGGTGGATTGATTGGCATCCTCGATATACTTAAAGCCTTCATTCCAACTTTGGTTATGAAAATAATTTTTCCTGACCAACCATATTATTTATTCACAGGTGGCGGTGTCGTAGGTGGACATATCTGGACAATCTATCATCACTTTCGAGGGGGTGGAGGCTTATCTCCAGCATTAGGGGCATTCCTTGCCATTGACCCTTTGGGAGCACTTGCAACAAATTTGATTGCCATGGTCCTCGGTTTTGTGGTTTTTAGAGAGTACTTAGTGGCAATGATGTTAGGCACCTGGTTAATGATTCCCTGGTTATGGGTTAGCAAAGGTCATTGGAAATTTGCTTTATTTGCATTCCTCGTAAACTTGATGTTGGTACTGGCAACGATCCCTGATATTAAACGTTACACCAGAGCCAGAGCATCTGGTAAAGTAGATGTGGCATCTGCCATGGAGACAATTCCTATGGGGAGAATGATGAATAAAATGATGACCCGCATGGGATTATCAAAAAAGAAGAAGGAGTAATTTTCTTTTTGTGAGGTCTTATGAAAAACCACTTATTATTTAACCTGGAGGATAAAAATCTACCAACAACCATTGGTAAAAAAGCAGCCAACTTACAGCTTTTAATGAAGTTTGGCATGAAGATACCTGTAACCCATGTGATTCCTACGGAAGTTTTCGACTTATATCAATCCAATAAGGATTCAATATTTAAAGATCTTCATTCGGAACTAACACAAAAATTGGACCTCTCCAAAAAATATGCAGTTAGATCTTCTGCCAATGTGGAAGATTCTCTTTACCACTCTTTTGCAGGACAATTCAAGACAAGCCTGGATGTATTGGGTGTTGACGATATTTTGTCATGTGTCAAAGAAACCTGGGAATCATCAAACTCTTCTTCTGTAACAGATTATGCAAAAAATATATCAGGGCAACTTGAGAGCTTGAAAATGGCAGTAATTGTTCAGGAAATGGTTCGACCTGTTTTCTCAGGCGTGGTATTCAGTAAAAATCCGATAACAGGAACGGATGAAATTGTCATTGAAGTCGTTGAAGGAACCGGAGAAAAACTTGTCCAATCGGGGGTAACGCCTTATCGCTGGATTTATAAATGGGGAAAATGGATTGTAAAACCTGACAATCATATTCCGGAATCTGTAATTAACCAGGTTATTGAGGGTACCAAAAAAATTGTTAAATCTCATAAAAGACCTGTCGATTTAGAGTGGGTTTTTGATGGAAGCACAATTAATTGGGTTCAATTACGGGATATCACAACATTCCACCAGCTAAACATCTACTCTAATCGTATATCAAAAGAAATGATGCCTGGTCAAATTACACCATTGATCTGGTCAATCAATCTTCCCTTAATCATTCCTACATGGATAGGTTTATTAAATGAATTGGTTGGAGATACGCATCTTAAAGTAAATGATCTGGCAAAACAATTCTATTATCGATCTTACTTTAATATGGGTGCAATGGGGAATGTGTTTAATAGTGCCGGGTTGCCATCTGAAGGGTTAGAAATGATGATGGGTATTGTCCCCAAAGAAGCAGGAAGACCTGTTTTTAAATTTTCACCTGGAATGTTGAAAATTGCACCGAGACTTATTCATTTCTTCTATGAAAAATGGAATTTCGCTAAAAGGTACAGAAAAGAAATGCCATCCTTAATTGAAGAAATTATGAAGTACAAGATTTCAGAGATCTCCGCATTACCTCTAGATGAATTAATAGCAGAAACGAAAGGGCTTTTTCATTTAATACAGAAAATTGTCTATTTCAATGTGCATGTACCTTTATTACTCTCCATGTACAACAATCTTCTAAATTTTTATCTTAAAAAATTAGGCCAAAAACCAGAATTTTTTGAATTTGTGGGTGATATTGAAGGAGCAAAGCAATATAATCCAAATATTTATATAAAAGATTTAAAAAACCTTTATCAATCTCTCCCTCGAGAATCAGCGCAGAATAATATTTCTTCTACTTACAATCAATTACAGCAAATTATGAGCAACTCGAAATTTGAAGAAGAATACATTGCTTTCACTCAAAAATTCGGCCATTTGAGTGATAATACCAATAATTTTTCTTCAACACCCTGGCGGGAAAAACCAGAAAAAATCTTAGAAATGATTTCTGAATTTCCTGAAGAAGAAGAAAAAGAAAAGAAATCATTAAAATATTCAAATCTAAAGAAAAAATCATTCTTATTATCTTTATTTTATAAACGTACACGTCAATTCTTCCAATATCGCGAAGAAGTTGGATATTATTATTCTTATGGATATGGATTGTTTCGGCCATATTTTTTGTCAATTGGGCAGCATTTTTTTGAAATGGAAATACTGGATGAAATAAATGACATTTTCTACTTAGGTTGGGAAGAAATTCAGACTATCGCTACAGCTAAATTCCAAACAAATGATTATAAAATCAAAATTAAGCAGATTAAAAAAGATATTGAAAAAACCTGGGATGTGGATTTACCAATTGTGATTTATGGCGATCAACCTCCACCAATTATTCCTCATCATTCGTCCACCTTAAAAGGAGTCCCGACCTCTCAGGGTTATTACACAGGACCGGTAAGAAAAGTTCAAGGAATTGATGATTTTTCAAAAGTTAAACATGGTGATGTTCTGGTTATTCCATTTTCGGAAGTTGGATGGACACCATTATTTGCAAAAGCGGGAGCAGTCGTATCTGAATCGGGGGGCATACTTTCACATAGTTCCATCATTGCCAGGGAATATCAAATCCCTGCAGTAGTATCAGTGCACAATGCAATGAAATTAATAGACAATCAAATCATTTCTATCGACGGTTATAAAGGCGAAATCATTATTCACGAGGAATGATTTTTGGAGGAAAAGATGAGTGTTCTGGAAGCAAAACAGCTGCATAAACAATATATTCTGGGCGAACTGACTGTTAACGCATTGGATGGAGTTGATTTTCAATTGGAAAAAGGAGAGTTCGTTGCCATCATGGGCCCGTCCGGTAGTGGCAAATCAACTTTGCTTCACTTAATGGGTGGATTAGATCAACCTACCAGCGGATCTGTTTATCTGGCTGATGAACAACTATCCGGCTCAGACGACAATCAGACTACTCTTGCGCGCAGACATAATATTGGCTTTATTTTCCAGTTTTTCAATCTGGTTCCCACGCTGAATGCTGAAGAAAATATTCTGCTACCTTTAATCATCGATGGGAAAGATCCAAAAGACTACCAGACCAGATTGGATGGTCTTTTAGAGCTGGTAGGCTTATTGCACCGCAGGCATCATCGACCGGACCAATTATCGGGAGGTGAACAACAACGCGTTGCTATCGCACGGGCTTTAATCACCAAACCTTCCGTTGTACTGGCGGATGAACCAACCGGAAACCTGGATACCAAATCCGGCAAAGTGATCATGGAATTATTAAGACGTTCCTGTGATAAATTACACCAATCCATCATAGAAGTAACTCATGATCCTCGTGCTGCATCCTATGCAGATAGGGTCGTATTTCTTAGAGACGGAAAAATCTTGAAAGAAATCCTGCTCGAGAAAAACCTGCCTTTTCAAATGAGATTAAGAAAAATTAATAACATCCTGGAAATTCTGGAGAAGTAAAGAAAAAATATGCTACTTACACGCTATATTACCTTAAGATCCATGTTCTCACGACCTTTACGGGTAATTTTCAGTATGCTTGGTATTATCTTAGGTGTAGCAGGACTCCTGGCGATTTCGATCATCAATGACGCAGCTTTAGCCTCCATCACCAGATTATTTCAAAACACATCTGGAAAAGTTAATCTATCTGTTATTCCATCCAGTAATCAACAAGGTTTTTCTGACCAAACCGTACGAACAGTTGCTGGTATCCCAGGTGTTCAATCAGCATTGCCCATCATGAAGGCAACCACCTTACTGGCTGATGAAATTCCTCAGGATCAATTAGGAATTACCTTTTTTGGCACTTCTGCAGGGGGAATATTATTGCATGGAATTGATCCTGATTTGGAATTACTCGCGCGTGATTACAACATCACTCAGGGGAGTTTCCTATCTTCTGAAACCAGATTATTCGAAATCGTTTTGGTAGAAAGCTATGCAGATGAGAAAGATCTTGAAGTTGGAAATTGGGTAGATTTTCTGACACCCAATGGTATAGAGAAATTAAAATTAGTCGGATTAATCTCCAGAGAAGGTCCAGGTCTATCGAATAATGGAAGTTTTGGGGTTATCTCTCTTGAAACAGCTCAGCGAATTTTCAACCGATCAGGTGAAATTGACCAGATTGATATCATTGCCACAAATACAGAAAAACAATTCTTAGAAAACTTACAAACCAAGATTCAGTCTCGCGATTGGCTCTTCATTCTCTGTCATTTTTCCGGCCAGTCAAGGTGAAAGACAAACATCAATGTTAACCAACTATCAAATTGGTTTGAATATGATGAGTGGAATTGCTCTTTTTGTCGGTGCTTTTCTCATCTACAATGCTTTTGCGATGACAGTTTTGGAACGAACTCGTGAATATGGAATGTTGCGTACGGTGGGGATGACCCGCAAACAGATCATCACTCAAATGTTAATCGAAGCTCTCTTTCTGGGTTTGATTGGATCAATCTTTGGCATTGGTTTTGGCATCTTATTGTCCAGGGGACTGGCGCAATTTATGTCTAACTTGATCGGATTAGACCTGGCCAGTATTACGATTCCACCTTCTGCAATTCTATTCAGTTTTAGTTTAGGGTTATTCGTTACCTTAGCAGCAGCATCCATACCAGCTTTCCAAGCCGGACGAATATCTCCTATGGCTGCCTTGCGAATTCGGGGAAAATCTCAAGAAGGTTGGATTATCCGCAAAGGATGGATTCCAGGGATTATTTTATTGCTTGGTGCTTCTGCTTTATTAATTTGGAATCCATTTTCCTCTGATCCAAAATTTACGCTTGGTAGTATCACGGTTTTTATTTTGTTTTCGGGGGCAACGCTCATAATACCTGCAACCATCCGGTTTTGGGAACAATCCAGTCGTTTAATGATGAAGACATTATTTGGTTCAAGTGGTGTATTAGGCAGCCGAAACATTCAACGGGTTCGTCAACGGACCACTTTGACTGTTGCAGCATTAATGGTTGGGGTTGCCATGGTGCTGGTGGTGGAAAGCATGACTAGTTCGTTTTCAGCAGATTTGATCAGTTGGATACAGGCTGTAATTGGTGGAGATTTATATATAGGCTCATCAATTCCTTTACGGGGAGATATAGCCCGTAGAATCGAAGCAGTGAACGGTGTGGAAGCTGTTGCACCAATTCGCTACCTCCCGGTTGATTTTCAACTTCCGGATGGTAAAACCGAATCAATCAATATTATGGCGATTGATCCTGTGACCTATTCCAGGGTGACTGATTTTGTGTTTAGCGACTCCAAAATTGATTCACAACAGGCTATTGAATCACTGGTTAATGGAAATTCAGTTTTTATATCCAGTGTGTTATCTGAAAAATATGGATTAGGGGTAGGAGATACCTTTGAAATACGAACAAGGCAAGGATTTCGACCATTCACAATTTCAGCTGTTGTGGTTGATTTTTATAATCAGGGTTTGGTCGCGAATATGTCCTGGAGCGATATGCGTAAATATTTCCGAGTGAATGATGCCAGCACATTTTTGGTTTCTTATAACCCACAGGTTAATCCAGACGAAGTACAAAAACGGATTGATGATCTGTATGGGAAACGATATCGTTTAATCTTGGAATCGAATAGCGATATCCGGGACAGGATTTTTACACTAATCGACCAGGCTTTTTTTATGTTTGACTTAATGGCAATTATTGCCGTCGTGGTAGCTTCACTGGGAATTGTAAATACCTTAACCATCAATGTATTGGAACGAACACGCGAAATTGGCATGTTACGAGCTATTGGAATGCTCAGGTCGCAAGTTGTCCGAATGATTTTAGCTGAGGCTACCCTCATGGGCTTGGTAGGAGGGGTTCTGGGAATCATATTTGGAATTCTGCTTGCCAGAATATTTTTATTCGGAATGACATCGATGTCTGGTTATCGACTGGACTTTGTAGTGCCCATGCGGGGAATTCTCACAGGTATTTTTATATCTGTAATTATTGCTCAGCTGGCAGCTTTTATTCCAGCCCGAAGAGCAGCAAGATTAAATACTCTGGAAGCAATTCATTATGAATAGATTATTAGGGTTCGTTTGCCTTAAACTCAACAAACGCAGTCATCCCCCAACCCAAATTCAATGGAATTTCTTCTAATTGGATGAAGACAGAAAAATTAACAGCTGCCCCTGGTGTGGCTTTGTTTGCAATTTTCTCTACACGACCCAAGAATGTTTGATCCGGGATAGCATCAAATGAGATTAATGCGGAATCACCAGGTTTTATTCTGACCACATCAACCTCACTCAGGTCAGTGGTTTCAACCTTCATCTCAGATAAATCTGCAACGAGTAAAATTGGTTGAGCAGGTGGAGCATATTCCTGGTCATGCAAATATATTTCAATCACATATCCATCAAATGGCATTTTTAATTCGGCATTTTCTCTCGCCAGTAATGCTTGTTTCAATGTAAGATTTGCCAAATCCAATTCCAATTGAGCATTCTTTAATTGGATATCCGTCGCCCCTGATTCAATTGATTCTAAACTTAATTTTGCGCTATCAATTTGATCTTGCGCTGCTTCTAACTCGATGTCATTCGCGCCAGCTCTATCCAACCTGTCATAATTCGCTTCTGCATTGGATAACACAACTGTTGCCGCAGCGACTGACTCCTTGTTGGGCAATTCCTTCAATTGATCCAAAGCTAATTGAGCCCGTTTTTGATTAAATTCTGCCTGGTCAATTGCAAATTCAATGTCATCTTGATTGATCTTCGCCAAAATTTGATCTTTTTCCACAAAGTCACCAGTTTCATAATATATTTCCAGATCTTTTCCCCCTGTCATAAAACTTAAGGTCGCCTGTTTACTTGGAACCAATTTTGCTGATGCACTGATCACTGGGTCAATACTCACAAATTCAGGTATTTCAGTTGGGGATGTATTTTGCAACATTGTTCCACAACCACTAATGATTGAACTCATTAAAAAAGTTAATAAAAAAAATATAACTTTCAAGATAAAGACTTTTTTCATTTTCGACCTCATTATTTTATTAAAAAAATTTCTGAAGGGGTTGTTTTATTATTGCACAAGCACACCGATCAAGCAAGAAAAAAATTATCAAATTTAAAACAAATGGTATATATCCATGAAAAATGGATATTGAAAAAATTTTTCAATAAAATCGATTCTATTTGGTACCCCACTAAAAATAAAGATAAACATTAAGAAAGTAATGATAATATTATGATCTCGTTTATTCTATCACCTGGAAAATAGTACAGAATGAAAGGTTATGAAATGAAAAAAATCATCGAAATAATCCTGCCAAAAACAATTGATAATTCCATTCAAGGAAGCAAGATTCCATTTTATGTATTCGCCATTTATGCGATCTTCAGTACTGTGCGTAGTTGCATACACATATTTTCTTCTGATGGTGGTGCAGGCAGCATAGCCGGTTTAGATTTGGCTGTCTCTGGTGCCGATGGAATCATTTTCGCTTTCGCGCTGTGGGGAAGTTCGCAATTATTATTTGCAATCATTCAATTAATTGTCGTCCTCCGCTATCGTGCCCTGATACCACTCATGTACTTGATGCTTGTGATAGAAATATTATTAAGGCAATTGGTAGGAATTATGAAACCAGTTACATTTGCACATACTCCTCCCGGTGCAATTGGTAACCAGTTAGTCCTGCCACTGTCAATCATTATGCTCATCTTTACAATTTGGAGTGCTTTAAAACAAACCAATAAAACCAAATCATCCTACTCTTAAATTTTCATAAATCCAATCAACTATATACAAACTTTGTACGATTGTTGGTGATTATTACACCTCCATTTATAATGAATACCATAAAGAGGTTGTCAGTGTCTGATCAATTAATGGAAACTTTAAAAAAACACCAATACATCAATGTGGAGACCTTCCGGAAAAATGGAGTAGGGGTCAAGACTCCTGTCTGGTTTGCCCAGGATGGAGATACGCTGGTTGTACGGACGGAATCTACTTCCGGCAAGATGAAACGCATCCGCAACAATGCGCATGTGAGATTTGCTCCCTGTGATGCCAGAGGCGGACTTTTGGGAGAATGGATCGAAGCCCGGGCAGAAATCATCTCTGATGAGTCTGAAAATGGGAAGGTTAACCGATTGGTTAACAGAAAATATGGACTGATCAAGCGTTTATTTGATCTAATGGGCAAAATGCGAAAAAGCAGTTATGGGTCATTTCGGATTAATTATATGAATTAATTGATTCCAATGACCAGCTTCATAGCTCAATAATTTTTTATTCAGAGAATATAGCTTTTAATTCCTTTGCCCAACTTTGAATTGCCTCCCAATCACGATGATCTCCCGCCTTCCAAACACCTAGCAAAGTACTCAAACGGAACTTCATACGATCAACTGTTGATGGAATCTTATTAAGATCTAACCCGCCAGCAAAGACATTTTCACTAACGGTTGGCACCAGTGCCCTTACTGGCTGCATCCATTCCTTAACGTGGCTGCGAAATTTATCTCCATTCTTCATCGCCAGTGTCATGCAAACTAAAAAAGCGGCAAATTGTTTTTTTGACAACTCCTGCTTATGTTTATGGATAAAATCCATTGCTTCCGGTAGCCAAGCCCCTGCTTGAATTCCACTACCCGCAATGACTACTTGATAAGCAGTCAAATTTTGTACATCCTTCATTGGTATAACATCAACATCCAAAACATCCCCTGTTAGTGTTTTGGCAATCATTTCAGCAACACCTTGTGTAAATCCTGTCCGGCTCGAATAGGTAATCAAAACCTTTTTCGCCATTTTTTCTCCTTCATTTTTACCTCAAACGGTGAATTCCTCAATAATAAAAATCTTTTTCATAAAAACAGTTTTTCATTTGAAAATTGGTTTTTATTCACATTCTTTATAGCTGTTTTCTAAATTAAATCCTGGATTCGTATAATGCTCTTAAAATATGTTAACATGTTTTTACAAATAATTGATGTATACCTGCTATAATTTTCATCAATAATCTCTTCTTAAGGTGATCCCCATGACCATAAAAATTGAAGAAGTAACCACTCACAAACAATTAAATACTTTTATTAAATTTCCATTCAGTATTTATAAAGGCAATCCATATTGGAATCCCCCCCTGTTGATGGATGAGAAAAACACCCTGGATTGGAAAAAGAATCCAGCCTTTGAGAACGCTCAGGGACGTTATTGGCTTGCCTATAAAGACGGAAAAGTAGCAGGGAGAATAGCCGGCATATACAATCCCAAATCTAACGAAAAATGGGGACAACACAATGTGCGTTTTGGTTGGGTAGACTTCATTGATGACCGCGAAGTATCCAGAGCCCTTTTTGGAACGGTGGAGAATTGGGCACACGAATTGGGGATGTCAGCAGTCCATGGTCCTCTGGGTTTCACCGACCTGGACCCTGAAGGAATGTTGATTGAAGGTTTCAATGAACTAAGTACCTTGGCTTTAATTTATAACCATCCTTATTATCCGGAACATCTGGAAGCTATGGGATATGTTAAAGACACAGACTGGTTGGAGTATGAGATTCAGGTGCCGAATCCTCCTCAAGAAAAAATAGCCAAAGCTGCCGAAATGGTATTGAAACGGTTCAACTTACGCAAGCTTGAAATAAAGAAAAAGAAAGATCTGCTTAACTACACCAGGGAATTGTTTGATCTCATCGATTCTGAATACAGTCACCTGTATGGCACAGTACCTTTGAGTGACAAGCAAAAACAAGCTTACATCGATCAATACTTCGGCTTTGTTTCACCGGATTTGGTGCCGATCATTTTGGATGAAAATAATAAAATGGTTGCCTTTGCCATCGTGATGCCATCCTTGTCCAAGGCCCTTCAGAAATCCCAGGGGAAAATCTTTCCGTTTGGTTGGATTCATCTCTTAAAAGCACTCAAAACCAATACGCTCGGTGACCTGTATCTGATCGCGGTCAGATCTGATTATCGTGGTAAAGGAATTAATGCAGCCATCATGCATAGTGTCAATGTGGCATTGAATAAACATGGTATTACCCGAGTAGAAACCAATGCAAATCTGGAAGATAATATCAATGTACAGGCGCAATGGAAATACTTTGAACATCGCCAGCACAAACGCCGCCGCTGCTTCATCAAGCATTTAAATCAAACAGAACCAACTTCTTGAAGTTGATCCTGTATCAGTTACCCGATGTCAGCGAACAGATCAACGTTCAGAAAGGTATTTGATCGTCATCAGCATCTTGTGTTCCATGACAAACGAGATCGGACGAACAATTTCCCATATCCCACCAATCATGTTGGTGCTGGTACGTGTGATCAACCGCGTAGTACCGTCTGTTTGTGGAAGGAGAACAAATTGCCAGGTTTCTTCCCAGGCTTCATCGGTTTTATGTCCAAATGTGACAGCCTGGTTTGGAAGTAACTTCGGCCACAATGTAAGGTGGTGGGGCAAAATCGCCAGCACACATTTTCATCAGATCACCAGCGGTCGGGTTTTGCCATTCAGGATGAAAGGTTTCATCCTTCGCCATTTTACAGTTTACTAAATTTTCCAACCAGGTATAGCTGTACATACCTGATTTATCTGCACCAAGCTGTAGTATCCAAGGATAGATTTTCTGAACGGGGGCATTAATCGTGATTCCCCGATTGGTTGTTCGAACGGGATCAGTCAAAAAACTATCTCCTGGAAATTTCTGCATTCGTTCTTCTGGGGAGGAGCCCCAGCGGTCCATCCAGGGTGTGAGAAGGACTGCCAGTATTACAACCAAAAACAATACACCCAACAATAATCCAATAACTATTAAGAACTTTTTCATTTTTACCTCTTTGTAAAATTCCAAAATTTCTTGTCAAATTTTTTGACAGATTTCAAATTACCTTTATTCGCTTGGTACCATCTTTGCGGTGGAAATCAATTTTTTCCATCTGAAGGCTGGTTCAGGAAATTCCTGCCGCATCAGAATTACAAAGGACACAATCAATAATGGGGAAGTGATCTCCTCGATTCCAACCGGGGTCAGGAACAGGCAAAACAGAGAAGCTGCGATCAACCCGAGCTTGACGGCTTTACCCTTGCTGAGGATCAGTAGTCCAACGCTTGTTTCGAAGAGAATCAAAGCCATCACAAACGGTACCGGGTATGTTGCCAGAATCTCACCAAAGAACCAGCGGTATATCGGTAGAAAGGCTTTGGCTCCAGTAGCTGCAAACAAAGTGGGATCTGTAAATAATAATCGGAACGTTCACGCCAAGCGCCATGGTCAGGAAAAAAATACCGGTAACAATTCTGCCTGTCTTCGGTCGAAAGTATGCCAGCACAGCAAGAATTATGGCAAAGGTAACAACAACGGTAAAGGGATTAATAATACTCATGAGATTCCTCCATTAAGAAAATAGTGATTTTGGCCAATGCAGTGCCAGCCCGGCAAACACAGCCAAATTGATCAGAACACCAGCAACCAGCCATGGATGCCAGTAAAAAGCTAATAACAATAATGATGCAGCTGCTCCCAGGAAAGCACTCCCCTGCCAAAGCTGGTTTAATCCAGGTACTCCCAGTAAACCCAGTCCAGCCAGAGAAAAACCTGCCACGGTCAATAACCACAGCGCGCTCCCCACGCCACGGACGACATTGTTCGATATTCCCATCTTGGATACCA
Organism: uncultured Chloroflexia bacterium; assembly: GCA_963765655.1. Classification (GTDB taxonomy): domain Bacteria; phylum Chloroflexota; class Anaerolineae; order Anaerolineales; family Anaerolineaceae; genus UBA6170. The sequence goes on from CAVXXH010000003.1 coordinate 243,893, forward strand.
ACCATGCTGGATCAGTATCCGTTCGCGACCAGGATGGCCAGAAGGGGGTGCGTAATTCGCCCGGCTTCGGGACAGGCACATAGGTCAGGCTATAATGTATCAGACCATGGGCTATCAAAAAAATGGCAATGAAGATTCTAAGTGTATTTGCGTTCATTTTTCCTCCACGATAATTGAACTAAATTTAAGATTTAGATCGCGAATCCGCTCTAAATAACCATGAACTGCAGCCCGATCCTGGACTTTTCCGGTTAGAAGGGATTCCGTTTCCGATATCGGAAGGATTGTTAAACCTTCAAACCAGATCGACCAGTGGTCATCTATTCTTTCCAATAATGTTATTTTTATATAAAGTCTGGTTGATTTCATTGGATCTCACTTTCTAGACGTGAGTATATCCACAACAACCCTGATTGCCATCTGCCGATCGGGTTAAGAAAAGGTTTATTTTTGGGTTTAGGAAGGTTGGGTTAGATCAATCCCAGGTCTTTCGCATTTGAAATGGCTTCAGCCCGGTTGGCAACATCCAATTTACGATAAATAGCAGCACTATGCGCCTTAACCGTTCCGGCGGAAATAAATAATTTGTTGCCAATCTCTGCGTTGGATAATCCCGCTGCCATCCAGCGCAGGATGTCCAGCTCTCTTCTGGTTAACAGCGTTTCCCCATGCGTTTGTGCCTGACACTGATAAATTACCGCTAATAGATCGCTGACCCCACTGATGCCCTGACAATTTTCCAATGTTGGAAGCAAACATTCCCCATGTTCGATGAAAACCTGCCGAAATCCACGCGGCAATCCCAATTCCAAAGCAGACTTTAAAGTAGTTACCGCCTGAGAAGATTCTGATAACGTACAGGACTTCAAAACCAGCGCCTGGATCAAAGTGGTTACACGATTGCGTTCACGGGAAGTGTTCTCCAACAGAGCTAAAAGTTCAAGAGCTGCAGAAGTTTGTTCGCTTGCAATCATCTCCTTAGCCGCAGCCAGGATAATCAATTCATCACTTTCATTGATACTGTCTTTTCGTAGAATCCCTTCGATATTCTGATTAACCAGCCAGTTTGCAGCTTGTTGATTCTCCCCCATCACCAACCAGAGTGAAACCATAAATAAATCCAGAGATGCTTTCAGGGAAGCTACCACGGGGAATTTTTGAGTCCATTGCAGTGCATTCTCGATAGCTTTATGAGCCTGCTCATACTTTTGCAAAGCTAAGTAATAACGCGCTTTGATCAACCATGCATAAACAGTATGGTTGGGGTTTTCCCATTGCTTGTTATGCTCAATAGCGTGTTCAATTAATTCTCCTGCTTCTTCCAGTTCACGCCGTTCCACCAGAATATTTGCCAGGAAGGATTCCAGCCTGCCTATATAACCTGGTCCGCTGGATGATTGCAGCGACCTTTCCAATCCTGATCTAAAAATTGCTTCTGCTTTTTGCAGATCCCCTTTTTGGCGAATTATTTCACCCAGATCAACCGAGGTAGTTACAATCGAAAATAAATTATCGAGCTCAAATCCAATCTCAAGTGCCTCAGTGAAACATCGAATGGCACCTTCCATATCTCCCAAAATCCGCAAACCATACCCAACTGCCCAGCGATGAACACCACGGGCAAATTGAGAGCTTTTCGGAACGATATCGTCGGGTAACTTGGTTAACGCAATAGCTGCTGTTATATTCCCACTGATGATGGAGATGAGACTACGAATGGCGCGGATTTCTGCCTGCATACGAATTTGATCAAACTCTGTAAAGCCCATTTTTGGTATAAGAATTTCTGCCTGACGTAAATGTTGTTCAGCTTCATCAGCTTTGGAAGCAAATGCCAATGCCCATGCCTGATAGATATTCAACCCGGGGCGTTGTTCCGCCAATTCATCCGGTAATAGTCGTATCCAGGCTAAGCAGTTGGTGCAACCTTCCATGAGCGAAGAGTTCGATTGTCCTTTCTTCAACAATCTCCGCCGATCTTTCATAATTGGACCAGCTAGAATATATTGTTGTACGGCTTCTTCGTAATAATGGTTCTCATCAAACCAATGTCCGGCACGTTCGTGAATTGATTTGGTAAGTCCGGGATTATTTTGTTCCTTCTGTTTCAACTCTCACCCGTAACAGGTCTGCAAATAAATGATGATAGCGATACCAATTACGGTTTTCATCCAGCGGGATCAGGAAACAATTGGCACGTTCTAATCCTTCCAATATTATCTGACCATTTGTCTTTTGGGTAACGGCATCACACAGTGCAGGGCAGAATCTTTCGAGTACAGCTGTTTCAAGAAGGAATGCTTGAATAGCTTCATCCTGATTATTTAGCGCTTCTTCAGACAGGAAATCCATAATGTAGCGCTGATGCCCTGAAAGGTTTTGTAGTATTTCTTTGAGATTTTGTTTACCCAGCGTGGAAAGCAATAGCATACGTATCCCAGCCACCCAACCTTCTGATCTTGATTCCAGAAGCGATAATTCCTGGTCGCTGAGCTCCAATTTTATGGTCTGCCCTAAAAGATCTCTGATCTCCTCACGGTCGAAGCGCAATTCATTGAGTCGTAGCTCCACCAGTTGCCCTCGAGCCCGAATACGATGTATGGGCAGTGGTGGATCAGATCGAGTTGCCAGAGCAAGATGAACATGCGGAGGAAGATGATCGACCAGGTATGACAGTGCTGTGTGAATTTCGGTATTATGAATAACATGGGTATCATCCAGAACAATCACCAGGGAACCCTGGTAAGCATTCAATGGATTAATCAACACCGCTGCCAGATCCTGAGGAGCGGGTAGGGTTGGAGAAGCAAACAGATCATCCATCAAGGTTGTTAGACCAGGCAGGAAGAAACCCTAAGCGACGCTGTCAGATAGGTGAAAAAACGTACCAGTTCATTATCCGCTGGCTCCAGTGACAACCAGGCAAATTCTGCATCCGCTTTCGCACTCGAAATCCATTCGCTAAGCAAAGACGTTTTACCATAACCTGCAGGTGCACACAGCAGGATAATCCTACAACCAGGACGAAGTCCATCATTTAATTGCCTGACCAGTCCAGCTCGGTTAATCCGATTATGAACGAGCGGGAGGGACATATAGTTTTGTTTCTAGAATGGATCGATTCAATTTTAGTCCTGTAAAATAAAAACTATATAAAAAGCATCCACGTGCCAGGATATTTAAATGACAATTCATTTTAACACAGCGGAGATTAGATCACCAAATAAAAAAGGTAGCGATCTAAAACTTCTTACACGGATTGGGATTGTGTGCCCAGAGTGGTTACAATGAATGAGTAATCATTATAATCTGGAGGAAACGATGGCAGTACGAAAATCAGAAGCCGTTTGGCAAGGAACTTTAAAAGAAGGAAAAGGAACAATGAAATTGGGCAGTGGGGCATATGAAGGTGCATATAGCTTTGCTTCCCGATTTGAGGAAGGTGTTGGAACCAACCCCGAGGAATTAATCGCAGCTGCACATGCTGGTTGTTTCTCTATGGCCTTCAGTGGTAATCTTACCAAAGAGGGATTTAACCCAGAACAAATCCATACCGTAGCATCTGTCTCATTGGGTACGATCGATGGTAAAGCCCGCATCACCGGGATCCATCTGGAATGTGAAGCCAAAGTAGACGGAGTCAGCGAGGAAGCCTTTCAGGAGATGGCAGAAGCAGCAAAATCTGGTTGCCCTGTTTCGGTGGCACTCTCAAATGTACCCATGACGTTGAAAGCGAAGTTGGTAAACTAGTTCATAAGTTCATAAGTTGATGAGTGCTTATGAACTTATGAACTTAACAACTCAACAACTCCTATAGTACAATCATCTTAATTCCTATTAACATCACTTCCTCACACCTAAATATTCCCTATTCCTGAAAGGGGCTGTGATCCATGAATTATTTCCCAACCTACAATATTTTTGATATGGCGCTTAAACAATTTGACCGGTGTGCCAATCTATTAGAATTGGATCAGCCAACCCGCGAATTCTTGCGGGTTCCCATGCGTGAATACCATTTCTCCCTGCCAATATTCATGGATAATGGCGATCCGATCATCCTGCGAAGTTTCATGGTGCAATACAACGACGCACGAGGTCCTAGTAAAGGCGGCGTGCGTTTTCACCCATCTGAAACGATTGATACCATTCGGGCATTAGCCATGTGGATGACCTGGAAGTGCGCCATCAACAATCTACCCTTAGGTGGAAGCAGCAGCGGAGTGGTATGTGACCCCCAGATGTTCACCTCTACCGAACAGGAAAGGATTTGTCGTGGCTTTGTGCGTAGAATTGCCCATCTTTCAGGTCCGGAGTGGGATGTGCTTGGACCGGATATGATGACCGGGCCACAACATATGCTCTGGATGCTGGATGAATTTGAAACCATTCACAACAAGAAAAGCCCCGGTTTTATCACCGGGAAACCAATCCATCAAGCCGGATCCAAGGGACGTAAAGAAGCTCCGGGATATGGCGCTATGGTCATTCTGCGTGAGGTGCTCAAAGATCTGGGAATCGATATCAGTAAAACCCGCGCCAGTTTTCAGGGATTTGGAATGGTCGGGCAGCACGCTGCGCAGCTCTACCATCAAATGGGCGGCACGATCGCCAGTGTAGCATGTTGGAATCATACTGACCGTGCCTCTTATACCTTTGTTAAGAATGCTGGAATCGATTTTGACCAATTACTCTCGATCACCAATCATTTCGGCGAAATAGACAAAGAAAAAGCCATAACACTCGGGTATGAGTGCCTGCCTGGCGATGATTGGCTCGCACAGGATGTCGATATTCTGGTTCCAGCTGCATTAGAAAATCAAATCCGTAAGGACAATGTTGATAGGATTAACCCCCGAGTAAAGATCATCATAGAAGCTGCCAACGGTCCCACCGATCCTGAGGTGGACCCCACATTAAGCGCTCGTGGCATCACGGTTGTCCCTGATATCCTTGCCAATTCTGGTGGCGTGATCTGCAGTTATTTTGAGCAGGTACAGGGCAACATGAATTATTTCTGGCCAAAAGAAGAAGTTCTCAGCAAAATAGATACACAAATCACATCCGCATACATGGATGTCAGTAATTTTGCCCAAAAGTACAATGTCTCTATGCGTGATGCCAGTTATATGCTAGCTATCGATCGAGTCGCCCGTGCCTGTCATGAACGCAGCTGGATCTAAAAACAATGGCAGCCGGGATGCCTGAGGAGTTATATCCTTGTAAACTTATCTCCATGATCAGGAAACGGGGACCATCTGAAATATCTCCGGATAGTCAATTTGAAATTGGCGGAAAAGCACTCGGCTTATTGAATGCCAGAGAGGTGCTGAAAGATATTAACCCAGATGAAATACCAGACATACAGATTGATATACCGGATATGGTGGTCATCGGAACCAGTGTATTTGATGCATTTATAGAGCGAAACCCATTAGCAGAGATTGCATTTTCATCGGTTCAAGACAATCGTATTGCGCATGCTTTCCAACAAGCAACCATTCCCTTCGAAGTTCTGGGAGAACTACGAAATTTGCTTGAAAAATGGAACATGCCCCTGGCGATCCGGTCTTCCGGTCTATTGGAAGACACCATGCAGCAACCCTTCGCCGGTGTTTACTTAACAAAGATGATTCCAAATAATGCTGTGAATCTGGAAACTCGTTTCCAAAAGCTTGTCGAAGCTATCAAATTTGTGTGGGCATCCACATATTTTCGAGTGGCTAAAGATTATTGCAAAGCGACCAACCTGGATATTCACACCGAAAAGATGGCGGTGATCATTCAGAAAATGGTCGGGAAACGTCATCAAAACCGCTATTATCCCGAACTATCCGGGGTTGCCCGTTCGTACAACTTTTATCCCATTAAACCTGCCAGACCTGAGGATGGGGTTGTCAGCCTGGCATTGGGACTGGGAAAGACAGTGGTGGATGGGGGCAAAACCTGGACGTATTCCCCAAAGTATCCCACCTTCCCTCCGCCTTTCAAAACCATTCAGGATACACTTCAGGAAACTCAAAATGAATTCTGGGTCGTCAATATGAGCGAGGAGTATGAATACAATCCCATCAAAGAAACCGAACACATGCTACAGGAAAATATACGAACCGCAGAAAATGACCAGGTTCTGGAGCATCTCGTTTCCACGTATGATCTCGAAACGGATCGTTTATCGATGGGTATGGGGGAAAATGGGCCACGAGTGTTGACCTTTGCTCCCCTGCTCCACCTGAGCACAATTCCCTACAACAACCTGATTAATCAAATCCTGCAAACATTTGAAGCAAAATTGTCTTATCCAGTTGAAATCGAATTTGCGATGACTTTCAACCCCCATCGCTTCAACCTATTGCAGGTTCGCCCTATGAAAATACCAAAAGACAACCTGGTGATCTCGGAGGAAGAATTATCCCATGCAGAGACTTTGATAGCATCCAAACATGTGCTAGGGAATGGGATTCTGGAAGGCGTGCAGGATATTGTTTATGTGAAACCAGACTGCTTTGATCTCAAATTGACTAAACAGATTGCCATGGAATTAGAGAACCACAACAAGAGGTTATTGGAAGCAAACCGACCTTATATATTGATCGTTTTTGGTAGATTAGGCACACTGGATCCCTGGCTGGGGATTCCCGTTACCTGGGGGCAAATCTGTGGTGCCAGGGTAATTGTGGAAGCTACCCAGGAAAATGTAATAGTTGAACTCAGTCAGGGTTCACACTACTTTCACAATATCATCAACCTCGATGTGAAATATTTCAGTATGCCATACTCTCAACCGTATCGTATCCATTGGGATTGGTTGTCGAGACAACCTGTTGAGCATGAGGGAGTCTTTACCCGGCATATAAAACTCGATCAATCATTAACGGTCAAGGTTGATGGAAAAAATGGTTGGGGGATCATCTACAGGAACGAAGTGAAAACTCCTGCTTGATTTTGACTCAAATATCCTGGATAATATTCACTATCATATTTATCATTTTGATCTAATTTCTCTATTTTCCTTATTGGTATTCGAACAAAATTTTTACCTAATTTTCTGAAGGAGAATACGATGTCAGTCATCCAGGATGTAATTGCCAATTTAGTTGAAAAAGAAATCGGACAGCCCGAATTTATTCAGGCTGCTATCGAAGTGCTGCATTCACTTGAACCGATGGTGCCAAAACACCCGGATTTCATCAAAACCAAAATTTATGACCGCATCGTCATCCCAGATCGGGTGATCATGTTCCGCGTGCCCTGGGTGGACGACAATGGAGAGGTCCAGGTCAATCGTGGATTTCGGGTACAGTTCAATAATGCGATTGGCCCATACAAGGGAGGTTTGCGATTCCACCCTTCCGTCAATTTGGGTATTATTAAATTCCTGGGTTTTGAGCAAATTTTCAAAAATTCACTAACTACCCTGCCCATGGGGGGAGCTAAGGGAGGTTCGGATTTTGATCCCAAAGGAAAATCTGATAGTGAAGTGATGCATTTTTGCCAATCCTTCATGCGCGAGTTATATCGGCATATTGGCGCGGATACGGATGTGCCTGCCGGTGATATTGGTGTAGGTGCCAGAGAAATTGGCTACCTGTATGGTTACTATCTCAAGATTGTGAATGCCAATACCAGTGTTTTGACCGGCAAAGGGTTGGAGTATGGTGGTAGCCTGATTCGACCGGAAGCGACCGGGTATGGTGCGGTTTATTTCGCCCAGGAAATGCTTGCCACCCGGGATATCGATATCAAAGGCAAAATCTGTGCGGTTAGTGGATCGGGCAATGTAGCCCAATACACGATTGAGAAATTGATTCTGTTGGGTGCAAAAGCCATCACCATTTCCGATTCAAATGGGACGATTGTGGATGAAGCAGGTATCGACCAGGAAAAACTGCAATTTATTCTGGAACTGAAGAATTACCGGCGGGGACGCATGAGCGAATACGCCCAGAAATACAATGTTCCTTATTACGAAAATAAAGGTGTCTGGGATGTGTTGCGTGAACAGAATATCGAAGTGGACGTTGCTTTTCCTTCAGCGCATGAGAATGAAATTGACCAAAACAACGCCCAATCACTGGTGAATAATGGTTGTTATTGTGTTTCAGAAGGGGCAAACATGCCCTCCAATCTGGATGCAGTGAATGTCTTTCTGAACCACAACGTGTTATTTGGTCCTGGAAAAGCAGCCAATGCAGGCGGAGTGGCTGTCTCGGGTCTCGAAATGGCACAGAACAGTATTCGCATGACCTGGAGCCGAGAAGAGGTAGACCAGAAATTACAAGTGATTATGAAGAATATACACAGAAACGCGCTGGAAGCATCTGAGACTTATGGTTGTAAAGGGAATTATGTCGTCGGTGCCAATATCGCCGGGTTTATGAAAGTTGCAAAAGCCATGCAGGCGTATGGGATTGTATGATTTTTAGAAAAAAATGGGTGGATTATTGCTTGTTATCCCAAATTAGTTATTCATCTAATTCTCTTTTTTGCGCTAGCAATGCTGCTTCCACCCTGTTTCTAACCTGTAATTTTTGAAGAATAATCGTAATGTAATGTTTTACAGTTTTCTCAGATAAAAATAAATTTTGCCCGATTTCCTTATTGCTTAATCCTTTGGCAAGTCCTTCCAGTATGTCCTTTTCGCGACTGGTTAAGCTATCAATGGGATTTTCAACTTCCTTTTTCGGATGAGTTTTGGACATATTCATTTCCAACAACATACTGGCTGCCAATGCCGGAGGAACGTAATTTTCTCCATCAATAACCATTCGCAAAATACGCAATAATTCTCTCGCAGCTACCCCCTTCAGGATATAAGCTTGCGCACCAATTTTGAGTGCATTAAGCAGGTTATTATCTTCTTCAGAGGCGGTAAGAACAACAATTTTTGTTTCTCCGATCTCATTTGAGATCACTTTGGCTGCGTTCAAACCCCCTCCTGGCATATCCAGATCAATGAGAATGAGGTCTGGCGTAAAATTTCTTGTCAATTGAATGGCTTCATCTGCACTGCCCCCCTGCCCGACTACCTCGAGATCATCCTCCGCATCCAGGATCGTTGCCAAACCATCCCGAAACAAGGCATGGTCATCGACGATCACAATCCTGCTAACCGCTGGCAACTTATCATTTTCGTCCATTTTTTCGGTCTCCATTTACACTTTTTGGTAAGCGAGCACGAATGGTTGTCCCCACACCCATTTTGCTTTCAATTTCAAACCTGCCCCCAATACTTTCTACTCTTTCCCGCATGCCACTGATTCCCAACCGGTCTGTATTTTCCAGGATCGTGAAAACATCAAAACCCGGTCCAGTATCAGAAATCTCCAACAGGATATGATCACTATTGTTTTTTACACAAACACTTTGACCGGCTCCTTTTGCATGATAATATGCATTATGCAAAGCCTCTTGAATTAATCGATACAAGGTTATGCGAATGGGTAAAGCTGTTCCATTCGTTTCACCTTCAATCTCCAGGTTAACAGGGGTGTTAGTTTGTTGTTCGTGTTTGTGAACCACGTGGGAAACCGTGTCAAATAGATCCAATTCAGCCAATTGAGGAAGCACCAAACCGGTGGCAATCCCACGCATCTCTTTCAATGCAGTTTGCATGGATTTTTCAATTTCCGTAAGATCAGGGATGATTTTTGGATCGACAGGTTTTGATAGATTCTTTTCAATTTTCCCGATGGTCGAATCAAGTTTTAAAATAGATACCCCCAGATCCTGAGCAGGTCCATCATGCAATTCTGCACCAATTCGTTTTAGATAGTCTTCATTTAATAAAGCAACACTGGCTGATGCTTTTCGGACGCGTTCGTTTAATTTTTGATTTTCATCCAGCAAATCCGTTAATTGGTTGACTTTCTGACTTAATTCCGCTTGTTGTCGGGATATGGTATTACTTGCATTTCGGATAAATCCGGAAAGAAACAAATACATCAGGAAAATGATAAAGCCCACTACCAACCAACTTCGACGTTTCAATACTTCAATTTCTTTTTCAAGATCATCTGTCAGGTGGTAAAACTCAGCGACGGCAATCACTTGATTGGTGCCACTTAACCATACCGGGCTGTATGTTTCTAATAATTGGCCATATTGTTCTTTTAGGTCTACATTTTCTTCTTCATCCAGTGCACTGATCTCTGAGACAACTTCTCCTAATCTTGCACGTAATAAGCCCTCCGTCATTGGGTAACTTTTTCCGATAGAGGTGGCATCATTGGAATACAGCATTTTTCCGCGCGTGTTCCACACCTTAAAAGCCACAATCTGTTGTCCGAGCGGTGTGTCCGATAAAAGGTTTTCTAAAGCCAGAGCATGTTCAGGAAGAATTTCTTCGGATGTTCCCAATTCCTGTAAGTTTGGAGCAACAAAACTTTCCACATAAAGAGCTGTGGTAGCGCCAGTCCGATGAATCACACCTGTTGTAATTTGATTCTCAACCCAGAATCCAATTCCCAACATCCCTGCAAACAATGTTAATAATCCTGCCAGCATAAATCGTTGACTGAGATCTAAACTTTTTAATTTTTCAATTAATTTTAAATACAACAGATGCTCCCATCCCTCATTCTCAATTATACATTTTCCCTTCATTATTATACATATTCGCGTTTACAGATGCCTAGAACCAAAGTCGCTGATCCTATCAGACTTAAGTCTTAAGATTATGGACCTTTGGTCTCTTCAATATTCGGACTTATAGCGGTGTGAAGAAGATAAGGAAATGGCTATGATTGGTACAAATAACAAATTAAATATATGAAATTAGGAGATAAAATGAAATCACAAACCAAATCAAATCGCTTACGACCTTTACTCTTTATAACCCTGATCGCAGTAGTCCTCTTCGGTGCGGTCGGAGCTACCGGCGTTGCCGCTAAATCAGCAATACCCGGAGATGCGTTGTATTCTCTGAAAACAACTTTTGAACAAACCCAACTGAATCTTTCTAAAGATGCAACTAATCGTGCACAATTAAAAATTTCATATGCTGAAGAACGACTGGAAGAAATCAGCAAACTGGTTAATGAAGGTCGTTATGTTGAGATAAAACAAACCGTATTGGCCTTCGAATCAGCCATCAATGGTGCTCTATTTGAACTGGAAACAGTTACAAAATCAGATCCAACCCGAGCAGCCGAATTGGCAACAGACATTACAGCCGCATTATCCAAATATGCTGAAGTTCTCACCGGTCTTGCTGTTTCCGTTCCAGAAGTAATTCAGGCAGAAGTTAATCGTGCCCTCGATTCCGCTTTACTGGCAGGCAGTCTGGATATGTCATCAGATGACAATGATAACGATGATATGAACAGTAACGACAACGAAGACGATGACATGAATAGCAACGACGACTACGATGATGACATGAACAGCAATGACGACGACGATGATGACATGAACAGCAATGACGACGACGATGATGACATGAACAGCAATGACGACGACGATGATGACATGAACAGCAATGACGACGACGATGATGACATGAACAGCAACGACGACGACGATGATGACATGAACAGCAACGACGACGACGATGATAGTAATAGCAATGATGATGACTATGACGATGACAGCAATGATAATGACGACGACGATGACGATGACAATGATAGCAATGACAATGAAGACGACGACGATGAAATTGACGATGAGGATTAATTTTTAGACAAAGTTCGTTCCAAAAAATGCAGGTTATGAAAAACTAATCTGCATTTTTTTACCATAATTCAAGGAAGAAAAATGCAATCGATTCTACGAATACCCTCCTTTCCAAAATGGGCAACCATATTCGAAAAAAAAATTGCTCTTAACTGGGCAGATATCCGCACTGGTTTTTTATTGTGGATAATTTTTATCGTTTTTCTGTCTCTGGTCCAATTTTCTACACCAGATTTACCGGATAACGATGGTTATTATCACATCAAATTGGCTTACCTGATGCGTACCGAAGGACTCACCCCAGAATTTAACTGGTTACCATTATCCATCTTAAATGCACGCGAGTATTATGATCACCATTTTCTCTTTCATGTAGCCTTAATCCCTTTTACATTCGGTAATTTAATCACAGGCGCAAAGTTGGCAGCTGTGTTTTTTGCCAGCCTGGCTTTTATGAGTGTCTGGAACTTATTTAAAAATCAAAAAATCCCTCTGGCTCTCTTATGGGCTTTCGGATTGGTGGCAGTTTCGGAAGCATTTATTTACCGCATGAGCATCACACGGGCACAATCACTATCCCTCTTAGTTCTGATGGTGGGATTGGATTGGTTGTTGCGGAAGAAGTATAAGCGTCTGCTGTTTCTTGGCTTCTTTTATGTCTGGTTATACAATGCTTTCCCATTACTGCTGGTCCTGGCAGGTGGGTATGTGGCTGTCAATTGGTTATTCTCGCACAAATTGGAATTACAACCCCTGCTCTATGCCGGTATTGGAATTGGTCTGGGAATGGTAATCAATCCATTTTTCCCCTACAACATCATTTTTACCACCTCACACATCCTGCCAAAATTATTTGAAACCACATCCATCAGTGTGGGCAGTGAGTGGTATCCCTATACTACCGCTCAAATTCTGAAGAATTCTCTCTTTGCATTGGTCGCTTTTATCAGCGGTACTTTTGCCCTGGGTTTTCATGGAAAACGAATGGATTTACGGACCGCTGTCAGTTTTGTTCTGGCTGTTTTGTTTGGTCTGATGTTATTCCAATCCCGCCGCTTCATCGAATATTTTCCACCCTTTGCCCTGATATTCGCAGCTTTTGCCTGGACTCCCCTCATTCAATCCACAATGGATCAGGCAAGTAATCGCCCATATAAATGGCTCCCACCGATTGCTTTAATTGCAATCCTCATTCCAGGAATCTGGATAACTCAACAATCCGCTCAAACCAGCATCCAAAAATCCAAACCATTTGAAACCTATGCAGAATCATCAGCCTGGCTGTCAGCCAATACACCGGCTGGATCCCGAGTTTTTCAAACCGATTGGGATGATTTTCCGCGCTTGTTTTTCTATAATACACAAAACACTTACCTGATCGGCCTCGATCCCACCTACATGTTGTATTACAATCAGGATTTGTATACCACCTGGGTTGAGATCACCAAAGGCAGGATAGATAATCCGTCCGCTATGATCGCAGGGAATTTCGGGTCCGAGTATGTGCTTTCAGATTTGAATCACAAAAATTTTCTGAAAGTAGCCGAAAATGATCCAGGACTGGTTGAAGTCTTTCGCAGTCAAGATTCGGTGGTCTTCCAGGTTATTTTGCAAAATTAAGATAATAGGGATGTGACATTTAATGCAAGGCACATCCCTTTTATATTTCTTAATTGATTAAGCTGGTGTACCTGCAATATTCACCATCCAGTTAATCCCAAATTTATCCACGAACATGCCAAATGAATCACCCCAGGGGGCTTTTGCCAGGGGTTCAACAATTGTTCCACCAGCTGAAAGCATATTGTAATATCGAGTTAATTCTTCAGAATTATCACCACTCAGGGTAATGCTGATATTTGTTCCTACTTGTAAATCCTCAGATTTGGGAAGATCTGCTGCCATTAAAGTCATACCATTTTCTGTTTCCAGCAAGGAGTGCATGATGTTATTATCTTCAGAAGGGTTTTGCGATACGCCAAATTCCTTAAAAGTGTTCATTGTCAGTTTTCCACCCAGAACAGACTGATAAAAAGCCATTATTTCGCGGGTGTTTTTACGAAAGTTCATATATGGTGTAAGTTTACTTTGCATGAGTCATCCTCCATTTAAATCAAACAGAATGACTCCATTATAGATATTTACAAATTTTGTCAATATTTTGTATATGGAAAATAATTTAATTTCCTCAATTCTGCAAGTGCTAAGGACTGAATTTAAAGCTTTTCTATCAGTTTTCTCGCCCAGGCTTGAATAGCTTCCTCATCCCGGATATCACTGGCTGGTACACTGCCTGCCACCATCTTGAGCGGAAACTTGAGCTTGGTCGGATCATACTTGCCACCAAACATCTCTATCTCCACCGGCTTCAACCAGGAGTAATTTTCCAATTCCTTATTGAGTTGTGACCAGGAATCACGCCACTCCTGCTCATCATATGGATCATGGGTAGGTCCCAAGGCAAAAATAGCTACCTGTAAATCCAGAAGAATGCGCTGATGTTTGGATAAAAATCGCAGTACATCTTTATGCCAGTGGAACATAAATAGCGGTGCCCCCAGAATGACGGCGTTGTAATCAGTCAGGGACTTAATATCCCGCACCTGACAAACATCCACTTCAATACCAGCTTCGTGCACGACATGCGCGATGGTCTCAGCCACATCCCCGGTAGACCCATAGCGGGTTGCATACCCAACCAGAACCTTCTTTGACATCTTTTCCCTCCCGGAACGATCAATCCATCTGTCATAATCTTAATAGCAATACAGTGGATCAGGTATTTTGAACTCGAATGATGAAGGAAATATAAAGTTACAGATTGAAATGGTTTCCATGATACACATGGTACTGTGATTATATAAAGGAAACCAACCTGCTGCAAGGATGATTTTCGTTAAATGATTTCATTGTCAGTGAAAACAAATAGGCAAATGATTTCATTGACAGTGAAATCATTTTGATGTATGATTTCAGTATGAATGAAATCATCTGGAAAGATCGTTGGTCAAAAGATCAAATACGCACAATTCTCTTCGAACAATCAGAAATTTTCTGGCAAAGGGACACCGGCATTCAACGTGAAAAATTAAACGATGTTCAGAAGGCTTCAGCGCTTCCCCATGCTGTGATCATATCTGGACTCCGACGGGTTGGAAAATCTACTTTGTTAGCTCAATTTGCCCATACTTTGGGTAAGGAAGCATACTATTATTTAAATTTTGAAGATGATCGCTTTATTGGATTTCAAGCCCAGGACGCAAATGATCTTTATCAAACTTTAATTGAAATATTTGGCGAGAGAAAAATTTTTATCATCGATGAGGTACAAAACGTGGACGGCTGGGAACATTTCGTTCGCCGTTTTATTGATTTGGGATTCAAATTCTACATCAGCGGTTCCAATGCAGCCCTCCTCAGTCGCGAATTAGGCACCCGTTTAACCGGCAGGCATATCCCTATTGAAATCTTTCCGTTTTCATTTCGAGAGTTTTTACTTTTCCGGGGGGAGACTGAGTTCAAGTCACAACAATTATCGACGATCGAAAAGGGAAGTTTGAGCGCTGCTCTCGTTACATACTTGCGACAAGGTGGTATTGCCGATGCCCTCAAATATCCTGAACTGCCAATCCTGAAAACTTTATATGATGATGTTTTATTTCGAGATATTGCCACCAGATATGGCCTGGAAAATGTTCAGGCATTAAAAGAATTGGGTTTATTTTTAATGAGCAATCCAGCAGGCATGGTCTCCTTTAATAAAATAAAGGAACATCTACGTCTGGGGAGTGTTAACACCGTCACGAATTACATCGAATATCTGGAAGATAGCTGGTTGTTATTCACCACCCGCATTTATGATTTCTCTGTAAAACGGCAGCAGGTTTTACCGAAGAAAATTTATGGTATCGATACTGGTTTAGTGAATGCAATTGGTTTTCACTTCTCACCCAATACAGGAAAGCTTCTCGAAAATCTGATTTTTCTGGAACTGCGCAGGCAATCGAAAGAAATCTTTTACCTGACCACCCAGAATGGTTTTGAGATTGATTTTTACCTGCCTGAAACCCGCACGTTGATTCAGGTAACACAAAACCTGAGTAATCCCGCAACCCGAGAGCGAGAAATTCGTGCCATACAGGATGCTGTAAAAACGGTGGATGCCCAGAACCTATTGATCCTCTCCGATGATAACGAGAATCCGATCAGAATTGGTGATAAAGAAATT
This sequence comes from uncultured Chloroflexia bacterium, assembly GCA_963765655.1. Classification (GTDB taxonomy): domain Bacteria; phylum Chloroflexota; class Anaerolineae; order Anaerolineales; family Anaerolineaceae; genus UBA6170. The sequence goes on from CAVXXH010000003.1 coordinate 259,797, forward strand.
CAGATCCAATCCATTCCGGAGTGGCTACTGCAGCAACCAGGTTAGACTCGACATTAACGCATTACTTTTGAGCAAAATGACTGCGGATGAACGTCCACACACCTGCCTTATAATAGCGATGACCACCGTCGCCAACAAAGAGCTCTGCATTATCTAACACACCAGCGACAGCATAAATTTTCTTCAGATGTTCAAAAGCTTTATACACTTCATCGATGGGGTAAATCGGGTCCTCTTTGCCATTGATCGCCATAAATGGACGGGGAGCAATCAACCCGGCAACATCAGCCATCTCACCCAGGGTTAACAATCCGGGAATGTAATTGCATTCACAATGATAGATGGAGCCAATGCTACCTGCGAAGGTGCAGAAATAACTACCCGGTGCAGATAAATTAATCCTCTCATCCAGGGCTGCAGCAAACAGGGAGATCGTCCCACCGGTCGAATTGCCAGTGATTGCCACACGCTGTTTGTCCACAGGTAATGTACTGAATGCCCAATCGATTAATCGCGAGATATCCCAAACCCGATCTCCTGTAGGTGTTCGACCCACCAACAAATCGTGCACCAGCAAATCCCGGCAGGAATTTTGTTGATCCTCAGCTCTCCCCTGTTCTGTCCGTGTTTCTCCAAATCCACGGGTCGTAGGAGCAATCACCAGATAGCCTTCGCGGACTGCCTGAACCGCAATATCCCGGTCCCCTTCCAGAATGAATTGCTCTTCTTCAGGACTGGTGGTGATGCCTGCATACAGCTCAGTATTTTTCATATGACCATGCGGAGTCAGAATTAATGGCAGTGGACCAGGGATTTCTTTGGGCTTCAGCAGAATAAATGGCAACGGGACAGTTGGTTCCACCTGCAGCACCCAGCGCTGGCGAATAAACTTACCAGTATCCTCTTCATCCACCTGGTAGACACTGGGTCGGAAATCTTTGAGATTCTCCTGCATTCGATCAAGACCAAGCACCTCCCGCAAGCGGGCACGATAACGATCTTGCCAGATGGTGAATTCTGCGGACGTTTTTGCTTCAAAACCGAACTCCGGGTTTGTGTTTTTGTAGAGGAATTGAAAATGATTATCGTCAGAATAACCCATTATTTGATTATACACTCCACGAATTGCATCCGGTTGTTCTTGGTAAATATCAAGATTCCTATTTCGAAATGATAACTTATTCATCACTTGAATAACTGCCCTTCACATCATGAATAACTTTCATTCACATCATGAATAACTTTCATTCATCTACTGAATAAATAACAAAATATTGGATGACTGACTGTATCAGCAATAGATCATGAGGTCCCCCTGCTACAATCTGTTTTGCAAACCTGTCAACCAATGGCTGGAAGTTCAACGGAAGAATATTAACCAATGTCCAATTTCATCATTACACAATTCGAAAACAAATTTGCGACCCTGTTAGCAGACACGTATTCTATCTTACGATTAGGTAATCTGGTGATCCACCCCGCTATCAGCCAGATCACGCTGCAAGGCTATTCTCCCTCCCGTAAATCATCCTCCAGACCACGGCAAAAAGCTGTGCTCTGCACCGCCGGGCAAGATTCCTTCAGAAACTGGCTGACCGAACCGAGGTTGGGACGCAATGCCAGTACCTCCGGGTCACTGATCCGAGAACGAATGGCATCTACAACCCTCCCGGCGAAGATCACCTGATGTGGACGGGTGTTCTTGAGATCATCCAGCCCCAGTTCACGCTGCTCGGCGTTGTAGACATGCCAGCCAGAGTAGGTGCGTGTGCGCACGTCGATCGGTGGGGTAATTAGGAGAGCATTGTGAAGCTCGGCTACCAGTGTATAAGCCTTCACCAGCCAGGCTTCACGTTGTGGGTAATCTGTTGCTGAGAGGATACCTAAAAGCAAGGGTTGCAGTTCCGGATAACAGCGCAACTCTTTGAAGGCTGTACCCAGCCATTTGGCATAAGGCGCATAACGGCGTTCCATCAGGAAGCACAGCTTTATCAGATACTCAACAATCTGAGAGGCAACCAGCTGAGAACCGAGTGGATCCCCCAGCTGCCAGGTACGACCTACGAAGGCTTCAATCTCCTCGATCTGTGCCCACTGACTGGCCAGCAAATACAACCACGCATCCCGCGGGTACCAGGCATAACGCTGGCGGATGTCTTTCAAACCCAGATCATCGTGAAAAACCTTGCCAGCCGTCCATTCCAGCATTTGTTGCTGTGGAATGGTCAACCACTCGGTCACCATCAGCTCTCGCAGCGGATCGACCACGCCGGTCTTTTGCCAGTAGCCGGGTATCGTTTCGATCGATATCAGATGCTCCACCGGACCTGTTTCAATTTCCTCGGAAACACGCACGCCATGATCCTGTGGATTCGGTTTGCCAAAATGGGTGGAATAGCCATGAAAGCTCACTGGAAGCTCTTGTCGTAAAGCCTCATCCACAGCCTGCCTGGTGCTTTCAAAATCCTTCATCGGAAGAAAGAGTATCAGTCTGGGGCCCCACATATGGTCACGAGAAACCGGTGTGTCAAACCCGAGCACATCTGATCCATAGCCTATCAGGGCAGCGGAATGCTGCAAATCCGGGAAGTTACGCTCGAGGATGGGTCGTACCACTTCCCCATAATACAACTCGCTCAGCTTGAGACCAGGGAAGAATTCAAACATATGTTTATTATAGGGCAGGTACTGGGTTTCACCTGTTACTGGACAATGATAGAATTTTTAGCGTTCAATCAGTCAAGAGATGAAAAGTTTAAAAACTCTTCTTCACAACTCGAAATTTGAGGTTTGTTCTGATCGGCATTTCGACAATTTCAATTTTTTGTAACTCAATGATGTCGCCATCAAACTTATCAAAAAAACGCATTCCTCCACCCAGGAGCACGGGCATGATATCCACTTGAATTTCATCCACCAGACCTGAATGTAAAGCCTGTTGTGCTGTACTTTTCCCTCCAAGAACAACTACATCCTTCCCGCCAGCTGCGGGTTTTGCCAGGGCGATGGCAGCTTCGATCCCATCCGTCACAAAAGTGAAAGTCAAGTTTTCATTCTCTTTCGGTTTTTTCTCCGGTGGATGCGAAGTCAACACAAATATCGGCACTTGAAATTCATACGCATCCGCATAATAATCCGGATCCCCGCCCATCAGGAAGGTATTTTTACCCATCACCACCGCACCGGTATTCTGTAATGCTTCCTGCATGATTTCATTATTCAGAATAAACTCATGCAGTACATTACCCAACATCAGGTCAGAAAATAACCGGTCAACACTACCATCCCGGTCATTAATGAACCCATCCAACGACATTGTCATACCCAATACAACTTTTGACATGTTTCCATTATAGAAAGAAAATGAGTAGAGAAAAACGATTGTATCGGATTTGATCTTCCAATTCTGTTTAAAAAAGGAATTGAATATTTTAATAATCAATGACTTGATCATACTCTCGGTTCTCGGAACCATCCAAGCTATGATCTCAGGGTAGGTTTGCCTAAATGTCACTTAATTCTACTTTTCCATCGCTTCTTTTTTCAATTCTTTTGGCATTTTTTCGATGGCATATCTTAATGCTGTTCTGGGCATTTTTGACTTATTTTTTATCACATAATCAAATACTTGCTTTTGATGTGTCTCGCTTGCGGCTTTTAGCATCCAACCATACCCTTTTTGCACCAGATCATCTTTATCAACCAGTAATGTATCAGCAATTCTGAATATCCCATGCAAATACTTCCCATGTCGGGCGGGAATGATCAGGGTTACAGCCGCGCCACGTCGCATCCATCTATTCTCTGATTGAGTCCAATGGATAAGCTTTTCTATAAAATCCGGATACATCTCAACCAATGTACCAATGGTGTGGTTACAGAATGTATCGCAGGATGCCCAGTTATTGACATACAAATTTAACCATTTTTCAAAATCAAAAAAATCTTCTGGAGCATACTGTTTGTGTAGAGAATAAGACCAGTTACAGGCAACGAAGGATTCTTCCAGGTAACCTGATTTCCATAAATCCTCGCACATCGCAAAAATTTCATTTTTATTACTGTCTTTCAAATTTTTATAAAAATCTTTACTGATTTTTGAAACGATCGCTGTTTTAACCCCATACAACTTAACCTGTTCCTTAAAGAATTTCGGCCCGGATTCTTTTGTTTTCAGATCAGCATTTTCTTCCAGTTGTTGTCTTAAAGATTGTAAAATTTTATCTCGATCGATATTATCCGCTTGTTGTGACATATCTCTTCCTCTATATTTGCATACATCATAATGGAAATATCATTAGTTGCTCACAAATTTTCAGCTTATGATGATTTTATTCTATTGCCTTTAAGCCATGACAAAATTGGCTCCTGGATGTCGATTCCATCCAGCAAGGTCGCATCTTCATATACCATGCATACTAATTGATTGAGGGATTTTTCCAGTTTGTCGGTTGGTAGTTTATCCTGCAAATGCAAGGGATAACTATATTCCGGTGGCAACATTAATATACGGTCTTTTTCAATGGATTTCATCAATAATGCACTCAACACCACTTGGTGCAGGAAAATTTGATGTAACTCGTCCTGACAATAAGTGTCCTGAAATGCTTTGTCCAGCAGCGAGGCAACAAAAAAGGCTCGCCAGGATTGTAGAATCCCTCTGTCGGGATTAATCGCAAAACAATGCGTGTTGAAATACGGACGGATGGTCTGTCCATCTACATAGGACTCAATTGTGTAAGGCACCTGATCTACCCCCACCACCTCGTAAACCCCTTGCCAGTATCCATCCAGAGACTCTTTAGCCAACGATCCAACATTGCGAATATGCACCGGTCGAAAAGCTGCATCGTAATCCTTATTCAACACAAACAGCTCCGGCGGATTGAAAATCAGGCAATCCGGGTTGAGCCAAATGAGCGTTTTTACGCCTGATAAAACCGCCAATTCCTCAGCCAAAGCACAGGCAAAAACTTTCTCTGCAAATGGATAATTTCGAAAGGGTAAGTCCATTTCCAGATGGAATAGCTTTAACCTACCGGATTCTGAAAACCCCTCAGAGTATTTCATATCCGTGCAAAACAGCCAGACAGGATACTCTCCTAATCTTCCACCAAACCTGCGTAAACTTTCGATTAATAGCTTCACTTGCTGTGCTTCTACCTGTGAGGATATTACAGTCATGTAATGAATGCGATTTTTATTTTGTAAATTCATTTCCATCTCACCAATCCATTATTATTGCATATAAAGTATTATCTCTTAAAATGAGCCCTTTTTTACAATTGCAAGACGACAAAAGATGCAGGAAAAGGGTTGATGAGGATACAACATCAGGATGCATGTGCCTGTATAACCACAGTCATTGATTACATCCAGGTGGTTCGTCAAATCCTGGAAAAAACCGGGGCATCCACCAGAAATAGGTTTTACAAAATTTGCCTTAACATCATGAATTTTGAGAATACAGAAATAGATCGCGCACGTTATAATCTTAAACGAAGCAGGAAATTCTAATGAAATCATAGTATCTGCGAAATAAATTGGTTATTGAAAAGGAATCTGGATGAAAACAGACAACAAAAACATTCAACCGAAGAAACCTGGCATTGTGCAAACGATCTTCCGAATTTTATTGGGCCTATTTTTAATATTTGCTGGGGTGAATCACCTCACCATTGCACGCGTGGAATTTCTGGCACAGGTCCCACCCTGGGTGCCGTTGGATGGTGACCTGGTGGTTGTGTTATCAGGCATTGCTGAGATCGCGCTCGGGATTGGTCTGATATTTCTTGTCAGACTGCGCGTGCTGGTAGGACTGGCTACAGCAGTGTTCTTTGTACTCATTTTCCCCGGTAATATTTCGCAGTACGTAAACCGGATTGATGCTTTTGGGTTGAATACTGACCAGGCTCGTTTTATCCGCCTTTTTTTCCAACCACTGTTGGTGATCTGGGCTCTATGGGCAACAGGTGCATGGAGTGCATTAGTCGCTGCTAAATTTAATGTACGAAAAATTATTTCCAATGGAAATGGTCGTTAACGAATACCGTATTTTCGAAAAAGGATCTGTTAAATTAAATCTATCACCTAACCAAATTACAAAAAAACTACGTCTGCCAGATTTTACTTTTAGATACTTTCTCACCTATTATTTCAGGAGATACCATAATGAAAAAGAACGATCGCAATGCATTACTTGTTTTCCCCATCCTCATTATCATCGGCTTATTAGTCGCGCTAGCAGGTAGCCAGGGAGGAAGCAAAGTTGGGAGTATACCCTTATTTGCTCTATCAGTAGGGTTGGCATTTCTCATTCAGTGGCTGGTATTTATCCCTGCATTCTGGCTACAGACCGAAAAATTTTTTGATCTGACCGGAAGTATTACCTACATTTCTGTGATTAGCATCGCAGCGCTTTTAAGCACGGGTTTAGACGCAAGGTCGATCCTGCTCTGGGCTCTGGTAGTAATCTGGGCAATCCGTCTGGGCACATTCCTGTTCCGACGTATCCGCAAAGCAGGCAAGGATGACCGCTTTGATGATATCAAACCCTCTTTCATCAGGTTCTTAAACGTCTGGACCATCCAGGGTTTATGGGTGACTTTCACCATGGCAGCAGCCTTGATTGCCATTACAACTTCCAACCATAAATCCTTGGATATTTTTGCGATTATTGGCTTTCTCGTATGGATTGTTGGGTTTTCGATCGAGATTGCAGCTGACACTCAAAAAAGCCGCTTCAATGCAAACCCGGAAAACAAAGGGAAATTTATTCAAACGGGTTTATGGTCTCGTTCACGTCACCCCAATTACTTTGGCGAAATTGTTCTCTGGATCGGTGTGGCTGTAATCGCTTTACCCGTACTACAAGGTTGGCAATGGATCGCCTTAATCTCTCCAATTTTTGTCACCTTACTCCTCACCCGTGTCAGTGGAATTCCTCTGCTTGAGAAGAAGGCAGATCAAAAATGGGGTGGACAGGAAGATTATGAGGCTTATAAGCAAAACACACCCGTATTAATACCCCGACTGTAATATTAGACAATCTTTCTTCTGGCGGGGAGGGCGGGATTCGAACCCTCGGTGCGTTGCCAACACACCATTTATTCCAGCCAACATTTCAATTGCGATTTTTGTTACTTTTTACCCCATGGTTATCAAATAATGCGCAATCCTATTTACCGTTTAATTATCCCTATTTAGGAAAAGATGCACGAAACAATGAATACCCAGGAAAGAAATATCCTAACCAGACGCTTCGCTTCAGAGCTGAACAACTCTGAACTGAGTAGGAAAGAAGAAAAAACAAGATTTCCACAATTTATAGAACTCTGAAGGGAAATACCTATCATGAACTATTTAAAACCAATCATTCGCTAATGATTGTCCGAATGATTTCTTCTATATGTTTTTTAAATAAAGACAGATGCCCTTCTCCAGGATAAAATTTACCAATACTGTGTGGGATCACTTTTTCCATGAAACGACCCATCACCACCGGCGCATTTTGATCCGCTTCACCATGCCAGAGATGAACAGGAATTATTATCCTGCTGGGATCAAAATCCCAGGCTGACACCATCAGACGTGTATCATGACTTGCCCCTCGTGGTCCGTGGCGGAGAGCTTCTTGAAGCATATCTATGAAACCATTCTTCACTTCAGGTATTGCCACTGTTAGCTGATCAGGTTCAGGAAGGGATGCCATCGCATTCGCAATCATCTTTCCAGGTGTCAGATAGGTCATCAATTTCATCATGCGAAGGATTGTACGTGAAAGCCAGGGTTTCTGATATGAAAGCTCCATGAATTGAAGGCTATTTAAATTGATTCCATCAGTTAAGTGAGGTTCCGTAAATGGAGCAGTACCACTCACAATACCTGCCTTACCAATCCTGTCTGGAATTGCATACGAACATACTGCAGCATAGGGACCACCACCGGAATAGCCAAGAATGGAGAATTTTTCAAGCTCCAAATGGTTTGCCAATTGAACCACATCTTTTGGCCAATCCAAAAAACGCCGATTATGTTGAAAATCTGAAAATCCACTTCCTGGGCGATCCGGAGCAATCAACTTTACATTTAATTTTTCCAATAACGCTTCATTACCAAACAAATTAAATTCATTACGGGCACTGGGTGATCCATGAAAATAAAATAATGCTTTTCCATTTCCCACGCCATATTCATTAAAACCAAGCTTACGACCATCCGACAATCGAATGGTTTGATTAAGTTTTGTCAATTTTCTACTCCTCAATAATATCCCAACTTAATTGCGAACACTCGCTGAAAAATAATAACATATAGGGAGTAATATAAAAAAATATGTCTAAGCTTTTATGACCGAAGTGATAACCATAAAACAAAAACTCCCTTACCTTATCATCGGATAAAGGAGTTGATAATTTCTGGCGGGGAGGGCGGGATTCGAACCCGCGGTCGGGCTTGACACCCGACAACCACTTAGCAGGCGGCCCCATTCAACCACTCTGGCACCTCCCCGGGTGCAACGGTACAGCGGAGGGAGAGGGATTCGAACCCACGGTGGGTTGCCCCACACCTGTTTTCAAGACAGGCACCTTAAGCCACTCGGTCATCCCTCCGGGTGTGCAAAGATTCTAACATAAGAACCACGAATAGTGTAGGGTGCGTTGGCAACGCACCTACTTCCGGCTATTTCTTTTTATCCATCTCGCCCACCAACGATTGCAGGGTGGTAGTCAGGCGTTCCACATCGGCAGTGGATGCCTGTAACTTGGTCATATTGGCAGTTGTCAGGCCTTCTTCCACGCCTGGCAGCACCCTCTCCGCCAGTTCGCAGGCAGCAAGGAATTTGGTGGTGGTGGCTTCGATTTTGACAAACAACGCCAGCAGTTTCTTGGGCACCAGCGGAATATTCTTCAGCACCGGGATCACCTGCTCCAGCACTCCATCCACCATGCGAATGTATTTGACGGATGCCTTCTCGAGCACCTGCACTGAGCGAGTCAACTCGACCGCCATATCCTGAATCGAATCCAACGTTGAGCGATTGTCCACAATGACTTTGTTGATGTTCTGGAGTGCATCGGTCATCTTGTCCGAGAAATGCACATAGTTCTTGCCTGGTTTCTTGGTTGTTACTCTTGCTATTGTCATGGATACCTCCCAAATTAAATAACCATATTTTCATCATTTTACAGGAAAATAGTAATGGTGCGTTTTGAACACACCCTACCGGTTGTTTCGAATCAGGCACCAATTTCAATTCTATTTTTACGTTTAAAGCAGAAAATAGTAGGGTGCGTCGGTGACGCACCATTTATTCCCGCCAATATTCCAATTGCGAATTGATCACCTTTTTTCCATTCGTAATCTTTTATTTCGAAATCCTTTTTACAATTGTCTTTAATGATGCGTTTCGAATGTAACCTACATTTACTTCAGGGAGAATTACCTCCAGAAGTAGAAAATCAAAAAAAATTAATTTTAGATGGTAATAAATTATCCGGAACAATTCCTCCTGAAATTGGAAATCTATCCCAGTTAAAAAGACTATTATTATCGGGAAACGAATTATCTGGTTCAATCCCAAAGGAAATTGGAAATCTATCACATTTACAAATCCTGAATTTAGCGGTAAACCGATTTTCCAAAAGAAATTGGTAATCTACAGGAATTGTTAGTATTGGATGTGGGTCGCAATAATTTATCTGGTTCCATCCCTGTTAAACTCGGAGATTTGACAAACTAAACTTTTCAATTCTGTCCAGTAATCAGTTCTTTGGGCCATTACCTACAGAATTATGCAACCTGACGAATCTTAGACAATTAGACTTTTACTGTAATAATTTTAGTGGCTATAATTCAATATCATTTTCCCAATTGACTTCTTTAGAGATTTTTAAATTTTTCGGAACGTACTTATGTGAACCACTTTCAAATGATGATTATGCAGCCTGGACACAATCATTGATCATTTATTCTCCATCTACTACTTGCTATGTAGGAAGTAATTTTAATTTCTTGCCAATTATCCATAAATAAATTTTGAGAGTTCCAAAAATACTCAAGCGATGGCTTATCCATAAGTCATCTCACATCGTGTTCACAAACACCATCGAAAATTTCAAGGTCTTCATAATCTGAATGACTTCAAAATCTGTTACTCCGGGAGATTTGACCAGCGTGTCAGAAAGAAATTCACGCATGTGCGCACTATCCCAGAACTGGGCTGAGATAAATATCTGCCAGGTCCCGGTCGTCAGACTGGCATGCCGGACAAAGTTTTGGGTGGACATTTGATTAGCCACATCGATTGCCTGGCTTGGGGGTGATTTCAGCAGGATCATGGCTTCAATTTGATATCCCATGGCAGCGGGGTTGATCAAACTCACCAGTTGAATAATCCCATTATCCAACAGGGCGTTCAACCGCTCTTTGGCTACGGGCTTGCTGCATCCGGCGGATTTAGCCAGGTTGGTGGTACTTTGCCGTGGATCTTGCTGCAAGGATCTGATAATGGCTAAATCTACCTCTGAAGGAGTAAATTCAACGGAGCCATTTGGAATTCGTTGCATGGACGTAAAATATCTCCACGAATCTCGAATCCATTGATAGGCATAGATCATCTCAATGGAGGTGATATCCTGTATTTTCGCCAGGTTTTCAGAAAAAAATTGTGTCAGCTCTTTTTTATCCCGCAATAAACACCAGGCAAAAATCGCAAACCGCCCGGCAACCAGATTGACCACTTTTACTTCGGGTAATTCAATTAGCTTTTGGGCAACGAGATCGGTTTTTCCCGATCTAACATTGATTCCCAGGCCCAGCGGGACCTGATATTCCAACTTCTCTACATTGGGAATACAGGCAAAACTAAGTACTCCATTGGAAATGAGTTTATTCAAGCGATACAGGGCAGTGGTCCTTTTTGTGTCTGTTTTTCTGGCAATCTCCTGAACCGAGATTCTGGCATTCCCTTCCAATTCTTTCAATATCTTCTGGTCTAATTCATCCAACTGCATTTCACTATCTCCTGGTTCGGTATTAGGTGTTAGGGATCAAGTGTCTGAATCCTGAATCCTCTTAACTGTACACAATCATTATTATAACTAAACATCTTGAAATATATTTGTTAGATTTATTAAATATAATTTAACTATTTATTAATATTTATATAATATTTTTACAATATTGTCAATAAAATTATTTAATTATTGACAAAATGTTTTATTTGTTGGATAATGAAAATGACCTTTTTATATCCAGTTTTAATAAAATCGAATAGAACTAGTTCAAGGAGAAATCTATGGCATTAGATATGAACTCAAAACTAAAGGATTTGCTTGCACATCCTGAAACCAGGGCTATCCTGGAGAAACACATGGGTGATCTTCTTAAAGACCCCCGTCTAAAAATGGGTATGAATTTTCCGATGGGCACCCTATTTAAATCCGCCCCTAAAGGAGTGATTCCTCCTGGTATGGCCGAAGCTGTTGCAGCAGATTTCGAGAAATTGGGACCTTTCGAACCGGCAGATGCGTCCGGAACCAAAAAGACCATTGCAATCAGTATGGATATGAAATTAAAAGAACTGCTTGGTTACCCGGAAACGAAGGTCATTCTCGAAAAACATATGGGTGATCTCCTCAAAGATCCCCGTCTAAAGATGGGAATGAATTTTCCACTCGGGACGCTCTTCAAATCTGCCCCCTCTGGAGTCGTTCCCCCAGGTACGGCGGAAGCCGTGGCAGCTGATTTCAAAGAACTAGGGATCATTGAGGTGATCGTCAAGGGAGACGATAAATCCAATGGAAAGAAGTCTTTCTTCTCCATTTTTTCAAGAAAAAAGAAACGAGTTAAAAACCTGGGTGGCTATATGGGCAAAATCCTGCGGGTTGACCTCACCAACGAGAAAATCACCGTGGAAAAGATGCCCGATCAAAATACTTTGAGGATGTATGTCGGTGGGACTGGCCTGGGTATTAAGTTAGTCAACGATGAGATTCCGCCAAATGTTCAATGGTCTGATCCGGAAAACAGGTTGATTTGGATTACCGGACCATTCAATGGCATTAATGCGCCCGGTTCAGGCACCTATACGGTCGCCACCAAGGGGCCACTGACAAACTTTTTTGTCGCAACCCATAGTAATGGCTTTTTTGGTCTCAGACTGAAGCAAGCCGGATTTGATGGAATTATTATCCAAGGCAAAGCAAAAAAATGGATGTATTTAAGTATTGAAGAGGGAGTAGCCAAACTGCATGATGCCAGCCACCTGAAAGGCAAAGATTCCTGGGAGACGGAAGAAGTTCTCATTGAAGTTCACAAGAATGGACATGGGAAACCTTCCGTTTCAGTTATCGGGCCTGCAGGAGAGAATTTGGTTAAATACGCTGGTATCTGCTCCGATAAAGGTCATATTGCTTCAACAAATGGTGCCGGTGCAGTGATGGGGTCCAAAAATTTGAAGGGTATTGTCGTTCAAGGGACTGCCAAACCCCCGATTCACGATCCAGAGAAGTTCAAGGTCTTATTGAAGGAATGGTGGGAACAGGTTGATAGCACCATCTGGGGTCAGTTACTCCCCGTGATGGGTACCAACGGTCAATTTGCCAGCGCACATTCTCTGGGAACTTTACCGGTCAAAAACTATACCACCAGCGTTTTCCCGACAGCCGATAAGTTTAATGGTGATGTTCTGCGCGAGTATTACAAGGGTAAACCCAAACCTTGTTACGCCTGCCGGTTGGCGCACTGTCAGGAAATTATGATCCAGTCCGGCTCTAATAAAGGCGCACTGGTTGAGGAAGCAGATTATGAACCTACTGCAGCCTTCAGCAGCATGATCGGAAACGATGATGATGTCGATGGAGCCATGTGGTTGAGCAATGTAAATGACCGACTGGGTATGGATGCAAAGGAACAGGCAACTGTACTGGGATTGGTAATCGAGTGTTATGAAAAAGGCATCATCTCCAAGGAAGATACGGATGGGCTTGAAATGACCTGGGGCAATGTGGAAGCAACTGAAGCCATGATGAGAAAAATTGCTAATCGCGACGGCTTTGGAGATGTACTTGCTGAAGGTGTTATGCGGGCAGCCAATGCCATCGGTGGGGAGGCACCCAATATGGCTGTATATACGCATAAAGGCAACGCCCCGCACGTCCACGATGACCGCGGTTTATGGAATATCGCCTTCGCCATGGCCGTTTCAGATATGGGATCCATCCCAGCCGGCGATATGGGGGATGTGGGAGACCTAATGGATACAATAGGTAGCGATTTTTTGGATCCCGACAAGGCATTCGACGCAGACTATGTCCCACGCAGCCAGGCACTCATGTTCCGCAGGGGTCATTTTATCGATTGCCTGGGAATATGCATGTTTGTTGGTGGTGTTAAATTCACCCTGGTCGCTGAAACCCTCAATGCAGTTACCGGTTGGGATTTTACCTGGCAGGAATGTGCTGAAGTGGGAGAACGCTTACTGGCCATGATGCGATCCTATAATGTCAAGTGCGGACTTACCCGTGCTGATAATTGTCTCTCACCCCGCATTTTGGAAGCGCCAGTGGATGGACCTGCCAAGGGTGTCTCTATCGCTCCCAAATTCGAAGGAATGCTGGATATTTATTATGAAGGACTGGGTTGGGATAAACGAGGTAGACCTACCCCTCAAACGTTAAAGCGTTTGGGACTCAAGACTATTGCCAAAGAATTATCCAGGATCCAGTGAGAGAGCTATCCTGAAAGATGTCAATGTGCGTTGTAGAACTTCACATTCGACCTCCCCTCTCTTACGAGGTATCTAAGCTGGCAGGAGGGTTGGTCATCCAGGAAAAAATTAGTGAAAACGAGACCCTGGGTGACCTTCTAACCAGATTGGATGCAAAAAATCCGACTCTCTTTAAGAAAATTTATGATTCCAGCAACCAGGAGATCCAAAAATTCATTGTGACTGTTGTGAATGGAATAACCGTGCCAAGGTCCGAAGCCATGGCAAGAGAATTACTCGATGGCGACAAAATTACCTGGTTTCTCATGTATGCCGGAGGGTAAGTAATTGAATAGATCATTCCACAGAATTTCTAATTAAAAACGGAGAAGATGAATGAGAAGCTATAGAAATAAACAAAAGATCGTGCTTGTGACCGGTGCAGGTACCGGGTTAGGATTTGCGACTGCAAAAATGCTTGCAGAAGAAGGCTGGAAAACATATGGAACTATCATTCCCAGTCAATCCCCTGATGATTTGAAGAAGGTCGGGGTTACTGCAATCGTCACCGATATTACCGACCGTGGTTCGGTGGAAAATTGTTTTAATTTCATGAAAAAGGAAGTTGGTGATAACGGGCTGTTTGCTCTGGTTAATGTAGCCGGGGTAGCTGGTGTAGCTGGGGGGATCATCGAAGGCGTGTCGGAAGATAGAATCCGGGCTTTATTTGAAGTGAATGTATTTGGCACCCTACGCATGGTGCAGGTATTCCTGCCACTCTTAAGACAATATGGTCCCGCCAGAATTGTGAATGTGTCCACTAGTGGGGTACGAGTACCGGCAGCTTTCTCGGGGATTTATGCTATATCCAAGTATGCCGTGGAAGGGATCACGAATTCTCTACGCTATGAAATGCCGATTTTTGGCATCCAGGTTACTTCCGTAGAACCAGGTGCTATGGACACCCCCATGACAGCCAACAGTAAAGAAAATATGGCTAAAACATGGGAAACCATGCCTCAATTTGTCAGGGATTTATATTATGACAAGTTAAATCCCTCCATGGAATATATGAGCAATATGATCCAGGCTGCCAACCCTCCGGAAGTAGTGGCCAAGGTCATTTTAAAAGCATTGAAAGTCAAGAAAATGAGGATGCGTTACGTTGGTGGAAAAGACGTCATCATGATGCCCTTCTTGCAAAGTATCCTCGGTGAAAACTTGTTTGAGAATATGATGATAGCTGTTCAAAAGATGCCGAAACCAAAATTTGAATGATATTTATTGTGGCGAGTCCTTGACTCACCACAATTCTGTAATACACAAATTTCTACCTGTACCCACAGGGGTAATGTGCCCCGTAGTGGCATTTTGAATGCTCGCTCCTACTCAATACTCATCCCAATGGCTCATCATCGGATATAGATTGGGAAACAGTACACATACCAGCTCTTGCGCAATGCCGGAACAATGCATTCCCTCCTGCCGAATAATCTCATCCGGCTCATCGGATCCGATCAGTAACCGCGATAATGCTGCACCAGCATGCAAGATGTTTGGAGAACTGGTCTCTGCTCCAAGACGAATTTTCCCATTAGTGATGGTTATTACCGAAGATTTATCTCCAGCATCCAGCAGCAAGGTACCTTTCCAATCAGCAAATTGTGACTGCGTCAGGCGGTTCTCCAGCAAGGGGATCAGTTTTTGCAAGGTGCTGTCTAGGTTGATTATTTTCACCCGCCAACCCGAGACCTCAAAATAACGATTTTCCTCAATGCAGTTACCCAGGCGCAGGTGTTGTAGGAGGGATTGTTGGTGTGGTAAGGTAAAACACGTAATTTTTTCATATTCACCTTTATGGAACAAATCTGTCAGAACAGCCAACGCCTGCTGTGGATTGCCCACCGCTTCCAAACAGACCAGTGTTTTTGCATCCTCTTCGGATGGGGCTGCCCGCACATAACCTGTCAGAGAACCATTTGCATCACGCCAGCCATAAGCCCAAATATCTTCAGGATGTTTATTGTAAAAAGTCGGGCGGATGGCGGTACCTGTGAAGCTGGCATGCGCCTGATTATAGAGTGCATCCATCTCCTGGACTTCCTGCAATTGCAGCGATTCGTATACTGGAACAGGTTCATCAATTGGAAAATCTTCCAGCTTGAAGCGATAAGTTACATAATTCCAGGCGCGCGCGTACCCCATTTTGACATAATGCCGGCCGCGCAGGATGCTCAAATCATAACCTTGCTGGTGCATGGCAGCGAAAGAAGCGTCTGCGGCATCGTGCATGAGATTTTGTTTTCGATAATCCGGGTGAGTCACCACCGCACCAATCCCGCCCACCTTGAGTTGAATGCTTTCCAGGCGCATCTGGTAACCCCAGACACCCCAGTGGTGCACCAATTGATCCCCATCGAACATCAGACGGGAAACTTGCCAATCATAATGGCTGTTACTAATGTAATTATCACAAAAGGCATCCACGTATTGCCCTTCAGCGAATTGATCAGCAGTCAGGCGACCCATCAGGTGTAAATGCAAGCTCTGATCCGGAATCACAAGTTTTATGGTTGACATGGTTTTTCTCCTATTTATATCTGGTTTTCTTGAAACAACACGATCAGTCGCTCCTCAATCCGTTCGATAAATTCCCTGGCCTGTATACGCCAGGCAGGGTTGGGATCGTTCAAAACGAAATTCGCAAATCCAATCCCTCGAGTAGCGATGAAGGCATCAATCTCGCCGGGAAATCGTTCCGGTCTGGGAGCTATATAGTTTCATAATTTAAGAATACCCAATTAAACAATTTATATAATCAAAATTATTTGGGTACATCTGTGATGCACCCAAATAATTACTTAATCCCATTTCAAGCGCCAGGAAGCAATCCCAAAGAAGACAGCTGCCATCAGGAGCAGGATGCCCATATTTGGCAGGATCTCCAGCAACCCGGCGTTCTGGTTAATCAGCCTGTAATAGCCCCACAACGCCTGCCCCTGCGGTACAAAGCGTGAGAGGGTGGCAATGAAGTTGTCCTGCAGGAAGAGCGGGGTCAGCCCAAACTGGATACAACCGCCCAATCCCGCCAGCAGGAAGGCTAACAGCATGCTGATCGAATCAGCCTGCTTGCCACTCTTGGAAAGCGCTGCCACCATCAATCCCATGGAGGTCACCACCAGACTCAGACAGATGGTCAGCAGGATCAAGCCCAACGGACTGTTACCCAAGTCCATGGAGAAAAAGCCAGCCGCAACTGCGAATAAAATAAACACCTGTAGCACCACCATCACCCCAAAGGCGAGCATTTTCCCAGCCACAATCTCCCCGCGTCGCATCGGTCCTGCCATCAAGCGCCGGTAGGTGCCGTCATCCTTTTCCTTAAAAATGGATTCGCCTATCACACCCACCAGGAAGAAGGAGAACATGACGGTGAAGCCCGGAATGAGCAGATTGAAGAAGTTGATCGGTGCATTGGGGTCGCGGGCAGTGGAGACCAGATTAACCGGGATGAGTGAGGTGGACAGCATCGATCCCAGGCGGGTCATGACCACACCCAGGGTCTGCGCTTCGGAAGCGGCTGCCATCTCAGACGTGAGTTTCTCGGTGATCCCACCGGTCTCCATCACAGAGCGAATCCCGTAACGGATCTCTCCCTCGACCACCACCGGTGCCAGAGCTGCATCCATAATATTCTTGAGGATCTCGCCAAAATCCGATTTCTGCGGATCAACCAGCAGGCTGATCTCAGCCCCCGAGTAGTCCGCGATCCCACTGCTGAAATCAGCCGGGATGATCACTGCCGCGGTGTATTCTCCATCCAATAGCATGTTATTCACCGCTTCCATCGACTCTGTTTTGGACAGGCTGGTGATTTTCAGAACGGCGATCTGATCCATGATTTCCAGCACGGTCTGGCTATAATTACCCTCATCCTGATTCAAAATAGCGATCGGTATTTCAATGGAGCTGGCGGTTTGCTGGTTGCCGCTATAGGCGGAACTCATGATCAGGCCAAACAACATCGGCATGCCAATGATCACCGCCAGCATACCGCGATCGCGGATGATGATTTGAAAGTCTTTCCAGGCTAAATTTAAAATTTGTTTAGTTGTTTTCATCATTCCCTCCACTGGCTAATTGAAATCGAAACGCCATAAGCCGATCAGGAAGAAGATCAGGCTGAAACCCAGCAAAATTCCCAGGGCTGGCAGCACCGCATTCAGATCCGCCCCCCGGATGAGTACATCTTTATAGGCGTTGACTGCATAACTGTGCGGGATGAAGCGGGCAATACCGTTCAGCATCGGGCTGTTAAGGATATCCAGCGGTACCATCGTGCCACCCAAAAAACCCATCAGCCACAGGAACAGAGCACTTACCCCGCCAATCTGTGCTTCGGTACGGGCGATGGCTGCGATCAGGATGCCCAGACTGGTGGAGCACAACGCCACACACAAGGAAACCGCCAGCAAAGCGCCGGGATGCTCGCCCAGCGACAACCTGCCCACCCCGGTCAATGGCAACAAAATGATACTGGTCAGGAAAATAACCAGAATCTGAAAGAGAACAATGAATAGATTTGGTAATAACTTACCACTTAATAATGCAAACTTACTCAGAGGAGCAGCCAGCAAACGCCGGAAACTGCCAGTCTTTTTCTCATCATAGATCGACCGGGCACTGGCCTGCGCCACCAGAAACGCAAACAGCACTGTGAAACCCGGCACGCTAAACTGCACCATACTGAAATCATCTTCCGGAGCAACCGTGGCAGCCTGGGGATATTCCAGCTTGACCGCCACCAACGGCCGTTCTTCGGATGATTTAAATTGGGATTGAGCCTGTCGGGTTAGCACATCCAGATCATATATCTGGAATTCTGCAGGCGCAGAGGATTGCATCTCCCCGAACAGAGTCAAACTGTCCAGAATATTGCGTTCCAGCTGCATGCCATTGGCGACCCCTTCAATGATCATCTTCATAGATTGAATCGTGAGGGAAAGTGAATCCAGAGCTTTGAAGGTTACCTCGGCTGGCTGACCAGCGATGACCTTCTCCGTGAAATCCTCCGGGATTAATAAATAGCGTGTGATGCGTGTGTCTTTATAGTCTGCTTCAGCTTCCACCAGGGTGGCGGGCAGGATCTGCAGAGTGCCGGTCTCTTCCAGCTTGCGCACAAACTCCTGCGCTAGGGCACCATCCGGATCCTGATTGATCACCACCAGACGGATCTTTTCACTTGAGGTAGTCGATCCAACCGAAGCAGAGAACAGGGTGGTGAAGAGTTGGATAAAAACCAGCGGTAGCACCACCAGGTAGATCAAATAACCAGGTTCTTTGAAAAATATGCGGATGTCTTTCCAGGCAATACTGAGAATTTTCATGGCTCACTCCCGCAATTGTTTACCGGTCAGGTGCAAAAAGACGCTCTCGAGGTTGTTCTCGAGAATATCCAGCGAGAGCAAGGTGATATTCTGCTCTTCGAGATAATTGATCACCTGAATGAGAGCCTGCTGGCTGTTCTTCGTCTCCACTTTCACTGTCACTGGTTGAGCAACCTGAATGGTGGCTTCTTTTTGCTCTGGTGGGGTCAGAGTCACAGTCTGCAGGATGCTGGCATGCTCTACAGCTGACAGGTTGGACAGCGCTTCCAGGAGCATTGTATCTGCCTGCTTCAGACCAATGCGCAGCACACCACCACCCAGCATACCCACCAGATTCTTAATAGTATCCAACGCGATCAACTTACCCTGATCAACAATTGCCACGCGGTTGCACAACAACTCCACCTCTTCCATATAGTGGCTGGTGTAGATGATAGTCATACCGCGCTCACGGTTCAAGCGCTGCACGCTCTCGAAGATATAATTACGGCTCTGGGGGTCCACTCCCACAGTCGGCTCGTCCAGGAAGAGCAGTCTTGGCTGGTGCACCAATCCCGCTGCGATGTTGACACGCCGTTTCATCCCGCCCGAATACTTCTCAATCGCCTGGTCTGCCCTATCAGTCAACGAGACCACCCGCAGGATGTCCTCGACATTTTCCTTCAACTTCCTGCCAGACAGGCCATACACCCGGCCAAAGAACTCCAGGTTGGCACGCGCACTCAGGGTAGGATAAAGCGCCAGATCCTGCGGCACCAACCCACACATCTGCTTGGCAAGCAGTGGCTCTTTCTGGATATCATGCCCATTGATCACAGCCGTTCCGCTGGTGGGCGGAAACAAACCGGTTAACATCGAGATGGTGGTGGTTTTGCCTGCGCCATTCGGACCCAGCAGACCAAACACCTCTCCCTCCTCCACAGCGAAACTGATGCCCTTGACCGCCTCAAAATCGCCAAACTTCTTCACCAAATTTTGTGCCTCTACAATTGCCATTATTCAACTCTCCTTGCATGGAATGGGAAATCTGATATAACATAGCATAAATTTGTGAGTGAATCAAGAAGGAATAGAGGAGATTTGAGGCGGGGGTAAGGGGAGAGGAAAGGTGCATCTCGGACGCACAATACTACTTTATTCTGTTAGATGAGGTCCGTTTACCATACCTCTTCTGTTTTGCAAGATTTATTCGTAATATTTTGGGCAATGAGGTACCGAAAATGCTATACTATAGAAAATATTTTCAATAAATAATCGTAAGTAAGAAAGAGAAAAAAATGGATAAACTATTTATTGAAACGCTAATGGATTACATCATGGAAGCTACGATGATCCCTAAATCACAAATCGAGCGAGTAGTGGGTCCTATTCTGAGTATGTTCCTAGCCGTTGTTTTAACTGAAACATTTCGGGAGAATCAGAATTTATCAGGGTCACTTGATATGGTCTGCCCGGAGTTTCCACTCAAGAAAAAAGATAACTGGCAATCGACAAATATTGATTGGCTTATGTACAATAAAGACCGCAAACAACTCCTTTTCGTAGAGTTGAAGACATCAGATACCTCCATCAACGATGATCAGAATTCGATCTATCATTATAAGCAAGAGGCTATCCTGAGCCAGGGGGGTGCTTTCTTGATAGAAGACCTGGAACAGATGCGAGACAGGTCATCTGAGTTTGGCAAATATCAATATATTCTGGAAACAAAGGTATTACCATTAAAGAATGAAATCACAAATTGCCATGATGCCAAGATAATCTATTTGGTTCCAAAAAGTGCAGAACACAAAGTCACAGGTCACGCGGACAATATTCTTACGTTCGCAATGCTATCGAAATCAATCCCAGGTAAGTTTGCTGAAGAATGGGTTATTATCCGAGACCACTTGTGTGCGCTTGATGACTCATCACAGCGATCGCGGAATCGTCAATATAGAATTTCGACTCCCCGGAGAGCTATTATGAAGAGTACAACCGCAGATGTTGAAATTATCCCAATTACCAGGAAATCTGTACATTGGCAAAGCACAGTAAATTTCCAAGAAATGTTTAATCTCTGCTTAGAACATGGAGATCATATTATTGTGGGATTTACAGGTGGTATCGAGAGATTTTCCAGAAGTAAATTTACAGAAATTCAGCTACGCCGTTTCTTCAGGTGGGATTATGCAAATAATATGATGGGCAAGAAAAAGGCAGATTGGCTGTCTGGTTCAACGGTTATCGATCTACTGAGACAGCATCATGGATATCCACCAACCAGACAATGAAAGCCATGGTTAGGCAAGAGTATATTTGAAACAGGATGGAATCCGACGTGATCTGTTATCCTGAATTTATGGATCTTGATTTTAATGGCGCAAAAAGAAATAGGCATCAATTTTTTATTTGCTTGGAACTGATTCATATCTACCTGGTTGGGCTATCTATCAAGACAGTTAGTGAGCAGTTTCTGGGTCTCCCCCAAGTGACGGATTTGAACTCTCCCCGGTTGCTGGATGTGCCTGGGGAGTGTTCGTGGTAGACTGAGGTGATGACTCAATATCATAAAACAAAAGGAGATACAAATGTTAAAGCAATACCCTGACTATTACGAACAACTGAATAAGTTGATGACCACTATGGGAAAGGAAATTCCCGGTACAATGGCCGGATTCGGACAACTCCACAAACAGGCCATGACCGAAGGGGTTTTGAGTGCCAAAACCAAAGAACTTATTGCCCTGGCAATTGCGATCACCGTGCGCTGTGATGGCTGTATTGCCTACCACGTTCATGATGCCCTTCTGGCCGGTGCTACCCGACCAGAGATTGTCGAATCGATCGGCGTTGCCATCCTAATGGGTGGAGGACCTTCGACAATCTATGGTTCTGAAGCGCTCGAAGCTTTGGATCAGTTCGAATCTGTTGGCGTGCACTAATCCCGGGACTGCAAAATTCAGGTCCTCATTCTGTGCCATCAATACAATGAGATCAATTTTTATACCAAATATAATAGATCATCCAGTGGAAATTGGATGATCTCTCTACCAAAAATGAACTATTATTGAAGAATGCATTCGACTAAACGCACAATCATTATTTCTATTTTCCTTACCCGTTATTTTTCTTCCACAACTCAAGCAGTTCAGTTTCTCTCTGCAGCGAGATCCCATTTATACGTTGTGTATCAGCTAGTCGCATATAATCCCAGGCAAGAGTATCGGCAACAGTCTCAGCGAGCGGTCTAAAAGTAAGTCCCGCTGCCAGCGCCTTCGCAATACTGACCTGCATCATGGCGACTGCAGAGCCGGGCAACCACAGGGGGAGGTCGGTGAAAGGGGTTACTCCCTGGGCGAGCAGGAAATCATCATCCACCCAGACAAATTCCGCAGGGGTTCCAGCCACCTGACTGCAGGTCTCCAGTACCTCACGCATGCTAAGCGGAACCGCTGGTCCCGTTGCGTTAAAGATGCCTGTCTGCTTGTTGTCAATCATCCGGATTGTCCACTCAGCCAGATCACGCGCATCGATGATCTGCACCGGGGCGGCTGGGTTACCAGGCGCCAGGACAGTGCCACCGCGTTTTAAACGGGCAGGCCAATAGGTGAAGCGGTCGGATGGGTCATGCGGTCCAACGATGAGTCCGGAGCGAATGTTGAAGGTACGCCCTGGCAATTCTTTCTCGATGATCTGCTCGCACAGGGCTTTGCGATTGCCGTAACTCTCATCCGCATAATCTGCTAAATATTTTCCTGCCAGACGAGCTACCTGTGCTTTTTCATCAATGCCCGGATAGGGAGCTGGCTCGTCGTAAACCGAGATGCTGGATATAAAGACATAACGCTCCACCCAACCAGCGAGGGCTTGCGCAGAAAGCTGCACAATATGCGGGAAGTAGCCGCAGGTATCGATAACAGCATCCCATTGCCGATCCTGTAATTTTTGCAGATCACTGACCTGCGTCCGGTCGCCACGCAATTTTTCCACCTCTGGAAAGAGGTCCGGATTGTGTTGTCCGCGGTTGAAGAGGGTGACTGTATAGCCGTAGTCCAGTGCAGCATCAACAAGATGCCGTCCGAGAAAGATGGTACCACCAATGATTAGTATGTTCATGAATATGATTGTACAGCAAATCTTAAGCAAGAATTATAGGTGCATCCGTGGTGCACCTATTTTATTGTCCTTTTTGAATTAAAAATGGTGTGTCACCGACACACCCTACCTCTTAAATAACACTGGTTTTCTCAGTACTAAAGGAATATTTCTTCAAACGGATTGCATCGCAAACCTGGTCTAGGAGTTTTCTGTGTTTTGGCGGGGATTCCTCGGTCATGGGTAAATGGTTTCGATAAGTTTTTGATAAATAATTTCTATAAAATTGGTTTGCAGGTGGATGCTGTGAATAATCAGATATAATCGCAATAGAACATGTTTCGATAAGGTGTTTATACTCCAAAAAATGCAATGTATTATCAGTCCTAATAATTAATAGTTGGGCAACCGGTGCAATACCGATTTTGGCACAACTATGGAGAATGATATGGCGAATTTCCCAGTAGTCCCTGCCCGAATGGCGCTCGTCAATGTAGATATACAAAACTGTTTCGTGGAGGGTTCTGCTCCTGATGGGCTGATCGTCCTGGATCGCATCAACCTCCTTGCCGGGGTGTGCCGTGAATGTGGCATAGTGGTTTTCCATATCCGCCATGCTTTACCAGCAGGGTTAGATCCGGGCGTTTTGGGTGAGATCTTTCCGATAGTGAAAAAAGGTTTTCTGGACCGTGACTCAGATACAGCAGCATTCCACAAGGAACTTGTCAGGGATCCCCGTGATATTCTTCTGGAGAAACCTCATTTTGGCGCGTTCTACGATACAAATCTCGAACTGCAATTACGCCGACGAGGCATTGACACAATCATCATCACGGGAATCGAAACGAATGTGTGCTGTGAGACGACTGCGCGCGAGGCCATGGTCCATGACTTTCGAGTCTTTTTTATGAGCGACGGGACAGCGACAGGTGGCGTCCAGGGCATTTCGCGAGATGAAGTCCAGCGCGCGTCGCTTGCGACGCTAGGGATGTGTTTCGCGCAGGTACTCACAGTGGATGAAATGATACAGAAGATCAAGGATGTAGCAGGCGCGACTTTCTAGTGACCCTTCGAACTTGAGTGTCAAGGTGGATGCCGATTACCCTCTCATTTTAAATTGTTATGCCTAAGTATGTGGCAGCCCAACCACCGCACGCAGCCGAATTGCTACGCTTCGCAAACGGCTGATGACCACCCTTAAACTCGATCTTATGCCCGGACAGCGCCAGCAGACTCCAATCCGGTAAAGGTATCTAGCCTTTTTATCGGAACGCCGAAAGATATCTTCTCGAAAGCAAGGCGATGTGTTTTTCGAAAAACCTAACCTAGGTGGCTTTCGTTGTGAAAGAGTCTTCTTTCTGAGTTAGCAAACTTTGCTTTTCTCAGTTACTCAGAAATAATGATTCAAATCGATTGCATCGCGAACCTAGTAAAGGATTTTTTTGATTTTATTGACGATTACTGCCTGATTGATTTGCGTTCCAAAAGAATGATTTGAATAATTGATAAGGTTTGGATAAAGATTCATGTTTGTGATAACCACTTATTGTACAGAGCATCATACTTCTTTAAGTCGGTTATACAACATAATTGTCCCGTATTCTGATTCCGTATAATAAAAAGTTAGGAACTTAATCTATAAAGTCAAATCAGGAGACCCATGCAAGCATTCTTTAATATACCAGGCTTGAACGTTTATATTCAGATAATCGTGACAATCATTTCAATCAGTGTGCTTTTATTCAAATCGCACAATAAAGTTCGAAAAGAATCAACCATCGAAATCATGACCATATTCACCATCGGGCTTGCTGGATGGTTCACCATTATGAGTGGACTTTTCGGTCATATCATTTATGCAAACCAGGTCGCTTTGGGCATCGGCTGGCCTGTGAATAGCGGCTTTCAAATGGAATTAGGGTTTGCCTCTATTGGCATAGGAATCGTTGGGTTTCTTGGTTTTTGGAACAAATCAGTTTGGCTGCCTTTCATCATCATCAAAACAGTATTTATGTGGGGTGCAGGCTTTACCCACATTTTACATGCGGTTCAGCACAATAATTTCTCTCCCGGAAATGTAGGCATCATCCTCTATTGGGATTTCCTGTTTCCATTAGGAATGATCGTCCTTTACCTACTCTATCGGCGTGAAAATAATAAACTTGCAGGTCTCATAAACTAATTAAGCAATATATGATCAGGATTGATTTCCTTGCAAATTATCTCAATAGCATACCCACATTGGCAAAATGGTTCCGTGATCAATGGACGGATTATTACGCTGACATTTCTCAAGGAGAGATAGAGCAGGGTTTTCTTGAAGAAACTTCCCATGATCGTCTACCCATTCGCCTGATTGCATTCGAATCCAATGAGCTGGTTGGTACAATTATCCTACGCGAGCACGGAAGCGTGAAATTGCCAGGGTTTCAACCTGAATTAGGAGGTTTATATGTTGTTGAGTCTCATCGGGGTCATGGTATCGGTGCAGAATTGGTTCGGGCAGGAATGAAATTGGCTCTCAATCAAGCATATGAGACCGTCTATGCAACAACAGTTAACGCAACTGGAATCCTGGAACGGCTAGGGTGGAAATTTATCAAAACAATCATTCATAAAGATGAGCTACTGGAATTATATCAGTGTGATCTATAAGTCTCAGAGGCACCAATTCAAACTTATTTCTTTTCAGGTACTGGAACTTAAGAACTATTCTATTCGCTTGCGGATAAAAATATTGGTAAATGATACAATAAAGGAAGTTGCTCAAAATTGTTTCTCCAGTTGGAAATCAATGGTAGTAATTATATTTTTAACCTGAAATTCAGATGGAAGACTCCCCATCGAAGGACTAATCCCATAACCGATCCAGTCGCAATCTTCCTGACCATCATGGCGGTGTTAGTCATTACACCGCTCATTTCCGAATCGATACGCTTGCCTGGTATTGTCGGGCTGATCGTCGGGGGAATTCTGGTCGGTCCGCATGGACTTGGCTGGTTGAAAAATGATATCCAGATCGAGTTGCTTTCCACCATCGGTTTGTTATACCTGATGTTTAGTGCTGGTCTTGAAGTGGATATTCATCTCTTTAAGCGAGTTCGCACCCGTGCCTTCTTTTTTGGCTTGTTCACTTTTCTAATCCCCCAATTCATGGGTATAGCGTTTGGTCTTTGGCTTGGTATGAACTGGCTTGGTGCGATCCTGCTCGGTTCGGCTTTCTCTTCCCATACCCTGATCGCTTTCCCCATCCTCACCCGCCTGGGAATCGTGAAAAACGAAGCCATTTCTGTGACTGTGGGGGCGACTGTTATTACTGATATTGCCGCTTTTGTCGTTCTGGCAGTTGTACTCAGCCTTCAAGAAGGTGCACTTTCACCGGTATATTTCGTCGGTTTGTTCGCTGGACTGGGATTATATGCCGCATTGATTCTTTTGGGGTTGCCGCGCCTGGGAAAATTTTTCTTCCGCCGCTTCCATGGTCAAGCCATCGAATTCCAGTTCGTGATTCTGATCTTATTCGTCTCTGCTTTGCTAGCTGAATTAATCGGAGTGCATGCAGTGGTCGGAGCATTTTTAGCAGGCCTGGCAATCAACTCATCCCTTCCCCATCACTCGGCCATTACCAATCGGGTTCTTTTTGTTGGGGAGGCACTCTTCATTCCAATTTTCCTCGTCCATAGTGGTATGATCACAAATCCTGGAGCATTTTTCACCAATGGTACAACAATTCTTATTGGTCTGGGAGTAACCGCGATTGCCTATACGTCCAAATTCATCGCTGCCTGGATTGTTGGTCGATTATTTAAATACTCCCGGGCTGAAACCATGACAGTTTGGGGACTCTCGCAAGCGCAAGCTGCCGTCACCATTCCTACTCTTGTCCTTGGTCTTCAGGTCGGACTGTTCGATGATAACCTATTCAACGCTGCCATTATGATGATTCTTATGACCTCAATCACCTCCCCGCTGATCGTCCAGCATTTTGGACGACGTCTTAAGCCTGCTGAAAATGGAAAAGACAGCAGCAGTCTTTTCGATCGTGTGTTGGTCTCCGTTGCTAACCCGGATACTCAGGAAAATTTGATCGCACTTGCAAGTCTGCTTGCCCATAACAATGGGGGTACTTTGTTGGCACTTAATGTAGCTCAGGAAGTCCGTGGTCAAGTGATCGGTCTTGAACACCAACGTAAACTGCTTGAACGGGTACCCCTGTTGATCGCTAACCCCGATGCACAGGTGGAACTCGTGCGTCGAGTCAATTCGTCCTTTGCCAGCGGTATTTTACGCACTGCCATCGAAAAAGAAGCCACATCAATCATTTTAGGTTGGCGTGGACAGCCGACCGTCCGCCAGAGCATTTTCGGGACAGTGCTCGACGAAGTCGTTTGGAAAGCTAAAGTGCCAGTGCTGGTTGGGCGCATCACCACATCGATCAATGCGATAGAACAGGTGACCCTCGCCATTCCCCAGGAAATTTTGTCAACCAATTTAACAACCCACACGCTCGACCTGGCACTGGTGATTGCGCAAGAGGTCAACGTTCCCTTACTAGTTCTTGTGAGAAAACCTAACGTGAATACTATAACGGAAGCTTTAAAACAGCGTGGCGTAGACCTACCATTCAGAGTCGAGATTCTTGAAGGTGAAACAGTGCGAGGCATAAACAGTCATATAACCTCTCAATCTCTACTCATTGTCACCGAAACGGGAACACCGAAACGTTACCTGCGTAGCCTGGGTTCGATCCCCGAACGCCTTACCCAGAATGCACATGTATCTCTTTTATTCGTACATTACCCCTCGATCCGCCATCGTTATCACTAACCCACACATAGTCTCCACCAGAACGATTTCTTGCATTTGACTTCACGGAAATTCCGACAATAATTCTTAAACTTTGATAAAGGTGCGTTTCAGACCCCCACTTCCGAGGACTGGTGTACCCTGCCCGTTAAATCTTTTGGTTGATTTTTTTGTTGTGAATTACTTTCTCCTGAATTTTTTCCTAAGGTCAATAATTTATAATTTTAATAATAGATTGAGGTATCCTGTTTGAGAAAATCAAGTGTAATTTCAGCATTGTGACCTTACTTAATTTTGTTTTACGACACAGTTGCATCTTATCATAATTTCGTATAATTAATTGTTGTACGTTTGTTCAAAAGATTTGTCAGGAGTGATTATGGAAAATTCAAGCAATCCAGAGAATGACAATGTGAGTTTAGGAAAACATCTTAATGCTTTCGCTGAACAACAAGCAATAATTGCAGAGCAACAAAAAAGACAGACTGAGTATCTTAGCAATATTTCGACAGTGCTTACTTTCTTGCTCATAGCAGTTGTTTTGTTTTTGGTTCTCTTTTTTGTCAAGTCAGGCATTTTCTAGTTTTCTCCCATAAATAGGAATAAGATCAAAATTAGCAACCCATCAGTTAATCAAGTAGAAAAATGACTATGACTCCCACCAAAATAAATAAAATTGCCTTGCTCGTTGTAATGCTTCTATTTTTATCACAAACAGTCTTTTTGATTCTACAAATATTTTTTGGCGCAAAGTCGAACTATTATCAGCCACAACCTGTTCTTTCGGGATTATTTACTGGTTTTTTATTGGTGGTCAGCCTACTGTTATTTTTCATATGGCAAAAGCAATTTAGGTATCTGTTATTGGCATTTTTCTTTTTTTGGCTTTCTTTTGCAGTAAAGGATATTGCCTGGTACGTTATAGAAGAAAAAAGAGTCTCACTAGAAATTCTTGTTACAATTTTTCGCATTATGATGAGTTTATCTTTGGCCACTGGCATATTAAAAGGTGAAGTCACCAAGTTTTCAACATGGCAAAAGAAAGAGACAAAACAAAAGATCGAGTTTGATGAAAGAGAGTAGGCAAGAGATAAAAAAATTCAGATTATCATCTGAATTTTTTTATCTCTTTTATTTCACCACAAAATTGATTGTCTTCGCGGGGATGAAGATCACTTTGCGAACTTCTCCCTCACTCAAATACTTCGCCACACTCTCGATCTCCCTTGCTTCAGCTTCTACACTCACCTGGTCGGCATCTCTCGTTACCGTGACGGTGCCGCGTAACTTACCATTTACCTGCACGGGGATCTCGACGGTGTCTTCCTTAATAAAGGCTGGATCCACCACTGGCCAGTCACTGACGTGCACACTGCCTTTTCCGCCCAGTTTCATCCAGGCTTCTTCGGCAAAGAAGGGCGCTAGTGGGGCAATCGCCTGCACCAGCATACGTAAATCTTGGGGATTGACCTCGCCACCATGCTCATAGATTCCGTTGAGGGTTTCCATCAGCTTGGCAACTGCGGTGTTGAACTTGAAATTCTCATAATCGTGCTGGCACTTCGCTACCGCTTTATGAATCAGGGCTTTGATCGCCTGTGGTGTCTCAGCTTTGGTGTTGGCCTGCATATCCACTAGACGCTCGAAGCGATCCAGGAAGCGTTTGGTACCCTGCAGTGCGCGTTCGTTCCAGGCCATGGTAGCATCGAACGGCCCGATGAACATCATATAGCAACGCGCAGCATCCACACTGTACTGGTTGATGATATCCTCCGGGATGATCACATTGCCGCGGCTTTTGCTCATGCGCTGGTTGTCCGGTCCCAGAATAACGCCGTGCGACATGCGCCGATAGTAAGGCTCAGGAATCTCCGCTGGCACTGCGCCAATATCATATAGGAACTGGTAGATAAAACGCGAGTACAGCAGATGCAATGTGTTATGTTCATCTCCACCGATGTATAGATCAACAGGCATCCAGTAGCGCAGTTTTTCCATGTCAGCCAGTGCCTGGTCATTATGCGGATCAACAAAGCGCAGGAAGTACCAGTCCGAGCCAGCCCAATTGGGCATTGTATCGGTCTCGCGTTTGGCGGGTTTACCACATTGCGGGCAGGTGGTCTGCACCCACTCGCTGATATTCGCCAGGGGTGATTCCCCTGTATCGGTCGGTTCGTATTTCTCTACTTCCGGCAGCACCACCGGTAAATCTTCAAATTTAACTGGCACCCAACCGCAATGATCGCATTTCACCATCGGGATCGGTTCACCCCAGTAATGCTGGCGGCTGAAGATCCAATCACGCAAGTGGTAGGAGACGGTCGCTTCACCCAGGTTGCGTTCTTTCAGCCACTGCAGTGCAGCCGGGATGGCTTCAGCTACAGTTAATCCGTTGATCGGTCCAGAGTTGACCATCACAGCATCTTTTTCAGCATAAGCACCCTGGCTGAAATCCCATCCGTTGTCAGGTTGAACGATCGGCAAAATTTCCAACCCAAATTTGGTGGCAAAATCCCAGTCGCGCTGGTCACCCGAAGGCACCGACATGATCGCCCCGGTGCCATAGCTCAGCAGCACGAAGTCGGAGATCCACACCGGCACTTCCTTCCCAGTAGCAGGATTAATAGCCATCAGTCCACTGAACACACCGGTTTTGTCATGAGTGACTTCCTGGCGTTCCAGGTCAGATTTTCCGCGGCTGGTTTCCACATATTCTTTCACACCTGGTTGATCCAGGCAGTATTTTTCTACATAGGGGTGCTCGGGAGCCAGCACCATGAATGTACAACCCCACAGCGTGTCCGGCCGGGTGGTGAAGACTTCCAATTGCTGTTTCACCCCCACCAGCTGGAACTGCACACGCGCACCTTCGCTGCGACCAATCCAGTTGATCTGGGCAGCCTTGACCTTCTCGATGAAGTTGGTCTTTTCGAGACCGTCGATCAGGCGGTCAGCATAGTCGGTGATCTTGACCACCCATTGGCTGATACGCCGGCGTGTGGTCGGAGATCCACAGCGTTCACAGTTGCCGTTGACCACTTCTTCATTCGCCAGACCAACCTTACAGCTCGGACACCAGTTGATCGGCATCTCCTGTTTTTCCGCCAGACCCTTTTCGAAGAGTTTGATGAAGATCCACTGAGTCCATTTGTAGTAGGTCGGGTCGGTGGTATCGACCACACGTTCGTAATCGAAGGACAATCCCAATTGTTCCATTTGGCTGCGGAAGGTAGCAGTGTTCTCGGCAGTCACAGCCTGTGGCTTGCGACCAGTTTTAATGGCGTAATTCTCAGTTGGAAGTCCGAAAGCATCCCAGCCAATCGGAAAAAGCACGTTTTTACCTTGCATCC
This sequence comes from uncultured Chloroflexia bacterium, assembly GCA_963765655.1. Classification (GTDB taxonomy): domain Bacteria; phylum Chloroflexota; class Anaerolineae; order Anaerolineales; family Anaerolineaceae; genus UBA6170. The sequence goes on from CAVXXH010000003.1 coordinate 291,128, forward strand.
GTTCGAAGCGGGCAAATACATCCGCCCCGGTAAAGGTGAAGGCATGACCAATATGCAGGCCCGATCCGGATGGGTAGGGAAACTCGACCAAAACATATTTTTTCTCACGGTTGTCAAAGTCAATAGCGTGCCTGTATGTCATTGCAAACTCCTCTTACTGGATATCCTACCAATTTTACTATCAAAGCGTAAAGTCTGTGAGGTTCGGAACTTGCGATTCCTGTTATTCCTGGTATTAAGACAGCCATTCTGGTGGTCATCCGGATAATGGGAGGACCATCAAGATTGCTGTTAGTAGAGCTGGATGGGTATGAGGGCTGCTCAGGAAGTGCGCTATCGGTTATTTCCGGGTATCTGGTAAATGATCAGCGTAAATACGGATAAACCATAATACCTGCCAGCACCAGCATGATCACTATCAGCAGAATATCTGCATAATTCACAATATCATATTCAGAGACATGCTCTTTGGGCTGGTTGGGGTCAAAACGAATTGCAATGGTATTTCCTATGCTTTCCACTTTTTCCTGCGCTTTTTGTCGGGAGAAATTTTTTGCCAACCGGATCGTCTTCTCAAAAGGCTGCCCCATCACGGAGTATCGATAATCAATCTCAGGATAATAAGAAGCTCCTGATCTGGTTGATAATTTCTTTACCACCTGTTTTGAAGTCACTTCAGCGGTTGACATCTGCCAGGATTGGCTTTTGTTTTTCTTGAGAATCTGTTGAACCAGTTTCCCTGTTTTGAACAAACCAAACAATATTAAACCAATAGCTACCAGAATGGTGACAATTGACGATTCCATTGTTTCCTCCAAAACTTCTACTAACTCAGTCGATGCGCGAAATAGATTAAGTTATTATAGCGGTTTGTGACCAGAACTGTGAATTTAGGGCTCTCTTTGGTTGATCTTCATCCTCAATTTTGTTATATAATTTGTAAATTATTTACAGGAAGACAAATTTATGAACTACGTTTATCTCTCACCGCACTTCCCAACCAACTACTATCCCTTCGTGATCAAACTACGCGAAGCGGGGGTGAATGTATTGGGGATTGGCGATTGTTCCTTTGATCAACTTTCTGATCCTCTCAAACGCCACTTGACCGAGTACTACCGTGTTCCGGATATGCATAATTATGACGAACTGCTACGGGGAATGGGATACTTCACCCACCGTTATGGTAAGATCGATCGTTTCGAATCGCACAACGAATATTGGCTGGAGACTGAAGGCCGCATCCGCACAGATTTCAATATCGAAGGTCCCAAAATAGCAGAGATGCCCTGGGTCAAGCAGAAATCATTGATGAAGCAGCTCTACCAGCAAGCCGGGATTCCGGTGGCACGTGGCAGGATCATCCGCGAATACACTGAAGCTCAAAAATTCATCGCAGAAGTCGGGACGCCCGCGGTCGCCAAACCGGATAAAGGTGTGGGGGCAGCGGCTACATTCAAGATCCACAATGAGCAGGATCTACAACACTTTTTTGCCTGTAAACCGCCAGTGGATTACCTGTTTGAGGAATTCATCCTGGGGCAGGTGGTCTCATATGATGGGCTGGCAGACCAGGATGGCAAGGTTGTCTTTTCCACCGTGGATGTTTTCCGCCAGGGGGTGATGGAAACGGTCAACCATGATCTCGATTTCTTCTACTATTCCCTGCGCGAGATCCCGCAGGATTTAGAGGAGATTGGCTTACGCACGGTCAAAGCTTTTAACATCCGTGCACGCTTTTTTCATCTTGAGTACTTCCGCACCAGCGATGGCCGCATCATCGCGCTTGAGGTCAACATGCGCCCACCCGGCGGACTGACCACAGATATGTACAACTTCGCCAATGATTTCGACATCTATGCCAAATACGCTGACATGATCGCGCATAACTACTTTGATGTGCCGGTGACCCGCCCGTATTACTGCGGCTATCTGGGCCGCAAGCACCACATCCGCTACACCTTACCGCACGTTGAGGTGCTTTCCGAGTTCAGTGATATGCTGGTGCACCACCAACCTATGGACGCTGTCCTGCGTAATGCGCTCGGGGATTATGCATACATCCTGCGTTCGCCGTGCCTGAAGGACATCCTGGCAGCCGAGAAAATCATTCTGGCAGCACAGGGGAATGATCTGAAATGAAGATTGAATACCATCAATGGTGGAGCCCCAACCTCAACCAGAACATGGAACTGAAGGTCTATGGCCATAAAGGGGTACCACTCCTGGTCTTCCCTGCCCAGAGTGGCCGCTTCTACGACTTTGAGAATTTTGGCATGATCCATGCTATTTACCCCTTCATCGAGAATGGACGCATCAAAGTCTTCACCGTCGATTCTGTCGACAGCCAATCCTGGGCAAACTGGGATGCACACCCCAAAGATCGCGCTCTGCGTCATGAAGCCTATGATGGCTATATCGTACAGGAGGTGGTACCCTTCATACGCTACCATGGGGAGGGATACGAACAAAAAATTCTGGTGACTGGCGCTAGCATGGGTGCTTACCACACCTGCAACTTCTTCTTCCGCCATCCGGATATCTTCAGTGGTATGATTGCCCTGAGTGGACTCTATCAACTCTCCATGTTTATTGGTGATTACATGGATCAGACCGTCTACTTCAACGCACCTTTAGCCTACCTACCCAACGTTGAAGAAGAAAGGTACCTCTCCCATTACCGGCAAAGTAAGATCATCGTTTCCGTCGGGCAGGGTGCCTGGGAAGACGACATGCTGCGGGATACGCGTGCCCTCGAACAAATCTTACGCGATAAATGCATCCCCGCCTGGGTCGACTACTGGGGGCAGGATGTCAACCACGACTGGCCCTGGTGGCAGAAGCAGTTGCCCTACTTTCTGGAGAATATTCTCAAATGGGAGTGAGGTGAAAGGCCACTCGCAGTTACCCCCTCCTCCTTCACACTATACCCCGGCTATATCACGGCGCATCTGATTCAGGAAGCACTCCTGAGCAGCCACCCGTTGGGCAGCACGTTTGCGTGATACCGGGAAATAAAAAAGTTCCACCAGCTCCTTACGACGTTCCAGTTCATCATTTGCCATGCGCACGATCTCTCCATAGCTCATCACATGCTCGGGGAAGGCAGGCATTACAGCAATCATATTGGTGAAGGACAGCGGTCCCAGCTTGGTCAGCTTATCAGCATCCCACAAAACACGGGCATCGTGATCCTCCTCCGGCAAGGATTGTGGTTCACTCGAATGCATGGCGACCACATACGCCACCAGGTTGATCTTCGCCTGCGGGAAGCCAGTCTCCGCCAAATTCTCTCGAATCCAGTTGGCAGCCAGTAGAGCATGCCGGTCGGGTTTCGCCAGTTGTGGTTGAAAGCGGTCATGTAGCCAGACGGATGCCAGCACGACCTCCTCATCGCCACCCACCTGCTGCAAGAGCCAGCGTGCATCGCGCTCAACCTGACGTACATGCTCCAGACGGTAGTTAAAAAAAGGTTTGCCTTTGGGGGTCGGCCAGATTTCACAAGCAATCTGACCGGTAATTTTTTCTAAATCTTTGCGAATACGAAATAACCACTCGGGGGTATCCATCCATTCCTCCTTGCAATGTTACGGCCAGTGGCTAATTGTACCAAGAATTACCATAAATTGTGTCAAGATTTAATTTACCCCATCCCACGCTGATACAACAGCCACATACCAGAGAAATACAGGATAAATAACAATAATGAGTCAACTTCTATAAACCAGAAACGCCTCTCCAGCTTGGCAAGGTTACCCACCAGACCAATGGAAGTCATCAGCAAGCCGAATAACCCCACCAGCATGAAAGCCGGGTCAATCACCCCAAGGAATCGACCCTGGGTGTAGAACAGGTCGGTCAATCCTAACGCAAACATATTGAACATGTTGCTACCGAACAGATTGCCAATTGCCATATCGCTCGCTCCGATCCGGATGGCTGCGATAGTGGTCACCATTTCGGGTAATGAGGTCACAAAAGCAACCAGAGCCGTTCCCACAAAGGTGGTGCCCAATCCGGTAATCTCGGCAATCTCCACACTCGATCTAACCATGAGTGGTGTAACCAGGATTAGAGCGCCAGCAGCCAGAGCAAACCCGAGCAATCCCATCCACAGTTTGGGTACATCATCGGGGATGTCCTCTTTTTCCATTTTCTCCCCCTTCGGTTCACCGGAGATCAAGCGCAGAGCAAAAACATAAGCAGCAATGATGATAATCGAATCCAAACCCACAAATCCAATCTTCACCTGAATATCCGCTGCCATGAAATACAACACCAGACCAATCATCATGATTGCCAGGCTGCCAGTCAGGGCATGGCGCATGGCGGCTTTGCGCAGGATGCGCTGACTGCGATGCAACATATCCAGAACTGCCAGGAGCACCATATTGAAGGCATTGCTACCCATCAAGTTACCCGCAGCAATGTTGGGAGAATTCTGCTTCACAGCTTCCATGGAAGTCAATAATTCAGGCAAGGAAGTCGCACCTGCCATGAGTAGAATACCGATAAACATCCCCCCCAATCCAGTACGGATGGCAATCACATCCCCATATTTAGCCAGGAAATAAGCAGCCACCACAATGGCTGCTGCAGTCAGCGTGAATTGAACCCAGACCATACTCACTCATCCTTTTCCAGATCGTGAGCAGATAAACCTTTGACCATACTGAGCGGCCAGGCAGCAAAAATACCGGTATTTGGTTGGTTTAAATCACCAATGATTGACTCGGTTAACGCCAGACAGCTTTCAGCCATCGCCTGATCATCCACAATGGCAATCAGGGTTACATTTTCTTTTTCACTGGCTTCGCGACTGGTATACAAATAGCGCATGGGGATCAGCTTGCGCGTCAAGCGATATAATCCTGTGGATTCAATAATCGTTGCCCCGCGAATCCCGCCTTTCGTCCAGGCTTTCAATACATCCTCCATTAAAGAGGGATCATCTAATATAAAAAGTGCCATGTAGTTCATTCATTCCTCCTTGTTTTTTAATCCAAATGGGAAATTTTTGTAATATTGTAACAGATGACGGGGATAATATTAACTTCACCATTAGCTCGTTTCCACATGGTGTATCTATACAGCATCGCCTGTAAATAATTTTTACATAGAGTATCAATGAGACATCGCATGTGGAATGTTTCCACCTGGCATTTCTGTACCATCAGCCTGTGGTTAAAACCACAGGCTGGTAGATTCAAACCTGTTCAAACAGGTTCGGGATAACCGGATTCATCCGGTTTGAATCTGACAGACACAGGTTTTCACCTGTGGCGTGGTCCTGTGGCGTAATCCATGTTATGACCATGAGCACATCAGGTCAATCCCATCAAACACTTCCCATCGCATGCAGCTTATAGCGCATCTCAAATTCTGACCAGAATCGTTCATAAGCCACCTGATCCTGCGTATCAAAGAACTGCTTGGTCTCACTCTTAAAGAACTCACGCACCTTTGCAGCCATTGTCAGAACCTGAATTTGATAATCTTTAAAGGAAAGAACCACTTCTAAACCCGGGAATTCCTGCGGGTGTTGCTCGTCCGGTGAGTCCCAGCGCTTGAAATTACTGAGGATCACCTTTTCATCCTGATGAGCTACAGACCAATTAACCCCTATCGGGCAACCCATCATCAATACTAATCCGCAACCATGAAAGATGAGCTTCTCTGCTAGTGGTTGCTGTGATGTATGATCGTGATCCAGGGTACGTAGCAACGCCAACACACTCTCGCTGATGCCATAGATCTCGCGCCCATCCAGAATGATCTGGCCATCCACTTCCAGCCACAGCCGCCCATGCGAGCACAGATCAAACTGCGGGGGTTCATTGCCCAACCAGGTTTGTTCTACAATTTCGAGTATGAATTTTTCAGAGGATGTGGGAAACATGCTTTTATTTAATCATAGAAACGCTAAAAAAACGAACGAAAACGCAGCCCAATCAAGCATGTTAAGGTCATTTATTTGCGCGGTAGCAGGAGAAAAACCGCTAACCCCATTACCAGTAAACCCGCCACCCGTTGCCAGCTAATGGGGATGGGTATCTGCCCGGAAAGACCGCTAGCATCTACAATCGTGGAGATCAGCAACTGCCCGAGGATGATGGCAGCTGTACCGGCTGTCACCCCAGTGTACTGCAGAGAGAAAGAAACGCCAATCACAATCAGAACCCCCAGACCACCTGAGAAGAGCAACATCCACACGGTGGGCTGCGGTAGATTGCGCCATTCCAGGGTATGCCAGATGATGGTGACCAGGATGAAGATCAGGGCAAATAATCCACTCCCCAGGTTGGTGAGGATACCGGTGCGGATGGGACCAATGATATGTCCGCCTCGATTGCTAAGAGTTGCCTGGGTGGCGATCAAGATGCCGGTAACCAGTGCTGTCAGTGTTCCGATAAGAAGTGCGTTTTTCATGCCATCTCCCATGCTTTACGATATTTTGGTGGCTGAATTGTAGGGTCGCAAGGCTGGATCGTCAAGGAAATCAGACTTATTCTTGAGAATAATGACACAAAATTTCATCCAATGGATAAAAAGGTATAAAATTAATGAAGACTGTACCAGGAGGTAGCTTATGCGTGTTGAAACCATCCGTTGGGAAAATCACCCGTCTCAATATATTGACCCCCGTCATATCGACATCTGGTTACCTCCCAGCTACCTTATTAACCCTGAAAAGCACTATCCGGTACTGTATATGCATGACGGTCAGAATTTGTTCAATAAAAAAGAATCTTACGCCAAAGTCGATTGGGGCGTGGTACCCGCGTTGAAACGCCTGGTAAAGCAGGGAAAAGCCCGGGAAGCCATCATTGTTGGTATCTGGAACACCGAAAAACGTTTTCAGGAATTGCTCCCCTGGGAACCATTCTCTGAAACGAAACGCGGTCAATTTTTATACCAAAAACACCAACATAAGATTGGCGAGGTCTATTCGGATAACTATCTCAAATACATGGTGGAGGAAGTTAAACCACAAATTGACTCGCAATTCCGCACCCTGAGTGGACAACCGGATACCTTTGTGATGGGATCCAGTATGGGCGGCTTGATTTCCCTGTACGCCATTTGCGAATACCCACAGATCTTTGGCGGCGCGGGTTGTGTTTCCACCCACTGGCCAGTCCTCAAGCAGCTGATGATCAATTACCTGAAAACCCATTTGCCCGACCCCGCCAGTCACAAACTCTATTTCGATTTTGGTACCGACGGATTGGACACTGAATACGAACCGTATCAAATCAAGGTCGATAAAGTACTGCAAAAAGGTGGTTACATTGCTGGCGAGAACTGGATCACGCACAAATTTGATGGCCACTCTCATCACGAATCCTATTGGCGCAAACGCGTATATATCCCCTTACGGTTTTTATTATGCAACTAACCCGATTTATCCCACTCCGATTATCTTCTCAAGCATCAGAACCTGATCCGGGAACCATTTTTGGACAGGGTACGTCCTATTATTGAGACGATTTATTGTTAGAAATTAATTGGAGGAAATTTAATGAAAACATTTTTTAGAAACTTATTGGTAATTATGATCATCGCTACATTTGCTCTGACTGCCTGTCAACCAAAGGCTTCTACCTCGCTTGAGGACACCAGCTGGATTTTGGCGGAATTGAATGGTCAACCGGTGCTTTCCGGTACAACTATCACGCTCAACATAAATGGTGAAACGCTCAGCGGTAACGATGGCTGTAATCACTATGGTGGTTCCTACACCAGCAAGGCTGATTCTTTCTCGGTGGGAGAAGACCTGATGGGTACCCTGATGGCCTGTGAAGAAACCATCATGACACAGGCTAGTGACTACACCAGCGCTTTGCTTAAAGCCAGTAAATATAGCATTACCGAAAATCGCTTACATCTGCTGGATGACAATGGTAATAGCCTGGCTGTCTTCGAACTTCAGAGCCAGGAACTGGCCGGTACCAGCTGGCTGGCGACTTTCGTAAACACCGAATCTTCAGACGGGGTTGTCTCATCATCGTCGATTCAAGCAGCCCAGCAAACTCTATCCTTTAGCAACGATGGCAAGATCAGTGGAAACGCCGGCTGCAATGATTACTTTGCTAATTACGAGGTCGCTGGCGGTAAGCTCTCGATCAGTGCTATTGGCTCCACAAAGATGTTCTGTGGTGAAGGCTTGATGACGGAAGAAACTGCGTTCCTGGCAGCTCTGGAAAAAGCAGCCAGCTATCGCATCAGCCCAGATTCCTTACAAATCTTCGCAGCTGATGACAGCACTCTTGTCTCTTTTTCAATGGTAAAATAATTTCTTTCCTGGGTCTTTTTGAAAAGCGTCTTGATTGGCGCTTTTTTTACATTCCACCACGAATTAAGTTCATTATTAATATAGCTGGTGCTATACTGAAATTAATCATCCCAGAATCAAAATCAAAATTTATCATTCATAGGAGTAAACATGTTGGTCAAAAACAGGTTAACTTATTTATCCATGGTGGGAATCATATTACTAATCACCCTTGCATGCAATATCCCCTCTTCCCCTCGAGTTGATGATCTAATATCTCCACCTTCTGACCAAATTGCACCGGAAGCACAAGTCCAGATTACATCAAAACCTGATCCCGAACCAGATCCCGAACCGGATCAGATTCGGGATCTATTAGATCTCCTTATCCCAACCGGTGATGAATTGAAATCGGGAAAATCATATTTCAACCAAGAACAAAACGTTTTAGTCTCTGTTTTTGAACTTGAGAATGTAAACACACAATACGCTGTAACTGACGTCTATTCTCTGGTCCATGCATTCGATGCGAATGGTACTGAATTGAAGACTGCAACCAATTATATTGATTTCCTGCTACCTGGAGAAAAAACAATGGTAGTTAGCGATTTGTGGTTAGCGGAAGGTCAAGTAACAGACTCTGTCACCATCGATTGGGAATATAGTCTCAGTAAGAATGTTAACGCTGAATCACCCCTTCAAACCCAATCACCACGTGTTTTTTATAACGAGTCTCTCGAAGCTTACACCATAACAGGTGTAATCTCTAATTCCTCACCATCAACATACCTCGAATTTCAGGTGAATGCAGTCGGTTATAACAACACAGGTGAAATAATTGGAGGTGGATATACCTATATCACACATGTTCCAGGCAACAACAAAGTCGGTTTCCGGTTACCAGGTTACTTTGAAGAAGAACCCGCTTCTATCCAATTTTTTCCAGGCAAATCTCTTATGACAATTGATGAAGATATTTCGGACCTTCACCAGAATCTCCAAATTTTTGACTCTAACTACATTCGTTATCAATCAGAGATGGGGGGCGGTTTTATTATTAAAAATGTGGGCAATCAGGTGATCAATAGATTCGATACCTACCTGACTTTTTATGATCAGGACGGTTCCACCTGTGAAGTTTCAATCTCCACTGGGAATCTTATCTTTCCTGGTGAAACTTCTGGATTTTCCTCCTTTTCATCATTATTACCGCAAGGCTGTAATTTTGGCGAGTTTGAATTAATCATCATTCCAATTGAATCCATCGGGTATGAGCTTTCGAATAATCCTTTGAAAACTGAGAACATCCAATATGTTTCAGGTAATTTCCCCATGGTGACTATGACTATTATCAACACTTATTCGAAAAGCATCAACGATGCTGGTGTCAGTGTTTTATTATTCAACGACAAGGACGAGATTATCAGTGGAGGTCTTGCATACGTTGATGCAATCCCCGCGAATGGGACTGCCGAGGCCAGTGTATATGTTACTTCTATTGGAGAGGAAGAACCAGCTCGCATCGAAGCTTATCCAGCATTAACAACATGGACAACTATTGGGGACTAAGCATTACTGCACAGTTCCCTGACTCAGTTCAATGATCCTCATCTTCCATTAATAGGGAATCCAACGCAGAATCCCCTTTTTCTAATTCTCGATCACATTCTCAAAAACGAATCACGAAAAATATCTTGATGTGGAAAATATAATTTATACATTTTTTATCTTATTTATCGATTTATGCTATACTCGATTTCACAGAGCTTGATTTTTTCATCTTCTGCCAATCTCTTCTATTGATAAGGAGTAACCATGTCCCGCAGCTCAAAATTACCACTTTTTGCAATTATCTTACCTATGCTTGTCTCGCTTGCCTGCAATTTTTCGGCAGGTGGTTCTGATTCTGAAGCAGAGTCTCCCTCCACCGTCGCACCCACATCGGAAACATCTGGCTCTGTGCGCACCATTCCCACTTCCGAACCCGGAGCAGAACCCACCTCACTACCAGCTATCGCTTCCTCCTCCTCTTCTTCGGATACCATGTCTGAAGACACTGTACTGGTAATGAAAGAACCCATCTACATCCAGGATGAAACCAACTTAATCACCGTTTTTCTCTTTGAAAATCTTGATACCGCCGGAATTGAAGACATTGAATACACCATCATTGCCAGTGATGCCAACGGAGCTATCCTCAAGACCGAAACCGGGTATATCGATTACATCCCTGCAGGTGGCCGTTCTGGTGTAGCCAGTCAGATGTATCTGGATGAAGGTCTTGTAGTAGAAGCTGTCGATATTGAGTGGACATACTATACCGACGCCACAGGTTCCGCTGATACACCGTTCACCTTTGAAAATTCACGCTATTATTTCGACCCATATTGGGATCGTTTCACTGCTGTAATGACCAACAATAGTGCCACAACCTTCACCAATGTGCGGGTGGACATGCTTGCCTATGACAGCGCTGGGATGGTTGTCGGTGGTGGATTTACCAATGTGAATTTCATCCCCGGAGATGCTCAGGTTGGTGTAAGTATCTCTGGCTTTGTCTCGAATGACCCGGTTACCTACGAATTCTTCCCCAGAACCAGCATTCTAACCGGTGAAATTGATGATGCCAGTGTCTTCCAGGATCTTTCTGTTCTTAAAACTGGTTTCTTCTTCAATGAAACCACCCTGGGTGGTGGCTTTCTGGTTCAGAGCAATACCAACGAGGTCATGAAAAGCGCCATGTATTATCTCACCATCTATGAGACTGATGGATCTGTTGCCCAGGTGGACAGTGGGTACATCAACCTGCTCTGGCCTGGACAGACCTTGGGTGTTTCGCCAGGTGAGGTGGTGCTATCTGAAAGCGCTAACCCGACTAAATTTGATGTTTATGTCATGGCAGGTAACCCAGAAGATCATGAGTTGGATGCCAACCCACTCACAACTCAGGATGCAACCTTCGTAGCAGATGAATTTTACCCAAAGGTAAGCGTGACGATTGCCAATTCCCACAGTCAGGCATTCGATAACCCATTTGTCACCGTCCTGCTCTACAATGCCCAGGATGAGATCATTGGTGGCGGTTACTCCTATCCCGATCCCATCCCAGCCAACGGCAGTCTGACATATGACGTCTATGTGACCCACACTTCATCCGAACCTCCCGTGCGAGTGGAAGCATTTCCAACGGTAAGCAACTGGTAGGTGATTCTCCTTTTTTACATCTCAGGGCGTCCATCCCGACGCCCTGTCTATATTATTAAAAAAATCATTAGATTAGTGCTTGTTACCCCCAGACAATGATCTTATTGCCCCCCTCCTGCTTGGCGCGATACATGGCTTCATCAGCCTGCCGGATGATTTCATCCACGTCCATTTTCCCGGATTGTGCACTGGCAATTCCAATGCTGACCGTACGCGAAATCAATCCGGGGCTGCTCTCAATCTGCATTAATTCTACAGCATATCGTAAGCGTTCTGCCAGTTCTTTGGCTTGTTCGACTTTGGTCTTGGGCAACAGGATGATAAACTCTTCACCGCCCCAGCGCCCAACAAAATCTACCAGGCGCACTTCTTCCTGGAGCACTTTCGCGAGCTCTACGAGATATTGATCCCCGGCATGGTGACCATAGCTGTCGTTGACCGATTTGAAGTAATCAATATCTATCATCATCAAACTCATCGGCTCACTATATCGTTTGGCAAAAGCAACCTCGCGCAGCAACAATTCATCCATCTTACGACGATTATTCAAACCGGTTAGCTCATCACGGGTTGCCATTACCTCGAGCTTGGAAATGAATAGATTGAGCACAATTACCACCATTCCAATCACCAACAAAGTTACCAACGCACCCATGACAATATTTCCATACAGACTATTGCGGGCAGATGTCATTGCCAGAGCCTGTCCCTGCTCGACAATCAGATACCAATCCAAATCGGGAAAATAACGTGCTGAAAGGGTCCCCTCCCCCTGCTCGGTGTGATAATCATAGAAATGCGTGTCAGTAGTTTCTGAAAGGATTTCAGCACTTAATTTTCCCACCCCCTCCAATTCACTGATATTAACCTGCTCAACCAAATTTTGATCGGGATGGACCTGAATCAAACCATCCGAATCGACCATGTAGATCAGGTGTCCAAAGCGCTGGCGATAAAATTCCAGTGTCTCACCGACTTCACTCATCTGCAATCCCACCCCGGTAACACCCAGGAAATTGCCTTCGTTATCCTCCAAGCGGTGATTGATGAAGATGGTCAATGTACCAGATGTGGCTTCATCATTGTCCACATCCAGATCATAACTGCGCCCCGTCCTGACAAAGTTGTAATACCAGATGTCATGATCATCTTTAGGGCTGATCTGCTTCAATATGCCATCGTAATAGTAATAATTATTGGTGATGGCCGAGATATAAAAAGCACTGAAATAGCCATAGCGCTCTTTGATGCGTTGTAGATAACGCACAATCGCTAGCTCATCCTGCTCACCTGCCAGCACCCATTCAACCAGGAACTCATCGTTTGCCATGATGGAGGAATTGTAAATTGGCTGCAATAGCTCTTTCTGAATCTCGGAGTAGATGTTATCGCTGATCAGTGGCAAGATCTTGGTTTTTGCATCGCTGTCGATTGAATTGCGTGTAACGTTATAACTGACCAGACTGGTAAAAGTGAACGAAAAAACCAACACAACAGTCAGAATGCCGATCAGACGATATTTATTAGAGAGAAAACTCAAGAGTTTTGTTTGCATTGTTCTCGTATTTGAATGGGAATTGATTTATGATTGTATCATAGGAACAGATCACAGGATTTAAATTTTTAGGAGATTAATAAATTCTCAATCCAAAGGAATCCTCATGCACGTAGAGGATTAACACCATTGACTGTCCAATTCCCACACAATATCTACAACATACCAGGAGCTGAATCCTTACCAGATGCCCGGTATCAAGCGGAAGTGCACCTGTTTGGCATAGTCTTGATAACCATCCAGGTTCTCCTGCAAAAAACGATCTTCAAGAGCAGTACGCAACACATATAATCCAATCGTAACGATGGTGGGGATGTATGCCCAGTTGGAGTTCAGGAACAATGGCGTTACCAGGTAAGATAATACTGCACCGGCATAACCTGGATGGCGCACCCAACTGTAAGGTCCAGTGGAAGTAACTTTTTGTCCACGATCAGTTTGCAGCCGTACATTACCAGAAAAGAAGCGATTCTCAATCAACGCATAGGAGGAAACCATATACCCCACAATCATCAAGACAAGTGCCATCAGTCGTACCCCCAAACCGAATGCATTTGTCCAACCGAAGAGTCTATCCAGCCCGATTAAAACATAATACAGAATCCCAATGATAGCCAGAAGTTTGAGGATTTTGTTATCCCAGGATTCTGCATCCTCATGCTGCATGAATTTTGCCCGTTCAGCAATCAAGTCGGGGTGTCGTTTGACTGCTAACACCCGGCTGATGGCAAAACTACCTATGCACAACAACCCATACACCCAGGCCTCCCACCAATCCCACTGCCGGGAGATCAACAACGGCAAAAAGGGTAACAGGAAAATGAAAAACAATGCTTGAATTAAGACTCGCAATGAGAGATTTTTTTTGGGAGCATCCATAAGACCTCCAGATAAGAGATTATATTTAGACGGAAATAATCTATTGGTAATTGTCCTACTTCTTCAGGGTTCTGTCAAACTGACAGATCAAATTATTGCGTTCAAGCCGTGCAAGCCATTTGCATCGTTTGATCTAGCGTTGGATACTCAATTTTATAGCTGTAGTCGGCTGTGTAGATTTGTTTATCCATTTCAAAAGCAACGGTGGAGCAGGTGCATTGCTGTTTCCAGAGTACATCAAAAACCCGGATGCTGTAAGCAGGAACAACCAGATCCGTTTTTTCTACTTCTGTTTGTTTCGCTTTCAATACATCTACATATTCCTTTTCAATCTCTGCCTGAAGTTTCTCTTTCAGGTCCGTCGGAATATCCATCAATTCACCGGTATCCTCTGCGGTTGCCTGGTCAGCCAAAATTACCAGCCCGGTAACCGGTGCTTTTTCCGTCATGGGTGTGCGCTTTTCATTTTCAAAATCAGCACAATTTCGAATATATATCGTTTCGGTATACAATTCCGTCTCGTTCAATGTGGGGTTCGGTGCGATTTTATAACCCGGAACATCACCACAACCTGTCATAAATAATAAAGGAAAAATAATTGAGAACAGGAAACACATTCGATACAATTGTATATTCAATTTTGATGCTCCTGTGGAAAACAATTTGTTTTTATATTCATTTTATTGAATATGATTCTAGAACACAATAAATTGGATGTCAATAGATATTCATCCTATTTTTTTGATGATATTTCATCGGAGAAATTGTTTTAAGGAGTAGAGGTTAGTTTTATCCATAGGCTTTTTCCTGCCCGACCTTATGGAACACCAAACCCAGTTCGCATTCAATATTAGAAACCTTGAGGTGTCACCTGTCCACTACATCAAATTCCTGATCCGGTATCCATCCAGGCATTTCAACACGTACGAATAATCCAACCGCAATTGATTGTAAATGTCAGACAGTTCCTGAGCATTGCGCTTCTGATCTAATGCACCTTCTGCCACCCAGTTATACAGTTCCAGGCTATTGGTACCAAAGCTCTTTACAGCCATTTCCAATTCTTTATCCTCCAGCATAATCGCATTTGGCACCAGATTGGTGTTTTTGATATACCCGGCAGATAACTCTTCTAATTTTTCTTCGGAAATCCCTTCTTTGGAATAATGCGGATATTGCAGGAAAATATTGTTTGCCCATTCAATAATATTGGCAGCTTCCAGCTCGATTTGATCCAGTCGGTTGCTGATGGTCTCACGCCTGCTTTCACTGTGGCGATCTTCCAGATCCCACTTGCGTTTCTTGTTGCGGTCATAGGTCTGGTACACAAAGGTTGCAATGGTAATTAAAAAGGAAGCCAGGAAGCCAATGCCACCACCAATGATTAGATTCAGAGTCTCTTTCTCCATAGGATTTTTTCCTCCGAACATTCACCAATATATTGAAAAATTGTTCTATATTATTATAACAGAGAGGGTTCAGTATATTGTCCGGTATTTTTATTGTTCTCGTTTGCCTTCCTCTAATAGTTTCATAATTTCCCGGATTTGCCCCGTTCGTGTTTCTTCTCGTTTGGCACTCTTAATATCAGCTGCCAGATAACCCTAATGCAGTCCTTCCAGTGACAGAATTACATTCACCGGATCCCCAGGTTCAATCCCGCTGTCCCGTAACCATGTTGCGCTCAACCGTAGAAAATAATCCTGTCCCAGTGCTCCCAGAGTGCCATGTACAGCAGTGCCATTGATAGTGCCTGTTACCTGAAAGCGTGGTCTCGCTCCCCAGGTTTCACGCGGAGAGAATGGGATAGCAACAAATTTGAATTTCCCTTCACTCTGCACAGTGGTATCAAATGTAACTTGCTTTGTTTCGCTCATTATTTTCTGACCTTCTACCTGGTTATCTATCCAATCTCTCAACATGCTGCTTAAAATTATCCAAAATGCTTTGCCAGCCTGCCTGTTGATACTCAATGGGAAATTCATTCTCGGGATCAAACCTGACCCGCACCACAACCCCCTCAGGGCTCTCCATAAATGAGATATGAGCTTGTCGATCGCCAAACTCATATTCGATCCACTCCTGCTCCACAATCTTGGTATAGGTTCCCTCAAAATCGAAACCAGTGCTGCCATCCTTGGCTTCCATCCGCGAGCAGAAGTCACCACCCTCGCGTAAATCCACTGTAGCAGCAGTGGTATGCCAATCATCGGATGCAGCATTCCATTGCATGATATCCTCGGGGGTTGTGTAAGCGCGCCAAACCTCGGCAATCGGAGCCTTGACTGTAGTTTCAACTGTAATTTTCATGATTTATCTCCTGCCAAAATTATATCGAGAACGTATATCATTACTTCATTTCTGTACAAACTCTACATCAGATCCATCGGTAGGGTGTGTCGCTGATGCACCCTACCCTTTTCTACCTCTCACAAAGCAACCCGCACAGCGATGGCTACGGTATGCAGGATCAGGGCTGATCACAAACCTTTAATCCCCAGCAACCCATACACACAACCTCCCCCCAGCCCCACTTTCGAGAGATCAACATGGGCAGCAATGGCTCCTCTATAATGAAAAAGGCCGCGTGAATCAGGACACGCAGTGAAAGTAGTTTTTTTTAGGTGAGGATAATACAAGCCTTCTCTTGCAATCGGAAAGAAGATCTGCATTTGCTGGTCAGAGTTATTCCAATTCTTTTAACTTTTTTTGGATTCCTGAATGGCTCATCCCGCCTGCGGCTAATTCTTTGTCGCTTTTTTCTAAAAGACGTTTGTAAAAGGATTTCATTTCAGCCATTGCATTTGCCCTGGTATCAATCCGTGAGGTTAATCTACTCAACATCTGGTCGGCTTTTATAAATTCCCTCTCATTTTCATAGTGGCAAAACAAATCCCAAAGGGTATTCTCCTCTAGATTATGGGTATCTAATTTTTGGATTAATTCATCGATCATTTGAGAGATTTCAGATGGAAGTGAAGTTTCCGTTTGAATGCTCATCCTCAGTGAAAAATCTAGCCCGTGGATATAACAATTAATACTTTCAAAATTTTGGTTCTGAACTTTATAGATATCTCCTGCTTCTTTAAAGAGATGTGCGATATATCCTGGTTTTTCTACATCCACTGCTTCATTTTTCATTAAAATTGCAAACAAACTTTCGTCATCCAATGATTTAATTAATTCTGCATCCATACCGAAAAATAGTTCAAGGGTCTGGTCGATTTCCTTTAAAGCCTCCTGGTACTGGCCTTCACTCTTTAAACCGATTATCCTTGCCAACACCCCAGTGAATTGCCTGATCATCCTGATAATATAATCCTCTGACAAAATAACACCTTTACCCCTCTCACAAAGCAGCCCGCACAGCGATGGCGAATTCTTCCTGTGTGTAGTGATATTCCTTCACCCTGGGAGGAAATTGCTTGTCATATTCCTCTGCTTCAGCTTCGTTAATGTTATACACAGCACTCTCATAATATTTCCATGTATGGTCCTGAAAAACATCCTTCTGCAATTCCAGCACCAGCAGACTATAAGGATAGCGACCATCTTCCGTGCTGATTTGATAGTCCTTGGAGCTCTTAAAACCATGCTTGCAATAATTATTTGGGGATCCGTAAATAATGATCGCCGGATATTCTTTCTGATTTGCGATGGCTATGGTATGCTGGATAAGGGCTGATCCCACCCCTTTTCTCTGGTATTCAGGCAAAACACTGACCGGGCCAAAGGTCAAGGTATTCAACTTTTCATCATGTTCATTGATCACATGGGAACGGGCGTAGAAAATATTCCCAATGATTCTGTTCTCATACTCAGCCACAAAACTGAATTCCGGCAGGTAATCGGCATGCTTCCGCAGTACATGGACCAGGCAATGTTCATTACACCCCGGAACATATAGATTCCAGAATGCTTCCCGGGTAACATACTCGTTTTCAACATAATCGTTTTCTGTTTCTGGTCTGATGAGGGTATCCATACGAGTCCTTTGTAATAAGAATTGATCAATAACGTCATCAAGAATTAACTATACTGCAATTTGTTAGAACCGAGGAAAAATTTTCCATCATCCCTGATCATCTATCATACGTAGGGGCGGGTCCTGGACCCGCCCCTACAAATTTACCCATCTGGCATTCGTACGGGCGTTCGGCCGAACGCCCCTACTTCCCTTTGATCAAATTGGACACAGGCAGGAATGTCCAACCTACCAATCCCGCTGTTGCCAACCAACGGATAATCATTGGCCAGGACGATTCCCATATCCACAACCCAACCATAATGGGTAGAAATAGCACCCAGACGATGATCTCCATCATTAAGGGTAAAGCGCGCACCCAATTCCACAGCTGATCTAACAATGCTGGATTGGTCAACAATACGATCGCGAACCCAATCCACAGAATTGCAAAAATCACCAATGAATAAATGGTCATGATACGTGGCAAAGTAACATTCCAGAAGGATGAATTTCTCATAGAAGCCCTCCCAATCTGTATCATAATATCATTTTCCACCCTGCCAGGTCAATTATGGAAAATAAAAAGAAATACCAGTTGAGAGATCAGAGAACACCCGTACCAGGGAAATTGCCTTAACCCGTCTCCCGTCTCCGATCTCCTGTCTTTTACACCTCAACACCTTTCCTGTCCCCCGTCTCCGGTCTCCCGTCCTTCTCTTTCAGTTATGAGCTTTAAAAAAAAGAGCTCCTCGAGTAGGACTCGAACCTACAACCTAGCAGTTAACAGCCGCCCGCTCTGCCAATTGAGCTATCGAGGAAAGCTTGATTATTATAATCAATCTTGCTTGGCTGTCAACCCTGACCCAAAAATTCTCTCTCCATTCCAGACCCATTCTAAAAAATTTCACTTGTATTTTTAGTACATGTTTGTACAATATCTATTATCGTTTGCAATGAAAATATGCCATTACATTACAATAATGATAGATGTTATTGTCTATTTTTGAATTAATGTAAGAATAATTAACAAAATCTTATGCCCACCAAATATATTATCTATCCTTGAGGAGACGAATTGCTGCAGTCACCATCTGATGGAAAACGCTTTCAATGGAAGGATCAAATTTTTTATGCTCTGATCCTTCATTGGTTACCGTATTTCACCATTGTCATGATGACTATCCTTCCATTCCAGACCTGCAACGCGATGAGTTTCACTCCGGCAGGCAATCAATTTCGGAAAGCGCCTTTTTATGTCCCAGCATAAAGAAAACTTCGATCGATTGATCACCACTTTATCCGTAAACTTCATCAATCTGGAACCGGAGAATTTAGATGTTGAAATTAATAAATCGTTGCAGATGATTGGTGAGTTTGCAGCAGTTGATCGAAGTTATGTGTTTCTTTACAACGAAGATGGCAACTTGATGACCAACACCCATGAATGGTGTGCTCCCGGTATCGAACCACAAATCTCACAAATACAAAACTTTCCAGTGGAGAGAATTCCCTGGTTACATGAAATTATCAGCAATTTTGCTTTGATTCATATCCCGAATGTTAATGATTTACCCGCAGAAGCAAGCGCTGAAAAAGAAATCTTTCAATTGCAATCCATTCGCTCGCTGGTTGTTGTGCCCATCGAATATTCTCAAAAATTGATTGGCTTCGTGGGTTTCGATTCCGTTTGCTGCCAAAAAAATTGGATGGAAGAAGATATAACCCTGTTGAAAATTTTTGGATCCATTCTGGGGCGCGCTATTGTTCAGGTAAATAACAAGAATAAATTGCTTGTCAGGGAAAGATTTTTTCAGAAATTGAATGAGATAAGTTTTACCTTTCTAAACTCCATGGATATTCAGGAAATGATGGATGTTGTTGTCAATCAATTACGCTACATCATCATGGCAGATGGTTGCTTTATCTCACTCTGGGATGAACAAAACAAAAAGGTTGTACCAGTAGCAGCCTCCAATCCATTTTCCCAGTCCTATAAAAACCTGAAAATTTTACCTGGTGAAAAAACTGTTACAGAGTATTTAGTCGAAAACGATGAATTAATAATTATTGATAATGTTGAAGAGTCACCTTTCCTCAGCCCGCGGATTGCAAACTTGTTTTCATCCCATTGTCTTTTAGGTATCCCGTTGATGGCAGAAAATCGCAAACTGGGTACTATTTTATTTGGATTTAATGAAACTCACTATTTTTCGCAAGAAGAAATCTCATTAGCGCAACAATCAGCCTATCTGGTTTCCATGGCTTTATCCAAACAACTTGCTCTGCAAGAGGTAAAAAAATATGCCCAGGAAGCGGAGATTCTCCGCAACTCTGGCATGATCGTTGCTTCCACATTGGAACCAGATCTGGCAATCGATCGAATTCTCGACCAGTTGGGGCAGGTTGTTCCATTTGACACTGCCTCTATTCAAATGTTATCCGATGGATATTTGGAAATCAAAGCTGGTAAAGGAAAGGCTGCTCCCGATAATACGATGGGCAAAAGAGTTTTCATTCCTGGGGATAATCCCAACACCTTGGTCATTCAACACCAAAAGCCTTTTTCATTTGAAGACGTTCAAAAAGAATTTGTTACATATCAGAAAAAAGAGTTTGCTCATATTCATTCCTGGTTAGGCGTGCCCCTCATTGTTCATGATCTAATTATTGGCATGATTGCTCTGGAGAAGTCGGAAGAAAACTTCTACAACAACAATCACGTCAAATTAGTCAGAGCATTTGCAGATCAGGTATCCATCTCACTTTATAATGCCCAATTATTCAAAGATGAGCAGCGTAGAGCGCTGGAGCTGGATGCTCTCCGTGATACTTTGTTTGATGTGACCAATGAACTGGAACTACCCCAACTTTTGCCAGCCATTGTAAAAAGAGCTGTTTCTCTTCTAAATGCTGATGGCGGAGAATTGGCACTTTATGATGCTGACAAACAGGAACTCAAAGTGGTTGTCAGTCAGAGCGTTGGTAAGGATATCACCGGAGCTGTTTTATCTGCAGGGGAAGGGCTGTTTGGAAGAGTTGTTGAAACACTGCAACCCATCATTATCCCGGATTATATGCAATGGGAAAACCATTTACCATTCTATGAAGGAGGCATGGTTCATTCCGTAATCGCATCTCCTTTAATCATTGGGAAAAAATTATTAGGGGTGATTGGAATTGCCAGAATAGAATCCACAGAATCTTTTTCCGTAAAAGATCAGAATTTACTGGCTCTTTTTGGCCAACATGCAGCCATTGCCCTTAAGAATGCTGAATTATTCAATGAAATCCAAACACTAACCAAAATTGATACGTTAACCGGTGCATTTAATCGCCGTGGATTCAATGAATTATGTCAGCGAGAACTGGTACATTCAAAACGCTCAAATCACCCCCAATCGATGTTAATGATCGATATTGATTTCTTTAAACTTATCAATGATCAGTACGGACATCCCGTTGGAGATCAAATCCTGTGTTTGTTATCTACTGAATTGGGCAAAAATCTGCGACAAACGGATATTTTATGCCGTTATGGCGGAGAAGAATTTGCCATTCTTTTACCGGAAACAAATATTCAAACCGCAAAAATAATTGCTGAACGTTTACGCATTAATGTTTCCAATTATTCATTTGAACTAGCGAAGACGACTCTACACCTTACGATCAGCATTGGAATTTCCTGGATGCATGGCAAGCATGCTGAATTGGGTATTTTATTGGACCGAGCTGATGAAGCCATGTACCAGGCAAAAAGGGGTGGAAGAAACATGGTCTGTGTTTACAACGAAGGATGAAGGGTAAAGCTATGACTGACATTGAGCCACCTCGCCCTTTCTCCCATGACCTCAGGCTACCAGCCTGGGGACCTTACAGCAAGAAGTACAACAGCATCTCCCATATTCCAGACATCACCCGTGGCATCCGCTTTGACCTGAGCGTTTTTCCGGGTTATTATCGCCACCGGGTGAACGTCCCGAATACACAGTGGGAGTCTGGCTACCACCCCTGGGAGGCTGCCCCCGGGATGGACTATTTTTCCTATCGCTATGATCTTGAATGGAAAGACCAGGTTTACTGTGATGTGGCTTTTTTTTCCTGGCCTGGGCATGAACAAAGAGCGCGGGTTGTGCGTTGCGAATTCGTAAACAACACACCTCAGTTTCAGCATACGGTACTGCATTACATGGCCTACCTGGATTTTCCACCGGTTCGAGCCTATTCCGAAGAAGCCGTCATCCCGGCCGATATGGATTTACCACCCGGAGCCATCTGGATCGATGCGCTGGATTACAGCGACCTTCAATACGCCACCCCCCGCCCGAGTGATTCGCTGGTATATGAGGGCTGGTTGCGTGGTGAGGTCAGAAACCACGGTTTTGTTAACGGCACCGGGATAGGCGAAAATTTCGGTGTGGAAGCAGGCGATAAGGTCAGTTATTCGCAAAGCATTCCAAATTCGTTGGCCGATGGATTACTACTGGTGCGATACCGCGCTGCAGAAAAACCGGTAGCCTTCACAACCCACGGGTTGCCCAATCCTGTAGTCACATTTGCCCAAACAGAAGATTTTGCTTTGATGCCCATTGCGCTGGGTGATATGCCTGCCGGGAATTTCACTTTCGAGTTGATCTCTCAGGGCGGAGCAGCTTTGGAACTGGATGGTTTTGTCCTGTTGGAAGCATCCAGGCAAAGAGATGTGCATTTCTCCCCGCATCACTGGAACCCGGTACCTGAGCTAGAGCCTGGACCTACTGAGCAAACCCTTATGCTGCGTTACGACGATGCACCTACTACCTATGGCCTGGGCTGGGGCGGCAAGTATTCCGAGATACGCCAATTCTTCTCGTCGGAAATCGATCGCAGCCTGCCTTACTATGTGACCGATCATGTGAAAAAGGTGATCACAACCGATGGGGCTGAACACTTTACGAATATTTTTATCCGGCCTGTGATCGTAGAACCACACTCCAAATTGGTGATTTACGGACTGGTCTGCCAGGGAGAAGAAGCTGTCGTGCGCGCGATGCTAATGGACTTTGACCCAAATTACCATGACCTGGAAAGCGCTTATCAAAACGCACACAATAAGGTGGTGAATTTACCCACCAATCCCTCCGGCCAGGCATATCTGTTTAGCCTGGAGCGCATAGCGGCATCCTTACTGACTAACGTAATTTATCCAATATACACTCGGCGCAGCTACATCCGCCACTTCACGCCCGGCAAGCGCTGGGATTGTCTGTATACCTGGGATTCAGGTTTTATCAGTCTCGGGTTACAACACATCGACCTGACGCGGGCCATCGACTGTTTGAATGCCTATACCACACCGCCCGGTGACACACAGGCAGCTTTTCTGCATCACGGCAGCCCTGTCCCGGTGCAGATCTATGCTTTTCAGGAACTGTGGAACCGAACCCAATCCCGCGAACTGCTGGCATATTTTTATCCGCGGTTGCGGCAGTTTTATCTATTCCTGGCCGGACGTTTGGGTAGTTCTACCACCCGCAGCCTGCCATCCAATCTGCTCAAGACTTGGGATTACTTCTACAACTCAGCCGGCTGGGATGATTATCCCCCGCAGGTGTATGTCCACCAGAACCAGCTGGAAAGCTGCACCACGCCGGTGGTCACCACTGCACATGCCATCCGCACAGCCAAAATATTGCAGCAGGCTGCCCGTGCTCTGCACTTGCCGGAAGATGAAGTCGATTATCAGGCCGATATCGATTCCTTTACTGATGCACTGCAGCGTTATACTTGGGATGCAGTGGCTGGTGTGTTTAGTTATATCGTCCACGATGAGTCAGGTTACCCCACAGAGATCCTGAGGCACGCAAGCGGTGAAAATTTCAACCTTGGGTTGGATGGCATCAGTCCACTTTTTGCCGGCATTTGTAACCCGCAACAAGAGCAGCGTATTCTCGAGCGCATGACCTCCCCGGTGCACATGTGGAGCCCCATCGGTCTGGTATCGGTGGATCAGAGCGCACCGTATTACCATGAGGACGGTTATTGGAACGGGGCAGTCTGGTTTCCGTACCAGTGGTTCCTGTGGAAAGCGCTGCTCGACCTGGGATATGGCGACCTGGCTTTTCAAATGGCGCATACCGCTCTGGATTTGTGGAAAAACGAAGTGGAGGAGACGTACAATTGTTACGAACATTTCATTGTGGCATCCGGGCGTGGGTCGGGTTGGCACCATTTCGGCGGGCTTTCCACTCCGGTGTTAGCCTGGTTTAACGCCTACCATCAGCCCGGCACACTGACCTGCGGTTTCGACACCTGGATCGAATCGCTGAACATTTCTGGAGACAATACATCTCTACAAGCGGTTTTACAGCACACAGCGGGCGAACGACCCTGGTTGGCAATCGCCGTTCTGAATGCGAATCAAACGTACACCGTTGAGTGGAACGGTACACCTATAGAACCACGTCTGCGCTTCCCAGGCGCCCTTGAAATCCCCCTGACCGGATCTGGATTTTTGTATATACGATCATCGTAGAGGCGTTTGGTGGCAGGCGGGCTCCCCTAATTCCGTTCGGGTAAAGCATTTGATTTCGAACTTCTGGGTGGAAAACAATCAATCATCAAATGCTTTGCCCCCACCCCCCAGGCTTTCAATTAGCTTACAAAAAAACTACTTTTGCCAGCTTTTTCGTACAATAGAATGTATGTACGTCTTCACATTCAGGAGGTTCTCATGCGGAAATATCTCACCGTTTCAGCCTTGTTGCTACTAATTATCTTCGTCTCATCTTACTTTCCCGCCCTGCAACCCAGCGCCAACGGAGAAGTCGATGATTTTTCGATTTTTTTACCATTGGTATCTAACAATAACAGCAGTTCCGAACCTCTGATCGTCAACCACCTCAACACAGATGTGCATGAAATACCCGATTACTGGATCAACGAGGCGCGTAAACTTGTCATTCACTATGCACATACCTCTCACGGCTCTCAAATTCTGACCGGTCTGCAGTGGCTTGAAGCGCAGGATAACAAATTCAATGTCTCCATCATCGCAAGCGGAGGGGTGGCACAACCTCCCGATTCCACAGCGATGGGTTTTTACGATGGTAATAATTACAGTGAAACCACCTATATCACACCCGACATGTACTGGGAATCGGCTGCGGGAATCGAGAAAACCCGATCCGTGATCGCCACAGGCTGGTTCGATATTTCACTATGGACCTGGTGCGGACAGATGTCGGATTACAGTGTGGCTCAGGTGGAAACCTACATGACGGTTCTTGACCAGCTCGAACGGGATTACGCCCCGCTGAGAACGGTGTACTATACCGGTCACACCGACGGCAGCGCACCGGGTAGCACGCTCTGGCGTAATAACGATCTGGTACGGGATTATGCTCAGGATCATGGCAAAGCGTTGTTCGATTTCGCGGACATCGAATCCTATGACCCCACTGGAAATTTCTACCCGACTGCCAGTGATGGTTGTTCGTGGTGTGCAACCTGGTGCAGCAACCATCCAAACTCCTTTGAGTGCCAGAATTACGAGCAAATGAGCGATTGTGCCCACACTGATAAATTGCAATGCGCCTTGAAAGCCCAGGCTTTCTGGCAGTTGATGGCGCGCATGGCCGGTTGGGATGGATAGTAAGGTCAAAGCATTTGATAATGGTCATTGTTTTCTACACGGACTAATGACATCAAATGCTTTGCCCCTTGTATCCCCTGTAAATTAACCGCCCTATTTTTAATGCTTCTTTTTCCACCTGGGTGATAAATTCTTCTCTATACTCCATACTTTCCATACTCAATAGTTGCATTGCATGATTCCAAACGTCATTCCGCCAATGACGGATCAAATTTGAAATCAAATATTCGTCCAGAGAACCAAAGACATCATCGATAAACTCCATCAATGGCATCGCGGGTTCAAGGATATCATCCTGAACCGCATCGATTGATGCTGCGATAATCGTATTGACCCGGTCATGATCGCTATGCCGGTTTTCACGTTGAATATCATCTAATGTGTTCCATTCCGGCGAGAGGACATCCACCAGTGTCAAGACCAGATCGTAATTGATATGAGCATTTACACCTAACAATAATGATTGGATGGCCATAGCTTCGGGATTTCGCGTGGCATTATGTGCCAGCTGCCAGACCATGGGTGCGATCTGCGGGTCGGTTTCATACTGATCCAGGGCGATAAAATAATAATCGGCAAAGCGATTGAGCAGCTGGTGAACCCAAATGGAATCGAAAAACTCATCGCGTTCGATGGCTTGTAACGTGTTCTGTGTCATCAATTGATAACAACTGAGAAAAATGCTGCGCGAATCATGGCTGCCTGTCCAATGCTGGATCCATTTCTGCATTTGTTGAATCACCCGGTCATTTGGAGTTTCCATTTAAATCCTACACCTTTAAAAAAAGAGTAAACGCATTATATAAAGTATGAATACAAAAGTCAATTTTACGTGAAAGAAGGAGTGGAAAGGCTAGTGAAAAATTTTCAAAACTATCGAAATTCGTGCATATCACCCTATTGGTTTGTTAATCCCGAATGGTTGGGTTGTATCATCTCGTACGGGCGGGTTCGGAACCCGCCCGTACGCCTTTTCTACCTTTACCACCATCCCGTAGAGGCATTTGGCCAAACGCCTCTTCCATGCCTTTCACCTTGATTTTTGGTAAGTAGTGTGCCAGGTCTTTTGGTGGCAAGATGAACACATCGATAATATCTTCGAATTCCCTTTCGCTTTCCAGCGAATACCACCAATATCCCAAACGGAGCGCTCAAACCCGCAGTTACAGCGCACCATCCAGCTGCGGGATTCTTTCTGCATATCCTCTGCCCAGACTTTAGGCAGCAGCGTGGACATAAATCGTTGTAGGAAGGTCATCATTACTCCTGTTAGCATTTTTCCATGATAAGTTTTTGGATTGATAAAGTTCATCTTTAGTCATTTTCTGTTAATTTCATGTTTCTGTTTCAATATTATAAGGAATCATTTTATTAATACAAATTTTTTTCCATACTCATCAGAGGTGGAGGGTGTTTTGGCGGGTGATTACTCAACCGTACGGGCAAAACATTTGATTTCCAAATTCCGTGTGATTAATAATGCCCATGATCAAATGCTTTGCCCCAACACCACCGGCACCAATCCCTCCTCCAGTGTCCACCGCAACCCCCTTACCACCTGCGTCTGTTCCGCTTCCATCAACGGCAAATGCATCCTCCTGCCCAGCAAATCCAACGGATGGGTTTGCGCAATCCCGTACGGTAGATGCAGATTTCCCTCCGCATCCAATTGCAACGGCGGTTCCATCTCCCTGGGCAATCGGAACACTTCCAGCACGCCATCCGGGTTCACCAATGCACTCAACCGACTCTCATCCGCACAACCCAGCCTCAGCCAATATTCCAACACCTCTTTGCGGGACTTTTCAATCTCACGCCAGCGTGGCATCCAGACCCCACTTTCCTGCCAGATCTGCACCCCCTGCAGCGCACCAGCCTGCACAGCCCGCTGCGCTACCTCGCGCATCAACTCGGTCGTCTCGCTTACCGCCAGGAGGCAGAAGCGCAGATCCTGGTTGAGCAATACCCAGCTGCTTCCGTTCCAGCGTTTGCATTCGCCATCCGGGTAACCGCGCCCATCATCGGTTTCGGTCTGGTAATACTGGCTGCTATCCAGGACTCCACTGCGCTCCAGCACCAGCCAATAGCGCGTGTTGGCGTTCAATGACAGCGGTGAATTCAATAACCAGGCCTGCCAGCGCCAGCCACCCTGCAGATAGACGTTCGGCAGCAGGCTGCTGGCCAGTTCCATGCCTGGCACACCCACGTTATCCGTGCAAATCTTCACGCGCAGGTCATCACTGGCATCCCCCAGCATGGCAATGCGCAATCCAATCTGCCCCAGTGGGAAAGCATCCGACCCGGTTATAAAGCTTTGCGCCAGGCGTTCACTACCACTCAATCCGAAAGATTGCTGGCTCTTGCCACCGGGCAGATGCGCAATCAGGCCGCTGTCCTCGCCATCCAACGTCCAGTCGAGCCTGTGCCAGTAACCCTTCAGGTGCATGGTCAGTTGGGGAGCTCGTTTCTTCGGCAACAACACCAGCGCCTGGCTATCGTCCAGTCCCTGTTGGTGGAGCTGCATGACAGCCGCATGCAGGGCTTTGTTGGGATCTACCTCACGCAGACTGAGCAGGGCTTCCTTGGCACCCAGTTGCCCCAGGCGTTCCGGGTGTTCGACCCAATCCGTGTATTGCCAGCTGCTCAATGGATCCAGCAACGGACTGACCTGCGGGTAGCGCGCGATCACCCGGCTGAGCAGGTTCTGGGTGGACCAGCCAAAACGCAAACGCTGCATGTCCAGATAGATCTCTTTGATCCAGCCATGCCACAGGATCTCCCCGCCTGGGTTGTGAATGGTCACCGCCTGCCCCAGCCAGGAGCGGATCAGACGCAAGCTGATCGAATTCGGATCCTGCATGGGGGTGGAGATGATAGCTTCATTTGAGCCACCCGGTAAGCACCAATCCATGGACTGCACCTGCCAGTTCGCACCAGATTTGAGCATCCCCTGCAATGCATCGCCAGCAAATTTCACCTGTGGTTTCATGGCAGCATCCTGCGGCGGGGTTGGTATTCCAACTGAACCTGATAGTATATCCCCAATGGCATTGTAGCTCCGGCATCCACCAGTATCTGCATCACATGATCCTGCCCGGGCAGCAACCACAGACCATTCCCAACCGCCTGATAGGCATACTGGTTCTTCTGGGTCTGGGCGAGATGGATATACGGCTGTTGCTGATCCACGGCATCGATCAGCGTCTGTCCGAAAGCCAGTTCGCCATCCGGCAGGGCTGCGAATTGTCGCCAGCCATCCGTGAAGAACAGGAAAACCGCATCCAAGGCAAGATGTGTTATGCCCGGGTTGCGATTCTGGGCATACAGTTCCAGGCGCAAATCACTCCAGGGAACTTCTGTGTTGGAAAGCGCTGGCAGGCAGATCATCGGCAGCAGTTGCAGTTCGCGATCCAGGGCGAGCTGTTGAGTGCCACTCTGGCGGGGAAACATGACCACAAAGGAATATCCCTGTTGATGGAGCACCGCATCACTGATGGCTTTCGCAACCACCTGCTGATATTCCCGCAAGGTGATACCACCCAGGTCAGCAAAGACACAGGGATCAATCAGTGAAGCTGTAAGGTATTCATTTTCAATTGCTGTTAACATCGCTTTCCTTCTTCAGCAAGGACTTATCAAGATCTTTGATTAACCGAGACACTGCCTGGCGGAATTTTTCCCCGCCATCCTCTGCTCCGTTCCATTTTTTGCGGATTTCAATCAATCGCCCCAAACGCGCACCGGCTTTACCAATGATCTCCAGTGATTGGCCATACTTACCTGACTTAATCTCGCCCTTTTCTACCAATTCGTGATATTTCCAGATCGCCTGGCGTAAGAGAGCAATGATTTCATCCAGATCCGATTCAGTTGAATTCTGATCTTCATCCGCCAGCATGATCTCATCACTGCTCTCTGTCATGGGTTTGATGGGTGGGTGCCAGGTTGTTGATTGTTTCGCCATACATATCCTTTCTGTTATTAGAAATATTGTTCTAATTTTGATCAAAGTATGACGGAAAATAATCGTTCTGACAACCTGCCTAAATGTGCATGTTTTTAAGCAAAAATGGCATAAATTGGCAGGTTTTTGGCATATTGGACAACTTTTGTCTGAATATTAGGGTGGTTTTTCAATGAATTGCACCCAAAAAACTTTCGACAATATTCCTATCTCCCCCAAAATCCGATATAATTACCGTCCTTGTCAGACAATTAACAATTGAATAGGTTCTACTTAAATCAAGAGGTTAAACGCGGGTGTTTGTAGGATGGGTTGCCAAGCAACCCATCTTACAAACTCCCTTCTCCCTCTTTTTAGAATTGAGTAGTAATCAAAGAAAAAAAAATGGAGGAAATTCTTATTATGGAGGGAACTATGACTGCCCTTACAGTACTATCCGAAACAGGTGCTGATCGAGCAGCCTTGCCACTTTTATGGTGGTTGGGACCTATCACCGCTATTGTGGCACTTTTATTCGCCGTTCTATTTTACAAACAGATGATGCAAAAGTCGGAAGGCACCGATAAAATGAAATTCATTGCCCAGGCTGTTCGTGAAGGCGCTATGGCATACCTGTCACGCCAATACCGCGTGGTTGGAGTTGTGTTCGCCATTTTATTCGTCATCTTCCTGGTGCTATCATTTTTCAAACTGCAAAACCCCATCGTACCGTTTGCTTTCCTCACCGGTGGATTATTCTCCGGTCTGTGTGGCTTCTTTGGTATGAAGACCGCCACCAACGCCTCTGCCCGCGCTGCGCACGCTGCCAGTAAAAGCCTTAATTCAGGTCTGCAGGTTGCATTAAGGGCAGGCGCAGTCATGGGTCTGGTCGTGGTTGGTTTTGCGTTGCTGGATATCACCCTCTGGTTCCTCCTGCTCTACTTTGGTTTCCCGATGCTGTTCCCCACAAATTTCATCAGTGTGACGGCCAACCCCTTACCACAGATCACCGCCATCATGCTCAGCTTTGGGATGGGAGCTTCCACACAGGCACTCTTCGCCCGTGTAGGTGGTGGTATCTATACCAAAGCTGCCGATGTAGGCGCCGATCTGGTGGGCAAAGTGGAAGCCAATATCCCCGAAGATGATCCCCGAAATCCGGCCACCATCGCGGATAATGTGGGTGACAATGTTGGTGATGTGGCTGGTATGGGCGCTGACCTGTACGAATCCTATGCTGGTTCCATCCTGGCAACATCTGCACTGGGAGTAGCAGCAGTCACCCTGGCCGGTAGTGGTTTAGTTCCAGGTAAATCCCCCCTGGAGACCGGTTTGATGTACATCACCGCTCCGATTGTGCTGGCAGCGCTGGGCATCATCCTTTCCATTATTGCTATCTACCTGGTGCGCACCCGCGACGATGCTGACCAGAGTCAATTGATTGCCTCCCTTAGCCGCGGATTAAACATCAGTTCTATTGGGATTGCTGTACTTTCTTTACCATTACTATATGTTTTGGGATTACCTAACTTTCTCGCGGTCTGGATCTGCGTCGTGGCTGGACTGGCAGTAGGTCTGATCATCGGTAAATCCACTGAATATTACACCTCCCACGCTTTCAAACCCACCCGTGATATCGCCGAACAGGCAGATACCAGCTCCGCCACCGCTCTCATCGAAGGCATGGCAGTCGGTATGGAATCGGGTGGTATCCCGGTCGCAGCGGTGGTAGCTGGCATTATGGTCAGTTATTATGTGGCTGGCGGGGTTGACAACTTACTGATGGGTCTCTTCGGGGTTGGTATTGCAGCCGTGGGCATGCTCTCCACGTTGGGATTCACCCTGGCTACTGATGCTTACGGTCCCATTGCTGACAACGCTGGCGGGAACGCTGAGATGGCCGGGCTGGATCGCAGTGTCCGTCTGCGCACAGATGAACTGGATGCCGTCGGTAATACCACCGCTGCCATCGGCAAAGGCTTTGCGATTGGATCAGCAGCGCTCACCTCTATGGCACTGCTGGCTGCTTATCTGGAAGAAATCCGGTTGGTCCTCTCCGAATTGCGCCATGTTGATTCACTGCTGGTGCGTGGTGAGATGATCCCGGTTATGCAAATGACCATGGATAACTTCATGGACTTTTACAACGTATCCCTCTTGAATCCAGCTGTGCTGGCGGGGCTCTTCACTGGTGCCGCCACCGCTTTCTTCTTCTCAGCCATGACCATGCGCGCTGTGGGTCGGGCTGCCACCGGCATGGTGGAAGAAGTGCGCCGTCAATTCCGTGAGATCGAAGGCATCCTGGAAGGCACAGGTCGCCCGGATTATGCCCGTTGTGTCGCAATCAGCACCGCTGCCGCTCAGCGTGAGATGATTGCGCCGGCTTTGGTTGCCATTATTGTCCCGGTGGCAGTCGGAATCGTATTCGGGATCGCTGGCGTGCTCGGCTTGCTGGCAGGTGCACTCATCACCGGTCTCTCGCTGGCCATCACCATGTCGAATGCCGGTGGTGCCTGGGACAATGCCAAAAAGTATATTGAAGTCGGCAAGTTCGGCGGCAAAGGTTCGCCCGCCCACAAAGCCGCCGTGATAGGGGATACCGTCGGAGATCCCTTCAAAGATACCGCCGGTCCTTCGCTGAACATCCTGATCAAACTGATGACCATGGTCTCGGTTGTTTTCGCCGGTCTGGTGGTCGCTTTTGGGAATGGCCAGGGTTTGATCTTTATGCTATTGCATTAGTCCGAAAGAACACCCAACTTTAACTAAATTTAACCCACACACTCAATACCTGGAATTTTCAGGTGAAACGTGATGTGCGTATATAATTGAGAAATCCCAATCGTTACGAATCGAGATGAACATGCAGGAATATGCCTACAAACAAAATCAATTAAAAGCGCTGCTTGAGCAATACAAAATCAATGGATTGGTACTCCACCGGGTTTCCAGTTTTTCCTGGGCAACCTGTGGCGTCGATAGTGCAGTTAATACTGCAACTACAAATGGATCTGCCAGGTTATTAATAACGAAAGATAAGAATTACTTAATCACAAAAAATATCGAAGCACCCCGTCTGGAACAGGAAGGTCAGCTAAAAACGCAAGGTTGGGAATTTATTGTTACCCCCTGGCATGAAGCAGAATTTGATCCAAGAGAAATTATTGGTGATGGACTTTTGGGTGCAGATATTTGCTATCCAGGTGCCATGGACTTAACCGCTGAAATTTCCTCCTTGAGATCCAACTTAATCCCTGAAGAACAAATCCGGTTAAAAGAACTGGGTAGTTTATGCGCATCCGCCATGTCAAAGACAATGCATGCAATTAAACCAGGTATGACAGAATTTGAGATCGCATCCATTTTGTCCTTTGAAACAGAAAAACAGGGAATAAAAGCAATTGTTAATCTGATAGCAACAGATGAAAGGATCTTTAAGTATCGTCATCCTCTACCTACTGAAAAACAGCTTGAGAAATACGCAATGGTAGTACTCTGCGGAAGAAAATGGGGATTGGTTTGTTCGCTCTCCCGATTAATTCATTTTGGAAAAATTCCTGTAGAAATACAGAATAAATTAAATTCTGTGGCCAGGATCGATGTTGAATTCATCAAAAACACCAGACCAGGAAATACATTAGGCGAGGTTTTTTCACAGGCCAGGCTGGCATATCAAAAAGAAGGCTATCCTAATCAGTGGCAACTTCATCACCAAGGCGGACTTACAGGATATGAGCCACGAGAATCCATCGCTGTACCGGAATCAAAACAAATGATTCAGGCAGGGCAATTCTACGCCTGGAATCCATCCATCAGCGGTGTGAAATCAGAAGACACCATTTTTGTTGGCGAAACTGAAAATGAAGTGATCACAAAAATGGAAAATTGGCCGACAATCGATGTATCAGCAGATGGTTTCGATTTTCAACGTCCAGCCATTCTACAGAAATAGGATGGTCATCAAACTCGCACCGCTCTTTTTGTAATCCACGAACGATACAGAAACAGGAAGCGCAGCATAATAGGTGCATATAAGAGTCGGGTCCATAGGCCCTGCCAACCTGGTGGATATTCGTACTCAATTTGATCTTGTACTTCAGTAACCCCCTCTGTGATCGCTGTGAAGGTATGGGTATGCTGCCAATGAGACATCGGTCCTTTTTTTTGGATGTCAGTGAACCCATGCAGTGGATCGACATTTACATGTCGGGCTGTCCAGCGCACCGGAAAGGGTCCAAACCACATCGTGAATTCTGCGATCGATCCTTCACCTAGTGGTTCAAGATGATGGATTTGAACAATCACCGGGAAAGGCGTAAGGCGTTTGAGAGCTGTGGTAATGCTGTAAAAATCCGCCACCTCCTGGATGGGTGCTTTAATTCGAAATGAATGAGAAAAATTTTTCATGCTTTGTTTCCTGCTGTATATCAATTTTCATTGATAAACGCATTCAAATCAAAGATTTGTACAATCTTTGTACATTCTTTTTTAACTTTTAGCTTTGAGTCTTGAGCTTTTTTCTTTTCCCTTTTAACTTTGGACTTTCGCCTATCTCTAGCTTTCAACTTTGAGCAATGAGCTTTTAGCGATTTCTTCCAAACCCTATTGACATATATCACGACGTGATGTATTATAACTATATAACATCGTGATACATCACAACGTGATGTGTGAGAAAGGAATTCACTTTGAATCTTGAAAAAATTAGAAAACGATTTATTCCTATGAGCGAAACCATGTTCTATATGCTGCTATCGCTTCAAGAAGAACTGCACGGATACGGAATTATGCAGCATGTAAAGGAACTTACCAACAAAAGAATTGTTCTCGGGGCTGGAACGATTTATCAAAGCTTAAGCAAACTTGAGGGGGATGGATTAATTGTCTCCACCAAAGAAATAGATCGTAAAAAACTTTATCTCATAACTGAGGTAGGAAGGCTGATTCTCAAAGAAGAAGCCAAACGAATTCAAGAAATTTATCAGAATGTTGAGAAGCTATTATGAAAACAAAAAAGGTTGTTTGGCTATCTGCCTTCAAGCATGTGATACCCGCTGACTATGAAAACTGGTTGGAAGAGATGGCATCACAGGGATGGAATATTGACAGGATTGGACAGTGGAGCAGTGTTCGTCTGGTTTTTACACGGACTACTCCGAAAAAGTATCGATATGTATATGACATTCAAACAAATCCCAAAAATGATTATCGGGCTACTTATGAGCAGTTTGGCTGGGAATTCGTTGGTATGATGGCAAGCTGCTTTATGTGGCGTAAAGAATATTCCGGTGAACGTCCCGAGGCTTTCAGTGACCTGCAAAGCTTAGAATCCAGAAACAAAAGCGTTGTAAGGGCAGTATCGGTCTCACTCCTTATATTCATATCTGCGTTTGTTGTTACATTCATTGCACTTTTGGTAACGTTTCGATCACTAGCTGTTGGCGATATCATACAATTAATTCTGTTTCTGTTGTTTTCAGGAGGTATCGGGGCATATCTTGCGTGGATCATGCAAAAGATTTATAAAAATCGTTTTCAATAAGGTCGCTGCCTTTCTATGTCGGAGAAGGAGACCGAGGGGACATGATACCTGCGTCCCGTTTTAACTAAACCGGCAATCGCGTGGATTCAATCAACCTGGTTACCTTAAGAAATCAACAAATCATGAACAATTGAACTTTTAAACTTATGAAATTATCCGTTAAAATTAACCCATGAGTACCGATCCAATCTGGGGTTTCTATTGGGAGACACGCCTGCAATTTCTGCAAGGGCAGGGCAAGAGCGAAGTCATCCTGCAGGCGTCACGTTTGATACGTGCTTCCAATCTACCCTTTCGGATACTCGAAGCTGGCTGTGGCGAAGCGCAGATCATTGGTTCCCTGGTGGATGCGCACGGCAACCCGGGTGGCGACCAGGTCAGCGTCGGGATTGATCGTGACCTGACCGCACTGGCAGTTGCCCGAAAAAACTACCCTTCCATCCATTTTCTCGCAGGTGATTTCACCGACACAGATTTGCTTCAGTCATTGGGGCAATTCGATCTGTTGTTGCTGGTCAATGCCCTGCATCACGTTTTCTCGGATGCCTATGATCCAAAACTGGGGGAGGTTGATGTACCCAAAGGCAAAGCAGATCTACATATCAGCTTTGCTACCCTGGCACAGACAGTCAAGCCTGGAGGCTATCTAATCCTCTTCGATGGTCTCGAAGCAGACATTCCGCCCGACACACAGATTCAAATCCAATTTCAAACACCGGAAGCTTGGGGCAAATTCCAGACCTTTGTCCGGGAGTATAAACCTTTCCACATCCAATATCAACTAAATACACGTGATAACGTAACCCTCTCTATGCGCGATTTCACCCGTTACATCACCAAAATCATCTTTTTGGGCAAGCCGCTCTGGGAGCGTGAACGCCAGGAAAGCTACCAATACTTTAATGAAGATGAAATGCAGAAGATGCTCACCGGGAATGGTTTCAGTATCCAGGAATTCCGGCTCCTGAGCGTGGATTACGACCACTGGCTGCAGGAGGTTACCATTCTCACCCCGGGTGTGGACTTCCCGCCTGAACACGTCCTCATCACCGCTCAGAAAACGGGATGAGACCAGCAGAAATTGTTTATAATCAGAGCAGTTCCTTGCCATTCCAACCATTTTTCCCGGAGAACACAGCATGCCCTACAACCGCCTTAGCACCAGCAAAATCGCCAAAATTGTTGACTGTCATCCCAACACTGTACGCATGTACGAAGCCTGGGGATTGTTGCCGCCGGTCCCGCGCGCGGCCAATGGCTACCGCCTCTACACCCTGGATCACTTGGATCAGATGCGTCTGGCACGCACCGCCTTAAACACCGCCTGGCCAGGCAAGACCATTCGCAAAGCCGCATTCGAACTAATTCATCAGGCAGCTCGTGGTGATTTGGGTGGTGCATTGGAAAATGCTTATCGCTATCTGGTGCTGGTGCAGTCGGAACGCAACCAGGCCGAGATGGCAACCGAGCTGGTATCCCGCTGGGCACAGGGTTTCCCGGCTGATGCCACCCACCACAACCTGCATATTCGTGAAGCCGCCCTGCACCTGCACGTCACCAGCGATCAACTGCGCAACTGGGAACGCAACGGCTTACTCGATGTTCCCAAGGATCCGCACAATAACTACCGGCTGTTTGGTGCCCCCGAGCTGGCACGCGCCCGCGTCATCCGGGTCCTGCGCAACACCGGCTACAGCCTGATGGCCATCTACCGTATGCTCAATCAGCTGGACGCCGACAGCTCCACCGACATCAAACACGCTCTCGACACCCCTCGCCCGGACGAAGACGTCTCCTTCGCCACCGACTGCTGGCTTTCAACATTACAAGGCATCGAAAACACCGCCCGGGAGTTGATCCGCATTCTGGAGGAATGGATTAAGCGGAAGGGTGGGGATAGAAAATCGAAAAATCATCCTATACTGCAAAATTATTAATTTTCAGAAGTAAAATATATAATTTACGAAATTAAGTTCTCATCAAAATAATAAATCAGATTATGACCTTATACGGTTTTCTCAACGGGATAAGTACAAAAAAGATTCATTCAAAAATATAGTAGGTAAATATTATGCTAGATAGTATCCAGAGGATTTTTAATTTCTTGTAATTTACCTTTATTCAGTTTTATATGTAAACTAAAGTGAGCATTTTGTAAAAAAGAAATTCAGAGTACGACAAATGATCACAGAAAATAATCCACTATTTCTACTTTTGATTATTAATGTATTAGAATTATCTTAAGAAAACACATGACTCTTACCTATTCTCATGGAAGGATAAAGAAATTAAAAACATATTGAGGGTACTGACAAAAAACGAAGTGCATTTTAATCGAGAATTATTTTTCAGAATAATGCGAAAAATTAAAAAAGTTGTTTTATTTTCTGAAAATGAGATCAAAAAAGTAAAAAAGCTGAGATATGACCAAAATTATTCTCAAGCAGAAGAATCCATTATTAAGCTCCTAAACAAACAACCCGATAATTACTATGCACAAGCAGAATATGCTCAATTAGCCCACGAATTGGGAAAATATGAGTTGTCAACTCAGCAATGGGAGTTGCTCCTAAATAATAAGCGGATCCCTGAAAATGAAAAAATCAAATTCATTCTCAGGGCGGCAGAATCATTTTTGGAAGCAAACCAAAAAGAAAAGGCTCTTAACCTTCTATTAAGCTATCACAGTTTTTTACCTGAGGCCTATCTGGGTTTAGCAAATTGTTATTTGCCTGATCAAAATGCCTGGCTAGATGCGATTAACCAATTTTTCTCTCAATTCTCAGTAAATAAAGTTGAATCATTGGAGCACGCAACATCATTTTATACCAGCTTATCCGGAAAACCTGAAAAAAGTTTTCAAAAGTCTCCAAAAGTTTCTGTAATCATGTCTGCATTCAATGCCGAAAAACACCTGGAATTTGCAGCTAACTCCATCTTGGCTCAATCCTGGAAGAACCTCGAGCTAATCATCGTTAATGATGCTAGTGTTGATAAAACACAGGAGATTGCCCATAAATTAGAAAATCAAGATCAAAGGGTAAAGGTTATTGATAATAAAATTAACATGGGAACATATGTTAGTCGAAATCTTGCTTTGGATATGAGTTCGGGTGATTTTGTGACCACACAAGATTCTGATGATTGGGCGCATCCAGATAGACTTCTATATCAGGTTGATAACTTATTAAAAAATGATTACATTGCAAATCTTACTAAAAGCGTTCGGTTATCTGATGATGGAAAATTTGAATTAACTTCGTGGGGATCATATTTGTCTGATCGATGTTGCGCTTCTTTTATGATGAAAAAAGATCAAGCCTTTCCATTATTTGGCTATTGGGATTCTGTGCGTGTCTCAGGCGATGTTGAATATATTGAACGTGTCTATGCGGTTTTAGGTAAAAAATCTATTGGGATTCTTCCGGAACCACTCGTTTTTCAATTACGTCACATAAACAGTCTTACCACAGCTCCTTTGACAATGGGAGTTGCTGGACGCGTGTCGCAAAGCCGAGAAATTTACAAATCAAATTACCAAGCCTGGCACAATCAACTCCGCATTGAAAATTGTTACATTTCATCTCCATTAGTCCATCGACCTTTTTTTGCACCTTTGGAAATAGTTGTTCCTACACCCGGTTTGGTTCTCTACCCGCAAAACCAAGAAGAAAATGATTAACCACCTGGAATCAAGTCAAATAACCCCGGATAATAAAATCTTAATTATTATTTACCAATATTATCCATTAATTACCCCACGTGCTTTTCGCTGGCTTGCAATTGGCAGGGAATTAATACAGCAGGGTTATCATGTTGATGTAGTTTGCTGCGCATTTCATAATCTTCCTCAATTTGAAATCATTGACGGAATAAATATTCATCGTGTCAAACCCTGGTTTTTCAAATCTATTTACCGTAAAAATATCGCATCAATTAATAATACATCTCCCAGTGAACCCAAATATTTATTGGAAAAGAAATCAAACCATAACTCAGATAACCAAAATAGCCAGAAGTACAAAAAACC
The DNA here is from genome assembly GCA_963765655.1 of uncultured Chloroflexia bacterium. Taxonomy (GTDB): domain Bacteria; phylum Chloroflexota; class Anaerolineae; order Anaerolineales; family Anaerolineaceae; genus UBA6170. The sequence continues at coordinate 330,153 of CAVXXH010000003.1, forward strand.
TAGTTTCTTAAATTCCATCCTTTCTGTTTTCATCTCAATTTTTTCAACCATTTATCATTTTTTTTGGTGGCCAGATTTTGGTATGTTTTGGATTCCACCAGCTTTACAGCAATCAAAAAAGTTGATCAGGCAGAAAACTTATAGAAGAGTTTTTTCTGTATCATGGCCTGTTAGTGCTCACGTAGTCGGTTTCTTGCTATCCAAACGTCTGAAGAAGGATGAAATCCCATTAATCATTGATGTAGGAGACCCTTTTTCATTGAATGAATACACTTCATCTAATAACAAAACTCTGTATAAATTTGTAAATCAATCTTTCGAAAAAGGATTGTTCAAGAAAGCAACTGGGGTTGTTGTTACTAACCAATCGATAAGGGAACTTTATATAGAGAAATTCTTGTTAAGTGAAAAGAAAATCAAGGTTATCCCACCTTTATATGATTCATCAATCTCCAAAGACCAACCCAACCTACTTCAAAAACGGAACAATCAGAATATTAAATGTCTTTACATTGGTTCTTTTCGAAAAGGCAATCGCACACCCGAGGTATTATTTAAACTTTTCACAGATCTACTGATTCAACATGATCGTGAAAATATTGAATTACATTTATTAGGTGACAACAATGAATATGAACAAGAAATCCAAGAATTTCAAGAGAAATTCAAGGACCATGTTTTTATCCACGGACTAGTGCCTCACGAAACCGCCATTGCAGCCACTATTCATGCTGACGTCTTACTTAACATCGGAAATATGTCTTCATACCAATTACCCAGTAAATTGGTAGATTATATTTACGCCGGTAAACCTGTTATCAATATTCAACTGATCGAAAAGGATTCCTCTTACTTTTTTTTGAAAGATTATCCACTTTTAACAAACCTGGATTTTTGCCACCTAACTTATGAGGCCAATCTGAAACAATTTAATTCATTATTGGATCAAATACCAGAAAAATTATCTGAATGTACAATCAATAAAATAATAGAGGAATTCAGTGCAAATCATGTTACAGATGCCTACCTAATGGATTGGTGGCAATAAGAGCGAATGGAAAGAATTATTAAATGAACCTGGTCATTTTAAACGATTTTGGCTACATCAATGGTGGAGCAGCACAAGTAGCTATTAATACTGCCTTGATGATGGCCCGTAAAGGTCACAAGGTCTATTATGTATATGCTGTAAATCCAGTAGATGAAAGATTAACCCAAGATGAAAACATAATTACCATTTCCACAAATCAGCAAGACATTCTCCGCAACACAAATCAGATAAAAGCGATCCTCCAGGGTCTTTGGAATAGAAAATCAGCTAGAGTTATTAATGAACTATTATTAACATTACCGATTGAAAATACTATTTTTCATATACATGGATGGACAAAAGCCTTAAGTCATAGTTCAATCTATCCTGCCATCAAGCAAAAATATAAGATCGTTCTATCAATGCATGATTATTTTGTAAGCTGCCCTAACGGGGGCTTTTATAATTATCAAACACAATCCATCTGTCCCTTGAAAGCTCTCTCACCGAAATGTATTTTAACCCATTGCGATTCTCGCAGTTATTCTCATAAAATTTGGCGAGTAATAAGAAGTCTAATTCAAAAGCATATTGTGAAAATTCCAGCAAAAATCCAACATTTTATATCAATGTCGTCCTTATCTTCCACCATAATCAGTCCATACTTACCTCCAGATGCAAACATTCACCTTTTACCCTCAAACATAGATATTCAAAAATCAGACCGTATTCCTGTTGAAAAGAACCATAAGTTTATCGCGATCGGCAGATTGTCTCCCGAGAAGGGTTTTGATTTGGTAGCAAAAGCTGCTAAAAAAGCAGGAGTTCAGATTGCTTTTATTGGTGATGGACCAGAAAAACTCAATTTGCAAAATTTAAATCCACAGGCAGAATTCTACGGCTGGTTATCCAGAGATGAATTGTTTAAATTTCTCAAAGAAGCTCGCTGTCTTATTTTTAGTTCAAAATTATATGAAACCCAGGGTCTTGTGATTTCCGAAGCAGCCAGTTTGGGCATACCAGGCATTGTGTCCGATATCTCAGCAGCAAGTGAATCAATCAAAGATCAAGAGACAGGTAAGTTATTTAGGACGAATGATTTAGGTGGTCTTACAGAAAAAATTATTATGATGAAAGATGATGAATTGGTTAATCGATTAGGCATGAATGCTTATAATCAATATTGGAATGACCCAAACACATCAGAAAGTTATACCAATAAACTGGAGAATATTTTTAGAAACATTCTGAATAAAGAGAATATATCATGAAAGAGATTTGAGAATTGAAGGCTATTTTTATTTCTGGATTAGATTTTGAGTCCCCTATTCAAGTTGGTGATCACCAATTGGCAAAACAATTTGCCAAAAATGGCTGGGAATTGGCCTTCATTTCTCTGGTAGTAACGCCTTTTCATTTTTTATCAAAAAACAAAAATGATGTAAAACGCAGATTAAGAAATTTCCTCCATAACGGCTTTTCTTATTCAATCGGTGAAGGCCATCTGTGGTCATATGTGCCTGGTGGGCTTATCAGCCCAAAAATTTTTTTATTTTCAAACCTGAATTTTGCGAACTCCTGGCATCGTTTTACAATTCCTAACTTAAAATATTTTTTATTCAATAGAGGTTTCGAAAAAGTGGATCTTCTTTATATTCGTGATCCATACCAACTTTCAATCTTGAATTTCATTAACTACGATTTCTCTATCTATCGAATTGCGGATAATGATGAAAAATTTGATTCAAGTAATAAAGATTTTCGGAACCTTGAACAATCATTAACCCAAAAAACAAATCTTGTTTTATATACAGCTCGAAATCTAAAAGAGAAGGTAATCCAATTAAATCCAATAAATTATTCTTACTTTCCAAATGGTGTTAATTTCAAATTTTTCCAGGCAGACAATCACTCCATTCCTGAAGCGTATGAAAAGATCAATAAGCCGATTGTTATATACGTTGGATCATTGGACTTTTGGTTTGATTATGATTTACTAAATAACCTGGCTAAGTCGTTACCTGATATTGCCTTTGTTTTAATTGGCCCATCTGAGAAATATCGACATAGATTTGAAGAAGTAGCAAATATATTTTTATTAGGACCCATCCCTCACAACCAGATTCCAAATTACTTAATCCATGCAGATGTGGGAATTATTCCTTTTAATGTCCAGGATTATCCTGACCTGGTTAATTCCATTAATCCAATCAAACTTTATGAATATATGGCAAGTGGTCTTCCTGTAATTGCATCCAAGTGGGATGAGCTGGTTACACTTCAATCACCTGCAATATTATGTTCTACTCACGAAGATTTCAAAACGAATATTCAATCCTTGCTTCAGAAAAAACCAGAAAAACACATCTATCAATCATTTGCTGCCAAATTTGATTGGGGGGAGTTGTACAATCAGCTCTTAATAAGAATATCTGAACTGAGTAATTGACCCACATAAAAAGTTAATAATTCAATTCAGAAGAATATCAATTATTAATTGGGCAATTCCTTAATGCTTTATAATAATGTGATAACGTGTCAGCGTTGATTAAGTCCACCGGGAATTATTACAATTTATGTTAAAAATTTTTCAGATTTTTATAAAAAAAATTCCCCACATTGATTTGGGAATCCTCTTATTGGTGATTGCGGTTGCAATTAATTTTTATGAATTCCCACGATTAGATAAGAGCCGTTCAGATCCAAATTGGAAAGCGATTTACCAATACAACACTTCTGACTTAATTGAGATAAGTTATCAAACTAATCCCAGATTACAGCAACGATACAATCCGGCAATTGCTTTAGGAATGATTGCACCTGGGTCGACTATATTTCTTCCCCAATCTGGTATACATAGCAGTGATGAACTAAAGGCACAATTATTAAGTTATGGGAAAGTTGGAAAAATTATTACAAAAACTTTTGATTCCCGATCAATCATCGGAGATTTTGATCCATCTCCTTATATCATTGAAACGGGTGATGAGGATTATCGTTACAAGCCCTGGGGTATCGCCATCGGCAGTAATTCCCCGCATGAATTCATCATAGTTGAATGGAATTCCACTGAAAATAGTGCAATGGACTTATTAATTGACACTTCTTTATTATCAGACGAAAAACTATCGGAAATAAAATAATGTTGATCGAGATTCTAAGTATATTGTCAATTTTTTGGGGAGGTTATTTTCTGATCCGCACTACGACACTACGTGGGTGGTCTCTGATTCCTGTTGGATTTATTTCAGGGACAAATCTACTCATTATGATAGGGGGAATCAATGCAATTTCAGGACTGAAAACAAACCCTATCATCATGCACACATTAACTTTAGGAATACCTTTTACGATTTGGCTTTTTTTGATATTCAGGGGCAAAAACATAAAGATTAATTGGTTCCAGTTAATTACAGCTTCAATAATATTTAGCGGTTTGGTTATATTTTTCCGACAAGCAAATCTAGTAAAATGGTCACCAGATACATTTCGATATATGATGATTGGCAATCTTTTTGCTAACGGTAATTTTGAGGCAGTCACATCCAGCTTATTAACCACCAGATTATTATCCATATCATTAATTAATGCCTCAGCTAACCTGCAGGGCGAGTATTATCTTCCTTCAATTCTTCCTTTGCTTGCTTTATCTTTAGGGTTGTTATTGATTTGGTATTTGTTCAATGGAATCGAAAAACCTTTAAAAAAAATCCACCTATGGACATTATTACTTCTCAGTATTCTTTTATTATTTTCAAACAATCGTTTTATCTATAATACATTCTATATTAATGGACATTTACTATTTGCTATCGCCTTGCTAATATTATGTGGTAATAATTGGCTATATTTCAGAAATACTGAAATCCCAAAGAATACATTATTGATTATGCAATTATTGGCTATTGGAGCAATCATCCTTACACGTCCCGATGGATCTATTTTAGCAAGTATAGCAATTTTACCGATGATATTTTCGCATCAGTTTTCATTGTTTTACAAAAAAGCAATCTTATTATCCTTGGGAGCTTCCGTTCTGATCTGGCAAGGTTTTTTGGTTTGGGTTCATATTAAGCAAGGAAATGAAGTTTCAATCTCTGTAAGTGGATTACTCGTTTTAGGGATATTATCCGTTATTTCAGCGTTTTTAATCAAATATGTTCCATTTGGACATCGATCTAAATACTTCACCTGGTTTTCAGAATTTGCTATTTGGCTGGTTTTACTCGCTTTTACTATTATCAAACCGAATGTGCTAGTTCAAAGCTTTGAAGCTACCAGAAAAAACATCATTGGTGGTGCCGGTGGTTGGGGATCTTCGATTGCAATTCTGGCAATTCTTGTTATCTTATCTTTATTGATCACCCATTCACCCGGACAAGTTTTCTTGCGTTTTTCTATAACAACTTTTCTCCCCATTTCATTTATTCTGGCTTATTTAAGGGAAGGAGCTTATAGAATTGGGTTGGGTGATTCACTCAACCGAAGCTTTCTACATATTGTGCCATTAGCAATATTGTTCATAGTTGCAAATATCGGAACAGGGCAATGGAAATTTGATGCATTTTTTAAAAATGTAGTAAAGGTAATGAAGAAAAACGAAAAATTACAATCGTAATTTCTTATTTGCCTGCCATTTTTTCTTCAATACTATTTAACAAATCTCCCACATTAGCAAAGCTATATATTTCGTTTTGATTAAAATCAAACCCAAATTCAATCTCAATCGCAATTAATAAATTAACATGAGAAAGAGAATCCCATTCATCTATATCGTCAGCTGTCATCGTTTTTGATAAAACAATAGAATCATCATCAAATACATGCCGAAAAACTTTTGTCAATCGCTCTTCATTTGTCATATCTCACTCCATTGTAGATAAATCGCCTAAATCTGTACCTTCGTAACTGGCCTTCAATACCCTTCTTAATATTTTTCCACTCTGGTTTTTTGGTATCTTATCGATTAGATGAAATTCTGCAGGAATTGCAGTGGAAGATACTTTGTTTTGGATGTACAATCGGCATTTTAATTCCAGTTCTTTCGACCAATTAATTCCATTTTTTAAAGTCAGAAATGCAATAATTTTTTGATATAAAATAGGATCAAATACACCAATCACAGCCACATCAACAATTTCTTCAATTTCCAGTAAAGCACTTTCTACCTCAAATGGCCCCACCAGATGTCCTGCTGAATTTATTACATCATCAGCTCGACTGATATACCAAACGTACCCATCTACATCTTTTTTTGCTAGATCACCGGTAATATAAATCCCATTCACAAATTTTTCATTATAGGCTGGTTCTTTGCGGAAATAAGCTCTGAACATGGACCCCCAATCTTTGCGAACACATAACAAACCTTGTTTTCCGACAGGCAAAGTTTGTATATTTTCATCACAAATCAAAACTTCAATACCCGATCTGGGAATTCCCATTGATCCTGGCTTTATATTTAATCCTGGACGATTTGCAATCATAATACAACCAGTCTCTGATTGAAACCAGGTATCATAAATTTCAGTATTGAAAATCTTTTTCACCCAGTAATAAATTTCTGGATTAAGTGGCTCGCCGACGCTGTACATTCTTTTTAATCCTGATAAATCATATTGTTTGAATGTTAATTCATCTTCCTGCATCAGCATCCTCAGCGCAGTAGGGGCGGTATACCAGATATTTACTCCTTCCCTTTCCAGAATGGTTAGCCACGAATGAGCATGATAGACACCTCCAAATTGTATTTGTTTGGTTGAGGTACTTAGTGGCACAATGATTCCATAAACCAGACCAGTAATCCAGGCGGGATCAGCCGTGCACCAGAAGAGATCACCATCTTTCAATTGCATAATCTCAGAAAATGAATTCTTAAAATCCTCAATAGCACCATGAACGTGTAATGCCCCTTTTGGTTTTCCAGTTGACCCCGACGTAAATTGTAGAAAAGCTGGAGTGTTTTCATCAATTTCAATCGGGTAGGAAAAATCTTCACTGGAATCAGCCAGTAATTTCTTTAAACTGAGTTCAAATTCATTGGAGTGATCATCAATATCAACGATAAGTACTACACGAAGTGAAGGTAATTTATCTTTAATAGATATTATTTTCTTTGCCAAACTTTTCTTTGTAATGATTACTTTTGCTTCACAATTTTCCAGGCGATCAAATAATGCTTCCTCCCCCAAAGTTGAAAAAAGGACATTGGATATGGCATGCAATTTAAGTGTTCCAAAGAATGAACTGATGAGGATTGGAGCTCTTGGCAAAAAAATACTGACCACATCACCACTTTTTATCCCTAAATCAGCCAGAATGTTAGCGATTTTATTCGATTCTTTTTCGAAAAATTGATAAGAAAAAGTTTCAACAGAAAGGTCATTATGAATCCAGCGTATTATTTCTTCTTCTCTTAACCCATTTATGGTTGGTTCAGTAATACAGCTATATGCAATATTTTTTATCATAAAAAAGCTCCTATCATGGGTTTATCAACCATTTACTGCTTTGAAAAGCAACTAAATTATCTCCCAAAATTAATACATCTTGAATATCCTTGTCAGAAACAAACTTAGAAAAGGAAAAGTCTTCAAAGTATCTAAGATCAACTACATATGTAGTTTTATAATGTGATGCTATCATAGCTTCTATAGAATTAGCAAACGAAGAACTAAATATGATGAGGTTCCGTTGAGAATTATTAACAAAATGATATTCCAAAAAGGGTTTATCAAAACCATAGAATTGAGAATAATGTGAAACATATGGTTCTTTTGAATATTTTCCAGACAGGTAATCTTCTGATCTGCCATAATCAATCTCTTCACCATTTTCGTAAATTGTATAAGAAGGTAGTTGAATATTGGCAACTTGAAAAACTTCTGGTTCAATTGGAAAAAATGATTCACGCGCAGATGATCCTAAGAATATCATTTCTGGAAATGTTGTATATCGATCGTGTTGAATCAATGGTGAAATATCAGAATAATTATTCTTTAGCATAAAGTAAATAACATCATATGCTCTTAGTGCGCCTTGTATATTCCAATGATGATCAGTATGGTAAAAGAATTGTTTATGATCTTCTATGTTTGATAACAACATATCATCAAAAATTAATTTTTCTGACCTATTCTCGTTAAAGTAATTGAATGCCTGTCTATTATCTGCATTCCAAAAATATGGAATTAATGGATGATAAGGAGAATTGGACAATCGTTCTAAATAGAATAAATAGAAATTTATGTAAGGATACTTCTCTATTAGGCTTTCATAATTAGTGATTCTGTTATCAATAGTTGACTGGGAAGAAGAAGAATATTTTGAAACTACTTCTATCAATATGGGTTGATCACGTAATACATACAATCCTGATTTCATATCAGCTGGAACTGCTTGGTCAGACAGAAATGCATAAGCGAGAGAAATGATTTTTCGATCCACACCTTTTGAAAAATGGATAGCATCCATCCTCATGGGAAATTGATCAGAAGTAGCTTTCTCAATACTTGTTTGAAATGTTCTTTCAAAAAATTGCCCAAAGAATATTTCATTCGCTTCCACTGACTTGCCTTGAAGAATCCGTTTTACCCCTAATTTAAATTCAATAAGTTGTAGTGTAGGAAAATCAATCAAAGAACGTCCCTCTATCAAGGATCGTTTTGAGGTTCGATCAGGATTGACGAGCCAATAAATTGGAATCAGATAAATCAATAAAAAAAATATAAATATTTGCGGAAATTGTATGTGTATATTTTTCATTGATGGATTTAATTTCATTATGGATTAATTGCCCAATCTAAATCCTGAAAAGCCACTATATTATCACCAATAATTAATACATCATCAATCGGATATTGGGAAATAAACTCACCTATCGAAAAATCTTCATATTGTCGTAAATCCACTACATACGTTCGGTGATAATGTGAGGCAATTAGTGGTTGCAGGGAGCGGGTAAATGAAGAACCAATTATCAATAAGTTTCTATCAGATGGCACACTAAATATATATTCTAACAATTTTTGTTGTTCCCCATAATAATTCCCATAATGATTCACATAAGGATCAACAGAATAGTTTCCATTTTGATATTCTTCACTATGATTGTAAATATCATCATTTCCCACTATGTTAAGATCATAATCAGGAAAACTGATATCAGCTACTTCAAAAATATCAGGCTCGATTGGATAATATGTTGCTCGTGCTGATGAACCTAAAAATTCAATTCCTGGAAATATTATAAATCGATCATGATTCAGAGGAGGCGAAATTCCTGAATAATTCTCTCTTAGAATTGTGTAAATAATATCATATGCTTTCAATGCGCCATGAATATTCCAATGGTGATCTGTATGAAAATAATAACGATAGTGATCCTCTAATCCTGATAATAAGAATGTTCCAAACAAAAGTTTTTCAGGTTTATTTTTTTCAAAATAATCAAACGCCTGACGATTATCCGCATTCCAGATATAATTCACCATTGGATGATATGGAGAACTAATTAATCTTTCGTGATAAAAAAGTATAAAATTAATATCAGGGTATGTGTTGAGAAGAGTTTCATAATTTTTAATACGGTCATCAATCCTTTTTTGATAAGAAGCTGAATAACGAGAAATTCTACTGATAATCATAGATTTATCTCTCATTATGTACAACCCCGATGTCATGTCAGAAGGTATCACCTCATCACTTAATCCAAGATAAGCAAGTGTGATGATTCCACGGTCTATACTTTTAGAAAGTTGTATTGCTTCCATTCTCAAAGGAAATTGGTCTGAACTAGCTTTTTCAACATTTTTTTGAAAAGAGTTATCAATAAATTGCCACCAAAAAATCTTATTTGCTTCGTAGAATTTTCCTTGAAAAGTTCTTTTTAATCCTTTTTTTAAATCCTGAAATGATAACAAAGGAAAATTCTTCAAAGTTCTTCCTTCAATGATTGATTTTTGGGTTCCTCCTTCTGGTGAAAGCAACCAGAAAGTTGGAACAAAAAATATCAATAATAAGAAAAGCAAGACACCTGAATTTTGAATTTTCTTTTGATTCATAAATAACCCATCAAAATTGAGTATATAAAAATGTTTGAAAGCCATTAGACAATACGTATGTGACTGACAAAAGAAAAATCCCAATATAAACCAGGTCTAAACTAATTTTCCAAAAATCTGATTTTTGAATGATTTTTTTACTTAATATTTCAAATATTGGGGTGCAGAATAAAATGGCGAGAAGAATAATGGGAAAATAAATTATCAGGTTTATTGAGCGTAAATTCTCTAAACCTGTCCAACCATTTCCCCCAAATAAAGCTTTCATGAAAGGAATCCAATCCGTGATATCTGTAAGTCTAAAAAATACCCACCCGATCATTATAAGGATGAGTGCATACAAGTGTTGCAAAAAACCTGGAATATTCTTTAACCATTTTCCAAATTTTCCTGATTCTATAGCAAGGATAATACCAAAATAGCTTCCCCATATAATAAAATTCCAATCTGCTCCGTGCCAAAATCCAGTCAACATAAACACAATGAAAATGTTCGATTCCTGACGTAAAAAAACCTGCTTCTTTCTGGAGAATTCTAAAGGGATGAACACATATGTACGAAACCAGGCCGTTAAGGACATGTGCCATCTTCGCCAAAAATCCGCAATACTTCGACTTATGTAAGGGAAATTGAAATTTTCTGGAAGCTTGAATCCAAACATTCGACCCAGGCCAATTGCCATATCAGTATATCCAGAAAAATCAAAATAGATTTGTAAAGTATAGGCAACTAATCCAATCCAGGCTACATCAACACCAATTAATGAAAAATTACTATCAAAAACCTTATTTGCGGCAATTCCAAAAGTATCAGCAAATAAAACTTTTTTACCCATTCCAATAATGAAGCGTCTGGCTCCTGCAGCTAAATTGTCAACTTTAAAGGAATTGGCTAGAAGTTCCTTTTTGACGTCTTTATATCGGGTTATTGGCCCTTGCATCAATTTTGGGAACATGACAATAAAAGCAGAGAAGCGTAATATATTCTTTTCAGGGTTTTCCAATCCTCGATAAACATCAAGAATGTAGGAAATGCTGGAAAATGTTAAATACGAAATCCCTAGTGGAAACAAGTTTTCAGAAATTTCAATTTCAAGAGGAGAAATAGATGTAATAATACCGTCAAAGAAATTTAAATATTTGTACAATCCCAGTAACAATAAATTACCGACTACGGGAAACCACATAAAAATGCGGTTTGTAGATTCGCCTTTTTTCTCAATTCTTTTCCCAATTATCAAACCAAATAAATAATTAACTATAATCACAATGAGTAGCAGTGGTACAAAATTTAAGTTACTCCATCCAAAAAAAATGAATGAAGCAATCACTAGCAAACAAATTCGCCAAATTTGATGTGGAATTATGTAGTAAAGGAATAAAATTATTGGTAAAAATAAAAATATAAAATGTATGCTTGCAAATGGCATATTATCTCTTTTTTCCAACAGAAAATATACGTTAAAAAATTATATCAGACTCTTATCCGGATAGATTTATAAAATTTTTTTTGATAGGTATAAAAATCTTTTATAATCCAAGTTTGATTGAATTCCTTGTAAGTAATCTTAATATGTCTCAAATATCTATAGGGTTAAATTATATAAAAATTAGAAAATAAGTAGAAAACAACATTAGACAAATTTTGTCTTACACTGAGAAGAAACTAATGATTACAGAAAAGAAACATATCAATACAGAGATGAAACTCGAAAGCACAGATAAAGAACTTATGAATAATAAAAAAAAGATTCTGGTCAAAGACCAATATCTAATTTGATTGAAAATTTGTTCTCTTATAAAATTGGTCGGTTTATAACTTGGCTACAAGAACTCTTAAGAAATTTAACTTGTTGTGGTTAAGGAAATTTTTAATTAATATTACATGAATGCTTTTTAGAATTTCTTATAATTCTTTTCACTAATGGTTGGAGTGGAAAATTAGATATATTTAAGCTAAAATGAAAAAATGATGCTAATAAAAAAAGTAATTAGAAAAATTCAATTCTTAATCCAAAAATTTTCGAGGAAAATTTTTACAGTTAAAAAAAAATTAAGGAAATTGAAAAAAATATTCTCATATAAAAACCTCAATCGCAATAAATTAATTTTGTGGGAAAAATTAGGGTTTCGCAAACCGGATTATTTTGAACAATACACCGCGAGTAAACTCGCCATTAAGTTATGGGCTGGCTTTTCAAGAAATGGTTTTGAAGATTTGGTCAGACTTCGAGATTCCCAAACAGCAAATAATTACCAAAAAAGGACAGCTGCAATCCACTTAGCAAAATGGTTTGGTTTTAAGAATGATTATGAAACTGCTTTAAAAAATATTTTATTGGCAAAACAACTTTCGGATAAGAATTTATTAACAATAGTAATGATTCACGCAGAAATATTAAATCAACTGGGAAGTAAATTTACAACAAGATCGATTTTACAGGAGTATCTCAAAAAAATTCAACCAAGCAATGATGTAATGTTGATGTATGCCAACACATTTAATGTGCCCGATAATAACGATGCAGGCATGGAAGTATTGAGAAGATTAAATTCAATTTATGAAGATTTCAATTTAGTAACACTAAAAAAAATTGATGAATCCGAGAAGTTGAATTTTTTTAATATTACTGGAGATGTGCAAGATTATTCATTTATTAATCAAAATCCTAAAATAAGCGTAATTATGCCTGCTCATAATGCAGAATCAACTATCGGAGTCGCTATTCAAAGTTTATTAAATCAAACTTGGAAAAATCTTGAATTAATTGTAGTTGATGATTTAAGTACCGATTCAACATATAAAATTATTTCCGAATTTTCAGAACAAGACCAGAGGGTTATTCCGATCCAACACACTACTAATTTGGGTGCCTATGGCGCAAGAAATAGTGGTTTGAATCAGGTAACTGGTGATTATATAACAGTGAACGATAGTGATGATTGGGCACACCCCCAAAAATTGGAGAGTCAAATCAAGGGTTTGCTTTCTGATGTATCTGCAATTGCTAATGTATCAAATTTAATACGCGTAAATGAAAATTTATACTTTTATGGAGCTTGGATTATAGGTAAGGAATTAATCCGGGTTAACAGATCAGCCCTTATGTTCCACAATAGTCTCATTCATATTCTGGGCGGATGGGATATGATCAGAGTGAGTAGCGATTCGGAGTTTATCGAAAGAATCAAACACATTTTTGGTGCTGATTCTGTAAAAACCGTATTACCTCAAATCCCATTGACATTATGCCTTGACCTGAATACGAATCTAACAAAAAGAACTGATTCACATCTTAAAACTTTGTATTTTGGAAAAAGAGGGGATTACACTGAAGCAGCAAAATGGTGGAGAGATCATACAATTATCCCAAAATTAAAAATTGATCCTTTTTCTGAAATACGTCCATTCCAAATACCCGATAACATTCGTATCAAACCTATCGGTGAAAGATCTTATGATTATGTTGTAGTCACAGACTTTTGCCACTACAACGATTCTTTTAAGTTTGCACATAATTTCATATTACATATGACCTTAAACGGGAAAAAAATTGCTATATTTCATTATCCTGATTATGAGAGATTAAATGAATATCGAAAACCTTTAATAGAAGAGATATATGAATTGATCAATAATAAAAAAATCGACCGATTGTCAATCGGTGAAACAATTAGGGCAAAAGAAATTCTGTTTTTCAACCCTGGTTTATTAACCTATCAAATTGATTCAATACCTAAAATTCATTCTGATAACTTGGTCATCATCTCCCATGAGAAGATACCTTCCGATAATATTAATATACCCAAAGAAGAACAGGCAAAGCTAATTTTAAATTCCATTAATGCTACGTTTGGTCAACAAATGTTGTGGATCCCAACATCAGAATCAATAAAGGAAAACATCAAAGGGATCGAAGGAATTCATCATATTTCTGATATTAACTGGCCGGTACTAATAAACCCAAATTCATCTGATTCCAGATCTGAAATGAGAGAAATCTCCGATCAAAAACTCCCGCGAATCGGTTTTGTTCCTTTTTTATCAAAAGATGATTTCCCTAATAAAAATGTAGCATTCCGCAATGCTTATTGTGCCAATCAAAGAACAAAAATTTTAATGTATGGTGATGACATTCCTTTTGCTGGTAGTATAAAAAAAATTCCCGAAAATTGGTGTTTTATCTCATCAAAAGAAAAAAAATACCAGGATTTTCTTAAAAACTTGGATTTTTATTTATACTTCCCAGATGAATCCCGTTCACTACCAATGATCCATGAAGTAATTGAGGCATTATCAATGGGGTGCGTGGTGATAAGTTCGCACCAATATCAAAATTTCTTTTCAGATGCTGTGCTTTATGCCAAACCCAAAGAAGTGTGGATTACTATTCAACAATATTGGAATGATAAAGATTTATACAATAATCAAAGCCAAAAAGGAATAGATTTTGTTAAAACCAGGTGTAATTTTGATAATTTGCGCACAATATTTGAAGAATAAATGTCTCATGATCAATAATTTTTTAAATCTTTTGGTAATTTATTCAATATGATCACAACACATCAAGAAATTTAAAAATTGATATGGATGAAAATCTATCTGTTGCGTTTTTTCCATCAGTCAAATATATGGCTGGCAATCCTTATTGGCCAATTTTAGCTGATTCACTTGTAAAATTAGGGATAATTTTTATCCATGATACACCAAATTATTTTGATTTAACCTGGTTGAGAAGAAATCATAACAAAGTAAATGTTTTACATTTGCATTATATTCAGCAATTTTACAGAATACCAAATACTGAAAATATTAATTTTTCCAACTTTTTAAAATTTATTTTTAGTTTGTTTTATGCAAAATTATTGGGATATCATCTGGTTTTTACATTTCACAATCTTTCGCCTACCAAAACGTTACATCCAAATTGGATTGATTCATTGTGTCATAAAACGACTATCAAAATTTCTAATAAAATAATCATTCATTGTAATGAAGCTGAATTCTTATTACAAAAGAAATTTGGAAGAGCTCATGGTGTCATAAAAGTAAACCATCCTTCTGTAATTGATTGGTATCCGAATTGTATTGCAAAAAATACTGCAAGGGAAATTTTAAATTTGCCACAGGATTCAACAATTTTTTTGTTTTTTGGAGGAATCCGACCCAACAAAGGAATTGAGTTGTTAATTGAAGCATTTAATTTATTAAACAATAATCATTTCCATTTATTAATAGCAGGTACTATTCAATCTCCTAGATCCTATTCCGAAAAAATGAATGAATTATCAAAAAACAATAACAAAATTTCTCTTCATCTTAAAAAAATCGAAGATGATGACGTGCAACTATATCTAAATGCGTCTGACATTGTAGCACTACCCTTCAGAAGCATATTAACATCAAGTTCAGCTCATCTGGCAATGTCATTCAAAAGACCAGTAATTGCTCCTGAAATGGGATGTTTACCAGAATTAATCGAGCCCAATATGGGGTGGCTCTTTACACCCAACAATGTTGAATCGCTGGCAAAGGCTTTACAGTTGGCAGCAACATCTGATTATCATCAATTTGGGTTAAATAGTTTCAACAAAATGCAACAGCTGTCTCCAGTAAGATTTGGTGAACAAACAATAGAAGCCTATAAAAAATAGCGTCATCAAATTAATAGAAAATTATTTAACATCAAAAATGCTGATATTATTTCCTAAATTCCAGTAAGGTTTTATGCCATCGTGGGGATGAAAAATAGGTTTAATTTGGTAAAAATCCCTTTCAAGCTGTCTTTGCTCAAAATCACTCTCAAATCTTTGCTTTGATTTGAATAAAATGGGTAATAATCGTTCTCTGTCAAAATTCGATATTTGTTGATATGGCCATTCATTATCTATAAATGAGATTAACCAATTAGCTCCTTGTTTTAAGGTAGCTCCATTAGACGCTTGGTAATTCCAAAAATCTACCCCCCAGCGATCTGCCAGATCTGCCAGGTAAATCCAACCCTGAAAATTGAAACAACAATAATGAGCTGTTAAATTCCGCCTAAGTTCCTCTGGCTGTTCCCCACATGCAGTAAATTGTTTCAACATTCTTGATAAAGCCCTCATAAGCGTATCATGAAGAATGTCTTTTTCATCGAGAAAATTCGCAATTGACCCAACTTGCAAATCATAAAATGTACCATGATTATTGATTGCTTTTCTTTCCAGATGACCTTGCGGTGAGTTGAGCAGCCAGTCAAAATAATTTTTTAACCAGGTTGTGAATTTTAAAAATAATTCATTGGAAAGCAGTTCTGAAGATTTCAACATCATTATCGAATCAAGAAAATAATAAAAATCTTTCATTTCGATGATGCCATGATGGTTTCCTTTATTTTTGTTATGTCCCATTTGAACTTGCGCATATTCTAAATGAGGTGTCATATATGTCTCAGGATTAATAAAGAATCTTTCAATAATCTCTTCACAACGTCTTACATAGGTCTGATTATTCGTAAATTTCCAGGCAAATGTGAGAATAGTCGTATCGTCAAACATGAATTGCAAGCGTGTTCGATCATACTTATTACTATCTGGCTCGTACAATTCTGTTCCAGGAACACGTTTTCCTTCACGTTTTATATAAGGTAGTCCATCAGATTTTTTAGGATTAGGCCACCAATATGGTGCGGGATGCCAATAATCATGAATATTTCCACTCGGCGGTAAAGTTGTTTTTTCTACAACAGATGAAGGGATTCTATGTAAAGCAAGTCCTGCATCTGAGAGTAATTGATCAATCAATCCATTTTGTGATGGATGCCTTTGGTTACGATAAAGACAGATCTCATTATCAAATATATCTAGATCAATAAATACAGGATCTCCATTCCTGCTTCTTTTATTATTATCAAGCTGGTCTAAATAACGTAATGTATTTATAACTGCAGATTGTCTTACTCGTCCCCTGTTTTTGAAACTTTCAATATTGTCTTGTTCTAAAGAATTCATTCCTGAATTTAAGCGTGCTACCCAACCCGCAACCCCAAATTGATTTTTTTCCTTGGATTTTGGTAATGATTTTATATCCCAAGGGTCAGGTCTCCAATAATCCCATTTGCCTGGAATACTCAATCGCCAAAAAAGTTCTACCTTTGGACGTCGTCCATAGTAAAACTCTTCATTAAATTCCTCTATCGAATCAACACGAAAAATAATTTGAGGTTCCTCTACAGGTGAAGGCACAAAACGCCCATCAAGTAGTTGTGAGTTATCCGTTATTCTTGTCATTGGAACCACAAAATATTTCAAATAAGGCTTAGCGGATATAGTTTTAATAATCTGGTTCCATGCGTCTTTCGTTAAATAGGTATTACCATCCCAGGGCAATATCCATTTAGCTCTTTTTTTCCCATCTCGTAAAGCAATATTTCTAGCCCCATTATTATTCATTACATAATTATTTTTGAGACGATAAATTGAACCAACCACTCGATCTTTATCCTGTTCAACCATAAAATGATATTTATCGCTCATTAGAAATTCTGGTGCAGGTAAGTGATTGAAATCCCAACTTATTTTTTTGTACTCAATCATCTTAAAAGGCACTTGAAGATAAGGCTGGTCATATTTTTCTAATAATTTAATAATTGCTGTTTCTTCTTCACGATTAAATATTCTATTGATAATCCATCTTTTTTCAAAATGTTCAAATTTTGGCTCATTCTCCAAAATGAATTTTACGTTTTCACGAGATTGCCCTATCTTATGTCTGGGATATAAATCGTTACCAATAATTCGATATATGACAAATGTGTCAGGAATTTCATCCAAACCTTTTTGCGCATACGCTTTTTCGAATTTTTTTACTGTATAACTATTCAATTCTGGCAGATTGAGATAATCATATTTTTTTCTCATTTTGAAATTATCTATTATGAATCGTAACCTCTGCCTGATGCGATCATCCCATTTTTCATTGAAAAACCGACCCGCATATTTTTTTATTATTAGTTTTAAAAAATTTCTTGCTTTTATCATAAATTTTTTATTCACCAATCTACTCACATTTATTATACTTTTTACTTTCTATAATTTATGCGAAAGATCTTCATTATTGAACAAATTGTGAAAAATCAATTTGGAAATAATTGTAGACCTCAAACTTTCAGGCACCTTAAGATTGCAGGTTATGTGAAAATAATTTATACTTACGTGCTAGTAGAAATATGTGATATTAACAGAATGGGAATTATCGACAATCAGTGATTATCAACAACATAAAAAATCTTAATGCCTTGGAGTAATAGCGATGGATATCTTCAAACGATTTTTTCAAGATATTAAGATTTTTAGAGAATACATTACCAATTCAATTGCAACTGAAATGGCTGTCAAGTACGGAAGGTCTTACCTGGGATATGCCTGGTGGGTACTTGACCCATTGTTATACATGCTCATTTACGTATTTGTTGTTTCTATTGTTCTAGGAAGGGGAGGTCCTGACTTTCCAGTATTTGTTTTTTCCGGGTTGTTGAGTTTTCGTTGGGCATCCCAATCAATCTCACAATGTACAATGAGCATAACATCTAAAAGAAATGTCATTGGCAATGTATATATTCCTAAATTTGTTTTTCCTTTTATCAAAACTATCAATAATTCATTTTTCTTTCTTATCAGTATCGTACTGTTATTCATTTTTTTACTGATTTATAAAATTCCTTTGACTTTTCATATATTTGAATTTATACCAATTTTTATCGTTCAATATTTATTTAATTTAGCTGTGGGGTTATGGATGTCTCACCTTGGTGTGTATTTTTATGATGTGGATAAAGTGCTGAATGTATTCTTACGCATGTGGTATTATGTGTCCCCAGGATTGTATACACTGGATACAGTTCCAGAGGCACTTCGACCTGTTTTATGGTTGAATCCACTTACGACAATGATGGTAAGCAGTCGAAATGTTTTTCTCTATGGTGAGTCACCAGTATATTTAGGCCTTATTACATGGGGGTTAATAAGCATTGTAATAATTTATTTTGGCCTTAAAATCCAATATAAATTTGATCGAACTTATGCAAAGGTTCTATAGAATGAATGAATTTACAATAACGGTAGATCATGTATATCTTACTTATAGAATGGTTCATGCAACAAGTCTAAAGAGCCAATTTGCAAGAAATAAATTGGTAAAAAAACCAAAAATTGAACAGTTTCAAGCATTAAAAGATATTACTTTTTCCGTAGAAAAAGGGCACACAGTTGGAATTATCGGTTCAAACGGAGCAGGAAAATCTACACTGTTAAAAACTTTATCAGGTGTTTTACAACCAGATTCTGGAGAAATTAATACATTCTCTAATTCAATTGCCCTTTTAACATTAGGTACAGGATTTGAACCAGATATCAGTGGAATTGAAAATATTTTTCTAAATGGCGCTTTATTGGGGCTTAAAAAGAAAACTATTATGGAAAAATTAGATGAAATAATTGATTTTGCAGATATTGGTGATTTTATCTACAACCCCATTCGGACATATTCCACGGGTATGAAAGCTCGATTAGCATTTGCTGTCGCATCCTCAATTGACCCAGACATTCTATTAATTGACGAAATGTTAGGTGTTGGAGATGAAGAATTTAAAGAAAAAAGTAGGAATAAACTTCAATCAATGATTTTATCAGATCGTACTGTAGTTATTGTTGCCCACAATATGCAAACAATTCGTGAATATTGCAATGATGTAATCTGGTTAGATAAAGGCAATCTCATCAAATATGGTGAATCTAACGAAATTATTGAAGAATATTTAGCTTTTATTAAACAAAAAAGAAAAAGCCTGATATAAAGACACACATAATTGGCAAAATCAAAGCGATTATGGAAAATTATCCAAAGAAAAATTAACTTCTTCCCTTGACTCTTTTTCTCATTCATCGTAAAATACCGATATAAGGATGTGAAAAAATGGAAAAATACCCCCTCTCTTCCGACGATCAGCGCTTGGCTGCCATGCTTAAAGCCCTCGGTAACCCAATCCGCTTTCGTATTATGCACATCATTGCCAATAACAGGATGTGCATCACCGGAGATATTGTCGAATTAACCGATTTGGCGCAATCCACTGTCAGCCAGCATCTAAAAGTACTGCGTGAAGCGGGTTTAATCAGCGGTGAAATCGAAGGTCCAGCAACCTGTTACTGCCTGAATGACACTGGTATTCACTGGATGAAATCAAGAATCGATCGTTGGCTGCCAGAATGTTGCCCCACTCCGGAGCAAAGACGCTTTGTTGTGAATCACAAACATGGTTTTTCCGGATAGCAATATCCAATAAATTTTTTTATTTCAAATCATCGTAAATTTACGATAAAGAAAGGTGTATCGCAATGCAATCTCCATCAAACGCTTATTTCAAAGAAGTTGCCGAACAATGGGATGATCTACGCAAAGGCTTTTTCCCCGATTCATTACGGGATGAAGTCATTGCCAAAGCTTATCTGTTACCTGAAATGCAGGTTGCGGATATCGGAGCTGGTAGCGGATTTCTTAGCAGTGCCCTGGTTGAACACGTTACTATGGTTCACCTGGTAGATGCATCCGAAGAAATGTTATCAAAGGCCAAAAAGAACCTCTTCCAATACACCAACACCGTTTTTCACCTGGCAGAAGGTAGAACAATCCCCCTCCCCGATGCCAGCCTGGATGCTGTCTTTGCCAATATGTACCTCTACCACTCCCCTGATCCCCTGGCTGCCATTCAGGAAATGGCACGCCTGCTTAAACCGGGGGGACGCTTGCTGATCAGTGATCTGGATCTGCATACCCACACCTGGCTGCAGGAGGAAATGGCGGATGAGTGGCCGGGATTCGCGCGAGATCAGTTGATGGCCTGGTTTAAATCAGCGGGACTGGTCAATACGTACATCAGCTGTAGTGGTTCTAATTGTTGTGGAACCAGTCAATCAGATTCATCACGTACCGCTGAGATCAGCACTTTCATCGCAGTTGGCTCTAAACACATCAGTCGCAAAGCGGATGTAAAGCAATCCTATGGGGTAATTGCCGAAACCGGATGTGGTTGTGGTTGCAATCCTGCTCAACCTTCCGATGGCTATCGAATTGTAGATCAATCCTGCTGTTCTCCGCAAGCCTCCGACAACAACCTTTATCAATTAGAAGAATTAAAGGTCATCCCGGAAGAAGCAGGCGATATCTCGCTCGGTTGCGGTAATCCTTTGGCAATGGCCAGTCTCAAATCCGGTGAAACCGTGCTTGATATTGGATCCGGTGGCGGTATTGATGTCTTCCTGGCGGCCAATCGGGTCGGACCCACAGGACACGTAATTGGGGTGGATATGACTCCGGCAATGTTAAAACGATCCCGTACATCAGCTGCAAAGCATGGCTACACCCAGGTTGAGTTTCGACAGGGTGATGCCGAGAATTTACCGGTCGATGACAATAGCGTGGATGTGGTCATCTCTAATTGTGTGATCAACCTGACCGAGGATAAGACCCAGGCTTTCCAGGAAATCTATCGGGTGCTCAAACCCGGAGGACACTTGGAGATCAGTGATGTGGTTGCTGCAAATAGCCTGCCAGTTGGAGGTACGCAAAAATCCCAACCAGTGGGCAGCCTGTGTGTCAGGAGCACTTCCGGAAAAAGAATACCTGGATCTGATTAACTATGCTGGGATTTGACAACCTCCAGACCCGGCACGAGAATCAATACGCCAACAATTCCACAGCAACCTATTCGCTGGTCGTATCTGCCAGAAAGCCAGATATCAACTAACTGGATCCATCTGAAAAAGAAAAAAATTCTTTCATTAAATCCAGACTGCCCGCTTGCGCGGGCAGTCTGGTCTACCAATAATTTTGTCTGTATGAACCTAACCTATTAGGGGAGGAGAACTGTATCTATTACGTGGATGACACCATTGCTTGTCACTATGTCGGTGATGATGACTTCAGCGTCATTGATGTAGACTTTGCCATTCTCAACTTTGATGCTGACGTTCTGTCCTAAGACGGTTTCAGCTTCGGTCAATGTAACAACATCGGCTGCCATTACCTTACCTGCAACCACGTGGTAGAGCAGGATGTCGGTCAGTTTCTGTTTGTTCTCGGGCAAGAGCAAGCTTTCTACAGTACCGACAGGTAATTTGGCGAAGGCATCATCGGTGGGAGCGAAGACTGTGAAGGGTCCTTCACCTTTGAGGGTCTCGATTAGTTCAGCAGCGCCTAAGGCAGCAGCCAGGGTGGTGAAGCGACCATCGGCTACAGCGGTGTCGACAATATCATCTTTGGGCAGTAAGACGGCATCGATGACGTGGATGACACCATTGCTGGTTGCAATATCGGTGATGATGACTTCTGATTCATTGATGTAAACTTTGCCCATGTCGACTTTGATGCTGACGTTCTGTCCTAAGACGGTTTCAGCTTCGGTCAGGGTGACTACATCTTCTGCCATGACTTTGCCAGCTACCACGTGGTAGAGCAGGATGTCGGTTAAAGCCTGTTTGTTCTCAGGTAATAATAAGCTTTCTACTGTGCCTTCTGGTAAAGCGGCAAAGGCATCATCGGTGGGGGCAAAGACTGTGAAGGGTCCTTCGCCTTTGAGGGTGTCAATCAGTTCAGCAGCGCCTAAGGCAGCAGCCAGGGTGGTGAAACGACCATCGGCTACGGCGGTGTCTACGATGTCAGCCAGATCTGCGGGGGGCAGAATGACGCTGTCGATGACGTGGATGACACCATTGTCAGCGATGATATCGGTGGCAACTACGTTGGCTTCATTGATCATGACGGAGCCCATATCGACTTTGATGTTGACGTTTTTGCCGAATAATGTTTCGGCTTCGGTCAGATTGACGACATCAGCTGCCAAAACGGATCCGGAGACGACATGGTAGAGCAGGATGTCGGTCAGGGCTTGTTTGTTCTCGGGTAAGAGCAGGCTTTCCAATGTGCCTTCTGGTAATTTGGCGAAGGCTTCATTGGTGGGGGCGAAGACGGTGAAGGGACCTTCTCCACTGAGGGCTTCCACTAACCCGGCAGCGCTGACAGCAGCGACTAAGGTTGAGAAGTCTGGGTTGCCAGCGGCGATGTCAACGATGGTGTTGGAGGGTTCTACGATAGGTTCTGGTGCAACAGTTGGTGCTTCGGTGGGCATAGCAGCGGGTTCTACGACTGCAACAGCAGGTGCACAGGCGGCAAGCACAAGTGCAAGGACGATAATTAAACTTGGTAAACGAAATGCTTTCATTTCTTTCTTTTCTCCTGTTATTTCTTGGTTTATTGTTTATTGCTTATACAGGAGAGTATAAAGTATCGACATAGTTTATACAAGTTGTACATTGTTTTTGTATAAGGTTTTGTGACTATTCGGAGTGATTTTGTCGCAATTATCTTTTATGGAATTTTGCAACTTGTTCTCTTTGTTTTTACAATTGGTTAATTAAGAATTGATATGTATAATTTCATCATTCAGAAATTTTTCCACCATTTCATTAATTGAGGGTAGATATTAATGATCATTACTTTTCTGATCTGGTGCTTTGTTTTTATTGTAAGTTATGGGTATGGTCATACTTTATTAAAGGGAATAAATTTGGATTTTGGGGTGGATAAGACAAAAATATCTCCATCTTATTTTGTACCTGTATTTATTGTTGGATTTATTGTTTGTAATATAATGGCAACCATTCTTAGCTTTTTTATGCCAATCAGTTTTGCAGCGTTAAGCCTCATAACGGTTCCCGCAATTATCTTGTTTATGCGTTTTTGGGGAAGCAAAAATTTAAAACCCATAGTCAACCAAAATAATTTTCAATTTTCAGATATCCCCTTTTGGGTTACAGGATTTTTCCTGTTTTTATTTATTCTGTGGTTAACGACTGGACCCATTCAAAATTCAGATACATACATTTATCATGCTCAATCCATACATTGGATAGAAAGTTATCCTATGATCAAAGGATTAGGAAATTTCTTCAATCGTCTGGCATACAATTCAAATTGGTTTGTTCAAAATGCTCTTTTTAGTTTTTCGTTTATAGGTAACAAATCCTTTCATGGATTGAACGGGCTGTTAACTTTCATGATTAGCCTGTATTTCCTTTCAGAATTCAAACTTGCGATTAAAAACAATAATCTAAAAATTCCACAAATTACTGGCTTACTCCTTATTCCATTAAGTTTGATCAGCATTGGTTCACAGGCTTCAGCCCCGTCTACAGATATGCCGGTCGCGTATCTAGCCTGGTTTGCAAGCTATTTTGGGATGGATACAGACAGTAAAATTCATACCCAATTAACTCTTTTTCTATTAGCCGGATTGGCAGCTTTTTCAGTGGTAATAAAAATTTCAATATTACCAATCATCGTATTACCTGTTTTGTTTACTTTCATTAATATTCGCTCATTGCGAAAAAATCAATTGCTGATCCCTCTTTTCTGGATTATATTAATAACTTTACCATGGATGATTCGAAATGTATTTATCTCCGGTTATGCTGTGTACCCAATCAGTGCGACAGCTCTACCAGTTGACTGGCGTATCCCTGCAGATTTGGTCACCGTTGATGAGATCGGAATTCGAGCATTTGGTTTTTTTGAACGCGCTCCTGCAAATGAAGTGATGGCTCAACCATTCATTCACAGGATTAAGTTCTGGTTTAATAACCTCTCACTTAACCAAAAAACTATGGTAGTGGTATCGTTTTTTACACCTTTGTTATTAATGTTCTTAGGTTTGTTTACTGGGATTAGAAAAATTAAATTTTTCAATCACCAAATATTAATAACCACAGCTAGTTTCTACATTGGATTTCTTTTTTGGATATTTGTGTCACCTAATTTACGTTTTGGTTATGTTTATTTAATATTCTTATTTTCTGTTTCCTTTGCCAGTTTTGCTTATTTATTGTATAGAGTAAGTGGGGTTTATAAGAAAAGCCTTAGTTACTCAGGAGTTATTGCAGTTCTCATCATTTTGGTCTTACTGTTTTTTAGGTCAGTAAAACCAGAGGATTTGAGTCAAAGATGGTTACACCCTCTTGATTATGGTAATAGATCTACTTTCCCTTGCAAAATTGACAATGGCAATGCGACCATTTTATGTGCAAGTGAATACGGTGAATGTGGTTATTATCCATTTCCCTGTCACGCCTGGGGAAACGAAAACGTAAAAATGTATGGGGATGAATTCATTGATGGATTTTATTTTCAAAAACAATAACTGAATCCCTAATTCATCCTTTTACCTTTAATAATTGGTCATATTCCCATTTACCAGATGTTTGACAAACCCTCCTATTGTCCATCAATGTTGTAAGATCATAAAGGAATGTAGATAATCAAATTTTCTAAAGGAGAAGAATGCCTCCCATTATTTCTGTAAACCAATTATCCAAGACCTATCGGGTGCCACAACGCGAACCGGGGTTACTCGCCGCCCTTCGCAGCCTGACCCATCCCCAATACATGGAGGTGGAAGCTGTTAAAAATATCAATTTTTCCATCCAACCGGGGGAAATTGTTGCTTTGATCGGTTCAAATGGAGCCGGGAAAACCACTACCCTCAAGATGCTCACCGGGCTGTTGCAGCCCAGCAGCGGAGAAATTGAGGTGAATGGCTTCACGCCTGGTAAACGTGGATATGATTTCCTCTCGCAGATCAGCATTGTTCTGGGAAACAAAAGCCAGATGTTATGGGACATTCCCCCACTGGATACATTCAATATCCTCGGGGAAATTTATCGTGTACCCAAAAATACCCTTAAGCAACGCATAGATGAAATGGTGGCATTACTCGACATGTCTGAAATCTTACGCAAACCAGTACGCAACCTCTCTCTCGGAGAACGCATGAAGTGTGAGCTGGTCGCCAGCCTACTGCACCAGCCCAAAGTCCTCTTTTTGGATGAGCCTACCCTGGGTCTGGATATTTCCGTCCAGAACCGCCTGCGAACTTTCATCCTCGAATACAATCAGCGTTACCAGGCTACTATTCTGCTCACCAGCCACTACATGGCAGATATCGAACGACTCTGCCAGCGGGTGATCCTGATCCATCATGGTGAAATCCTATATGATGGCGCTTTGAACGGGCTCTCCTCCCTGCTCACCAACAGCAAGATCATTCGACTGACATTGAGTGAAGAAATACCCATGGAGCAAAACTCAGACTGGCTACCGGAGGGAGCTGAGATCATCGAGCATAATCACCACAATTTCACCCTGCGGGTCAATCGCAACCGTACAGCTGCCATCACCAGTGAACTCCTCAAACGATTATCCATTTCTGATCTGTCGATTGAAGAGCCTGCTCTGGAAGCTGTGATCGACCGGGTCTATCAGGAAGGTGTCCTATGAATCATCGTGGAGGACTGGCATTAATCCGTGGCACCTGGCTTTCCTGGTTGCAATACCGCAGCTTCTTTTTCATTCTGGCTTTCGGCTGGATGGTGCCTCCTTTAGTAGCGATGTTCGTCTGGACGGCAGCTGCTGGGGATGGTGAGGTGGGTGGCATTCAAGGCTCCGTGTTTGTGGCGTACTATCTGGTTCTGATCCTGGTCAACCAACTCACCTATTCACAAACCAACTGGACGGTTGGCGACATTATCCGCGAGGGTATGTTAAATCACTGGTTGATTCGCCCGCTCTCTCCCCTCTATCAAATCCTTTCCAGCGAAATTGCGGGAAAAGTGGTTTATCTGGTGTTCACCATCCCGATTGTAACGATCCTGATGGTTCTTTTAAAACCATCGTTCTCTTTCTCTGCCGGCCAATTTTTCATTTTCTGGTTGGCTTTGCTGCTCGCCTGGGCTTTGCGGTTTCTGTGGGGCTTATGGATTGCGCTCCTGGCTTTCTGGGCTACCCGGGCAGACGCGCTCCTGGCATTGCAGGATTCCTTGATTTTTTTATTTTCCGGGATGATTGCTCCCGTAGCCATTCTCCCAGGTTTTTTGCAGAAACTGGCTGAATTCCTTCCCTTTCGCTACATGGTCGGCTTCCCGGTGGAAATTCTAACTGCCAATCTAAGTGATCAACAAATTCAGACTGGACTTATCATTCAGTCGCTTTGGCTGCTTTTCACAGCCATTTTGTGCTGGATAATCTACAAAAAAGGCCTGGTGCGTTACAGCGCCATTGGAGGATAACATGGATGCCTTCCGACTGATTAAAAGTTTTATGCGTGCCTCCTTGCAACAGGATCTGGCCTATCGTGCCAATTTCTGGATCAACCTGCTTCATTCTTTGCTTAACCTGACAGTGGCTGTGGCTGCTATAATGATCCTCTTCAGCCAGATTGAGAACTTCAATGGCTGGAACTTCAGTTCCACCCTCGGCGTAATGGCAGTCTATCTGATCGTCAGCGCAATCCGCGGCCTGTTCATTGGTCCCAGCCTGGAGACGCTGGTCGGCATGGGGCAGGAAGTCTGGAATGGAAATTTCGATTTTAGCCTGATCCGTCCGGTCAATATCCAGTTTTTGGTAACCTTCAGAATCTGGCGTTTCTTCTCCTTACTGGATCTTCTCCTTGGAATAGGTGTGCTGATGTACGCCACCACCCAGAGCTCAGACCCGATCACCTGGATCAACTGGCTGCTCTTTGCGGTAGCACTCCTCGCTGGGACGCTCATCATCTATGCCTTGCTGCTGGGTTTAAGTGCCCTGGCATTCTGGAGCCCTGGGTTAATGATCACCTGGGTCTTCGACGCCCTTTTCCAGCTGGCGCGTTACCCAATCGGGATATACCCCACCCTGGTTCGTATCCTGTTGACCTGGATCATCCCCATTGCTCTGATCACCACCATTCCCGCACAGGCACTCAGCGGTCAGATTGGTATCGGGATGGTATTCCTCAGTCTGC
Organism: uncultured Chloroflexia bacterium; assembly: GCA_963765655.1. Classification (GTDB taxonomy): domain Bacteria; phylum Chloroflexota; class Anaerolineae; order Anaerolineales; family Anaerolineaceae; genus UBA6170. Next base: position 358,114 of record CAVXXH010000003.1, read on the forward strand.
TGATTGCCGGGCTGGTGTTTGTGGCTGCCTCCTGGCTTTTCCACAGCGGGATAAACCGATATCATAGCGTGTCCAGTTAGGTCAGCACAGAAAGGTACATTTTCAAAGGTACCACGATTAAGCAAACCTTCTAATATTTCACGAACCTTTAAGTAAGATAAAGTAACTACATCTCTATATCTGTAGGGTTGTTACTAAAAATCAAAACTGAATGGGCTTCTTTTCTTTTCCTCCCTTAATTGAATCATTCCTCTTTAAAAATGTAGAGGGGCTGCTCCTACTTTTTGGACAGCCCCATGTGTTTAGAAACGATCTTTCGTTTATAAAACAAGGTTGATTTCCATGACCCCGTGGATTCAAATCCACGGATAGAAATAGTCAAACTTGTTGAAACAGGTTAAGGAATATTTTTTAAGGGATGTGAGGGTTGGTACCTATGAATTGATTCATAGAATAAGTAGGTCAAACGACCTGTAGTTTACAATATAAGCGTTTTTTCCATGATCCCGTGAATTCAAATCCACGGATAGCCAAAGATCAAACCTGTTGAAACAGGTTTGTATCCTATGAATACTTATCCCCCGGATTGATTCATATGATAAGTAGGTCAAACATCCTGTTGATTTGGAAAAACGGACATCATAACCACAGGCACACTGTACTTGTCGTTTCATGATGAATGAAGTTAAGTTTCCATCCGAAGTTCTTAGTGGATTTCAAGTGCAGCGCAGCAAGTCTTGACTTTGAGGCTACTAGCTCTCAGCTTTCAGCCAAACTGTACTATAATCACTAAAACTCTCCAACAGGAAAAAACTATGACTTTTTCTCATCGCTTCTTCCGTCAGCCAATAGCCCTCCTCCTCACCCTCGCCCTTATTATCCTGGTAGCCTTCCTGGCACCGGTCGAAAAAACCATCGGCTCCAATATTCGCCTCATCTACGTTCACGCTGCCTGGGTCTGGACCGGCAAACTCGCTTTTGGTCTCTCCGCTATCGCCGGGCTATTGGGGTTGCTCCTCTTCCGCAAGGAGCGCCTGGTGCACATCAGCCGCTCCATCGCCTACACTGCCCTCTTCTTCTGGCTTACCTATTTACCCATGTCCCTGATCGTCATGCAGGTCAACTGGGGTGGATTCTTCTTCGACGAACCTCGCTGGCGCGTCCCCTTCCTCCTAGGTATCATCGCTGTGCTCCTGCAGGGAGCGTTGTGGGCATTCAACAATAACCGTCTCACGGCTTTGGGCAATTTCGCCTTTGGTGTCGTAATATGGTGGCAGCTGGGCGGTATCGAGAATATCCTGCACCCCGATAACCCCATCGGTACGTCTGAATCTAGTGCTATCATGGGTTCCTATACCCTCATCCTCATCCTCACCATCTTACTCGGAGCCCAGATAATTCTATGGATCTACGAACAACGCCACCCAATCCTCAAAGGCGCTTGATTTTCACCGAATCAAAGAACCTCACCGAACAGGTCGCGGTTCTCTCCATAACCCGTGTGGTGCTGCATACACTCTACCGTATGATCTACCCCTTCCTGAGCGTCTTCTCGCGCGGGCTGGGTGTCGATCTGCCGCAGCTTTCCGTGGCACTCACCGCCCGTTCGATGATGGGCTTCCTCGGTCCTTTCCTGGCGACGATCGCCGACCGTTATGGGCGCAAGATCAGCATGTTGCTCGGTTTGGGATTGGTGATTCTGTCCTCGCTGGCCATCTGGTTTTTTCCATCCTTTCCGGTCTTTTTTGGTGGGCTCATGCTGGCCATGCTGGGTAATCTCATGTTTATCCCCGCCATGCAGGCTTTCATTGGCGACCGTGTGGCGTATGAGAAGCGTGGGACGGTGCTGGGCATCACCGAGCTCTCATGGGCAGCTGCCTTCATCGCCGGTATTCCTTTTGTTGGCTGGCTCATGGCGCGCAGCCATCCTGATAAAGCCTGGCTGGTTCCCTTTCCGGTCATTGCTATCGCTGGAACGTTCTGTCTGATCCTGATTGCCTGGCGCGTCCCCAACAACCGCTCGCAGATCGCGGTGCAGGGCAATGGGATTGCCACCATCCGCAAGATGCTCGGCATCACCTCGGTGTTGGCGGGTCTCGGCTTTGCCATATCCGTCTCCGCTGCCAATGAGGTCGTCAACCTGGTCTTCGGCGTCTGGCTCGAGGATCGCTTTGCCCTCAAGTTGGCAGCTCTGGGTGCGGCATCCGCTGTCATCGGCATTTCCGAACTGGGTGGCGAGGGGCTTTCTGCACTGCTCGCTGACCGGCTGGGTAAGGAAATCGCCATCACCATGGGGCTTATCACCTCAGCTGTTGCCACTTTTATCCTCTATTTCTTTAGCAGCTCGGTCGCCGGGGCACTCACCGGGCTCTTTTTCTTCTACCTTGGCTTCGAATTCACCCTGGTCTCCAGCCTGCCGCTTATGAGTGAGGTCTTCCCGGCAGCGCGTGCCACCGTCATGGCGCTTACCATCGCCTGCTTCTCTCTTGGTCGTGCCGTGGGTGCCATGCTCGCTCCCTGGCTCTACAATCTCGGCTTCCTTTTCAACCTGATCGCGGCCATCCTGCTCATCGCTGCCGGCTATTTCCTGCTGAAGCATATTCACCCGGCTGGACAAGATGATCTCGACGCCCGCAATGGAGAATTTCTATGAAAACCATTAGAGTGATACTTTTTTCAATATTATTATTTACGCTAAGTATTGGATTGGCATATTTTGCATATCTTGGTTACTTCACCCGCTTTTGGCAGGATGACTGGTGTTACAATGCTGACTTTCAACGCTTAGGGCTCATTGGAACGCTAAAAGGATATAACTATATTACTACGTATGCATCCAATCGCTTTTCTTTAACATTATTTTCCGGATTTCTTTATTATTTAGGTGTTGTTGGGGCACAAATCTTGCCTGGAATTGTCATTGCAGCGCTCTTAGGCACAAATTACTGGTTCTTAATCAATATGCTGAAAATTTTCAACCGACAATATTCAAAAATCTTACCATTGATAACAGCCATGTCTCTGGTCTTTTTTACGATTTATCTCGCCCCTGCTCGATTTCAGAGCTTTTATTGGCGTTCAGCAATTTTGCCATATACCTTTCCCCTTATTTTTTTTATTCTGTTAGCCGCAATCATCACGGCACGAATTGTTAATCAATCGAAAAAATCTAAATGGATTATTCCCACAATTGTCATTATTTCATTTTTGGGATCAGGTTTTTCGGAAGCAGGAGGAGCTTTCTTTTTTACAGGATTAGCAATTTCTTTATTATTGATTTATTGGCAAAAAACTTTTCTTCCAAAAAATATTTTAAAGGAATTGGTAACCAATATAAGCTTTGGCTTACTTTCTTCTTTAAGTGCCCTGGTATTGATGATACTTTCTCCAGCCAATGCACCCAGACAAATTTTCTATTCTGAACCAGCTTCATTTATTAAAACAATTTCATTATCTGTTCAATTTGGCTTTGATTTTATAATTGATTCACTTAAATCATATCCTCTTCCCCATCTGGTTTTTTTCATTCTTATAATTACTGCCAGTTTTCTTGGGTATAAGAAAAACAACCACCGTACTCTATCGTTGATTTCCATGATTAAAAAACTATTGGTTGTTTTGGTGATTTCTACTTTATTGACAATCGCTCTTCAGGCTCCCAGCGCCTACATTGAGAAAAATCCGCCAGCTGATAGAACATTCGTTATTTCCCGATGGATTATTTTGTTGGGAGTGAGTGCATTAGCCTTGATAATAGCTGAATACATGGCAGCGCTACTGAAGAGCAAAGTTTTTACGATTGTGATGACAATAATTCTATCAATCTCTACTCTTTATCTCTTGCGGGCTATCTATCAGACTTATGATTATCATCAACCCAGATTTGAGAGGATTGCATCTGTTTGGGATGAAAGAGACGAATCGATCAGGTCACAAAAGAAAGATGGAGTTGAAATAATCCATGTGCAAGCCATCGACAGTCAATTCTTGGGTGGAGGGGTCTTAGAGTTGTATCCTGAACCTAATTGGGTGAACCTGTGTGCAGCAGATTATTATCAGGTTAAAGAAATCCGCGCGACTTTGGATTGGTAAAGCTACAAAACTGTATAATAATTTTAGCCCTTAAGAAATTTCCGATTTTAAAAATCCTTCGGATAAAAGGGAGGTTTTATGCTCATCTATAATGCCAAACAACTACTCACCCTGGCCGGGGGTCCCCAACGAGGCAGACACCTTGGCGATCTGGGATTGATCCCCGAAGGGGCTGTCCTGATTCGTGATGGACTCGTCCAGGCAGTCGGACCCATGGACGACCTGCTTGAGCGTTTCCCGCGTGAAGAGCGCTTCAACGCTACCGGCAAGGTGGTCATGCCTGGCTTTGTCGACCCGCACACCCATCTGATCTTCATGGGCAACCGAGCCCTGGAGTTTGAGATGCGCCTGGAGGGCAAATCCTACCAGGAGATCATGGCAGCTGGGGGAGGCATCGTCAACACGGTGCGCATCACCCGTGATGCCAGCCTGGAAGAGCTGGTGGCAGCTGCCCACCCCCGAATAGAAGGGATGCTGCGTTATGGTACCACCACCGCCGAAGCCAAAACCGGTTATGGTCTCACGCCTAGCAGCGAACTCTTGCAACTGCAGGCCATCCTCAAACTGGATCATGAAACGGCACTGGAGCTGATCCCCACCTACCTGGCAGCCCATGCCATTCCCAAAGAATACACCCATGATCCCCAGGGCTATACCAATCTGGTGGTCGAGCAGATGCTGCCGGGGGTGAAGCAATGGTGGCAGCGCAATGCCCCCAATCGTCCCCTGCCCTTCGTGGATGTCTTCTGCGAGGTTGGTGCCTTCACTCTGGAGCAATCTAAACAGATCCTGGTGAAAGCCAAGGAGCTGAGCTTCCCGCTCAAAATCCACGCCGATGAGTTCGAGAACCTGGGCGGCACCAGACTGGCAGCCCGTATGGGAGCCGTCTCTGCCGATCACCTCGTCAAGACCTCCAGCGCAGATATCCAGGCCCTGGGTGTCTCGGATACGGTAGCGGTCTCGCTCACCCCTACACCTTTTGGTCTGGGACATACCGAGTTCACCCCGGCGCAGGAGATCCTGGCAGCCAATGGTATTCTGGCCATCGCCTCCGACCTCAACCCCGGTACAGCCTGGTGCGAGAGTATGCAGTTTGTGATTGCGCTCTCTTGCCGCTACCTCAAGATCACCGTGGCACAGGCCATCGCAGCTGCCACCATCAACGCTGCTGCAGCCATTGCTCGCTCTGATGACATCGGTTCGCTCGAGCCTGGCAAGCAGGCAGACCTGCTGGTGCTATCGGTCGATGATTACCGCAATCTGGGCTACAAATTCGGCGGTAACCTCGTGCAACGTGTCATGAAACGCGGCAAATGGGTGGTGGAAAATAAATAATCCGGTCATTAAGTCGGATTGACCATGAAACAAAGGAGCACGTAGATGTTGACATTGGAAAAAGCAAAAGCCTGGTATCCGGAGGTCGATCCGGTGCACGGTTTTGATCATATTGAGCGTGTCTATCGCATGGCGGAAAAGCTGGCACTGCTCGAGGGAGCTGATCTGGAGATCGTGCATGCCGCAGCTCTCCTTCACGATTCGCGCGGTAGCGATCCCAACAGCGGCGAGCGTCTCAGCCATCACGAAGCCTCCGCTCGTTTTGCCGAGCAAGTGTTACGTGAGGAAGACTGGCCAAAGGAACGCATCCAGGCTGTCCAGCACTGCATCCGTGCCCATCGCTACCGTGGCGAGCAGGAAAATGAACCGCAGACCATCGAAGCCAAGGTGCTCTTCGACGCTGACAAGCTCGATGTCCTTGGTGCAATCGGGGTAGCCCGTACCATCGGCTATGCCGTCCAGGCTGGTCAACCCATCTATGCCGAACCCTCCGAGCAATTTCTGTCCGAGGGCGTCAAACAACCTGGTGAACCCCATAGTTCCTACCACGAATACCTCTTCAAACTGCGCAAGGTCAAGGCGCGACTCTTCACCGCCAGTGCTCATCAAATCGCGACAGCCCGCGACGCCTTCCTGACTGCCTTCTACGAGCAACTCCAGGCCGAGATAAATGCCGAGAGGTAGGGGTAATGGCTCGTTCTTGCCCCGCTCTCCATCATTCAGTCAACCACAAGGGATTGCTCCTACCCCGACTTGTCCACCTTGGTATGCTCTTGTTCCTCCTCATGCATTCGTGCAACCAAGGAAATGGGGCAACCACAAGTGATTGCCCCTACAACACACACCACCCGTAGGGCGTGGGTTCCCAACCCACCCAACCCCCGGGCAGGCGTCCCCCCCGGGCGGGTCACGGACCCGCACCCTACAGCCATTTAATTCGGTATTTCTCTGTCAACTATAAACTGTTTTTCCCCTTTCCCCCTTTGCCTTTAGCCTACAAGATGCCAGCTACCTAGCTAACACACTTCTATATCTGCATACGATGTCGGATCGTGCAGAGGCTCTAGATGTGTGAAGATATTACTATTCGGCAGGCGTTCTTTCAACTCGTTCTCAATCTGGTTGAGCAAGGCGTGACCGTGCTCAACGGTCCATTCATTGGGTACCAGCACGTGCATATTGATGAACTTTCTGGATCCCGATTGGCGCGTACGCACCGCATGAAATTCCACCCCCTGACATTTGTATTGATCCAACACCCAATCAATCAGATCCAGATCTTCCTGCAGCAAGGCGGTGTCCATCAATCCATAGGCTGAGTCACGTACAATGGTGTACCCCGTCCAAAGGATATTAATGGCAGCCAGATATAGCGACAATCGAGTCGAGGGGCTGCCAGCCAGTGATGGCAACCGCACCTACGCCTATCAGCACACCACCAGACGTCCACACATCGGTCATCAGGTGGTGAGAATTGGCGGTCAGTGATACCGCATTGTGACGTTTTCCAGCGCGTTTCAGAATCAGTGAAGCACCCAGGTTGACCATGGATGCCAAAAACAACACTGCCAGACCAACACCTAATTGTTCCAGTGGTTGGGGATCTATCAAACGCTTAATCGCGGTGTAGATAATGCTGGCAGCGGCAATCAGAATCAGAGAACCTTCAAATCCACTGGAGAAGTACTCGGCTTTACTGTGCCCATAGGTGTGATTATCATCTGCTGGACGAGCAGCCACGCTAAGCATACTGAGCACCATGATCGCCCCAGCCAGATTGACCAGTGATTCCAGTGCATCCGATAATAACCCTACGGAGCCAGTCAGTAAGTAAGCTCCGGCCTTCAATCCCATGGTAATTAATGCAGCAGCAATGGATAACCAGGCATAGCGTTTGAGTGGTGAGCGATCGTTTTGTGATTGAGTCATTAATTTTCCGGAGGTGATTTTATTGACGAAAAGAATCTTTACAGTTGGTAAATTTTACTACTGTTTTCGAAATTTGAGCCCAGGAACGAGGAAAGAAGTCTTTTGACTGTATTCCACATAGGCCTGTCCGAATTCACTTTTGAGCTTGCGTTCTTCCAATGTGGCACCCAGAACATTGTAAACGGAAATGCCAATATTGAGCGCAAGAATGTTCCAGGTCAGTACTGGAACGAGCCAGATGAACACAAACATGCAGGTGTAAATGGGATGGCGCACCCAGCGATAGAGACTTCGTATCACCAGTTTAATCGGTCTCTGAGCCTGATCTGGATCAACAGCCTGCTGAATCCCTGTAAACCGGAGCATTCCGGTCAACATGATGCTGTGCTGGATGCCAAAAACTGCCAGGATCTGTAGAGCGATCGTCAAATACACCCAGGGGGCAGGAATACGATAGATAGTCTCATCGGGCAAAATACCCACCAGCAGCAGCACTGGAATGAATAACACAGCTGCTTGAATGGAAAAGAACAGACGGTAGTACCGGTTATAGTGGTTCTCACCCCACCAGGCTTTGAACCAATCCTTGGTACGATGTGCAGCCAGAACTGAATGGATCACACCATAGAGTAGCAAAACCAGTAGAATCCACCAGAAACCAGTAAGCATCAGATCAGGGTCTATCACTGGAGACTGGACCACCTTGCTCGGCGATTAATTCCTGTAAGCGTGGATGGTCTTTGTAAAAACCCCAGTAACGCGGCGGAATCAGTGCGGCAATCTGGCACATGATTTCATCCACAGCTTTTTGCAGGGCTTCTTCGCGGTTCTCGCGGGGAATCTCATTGATGATGATTGGTTTTCCAAAACGCGCTACCATGTGCGGTTTACGGAATGTGAGCAGGTGTTTGAAGCTATCCTCTGTGCCAGCCAACCCTACCGGAACAATTGGAGCACCGGTGCGTAAAGCCAGTAAAATTGTACCGGCCTTGCCTTCCTGTAATTCGCTGACTTTGCTGCGGGTGCCTTCTGGGGAGATTCCCATGGCAACACCAGATTTGATCAGCTTTTGAGCCTCTCGGAATGCACCAAAATCTGCACGATCCCGGTCAATATAAATACCACCGGCAATTTTTGTAAACCAACTGATACCGGGAAAATTAACATATTTATCTGCCACCAGCGCTGTAATGTCCTTGCGTGCCGGGTTTACGAACAACAGCGGGATATCCATGCGGCTCATGTGATTGGTGGCAACGATTACTCCACCTTCTTCAGGAATATTTTCAACACCTTCAAACCGTGTCACTGTGATGTGATCGAATAGGTAATACATGATGCGCTGCAGTGTATCTCTTTCCAAAAGGAACCTCCCGGTAATTTGTCTGTTACTATTTTATCGCGTTTTGCAGGCTTTACAATCCGCGCGTTAGGATTTCGGCAAAAAGGTCAATCGAGTGGGGTAAACTACAGACGTAATTCGGTTACCTGTTGAGAATTTCTCGCAATCGTGTGATCTGGGATAGGATGTTTCCCGGGTCATGATTGTACTCCAGCGTCACCGACCAGGGCTGGCAACGTGATAAGATCTTTTCGAACAACAGGTAATCTTCTTCTTCCAGAGCCAGATGTGCATCCACCAGGCGTCCGTCCCGCCAACCAGGGCGATTGAGGTGGATCTGGCGCACTTTTTCGAGGGGTAGCTGGTTGATGTAATCCTCGACGGGTATGCCAAAGGCATGCGCAGTAACACGGGCATGTGCCAGGTCAAAAAGCAACCAGGTATCAGTCTCTGCCAGCACTTTTTGAATGAACTCAGGTTCACACACATATTCATATGCCTGGCTCGGGTTGTAGTCCAGGTTTTCAATCAGGATTGGGACAGGCAACAAGGATTTGAGTTGCTTGAGACGTGCGATACAACGCTCCAGCACCAGGTCGCGTGGTTGCAAGGGGGAGAGCCCTTGCATGGCTTCATCATAGAAATCGACCTCCTCTACGGAGAAACCCAGATGCAGGCTGTACCAGGGTGACCTTGCTAATGCCAGGCGCTGTCGGGTGATTTTCGACGCATCTTTATGATCCAATCCATCTCTGTGGGTTAGAGACCATTGATACAGGGCATTGTGTAACAACATGGGTCTGTCAGGATATGCCTGCCGGGCGTCCTCTACATATGGGCCATGTACTTCCAGGTAGTCCAGCTGTAACTGACCATCATCCAACAATTCTCGCACCACCGGACAGTCGGTCATTCCCAGTTGAATCATGTGTCCAGTAAACCTTTGGCGTATAAGAGCTCGGCGTTCAAGACTGAACCACCAGCAGCACCCCGCACGGTATTGTGTACTACACTGACCATGCGTAAATCGAAGAGATTGCAGGGGCGAATCCGTCCAACACTGATCGACATGCCATTACCGGCGTCACGATCGCGGCGTGGTTGTGGGCGATCTGGTTCCTGCCGCACCAGGATTGGACGCTCCGGAGCGGTCGGCATCTGGCGCACCTCTGCTGGTCCACGGAAGTTTTCCAGCACCTGGATGGCATCCTCCACGCTGGGCTTGTTTCGGAATTTGATCGAGAGCGCTATGGTATGCCCGTCAAATACCGGCACACGATTGGCATGGGCACTGACCTGAATTTGGGAACTTACTCTTTTCCCATTTAACATCTTACCCAACAACAGGTTGGTCTCCATCTGGATTTTTTCCTCTTCACCATTTATGTAGGGAATGACGTTATCCAGAATATCCAGCGATGCCAATCCGGGATATCCGGCACCGGAGATGGCTTGCATGGTGCTGACAAAGACAGCCTCAACCTCGAAGGCTTCATCCAGTGGTTTGAGGGTCATAGCGATCCCATTGGTGGTGCAGTTTGGACTGGTAACCGCCAGGCCTTTCCAACCCAGTTCGCTATGTTGCAAGGGGATCATCTCCAGATGGTCGTAGTTGATTTCAGGGATCAGAAGAGGAACGCCGGGGGTTTGTCTGAGAGCGGACGCATTCGAGCATACAGCATAACCAGTAGCAGCCAGTTGCGGTTCCCATTCACGCGCAATGGGAGCAGGTAGCGCTGAAAAGGCTACTTTTCCGGGCAGATCGGTGCTGGTTGGCTGAATGACCATATGGCGGACCAGGTCTGGCATAGAGCCAGTCAACAACCAGCGGCAAGCCTGCCCATATGGTTTTCCAGCGCTGCGTTCTGAACCAGTCAGTGCAACAATTTCGAAATATGGATGATCCACCAACATCTCGACGAAACGTTGCCCAACAGCACCGGTTGCCCCCAGGATGGAAACGGGAATCTTGTTCATCATGCTTCCTTTCGGAACCAGAACCAGGCGGAGCGCCAGGGTGCCTGATCGTTTACCTGGGTCTGGCCAAATTCTACTTTTTCTAATGCGAAACCAGTCTTAAAGAGCTTTCTCATATGGACTTCATCCATCCAATTTTGTTCATCAGGATTGATATTTTCTTCATTTAAGTGGGCGAATAACAGAAAAACAGCGCTAGGTTTGAGCAAACGCACGAGTTCTCTATGATAAACGACCAGTTCCACCTCAGTCAAGCCATGTGCACAGCCTACATCCAGCGCAAAATCATAAGTTTCATGCAGAAAATCCAGCTGGGTCACCGGCGATTGATGGAAATTTATGCGTTCCGATACGCCTGCTTGATCAGCCCGGAGTTTTGCCCCTTCGATTGCCTGGGCGACAAAATCAACCCCATCCACCTGCCAACCCAAACCAGCCAGGTAAATGGATGCACGCCCCAAACCACAACCCAGGTCAAGAGCACGCCCAACCGGCAAAACCGAAGCAATATCTATTACCTCGGGTGGCGGATCGGTTTGACCCCAGGGTATAGACCCTGATTCGTAAATCTCTTCCATTCGTTCGTGTTTTTTCATCTCAATTTTTTTCCAGAAATCAACTTAATAGCGCGATTATATCATTGAGAATCCCATTCGCGGTGACAGCAATTCCAGCCCCAGGGCCGGCAATCACCAATGGAATCTCGTAATAACACTGGCTGTAAATGGCAAAATAGTTTCCAGGACCCTGCAAGGCCCCCAGTGCACTGTTACGATCCACAGCCTGTAAACCAATTTTTCCACCCAGCGGAGTGATCGATGCCAGATATCGCAGCACCCTACCCTCTTGAGCAGCCATCCTGACTCGTTGCGCATAGGTTTCGTTCAACAAGGAAGTGAGATTGAAGAATTCTGATACAGGCATACCCACCAAGCGCTCATCATACAGCGGCTCGACGGTAAAATCACTTTCTTCCAGTTCCCATCCGGCTGTCCGCGCCAGGATCAGTGCTTTACGCAACACATCAAAACCACTCAAATCATCCCGTGGATCAGGTTCAGTATATCCAGTTTCAGAAGCCTGCCGGATAGCCTGACTGTACGTCGCGCCGGCTTCCAATTGACTGCATATATACCCCAGCGTGCCGCTCATTACACCTTCGATGAGGGTGATTTGATCGCCACTGGCAATTTGACTGCGCAGAGTGGCTATCACTGGCAATCCCGCCCCGACAGTGGACTCATAGCGTATGCCTGGTTGATTGTATAAAACGGACGCTTGACCCCAGGGAGCAGCATGAGCGTTTTTGTTCGCGAAAACCAGTTGGCATCCCTTCCGTGTGGCAATGTTCCATTCAATGTTCCTGGAAGCACTGGTATCCACAATGATGGTGTCTTTACTGTAATAATCTGACATGAAGGAAAGAGGTTTGGATTCGGGTAAATCTGCCAAAGAGCTTCCAGCCAATTTTCGGTTCAGAACCGATTGGATCTGGGAATTTGAAAGAGGGAAACTGACGATACAGGCTGTGCTATCCACCATTCCGGTAAAGACGACCGGCAAACTACACTCTTGAATTTGACGAACGACCTCGCGTCCCACCTTTCCGAGACCAAAGACCACGATCTGTTTACCAATGTGCATGTCAAGCTCCAGTGAATTGGGTATGTGGTTAATTCTATCGAAGAATCGAAATCTATGACAGGGAAGATCAAATTATCAGAAATTGAAAACAACTGCTGTTAAGAACTTTCTCCCGCACTAATTTGGGTTTACAATCAGAAAATATTGATTAAACAATGTAGGAGGAAAGAAAGATGGAATGGTTATCGGACCCTCAAACATGGATTGCATTTCTCACCCTGGTAGCCCTCGAGTTAGTGCTGGGTGTTGACAATGTGATCTTCATTTCGATTCTGGCAGGAAAATTACCCCATAATCAGCAGTCCAAAGCCCGTCGTACGGGTATTGCAATGGCTGTCATCAGCCGCATTCTATTATTGCTTTCGCTCTCCTGGATTATCGGTTTGACCGAACCGATTTTTTCGATTATAAACTTTGATGTTTCAGGTCGGGATTTAATCCTGTTAATTGGTGGACTCTTCCTGATGGGCAAAGCTACCATGGAAATACACCAAAAATTGGAAGGAGTGGAAGGTCACTCCTCTACCAAAGTAAAGGCGACTTTTTGGAACGTGATTCTGCAGGTGATGCTGCTGGACGTGGTCTTCTCTCTGGATTCAGTCATCACAGCCGTAGGTATGGTGGATCACGTGGCGATCATGATTGCTGCCGTCATTGTAGCGGCTATTGGGATGGTACTTTCTGCTGATGCACTCAGTAATTTTGTGGAAGGGCATCCTACCATCAAGATGTTAGCGCTTTCCTTTCTGTTGTTGATTGGTTTTACCTTGATTGTTGAAAGTTTACACCAGCATATTCCCAAGGGATACATTTACTTTGCCATGGGCTTTTCAATTTTTGTTGAAATGCTCAACCTGCGTCTGCGCAAGACAGATCGTGAACCGATCAAGTTACATCAACCATACTTAGCGGAAAAGGAATCAGAATCAGCGCACAAGTAGTGGCAAAAAGACTTTAAGCATTTCCATTTGTGTTGTATCCCACGATGGATTTCTGACAAAGAGAAAATTATAAAATGAATTTTCAGGATCAGGATAATCATCTGGAACGGTTAAATAATTATAGTCAAGCATTAAAAGAACTAGTTTCGTCAAATTTTCCAGTTCAGGAGGAACATCTCCGCTGAGATAATTATTAGATAGAATCAACCAGGTTAAATTGGAAAGATTTCCCAGTTCTGGTGGAATATTTCCACTCAGTTTGTTTACAGCCAGCTCTAATCTTTCCAGTTTGATCAAATTTCCAAGTTGAGGGGGAATGTTACTGTTGAGTTGATTGCCAGCAAGAATCAACCATGTTAAATTGGTTAGATTTCCAAGTTCAGGAGGAATACTTCCGGTATGCTGGTTGTCAGTAAGAATCAATCTATTCAAATTAGAGAGATTTCCAATAAAAGAGGGGATATTGCCGCTGAGGTTATTAAAACCGAGAATCAATTGTTGTAAATTACTAAGATTCTCTAGTTCTAATGGAATAATTCCACTAAGTTCGTTGCTACTTAGATCTACCACGGTAACATGACCTGATTGAACTGTCACCCCATACCAATTGCTAGGAGTATCAGTAACTAACCAGTTAGTCTTGGTGGTCCATCCTTCACCATTGGTACTATTATATAAAGCAATTAAAGCTTCACATTCAATTGGTGGTATTTCATTAACATCAGAACAGGAAAAATCCTGTGCATAAACAGGTGAGAATAAACCAAGAAAAAACACACCTAAAACCATTATGAGGAAACTCTTATTCATCCTGCTCCTCCTTGTAATGAGTAAAAATGGACTTATGAATTATGAAATAACCAGCAATGAGGTTTTTCCCCTCTTATCTTTGAGTATAGCAACATTCATCTTACAGTCAAATCAAATCATGTACTGTTTTAGCACAAACAAATCATCGGTTGAATTTCGAAAATAATCCAAGAAAAGCCTTTGCTAAAAATAAATCTGAATCAATCAATAAAAAAGCCTGGTCATTGATCGGGATTTTTAATTCTATCGCTGAATAAAATAAGACGATTTTTGTCATATGTTTTTTTGGATGAAAATATTATTTCCTCAAAATCAAAACATCCATGATGAGTTCAAACATTAATAAATTAACAATGTTTTTTGAAACGAAGATAAGGATATATAGAAGCTTAGGCTTATTTTTCAAATGTAGCTTATCAAACCCAAAAGAAAATGATGGTTTGGATTTCGTTATTGTGGATATCTGATTTCCTGGATATCCTTTTTTATTATCGAACAGGGCCTATTCCGCCTTGGTTAATCTTTTTTAAGTTTGGATTTTTGTTGACCTACAAAAGTGCATGCTTGATCATGAAGCATTTCAAATTGATCTTGCCTTGTGCTTTCTTTATGTTGATTTTATCAGTGGGATTATGGAATTTGTGAAGGCTTAATCCTGGCGGCAATCATGATTACCTCCAGGATTGTGTTCACAATTGGTACGGTGCTTTTAGCAGATACCAACACCAATTTTGTGGAAAGACAACCTTCGAAATTAATGTTGGCGATCTCTTTCCTGTTAATGATTAGCATCACCTTGATTGTGGAAAGTCTGCATCAATATATCGATTATCAGATTAATTAGTCATTGGTTGGGTTCTAACTGGTCGTTTGGATATTGAAAAACCATAATCAAGTATATATACTGATATTGGATGTTCAATCAAATTCCATCAATCTACATCCGTATTGGTTTTTTCCATCAATTGAGAAGGCTATTATGAATACCATAATTAAAGTAAACGGATTACGCAAGACATATGGGGCTGTCGTTGCGGTCGATGATATTAGTTTTGAGGTTATGGAGGGGGAAATATTTGGAATGGTTGGCCCGAATGGCGCAGGAAAAACAACCACCATTGAGTGCCTTGAGGGACTTAGAAAGCCAGATCAGGGTAATATCAGCGTACTGGGAGTCAATCCCACCGAAGAACACCAGATGATAACACGGAAAACTGGTATGCAATTGCAACACTCGAATCTGCCTGAACGCATGAAAGTGTGGGAAGCCCTTGATCTTTATAGCTCGTTTTATGAAAAGCCAGTTGATTGGAAAAAATTACTTTCCCAATTGGGGCTGGAAGAGAAGGTAAACACACCATTTTCAAAATTGTCGGGAGGGCAAAAACAAAGACTTTTTGTTGCCCTGGCACTGCTGCCCGATCCTCAATTAATTTTTTTAGATGAATTGACTACAGGATTGGATCCCCAGGCACGCCATGCAATTTGGGATCTCATCCGGGAAGTACAATCAAATGGAAAAACCATCGTGTTAACAACACATTTTATGGAAGAAGCTGAGATATTATGTGATCGTGTTGCAATCCTCGATCATGGGAAGATTGTCGCACTTGAAACCCCAAGCACATTAATTCACAATTTTGGTATGGGCGAGAGAATTGTATTTCGCTGTGATGGAGCTTTGTCGAATGAATTTGAAAAAGATCTCCCAAACGCTGATAGGGTGGAAAAACAAGGAGATATGGTGATTGTTTATGGCAAAAATAATGATACCCCTTTGGTTTTAGAAGTTACCACTCAACTGGTAAAACATAAAATTCCATTCCGAGATCTTCGCAGCGAGCAAGCTTCCCTGGAAGACGTTTTCTTAAAATTAACAGGAAAACAAATACGAGAGTGAGGAAGAATGAAAAGCTTTTTTAAATTCACCTGGATGGAAACAAAACTGTTTCTGCGCGAACCAGTTGGAGCTTTCTTTACACTAATTTTCCCTTTAATGATGCTATTTCTCTTTGGAAGCATTTATGGAAACGAACCCTCGGAATATTTTAACGGATATGGTTCCGTTGACGTCTCTGTACCAGCCTATACTGCAATGATTGTTGCCACAACCGGTTTGATGGGATTAACAATTACAGTATCTTCCTATCGGGAAAATGGCGTACTTCGACGAATGCGAACAACGCCCATAAACCCATTGATAATCCTCTTTGCACAGGTAGTCGTTCTATTTTGTATGACTCTGATTGGCATGGCGTTTCTGATCGTCGCAGGAAAGATTGTTTACCAAATGCGCTTTGATGGCAATGTTTTTAATGTTGTTGTTGGTTTCATATTAAGTAGCCTGAGCTTTTTTGCGATTGGCTTTGTTCTGGCTGGTTTGTTGCCTTCTGCACGAACTGCGCAAATTGTTGGCATGGTTATCCTTTATCCCATGTTATTTCTCTCTGGTGCTGGTTTTCCAAGAGAATTATTGCCGGAATCAATCATTAAGATTTCAAAATTCTTACCCCTTACATATGTAGTGAATCTTTTACGCGGTTTCTGGATTGGTGAGGGATGGGAAAAACATGTTGTGAATGTTATTGTGCTGACGGGCATCCTCATTGTTGGTGTGGTTATCTCTTATATCACATTTAAATGGGAATAAATTAGATCACCTGTTACTTGTTTCTAGTGTGCTACTTCTCAAACGGAATAGAGCATGAAATTGAGCCAAATATAACCTTTTGGTCTTTTTGGTTCCTAATTTTTTGGGTGTAAAATTAAAAAGGACTGACCTGATGCAACTACTACCCACTTTGTGATAGTAAAGTGGAATGGTTTGTCACACTCATTGTTAGGAAAATAAAAAATGAATAACTCTATAGACCTGGTACCACTTGGAAAAACTGATATTAAAATCACCACCGTAGGCGTGGGAGCCTGGGCCTGGGGTGACCGAATGATTTGGGGGTATGGCGGCAGTAGCTATGATGATAGTGATATCCGCGCAGCTTTTGACGTCAGCCTTGCCAACGGCACCAACTGGTTTGACACAGCCGAGGTCTATGGCATGGGAAAATCAGAAAAATTTTTAGGGAATTTTTTACCGTCCGCAACGAATAAAGTGCTGATCGCAACCAAATTTTTTCCGTTTCCATGGCGGATGCGTAAAACAGCGTTAGTAACTGCGCTCAAAAAAAGCCTGAAGCGCTTGCAACTCTCCCAGGTCGATTTATATCAAATCCATGTACCCCTTGGACGCTGGAGCAAACCAGCGTACGTATCCGCTCTCGCTGACGCGGTAGAATCAGGCCTGACCCGCGCGGTGGGCGTCTCCAACTTCAATACTGAAAAAACTAAACTGGCACATGATACCTTGCAGGCTCTCGGGATACCACTGGCTTCCAACCAGGTTGAATACAGCTTATTTGACCGCAGCATCGAAAAAAATGGTTTGCTGGATTACTGCCTGGACAATGATATCACCGTGATTGCTTACAGTCCGCTGGCGAAAGGTATGGTGGCAGGTAAATATGGACCGGAAAATCCCCCACCTGGTCCGCGCAAGCGCATGTATCCCCCAGAAAAATTGCAACGAGCGCAACCACTGATTAATCTCTTGAAGGAAATCGGTACAAATTACAGCAAATCACCTGCACAAGTTGCTCTGAACTGGACGATCTGCAAAGGAACCGTACCCATCCCTGGGGCAAAAAACGCTAAACAAGCTGCCGAGAACCTTGGTGCGATGGGATGGCGGCTCACTTCCGAAGAAGTAACGTCTCTCGATAAAGCCAGCAATGAACTCGCAGAATGATGTGTCGATAAACTTCCAAAAAATCGCAACCAATGGGATTCGTTTACATATTGCCCAGGCTGGACCAAAAGGTGGCGAGCCTGTTTTCCTCTTGCACGGATTTCCAGATGCCTGGTTTGGATGGGAAGCTCAAATTGGCCCTTTAGCGGATGCTGGTTTTCGGGTAATTGTGCCTGACCAAAGAGGATACAACTTAAGTGACAAACCCGATGGCATTGCCAGCTACCAGATGGATACTCTTGTGAAGGATATCCTTGGATTAGCTGATACGTTAGGTTACGAACGATTCTACCTGGCTGGGCATGATTTTGGTGCAATGGTCTGCTGGAACCTTGCACTGGCTAACCCTGAGCGGATCAAACGGATGGTGATTGCCAATGTGCCGCATCCGCAGGTGATGAGCAGCTATCTGCGCACTCACATCCAACAAATGCTCAAAAGTTGGTATGCCATTTTCTTCCAGATTCCTGGTCTGCCAGAATGGGTGGTTAAGAGAAATAATTGGCGCTTTCTGATCTCCGCTATGCCGGATGACTTAAGCGAGGAAGAACGAGATCGCCACCGGATGGCATGGAATCAGCCAGGAGCAATGACAGGTATGATGAACTGGTATCGGGCATTTTTCCGGACCCCGAAAAGAACAACACAAATTTCCACAATCCCTGTGGCGACCCTCATCCTGTGGGGTAAACAAGATCCACATCTATCCTATGAAATGGCTGAATTGAGCATTAAGCTTTGTGATGACGGTCAATTGATCACTTTTGATAATGCAACTCATTGGGTTCTGAGGGATGAATTTGAAGCCGTTAGCCAACACATGGTGGAATTTTTTACTGCATCAGGCTGAGTAGTTACATAGGAATTCAAAATCATCACTTCTTTATTAGCATCTAGCGCTCGACTAATTAACGAATCCTGTCCATTGGTCAGGATTTTTCTAGTCTATTGGCGGATAAAATAAGACAATATTTATCTTATACTCTTTTTTGGATGACGACAATAATTCCAAGAATGATAGTCCATCCAGACCATATCTACAAATAAGTTTTATTGAACGGGAGTGAAGGAATTAATGGCAGCTGAAATTCATTTTACAAATGTTGCCTACCGAACCAAAATGATGCTGATGGTTTGGCTCTCATTATTATGGATATCCGATTTACCGGATATCCTTTTTTATTTCCTGATTGGACCGGTTCCAGACTGGTTGATTTATGTAAAGTTTGGTTTGATGCTGGCATACACGGGTATCTGCCTGATGATGAAACGTTTTAAACCAATTCTGCCCTATGCATTTTTCATGTTGGTTTTCATTGGTGGAGTAATGGCATCGGATTGGGTAAGGGTTCAGCCCTGGTGGCAAGCATGGTTACCTCAGGCGGAATCTTCCTTCTTCTGGGGGTATGCCAAGGTCTATATTCGGGATATCGCACTGGTGCTGTTGGTGATTGCTGCCATGTGGCTGGTCAAGCGTAAACGGACGGCTTTTTTTCTCACCCGTGGCGATTGGCAGGCTCCCATTGAGCCGGTTAGATGGTTGGGTATCAAAACCGGAGAATCCTGGAAAGTGTTTGGCTGGATTTTTGGGATAGCCGCTATGCTGGCGGTTGCAATTCCCACCCTGTTAAGCATGTCTATCACAAAGGAGCAGCTGATCAGGGCAATTCCTCTCATTCCGGCAGCACTCCTCTTCGCCGGTATCAACGCCTTCAATGAGGAGATATACTACCGTGCACCTATGCTATCTACCTTGCCAAAGTTGATTGGTAAAAACCAGGCGATGTTGTTTAATGCTATTTTTTTTGGTCTGGCACACTATCTGTGTGGATCCCCACCAGGGATGATTGGGGCTGCCATGACCGGATTTCTGGCCTGGCTAATCTGCAAGAGCATGCTCGAGACCAAAGGACTTGCTTGGCCGTGGTTGATTCACTTCCTACCGGATGCGATGATCTTCTTATCGTATGCGTTGTTGTTTGTGAGGTGATGATACTTCTGGTAGAACGCTTGACGGCTAGATATTCACAGCATTAGCGGAATCAGAAGTGAATGTCCTGGCCATTGCACACGGTTCATCGGAAGTATCCATCAGCCTGGTGGTCAGTGCTGAAGATCTGGAGACTATGATTCAGGCTATGTATGCATTGACGGTTAATAGTGGTGGATGGATCAAAAAACTCATCTAAAAATAAACTTTATGCTGATAAGTTTATGTCCTTTTACTGGTAAAGTTATGCTACCTTCATTATTTGGGGTTATTTCTGCCAGAAATTCTTCTGCCAAGTTAACCAGCAAGGCTTTTTCATATTTCACCAATGGTTTAATGTTCAATTGAATGGTTTCATCGGTAACATTGTATCCTCGGACAATACAACCATCTCCATGCTCAGTTTCTTTGATAGCACTGATGACAAATTCAGCAGGCGTATGGATAATGAAAGACCCTTCACCGGGCAGTTCCCCTGCGTGAAGATCTGTTGCAATAGCCCGTAATGGTGTTTCAAATGCATATGACTCTTGATAAGCTTCTTTCCAATTTCCTTTATGAGGAATAACGGCATACTCAAAAATGGACTTTCCTAATGTCTGACCACCTGGTGTTTCAAAGGCTGGACCAGCATGCCCTTGTCGCACAGGCAAATCATCCCGGGATAGCCAACCAACGCAGCGCATTAAGGTTAATGCAATTTCTGTAAATTCCGATTTATTATGTTTTATCACCTCTACTTCAGGTAGACCACGATTGGCAATCATCAAGCCGATGTTTCCTTTGGAGACATCTGTAAAGGCACGTTGAGGTACTTCAGGTCGGGGGTTCTCCACCCAGTTTTTACCTTTTTCTGGCACACCAATAGGACGTCGAATGATTTCGAAGTGTCCATCAAAATCTGCTTCCTTTGAAGTGAAAGGAGCTTGGAAATGTACTCGCAGACGATGATCTTTTGCCAGGTTTTCAACTTCGGTTTTAATTTCCACACGGGCAACACCACTTGCAAGCATAACCCGGCTTCGAATGGGAATACTGACTTTTTTCGTTGAACGTGTTTTCCTGTCAGGCGATATTTCGGCTGGAATTTTTAATTCGTACTCAATTTCAATAGAGGGGGTCAATTCACTTCGTAAAACTTTTATTGAAACAACTTTTGGGCTGAAGAAAGAATCGTTCAATGGAGGAGAATAATTATATTCATCCCCGGCATCTCCTCCGTCCTCAAAGCGGTTCAGACTGTTGAATATGGTGTTGGTTATCTTATCTGTAATAATTAGAGTACCATCAGTTTGATTCACTTCCACAAGAAAATACTCATTTTCGATAATTAAAGGAGGTTTTCTTTCTTGTGCAGTTGCTATTTTGGAGAGCATTTTTTCTACAAATTTCGATTGGGCAAATCGGATGACTAGAGGAAGGAGTTTTTTCACCAAAGGATTGAGATCAGATTTGGAAGCAACATTGATTGCTTCAACAGCCCGTACCCAAACCGTCTTCCAACCAAGGGCGGGAATTTCTGGGCTGATGAAGCGAATTTTTGAGGCTCGTGGTGTGTATGCAATGATATGGAATTGCTTAACACCTGGATCTGCTTCATATTTAGCGATTTGTTCTTCAGCAAGACGCCATGCTGGAATGTTGGGCTGGCCTTGGTCATCCAGAATAGCGTCAATTGTTACAATATTGTTCTTGCGAGAAACTTTAACATTCACAATTGCAGAACCGGCAATCCAGCCTTCGTTTATCGCTCCAATTGTATCGCGCAAGTTATTTTTCGTGAGTAGCAAATTGGCAAGCATTTCATGATTGGAACCAAGAAATTCATGTGGTATTGTATTCCCTTTTGCGTCTTGGATTTCAAAGGCAGCTATATGTTCAGGAATATTCAATTCAACTTCAATCAAATCATGGTGGGAAAAACAAAATGGATTGAAGAGTACAATGGATGATAATCTATCCTCAAATTTTGTTTGAACTGTTTGAGAAATATTCTGTAATGCTTGTAAAGTTATTTCTTCGCCAATTTGCTCTACCTGATCAAAACGAGGTTTCATTTCATCGTGCACCTGATCGATAGAACATCCGCATATGGAATCATGTGGGTGGTTTTCCATCAACATTCGCCAGGCATACCGAATAATCGGTGCAACTTGATGAACCCGATTGGTGGGTTGAACTTGGGAGGCCCATGTGTTTTTCTCTCTTTTAATCATGTTTTCGGAGAAAACGCAGAAGGGTTCTGCCCACTTTTCCAGAAGTAGTTGACAGCTGTGGTTGTTTTGTTTAATCCACATACGTGAGGATAGTACACCAGGCAGCAAATGAGAGTGATCACATGCTCGCAACTCACCTTTAATAACAGGTAGGAATATCTCGTTGTTTGATATTTGTTCTGATATTCTTTGAATATAAGCAGACAAGGTGGAATGGATCACCTGTGTGTCTACCAGATGCTCATTTACATATGATATTGCAGCTGACGTGTGTGGGGAAGGTTCCATATGATCGGTCCCTAACATGATCAAATAATCGTTCACAGCAGAATGTGTTGCTAAAGAGGCTCCTGCAACCGAAATTTGTTGCGCAAATAATGGAAAATTATGGACGATTAAATTCGCTCCATTACTATAACTATCACGTAAATAAGCCAGAAATACCTTTGAGCCATCAGGAGATTCCCACCATAATTCTGTGGGTAGATCACCGAGACCTCGCCAAAGTGCAGCAACGTTAATGCCAAAGCCTCTCAGTATTTGTGGAACCTGGGCTGGGTGTCCAAAGGGATCAGGAATATATCCGATTGGCATTTTCGGACCAAACTTGCTTGCTGTTCGAGCACCTTCCAGTAAATTGCGAATATGTGCTTCTGGACTGACCAAAAACATGTCAGGTAAGATATGCCAGGGACCGATCAAAATACGTCCTTCTTGAATGTATTGCCTTAATAGGTCTTCTTTTTCTGGCCGAATTTGTAGATAATCATCCAATACAATGGTTTGTCCATCCAGCATAAAATATTTGAAATCCGGATCCTCAGCGAGAATATCTAAAAGTTTATCGATCAAGTGAACAAGTTTCAGCCGAAATTGTTGAAATGTGAGATACCATTCGCGATCCCAGTGTGTATGAGAAATAACGTGAAGTTTTACCATTTAAATCTCCGCAAAATTCGATGAATTCCCAGCTTCCATTCTTTTGCCGTGCCTTTCTTCAATGGCAACCTGTATTTCCTTCTCCTTTTTGTGGGCGATAGGTAATAGGAAGAGCAACCCGATACCAATTAACAGAATGGTAGCTGGAATAATCCCTGTTCCAATGCGGATCGCCTGAACAACTTCAGCAGTCTGGCTTTTACTGGATCCAATATATCCCGAAGCGCTGAGAAGAGCGCTCAAAATCAAGGGTTGGACACTCCCCGCAGGAATCAACAGAATTGCCATGATTCCTCTTACTACTCCGGGTTGGCGTTTATTAGTCTTGAGCTCGATATGATCCACAACCAATCCTGCAATTGGGTTGTTAATGGCGGAAGAAAACCCATAACCAATCAGGATGACAATGTATGTTCCAGCTGCAATCCAATAATTGATTGGCAAACTTAAAACAGCATGCCCAATAACTGAGATCAACAGCCCAAACGCAAGCGTGTTGCGCGAACCAAACTTTTTGACCAACAAGATGATCAGTGGAAATATCAACATTTGTGCGATACCGGTCAACACATCCGGGATCGTGGCTTTCAGACCGGAAACTTCAAGGACATTGTCCATGTAATAGAGGTAGCCGGTAAAATAATTACCGGTGCTAGCCTGGATAAAAAAGAAAGCGGTCAAAAAAATCACAAAGGTCCTATCTTTGATAAAATCCTTTGAAAGAGCAAATAATTCTTTTAGGTTTTGGCTGAATTCCATATCTTTGTAGAATTCTTCATCTTCGCGAATAAACCTCGATCCGATCCAGATCAACAAGAGTCCTAGCAGAATAGCTCCGGTAAAAATTGCCACCAGGGCAGATCTGGAGTAATCCCCTGTTAGAAACCACACGGGAATCATTCCACCCAAAAATACGGGAATCATATTGACATAACTTGAGATTACCTGCACTTCCGTGCGCTCTTTCATGGACAAAAAAGTGTTCACTGTAAAAGCCATGAAGCTGACACCCAGAAGGGTTTGCGCTCCTTCATAAATCACCAGGAGCGTCAGGAGAAAGACCGCAGTCACAATCTCATTCCAGTCAGGAGAAGCAAAAAGAAGGGGAATTAATGAAACAGCGATAAGTGGAATAGACCAGCGCATTAGGTGACGATATTTTCCCCGATTTGTTAGAAAAGGCCTCTTATCCGCCCAGTAGCCGATAACGGGGTCGTTGATGCCATTCCAGATACTGAAGATTAGGTATACCACGCCAAACATGGCTGGGGATAACCCGATCATATCAGTGTAAAATTTCATTAATGAACTGTTGACAATTACTGAGATTAATATTGATCCTCCGGAGATCAGATTGATCAATATCTTTCTTTTGAAGGTGTAGTATTCTTTTAAATTAATCATTTTTCTCTCCTGCTACAAACCCTTGTATTTTTATGTGTTGTTCAAACTGTAATCATCTTCATCAAACTGTTTATTAAGGTGTGCCTTACGTTTCTACTCCTCAAAAGGAACTATCGAGTTGAACAATGAAATCATCATGGGTTGAGGAAAGATAGACTTTAATTACATAATCTGTATCTATATTCACCACCTTTATCAGGATTTGGTTTTTCCCCTTTCTTAGAAGCAGGGGAGATTGTAATTTGACCGATTCTAGGGAAACAATCGCTTGTGTAAATATTTCTTTTCCGTTCAACCATACCCGAAGACAACATCTTGTTTCTATATTTAAATAAAGCTTCGGCACATTGGGTTCAGTTAGTAAATTATCCAATGGGCGAGGGCTGTTCAGATAAAAGCATATATAGCTGGATGAATGATCTTTGGGACCGTTAAACGCCATCTCTTTAAAATGAAATCCATCAAATCTGGCTGTCCCTACTTGCCAAATAGTTGAAAAATCATTATAGTGGATCGCTTGAAACTGAGCAGGCACAACATGATTCTCTCCCCTCAAATAGTCTTCATTCAGCATGGTTATACAATCCCTGCCTGCAAAAAATCCTGCAGCCATTACCCGGATGACTTGATCCTTTTCCAGAGCAGTTGAGGTAATGGAATTACCCATATCCAGGGAGATTTTTTTGAGGGCTTGATCGATTTTATCCAATTTTTTACCACTTAACACAAGGAGACTGCCATACATTTTAGCTAGTTCGCGTATATTGAAAGAACTAATATAAGTGATCATATCCTCAGTTAGCATGGCAACCATAGGAATAAATCGGCGGACAATGGCTTTGGCCTGTGGGTTTTTGAGTATTAATCCTGCAGGTGTATAAGTACTGAAAACCACGTCGTTTCCAAAGTCCTCCATGATTTGGGCTCCCGCTGCTGCCATGAGTTTGTTCCATAAGTTTTTCCTGTTTCGCTCTGAGACGACCTGGTGATCCCGCATTTCGATTGTACAAAGCAGTATCCTGGCTTTACAAAGATTCAGTTGTACCATGGCATGGGCTTCGGGTAATTCTTTTTCACTCCTGAAAAGTGCGGCTGTTTTCGACGATTCATTCTGATAATTCCACATACGCCAATCACAGCTACAGGATTTTAAAAGCACTTTCGCTTTTTGTAATCCCTGCATGCGAATGCCAAAGCGCTGAATAACATTATCTTCGTCTTCTGAAAAATAGAGATCCTGTAGCTTAAAATGATCAACCAAGGGGTCGGTATTGGCATACTCACTGCCAAAAACCAGTGAAGAGGCTTCCCGCTCAAAAAAATTAAATCTTTCACCAGTCAAGTTTTCTAACAATCGTTCAGAAGCAGGTGTCAATCCGGATAAAAAGATGATACCGCCATTAGACTTTAGTGACTCAACCCGGTCTTTCAGTATTTTTTCCTGCTCAGGAGAGATGGATCCTAAATCAGCATAGATAAAGGTTCCAGTGAGATCTTCACTGAATTGAATCCCTGCTGCTTTTAATCCTTGATAATGAATACCTTGGATATCACCGAAAAAGACTACCGGTTCAGGACGATCAATCACTGGATATGATTTTTGAGATGGCGAGGCTGGCTTGTCTTCAAAGGATGAAGGCAGAGGACCTCCGGTAGAAAAAACAGCCTTGATGGCATCATACATGGGCCATGGGGTATAGAGCTGCAGACCCGGATCGTATCCGGGATTGAAGGTGGTGCAGTATGGTCCCAACCTTTCAGGCTGCACACCCGGTTTTCCTTCCTGATAACCGCTAAAAAATATGCCGTTTTCAGCCATTGGGGTCTTTTGTAAATGCGCGTGCCCAAGTGGTAATGGTTTCAAGCTATACCAAGCCAGATTGAAGACACTCACATAACTGAAACCCGCTGAAAGCTGAGCTTTCAGTTGACTGTAGGCCTCAATAGCCGCCCCCTTCATCCTTTCTTCAATACTATGGAATGCCAGATCACCAACAAACGCTGCAGCGTGTTTCGGCGTTCCATAATATGCGATGGTACATTCGCCAACGCCAACTGGTTTGTTGGCGATTCTTTTTATATCCGGGAAATTTCCAATATTTTCATAATGGAGGATTCTGGTTGGAAATCGCCCGTCCCAATCTTGAGAGCCATCTGCACTGATCCAGTCTCGGGAGGGGTCGAGCTCTCTGGCAATATCCATAAGTTTACAAACCTTTTCCCCTACCTGAGCTACCGTTTCCTCAGATTGAAATGGTTGCTCAAGAGCCATCCGCACTTCATTTTCAACACTCCAACCCATCACTGAAGGATAATTGCGATCCCGGAGTATCAATCGGGACATGTGATCATAAAAACGTTCCCATGTAACCGGCTCATCGTAGTTGAATTGGCAGTGACTAGCCCAAATGGCACTCTCATCCAGGACACATATGCCCATCTCGTCGGCTACCTCCAGATAAAAGGTGGGATACGGCATGGCATGCAACCGAACCCCATTTCCACCAGCACCTTTAAGAGCTGTGTACCATGCAAATGCATATCTACGTGTGAGTTGAGGTATGCCCATAAAGTGCCAGGAGTCTCCTTTAATTTGGACCTTGTGATCATTCAGATAAAAATCTCCCTTTTTTATTCTGAATTCTCGCCAACCAAAACGCGTATACTTACAGTCTATTGTTCTGCCATCCTGCGTCAAAGAAACAAGCACGGCATAGAGGTTGGGGTTATCCATATCCCAATGACGCAATCTACCTGAGACTGTAGTTGTAAGCGTAAGTCCTCTCTCAGTACCTGCGGCAACCGTAATATCTTCGTTGGAAAAATCAATGATGGGGTTGTCTTCCAAATCATAATGGGGAAGAACCTGAATGCCATCCTGCGGAAATGAAAATGACTGCAAAGCTTTCACAACACCATTTACGAATAAGCTGGTAGTTTGTCCACTGCGGTTTTCTACAGTCACCTGAATCCTTAAATGATCAGATGACAAATCAGATTGTACATACACATCTTTAATATATATCTTTGGAATACCGAGCAAATATACATCCTGCCATATTCCAGCAGTATTCATATTGAAGAAAGAACCAGTCGGATATGTATATCTTGAAGATCCGTTATTTACATTGAAAAGCTCTGGTGCACGTACGCCTACCCACAATGTATGATCGTCACCAGGTGTCAAATAATCATTTACCGGATAGGTGTGCGGTAAACTGTTGTCAAAATGTTCGCCCACTTTTTTGCCATCAATATATACCTGACAATTCCCGCAAACAGCCATAAAATGAAGCAGGATGGTTTTCTCACCCCAATCTTCCGGAACATGAAGTGTTCGCTTCATCCAGCCCATTTTGACATGCTTCCAAAGCGCGGGGTAACTGGGATAACAAACAAAATCACCACCCGGAATACCATCCCCATCCACCAGGCCATTAATATTCCAGGGAGAGGGCACTTTCAATTTGACCTGCTCCCATCGATCTGGTTTTGGTAATGGCAATTCGGGAGTGGACTCGCCTGACTTAAAACCTTCTGGCAAATCAACCGGTTGAAAATCCCATTTCCCATTCAGACAGATTTCGTTGCGGAAATCAGATTCACCGGGTTTCAAACAACCCGTTTCTGTGGAAAAATCGTTATGATCGATGATCTTTTGTTTTACAGACATACATTTCCTTAATCAGGCTGAATAGCGAAATTTCAAAGCCGTATCGAACATGGCTACGATATTTTCAGGCGGTACATCTGCCTGAATGTTGTGAATTGGGTTGAAAACAAAACCTCCACCAGGGGCAAAAATATGGATACGCTCACTTGCATGCCTTCTAATCTCGTCCGGTGTTGCATTTGGTAGAACCTGTTGCGTATCACAACCACCACCCCAAAAGGTCAGTTGATTGCCAAATTCTTTTTTTAATCGAACAGGATCCATATTTGCCGCACTGGTTTGCACGGGATTGAGAATATCGACCCCAGCTTCGATCAAGTCTGGGATCAGAGGATAGATACTTCCACAGGAGTGCAGGAAAACAGCGCAATCCGAATTCTGATGAACATGTTGATATAATTTTTGATGACCAGGCTTAAGATATTCTTGGTACATTTTACGGGACATTTGGGGGCGATCTTGGGTTCCCAAATCATCTCCAAACTGGATAATCTGCACGTAATCCCCCACGGCTTGAAGATACAATGTTAAATTCGCCAATTGTGTTTCAACAATTGCCGCAATCAGATCCTCAATAAAAGCCCCCCCGCTAGCCAGATCCATCATGAATTGTCCCCAGCCCCTCAAGCTTTGACCTGTTTCTAAGATGCTACCCCCGAAATTTGCCATGATAGCAAAATCGGTGTTCTCGTGAAGCACTTCAGCGCGTGTTTGAATGGATTTTAGTTCTTCATCTTTGTACATCGGCCTTGGAAATTGATCAATCTCCTCTGACGTGGACGCATGTGCGAGGGGATGAAATATTTGTGTGAAATATAAACTGTTATCAGACATCCGTTGCATGGGAATTCCATGCTCCCAAATAAGCCAATTGCCATCCTCTTCATTTATTCTCAGATCGACACTTGCTGGAATCTCGCAAGATGTACCATCGGGTAGTTTCCAGGGTTTCCAAAATCCATGGGATGCTTCAACTGGTGAGTTTTCTAAAGAAATCACATCGACGCCAAATCTGGACAATATTTCCGATTCTACTTCAGCCAATTGTTGACCCATATCGAAAACTCGAATTTGACCGGTTGAAAAGCCAAGATAATTTTTAAGCCTGGCATAAGCAATTGCCATTATTCCGGTTGATGCCATAGCACCAAAGTCGATCGGAATGCGGTCTGTTTCTTCATGGCGCAAAGCTTTCAGCACACGTTCCCGGGACGTTAAAGTGATATTTCCGGATGGGTTTTTGTGAATTTGCATAAGATCTCTTATTATTTGATTGAAATGTGGGGGATCTGTAACACACATGTTGACAGTGTTAACATTTGTAATGATTTTACAATTAAATATTAACGCTGTCAACATTAATATGGTATGATTCTATTATGGAAACCAAAAGCTATCATCATGGGAACCTGAAAGAAGCGTTAGTTATAGCTGGTATGGAAATTCTTTCCGAAAGAGGAATAGAAGGGTTAAGCTTACGAACCGTTGCCAAACGAGTTGGCGTAAGTCATACTGCTCCCTACAACCATTTTTCTGATAAGCAAGCCCTTTTGGCTGCTATTTCAACTGCCGGACATGGTCAATTGTATCAAGCCCTATCAGATACTTTCGAAAAATTCAAGCAGTCTTCTTCTGAAATCCTTGTTGAAATTGCATGGGCATATATGCAATTTGCACTGGATGACCCTGGGCGATTTAAATTAATGTTTTCCGGTGCATTGGAAGAAGAACGAGAGCATCCGGATTACCTGGCCATTACGCAGAAGAATATTTCACTATTTGAAGAGATCATTCAATATTGCCAGATGAAAGGGCAAATATCAGAAGGTGATGTGGAAATCGTTGCGATCAAACTTTGGAGTTCAGTACATGGTTTTGTGAATTTGGTGTTAGAGGACCAATTTCCAGCAGATTATTTACATGACAAAAAAATTAAAGTTCTACTCAAAGCGATAATAGTCTAAGTTTAATTTTTCTTTCTACTTAAAAACCAATACAATTTGATAAATCCCTGCACATAATCAGGCACGGAACCCACGATCATTAAAATCGCAATATCCGGCAGCGATCGGAACATCATTAAGACCTGGTATGTCCAATTAAAGCGCGTACCAAAAAAACCTTTGATCTGTGTTAATACCACTACCAGAATAACGGTGGGAATGATAAAGCTGATGGCTACATCCCAGACGCGTTTACCGGTAGACCAAGTTTGAGAGCGGGTTTTCCAGGTGGAAAGATCGCGAAAGTTCTTGATACTCAAAAGGATTAATCCCAATACCAGTACACCTAACAGGTAACCGATTACCCGCACAGACCATCCAACTGATACAGCTGGAGCATCCTGACCCAAAACAATCGCTCTGACGCCATTGATCATTTGCGGGGCAGAAATGAAATGGTCCATCATGTAACCCTGGTTTGTCAATAAAACAATGCCTATTTTTCTGGATGGAAAAAGTTCCATTTCTGTGCGAAAGGTTTCATTGGCACCTCCATGATAGATTCGGTTGGCTCCAATAAACCAACCCATGCCATACCCTTTGAAAGGTTGAAAAATCATCTGAAAACGGTTGCCAGAGACCAGTTGATTACCCTTATATTCACCGTTATTTAATAGTGCAATGCTGTAATGTGCCAGGTCCTCTGCCGTTGAAATGAGATAACCGGAAGCCAGATCATACACGCGATGTGGTTGCCTGGCGGGAACCGTAAACCCGAAAAGGCGTGAATACCCCTGAGAAAGTCCATTCTCTTGTGCCTTTTGCGGTGATGTGAAGGTATTTGACATGTCCAGGGGGTTGAAGATGTTTTCCTGAAGATACGATTCGTAAGACATCCCGCTTACATTTTCAATCACGACGGATAAGACGGAATATCCATAATTGAAATATTGAAAAGTCGACCCTATGGGTGCGGTTAATTCGGCTTTCTGCAGGGCAACCAGCAAGTCCTGGGTGGTTGCTTCTTCAGGGAGTACTTCGGTAAATCCAGCTTCCGATAACCCACTGACATGATGCAGAAGATGATAGATGGTGATCTTTTGAGAAGCTTCTGGGTCGGCGATACTAAACTCTGGGATGTAATCAACCACTGGTGTATTCAGTTCTACTTTTCCTGCTTGAATGAGCTGCGCAATGGCCAATCCAGCAAATGATTTGCTTTGTGAGCCGATGTACATGGGGGTTTGTGCAGTCATGGGTTGGTTATTACCTGCAGTCCCATATCCCTGCATATATACAACTTGATCGTTTTCCGTGATGGCCACAGAGACACCCTTCAAACCATGTTTTCTCATTTGTCCCTGAATATAGGCGTCGATTGATGTGTAGTCGATCGAACCAGACGCTTGTGATGATGCATGCATGAAATTTGAAAAGAGCAGAGAAAGCAGCAGCAGCATAGAAACTTTGAGCATTCGATATTTTTTCATGGGTTTCCTTGTAAATTTGGATAAAAAAAGGGCTGGATGGCTTTGATTTTTCAATCCATTAGAAAAAGATCTGGAGAAGCCATGAGAATTATATCAATTAAATTCCAAAGTCCTGTTACAAATTATCTCTGGAACCGCAAAGAATTAGAAAAAGGAGTACCCGGAAAAGAGTGCTCCTTCAGTTGCGATCCCCTCACCGATTTCATCAAATAACGAATCAAATTTTAGTCCACTGATCTGATGAGCCTTCCGCAAGCATGATTTTGTGTTTTAAAGTATTGTCAATTATTTGATACCCGTATGTAAAAAGCTCTCCACAAAATGACGTTGGAAAATTAAGAATGTAATTAACAATGGAATGATAACGATGAGCGTTGCAGCAGAAAGCAATGGCCATTGAGCGCCGATCTCCCCCAATTGGGTAAAGCGTACCAATCCAGCGGTGAGCGGACGGGCAGCGTCACTGTTGGTGATGACCAGCGGCCAGAGGAACTCATTCCAGTGCCAGGTGATGGAGGAGAGGCTGAAGGCAATCAGTGAGGGAAAAGATGGCGGCAGGTAGATGTGCCAGATCAGTTGCCACCAGGAACAGCCATCCATGGTGCCAGCATCCACCAGATCACGTGGGACATCCAAAAATGCCTGACGCATCAGGAAGACGCCAAAGGCTGAACCGAAATAAGGCAAGGCAATTGCCAGCCGGGTGTTGTACAAACCCAGCACGCGTATGGTGGCAAAGTTCGGTGCTAATAACGCGGTCGTGGGTATCATCATCTGAAGCAGGATAAAGAAAAATACCCATTTTTTGCCTGCAAAACGATAATTAGCAAAGGCAAAACCACCCAGAATGATGGTGACCAGTTGAACTGAAAGAATGATAACCACAATCAGAATAGTATTGATATAGTATTGACCAAAAGGTGCCAGTGACCAGGCACGCAAATAATTAGCGAAGGTTAAACTGGAGCCGAACCACACATCTCCGGTTGTCATCGGTTCTGATAGTGGTCGGAAGGATGCGACAATTGCCCAAACCACCGGGATGGTCCAGAAAACTGCGATCAAAGCTGTCACAACTGTGACCAGCCTGGAAGCAATCCGCGATAAAAGTTTCTTGTTAACCGGTTGAGGGCTCATCTTATTTTTCCTCTCTTTCGGAGATCAGAAAGTTGGTCACCGTGAAGATCAATAAGACCAGGATAAAGATGACGGTAATAGCCGAAGAAAGCCCAACATTCTGGTTTTCAAAACGTTCCTGCCAGAGTTGAAAGAGCAATACTGTGCTGGCCTGACTGGGGCCACCGGTTGTGAGCACGAAGATGTGATCCACTGTTCGGAAAGCATCGATAAAGGCTATGGTGGTGATGAATACCGTTGTCCGGCGTAAGAGTGGGAAGGTAATCTTCCACAGAATTTGCCACCAGTTAGCGCCATCCAATTGAGCGGACTCAAACACCTCGCCGGGTAGTTTTTGTAAGCCTGCCAGATAAAAAATCATATAATAGCCGGAGTTTTTCCAGATGGCGACTATGATCACGGAGAGCAACGCCATATTGGGGTTGCCTGTCCAGTTTTCAGGCCCTGTATAGCCCAACAGGCGTAATGCGGAATTCATCAGACCATAACCCGGTGTGAAAAAGAACAACCAGATGGTGGCAGCACTGACCATTGGCAGAACCATGGGGTGAAAAAAGGCAAGGCGAATCGGTCCTTTAAGTAATATTTTTCGATTTACCAGTAACGCAAAAAAGAAACCGAGGATGATACTAATAGGCACAGTGCCCAATACATAATTGAGCGTATTTTTCATTATCTGATGGAAATTAGGATCTGCAAATAAATCCAGATAATTTTCAATGCCAATAAAGGTCGGTTCCCGAAACTTGGCAATATTCATGCGTTGCAGAAAAAAACTTTTGTATATGGATAGTATCACAGGCCAGGCGGTGAATAATACCACAAAGATCACAGTCGGGAGTGTCAGAATATAGGGGAAGATTCCGAACTTATTTTTTTTGGCACTCGATTTGATCACGCTCATCTCGGGTTCCTTAGGAATGATGGGGCGCTCCAAGAGCGCCCCTTTATCAAATTTGTGTTATTTTATTTTACTGGCAGAATGGTTCCAAAGCAGCTTCAGATTCTGTCTGGGCAGCATCCATAGCTTCCTGCGCGGTCATTTCTCCGTTGAATGCTTTTTGAATGTAATTGTGGAAAATGGTGCGCACCTGGCCAAGATTCTGGATAGCCAGTTCAGCCTGGGCATATTGCAATGCATCGCGCGCCTGCAAAGCTTGCGGTACTTTGGCGGCGTAATCCTGCATCGCCTGGGTTTCATAGGCACTCATGCGGCTGGCGATGTAACCAGTTTGAATGCTGTAATCAGCAGCTAATTCAGGTGAGGTGATGAATTCAATGAATTTCCAGGCAGCATCCTGTTGTTCCTGCGGAGCGCCTTTCATGATGTAGAAATTACCACCACCCGGGACGCTGGCATAAGTGCCTTCTTCTTTACCGGGATAAGGCATAACACCAATCGTAAATTGAGCCTGGTTCAGGAGACCAGTGAGACTACCGGTTGTGTGAGCAATCATAGCAACGGAACCACTGCTGAAGTCGGCGGTGTCGGTTGCCCAGGATGCCTGTACACCTTCTGGCATGGCGCCATAAACTTTGGAAAGATCAATGTAGAATTGAACAGCTTCCACTACTTTGGGATCATTGAAAGCCATAGTGCAATCATCCACAAAGATATTTTGGCCAGCGCCCATGGCTAACGGCTGGAACAGCCAGTATGGCCAATCGGAAGAGAATTTCAATCCCCAGTTGGTGGTATCACCTTCTTTGGACGTCAATGCTTGGGCAGCTTCTGCCCAGGATTGCCAACTGGTGGGAGGTTCAATGCCAGCATCAGCAAATTTATCAACGTTGTAATACATCACAACAGCGCTGCGCTGGAAAGGAATACTCCACAGTTGATCATCATAATAGGAGTTAGCCATAAAAGCCGGCAGGAAATCATCCAGGTAAGCCTGACCATTTTCCATGGCAGCTACATATTGATCCATGGGTGCAATGTAGTCTGCATTGATCAGATCGTACAGGCTGGTGGCAAGCAAAACAGCCAAAGCCGGAGGTGTACCGCCACCTTCGATGGTGGTCTGGATGGCAGTTTGCACATCTGCATATCCACCGGAGTAAACTGGTTCAACGGTGATATAGGGATAAGCTGCTTCGAAATCAGCAATATAACCATCCAGAATGGCTGTAATGGGTGCATCCACAGCTACAGGATAATAAACCTGAATGGAGACAGGTTCCATTTCGGGTTCTTCCACGACAGGTTCCGCAGTCGGGGCAACTTCTTCTGCAGGTTCCACTGGCTCTTCCATGGGTTCCTGTTCCACGGGTGCTGGTTCTTCCTGTACTGGTTCGGGAGTGGCAGCCGGTCCACAGGCAGATAACATGGCTAACAACATAATGACAATAGGAATTCTTTTCAGGGTGATCATTTTCTTTATATCCTTTCTTGATAAATCGGTTAACTGGTGCGAATCATACGCACGGTATTCATTTCAACAATATTAGAATTGAAGTAAATTCGACTGAATACAATAGCTTGATTGTCCTCCTTAAATATGGTTGATCTCACGTAGAGAATGGGTGTTTCACTTTCCAATTCAAGATATTTGGAAAATTCCGGATTAAGCGCTGCAGCGCGGATTTGTGATCGAATATGATGTAGATGGCGAATTTAATGAAGTTGATAGAAACATGACCAAATTTCCATCGAAAGAATCCCAATTCAGAAATTCAGAGCCACTGATCGGGATTGATATAATCTTCGATGTACATCACCGGTTGACCATCTGCCCGTAACAATCCGTTTGATCAGACAAACCTTCGTATCGGGCGGATTGAAAAATGCACTGTTGACTTCATTGGGAGGAATCACTTCATTGACGGAGATGGTTTCGAAAGGTAGGCGTGAAACCACTATCGTGAATCAACTGTGAGAAGGGGGCAAAATCATTCAGAGAATCACGTATGACACGCGAATGGGAGACAAAGGTGCCGATACCATGCCGGCGAATGATCACACCTTCATTCTCCAGCTCGATGTAAGCCTCCCGCAAGGTATTACGACTGACACCCAGGGTCTTGGCGAAAGTCAGTTTCCGACGGCAGTTGATCCTGACCCTTGAGCTGATTTTGGGTAATGTAATTTAATAAATATTCTTTTACCTGTTTGATGCGCGGACCACTGTTGATTTCAGGACTCATATGGGTTTACCTTATATTTAGTTATAAATTGGCTAGGATGAAAAATTGGGGTATTGAATTTTGGGATGAGATTGTTATAATGATTTTGTGTTTAAGTTGTTGGACGTCCAACAACTTACTACTATAATAAAGAAAAATAATTAAAAAGTCAATAGCCTTTTCCCGATTTATACATGAAAAACCTTAAATTTTTGAAAAAAAGGACCTCCCAATTATTCAGCACTCATATTCACCTGTAAAGGGCATTAGAAAAGACAATAAATTGACCCCCACGAAATTGAACAAGCAATATAAAATGGAATAGAGGTATTATGAAAATTACTTTTCTTGGAACATCCGGAGCAAATGCATACCCAGAAGCTTTCTGTGATTGTCATAATTGTGAGAAGGCACGTAACCTGGGAGGACACAGTTTGAGAAAACGCTCGTCGGTACTGGTGAACGATGATTTACTGATTGATATTGGACCCGATATCATGCCTGCAAGTCAAATGCATGCTACTCCATTGACGAATGTTCAGTACTGTATTCAAACGCACCCCCACGCCGATCACCTGGATGTCTCGCATTTTATTTCGCGCAGCCCCATTCTGGGCGTGAAAAATGCTCCTCGCCTGCATTTCTATGCTTCTGAGGAAACATTGCAGAGAGCGGCTGAGACCTTCTTGCGAGATATTTGGGATCAGGATCTGTTATCTCCTGAATTACAGGAATCTTTGAATCTATCAATCCATTCCCTTCCAGTCTATACCCCCACAGCCATCGGCACATATACGATTACAGCGTTTCCAGCCAATCATGCACCTGGTTTGGGTGCAAGGGTCTACGCGATTGAAGCCAATGACAGCAGATTCTTTTATGGTACGGATACCGGTGTCTTTTTTGAAGAAACCTGGCAAGCTTTCCGGGATCTGAAAATGAAATTTGATCTCGTGGTTCTGGATCACACGTTTGGATTGACCAATTCGGGCACATTTCACATGAATGCCAAAGAGGTCATTGAGCATTTTGCGCGTTTCAAGCAAGAAGGATTGATGAATCCAGGAGCACGCACCTTTGCGACCCATATTGCGCATGACGCCAACCCGGTGCACCCGGAACTGGTGAGTTTCGCCAGACAATATGGCTATGAAATCGCCCATGATGGGTTGACACTGGAAATTTGACACCTTAATCGCAGCCCGTACGTTATATCCGCTGGTAAATCGTCTCCACGCCCTTCCATTCGAGGCCTTCGGGGGTGATGCCGAAATGAGTGAAAACCAGCTTTCCGCTATCACGTAAAACAATTTCGCTGCGCCAGCCCCAATCCGGGCTATCGGGTCCAGTTGGGAAGCTACCCAATACATTAAAGGGGCTTTCCGAGTTTCCTCCGTGGGAAAACATAATCGCTGAACCATTGTGAAATGTATCCACCCAGGCCATCTCATAGCGTTTGCGCTGTGGATTGTACCCCAGTAGCGCCATGCCTTCCAACGGCTCGCCCTGCATGCTACCCTGATAGGTGTAAAACAGGAAACGACCTCCCAGTACCAGCTTAAACTCAGACTGCCAGAGGGATTCATCCGCCAGTTGATCTGGTTCAAACCAGGTGCTGGTCATGCCCTGCCATTTACCCTCCAGCGCTGCTAGTTGTGGGTGAGATTGTTCTAATGTTTTATTTTCTTCCATTTTAAACCTCCGGGATGGTGAGTAATTCAATAAAATCCTAATAATTCCGATCCTATGTAGAAAATTTAGATCGCTACTCCATATACTATAATAATATTTGCCAATTACAAAGGAATTTCGAAGGTATTACCCTCCCCGAATAATTATGCAATTATTAACCCAAATCTTCCATAAACCCAATCTGTCCCTCAGTGGTAAAACTGTCACCCGTAAAGCCGTGCGCGCTATCATTTTGAGAGGAGATCAGGTGCTGATGGTCGTCAACACGAATGGGGATTATAAGTTCCCCGGTGGTGGCGTGAAGCGGGATGAATCCCATGCCACCGCCCTCACACGCGAGGTGCTGGAAGAATGTGGTGCTCGCTTGATCCGGCTTGTCGCTGATTTTGGTAGAGTGGAGGAGTACGACCTGGCGCTGGAAGACGAATTTGATCTCTTTCGCATGGATTCATATTATTACCTGTGCGAGGTGGAGGATGACTTTGGCGCACAAAACCTGGATGATTATGAACATCAGTATGGTTTCACGCCGGAATGGGTAAGCCTTGAGCATGCCATTGCTGTCAACCGCGCTTTGTTGGAAAACCCGCCCCCGAATATTCAGCGCTGGGTGCGGCGCGAATTGTTTGTGCTGGAGACAATCAAACAACGATTCTTTGTGTAATAATTATTATTTACCCCAATTGTCAAAGGTGAAACCATAAATCAGATAATCACCTAAACCAATTGAGTTTTTATCGATAGCTTTCCACCCCTCGCCTTAACCACACCAAAATGAAATTCATCTGTCAGATTTTTCTTTCATGTGCGTTTCCATATTTAAATCGCGGTTGTCACGTTTTGAATTCATGGAGGATTGTGCATTGAAAGACATAACCAAAGCAGGGCTGTCCCGGTGGCTTCAAAAAGGAAAACCAGAAACCCCGCTGGTAAACACAGATGTTTTTCGTCAATTTTATGAGCAATATTATTTGTCTGTGTTCCGCTATGTGTACGGCTTACATGGCGCTCCGATTGAAGATGTTGAAGACCTTACCGCAGAGACATTCACTCGTGCCTGGAAAGCTCGTCGTTCCTTTGAGGGTGAGCCCCTCACCACAGGCATTGGTTGGTTGTTGCGGATTGCCAAACGCCTGGTGATTGATCAATACCGACGTAGTCAGACGAGCATTCAGGTTGTAGATGAATTTCCTGAAGATGTTCCATTCATTGCTCCTACACTAGAATATGTGGTGCAAAAAGGTGAGTCCTACCTGCAACTCTGGGCATTGATGAATAAACTACCAGCCCGGCAACGAGAGATTTTGGTGTTGCGCTATTTCCTGGATTGGCGCGTAAACCAGATCGGAGAATACCTGCAAATCGCTGAAAACACGGTTTCGGTCACAATCCGACGATCATTACAACAATTACAACGAGAATGGTCTGAAGAAAAGGAAGAGAAATGACAACAGAAAAATTAAAACCAACGATTGCTGAAATAGAAGCAATGTTAAGTTCCATAACTCCTCAACCAGGTGAAGTATATTATCAACGCATGCAGCAAACTCCCTGGTTAACTACAGAAATCAAGCCAGCAGGATTTTTAAGGCAAAGAAAAGCAGCAGTGGTGATGGGTGGTGCGATGGTCATTATGCTACTGCTTGGTATCCTATTGACACCAGCTGGCAGTGTGTTGGCAGATCAGGTATTGAGGTTTTTTAATCGCGTACAGGGGAACACCATCAGCATACCAGCGGATCAAATCACCACGCCAGTACCAACACGCACCCCGGAACCCACTCAATACCAGTCCATCATACCCGTGGATCAAATGCCAACACCCACAGCTACCATGGATGCACGCGAATTACCTGCTTCGGAATGGTTAACCGGTATCAGCCTGATGGAAGCTCAGTCTTTAGTAGATTGGGAGTTGTATCAACCCATGGAATTGCCAGAAGATTATCATCTGGCTCAAATCAATTATGATAAGACGCGTGAAACAGTTCAAATGACTTATTCATCGCCAAAATCCAGCTCGGGCGAATTCTTTATGATCACCCAGGGCAAAAATCTGGAGTTGCATGAAATTTCAGAGCGTGCAGAAGTCGTGGCGATTCCTGTTGGAGACAACACCGCTGAGTTGGTGCGTGGCATGTGGTGGAATGAAGATGGTTCCAGCAAATCAACCTGGGTTGATCAGGCAGGTGTCTTTACCATTCAGTGGCAGCAAAATGACGTAGCCATTCGGATTGTGTTCATGATGAATGATGACTTTTATCCAGCATACCTGGACCAGGACCAAATGGTAGCGGTTGCTCAATCGCTGGCGCAATGTCCGACTGCAATAAAAATTCACCTGCCAGTTACAACAAATGACGGCTGCCGTTGGTTTTAAACCCTGGCAATTTTTCAGTATTCCGAAAGGTTTCACCTTCCAAAGAGTGGATTACCAGGATGGTCTGGCAGCCTTATGGTATACAAAAGGAGCTGAACAATTAACCGTCTCCCAGGCGAATTATAATTTCGCGATTCGAGAAACAGATGCCTGGTACTCCGTTCCGGAAGCAGCCATTCAGCCGGTAACTGTAAACGGGGTTGCGGGGGAATATGTGAAAGGCCAATTGATACCTGCACAAAATAGCAGTCAGGCAGTCTGGGATCCTGCAGCGAAGGTTGAAAGTTTGCGCTGGAAGCAAGGTAATTACTGGTTCCAGATTGTATTCAGTGGTGGTGAAAATTTGGATAATCAGCAGCAATTAATCACCTACGCTGAATCATTGCGGGAAGAAGCTCCATTGCCAACCCCCACCCCTCAACCCATACAGGTTACAGAGGATCTTTGGTCGCAGGTTTATACCAACCTGGAGGATGTCAAGCCACTGGTTGATTTTGAGGTATTGGAACCAACCATCTTGCCTGAAAGTATCTTTTTCAGCCATGTGCGCTACATTTCAACGGGAACATTAATGCTATTCTACGGTGATTTTGCTGCGGATCTGATGCATTCAAGTGAACCTGTCTTGATCATTAGTCTACACCGGTTCAATGATTCAGAACCGGTGTATCCAGAGATGTTTCCGCCAGAAGCGATTGAACAAGTGATGGTCAACGGCATTCCGGCTAAATTCACCATTGGTTACATTCAAACCAGTATGGCTGAACCCGGTCAACCCACTCCTGAACCAACCTGGGTAAATGATGACGGAAGTCTGGCTCTGACTTGGAAAGAAAATGGGATCGAAATATCCATCAGTTATCAATCCTCCAACAATAAATGGCGGATCACCAAAGCGGATTTGATCGCCATTGCAGAGAGTCTACAATAACAACCAAAGAAAGCTGGTGGACGGTCTACACCATCCAGCTCGTGGCAGGCAAGGATTGGTTAAACGGGATTAAAGCTATCTGGTGCAACCGGTGGAGGAGAAAAAATATTCATTTCCTATTCCTGACCGTCAAAGAATTTCCGGCATTGATTGCAGAAATATCGCCCGGGTCTGGGACCGTTAGGTATCAGATGAAATTTTGTCGTAGCTGTAGTGATGTAAATCGTTCTACCTATGATGCCAACCTGAACATCTGCGGTTTTCTCAGAGCCGCAATGGGTACAAGTGGGCAATTCTGCATTTTCAAAGCGCATAATTTGTTCTATGATGCCCGGATGTTGAC
Source organism: uncultured Chloroflexia bacterium (assembly GCA_963765655.1). Taxonomy (GTDB): domain Bacteria; phylum Chloroflexota; class Anaerolineae; order Anaerolineales; family Anaerolineaceae; genus UBA6170. The sequence goes on from CAVXXH010000003.1 coordinate 399,250, forward strand.
TTTCCATCTGTTCTAAATCTTCTTTTGATATTTTTATCATTTCATTTCTCCTTTACATAAATTCTCTGCATCAGGAGAAATACAACAGCCACCGCTATGAACGATGGCTGGAGACGGAAATAATAAAGGAAACGATTTTTCGAGATTTTCCTCTCGCACATCGAGACAGTTGAGTCTCAAGGCACCGCTGCAGTCTCCAAGCCGGTTGCCAGCCCACAAAGTGGGCATTCCTGATGCTGATTTATTTATACCATGAAACGGTAAAAAAATATCAGAAAAATTTATTTATCTTTTATCTTTCAGCTTTCCGCGTTGAGTTTTGATGCCCTCTTCTTGCGCTGTCCTTTGACGATATAGGGCAGGAGAAATAAGTAAGCGCCTGTGAGTGCCATCACCAGCATTAATATGGAAGGAACTTTATCCAATCTCTCCCAGGTCGCCACCAGTTCTTCGCTTCCTACCAGTTTGATGATGAGTGCTGCTGGAATGGCCAGGGCTGTGGGCACTGCAATCCAGCGATGAACTTTTCGAAACCATTTTGAAAATACTTTTGTCATTCTTTTACCTCTTCTAATTTGATTTTTTAAATTTTTAAGTCCAGATTCACGGTTCTGGCAGGGCTGGGTGCGCCGGGGCATTCAATCCGGTTAACCACACCACGAATACCGGGTACTTGATGTGCGAGTGCTTCTGCCAGATCACGTTTTGATAAATCGTCCACTTTCCCTGCCAGGTGAGCGATCGAGTTCAGCACGCCAACTCTCAGATTGTCTGTAGCGATGCGATTGTCAGTGGCAAATGCAGCCAGAATTTCTTCACGCAGGGTCTCATCGGCCTTAATCAGAATCTGTCATCGTTTTAAGATTTCGCCATTGTGGTCAAACGCTGAGCCTTTTTATCCTTTAGGGATTGGGCGAACATCAAAACCAGAATAATCGCCCAGGCAATCATACGTATGGTCATGGCGCGGATGCTATCCACTGCGACAACATCTTTGTATCCAGTAAGCAGGATGATCATCACCAGCGTGTGTATGCTGAAAGTGGTGATGGCCGCAAACCAGGCGAGCTTACTTCTCCGCCAGATCAGGATGGCAGTAATAAAAACGGTCAGTATACCTGCAGTGTAGTTATAAATCGGTAGCCAGTTGATGACATAATACCCCGGATCGTTTCCTAACAACACCTGTGCGCCTGCAAAAACTGCCATTGCGCCAATGATGAAGGCAAGAATTGCCGCGATCTTCGTCAGGATTGATTTCATTGGAACTCCTTTTCTTTCAGTTTGTTTACTGTATTGACCAGAGTATATGTTCTTTCCACTGGTCCTGGAACGACTTAAGTCGTATTTACAGCAAGAGATTGTCATTAGCGAACCAGGTTGATCCTATGATTGGAAGGTGTGATCTCAAACCCGACAAAAGTCGTAGCACAAATGGTTCCGGAAAGGTAGGATCGATTAATGAAATGATTGGAATGTAAATAATTAATAGGAGAAAATCTACCAGGTAGATAAAGGAGAACTAACATGCAAATAACAAAAGAGACACGTATTTCAGATATTTTATTAAACTATGGAGATCTTGCTGAAGTAATGGAAGTTTTCGGGGTTCAACGGGTGGGAAAATACTCCCTGCGTATGTTTCTTGCCAAAGCACTCAATGTGGAATGGGCAGCACGTATTCACAAAGTGCCTCTGGATGAATTTCTTGAAATCCTGCACAAAGCGGTTGCAAAAAAGGAAAGCCTGCTCGAATGAATAAACCCGAAGCAACACCAGCAATACTTAGAAAGAAGGTGATCAGCATCTTCTCACTCGCTTTGCTTGTGTTGGTCGCTGTTGAAGTTGGGATCGTTTGGTTGTTTGGCTCATGGGGTAGGTTCGATCTCGGATGGTGGCACCAGGTTATCGGAGCGTTGATGACCATGGGCGGGATCGTCCTGGTGGGGTGGTCTATATCCATTCAATACACGCTGGGGAAAGGCACCCCTTTCCCTAAAGTTGCCACACAGCAGCTGATTACAACCGGGCCGTATACCTTTACCCGCAACCCGATGACGCTGGGGGCGTTTTTGTTGTACCTCGGGATTGCTGTTGGGATGGGCTCAATCCCTGTCATCCTGCTCATTGTGGTCATTTTCACCGCATTGTTGACGTTTATTTACAGGCATGAAACACGTGAACTGACCGAAAGGTTTGGTAAGGAATACCTGGAGTACCGAAAACGAACAGCTTTTTTCATTCCCGGCATCCGGTGAGGGAATTCATCTGAATTGAAATCAGATTTATTCAACAAAAGAAGAAACCGATAACGATCGCTGATGGCCTTTATCGATCAGCGCGTTTTGCCAGTTCCGCAGGGTCTACAATGACAATCTTTTGTTTGTCCACCTTGATGTAGCCTTCTAATTCCAGGGTTTTCATGGCACGGCTGAGCACGTCCCGCACGGTTCCCAGACGAACGGCCATTTCATCCAAGGTGGTCCACTCACGGCGCACAACCACCAGCTGGCCTTCCACTAATTCCGTGTTGCGCAACAAGGTGCTTGCCAGGCGGGCTTCCACGCTCCTCAGAGAGAGATCCTCAACCAATTCGATATATTTCAAAACCCTATCGCTTAAAATGTGTATGATCGCCAGCGCCAGGTCGGGGAAACGTTTTACCATCGTCAGCAGCGACTCGGATGGGATCATCCACACGTCCGTGGCTTCGAGCACAGTGGTTGTGGCAGGATAGGTTGTTCGTGTAAACACAGCATTATCGCCGAAAATTTCCACGGGTCGTAAAAAGTGCAGGCCTTGCTCTCTGCCTTCATGCGTCATGCGGGTAGCTTTTACCCAACCGCTCTCCAGAATATAAACATATTCTGCAGGCTCCCCTTCCAGATAAATCACTTGACCGGTATCAAAATGACGCAGACTAGCTGACTCTATCATCGCTTGTACGGCTTCTTCCGGCAGATCGTTTAAATGCTTAATGTGAGCCAGCGTATCGCGCAGACGTTTGGATAAGGGAGAGGGACGAGAGGTAGGGGTAGTCAATATGAATTTGCTCCAATCGAGGATCGTTTAATTTTACCCGTTTATTGCACATACCTGAGTTTCCCACTGTAAGAGCAAAATGATAAAGTCCAATCTGGCTAAATTAAAATGTCCTATGAGAGAACAAAACAGATGAAATGGACAATAGCAATGACACAGGAAGAATTACATCGAAAAACGATTCTAGATAGAGCAATAGACAAAAGGATAACCCAAAAAGAAGGAGCAGAAGCACTTCAAATTAGCGAACGACATTTTCGTCGGATTCTTACACGTTACCGCCAACAGGGGGATTTGGGGTTAGTGTCTGGACATCGGGGAAAACCAGGACAATCGGAAACTGGCTGAGCAAACACGTGAGCGGATAGTGAAATTCATAAAAAAACCTTTACATGAAGGTTTTGGTCCTACTTTCATGATGGAAAAGATAGAAGAATTCAAAGGAATTAGAATTAGTAAAGAGACCATGCGGCAGATCATGATTGCAGAAGGCATTCATAAGGCAAAAGTCAGAAAGAAAAAAATCCATCCACCACGTGAACGAAAAAAGCAAGTGGGAGATATTGTACAGATCGATGGTTCATATCATGCCTGGCTAGAAGATCGAGCTCCAAAGGCTTGTTTATTGTTGTTTGTCGATGATGCGACCAGTGCCATCCTGGCTGCCGAATTTACCAGAACGGAAAGCTTTTTTGCCTATGCTAGACTATGCAAGTCTTACTTTCGCTCCAAAGGTTTACCAAAAAGTTTTTATTCAGATAGATTTGGGGTCTTCAAGGTCAATACAGGTGAAAAAGATGGTGTAACCCAATTTCAACGTGCTATGACTGCTGTGGGTGTAGAAATGATCTTTGCCTCTTCTCCCCAAGCTAAAGGACGGGTAGAACGAGCTAATCTGACTTTTCAAGACCGTCTGATCAAAGAGATGCGTTTGCGTCATATCTGCTCTTATCAGGCAGCCAATACGTATTTGCCAGAATTTATTAAGCAGTACAACCGTAAGTTTGCTGTTCTTCCGCAATCTATGGGGAATAACCATGCACCACTGGATACATCTTTAGATCTGGATTTTCTCTTTTCTGTTCATCGTGAACGCACAATTACTAAAGATTTATTGATCCATTAGGTGGTGAAATTTACAAATTAATACCAAGCGTCCTCCTCAGAACCTCATCAAAAGACAAGTCTTAATCACTGAAGATGAGAAGGGAGTGGTTTCAGCTTATTTGAATGGTGATCCTTTGGATCTTGTTTTGATCCAGAAACAGCCTAAAGTTTCCAAAGTTGTGTCTACCAAGTCTTATGACCATCATTCGTATACGCCACCTGTCAATCATCCCTGGCGTACTTATGACAAGAAAATTTAACGGTCGACCTATTCCAAGTACATAATTCGTGTCCTGCTAATCTCTTCATACCTCAAAACCACTTCTTGTGAGCAATTCTATTCCTTCGGCTTCCCCGTCAAGGGTGGTTTGGGCTGCTTATTACTTTGTTTTTTCCTACCACCCTTGACGGAGCCCCTGCCTTCGGAATACTCTCTCACTTACGAAGTGGTTTTTAGTAATGTTTTCCCCACCTTTAGGACATTTCTATTTTGCTCAGATTAGGACATTTCTATCTTGCCTTGACATACCTGAGTTTCCCACAAAATGACAATAACTGAAATTTTGAGCGTAAAATATGAAGTTTCAGGGCACTAACGGGGAAAGAATTTCAGCTGAATAAACTATTATTAGAGGTATGGCATACATTCGCAAAGTAAAGACAGCAAGTGGAGCAACAGCAGTTCAAATAGCAAGAAAACAAAAAGGACAGATAGTCAAGATCAATCATATCGGCAGTGCGCAAACTCCTGAAGAACTAACAATTCTGGTTGCAATAGCTCGAAAAATATTACATGAAAATCAACTTGAATTATTTCCAGAAAAGACAACTTCCGACCACATGCGACTTAAGCAATCCTACTCAGGATTGTTATGGAATTTATTACGAGACGCATATAAAAAAATAGGATTTTGTAGAAATAGGGAAGCATGTAGAGCATCAAACAGGTATTAGCATCAACCAATTTGTGAAAATTTTGCGACCGATCCGTTCTGGTTTGATAGTCATTAATGAAAAAGAGCTCTTGTTAGAGCCAGTTGTTCCTGTATCAATCAAATCTGTAATTGATAAACTTAGTTCAGGGCACTAAAATGGGAAACTCAGGTAAATGCTTAATTTGAGCCAGGGTTGCCCGCAGCTTTTCGGATGAATGGGAGGAATGAGATGATGGGATAGTCAAATTGAATTTACTCCAATCATGGATCGTTTATTTTACCCCCTTAAAAATGCCATTTTAATAGAAAATACCAGTGTTGACTTTGTGATTAAATACTTACTTAAGCCCCTGGAAACCTTGATTAAAATTAATTTTTTCCAGATAAAACCATTGATTCGGGTATTTCATCCACCATCAATACCGCTTTTAAAACAGGTTCAGACTCATTTAGCAGGTTGGTTATTCGTTCAATACTGTTAGTTATAACGGGCGAATGTGGCTCCTCCATTTCATTGACTGTTTCTCTCAGGTGTGCCATACGCTCTTGCAGGTCAGACAGGAGATTTGCAGGAATTGTTTTGGTACGACGTCTGATTATCAAGCTCCATAGAATTTGACAGACAACCGATAAAAGCGGTGCGATGACGATTCCAATAATGCCTAGTGCATCTGCAAGGGCAATCATTATCAACAGAGTCAGAATTGGATTATCCCATTGGCGGTTGATCAGCCTGGGTTTTACCCAGAAACCAAGAGCTGTCAGAATAACAATCGTATATAGGACGGTAAAAAGACTGAGCTGAGCGCTGGTTAATAAACCCAACAACATCGTTGTGAATACGACCAGGAATAAGCCAACCACCGGGATCAAGCTGCCAATGGTTCCTATCAGGGCAAGCAGCGCTGGAGAGGAGGATCCAATCAGCCAATAACCTAACCCGAGAATTATCCCCACCAAAATACTGTGAAAAATCTGCCCACGAACGTAGGATCCAATATCTGGTTCAATCGTTCGCCAGATGCCACGTACTTGTTTTCTTTGGTCCAGAAGGCAGTATGGACAACCATAGTCTTTCGAAGTGAATTTGGTTGATGCTCCAATAAACGCTCAGAACCAGAATGATGGCAATAGCGGCAATAACACTTCCGATATCCTGAACGATTCCGAACAGTGCAGGAACAACCAGCTCGCCTTCGTTTCCGATAACCGCCTGAAAAAGCACACTTGGGGATGGTAATCGTTCAAATAAAGATTGTAAACCGGTATTATTTGACCATAAAAGCAAGGTCCATTTATCCTGTGCGGAGACACCTTGTGCGATCATTTGCAATTCTGTGGCAGAGGTCTGGATTGCAAATATGAATAAGTAACCGAGACCAAAGAAAACGATTAGGTAAATAAGAATCCAGATGATTCGGATGATGATTCTTTTACCAATGAGTCGTGTGAAAAAAGGACGGATGGAGGCTGCCAGAATGAGTGAAATCAAAACATAGATGACGGCAATCCGAAATTGCCACAAGATCACAATTGCCATGATCGTGGTCAGGACAGCGAATCCAATTCTTACAACATTCTTAATCATGGGAACCTGTCTCGGAGATCTGGGAGAGAAGAAGATCCAGATTGGTGGTGATTGCCTCGATCTCATCCATCACTTTATCGATCTGTGTCACCTCGTTATCTCCTCCAACTTTTGTGAGGCGTGCCTGACTCTTAAGATCTTTCGTAAGTTCCTTTGCTTCATAGCGCAATCGACTTGCTAAATCACGACCACCCAGGGCTTCTTTTTCAGCCTCAGCTGGATGAAAAACAAAGCGATCGAATACCAGTTGAATAATGGCAGCCATTGGAATAGCCATGAGCGCACCAGCCAGACCAAACAATGAACTGAAGGCGAAAATTGCTAATAAAGAAACAAAAGGGTTGACCCCTACCGCTTTGCTCATAATGCGCGGAACCAAAAAATTATTTTCCGCGATTTGGATAATGACTGTAATAATAATTACCCAGATTAATAGAGAAGGAGATACCGATAGGGCAATCACACCAGCCGGAATAGCGCCCAGGGTGGGTCCGATCATTGGTACGGCTTCAAATGCACCAGCGACGAGTGCAAGGACAAAAGCATTGGGTAACCCAATTGCCATGTAACCGATCAGTGCCATTACACCAACGACCAGACACAATGCGCCTTGACCGGCGATGAAATATCCAATTTTTGATTCTATTGCCGTTATCATTTCGGAATGATTCTCGCGTTGGTTCTTGGGAAACAATAAAAGTAAAGATTCAATGGTGCGTGGTCCGTTCATCGTCCAGTGAAAAGACAATAATAGTGTAACCAGTGTGATGAAAAAGACCCTGAAAATAGATGAGATATAACTCAACGCCAGTTCAGCAGAATCTAACATTTCTAGGTCTGTTTGAATGACAATTTCGAATCCTGGAAGTTACATCAGGTAAATAGTGGTTGATACTTTTAATCAGCAGATTGGGTGAATGTTCCACCCAGGTTCTTAACTCCTGATAGTAATTTGGAATATCTTTAACAATGGCAGAACCCTGTTCGAAAACGAGCGGAAATAACAAAAGTAGAAAACCGGTTAGCAAAGCGAACAGTAAGATATATACAGCGACACCCCGCCAACCCTTGGCAATCCTCTTCGATTCAACCAGGTCACGATAGGTCGGATGACGGTTCCCAGAATAATGGCGACAAATAGAATAAAAAGGACCTGGTAGAATCGGTAAAGCAGCCAAAAACCAAGCCCGACACCAACCAGAGCGAGCGTGGCTACAATGATTTTTCTGAACGTCCATTGATTTTGCTGAATTGTTGGCTGAATTTCCATAGGCACTCAATTACTGGCGATACGGTTTAAACCTCGTCTTATTGATCAAGTAACATGCAATGTGGCTACCTGGCGGAAGTGAAAGCCTATGATGGTAAATGTAATTGCCATGGGGAACAATCGTGGACGATTGAATAGGGTCCAGAAAAAGAGCCGCCAATATTCAAGGCGTTCGACCCCGATGATTCCCAGATGATAGATGGATCTCCACAGCGCCAGGAAATATTGTGGATCAGATGTTGCCCTGACCCTGGGTGGATGATATTCACGCAGAAAGGTAACGACTCGTTCATAATAATATTTCGGTGCGTAGATCTGATGTAAAATCTTGCGATAACCCTCCTGGAGTGGTTCCAAACCCATCTTAGGAACAATATTGGTGGAACCATCCACGTTATCACCTGAAAATTCATTCACCAGGCGACCTTCCTTTTCCATTCTTTTGTACAGGAGTGTCCCTGTCGGCGCTTGCAGCAACCCGACCATGGCTGTGACTATACCGCTCTTCTGGATGAAGTCAATCTGCTGCTGAAAGATCGTTGGGGAATCATTATCAAAACCAACGATGAATCCACCCTGAACCTGCAAACCAGATCGTTGCAGGAGTTTAACACTTTCCACCATATCACGTCCTACGTTTTGTTTTTTATTACATTCTGTCAAACTATCCTCGTTCGGTGTTTCAATGCCTACAAAGACGGTATCAAATCCAGCCTGCACGATCAGTTTGAGTAAGACCGGATCATCGGCCAGATTAATGGATAATTCAGTAGAGAAAGGCACTCCTGCTTTTCCTTTACGCCATTCAATTAAGGCAGGCAAAACCTCCGTTTTTATATATTTCTTGTTGCCAATGAAGTTGTCATCAACAAAGAAGATGTTCTTGCGCCATCCCAGCGCATAGATACTATCCAGCTCAGCGATGATCTGGTTGGCTGTTTTGGTGCGTGGAATGTGTCCCAAAAGAGAGGTAATGTTGCAGAATTCGCAATTGAATGGACAACCACGCGAAAATTGAATGGCAACCGTTTCATAATGACGGAGATCAGACAGGTGCCAGAGGGGTATGGGTGTCTGGTGAATATTCGGGAATTCTACGGAAGAATAAACACGTTTTGCCCGACCCAGTTGCAGATCACGCAGGAAAGGTGCCAATGTGTTCTCAGCTTCATTCAGGACAAAATAATCCACATCCGGAAATTGCTCATGTTCCATGGTAAATAACGGACCACCGGCAACAATTTTCACCCCGGAGGATTTGCAGCGTTTTATGATCGCTTGCACTGATTCGCGCTGAACGACCATGGCGCTCAGAAAAACATAATCCGCCCATTTCAAATCCTTTTCAGTCAGGTCGGTCACATTCAGATCCACCAGCCGTTTTTCCCAATCGGAAGGCAGCATGGCTGCCACTGTCAACAAACCCAAGGGTGGTGCACCCGCTTTTTTTCGAATAAATTTAAGGGCGTGTTTAAAACTCCAGAATGTGTCTGGAAATTCGGGATAGACAAGTAATATTTTCATAGCAACATCCTTAATCAATGTTCAAAGAAGTTTGAGTTAACATTGGAGACTGGCTTTCTAAGGAAGCGTTGCTGGACTTTTAGTGCCAGCTTTCGATTCGTCATCGCAGCCATTGTCTCAATCCCAACAACACGCGCACCAAAACCGGATGTTCGAAGACGATCTTCCAGTTCTGCTTTTGCTTCGTTTGGCCCAAATATCCAGATAGATTCCGCATCACTAATATGTGAAATAATCACGTTGTAATAGCGATCCAGCAGAATCTTAGATTGTGGATCCTGATATTTCACCGTATCTACCTCCGGCAACTCAACCATATCACTTTTCTTCGATTGGTTCTGCTTCTCAATATTCGAAATGATTTCACGAACATAGATTTTCTCATTTGCAATGGACACAATCACAGCCTTGAGATGATTGATCCATAAACCTACTTTTCTTTCCATAAGCTGCTCCAATGGTTTGCTATTCACCTGTCCGATTAATTTTTAGGGTTCACGATAATGGCTTCCTTGCGTTCAGCCGCCTTGGTCCGGCGAAGATGTTTTCGAAGACCTTTTGGCAGTCGCTTGACTTTTGTTTTTTTTACTTCATTCGTTTCTTTTACTTTCTTTGGTTTTGTTACTTCATTCGTTTTTTTTACTTTGGTTGGTTTCTTAGCCATTTTGTTACTCCTCTTTGATTAATCAACTTTTGTTAATCAATTCTTTTGAAAGTCAATAAATCCCTTTTCAACATTCATATTGATCAGCTCCACACGAATCTGGTCTCCAACGTCAACACCATTGAATCCCTCGACCAGTTTTCCTTCAACAGGTATTTCAAGCAGTCGAACCCAGGTTCCTTTCCCGGATGCGCCGGTGACAATTGAATCAAACTTTTCACCAATCCTTGTCTCAAGCAGAATCGCCGCTGCAGATTTTTCCACCTGTCGTTCCACTTTGGTAGCGTCGTCTTCCTTTTTAGTGCAATGCGCTGCCAACTCATCCAGTTCAGTAATAGGATAGGGCACAGGCTTACCTTCCAGAGCAGCTTTTAATAAGCGTTGCGTGACCAGGTCGGGATAGCGCCGATTCGGAGCGGTTGAGTGGCCATAATCTTTGACAGACAGCCCAAAGTGACCTGGGAAATTTCCGTCTGGAAGCTCTGCCATATATTCGCCTGAACCTAATAATTTAATCACGGCTAAAGATACATCCGGGAAACGCAGAGGATCTTTTGATTTTTGCTTTGTTAGAAAATCATCCAATGCTTTTGAATCGGGTGTTTCTGGTAATTGGTAATGGTGATCCGCTGCAATTTTGATAATTCGATCCCATCGTTTCGGTGTACGTACCACACGGCGGATCGAAGGAAATTTCATATCTGAAAGATAACGTGCGGTTACGCCATTCACCGCAATCATAAATACTTCGATAATCTCTTTGGCTCTATTCTTTTGATCCTGTTCAAGAGCCTGGATTTGTTCTCCTAAATACACAGGTCTGGCTTGAATGGTTTCAAGGTGGAGAGCTCCCTGATCATAGCGGTAATCCTGCATGCTCTGCGCTGCTTTATCCTGCAGTTGAATATTTTTAGCAAGGCCGTTAACGGCAGAAATGTCCTCAGGAACAGCCCCATTATGCTCCAACCAGTCTGCAACACTGTTATAAGCAAGTTTTGCATAATTATGTACCCATGCTCTATAAATATTAGAACTTTTAATCAATCCATCTACAGCAACATCCATTTCAACAACAATGGATAGCCGATCCTCGTTGACATTTAAAGAGGTGATGTCAGTAGACACCTTTTCTGGCAACATAGGAAAGATCTCTGCTGCCGTATAGACAGAGGTGGTATTATGTCTCGCATGTTGGTCGATCAACGAACCTTTCTTAATGGCAGCATCTACATCTGCGATTGCCACGCGAATCTTCGTCAACTCTGGGGTCATTTCCTGTGCGGTGGTGAGTTGATCCAGATCCCGCGAGTCATCGTTGTCAATGGAAACCCATAAAAGCTTTCTCAAATCGCGAATTCCCTCAGGGTCATTTTTGAGTAGATTTTCTTTGTATTCTGGAGCTTGAAGATGTTCCAGCTCAGAAAGTACCCCTGCGGAAAAATCAGGAAGCAACCCTCTAGCGAGCATTGCCTTGTGGGCGATACCCTGTAAGATGGAACGATGATTTTGATTATCAGAGTTCATGCGCTGTTCTTTTCAATTGTCCATTTGATATTTATTTCGATCCAGGCTTAATTTTGAATTCTGGGTCGAGTTCATTAAAAACAATGATGCAGTCGCGACCAGCGTTTTTGGCAGCATAGAGGGCTTTATCGGCTGCAGTCACCAGCTCTTCAGCTGTCATGCTATTATCAGTCGCCTCAGCGATGCCAATCGACACAGTCATCCTGCCCAGAAGTTGTTCCCGATAACGGAGTTGTAAATTGTTAATCCGGTCACGGATCGTTTCAAACCGTTTCAGGCTTTCCTTCTGTGTGGAATCGAATAAAACGATTACAAATTCCTCTCCACCATACCGGCAAGCGATATCACTCTTTCGCAGACTTTCCTTGAATAGATGCCCCATTTCCCGTAAGATTAAATCACCGGCGTCATGTCCAAAGGTGTCATTAAATTTCTTAAAGTGGTCAATATCCAGCATAGCAACACTGGTTGGATCGTTCTTTCTGCGGGCCTGGTTTAGCTCACGTGGCAAAGTGTCCTCCAGATAACGACGATTAAAAAGGCCGGTTAATGGATCATGGTTTGCCTGTCTATGCATAAGCTCGCGCAATTTCAGATTGGACAAAGAAATCTTTACCCCTTCACTTACAGTCACAGCCTTTTGTTTCCAATTGAAAGACTGTTCAGGCGTCATGCCGGTTGGTGTTTCCAAATGGAACAAACCTAACATTTCGCCCTGGACAACCATGGGCAGGCAAAGATATCCTGATTCTGGTGTACTGGTGAAATGTTGGCACAGCATATTTATTTGAGGATCTGTGACCTCATGTTCTTGTCCACGACGCATCGCCCAGCAGTCTTCCAGTGCAAAAACATCCTCCAACAAAGGATTAGGTCCCCACTTTGTCAACGTCTCGAGGAATTGACCGGAATCGTGTAGAACGGCCATACCACCACTATACCCGCTGAACAAATCTTCACATGCCATGCCAATGACTTTAAATGCTTCCCCCAGGGTTTTACATGCCTGCAACAGATCATTCATTTGATGTATCATTTTCATTTCACGATCACGGGTTTGTAACGTTTCGACCAATACGGATAATTCTTCGTTCATTTTTTCCAGGTGAAGTTTGGCTTGTTTACGTCCCGAAAAATCCCGGATATTGCATTGAATCACCTTACTGCCATTGGACTGATAGACATTGGATACAAATTCCACCTCTACATGGTCCCCCTGTTTGGTTTCAAGCGGTAATTCTTCGTAACGAATATATTTCTTTTCCTGCAGTTCCTTAAAAGCCGCCCGGTTTGCTTCTTCATCTTTGAACAAACCAATTTCCCATAGTTTTTTCCCTATCAGTTCTGCATGAGAATACCCCAACAAATTGGTGAGAAATGGATTAACATCGGTGATCTGCCCTGTGGTGGCGTTGAGAATCAAAATTCCATCTTTGGCGGATTCAAAAAGACGACGATAGCGGATTTCTGACTCTTTAAGAGTACCCTTTGTCTTATCACGCTCGTTTATATCTGTCTGGTCATTCTCTTCCATATCTGTCTTTTGCTTTTGCCCATTGGATTTAAGAGTTTTCACCAGGGGTGTTTTTAAAATGGGGCGATCAGGTAACTTGTTTTTCGTTTTAACTGGCGTACTTGATTGTATTTTCATTTAAATAATCGTTTCTTATAATGGTTGGGTTTAAATTTCGTTCTCTCGGGTTGTTACTTTGTAATAGAGGGAAAACCAGTCATTTTCACCTCGTCCCGTTTCATTGAAACTGTATTGCAAAACAGGGTTCTCTCTTAATCATTGTTAGTTTGAGAAATATCTTTGACCACTTTAGCTGTTTTTTCGGGCTGGTTCATGCGCGTTGCCAGATCAGCCTGGGAAATGATTCCCTCGACTACATTGGCATGATCCACAACAACAATCCGGCGGATTTGGTGATCGGACATCAATTTCAAGGCAATCGTTAATTCATCATCAGCGCGACAGGTTACGACTCTGCGGGTCATGACTGCTTCAACCCGGGTGGATCTGGCATCGCGACCTTCGCCTACGATCTTCATTGCCAGATCACGATCTGTAATAATACCGATCAGTTTTTGAGATTCTGTATTATCAATCACAGGCATTGATCCAATATTTTCACGCTTCATGGTCTGAGCGATTTCTATTACGTTATCCGTTGGCAGACAACAAACGGGGTTGGCGGTCATTACATCTTTACATATTTTCATTTTTTCTCTTAGCCTGGAGAATTCTTCTGTCAGGGCAAGAACTGTCCAAATATAGTGATCGTCATTCTATCCATTCCGGTTATGATTGACGATATTTAACACTCTGACCAGCCCGGATCATATCCGGGCGTCAGAGTGTTTTACAACGTGGTAAAAAATTGACTTTTGTTTTTTTACTTGTCTTAATTCAATCTAACATGGGAACTAAATCACCCCAAGCAAACTCAATATGACAAGTATGATCGCGATGACCAGTAATGTATGAATCCAGCTTCCAGTTTTTGGGAAATTTGGACTGATACTCCCACCGAAAAAGCCAAGCAGCCACAAGACGAACAAGATAATGATAATGGTCCACATAATTTTTTTCTCCTAAGTTTGTATTTTCTTTATCCACTGAAACGAGGATCTTTAACGTCTTCGACGTATTTAAGCGAACAATTGCAATCAGGATGATGGCACCCAATAATGTCACCAACATCGTTGGTAGGGTAATGGCATCGTTGATTGTTCCAACGCCAAACAACGGGCTGAGGAACCAACCAGCCAGAAAAGCGCCGATGACAGCTATGACAATATTGAGTAATAGATTGGAACGGTCATGCATGAGGGATGTTGCCACCCACCCGATGACGGCTGCAGCGATTAGGTAAATAAGTATGTTCATATTTTCTCCATTTGTTAAATTAGGTTTAGAATTTTTTTAATCCTTTCCCTCTTCACCAGCGTGTTGAAGGAAAGGGAATTACCAGTTAGGTTATAAAAAACCTTTTATATTAGTGTTTCAACGACTCGCCTGCGCTCTGCTTCTACCATTCGGCTGGCAAACCAGCCAATGACTGCTCCAGCAAAAAGCCATACGATGAAATTTACAAAATTCATTTATTTACTCCTTTCACGGAGGGTCACATTCAGGTTTTTCAAAAAAACCATTATGATGTTAGCCTCATTAAACTTTATTTGTCGTTTGTGTTCTGTCTTCGGTGACGGTGGTCGTGCTGACATTTGATGGTGTTTGATCAACCACTACTCTTTGTTGCGTACTCACAGGTCCACGTGGGCGATAGAGAAGGACATAAACCAATCTTTCTAATGCCCAACCAATCAGCGCATAGATGAACATGGCGATCAGTGTCGAAAATTCAAACGTCATACCTGCCGTCGATGGCGCACTGGTTAAACTGCTAAATGGTGCCAAAAAAACGTCGGTCAATCCATACAGAAAAGATGCAAACGTATTCGCTTCATTCACGCCAATCAATTTGAATATAAATCTCAAGGCGAGTAATGCTTCTAAGAATTCCCAGGAACAACCAGATTAACTGTGTGACTTTAAAAGTCGCGACACGACCATTTTGTCCTTGGTCATGCTGAGAGGTTGTTACTTCTTTATATGATGTCATTTTGTCCTCTTTTCCCATTCTTCTTCAGCTTGTTCCCGGGTATAACCATATTTTTCCTGGAGTAAGCCGATTAATTTATCATAATTTCCTTCCACCTTTTCCAAATCGTCATCCGTGAGTTTTCCCCACCAAATTTTTGCTTCACCGCGTAGTTGTTTCCACTTACCCGAAAAAATGTCATTGTTCATTTTTATCTCCTTTTTTAACTTTTTTTGTGAATCATGATCGTTGCGTGAGTTTGAATAAACCACCCAAAAGCAAGCCAATCCCTAAACCGATCGATATCGCCACCCAGGGATATTGAGCAACTTTATTACCTAAATCTCCCGGAACATTTTTTGATAATTCATTCACTTTGGTGTTATATTGTTTTATTCCTTGGCCAATATCTTTCTTCATTGTTTCTGATGTACTGATAAGGGTGTCTTTTGCTTCACCAGTCAGTCTTTCCAATCCTTTGGATACAAGGGAAACACTATCTTCCATCATGGAATTAAGGTCCTTTTTTACCTTAACCGAATCTTGTTGAATTTTTCTTTCCATTTGTTTTTCATTCATCTTTTTATTTCCTTTTCTGGCTTTTGCCATTTACTGATTCATTCTCAACATATGCCCGCAACATCCAGCCCATTTTTTCATGAAGGCTCATGACACCAACAAGCAAATCAACAGTGCCTTCATCTTCATATTCTTCACTGCACTTTCTGATATCATCCCGCAGGAAACGAATGATGGTTTCATGGTCTGCTAACAGATGTAAATTATCAGGAATTTCTGTGCTATGTTCAGATATTCGGGTATGTTTTAGAAATTCTTCGAAACTGGCAATGGTAATTCCGCCTAACATCCTTACCCGTTCTGCAATTTTGTCTGAAATTTCGTTTAATTGTTTGTGTTGGGTTTCGAACAGGATATGTAACTCGAAGAAACTGGTTCCACTGACATTCCAATGAGCACCGCGTGTTTTTTGTGTTAATACTGCCTCATTAGCAAGACTGGCATTCAAGATTTCGATAACCGGTTGGCGGACATCGATTTCTAATCCAATATTTGGCTGGATGAAGATTTTTTTCTGAGGGAAAAGTCCATCATTTCCTGGTTCTGCATCTGTCAAATTGATCGCTTGGGACTCTGTGTTGAGGACGTTATTTCGATTGCGTCCCATATCGGCTCCTTTCACTAGGGATTTTGCCTACATAACATACTAACCGACATGGGCTATTAATGTCCTGAACACAATCTGTTAAATCTATTAATTATTTTGGATGTCGATAGTGATCAATTATGAGTTGACATAGATCATGAAATTTTTCAGATTGTTCCGAGTGAATCCAGAAAAACATCCACAACATGGGGATCAAAAAATGTTCCGGATGAAGCTTTGATATATTCCAGTGCTTTATCTTCTGCCCAGGCTGGTCTGTACGGCCGGTTGGATCTTAATGCATCCCACACATCCACAACAGCAAAAATACGGGCTACCAACGGTATCTGATTTCCTTTTAATCCTTGAGGATACCCAGTGCCGTCCCATTTTTCATGATGACAGTAGGGAATGTCCAGTGCTTTCCGAAGATATCGGTTGGGAGAGAGCATTTCAAAGGCATAAACAGGATGTTTTCACATCAAAACCCATTCATCCTTGCTTAAAGGACCAGGTTTGAGCAGGACTTCATCAGGCACGCCCATCTTACCTATATCGTGCAACAATGCCCCCCAACGAACCTGGACAATCTCTTACTCACTCAAGCCGAAGGTTTTTGCGAGTGTCAATGTCAATTCGGTTACACGCTGTGTATGCCCTTCCGTCTCTTTATCGCGCAAATCGAGTGCATGCGACCAGCCCTGGATTGTGGCGTCATAAGCCAGCAATAATTCCGAATTGGACCGTTGAAGACTTTCAAACAATGTGACATTTTCGATGGCAAGCGCAGCCTGCCTTCCCAAAGCATCGAGAAAATTAAACCATTCATTATCCGGTTCGAGCGGGCTGCGGTGAAAAACTTCCAATACACCTTTGACCTCGCCCATGGCAATCAGCGGTATCCCATAATAACAGAAGAAATTTTCATTGGTCATTAAATTCATTAAATGATCGTTGTCAGGTTTTGTTTTGAGATTTGGAATTTGAACAAGTTGTCGTCTTAATGCAGCCTGTCCAGCACAACTCTCACCCAATCGGACGCTTGCTTTCCGAACGGCAGGCGTTCGGAAGCCACGCGCCGCACCAAATTCAAGCCTTTGGGATGTGGAGTCTAAAAGTAAAATATCAGCTGCATCAACCCCCAGTTCTATGGTGGTGTGCGTGAGTATCTCTGAAAGGCTGAATTTTAAATCAAAATTAGATGAGATTACTCGCTCTATGGATCTCAATGCAGTGAGATGATCGATCTGTTTTTGTAATTTTTCTTCCGCTTGTTTCTGTGGTGTGATATTGAGCACAATTCCTTGCCAGAAGAGATGATTTTCATCCACATCCTTTATCCGGGTAATATGGTCATGCACCCAAACCAATTTTCCAGTCCGGGAGATCAATCGATAATCCAGGTCAAAAAGATCGCCGACCTGATCAAGCTCAGCCATTATTTTTAGTACATACGCGCGATCATCCGGATGTAATGAATTTGTCAAAGACTTTGGATCAGCCAGCCATTCTTCCGGGGTGTATCCCAGTAGTGCTTCAATCTGCGGACTGATATAAAGCATGGAGCTGGCATGTCCGGATGTGTGTTGATAAACGACTGTGGGTAGATTGTCAACCAGCACACGAAATTTTGCCTCCGATTTTCTCAAAGCAGCAACTGCTCGTTTTCTTGCAGTAATGTCATGAGCAATTCCTTGAAAACCGATGGTGGCTTCTTCTTTGTAATAAGGCGCAGATAGAATTTCAACGAAATGGATTTCTTCTCCTTTACCACGGATGGCATATTCCATTTCAACGTCTAAAAGGTTCCCTTCCAGAATATTCGTTAGACTGATCTTAAATTGATCCAAAAATTCTTCCGAGATAATTTCCCAGACGTTTTTGGCAAGGAATTCTTCTTTGGTATAACCCAACTCATCGCAAAGCGCATGATTGACGTTCAAAATTTTGCCTGACATTTCAAAGATAAATATTCCGTCAGAACTGGTTTCGATATAGTCGTGATATTTTTTTTCGTTCTCCTGTAAGGCCCGAATGAGGCGTTTATGCGCAGAGATTTCACGAATATCACATTGAATTACTTTTTCATTTCCCACCAGGTACACATTGCTGATAAATTCAACCTCCATCAGTCGGCCATCTTTTGTCCTTAAAGGCAAGTCTTCATAACGAATAAACTCATTCTCTTGCAATGTTTCGAATGCAATCTTACTGGCTTCTATATCCTTAAATGCACCAACTTCCCAGATTTTTTTCTTCAGGAATTCTGTGCGTGAATAGCCAAGCATATTCATTAAATAGGGATTTACATCTTCAATCATACCTGTTTCAGCATCCAGGATTAATATTCCATCCTGCGCTGTTTCAAACAGACGGCGGTATCGAATCTCAGACTCTTGTATCGCCGACTTACTGGGGAGTCCTGGTCCTTATTCTTCACTTTCACACCGGACAAACTTTCTATGGCACGCATTATATTGTGTTCAACAATTTAAAAAACTGTTAATCTGTGTATAGATTCAAGCCACATTAACAGATTACAGAAATGGAAGTATTTTTGTCCCTAATAAAGTCTAAAAAGGGTCGTAATAACTTATTCTGCTTACGCCTTCATGTAGATATCTCCCCATTTAAAAAAAAGAGAGGGGAAGGCAAACCGGGCGCATTCCCCTTCTCTTTGGGGCTACATCCAGCAAAACCTGACAAAATTACCTGAAAATAAGCAGGCAACTCAGAGAGGGACAGCCAGTTGAATGTGTGTTATTGTTAATTTTTCTCCACATGATGATAATAAACAATTGATCCTCTCAGTGTCCCAAACAGAATCTGAATAAAATCTAAATAAATCCTTTATTATCTTAATAAATCGGGGTAAGCGGGTGTTTTTGGCGGGCGGGCTCACGCCAAAAACACCCTGACCGCTAATTTTTTAAACAAGCCAAAATCATTCCCTGATCAATAAATTTTCGTGGAATGCAGGTTATATCCCATACCGGGAACAGTCTCAAGCAAATCGCCAAACTCGCCCAGTTTTTTTCGCAGACGACCAAGATAGGTGTGTAAATAATGGTTCGAGCCACGATACTCATCTCCCCAAACCCGAATCAGCAGTTCATCATGGGTTACAATTCCATTAAGACGCTGGGCGAGTACTGCCATAATGGCATATTCGGTGCGGGTCAGGTGCAGGTCATTCTCATTGATTAAAACACGGCGCGCTTCCAGATCGATTGTGAGGTCGCCAATCTGGATTTTGTTTTCGTCGCTATTTGCTGTCACATATGACCGTCGCAGGAAAGCACGCACCCTCGCCAATAATTCTTCCGAGCTGAATGGTTTGGTTACATAGTCGTCCGCACCTGCATCCAGAGCAGCCACTTTCAGGTTTTCCTCCAACCGGGCGGATAAAACAATAATGGGCACCTCAGAACGTGCGCGCATCCAGACACAAATATCCACCCCCGATAACCCGGGCAGGACTAAATCCAGTAGCACCAGATCCACCGGCACAGACTGAAAGATTGCCATTGCCTGATGGCTGTCTTCCGCTTCACTGACCGAATAACCTCGTTTGGCGAGGTTTACCCGCACAAGCTTACGGACACTTGGATCATCTTCAACAATTAAAATATTTCCCATTATGACGCCTCCGCAACGTTCACCTTTAAATTTTCTGGCTTTAACGGGAGTGTAAAAGAAATGGTAGTCCCCGAAGTCGTATTTCGATTAATCCAGATTCGGCCGTTATGGGCAGTTACCAGCCCTTTGCAAATGGCTAATCCTAATCCAGCACCTTTGAGAAATTCGTTATCCCCTATTGACCCGCGCTGAAAAGCTCTGAATACTCTTTTATGATCCGCGGGAGGTATACCAGGACCCTGATCGATCACATTGATTTTCAGGAACTTTTTCTGGATATTGGCTGAAATTTTTATTTCAGATCCACGAGGAGAATAAGTTGCAGAATTACGCACCAGATTGACCAGAACCTGAGAGATTCGTTTTTTATCTGCATAAACCACCGGTAGGTTGGAATGGATTTGAATCGATAATGTTTTTCCGGTGACTAATGTATGCAGTTGAGGCATTGCATCTTCAATAATCGCCCGCAAGTGATACGGCTTCTGGTGAGATCGGCAAAATTCCGGCTTCCAAACGGGTAAGATCAAGCAGGTGATCAATCAATTCCTGAAGTCGGAAGGATTCCGACTGAATCGATTCGATAAAGTCCAGTTGCTCTTCTGGTTCCCAATGAACATCTTTTGCCAGCAGGGTGGCGGTAAAGCCGATAATGGAGGTTAATGGCGTGCGCAGCTCATGGGATATCATGGCCAGAAATTCTGATTTAATCTCATTGGCACGTTCTGCCTCACGCCGGGATTCCTCCTCCACGACCAGTAATTTGAGATTAAATAAAGTGATGGAAGCCTGATCCACAAGCACTTTAAGATGGCGCAGATCGAAATGATTAAAATGATGCTCCTGATTATAATAAACGAACAAGCAACCGACCCATTCTGCTAAGGCTACCAATGGAAAGATGATTAATGTCTGGAAATTCTGTTCCATCAGGATCTCTCGCACCTGTGGGTAAAGACGCGGATCGAATTGAATGGTATTGATAATAACGGGCCGTTTCGGTTGAACCAGATCCCATAGTTCCAGTTCTTCGTAAAAATTGGATTCATACGACCAGACAGGAAGATTTCGGTTGGTCTGCCAGGTGGCTAATAATTCTACACCACTGGTGGGGCCAAGTTTTGGAGAGTCAAAAAATACTAGAGCTGCTCGCTGGGCTGAACGCAATTCCTGCGCAGACATCAGGGTTTTCAGGACGGTTTCTGGTTTGCGAGCCAGACTCATCTTGCGGCTCAGGGAAAATTGTTCGTGCGTGCGGTCCAATGTCTTTCGTAAAATTTGTTCTGTACTCTTCTGCTCTGAGATATCCTGAGCAATACTAAAATGGCAATAAGGTTTCCGGTTTTCATCACGAATTAAAAATGTTCGGGAAAATATCCAGCGCGGATTGCCTTCCGGGCGCAGAACCCGGTAAACCTGATTGAAGGGCTTGTATTCATTATGTGCCATGGAAACCAGCACCTGCACACGATCTTCCGGGTGAACGCTATCAATCAGAATCTTCGGGTTGGCATACAGGCTGTCACACGTGTGTCCCCAAATTGTTTCAAAAGAAGGACTAACATAAAGAATGCGGCCTGTTTTTAACTCGCGTATCCAGATTGCCTGTTCTATTTTTTCTGCTACTTGTCTGAGTTGAGGTACATTAGAAAATAGAGCGTGGAGATCGTTTGTAGAAACACTTTCTTTCCCCGTTTTTAAAGTAGAGATTAAAGCATCTTCTACAGCCTGCACAGTTTCAGGTGGAAAGTCTGAGTCTTTGGGTGTGGTAATTAATTCTTCTTGTTGTTTTACCCACTCTAAGAGCTGAATCAAAAAGGTTGTCTGAGATTGTGTTGTTCCCTGATTAAAAGAAGACTGCAAATCCAGGAAAACGGTATTCAGGGTATTTTCCTCATCTTCCATTTACGCCATTCACTTTCTTAAAAATTCAATACGAGTCTACCACAACATCTCCAACAGGTGGCATTTTTCAAAAAAAAGTCCGATGACGATTGTAATAAAAATACAAACAAACCTGAATGAAGAAGATTCGCTTCATAATCCATTCAGGATCAGGTTAAAACTATTATACAAAAAATTACACGCTATTTCTAATACCAAAAACACATCTGTCTACATTCAGATAGAGAATTATTGAGAAATGGTCACCCATTCCATTCGTAACCCACGCTCCTCCGAACCACCTCCCACCTTCACCAGATAGTCACCATCCTCCAATACCCACTGCTGCGTTTCAACATCATAATAGCGCAGGTCATCCAGTAGCACAGGGATGGAAACTCGGGCACTTTCACCGGCAGGGATAAATGCCTTCTCAAATCCCTTCAACAGCTTATTCTGGCGCTCCACCTTTGAATCCGGTTTGCCTACATATACCTGCACCACTTCCGCGCCATTGCGTTCACCGCTGTTACTGACGGTAATCGACACTTCCAATCGATCGTCCTTTCTGGAAACGGTCAAATCGCTGTATTCAAAATGGGTGTAGCTTAACCCAAACCCGAAAGGATAGGCGGGTTGGTGACCGTTTTTGTCCAGCAGGGTATAGCCATGGAAGAGGTCATAAGTAATTTCCTTGTCGCTGCTGCTGAAGTAGGGCAGGTGCTCCACGCTGGTGGGGATGGAAAATGGCAGCTTGCCACTCGGGTTGACATCGCCGAACAGGATGCGTGCCAGAGCGGTACCACCCTGCATGCCGGCATACCAGCTATACAACACAGCTGGGATTTTTTCTGCCCAATCATCCAGCATGATCATGCTGCCGCCTACCAGACACACCACCGTGTTGGGATTGACATCAGCCACCGCTTCGATCAGCTGGATTTGCTCTGCCTTCAATGAAAGATTCGGACGGTCGCCTCCCGGTGCCATGCCTTCCTGAATCTGGAAGGTGGTTATCCCCAGTTTTTTGATTAACTTCACCAGAGCAGCTTTGAGTGGTTTGCGCATTTGTTGGTATCCGTTGATGATCGGGTCGAACATTTCATCCAGACTGCTGGGGGAGGTGTATTCACCCTCATCATTGTAGTCATTCCCGGCAATCACGATTACGCAATCCACCTCTTTTGCCAGTTGTTGGGCTTCTGCCAGTTGGGACTCATCACGCTGCAAGACCTCCACCTGATCGCCCAGGTATTTTTTCAAGCCCTGTAATGGGGTGATCACATAGGGTGGATACACCCGGCTGGAGCCATGATCTCCAGTATTTTCCTGATCCGCCAGCTTGCCCAGCACCAGCACGCGTTTCACATCTTTACGGAAGGGTAGTACCTGCCTCTCATTTTTGATTAAGACCATCGATTTCTCGGCTGCTTCCTGCGCCAGGGCAATGTGATTCGGATGGGTAACCAGATCCTTTGAGTAAGTGATTGGGTCTGGTGTATTCTGGAAGACCAATTGTGTGCACAACACCCGCAACACCGCCTGGTCAATGGTACTTTCTGCCACCTCGCCCGCTGCCACCTGATCGAGCAGCTTCTGGTTGTACTGCACCGGCAAGGGCATCTCGATATCCAGGCCGGCCTGGATGGCTTTCTTGCCATCGCGTACCCCAAAGATGAAATCGGAGATAGTGAAACCCTCAAAACCCCAGTCCTCACGCAGGATTTCGGTCAACAACTGACAGCTCTCACACGCCTGATCGCCACGAAAGAGGTTATAGGCCCCCATCACGGAAGCAGCTCCCCCCTTGATAATACGCTTGAAGTGTGCCAGATAGACCTCATGCAGCGTGCGATCATCCACCTGGACGTTTAAAAAGAAGCGGCTGTTCTCTATATTGTTCAAGGCATAATGTTTGACACAGGCCATGACATTGTGCGCCTGGATGCCTTCTGTCAGGCTGGCGCCCAGTTCGCCCACGTGATAGGGATCCTCACCGTAAGTCTCCTGAGCACGTCCCCAGGCAGGATGTCGCAGCAGATTAACGCATACTCCCCCAAAGAAGTTGCCACCCTGGGCGCGGATTTCTTTAGCGATTACCTCACCAATACGTCGTTCCAGATCACGATCAAAGCTGGCACCGCGTGCCATCGAGACCGGGAAACAGGTCGACTTTCCCACCACCGCACCACGCGGTCCATCGCTAAATTTGATCGGAGGAACACCCAGGCGTTTGACGCCGTTGGTGGCGATCGGCACCGGGTTATAGCCGTTTTTGTACTTGAACTGGTTGTTGACCATGTCCCAGTTACCATTCAGCATCCAGACTTTTTCTTTCAGCGTCATGCGTTTGAGTAGGTTGGTCGCAGTTTGTTCGATCTCAGCACGGCTCATGGTACAGGTGGTTTCTTTATGGAACATTCTTTCTCCTGGAACATTAAATGAATAAATTAAGGGAATCCTTACGGTACTTTCCTTTAAATATATCCGATTATTTCAATGAAACGAGCGTAAAAGGCTAGCGGGATTGATTCGCATCGTTGATTCTGGCTTCTTCTTTTGCTGTAACCTTAAACTTAAACCAGACCGGGATGATACACAACAGCGAAGCAATCGAGGTGATCAGAAACGGGGTTTGTGGGCTGAATCTCTCCCATAATAAGCTACCAATCACCGGCGCTGGCAGGGACACCAATCCCAGACTGGTGCTGAACAAACCGAATGCCACCCCGCGTAAACGCGCCGGGACTGCTTTGCTGATCAATGATTGGTAGGCTGGTGTCGCTAATCCAACCCCAATACCGGCAATCACCCAACCAACAGCATATATCATTGCAGAGCTGCCAGGGGGAACCAACGCAATCATGGCAATCGAAAAGGAGATGAACAGGAAAGACACAGCAATATTGACACGTTCACCAACCTTGTCTGCCAGCCAACCGGCGGGGATCATGACCGCCATCATCGCCACCCCAAAAATACTATTCATAATGCCGATCTGACTGATCGAAAGTAGAGCAATATCCTGCATATAAACAGATAAAAAGGTCATGGACATGTTGAAGAAAATGTCTCGGATACCATCTGTAATCATGATCCAGGTGAATAGTCCACCTGCCAATACCAGACCAATCATGACGCCCAGGTTGCTCTTCAGGCTGGTGAAGGTAAGGGTGGTGGGATTGGCTTCCGTGCCCTTTGCAGCGGTACGTGCCATCCCCACCCGTAAGAGTGTTGCCAGCACGTACAGGATCGTGGCGACCAACAACATACCTTTAAATCCCATCGCTTCCACCAGAAAGCCACCCGCGAGTGGACCAACCACGCTGACAATGCCGAATAGTGTTTGAGTAATTCCAAATAAACGTGCCCGGTTCTCTGGGGCGGAGTTGTCTGCGATGAAGGCATCAAAACTGGGACCGACCAACGAGCGCGTCATCGCGTTCAACACCGACGCCACCAGCACCCATTCCCAGCGTGTTGCCAGCAGCAATGGAATGTAACCAAAGATGCCCAGCACACTGCCGATCGCTATCGCGCGTAATCTGCCTAGCGAGTCTGAGATCCAACCACCCAGGATTTGTAATACGAGTGGAATGATTTGCGAAAGGGTGAAGAACAACCCGATCTGCGCAATGCCAGCCCCCAGCTCCTTGAGGTATAGCGCTTCCAGAGGGCCATACATGCTGCCGCCCATGTTTGCCAGGATCATCGCCAGCATGAAGAGCAGCAAGAGTGGGGTGAGGAGGGGGACTTTTTTGGTGGATGGTTCTGAGGTCGTTTCTGTGGTCATGGTGTACTCCAGAGTGGAATTATAATATCAAATTTTCTTTTTGGTTATTTAATTATTTTAATGAATAATTTTAATAATACTTATCAAAGATACATTTTACCTTAATTTTATCAATTATGGTATTAATATTATTGATTATTTGTTTCATTTTTAAATTTATCCTCTCATTTCAGATAAATTCAAACATTCCCGAAACAGAGTCAAACTAAGTTTTTATCTGATTGCGTATCTTTAACACATTGAATCGTTCGGTGGAGATTAATCCATGAATAGTATAGAAAATATGAATGATAAACCTGTAAATATTTGTTTATTGGAAAATCTTGAACTCAGGAAAAGAAACAATTGAGTTGGATATATAATTACTCTCAAGTTCCAGGTTTGATTATTCTCATTCTCGCAAACGAAAGAATCCATGTCTATAAACCTCTTGAACCTGCTTAGTTCTATTGCCCCGGTAGTTATCGGAATTTCGGCTGTTTTGACCTTCTATACAGCTTTATTACATTTAACCCGTAGGAATATTCGCGGTACTTATAAGTTCAGAATCTTTCGCGATATTCTGGTGGGCATCCAGATCCTTCAGTTGTATTTTTTGTCCAAAAATTTACAACTGGATTACCCCATTCTTTTCTTTCCCTTTATCACGCTGTTGTTTGTCACCGGACCATTAAATTACATGCGTTACTATATGTTCTTTTATCCAAGTGGCAAAATTCCTGGTAGGGTCAAGTTGCAATTAATTCCAGCCGCTGTTGTTCTGGTTGGGGAGATCTGGTTCTATTTTTTCAAAATGGGGTCCAGTCAGGAAATATTAAGAAATGTATTCAGCCACCCACTGCAATATTTCATCACCTATGTCATACTTGTCGGCGTACTTGTTACATTGGTTCAGAATGGGTTGTTAGTAAAGTTCGAATTTAGTTTTGTTGATCAAAAAGAAACGCGTGAACCAGTTCTACAATCCAGCGCTATTTTAATTTTATATATGTTGAATATGCTCCTGATTGCTGCAGGCTTCTTCTTTACCAATCAGAGTCATCCTGTTAACTGGTATATTACTGATTGGTGTTACCGGTATCACGTACCTGTTGTTTGAAAATCGTTTTCCCGATTTTTATCAGTTGGTTGCGCGCGAGCAACGGCAGAAAAAATATAAAAAATCGTTACTGGAGGGGGTTAGCAAAGAAAAAATCGTCGATCGTTTGCGCGAGTTGATGGATCTGGAACAAATTTATAGCCAGCTGGACCTTAAACTGGATGATGTGGCAACCATGCTTTTAATTACCCCTCATCAACTATCCGAATTCATGAATGATGTGATCGGTATGAATTTTGCCAGTTACATTAACAAGTATCGAGTGCGAGCTGCGAAGAATCTCCTTATTCATCATCCTGAAAAATGCACCCTGGAAATTGGTTTTGAGGTAGGTTTTGGTTCAAAGGCTTCCTTCAATACCATTTTCAAACAACAAACTGGTTTAACTCCTTCTGAATTTCGGAAAAAAGGTACAGTTTTATAAATCTGGGCGACAAAATCTCAGATATCACTAAAATCAAAGCATACTCTTGGATTTTTATCTGATAAGTGCTTTGATTTACCCCGCAACTGATTGTCATTAATTTTTTCAAACCGTTAACCATGAGGAGATTACAGTATGGAGCAAAAGCTTTCCTGGGGTTTTAAGTTCCGTTTTGGATTGGCAGAATTGGGATTCACTACGCTGCGAGCAGCGATGGATTTCTTCTTACTCTTTTATTACACAGATGTTGCAGGTATTAACCCTGCCCTGGCTGGTAGCGCGCTCCTGGTAGGAAAACTCACCTGGGACGCCATCAATGATCCCCTCTTTGGTTATTTTTCCGATCGCACCCGCTCGCGTTTCGGACGTAGACGAATCTACATGCTCTTAGCAGCTGTTCCACTGGCTTTAGCCACATGGATCCAATTTTCTTTGCCCCAGGGGTTGTCAGGACCATCAGCTTTTCTGGCTGTTTTACTGACGTTCTGGTTGAAAGACTCATTTGTTACCATGGCGATAGTACCTTATGCCTCTCTGATTGCGGAAGTCTCACAGGATTACAAAGAACGCACCAGTCTGGCATTATTTAAAAGTGCCAATTCGGTGGTAGGTTACATAATCGGTGCGGCTGGTGTAACGGTACTTGTAGGAATATTCAGAAACCAGGGACTCAGCCTGAATCAAGCATGGAGCGCAATGGGTGCTATATATGGATCGATTGCCATGATTATGATTTTGATCACCACCTTAACGATAAAGGAACCACCTGAATACTCCTCCAATCCTGCGACCATACCGGTGATACAAGGATTAAGACTATGTTTTAAAAACAAACCATTTGTCATTCTGATGGGTATCTTTTTCCTGGGTGGTTTTGCATTCACGTCTCAGGCGACGCTGTTGCCGTATCTGATTCAATACCAGCTTGGGATGGCAGACCAAACCTCAACAGTGTTGGTCATCTCTTTAGCAACTACCGGTATTTTTCTGATTCCGGCAAAATTGCTCTCCGACAAAATTGAAAAAGGTCCAACCTACGCGCTCGGGATGGGATTGGCAGCATTGACCTTTGTGCTGGCATTCTTTTTTATGCCCATGCGTCCTTCCCCCGTCGTCTATGTTGTCGCTTTTGTGTTAGGTGTGGGATTTTCCACACATTGGGTGATCCCATATGCCATGATGCCGGATGTGATTGAATACGATGAGCTAATGAGTGGGGAACGCAGGGAAGGTATTTATTATGGTATTTCTAACTTCCTGACCAAATTCGCGGTTGCTCTGGGTGTAGCCGTCCCCAGTTGGGCGTTAGGTTGGTTTGGCTATGTTCCCAATGCAGTCCAGACGGAACAGGCATTGTTTGGCATTCGGTTTTTTTATGCAGTGGTGCCTGCCCTGGCAATTATGATATTCCTGCCTTTACTTATCAAATACCCGATCACCAGTAAATCCCATGCAAAATTACGACAGGAATTAGCCAGTAGAAAGCAAGAAAAGCAGGACTAACAGGGTCAAATCTTATGAGTAATCAATCAACTCAATTAACTCAAGATAAAAACCTCCGCCCGAATTTCATTATCATCAACTGTGATGACCTGGGCTACGGTGACCTTTCCTCTTATGGAAGCGCCGCGATCAAGACCCCCCATGTCGATAAACTTGCTGAAGACGGGGTAAAGTTCGACTCTTTTTATGCCTGCAGTTCGCTCTGCACACCCTCGCGCTTTGGACTTCTCACCGGTAGGTATCCAGAGCGGGCCGGACTGGGTTCGCTCCTACTTGCCACCCATATTGGTCCCAGAACGACCGCCGAAGACAAGTCGAACTGGTGGTCCAGCTTCAATGACCAGTATTTAAGGTGGTGGTTTGTCAGCTTCCTGTCTAAATTCCATTTCTGGGATTTTTGGACTCTCCCGGAAGTGCGTGGCATCCCCGAAGAGGAGGTTACCATTGGCCAGGCGTTGCAAGCTGCCGGATACCGCACCGGGATGGTAGGAAAATGGCACCTGGGAGAATTCCCGGTATATCCCGAGTACAATCCGGTCCGGCATGGGTTTGATTATTTTTACGGTGTACCGCATTCCAACAACATGAGAGATTTCGCCCTTTATCGGAACGATGAATGTCTCTCGCCGGATTTCACAGAAATGGATAAACTCACCAGCCTGTACACCGGGGAAGCAGAGAAGTTCATCCACGAATCCAATGACAAGCCTTTCTTTTTATATATCGCCCACACCTACCCGCATACGCCATTGTACGCATCGGAGAGATTCAGAGGAAAATCAATGGGCGGGCTTTATGGAGATTGTGTCGAAGAGGTCGACTGGAGCGTGGGAGAAGTGATGCGCGCACTGGAAGAAGACGGACTGGTTGATAACACACTGGTGATCTTTACCAGCGACAACGGACCCATGTATAACGGCAGCCCTGGAGGGATGCGCGGACGCAAGGGCCAGAGCTACGAGGGCGGATTCCGCGTCCCGATGATCGCCCACTGGCCAAAGGGAATCTCAGCAAGGAGCGTCTGCTCGGAACCAGCCATGAACATAGACCTGTTCCCAACCATCCTGTCCCTGGCTGGGCTGGAAACTCCGGGAGAGCGGATCATCGATGGAAAAAACATTCTAGGCTTGCTGACAGGCACAGAAAAACGGTCGCCAAGTGATTGCTTTTTCTTTTACCATAACAAGGAACTAGAAGCGGTCCGCATGGGAAAGTGGAAGTACATCCGCGATATTGATACCATGGCCTGGCCGATTCCATTGGATAAACATTGGAAATCGGAGGGAAGTATCACAGCCCCCTGGTTGTATAACCTGGAAACTGATCCCGAGGAAAGCTATAACTTGAAACTCGAGCACCCGGAAATCGTAGCAACGATGGAAGCGATCTTCCAACAGCGGAATAAAGAAATGAAAGAAAATCCCGGAGGCTGGAAGTAAAAAAAATTGCTGTGTTTACCATTGTTGGCGTGATTTTGATACTTTAGGAAAATGATTATGAGTGATGAAAAGAAGTCTGTAGTTGAAATGAATAACACACAGCCGCAAAACAGCATCAACCGGCCGAACATCGTGCTTATCAACTGCGATGACCTCGGCTACGGTGACCTGCCCCCGTATGGCAACACCGTGCTGAATACACCGCATATCAACCGACTGGCGCAGGGCGGTGTGCGCTTTACATCATTCTATGCCTGTAATTCCTTGTGTACTCCCTCGCGTTTTGGTTTACTGACAGGACGTTATCCGGAGCGAGTTGGACTGGGATGGGTATTGGGTGCAAAGCGAGATGGACCACGTCGGCCAGGCTCACGCTCCAGATGGAATGATTTCTGGGATCAAATAAATTGGAAAGTTGCTCAAAAACTTACAAAGTGGGGTCTGATGGATTACCACCAACAACCCAAGGTGCGCGGAATCCCTGAAAGGGAGATCACCGTCGCAAAAGCTTTACAGTCAGCTGGTTATCGCACTGGTATGGTAGGTAAATGGCATCTGGGTGAATTTTCCATTGATCCTCAGTTTCATCCTCTGCGGCATGGTTTTGATTTTTTCTATGGGGTCCCTCATAGCAATGACATGAAAGACTTTGCTCTCTACAGGAACGATGAATGTCTTTCCCCGGATTTTACCGAAATGGAGAAATTAACAGGTCTCTATACTCAGGAATCAATTGAATTTATCCAGGGTTGCGCTAATCATCCATTCTTTCTGTATTTTGCTCACACATATCCTCATCAACCTTTGCATGCCTCAAAAAATTTCAAAGGGAAATCCAAAGGTGGTCGCTATGGGGATACGATTGAAGAAATTGATTGGAGTTTAGGCGAGTTGTTACGCACGCTTGAAGAACAACACCTGTTGGAAAACACACTGGTAGTATTCACCAGCGATAATGGTCCCTGGTACAACGGCAATCCTGGTTCGTTACGCGGCCGAAAAGGGCAGAGCTTTGAAGGTGGCTATCGGATTCCAACGATAGCCCACTGGCCAGATAAGATTCCACCAGCCAGTGTATGCGATAGTGCTGCGATGAATATCGACTGGTTTCCAACTTGTCTGGCGCTGGCTGGAATTTCAATACCGGATGATCGTGTTATTGATGGACAGGACATCAGCGACCTGATTCTGGGTAAAGATTCCAGCTCACCCCACGAATGTCTTTGCTTTTATCACAACGATAAATTGGAAGCTATTCGGGTGGGTCCCTGGAAATATATCCCCAAAATTCATACATATACCTGGCCAATGCCGTTGGATAAAACATGGTTGTCCGCTGGTAGTGCCCAGGCTCCCTGGTTATTCAATCTTGAAACCGATCCATCTGAAAGCTACAACCTGAAAGATGACCATCCGGAGGTCATTGAACGCTTACAGCGGATTTTTAAGCAATGGGTTGATGAAATGGAAGTTAATCCAGAAGGACATAAATAATCGTTGTCTCTTAACAAACAAGCTATTTCAATTTATTGGAGGATGAAAAATGAGTGAAAAAAAATTCGTACCCGATTGGACAAACAAACCGCCGGTTCCCGGCTCGTACCGCTCGATTGTCAAGGAAGGCAGGCAGGACCAGGTGGAAGTGCCGACCTACCAGTACTTCCGTCAGTTGCAGAGAGATCTGCAATTGGATGATGATTACTTCACGAACAAACAGGATGGCAACCAGCCCCTCGGTCCGGTGCCAGCATCGAAGATCGATCAGCGCTTTCTAGATGAGATCATCGCTATTGTTGGTAAGGAGAATGTTCAGGTCGATGATTACAATCGGGTTAAGTATTCATACGGAAAACTGGCCGAGGAGATGGTCAGTCTGAAGCGCGGCGTCTTGCATGAGGTCACAGCCGCGGCGGTGCATCCACGTGACAAGTTTGACGTTCAGAAGATCGTCAAATTGTGCGACGAGAACAAAGTTCCCATCTATGTTTTTGGGGGTGGCTCATCCTGCAATATGGGCTTCCGTCCGCAAAAGGAAGGTATCACGCTCGTGCTCAATACGCACATGAACAAGGTGCTGGAAGTGAACGAACTCAACCACACCTGCCGCGTGCAGGCTGGTTGTATGGGACCACAGTTGGAAGATGCGCTCAATAACGCTCCAGAACGCTTCCAAACCGTACACCGCTTCACCAATGGACATTTTCCGCAGTCCTTCGAAATTTCCAGCGTTGGCGGCTGGGTGCTGACCCTCGGCAGCGGGCAGGCATCGACCTATTATGGGGAACCCTATAATCTGGTGCTCGCGATGGAGATGGTCACGCCCGTAGGCCTCATCAACACCAGCGATTATGTGACCACCGCCACAGGTCCGCGTGTTGCAGACATGCTGAAGGGCAGCGAAGGTGTGTTTGGCGTACTGACCGAACTCACCATTAAGATCTTTCGCTATATGCCCGAGAACTGCAAATATTTCAGCTACATTTTTCCAACCTTTGACGAAGCAGTCAGCGCATCCCGCGAAATTTGCCAGGGACAGTTCGGCCTGCCTGCGGTCTTTCGTGTCTCGGATGCGTTAGAGACCGACAACGCTTTCCAGATGTATCCTCAGCCCCCGATCATCGAGTGGGTGCTGGACAAGGTTCTGGGAATGAAGCCGGGCAAGCGCTGCCTATGCATGGGCACTGTCGAGGGTGATGCGGCGTTTACAAAATTGGTGCAAAAGAAGATTGCCCGAATCGCTAAAAAGCATGGTGCATTCTCAACCGGAGCGGGACCTTCCAAACTCTGGGAAAAGGAACGCTACGAGTCCTTCCTGATCGGTGAAGCGATCTCCGATTATGACATCATCATGGACACAGTCGAAACGCCGGTCAAGTGGGATAATCTTCAACACATCCACGATGCTGTCCTGGAATACGCCCACTCCGTCCCCGGCACAACCTGCTTCGGGCATATGTCGCACTTCTACCCGTTTGGCACCAACCTGTACTTCATCTTTGGTGTAAAGGGCAGCGTGGAAGATTACGTCAAATACCGTACTGCCCTCGTGGACGCGATGGTCAAAGCGGGTGGTTCGCCCAGCCATCATCATGGCGTGGGACGGCTCATGCACCAGTGGATCGAAGGCTTCCTCGGCAAGAATGAAATGGATGTTATACGCACCTTGAAACGACATTTCGACCCCAACAATATCATGAATCCAGGCGCTCAACTGGGGCTGGATGTGCCTGAACACTTAAAGAGGTGATTGATGACGATTGCTTCGCAAACAAGAGATGATTTGATTTTGGTTTTTGATGGGGGTACCCAATCGATCCGTTGTGGCCTGGTTGATCTGGCAGGCACCATTCTCGATTTTATTAAAATACCGATTACACCATACTTCTCAGAGAAACCAGGATTTGCCGAACAATATCCGCAGTATTTTTGGGATAAATTTTGCGAAGCCAGTCATTTATTATTAGCTCGAAATTCCGATCGAATTGCGAATATCAAAGCTGTTACGGTCACCACCCAACGAGGCGTGTACATCAATCTGGACCGGGATGGTAAAGCCTTACGTCCGGCTATCTCCTGGCTCGATCAACGGCAGGCAAGTAAGAAACGCTGGGCACCCTTTTGGCTTGAATGGGGATTGAAACTGGTGGGGCTTTATGGAACGGTGGATAAGCTCAATCAAAAATGTTTTTCGAACTGGATCAAAGAATACCAGCCAGAAATTTGGTCAAAGACCCATAAATATGTGCTTCTTTCTGGCTATTTCCATCACCAATTGACGGGTGCTTTTGCTGAATCCCTGGGTAGTAATTTTGGTTATATGCCGGTCGATTTGCAGACCTTTGGATGGGCAAAGAACAACGACATCATCTGGTATGTTTTCCCGATCGAAAAAGAAAAGTTACCCGACCTTGTCCCTCAGGGAGGTACCTTAGGCATGATCACGAGACAGGCTTCACAGGATACCGGAATTCCTGAAGGAATACCCGTGGTTGCTTCATCATGTGATAAGTCCTGTGAGGTTTTGGGGGCAGGCTGTTTATCCAGTGAGGTTGGCTGTTTGAGTTTTGGCACCTGTGCTACTGTGAATGCGGTAACCGATAAGAAGATCGATTTGCTGCCCTATTTGCCGCCCTATCCCTCAGCCATGCCCAGACATTTTGTAACCGAGATTCCAATTGACCGTGGTTTTTGGATGGTGAGTTGGTTTCTGGAAGAGTTTGGATTAAAGGAACGCATGCAAGCCCAGCAACTGGGTGTTTCCCCAGAATCTCTATTGGATGATTTGATCAAGGATATTCCTCCGGGGAGTAATGGATTGATGTTGCAACCTTATTGGAGCCCGGATCGGGTTTATTGTGATGAATTTGGAAGAGGGACGATTATTGGTTTCTCTGATACCCACACACGCGCCCATCTCTACCGTTCGATCATTGAAGGATTAATCTACGCCCTCAAAGATGGTGCAACAATAACCACAGATAAATTAAAACAGCCTTTCCAAAAATTACGTGTTTCGGGCGGTGGTGCCCAAAGTGAGATTGCTTTACAAATTGCTGCCGACGTGTTTGGTTTAACAGTCGAATGCCCAAGTGTATCGGAGACTTCGGTACTGGGGGCAGCTATCATTGCCGCAGTGGGAATGGGGTACTATCCAGACTATGCGTCCGCTGTCCAGGGGATGTCCCGCATCAGCCAGAAAGTGCAACCAGATCCGAAAAACCAGAAACTGTACGCTGAGCTGTATCAACAGGTTTATAGAAAAATTTATAAACAAAATAAACCGATTTACAGGGTTCTTGCAAAGATTTTAGCCAGGTTTACCAGGAAAAATGTTTTCAAAACTGATCATCAATAAAGCCAAAGCGCATATACCGGTTACGGATGTTTTAATCAAACCATCCGGAGCGGATTGCAATATGGATTGTTCCTACTGTTTTTACACACAGAACAGTACATATCCTCCCTCCGGTAAAAGGCGAATGAATGAGCAAGTGCTGGAGTCCATGATTGCCCAATTATGCGCTCAACCCGTGCCGGCGCTTTCCATTGGTTGGCAGGGGGGTGAACCGACCCTGATGGGGATTGATTTTTACAAAAAAGCCTTAGGTTTCATGCAACGATATGGCATTGGAAAAATGATTGCGAATGGATTACAAACCAACGGCATCCTGATGGATCAAGTCTGGACACAACTCTTCAAACAATACCATTTTTTGATCGGGATTTCATTAGATGGACCAAAGCATATTCATGATCATTACCGCATGCAAAAAAATGGCAAAGGTTCATTTGAAAAAGTAACCTCAGCTGCTAAACGATTGTTGGATGCTGGGGTGGAAGTCAATGTGCTGACGGTGATCAACAACTATTCCGCTCAATTTCCAGAGGAAATTTACACATTCCATAAATCACTTGGATTACATTTCATGCAGTTTATACCTTGTCTGGAGACAGCTTCTGATGTGAAAGATGTTGCCAGCTATTCATTGTCCGCTGCGGGTTATGGTGAATTTCTTTGTAAACTTTTCGACATGTGGCTGGGAGATTTTTCAAATGGGATACCAACGACATCCATCCGCTTTTTTGAGTCACTTTTATTTCAATATGCCGGATTTGCACCTACTGAATGCACACAGGCAAATACATGTGGCACATATCTGGTGATTGAACATAATGGTGATGTCTATCCATGCGATTTTTATGTGGACTCTGACTGGAAGCTTGGAAATTTGCTGGAGAGACCTCTGGTGGATTTGATGAATTCAGATAAACAATCTGAATTTGGTAAGTTGAAATCAAAAGTGCCTGGAGAATGTCTTACCTGTGAGTGGATAAAACTTTGCCGCGGTGGCTGCACAAAAGATCGCTTTCGAAATCCTAACAATGTGAATCGCAATCATTTTTGTGCAGCCTACAAAGAATTTTTCACCTATGCAAATCAAAGGCTAAAAAAATTGTCCTCTGATTGGAAACAAAAACAATTCAGTTATTAATCTATTACCTCTACTTAAAGGGAGTGATCCATGAAGCGATTTATTGAAGAAAACAACCAGAAAGTGTACGACGTTATTGTCATTGGAGGAGGGATCACTGGTGCTTCGGTAGCATATGAAGCAGCATCCAGGGGATTCTCTGTCGCCTTGCTGGAGAAGAATGATTTCAGTGCTGCTACATCGGCTGCCACATCTAAACTGATTCATGGCGGATTACGCTATCTGGCAAATTTTGAATTCGGGTTGGTGCGTGAATTGTTGAAAGAACGCCGTATTCTGGAGAATATTGCTCCGAACCTGGTTTATCCCATTCCTTTTATCATTCCTTTATATAACACCTGGGCTCGCAGCAAATGGATTTTAGAGCCAGGGATGATTATCTATGATCTACTCTCTTACGATAAAGGTTTTACCTGGGATGACTCCAAAAAAATTCCGTTGCATAAATATATTCCCAGGAAAAAAATTCAGGAAATGGAACCGATTGTTAAAACAGATGGACTTACCGGTGCGATTCTATACTATGATTGCTCTTCGATCGCTCCGGAACGTCTGACATTGGCCTTTATTAAATCAGCTGTGAAATTGGGTGCTGAGGTGGCTAACTATGCCAAAGTGGTGGACTTCCTGCATTCCAATGACACCGTGGAAGGAGTGGTCGTACATGACCTGCTGCTGGATCAAAAAAAGAATGTTCGCGGAAAATTGATCATTAATTGTGGTGGACCATGGGCAGATTTGATTCTGGAAATTGCTACTGGAAAACAGAGCTCGCAGAACATTCGCCGCTCAGAAGGCATTCACATCATCACTCGTAATTTGGTCAATCACCATTGTGTGGGTATGATGTCTCCCAGTGGCAGATACTTCAATATCATTCCGTGGCGTGGCCACTCGTTGATTGGCACTACCGATCGCGAATATATAGGTGACCCGGATGCTTACGAAATCACCCGCGAAAAAATTGAAGAGTTTTTAGCTGAAGTAAATGCAGCATTGAGTGAAAATGATCAGATCGATTATTCCGATGTGCTCTTCACCTATGGTGGGTTGAGGCCATTGGTCGAGGATCAGACCAAGGAAGTGTATAAATCATCCCGCAAGTATGAGATCTATGACAATGAAAAAGATGGTTTGAAAGGCTTAATTACTGTGGAAGGTGGAAAATACACCACCAGTCGCAGTCTGGCAGAGAATGTTGTTCGGATGGCGGTGAAGAAATTTGGAATGGGTTCGTATAAATCAATAACATCAAAAAAATATCTGGCTGGAAGTGAGATTAAGAATATCAAATCCTTTATCGGATCATCAGTCTTTGAAAATGAAGATTTTTCGGAGAAAACGATCGAATATCTTGCTCGACTTTACGGCACTGAGTTTGCCCAGGTGCTGAAGATTGCCCGTAATCAACCAGAATATGCTTCTTCTATAAATGCTGATGGAGAAATCCTGGCACAGGTTGTCTTTGCCATTCGCAATGAAATGGCTCGTACTTTGATTGATATTCTATTAAGAAGAACTGGCATCGGCACACTGGGTCATCCTGGTGAAGAAGTGCTGCAAAGGGTTATGGACATCGCTGCCAGGGAACTGGATTGGGATACTACCAGGATCGAACAGGAATGGAAAGCTGCTGAAAAAGCATTAACCGTTCCGCAATAATCTGCATGATATTGTTTCCAACGTAACTTTTACCAGGCTTCTAAAGCATGCACCTGTCCCTTCAAATCGATCCCCGCTTGAACTGCCTGTTCGACAGCTGAGTAATCCAACCCGATCAGCTTGATGCCGCGGTCAACCGTGTATTGGTACACTTTTGGCATGTCATTCAGGTGCGGTTGGGAGAGCTGGATGGCTTGTAAAGCATGCATCTCTCCCAACAAACCGATGAAGTGGTCCCCTTTACCACAGAAATGAATAGCGCCACCGCCAAATTCGTCCAGCAAGCGCTGATCGTAGGGCAGGATGAATTTTTCATACATACGGCGTGAGAAATTCGTTCCGGAGTCATCGCGCAGCATGATGGTGCCTTTATGAAGCAGGCCCCAGTGCACATTGCCATCCGGCTGGAAGGGATAAACCTGCTCCCAGGCTCGCATGAAAGCCGTATAGGTTTCAGTTACCAGTCCCAGAAAATCGTGCACAATCTCAGGATGGTCCACCACATCCAGAAAGAGTCGACTGCCCCACACCAATTCACAAATGTCCATGGGTCCCTGCAGATCGGGATGATAGACATGCACATATCTACCGATTTTAGGGTATTGTTTACCGAGCTCTTTAAAATATTCCCCCATGGCAATCACTCTTTCTCCATACCCTTTCCTTAGGTCGGGAACACCCTGAGCTATCAAATTTCTAATCGCATCCAGATCATTTAAGGGTTGGGAAATAGGTAGTGTATCAGCGCTCTCTTCCATGATAAATGGCTGCACCCCAAACAAAAGCGGGATGATGCTGGTGCCGTAATTACAGCGCACACTCAATAAATTTCCATCCCCTTTTTCCAATTGTTGGGAACATAAGCGATATTGCTGCAACGCCATGTGGTCATAATCTTCCAGGGTGCTGTTGATGGAAACAATTGGCCACTCTACCCCGGGAGGACTCGTGCGCTTACGTTGTGGTCGAAAGAATTCCCCCTGGAAGCGATTTTCTACAAAATCCAGCCAGGATTGATATAAACGGTTTTCATCGTCCGGGTCAATCCTTCCTTCCAGATCTTCCAGACAGCGTTCCAGGATGGGATTCATGGCAAGCGTACCTTTCAAAGCCAGTCAAATCTTTTCTTATTGTTACCCAGTATAAACAGATTTCGGATCACAATCTATTGTCGAATGCCCATAAATTAGCGAGAATCATGCATGTTTCGTTTGAGAGGGATTAGAAAAACAAAAAGATTTCGGGGGAGAAAGGTTTTCACTCAGATTAGACAAATGCGGTTTGTTTGTGATAACATGTGATTCTTGTATAATGAAAGTGAGTAAAAGAAGATTTTTGTTTGTCGTTTTTATAACCACCGAATTACTGGTTTTGTAAATGAAGAAAAAACCAGTTTAGTGTTATCGCAATTGCTATTGAACATAATAGAACCTTCGCAACCAAATAACCTGAATGATGTGTATTGTAAAAACGTCTTTCTTACAGATCTTGCTGAAAGTA
This sequence comes from uncultured Chloroflexia bacterium, assembly GCA_963765655.1. Classification (GTDB taxonomy): domain Bacteria; phylum Chloroflexota; class Anaerolineae; order Anaerolineales; family Anaerolineaceae; genus UBA6170. The sequence goes on from CAVXXH010000003.1 coordinate 438,610, forward strand.
TGGAGTTGCTATTATGTTTACCCGAATCCTTGTCCCATTAGACGGATCAACGCTTGCAGAACGAGCGATCCCGCATGCCAAACTATTTGCCCGAATTTATAATTCGGACATTATTTTATTACAGGTACTTGATCCAGCTTTTAGTCAAGCCGACTCCAATGCTTGTGATCCATTAAGCTGGCAAATTATTAAAACTGAGGCTGATATATATTTGCGAGGAATAGCATTACAGATTCGAAAAAAACTCGGTGAAAAATCATTGATCAATAAAGAAAATGAAACAAATAGGGTGGAATATTATATTCGGGAAGGCAGGGTCGCAGAAAATATTGTCGATTTTGCTCATAGTGAAAATATTGACTTAATCATCATCAGCACGCATGGTGCTGGAGGTTTCAGTCGTTGGAATATTAACAGTATTACCCAAAAAGTATTAAGCATGATCTATCTACCTGTTTTAATTGTACGTTCCTTTGATCAACCTCAAATGAATGAGCCCAGCATTCAATATAATCGAATTATGCTTCCAATCGATGGCTCACGACGCGCTGAGTGGGCGATGTCTATTGGAGCAGAATTGGCAAAAAGTGACATTTCTACAAACGATATTCCAATTAACCCGGACGAAAAACCAAGGATCTTAATACTAACCGTCATTCGGCCACCCGAGTTTCCTATTCCGGAACCTATCCCGGTGGAAATAAGCCAGCTTTCAGAGCAATTGTTAAATATTTGCTATGATGCTGTAAATAAATATCTGTCTGAATTACAAGATCGATTACCTGTTGCCTGTGAGACACGCATCGTTGAGAGCTCCAGCATTGTTTCTGCCATACACGACCAGGCTGAACAGGAAAATATCGATTTAGTGGTTTTTTGCGCTCACGGTTATTCAGGTCAATTCAACTATCCTTATGGGAGCATTTCAAGAAACTTTCTGGAGTATGGAAGTAAATCTGTACTGATCATCCAGGATACGCCACTTTCGCAAGTCAAACCCAGTCTTGCTCAGATTGCTGCAGAAAAATCTGGGAGACGCTAAATATGCTGAAAAAATCAAATGATGAAGAACGAGAACAGAACTTCTCTTTCTCGGAAGATTCTACTTCATTGATATCGGAACAATTGAATGAATTAGACTCAACGCTGGTAAAAAATTATCAGAACGCCCGTGTATTCACTTCAAAATCTGGAAAGAGGGCTGTAATAGGGGAGAATGAAATTAAGCTGTATAGTGCCTGGTTAGAAGAGGCACATACCTATTTTCGAGAGGCTACCAATAAAGGAAATTCTCTAACATTTGCTTCGGAGTGGATGCTGGACAACTATTATATTATCAAGCGGACGTTTCGACAAATTTCTCAAGATATACCAACAAGTTTTTATAATCAATTGCCAAAATTAATGGAAAATTCTTTGACGGATTTTCCACGTATTTATGTGATTGTCTGTGCTGGGCTTTCCTCCCAAAATTATTTGTTAAATATGGAGGACATGAAAGCAACCTTGATTAAGGTTCAGGAAAATGTGACCCTTACAATGGGCGAACTATGGGCATTCCCCATTTTTTTACGCTACAGATTGGTACAAATCCTGGCACATGTGTTGTTAGGTGTTATTCAACCTGAGAACCCGCCTAACCTGCCACCCTTATTTACACTACCGGATGGAAAGAATGAGCCTATTCCCACAACCAATGCAACAATAGGAGATTCTTCAGTCAGTGGGATTGTAGCGAATATTATCCTCAGCCTGCGCAACATCTCCGAACAAGACTGGAATGACTTTTTCGAATCCGTTAGCAGTGTTGAGAAGATCTTGCGCGCAGATCCTGCAGGCATATATCCGCTGATGGATTTCAAGACTCGTGATATGTATCGGAAAGAAATCGAATTGCTTTCGTTTTCAAGTGGTCAGGAAGAGAAGAAAATATCCGAAATCACACTCAATTTAGCCAGAGAAAATGACAAAAAAGAAAAAGAATTTGCTGGAATTTCTTCTAATGTTAATCAGCTTGAATCATCTCCCTATAATTTGGAACAGCATGTCGGAAATTACTTGCTGGGAGAGAGCCGACCTGTATTAGAGACCAAAATTGGTTACCATCCGAATTTTAAAACAGTATTTAAACGCTGGGCATTGAAACATGCCAGCGCTCTTTACCTTGGTGGTATCTGGTTGCTATCGTTTATGTTTTTGTCGGTCATTACTCTTGTTATATTTCAGACCGTTAATTTCCAGGCAGTCACTTCCTTGCAAAAGGTTTCTGTCCTCATATTGTTAGTTTTATTGCTGGTCCCGATATTCAATGTGTCCGCCAACCTGATTAATTGGTTGATCACTTTACGCAAAAAACCTCACATTCTGCCTAAGCTGCTTTTCAAAGAAGAGATTCCTGATTCATTTAGAACACTGATTGTTATTCCAGCCATGATTTCCAGTCACCAGGAGGTTCAGGATCTTTTTCGCGAACTTGAAATGCAATATCTTCGTAATCCCGAATCAGGTTTTGTTTTTGCTTTATTAACAGATTTTCCGGATGCAGCCAGTGAAATTTTACCCGAAGATGAAGAATTGATCGGGTATGCAGCGTCAGTAATGGAAGAATTGAATACAAAATATATTCAATCAAAGATCGAAGATCAAACACAATTTCCTGACACAAACGAAAAACAACTTTTTTATTTTTTACACAGAAAACGATTATGGAACCCTTCAGAAGGATGTTGGATGGGTTGGGAACGTAAACGTGGCAAACTCCATGAATTAAACTTATTAATACGAGGTAATCAGGATGTTTCATTTGTAAATGTTAATACTGGCTCAAAATTGAGTACAGGTTTGCAAAAAATTCGTTTTGTGATTACTCTGGATGCTGACACCATTTTGCCGACTGGAGCTGCCCGGCGTTTAGTAGGTACGTTAGCCCATCCACTGAATCATGCCAGGTTTGATGAAGCGACTGGACGGGTAATCTCCGGCTACACCATACTGCAACCGCGCATGGAGATTCATCCCAGAAGTTCCGATTATTCCTGGTTCACACGCATCTTTGCAGGAGACACAGGTCTGGATCTTTATACCCGGGCAGTATCTGATGTCTATCAGGACTTATTCGGCGAGGGGACCTTCGTTGGCAAAGGTATATATGATGTGGATGCTTTCGAAAAAAGTACGCATAATCGCATTCCCGAAAACAGCGTGCTCAGTCACGATCTGTTGGAAGGAATTATGGGTCGGGCTGGACTGGTAACTGATATCACAATGATTGAGAATTATCCTCCCAATTATTATGTCCAGGTTAAAAGACAACAACGATGGATCCGTGGAGATTGGCAACTCTTACCCTGGCTGCTTCAACCAGGAAAGTTCAGGATAAAATTCTCAGCAATTGATCGCTGGAAAATGTTCGATAATCTAAATCGATCACTGCTTGCCCCTGCGCTCATATTGATCTATGTTCTGGGTATCATTTTTTTACCTGATCTGAATATTCAGTGGGCGATCGTAATTTTACTTTCTTTGGGTATACCATTAATTACAAGTTTAGCCAGGAGTACATTTCAGACCCTGGCTGGTGAAACGATTGAATTGGCGTTTCAACCCTTAAAACGGACTCTCATGCGTTGGCTATTAGCATTGGCTTTTCTGCCATATGAAGCATATAACGCTTTGGACGCTATTTTGACTACTCTTTATCGCCTGTTGATCAGCCGCCGAGATCTTTTACAATGGACAACAGCCGCTCAAACCGCCCACCTTTTTGGACTGGAAATGTATCGAAAAACCACCTGGTTCAGGATGATGGCAACTGCGTTGAGTATCCTGGCTTTGATTGGATTGACCACGGGTTATCAATTTTTTATTGGGGGATGGTCAGTACCGGGATTATTGATTGCTTCACCTATCCTACTATTATGGATGCTATCACCTTTAATCGCCCAATGGATCAGCGTCCAAATTAAAAGTCAAACCCCTCCCCTGAGTGACGAACAGGCGCTGCTCTTTCGTCAGCTTGCCAGGCGGACATGGGGCTTTTTTGAAAGGTTTGTAGGTCCGGAAGATCATTGGCTTCCCCCTGATCATTTTCAAGAAACTCCGGTAGGGATCATTGCTCATCGCACATCACCATCCAATATAGGGCTGTTGCTCACATCGACATTAGCGGCATACGATCTCGGTTACCTTGATCAAATTGAACTGGCTACCCGCCTATCAACAACAATGGACACATTAAACCAGTTGGAACGCTTCCGAGGACATTTTTTAAATTGGTATGACACGCAGACATTAAAGCCGCTTAATCCTCGTTACGTTTCTACAGTAGATAGTGGCAACCTGGCAGCCAGTTTGATTATTATTGCGCAGTCTTGCACAAAAACACCACGTGACCGTATTTTTCGATGGGCTCATTGGCAGGGTTACCTGGACACCATTTCAAATCTGACCAGGTTATTAAATGTCATGCGCAACAAAGAGCATGATCACTTTATTGAAAAAATCAATCATCAGATCGAACAGATGGAAGAAGAAATCTGGCATTTAAAGGCAGAACCCAATCGATGGTATGAACTTTATCTGAAGGTAAATGGGCAATTTTGGCCAGACCTCTCAAAACAATTGATTGAACTAATCGATGCAGGCTACTCTTCTTTTAGTTTGGATTCGATGCGTAATTTACAGGAAGTGGCAACCCAGGTTACGCGCCATCATCAGGTTATTAAAAGAACAATCACTGAACTGGTGCCCTGGATTCCATTATTTGAGCAGATCCCTGAATTCTTTATTGAAAATCAACTAATCAATGAGATTCAAAATTTACAAAAAAAGTTACCGTACAACCCAAACCTCTACAAAATTCATGTTTTTGTTAGCAATGGACTTTGTAATACAGCTACTTTGCGAAATAAGGTAAAAGAATTTCAGACCTCAAAAAACACAATCGAAGTTTGCGAAGCGCTGGATTGGCTGGATGCGCTGGAGGTTGCGCTGGTAAAAGCAGGAGTGAATGCAGAAGCTCTGATAAAAAGCTTCTCCGAAATAATGAACAATGCAGAAATATTTGTGGAAGAAATGGATTTTAAATTCCTTTACCATCCTCAGCGGCGAATATTTCACATTGGTCTAAATCTGGATGTTGGGGAACTTGATAAAAATTACTACGATTTACTTGCTTCTGAGTCAAGGATTGCATCCATCATTGCTCTTGCAAAAGGAGAGGTGCCTCAATCTCATTGGTTGCACCTTGGCAGACCACTCACCCGGGTAGAAGGACGAGTGGTATTGCTTTCCTGGAGTGCGACCATGTTTGAATATCTGATGCCATCTCTTTTCTTGCATTCCTATCCTGGAACACTATTGTCAGAGAGTGCCAATGGTGCAGTTCAGCATCAAATTGCTTATGGAAAAGCAAAAGGTGTGCCATGGGGCATCTCTGAATCAGGGTATTACCGCTTTGACGGAAATCAAAATTACCAGTATAGAGCATTTGGGGTTCCTGGACTTGGTTTTAAACGAGGATTAAGCGATGACCTTGTCATTGCACCATATGCCTCGATGATTGCAATTGGTTACAACCCCCATGCTGTAGCTCAAAATTTGATTAATTTAATGGAACATGATGGCATGGGTATATATGGTTTGTATGAAGCAATTGATTTCACAACGCATCGGTTATTGGTGAGTGAGTCCTCAGTTGTAGTACGTGAATATATGGCTCATCACCAGGGAATGATCTTAATGGCCATTGCTAATTATTTTAATAAAAATAAAATGATATACCGGATGCACAATGACCCACGCATACAAAGCGTTGAATTGCTTCTCCAGGAACAGATAGCGCAATCGTTGGAATTACAAAAACCCTTTGCTGAAGAGGTTAAAGGAATACAACGCTTATCTAAAACTGTTGTTGAAATCAGACCCTGGAATGTGCCTGTTCACACATCGATTCCCCAAGTAAATCTCCTCTCAAATGGTTATTATAGTGTAATCATTTCGAATATGGGTAGTGGGTATAGTAGCTGGCGAGATGTAGATCTTACCCGTTGGCAAGCTGATGGTGTTCAAGACTCATGGGGAACATGGATATATATCCAAAACAAGGGTTCTTTTGAAAACAAAGAAGGTTCCTTTGTCGCAAGGAAAAATATGGTCAGCCGGATTTCAACCCCTTTCCAGTGAAAAAGAGAATATTAAGGTAACTTTCTTTGCGCATAAGGCAGTTTTTAATCGGATTGAGGAAAATATTACCTCTACAATGGAAATTACCATCTGTCCTAACGACCCGGTTGAAATCCGTCTTATTCGTTTACACAACACCGACACAAAATTACACCAATTACGTTTGACTTCTTATAGTGAAGTAATTCTAACAAAACAGAAAAATGACAACCATCATTCTGCTTTCAATAAGCTGTTTATTGAGACTGAATTTGTACCCGAACTAAATCTGCAAATCTTCACGAGACGTCTACGTTCCAGTGATGACGCCCCAATCTTTCTGGGACATATGGTGGTGGTCAATAAAAATGGGAAGCAAAATCATAACAAACACGCAATCTATCATGAAGCAGACCGCAATCGATTCATAGGTCGCGGAAGAAATATTCACAATCCAGAGGCACTCACCTCTGATCAATACCTGACAGGCACAAGTGGTGCCACCCTGGATCCTATCCTGTCCCTTGGAATTGAAATTGATGTTAATTCTCACGATAGCATTGAAATGGCCTACCTTACATTCGCTGGAGACAGCCGAGAATCGATTCTTTCACTGGCTAATCGCTATAGCAAATGGGTAATGATTGAGAGTTCGTTTATTGAGGCAAATACTGCTGGGCAGGTCTGGCTTGGCAAACATAACTATAATTCTGAGTTGTTTACAAATACGATGCAGATCCTTTCGGCATTGCTGTATCCAAACAGGTCGGCACGTACCTTGCCAGAAACAATTGCTGCCAACAAGCTTGGTCAGTCTGGATTATGGCGTTTTGGAATATCGGGAGATTATCCGATCATACTGGTTGAGATTGAGGATCCCAAACAGATAGACTTAGTTCATGAGGTTTTGCAGGTTCATGAATTTTTACGAAGCCGAAGATTGATGGTGGATGTTGTCATTCTCAATCATCAACAAACGGATTATGGCGCAGAATTAAGTGGAATGCTCTATCGCCTGGTTAGCCGCTTACAAAGAGAGCAATGGTTGAATCAGCGTGGCGGTATATTTATCCTGTATGCAGACCAGATTAAATTGGATGAGCGTAATTTGTTGCAAACCGCTGGACGGTTCCTTGTCCATGGAAAGCTAGGATCTCTTTCTACTCAGATGCCAGCTTATTCAACATTTGTGTATCATTTACCAGAATTTGTTCCTTCCAAATCTACCAAAGTAAAAACCAACGCAAAAGAACAAAAACAACGCAACAGCAAAGAATCCTTACAGTTTTTTAACGGTTATGGTGGCTTTAGCAATGATGGTCGTGAATATATAATCGAGTTGTTTCCTGGTGAGTTTACCCCTGCACCGTGGGTGAATGTGATCGGTTATCAAAACTTTGGTTTTATGGTTAGCGAAACCGGAAGCCAGTGTACCTGGTCAGAGAACAGCGGAGAAAATCGATTATCACCCTGGTCTAATGATCCTGTTAGTGATCCAACCGGTGAGGTTCTATACCTGCGTGATGAGGAAACCGGTTCTGTTTGGACACCAACTCCCTTACCAGCTGGAGCAGACGAACCCTATCGCGTCACACATGGAGCAGGCTATTCCATTTTTGAACACACCTCTCATAAACTCAGCCAGCGTCTGACACTCTTTGCAAGCCCTGAAGACCCGGTAAAAATTATTCATTTACGAGTAGAAAATAATAGTAAACGTACCCGTCGGATTACCGCTACACAATATATCGAATGGGTATTAGGGAAAACCCATGAATTGTCCTTGCCTTATATCATTCCGGAATATGATGCAGTAACATCTAGTTTGATGGCTACAAACCCCTTCAACACAGAATTTGGTGAACGAACTGCTTTTCTGATTGCCAGTAAACATATCCATGGGTTGACTGCTGACCGAACCGAATTTATTGGGCGAGGTGGAACCTTAGCATCTCCGGCTGGTTTGAAGCGCATCGGATTAGAATCACGTCTTACACCCGGAGAGGACCCTTGCGCAGTCCTTCAAGTGCATCTTGATCTTCTTCCCGGAGCCGTTGAAGAAATTTACTTTGTATTGGGACAGGGGAGAAATAAGGATCAATCGCGTGAACTTGCCAGGAAGTACCAAGATCCTCTTAACGTTGAATTGGCTTTGGCGCGCACTCAGGTATTTTGGAATCAATTGCTTGGCACGTTGCAGGTACACACCCCAAACCCAGCCACTGATCTACTCCTCAATCAATGGATGCTTTACCAGAGCCTCTCCTGCCGTATTTGGGGTCGTTCAGCATTCTATCAATCCAGCGGAGCTTTTGGCTTTCGTGATCAGCTTCAGGATATATTGAGTTTATTGACAATAGACCCAACCATTTCACGCGATCAGATAATAAATGCTACGCGCCACCAATTCGTCGAAGGCGATGTCCTGCATTGGTGGCACCCACCTTCTGGGCGAGGTGTGAGAACGCGCTTCTCAGATGACCTGCTTTGGCTTCCTTATGTCACGGCAAAATATGTTGAAATCACCGGTGATATGAGTATTCTTCAGGAACAAATTCCGTTTTTGGAGGGGCAGCTATTGAATATTGGCGAGAATGAACGTTATGGTGAATTTCTGCAAACAAATGAAAGTTATCCTTTGATTGAGCATTGCCACCGGGCGATTGTAAAAGGTGCAACCAGGGGAATGCACGGATTACCATTGATTGGTTCTGGTGATTGGAATGACGGCATGAACAGGGTAGGGGAAGAAGGAAAGGGCGAGAGCGTCTGGCTGGCATGGTTTTTGTGTGACGTCCTTGAAAGCTTTGCTAAGCTGTGTGACAACCTGGGGAAATATGAAACAGCATTAAATTATCGAGCCCGCTCCCAAGCATATGCCTCTGCAGTGGAACAATCTGCCTGGGATGGTGATTGGTACCGTCGCGCTTATTATGATGACGGAACCCCACTGGGCTCGATTCTGGAAATCGAATGCCAGATCGATGCAATCGCTCAATCGTGGTCTGTAATCAGTGCAGCAGGTAACCCAGACCGAAGTCGCCAGGCTATGCAATCGGTACTGGAACGATTGATTCACACTCAGGACCGCTTGTCCTTGCTTTTTGCACCACCATTTAATAAAACGGAGCACGATCCAGGCTATATCAAAGGTTATCTTCCAGGGATTCGCGAGAATGGCGGGCAGTATTCACATGCAGCGATCTGGACAGCCTGGGCTTTTACAAATCTGAAGGATGGAAAACAAGCCGGCGAACTCTTCGATCTGCTCAACCCCATTCATATGTCTGACACCAAGGAAAAGGTGTCAAACTATCGCGTTGAACCTTACGTGATTTGTGCCGATATCTACAGTCAACCTCCTCATCGAGGTCGCGGTGGTTGGACCTGGTACACTGGTTCTGCTGCGTGGATGTACCGCCTTGGACTGGAAGGAATCCTGGGCTTCAAGAAAACCGGTAACTCTCTGCGAATCGATCCGGTTATTCCACCAGATTGGGATGGATTTGAGATTCGATATCTGTTCGGGACAGCCAGTTATCAAATCAGAGTGATCAACCCTGACCACGTTACTCACAATGTAAAGGTCACAATATTGGATGGAAAAATTATCGATAGTATGTCCATTTCGCTTGTGGATGATGGACAGGAGCATACTGTTGAAATCATCATGGGTGATACGGATCATGAAGATCTTTCGGGCGATAATTCCAGGTGGATATCATAACAAACAGCATTATTAAAGCTAGTTAATGCTTCATCAAATGTGATTCGTTTGGTCAGGTTCGTTTGTTGAAGTTTGTTTCTGAAGCAAGGTTTGAATTCATCCTTGCGAGTTGAAGCAAACGTATTCCGATCAGTATATGCCATATCATCAGGAAGAATCCAGCTGCTGGAATGCACACGATTGCCAGCTTTTCCTGAACGGATGGCAGCACGAATGGCCAACCCAGGCAGTAGATCAAATCCAGACTGTTTGCAATTACGCCTAAATAGGCAATCCGACGACTGAATCGGGGATTTTTTAAGATGGAAATTGAGAAGAGAAACCCAGCGATTGCGATAAGAAACAAGCTGACATATCCACCAGAACCGGGAAATGCACCGGGACTGCTGAACCGATTGAGTGCCAGTAAAGCTGTTGTTCCTGAGATCAGAACAGAGTGTTGCACTTCACTGGTTGAAAACTGATATTGATTACTTAACGACAGAACAGAAAGAGCTGTATTAGAACTGAGATAGGTGACTACCCCGAAGAAACCCAGTACTATGGCAAGCAAAGGAATCTTTGATTGTGCATCCCAGAGCGCAAGAAAAAGGGAAAGCATCATCAATCCCAGAAGAATAACATTTACCAGATCAAAAATACCCAGATAAGCCAACCCTAGAAAGCGGTGGGATTGAAGCATCAAAAGCCAATCAACCGGCTTGAATGGGGGAGCAATCGGGCTGAAGAGAGCAATCTCTACACCTAAATTGCGTCGAAAAAGAACGCCTGCCAGTATAGCTGCTCCTGCTCCAATTTGTAATAGATTGTTCCTGCTTTCATCCGGAAATGTTGATTCTAAATATTGGGTTTTCATTGGTTCTTACTCCTTGATTTATTTCGATTCACTTATTGGATTAGGAAAGGTTCACTTCAATTGGTTGACATTAAATGATCGTGTTGATTACTGCTCCAGTAAGCCAGAAATAACATAGAGAAAGCGATCAACATGGAAGCCACTGTAATCCAGGTAACATCTATATTGAAAAAGTATTCCAAAACTGGTACCCCAGGGAGCAAAGCAAGCCAGGCAAGAATACAAATTACAAACACACAGCGCCAATTCTTACCAAACCAGTAACGTATCCCACCCATCTTGAGAAGTTCAGATTTTTTCTGTCGAATAGTTGCGGCGACACCGATAAGCGCTCCCAGAACTGGGGGAAATAAGCCACCACCAAACAGCAGCATGGGAATTGCCAGGAGTATCATCACCAACCCACCATTAGTACGCATGGAGAAAAAGATAGCCCAAACAATAAACAGGAGGGAAAAGGTGATAGCCAGGATTCCAGTCACCAGAAGATTGGGGATTAATGTCATTGCTGGCTCACCGTTCAAAATCTGAAAAAAGGCAGCGTCAGGCCAGGATAGGATCATGACCCCTGGCGCAGAGACATTGCCCTGCATGATTTCACCAATTCCATGTTCGATACCCGCCAATCCCATCCAGGTGCCCATCACAGAAACAAAAATTTGTTTTGCGTTTTTCATCAGATTCTCCTTTTCCTCATCGATTTGTCATCTTGGTTGCAACCAGTTCTGGAAGACTTCTTGCCCAGGACTGGATCTCTCCCCAGTCACGCATATCACTGGCAGGACTGGTTTTAAGCGCAGGGATCAGGTTGTAAGGGAAACGGAGTAGTGCTGGGTCGAATCGCCCACCGACAAGTTGTACACTGAGGGGTTGCAACCAGGTGAATTTCCCCAATTCAGTTTGCAGATTTTTACGAACTTCAATAGCATCCTCTTCAACATTATCACCATAAGGACCTCCAGCAAAAATAGCTACAGGTAAGTCTACTAATTGTTTTTGAAAGCGTTGCAAGAATCGCAAGGCATCTTTATGCAGACGAAACATGTAAATCGGCGCACCAAGAATTACTGAGCTGTATTCTCTAAGATCTGATACTTCCCGGCATCGTTGAGCATCCACAGCAATCCCCATATTTTTATATTCCTGACCTATAAATTCAGCAATTTCCTGTGTGGATCCACTCATTGTTGCATAGGCTACCAAAAATTTGTTCTCTTTCATTTTCATATCCTTTCTTGTTCATATTATTGATGATTTCGATTAGATCTTAATGCAAGCGTGATTGTCTGACATCTATCTAAAGTTAGATTAAAAGTTAGATCTTCAAGAAGAGGGTTAACCAAAGAACGGAGTAAAATTAATCTATCTATGGAAAATTTTTCCTCTTTGATCCTGACCAAATTTCGCCCTCCTGTTCCAAGGTCAAGTGCAATTTCTCGGACACGGTTATTTGATAAGCTTACATTGCTGCCGGATACCGACCTTGTGCTGATATGCGCACCAGCGGGGTATGGCAAAACCACCTTGCTTCTTGAGTGGATACAAATGTTAAGACAAACGGGTATGGCTGTCGCCTGGTATTCACTGGACGAAAGCGACAACAGCCAGGAAGCCTTTGGTTCATACTTAATTGCCAGCCTGACACACGCTCTTGGTACTGATTGCGGGTTGGATCCGGTTGGACAATTGTTGCGAACTTCACCGGAAACGGATCTGCGAACCCTCCTTCCGATGGTGATTAATGTGATTAGCCTGATCGAACGAGAAGTCGTGTTGGTGTTGGATGACTATCATCTCATTAAAAACCCAGCTATACATCAAGTCTTGGAATTTTTACTCAATTATCGTTCAGATAATCTGCACCTGGTAATTGGTACTCGCGTTACCCCACCATTAGCGATAGCCCGGTTGCGCGTTAAAAATTGTCTGATCGAGGTTAAGGTTCCAGATTTACGGTTTACCATTCAAGAAACTCAACAATTTCTACGCGATGCTATGCAACTTAACCTATCCGCTGACCTGGCGAGCAGGTTGGCTGAACAGGTAGAAGGCTGGGCAGCCGGATTGCAACTGGCAGCGCTTTCCCTTTCGGGGCGGGTGGCTGGCGATTTTCCGATTGCTCATTTCAACGGTAGTCACCGGCAACTAACTGAGTATTTATTCGAGGAAGTCCTAAACCATCTACCCGTGGAGTTACAGTCATTTCTGCTTTATTCATCGGTTCTGGAGCGTATGTCTGCTTCTATCTGTGATGCAGTTCTGAGTTTGGAGAATAGCGCTTCATTGCTCAGGCAAATTGAGCAATTAAATTTATTTATCATTTCATTGGATGATGAAAACTCACAGGAAAACTGGTATCGCTATCATCACCTTTTTCAAGAATTTCTCCAAGCATGGTTAAGTCATAGCCAACAAGAGCGAATTGCAGTATTACACCGAAAAGCTGCGAATTGGTTTGCCATGAAAGGATTACTGAGAGAAGCAGCTTACCATGCCTTCCGTTGTGGTGATTGGAAATTTGCTGCGGATTTTGTCGAACAACATAGTTTTACCCTGATAATTCAGAGCGAAATTGCTACCATATATGAATGGTGCACCGCAATTCCTGAGGTAGTGCTGCGTAAACGGCCCAAACTCAACATCTTTAAGGGGTTGGCATTAGCGTTCCGCTTCCAGGGAAAAAATCGTGCACGAGTGGAAGCGTGCTTACAACAAGCGAATCAAGCGTTGGCAATGATGAACGACCCTGCTCAAGCGTTCGAGATCGAAGAGTTGACAGCGGTGGTACAAACTCTCATGGCTATGATCCCCAACCCGGCTGGTGATGCTCAAAACATCAGATCAGTAGCCCAACATCGCTTAAACGCTTATTCAGCTGCTAACCCAGGTCGATTCACCTGGTTATTATTCACCGGGTATGCTGATCTGGCGTTAAATCATCCAGTCGAAGCAAAACAATCTTTTGATGAGGCTATCCCAATGGCGTTGAATGCTGGTTTGTATTTTGGGTACATTGAAGGGACATTCCATCTTGCCCGTTTGACTTACAGTCAGGGCCGATTGAAGGAATCTTTGGAGATTTGCCGAAAAGCACAAACCGAATTTGATGAGGTTACCAGGTCATCTACCTCTACGCAATCCATCGAACTACCTGCTCTCGGTTGTTTGGATATTGCTGCTGGATGTGTTTTTCTTGAAATGAATGATCTTGATGAAGCCGACCGGTTACTACGCCAGGGCTTGAAACGCATGGGATGGTCGATGAATCCTTTTTATCTGATGACAGCATACCTGGCACAATTCCGACTATATGAAGTTCAGGGACGCATGACAGAAGCCCTGGCTTGTTTGGATAAGTTAAACGCACTTTGGCCGGATCTCCAGGATATTACACAGGGTTTCAGGGTGCAGGCTATGCTAAATCTTCAGCCAACCAGGCAAGAGACCATCGATGATGCCAGAGAATGGCTTAATTCTTACCTCAGTGTTATGGAAGGAAAATTACCGGTGGTGGGTCTGGGACCAATCGGTACAGCAGAAGTGTTCTATCAAGCCAATCTCATCTGGGCACGTTTACAAATTTTATTAGGGCATCCATCTGTCGTAAAATCTTTTTTGGAACAGCAAATTCAACTGGCTGCTACGAAAGTGTTACAAGGCAGAGAGATTGAATTACACCTGATTCAGGCGCAGATGTATCACAAAAATGACGAAGAAAAGGCTGCTTTTAATGCACTGGAGAAGGCGTTGCAAATCAGTATAAAGAACGGGCATGTAAATGTCTTTATCCAGAATTTTCTTTTGGATGAATTGATCCATCGAACAGCACTTGAGGGAATCCATTTAACCAATTTACAACAGACTTTAAACTCCATTCGGGGAGTTCGAAATCGAAAAGTGGAATCAGGCGTAAATACTACGTACGATAACCAGATGAGAGAAGTGCCACATGTAGACTCTCTAGTGGACCCATTAACAGGGCGTGAATTAGAAATATTACAGATGGTTGCTTCTGGTGTTTCCAATCAAGATATAGCCAGGAAGTTTGTTATTACCATTGGTACTGTTAAAAGCCATCTTCATCATATTTTTGGCAAGTTGGGGGTTCGTAACCGGACGGAAGCGGTTTCTCAGGCACGGAAATTGGATTTGATTAATTGACGTTACACAATTCTATATTCCAGCGCAACATTCCTAAAAGATCTTCACCACAACTTTGCAGAAAAGGTATTCACGAATTTCAACTACCTTTGCGAGTGAAACAGTGCTAGAATATTCAGGAGATACAAAACGAGAGGGAAAATCATTAGAACTTTCCAAAACAGTATCGTTGCATACAACACAGGAGCACAAAGGAATACAACATGAAGGGTGTTCACGGAAAAATTCTGGTGGTTGATCTAAACCGCCATCAATATCAGATCGAAGAACTACCGAAAGAGGTCTACCGTCGTTATCTGGGTGGTTATGGGTTGGGAGCTTATTATCTCTATAAACACATCCCACCTGATAGCGATCCGTTGGGACCGGACAACATGCTCGCTTTTACCCCTGGCTTATTGACTGGTACCAGTGCAGGCTTTTCCGGGCGTTGGTCGGTGTGCGCCAAGAGCCCATTGACGGGTAAAGGCAAACGCTCCAACGGCGAAAACAGCACTGGTGGCTGGGGCAATGCCAATGCTGGAGGAACCTTCGGGCCTGCCATCAAGCGTGCCGGTTTTGATGCCATCTTTTTCAAAGGACAGTCCACCACGCCGGTTTATCTTTTGATCAACCCAGGAAGGCATTTCACTGGAAGATGCCAGCTTTTTGTGGGGTAAGGACACGGTCGAGACCGAGGAGGAATTGATGACAAAACACGGGCAGCGTGCCTGTGTGGCTTCCATTGGTCCGGCGGGCGAAAATCTCTCCTTGATCTCTGGTATGTGAACGATAAAGGCCGTATTGCTGCCCGCAGTGGTTTGGGGGCGGTGATGGGCAGCAAAAAACTGAAAGCCATCTGCCTGAGCGCTAATAAAAAGCTTGAGTATGCGGATCGTCCCAAACTGCAGGAACTGAACAAGTATTATTTTGCGCGCATGAAATATTTTAAATCCAGCCAGCTGGTCAAAGCCATTGGCACCAAATCTGGATTATTTTGCCCCTTTGATGCGCGTTTCCAAAGATGGGGTCTGGCTGCACCGGGCAGCATCATTCCGCGTCTGATGGGCACCATGTATGGTGGCGTTGCGCTCGGTACCAATATGACCACCATCATTTCTGCACAAAACGGTGATTCCCCGGTCAAGAATTATAAGGGGGTGGGTTACATCGATTATCCCATGAAGAAAGCCATGAAATTGCGGGCCAAACGCCTGAACGAGTATGGTAAAAAACAGTATGGTTGTTTTTCCTGCCCGCTTAAGTGCGGGTATCTGCTGGAATATGATAAGTTGCCCTATAAAGACAAAGAGACTCATCGCCCCGAGTACGAGACCTCCTGTTCGTTCGGGGCATTGATCCTGAATGATGATATCGATCTGCTCTTGCAAGTGAATGAATATCTCAACCGGGTCGGGATGGACAGCATCTCCGCTGGTACCACAGTGGCTTATGTGCTCGAGGGGGTGGAAGAAGGCTTGTTCAAGCAGGAGGATTTCGTCTGTCAGGACTACCCACAGGGATTCCTGCCAGTCTGGGGGGATCCCACTTATGTTCTACCATTACTCAAATTAATGGTCAACCGTGAGGGTATTGGGGCAAAGCTGGCAGATGGGGTGCATCAAGCCAGCCAGCACTTCCCGGGCACGGAGGTATTTGCCATCCACGCCAACGGTGCCGAGATGGGCATGCATGACCTGCGCCTGACCAAAAGCTGGGGTATGTCCTTCGTGGCGGATCCAACACCGGGCAGGCACACTACATCCAACTATGATATGGGGCAACTGGGCACCCCGGACTTCTTTCCACCTTTGAAGCCAAAGATTGAAAAGACTACAGATTCTTACCGTCAGGGTGAGATTTCTGTTTGGTCAGTCAAACTCCATCAGGTGATGGAGAGCCTGGGGTTGTGCATGTTCTCTTATTTCTTCAGTGATTATCGCATGCTGGAAATGCTGGCAGCGGTCACTGGTTGGGAGATGACAGCGGGGGAAATATTTGAAATCGGGGGCAGGATTCAAACTACGCGCCAGATGTTCAACGCCCGTGAAGGAGCCATCCGGCATGAGATCACCCAACGCGCTCAGGGCAGTCCTCCTCAGCAGAAAGGTCCTATTGCTGGTATGGCTATTGACATCGAAGAGATGATTCAGGGATATTATCACGGAATGGGTTTTCAACAGGATGGCGTTCCTACTACTGAGACACTGCAATCCTTGGGACTGGATGCGATGATCCCTGATTTAGAGATCAGCACAGGCGCGCCACATCCTCTTATAAATGATTATCTAAAAAACGGGGTTAAGCGTTAAGCGCCAAAGCTGAATGATGATCAATGTCAGATACAATGTCAAGTTTCAGGATTCCTGTATAATTTAAGAAAGCGAAATTGGCTTCTCCGGGAAGGGAGCCAGGAGACTATCCGGATTAATTCAGCCTGAAGGATGCCCTTTGACACTCGATATTGCTCTGACCTTTGGTGTTTTGCTACTGGCAATCATATTCTTTATCAGCGAGATTCTGCGTCCCGACCTGGTGGCGTTGATTGTGTTGGTATTGATGGTGGTCTTTGGTCTGGTGTCCCCCGGGGATGCATTGGCTGGTTTCTCCAATCCGGCAGTGGTAGCCATCTGGGCGATGTTTATCCTTTCTTCCGGACTGGCTCGCACCGGGGTGGCTTCGTTTCTGGGCAATCTGGTCATGCGGGTGGCAGGCGAAACGGAACGACGACTTTTGACAGTCTTGATGACAAGTTCGGCCGTATTATCGGCCTTTATGAACAATATTGGTGTGGCAGCCATGTTTCTGCCGGTCACCATCGACATCGCCCGGCGCACCAAGCGGGTAGCTTCGCGACTTCTGATCCCGATGGCATATGGATCCTTGCTGGGTGGAATGCTGGTATTGTTTGGCACCTCCTCCAACCTTGTGGTAAGCGGCTTTGTGGAAAACACCGGATTACCACCACTGGGAATTTTTACCTTTACCCCCATTGGTGTAGCGATTTTTGTAGTGGTTTTGATTTACATCAATTTATTGGGTCACCGGTTTTTACCGCAGCGCAAATCTCCGCAGCCAGTCTCTCCCACACAGATGCCACCAGCGCAGGATTTGCAAAGTCTGTATGGTCTGGAAGAACGCCTGGCAATGTTGGTGCTGCCGGATGATACTTTGCTGGCAGGCAAGACTTTAGCAGAGTCACGCATCAGCAAAGCACTGGGATTAAATATTCTTTCGGTAAAGCGCAAAGATGGCAAACGCCAGGCTCCCGATGCCCATCTGGTGCTAGAGGGTGGTGACCAACTCTTGGCATTGGGACGTCTGGATCAAATCGAAAAGATCATTCGCTCTCCCATGTTCATCATCGAAAAGGAAATCCCCACCATCTCCCGTTTGCTTTCCGAAAACATTGGTCTGGCTGAAATCCATATCACCGAGAACTCTGAATTTAAGGGTAAAACGCTAGTGAGCGCTGATTTCCGCCAGAAATTTGGTGTAAACGTCCTGGCAAACCGCCGACGTGATCTGATCCGGCGCACCAATTTGCAAAATATGGAGCTGGAAAACGGGGATATTTTGCTCATCGAAGGGCAACTGGACAAACTGGAATCCTTATCCGACCAACCTGGTTACCGCATTTTGAGTATGGATAAACTACGCGATTACCATCTGGAAGATCGCTTGCTCTTCATTGATATTCCTGAAGGTTCTGCTCTGGCAGGGCAAACCCTTTCAGAAGCCAAACTGGGTTCGGCATATGGCATTACCGTGCTGGATATCATCCGAACTGGCCAGGAATATCTATTTCCGGAGCCGGGTATGAGCCTGGAAACAGGCGACCAGTTGATTGTCTCAGGTCATCCCACCGATATTGAAGTGCTGAATGGACTGCAGAAGATTCAAGTTGAAAAAGACGTAAAATTTGATCTACATGAAATGGAGAATGGGTCGCTCTCCTTTGTAGAGGTGATTCTGTCGCCGTATACATCATTGATTGGTAAGACGCTTAAACAAATCCGTTTCCGCGAGAAATATAATGTCTCTGTGCTGGCTATCTGGCATGGAGATCGTCCCTACCGCACCGGGCTACAGGACTTACCGTTGCAGTATGGCGATGCTTTTTTGTGTTATGGTACCCGTGAAGGCTTTGAATTGCTGGCAAAGGAACGCGATTATATCGTTTTGCGCCAGGATGTGCAGGAAAAACCTCGCCTGAAAAAGGCACCAATAGCAGGGCTGATCTTACTGGCAGTGGTGGCAGTGGTAATTGTTGGCTTGCTACCCATTTCCATTGCTGCGATTGCTGGGTCTGCAATGATGGTCTTGACCCGCTGCCTGACGATGGAAGAAGCGCACAAATCCATTGATTGGAAGTCGATCTTTTTGATCGCTGCCATGATGCCGCTCGGGTTCGCCATGCGTGATAGTGGGGCAGCCCAATTTCTGGCGGATATCGTAGTGCGGGTTGCTGGTCCTTATGGCAATGTTGCCATTTTGGGCGGGCTCATGGCACTTACCCTGCTGATCAATCCTTTCATTCCGGCTGTGGTGAATGCCGTCATCATGACCCCAATCGGGCTGGCAACAGCCACCAGTCTGGGAGTGTCTCCGTATCCGTTTGTGATGGGCATTGCCTACATGGTGGCTGCCTGCTTCATGACCCCGGTATCGCATCCCGCCAACCTATTGGTGATGAGCCCGGGTGGTTATCGCTTCACCGACTATCTCAAGAATGGAATTCCAATTGCCATCCTGGCACTGCTGGTGAGCTTGCTGTTGATCCCATTGATTTTTCCGTTTTAAATAGGAACGATTGCTAAATCCGAATTTCTCCCTGAAATCAGATAGTTATTTTTAGATTAAGAATAATCTATGGGTAGATTGGATTTTTGCGATCCTATCACTTTCAATCTCATGTTCTTCTGCCAGATCTGACCAACACTTAATAGCATTCACGACTTTTTCAATCATCTCTTCCGCTCGACCCTTTTTAATACCTGCAATTTCCGCAAAATGGATTAAATCCTCTTTTTCAAATTTGTCTCGCTTGCCATTGATACTCATCTGATGTTGATTAGTCCAAAGGCCATAAGGATCATAGGCGTATGAAAGATCAAAAGCTGGTGAGAGATGCCACTTTCCACTTTTGTCCATTAAGAATGCAATGTTTTTAACATGGTCATCCTGATTCCGTCCAATGACATTAAATATGGCTCTTAAAATCTGTTGTTCTTTTTCTTTTTCAGAAATTCCTAATCGATCCATCACGAATATTGTCTGCTCATAAGAGAAAAGACCGGGTTGATTGTAATCAATATGGGAAAGGGCACTGAGCGATTGCATGTGAATTTTTTCTGCTTCCATATCCCGATCAAACCTTCTAGTCATGAAATGGCTCCTTCCCCCTTCGTGATGAAGACGACATTCAGTCATCTCAATCCCTGCCTTAGCTGCCATCAAAGAATAAACAAATTCGATTTTTCCATATCCCAATGGATCTGCTAGCTCTTTATCGCGATTATTGCTGACACCATCAAATTTAAGAATCCAGTATTCAAACTCAGGTGGTAGATTGATCTGTCCTGATCGAAATTCATTTGTGATCGGGTTCCAGGCAATGATTGCTTTTGCTCGTGCTCCACCAGCAGAAGTACTGACCCGTAAAATATCCCCAAGCGCTTCTCGGTCATCTCGTCCATTTAAATAACCAGATAATCCTTGTCTTTTGTTTAAAATAATGTTTGATAATTCGACTAGCCTTGCTACTTCTAATTCATTTGACCCTGAAGGAGAAATTTTCAAAGCGGGTTCAAATTCAAGAGCCCCCATTCCCCGGGTTCCAATATAACACAGTCTTTCAACGGGGTTAAAACTTTCAGGCGATCTCCCCTGAACAGCTAACCAGGCATTGATAACTGCGTTTCCAAAAGCGTCAGGTAGAGAATCTGCAATCAGTCCTGGCAGTCCCTTGAAAGCCTCTCTAGGTAGAAAGGGAAATTCATATGGAACACTATTTATAGGCATCATCAGCGGAGAAAGTTGAATACCGCTCTCAATAAATTCTGGATGATACTGGAACACCCCGATCTGACGATCCTCAAGCCAGGAAACAGCTCCAATCTCACGATTCCACAATATTACCTTCGCGTCTGTCATGGATTACCTTTCTTGTTATCACCCCATGTCCAGGTGGAATCTTTGCGGTTAGATTTTATAGGGCGTGCGCGTTTTCTTTCTCTCCCACCTAATCTGACTCTTTCAATTGGGCGGACACTTAAATCTGGCAGGAAATTCTTAAGATTATCCTGTAAATTAAGGGTCTTCAACACACGGATGAAGGTATCCAGGGAGACTCCATCGCCATTTTCAAGACGGTTAATGGTTCTTGTAGAGACGCCAGCATTGCTTGCTAACTCTGCCTGTGTCATATTATGAGCCAACCGGATATTTGCTATCCTGTCACCAAGGAATTTTTCGATTTGATGACTGTTGGCAAAGGAAAAATCAATTTTATTGATCATGATGGCTCCTTCATGTTTTAATGTTATTTTTATTTTATTGTAATACGTAATATATTTCGTATTATAACATTAATTCGGCTATAATAAGCAATATATTACTTATTATTTATATGTACTGTAATTTCTGATATCTTACCTCGATAGACCAACCATCTTCAAGATTAATATCCTCCAGCCAATCCAAAACTTAAAAATCCTTCCGTAGGACTCCGTAGCATGCCCCTTGGGTAAATGCATTTTGAGGAGGAAATCCCAGTTCAGACTTTCCTTAAATCATTCACCTCTTATTCTCGTTCAGCTCGAGTGGAACCTTGAATCTTTGAAGATTTTTACTTTCTAAATCATATATAATACAAGGACAATAATAAATTCGTTCCCACCCACGGGAATTTTTGAGAAAGTTAATGGTATGAGTCAAAATAAGCAGGTATTTGATATTAAAGGTATGGACTGCGCCGATTGTGCCCGTAAGGTCTCGGATGGTGTACAGAAATTACCCAAAGTAGAATTGAGCCAGGTGAACTTTGCCACCGGACAATTGACCGTGGTGGGGGATGTAGATGCAGCAGAAGTAACCACCAGGGTGCGTGATCTGGGTTATGATGTGGTGAATCCAGACGATAAAAGTCAAATCATTGCGCAATCCGGAAACTCCAATTTTCTGCGCTTTTTATGGCAACGGATGGAAACACGTCTGGCTTTACTGGGAGCTATTCTGGTATTGCCAGGACTGATTCTGGGAGAGATTCTGGGTTTCGACTGGTGGTGGGTAAATGTGCTCTCGCTGGCAGCTATGTTTGCAGCAGGTATACCGATCGTTCGATCTGCCTGGAGCAATCTGCGCATCAATCATGCCATTGACATCAATTTCCTAATGAGCATCGCTGCTATTGGTGCGGTGGTGATTGGCGCTTATGTGGAAGCCGGTATGGTGATTGTTCTGTTTGCGCTAGGGGAAGCATTGGAAGGCTACACCTCTGAAAAAGCACGCAATTCGATCCGCAGTCTGATGGAAGTGGTACCGCCGATTGCCACCCGACTCACTTTGCAAGGTGGTGAATCTCGTGAAGAAGATGTTCGTGTAGAAGCATTACAGGTGGGCGACCATATCCTGGTTCGTCCGGGTGAACGCATCCCTATGGATGGCGTGGTCCTGGAAGGATTATCAGCTGTTAATCAGGCTTCCATCACCGGCGAGTCGGCACTGGTGGAAAAGCAACCGGGAGAAGAAGTCTATGCCAGCACGATCAACGGCTCCGCTGCCCTGGTACTGCGGGTTACACATCTCAGTGAGGATAACACCATCAGCCGCGTCATCAAACTGGTGCAGGAGGCTCAGAACAAACGCGCTCCTTCACAACGGTTCATAGATCAATTTGCACGCTGGTACACCCCAACTGTGGTCGTTGTGGCAACACTGGTGGCGGTCATTCCTCCATTATTCTTTGGGCAGCCATTTTTCAACCCAGCGGATGGATCCCTGGGTTGGCTATATCGTGGCTTAACCCTGCTGGTCATCTCATGCCCGTGTGCCTTGGTGATTTCCACCCCGGTCAGTATCATCTCTGCCATCAGTAACGCTGCCCGCAATGGAGTCTTGTTTAAGGGCGGTTTGTTCATGGAAAAACTCAGTCATATCAAGGTAATTGCTTTTGATAAAACCGGGACATTAACCGAGGGTCGACCGGTGATTGTGGCATCCCGCTCCAACAGCCATCAGGAATTTAAGCCCGTCGCAGTTGATTGTGATGATTGCACCGAATCAATCGCTCTGGCACATGCCGTGGAACGTCGCAGCCAGCATCCATTGGCGCAGGCGATTGCTCAGGCAGCGCATGACTTCGGTGTTTCGGAACGCTACCCGGCAGCCAGCCAGGTGACTGTCCTGCCTGGTTTAGGGGTTAGCGGTGTGGTCAATGGCAGACAGGTACAGATCGGGTCGCACCGAATGCTGGACAACGGCATCCATCACTCAGATGAGGATTGTGACCAGCTCAAACAGGCAGAAGAAAGTGGTAATACTCAGATCCATGTGGCTGTGGATGGGGAATTGGTGGGCAGCCTGTTGGCAGTGGATGCACCCCGGCCAAGCAGTCGGGATGCGCTTTCCGCACTCAAAGATCTGGGCATTAAAGCGCTGGTGATGTTGACCGGTGATCAGCCGGTGGTTGCACGGCACATCGCTGAACAGGTGGGGGTGACTGATTTTAAAGCACAACTCCTACCAGAAGATAAGGTGACAGCCGTGGAAGATTTACGCCAGGAATGGGGGGCAATCGCTATGGTGGGAGATGGTATCAATGACGCACCTGCACTGGCTCGGGCGGATGTGGGTATTGCCATCGGTGGGGTTAACAGCTCTGCTCAAGCAATGGAAACTGCGGATGTGACCCTGATGCAGCCTGATTTACGCCAGTTGCCGTTTACCTTACGACTCAGTCGCCGGATGATGAACACCATTCGTTTAAATATTGCCTTTGCGATTGGTGTCAAGGTTGTATTTATGACGTTAGCAGCTGCTGGCTTGAGCACCATGTGGATGGCAGTGGTAGCGGATATGGGCATTTCCATTCTGGTGACCCTGAATGGTATGCGCCTACTGAAGTATCAATAGCTTCTCTGGTTTTTATTCACGAACCAAACACAACAGGTCTACGGCGAACCGGGTTAAATTGAGGCTCCTTTGAATTACGGATGATCAGTGCTGCGACTAACAATATCAATGAGATGATAATATTAACGACCACGAAAATCCAGGTCAGCCCACTCAAGGTGCTAACCAGATAGTTGATTAACATATCCGGTAATGGTCCAGCAATGATCCCTGAAAACAGACCATTTGCAACCAGACTCTGTTGTGCAGAAACAGTAAAAATGACACACAGGCTCATGACGATCAGGTTGATTCCACTTAAGAACGATAAGACTTTACAGATAATTGGGGTTGATTTTTTTATCATTATAATCCTCACTTGGCTTCAGTATACAAAAATATATCTCATCCTTCACTGCCCAAGTGGAGAGGTTCCATATCAACCATAGTATGGATTTTTAATGGACGGGTATTCATCTTGAATTTCTATTATGTTTTCAGGTTTCGACCATTATTTTAGACAAAACAATTACTCGAACATCAGAGGAATTTCACCGCGTTCACTGAAAATGATTGTTTCGCCATGTTTATCACAAGCCGAGCTTGCCAGGTAAACAGTGTACAGACCTATTTCATCAGCGTTGATCCAATAAGGTTTGGGATTCGGTTGAGAGCGGGTATTCACTTTGGTTTTGATTAACAAAGTGTTGATGCGTACCTGGTTGTGCTCATATTCTGCAGACAGTACATCCTTCAGCATGATTTGTGCCGAAGCAGAAACCGAAATTGGACCTGCCGAGGGAATTGGATACAATGCAGCTCCACCATTCAGAAAGGTGTAACTGCTCCCATTCAGATCTGCCAACATAGGCAGGAAGGTCTTGGCAGCCACAAAATGAGTTGTCAGGCTGTTCTCCATGATGTGATTCCAGATACGCAATGGTACCTGACTGAGCAATTCACCCTGCCACCAACCGCCGATGGATGCGACCACCATGTCCAACTGGCCGACATCATGTTCAATCTTGTTACGCAAGTCCAGCCCGCCTTCTTCGGTACAACAGCCTCCCTGGAAGGTTATTAGACGATCACAACACAATCTACCCAGATGCTCCCGGAGTTGCTCCAGACGGTATTGATCACGCGATGGAACGACAACTGTCGCGCCATGGGTTAAGAATTGCCTTACCACCCCCTCCCCAACCTCCCCGGCGCCGCCAATGATCAAAGCTACTTTGCCAGCCAGAATTGACATATTTGCCTCCTTTCGGTTGTGAAAAATGGGTGCCTCCCTCGATTCCATTATAAGAGATGAGTCAAGAGCTTAATAGCTATTAAGCTCTTAAGCTGTTAAGCCGTTATGCTGATAAGGAAAGTTCATAAGTTCATGAGTTCATGAATTGTTGAGTTTATCAGACAGCAGAGTGCTCCACTTATTACAACTTGTGTATTTCTGAATTTGGAAAAATCAGTGGTAGGTGACTTCTGTGGTGGATGGCACTAAAAACAAAACGTTTTCCCGATAATCACATCTTCCTACAGCTACCTCCTTACTATCCTTCCATTCCACCTTTTGAACTTATGAACTCATGAACTTAATAACTGTTCTTAACACCTTAATAGCATAATCGCTTAACAGCTAAACAGCTATTTAGCATTTTTGACACCAAACACAATGAAATTTCGTATACTAATATTGGAGGTGTGCTATGAATTATAGTGAAGTATTTTCAAAAGCCTGGAATATTGTCTGGAAATTTAAGGCTTTGTGGATTTTTGGTATTTTATCCAGTTGTGCCCGGGCAGGTTCGGGTGGTGGTGGCGGATCAAGTGGTGGAAGCGGCGGAAGTTCTCATTTGATTGACTCCGGTGGCGTGTTTGCTTCCTCCAATGTGGTTTTACCCAAACAGGTTTTTCAGTGGTATTTACAATTTCAACAAGCCTGGGATGCCGAGCCGTGGGGTGTCTTCCTGATTGTTCTGGCTGTATTTTTTGTGGTCATGGCATTGATTGTGCTTTCCCTGTTCCTGGGTGTTTTGGGACGCATTGGCGTGGCACGCGGTGCCTGGTTGGCGGATGATGGTGAGGAGAAATTGAATTTCTCACGTATTTTCAATGAGAGCAAACCGTACTTCTGGCGGGTATTCTTATTCTTCCTGTTGTTGTTTGCTGCTTCCATTGCGATAGTTGGTCTGCTTGCGATACCGATCCTACTGGTGATTGTCTTCACCCTGGGAATTGGTCTCCTTTTCCTGATTCCCCTCCTCATCGTGGTTGCTTTCGCTGTCAAGATTTTGATAGAACAGACAATTGTGGCGATTGTTGGTGAAGATCTGGGCGTTTTTGCTGCTATCGAACGCGCCTGGAAATTGCTAGTCGAAAAACCCTGGCCACAGGTTGTGGTGGGTCTGGCAACCTCATTAGGTGAAATTGCCATAATGTTCGTACTGGTTATCCCGATCTTCCTGGTGCTGATCCCGTTCTTTATTTCGATCTTTTTCCAGACCGAAGCGGTGATTGGCATTGGTGCCATTATCAGTGGAGCCGGATTCGTGCTATATTTACCGTTTATGATCCTGGCAAGCGGCATTATGTATGCCTATATCGGATCACTCTGGGCGCTGACCTTCAAGCGTCTTACCCAGCCTTTAGTGCCGGCGGTAGCGGAAGCTAGCGTCGAGTAATATAAAAAAGTCCCTGGAAAAATTAAATCCAGGGACTTTTTTTATTTAAGGTTGAACTTACATCGGTTTTGGTTTACGATTAAGATAACTATGATTTGGGATTTGAATGACATTTAATTTAAAACAGGGAATCAAACATACCTATCAAGCGCTCTTCCGCTCAGCCAACACAAATTTTGCTCTGCGACCGCGCCGCATTATTGTTCTGGCGTTGTTTTATTTTCTCTTTCCGATCATTGAATTTACTAACTGGTTTTCTTTTTTACTGGATCAGATCTTTTTCCCAAAATTTGAAGAATTAAAAATCACCAACCCGGTTTTTGTGATTGGAAATTATCGCAGTGGAACAACGCTCTTACATCGCTATCTTTCCTTTGATTACCGGCGCTTTACCTCGATGACAGGCTGGGAAATTTTTATTGCCCCTTCCATTATTCAGCGCAAGTTTTTACACCTGATCGGTGTGATAGACCAGGTTTTTGGCAGCCCGGTGGTACGTACTTTTGATTACCTGTGGGAAAAATTCGCCCAGGGACCGGTATATTTCCACAAAATGGGCGTACGTGAGCCGGAAGAAGATGAAAATTTACTGGCACACATCTGGTCCGGTGTGATTGCATTGAACTTATTTCCTGAATTTGAAGATGGTAAACTTCCCGGATATGCATACCTAGATAAGCTTCTGAATCAACGACAAAAAGAACGCATTATGAAATTTTATCGCAGGTGTATTCAACGCCATCTGTATTACCATGGTGGAAAAAAAGTTTATTTATCCAAAAGTCCTTCATTTTCCGGGCATATTTCCACGCTGATCGAAGCTTTTCCGGATGCAAAATTTATCTACATTGTTCGTTCGCCATATGAAGTTGTTCCTTCCTCCATCAATTTGTGGTCATTTAAATGGCATGTGACATTAAAACCCAATGAGGAATTCCCATACAAGGACCAGATTCTGGATATGGTCAAAGATTATTATTTGCATCCCTTTGAAGTGCTGAAAAAACTACCTGAGGATCGCTATCATTTCGTGTATTATGATGAGTTGATGGAAAATCCGGAAACCAGCGTTCAGGAGATTTACGATGCCTTTGGGTTACAGATATACCCAACATTCAGGCGTCGTTTACACAGGATAATTCTCCGTCACCAAAACTACAAACGACCAATAAAGTATTCCTTGAAAAAAATGGGGTTAAGTAACCGCAAAATTTTTGAAAAATACAAAAGTGTTTTCAAAAAATTCAAGCTCAACCCGCTTGCCGGGGCAAAATTAAAGTGCAACAAGAAACCGCGCAAGTGGACCTTACAAAAACTAAAACGGAAGCAAAAAGCAGCCGAAGGGCCTATTCATCCTCAATAGAGGAGGCTCATTTTCTTTATTAATTACTGGTAGTTAACACTTTTAGAACACGGTAGGTAACCCATTTGTTGGGTTGTTTCTTGATTCCAAAATCACACCATGTTTTGCCTGAATAGTCATATTCTAATAGCCAGCGGCCATCCTGATTCTGTTTGTTGTGGATAAATTCCAGTGCATTTTTCAAACGTAGATCAGCCCCCATTCCCAGACCAGCCAACGCTTCTACAACCTGAAGAATATCGGTCACGTAAAACACCGGGAAGCCAAACTTCCACCAATTTCCGCTGGGTTTTGCATTCCAACCACTCGGGTAGGTTGCATCCAGAGGATCTACACCCAACAGAAACTCAATGCCTTGTTGGATTGCATCTTCAACCAGAGGAGTTCGCTGTGAAACAGGTAATTTGCTGAATGCCAGCATGACTTTGGCAGCTCCCCAGGCGCAGGGTAAACTGTTGTTAGTTCCGCAGGCAAACACCGGTCCGCATTTCCCGGCGTAATAGCGTAGGGGGGCTTTTTTATCCTGCAGGGAAGTCAGTCCTTCCCCAGTCACAGTGCGCGCCATCCATTCGAAGGCAGAATCCAAACGGAGGTCTTCATACCCGAGATCGAGTAAAGCAGCGCATAAGTTGCCCTGTAAACAATCAATCGTTCCGGAAGGAGAACCGTTCGAGCTGAATTGTCCAGTCTCATTGAAGGCATGCTCCATCAAATAATGGCAGGCTACCTGGATGCGTGGATCCTGATCTATACTGGTACCCAATTGCCCGAGCAGGATGATGGACCAGACGGTACTGCGATATTTCGGCAGATAGCCAGATCCTGGTTCAACCCAATATCCGTCCTGGTGCATGGCATCCAGGATCGTAGCGATGGGGCCATCCCGGTGAGCTTTTTCCCTGGCAGCCATCAGTTCGGGATCATCAGCGGGCAACTCCAGCAGATCCCGTAAAGCCAGGTAACGCACACCGGGGTTTTCTTCTTCCAACAACCAGTTGATGGTATTTTCATTTATTTGTGGTTTCCTCATAATCCAAGCTTTTCATCCAAATGTTCGTTTTAAGACCCGGGCTACGCGATAGGTAACCCATTTGTTGGATTGGTTTAATGGACCAAATTTATACCAGGTTTTATATTCATTTTCCAAAGCCCAGCGACCGTTTTCATCCTGTTTATTATGAATATATGTTAGAGCATTTGCAAGCCGCGGATCTTCAGCCCGTCCTACGCTAACCAATGCCTCAACTAACTGAAGTATGTCTGTTATATAAAAAACCGGAAAACTTAGCTTCCACCAATTGGGGCTGGGTTTTCCGTCTAACCGGGTCGGGTAATCTGCTTTAAGTGGATCAATAGATAAAAAGAAATCCACTGCCGTCTCAATGGCACTTTCCACCAGAGGTGTCCGTTTCTCTGCTGGAATTTTTCCCAGAGCCAACAATACTTTAGTGCCACCCCAGGAACATGCCAGACTGTTGTTATACCGGCAGGCAAAAACTGGTCCACAGTTCCATGAATAATATCGTCGTGTTGCTTTTTTATCAGTAAGTGGAGAGATTCCATCCCCGGTGACACTGCGTGCCATCCAGTCAACGGCTTGCTCCATCCTGCTGTCCAGATATCCCAAATCCAGCAAGGCTGACACCAGGTTGCCTTGTAGGCAATCGATCGTTCCAGAAGCTGAGCCATCTGTGCTGAACTGCCCGGTCTCCGCCAGGGCATGGTCAACAAGATATCGGCAGGCCAGCTGCAGGCGTTCATCCATTTCCACCGATGCGCCTAACTGTGCCAGCATGATCAGTGACCAAACCCCACTTTTATATTTGCAACTGTACCCTGCTCCCGGTGTGACCCAGTATCCTTCCGGGTGCATGGCATCCAGGATGACGGATATGGGACCTTTCCGGTGAGCTTTTTCTTTGGCAGCGATCAATTCGAGGTCATCCTGTGAGAGATCTAAAAGGTCACGCATTGCCAGATAGCGCACACCTGGATTCTCTTCTTCCATTAACCAGTTGAGAGTATTGTCTTTTAAGTGATGCGTCCACTCCATCTTAAATTTTCCACTTACCAATCCGGATTGTAATCATTAGCCGGGTTTTTGGTCAAATTTTCCTGTTTACTTCCATCTATATTCATAACATAAATTTCTAAATTGCCATCCCGATCGGATTGAAAAGCAATCTTCTTACCATCAGGTGACCAGGCGGGATTCAAATCATTGGCAGGGTTGTTGGTGAGGCGTTTCAGCTCACGGGTAACAATATCCATGATAAAAATTTCCCAATTTCCTTCCTGTTTGGATGCGTAGGAAATCATCTTTCCATCCGGTGACCAAGCCGGAGCAAGATCAAACTCCTCATGATTTGTGAGCCGAGTGATATTATCACCATCTTTATCCATGAGATAAATCTCCCATTCACCATCTCGGTCGGAGGAAAAGACGATCTGATTGCCGTCTGGTGACCAGGCTGGTTGTCGGTCGTAAGCGTCCGTTTCAGTCAGGCGCAAGGTATCGAATGTATCCACTTGAATTGTATAGATTTCTGAGAAACCATCCCGATCCGTAAAGAAAACGATTTGTGATCCATCAGGGGACCAATCCGGTTTCCAATCTTTGGCGGGGTTGTTGGTAATATTTACCGATTGCGTGTCTTCCAGATCTAAAATAAAAATTTCCGCATTACCGCCTATGCCGGAATTGTAAGCGATGGAATTCCGATCAGGAGACCAGGCTGGAGAAAAATCGATGGCTGCGCTATTGGTCAGGTTGATCGGATCAGAGCCATCAGCAGTCATCATATAAATTTCCTGATTTCCATCCCGATTGCTTTCAAATAAAATTCGACCAAAATATTGTGAGTTTGGTAACGAAGACAAAGCAACATGATTAACCAGCGTCCATATTCCTTGCTGTTTTTCAAGGTAGATGAGAAAATCCTTGCTTTTACATTGATAAGAGTCAAGATATGCCAGTGCTTTATCACCATCCTGATTGAAACCAACTCGAGATAATCGCAACCAACCTTGATAAACAGGTTCTGGGAACCTTTCCTGAAGGGTGGCAAGACAAGCGTCTTCATCCTTCTCCTGACTGAGTTGCCAATATTCCTGCCTGGAAACCAGCACCACTGGCACTTCGGTTGAATATTGCGGGGCAATGTCGTACGGCTCAGCATTCATCATAGTAAGATTATTCAGCATTTCTTTTGTGACACCAGGAAGTCTCGAGCTGATCAATGCGAACAGATTCTCCCCATCCAACATCAGCTGATCAGAAAGGCCGGTTTGATCGAAGACAGTGAGATATTGATAACTGCTTTCCTGGATGAATTCCTTACTGACATTCAAAACCGCGTCATGGACAGCATGTTCGTCAACGCTAAGTCTGTCATCCATATATAAACCTAGATCAGATTGCAATCCGATGGCAAAATCTTTAACTTTCCAGACACCAGCTTTTTTCTCCAGTACCAGAAAGTTCCCTGATCCTCCACAGATACTGTGCTCAATATAAAGCAAAGCTGTTTTCATTTTCTCGTCAAATCCCACCCGGGAAAGATAATAAAAACCACCATAAAGTGGTCTTGGGTAGACAGCCTGGAGTGAATACTCGCATTGTTCAGCGAACTTCAATCCGCGCACCAGGTTCTGAACCGCATCGTTTGAAACAAATTCAGCCGGAATTCCGAGGGCAAATTGATCTTCCAACGGATGTGCTTTTTGATTGGCTTCCAGAAAATTATCCATCAGTTTTTCAGCCAGGCTGCTTTTATTTCCAAGGATGGATCGAACCGTCTCAGGGTCATGGCGCACGTAGGTTTGATCAAAAAAGACCATGATTTCAGTACCAGGCGGAATATTCCACATATCCAGATTTTCCATCAAAAGATCATGGTACACCTGATACTCTTCTGCTGTGACATATTCGGGAACAGGGGTGGGTTGAGGTGCACAGGAAGTCAGACTAACAAGAACGAAGAACCACAATAGCAATCTTATCATCGTAAAATCATCCTTATTGGTTGTATTCTGAAAATTCATATCCTGAACTGGATCAAAAGCTGCGCTTGGTTCCATCCATTACCTTCTTTCGTTGGAATGCAACAATACCCATAACCTTCTTCAGCCAGTCTCCCAAGGATGGTGATATTTCACAGGCAACACTTACCAATCGGGCTGGTGAAGAATTAACAAACATTTCCAATTTATCTTTTTCAATTGCTTTCACAACAGCTTTGGCTACTTTGCTTGGGGTGGTAGACCCTAGCAAGTCAGGTGACTTGAGATTGAATCTCGCGAACATGCCGACTTCGGTGATATAGCCGGGGAGAAGGGTTGAAAAATGAACACCCCTACCTTCGAGTTCCAGGCGTAATCCGCGCGTCCATTCAGCAAGTCCTGCTTTTGTACCAGAGTATGTAGCTGCGTAGGGTGAGCCAATTTTAGCAGCAACAGATGCAATGTTGACAATGTGTCCCTCTCTACGTTGCAGCATATGAGGGAGAACATAATATGTTAACGCCATAGGAGCAAGCAGGTTGACTTCGATTGTGTTCTGAATTTCCTCCCAGGAAAGATCCAGATAGGCACCTTCCGTCTCCAACCCGGCATTGTTAATTAGAATATCAATTCTGCCGAAGGTGTTCATGACAGTTTCGACAAGTGCCAGTTGTTGGGAGGTGTGTGACAGGTCAACCGGCACAATCATTGTTTGTGTTCCATATTTACTCAGGTTGTTGGCAGCCACCAACAAACCTTCTTCGGATCGGGCAGCCAGTGCAATATGGGCTCCACGGGCTGCCAATGCTTCGGCAATGATGGGTCCAATTCCTCTCGAACCCCCGGTCAACAATATGTATTTTCCATTGATTGAGGTCAAAATTCACTCCTTAAAAAATCTTTACCCACGTGTCGGTTACCTTCATAGCCTGCATGACGGATCCGTAGAGTTTGTCAGCTGGCTCTTCTGTTGCGCTTGAAAACACTCGGGTACACGCCAACTGTTTCAGCCGGTGCATGCCTTCGAGCATTACTGCCTTACCCAATCCGCGTTGCGAGTGTTCCGCTGCCGTGCCAACCAGAACGGTTACAGCACTACGTGTGTAATCATCATAGGAGATGGTGCAGAAGGCGGCAATCTCGCCCTGTGGTGTGGCAGCCACGATATCCAGATCGCGCCGATAGAGCGGGGCTGATTGCATATTTTTGTACCAGGCGTACTCACCGTCATAATTTTCGTCTGGTTCATCGGAATGGAATGCCCGCCAGGATGCCCAACTACGAGCAGGGTGTTCATTAAGTTCCCCCATCGAGCGGATTTTATAGCCAGGAATAACCAGAACTTCCGGCAATGGACCATCCAGATCCCGCCACCAATGATGTCCCCACCAGGGCATTTTCTGGTAACCACGTTCGATCAGGATCCCAGGGCGCATAACATCATCCGTAAAAACAGGAATATACAAAATTTGTTTTCCACCGTCAGTAGAATCTGAAAAATATTCTTCAGCATAGGCAATGATTTCCTGCTCCAACTCGATCGTGCGATAATTTGGGTGGATATGGATGCGCACCTCATCATGGCAGATGGGATGGAGCACGGCAGCAATCGCCCCCGCCTGTGTTTGCCAGGTAACGGTGACCTGTTCAAAAGGTGGGGTCAGTTCGCAGGTTTTGATGAAATGCCAGCGCCAGTGATCCAGACGGGCAACATGCCAGCTATGTTCAAAACGATTATTAAGGAAAAAAACTTCACGCAGGAAGTTCCGAATCTTCCAGTAATCAGCTTCATAATGCTGGGTATGCTGATTTAATTTCATATAACCTCGATCAGCAAAAATAATTTGATATAAAGAATGGATTAGAAATTCAGTGATTTAACTGCTACGTTGAGTATAGCATTTTTAATTATCTATTGTTAATACAGTTCTTTATTTTGAAAACTTAAGATCATTCATTAGACATCTTACGAACATAATTGATTAAATGACGCATCGAATTTTCAATCAGTGCTTTTCCAAAAGAATCCACGGAAGGCCAGGTAGCTAACCAACGCAGTAGTCGCAAACGACGTTCCATCATAAATGCTTCCATCTCTGTTTCGAAATTCAAAGGAAAATTACGAACCTTTAAATAACCCTGCAAAAAAGCCTTCCGCAATGGTTCTGGTTCTGGGAATTGATCAAAACTCGCCAGGGTAATGGCAAGATCATTGCTAAAGGGAGCAAATTGGCAATCGTCAAAATCGATAATGGAGAACTTTCCATGATGTAGAATGATGTTATTGGCATGAAAATCACTATGGATCAATCCAAAATCTTGCTGGATTTCAACCCTGGCAATGCTTTTCGCTGCTATCATGGCAGCGCTTTCACATATTCCGATTTGGTCTTTATCTAAGAAACACTCCATTCTCTGGATTTCATTATCCGATAAACCGGCCTTGAAAAGTTCCATACCACGCCAGTCATTTTCATCACGAGAACAATCTGGTGGTAATTGAAATTGATTGGCGTGCAGATGAAGTGCTGCCATCATTTCACCCATATGAGTAGCTGAATCAAGATTTAGCTGGGAACCTAAAATTTCCCCGGGAAGCCAATGAAAGATAACAGCCTTATAAGGTTTTTCAGCATCGGGATATGTGATCTCCTGTATCATATTTTTTGATTGGGTTGTTATCGGTTCCGGTACCGAAAGATTGGTTATTTGCTTAATATCCAATAACCAGAACAACTCTGCATTTATCGCTGAATTGGAAATGTCGCAATCCTTGTATACTCTGATTGCAAAGGACTGAGCCTGCGCATCTGCTCGAAAGATCAAGTTTCCTGTGTCTGAAATGAATTTAATCCGAGCTCCTACCACTCCAATTTCTGTTAGGGCAGTTTGAATGACTCCTTCCAAATACCCATATTTATAATCACCAGATTGTGATTCGTTAGCAAAAATATTCATGTTTGCCATGCGCTTACAATGGCCATAGCAAAGGTGTCAGAATGATCGCGATTAAATAAACGGCAATCGTCAGCAAACCTCCCACCTTCACAAAATCCAGGAAGCGATATCGTCCTGGACCATACACCATCAGGCAGGCTGGTTCGAGTGGGGTCAGATATGAGGTGCTGGCTGCGATGGCGATCATCATGGCAAAGGTGCGCGGATTCAACCCCAGCTGGATGGCGGTTTGCAGAGCAATCGGGATCACCACCGCAGCCGCTGCCTGGTTGGACATGGGTTGTGTTAGCACCACAGTCAACACAAAAAAGCCTGTCAACAGCCAGAGCGGATTCCAGTTTCCCACCAACCGGGTCAAAAGATCTGCCAGATATTGTGCCGTACCGGTGGTCTGCATAGCAACCCCCAGCGCAAGCATGCTGCCAATCAGGATCAGCACTTTCCAATCTACCTGGCGATAGGCATCCTCAGGTGTGATGCAGCGGGTGATAAACACCAGAAAAGCACCGCCTAACAAAGCTGCCGGTAGTGGCAGGATATTCAGCCCACCTAATAACAGAGCAAAAGCGAATATAACCACTACAAGCGCAGCCCGCTTTGGATTGAAGCGTTGCACTTCCAATACCCCCAGCACATTGAAGGCATTCTCTGCCTGCAGTGCTTCAATCTGCTTGGGGTGACCCTGTACCAATAATACATCTCCCATCTGCAGGCGCGTGTCTGCTATTTTGGTGTGAACAATGCCATATCGTTGATTGATGGCGACTACTTGAATATTGAATCGTTCACGCATCTGCATGCCTTTTAGGGTGCGTCCAATAAACGGTGAGCGTGGGAGTAAAACCACTTCTGCCAGTTTCAGAGATTCTTGTTGCAAATCTGCATCCGAGAATTTGACATCCGCCTGGATGTCGATCCCGGCTACGCTTTTGATCTTTAGGATTGCTTCGGATGCCCCCTCCACCAATAGTGCATCACCTTCCAGCAATAAAGCATCAGCAGGGGGATGAACCAGACGTTGCTCATCACGAATGATGGAAAGGACGGTTAGATCATAATTGCGTCCCAGGTTGGATTGAGCCAGTGTTTTGCCTGCCAGATTGGACCCTGGTGTAATGCGTAATTCTGCCAGGTAAGGTCGCAGATTGAAGGTTTCGGTCAAATTTTGTTGAGCTGCACGCTCAGGGATTATACGTTTACCAATCAACAGTATATAAAGAATACCTGTCACCAATACCGGGATGCCGACGGGAGTCAGTTCAAACATGCTAATTGGTTCCAGATCAAACTGTGTCATCAATCCACTGACCACAATATTGGTCGAGGTGCTGACCAATGTGACAGAACTGGAAAGAATCGCAGCAAATGCCATGGGCATCAATAATTTGGAAGCATTTATCTTTGAACGCTGGCTGATTCCCAGGATGACTGGTAAAAAGAAAGCTGCGGCTGCGGTATTGTTGATAAAAGCGCTCAGAAGCGCCACCGCCAGCATGCTTGCCAGCAATAAGACTACCCGGATGTTTACTGGTAAATTGCAACAGAAGACGCCCCACCACTTCAACGACCCCGTTACGCATTAAGGCAGC
Organism: uncultured Chloroflexia bacterium; assembly: GCA_963765655.1. Taxonomy (GTDB): domain Bacteria; phylum Chloroflexota; class Anaerolineae; order Anaerolineales; family Anaerolineaceae; genus UBA6170. Next base: position 475,205 of record CAVXXH010000003.1, read on the forward strand.
CGTCATGATCAGTAGCCCGAGGAGCAGCATGACTGTGTCACTGCCAAACCCATCGAATGCCTGATCTATTGGTACCAAACCGGTCACAATCAAAGCAACCAGGATACCCAGGGCAGTCACATCGGGAGGAATCCATTCGAAGGAGAATAGCACCAGGGCAATAACAAGGATTAGTAACAAGAGAATAATTGGTAGGGTCATATTGATCCTTGTTAGTATTATACAGAGAATTTTCTCAACCAACCTGAGCTGCGTCAGAAATTCTTGATTCGTTTTGAATGAATTAGATAATTATTTACACAATTATTGACATGGTGCAAATTCATTGGTTTGAATGGTTTTCTACCAGCAAGAAACCTTCCCATGAAACCACGCATAGATCCCTGTCATGAATGGAGAATGTTTTTTAGGATAAACCCACTATACTGATTGCATCTACCGGTATTGGCAGGCGTCTGTGGTACCGCCCCATTCCGCATCATGAAGGTCTTCCTCAAACAGATCAAGGAAATGGGATTTGATGGCGTGCAGAACTTTCCAAGGGTCGGGTTGATTGATGGCACCTTCTGGCAGGGGTCTCATCGTTTTCTATTCGTTTCTGGTATTCCCTGTAGGGGCGGGTTCCGAACCCGCCCGTGCGCCTGATGCGAAACCCGCCCCGACGACTGAACATCGCACCACATCATGCAACCACCCCTACTTCTTCTCCTGCAGATATTTAAAATATCCGGCTTTTTTAAGCGCAATCAGAGTCAATCCCCCCAAAACACCACCGATCGCTCCGAAGACGATATATCCCACAATAGCTTTTGCCAACCCTAATGCAACGAATCCAACAGGGGCACCGGTGATGGCACCAAATCCCCATTTGACCAAAAATTTAAAAAAATGACCGATGGCACCAGCCAACCCGGCTACAACCAGGTTTTCAGGGTTACCCAGTAATAATAAAGCCAGATCAGTTCCCACTCCAACCATGGTGTACGAAAGAAATGTGTTGATCGCGCCAAAATCACCCAACCCAAGGAAGGAGGCGATCACACCAGATAATAAACCAATCAGGCTGGCCGAACCTACTTTGGGAACCACCCTGGAACCCACAATAATAATTGCCATCCAGAATACACCAGAGTGACCGGATAGTTGGAGTGGTAACCGCAGAGCAATTTTCGCAACAACAATCAACACAGCGAACAATGTCATTAAAAAAAGTTGGAAAGTGGAAAAGTATCTGGTTTTCATTGGGTGCTAATCTCAATGCGATCGACATCCTGAATCCATTCATCCCGGACATCTAATCTTTCTAATAGAGATACTAATTTAAGTGTTCCCCTGCCTGAGAGATCGAACATGACTTTATTATCTGTATTCGATACTTCTGCCCAGGTGAGGTCCATCGATTTTTCACGACTGGTGCTGATGACCTTGATGATGGTATCCTCTGAGAATTGGGTCTCCCGAAAATAAACCAGTAAGACATCTTTGAGCATCCAGCCATCCTGGGTTTTGCCTTCTTCAGCGTCAATAAAGGACGCAGGCGTTAGCGGTTCAAGATCTGCAGGAGAGAATGCAGCCCGGAGAGCGCTATTCCAATAAACAGGGATATCGCCTGGTTCTAGAGATGCATCGATTTGTGCTGCAATCCTTTGTCCGCGGACATAGTCAAGGCCAATGACCACTCCAATCAGTATAATGATAATACCAAAAGCAATCAGGATTCGGGTTTTTTGATTCACATTACCTCCATAAAATGAAAGTTCCCATAACAGCAATAACAACAACAATAAATAACCAATCCCACCAATTCATTTTCAATTGGTTATATGATAAACGATTGGGAGAGTCGAATCCGCGTGAATAAGCAGCTTCCGTGATCGCCCAGGCACGCCGGGTGGTGAGAACAATAGCAGGAACGGTGAGAGCAATTAAATCACTGACCTGTTTAATCAGCTGTTTGATACCATCAAATTTCACCAGAATTCCACGGCTCTGTTGCGCTTCACGAATCGCCTGCCATTCTTCCTGTAGCAAACCAATGCTTTGAAAAGCCAGACTGATGGAAAAGGCGTAGCGATAAGGGATCTTCAAGCTTTCAAGTGCCAGGCTGAGTTCATTGGTGGATGTGGTGGAGAAAAACAAAGCAAAGACTCCACTGAGAAGGATAAGACGTAATATGATGACCAGTGCTAAATCCAGATTGACCAACCACCAATCGATCAAAAACAAAAACAGTAAGATCCACCTTAATTGCCAGGTTTGACGTACCATGGCAGGGAATAATCTTGCCCAAATGATGAAAAGTGTGTAAACAATCAAAAAAATAACCAGTTTTTCCAATGGCAGCATAACCGCTAGCGAGAGAGCAATACTGACAAATAATTTGGATCGCGGGTCCAGTTTTCGCAAAGGGGAAGCCTGATTCAGCTGGATGGATCGGGTTTTCCCTCTCTGACTGAGATTAAACATCCGTTACCATCCAGTTCGGTTTGATTAATCCGATTTCTAGCCAGGCGTTTTCATTCTTGAGTACCTGTTGGGTCGGTCCCTGAGCCACAATTCCATTTGGATTGATCAAAATTAATTGATCGGCGTGAGCTGCCAATTCCAGGTCGTGTGTGGTGAAAATCACCAGAAAACCAGCCTGGGAGAGCTTTTGAAGCAATTGGACCAGGATGGTTTTGTGATGCTGATCCTGACCGAGGGCTGGTTCGTCAAGCAGGATTCCGTGTTTAGAATTTTGCATCAGGGTAAGTGCTAAGGCTAAGCGGCGTTTTTCACCTTCACTTAATAGGAGGGGCGGAATGTCTTCATAGCGTTTAAGGTCAAGGGCGTCCAGCAACCAGTCGTAGCGTTGGGTGTTGGGATTGGGTAGCTTGAAGAGAATTTCTTCACGTACGCTGGGGTTAAAAAGCTGAATATCTGGATTTTGAAAAACCATTCTGAATTGAGGTTTCTGTTGACCATTTCCATTTTGAATCCACATTTCGCCTGAATATTTCTGTAAACCAACCATGGATCGCAGCAACGTAGTTTTCCCTGCGCCATTCCTTCCGACAATGGCAACAATCTGACCAGATTCCAATGAAAAATTCATGTTGCGAATAATCTGAATGCCTGATTTTTCAACAGATAAATTTCTGATTTTAAGCTGAAAATTATTCTGAGACTCGGGATAATCCGGATGTGTAGGAGCGGCATCGTTATTGGGTAAGATATCGTCATGAATTCCAGGCAAGAGAAATTTTCTAAAGTTTGGTGATTGTGATAAGTATTTATCGCGATGTTCGCAGATCACAGCTGATTTTCCTTGCAGAATTAGTTTTTCGATATACGAAACAAATTCAAAGGCTGAGGTGGTATCAAGCATCGATAAAGGCTCATCAAACACAAAGATTTGCGGTTGACGGGCGAGAATGGAGGCGAGCGCTAATTTCTGTTGTTCACCTCCGGAGAGTGTATGCGGAGATCTGTCACGAAATGTACTTAATTGAAATAATGTCAGTGTTTCCTCAAGGCGTTTTGTCATCTCCTGGCGTTTTAATCCAAGGTTTTCTAAGCCAAATAGGATCTCAGCTTCGACGGTAGGAGCTAACATTTGATGAGTAGGATTCTGAAACACCAATCCAACTCGGTTTGATAATTCCCACATGGGAAGGATCTGGGTGGATTCGCCATTGATCAGCACCTCACCGGAAAATTCACCTCGATAGAGGTGAGGGATTAAGCCACTCAGACAACGCGTAAATGTGCTCTTTCCACTTCCAGAGTTTCCACTAATGAAAACCCCTTCGTTTTCATCCAGCGACAAGGACACCGGAGCAAGACCACAGTTGTTTTGTGGGTAGATGAAAGAGATGTTATTAGCGAGTAAAACCTCAGACATAGACGCCTGACTTAATCCAACTTGAGTGGTTGCCAAAATCCGTCTTCCTGTTGTACATACAGAACAGATTGACTGCTCCTTCGAGAGGGTCTAAGTTTGTCTGCCATCACCATACCTTCAGTGATTACAGTTTCATCCAGGGTGCGGATAGCGTGAAGGCCTGCATTGAGTACATCGACTATCGGGAGGAGTCCGGTCAGTGTGCGGATGTTCCCGACCTGAATGTAACGACCATCCTCACCTGAATATGCCAACCCTACAGCTGAAAGAGCGCCAATGACGCCGTCCTGAGTACCCCCCAAACCTTTCAGAAGGATGTTGTGATCCTGTGCCAGTTGTCTGGCTTCAGATTGATGCACCAGATCTATTTTTGCACGCCTGGCAAATGCAACGACTTGTTCCGGGACAGAGTAGGCAACACATAAACCTGGATCACTGCCAGGTTGAAAATCTGCCAGCATGATGGCTTCTACCTGCTTAAAAATTTCCATTAGATCGGGCATATTTGGGGCGGAAAGAATGATCGCTGCGCAGCTGTTTTTTGCTGTATAAGGAACACGAGGATCAAATAATAATTGGTGACGTAGAATGCCAGTTACCGGATAGACTTCGGATAATTTTTCGGCAATGTAACGAGCCAGATGTCCGGTTCCACGTGATTCTTTATTATCAGTATCATCAATACCTATAAAAATGTCCATTAAATTAATCCTTTACGTATAAATTAGTATTGAAAATGGTTTAGTTGTATCGATACAAGTATATTGATTTAAAAATAGAATGTCCAGTAAAAAATGCTCATCAATCAATCTTTAAGGTTGAATGAATCACTTTTGATGGAAATGATTGAGAATTGATTTTGGCCAATTTGCCCAATTATCGTTTCCCTTTTTGTCTTCCTTAGATCTCCGAAAAGTTATTTATGGAGACAACCCACCAACTACATACTATTGTTTTTAAAAAACTGTATATAATTACCAAAAGGGTGGATGATTCCACCTTTTTTTGCCTCATGAATTATTTAGATAAGAACAGATCACCCAATCTCTGGCGAGCCGGCCTGATACTCACAGTCATGGTTGGTCTTTTTATCGTTCCAGTAGTACAAGCGCAGGAGGAATCGCAATCCAGCGCCATTATTCATGAGGTCAATACCGAAAATTTTCCGGAGATTTCTTTCTTTCTGGAAGCCTATGATGGAAGTGGGCAATCGCTCAATGATCTATCTGAAGCGGATATTTCGATCATTGAAAATGAGCAGAAGCCTATCCCGATCGATCTGTTGCAACGCAGTGAGCCGGGTTATCAAGTTATTTTGGCTTATAATTTTTCATCAACATTGGCGGTAAACACCAACAGCGGTGTGTCCCGTTATCAGGCGATCACCGACCACATAATTCAATGGCTGGATAGTCGCCCTGACAGTACACCGGATGATTTCAGTCTGGTGACGGATACTGGCTTACAGCAAATTCGGGATGATAGCCCACGTGAGTTTGCACAACGGTTAGCGGATTACCAACCGGATTTGATGAACAGTCAGCCCAATCTGACCAGTTTGCTTCAGGCACTTGATCTAGCGACCGATCCAACTCTCAACCCATTAATGAAACGTGCCATCCTGTATATCACACCACAACCGACTATCAGCAATGTCTCTGCTTTCCCGGGTTTTATCGAACGGGCGGTACAGCAAAACGTCCCTGTATATGTATGGATGGTTGGACCAGCATCAGCTCGATCCAGCAACCCCAGTGTGGTTGATCCGCTGGTTGGTCTGGCAGAAGAGACGGGTGGGCAGTTCTTCCTCTTTTCCGGTCAGGAAGAATTGCCAGATATAGAAGAATACTTCCGGTCTAACCGTTTTATCTACGAGGTTACCTATTCCTCAAGTATTCGAAATTCGGGGACTCACCTTCTTACGGCTGTTATCGAGCAGAATGGTGGCAGCATTACTTCCGAGATTGCGAAAGTCAATCTGACTGTGGAAGCGCCCAATCCTATCCTGATCAACCCACCATTACTAGTAGCACGTGATTGGGTAGTGGATGTAAAGGATGCCCGCATACGTGATCTGGAGCCGGATCAGGTCGAAATTGAGTATATGTATGAGTTTTTGGATGGGCATTCCCGTGAGTTGGTGAGTGCCCGCTTGTATGTGGAAGGAGAGGTGGTACAGGAGCTAACCCAGGCTCCTTTTGATACTTTCCAATTGGATTTATCCCCATATGAAAGTGACCAGGAGATTCTATTCTTTGTGGAAATTGAAGATAGTCTGGGGATCAAAGCTCGCACCCAGCCAGCTGTGATCGATATTACTGTGGCACCTGTCCCACTCACATTCTGGGAGGGTTTGCTGCGCCTTGAACTCACCCCGGAACGCTGGATCATCCTGGCAAGTGTTCTGATCGCCGGGACAGTGTTGGTGACAGCGATTTTGCTGGTGGGTAAACGCCAGGCATTCTGGCGAGAACAGGCCGCCAAACGCCAACGCAAGATCGATCCGGTCACCCAACCGGTGAAAATCAAACAGGCAGAGGATCGTTCCGGTAAAGGCATACCGGGTAGGGCGTCTATTGGCAAACAGGTGGAAGCGATGTTAATTCCGCTGAATGAGCGCTATGAACTGAATCGCAAAAAGACAGTTGTGCTTGACCGCAAGGAATGGATTGTTGGCTGTGATCCGGTTCAGGCACGCCTGGTGATTGCCAACGCTGCGCTGGATGATGTGCATGCAAGGCTATCCCGTACGGAACAAGGGGAATACTGGCTGCGGGATCAGAATTCGATTGCTGGTACCTGGGTGAACTTTGCACCCATCACCACCAAAGGTGTAAAATTGAGGCATGGTGATTTGATTCATTTTGCCAAAGCCCTGTATCGATTTGAATTATCGCATGCTACAGAAGATCGCGAAATTCAAATTATCACGTATAATCAAAATTATGATTCGTAAGACTCAATCACGTTATCCTGTGGTCGCCAAAAGCCATCCTGGCATGACCGGTAAAAATAATGAAGACCGGTTTGGTGTGACTGCATTTCAGATCAGTAATAAGAATCCTACCCCGATATTGGTAGCGGTATTAAGTGATGGTGTAGGGGGACATAAAGCCGGTGAAGTGGCTGCAGAACTGACTGTCAATCAGATCATGCACGCCGTTACCGAGAGCAAAGGGCAACCACCCATCCAGATACTAGAAGAAGGTATTAATCGAGCCAACCAGGCTATATTCGCGGAATCGCAAAAGGATAACGGCAAACAAGGCATGGCTGCCACGGTGGCAGTTACCTGGATGATTGGACATCGTTTATTTACAGCTTCGGTCGGCGATTCACGCATTTATCTGATCCGTGGTGATCGCATTCGTCAATTGAGCATTGATCATACCTGGATTCAGGAGGCGCTGGATAACAACATCCTCACACCTGATCAGGTGGAAGGACACCCCAACCGGCATGTGATCCGGCGTTATCTGGGTAGTCCCAATCCACCAGAGATCGATTTTCGCATGCGCTTAACCAGTGGAGAGGCGGATCAACAGGCTTTCAACAACCAGGGTGTCACCTTGCAAACCGGAGACCGGCTGGTTCTGACCAGTGATGGGCTTACTGACCTGGTCACGGATGCGGAGATTCTGGCAGCCTTTGATATAGATGATACCAATCAGGCAGTTGATAATCTGATTGACTTAGCCAATCAGCGTGGTGGGCATGATAATATCACCATTATCAGTTTTGAAGTACCAGATGGTATTCAGGCATTAAATAAAAAACGCCCATTTTTACCGGTAGGTTGTATCGTAGGCGCATTGATTGTGGCAGTGATTGCCTTTGTCGTGTTGGGGTATCTCTGGTTGCAACGTAATCCGATTGACCTGGGATTTTTTAATCGCACGCAAGAACCTGCTCAGGTGACCCTCAATCCGATGATAACCAGTGCCCCACAGACAACGGCCACTCCGGATAATAGCTTGCCTAAACTGGTGCCTACTCAGACGGTACAACCGTTGTTACCACAAACACTGGATGAGCAAGCTTCTCCCGCACCGGATGAAGTCGTGATGACACCGGTCACACCCTCTGCTTCCCCATAATTTTTGAAGGTAAATGCAAATAAACCTCCATTTTTTCGCCACTTATCACAACCTTGTTGGAGAGCGCTCTGTTGAATTGGAAGTTGAATCACAGACTACGGTACGAATGGCAATTGATCAATTTCTGGACTCACACCCCCTCATGCACAGACATTGGTGCGATGGGGAGGGAAATCTGATGCCGCATTTGTTTGTCATTCTCAATAAACAGGACGTTAACAGTCTTCCGGATGGAGAAGATACGATTCTCCAACCGGGGGACGAGTTGGATTTCGTCCCCCCGGTTGGTGGTGGTTAAAGTTCCTGTTGTTCGAACAGTCCGACTGCCCAGATCATTGCCATAATGATTAATACAAAAGCAGCACCCAGGGCTGAAAAATTGCTCGTTTGCAGGTTGAAACTCAGTTCACTGCCCAGAATACTTGCCCAACCCATTAATGCCTGCGGACTGATGTTGCCATAATTGGGGATTTGAGCGGAGAGCATCAATACTACGCTACCCGCCAGACTGATCCCGGCTGCAGCGCCGATGGATCGGCTGACAGTGCTACCCAGAACGGTAATGGCAGTGAAACACAACAGCCACATTAATAACAGGAAATTAATGATGGTAAACACTCCAAAGGATACCGGCTCAAACAAAACCAGAATGTAGACGTAAGCTAATATTTCTGCAATAAAAAAGGCTGCCACGTAAACCAGTGTCTGGGCGGTAAACTTTGAGAGAATGAAAGCCCAGCGCGGTAATGGTTTGTGCAGAATCATTTCCGTGATACCTTTTTCTTTTTCACTGGCTACACTGCCCATGCCCACCAGAATGGCAATCAGAAAGCCAAATTGCGAGATATTCTTGAGATATTGCGTCATCGCATCGATAACCGTTGGCTCAGGAATCAGGTCTTTGAACATCTCAGCACCTTCAATGCTCTTGAAAATTTCTGGCATGAAGTAGGCAAGTAATGGAGAAGCCATTCCAAACAGAGCAAAAACACCTATGATGACCAGTACCATTTTGCTGCGCCACAATTGAAGTAGCTCCTTGCGTAACGCTACGCCAAACAAACGCCATTCGATGGGCAATTTTGGCTGAACATTGGCTTTGAGTTGCTTACCAAAGACCTGGATTGCCCAGAAAATGCCCGGTAACAGGGAGATGAAAAATACCAACTCTATCAGGAGCACATCCACTTTGTTGGCACTGAGAACCACCGCAATAGCGTCTACCGCAGCGTGGTACAGGATTGCCCACAATACCCAGATGCGTTTATTCTGCTGAAAAGCGTATAGAACCATCAATGATAATACCAGGTGCATGGTCATCGCAACCAGACGCTCCAGCAAGGGCAACAGTCCAGCTATAGCCGGTTGATTGAGTGCATCCAGTTGAGTTTGCAGGAATAAAACCTGTTCCTGGCTGATATTCAAGCTGGAGAGATCAACACCCCGTAACGCAAATAACTGGGCAATACCACCGGCAGTCAACACGCCGATAATAATCATGGCTTCAATGCCGCCATGTCCTAACCCGAGCATGATACCATCTTCTGCGTTACGGGCTTTTTTAAGGATGATGTATCCAATGAAGCGGGCTAATTCTTCACAGATTCCAGCGGTCAGTCCCAGGATGATCGCCATCTGAGCAATAGCCCAGCCACTCTCAGGTGTGGTTGGCAACATACCAATTTTTGTCAGGAGTTTATTTAATGGAAGATGCACAATCTGTGAACCAATGAAGGTAAATGTCCCAACCCCAAACAATAACCAGGAAACCCGAAAACGACGACGCAGGAGGATTCCCAGGATCACCGGGACGAGGATGGATAATGAGATGCTGATGATGTAAAAGAATGCATGCATGATATTACTCACTTAACTCTAAAAAGACTTCTTCGAGGGTTGGGCGTACCCACTCAAGGCGTGCCAATGGAATGTTAGCTTCCAACACCAATGCCAATAAATGCTGTTTAGCTGCGGCTGTATCCGAGATGATAATTCGGGATACACGCTGGTCATGAATAACACTTTCCACCCAGGGTTGTTGCTGCAGGTCGGCTGTAAAATTGGATAGGATTTCTTCAGCACCCAGATCAACCTGCAATTCAACGGCATTGGTAGCGTATTCCGATAAAATGTTTTCGCGTTCACCAACTTTGACCAGTTTTCCCTGGTGTAGAATGGCTACCTGATCGCAAATGCGTTCGATATCGCCCAGAATGTGACTGGAAAGAAACACGGTAATATCGCCATTCAGGGACCGAATCCAATCGAGGACTTCGTATCGTCCGGCCGGGTCAAGCGCGCTGGTGGGTTCATCCAGCAGCAGGACCTGCGGCTCATGCAGGATTGCCTGTGCGATGCCCAAACGTTGCTTCATACCACCTGAGAAACCGGCGATACGGCGTTTGGCAGCAGAGGTCAACCCCACCTGCTCAAGTACTTCTGCGATGCGTTGTTTTCGTTGGGTCCCTGGCATTTTGAAAAGCTGACCCACGTAATCCAGATATTCCCAGGCACGCATCCAGCCATAAAAAACTGGTTGTTGGGGTAAATAGCCAAAGACATAACCAGCAGCCGGATTCCCATTGGTGGTTTCAATCCCATCGATCCAGGCAGTACCAAAGGTTGGTTTTGCCAACCCGGTTAACATACGCATGGTGGTGGTTTTCCCGGCACCATTGCGACCGAGGAACCCAAAAATAGATCCTTTGGGCACCTCCAGATTGAGATGATCCAATGCTTTCACGTCACCATAGTAGCGGGTCAGCTCCTGGCAGCGAATTGCAACATTGGATGCGAAGGTTTCTGTCATAATTCATCCTCACGTCCAACCACAAAATATATGATCGGTCCAATGATGTTGACGAATACGACGATGATGATCCACATCCATTTGGGACCTTTGGTTTTTTCACGTTTTATCAGGTCCACCAGTGCGGCGATCATCAGGCCCAATTGAATCAAAAACAATGGGATCAGCAGGGGTAATAACTTCAATAATTGATCTAAAATACTTGTGTTTTCCATTTTTATTTCTCCTCTACTTCTGGGTGATTTATCAATACGAGTTTGCGCAAACGCCTCCCGGGTTGTGGCGTATGGTGACTTAATTGAGATAATTGATCGCGAAACGGAATGAATAACGCATCAAATTCTTCTGAGCTGGCATAAAATAGTATTTCGGAATAACCCACCCTGTCTGCAAACAAATCCAGTGTATTCTGTGAATCCAGGTAGGCTTTAAAGCTTTGAACAAGTCCGGCTACATAGCTGGCAAAATAATGCAAATGATCTTCTTTGGACATTTGCTGCGCATCTTCTGCGGTAATATGAGGGGCATCCAACAGTCTGTATGAATTTTCTGGTGTTCCTTTCACCGGATGTGTTTCTGCAATCTCTATAAACCCGCCATCCAATAATTTTCGGATATGGCGATATAAAGATGATTTGGCCACATCTGGCAATAATTGGTCAAGCTGGTTGGTAGTGAGAGGTTCTCTGCTCAATAGTTGCAGAATTCTCAACCGGATGGGGTGAATGATCAAATCAGCTTTTTCAGAAGGATTCATGCCTGGTTCTCCTGTCCATTATCATTATCAATAATGATAATGATTTATACTGAATTGATTATAAGGAGATTTAAATCAAAATACAATGGGTTTTGGGTCGATTTAACCGCTTACCCAGGTGTTAACTGGTCTTAGGGATAGGAGAGTAAGACGCCGTCCACGAATAGGACAGTAGAGTAGAGGAATAAGGAAGTTTAGGTTTCGGAATACTTCAGTATCCAGGTTTCCCTTAATGTGGCTCAGCACCGCATGCCATGCTTCCTTATTCCCCCCTCCTCGAACCGGACGTGCAGATTTCCCGCATCCGGCTCTCCAAGAAACTCTCGTCTCCAGCATTCACAAGAGTCATAGGAACTTAAGTCCCAATTTCAAGAGTTCAGCATAATAAGACTTCTGATTCCTTAGTCTATAAGGTCGTTGGCTTCGTCTGGTTAGATGGTTACTCATTCTCTCAGACAAATACCAGTTAATGTGACGAAAAGTTTGGCTTGGATAACCAAATGAAAAGTAGTTTGCCCACCCACGTAGATGGATATTCATTTCATTGATCAATACAGGGATTGGTTTAAAACACATTACTTTACCGGTCATTCTCCGGATTTCACGCTTTTCATTAATAAAGGACTTCTTAGAAGGGAAGATATTCAATTACTTCTTTTTCCTGCCTCCAAGATCCCAGTCATATCGAAAGGTAAAACCAAGAAAATCGAGCGCGGTTTTGGCTTGTTTTAGATCAATCATCCGAGTCTTCTCTCGATTTATTTCTAACCCCATCCATTTTTCAATCTTTTGTTCAACAAAGTCTGAAATAATGGGTGTATCGTTTCTAGCCATGATTACAAAATCATCCGCATATCGGACAAGTCTGGCGTTTACACTTCTAGCTAAGCCTTCTTTACCATGAAAGACTTTATCGAACCAATGCAAGTAAATATTAGCAAGTAAGGGAGAAATAACTCCCCCTTGCGGAGTTCCTTTATGAGTTTTTCCACTCAAACGAGTTCCACCTTTTGGGGTATTCTCTTGCACAGGAGCTTGTAACCACAATCTGATTAACCTCAGCACACTTCGATCAACTACCCTCATTCGAATGGCGGCCATCAGTTTATCATGTGGAATACGATCGAAATAACCTGCCAAGTCAGCGTCATAGATAACAGAAAACCCTGCTTGTAGATTGTCCTTTATGGTCTGTAGAGCTTGATGAGCGCTTTTTCCAGGACGAAAGCCGAACGAACAGTCCAGAAAGTCAGCTTCAAAAATTGGCTCAAGGATTACCAAAACAGCCATTTGTACCACCCGATCCCTCACGGTCGGTATTCCCAAAGGTCGTAGTTTTCCGTTGGATTTAGGAATATAAACCCGTAGAACTGGTTGCGGTCTATATCGTTTGCTTCTTAGTTCATTTTGTAATTCTTGTAAGAGGTTCTCATACCCTGTTTCCTGTATCTCCTTTATCGTGATGCCATCTACTCCTGCAGCCCCTTTATTGGCTGCAACTATTCGCCATGCTGTCTCCAAAGTGTCCTTTCGATAGACCCGATCATACAATGCATAAAACCGAAACTTTGGCTCTTGTTTGGCTTTTTGACCCAGTTTCGCCCGCAGAAGTGAGAGTTTCTCCGGAATGACCACTTTCTTGTGCTCGACCGGTATGTCCGTAGTAGAATAATTTTTCAAGCGGTTCTCTCTCCAGTTTTGTTTGAAACAATGTTTCATGTAATGCCCCTTCGCTCCACCCGAGTTACCAGGTTTCTTCACTACTATGGGCATCTCCGACTCCCAACTTGCCAATATTGGAAGTTATGTCTTCCTTCCAATATGCGTACCCCAAGCTGGGTCTCCCAGGTTCCTCAATCGATCTTTCAACACACGCTACCCTCTTTCACCCCGAGATGTTCCATGATTGCTTTTTCTCATTTCTTCATCTTGGATACTGGTTTCGCCATATTCGGAAGGTTGACCACTTCTATTGTTATCGTTTAACGAGGCCGTTTTAGGTTCGCTTTCGCTGTGGCTTGTGTTTTTGACGCTCGAGGCTTCGACTGGTTGAATTACTTCTTCCGTCGCTCGATTGTCTACCAATGTTATGAGAAATTCATTGTGTGTACTCCTTTCATTACACTAGATCGATTAGGCTTTTCCTGGCGCACCGAATAAACGAATGCTTCCATCGCTTTATTGTTTAATTTTGGCAGAAGGAAATTAGAGTATCGACGAGTGTTTCCAGGTAAGGATAACCGTCCCGTGTACCGTACAGGGAGAGATGATGTCAGAAAACGGAAAGATAAGGTTTGTTCAGATACCTATGAAAATTCAACCAAATTTTCTTAATGAACCCTGATTAATATTCGTGAATTCGTGTTTTTATTCGTGGATGGCTAACGCCCAAGCAAGACTTAATTTAACTGCCCAATTACAAATCATCGGGATTTCTTGAGACAGTATCAAATCAATAAGTAAGAATGAATTCTTCGTGAATCCTTACTACGGTATATACTCTTTAAGTTGCCGCGAGCGACGGGGATGCCGTAACCTGCGTAAGGCTTTGCTTTCAATCTGGCGGATACGTTCTCGCGTCAGACCAAATTTCTGCCCCACCTCTTCCAGTGTGTAGGTGTGACCGTTATCCAGCCCAAAGCGTAGCCGTAAGATGCGAGCTTCGCGTGGGGGCAGTGTGTCTAATACAGCTTCTATGCGTTCCCGTAACATTTTATTATACGTCGATTGAATGGGGGTCGGGGTGAGGGTATCCTCCACGAACATGCCTAATTCGGACTCTTCCTCATCCTCGTTAATTGGACTCTCCAGGGAAAGCGGTAGCCAGGAGACGCGCATCATCCAGTCAATTTTATTCGCAGAGACATCCATTTCCACAGCTAATTCTTCATTGGTAGGAACACGGCCAAGCTTCTGTTCCAGCTCATGCATCAAGCGATACAGGTGGCGGATGCGGTCCACCATGTGCACCGGCACACGGATGGTACGACCCTGGTCCGCAATCGAGCGGGTGATGGTCTGGCGAATCCACCAGGTAGCATAGGTGGAAAAGCGGAAACCACGCTGGTATTCATATTTTTCCACGGCCTTCATCAATCCCAAATTTCCCTCCTGAATCAGATCCAGGAAGGGCACACCGCGACCCATATAACGTTTGGCAATACTGACAACCAGACGGGTATTGGCTTTGATCAGGTGATCACGCGCCAGGTCTCCACTGTCAACTTCTTCATTCAGGCGTTCATATTCTTCATGGGGGGTATGGCCATTTAGTTCAATTAACAACTGGCCAGCCATCCGGCCGGTTTCGATTCTTCTGGCAAGGTCAAGTTCTTCCTGTACCGACAGCAATGGAACAGAGGACATTTCCTTCAGGTATAAGCCGATCGTATCATCACTGGAGATGGTCTCCAGGTTGGCGGAGTAGGGATCCATATCACTGGGTGGTCCACCATAATCATCTGCACCATGGCCGGATTCTTCTTCATCCAGCACATCGACACCCTGCCGGCGTAAAGCCATCAGGATGGACTCCATGCGATCAGCGTCACTGGTTATTTCAGGGTAGGCTTCCATTAGATCTTCGGTTGTCAGATAGCCCTGTACGTCAGCTTTCTCCAACAACACTCGGATCACATCAGTTTTCCGGATTCGCCTGCTTGCACTCGCCATTTTTCCTCCTGCTCCCCAACCAATCAATCTGCTAAACAAAAAGCGACAATGGACACCGTTAATACCATGTTTACCAACATGGTGGGGAAGAATCTGATGGTTGCTTTTTGACTTTTATTCAAATGATTTGGTTGCAAGTGTAATCCCGTCTAGACTTCAATAAAAGCGTTCTAGTATGCTACCCTTGAATCGACATGTTCACAGGTAGCATTGTTTAAATTAATGCCACATTCCGTGCATAAGCCTTTACAATCCGGCTGGCAAAGCTGCTTGATTGGAAAAGCCAACAACATATTTTCATAGACCAAAGGTGAAAGATCAATAAATCCATCCTCAGGAACAAAAAACTCCGCGTCTTTGGTGTGACGACTGCGATACGCGTATAATTCTTGAAATTCGGTTGTCAGTTGTTGTGGAAAATCCTCCAGGCAACGTACACATTGTCCCACCACAGTTGCTTCAAAGTTGGCATCCAGTAATAACCCTTGTGGTGTTCGATTGATTCGAACCTTTCCAAGCACATTGGAAATCAGAAGGTCAGACTCTAATTCAATCTCCTCAAAATAAAAGTCCAGGTCACGGTAGTTACCGATGGGTTCATGGATCATGAATCCGACATTAATGCGAAGGGGGTTTTTGAATTGATTCAACGGATAAGGCTACCGATCAAAGGGTATAATAACACTCTTGAGATTATAGCACACCGAAAAACAACCGTCAACTTATTATAATATTTATGATAAAAATAGGAAATATTAATCATGAAAACCCTGTTAATCGCCAGCAGTAACCCTGGAAAATTACACGAATTTCAAGCCATCCTCCAGGACTTGGGGGCGAACCTGCTCTTACCGGCAGATATAGGGGTAACTTTGCAGGTGGAAGAAGATGGGCGGGATTACTATGAAAATGCGTTGAAGAAGGCGCAAGCCTATTGTAAGGCTAGCGGCTTGATCACGTTGGCAGATGATTCAGGTCTGGAAGTCGACGCACTGGACGGTGCTCCTGGTTTACATTCCGCTCGTTATTCACCTAAACCAGGTGCCACGGATGCCGATCGCCGGGCTTATCTATTACAGAAACTGGCCAAATATCCCCAACCCTGGCTGGCGCACTTTCATTGTACATTGGTAGTGGCTTTACCCGATGGTGATCACTATACTTATAGAGGGAATTGCTATGGTGAAATTACCCAAGAAGAACGCGGTAATCAAGGATTTGGTTACGATCCGATTTTTCTCGTAGATAGAAGGGGAAAGACCATGGCAGAATTACCGGAAGATGAAAAGAATCGTATCAGCCACCGAGGCATAGCAACCCTGGCGGCACTGCCAACTTTGAAGAAATTATTGGACTTGGAGCGTTAGGATGACTTTTACACACGCAATCACGCGAAAACCAGGCAACAGTTTTCCTTTTGGCATCACAACTGCCGAGCTGGGAAAACCAGAATTGGAACTGGCACTGACACAACACAACCTTTATTGTGCAGCCTTGACCCAGTTGGGTTTGCAGGTAAATGTTTTACCAGCTTTAGAATTTTTTCCCGACTCAGTTTTTGTGGAAGATGTTGCGATTGTGGAACCCGAATTTGCTGTCCTTACCCGTCCTGGTGCTATCCCACGCAGGGATGAAGCACAGGAGATGTTGCCGGTATTGGAACAATATTTTAAACGAATCTACCAGATCGAAGGCAATGCCACCCTGGATGGGGGAGATATTTGTAAAGCAGATGATGTTTATTTTCTTGGACTTTCTGCTCGCACCAACCTGGATGGTGCCCAACAACTGGCTTCTATCCTTAACCTTTTCGGTTACCGCAGCGTTTTGATTGATATCCGCCCGTTGGATGGGTTCCTGCATCTTAAGAGCGCGGTCAATTATCTGGGTGATCATACGATGCTGCTCGATCCTCGCCTGTCTAAACTGGAAGAATTTGTTGATTTCAATCGATTGGTGGTACCACTTGAAGAAGCTTATGCTGCCAATTGTCTGCGGATTAATGATGGCGTTCTTGTACCGTCTGGTTTTCCCCAAACCCTGGAACTCGTCGCCAATGCCGGTTTCGAGACCATGCTGCTGGATGTCTCTGAATACCGCAAGATGGATGGCGGCTTGAGTTGCCTCTCGCTGCGCTGGTAATTAATCTGCAAACATAAAGCTCGGCATCCCCGTAAACGCTGTCTTCAGGCGCATCAAAGCGCCATTGTGCGGGTATGCCTGCCAGTCTGCTTCTTCCAGACCCTTGGCTGCGGAGGTGACATACAGTTCGTTCATGTCTTCGCCACCAAAGACGGGGCAGGTGGTACGTTTGGCTGGGAAGGAATAGGTTTCCAGGAGTTCGCCGGTGCGTGGATCCCAGCGCTGGACACAGGCACCATCCCAGAGCGCAAGCCAGACCATGCCATCTGTATCTGTGGTCAGTCCATCCGCCAAACCATCGCCACCCTGCAAGGTGAAAGCTGGTCGTTGCTGGGAGATGTTACCAAGTTCCAGGTCATAATCGAATGCCCAGACGTCCTTTGAAAAGGAATCTGCCAGATAAAAGGTGCGGTAATCCGGGCTCCAACCCAGTCCATTTGAAATCACCAATCCATCCAGGAGCTTACGCACCTTTACATCACGATCCATTATATAGAGTGATCCGGTGGGAGTGCCATCCGGTGTGTTCTGCATGGTTCCGGCTAAAAATCGCCCATAGGGGTCACACTTGCCGTCATTGAAGCGATTTCCAGGTAAATCTTTTTCCACTTCAGCCAGGATTTTAAAGGTAAGTTGTTCAAAATCAAAATAGGCAATTTTACGTTCGGGTGTAAATAGCAGTCCACCGCTCTTACACGCGACCACCGATCCAATGGAAGAAAACTCCTTACTCAGATCGATTCCCTGGTTCTGTTGGGTGGCAGGATTGTACACGTAGATGATTGCCCGTGGGATATCCACCCAGTACAACACCTCAAGCTGGGCATCCCAACTCGGACCTTCACCGGTCAACGCTTTTTGATCTACCAGGATTTCAGGCTTACGCTGCATCAAGCTTTCTTTTTGCGTTTCTTTCCGAACATTGCACCGGAGAGGATCACAACCCCGGCAGCCAGGCCAGCCATAATACCAAACAGCGCTGATTCTTTGGGACCAAATTGAGTCTTGACTTCACCGTCTACATTTCTGGCAAGTAAAAATACCACGTTGCTGTTATTTTCCAGAGTGACATGATTGGCAACCATGGCAACAATTCCGGATTGGTCGACCTGGACATTACCTTTGGTAACTACAACCTGTACACCGCATTGAT
This sequence comes from uncultured Chloroflexia bacterium, assembly GCA_963765655.1. Lineage (GTDB taxonomy): Bacteria > Chloroflexota > Anaerolineae > Anaerolineales > Anaerolineaceae > UBA6170. The sequence continues at coordinate 493,718 of CAVXXH010000003.1, forward strand.
CCATATTGACATTGCCATCATTAACAATCACCGCTGCCTGACTGGCTGTCATGTCGACAGATCCGCTCTTGGCAAAAATCACGCCACCTTCGGTCAGTTCGAGCCGGTCTGTTTCGACTTTCACCACACCACCCTGGCGGACATGCACCAGATTGCTTTCAATGTGAGTAGCACCTGCCTGTCTGAGGATCACTTCCTTAGCCTGAATATGATTAACTCCCCCCTGGGTAATTTCTACAATATCTGCCTGGATACTGTCATCCATTTTTATTTTTTCCTGCATTTCCTGATCTTCGGACTCAGGGGCAAATTGTTCTTCTTCCGTCATTTTTTACCTTCCTTTTGGTCACTGTACTTGCTTATTATTGTATCTGATTTTTGTCACATCTCAATAATCCTGGACAAACGGGTGTTTCAGGTGGAAGCCGCCACCTGAAACACCCTGATATCAGATGAAAAGATTCTGATTTTTGACCATTTTGACCACTGATGGCCTGGTCAGGTAGTCAGGATTAATTATAGTCGACCAGGGAGTTCAGACTGGTCTCGATGCCGATTAAGATTTTTCGACTTCAAGGTACAGTATTAAAACAAGAAAAAAGGAGTATAAATGTCCACTGTTACATCGGTAATTCAAACACAGAATTTAAGCAAAAACTATGGAAATATTCAGGCACTCAAATCGCTCAACCTGAATGTGCCCGCTAACTCGATTGTTGGATTTCTGGGTCCTAATGGAGCTGGAAAAAGTACGACCATCAAGTTGTTATTAGGCCTTACCAAACCCACTACCGGAAGTGGAACGATTTTTGGGATGGATATTGTGAAGGAAAATCAGGATATTCGCCGCCGGGTGGGTTACCTGGCACAGAATCCCAACTTTTATGAGCATATGACCGCCCGCCAGATCATGGATTTCACCGCCCGCTTCTTCTTTCGCGGACCGGACAACCTGATCCGTGAACGCATTGACGAGACCTTAAAATTGGTGGGGCTTGATGACAAAGCGGATCGACCGGTGCGAGGATTTTCGGGTGGCGAAAGACAGCGCCTGGGGATCGCGCAGGCACAGGTCAACTATCCCGATTTGTTAATCCTGGATGAACCAGCTGCCTCCCTCGATCCACAAGGCAGGCGTGATGTGCTGGAGGTGATGGAGAAGCTCCGCAGACACACCACTATCTTCTTTTCCACCCATATCCTGGATGATGTGCAACGCGTGAGTGACAGGGTGATCATCCTCAATCATGGTGAGCTGATTGCTCAGGGCTCAGTGGAAGAATTGCTGTCTGCCAGCCTGGGATTAAATTATCGTCTGTTGCTTAAGGGGAATACCAGCCGGGTTCAAAGACATTTACAAACATTTGCCTGGGTACAGGATGTCATGATCGGGCACCAGAATGGCAAAACTGCTATGACAATCGTTGTCAAGGATGAAGAAATAGCTGAAAGAGCCTTGTTAAGAGAAGTGTTATCGGATGAAAATCTGGTTGTGTTGGAGTTCAGTCGTAATAAACAAAATTTAGAAGAGGTATTTTTGAACCTGGTGGAAGGAGCAGCATAATGGCAGCCAATCAAGTATTTCAAATGGAAGAAGCCCGTGGGTGGAGGATGGGTTTGCGTAATTTGATGCGGAAAGAAAATGGTGAGTGGTTTAAAACACGCCGTTGGTGGATACAATTATTGATCTGGCTGGTTTTGATTGATGGTTTCTTGCTATTTCTCCTGGTCGGTGTTCCGCAAGCAGCGAGACTTGCTGGTCAGCCCCTGACAGATGTAGAGGTGTTTATGACCGCCCTGGAAGCTCTTTTTGGGATCGCCAGTATGGGGATCGGATTAGGCGTAATCATTGCGACCCAGGATGAATTGATTGGCGAGAAAACCAGTGGTACAGCCGCCTGGGTTCTTTCCAAGCCTGCTTCCCGGGTGGCTTTTTACCTCAGTAAGCTGCTTAATAATGGTTTATCCATCCTGATCCTGATGATGGTTATTCCATTCGCGATCGCTTTTGGTTTGTTATGGAGTAAAAATCCCGAATTGAATATCCCCGGGTTTCTGACTGCATTTGGCATTTTAATCATCCATACTTTCTTTTATCTGAGCCTGAGTCTGATGGTAGGTGTATTTGCCGAAAAACGTTCTATGGTCCTGGCAATTACCCTGGCCGGGTTATTGGGTGGTCAATTGATGATGAGTTTTGTCAAAGCGTTGTTGTACTTCACCCCCTTTGGACTCTCCCAAATTATGACTGGTGTTGCCATTGATGGACCTTTGGCGATTCCGGGAATCCTGTGGATGCCTGTTGGCATAACATTATTGCTCAGTCTGGGTTTTGTTATGGTATCGATCAGGAAAATTCAAAAACTGGAATTCTAACATCTGATAAAAATGATCTGAAACGAAATAAGGCTTTATTCGTATATACTCTTGAAGGTGAATGAATGACAATGAATGTAGAAACAAAACCACTATCAATAAAAACCACGTTGTTAATGTTTTTGAGCATGATTTTTGGCTTTCTGTTTGCCTGGTTAAGCGGGGTTTTGTTGGTTTATCGTTTTTTCACCATGCACCGGGATGCTTAATTTATCCGATTCGCTGGGTGATTAAAGGATCAATTTATGGTATGCTTAATGCCATTGAGGGTGAATAATTCTTAACATTGGAAATTAGAAAGACCGCAGAACACCTCAATAGCGCTGCTTCAGCGCGAAAATGTTAACAGAATGGGTTGAAGAGAAATGTCAGATTTTGATCTTGATTACAATTTTGATGATCTAAGCTTTCGCCGGCCACCCCAAATCCCGCAGGAGTGGCTGACGATGGTTTGTAAACTTCACCCGGTTACAGCTGCGGTGGTTTGGCAGGTGTTAACTTCTACCATATCGGCTGCGACCATAACTCTGGCACAAAGTTCTCCCGATCGCGGGCGCTTCAATCTGGTATCCATTGTTGCCAGTGGTAATCCGGATGCGGTAGAAGAGGTTACCCAATTAGCCCGCATGGAAGTGGATGAAATTCTCTTCACCGTGGTGCCTGGCTACCATTCCCGCCAGATTCTACAATAATAATTCACTTGGTGGTTTGGGTGTTTTTGTGGGGTAATTACCCAACCGCAAGAACCAGATTATTGAGATGATATGGTTTAAAAGAAAAAACCCTTATTTGTTGTCTGCATTGTTTATCTGCTTTGCTAACAAACAAGGGTTTTTCTCGCCTCTGTCTGTCACCCAATTCCAAACAGGGGCATATCCCAATCCTCAGGAGAACCAGAAATCAAAGAAACGAAACTTGTTAAGGTTGAAAACCGTGTTGTTGCGGTTTATTCCACCGCGCTTATTTATACCGCAAAAATTGTTGTCATTCGTCATAATATTGCGTGATATTTGACCTGATTGCTCCGATCTTCACAATTATAAATGTTTGCAACCTGATTTGAGATAAGACGTTGTAAAAAATAATGAAAAATTTCACAAAATTTAGTACAATAAGATTAGCGTTTGGGAATCAAATTGTTGGTTAAATAAGGAGTAGAAAATGTCTGTAAACACACCCCCTGTTGTTTCTGGCGGGTTGCCAGTATTGGGTCATGCCCTGGAGATGATGAGGGATCGCGAGAAACTTTTTAAACGTGGGTACCGCGAACATGGTGATGTGTTTGCCATCAAGCTGGGACCGCGCTTTGCAGCCGTTGTCAGTGGTGCCGAGAACAATAAATTGGTGTACACACAGACCGATAAAACCCTCAATATGCAGGATGCTTATCAATTTTTGAAAGCTTCCCTGGGTGAGATACTCTTCACTGCCAGTAAAGAGGCTTATTACAACCAGCGACCTGTTTTACAGGAGGTGTTTCGACGTGAGCGCATGGCCGGCTATATTCTGGCGATGAATATTGAGATTCAACGCTGGATCGATGGTCTGGGAGATGCAGGTGTTATGGATTTTTCAGCCGAGATGCTGCGCCTGGCGCAATTTGTGGCCGGGCATGCCCTGATTGGTCCACAATATCAGCAGGAGTTGGGTGAAGGGTTCTGGGATTTATACCTGGACATTAGCCGCTCGCTCGATCCGATTCTGCCACCTAACCTGCCCTTGCCAAAGTTCAGACGCCGTGACAAAGCCAAAGCAGCCATCAATAAAATCTTTCAAGAAATGATTGAAAAACGCCGGGAGAATCCGAGCCAATTTGATGATCTGATCAGCACCTTGTTGCAAACCCCCATGAAAGACGGCACCGTGATGGAAGATCAAACCATTGTCAATATGTTTACCGGGTTACTGTTTGCCGGGCACGAGACTACCGCCGGCCAGGCAGCCTGGACAGTTGCCCAGCTTCTCCAGAATCGGGAGTATCTCGAGCTCGTAGAGGCTGAACTCAAGCTAAAAGTCCCTGCGGGCACAGAGATCACGCAGGAGGTTATCAACCAACTGGAACATATTGCCTGGGCAATTGAAGAAACCACCCGTATGCGTCCTTCAGCAGATCTGCAGATGCGCACGGTGGAACAACCGCTCGATCTGGGTGGTTACCACTTACCAACTGGATGGCAGGTGATCGTTAATGCTGCAAATTCGCATTTTCTACCGGAAGTCTTCAAAGATCCCGACTTTTATGACCCGTTACGCTGGTCACCTGAACGTGGGGAGGGAAAGAACGCTTTCGCTTTGGTCGGTTTTGGCGGTGGTATCCATAAATGCACCGGTATGAACTTTGCAAAGAATGAGATGACCATCATCACGGCGCAATTACTAAAGACTTTCGATCTGGAATTGCTCAGCCAGGATATTCGTGTGGTACAGGGAGCTGGAGCCAATCATCCTTCAGAAATAAAGATTCGCTATCAGAAAAAATAGTCTGACCATAATACCTTGACGCCTTGGACACGTTTTATGGATTAACTTGAATTTCCGTTCTGGCGTAATTGTAATTCCCAAGCCTGAATGTCGATTGCGGCGGTCATGTCTATAGTCAGCGGTGTAACAGACACTTCGTGATCGTAAACCACTGCATAAATATCACTATCCGGTGTGACATCTTCTTTGGTGACATTGACTTTGAATCCAATCCGGCCTTTTTCCTGCCAGCCTATATTGGGATCAAAAAAGGGGACATAATACATGTGTCGCGATAAACGCGTCATACGCCAGGGGGTATCCACAGTCGCCTGGACTGGAACTTCCAGCTTCAGCAGATCGACACCAGCAGGCAATGTGGTTTCCAGCAACATTTTTGCGAATTTGTGGGTGAAATAACCGGCGACCGAGAAGTCGATATCCGGATCATGCTTGTCAAAATCATCGATATTTTGTAATTGCAGGGAGGCTGCAATGGTAGGGATACGAAAGCTGGCTGCTTCCAGGGCTGCCCCAACAGTACCGGAGATGGTGATCCCGGTGCCAAAATTCTCACCGTAATTAATCCCGGAAATTACCAGGTCAGGTTTACGTGGCAGGATCTTAAACAACGCATTCAGTACACACTGTGCCGGTGTTCCACCGACGGCATAGGCTTTGAAGCTGCCAACATCCAGGCAACATTCCACTTCTTCAATTAAACCATCAGTCGTTAGCGGATGGCTGCGACCGGTAGAGGAGTTTTGTTCACGCGGTGCCACCAGTACCACCTCGCCCAGTGGGGCCAGCGCACGGGCAGCTGCATGAATACCGGGGGATGCAATTCCGTCATCATTTGTGACCAGGATTAAAGGTTTGTCTATTGTCATGTCATTATTCCTTTACAAGCTTATTTTATATCACATCTATACGATTCTTGCCCTGGATTGATTGGTATTTCACCATCTGGCTATTTTCCAAATCAATCTTCTGGCCAGGTCGCACCCCGACTGTTCGCAGGTTGTTGTGTGGATGAAAATTTCTTATAATTAAAATTGAGGAGTTATTGCTATGCATAGAAAAAAGAAAAAATGGGGAATAATACTGATTTTAGGTATATTGGGATTATGCTTGGGGTTAAGTGCACTCTTTGCTATCGTCAACTTATTTGTTCCCGATCAGACCACCCAGCCCGATCAATTGGCGGAGTTGGATTTCGCCCGTGTACTGGAAGCACAGCACCTGCGACAGGAACTTGGAGATCAGGTTTTTCCGGGTTTAGGAACCGTCGAGATACCAGCACTTATATATAATGAAGAGAATGCTTTTCTGATTGGTCTCAATGACCCACAAACGGGTTGGGTTAAAGTACCGCAGGAACAAGCTCGAGGTGGCGAGTGGCAGGCTATGCCATCGCTGGAAGCCTACCCACAAGCAGTTTATTTTCGAACTGGATATGATCGCCATGATCCCAATCAGGAGCCAGATGCATTTACTGTGCGCGTGGGAGATACCTATGTAGGAAGCCTGCCTTCAGCCGATTGGTTTCGGGTGAGTCTGATGAATCAGTTTCGCAAAGATTTACCCAGTTTTCTCAAGCCAGTGTTTCCGTATTCATTGGTTGCTTCTATATTTTTCCCGAATAGTGATACCTACCTCTCCATGATCCAGCATGAGAGTTTCCATGCGTTTCAGGCAGTCTGGGCGCAACCTCGCTTTGCTGCAGCCGAGTGGGATGGAATCCGTCTGACCGATCAGTACCCCTGGGAAAATCAAGCAGGTATCGATGCCTGGCAGCAGGAACTGGATTTTTTGAAAGCAGCTCTGAAGTCAGAGGAAAAAGAAGAAACCCGGCAGCTGGCACAGCAATACCTTAATCATCGCGATGCACGCCGGAAGACCATGCAGCTCTCAGACGATTTGATTCGCTATGAGAATCAACGTGAATGGGTGGAAGGCATGGCGCGTTACGCAGAACTGGAAACCTGGCGCCTGGCAGCCACGGATGAGCAGTACCATCCGCTCGCGGATATGCACAGTGATCGCAAATTCAAGGAGTATCAATCCTTTGATAACCGTTGGGCCAGAGAAATAGACCAGATATCCCGCATGGCAAACGATGATGGGGATGGCCGGTTCTACTACTCGGGTATGGCGCAGGCATATTTGCTGGACCAGCTACACCCATCCTGGAAACTTACGCTGGCAGCAGACCCGATGCTCAACCTGGAGGATTTGCTCAGGCAGGCGATGACGGTTAAGTAACTTTTATCATGTTCACATAAAACCAACCACTTCAGGTAAAATGAAGCCATGAGCAAGGTGATCAGATTCCTGAACACCTTGCATCTACCTGTACAATCAACAGGTAAACAAAAAAGAGGGTTTCAACTTGAGGTGAAAGCATGAACGATCAACAAGTAATTTTCTCCATGGTGCGAGTGGGCAAAGTTGTCCCACCCAGCAACCGCCAAATTCTGCGCGACATATCGCTCGGCTTTTATTACGGTGCCAAGATCGGCGTCCTGGGCTTGAATGGAGCCGGTAAGAGTACATTGCTACGCATCATCGCAGGCAAGGATCAGGACTATATTGGAGAGGTAACTTTTTCGAAAGGTTACACGGTCGGTATGCTGGATCAGGAACCCGATTTAAATAATAGCAAAAGCGTCAAAGAAGTAGTGGAAGAGGCTGTTGCCCCCCTTATCAGAAAATTAAAAGAGTTTGATGATATCAACAATCAATTTGCAGAGCCCGATGCTGATTTCGATGCCCTGATCGAGAAGCAAGGCAAATTACAGGAAGAACTCGACCATGTGGAAGCCTGGACGTTGGATAGCCGTCTGCAGATGGCCATGGATGCTCTGCGCTGCCCTCCTGGCGATACACTTGTCAAAGTACTCTCCGGTGGCGAACGTCGTCGAGTGGCTCTCACCCGTCTGTTGCTGACTGAACCGGACATCTTGCTGCTGGATGAGCCCACCAATCACCTGGACGCAGAATCAATCGCCTGGCTGGAGCATCACCTGCAGCAATATCGCGGAACGGTTATCGCCGTCACGCATGACCGTTATTTTCTGGATAATGTTGCTGGTTGGATTCTGGAACTGGATCGTGGCTATGGTATTCCCTGGCGTGGTAATTATACCTCCTGGCTGGAACAGAAACAGGAACGATTGTCAGTGGAGGAGAAATCTGAATCCAAACGCCAACGTACCCTGCAACGTGAATTGGAGTGGATTCATATGTCTCCCAAAGCACGCCAATCAAAAGGTAAGGCGCGTGTGACTGCCTATGAACGCCTGCTCAGTCAGGAAGTAGACCAGTATCGTGGCGAACAGGAAATCTACATTCCGCCGGGTGAACGCCTGGGCAATGTGGTTTTTGAGTTCAATAATCTCAGCAAAGCCTATGGTGAGCGTTTGTTGATCGATAACTTCACAGCTGCCATTCCACCTGGTTGTATCGTGGGTGTGATTGGACCGAACGGTGCCGGAAAGACCACTTTACTGCGAATCATCACCGGTCAGGAAGAGCCCGATAGCGGATCGATTCGCATTGGTGAAACTGTCGACCTGGCGTATGTTGACCAGAGCCGGGATACCCTGAACGGTGAAAATAACATCTGGCAGGAGATCAGCGAAGGCATGGATACGCTTACATTGGGGACTCGCAAGATCAACTCGCGTGCGTATGTGGCCTCATTTAACTTCACAGGATCGGATCAGCAGAAACAGGTCAATATGCTCTCGGGTGGAGAGCGCAATCGTGTGCACCTGGCGAAAGTGCTCAAACTTGGTGCGAATGTCATTCTGCTGGACGAACCGACCAATGATCTGGATGTGAATACCCTGCGCGCACTGGAGGAAGCCCTGGAATCTTATGCAGGATGTGCTGTTGTCGTTTCGCATGATCGCTGGTTCCTCGACCGTATTGTAACGCATATCCTCGCTTTTGAAGGGGATAGCCAGGTCGTCTTCTATGATGGCAACTGGTCGGACTACGATGCAGACCGCCGCAGACGCCTGGGAATAGCGGCAGACACCCCACAGCCGATCAAATATCGCAGTATTAAACGCTGATCAATACCTTAAAACTTGTGACAAATATCACTATCCCAACGTAAAATAGAGTATTATTATCTTATATATCTTATAAGTAGAATTTTACAAAGGAGTAAAATATGGCAACACAAACACAAGTAAAAAATCCGGTACGATTTTCAGATCCGCCGATCGCCAATACCCTCTTGAACAGCACCCGCTGGTCATGGTTATGGCTGGTAGCGCGTCTTTATCTTGGTTACACCTGGTTAAGCTCTGGTATCGGTAAGCTTTCTAATCCTGGCTGGGTACAAAATGGCGAAGCCTTGAGAGGTTTCTGGGAACGCGCTGTATTGATCCCCGCAGCACCTGCCCGCCCGGCAATTTCCTTCGATTGGTACCGCACCTTCCTACAGACCATGCTTGATAGCGGTTCTTATACCTGGTTCGCAAAAGTAGTGGTCGCCGGAGAAATTTTGATCGGCATCGCACTGATTCTTGGTATATTCACCGGAATTGCCGCTTTCTTTGGTGGTTTCCTGAACTGGAACTTCATGATGGCTGGTACCGCCAGCACCAATCCGGTATTGTTCACCATCTCCATACTGCTGATCCTGGCGTGGAAAACCGCTGGTTGGATTGGTCTGGATCGCTGGATCCTACCTGCCCTTGGCACTCCCTGGCAACCAGGCAAGTTGTTTGGGAGGGAGAAAGATAGCTGATTAGCTGTTTAGCTGGGGAGTAAGTTCATAAATTGATAAATTCATAAGTTCTTGAGATCTTATGCTTAAGCACTCAGGAACTTTTGTTTTAATCAGGTGTAACACACGTTGACTATGACCAGGTGCATTGTCGTCTGCCCTTTTGGGTACACTTAGGGATACATCATACTTCTCGGAGGTGGAAAATTAATCTGATCAAAAGTGCAGCAGGAGTGCATTGCATCTCTATTTCAAAATGCTTGACCAAAATCAGAGTGCAGCACACTGTTGAATTTGTGACTAATAATTACGTGAATGAACGATTCGTGATGGGCAAAGAAGGATTGATGTTTTCAATACACCGTGGATTCAAATCCACGGATAGGTAAAAAACAAACCTGTTGAAACAGGTTGAGGCAATCCTTTTTAAAGGATTTGAGATTTTGTATCCTATGAATTGATTCATAGGATACTTGGAAACGACCTTTGGATCACAAAGATTCCCAATTCAACCTCAGATTCAATCAATTTTTTCTTGATTAGTTGGGTGTGTAATCCATTTGTAAAGGTTGGTTTTATTCACAGATGCAACGCACTTTCGAATTCATGGCGAACGGTGGTTGTGATCCATTCAGATGTTTTATGATAATCCCCAAGTGCGGCGCACCTTGTGTGCCCCCAGGCAAACCACATTGTATTTATCCCCAATCAAGAGTAGAATCAAATTTGTACAGTTAATTTATTAATCATCTCGTTCTGCTATTTGCCTATTTCCAGGCTGCGAGATTCCGGATGATGGAATGGCAATGAGGTAAAGATGTTATATAAATACACATGTAAAAGTATGGGCTTGATTTGCCCATTTATGGTTACGGGTATTACGGTGGAAGAAGTGACCCAGAAGGCATTAGAACACGTTCTTGAAAATCACACCAAGGAATTCAATAGCATTAAAACACCAGAAGAAATCCAACGGATGGAACAGGCGTTAGCCAGGTCCACCAGGGTTGTGGTAGGATGAGCAGATAATGGAAAGCACACCACAGATTTTTGTCAAATTTCTCTGATTTTTTTTATCTTGCGATTGCTCATTCGTGCAATTGTGGGAAACAGTAGTGCTTGTAAGCTATTCATACCAATATATTTGACTGATGACATATAGTCGGAAAAATCATCCCATACGCCCTGATCTTCCACGACTGCTCCCATGTGCACAAACCCTTTTTCACCAAAATTAAATTCGCAACTGCTGGGTCCTTTGGTGTGAGATATTGAAAAGGCGGTTGTTTTTCCACTCTCTTCCAACTTTTTTAATGCTTGGGTGTAAAAAGCTTTGTCATTGATGTGGGAATCTATGGGCTGCCATCCATCTTTCATTTCTACTTCCACCCAGGAATGGCCTCCTGCAGCTGGTAAAAATAGAAAAACAAAAGCAGGAAAAATACCTCTCATGATAGTGATATCAATTAGACCCGTGTGAATCCGGGCGGGAATGTCAGCTGCTTTACAGAGTGCCACCATCAGGGTCGCTTTGGTATTGCAATATCCCCTTTTATATTCGAGCGTTTCTGATGCTTTGACCGCATCCCATTTTTTGGGGAAACCAAACAGGATCTCATCCCTGACAAAAAGGAAGATCCGCTCCAATTTATCCATCTGAGTGACTTGATCTACCGTAAGTTGTTGGGATTTTTGCTGAATGGAGGGGTGTTGATAATCCGATAGTTTTTCAATCGTGTTCATTCGTCTTCTCCTTCCATAGCAGAGATTGCCACCACTTGTGATCTGGCAAAAGCTTGTCTTCTCATTGAGCGCGTTGTGTTACCAAAATAATCCTGCCACCAGTCGTCGGTGCGTAAAGGCTTGGGGGGATCGTCCGGCTTGCGCCATTGCAGGGATTCACGGAAGGCAAAATGATTGTACAGGCGCATGAATTCGCCCAGGTAAATGTCCGCCACGCGGGTGTTGCCACGAATGACAAGCATATTCTCGTCGTTGCGGATGGTGGAAGCTTCGCTGAAGTTGGCAGACCCACAGATCACGATTGGATCATCCCCCAGTGGATCGACCAGCATAAATTTGTTGTGGACGTAGCGCACATGTGAATTCAATCCGCTCAGGCGTTCTTTCAACCAGCCGTCCACGGTGTTGGTACGGATGAAATCGCCAATGGCAAAGACGTTCTCAGGTTTGTTGCGCAGTTGTTGAATTTTGCTTTCTTCGGCTTTCTTTTCGGGTCCTGCTTTCATCGAGCGGGTTTTCTGCTCCAGCAGGGCAAAACGCAGCGAGGATTGAGCGTTAGCATACACTTCCTTGAAGACATCCGGCATCCCGAAGGCGAAGGTCATAAAGAGGCTGTCAGTGGCGTTGCGAGCCAGATCAGCGTACCAGTTGAGCGCACCCAGGCTTTTACGCGGGCTGAAGATGGCGGTTGTACCCTGCGGTAGTTGGCCGGTGGGCAGCGGGGAGAGCACTTCAACTGTGTTTTTCAATGGGGTCGAGGTGGAATCGGCAGCCAGGTTGTTCCAGTAATCGAGGAATTGTTGGGCAATCAATGGGTCTTCAACCACATGGGCAACGTTGGAATGCCCGTAAATGCCGCCTTCGGTAAAGTTGGTGCCACCCGTCCATACGGATTGGGGAGTACCGTTATGCAACTTGACGATGAATTTGTTGTGCGAAATGTAGGATTTTGGCTGGGTGCGCTGAAAGCTGACGTTAGGGAGATCGAGTCCCAACGCCTGCAGGGTGGCGATATTCTTGAGTTTGGGATTGTCCTGCCTGGCATCGTAGACGAACTTCACATCCACACCCATGTCAAGTGCTGCTTTGATAACATTCAGAAAGCCCTCGTAATAAAACTCATAAGCGGCAATGCGCAGACTATCGACACCCGGCACGCATGAGCGCACGTAATCCTCGAGGGCTTCATTGAGACCGCGAGAGAGCCATTCGTAGGCTTTGCGATTGGGGACGACATCAGGTGGATTATCGCCGAAGCGCTTGATATAAGCCTGGGATCCCGAGACACCACGGTTGAAATAGACATTATGCTCATCCGAAGTGATGTGCTCCGTAGAGATATGAATGACCGAACTGGCGAAATTGATCAGGTTTGGTGGGGTGCCTTTTTTGGCGGTGATTGTGTAAATATAGTCGTGATCAGGCTTGGCAGTGTAATCCGCCCACTGGAAGGACTGGATCGGATGATCACGGGTGGAGAATTGTGCGCCTGTCGGGAAGCCTGGATCAGTCTCCGCGAAGGCTTTGCTGCCGGAGAGGTAGTAAGCTTCGTTCTCGGTCAGATCCTGGCGGTGGATGGAGAAACCGAGTAGACCAGCACAATCGGATTCAGGTAAATCGAACCCGAACAGAACCACATAGGTGCCAGCAATGCTATGAACTCGTAAACCATTGGTGGTTTGGGTAATGCGCATGAAAACCTCCACAAGAATTGATACTGAATGAATAAATTCATTGTATAGCGATTAAAGTCGAAAACAAATACCCGTAGCAGGAAAAACAGAGTTTGTAAAGTGGATTACTTATTAAAATGTATGAATTTTTTTGTGAATGGATTTTAATCTTACATAAAATATAAAAAAAAAGACTCAGGCAATATTCTGGTGCTCTTCAGATGTTAACTACCTGTAAGGCAATTTCAAAAAAAATTCACACAAAAATGCTATACTTTTTAGTGAAGGTTTTCACGCCCTGGGGGAAATCACCAACTTAACCCTCAAGTAACATGCTTGCACATTCTGAAATTGAAAAAAGTTGCCATTTGTGAAAATCGTCAATCCAGATTTAATCGTTCTTTTCCATTTGAAGAAAAATCATTGTAATCATCATGGAGGAAGCAGTGAATTCAATTATTTGTTTCAAAAACACAATTCGTTTGTTGATTGTTTTAACTTTTCTAGTAGCGTTGGCACCTCAAAAAACATCATGGGCAGAAGATAATCTACCAGCTTTTGAGGATTATGTGTTTTATTCAAGTTGGGGGGGGAGATGGAAAACAGATTGTAGAACCAGCAGATGTAGTAATTGGGGATGACGGAAAAGTGTATATTGCGAATACAAATCTCAATCGAGTAACAATGATCGACCCAGACGGATTTATTTACAATGAAATGGGCGGAGCAGGAAGTGGGGATGGAAGTTTTAATTCAATTTCCAGTGTAGCCGTAAATGCTGCCGGGGAGATCTATGTTGCTGATACCTGGAACCACCGCATCCAGAAATTTGATGCTTCTGGAAACCATTTGCTGACCTGGGGAGGAAATGGCAGCGAGGTTGGTCGGTTAAGTTACCCCTCCGGATTGGCATTGGATATTGATGGAAATGTCTATGTTGCAGATAGCGGTAATGATCGCATCCAAAAATTCACAGCTGACGGCATATTCTTGAGAGCGCTTGGTTCTCGAGGAACCTATAATAATCAGTTTTATAGTCCACGGGATATAGCAATCAATTCAAATGGGGAAATCTATGTGGCAGATACGTTTAACGGTCGTGTTCAACGATTCACAGCCAATTGGGAACACATTTTAACGATTCAAATTAAGGATTCAACTTATGGTGAAACGATCCTGAACCCATTTGGTATCACCATCGATCAGCAAGATCAATTAATTGTCACCACTCCGTATAAAATTCATATCCTTGCCTCAGATGGTGCTCTTATCAGAGAATGGGGAGATTTTGGAAGAAATGTTGGTGAATTTTATAACGCCTCAGGTATCGATGTGGATGACCAGGGAATAATTTATATAGCGGATCAAAGCAATGATCGCATTCAAATGTTTGATATAAATGGAAATTTTCTAAATGTTCTTGGTGTAAAGCAGAAGACACCTGGTTATTTTAATATGCCAAATGGCATCACCACCATCAATAATTATATCTACGTAGCAGACGGTGGGAACAATTGTATCCAGAAATTTAATCAGGATGGCACATTTCAATTGAGTTGGGGTGAATCTGGCAGTGGTTCGGGGCAATTTAACAATCCAAACGGTATTGATGGAGATTCAATTGGGAATGTCTTCGTGGTGGATACTTATAATCATCGCGTTCAAAAATTTGATCCAAATGGTGCGTTCTTAATTTCCTGGGGAGGTAATGGCACTGAGGTAGGAAAATTTAAAATTCCAAGAGGAATTGCAATTGATCAGCAAGACAATATATTTATTGTGGATTCTGATAATCATCGAATTCAAAAATTCAATTCAAATCAAGAATTTATCAAATCCTGGGGGGGAGTTGGATCAGATGAGGGACAATTCTTGGCTCCCAGTGGGATAGCCGTGGATTCTACCGGGAATGTTTTTGTTGCAGATACAAATAATAATCGCGTTCAAAAATTTACGAACGATGGAGAATTCATTGCGCAATGGGCATTCATCCGCGACCCTAATTCCCCGCTTTATTATGCAAATCCTTGGGAAATCGCAGTCGATTCAAATGATTTTGTATATGTTACAGGCTTGTATGTGCCTTACATCCAAAAGTTCACCAAAGAGGGAGCATTTCTTGGGTCCTATGGGCGCAAAGGATTTAGATTGGGCGAGTTTGGGAATCGATCAGACTTAGCGATTAATAGTGAAGGCGTTCTGTATATATCTGATTGGGCAAATAAACATATTCAAGTGATTTCGCCTTTCCAAAAAGAGATTGATCCGGAATTTGGTTTGGTGGCTAATGGTGGTTTTGAATCCACGCCTGAAATAAAAATGAATTTGGGCATTTCCAATCAATTGTCTTCTACTAATTTATCGACCTCAACATATTTACTTTCAAGTGAAATACCAGAATTAACTGAATGGACGTACGGAGGGTCCCTGCCAATTTCCATTTCTGATCATGCGCAACAAGGATTTAATGCTCTCCAATTAGGAGTACCTGTTGATCAGGATTTTCAGGGGATAGGCGATGCCTGGGCTTATCAGATTGTTTATATCCGGCCTGAGTGGTTTTTTCCGGTTCTTTCATTCCAATACAATGTGTTTACCAATGATATCGTTGAGTATTCAGACTTTTTAGTGGAAATCCAGGATGGTGTTGGCTTAAATCACTTTGCCACAGTAGTACGAGATGGGTATGAGTCTGAAACGAAGAAAACTCTCCCCGACCCTGGCACAGATTTGGGATGGAAATCTGTCACTTATGACCTCTCAGCATTTCGAGGGCAGACCATTCGATTAACTTTTTCAAACCGAAATTTACTGCCCGAATCAAAAGGAATCTGGTCGAACGTAGATGATGTAGTCATTTCAGATGAGACCGAATGGGTATACTTGCCTTTGATTAACCGTTAAGATGAATATAGAAAACAAAAATTTTTTGGAAATTGCCTCGAGTAGTGGAGTTTGCAGACGTGTTGGGAAATTGCAGAATTGGGATTTTGAATTTTGAGGATTTAACTTTTGGGTTGATGGAACCAGTTAATCCCAAAGATTATATGACGGCTTTTATTGTCCGAAATTTCAGATAAGATCATATTATTCAGGTTTTTTTGAGTAAGTTCTATCTGGAGAGCAATGTTAAATATTATTGTAATTCTGGCTTTGCTGCTTTTAATGGCAGGATTTTTTATCTATGTGGCATTGCGTCTGAAACGCTCACAACGGGCATGGATCAAATGGCCGGGTATGCTGCTTTCCAGCCTTTTGGGTCTGATGCTACTGGCAACCAGTGTAGTAGCAGCTATGGGATTCTATAAGCTCAAAGTTCCACCTTACCAATATACGGTTGCAGATGTTGAGGTAGTAGTCACAACCGACCAGATTGCACGCGGAGAACAATTAGCCTATCTTTGCATCGATTGTCATTCCTCCACAGGGGAACTGCCATTGGATGGGAGCAGGGATAATCTGTCGACTGAAGAAGTCCCGATCGGGATACTATATGCGACAAACCTGACACCGGGTGGACCTCTGGCTGATTGGACTGATGGCGAAATCATTCGTGCAATCCGCGAGGGAGTCGATAAAAATGGTCGACCATTGTTTGCTATGACCAGCGAGCCTTTCAGCCATTTAAGTGATTCGGATGTGCATGCACTCATCGCATACCTTCGCTCACAACCGGTTGTGAACCGAGAATTACCAGAGCGGGACCTGAATATCCTGGCAGCATTATTAGTTGGTGCAAATTTAGCCCCTACTGCTGCCCAACCACCGATCACAGTGGAGATTATCGCACCGCCTGTCAACACCGTGGAATATGGACAGTACCTGGTACTTACAAGTGGATGCCGGGATTGCCATGGCCTGGATCTTGCTGGTCCACCCAATCCCTTTGTCCCGAATGGTCCCAACCTGACCATGGCCATGCCAAATTGGAGCGAAGAACAATTCATGACATTCCTGCGCAGCGGTGTCAACAATTATGGTCGACAGGTTGATTCTAAACAAATGCCCTGGACTTCTTACAGCAGAGCTTTTTCGGATGCTGACCTGCGTGATATGTATCGTTATCTAAGTAAACTTCCTGTTGTGAATACCTCTAATTAAAAATCAACTGCTTAAAAGTATACACGCTCAATTCCTTCGACATATTTTGAATTTTTAGTCACCCGGAATGGAAAGAAACTTGCCACCCTGTTCGCTTTCAGATCCTGGTCAATATCATATTTCAGCTCCACTACCAGATTACGATGATTCATCTGCCTGTGAAGAAATGAATTTCCAATGGTGCTATTCACTCGATAGAAGGACATTTGCGAGTCCAGCGTGACCCGAAAATTGTCATCACGCGAAGCATAGTAATAGCGGTAATATCGGTTTAACAAGACAACTTCATAGCGGGAAAGGTCACGGTACACATTTTCAGGTAAGCCTGAATTCAACAAAATGGATCGGAAATAGCGGGAGGAAAAGGACTGATCCAGGCAGAAAGGAGCAAGCGGATAAGCATATTTAGTGCCTGCCAACCCATTCTTTACCTTTATTTCTAAAACTGGATGGTTTTTCTTGCCGAATGGCGTCCCATACCAACGTACACGCACCTTACGGCGCAGAGCTGCACCATTGACGTTGTCATAATAATTTTCCATGTCGGGTGAATCGAGGTACAGGTTATTTACAAATCTGGGTGGATAGGTCTCAGAGAACATCCCTGGGTGTAGCTTGATGATGGTTACAACCTGCCAAATGGGTAGATCATCCAATAAAAATTTGCGTTCGTAACGATAAGTCTCCAGCCGGGTATAACCTGACCCTACCGGTACAGACTGGATAAGACTGTCTTTCACCAGACACCTTTGTTATCAAGAAATGAGATATGCAAATCTGGCGAAAGTTCTTTTAATGCTGAACGCAGATTGTTGATGTCGGTTATATGGCGAAACTCAACCACAAATGACATCTCGAGTGCCTCAGAGGTTTCATCAAATTGCAACAGACGCAGTTTTTCGGTATGTTGCGCTAATACATTCATAGCTTGCTCCAAAGTGACTTTATTGGGGCTATTGCTGGATAGGGTCAGGTGTAAATTGACATCTGCCTGTGTCTGGCGTAATAAACGAGATAGACCAATGATAATGACCACCACAGTCAAAGCAACCAGTGTGATCGCACGTTGGTTATCTCCCAAACCAATTCCCAGGCTGATGGCGAAGAACAAATAAGCCAGCTCTTCCGGCTCTTTGATAGCAGCACGAAAACGGATAATGGATAACGCGCCTACCAAGCCCAGCGATAATGCGATGGAAGAACGCACCACCAGAATAATAAACGTGGTGGTCACTGTCACCAACATGAAGTTGGCTGCGAACTTGCGCCGATTGGAAAGCGAACCGCCCCAATAGATATACACCCGGCTTAAAATGAAGGAGGCGAATACAGCCAGAAGCAAATTGACGACAAATATTTCTGCTGTAAACGTGCTGCCCTGGCTGGAGGACAGGCTTTGGAAGAATCCCTGAAATGTTTCTGTTAATGATGTCTGATCAGTAGGGGTAACCGTTTCTACTACCAAATTCTCGGAAGGTTCAGCCGCTGCGGGACCTGGTTCTGCTGCCAGCGTTGACACCTGCATCGTCACATCATCCAGATCACTGGTGCGCTGCCCTACTGAAACGAAAACAAGACCCCCAGTGTTTAAGGGGGCAGAATCAGTGACATTTATCAGGTTTTCTCCGTTGATTGAGATGGTATGTGTGTTGTCTGACAGAATAATCTGTACATTGATCCAATCGCTGGTATTGAGTTTATCACTATCGGCTTGCGCCAGTTCCTGAGGTTCTCCAGCGGGAATTGTTCTGATCAGACGTATCCCTTCAAGATACAGTACCAGAAGATAACTTCCCTGGTCAGATGCGCGGTAATTGACGTGCGTTTCACCCTCCCCGGAGTAACGCAGTTTGAATGTCAGGGTGAAATCCTGCCAGCCACCCATCGGAGCCACAAATTGGGCTGGTCCAATTCTTAAGACACCATCGGTGACAATCACCTCGGGAGCGTGTTCCCAACCGGATAGCTGGCTATCATCAAATGATGCAGTAAATCCCTGATCAGCCTGGGCTGTTGCCGGGAACGAATTGAACATTATGACTGCCAACCAAAGGAACAATGTCGTGATTCTAAAAATAAATTTCCGATCCATTATGAACCTCCTAACTTAACAGCACCTTACTGCCATTATGGCTGTGGCTCTTTCGCCATAGCTTCTCGCAGAAACTGGTTACGGTTGCTCGCAAAGTTCACTAATCCTACCCATGAGTCCTCAATTACCTCTGCAGGAAACATTGGCTGGTTGCCAAAAAAAGCTTTGTCACCTGTTGCCTGGGTCCAGTAAGGGGCAATCAGATCGTAATAGCGTTCAGCCTGCTCAGAAACATTTTCTGCATTGAACCAGTAACGCAACAACAGATCCACATATGCCAGATATTGGCTGCGATAACCTTCAACACCAAAAACCTGATCCAGTAATGGGGCGCGCTGAATCAATTCTGAACCAGAAGTAGGAAACAGGCTGGCTTGCGCGTTTTCTCCCCATGCCATATCCCATGGAATCCACTCGAAGCGCTCACTCATCGGATTGTTGAATAAATAATAGTTATTTCCGGTATTGGGATAAGCATCCCAATTATCAAGTATCGTGATAACTGCCATGTAACGCAAAAAACTATCCACGTTGATCTCGTTTTCTAGAGCCTGCACCAATTCGTCTTCGTTCGCATATTGGGTTCCATCCACAACCCGGCACAGAGCGACAATATCACTGTAATCATTTTCTTCTTCGTTGTTCATTTTTCCATAGGCATAACTGCCATTCTGGGTGGGGTAGTCCGTGATGTTCTCGCCGTAATAGATCAGGTCCATGGGTCCACGCTGAGCATGGCTGGCTTTGTACAGGTTCCCACCTTTGCTGTCACGTCCAAAACGGTTGTTCAGGTACTTATTGTCCACTCGTTCCACCAGGGCATAGACGCCCCAATAAAGAGCGGATTCATTGTCATCGATGATATCAATCCAAAGTTCCACAAACGCCACATGGCTGGCAGGCAACCCTGCAAATGCCAACATCTCGTAAGCTAATTTCTCGCGCAGCATACTTGGATCACCAATGTTATTGATCAGTAGAAGCTGGCGGAGATTGCGATATTCCTGACCATCTATAAAGGCATCCAGATCAATTTTCCAGGGCTTTTTCTCACCGGATACGCGCATGGAGAACTGACCCCGCATGCTGAAGCCCACGTCTTCCATGCGTTCGTCGAATATGATGGCATCAGCTTTAGCCTGGTATTTGGCTTCAGGATCATCCCACATCTGGTCCCAGTCAGCTTGCTGGAGCAAAATGTCAATTCGCTGCACCCGGGTATCATCGAATACGGTCCAGTAATCAACACTGCTGGAAGCCGGGAGACGAACATTTACATGCACACTGTCGGAGGAAAAGCGACCCTGGTCGTCGGTTACCCGCAAGGTAATGGTGTAATCGCCTGGTTTGGAATACAGGTAGTTGGCATATCCCCCCTGCGATGTGGCGTCATAGTCAAATTGACCGTTGCCATCCAGATCCCACTCATAACGCACGATCTGTGCATCCTGGGCATGGCTGCCAAACGCGCTGTAATAAACCATCAGTGGCGCCCAACCTTGACCAGGCATGGCACTGGCTTGCGCCGTTATCTCCGGGCTTTCCAGCCCACTTGCAGCGCCCTCCTTACCAGAAAACATGCCGGCTAGTAAGATCACCAGGCCTACAACCAATGCGAAAATGATTAAAATCATTTCCATGCGTCGACGGGTGTAAGCCGCGCTTAGACCCATCCGATTGATCATAATTATTAGTGTAGCATATCTGAACCCAAGTTCAATAAGGAGAAACGGAGCCGGGAGGTGGGGGAGTCAGGGGCACAAGTACTCAATATCTGAATAGCTGAACAGACTTGAGGGACTTTCTTTGACATTCTTTCACATAACTGTTCTTTTCTAAAAATAGAAAAAACACCAACACAGAGGTCTGGTGTTGGCTGTCTCATTCGGGATGGGTTTTGAATGGATTATCTGTTCACGTGGTAAAAACCCCGGAGCTAATTAAAATATTCCATGAATTTATTTTTTCGGCCGTTATTGGCATAATCCAGTACATCATCAGGGTATCCAGGCAATCGAGTCAGGGTGCCTTCAACGGTGAAGGAGAAACCCTCTCCGCTGAGGTAAAAGGTGACCTTGCGTTGTGCGTTAACCTCGCTACTGTTTTCTTCAACATGAATGATATAGTTTACATCGACGACTTCACCTTCTGCGGCATCGTGATAATCAGCTTTTTCCCCTTGTACACCTTGCGCTTTGGCATCCAAATACACATTTTTTGAAACAGCAATCGTGCCACCTTTCCCGACCGGCATATCGCGGGTGAGTGGTAATGGATTACCCTGTTCATCCAGGATTGAATAATCAGTCCAGGCTTTGTCATCGGTTGTATTCAAATAAACAGCAAAGTTATCGTTGACTGCTTCCCCGCCAGCATCGAACTGAATCGTCACTGGTGCATCTCCAAAATTCTCCTTGATGTATTCTTTGGCATCAATGGTGGTTTTCAGCCACAACCCACCCTGATAGCTGCCGGTGACAACCCGGTTGTCATTTGAATCAACTTTATCAAGATAAATTTCGACTTCATAATCGGCATAATAGCCAGGTGCGAGCTCCATCCGGTACGTTCCGGAAGCTTCGATAATAAAAATACTTGGATCATATAAATTGCTATTTTCTTCTGGCGGCTTTTGCGACTCATCGTCTGTTTGAGCCTCATCATTTGGCTCACCCGGGTCGTCCTGTGCGCCAGGCAGTGCAACCTGAGCTTCTTCAGTGGGTGTTTGAATAACTGCGATCACAGAGGTTGCTATTTGAGTAGCCTCCTGCGAAGGTGATGACTGCTTTCCACCACATGCGGAAATGAAAACAAGCAATAACAGGCAAAGTAAATATTTCCCTTTTAACATTGACTCCTCCTTGTGTGTTGTGTGGATCAAAGATTATCCTGTTTATCAATGGAATTTATAAAAAGTTTAATGGAAGATTTTGATCAAAACAAAAACTCAAATTTATAACCCAAAGCAACAAAGTAAGACAATTTTTATTCTTGTAAAAAATGGGGTTTATTGGGTGAACTTCTATCATATATTATACAGTTGGCTGACATAATCGAAACCCTGGAACACCATTTGTTTGTGAATAGTAAGGTATCATTCCTGATATAATCACTTCCATGATCGTTATCTCCGACATGATGGGCACACTTACCACCGGCTCACCGATCCTGGGGTTGCTGGACTGGATTAAAGTGCATCAGAGCCAGGGTCAGGCACGCTGGTTGCTGGCTTCCATGATGCCGAGCTACCTGCTGGTCAAGCTGGGACTGATTGACCCACAGCCATGGGGGCAGGGACTGATGATAAAGAGCCTGACCTGGCTGAAAGATATGGACGAGGAAAAGTTTACCCAGGCATGTGAGTGGGCGGTAGAGCACAACCTGTGGCGTAAGCGTCGAGAAGATGTGATTGCCCACTTGAAGGAACATGTTCAGCAAGGAGCACAGGTCTATCTCGCCAGCAGTGTGGTCGAGCCGATTGCCGAGGCTTTTGCCCGGCGGATTGGCGTACAGGCGATCGGTTCACCGGTGACGATCGAGGGGGACAAAGTACGTCTGGTGGATGGCCTGGTCAAGAGTGAACGCAAGATCCAGGAGGTTCTGTCGCGATTGGGAGTTGATCGCGTCGATTATGCCTATGGAGACACATTCATGGACATTCCCCTGCTGGAGAACGCTGTGCATCCGGTGGCGGTGTATCCGGATAAGCAGTTGGAGCTGGTGGCAATGGAGCGGGGTTGGGAGATAGTAGCTGGTAGCTAGAAGCCAGCTGCTAGAAGTCAGTACCCAAAGGGCAATAATATAGCTTGTAGCGGGTAGCTTCTAAAGATTTACCGCACAATGTGGGTGTGTATAATGAACTTTTGATTCTTGGGGGATTGAAAAGAGTACATAACCCGCGAAGAAGAAAAGAAAGATAAATATTTTGATTTGTCCACTACTTGGTCTGCTCTGTTTAAAAATCGTATGAGTAAGCTCTTCTCCATTGAGGTTGAGATAGGCACACACCATAACGCTTTTCTGTGCGCTTAACCAAGGCTTTGGCGTGTTGATTGGCTTTCCGGATCAGTGTAGGCATATCCAATCCAATAACCTGGCCACGTTCCACCAGGATTTTTCCATTGACGATGGAGAGATCTACATGATCTGTCTCACACAGAATTAAGGCTGCCAATGGATCATGGATCCCCCCTGCATAAGGCAATATATTGAAATCAATTCCAATGATATCCGCTGCTTTTCCCGCGGCGATCACGCCAATCTCATCGCGCCGTAATATGTTGGCACCCCCCAGGATGGCTAACTCCAATGCCTGGGTTGGAGAGATTGCATCCGCTCCAAAAGCACTGCGCTGTAGCAAGAGGGCTTGTCGCGTTTCTTTCAAGAGGTGAGATGAATTGTTGGCGGCACTGCCATCCACACCCAGCCCAATTTTGAAACCACCTTCCCGTAACATGGGTACAACTTCACAAATACTGGCACTGGTATACATATTGGAGGTTGGGCAATGGCAAATGCCAGTACCTGTGCGTTTGATGATGGCTTTCTCTGTTGGGCTGAGACGAGTGGCATGCGCATACCAGACATCGGGTCCGACCCAACCCAGCTCTTCTGCCCTTTCCACCGAGCGTTTACCGTGGGTTTCGAGCATATATTGTTCTTCATCGGGGGCTTCTGCCATGTGAGTGTGATTACCGCAACCAAATTTTCTGGCGAGAGCAATACTTTCCTTCCACATGCGATCGGAGGTGGAAAGTGGGGTGCCCGGTGCGTTTTCAATGCGTAGCATAGCAAATGATTTGGGATCGTGATATTTTTTGATCAAACGTTCTGTGTCAGCCAGAATATCATCCACATCTTCCAATCCATCCTCATGCATGTTCGTACTGGCTCCAATTTTCATGGAGCGACTTCCTCTGGCAAAATGAAAGCGAATACCCATTTCACGCGCTGCTTGAATTTCGGTGTCATGCGAAAGGGGGGTGGCACGCACATAGCAGTGATCTACAGCTGTGGTACAACCAGACAGAAGTAATTCGGCTATGTTGACGCGGGTAGCTATGTCTAAGTCTTCATCAATAACTTCACTGGACAGCATACGCATACAGCGGATCCAACCGAAAAGCGAGGTATCCTGCAAGGTTGGAATATTTCTTAGCAGAGCTTGAAAAAAGTGATGGTGCAGGTTGACCAGTCCTGGCAAAACAACAAAGCCACTTAAATCAAGACGCTGATCAACATCGCCTTCATATGTACCAGTTCCGAGCTGATTGATTTGTTGATCCTGCACAAGGATCCAGGCGTTTTTTAAAACACGGCGTTCACTATCAAAGGTTGCCAGGGTATCTATATGTTCTAATAATATCGTACTCATATTAACTCCGCTTTAAATTACAAAAAATAAAAACGCTGCATTGAGATAAAATGCAGTAATTGACCCACGTTTTGGAAATAAGGTTATCTGGTAATAAAAAGAGGTGCGCAGTCCCTATCTGTTTTGATTAGCTTAGCAGCCTTAATTTCATTTGTCAATCTCAAATTGGCCTAAATCGCTGTTCCATTGATTAATTTCCTTTGACCGCTTGATTTTCTAGCTTTATTTCAGTTCATCGAAGATATACTAAATATAAGAATTTTCAAATGAGAGTTGAAAGGACTAAGAAACCCATGAGTAAAATATTGTTGGAACATATAGACACTCTGGCGACGTTCGATGAACAACGACAAGTGCTGTCGGATGCCTGGGTTTTAATACATGACAATCAAATAAAAGAGATTGGAAGCGGACAATTCTCAGGAGTGCAGGTAGAAAACCGATTGAATCTGTATGGCTATGTCGTTCTGCCAGGTTTGATTAATTTACACCATCATTTTTTCCAGGTATTGCTGCGGAATATCCCCGCCCTTCAAGATGCATCATTGTTCCAGTGGTTGGAGATCATGCGCATGCTGAAGGTGATGATCCGAAATGAGGATTTGGTGATTGCTACTCAATTGAGTATCGCAGAATTATTGTTGTCGGGTTGTACCATCACAATAGACCATAATTTTCTAAAACCTGGCTATGATCTGGACCATGACACACAAATTCAAACAGCTGAACAAATGGGTATTCGTTATCATCATGCACGTGGAAGTGCCACCCTTGGGCAACCAGGTTTTATTGAGGAAGAAGATGATGCCCTGGCTGATTTGGAGCGATTGATCAAGACCTACCATGACCCGCAACCTTTAGCCATGGTGAGGATCGAAAATGCACCTGGTGCACCTTTTTCGAATAGTGAAAATTTTTATAAAGAAAGTATTGCACTTGCCAGAAAGTTTGGAGTGGGGAATCATACCCATCTGGCACAATCATCAGAAGATTCCCAACAAATGCTAGCAACATTTGGTGAAAAATCCGTTGTTTGGGCTGAAAGAATTGGCTGGGTAGGCGCTGATGTGTGGTACGCCCATGCGATTGCCATTGATGAGGAAGAACAGCAAATTCTGAGTCGCACTGGGACAGGTATCAGTCACTGCCCGAATTCCAATATGGTGACTGGATCTGGTGTATGTCAGGTTGTGCCCATGTTGAAGCGCGGAGGTATCAAAATAGGGCTAGGTGTTGATGGCAGTGCTGCCAATAATTCATCTAACTTACTCCGAGAAGTGAGGAGCATGTTATTGTTACAAAGAGCTTTTTATGGAGCTGATGCTCTTTCGCCAACGCAGGCATTGGAAATTGCCATTCTGGGTGGTGCTTCTGTACTGCGACGAGATGATATTGGTTCGATAGCACCGGGAAAAGCTGCTGATTTAATCGGTGTCGATGTTAATCGTCTTGCATTTGCTGGTGGAATGCATGATCCACTGGCAGGTCTTGTGCTTTGCGATGTCGATCAAGTGGATCTGTCGATTGTGAATGGCAATATCCGAGTAGCCAACGGACAACTGGTTGGGTATGATCTGGCCACAATGGTCAATTATGGAAATAAATTAAGTAGGGATTTGATTCAACGTACAGAAAAATATTTTAATGTCGGTTTTGACAGAAGAAACTGGCGGAGGGCATTCCCTTATTCTTTAAGATACTGAGTCTGATAATTTAAGATTGTAATATGATTTCTGTCATGCTATAATTGAATTAATATGATCGTTATCGATGATTTATCTATCTAATCGATCACTTACAAAAAAATTATGCCTGGAAGATCAGAACATTTGTGAGGTTTTGAACATGAAAAATGAACGACATGCAAAGATATTGTCGCTGTTAGCGCAGAATAAAATGATCACTGTTTCCAGGCTTAAGGAATTGTTGGATTTCAGTGAAATAACAATTCGGCGAGATCTGGATGAATTAGCAGAAGAAGGCAAATTGACGCGCATCCATGGTGGTGCCAAGTTGCCTGAATTTTATGAACTCGAACCTCCTATTAAACATCGCCAGGTAGAGCAAATGAAAGAAAAAGCAGCTATTGCAATTCAGGCGATGAATTACATAAAAGATGGGGATACCATCGGGATTGAATCTGGCACTACCACTTTGGCTCTGGCAAAAGAAATTGCTTCCCGAAAGTGGGTTAATCTGTCAATTGTTACCAATTCTTTGATGATCCTAAATTTATTAATTCCCATATCAGGTACACACCTGATGTTTATGGGTGGCATGATCGATGTGAACGAATTGTGCAGTAATTGCAACCCAACCCAGGATAATCTTAAACATGTCCATATTGACACCTTTTTTTCTGGTTGCCGAGGTTTACATCCAAATTTTGGCAGGACAAATGAAATGCAGAACGGAATTGAAATTTTCACCGTCCGTGCCTTCAAAAATGCTTCGGATCGCACCATCATTCTCGCTGATCACACAAAATTCAGCAAAATATATTCTCTGCAACTCTTACAAATGTCAGAAATTGATATTGTCATCACTTCGAAATTTGCTCCCCAAAACATGTTGGATGAGATTCGAAAGGAGGGAATAACAGTCGATTTTGCACCTCTCACAGAAGACTCTCTGTAATCTACGTACTACTAAATGTCAATTCCTGGTTTCGATCATCTAAAAATAATCTCCAGAAAACTAACAAAATCCTAGAACAACCAGCAATTAGGCAAAAAATAAAGGTTGAAGCCACATTGTATTTAGAAAATAGTCAGCGGATTGGAAAGCTCAATCTTCTGGTGTTCTATTCCTTTTCCATTTTTAGTGAATTAAAATATTTCAAAATATTGGTTAGAAAATCGCTCAATTAACTGCTTTGAATTATCCTGACCCACATCAAAAGAAAGGCAAAAGAAATGATTAAACATAAAACGCTTTTTATTACCCATAGAGCAATTGTTCACCAAAAGGCAGCCCTTGGAAGCAGTCCCTCCACAATTAGAAGATAGACATTCGAAGAAGTCCAACCAAAGAGGAGGTACTTGAATTCATTCCGGATGCAGAATTTTTAATCACTGAACGTAGTGGAATAATAGACTCTGACATGATTAAAGCTGCCAGAAAATTACAACTGATACAAAGATTAGGTTCGCAGTTATATGATATAGACCTGGAAGCTGCACGACAGGCAGGAATAAAAGTGTGTTTAAACCGGTATACACAGCAGTCACGGTGGCTGAACATGTATTAATGCAAATGTTGACTCTGGCAAAGCGATCTAGAGAAATGATGGAAATTTGTTTGCAGGCAGAGGATTGGGGAATGGAGTCGAAAAAATCTGACGAAGACACATTCGTGGTCAACTGGTCTCATCGAAAGGGAATCCGGACCATCTATCATAGAACGGTTGGTATTCTAGGATTTGGAGAAATTGGAACCGAACTGGCAAGAAGGTTACAAAATTTTGATTGTACTGTCCTGTATAACAAGCGTTCTCGCCTACCTTTGGACGCTGAAAAACAATTGCACATACGCTATGCGAATGTGGATGAGTTGTTGTCTGAGAGCGATTTTGTATGTTCACTCTTGCCATTTTCTCAAGAAACGGAAAAAAGCATTGGAACTGCATTTGTTGCCAAAATGAAATCTGGTAGTTGTCTGGTGCATAGTGGTGCCAGTGGTGTCTTGCATGAAAAAGAATTATCAGAAGCGCTTGCATTGGGCAAATTATATGGATTGGCCAGTGATGGGTTCGAATGGGAACCTATTAATTCAGACAGTCCTTTAGTAGAAGTTGCTCGCAAGCCCACTGCCAACATTCTACTCACACCGCATTCAGCCGTAGCAGATATTGATTTAACAGCAAACAGGCGTGAAGAGGATTATAAAAACATTCTTAATTATTTGGAAAATCGACCACTACAATACCTTGTTGTTTGATTATGAATAGAGCAATGATTCTTTTCGCCAGTTTTTCTAAAAACAAAATTTTAAGAAACATATTAGCGCATTTAATGATATAATACTATCAATAAACAATAATAAATGATCGATTATGAGTGTTACAAGATCGGTTTTGATTATTTTTTATAAATCACCCAATAATTATTTCCACACTATTAACTTATTTCCATTGTCTTAATCGGTCAGCTAATGTCTTTTGAGAAAAAAATTTATGATTATTTTTTTTACAGGAGGTGAAGACCCTAAAATTTTCAGGAATACCAAAATAATAAACGTATAAAAAAATTTGAATTTGGAGGAATTGATGAAAATGCGCAGTCTGTTCTACAAAATGTTTGTTTTTTTGATGGTTTTTACCCTGTTGGCCGCATGTGCCCCTCAGGCAGTAGAAGCACCAGTTGTTGAAGAACCTGAAGTTGCAGAACCAGCTCAGGAAGCTACACCAGTGGAAGAACCAGCTGTAGAAGAACCAGTTGTTGAAGAACCAACAGCAGTTCCTGAACCAGTGGAAGTAAAAGATCTTGTCTCATGGTTCCAGTATGATGAGAAAAACATGGATCCAAAAGCTGGCGAAGCGGTTGGTAATGAATACTTACGAAACGCCATTCCAGTCTTTAATGAAGAATTTTCTGGGAAATACAATTGGGTCAACCAACCAAAAGCTTTTGACAAAATGGAAGCGGAATTGATCAACCTGGTTCAGGCTGGTGGAGATGTCCCGGATGTTTATGAGTTGTTCAACAGTGTCAATAATTTTTACAAGAATGGCACCTTGCAGGATTTAACTGATTGGGCAATGGCTCAACCCTGGTATAAGGATTTAGATGCCAGTGCAGTTGCGTCTTGTACAGGACCGGATGGAAAGATTTATTGTATCCCGCTCGCCCAACGACCACAGGTTGTCTTTGTTTGGAAGGATCGTTACCCCAATGGTTATCCAACAACAATCGAAGATTGGCTGGTGCAGGCTGAGGCTTTAAAGGCGGAAGGTTATTATGCCATTACATTCTTTGGATCAACCGACAAAGGTGGATCTGGTGTATATCGGGGATTGAACACCATTATTAAATCATTTGGTGGAACCTATGATGATGGTCAAGGCAACATGCTACTCAACACACCTGAAAATATTGCCGCTATTGAATTTATTCGTGAAATAGTTGCTAAGGGATATGCTCCAGAGAGTGTATTTGCTGGTGGATATGAAGAGGAAGCAGCCTACCGGGATTCTTCAGCAGGCTCGTTCCCGACAGGTTTGCATGGTTGGAAATTCCAGAACACACTGACCGCACCCAATGGTACACAATATCATAAAGGCACATTAGAAGATCCATTTGACGCCTTTGAAGCAGGTGATCTGTTCCTTGCTCATTTCCCAGCTGCAGAAGGTTATGAACCAGGTTGTGGTACATTGCCGGAAGCTCTGGCAATCCCAGTTGGGGCTAAAAATACAGAGGGAGCTATGGATTTCATCAATTGGCTCATGACCCCTGAACAGAATCCTCAATTTGTTCTCAGTATTGGTGGTGGATTAGCTGCACTCAAAACCTCACAATCTGATCCAATACTCCAAACTACCATTATCAATCAGGCTGCTGAAGTTGTTGCTGCAAGCTCTTGCCGCCCATGGTTCGGGTCATTAACCCGACCAGCTGAAGCACAGCCATTGATCATGAATGCCATATATAAAGTAATCAAAGAAGACCCGACTTCTGATATTGCTACTGAGTTACAAAAAGCACAAGATGAATATAACGCAAGTAACTAAACCCCTGTTGTCAACTCATTCTTAAGATTCCTTTAGTAAGCAAGGTGGTAAGAAAGTAACAAACTTACCACCTTGCTGGGAAATTGAATGCAATAAGATTAATCGCAAACCATTTAATTCTCAGACAACTATGAAATCAAAAAAACTGGTCCGAAATACACTGCCATTTTGGTTGATAACACCAACAATCGTCTTTTTGCTAATTGTTCAAGTATATCCAACGATTTATACTGCCTGGCTCAGTCTCCACGAACGTATGCCAGAAGGTTGGATCTACGTTGAGACAAGAAATTTTGAACGACTTTTTCGAAATAGTCTTTTTAGTGAGAGTTTGGGGCATACGGTTGTATTTCTGGTGAGTTATGTGCTATTAACAGTTGGTGCTTCTTTCATAACAGCCTATTTGTTGAGTCGTCCGATACGATTTGTAAAATTGTACCTGACCCTGATTTTTATTCCCTGGGTTCTCTCTCCAATTATCAGTGGGTTGGTGTTTAGACTGATGGTGGTGCCAGATTATGGAATTCTCGCTGGTATTTTTCAAAACCCATCCATTTTTCCACCGAATGGCGTATCAATTCTTACTGCTGCTCCAGCCTCTCCATGGATAGGAGAATTTCCATTTCCACCTTCTTTAGGGATGCTTTTATTAATTTTTGTATCATCGTGGCGTGCTTTACCCTTTACAACTCTTTTGATTCTGGCGTCAATGCAAATGATTTCTCAGGAAGTTGTCGAAAGCAGTCGTATCGATGGTGCAAATGGCTGGCAAGTGATCCGATTTATCATCGTACCTTTGATACTTCCAACGATGGTAGTCGCAATTTTTAATCTTATTTTGAGTGGCATGAATGGTGTAGGTGTGATCATTAGCCTTACGAATGGTGGTCCGGGAACATCCACTCAAATTGTTAGTTTCTTATTATATTCTCTTGGTTGGCTTCAGATTCAATTCAACCAGGCAGCAGCTTTGGGCTTGATCATTGCGTTGATGAATTGGGTATTAATTTTCGCAACATTACGTTTAACAAAAATCGAGGGAGGGAATTAATAAAATGCGGAAAAATTCATCTCGAATTCAAAAAACAATAAGCCATTTCTTTACTCACGCAACACTTATCTTTATCTGTCTGATCTGTATACTCCCAATAGCTACTACTTTTATAATTGCTATGAAAAACCTGCCTGACATCACCCGAAAACCACCTGTATTATTTCCTTGCGATACGGAAACCAAAAAGTTTGATATCACCGCCTGTCGTTGGTCCGTTGAAGGCTTTAAACTTGTTATTGGACCTACTACGAACCCTGCGTCACTTTTAGGGTTCGAATTTGCTGGGAATATTGTCCGGATTTATATCAACAACACGATTGTTTATGCAACCGGCACATCGCTTTTAGTTGTCCTTTTCGCAGCTGGTTCGGGATATGCATTTTCTCGCTATCGGTTTAAGACTCATAAACTCTTGATGATGGGAATTCTGGCAGTTACAGGTGTTCCATTTCTAACCAACCTGGTTGGTCTCTACCAGATGGGAATCAATCTTCGTAAATCTCCACTTCCGATTGACGACCGCTTATTTCTTATCTTTGTATATGTCGGCGTATTCTTACCACTCAGTGTTTGGATCGCAAAAGGCTTTTTTGATGCAATCCCTAAAGATTTGGAGGAAGCTGCCTTGATAGATGGCTGCAGTCCATTAAGAGCACTCATTTTAATTACTTTTCCATTAGCAATTCCAGGTATGATAGCGATTTTCTTACTAACATTTGTTAAATGTGTGGAACGAATTCATGGCTGGATATTTGCTGATTGCAAAAAATGAATATAAACCTGTGATGTTTGGGTTATATGATTTTATGGGCCAAAATACGATGAATATCCAGGTGGTTGCTGCTGCTTGTATCGTAATTGCAATTCCAATAATCCTGCTTTTCTTGTTCTTCCGAGATCGATTCTTTGCTGCTATGGTGGAAGGATCCATCAAAGGATGATTGAAAAATTATATATAACAGATCGTTTTTCATAAAATACACCAACAAGCTCGGCTTTTAGGACTCTGAAAGTAACTATAACAAGGTCGGCTTCTGGAAAAATAAAGCTTACACATTGTTAAAATTTTCACAAAGTTCGAGATAAGCCTGTTCCTTTTTGGCTTGAGAAAGAAAAAATTATGGTTTACAACATGACAGAAAAAATAAAACCAAAAGTAATCATTGCCATTGGACAGATGAATTACAAACGTATGATTAACGAATATGCACTTTCAGACCTTTCAAAATTTGCTGAAGTGGTGCATTTTGCAGGTCAACGTCCAGCCCAAAAAGCTGATTTGTTACAGCTACTGTTTGATGCTGATGCCTGCATCACCAGTTGGGATGTGGCTCAATTTGATCAGGATGTTATTTCGGCTGCTCCAAATCTTAAAACAATCGTGCATATGGGTGGAAGTGTGAAAAAACTTGTATCCGACGCACTTTGGGAAAAAGGAATTCGGGTGTTTTCTGCACGCCCAGCACTTGCCAGAGATGTTGCAGAAACAACACTGGGTTTGATGATTGTCGGAATTAAAAATATCTGGCCATTGGCACATCATTTACGAAATGGTGGTTGGCGTGATAGCCCTTATTGGCCAACGCGTGAATTACATCGAAATAAAATTGGAATTGTTGGCGCGAGCGAAGTTGGAAGATATGTTATTACACTATTAAAACCATTTGATCCAAAAATATTGTTATATGATCCATTTGTTTCAGAAATTGAATCTGAAAAACTTGGGGTAACCAAAGTTAATCTGGAAGAGTTAGTAAGAGAAGTAGATATTCTCTCCTTGCACGCTCCTGCTTTACCTGCAACAGAGAAGATGATCAGCGCTGATCATTTAAAAAACATGAAAGACGATTGTATATTGATAAATACAGCGCGAGGATCATTAATAGATGAACCAGCTTTAATTAAAGAATTGGAAAAAGGCCGTTTCTTTGCCTATCTGGACGTTACAGAACCTGAACCAGCTTCCTTGGATAGCCCATTACGATTTTTACCAAATGTTGTTTTGTTACCCCATCTCGCAGGTTGTATCAGTGATTGCAGTCATTTGAGCAACCTTGCTGTAGAAGAATTACGAAGATTCTTTTTCAATGAACCATTCATTAATGAAATAAAAGTTACCGATTTGGAAACGATTGGGTAGAAAGGTTGATGTTGAAGTCAGAGTCAAGTCAGGTCATAAGTTTGGAACATGAATTCACAAATCCAGACAGGCAGGGAGAAATCTCCGTTTATGTTCTTAAAGGAGATGCTAACCATGAATGGCTTGAATTGAAATCAATTAACAGCAAGGTGCTACCTGAGAAAGTGAAGGATCAACTATACCCATTTCGACTCAAAATTCTGCATTTCAATGATTTGCATGCCCAACTCTCTCGTTTTGATCTGACAAACAATTTGCCTGTATTCTCAAGAATGGTTTCTTATATTCAAAAGACGCGGTTGGAATTTAAGGATGATCCCTTGGCAGGTGTTCTGGTCTTTTCAGCCGGGGATGATTGTATTGGATCTCCATATGATTTATTACTGAGAAATGATCATGGTGATTATCAGCAACATGCAAGTTATCACTTGTTCGCTAAAGCTGGAATCAATGCGGTTGTACCTGGCAATCATGATTTTGATTTAGGTTTGAAATTTCTTACAAAGGCAATACAAACCGAAGGGAATTTCCCTGTGTTGGCAGCCAACCTTAAGATCAACAAAATATCAAAAGCTGCTTTTACACCTGCTGCCATTTTCTGTATTAAGGGGATTCGAGTTGGAGTCATCGGAATTACCACTCCGGTGGGATCCTATATCCAGAAAGAGCTGGATTATGAGATTGTTGATCCAGTACCATTGGTGAAAGCATTGTTGCCGATTGTCCGTGAGAAAAGTGATCTGGTGATCATCCTTAGTCATTTAGGAAACAATTTATTATCAACCACAGCTACGACAGCCATTGTTGGCGATGTGGAATTAGCAAAAGAATTACCTTTTGGTAGTGTAGATTTGATTATTGGCGGTCATACTCACGATGTGCTAAATCAGGAACATCTTGAACAGGAAAATATAGTCAATGGCATCCCCATTACGCAAGCTGGTAGTCATGGCCAATACATGGGTGAAGTGGAATTTATTTTGTCAGATAAACCAATGATCAACCAGGTTTTCTTAACTCCCATAGCACAATTACCGGTTGATCAGGATTTTGAAGATCAGTATGTTCAACCACTGATTCAAAATCTGCAACCATTTTTTAAACGGGAAATTGGCGTAGTTGAAAAGAGTTCATCGCTCATGAATGACTTTCAAAACGCTAACTTGCCAGGAAGTGAATTCGGCTTCTTTTAATTTCCTTACAGATAATCTGGTGGCATATAGTAAATCACTTGGTTATCCTGTTGATCTGGCTGTCATGGATACAACCGGTTTCCACCTGCAGGTACAACCAGGAAACATTTTCAGTTATGCAGACCTGTGGCAAATGCTGCCATATGAGAACTCATTCGTTTTAATCAGGGCGACCGGTGATGTATTACTCGAATTGATAAAGTTGAATGTTCTGCAATTAAGATTACCTGAAGTTCCACAACACGGAGGAATATTTTTCTACTTTAGTAAGGAAATTCGTTATCAGATTTCCAAATTCCAAGGGAAAGAGGAGATTGAAGCAATTAATATCCAGATGAATGGCTTGCCAATCTTGTACGACAGCTCTCATGAATACTTGATAGCAACTACCAGTTATTTCCTGCCAGTGTTGAAGTTATGGCAACAACAATCTACAAACTTGCAAAAAATGGTGGAGGGAGTAATAAAAAGCATCAAAATTGATGATACAGGCTTGTTGATCCGTGATCTTATGAATGACCAAATTCGGAAATTTGGTGGGATTAACTCGATTGGTGGGGCAAGAATTGATGGAAGGATAGAAATGATTTAGACGAGGAGAAAGATCCGAAGTAAATATTGAGGATGAAAATAAATCAGATTGAGATTAATTGTGTGAAAGGAGGAAGGTGAATTTTCAGATGAATCGAAGAATTCACTACTGAACATTTTATGGATATAAGAGGAAAAAATGCACTCATCACGGGTGGTGCCATTCGGGTTGGAAAAGCAATTACATTAGGTTTAGCGCGTGCTGGAGCGAATGTGGTGATTAATTACAACCAGGATGCAGCACAAGCAACAAATACTGCTAAAGAAGCACAAAACCTTGGTGTGTTTGCGTTGACCATCCAGACGAATATTACAGATTGGGAACAGGTTCAGCGTATGTTTTCACAAATACATGAGGAGCTGGGTGATATTGATATTCTGGTGAATAACGCTTCGGTGTTCAAGAAAACAACCATCCCGACAGACTCAATGGATGATTGGCACGCTACTGTTGATGTACTGGTGAACGGTGCTTTTTTTGTCTCCAATCTGGCAGCAAAAGATATGCTCAAACATAAAAGAGGGGCAATTGTCAATATTGTTGACCTTTCTTGCTGGGAAGCCTGGCCAAATTTGACTGCTCATGCAGTTGGAAAATCAGCCTTGTTGGCATTGACCCGACAATTTGCCATGGAGTTACGACCTTATGTGCAAGTAAATGCCATTGCATTAGGTCCAGTTTTACCGCCTCATGACTATTCCCCAGAAAAAATAAAAAAATCTCAAGATAGAACCTTGTTGAACCGTTGGGGTACACCGGAAGATGTCTCTAAGGCAGTAAATTTTCTTGTAGAGTCAAATTTTATGACTGGAGATGTAATAACCGTGGATGGAGGCCAACGTTATGGACACCGAAAATTATAAGATGGATAACTTAAACTCATTGGAGGAAAAAATGGGATTAATAAAACGAATGAATAGAATATTTGCATCTGATGGTAAGGCTTTAATTGTTGCTATGGACCATGCAGGAATGGATGGACCATGCCAGGGATTGGAAGATCCTGGTAAAACGATTCAAAGTATTGTGGCTGGTGGAGCGGACGCAATTTTGACTACATATGGTGTTGTCAGACATTTTTCTAAAGAATTGGCAAAGATTGGGGTCATCTTAAGAACTGATGGTGGAGCTACCGCTTTAACAGAAGGAAGTTTTCCAAGCCGGCTGTTCTTTCCCATTGAAGATGCTTTACGTTTTGGTGCTGATGCTGTAGCTGTTAATGCCTATCCTGGCGGAGAGAGGGAAGCAGAGACATTACAAAACCTGGCACATATCACCAGCGAAGCACACAAATGGGGATTACCAGTATTGGCAGAAATGGTTCCTGGAGGATTCAATAGTTCGAAAGAGAGCCGCACAACCGAAAATGTCTCCATCTCAGCCCGAATTGGCTCAGAGTTGGGAGCTGACATTATCAAAACACCTTACACTCCAAATTTTAATGATGTTGTGAGCAAATGTTATGTTCCCGTTGTAATCTTAGGTGGTTCGAAACGTGGAAAAGAAAGAGATATGCTTGCTGACATAAAGTCAGCCATCGATGCTGGAGCGTCTGGAGTAGCTATAGGTAGAAATATCTGGCAAGCAGATGACCCCCGTGCAATGACTGCTGCAATAGCAGCCATTATTCATCATAATGCCAGCGTTGAAGAAGCTATGGAAATCATGTTTGAAAAGGTGTACTTATAAAAACTGATTTAGATTGAATTTTTTCATAGTTTACTGCCATAGAGTATTTATTTTAATAACCTGATTATTTAGGAAAACTAAATCATCGTCATCTTATTCTCCTGCCGACCATACCTTTTTGGTTTGGTCGGCCTTTTATTGAGTGATTATTCAACGATTCAGAATTATGATCTGATTCAAGTACAATTAAGCATTAATGACTCTTAAGGAGAGAAACCATGCCCCCTTACAACTAGCTACTATTCGACGCTGATGGAACCCTGTTTGCCTATGATGGTGCAGAAGACCAGGCATTGCAGAATGTCTTAGCTCATTACAAGCTGCCATTTTCTGACAATATTGCTGAAACATATAAACGCATAAATTTGGGGATGTGGAAGCGTCTGGAGGAGCAGACAATCACGCTAATGGATTTACGCTGGCAACGCTTTGCGAACTGATTGATACCCACCATTTATGAGTCATTCACCACGATGAAAACACTATCGTGATTGAAAGTAGCAACACCTACCAGGGCGGAAATCACATTATTTTCATCCTACCTTTATGGCAGTCGTTTAATATTTTGCTAGGATAAATCAGATTTCACAGTGTGATAAAAATCAGTCAGATAAAAAAACAACCTCATTCCCCTTTAGATTTAGTGAGCAATGAGGTTGTTTTGAATTATGCTTTATTCAAGCCGAAAGGCTCAAAATCTTAAAAATGCAGGGACTTGAAACTCCTGGCTTGGTTTTCGATGCCCTTTTCGGTGGGCAGGCGTTCCATGCTGGAAGCGCCAAAGAAACCAACAATGCCCTTGGTATGATCAAAGATATATTGGGCGTCTTCGGCTTCCGCAATCGGGCCACCATGACATAACACCAGGATTTCCGGATTGACTTCCACGGCTGCATCATGCATCTCCTGAATGCGTTTGGCAGATTCCTCCAGTGTCAGGGCCGAGGTAGCACCGATGGAGCCTTTGGTTGTCAGCCCCATGTGTGGTACCAGCACATCCGCACCAGCCTTGGCCATATCAACGGCATCTTTGTTAGAAAAGACATAGGGGCAGGTGAGCATATCCAGCTCATGCGCCATGTGAATCATCTCGATCTCCAGTCCATAGCCCATGCCGGTCTCTTCCAAACCCTGGCGGAAGGTGCCATCAATCAATCCAACCGTCGGGAAGTTCTGCACGCCATCAAATCCCATTTCCTTGAGCTGTTTGAGGAAGACTTTCATGATGCGGAATGGGTCGGTACCACAGACGCCTGCCAGAACCGGGGTGTGCGAGATCACCGGCAGCACTTCGCTGGCCATTTCAACCACAATCGCGTTGGCGTCGCCATACGGTAATAAGCCTGCCAGACTGCCGCGTCCCGCCATGCGGTAACGGCCAGAGTTATAGATGATGATCAGGTCGACGCCGCCACGTTCCGAAAACTTGGCAGAGATCCCGGTACCAGCTCCTGCACCAATGATTGGTTTCCCGGCAGCTACCTGCGCTTTTAATTTACTTATCGATTCTGTTCTGGTTATGAATGGCATATTAATTTCCTTTCGTAAAAATCTTCAATTATTTTGCTAGCATCTCGGTTAACTTGACCAACATTGCTTCGGCAAATTCCGGATCATTGATGTGATTGGGCATCTCGATCAATTCCACTTTGCTGGTATCCAGATGTTCCCGAATGGCGGCGAACAAAGCTTGATCCGCCTCCGGAGAGTGGAATGGTTGACCGGGCGCATCAATCATACTGACACCATGCAATGGAATGAACAGCGCAGTGGGCACCCTGGTTTGATTCAATTTCGTGGCGATGATCCTGCCTAATTCTGCATTTTCTTCCGCTGTGGTGCGCATCAACGTCACCGAGGCATTATGTTTATAGAGCGTTCGTTGTTTGAATTTCTCCGGGACAGTTTCCATGGCACCGAAATTGACCATATCCAACGCACCCAGGGAGACAACCTGCGGAATTCCTGCTTTGGCGGCCGCATCCAGGCGCTCCGGTCCGGCAGAGAGCACACCGCCCACTAACTCATCACACCATTCCGTGGTAGTAATATCGGCCACGCCAGTGATAAAACCAGCTGATATCAATGCCTCCATGGATCGGCCACCGCTGCCAGTAGCATGGAAGACCAGGACTTCAAAGCCCCGTTTTTCAAGACCTTCGCGCACCATAGTCACACAGGGCGTGGTGACCCCAAACATCGTGGCTGTGATAAGAGGTTTGTCTTCGGCTGCGGTTACTTCCTGTTCCACCATGCCGCAAATAGCCCCGACTGCATTGGAAAAAATCTTGCGGGATAGGCTGTTCAAACCGGAAACATCCACCACCGAATACATCATGGTGATGTCTTTAACATCCACATAGGAAGCCACATTACCGGATGCCATGGTTGAGACCATCAATTTGGGCAACCCAACCGGTAATGCCTGCATAGCAGTGGTGGCGATCGATGTCCCCCCTGAGCCTCCCAGGCTGATGACACCATCTATTTTTCCTTCTTCGTAAAGTCTGGCTGTGATTTCATGTGCTCCTTTTGACATCACATCCAGCGCGAATCCCCGGTCCGCTTTCTTGCGCAGTTCTTGCAGGGATGCCCCACCCGTTTTTGCGACCTCTTCTGCAGAGATATCTGGCAGAAAACCCGGCTCCCCATTCACGCCTGCATCCAGAACAATCGTCTTATGCCCACGTGCCTGAATCAGATCACGGATATAGGCAAACTCCAGCCCTTTAGTATCCAATGTACCGATGATTAATATTGTCTTTGTCATACGGATCCTTTCTTTCAGATTGGATTATTTTTGATTTTCTACCATTTAATTATTGCATAATTTTTACTAACTGATTTGTGAATTTGGATTGAATAGATTTCCATCCAATTTCAGATATTGTGAATATCCAAAAGAAATTAACTGCTTCTAAAATTTGTATAATAATGAATGGTCATAAATTATTTTGAATAAATTTCAAAGGACCCAATCATGGCTACCTGGATTGTCCATCTACGAATAGCTGAACAATTAATTTCCCGAATCATTGGGTTGGATGAATCCTATTTTTCTATTGGTAACATTGCGCCTGATTCTGGCATTCCGGATGAAAAATGGGAAAAGTTTGATCCTCCTCCCAAAATTCTGCACTTCCTGCAGGACGAACTCCACTACACCACGCTGCGCTGATCTGGATTTCTTTCGTTTATATCTAGAACCATTCAACCAATGGAAAATATCTGATCAAAACTTCGCATTCCGATTAGGTTATTTCTTTCATTTAATAACAGACAATCTCTGGGATTGGAAAATCGGTATCCCAACTCATAACCGTTACAAATCCGAATTTAATGCTGACTCGAAATTCATCTGGGAGGTCAAACGTGATTGGTACGGGTTGGACTTCGAGTATGTGCGAAGGGAACCGCAGGCACTCTTCTGGCGTATTTTTCTACATTGCAGTTATAACGAGAATTTTCTGGATTTTCTACCCAAGGCAGCTGTCGCTGAAAGAGTTGATTACATTCAGAAATTCTATCAGCGAAGGGATGAAACCATTGATGAGGTATATTTAAAAAGACCTGGTTTATATCTGTCGAATTTAGAAATGGATCATTTTCTTTCAGGTTCGGTTGAATTTCTATTCAAAACATATCAATATTTACAGAATATTCCTGACATTACAGGGAAACATTCCATGCTGGAGTTGAATTTTCCTTAGAGTTTTACATAATGAGGAAGCAAATTACTACGTTCTGGTGTGAAATATGAAGATCGGATCGATTGTCATTCGCTGTTATGAATTTGAGAAAATGCTAGAATTCTGGCAGAAAGCATTACATTACCTACCCAAAGAACCCCCGAAAGGCGGCTGGGTTATTCTTCGTGATCCTGAAGGAAATGGACCCAATATATCCCTTGATCAGGTTCTGCATCCGCATACCGGAAAACGCAGCAAAATCCATCTGGATCTGTACGCAGAAGATCAGGCTGCCGAGGTAGATCGATTGGTGCAGCTTGGAGCCAGACGTTATCCCTGGCGCTACCATCCGGGAGATGATTATGTTGTACTTGAAGATCCGGATGGAAATTTATTTTGTGTTGTGCAAAATTAAAATGATGAGAAGTAACCTTTAATCGTAGGGGGCAGATCCTTACCCGAACAGCATGATAAAACCTGCCTAGACGATCGATGGAGTAAGGATTGAAATTCGTAGGGCGCAGGTCGTGACCTGCCCCGATGGTCGTTGGAGAAAGGATTTGAGATGATCGAGAATTTTGAAGTCAAAGAATTTACCCGGGACACATGGGCAGATTTTGATGCCTTGTTTGGAAAACATAAAGGCGTATCTGGTGGCTGCTGGTGCACCTTTAATCTGGTGACATCCTCACAATTCAACAAAATGAACCGCGATGAACGTAAAGAAATGCAACATCAACTGGCAGATTTAGACCAGAGCTGTGGATTAATGATTTATGATGCTGGGGTGCCAATTGGCTGGTGTCAGTATGGCCCGGCGGAGAATTTCATCCGCCTCGAACGCGCACGCGCTTACCAGGCGCTTTCAATCCCGGCTGAGTTAAAACCGCAATGGCGTATCTCCTGTATCTTTGTGGACAAGCATCGTCGCAGGGAGGGATTATCTCAGTTGCCATTGAAAGCAGCACTGGAGAGCATCCAGCAAAAAGGTGGCGGGATCGTGGAAGCTTTCCCCTTTGATATCCCCGGGGCTAAACGGCCATCCTATACCGGATCGGTGAAGATGTATGCGCTTCAAGGCTTTGAGGAAGTCGCCAGGCTGGGCAAGATCACTGTGATGATGAGGAAGAGGGTATGAAAACCCATTGACAAAATCATTTTTATCACCTACAATATAGGTAATATAACCTAAAACGTAAGTGAACATGATAGAAACTATTCTTGGTTCAGATAATGCAGAAAGGGTGCTAACCTATCTCCTGGTAAGAGAAAAGGGCTATGCATCAGAAATCGCAGATTATTTTGATGTGGATCTTAGCCCAATTCAAAACCAGTTATTAAAATTTGAAGCTGGTGGTGTTTTATTCAGCAGCTTGGTAGGGCGCACGAGAATTTTTCAATTCAATCCTTCGTATACTTTTTTACCTGAATTGAAGGAACTTCTCAACAAAGCATTTCAATTCTACCCTCCTGAGGAGATAGAACGATTGAAGATGAATAGAAGAAGGCCTCGTCGCACAGGAAAACCATTATGAAAACGCCTGGTGAAATGACTCAATTGGAAATGGCCGCTTATGTTCAATTTATACTTGAATTGAACGGAATAACGGTAATCCTCGGATAAGAAGCGTAATCTTTTTTTCTATTAGTCAGAAGTGATTTTCCTACGTGATCCCTGATTTCAACTCTTGTTTTATTTTCAATTTTTCATAGTCCACATAACTGAACGGGCAAAATTTGATACACAGCGTGCATCCATTGTCATTCGAAAAAGGAAGTGCACATTTGGTGTGGTCAAAAAATACTGGCCCAAGATCTAAATGGGTTTTTGTATCCCTATAAATGGCATTTGCCGGGCACTTCTGAACACAAATATTACAACTCTGACAATAATTTCTAATCCAGGCATGCGGATTTTTCTGAGAAAAGGGTAAATTCTCAATGTCTGTAAATACAGCAGCCAGCCTGACACGCGGTCCATTCTTTTTGGTAATCAATAATCCATTTTTTCCGGACATACCTAAACCAGCATCAATGGCAACTGGAATGTAATTAACGTCGCCACCGATAGCGGGTCCAGCATGGGCATTGTATCCTCTTAATCTTAAATAGTCCGCTACTTTATTTACAATGACACCAACTTCATAATAGGTGCGAAATATTTCTATAAAAGTTGGAACGGAAGGAGCTTGTTTGATTTTTTCTTTATCCATTTCAATCGTAAAAACGATCGCATTCTTAAAAAGAATCCTGAAATTCTTAAAAATGTATCTCGGGTTGACTTTTGTATAACCAATTTCTGAAATTCCCAATCCCTTGGCGTACTCTTCCAATCCTTTCAATGTTTCCGGATCGATTGTTCGTTCTCCAGCATAAGGGTTCTTCCGGATACTGCTGGCGCTTTTTGCCATTTCTATAACTGACTTGAATAAAAGCTTTCCTATATATCGCATTTGTTTGAATCTTGCCATCAGATTTCCATAGTCGATAATTACCAGGGGAACAAGTCTTGGCTCGCGAGCTTGAGGATGACTTTTAATTGGTTGATCCTTTTGGCGTAAATATGGATTAATAGTCAACAACCATGGTGCAGTTTTGATCTTTTCTGATAATAAAAATCGCTTCATTTTCGTAATCCTTTATTGTAAGTGAATACTTACAATAGTACTATTTGTTTTATTGTAAGTAAACACTTTCATATGATAAAATTTATTGGAGATATAATGCCAAAAATAATTAACGAAGAACAAATCTTTCAAGCCATTATAGAGATAATCACTGAATATGGATATAGTGGTGCGACCACCCGGCAAATTGCAGAAACAGCCGGCATCAGTGAAGTGACCTTATTTCGCAAGTTCACAAATAAAGCGACAATGGTCAATTCAGCCATAGCTGCCATGGTTGACAATATTGATTTTGAATCAGCAACCCAATACAGTGGTGATATCCGATCAGATTTGAAAAGGGTAA
The DNA here is from genome assembly GCA_963765655.1 of uncultured Chloroflexia bacterium. GTDB lineage: Bacteria > Chloroflexota > Anaerolineae > Anaerolineales > Anaerolineaceae > UBA6170. The sequence goes on from CAVXXH010000003.1 coordinate 537,342, forward strand.
TTAGCGCTTACCAGTCAACAGCGGTATTGCATAGCCGTTTCTTTGTGATCATCTTAAATGAAATGAAGCACAATTCTGAAGCAGATCACTTAATGAACGTGCCAAGCGAGCTTTTGCATCACATTGGTGAGTTGATAAAGCGCTATCAATCTGAAGGGGTTTTACGGCAAGAACATCCATTGTACGCTGCTTCAGGATTATTGGGTCCATTAATATTTGCTACAATGATTAATAGCACTAAAACTGAAAAAAAGATTCCTGCAATTGATTTGGAATTTCATATTGATTGCTTTTTAAGAGGTCGCATAAACGAAGATTGACCTTCTCAGTTCTATCGATTGGAAGGTAATACACTATGCTCACTCAAGAACAATTCACCCACACATCCCGTGTCCTTCCTATCCTGCATCCTGACGGTCAATGCGATTCTGAGAAACAAAGATCCCATGTATTGCCACAATAAAGGAAGATGCCGAAACGATCATCATTCCAGCAGAAGTATTTCGCGATTGGGTGAAATATTATGATATGTGGCGGGAATTCGTCTTCGAGTTACTATCTGGACGCCTGGAAACTATCATGGCTGTGGTGGATGAAGTTGTCTTTCAGCGCATGGATCGTCGTATCGCAGCCTGGTTATTGAAGCACAAATTCATACTGGTCCTATTCGGATCACCCACCACGAAATTGATTCTAAATTAGGCAGTTCACGCGGGGCTAACAACCGCATTCTGGAGGATTTTTCCAAAACAGCGTTAATTTCCTGAGGTCGCGGAACACTTGAGCTGATTGACAAGGATGAACTGGAAAACCTCGCCGTTATGTAACATTTACACATACAAATTGAAGAAAATCTCGTACAATATGAGTAAGAAGCCAAATAATGATCAAACTCATAAGGAGAGTAAAATGAAACGAAATATGTCCAATCTTGATCGGTTAATCCGTGTTGTTGTTGCTGCTGTATTTGCTTACCTGTATTTTGCAGGAATTGTTACTGGCACTCTGGGAATCATCCTGCTTGTAGTAGCAATTATATTTTTATTGACATCCATCATTGCCTTTTGCCCAATATACGTTCCTTTCAAAATTAAAACCTTTAAAGGATAATTAATCATGTTTTCCTCAGAGCGGATGGCGGTTCATTTGATTTTTTAATATTAATGCAATAAGATCGATTTTGCGTCAGAAGGGGGTCATCATCTTCGTGTAAATGGTCTTCTTTCATTTGTGTTTCCCTTTTTTTCTATTGACATTCAAGAACTATTTTATATAATTAGTTAGACTAACTAATTATATAAAGGATTGTATGGAAAAAATTCTGATCGAGTTCATCAACACCCTGGATACATCGCACAAAAAAATACAAATGAGCTTGGGGGAAAATTCGGGATTTTCGCAGCTGACCATCAGTCAATTGCATTATATTGAGGCCATTCAGTCTCTCAAAGACCCCACTATCAGTGAAATCGCTGATTTTATGAAAATCTCCAGGGCTTCTGCCACGGTTGGTATAAATCGTCTGGTCAGTATGGGGTTCATTCGGAAAATCCGTTCAACAGAAGATAAACGCGTCTTCCATGTCCAGTTGACTGCAACCGGACAACAGCTCATCAACGCCAAGCAGAAAGCGCTCAAAGAATATGAAACCTTCATTACTGAAGCGTTAAGCCAGGAAGAAGCCAATCAATTTAAACATATCCTTGAAAAACTTGTAACACACTTTAAACAAAGCATTTTAAAATAAAAGGAAACTATGAAGATCACGATTCTCACCATCGGATCACGTGGCGATATTCAACCCTATGTCGCTCTGGGTCTGGCACTGAAACATACCGGCCAACAGGTTCAGATTGCAACTTTTAAAAATTTTGAACCATTCATCCTAGAATCCGGATTGGATTTCTATCCAGTTCAAGGCGACATCTCAAGTATTATGTCAAGAGAGGTTGCGAATAATGCGCGCCAGGTGGATAATCCACTCAAGTTGCTGCGTAGTTTCAATCAAATGAAAGAATATGTTTTTGAACTCCAGAATGATTTTTTCGATGCCTGTCAGGGATCAGACGCGATTGTTTACCATCCTGGTGCATCCATCGGGTACTTCATCGCACAGCACATGAACATCCCCTCTATACTGGCTACACCTTTTCCCATGGCACCCACCAAAGCTTACCCTTCGTTGATTTTTTATCATATGCCTCGCTTTGGAAAAATCTACAACCTTTTCACTCACAGGATATTTGAAAATATTTTTTGGATGGCAAACAGATCGCCCGTGCAGCAATTCTGGAAACAGAAATTTGGAAAAAAACCTGAAAACTTCGGTTGTCCGTACGTAAGGCAAACCACAAAAAGGCTACCGACGATTATTTCCTGCAGTGATGCGGTTTTTCCACGACCGGAAGATTGGTCCGACCATGTTCATAATACAGGTTACTGGTTTCTGGATGAAAATCCGGATTGGTGCCCAGGAGACGATTTGCTCAAGTTTCTGGAGAAAGGACCCTCGCCGGTTTATGTGGGATTTGGCAGCATTGCAGATCCAAAACTTGCATTGGAGACTACTCAAATTGTTATTAATGGGTTGCGTCTCGCAGGTCAACGTGGCATTTTATCCAGTGGCTGGCAAGGAATGCGGATGGGGGGAAAAGTACCGGAAGATATCTTCTTGCTGGAGAGTGCCCCACATGCTTGGTTGTTTCCACGCATGGCAGCGGTTATCCATCATGGTGGAGCAGGAACGACAGCTGCCGGATTACGTGCAGGTGTTCCATCTGTGGTTATTCCCCATGCAAACGACCAGTATGCCTGGGGACAACGTGTGTATGAATTGGGAGTCGGTTCCAAGCCTATCCCACGCAAACGTCTTTACGAAGAGCGGCTGGCTGCAGCAATTCAGGCAGCTCTGACAGAAGATGTCAAGCAAGCCGCAAGAGACATTGGTTTGAGAATCCAGCAAGAAAGAGGAGCAGAGAATGCAGCCAGGATCATACTGGAAAACTGCATATAGATATCAATTCAAAAAACCTCTATACTGATATTGATGGATAAAAAATCCTCATTCGTTTGCCCTCTCATCTCCCCAAAAAAGAAAAATGACTCAAACTAATCAATCAACACATGAAAAAATCCTGAATGGAATTCGGTATTTCAACAAATTTATCTTTAACCATCTTACGCTGCTGTTTGCAGGTACCAATATTGGACCCTTCTCTAAATTGGTTCATAAAGGCCGCAAGAGTGGAAAAAATTTTCACACCCCGGTGGTGGCAACGTTTATTGGAGACACTGTCATCATTCCACTCTCTTATGGTGAGCATGTGGATTGGTTGCGGAATATTCTGGCTGCGGGAGGTTGTGAGATTATTTACAGGAAGAAAATAATAACGGCGACCAAACCTGAAGTTGTTACTGGGGAAGTAGCCCAGTCATTGCTGCCAGAAAAACGCCGCAAAATTTTTGAGCGCTTCAAACTGGAGAAATTTCTGAGGTTACAGATCATCCAAGATGATTTTTCATAAACATGAAAAGGAGAAAAAATGCAGGAAATTCGTGTGAATACCAATCAGATTGAAATACAGGTGCGCGATGATGGACATGAAGGAGAAGCCATCATCTTTTTACATTTCAGCGGTGCCAACCTGATGATGTGGCAGCGGGTGGTGCCTTATTTTCAGGATCAATTTCGTGTGATTCTGGTGGATTTGCGGGGGCATGGAAAATCTGACATACCCGCAGGTGGCTACCATATGGATGAGATGGCACGGGATGTGATCGGTGTCATGGATCACCTAAAGATCGAAAAGGCGCACATCCTTGGTAGCTCTTTAGGTGCAGAAGTGGGTCTCAGCCTGGCAGCCAATTATCCAGAGAGGGTAATCTCATTAATTCTGGATGGTGCCATGAATAATGAATATGGTCCTTATGGACTCTGGGAAGGGACTGAAGAAGCATTTGAAGAGCATGTTAACACCCAACTGGAAAAAATTCGCAACACTCCAGTGGTGGTCTTTCCAACGCTGGATGCCCTGATGGAAAACCGCAAAGATCTCTATGAAAAATATGACTGGTGGAATGAATATGTAGCTGACATGGAACGATATGGTGCTCTGCAACTCGAGGATGGGAAAAATATTAGGGGGTGGGGCAAGCAATCCAACGCAGCTTACATGCAGAATTATTTCCAATACCGCTTTGAGGAGTATTATCCCAAAGTCAAATGTCCGCTGCTGATGCTGGCAAATAAGGATTTGGAAGAGGGCCGCGAGAAAGAAGTGCTACTTGGGTTGAAAGATCTGGCAATGAATGCTGAAATTGGAGAAGTCGATGGTTGGGAACATCCCTATTTATGGATGCTGGATCCGGAAGCGGTCTGTAAGGTAGTATTAAATTTTTTGGATGAACATAAATAAAATTAAGCACGAAAATCACAAGCTGGTTTTTTTAGAATGAGGTGACGAGGTAATGGAAGAGCTGTATGTTGAATCATTAGCTGAATGGCGTTCCTGGTTGCAGGAGAATCATCATCTATCAAAAGGGGTCTGGTTGGTATTTTACAGAAAAGAATCCGGAAAGCCTTCCGTGAAATATGAAGAATCCATTGAGGAAGCCCTGTGTTTCGGCTGGATAGATAGCATTATCCGGAAAATCGATGAAGATAGCCATACCAGGAAATTCACCCCACGTAACGATACTAGCAAGTGGTCAGACCTTAACAAAAAACGAGTGACAAAACTGATTCAGGAAAATCGTATGATGCCAGCAGGTATGGCGAAAATTGAGATTGCCAAACAGAATGGGCAATGGGATCAGCCAGATCAACCCCGAATCCAGTTTGAAATGCCGGCTGAATTTCAAGCAGCGTTGGAGCAACATCCCAAAGCCCAAGGATTTTTCAATACGTTAACCAAAACAGATCAGAAGCAATATAACACCTGGATTGCTACCGCAAAACGCCTCGAGACGCGGGAAAAACGGATTAAAGAAGCCATAGGGCTACTTGAAAAAAGTCAAAAATTGGGATTACGTTGATATTAACATATAATTTTGTGGTATTAAGCTATATTTAATCAATCTTTGTTTGGTATTTAAGGAGAAAAGATGGCAAATGGGCTCAGAAAAAAAACGGAATTTGAAGCAGATTTATTTACCATTCAGAAAACCTGGTGGGCAAAACTTTTCATGCGGTCCAAAAAAGGCGAAATGGAAATTAAACATTACGAGTTTGGCGAAAAAAAAATGGAAATTGATCTGCGTGGCATCAAAGTTCCGAACGGCGACCAGGTTCAGGCATTGATTGATGGAAAAATTGTACGGGATGTTGTCATCCAACGCGGATTTGCCCGTATGCGCTATAGCTCTGCTGATGGCGAGATCATCCCGGAGGTCCAACACAGCAGCAAAGCCGAAATTCGCTATAGGGGAGAATTACTACTGGAAGGTACCTTTTTCCGGGATTAAATTAGATTTGCAATTAGACTGGCGGCCATCATATTTTCTTTTTCAATTTTCCTATTCGTATTAATATGCGTATGATGCTATAGATGTAAATCAAAATAAAGCCGAAAAATATAATTCCAAACACATGGGATATTCCACTTCTGCGGGAAACAATCATTAATCCATTAATTAACAATGGAAGTATGATCACTAAAAGTAATAAGATGCGTTGGTATTTATTGGCTTTTGATTCATTATCACTATAGATTTCCAAATTTTCTCCGTTAATTGACTCTTTACGAAAATATTGCCACCCACTCATTTCTCCTAAATGATCCCATCCTGTATCAGTAAAAAGCTGAAGATAATTGGCATAATCTTTACGATTGCTGATGTAATCCAGACGGTAAACATAATCTTTGGCAAAACCTTGCTCAAAATTATAAAAACCGGGAATCCCAACAGTGGATAAATGCCATCCGATTTGCGACATTTCACGTAACCAGGCTTCTTCTTTTTCGTCATTCCAGGCCCAAAACCAGCGGAATTTTGTAATGATTGTCATCATTCTCTCCTTTATCACCAATTTCCTGTCCCTGCACCATTTTTTGCCAGAATTTCGATACGGCGAATATGTTCTTTGATTATTTCTCGTCCTTTGGGCGATAAAACATACAATTTGCGGCGGTCTTCTTCACCGGCTTTGGTGATCAACCCTTCCGACTCAAGGGTAGAGAAGGCTCCATAGAGGGTGCCAGGTCCTATTTTTACTGTGTTCTCGCTCATGACCTCCACTTTTTGCATGACACCATAGCCGTGTAACGGCTGTGTCAGTGCCAGGAGGATGTAAGCAGTTGATTCGGTCAGGGGTAGGTATTTATTTATGTTTTTACTCATTTTTATATCACCATCCAATAAAGTTAAACAATTGAGCTGTATGATATATCGGTTGTCTATATATTGTATCGCGATATATCGGTTAACAATATATTATCACGCGATATATCGTTTGTCAATATCGTAATCCAATTGACCCAACCTCTTCTAATTGATTTTTATTATCAAAATCCAATTTTTTGTTGGAAGATTAAGATGCAGCTCGCCATTATGTGCCAATCAGGAGGTGATCCATTGCAAAACCTCAATCCACTGGATTTATTGTTGTTCTCTGGGCATTTTTTTACCAAACAGTCCTGACCAACCATTTTTTGTGCGAAAACGCTTATTTGATAAATACACCATGAAGTATGGATGCCTGGTTTATGCCTAATGCATATCTGGGATGATTATTGGCATCATTCTTCTATTGGGAGGAAAGAGTTAGTCTTTCTGGCTGGGTGGATTCCTGTTACTCTTTTTTTCCGGTTTTGGCTATAAAATTGATTACATCAAAAAATGAAGGCTCTAATGAAGAAAAATATTGATTTAAGTATCTTAAACCTTTGTTGTTCGCCACCCTTGACTTTAACGTAACGTCATAGTTTATAATTTCAGTATGAATTCAATATCAACCATTAAATGTTTTGGATGTGGAGGGGTTGTTCCAGTTATTGAGGGCGATACTCATGAATATATTTTATCTGCCCCCGGCTGTTGGCAAATATACAGTGAAGTTTTAGCTAAAGATTATGGTGAATATGGTTATCCATTTGTTCACCGAATTACGGTTGATGGCTATGCTGTTCAACATCCCGGTAAACCAGTTCGGAAAGCTGTTCAATCGGTAGCGGTTCATTTAATCAGCCTGTTTTATATTTTTGAAAAGAATTACGGTTCCTCGATGGCGACACAAGCGATGCGTAGGGCACTGCTTTCCAAAGATGTTTTTACTTGGTTAGAGCCACCAACTAATATGGGAGAGATTACAATCGTAGATATTGCAAAGACAGCTAGTTTCATTGAATATGAGGATATGGTCTATAAATGGGGGAAAAGTGTATGGAATGCTTGGTCAATACATCATAATCAGATTCGAAAGTGGGTTAATCCATAGAATTTTCGCAATCGCGTGGCAAGTGCGGTTTTTTTTGCTACCAATACTTTTCTACATTTGAGCCAAAATGAATAGCGCAAACCAATTTTAAAATCTATGATAATTTCGTCTGTTCTGGTATCTTGCTACCATAATGTGTTATTGGTGACTGCTGGCGCTGCTCAGTAAACCGCTCTTTTATGTTTTTGCAGTTTTATTTGTTATCAGTACAATATTGAATATAACCTCCCATTGACCATTGAGTGAATGATCAGTAAATAAAGGTTCTTCGAAGAAATAAGACAAAACGAGGTAATTACCATGACAGAAATGACTCAAGCAAACAAAAAAGGCTGGGACGGGTTGGCAGCTACCCATTACAAAAAATACCACATTGAGAAACTCCTGGCAGGCAGACCTCTATTAAATGAAGTGATTCAGAGTGAAGTCGGAGATGTGAAAGGCAAATCGCTGGTGCATCTACTCTGTCATATCGGCACTGATACCCTATCCTGGGCATTGCTGGGAGCAATAGTCACTGGCATTGACATCTCACCCGAATCACTGAAATATGCCCGTCTTCTGGCAGAACAGATGGGTATTGATGCAAATTTCATGGAAGCAGATGTGATGGAGGTGATCGAGAAGGTGCATAGAAAATTCGACATCGTCTTCGCCTCCACCGGAGTGTTGTGCTGGATCCCGGATATTCAACGCTTTGCGCAAACTGTTCGACAACTGTTAAAAGATGGCGGTTTCTTTTACCTGCATGATGGGCATCCCTTCCGGAATGTCATGAATGCCGAGGATGGTACTACCCATCCCAACCAGATGGTAGGCGATTATTTCCGTAAACAAGTCTGGCAATATGACAATCTGGGTGATTACACCGATCCAGATTTACTGATCCCGGAGAAATCCTATGAATGGGATTGGACACTAGGCGAGATCGTAACCGCTTTCTGCGATGCTGGTATGTGGATTGAGTTTCTGCATGAATACCCTCAGTATTTTTACAGCGGTTACACCCCATACGATGTGGAAGATAATAAGGTGGAGCTCTATCCTTGCACTTTCAGTCTGAAAGCATTGGCAAGATGATGAAAAATTATCAGGATGACAATGGGATTAACGGGTTAGTTAGTCTGGCAATATTAGTTTTATCATTCTTTGTGATCCTATCTGGAGAGAAAGTGTGGCTTAATGATTCCATACCTTAATTTTGGTTTTTTGATTATATCATCCGTACTTTTCACATATTATTATCTCCTCAGCGTCAGCCCCGCTGCTATGGAAAAGAAAATTGGTTCAATCTCTTATCAACGCTGTGCAAGATACCGGTTGATATCATCCATCTTTATGACCATTGCTGGTGTGAATTACATTCTTTATTATTGGTTTCCGCTTCCATTACCCATTCCACGTACATTTCCATGGGCGTGGTGGGTTTCTGCAGTCATCGCTTTAATAATTGCCATACCATCCGGATGGTTAATGCTGCGTGGGGTTAAAGATGCCGGGGAAGAGACCATGCGCCCCAAACCCGAACACACGCTTTATACAGGCATCTATCAACACCTTCGTCACCCACAAGCGGTGGGAGAATTCCCATTCTGGTGGGTGTTGGCATTTCTAGCGCATTCACCCTTTCTATTCCTATTCACTTTTCTGTATATTCCAGTCTGGTATTCGATGTGCTGGATGGAAGAAAAAGACCTCTTGATCCGCCATGGAAAGGCATATGAGGAATATCGAAAGAAAACAGGCTTCTGGTTTCCAAAAAAGAAATCTTAAAATTCCCAGTCTTTACTTGAGTTGGTTTAATATCAAATTAAGAACATTGAGGAATTGATCGATTGATTCTCGTTCAATGGTCAATGCAGGATCCAATCGTAAAAAATTCCCTGCCGGGTAGAATCCTACCAAAAAACCCTTCTCCAGCAATGCATGGTAAAGAACCTCTACAGATAAGTTTTCATGGGGTTGAAGCTCCAGACCAAGCAGCATACCGCGACCACGAGCGTCCTTCACGATCGGGTGTTTTTTTGCCAGGGTTTGTAAGCCTGGCAGTAAGTAAGCTCCCAGCTCAGCCCCCCGCTCAACCAAATTCTCTTCCTTCATGATACGAATCACTTCACATGCCACTGCACACCCCAGCGGATCATTTTGATGCGATTGGGCATAGCTTAAGCCACCGCATTCTAATGTATCAGCCACTTCCCTGCGCATGGCAACCGCACTGACCGGGTAACCATTTCCAAGCCCTTTTCCCAATGCAACGATATCGGGTTTAATCTCATAATGCTGGAATCCGAACCACTTGCCTGTTCTCCCCATGCCAGTTGTAATCTCATTCGCCATCACTAAGCCACCGTTATTCTTTATGGCCTGTACAATTTCTTGAACGAGTTCGAGCGGTGGAAATTGGACGAACCCGGATCCACCACCGCCCGGTTCCAAAACAAAACCACCGATTTGCTCAAAGGGAATATCTGCTAAAAAGTCCTCGGTTGATGGGTATCTGGTCCAGTCCAACATAAACCATTCCTCCTTTTGTTTTTTACCGGAAGAGCCGTAGGCTGCCAGATAGGAATTTGTGAACGTTAAGAGTAGTTTTTTACCAGTAACCCGACAGATTGACTGTACGCCAAATTCGACCGCTTCACTCCCTGAGCTTAGAAATGTACATTTTCCATCTCCCATCTGTACGATTTCCAGTACAGATAAAGCTGTTTCTTCCACGATGGTATTGGGATAGCGAGTACCCAGATGCATTAATCTGGAAGCCTGGTCAGCAATCACCTGACTGATGCGCGGATGACTGTGGCCAACAGCTGTGCACCAGATGCCAGATTCCAGATCAATATACTGACGCCCTTGTTGATCATACAGGAAACAGTTTTCTGCGTGCACAAAATCTGTTTTGACAATATCATGACATTTTAGAATGCGACTCATCTTTCCTCGCTTGGTTCATTATTGTTCCTTATGTTTATATCCCATTCTCTGTCCAATATAGAATAAACGACTTCATCACTCCAATCATTTTTCCAGGATCGCGTTTCCCGCAGTACACCTTCTTGCTGCATATTTAATTTTTTCATCACCTTAATGGATGCATCATTCTCAGCATGCGAAAAAGCAACCACACGGTGTGCCCCTAACTCATTAAAAGCTAATTCCAGCAAGCGGTGACCGGCTTCTGTGGCAATCCCTTTTCCCCATTCAGCAGGATGGATCGCCCAACCAATCTCCCACTCATGAATGGATTCGTTAATCAGTGTCAAAGAAACCCGTCCTCGCACCTGATCCAAAAACTGAATGGTGATTGCCAGGTGATATCGGGTTCTCGGAGATTGATCAGAGTATTCCAGGGAACGATGTATTTTATTGGTGATTTGTTCAATGTTGGCTTGAGAAGACTCATAGTAGTATGACTCAGGCAAAGATTCGAGTTCCTTCAGATTGGCTAAATCGTTTTGCTGAAAATCACGTAGAATCAGGCGGGGGGTAAATAATTCCATGAATATTACTTTATTCCTTCAAAAGGTCTATATACTTTGCCATAAATTGATCCGGATCCATTAATAATGCTGCGTGAATGGCTGTGACACCATATTTATTTTCTACACGACGTAACAACTCACAACCGATGCGGTAGGTCAGGCGCAAATCCCCAAAACAAATTTCCAGATAGTCTTCTTTACAAAGCGTTTTTTCTTGAATTAATCGATGATAATTTTCCAGAAAGGTCTTTCGATGGATTTCCAGTTGTGATGGATCAGACAACACCTGGTAATCGCGCTCCTGTAACGCACCCAATCTCTCGCGTAAACGAAGAGCTCCGTACACGGCAAAACCTTCATTTTGTGTCCATAGGTTAAAGTATGAGCACCATTGTTTCGGAGAATTTACATCTTTGAGTGCCGGGATAAAATGATTACGTTCATACAACACATGGACACACTCGTGGACGGCATAAAACAATAATTCCATTGGATTCTCGAGATATGTTTCAACATTTAAATTCATACAAACAACCCCGTCGATACCAATCCCCATATCATAACCAATGATCGGATAAATGGAAATATTCAGATCAGCACCGGGAGAAATCCATCGCAATTCCTGTTCAATGATGGCACTCCATTCCAATTGGTGATGATCCAGAAAAGCTAACAATTTCATCAAGCGAGGTCTGTGCTCAGCCAGATGATTCAAGCCATAAAATGGGGAAGGAGTGCCCATCAGTGTCTTATTCAAATCTTCTGAATTAAACCCAACACTAAACTTGTGCGCATGAGCCAGAACAGCCTGATAGGCAGGATGATTAAAAACCTCATTCGATGATTTCTTACCATCCAACAAAGCCAGAAATTGGTATGCAGCGATGAAATCGAATTGAATGGTCATCTTTTTACCTATTAATTAAAAGTTTTTGGATAAAAAGTTAATTTGTCGATATTGGGTTATTTTCAATTGCTTTACCCATATAAAGATTGGTTACTTTGTATCCTGCTTTTTCATACAGGGCGATTGCGTTGGTGTTATGGGCAAACACATGCAGACTGACACTTACAACACCCATCTCTTCAAGCTTTTTATCCAGGGTCTGTAACGCTTGTTTTCCAAAACCGTTTCCACGAAATTCTGGTTGAATAACAAAGTCACATATAAATGCTTTCCGGTGGAAATCTCCCATTTTGACCTGTATCCATAAGACACCGATGGTAAGGTTCGTATCTTCGTCCAATACAGAAAACACAAATTGATCTTTGGTTTGTAATCCATCTGGTAATAGACTCATAAATTCTACCTGGGATTTCTCCAATGCTTCTTCAGCGAGCCAGTTTCCACTGATGATTTTTTCCTGGGCATAATCATGGATTTCGTTCTCCAGGAATACATCGAAATCTCTCTGTTCAATGGGTACCAATGCAACCATAATTCTCCTATCAATTCTATCAATGCTTTTTTTATAAGGAAATTCATTTGAAGAGCTGTCTATTTCTATCTGAGGTGTTGGGTAAAGATTATATCAAACCGAACCGTTTCCTGTGATCCAGAACTACAGAGAGATGATCACCAACAGACCCAGCACATCACCGATGAAATGAGCCAACCAGGTCACAACCAGATTACCACCACGCTTGTAGATGATTCCAAACAGAATAGAGTCCACGATAATCATGCTGATATCCAGAAAAACAATCCAGAATGGACCTGGAGCAAAGTGTGCGAACCCGAATAGAATCGAAGTGATCAAAATAGCCACTGGTGCGCCAATGTAGCGTGTCAGGCGACCCTGTATCAAGGTTCTGTAGGTGAGCTCTTCCAGTACGAGGCTGACAGCTAATATTGGCAGTATCAACATTAACCCTATACCTTCATCAAATGGTAACCGAGCGATAACATGTTCCAGATAAGCCGGGTAGAAATATTTCGTTAGGATAGCTACCAATGGTTGGCTGATAAAACCTACCAAAACAAACCAGAACCAATTCATTCGTAAATCCTGCCAGAATGTTCTGAATTTAAACCCCAAATCCTTCCAACTTCGACGACGAATTCGCTTCTCAATTAACAGATATACCAGGGGGATCAGTCCGAAAAAAGTCTTATAAGCAGGTAAAAACCACATGCCCAACAACATCACCGTTGTGACCAAAATAACTTCGATAAGAATCGTTTTTGTTTTCATTTTTTCTCCATTTCAATCTATATTACGGAATTTACCGCTTTTGGTAACACGCATGGGTGCTTCAGGAAAATGGCTAATCACTACCTGCGCCAATCCCTGTTCAGATAATCGTTTCTTTTGGCGACTAACAAGCATTTCTGGATTTCCACGCATAACTCGCCAGGCATTAAAAACGATTGAGAAAGAATTGAAGTATGTCATTTGTACCTCGGCTGCATAACGAGCAAACTTACTGCCCCAATCAGTAAGCCACTTAATCCAATCAGTCCAGTGGGATTTGGCCCCAGCAATGGACTGATACTCAGGAAGGAAACCATGGCAGCCATTTCACCGATCACATTGGATGCGCCATGAAAAATACAGGCAGGGAAAATACTTTTGGATTGAATGGTTACATAAGCCAACCATGTGCCCAGGACGACACACACCAGGATCATCATCAAAATGCCAGTCAGAGGGGTGCCCAAATAATCAGAACCATAGTTGAACCCAAAGTAGATCAACGGGGCATGCGCAAGACCCCACAGGACACCATGGATCAAAATGGCTTTTCGTTGGCTGGTCATTTTCAGCAAGATTGGTAGCAAATACCCTCGCCAACCGATCTCCTCACCGATGGCAAAAATGTGGACAGGAAAAACCAGTGGTGAAATGACAATGAATACCAATCCGATGATAATGACAGTCTGAATATTGAAGAGGAGAGATTCTGGTGCACCAAACTGCCCGTATTGAGCCACCAGGTTTCGAGCCGTTAGATCCAGGTCCTGGGGAAAAATGTTGAAATACAACAGACCACCCAGAAAGATGGTCACTCCGGGCATGAATGCTGAAAACAGGTAGGTTTTCCAATGATTGCGGAAATTCGGCTTGAGATACCATGGTGAATGGTCTTTGGTTATGACTCTTGTGAGAAGGGTCGCCAGGACGGGCAACACACTGAAAAGTCCCCAAATTACTGTATAAACAGTTTGCCTGTATTGCTCAGTCAAGTTGATGGTTAACAACCAGCCGAGGAGTAAGAAACCATATAGACTTCCTAAATATATCCAGGCACGTTTTTTTAAGAGTTTTGTTTCCATGGAATCATTCCTTTATGGATATGTTTGAGGAGAATTGAGCTAAAGTGCACTTTTTTGATTTTTCAAAGGCAAACTTTCTCACCAGCATGATCGTGAATATTGCCACCGCATTAAATAATGCTGTGTACATAATCAACTGGATCAAATCAATTTTGACCAGATTGAGTAAGAAATTAAATAAGAAATGGATAAGGATGGGGAAGAAAAGGTTTCTGTTGTCATCGTAAAATAAAGCAATCAGGATGGATACTTCAATAATTGAGAGCATAAAAACCAATATATAGGCCAGTAAATCCATGCCTTGAAAACCGGAAAGCAGCCAAAGTGGGAAGTGCCAAAGTCCCCAAGCCAGGCCAATGATCATAGCTGAAGTGATGAGAGAATTTTTCGAACGCAATTCATTATAGATAAATCCACGCCAACCCAACTCTTCTCCTAATGGTCCGCTGGTAATATTTATGATGAAAAGTGAAAGAATGGATGTAAAAGGTACGAATTCAAGCGAAGAAAAGTCCACTTTATTCACAATCGAAAATGTGAATAAAGCAGCAACAAAAATGACAAGTTGAAGCAAGATGACCAGGAAGACGGTTTGCCATTTAATCTTCGTTTTAAAATTGCCTTTGATGTACTGGCTCAAAGTTTTTTCCGGGTAAAGCTTCTTGAACAAGATCAAAACCGCAAAAGTAGGTGACCAGGCGCAAATATTTTTCAGAGTGGTTTCAAGCGTCGGTGATATTCCGAGGGATATAGCAAAACCGGCCATTCCCAATAAAATCCAGAAAATTAAATTTGTCAGGGCGAAATATCGAATAAGTTCTTTTTTTCTTGGCGATTGGTTGGAATTCATGTAATTACTCCTTGTTTGATTTGGTGAATTATGTTAATCTCTCAATCGATGGAACAACCTGAAAGCTAACAATTTTTGGATTTACGATTACGCACAATGTAAGAAAGAAAAGCCAGGATTGGTGATAGAGTCAAGTACGCTATCCATGGGCTGTCTGGTGTAATGCCGACAAAATCCAATAGAGGGACTCTTTGTAAAACGAGATACATCCACAATATATAAATGATTTCGAAAGGTTTATTTGATCCAGTTAATACACCGAAGGTCAATGCTAACGAAGGGATAAAGACTACACCAGCAATCCATCCGAATATACTGTGTATCTCACCCAGGAGCATGAATTTGAAAAGTGCCCCTGAACCCACCATTGCGAGGAGGGTGAAGGCGGAAATCCACGCTGCAGAGAGTTGTGTCAAGGCCGAGTGGGGAGCAGAAAAAACGATCTGTTGTGTGTTGTAACGGTTCTCGCGGCTACCAAGATTGCTTAGCAGTGGGAGAAGCCAGAGCCAGGAGATTACCAATAAGATGCGGGTAACCTCGGTAGTATTGGCAAATTGTGCAATGATCAGCCCTGTGGTGATACCATACCACCACCAATGTTGACCATTGAGAAGGAGTTTTATTTCAGCAAGGTAAATCGTGTCGATACGAAACCCATGCCGGGTAACTGGGATTGGAGTCAGATGAATATCATTGTCATTGGTTGGTTTGGATGTGGATACATCCTGGGCTTGAGTCCGATCTCCCCTTTTTTTTGAGGGAAGTAATTTTGAGGGGTTGAAGCGATCGAAGAAAATAGAAGCCATTATCGGGATGGCTAATCCTAAGAAAAGGATCACAATTCGCCATATAACTACTTCTGAAGACCAGATAATTCCACTGAAGGGAAAGATTTTTGGGTTGTCTAAGACTGTGATCGTAAATGTGAAACCCCCGGTACTATCAGGATAAACTAACTGTGCTGCCCGGGCAATGGCATCTCCTATTAAACGGAAACCAAGCACGTCCAGTAACGGTATATAAGTTTTTAATTCAATTATTGGGATGACAAAAAAAGGAAATAAAAGGAAGTATACAAAATTACCAAAACTCCCGCGCAGCCAATGGATACTCTCAAACAGAACAGCAAACCCAGAAATGAACGCCATACAAGGAAAAGCAATGAAGATCATTGGAGCAATCATTGCCCAAAGATCAATTGGTGTACCAGCAAAAAGATTCATCAAAACGCCTGAACACAACAGGATTAATATCATCACACTTAATACGGCAAAATTACTCATCCACTTTCCGAGCATGTAGATGGGACGAGTCATTTGTGTAGTAGCCATAATTTGACCCACGCCGCTGATGTAATCTCGAGCAATTGAGCCTTTAATGAGGAAAAAGCCAAATAATCCCAGGAAAAAAGAGACTGTCAATGCCATGAGAGTGCCTACCCAGGCTGAGTTGAGCTCCCCCGTGTAATCAGGGTAGATACGCATAATCATTTGGCCACTAGCAGCAGCATAACCAAGAAATATTATTAACCCAAGCATGATCAAGAAGCTGTAACGTCGGGTTCGTTCGAGAAAATCAGCCAAAGCAAGATGATAAAGAGTATTGAGGGTTTTCATTTACTTTCTCCATCGTGATTAATTGCCCACAAATATACATCTTCCAGGGTAGGATTGACTCGTTCAGCTTCAGGTGACGGAGAAATTTGGCTGACCACCCGAATCTGGATGCCAGTCTCACGTCGAATGGCGCTGCTAATGGTGTATTGCTTCTTGAGGTTGGGTAAATCTTCCGATGGAATAATCCATTGCCAGACATTGTCCTTCAATTGGGCCAGTAATTTTTCAGGTGATGCCTGTTGGATTTTATGTCCCTTGTTCATGATGACAATTTCGGTAGCAGTAGCTTCTACATCTGAAACGATGTGTGTAGATAGGATCACAATCCGTCCTTCTGATAAATCTGATAATAGGTTTCGAAACCGGATGCGCTCTTCAGGGTCAAGCCCCACAGTTGGTTCATCTACAATCAACAACTTCGGGTCGTTGAGTAATGCCTGAGCAATACCAATCCGTTGTTTCATTCCGCCTGAATAGCTACCTAGTGGTCGCTTTGCTGCATGGAGCATGTTTACCAACACCAATAACTCATCAATGCGGCGTTTAGCGATCCCATTCTCCAAACCTTTAATCGCAGCGATGTATTTGAGAAATTCTTCTCCTGACAGATTGGGGTAAATACCGAAATCCTGTGGTAAATAACCAAGAACAGAACGGACTTTGTCTGGTGATTTGACAATGTTAATGTTGTTCCAAAAAATCGTTCCTGTCGTGGGTTGAGTAATAGTAGCTAACATGCGCATGAGGGTGGATTTTCCTGCGCCATTCGGCCCTAACAGGCCAATGACACCAGTCTTTAGCTCCAGATTGAAATCTTGTAATGCCCAGGTTGATCGGCGATATTGTTTGGATATGTTAGAGATGGTTAAGTTCATGTTAATTCCTTTTCGTTGTTTTTAAGAGTTGCCGGTTTGTTTGTTTTTAATCATGGTAACTCTCTGAACAATCCAAACACTTCCAACCAAAAGCGCCAGGAAGGAGGTGATAAATGCGAAGGTTTGAGTGGTAAAGGGTGTCAACAAACTGAGAGT
The DNA here is from genome assembly GCA_963765655.1 of uncultured Chloroflexia bacterium. Classification (GTDB taxonomy): domain Bacteria; phylum Chloroflexota; class Anaerolineae; order Anaerolineales; family Anaerolineaceae; genus UBA6170. The sequence continues at coordinate 555,036 of CAVXXH010000003.1, forward strand.
CACATTGTATGAAAAGTGGATCAGAATGGTGATCAAGACACTACGTTGATTGGCATTATAGGCAAGTGTCATCAAAATCGTCAAAAGGAATACATTCATGGCGAAGAGCCAGAACATATTGGTAAACAATCCCCAATTATTGTGACTCGTTCCCGGTATAAAAAAGAGAGGTAAGTGCCATATCCACCAGATTAAGAATAAGATGATGGATGAAATTACCGGTGTCCACTTTTTTTGAAAGGCATCCAGTAAAAGGCCTCTCCAACCCAGCTCTTCCGCCAATGGACCGCCAATTATCATCATGATGATGAAAATCGGGATTTCTGCTGGTTGTGTCTTTAAATTGTTTAATATTTCCATCCCAGGCAGTACATCAAACAGGTTTGCGTTCAACCAGACAGGCAATATCATAACTGCCGGGATAACGATGAGAGATACAACCCACCAGACAGGTTTGATTCTTCTTGGGCTGATAACACGTGACCAAAAATCTTGACGTTGTTCTTTGTTAAAATTTCGCCACACAAAAAAGATTGCGACCAACGAGGGGGCGCATCCACCCAGTATATACAGAAGCATTGCTGGAAAATCTTGATTGGATTGACCACTAAAAATGACAATGCTGAACAAAGTCCAGGTGAAGAAAAAAGTTGCCAGAATAAATTTAATGGGGGAAATGGTTTTCATAATGTTCCTTATTTACGAGAGATAAAACTTAAAAACAAAAAATATTTTTCATCGAAACTTTCATATTCCTACATGGAAGTCACTGAGAGTAATTCAAGATTTAGATTACGAATCTTGTTGAGAACACTGTGTAACGCGGTTTGGTCGGATAACTCTCCACATAAAAGCGTGGTGCCATCTGACTGGGGTTGTACTTCCAATGGTGCAAACCATTCTTGCCAGGAGGTGTCGAGTGTCTGGTTGATTTTAATTTTGTATTTCATAGGCATTTATCTCCTTTTATTGATGCAAGTATAGAAGAGATAAACCGTATTACCCCCACACATTTGTGTGGTTTTTATGAGTAAAAAAATGTAGTAGTTAGTTTTATTTTGAGAGATATAAAGATAAAACCATTTCGCGAAAGTTAGATAATTCCCAATTCACGAGCACGAGCAACAGCAGCAGTACGGTTGGAAACCTCTAATTTTCCAAATATATTTTTGGAATGATAGCGAATGGTATTAAGGCTGATAAATAATTTTTGTCCGATCTCCTGATTCCTGAGTCCTTCAGCCATCAAACGTAGGACTTCTATTTCCCGTTCAGATAAATTTTCAATCTGATTGAGGTTTTGATGAATAGGTGGTTCGGGAGAAAATTGTGTTAATAGTTGAGCTACATATTCTGGTTGGATCCCTCGCAAGCCTGCTTCTTTTAATAAAGGCCGAGCGGTTTCTCCAGCGGAAAGATAAATACGGGTGGCATCTGAATCCAACTGAGAGGTTTGATTCAATAAACGATCCATGATTACCATGGCAGGTTCGATTTGTTTGGTTTGGTAGTAGACCAGAGCCTGGGTAATCCATGTGCGATACTGAATCCAATATAAACCATGTTCGCTGGTCACCTTCTCCATACGGTCTAAAACTTGCAAACTGGGTTGAATTTTCCCCTGGGCGGCCAGAACTCGTGCATAAACCAGAAATTCGTTGCTACGCCAACCGATTAATTCACTGTCACTCACCTTTGCCAATGCCGACCCAGCATCTTCAGTGAAACCTATACGCTCCATTTGATGGACAGCAGATGGTAATTTGCCCTCCAGTAAGTCCTGTAAGGCACCTGTGATAATAAACAGCCGGTTGATTTTCTCATCCCTAAAACGAATCGTTGGGTCAAGATCGATAAGGATTCTTCGTGCTGCCGGATAATCTCCCTGTCCGATTTTCACCCACCAGAGGGTTAACCATCCATCTACAGATGCCAGAGAGAGTGAAAGGGGGTCTAATTGCAAGCCTTTCTCCAGAACCCTTTCAGCTTCCACCAATTGGTTTTCAATGTAAAAGATCTTGCCAAGCCCAACCCAAAGATGAAGGGTCACTGCGGTCAAATTTCGATTGTTTGTTTCAAAATCTTGAATTGCATTGGTGAGTAAATCTTTGGCTGCCTTGCCTTGATTACTTGCATTCATCAGAGCTGCTGCATATTGGAGGAAATCAACCTCAATCAACGCCAGACTGGCGAATTGATGTAGTGACCGACAGGTAGAGCGGATGGTGTGATAGGTTTGCATGGCATCATCCAGTTTGCCATCGCGTACAAGAGCACAGGCCAGAAAAAGATGATTGACACACTGTAGGAAGGAATCATCGGCTGGTGACAAATCCAAAGCTTGTTGGGCCAGGTGAACAGCTTCCTGAGTCAGACCATATACGCTTTTTCCATAACTTTTCAATCCCAATATTTCAGCTTGTATGACTGGTTTCTGCCTGGATAAAATGGAACCAAGTTCTAGAAATGGAATTGCAGCTTCCGTTTGTGTGGTAAAAGATAATGCCCAGGCTTTATCCAGGCATAATCGTGAACGAGTCATCAGGGTTTTATGCGGGAATTTCTCCATCCAACCCGTCGCGGAAGCGATTTTCCCTTGTAAAATGGTTTCTAATGCATGTTTTTCAAGCAGGTCAAGCGCAAAATTGTTGTCACCGGTTGCAAGTGCGTGCTCAAGAGCTTCATCAATAAACCCTTGTTGGTCCAACCAGATGGCAGCATTTTGATGGATAATCGGGGATAAATCGGGAAAGTTGTGCGACAATTGTTTTTCGAGCATATCTGAAAAAAGATGGTGGTACCTGTACCACTCTTGTTTGTCATCCAATGGGATTATGAAGAGATTTGCCCGTTCCAAATAAACAAGCATTTCTCGCGCTTCCAGTAATGAAATTTCTGGCATGATTACTACACATTGGTCTGCGTTGAAGCGTTTCAACAAACAAGTGTGAAGTAAAAACTTCCTGATCCGCTCTGCTTCATGGCTCAGTACCTCTTCCAGTAAATATTCAAATATAAACCGGTGGGAACCCCCTAATGCCTGGATAAAATTTTCTATAGCCCGAGAAGAATTGCTATTGTGTCGAAAGGTTTCTCGGCGGAGAGCCAGCGCAACCATTTGTAATCCAGCTGCCCAACCTTCCGTAGAACTGTTCAGCTGATGAAGGTTCTTCTCTTCGCTAATCAGGTCGATTAATTCTGGAAAATGATTCAAGAATGTTGCTGTTTCTTGTAGGCTAAAGCGTAAGTCGTCCGTATGTACTTCCACCAATTGACCACGAGCTCGTAGACGCGCTAAAGGTAGAGGAGGCTCAACTCTTCCAGAGATCACCAATCGCACTTTGAAAGGGAGATGCTCAATCAACAACTTAATAGCCTGGTGAATTTCGGAATCCAGGATTACATGATAATCATCCAAAACAATCAGCAGATCATTATCTACATCGATTAACTGTTCTACCAGGTACGTAACCATCTGTTCAGGTGTGAAGATTTGGTTTGCTTCGATCAGAGTGCTAAATCCACCCATAAATCCTGGAATGTTTATTTTGATCGCTTCTGTGAGATAGGAAAAGAAGCGTGTCAGCTGATTGTCCTCCATATCAAGAGAGAGCCAACAGATCCTCCAGCTTGACGGAACTTCATCAAGCCACTCTGCTAACAAAGTTGTCTTACCAGCCCCCGCACTTGCTGAGACCAGCGCTAATTGAATGCCTGGTTGTAGGCATTGATCTAATAAATGATATAAATGAGGACGGTAAACCAGATGGTGAGATAAGACTGGAATTTTTGTTTTGGCGGCAAGGAAGGGAAGCATAACGTTAATCTCAACTACACCAATTGTTGAACAAAGGGAAACATGCGAACAATCTTTCTGTTATTATATGGGTAAATTAAAAAATAACCGGAATTTCATGTCGACTCAATGTTGAATGAATTCCGAACAAGAAATGTTAGGAAAGTAGAGTATGCAATCATTAGAAGGAAAAGTTGCGATTGTCACCGGTGCCAGCCGGGGGGCAGGCCGCGGGATCGCATTGGTACTGGGAGAAGTAGGCGCTACCGTCTATGTAACCGGTCGCAGTGTGCGGGAAGCGAGCTCCAGACCGGAGTTGCCCGGCACCACCATTGAAGATACGGCGGAGATGGTGACTTCTCGGGGCGGGGTTGGTATCCCAGTGCGTTGTGATCACACAGTCGATGAGGAAGTCGAGAGCTTATTTGCTCGAGTAGAAGCTGAACAAGGCAGGTTGGATATCCTTGTGAATAATGTCTGGGGTGGCTACGAAAAGTATATGGACGAAGGTTTTGTCAGCCCATTCTGGGAGCAACCCCTGTGGCGCTGGGATGCCATGTTTATGGCTGGTGTGCGTGCCCACTACTCCGCCAGTCGTTTGGCAGCCCGATTAATGATCCCCCAGAAGCGGGGATTGATCATCAACACCACCTTTTATGATCGCGGCAAATATTTCCAGCCGCTCTCCTACTTCCTGGCGAAAAACACCATCAACCAGATGGCATATGGGATGGGGCTGGAACTGCGTGAACATCATATCGCAGCCATCGCGCTTTCTCCTGGCTGGATGCGCACAGAAGCTGTGCTGGCTGTTATTGCAGCGGATGGAGAACCTTCACCAGAGGAATATGAACAGGCTGAGTCGGTGGAATATATTGGCCGGGCTGTGGTAGCTCTGGCATCCGATCCAAATGTGATCATTCGAACGGGGCAGACCTGGACAGTCGGTGACCTGGCGCACGAATATGGCTTTACCGATATAGATGGCAGACAAATACCTCCTTTCCATCTGCCGGACGAATATATGATGGATTAATCAAAAAGAAAGTCTTGAAACGATAATTCAAGCTTACTATAATAAAAACACAGTAGTGAATGGATATATCATGAGTAATAATGCCCAGGAAAAAGCTTTATTGATTCTCGACCCTCAAATTGATTTCTTTGGGGAAGACAATCCCAATTTACCTGCTTTCCAGGCGACCATTCCAGTGATCAACGCAGTCATTGCCATCTTTCGGAACCAGAATTGGCCAATCATATTCATTCAACACACATCCAAAAGAAAGCCGGAAGGTTCAAAGAACTGGAAATTATACGAAGCATTTGATCACCTGGAGAATGATATTCGTATCAACAAAAGTCATTTCAGCGCGTTCTGGCAGACGGATCTGGAAACAATTCTCAAAGTAAAACACGTTAATTCGGTGATTGTGTCTGGTTATATGTCGGAGTATTGCGTGCTATCAACCTTACGAGCGGCAGCAGAACGAGGGTTTGATGCTGTCATACTGGAGGACTCCATTGCCAGCCTGGATGATCGCAACACTCAATTTACCCTGGAAATTTCTCCAAAGATAGGGTTAGCTGAGTTGAATGAATAGAACAAGGATTAAGTCATGACATGCGAATTTTGTGAACTAACCAATGAAGATTTCAAAGACTTGCTATTTACATCGGATGATTGATAAGTGTTTCTCTCAAAAGATCAGACCTATTTGGGTCGTAGCATCGTGGTGCTCAACCGGCATAACGGGAGCTTATCCGATCTCTATCCGGAGGAATGGATGGCATTACAATCTGCAATCATCAAAATCGAATCTGTCTATAGACGCCTGCTAGGTGCACAACTCTTCAATTGGACCTGTCTGATGAATGACTCCTTCAAACAGGCAGAGCCTCAACCGCATGTGCATTTGCATGTTCGTCCAAGATATGCTATCCCGCCAATGATCGAAGATAATGCCTATCCGGATCCCAATTTCGGACATCATTACCAGAGTCATCCGATAAAGGAACTTTCTGCTTATGAGCGGGAGCGTTTGCTTTTCAGGTTGCGAGAAGCCTTTCAAATATGAGGAGTTCTGATGTATTCCTATTCTTCTATTTCTACCTCTATTGATCCAAAGCTCTCAATCCCCAACACTTTTCTACGTCAGGATACTGATACCGATAAATTGGCGATGATTCTGCCAGGGTTGAATTACACCTGCGATATGCCTTTGTTGTATTATTCCACCCAGGTTATGCTGTCAGGTGGTGCTGATGTGGTTCAGGTAAAATATGATTACTCCCAAACTCAAACCAGGCAGGCATCCTCTCTGACCGAACGCTTCTCCCAGATGAAAGCGGACGTCACCCAAATGGTTCAGGTTGCCTTGCAACAACGAAGCTATAAGCACCTGACCCTTATTGGAAAATCATTGGGCACACTGGCAATCCCCTATCTATTAGATGCAAATTTGCCTATCCAACCACAGACTTGCATCTTCCTGACTCCGATTCTGAGCGAGCTGATGCCTGCGTTGGGATTAATTCAACAGTGTCCACACACGCTTTATGTAATTGGTACCCAGGATCACTATTATGATCCAGATCTGATTTCACATTTCAGGACAACAAACCCGGATAATTTCATGATCATCGAAGGAATAAACCATAGTCTGGAAGTGCCAGGAAAAATTTTGCTTTCTTTATCGAAGCTTGAAACAATGATTCAAAAATTCGACATGTTTATCAGGGGAACAAATCCGTGAAAAATTTTCTGATAAAAGCAATTTTTCAACCTTTTGTTGCAATAGCATTTTGCCTGGTGTTCGGATTGCCCTTTGTTTATGTAGGATTTCAAACTGTAAACATCGAAGGCATAAAAAATCTGGACGAAACGGTTACCATTTCTTTCCAAAGAAAGCATTATTGGGGGTTGTGGCAGGTAAATGAAACCATAGAAAATGTTCAAAAAGCGACCTTGAAATCCAGCCTAATACATCGCTCACAGCCACGCCGATTACGTTCAGTTTCCGGTGTGTTTCTCGAGAATGAAACCGAAGCGGTGCGCTTGTTGGCAGGATCCAGTGATGTGAATGATAATTTAAAGTGGGATGCAGTTCAAAGTATCAACGATTACATAAAAGATCCCCAACAAGATGCGTTTCAAAAAACAATCCGATTAACCAATATATTTGGATGGTTCGGATTGCCGTTTCTGCTCCTTGGCGTGCTGGGATTATTGGGTTGGCCTGCAGCGATTATTCGGTATCTAAGGAAAGAAAACCATTCTTAATTAGACATCTTTTATGTAATAAATTTTTTAAAGAATTTTCGCAGGGGGAATGCAAGTAGTTATATATTCATTTGACCTTTTACCCCATTTGCTTATAGTGGAGTTAATAAGTCAATTATTATTGTAAATAATTCTAATCACGAGGTCATTTGTGAATGAATTCATCAGAAAAAACCAATTAGCAAGCGTCATTTCAATCTTTGTTGTTTCAGTTCTGGTTGGTTTGGTTGGTCTATATACCGAAAATTCAGGTTTTGAAATTGCAGGGGGAATTTTTCTGTTGGTTGGAGTGTTTATGGAATTTAGACACCTTCGAAATTAAATATTTCTAATGCCAATTGATTTACAATTGAGCATATGAGCTAAACACAAAGCGGTGCCAATGTATGGATTAATCGGAAAAATAAATGCAGTTCAGGGACAGCGTAATGAGCTGATATCCATTTTATTGGAAGGTACGCAGGATATGCCGGGTTGCCTGAGCTATATTGTTGCGCATGATCCCGCTGATCCGAATGGCATCTGGATTACAGAAGTCTGGCAAGACCAGGCCAGTCATCAGGCATCACTCTCGCTTCCTTCCGTGCGGCAAGCAATCGAATTGGGTCGACCATTGATTGCCGGGTTCGGAGAACGTTACGAGACGAATCCATTAGGTGGTCATGGACTCATCACAAAATAATAAATATTGAATTTTCTGGTTGAATCCTGTATATTAAGCATGATTCAGACTTCGTTAATAAATTCACAAAACTCTTTTCAACAATTAGATACTGCTAAATAAAATACTGGAGCGATTATTAAATCAACTACCTTTTCTCTATTATTATTGATTTTGTTAATCCTGCCTGGTTGTTCGAATTCAGCCAATATCTCATTCCCTCCGAAAACAGAACCCGTTTCATCTTCAACCACTATCCTTGAAATTCCAACCATTCAAAAAACGAAATCGCTGATAGCATTTAAAACCTACACACCAACCCCTGGTCCCAGTATTACACCCAGACCAACCTTCACACCCAATCTGGCACCCAGTCTCACAGCCCAAGCATGGTTGGATTCATCCAATTTGGCTTTTTCATTACTTGGAAAAGGTTTTTACCTGGGTCACTCTGAAAATTCAGAAAGTTGGAAGGTTTCCTCCGAGGATGTGGAAAGTGATTGGAATTGGTCACCCGATGGAATGAAACTGGCTTATAAAACCCAAACAGAATTGGTCGTTCTGGATTTACAAACAGGCATTAAAACGAAAATCACCCCAAAAGGATATTATGATTGGCATCCTGGGAGCAAATTTTTAGCCATAACAACACCTGACCTCATTTTTTTGAGGAACGCGAAAGATGGCAGTGAAATCGCTCAATTAAAATTGGGAATGTCTGCGTATAATCAGGTTTCCTTTTCGGCAGACGGAAAACAACTGGCATTCATGAGTGAAAGGTTGTATATCATCAATCTGATTACAGATGAAAATGGTGATGTCTCCGGATTTGGAGAATTTAAGGAGATTTCCACTAAATTATATGATCAGGGGATCAATGGTATCATTCGCGTAAGCTGGTCACCTGAGAATGACCGTCTGGCTATTGTTACCGATAACTGGCCAGATTTACCTCACGTCGCAATTATTACTCCTCAAGGGAATGTGATTTCTACAGTGAAAATTACCGATCGATGGGAACAAGAGTTCTCCTGGTCACCGGATGGGAATTACCTGGCAATTTTGTCCGATGCTGAAACCACTCCTTCTAGAATCTATATGATCAACAATCGTGGTGGTGGACTTGTCAGGATTGATGAGTTTTATCGCCAGGGAGATAGTTGTTTTAGCTGGACATCAAACAGCAGGCATCTTCTTTACACTCGATTTGTTCAAAGTCAATTGCCTGAGATAGTTATAACTGATTTAGCCGGAATCCAAAAACAAATCATTCCTTTAACTGAAGCCGTTCAAAAAAATTTACAGAATGTGTGTACTAAACCCAGACCTGATAAAGAATTTTCATTGGAAATAATTCCCACCTCCACCCCCGATCCACTATGTAACAGTTGGCCACGTTTACAGGTAAATGGGCAAGCAAAATTGGTGGATGTTTCACCAAACCGGGTGCGGTCAGCGCCACAAAAGGGTGATAACATCATTTCTCAATTAGCCCATGGCACGGTGGTAAAGGTGGTGGAAGGACCGGTGTGCGCGGATGGTCTGGTTTTCTGGAGGGTAGAGTCAGAGACCATTTCCGGTGGAATAGGCTGGACAGCAGAAGGAGATGGTAGTGAGTACTGGCTGGAGCCATATTCACCATAAAGAAATATTTTTCAAAAAATGGATGATAAAAATGATCAGTGCAGTGACAAAACAATTGATTGCTCTCATGCTTATTCTACTTCTGGCAGCCTGCGCGCCGGCTTTCCCTGAGCCACCATCGATTCCGAAATTGATCATTGATCCTACTCTTACGTCAACGGAAATCATTTTACCCACCACTACCAACACGAATTTCGCACCAACACCAACACAACCTGCCACCAAAACACCGACCAATCCACCAGCCCCAACGCAAGAAAAAATCAAACCTGAATCCAACCTGGATTTCAGTAAATATGGACCGATCGCCTTTATTGATGATCTGAATGGCGCTATTCGATTGATAAATCCGGATAGCTCTGTCAGTGATTGGTCTTATACCAATAAAGATCTGATTATGAATGATCTTTCTTGGTCACCCAATGGAAAATTGTTGGCCATTTCAACGACCGGGGGTAGTATTAATATCCTTAATGTTCAGGATAAGAACTTAGATAAAATAAATCTCAACTCATCTCAGTGGAATTTTGAAATAATCCAGTATTCATCTTTTTCGCCAGATGGAAAAAATTTAGTTTTCAACAGCTATAACGAAGGGAATATCTTTCGTGTCAGCGTAGATGGTTCTGATTTACAGAACCTGACCCCTGATGGAGGTTACCGTAATCCTTACGAATATCCATCCTGGTCACCTTCCGGAGAAACCATTTTATATTCCCGTCAATATATAGATGGAAATATTTACAGCATGAATACGGATGGGACGGATCCACGCGCTTTGATTACCGGGGCTAACAATTCCCAACCTGTATATTCTCCTACTGGCGAATGGATTGCTTTTATTCGCGCATTTGAAAATAATCAATACCTTTATGTGAGGTCTGCAAAAGACAATACTTTGAAAGCACTTACTGCAAAACCCATATACGTTATTGCGTTCAGTTGGTCAGCTGATGGACGTTACATGGTTTATTCCTATTATCCAGAAGGGATAGATTCTGGGACATTAATTAAGAGTTATAGAATACTTGAGGTGGCAAGCGGTAACACGGTGGAAGTAATTACAGACTTGAACACAGTTAAACCTGCCTGGTCTCCGCTCATGAACACTGCACCGATTCGTCCAGATTGTACGAATGGATGGACTCGTTTTTCCATTGGCGGGTTTGTCAATAATCCACCGGGGGAATCTCCCAACCGCATCAGGTCAGAGCCAAATTCAAGCACTGTGATTGAGGGTGAATTTCCTGCTGGCGCCACGTTTATTCTACTGGATGGTCCGGTGTGTGTAGATAGTTTGGTTTTCTGGGAGATTGCAGACCCCAGACTGCCAGGAGGGTCAGGCTGGACAGCGGAAGGAGATGGAAGTGAGTATTGGCTGGAACCTTATTCACCATAAAAACCATGAATTCAAAAAAGATTGGAATCCTTTTTATTACGGTGTTATTGTTCTCAACGGCATGTAACCGAAGAGAATTATCTTCTCCGTCAAATACCACCACAGGTTCAACAACTACGACACCCACTCAAATTATACTGGAAACAACTACCCCCGTGATTGAGTCTCAGGAGACAGCAACAATTCAATCCGTGGAAATTATTGATTTTTCTAACGCGGCTACTGTCTCGCAAATGGCTCGATTGGGCAATGGAAATATCCGCCAATTCGTTTATTCACAAGACGGTGATCTTTTCGCTATTGCAACAGACATTGGTTATTATATTTATGAGGCAAGCACGTACAAGCTCATCGATTTTTTTGAAACACCTGCCATTGTATTAACCATTTCTTTTTCACCAGATGGAAAAAAGCTCGCTTTTGGAATGATCAATAACATTATCAATTTAGTAACCGTTAATGGTGAGTTACTATTGGAAATCAAGCCAGATGAACAACAATTCAGTAATCTTCAATCAATAATGTTCTCTCCTGGCGGCAATCGAATTGCAAGCAGGTTTGATTTTGGTGGGCTTGTACTGTGGGATGCTTCCGATGGTTCATACGTCAATGCAATCAAAGAAACTGATCCATCCTTGTTATTAAGTATTTTCACATATTCTTCGAAAGGAGATTTCATCGTTACTGGTAATGGGGCTAATTATGTTCGAAAATGGGATACGTCCAATGGGACTTTATTAAGATCATTCGGCCCATATGAAGATAATATTATTGGCCTGGCTCTCTCACCTGATGACAACTTATTAGCTACTTCAGTGCTTTGGAAGAGTGACATTAAAATTTCAAATATCGCGGATGGATCAGAAGTTTTGACATTGCAAGGGAATAGTTATTCATATTCACATATAATTTTCTCGCCCGATGGAAATACTTTATTCGCAAGAGGCTATGATGGTGAGGTAAATGCATGGAATCTTCAAAATGGCGCAAACATCTCCCTTAAAATTCCAGATAGTACTGCGATCGACATTTCACCACAAGGAGAAAATCTGGCAATCATAAATTCTGGATCGATTGAAATCTGGCAGTTACAACCACGACGATTGTTTAAAAAAATGGAAGGTGTTTGGTCACGGGTGAGAAATTTAGCGATCTCACCGGATGGTGCGTTCATTGCAGGTGCTTATTGGGATGGTAATGCAAGAGTTTGGTCTACTATTGATCAAAAGATAAGGCACACTTTCTCTGTGCCATCGGGTGAGGTGGAAAGTGTCGCTTTTTCGCCGGACGGTAAGAGCATTGCTGTGGGAGCAACTTATGGAGCGATCCATATATGGGATGCAAATAGCGGAACTTTGAAAGATTTAATTGACTACAATCTCTATAATTTAAACCTTGAACTCTATCATTTTCATGTTCCAAGCATTGTTTACTCCCCAGACGGTACAATGCTCATCGCTGGTATTGTTTGGGTTGGAAATGATGGAAATTCATATAGTAATATTGTCTTTATGGATTCATCCAGTGGTGAAGTCATTAAAGGGATTCCATCTGGTGAATGGGTTTACAGTCTTTCTTTATCTCCTGATGGAAAAATTTTAACATCCCAAGAATCTGGCAGTGTCAGGGTTTTTAAAGTAGATGAAGCATTAAAGGAGGATGGTATTGGCATTCTTTTTTATACTCAAAATAATGCCTATCCTGGTTCTCCAGCTACGATTTTTTCGCCTGATGATCGGTATCTTGCCATGTCCGCATTTAGTGTCTGTTTATATGACCGTGAGAATGATTTTGCTTTTATTAGTGGATTAGGAGATTCTTCCATGCATGTTCAAAGTTTATCTTTCTCACCTGATAGCCAGTTATTAATTTCAGGAGGTGGAGATAACAGTATTTATATCTGGAATGTGGAAGATCAAGATATGCTTAATCAATTAAATATGCATAATTCATTGGTCAGTAGCATAGCTTTTACTCCAGATGGATCCTGGTTTGCATCTTCCTCCTGGGACGGAACCATTCGTATCTGGGCAGCACCTTGAATATCGCTGTCGCGTTGTTGGGATAAATTAATATCGGCCGTTCAAAGAAATTTGAGCTTATCAGGGTGGATATGACAAATCCACCCTGATAGCCCTTTTTTATCACTTCTTGATCGGCATGTACAAATCCAGTGTAAAAAGCGTGCCGGGGTCGCTTTTTTCTGACGGTAAATGCTCTTCAAACCATTGATGGGTACCCAGTGAGTAATCATTTGCATCCGCCCATTGCACCAGTTTTTGCCAGCTGCCAGGGATATCCACCCAGGGTTCTTTGACCGGGCAGTTCAGAACGGCATACAAGCCCTCATCCAGATGGCGGATGCGAGCTCCTTCAACTGGTTGAGTCCCGGCATCCACCACCATACAGGCATCATAGCCGTAATTAGGGCTGCCTTCCGCTGGATCTGGATTGTTATATCCAAAAATTCGACCGTATTGATGGTTTTCTTCTGCCCATTGTTTTAGTAGTTGTAAGGCTTGGTTTTCAGGTTCGCTGTCATAGCCATTGAAACAGATCAGGGTCATGGGTTGTAGGGTAACAATTTGTACAGGTAAGTCATTCATTTTCTACTCCATAATAAAAATTTTTTCTTCGAAGAATATCTATAGTATAAAATTAATACTTGACATCTAGTGTCAGGTATTAATGGTAGAATTTTAATAAAACAAAAGGAATTTCAGGAGGAAGCATGCGCGCAGATCGATTGCTTTCATTATTATTGTTATTACAAACCCATGGAACGATGACAGCGGGTGAATTGGCGCGGCATCTGGAGGTTACGGAGCGCACCATTTATCGGGATGTGACTGCCCTGAGCACCACTGGGGTTCCCATCTTCACCACCAAGGGACCAGGTGGCGGTATCGGATTGGTGGAAGATTATCGCAGCGGATTGATCGGTCTCAAACCAGATGAGGTGCAGGCACTATTCATGTTGGAAGTTCCTCAAACGCTGGAACAATTAGGTGTCGGGGAAACAATCAGGAAAGCTTTCTTGAAACTTTCTGCAACTATACCGGACATTCAGAAGAAATCGGAATTAAACAATCATCCCAGAATCATGCTGGATGCACAGGATTGGAACCAGAATATCGAGGCAGTTCCCTGGCTAAAGACCTGTCAGGAAGCCTTACAACAAAATCGCGTGTTGGAAATCACCTATCGATCGGAATTCAATACTGATCTGGAAATAACAACTGATCCGGTAGGGCTGGTGGCCAAATCCCAGCGCTGGTATCTGGTAATTTTGCGTGAAGGTCATTTCCGTACATTGCTGATCAGTCGAATCCGTTCCGCTAGAATTCGTAACCAATCTTTCGAATATCCTCGTGATTTTGATCTGGCTGCCTATTGGAAAAATTGGTGCAGCCAACAAAAGGAAAACCACAATAGTTTCCCGGTTCGTGTTAAAATCTCAGCGACTTTGGCAAAAATTCTGCTAGAGCATCGCCATACAACATTAATGACGCCTCCCATGCAGGACACCAGCCCCTGGCAGGAATTAATGTTGGAATATGAATCCTTTGAGGAAGCACGCCGGATGGTGTTGAGTTATGGAGGGGCGATTAAGGTACTGGAACCATTGGCACTACGCCGCAGCGTGGAGGATTTTGCAAAACAAACATTGACAATGTATTCATCTTTGTAATTTTTTTGTAATACCATCCATTTACCATCCATATAGATGTTTTCCTTATTGACAAAATAAAATTATTCTATATAATATTCATAAAACATCTAATTACCATCCATATGGATGGTAAAAAGGAGAAAAATGAACAAACTTTACGAAATTCATCCTCTTATTGTTAAAGCAGCCAGCGCTACAGAGTATTTTGCCTTGAATAAAATCATCAACACTATCCGAAAGGAACGCCAGCCTGATGATCCACCCATTCCATTGGAAGAGACCACCAATCAGATGAAAAATCTGCCTACCTTTGTAGATTTACAAATGTGGTGTGCCTGGAATGAGGACCTTTCAGATATCATTGCTCAAGGGAATGTCGCTTTTATGCATACGGATGAAAATAAACATCTTGCCCAATTTGACATCATCGTGCATCCGAATTTTCGCCGCCAGGGTATCGCTAAGCAACTACTGGGTTTACTTGCTGAAGCTGCCCAGACTGACCACCGCAGCTTGTTACTGACAGACACGAATGACCGTATCCCGGCAGGTGAAGCATTCATGCAGCGCTTAGGCGCACAACGCGGATTGGAAGGACATGTCAACCAATTAAAAATCGCTGATCTTGACCATAACCTGATCCGGGAATGGCTGGAACAAGGACAGAAAAACGTCGCGGAATTTGGGTTGGGGATATGGGAAGGAGATTATCCGGATGAACAACTGGAAGAAATTGTCAAGCTTTTGGATCTTACCAACCAACAACCTCTCGGAGATCTGGCAATTGAAGACATGCACATAACTCCTGAGCAACTTCGCGAAATGCAAAAAATGGATAAAGCCCGCGGTAATCAACGCTGCACCGTGTATGTGCTCGAAAAAGACAGTGGCAAATTTGCTGGATATACTGAGACTGTCTGGAATTCGAACCGTCCAGAGATCTTGCGCCAGGATATGACCGGCGTCTTTCCTCAGTACCGCGGTAAAGGATTAGGACGGTGGTTGAAAGCAGCCATGGTGGACTTAATGCTCAAGCTCCACCCGGAAATCAAATTTGTGCGCACTACGAATGCCGATACGAATGCAGCCATGCTGCGTATCAATAATCAGCTCGGGTTCAAACCGTATATGACCAGTATTCTCTGGCAGATGGAAATCAGCCAGGTGTTGGAATACCTGAATAATCATCAAACTAAGGAGATATAATGTCAGATACCGAAAAAATCACCATCAATATGTCGGCTGTTGATCTGGGAAAGGTAGATCTTCTGGTGAATGAAGGTCTTTACTCCAACCGCACCGATTTCATTCGCACCGCTATCCGCTCTCAGCTGGAAAAACACACCTTCGAGATTCAGCAATCCGTGACCCGGCATTCCTCCGTAATCGGTGTTATGTCCTTTACCCGAGCTGATCTGGAAAAGCGCAAGCAGAAAGGCAAAAAACTATCCTTATCGGTGATCGGGGTTTTGAACTTGCATGAGGATATTCCAGCCGAACTTGCAGTAGAAGTCATCGAGGAGATTAAAGTGCGGGGAATGTTTAACGCCAGTGATGCTGTAAAAGCTGCCCTGGCTGAAAGAATGAAATAAGTACCTTAAATGGATGATAATAAGTTGTATGGAAAATAAAATTCACAAAATTACTTTACCAATGCCTATGGGAATGGGAACCGTAAACTGTTACCTTGTTCAAAATCAAAATGGCAATTTTCTGATAGATACCGGGGGTTCGAATAATGAAAAAATGCTGGTACAGGCACTTGAGAAAGCCGGATGCTCTTCAGAGAAACTATCATTGATCATCATCACCCATGGGGATTTTGACCATATTGGTAATGCCGCATTTCTTAAAAGGAAATTTGGCTTAACAATTGCGATGCACACGGATGATGCCGGGATGGCAGAACTGGGAGATATGTTTGTGAACCGCAAACAACCCAATTTTTTGATCAAAATGCTCATCCCACTTTTTACCAGGTTTGGAAAATCCCGACGCTTTTCTCCGGATATCCACCTCAAGGATGGAGATACGCTGTCGGACTATGGTTTGGATGGCAGGGTGATCTCTTTACCCGGACACTCCCAAGGATCTATCGGGATTGGACTGGATAGCGGAGAACTATTCTGTGGTGATTTACTGGACAACACCAAAGAACCTGCCTTCACAACTTTGATGGATGATCAGATCGCAGCCAACAATAGTTTGATGCGCTTGCAACATGAAGGGATCAGCACGGTATATCCTGGGCATGGAGACCCATTTGATTTCAAGGTTTTCCAGGCAAAAACATGAAATTGTGCAAAAATTAAGATGCTTCTTATATGGAAATCTGATTTGGAGAGCAATCATGAAGGATGAAATAACCGCACTACTCAGCGACAAACTGGTCAGTACTGCTGCAGCTCAATGGTCAGCCAGCGGAAAAATTGAATTACTCGATAATGTAGCCAACTTTGTGTACCAATTTCAGCGTGGGCAGCAGTGGAAAATCCTGCGTATTACCCACAGCTCACATCGCTCTGAGGAGCAGATTATTGCCGAATTGGACTGGGTGAATTTCCTGGCGGAGCATACAGTTCCCGTCGCCCGCCCCTGTCTCTCGAAGAATAAACGTTTGACAGAGCTTTTAGCGGTAGGTGACACTTACTTTACTGCTGTAGTTTTTGAGTTTGCACCAGGTCAATTGATTGAAAATGCTGATCCGGCTGAATGGAATCCAGACCTGTTTCGTAGCATGGGGCGCATCATTGGGAGAATGCATCGCATTTCCAAGGTGTACCATCCCGATCATTTATCTCAAAAGCGACCTCACTGGTATGAAGACGATCTGATTGAGAATGCACGCCAATACCTACCTCCTGATCAAATGAAGGCTGCTGATGAATTGGAGGAGATCCTTAGCCAATTCAACCAGTTGTCTGCCAGCCCGGATGATTATGGTCTCATTCACAGCGATATGAACCCGACCAATTTTCACGTCGATAATGGGAAAATTACCCTTTTTGATTTTGATGACTGTGGTTACAACTGGTTTATCAACGACATTGCAGTGGCCATGCCGCTTTATTCCAATATGTTTAAAAAACCAGATTGGGAAACCCAGCTGTGTGAATTTATTGTCTGGTTTATGCGCGGCTATGAGGAAGAAAACCATCTGGATGACAAGTGGTTGGGACTGCTACCCATTTGCATACGCCTGCAGAACCTGATAACACTGGTCGCCATGCACCAGGCCAATGTACCTGGTTCAGAATATCATTCTTTCTATGAACTGGTGCTGAAGACCTACCTTGAAGGTCACCCATTGTTTGATTTTGATTTTCGGAAAGCTTGTAATTTCCTTTAATATATTCATCAGGGGCAAGTCAATACCATCTTCATTACAGAATGAAGAATCTGATTTTTGTCTTGTAAATAGGATAAAATTCGCAAGGTGAATGGCTACAAAATCTGACCTTATTGTGTAAAATTATGATCAAGTATTTGGCATCGGCAGGGAAGTGGAACCTGGCTGGTAAGATCGTTAAATCGTTAGAATTTCCAGTAAAATAATCCTACCCTTTTGATGTCTGGAGCTAAACATGCAATACACCTGGTTACTATTCGACGCTGATGGCACTTTGCTTGCTTATGATGGTGCGGAAGAAGAAGCACTACAGAATGTGTTTGCGTACTATCAATTGCCGTTTTCATCTGAGGTAGGAGAGGCCTACAAGCGCATCAATCAGGCGATGTGGAAGCGGTTGGAGGAGCATTCCATCAAGCTGATGGAACTGCGCTGGCAACGCTTTGCAGATCTGTTCGATGAATTCGGGATTGCACAGGATGCGGTGGAATTCAGTCGGATGTATCTGCATTATCTGGGTCAGGCGGCTCATTTGATTCCAGGTTCACTGGAAGTCCTGGAACAATTGCATGGGAAATTTAACCTGGCGATCATCACCAATGGTATTACGGAAGTGCAACTTTCACGCATCAGAATCTCAGGGTTGGATCGTTTCTTCCCACATGTCTTTACTTCGGAAGCGCTGGGTGTGTTCAAGCCTGCCAGTGGATTCTTCGAGGTTGTCTTTGAGGAGATAGGTCATCCAGCCAAAGAAAATGTGCTGGTGATTGGTGATAGTCTCAGCTCGGACATCGCCGGGGGTGTGGGATATGGACTGGACACATGCTGGTATAACCCGCGCGGAGAGCAGGATAAATATAGCTACCCGATCACCTATGAGATCCGGGAGATGGTGGATTTGCTGGATCTTCTTCAAATTGAACGACCTTAAAAGTTCTATTCTGGCGTGAATTTGATAGAATTCAATCAGATGGTTAGCTGATCGTCTTGATCTTACAATTATTTAAAGACAATTAGCCCAGGTAAAACCTGAGAAATGAGGTTTCAAAATGAAAGTGCTTTTTATTGGCGGTAGCGGTAACATCAGCACCAGTGTTTCCAGAATGGCGATTGAGCGTGGTATCAAGTTGACCCTGCTCAACCGCGGTAAGACAACGGTCGATATCCCGGGTGCATGCTGGCTGACCGCAGATTTTCACGATCAGTCCCAGACGCAAAATGTTCTGGGGCACGAAACTTTCGATGTGGTTGTGGATTGGATCGCCTTCACACAGCAGGACATCGAGCGCGATCTGGCGCTCTTTGCAGGCAAAACCGGGCAATTCGTGTTCATCAGCTCAGCATCTGCCTACCAGAAGCCACCCAGCAGCGTGATTATTCGTGAGTCAACACCGCTGCATAATCCCTACTGGCAATATTCACGCAATAAGATCGCCTGTGAGGAACGACTCATGCGAGCATACCGTGAACACGATTTCCCGATAACAATCGTGCGCCCCTCGCACACCTACGATAAATACATCCCGATTGCAGTCGGTGATTGGAATAAATACACTATCGTGGACAGGATGCGCAAGGGCTTACCGGTGATTGTGCATGGGGATGGTACTTCGCTATGGACAGTCACGCATGCCGAGGATTTTGCTGTGGGATTTCTGGGGCTGCTCGGTCATCCCAGCGCATTGGGGCAGGCATTCCACATCACCTCGGATGAACGTCTGACCTGGAATGACATCTACCGTGCGGTTGGAGCTGCGGTGGGAGTGGAGCCAAAGATTGTGCACATCGCTTCGGACTTCATCATCAAGGTTGCCCCGGATTATCTGGGCACGTTGACCGGAGATAAGAGTTGGAGTGTCATTTTTGACAATAGCAAGATCAAGAGTTACGTGCCCGCGTATCAAGCGGTGATACCTTTCCACCAGGGCATCAAGCGCACCATCGCGCAGTTTGAAGCGGATCCAGAAAGATGCAAGGTTGACACAGCAGATCACGCAGAGATGGAGCGGATTTTAAAGGCGTATCGGGTGAAGGGATAATAGATAATAATCCATTTATTTATGTTTAACCAGTATTTTATAGTTTAGGAGATGACTATTATTTTATAAATTAGATGTACACAATAAATATTATTAGAAAGAAGGCAAGAGATGTCCCGTTTAATCATATTATTCAGGTACTTCGTGACTTTTGCCATCACCATCTCAATGATCGGATGCGGACCATCACAACCAGAAGCACCATCCGCTCTATTAACTGAACAAGCTAAAACCCAAGCAGGTAATACTAGTCCTGCAAGTTCTCCCAACCCAACCTTCACTCCGAAACCCACACCAACTATAGTTCCCTATGCTTTGCAGAATGTTATCCATCGAGAACTGGGATGGAAAACAAAAATCGTGCGCACGCCTGATTCCCCACCGCAATTTGTGAATATCAGTCCGGAAGACGAAGTGTTAATGATAGTTCATCATGATGACAGTATTTATAAAATAAACACGGATGGCTCTCTCTCGGTCTATGCTCAATTTCCAGGCGTGAAATTGGAATGTTTCCATTTTGATCCTTCTAACCAGCTTTGGTTTTCAACTAACAGGGATGGAACCTTTCGAGTGGATAAAGATGGTAACCCAATCAGGATCGCACCTGCAGGAACGAATCGCGAATTTGTTTTTGATTCACAAGGGAACCTCTATGCTGTTGATTATCCATCCAATAATATTCAAAAAATCACGCCTTCAGGTAAAGTCAGCGTCCTGGTTGATAATTTCACAACAGCAGTAATTGCAATCAATGCAAAGGATGAAATTTTTTCAACGGACATGTATGGCAGATTAGTGCAGGTTATGCCAGATGGAAATCTAAAAACCATTACAGAGAATTTGGGGATTGAATCATGGATAGGTTTCGCCCCGGATAACACCTTGTATCACCTCAATTGGTCTGGATTATCTACCATTGATGTCAATACTGGTTCTGTTACAAAAGTTGACTGGTATGACAGATATAGTAATTCTGGAAACAGATTAGTTTTTGATTCCAAAGGCAACTTTTATACTTTTCATCCCAATCACCCGATATATAGAGTGTCACCAATAAATCAAACTAGTGAAATGATATACAGATCCAAAGGTAACACAACAGCGATGGCAATAGCTCCGGATGGTCGGATCTATGTAGCATATGGTGATCAGCTTCCATCAGGAGAATCTGTCGTTTATCAGATCAATTCTGACGAATCTCTACAAGAAATTGTGAAAGTGCCTTATGGTCTGGCTCTCTCCCTGGCTTTTGCTAATTCAGGTACGGGTTATTTAGGGGTGGCAGATCGGGATAAGGGCGAAATGATTCTTACTTTTGATCCCATTACAGGCATTGTTTCTGATTTGACAAAGCCTAAATGTTATCCGTACTCAATCGATGTTGATCCGATCACGGATTACTTGTGGTGGTTTTCTTGCAATCAGGTGCATTTCATGAATGAATCCGAAATAATATCCGATCTGCCAATTCCAGAAAACACAAGAGCTAAATATCTCTTTTTCGGACCAGATGGGAAATTATATGCCATTCTCTGGTTTCCTGAACCCGGACAGGGACAACCTGCTCCACACGGAGTCTATACCAGAATGGAGGATGGAAATTGGACTGAAATAGCGAATTTAACCAATGAAGACCCTTATGTTACCTGGGCGATGGGAACAGTCTGCCCTGATAATTCACTTTATGTGATCACGCATATGGACGTTAAGAAAATGTTGATTTCGAATATCAAAGGAACTCTTAATGGAGTCTTGAGACTTGAAATCGATGGGAATCTAGACTTTATTGCAGGTGGATTTTCAGTGGATGCTTTTGCCATTCATTGTGAAAAACAAACTGGAGATTTGGTTTTTACTGCCATCGATGCCATTTATCGACTATATAAAATTAAATGAGTTCAAAACGAAACAAAAGAATTTGGAAATTGGTGAAAATGTTCATCAAAACGCAATTTTTGCAATCATGCTACATATTTAGATGCGGTGGGATCCATTCAAGGCTTTGCACAATACTTTTTGCGGGCTGTACTATAGTTGCCGAATGCCCTTACCATGACCACGTTGTTGCTGGCGGTGGTGGCGCTCTTCTTTATGCCCTCAGCGATTTTTGGCGGTAACCTGGCAGACAAGCTGGGTAAGAAAAAATTGGTTGCTTATGCCGGTCTGATCGCTTTTACCGGAACAATGCTACTGCTTTTCTCGCGTAACAGGCCTCTGGTGATCGTGAGTGGCTGTATCATTGGGCTGGATACCGGGACATTCATGGCGTCCAACTGGGCGATGGGGATGGATCTGGTACCTAAGGCACAGGCTGGTAAATACCTGGGAATTTCCAACCTGGCAGGAGCAGGAGCCGGGATAGTGGGTGCTGGGATCGGTGGTCCCATGGCAGATTTCTTCAATCTGCAGCAACCCGGGTTGGGATATCTGGTGATCTTTGCGATCTATGGCATGTTGTTTCTGTTCTCGGCGGTGACTTTGGTGAAGGTGAAGGTAGATTGATAATTGATTCGTAGGGATGTTTGGCCAAACGCCCCTACGGGTGAAATTTCTCTCTCAAGAATCTCAAATCCTGGACCTGGTAATCGGGTATCGGATATCCACTATGGAATAAAAATTGTAATTGAGCGGATATGCAACGCACCTGAACACCAGCGATGGTGCCATTGTGATCGAGTTCGGCTCTTGTGATTTGAAACCCTTCAGAATCCTCCCAATCCGGAATGATATGCACGCCTTCAAAATGGAAGGTATGCACGTCAATTTCAAATCCTTCAGTATTATGCAGCACATACGCCGAGTCGATCATATTGCCAGCCATATCAATGACCTGTAAATTCTCTGACCACAATTCTTTCAGGTGATATCCATTTTTTTCCAGCATCTCATTTGCCCGTACAACATCATCCCGCAGCAGAAGAATATCCAGATCTTTATGGTCACGGGTTTGCCGACCCAATAAGGCATCAATTCCCCAACCGCCAACCAGCCAGACAGGGATACTGTTGGATTCCAGGAGATAGATAATTTGGATGGCATCCTCTGGTTTAATCATTTCTTACTACCCCTTCAGTCGGGTTTTACATATTCCAGGTATTGATTTACGATTTTAAAACCAACCCCTTCATAAAGCTTTTGCGCTGGGAAATTAGTCACCCCGGTTGATACGCTGACCCGGTTCATGCCACGGGATTGCATTCGGCGCAGGCATTCCAGCAATAAGTCGTGCATCAATCCCATTCTGCGGTAGGCTGGGCGAGTACCCAGAGGACCAAAATCACCGATTTTATTGAGATCATCATTCCAGCCATTTACATAGGCAGCTATGGTGCCATCCGGCGCTATAGCTACGACATCCAGTTCACGATCGTAACCTGGAAGCTGCATCATGATGGCGTAATCTTCATCCTTTAGATTACCGACGGACCAAGGACGCCACACATCTCTTTGGGCTTCTGACCGGTTAGCGAGTTCCCCCTGTTCAGCTACCGAACGAATTACATAACAATCCGGAACGGATCCTTTGGGTTTTTCGAGATCCAGTTTGCAGAGCATATTGACTTCCGAAAATTCACCACCCTGACGAAAGCCATGCTGTTCCAGGAAGGCTATTCGCCTTGAATCGTCCTGTCTCGAGCCTGATACCAGTTTTCCACCCCAAAGGGTCGGGTCAATGCCACGTAGTTCAACCAGCCTGTTTTCTGCCCATTCCATTGCCTGTTCTTCGACACCCTGCTGGAGGAAATCAGGATGAACCTGTACATCGAAGCTGGGATCTTCGCCCAGTAAGGAGTACCCCACCAATTTTTCATCGGTATGCCAGAGCCGGATGTGTTCATACGGGTTGAGATGGATAGCGATCTGGAAAAACCAGAAGAGCAGATCACCCACATGCGCATAGCGCCAGTCATCTGTCAGGGAGCGTGATTCCTTCAACAGGGTTTGCATTGCCACCAGATCAGATTCGGATTGGTATTTTCGGGAGGTGATCATTTTGAGGGATTATCTTTCAAAAGGTTGGGGGGGCATTTGGCCGACCTGTAGGGGCGGGTTCTGAACCCGCCCCTACGGTTATATATACAAATCGCGTTTGTTGTAGACCCAATAGGCAGCGATGAGGGCTACCACGATGATGGCCGCAGAAACGACTAGATAGGTTGTGTCCAGTTGTCCAGCGCGGAATAAGTTTCCAGCATCATAGTAGTAGAATGGGGTGAAATGTTTGAGAAAGTCGAATTTGTCATTCATACCGGCAATCACCGACATGAAATAAGTCGCCAGGATGATCCCCACGGCTGTTGAGCCAGAACTTTTATACTTTTTCAAAGCGCAGCCCAGCATCAAGCCAATTGCCAGGAAGATCAGTTCCATCATAAACATGGCCTGCATTTCAAGTGCCAGAAAATCGTAGAATGCCTGGTCGGGGTTGTACGATTGCACAGCCACGACCGAGAACCCCCAGGTGATTAACACAAAGACAACGCAATTCACCAGGGCTGCTAATGCTTTGGCGGTCACCACCCGACTGCGCGAGATGGGCAACACTAGTGAGAATTCAACCGTCTTATCGCGTTCTTCCTTGGAGATAATATCACTGCCCCATAAGGTGGCAGCAATGGCACCCATCAGACCAAAATAGAGGAACATAATGCCATAGAATCCGGTCAATGTGGTCAGATTGAAGGCATTCATGTTCATGGCTTCCATAACGGCGGGAGGCATGCTATCCAGAATTTTTAGCATCTCCGGGTCACCGGCAAAAGCGGAAAATTTGGAGACGGCGATCAGGATCAGGAGAACGATGATGAAGCTCCAGATGATCAGGGATTTTAGATTGGCTTTTAATTCACGTAGAAAAATGTTCATGAAATCCCTCCTTATGAAACCGCATGAATATCACGATGGAGATACAACCAGTACCCTGCGACCAGAGCGATGACTGTGATGGCCACATTGATCAATACCAATGGGGTATTTAAAGCACCATTGTTGACAATGTAACCGGGTTCAAAGTGCTTAAAGGGCGTGATGTATTCCAGTTTGACATCTCCGAAAACACCGCTGAAAGCGCTCAATACGTAAGAACCGAATGCCAGTCCCAATGAATAGGGTGTGACACTGCGAACCCGTTTGACCAGCAATGAGATCATCAGTCCAACACTGAAGAAAAAGAGCTGAAAGAGGACAACACTGAAAAGTAATAACAGCAGCGTTGACATATCGTACTCTTTGCCTTCAGAGAAAATGGATATGGCAGTGAACATACTGATCCACATGAACACATCGGTCAGCAGCATACTGGCTAGGGCCGCCATCAACTTGCTGGTAAGAATTTTGGACCGGCTGACAGGACGGGTTAACAGAAAGTCAGCTGTCATCTCAGTTTCTTCAATGGAGACCAATCCAAAGCCATAATTGCCTGCCTGGATTGCTAGAAGGAGCTGGATGAACAAAAAATAGAAACTGATGTATCCCAGCACCGTATCGTAATTCATATCATTCATACCAAAGGCGACTAATAATTCTTTGGGAAACTTCTCCAGCACCTGTTTCATCATCTCGGCTTGACCAGCAAAGACAGAGAAAAAGGAGAAAAACACAAACACCATGGCAACCACTGAGAATGACCAGGTGATGATGGAGGTGATACGGATCAGAAATTCGTGTTTAAAAATCATTTTATTCATGATCGGGGCCTATTCGTAGTAGTGCATGAAAATTTCTTCCAGGGTGGGTTCTTCAATGGTGATATCGTCGACATGGATAGAACTGACATTTTTTACCACTTCATTGATGTCTCCTTTAAAGAAGAAATTAACCGATCCATTTTCAGTCTGGACATTGGTCACACCCGGGATCTCGAAGATTGCTGGGTTCAAGCCACTGGCAGTGATGCTGATCTTTTTGTAGTTGTTTTGTTGCAATGAATGGATATCGGAAATCTCAACCATGCTGCCTTCGCGGATGATACCAACGCGGTTGCACAGGCGTTGCACTTCACCCAGGATATGCGAGGAAAAGAAGACCGTCACGCCGCGTTTATTCTCTTCACGGATCAGATCAAAGAATTTCCGCTGCATGAGCGGGTCCAGTCCGCTGGTGGGCTCGTCCAGGAAGAGCAATTTGGGACTATGGAGCAACCCCTGCACAATCCCGACCTTCTTTTTATTGCCGAAGGAGAGATCACTGATGCGGCGGTTCATCTCCAATTCCATCAATTCAGCGAGGTATTTCATTCTCTGTGTAAAATCACCTTCAAAAAAGCTGGCGGAGTATTTGAGCAAGTCGATCACTTTCATGCCTTCATAATAAAAGACTTCCGATGGCAGATAGCCGATAGAACGCCGGATCTCAGGCCCGTGTTTAGTTACATCCTTGCCAAACACTTTGCCTTCACCGCTGGTAGGGTGGATCAACGAGAGTAGCAAGCGAATGGTAGTGGATTTCCCAGCGCCATTGGGTCCGATGAAGCCAAAAATTTCACCTTCTTCCACGTTGAAAGAAACATCCACAATCCCGCGAGACTTGCCGTAAAACTTGGTCAGATGGGAAACCTCAATAATGCTCATAGATACTCCTTTGAATTAAATAACACCCCGTAGTCAGGTGGATTTTCATCCAGCTGGACCCTAAAGGTGCCATAAAAAAAGATCGATAAATCGATAAAAAATTTGTGTATATGAAGTTTATATGCAAATATTCCGGGTGTCAATCATAAAATTAAAAAATCGCCCGAAAATCAGGAGGTTAACAAAATGGCGCAACTGACTTCGAATCGAGATAATTTTGTCTTGTATCTGCTATTTTTCAAAAATTATGGTATAGGAAAAGAAGTTCCCCAATTTCTTCTTCAGACGAAATCCGGTCCTGTCTGCTTTCTGTAAGAGAGACTTTGCACGTGGGTAATCCGGATCCATTAAAACTTCACTGAACGCAAGCAAACCAGTTGGCTTCAATACCCTATGAAATTCATGCATGGCTTTTTCCGGCTGGGGAATTTCTCCAATCACAGTGATCATGTAAACTACATCGAACATGCCGTCTTCGAAGGGCAGGTCATACACATTTGCTACTCTGGCTTCAAGATTGGTGATGCCTTCAACCCTGGCTCTCTGTTGAACACGTTCAATCATCTTTGGTTCGATATCGATCGTGATTATCCTGCCCCGGACTCCCACCCGGCGGGCTGTCTCAATGGAATAACGGCCATTGCCCGGACCGACTTCCAACACTGTCATTCCAGGAATGATCCCATGGCGAATCGGCATTTTCTCTGGAGGTTGGATCCGGCGTCGCAAGGGATTGTCGGTCAGATTGGCGAGAAATTCCGGCATCGGAAACTTGTAAAAATGCCGAATGGTGCGGATGATCGTGTGCAGAAGAATGAAGAGAAGTGGGAATCCGAAAATCAGGTAGAGGATTAAGTTCATACAATAGTCCAATTTGTAATCATCTCTTATTTGGGAAAGAAAGGTAATTTCATTATATCCTCCAAACCAGGTAGAGAAAACTGTAAACCTGGTCTGTCAAATCTGTTAATTTCAGGAAGTAACATCTATGGTATAAACAGGATACATCTTTAAAAAGGAAAAGATCCCAATGCAAACAATCGAACAATTTAAAACATGGAATCCCGTATTGCGTGTGCGCCGTAATCACGCCCTGGAACACGCAACCTTACATATTCTGGCTGAGAAAAGACACCCACATCGACTGGGAGGGCTTTCCGATACCCGTGGTTTCTGGGTATTTGGTGAAATAGACCCCGAAACACTCTTTAATGCAGCTGAGGAAGCACGTAAACGTCTCAACAAAGGCGAGCACCAACTGGCAATTCATCCACATTGTGGTACAAACTTTGCCGCAGCCGGAATCGTGGGTGGGCTTTTTGCCTGGCTGGCCATGTTGGGGGTAAAGAAAAACTGGAATGACCGCATGGATCGTCTGGCAAATGTGATCACCCTGGTAACACTGGGTATGATCGTTGCCCAACCTCTGGGTCCTAAATTACAAAAAGTAATGACTACCGAAGCCAACCTGGGCGATCTCAAGGTGGTGGAAGTAAAACGTATGAATGATCAGGGTATGCCCACGCACCGTGTGCTAACAGTAAGTTAGGTTTATGTAAGTATGTTTGGCTCAATCACATCCTCCGAAAAGAAACCCCGGGTCTACCTGTTTTATGGCAATGATGAATCAGCCATGCATAAATTGGTGCAGGGACTGGTAGACAAAGTTATGGATGCCGCCATGGGGGATATGAATATCACACGCTTTCAGGAGAGCCCACGCGTGGAGGATGTACGCGATGCAGCTTACATGATCCCCATGTTTGGTGAACGCCGCCTGGTATTGGTGACCAATGCCCAGGATTGGGTGAAAGGGAGCAAGAATAAAGATAGCATCATCAAGCTCATGGAAGGCTTGCCTGCCAGCACCGCTTTAGTGATCCAGCTCAATCTGGAAATCGAACGGGGTAATTGGAAAGATTTTGCTCCATCACATTGGTTACGAAAGTGGATGAAAGACCAACCCGCTGGCACTTTTTTTCAGAAAGAGTGCAGTCTGCCGGGAATTGGACAGATGCCTGGCTTGATCATGAAAGAAGCGAAAGAGAAAAAAGGGGAGTTCAGCCCGGAAGCTGCCCAGGAACTGGCACGCGCGATTGGTAATGATACACTCATTGCCAGCCTGGAAATTGACAAACTATTGAATTATGTGGATTATCATCGCCCGGTGACAGCCGAAGATGTGCGCTTGCTCACACCGGATATTTCACCGACAAGTGTGTTTGATATGGTGGATGCGGTTGGGGAACGCAACATCTCGAAAGCAGCTCAATTATTGCATCGTTTATTAGAGACGGAGATGCCCATCCCCTTATTTGGAATGATCATCCGCCAATTTCGCCTGCTGATCCTGGCACGCGAGGTGCTTGATCAGGGTGGACGCAAACAGCGCATTGAGCAAACACTCAAAGTTCACCCATTCGTGGCAGAAAAACTGGAAAAACAAACTGCTTTATTTGATATGTCCCAATTAAAAGAAATTTATCAGCGCTTATTGACCACCGATGAATACATGAAAACCGGACAGATGGACCCCAAAATAGCAATGGAAATGTTCGTGAGCGAATTGTCAACAGTCTGATCAGGCACTAATCTTGCAACGTTAATCAGATCAAAACCCTTATTTTTCTGAAACAGGGTTGGGGTTCTGAAGGCAGAACCACACGCTGGAACCTGTTTCACAAGCAAAAAAGGACGGATGTTATGCAAAAATGGCGCTGGATTTTAACGACTCTGATATTGTTTAGCTTGATTTTGGGGATTCAACCGATCGACATAGTGGCTGCCCCTCCTCCTCCTTCGGAAGAGCAGATGCTGGATGAAAGCACACCGGAACCAAAAGTATTTGATGCAGGTTTGGTACAGGCTCTGGAAGACCGGCTGCAACAGATTGCGATGTCAAAGACCGAGGTTCTGGCATTTGTACTCTTTGAACCATATATTGACCATGTAATTTACTCTGAGGATGGTGTTACCGCACTGCTCTGGTTGGGATTACGTGACCCGGAAACGGGCGAAGTGGTTGATACCGAACCCGGTCTGGCTATTGCCAGGGTCGACAGTGCTCAGAAATCGTTGGACGGAAGTGATAACTGGGATCTAACCCTGCAAGCTGATATGGATTGGCAAACTCAATTCGATACCCTGCCTGGAGACCTGGTCTCAGATGACCTACGTGAACGATTTTATTCGGAACTGGAGTCAGATACCAAAGGCGGGACCGTCTATCGAGGTTATAAACTCCCCTGGGCCGGAGGTGTCACACACCGTATTACTGGCAGTATCGGGCATTTTTTGATTTACAACTCCTGTTCGGAAGCATCCTGCCGTTACGCATATGATTTTTCCAGCCGAACAGCGACCACACCTGCCACCATGTTTCCTTTGCTGGCTTCTAAAGGTGGAACTGTTTACAAATGGCGTGATGACGTTCCCAATAACAGTGAAACCGGTTCGAATTATATTGTATTAAAAGATGAATCAACCGTACCGACAACCTATCAATTATATTTACACATGGCACAATACACGATCCCCTCGAATCTAAAGGTGGTGGGTGCACAGGTGTTGCAGGGTCAATTCATCGGTAACGTAGATGATACCGGCTACAGCTCCGGTCATCATTTGCATTTTCATGTCCATACCAATTACGCTTCATATTGGGGGAATTCAGTTGATATCCGTTTTGAAGAAGTTGATACCAACGATGGTACCCCGCGTACCTGTGAGGAGGTGGATCTCTTCCCCGCTTACGGAACGCAATGTCATCGTGCAATTACTGGTGTGCGTGAAGTGAACCAATACACGTCCAGCAACTTCGGTGCATTTCCTCCTACGGGTGATCTGATTATGCCTTCTCATGGCGATGTGATCAGCGACACTACCCTGATGGTAGGTGGCTGGGCAAAGGATGACCTGGGCATTTCCAAAGTACAGATTATTGCGCGTCCCAATGGGGGAGATTGGGTGGAGGTTGGTCCTGCTATGACCGGCACGACCTACATGACTGAGTTAAGCCTGTGTGATGCCAAACTTCCAAATGGACCGATTGATCTGGCTGTCAAGATCATTGACTTTGAAGGGAACCCAATCACCACAGTTTCTAAAGCCAAAACAATCATCAATAATGCTCCCTGTTCACAATTGCCCCCTCCCAATTGTAACCCCAACGATAATCAGGTAGCATTGTTTACCGGGAAAGATTATCAAGGCACCTGTAAACTGTTTGAAGTTGGAGATTATGGCAGCGCGGATACTTTAGGTATCATTGGCGATAATAATGTTGAATCAGTTCTGGTTGGCAACAATGTGCGCGCGATTCTTTATGATAGAACGTCCTTAAGTTGGGCATCATCTGATTTTCCAACCCGAAATGAAACCTTTGAAACCAACGATCCTAATCTGTTCGATAATCGTATCAATCTGAACATTGTGTCCTCCATGCAAGTACAGGTGCGCAGTACAAAACCATACACTCCAGTCATTGCAACCATCACCAACGACACCAACCGGAATACGGATGTGTCGGGGCTGGCTTCCAATGAATCATACGTGATTGATTTCAATGTGCGTGGTGCCACAGAATTTAGAGCTGAATTAACTGGACCTGTCAACAAGACTTTGAACTGGACAAAACAAGTCGGATGGTCGGTTGGATCGTTGCCAGCTGGAGACTACACCCTCAAAGTTTATGGACGTAATTCCGCGGGAGAAAGTGCGGCTGCTACTAAAACTTTCAAAGTCAATGCTGTTAACTTAGCAGCTGTTCCAACTGTTACTGCGCCAGTCACCTTTGATTTTGAAGCCGATGGCCAAAATTGGAATGGTGTGCCAATGTGGTATCGTACCAGTTCTCCAAAAGGAACCAATACATCAAAAGTCTGGATTTTTAATGATAATTATTCAGGCACAGGAGCCAGTAATTTAGGAGACGGTACGATTGGTGGTGGTGACCTGACTTCTCCCCCTATTGTAATTCCATCTACTGGCACCTATTATCTGCGTTTTGATTATAACTATCAGACTGAAAACTTCTTTAGCTACTATGATCAACGCTGGGTACAGATCTCAGTCAATGATGGACCTTTCAATAATGTGATGCAACTTTCACTGGATGCTGTCTCCTATGATGATGTATTTCCCTGGCTTACCAGCCCTGCGATTAATTTATCTTCTTATGCTGGCAAGACTATTCGCCTTCGCTTCCATATGGACATTGTTGATCCCTTTTTCAATGAAGGGTTTGGTTGGATGGTGGACAATGTAAGGGTTACCACGGAAGCCCCGGTTACCTGCGTAAACAACAGTGAACCGAACAATACCTTTGCGCAGGCGATGGGGTATCCGGAGGGCAGCGAAGTCTTTTCTAAGATTTGCCCACAAGGGGATCTGGATTACTACAAATTTACCGGTTTTGCCGGCGAAGAAGTGGAATTGGATATAGATGCCATAGCCTTTGGCTCAGCTTTGGATCCTTACCTGTTGTTCTTTGACTACAAAGGCGATCTGTTGGCAGAAAATGATGACGTTGTTTATTACAACGAACGCGATTCCTACATTAAATACACACTACCCTACACTGGTGATTATTACGTGCTGGTGAAAGCCTGGGATTACCCGCGGGCTGGTGGGGATAACTATTTCTATACCTTTCGTGTCAAACGTACAGGTGATTTCACCCCACCACAGGCAAGTTTTAGCTGGCCTACGACAGATTTGATTCCACAGAAACCCTTCTATCTCAAGGTGGATGCCAGTGATATTGGTGTAGGAACTCAAACCGGTGTGCAAAAGGTGGATTTCTACTGGCGCAATGCCAACATTTCTACCAGCAATTGGGTATTACTGGGCTCAGATACCAACGGCAGTGATGGTTGGTCGGCTTTATTTGATGTTGCCAAGTATGAGCCGGTATTGAATGGCTGGTTATATGCACAGGCATTCGATGGAGCAGGTAACCAGCATGGCGTTTTGAGAATCGTGAAGGGCTATGACCTGTCAGTGCCTTCTACTACCCTGGCGCCGATCACTTCTCCGCGTGCTACCACGTACATCCCGTTGCATTGGACAACTAATCTTCCCAGCAGTTCCATCAACTACTATGATTTGCAATATCAGATAAACGGTGGTGATTGGCAGAATTTAAAATTGGGAATCCCTGGTTCTCAGACCACTTATAACTTCCTGGGTGAAATGGGAAAGAGTTATAGCTTCCGGGTGCGTGCAGTGGATCTGAGTGGCAATGTGGAACCTTACCCGGATGGTACAAAATCTGTGGTGCTAATCACCACCTGCACACTGGATGGCAATGAAGCCAATAATATTGCTTCGAGTGCCACCTCTTTACCCATCAATACCTCACAAACTCACAATTTCTGTGGAACAGGTGATGTAGATTGGGTCAAAATGACGGTGGAAGGCAGCAATCCCTACATGGTGTTTGTCAGCTCGCGGGGCGGTGGTGCCAGCATGAATGTGGAAGTGTACAAAAATAATGGTACCACACTGGTGCAGACATACCCAGCCACTGTTTTTGGACAATCTCAGGTGGTCACCTTTGAGGCTGAGACCAATGACACTTACTACCTGAAGATTACACCGATTGACCCGAAACTGGCAGGCAATGATGTCAAATACACCGTCTGGTACGACAAAGGTATTCCCAGCTTGGTGTACATGCCGGTGATCAACCGCTAAGTGAATTGCATTTTGGAAAACACCCTGCAGGAACCAGCGCCTTGCGGGGTGTTTATTATTCAAACCAAGAACAGGTTTACCAGTGCAGAAATCATCAAAAGCCCAATGAGCAGCAGGAATATACCTGCCAATATATAAGCCACAATCATCCAGGGATTAGTGGGGGCTGAAATACGCGGGGTTTTGTTTTCAGATAGCTGTTGCACGGCTGTAGCTGCTTCCTGCACCAGGCGTCTCTGATCACGGTTTACCAGACCCAGCCAATGCCAGTTCTCCTGTACCTGCGGGATCACCAGAATTTTTCCAGTGTATTTCTGCAGATAAATCTGTAGCGATTCGAGAGGATTGGTTACCAGGCTGGAAGGGATCAGCATCAGGCTGGCTTGAGGAATCGCATCCAAGCTCTTGTTTGCTTCCATCTGGATGATGGTCACGGGCAGATCGGGGGATTTAAGTTGAACGGCTTTAAAAAGCTCATTACTGATCGAAGAATCATCTGCCTGCAACACCAGAACAGAAAATTCAGAACGTTCAGCTTCTTTTGCCTGTTGGGTTACGCGACCATCCGCTCGCAATACACGCAGATGGTATACCATGAAGATAGCAAACAGGATGGCAATACGTAGTTGCATGTAGAAGTTCAACCAGAAATCGGATGGCATCTGGTCAAGAATTGCTTTTAGAATCCCATAGATCCACCAACCAGTACTCAGCATTGTGCCTACCACGGTGGCAAATAATGCCAGGTATAAATAAGCTTTGCGTAATAAGGAGGACCTTGCAGCTGTTCCTCTTTCATCATTGTGGGCAGTTTCCATTTGTATTTGCTGCCAGTATATCAACCAGAGTGGTAAACCAATCAGCAAAAGCGCAAAGGCATCACTAAGCGAGGCTGCATTGTTTCCGAGGAATAATTCGAGTAGACTTTCGATGATAGCACCGAGGAGCAATAACAACCCCAAAAAGCTGACCACCAGACCAGCAAATGACAAAATAGAATTATAGATACGCTCTAATCCTGCCTGATAGAGAAAATCTTCATGGCTAGCGATCGCTAACCTCAGCTCTCTTCTGAAATAAGCCCAGACCATTCCCATGGTTATTAACACCGCCAATTGTGTGGCATTGTTATCAACAAAGGATAAAAAATTCCAGTTTTCCAATTGTGATAACCAGCGAAATCCGTTTGCGAGCAGTATTCCCAGTGCAGATAAGCTGAATCCAATCCCTAACAAGGTTAATATAAACAGAACAACCAACCGCAAGGAGGAAATGCGTTCAGCCTTCACTGATAAACTATTTTGAGTGATTGACCAGGCTTTCCAGAAGATAGGCAGCCCAACCGCAATTAAAGCCAACCCCATGGCCAGTCCTGATTCTGCAGCACGACCAAACTCCTGCGGCAAATAAAATATATAACTCAGAATTTGCTGCACACCAAAGATGAGCAACCCCAACCCATAAACCATCCATATGTAGCGATGCAAACGGCTGAAATCCATTAGGTTTTCATGATTGGGATTAATTTTCCAATCCTGCTGAAGCACCCGCCAAAAATATATCAAAACAATCAGATTTGCCACAATGGCAAGTAGATTATCAAGATTGGTTTGTGCTCCACCCAGACTGGCTGCCGTAACCGGTAATCCCATTGCCTTTACGATCAGGCGATTGAGTATCGCCAGAACTGCGTACGTAATCGGTATACCGGTGGCGAGAGGTGTTGCATAAAGATAGAGAGCCCGGATTCGGCTGCTGGCTTCTTCTTCATCACGTTGGGCATCCCGCTGAACGGTGGACCAATGCAGCCAAAATATCGGAACACCAACGGCGATGAAAGCGATCCCCCCTGCCAGCCAATCGACTGCAGATGCAACTACCTCATTGTCAAAGATGGTACGTAGCAGGTTAACCACTGCCCAGATAACTACCTGCATGCTGATCATGCTGAGCAGGTAAAAATAAAACCTTCGAATGGTTTTCATGGTTATTCTCCTGCCTTAGGGAAGCGGTTTAATGACTTCGGCGTACCAATTCCATGACCAAAACGGAAATGGCATACTCACAATCTTCCATTTACCGTTATCCATTTTTAACTGCGCAGACTCAGTATACCTTCCAAGATTGTTAAAAGGACCTTCGTACGATTGGCGCATACTTAATTGAACGGTGGCTATTTCCCCATCGATGAACACTTCTCCAATGGAGATATTCACCCGGCTTATTTCATTGGATGTGCGCGATAGTTCCTGTTGAAACAGGGATAAACTGGGTTTTTCAGGACCATCTGTGAGATAGGTGTAAGCGCGGTCATAATCACGCTCCAGAACACCAAGCAGGTAATTATGTACTACACCATTCGGCGTATCATCTGGGAGGTATTCAGCCTGTTGTTGGCGCACAAAAAACAGGACCAGTGCGAAGATAATTAACACACCAATTCCTGCAATTAACCCATTCAAGAAACGATCTTTTTTCATAATAATTCTCCAGTTCCAAACAATGATCTTTGAGGAGATACGATCTTATTGTACGAGTTTTCAATAGCCTTCACAAGTTATGTAGATATAGCTTAATTCTCCCCATTATTCATTAATTAAGTAAGGCTTATCCAAATTAAGATGCGAATCGATAAGATCGTTGGTAAAACTCATATAAGATTTATTTCCGGCGTAATACTTTTCTTTTTGAACATACATATCCCGGTCGGCATTGCGCAGGACATGTTGTAGATCGGGTACCGATTCACTGGTAGCATACCCAATGGCAAAACTTATCGGGTTCCTTTCCGGATTTTGTTGATTAAATTCATTAATGATCAGTTTCAACCGATCAACCACTTGTTGTACTGTTTCTGTATTCATTTCTGGCATTATGATAACAAACTCATCACCACCAATACGTGCGACGACATCATCTGGTCGGAAGGCTTTACGAATAACCAGGGCTGCTACTTTCAATTGATCGTCGCCTGCTGCATGACCCTGGGTATCATTAATCTCTTTCAAACCATTCATATCCATTACCAAAATACTGACGGGTTGTCTCCTGCTGTTTTGTAATCGATCAATCTCCTGCTCAAAATATTGACGGTTGTAGAGACCGGTGAGAATATCATGGGTGCTGCGGAATTCCAGGGCAATCTCAGCTTTCTTACGATCAGTTACATCCATCAGGAAGTGCAGCGTTGCTAATTCGCCTTTCCAATCAATACGAATTCCGCTGGTCTCCACCCATCGAAAGGATAGGTCTTTTCGAACCAGTCGGAACTGGTAGCGACCAGGTAAGTCTTCACCGTCTACCCGTTTTCGATAATTTTCAAGGATCATCTCGATGTCTTCTGGATATATAAATTTCACAAAGGACTCATTGATGAGTTCTTCCATCGGGTATCCGGTTAATTCGCAAGTGATAGGGTTGCAGAACACTACCAGCCGATTTTGTACAACCAGAATACTTTCCACCGCATTATCAAATAATAAACGATATTGTTCTTCAGAGCGGTGAATTTTCTCTTGCGCCTGCCGGTATTCTGTGATGTCATGCAATGTGATCAGTTTTCCAGTTGCCTGACGATTATTATCCAATAATGCAAGCGTCCGCATCTCAAATTCGTGGATGTCGTCATTTTTGATTTGAATTTCTGATTTTTCTGCATGGATATGATGATCCAAAACAGTCAGGTTTGAATTTTGAAGGCCAACCTGATAAATGGGTTGGCCAATCACTGCGGCTGAGAGATTTAATAATTTTTGAGCAGCCGGATTGAAATCCACGATTCTGTTTTCTTTGTCCAACACGATCACGCTATCCAGGAGCCCTTCCATCAAGCGGGAATGAGCAATTGGTACAATATCCAGGAATCCAAAACGGAAGAGCGCGAACATGAAAAGAGTCCCACTGGCAGTGAACAAGAATGGGGTCAGATCCAGACCTGGAAAAGGACTGAAACCCAGCAGGCTGATAATATTGCCCAACCAGGGCAGTACCATGCCGGTTAACAACAACCCAGCCTGAACCTGAAAAAAAAGTTGATCCTGGATGGTTTTTCGAAAAATCAGGATACTGGCTAAAATCAAAATGATGTATGTGTAAGTGATAAAAATCCAGAACCAGACGCCACCATTCAATATCGCGTCCCCAGTTCTTAAGCCATTGTAAAACAAACCATGCCAGGGATCTGTCCAAAGGATAAGTATGGTTAAAGTGGGGATGATGGCCAGGCTGATGCGTACCCGTGAGGAAAGGATATGAACCTGATTGGTATATTCAAGCGCCAGAATTAGAAAGGCAGTGGGGGCAACCACCACGCCAAAATAGGTGGCATCCAACCAAAACAATTGGGCTGTTTCTTCATGAGCTATCCAGCGAATCGCATACGTCAATGACCACGCCACTGCTGCTAACATCAGAATGAAAAGACTTTTTGCGCCAACAGCAGTGCGACGTTGCCAAGCAATCATTGCCACGATAGTGGAAATGATTGCTGCAACAATTAATGCAATGGCGTATTGTAAATCCATTATGCGTTATCCTGTTTTCTTGCGAGATATGAGCTCATGCAGGAGGGTTATCCAGATTTAACCTTTAATACGCGATTTCGTCTCGTAAGCATCGAAAGAAAATTTTAATAGACCATTACCAAACAAAGAAATGATATTTCAAAATTATACTGGTATTTATTGCAAAAACCACAACTGCTGGAATATTCCTTTCATATTTGTATACAATGGAAAAAAATTATAAATTTGTATTTTTAAAGAAAAATTCTAAATGATCTATTTATACGGCCAAATTTACAAAAAATACCACTTTTTGTAAATCAGGATTTTACAAAAAGCATATTTTATTGTAAATTAACGGCTAAGATTATTCAGAAGTCTATTTAGATATTTTCCAACTCTGTCAGCCATTGCTCAAGACGGGCTTTGATTGCGTCTCTGACCTGCACAAAAGCTGCCAGTTTTTCATGGTGTTCGCCTTCGACTGCAGCCGGGTCGGGAAAGCTCCAATGGATACGGTGGGCAGGTCCCTGGAAGAGGGGGCAGACTTCAGCAGCCTGATCACAAACCGTGATGACATAATCAAATTCATGGTCAAGGAACTGATTCAAGCTTTTGGAGTACTGATCACGAATATCAATACCAATTTCAGCCATGGCAAGCACGGCATAAGGATTAAGGGTGGAAGGGATAGTGCCGGCGCTGAAGACCTCGGATCGATCACCTACCAGGTATTTCAGCAAACCTTCTCCCATTTGAGAACGGGCAGAGTTTCCAGTGCAAAGAATGAGAACACGTTTCTTTTCCATAATTGATCCTTTTCAATAATAGAATTATTATAGCGAGAAACAACTTGTAGATAAAGAAAATGCCGAAGATATTGATGAATGTTAATAAATTTTAACATTCTTTTAATTGGATAACAGGCAATCTGAAAAAGGCAGAGATTTGAAAGGTGATCCAGCTGATCTCTTTCCTTTCATTATGATACAATTTTTTGTATCTCCATTATTAGTGAGTAATCGATGAAACCAGCTTTAGAGTCTTATGATGTTTTGATTGTAGGAGCCGGACCGGCTGGTATTTTTACGGCTTATGAAGTCAAGCAATACCAGCCAGATGCCCGAATCTTAATGATCGAAAAAGGCAACTCGATTGAGAAACGCAAATGTCCCAAACGCAAAACGGGGGTGTGTGCTAATTGCGATCCCTGTGCCATCACAACCGGATTTTCGGGCAGTGGCAGTTTCAGTGATGGAAAACTTTCGATCAGTCATGATGGTGAGGTCGGGGGAGATCTGATCAAGTATATCGGTGCAGAGCCGTTCCGCAGATTATTGGAGTACACTGATAACCTTTATCTCAGCTTTGGTGCTGATCCGGAGGTGCATGGCATCGACATCAACGGTCGCGTCGACCTTATTCGACGACGGGCAGCCCAATCACATTTGAAATTAATCGAGTCTGGTGTGCGCCATATGGGCACCGAAAAAGCCTATGATATTTACGCCCTCATCCAGAAGGCTTTGGAAGATTTAAAGATTGAAATGTGCTTCCGCACAGTGGTGACCGATTTTCTGATCGAAACCGATAGGGAGGGACAAAAGAAGATTGTAGGTGTGATTACCGATGATGGAAACCAGGTGCGCGGGGATAAGGTGATTGTAGCCATTGGGCGGGAAGGTAGCGAATGGTTGAACAGCATGTGCAAGAAATATGGGGTCGTCTCACGCAATGGTCAGGTGGATATTGGCGTGCGTGTGGAAACGGACGCTGGTGTGACCTATGATATTGACTCGACGCTGTATGAAGCCAAGCTAATCTATTATACGAAGACGTTTGAAGATCGGGTGCGTACCTTCTGCTGGAATCCACGCGGTGAAGTCTCAGAGGAGCGTTATGGCAACCTGGCGGTGGTGAATGGTCACAGCTATAAGGATCAGTCGCTCAAGACCAGTAACACCAATTTTGCCTTGCTGGTATCAAAATCTTTCACGGAACCGTTCAAAACACCGATCGAATATGGTCGCTATATCGCTGAATTGGGCAATATGCTCTCAGGCGGCAAGGTTTTGGTGCAGCGTTATGGAGACCTCAAGCGCGGTAGGCGTTCGACCTCCTCACGTGTGGCTAAGAATATCATCCAACCAACCCTCAAGGATGCTGTGGCAGGAGATTTGAGCCTGGTGCTGCCATACCGCATCATGATCGATGTGATCGAAACCCTGGAAGCTCTCGAAAATATCATGCCGGGCATCGCCAGCGACAGCACGTTGCTATATGGGGTTGAGGTGAAATTTTACTCTAATAAAATTGTGATCAATCCACAATTTGAGACCAATGTGAAGAATCTGCATGTGCTCGGTGATGGGGCGGGACTGACACGCGGTTTGATGCAAGCCAGTATGAATGGAGTCTGCATGGGACGCATTTTAACCGGGAATTGGTAATCAGCTACACCAGATTAGCCAGTGCAGTCTGGACAGCTGCGTAGGTAGCAGGAATTTCTAATGGCGGATTGGCGAATTTGGCTTGCACCCCATCCAACTGCTGGTGATGGTAATCGATTTTGAATTGGGAGAACTTGAGGCCATGCGCAGTAGAGATGACCACCACCCGGGCGTTAGGATCGATAATCCCTTTTTGGAGCAGTTTTTTCAAGGCAGTCAGCGCAACCCCGGTATGCGGGCAGCAGTATAAGCCGGTCTGGTCCGCCTGGGCACTGGTATTGGCGATTTCCTCTTCGCTGGCCTGTTCGACCACACCATTGAAATCGATCAGGGTTTGCTTGGCGCGTTCATAACTGACCGGGTTCCCGATCTGGATGGCGGATGCCAGGGTTTTTTTGGCTGGTTGAGGCTCAAAGACCTGAAAACCGGTCAGATAAGCCTGGTAGAGCGGGTTGGCGTTCTCTGCCTGCGCACAGGCGATACGCGGAAGATGATCGATCAATCCCAGATCACGCATCATCAACAGACCGTTTCCGAGGGCGCGCACATTGCCCAGGTTGCCGGCGGGAAGGATGATCCAGTCTGGCACCTGCCAATCGAATTGCTGCACTATCTCTATCCCTACTGTCTTCTGGCCTTCAATGCGCAGAGAGTTGAGGGAATTGGCCAGGTAAATAGTGGGATCTTCGGTCAGCTGTTTGACGATTTCCATGCAGCCATCGAAATCGGTGTCCAGAGAGAGGACCGTGGCACCATTGGCGATGGGTTGAATTAATTGTGCTGTGGAGACCTTAGCGTGTGGTAACAGGATCACGGTGGGGATTCCAGCTGCAGCCCCATACGCAGCCAGGGCAGCAGAGGTATCACCGGTGGAAGCACAGGCAATGGCACGGATGGGTTTACCGTTGGTCATCATTTGTTTGACGACGGAGACCAGCACGGTCATGCCCAAATCTTTAAAGGAACCGGTATGGCTGTTGCCACACAGTTTGATCCACAGGTCATCCATGCCCAGTTGTTTCCCGAAGCGTTGTGCCCAGAACAGGTTGCTGTTGCCTTCGTAGGTGGAGACAATTTGTTCATCATCCACCAACGGGCAAACCCATTCCTTTTTGCCCCACACGCCACTGCCGTAAGGCCAGGCGGTGGAAAAGACGCGCTGTTCAAACACGGATTTCCATTCGCTGGCGGTGCGTTGTTGTAGAGCCTCCAGATCGTGATTTACTTCCAGCAAACCGCCGCATTCCTCACAGCGATAGACCACATCAAAAATTGAGTAGCGTTTTTCGCAGCCATGAATACATTCATACCAGCAGTTATAGTCCATGTTAACCTCCATTGGTTGAGGGAGCTGTTTCGGCATGGAT
Source organism: uncultured Chloroflexia bacterium (assembly GCA_963765655.1). Taxonomy (GTDB): domain Bacteria; phylum Chloroflexota; class Anaerolineae; order Anaerolineales; family Anaerolineaceae; genus UBA6170. Next base: position 596,467 of record CAVXXH010000003.1, read on the forward strand.
AGCCTGTACAGCCCGTACTGCATCCTTCTGATCCAATACCAGCGAGATGCTGTATTCAGATGATCCCTGAGCAATAGCGATGACATTGATCAGGTTCTTTCCGAGTGCTCCAAAAATGCGTGCGGAAACACCGGGGGTTTCGCGCATCCCGGAACCGATGATGCTGACGATGACCACATGATCACGAGCCCAGACCCGGTCGATATCCCCACGCAACAATTCCAGCGCCATCTCGGACTCGATCGACTTGATAACCTCGCCATTATGCAGTGAGGGGATGGTGAAACAGATCGACTGTTCCGATGAGGATTGTGAGATCATCAAGACACTCGCGCCGGTACGAGCAACTGCCCCAAAGGTGCGGGCGGCAATACCGGGTACCCCCAACATACCGCGCCCTTCGACCGTCAAAATGCTCAGGTCTTTTATCATAGAAATTGCGGTGATCTCTCCACGGGATCTGGAGGGATTCTGGGTGATACGCGTGCCGAGAAAATCCGGGTTAAAAGTGTTTTTGACCCACAGTGGCATGTTGCGGTTGACAACTGGCCGAATGGTTTTGGGGTGCAATACCTTTGCGCCAAAGTAAGCCAGTTCACCTACCTCAGCAAAGGAAATCTCCGGGATGGGTCGGGCATCCGGTACCAATCGCGGATCGGCGGAGAGGACTCCATCCACGTCTGTCCAGATCCAGACCTCATCGGCATCCAGGCAGTCTGCCAGGATAGCGGCCGTGTAATCACTGCCACCCCGCCCGAGGGTAGTGATGATTCCATCTTGTGTGGCTGCCATGAAACCGGTTACCACCGGTACAAGCGACTGCTGGAAGAGGGGTGTCAGGTTGGATTGGATTTTCTCGCGGCTGCGCTGCATGTCCGGGACAGCGTTCTGGAAGGAGCGATCGGTGATGATGCATTCGGTTGCTTCAACTGCCTGAGCAGGCGTCCCGATGCCGCGTAAAACGCTGGCAACGACCTGGGCATTGATGCGTTCTCCCAGAGAAGAGATCACATCCATCCCGCGTGGGGTGACTTCTCCGAGTACCTGGATACTCTGGCAATAACTGCTCAATTCATCCCGGCGTTGCTGCAAGACCGTTAGAAGGTTTTGTTTTTCCATCGGATCCGAAACCAATGCGTTGACGACCTCAAGATGTTGATTTTGAATCTGATTGATGATGTCTCGCGCACCGACGCCGTTGTTTTCAGCAGCCAGGCGGGCACTCTGGATCAACTTATCGGTGATGCCACTCATAGCAGAAACTACCACTACCAGATTGTCCCAGTCAGTTTTATGTTTCTGGATAATGCTGGCTGTCTGTTGGATGGCAGCAAGGTTACCAACTGAGGTGCCACCGAATTTCATCACCAATGTGCGCATAATGCCTCCGAGACCTAGATCCAATAAGTTGATTTATCAGTGTAAATGTGGAAGAGGATTAGCAAGATTATACGCGTATGCACAGGACAGGTCAAATCTGACCTGAACCCCGAATTTGATTTGACTCCGGAATTTGTCGATATAATGTCTTAATCCACCACATCAACAGGAGAAACAGGATGACCATTCTGGAAAAAATCAAAGCCTTGCTGCAATTAATCCGCCCGGAGTTACCCATTTCAGCGGGCATCTGTGTGGTGGTTGGGCAGACGATTGCCCTGGGAAGAATCCCTGAGATAGACGATCTGCTTCTGGGATTTGGTTTGGGATTGTTTTTATCCAGCTCTGCCATGATCTTCAATGACCTGTTCGACCTGGAAGTTGACCGTATTAACACCCCCCATAAACCCATCCCATCCGGTAAGGTCACCACCACGGAAGCCATTGTATTTGGTGGGATTACAGCATTGATTGCCTTGCTGATTGCGGGATTGATCGCTCCAATGGTTCTTTTATTAAGCCTGGTATTGTGGATCCTGGGCTTTCTGTATAACTGGAAACTGAAAGCCAGTGGTCTGATGGGTAACCTGATTGTGGCTACGAATGTGGCAATGACCTTTATTCTGGGGGGTATCAGTGTTGGGGAGAGCATAAATCCTCTGGTCTGGATTTTTGGGGCAATTGCGTTTATCTTTGACCTGGCTGAGGAGATTGCTGGAGACGCCATGGATATGGAAGGTGATAAGAAGCGTGGCTCGCGCTCGCTGGCGATCATGCATGGAAAGCAGGTAGCGCTGCGAATCAGTGGTATCTTGTTTGTCGTAATGATACTGCTGTCCCTCCTGCCGATTGTGTTGGGTGAGACCAGTCTGGCGTATATTTTACCGATTGGCATGATGGATGTGGCAATTGTCTTTTTTGGCATTCGCTTACTCAAGTCTGCAACCCATGCTGAAGGGCATCGAGCCATGCGGGGTCTATATATAAGCGCTACCATTGGGTTGGTGGCGTTTATATTGAGCCGGTTTATTTAATATGCTTATTTGTTTGGTGAATGATATAATTAAGTATGACCGTATGACTTTTTGGAGGTCCATATGATTACAACTGTTAGAGTACAGGAAAAAGGACAGGTGACGATTCCTCGTGATATCCGTCGCCAATTGAAGCTTAAAAAAGGTGATTTGGTAACATTCATCAGCACTGAAAATGGTGTTGTCATCAAGACTCTTGATTCGGCGGCCGATGATTTGTTTGCTGTTCTTGCTGAATCTTTACAATCCAGAAGAATTCAGGTAGAGCAGGTATTGACTCGTGCAAAAACTACAGGTTCTGACCAGTTGGCGAAAGAATTCAATCTTAGTCAGGAAGAACGCAACCTGCTTTACCAGGCTCTTCAACTTCAAGCCCAGGCAGCTGTGGAATCAATTCGATCAATAGCTGAATCATCCCCCACTTATGAAATAACAGATGAAGACATTGAAAACGAAATTCATGAAGTGAGGAAAAATCGCTAAATGCAAGTCATCTTGGATACAAATGTTCTCGTTTCAGGACTCATAAAACGAAACAGTAAACCAGATCAAATCATCGACGCAATTTTGACTAGAAAAATCCAATTGGTTATTGATGAAAGAGTATTTAAAGAATATCAGGATGTACTACATCGACCAAAATTGAACATTCCAAAGGATCGTGCTGATGCAGTATTAAGTTTTATTGCTTTCTCTTCCGTTTGGATTGAATGCACACCAGTTAATTTTTCCCAATATGAAATTATTGATGAAGGTGACTTACCCTTTGCTGAATTAGCCATCAATAAGAATGCCATTTTAATCTTGGGCAATTTTATCATTTTCAATATCTTTTAAGATTTAACATCCAGGTTTTATCTCCTGATGAATTCTTAAGTAAGCATACTTAATTTTTCTAATAATAGTTGAAAATACATGTAACTGATATCTTGCAACATGTCCTTTTCGTATTCCATTTAGTGTTGAAAGTTTGATATAATACGACATTATCTATCCATTCAGTCATAGTACGCCAGGAGAAAATCATGGATACATCCCTTTGGATTGTATTTTTTACCGGATTGACCGCAGGGGGTTTGAGTTGTATGGCGATTCAGGGAGGTTTGCTGACCAGTTCGTTGGCGAGTCAAATTGAAACGCAGGTTCAGTCTACCGGAAAGAAGAAAATGAACACGAAAATTAATGTACCATTGGCAAAACCGATCGTCTTATTTTTGATCGCCAAGCTGGTTGTCTATACCCTGTTCGGCGTATTGTTGGGCGCACTGGGGAGTGTATTTGACCTGACTCCTCAGATGCGCGGCTGGTTACAGATCGCGATTGCTATCTTCATGCTCGGGAATGCCATGCGCCTTCTCAATGTGCATCCAATCTTTCGTTATTTTAACTTTGAACCCCCAGCGGCTATGCGGCGTTGGATTCGTAAGAAAGCCAAAAACCAGGAAAACTGGTTCTCACCGCTCTTCCTGGGAGCTTTGACGGTGTTCATTCCCTGCGGTGTGACCCAGACAATGATGGCATTGGCGGTCAGCACGGGCAGTCCAGTGCAGGGAGGCTTGATCATGTTTGCCTTCACCCTGGGTGCCAGCCCGTTGTTCTTCCTGCTAACCTACCTGGCAACCAAATTAGGTGCCTTGATGGAGAAGTACTTCGTACGATTTGTCGCTATAACACTGGTGATCTTCGCCTTCATTTCCCTGGATTCCGGGCTGAATATCATGGGATTCCCGTATACGTTTAGCCGTTTGACGAATGCCAATCGAGTCAATGCCAATACCATCCCGCGCATCGATGACCGTGCGAACTTTCCTTCCGTTTCGGTAAATGCCACACCTGAAGTGAGCAGTGATGTGGTGGTGTATGCCAATAACGATGGGTATTATCCGTATGAAAGCTTAGCCACTGCTGGGGTTCCCATCACGCTGCGTTTGAAAACCAATAACACGATCTCCTGTTCGCGCTCTTTTGTGATCCCTACGTTGAATATTAAGGCTTTGCTGGATGCCACTGGCGAGAAAATTGTTGAAATTCCTCCTCAGAAGGCGGGCACCACCCTGAACTATGCTTGCTCGATGGGAATGTATACAGGAGTGATCAAATTCCAATGAGTATTGTAAAGAAGACGTTTCGGATACCCGATATGCATTGTTCTGCCTGCGTGATGAAACTGGAAGGGTTGGAGGATGATCTGCCGGGGGTGCGGATGGTGCAGGCCAGCTATCAGAAGCAAAGTATGGTTGTGGAATTTGATGATGGCAAGGTGAGTGAAGAGGAAATTCGAAAGGCTATTAAGGAACTGGAATATACTGTGGAGGATCGGTGAGCGCTACCTGCGATTCAAATCACAGGATAGATAGGTTCAAACCTGTTGAAACAGGTTGGTGAGCGTGAACCGAATTCATTCGGTTTGAGAATGATATCCACGGATTTCAATCCGTGGTGAGTGGAGAATGGGAACCTGGGTTGGGATGTGTATCAACTTAACAAAAAAGGTCGACCGATATGGTCAACCTCAGTGTGCCCCGGGCAGAACTCGAATCTGCAACCATCTGCTCCGCAAGCAGGTACTCTGTCCAATTGAGCTACCGGGGCGTGCTGGATTAGCGCTCAAAATATACCGCATTTCAGATAGATCGTCAAGGAAAATGGCCCATGATGTCCTGTTGCAGGGGTGATTTGAGATTCATTATTTCTCTTAGATTTATATAAAAGACCTTGCTTTTAATTTATTTTTTTTCATATGGATATCACTTTGCTGGCTCTGAATTGTGCTTCAATGATATCCGTCATGCCACCAACAATCCCGACCTGCACCTGATCGGTCAGCTCATAAAACGCCAGACAGGTACCGCATAGAATGAGGTGGACACCTTTGCGCTCTAATTCCTTGAGTTGATCCAACACAATTGATCCTGTGACTGCCAGTTTGACCCCTTCCGTATAAAAACAGATCACGGCAGGTAAAATTTCGTTTTCATTTAATAACGAAAAATATTTCATGATGAGGGATTGCTGGAACCTGGTGTCTGAATCCCCCATTCCATTGCGGGTTACCAATATTACTGTGTTTGAAGCTGATAATTCCATTGATTCCTCCTGATATTAAGAAAATTGATAAAATGAAAAAACCACCTGCACACACAGGTGGTTCTCCAGAAGGAACAATCTCAGCAGAAGATCAATCCATCAGACCTGTATGTGCAAACGGCACAGCGGTGCTCAAGGCACCTTTTAAGTTGCTTCAGGTATGATGGTAAATGGTTGGCACTGTTTTCTCCTTTGAGAAGGATTATATGGAGAAGTAATAAAAAAAGCAAATTTAATTGTTCATTTAATAAATAGCAAGTTCTCAAAATTAGGTTGAAAAATGGGAATGAATTCCCAAAATTCGATCTAAATTTGGGAATTCATTCCCAAAATTCGTGCTATAATCAAAATATGATACCACGAAGGATTGAATCAGTTATTTATCAGAGGCTTTCCACTTTACATAAAGCCATCATATTGTTGGGTGCCAGGCAAGTTGGTAAAACGACTTTGCTAATGAAACTTCAAAAAAGGCTTGTGGAGGAAGGTAAGAAAGTTCGATTTCTGAATTGTGATTTGGAAGAAGAACGCCAGGCAATCAATACAACATCCCGGACCATGTTGGATCGATTGGTCACTGGAATTGATGCCATCTTTATTGATGAAATTCAGCGATTGAATTCTCCTGGCTTAACCTTGAAGATTTTAGTTGACCTATATCCACAGTTGATGATCCTGGTGACAGGGTCTTCAAGTTATGAACTGCGAAATCAATTAAATGATGCGTTGACAGGTCGGTATCTGGATTTTATTCTGCATCCATTATCTTTATCAGTAATAATCGAGAATACTGCTTCCGGGAAGGACAAAGCATTGGCTTATCCAACCGCGAATGTATTGTTACCCGATGTAATGCGATATGGATTTTATCCAGAAATTTATCTGGAACCAAACCCTGCCACCAAACAAATATTATTAGACAAAATCGTGGAAAGTTATTTATTCAAAGATATATTGGCGTTTCATCGTATACGTTATTCCCAGGCAATTGTTGATCTAGCCAGGGCATTAGCATACCAAATTGGCAGTGAAGTAAATGAAAATGAACTTTCGAGAAGATTGAAGATCGACCGTAAAACGATTCTGAGTTATATAGAAATTTTGGAAAAGGCTTTTGTCGTCAAAAGATTGTATCCATTCTCCCGTAATCCTCGAAGAGAAATTGGAAAGCAAAGCAAGATCTACTTTATTGACTTGGGAATTCGAAACGCTCTGGTTGGTGATTTTAATGGGTTGGATGTAAGACAAGATCAAGGTGCTGTTTGGGAAAATTTCCTTATAGTTGAACGATGGAAATTATACGCAAATCAGGGAAAATCAATCCAAAGCCGGTTCTGGCGTGCTTATAGTGGGGCAGAGGTTGATTACATTGAAGAATCAGGTGATGACCTCAAGGCATTTGAGTTAAAATTAAACTCAGATAGAAGCAAAAGTGGAAAATCCTTTTTAAATGAGTATGGCAAAGAGGTATACACAATTAACAAAGTAAATTACCTGGAGTTCATAACAAAAGTTTAAAAATACTTCCTTTATTTTTCTTTTTAAGAAATTTGACTTCAGAGCTGCAGCAGATTCCTTAAGTATTGCCCTGTATACGACTCCTTGACCTGTGCTACCTGCTCGGGAGTACCGGATGCCAGAAGTTTTCCTCCAGCAACACCGCCTTCGGGACCAAGATCGATGATCCAATCGGCGGTTTTGATCAGCTCGAGGTTGTGCTCGACGACGATGACGGTGTTTCCAGCATCTACCAGGCGACGCAACAATCTTAAGAGCCGGGCAATATCATCCAGATGCAGGCCGGTGGTAGGTTCATCCAGCAGATAGAGGGTGTGACCATTGCCTTTGCGTCCCAATTCTTTGGAGAGTTTGATGCGTTGGGCTTCACCACCAGACAGGGTGGTGGCAGGTTGCCCGAGCTGCAGGTATCCCAAACCAACATCATTGAGCACCTGCAGGCGCGAACGAGCAGCTGAAACATCCTGGAAAAGTGCCAAGGCTTCTTCCACGGTCAGATCCAGCACCTGAGAGATGTCATGCTCACGATAATGGACTGCCAGCACATCGTTTGTGAAGCGCTTGCCATGACAAACCGGGCAGCGCACTTCCACATCTGGCAGGAAATGCATTTTGACGGTCAGCATCCCGGTACCTTCACAGCGTTCGCAACGGCCGCCAGGCACATTGAAAGAGAAATGGCGGGCTGTCAATCCGCGTTTAATGGCTTCTTCAGTATCTGCAAAGGCTTTACGGATGGGAGTGAAGGTGTCGGTATAGGTGGCAGCGTTGGATCGCGGGATACGTCCAATATGCTGTTGGTCGATTGTGATGACTTTGTCGATTTGCTCGATACCCTCGATATGATCATGTTCACCAGGAGCATCACTGGCAGCATACAGGTGTTTTCGCAAGGCGCGGTCGAGGATATCAAAAACGAGAGAAGATTTACCTGATCCAGAGACTCCGGTTACGGCGATGAATAAATATAGCGGTAAGGTGATATTGATGTTTTGCAGGTTGTGATGGCGAGCACCCTGGATGGTGAGATTTTTATCGTCTGATTTCCGGCGCTGTTTTGGGAGAGGGATGGATAATTTACCAGAAAGATAATCAGCGGTGATGGAACCGGATTGATTCATGATTTGTTCTGGTGTGCCGACAGCTACCACCTGCCCACCGTGCTTGCCTGCCCCGGGTCCGAAATCGATGACGTAATCAGCGGTAGTAATCATTTCCAGGTCATGCTCGATGACCAGTACTGTGTTACCCAGATCGCGTAATCGGCGCAGAACATTGATCAGCCTGTCAGTGTCGCGCTGGTGTAAACCGATGGTGGGTTCATCGAAAACATATAATAATCCGGTTAATGAGGAACCAAGCAAGGATGCCAAGCGTAAGCGTTGGGATTCTCCGGCGGAAAGACTGGGTGAATCGCGTTCGAGGGTCAGATAGCCAGCCCCAACTTCCACCAGGCGATGGATGCGTTCTGCCAGGTCTGTCAGAAGGGCTGCTGCGATGTTATGTTCATCGGGCGTAAAGATTGATGGGAGATTTTGTAACCAGAGACCGAGATCAAAAAGTGGAATCTGAGAAAGCTGGATGATGGTTTTTCCATTCACCGTTACTATTCGGCTTTCGGGTTTCAACCGTGTCCCCTGGCAATCCGGGCAGGTTTGTTTCAGCAGCAATTCCTCCATCTTTTCTCGGTAATCGATATCCTGAATACGTTCCGCATATCTTCTAAGAACTGATGTGGCGATCCCTTCAAAACGTCCTTTGGCGGCAGTGGTGGGCGGTTCTTTACTCGGAAAGTGATTTTGAAAACGCGGATCAAAAACACCAAAAAACAAAAAATCGTGTTGTTGTTGGGAATAGTCCTTTATCGGAATTGAAAGATCAAAAGGATGTCCATAGAATTCGGTAGCGGCTCGAAATGTGTCAGTGTAATATTTGATGTAGTTGTGATCCCAGCCTAAAACTCCACCCTCCAGAATGCTTTTATTTTCATCCACCAGTTTATTCAGATTAACCTGATGCACTGTACCCAGGCCGGTGCAGGTGGGGCAAGCGCCTTCTGGTTTATTGAAAGAAAAGTGTGCCATTCCAATCTCCGGAATGAAAGTACCACAATGCGGGCAGGGGAAAGTTGATGCAGCACTGGTACTATCCTCCTCACTATTTGATTCAGACTCCCACTCGGTTCCAGTTACATCGAACAAGGGTGGGACATCCTTTCCACAATTAGGGCACGGGCGGTGACCGAGACGAGCATATAACACCCTTAAGTAGGTGTAGATTTCAGTGGCAGTTCCTACGGTGGAGCGTGGGCTGTGGTTGGTGATGTGCTGGTCGATACTGATCGTGGGGGATAATCCGCTGATGGCGTCCACCGGAGGTTTGGACATGCCGTGCGAGATCAACCCGAGTGATTCCAGATACTGGCGCATGCCCTCCTTGTTGAGGATATCAAAGCCCAGGGTGGATTTACCTGAGCCAGATAGACCGGTCAGGACGACCAACTGGTTCTTGGGAATATCCAAATTGATATTCTTCAGGTTGTGTAGCCGGGCACCACGAATGGTAATATATTCAGTCATCTATCCTCCAGGGTGAGTTGTCGATGGAATTGTTCATTGTTTCCATATTGATTTTAACACCCTGGTGTGATGTTGGAGGGTTTAAAAAATAGAATTGTCTGGTGAAAAAACTTTGCTTTTTGTTCATCGATATTTTTTTTTGAAGTATACTGTTCTAATACATTTACTGAGGAGAAAACCTATGCACGATCGCGCGGTCAGTGTTAGTATCGGTTCAGCAAAGAGAGATAAAGCAGTCGAAGTAGAACTTTTTGGCAAGACCATTCAACTGGAACGTATCGGCACTGATGGGGATATGCAGGCAGCCGCGCAGATGTATCGTGACCTGGATGGTAAGGTTGGTGCATTGGGGGTTGGTGGCGCGATCCTCGGGTTGCTGGTCGATCAGGATTGGTATGATCTGCATAGCATCCTTCCCCTGGTTAAAGATGTAAAAATCACACCCGTCGTGGATGGCACCGGCTTAAAAAACACACTGGAACGCAAGGCAGCCCTGGTGATTGAACCACATTTGCTTGGAGAACCCAAACGGGTTTTTCAGATGAGCGCTGTCGATCGCTATGGTCTTGCGCGTGGATTTGTAGAGCTGGGTTACGAATCGGTTTTTGGTGATCTGATGTTTACTTTAGGGTTACCTTTTCCGATTCGTACCGATAAAGGATTAAAAAGGGTGGCAAAAGCCATGGCACCGGTGATTGCGCGTTTGCCTTTCAATTGGCTTTACCCAACCGGAGAAAAGCAGGAAGAACGTACTCCAAAATTTACAAAATACTTTGATTGGGCTACCGTCATTTCAGGGGATTGCCATTTTATCACCAAATACATGCCGGAGCGTATGGACGGCAAAATTATTGTGACCAATACCACCACACCGAAGGATCGTGAAATATTCAAACAGGCTGGTGTACGCTTACTGGTGACCACCACACCCATGTTGGATGGTCGTTCGTTCGGCACCAACATGATGGAAGCGGGTATCATCACAGCGCGCGGATGGACGGATCCGGTTAATTATCAATCCAAACAATATTTTGAAAAAATGGAAGCAGCTGTTAAAGAACTGAACCTTTCTCCCCAGGTGCAGGAGTTGTAATCATGGATGTGATCTTAACAGCTGGAGGCACCCCAACCCCTGAAGACCCCTTGTTTCCATATTGTAATGGATTGCCCAAAGCAATGATCCCCATTGGTGATAAACCCATGATTCAATGGGTGCTGGATGCTCTGGCAACGGCAAAATCAATTGAGCGAATTGTGTTGATTGGATTGGCGGACGATATACAGGTAAATTATCCTCGAGAGATGGTCAGGATCGAAGATCAGGGTAATATGGTGGAGAACATCATCGCTGGTGCCAATACGCTGCTTTCCTTCCCACAACCGAGTCAATATGCGCTGATAGCCGCCTCTGATGTCCCGGCTGTTACCCCTGAAGCCATTGATTGGGTCAGTGAACAGACCATAAAAGCTAAAAAAGATTTGATTTATACGGTGGTTGCACAACCTGTGATGGAGAAGCGCTTTCCGGAATCCAAACGATCATACATCCCGCTCAAGGATATGAAGGTGTGTGGTGGTGACATCAATGCCATTTGTGTTCCAAACGTGAATTATGATAATCCAATGTGGCGTAAGCTGATTAATGCACGCAAAAATGCACTCAAGCAGGCATCCCTTTTGGGATTCGATACCCTGTTATTGATCCTGCTACGTGCGATCACACTGGCTCAGACGGAAAAAAGAGTTTGCAAACGCCTGGAAGTTGATGGACTGGTATTACCCAGCCCCTATGCAGAAATAGCCATGGATGTTGACAAACCCGGACAATTGGAAATATTGAAGAATGATTTACTGAAACAGTAACTCAAACCCGATTTGCAAGAATGCGGAAATGGTAGCCATAAATAGCAAGCGTGATAGCCTGAGGAAATAGTTTGGGCTTGTGTAACAACGTCCAGAAGAATAATTTCCAATACTCCAGCCTTTCCACCCCTTTAAACCCTAATATATAGATAGAGCGCAAGAAAGCTCGGATATAGCTTAAATCAATACCTCTGCGGATCTCGGGTGTCTTGATTGTTTTCAATAGCATCAGACAGCGACGATAATATTCTTTGGGATTATATAACTGCTTAACCAGTTTGCTGTAGCCTGCCTTCAAGAATTGAATATCGAGATGAGGAATGATATTGGTTGACCCATCAGCGTTATCGCCGGTCATCTCGCCTAACAAGCGCCCTTCACCCAACAAGCGTTGATACAGTCGTGTGCCAGATGGCGCTTGGAGTAATCCGATCATGGCAGTGGTGATACCGGCTTTGCTGATAAAGCTTGCCTGTTGTTCAAATATTGTTTCTGTGTCTGAATCAAAGCCAACAATGAAACCACCTTGCACCATCATGCCAGCGCGTTGGATGATTTTAACACTCTCTACCAGATCACGGTTGCGGTTCTGCTTCTTGTTACATTCAATCAGGCTATCATCATTGGGTGTTTCAATGCCGATAAACACAGCATTAAATCCAGCTTTTGCCATTAAGTCAATCAATTCCGGGTCATCTGCCAGGTTGATGGAGGCTTCTGTGCTAAAGGGAATCCCGTTTTTACCCTTTCGCCATTCAATCAAAGCTGGCAGTAATTCCTGTTTGATTATCTTCTTATTACCGATAAAATTGTCATCAACGAGAAAAATTGAATCTCGCCATCCTAAGGCATAGAGATTATCCAGCTCGGTTATCAATTGTTGTGCGCTTTTAGTTCGGGGTTGATGACCCAAGAGAGCGGTGACGTTGCAGAATTCGCAATCAAATGGACAACCACGTGAGAATTGCAGGCTCATAGTTGCATATTCCTTCAGGTTTAACAGTTCCCACATGGGCGGTGGTGTGGTACTCATATCGGCGTATTCACTGGTCTGATAAATCCGTTGGGGTTTACCCTGCATCCAATCGTTAAGGAACAATGGCAAAGTAATTTCACCTTCATTGAGAATGAAATGATCCACCAGTGGGAAATCTTCATATTCACCCGTGAAAATAGGTCCCCCAGCAATGACCGTCTTTCCAGCTTCTTTACATCGTGCAATCACCTGGTGAGTTGAATCACGTTGAACCACCATGGCAGAAACCATCACAAGATCCGCCCAGGTTATTGCTTCCTCTGTTAAGGGCTGTATATTGAGATCAACGAGTCGTTTTTGCCAACTTACTGGAAGCATGGCAGCAATGGTTATCATTCCTAATGGTGGATTACTGGCTTTTTTGTCAATGAACTTTAAAGCGTGCTTAAAACTCCAAAAAGTATCTGGAAATTCCGGGTAAACCAAGAGTACATTCATTTTCCTCTCCTTTTCGAATGATCCGAGGTACGCAAAAAACCCCGATCAACGTGCGGGCTTTATTAGTTGGATTAGTGAAGGAAAATTTATTTAGGGCAGGGCAGGATATTGATCCATGCGGGCATAAACCACGCCAACCAAACCTCGACCAGTATGTGCACCCAGTACGGGGGCTACAGTGGAATTGGGCAGCCATTGGCAATCAAAACGTTTATCCATGGCTTCGCGTAATTTTTCAGCACCTTCCGGGTTGGCTGTATGAGCGATTTGTGCTCTGATTTTTGTGCCTTCCGGGATGTCTTTGGTAATGGTTTTTGCAATACTTTCCAATGCCCGGTTGAAGGTTGGGCTTTTTCCGCGATCGTAGTATTTTCCATCTGTTTTACTGACACCAATCAAGGGTTTGATGCCTAAAACCGAAGCGAGCAGGCCTCTCATATGACTGATGCGGCCGCCATGAATCAAATAGCGCAGGTCCGGCAAGGTGTAAATGGTCTCTGATGCATCACGCACCTTCTTGACCAAATCTTTGATTTGTTCCACTGACCAACCTGCTTTTGCACCGTGAGCAGCAGCTTCTACTTGCCACCCTTCTGCGCCAGAGAGAGTCAACGTGTCAATGAAGTGAACTTCGGCTTCTGGCACCAGGTCAGCACCGGAATGAGCAGATTGATAAGTGTTGCTCAATCCTGATGAAATATGGACCATAAGAATGGGTCCCTCAGCTGCATATTTACGAAACACTTCTGCAAATTCACCGGGTGAAGGTAATGAGGTGATGGGTAAACTGGGGGTGGTGAGGAGTAGTTCGTAAAATTCTTCTGGTTGGATATCCACACCACTTAAGTAGGTTTTGCCATCCAATTCTAATTTGAGTGGAACTTGAACGACGTCAAATCCATCCAGCTGGCCGGGGGCAGTGTCCATGCCACTATCCGTAACAATTTTCATATTCTCATTTTTCCCTTCAAGTTGAACTAATAAAGTTCCGGCAATGGCATTGCGGTTGGACCTTGCTGCATTCTTCCACGACTTTGGTGAGCCATTTCAATGATATGATGCATAATTGCTATGGATACCTGGCGCACATAGGCATGATTCTCCACGTTTCCACGGAATACCAGTGGACGTCCGATTGTCATATTGTATGGACCATGAGTGTACCAGCGCCCAATTTCTATCTTGCCTGCGACCATGCTTTCGATCAGACGAACGCGTTCCATGGGTAGATGGATGCCAACCGGTATGACCGGTGCACCACTCATCAATGCCAGTCGGGCAGCTCCAGTACGTGGTTCACAGAAACCACCTTCTACCGGGCTGAGCACTCCTTCTGGAAAGACAATGATGGTATCTCCTTTTGCGAGACGTGCCAAGGCTTCATCCAAGGCTGCTTTGCCATTTCCGGCGACAACCGGGATATGTCCCGAACGCCGTAAATATTCGCCCAACATGGGAACTTTGAACAGAACTTCATTGATCAAAATGAATACCTGGTGGCTGGCTAATGAGGCTACAAAGAAGGGGTCGGAGGTGGTGGGATGATTAGCCACAATGATTTTCGCTCCCGCCGGGAATGGTTCATGCCATTGCACATCCATTTTTAGCATTGATTTTGTGTAGGTCTTAATGACCGGGCGGGAAAAGCGATACATAAGTTTTTCGATCATAAACTTCCTTTTTCGGGATACGTAAATCCCCAGGTCATAGTTCACCTGTTGGTCATTGTAAATATTAACCGATACCATCACATTTCACATGGTACCGATGGTCTACGTTTATGTTGTTCAGGGGCACATCTTTGAGCGTGATAAAGCGTGCCGTCATAGTGACCATCATGACCATTGCAGGTTTGTGCTAGTTAAAACCCTCACAGCCTGGAAAGTTGCGAAAATCATGAAAAAGCGTCTGATTTCAGGCGTTATAAAGAGCTTATTTTTTATGTCTTTGGGATATCTTTTTGAGTTTTTCAGATGAAACCTTCTTCTTTGTGGATTTTTTCTTGAGATCTTTTTCTGTTCCAATCCAGATACCAAAGGAAGGTAGAATCTTGCGATGCACCAGGAGGATCAAAGCGGTCAGACCAAATGCAACTGCGAAGATGACCAATGCGCTGTTGAGATCATTCAACAGGTTGGGATTGAAGATCATCACACCTGCCAGGGTCAACATGAGGGTACCGCCAATCAGTTTGAGGATACGACCATGTTTCTCTTCCAAGCGGGATGCTTTTAAGGTGAACACTGCGGCAAAGAAAATCACCAGTTCATCAATCTGGTAAATGACCATATAAAGTAAAAGCAGCAGGACAAATTCACCCGTTTCAACACCCTGGGAGGAAACCATGTTGGTCCAAAGTACCGGGAATCCAGCCGTGCAGGAGAATTCCACCAGGGAGACACCCGCAGCCAGCACAACCGTGGCACTGATCACACCCCATAAAGAATTGCTGGCTTCCAGCACTTTGCGCATACGTTTGAACAGCCCGGGCTTCTTTTCATCACTGATGGTGAAGGAAACACCTTCTTTGTACCAGAAATAATCTTTAATGTTGACCAGGGCGAAGACCAATGCAACCAGCGCTACCACCACCTGAATCCAGGTAACAAAACTGATGAAGGTCAGGAAAGTGAAAAGACCAGCAATGAAAAGGGCATAAACCAGAGCAGTGATGGAGATGAAGATAATGCCAATTAATGCCACACGTTTGCGGGATCCGGTGTGCAGAGTTAGCGCAATCAGCATAGTTAATACCCAGATCGAGCAGGGGTTGACGCCATCTACAAATGCTATTAAAGCGGTGGCAATAAAAAGTGGCTGATTGTTTAAGTCAATTTCCCCAAAGAGGGGGACCTTGATGACACGATTTTCTGACTCACCCGGGTTGCCCGGATTGTCTGGATTCGGAATAGCCGTGGGATTGGGTGGCTGGGTTTCAGCAGGAAAGATAACGCCTGCTCCAGCATCTTTACAACCATTCTCTATACAGGCGTTGATAACACCTTCGATTTCCGGTTGCAAGGTTTCAGCATATCCTTCCCAATAGCGATCCCCAATGAAGATGGTCGGTACACCATAGGCTTCAAAACCAAAAGCCTCTGCCATTTTGACAAATTTTTCCTGGTTTTCTGCAGAATTGTAGATTTCATAGAATCTTAATTCAATCTCGGGATGCTTGTTTGCCAGGTCTTCAAAGTAAGGTTTTGCAGCTGCACAATGCGGGCAGCCCTCACCCCAAAACATATAGATCACAACCGGGTTGCCTTCTTGAGCAGTCACCGGCCTGGGTGATGTAAATGTAAGCAGGACAATTGCTAAAATTGTCAGTATTGTCCAGCCAAGCAGCCGTAAAGTTTTATAAGGTTTTTGCATCTGTCACCTGAGAAGAGATTATCTATAAAATGGAAATTTCCCGATTATTCGTTTATTGTGAAATCTTGCTCTATTTTCTCATATTTAACAAGAATCGTCAAAATTGCATTAAACAGGATGCGATCACCAACATGAAGAAGATCAATTTCGATCCGGTGATCCAATTGGTCACATATTAGACACTGATGTGAAGAAAAGGTCGCTTTTGAATTTCTCACGGCACTGAAAATGCCTACAGCATTGGCATAATTAGATCTTGGAGAAAGGAAAGAGCGATCACATTGCTGATTCAATGGTAAGAAAACCAATAATGATGATTCATACACGATTTATATTCGTATTGATTTACCCCGCGATTGCAAAAAACATTGGGCTAAAATATGGGATTAACCAAATTACCCAAACAGCCACACTGAATTTGTGGAAATTCATGATGGCTATCTCGTCTTTTCTTCGCAGTACTTTGAAAGCCCAAACAGCATGGATTAGCATCAAAACAATGGCAATAACCCCTGTGATCCCATGGACATCGAAAGACATCCCACCCACCATTTCGAACATCATTCCAGTTCCCCAGGTATCACAAATGAGTCCGAGTACAAAGAAAACCAAATGCCAGGGTTTGAGTCGGCCTGAAATTCGTTCACTCCAAACTCCTATTGAATAAAACACTAAAGCTGCTGCCATGATGATGCTTGCTGATTGATCCATTTTCTACTCCTATGATTTTGTATTATGTTGCTAAACGTTCGCTGGTTTCCCATTTTCTATCAGCAACTTTTTTGTCATATCAGCTTGGTGAAAATTAAAAAGGTTCATGTTTGACAAAATAGTTTCAGGTGATTCCTGAAACTTCTGGAGATGATACCAGATAAATCGAGTTATTGCACCTTTTTCGGGGCTAAAAACAATCTCCTTCATGAACCATTTATGAGCTTGCCCATATAATCCTGTTCGGGAAATCATGGCTTTTTCTCTTAAACCGAAATCGGTTAAGATCCGGCCACTCAGCATACGGAGACCAAGAAAAAACATAAGGGCTGGAATCCCTAAACGGCTGGATGCTTTGCTTAACAACACAGCAACTATGATCAGAGTTCCAATGATTAAAGAATCCCCTCAATGGTTGATAGGTTGACCAAAACGCTCCCAAAAACTCAGATTTATTTTTATTGTAAGGAATTTTGCATGATGTACAAGGGATTACGGAAATTGATCTACCGATCAATAAGCAAACTTTATGTTCTAAAGATTTAATAAAAAAGTGGCTTTACCTCTTTTCGATCCGGGGTTCAAATTTTCTTTGGAAATAAAGTCACTTTATTGAGCGGATAAAATAATTAGGGAATGTTATAGCGAATTAATTGCAACCCCGTAGTTCCAAAGTCGGAATCACTATCCAATTTGATATACCCTACCCCTTTTGCCATGACAGTGTAAGAATCAAAATCAAAGTCAATATTCGGTAATGACATTTCCACCCCATTCAGCATAATCTCCAGCTCGTTTTCAAACCGGCGTTGAAACTGAAGCCCGTCAAAGGTTTGTCCATTGAATTCAACAGGATCTTTTCCGGTTACTGTGTAAAAATCTTTTGCCTGCATACTGCCAGTGGCTCCCATTAATGATTCTGCTCTGAAATCAGCTGATAAGGTCAGTTCCCAGCTGTACCCCGGTTCAAGCAATTCTGCTGGTGGAAGCATGACACCTTCGCCTTCGATGTTTTCTAAGGTCAAGGTGAAGGAACCATCTCCGGCGTTGGAAACATTCAGGGTTGCCAGATCAAAGGAGACAATACCATCTGCTGCACTACAGATCCAGTTGTACTCAATTTGAGTACCGGCCTGGTTTTGTTCTGCAGTGGGCTCACTATTTTCATTGATGTAGACTCGCATGACAGCATTTGCGTTTTGTAAATCTCCATTAACACTTTCCACTACCCAATGGTAATAATAATTATCAGAGGAATTGTTGTAAACCCAGCTGGCACCTACTCGCAAGGGAAAATAAGGATGATCACAGGCGGTTTGTTGACCAGATCCAGTTGTTGAAGATGCATCTGGACTTGTCATGGGATTCGATTCTGGTTGGGTGACGAGTTCTTCAACCACAACTTCAAGTTCCTGCGCAGGTTCGCCTGCCAGGGCATCCTGGCTTGTTTCGGGGGTGGCTTCCATTTCCGTTTCGGTTGATGCTCGATTTCCTGGCAACATGCTGGTCAGGTTACAGGCCATCATGGTTAAGGCTAAGAACAAGAAAATAACTACCAGGCGATTACGTCTCATTTTTCCTCACAATCGTTAGAAATTATCTGATAATTACAAATAAGATCAAAGATGTATAAATTATGAAGAAAAAGAAATTTAAATCAACTGCCCTGCATAAGGTCAATCAAATAACAATGCAATAAGGAACTGGTTAAGACGCAGCTTCGTTCAGATATTCAGCTTTTTCAGTGAGGTTGATGTTATGTACCTGATCCTGGAATTTGGTCACGCTGATTTTTCGTAATAATATCAATGAGAATGCCAGCATGGCCGCTTCAAGGATGAAAACGACCAGATAACCGTTCACCGGATCATGCAGAATGCTTGAGGCTACATCGCGCACCACACCACTCATCAAAGTACCGATGAATCGTGACAGGGCATTGGCAACCCCCCAGGCACCAATGAACAAACCTACTTTTTCCGTGGTCATATCCAGCATCAGAGAAAGATTCGAGGTGGTACTGGAGCCTGTACCAAATCCCAAAATAACCACGCCCAGGTAGAAAACACTCAAATTGACGATCGCACCACTGAGTGCGATCAATAAAAATCCTGTCAGAGCGATATAGGCGGAGATCTGCGCGATTCGTTTTTTAGTTATCCAGCGATCCACAAAACTTGCAATTAATAGAGATATCAGGAATGCTGTCCCCCAAATGGCAGTGATGCGAGTGGTGACACTGACAGACAGATCAAATGCCTCTGCTCCAAAAGGCTCGAGGAGAATATCCTGCCCGAGGATGGCAGCCAGTAAAACAGTCAGGTAAAGGAAAAATCTGCGTGCCTGAGAACTTCCAACCACCTCATGGACAATCTTTGACCAGGGTGTGCGCTCTTCATTGGCAACTTCACGTGAGGGTTGCGTCTTACGGGGTTCGAGCTTGATCAGACCTACCAGACCCAACACCAAGGCAATTACGGCGACGATCAGGAAGGAACGTTGCAGGGTTTCGGGCGAGTAGGTTTCCAATAGTCGGCTGAGACCGGTAGAGGTCAGGATGATGCCAATGATCATCAGGAAGAACATCACTGCGATGGTCTTGGAACGTCCTTTTTCACCGGAGATCTCCGAAGCCAGTGATAGGTAGGATACGGCGGCGAAGTTATAACCCATGCCCCAGGCACCAAATACCAGCATGCTCAGGAATAATCCCAACCAGAAATTTTCTGGCATTACAAACACCACAAAGGGGGCGATTGCCAGTCCGGCTACATTTAAAAGGAGACCTAAGAGGATATAAGGAGAACGCCGGTAACCCAGAATGGGATGTCGGTCGGCATATGAGCCAATCGCAACCTGGATAGGAGCAAAGAGGTAGGGTAAGACAGCTAATACAGCAACCAGCGTGGCTGAAAGAGCTAATTCCTTAATCATCACCCTGTTCAGGGTACTGTTGATAGGCACCAGTGTCATCGCGACTGCGACGTGTATGAAAGAGATTTGTATGCGCTTTAAAAACATGCTTTCCTTTTTAGCTATTAAGCTCTTGAGCTGTTAAGCTGTTGAGCCACCAGCCTGTATCGTACTGATTGTATCCGAAGGCAAATGTTTTTGGATGTTTTACGTCTGTGTACAATGAAAGTCTAATGTACTTTTAATCTCACAATCTGGTTTATTTCAACCAATCATTTAACCATCGGATCTGACCTATCCAATCTTCAGCTTCCATTTCTGAGAGAAGATAGTCCAGGGCGGGTAATAAATCAGACAATGGCCTTTGAGTCGAAAGAATAATTCCTCGGTGCTCAGGATACCACTTAGCTAAAAACATAAAATCTCGTATATTGAAAGTAAATAAGATTCTTTCCTGTTCAATTGCAGCTAACAGTTGCTGTTCGTCTGTTGCATCAAGGGGCATCCAATCAGCAGGTGTTCTTGTTACATCATGACCGCGTTTTATAAGTTCACGCATTAATGAAATCATGGAAGCATCAGCATCCAAATGAAGTTTGGGTTTGGTCAATTTTCTTCCAGGTCCTCTTCAGCTTTTATGCTTCCATCAATTTCCGATCTGTGAGTATTGTAGAAGGATTGAGCTTCTTTTACTTTGTGGATTTCCAATCCGTATTCTTCTGCAATCTGTTCCGGTTTCATGCCATAAGACAACTGTTTCGCGATTGTTTGAACGTGAATACCGGTACCACGAATGACAGGAGAAACCCATCCAGATGCTCCGCGACGATAGGTGATGCCAGGAAAATCAGGGTCATCCAGCGATTGGCGTAATGCAGCTACCTTCTCTGAAACAGACCACATAATAAATTGATTAAGAGAAACACCCTGTCGTGAAGCTAATTCCTCAGCTTCCCGTTTCAAATCAGCAGGTAAATTTAATGCATATCGAGACATATTCATCACTCCTTGTATACATCATATACCACATCATATTAGATGTCAACTAAGAGCGTAGAGCTATTAAGTCGTTAAGCAATAATGGAAATTTTGCATTAATGAAAGATGGGAATGTTATTTCTGATTATCTGGAGTTTTTAGAGCAGCTTGTAAAGCTTCTCTCACCGATCGGGCTTCAATAATTTGGATACCATCAGGCCAGGGCTCTCCACGGCGGATTTTTTTCGGTACGATAGCACATTTGAAGCCTAACTTGGCGGCTTCCTTCAGACGGGCTTCCAGCTGACTGACCCAACGCAGCTCTCCCGAGAGACCAATTTCGCCCAGCAGGACGGCATCAGCGCGGATGGGGGTGTCTTTCATTGAGGAGGCGATGGCAGCTGCAATAGCCAGATCAGCGGCGGGTTCATCGATCCTCAAGCCACCAACCACATTGATGAAAATATCCTGCTCGCCCAGCGGAATACCCAATCGGCGGGTGAGCACGGCTGCCACCAATAGCAGGCGGTTGAAATCGACGCCATTGGGGGTGCGGCGGGCATTCCCAAATTGGGTGGGGCTGGTGAGTCCTTGCAGCTCCACAATCAAAGGACGGGTGCCCTCCATGGTGACCACGATAGCTGATCCAGGGGCATTGACCATGCGTTCCGCCAGAAAGGCTTCGGAGGGGTTGGGTACTTCGATCATGCCGTTTCCGCGCATCTCGAAGACACCTACTTCAGAGGTTGCTCCAAAGCGGTTCTTAACTGAACGTAACAATCGGAATGCCTGATAGCGGTCACCTTCAAGATACAGGACCGTATCGACGATGTGTTCCAGCACGCGTGGACCCGCGATTACCCCTTCTTTGGTGACATGCCCGATCACAAACACAGCGATCCCGCTCGATTTTGCCAGTTCACGCAGCCGGGAAGAACTTTCGCGCAGCTGGGTGACGGATCCAGCCGAGGAATTGATTTGCGGCATATAGACAGTTTGTATGGAATCGATGATCAGGAGTTCCGGTTTGACGGATTCGACATGCTGAAAAATGACGTCCAGGTTGGTCTCAGTAACAAGGAAGAGTTCTTCTGGAAATCCCTTCCTTTTTCGCCCTTCTGCGGTATTCAGGCGGGAAGCTCGCATCTTGATCTGTCTCTCAGACTCTTCGCCCGAGACGTAAAGGACGCGTCGACCGGTTGGTTGGCTTGCCATCTCGATGGTTACCTGCAGCATCAGAGTAGATTTACCGATGCCAGGATCGCCACCGATCAGAACGATCGATCCCGGCACAATCCCACCGCCCAGGACGCGGGCAAACTCGCTGATCGAAAGTGGCAGACGTTCATCGGCATTGCCTTCAATCTCGTGCAGGCGTACTGGTTTGGATTGGATACTCAGTCCGCGCTGGTTGTTCTTGCCGGGAGTGGGTTCCGGCGCAATAATCTCCTCGACCATAGTATTGAACTGGCCACATTGCGGGCAGCGCCCCATCATACGGGCGGAGATGCGCCCACATTCCTGACAGATGTATTGGACCTGAACTTTAGCCATGAGGATATTATAGCGCAAAGCTGAAAGCTGAAAGCGAAACAGAAATTTAACCACAAAGACACGAAGTGCACAAAGATTTATTCAATATTTTTTCTTTGTGTCTTCGTGTCTTCGTGGTTCGTTTTTTAAACAAAAAAGGGGCAGGTCATGGACACTGCCCCTACAAGCTACAAGCTTACTTCCAATTCTTCTTCGGGTTGATCCTCTGCAGGTGTCTCAGCAGCGTGGAAGCTGAATACTTGCTCTTCCTCGTTCCAGCCGATGATGATGCGGGCACCTTTCTGGAACTCACCAGCCAGGAGAGCATCTGAGAGACGATCTTCGATGCGGTTGGTGATGACGCGACGTAGTGGTCGTGCACCCATATCCGGGTCGTAGCCTTCGTCCGCCAGTTTTTCCATGGCGATATCACTGGCTTCCAATTGCAGGTCATGTTCCACCAGACGGTTTGAGACTTTCTGGATCTCGAGCTTGACAATACTGCGGATGTGATCGCGATTCAGGCTACGGAAGACCAGCACACCATCCAGACGGTTGATGAACTCAGGTCGGAAGACACGTTTCAAGGCTTCCAGTAATTTCTTTTTCATTTCGTCATAAGCGCTCTGCTCGGCCAGATTCTCGTCAATGGTTAAGGAGAAGCCGAAGCTCTGCTGGCGTTTGATCACGTCAGCCCCAATATTGGAGGTCATGACGATGATGGTGTTGCGGAAATCGACCTTGTGACCACGGGCATCGCTGAGATGTCCTTCTTCCATGATCTGCAGGAGCATATTCATGGCTTCGGGATGAGCTTTTTCGATCTCGTCAAAGACAACAATCGAGTAGGGTCGCCGGCGAATGGCTTCGGTCAGTTGACCGGCTTCTTCAAATCCGACATAACCGGGAGGGGCACCTACCAGACGACTGACCGAGTGACGTTCCATGAACTCGGACATGTCCAGCTGCACCAATGCATCCTCGCTGCCAAACATAAAGCGCGCCAGCGCTTTGGTCAGCTCGGTCTTGCCCACACCGGTGGGCCCCAGGAATATAAAGGAACCAATCGGGCGTTTAGGATCTTTCAAGCCAGCACGTGCTCGGCGTACTGATTTGGAAATCATCTCAATGGCTTCGTCTTGACCGATGATCTGTTGCTTGAGTTCAGCTTCCATTTGTAACAGACGCTGTGATTCTTCACGTGCCATCTGCATCACCGGGACGCCAGTCCACATGGAGACAAGTTCGGCAATGTCATCGCTGGTTACGATCGGGCTGTTCGCGCGATCCCAACCAGTGCGAAGTTTTTCTAATTTGGCTTCCAGATCTTCACGACGTTCCAGTAAATCCCGGGCTTCGTCTTGTCGGCCATTTTCCAACGCCATATTTTCATTCAATCGAACTTCTTTCAGTTCGGTCATAATCTCTTTGGTGGCTTTTGCCTGATTGCTCTTGTACATGCGCACCCGTGAGGAAGCCTCATCGATTAAATCGATGGCTTTATCCGGCAGGAAGCGTTCGCTGACATAGCGTGCTGAAAGCTTGACAGCGGAGTCGATGGCTTCGTCTGAGATGATCAGGCGGTGATGCTCTTCATAAGCACCACGGATGCCGTGCAGGATCGCAACCGCTTCATCCATGGATGGTTCTTCCACTGTGATGGATTGGAAACGGCGTTCCAGCGCAGCATCGCTCTCGATATGCTTGCGATACTCTTCCATTGTAGTAGCACCAATCACCTGCAACTCACCGCGTGATAGCGCGGGTTTGAGAATATTGGCAGCATCCACGGAGGAGCCGGCAGATCCAGCGCCCACCAGCATGTGCACCTCATCGATGAACAGGATGGCACCGGAGGCTTTCAACTCGTCGATCACGCGTTTAAGACGCTCTTCGAACTGACCGCGGTACATCGTACCAGCGACCAGTGAGCCTACATCCAGTTGCAAGACTTGCTTGCCCAATAATGGTGCCGGGACATCGCCTTCGACGATGCGTTGTGCCAGACCTTCCACAATGGCGGTCTTGCCCACACCGGGTTGCCCGATCAATGCAGGGTTGTTCTTGGTGCGGCGAGCCAGAATCTGGATCACACGCTCAATTTCCATTTGCCGCCCGATAACCGGGTCGAGTTTGCCTTCTTCTGCCAGCGCAGTCAGATCGGTTGCCAGCTGATCAATCAGCGGGGTTTTTGCTTCTTTCTTAGCTTCCTGTTTGGATGCTCCGCGGGGAGGGGTACCAGCAGCAGGGGTCTGCGGCTTGACCGCTGCCTGTGAGGTGCCTTCCTGCAGGACGCGGCGGGTTTGACGCCGGATCTGTTCGGCAGAGATGCCTAACTTCTTGAGGACTTCCAGGGCAAAACCCTGGTCAGAGCGTACCAATGCCAGTAGTATATGTTCTGTTCCAATATAGTGGTGCCCCATCTTGCGGGCTTCTTCAATCGCGAACTCAAGGACTTCCTGTACCCCGGGGGTCAGGTCAAGCCGCTTGCTTTCGGATTCGCCAACACCACTGACGCGTTCGGTCATGTCGCGTACACGCTCGGACTCGAGTCCAAGATCGCGCAATACACGCCCAGCGACGCCACCTTCTTCTTCGATCAAACCTAACAGTAAATGTTCGGTGCTGATCGCATCTTTATGCATTTTCTCAGCTTCTTGATGAGCCAGGCTGAGAACCCTTCTTGCTCGTTGGGTAAATCGTTCCATGCCAGCCATGGCAACCTCCTGTTTTCAAAACGCCTGTAAACGCATCCATGGGTGGCTACAGGCGTAACTCTTGTTTTACAATCGGGGACCGAAGTCCCAATTACCAACATTCTTAAATTGATTCTACCAGAGTTTGGGGGTCTGTCGAGTCATGAGTTTGGAGGTGTACAGCGTTTGGGGGATGGGAAGGAGAGAGGAAGATGTATACCATCCAGATGAGATAGAAGAGAAAAATCCATTCCAGGGGGAAGAATGATGCCCGGCCGGCTTTGGACACGAAAAATCCCGTCCAGGAGACAAGAATGGCAGCAAGCCAAAAAGAGAGCTTGGTAAAGGCGGAGGTGGCAGGAGGGTTAAAGAAGATCCAGATCAGGAAGGGCACAAGGAAGGTGATCTGCTCGTAGGAGACCGTGCGGGGGTGAATAAAATAGGTCAGAAATCCGATGAATGCCAGGATTTTAAAGGAAGATATGCTTCCAATCCACCATTTATGCAGCATCCACGCCAGCGCTAGAAACATCAAGATCGAGATGATGATCGAGAGCAGATTGGACGTGGGTTCGTTCAGAAAGAGCTGCAGAATGATGGTGACATGCGGGATGGCTTGATTAGAATCGACGTATTTGAATAATTGCTGGTACCACTCCACTGGCCAGGAGGGTAGTTGTATGAAGGAAAAGACAATGAACACCAGAAAACTGATGAAAAAGGACTGAATCAATCGCCAGCGTTTGTATCGCCAGGCGAATAGAAGGATAAAGAGGATGAAGAGAGCGCTGAATTGGGGTTTGATGGTGCAGAAAGCCAGTAATGCCCCGGTGAAAATATCCACATTAGCTCCTGGTTTCTCCTGCATCAGTAGAATCCCGATGATGAAAATCAGGATGCTGCCTATCAGGATTGCATAGTTCCCGAGGATCAGGCTGAAGCTGATGGGGTAGAGGCAGAAGGTTGTGATGACTGCCCAGCGTGGGGCGTGAGGAAATGCCAACAGCGGCAAGACCAACAACGTGGAGAACAAAAACGCGACCCAGATGGATTGCGCTAATTTGAGCGGGAGGAAGGTAAGTGGCAGGAAGGGAATCAGGGCGTAGGGAGGATAGCTGAAAGTCAGCAAGTTCTCACCAGGTTGTGCCAGACGTCCATAGACCCCTAACTGGTTGGCGATCTCCACCTGTTCTGCATAAGGGCTGATCCCATCAATAAAAAGTGCTCAGGATGCTGAGTGAAAGACGTAAAAGTCATTGCCGAAGATGATGTTGGGGGTGGTGAGATAGATGCCGATCGAGAGGAGGGAGAAAAAAAGAAGGAAGAAGAGAATGAAAATCAATGGCCTTGGAAGGACTGATTGTTTGGGCTTGCTTATGATTGATGAACCTATTGGAATATTTACAAGAAATTTATTTATCCAATTAAGTATTATAACGGTGGTTTAACAATATTATTAAGTAAATATATGAAAAAGAAAATAAGAAATTAGTCTGATTTTTTTAGTTTCCTAGAATCATTCCATTTAATTATTTCAGGTATTAATACCCAGAAATAAACAAAGAGTGGAACTACGAAACCTGAAGGTTGACCATCAAATCCCATAAATTGCAACATGATTGCAGGTAAATAACCAAGAAAAATAGGAATTTTTCCTACCGGAAAAATAAACAGAGTGAGTAAATCAGTTTGTAAAAAGTAAGGGATAGCAAGAATACCTGCTGAAATTAAAGCTATAAAAAAATTTTGCTTGGACAAAGGAATAATCAGAAAGGGCAAAAATAAAATTAGTGCAAATGGTCCCACCCATTGCCAAAATGAGATGTTACTCCATGTGATCAATCTATCCATTCTTGATATGACATCACTTATCCATCCTGGATAGCTCAAAAGAGATAAAACAAAACCACAAATTGGAATTATTAACACAAGAAGTTTTAGTTTCCATTTTACTCCTGCCATTATCCATAGTAGCAATACAAACATACCACCTGACTGTGGTTTAGACGCCACAATGAGCATAGCAAATCCAGCTAATGCCCACTTTTTATGGTGAATTGCCCACCAGAATAATCCTAAAAAGCCACATATGATACCTGAGATTTGGCCCCAAAAAAGGGAATAAGACATCTGATAGGACAACAATGCTACTGTACTATTTCCATCAAACACTCTAGCTGAAAAATAAACGCCAATGATGCTTAGTAATATCCATATTACATAACTGATTTCAAAAGGTAAAAAAGCAAGGAATTTAAAAAACGGAACTAACCAGTAACCATAAAAAAAATAACTAAAATCTCCCTGACCAACAGCCAGATAATTTTCATAATCGTAATACATACCAGACTTTGTTACTAAAAAGTAAAGAGCAACCAAAAAGACAGTTACTAAGCTAGCTAATTCAAATAGATTGATTTTCCTGGATAATCTTTGATCTAATTCATCTATTTTGAACATCATGATTGATCTTTCATTTTTGATACAAAATAATAAATGCCCTGAAAATTGAAGGGGGTGATTCAAATTGCTTTCGAATCATGATTTTGCATGGGTATAGTGTCAGAAAAATGGGAGTCAAAAAGGAAGACGTAAGCCATCCAGATGAGATAAAAGAGGAAAATCCATTCCAGGGGGAAGAATGATGCCCGGCCGGCTTTGGACACGAAAAATCCCGTCCAGGAGACAAGAATGGCAGCAAGCCAAAAAGAGAGCTTGGTAAAGGCGGAGGTGGCAGGAGGGTTAAAGAAGATCCAGATCAGGAAGGGCACAAGGAAGGTGATCTGCTCGTAGGAGACCGTGCGGGGGTGAATAAAATAGGTCAGAAATCCGATGAATGCCAGGATTTTAAAGGAAGATATGCTTCCAATCCACCATTTATGCAGCATCCACGCCAGCGCTAGAAACATCAAGATCGAGATGATGATCGAGAGCAGATTGGACGTGGGTTCGTTCAGAAAGAGCTGCAGAATGATGGTGACATGCGGGATGGCTTGATTAGAATCGACATATTTGAATAATTGCTGGTACCACTCCACTGGCCAGGAGGGTAGTTGTATGAAGGAAAAGACAATGAACACCAGAAAACTGATGAAAAAGGACTGAATCAATCGCCAGCGTTTGTATCGCCAGGCGAATAGAAGGATAAAGAGGATGAAGAGAGCGCTGAATTGGGGTTTGATGGTGCAGAAAGCCAGTAATGCCCCGGTGAAAATATCCACATTAGCTCCTGGTTTCTCCTGCATCAGTAGAATCCCGATGATGAAAATCAGGATGCTGCCTATCAGGATTGCATAGTTCCCGAGGATCAGGCTGAAGCTGATGGGGTAGAGGCAGAAGGTTGTGATGACTGCCCAGCGTGGGGCGTGAGGAAATGCCAACAGCGGCAAGACCAACAACGTGGAGAACAAAAACGCGACCCAGATGGATTGCGCTAATTTGAGCGGGAGGAAGGTAAGTGGCAGGAAGGGAATCAGAGCGTAGGGAGGATAGCTGAAAGTCAGCAAGTTCTCACCAGGTTGTGCCAGACGTCCATAGACCCCTAACTGGTTGGCGATCTCCACCTGTTCTGCATAAGGGCTGATCCCATCAATAAAAAGTGCTCGGGATGCTGAATGAAAGACATAGAAGTCATTGCCAAAGATGATGTTGGTGGTGGTGAAAAAGATCCCGATTGCGAAGAAAGAGATTAATAGAAGATAGAAGATCAATAGGTAGATTGGTTTTGGAAATATCAATTGTTTGGCCATACTGTATAATACTGGAAATAAAGATAATCTATTTAGTATTCATTTAATTATAGCGGGCATTCAATTCAATTCATTAAAAGTTAGTTGATCGTAAACAAAACTAGATAATTTTCAAATTAATCTGAACTCCTTACAACAAATTATTGAGTAATGTCTGTGAAAATAAAAATACAACCTTGGATCCGTAACCAAAAATCAATAAAGTTGAAAATTTTTCACCCTTGGGTGATTGTTGGATTATTGATATTAGGATATGCTATCTTCACGCTTGCTCAAAACAATTGGGATCCTATGTCATTTGTGATGATTGGAAAGCAATTTGATCCAACCCAAGGTGTAACAGAAATGGGATATGATGGCCAGTTTGCGTATCAGATTGCCAAAGATCCAGCTAATGCTGCAGCTTTTCTAGATGAACCAGCCTATCGTTATCAACGAATACTATATCCTTTCCTTGCCCATTTGTTGTCGTTTGGAAATATTGATATTATCCCCTGGATGTTAATTCTGATTAATATTGTCAGCCTTATTCTGGGGACAATTGCCACTGAAAAATTATTAATTCATCATAATCATTCCAGGTGGTATGCTTTAGCGTATGGAGCCTTTGCCGGATTATTGCTTTCACTCAGATTGAATCTCACAGAACCTCTGGCATTTGCACTTGTTCAATGGGGTATCCTGTTTTTTGATCGCGGATATAGGTGGCGCAGTTTACCTTTTTTTGCATTGGCTGCACTAACACGTGAATTGACATTGTTTTTTGCAGCAGCATGTGTGATCACCTTGTTGGTTAACAAACACTACCGTAGTGGTGTTGTCTGGGGACTGGGAGTAGTAATTCCCTTTGGATTATGGCAAATCTTTCTGCGTATATGGTTAGGAGACTGGGGAGTTAATTCAGGGGGAGCAAGAGCTTCTTCATTTGAACTAATTCCTTTCCGTGGATGGTGGGGATACCCCCATAATGACCCGGAAATATTCATGCTTCTTTCGATATTCATTCTTCTTGTAGCGCTCATCCCGGCAATGGCAGGATTGATTGCCAGCTTAAGGGCACTATGGAATGGCCAACAAAGCCTTGGCGTTTGGATCTTGCTTTTCAATGTGATCATTTTCCCGTTTTTACCCACATCGAACATGTTAAATCTACCTGGACTGTTGAGGATCACAATAGGTCTGGTTGTTGCGGTTCTTAATTATGGAGCAATTGAATCTTCAAAAAGAGCGCTTCGTTATAGTCAACTCTGGTTGCTCCTGTTGGTATTTGGGGAGGGGTTAATTGCCATTTATTGATTGTTTGATGATTAAGCTTTGTATACTAAAGAGGTTTTAAAAAGAAGGTTGAAAAAATTACTAGATAGAATTTCTAGAATAGAATGCAATTTTTTACCTATTATAAATTAATCATAAAAACTATAGTAATGGCAAATATCCTTCTTGAAATTTAGGTAACAAAATAAATATGGTCAGAGGAAAACTAAAACAAATCAAATTAATGTGGAAATTGATCAGAGTCAATAAAAAGAATTTATTGGTTGTTTTTATTGTGTTTTTTGGTTTTTTGCTCCGGATCTATCAAATTGGAAAAGATAGTTTTTGGCTTGATGAAGCAGGTGTAGCATCAGTTATTTTTGTTAACTCATTTAGTGAATTCGTGAATATAGTCCGCTCACATGTTGCAGCTGTCCCACTTGATTACGCAATAACCTGGATAATTGGCCAGTTTACTTTAAATGAGGGTTGGCTTAGGTTACCTTCAGCAATATGGGGAACGATTACTCTACTTATATGTTTTTCTTTTTTTAATAAATTAACAAATGAAAGAACTGCATTAGCTGGAGTGATTTGTTTAAGCTTTTCTCCGTTATTAATACAATATTCTCAAGAATTAAGATTTTATAGTTCTTTAATTTTCTTTTATATTCTTTCATCCAAATTATTATTGGATTCATTTCAATCAAAAGATAACAAAGATTGGATAATTTTTACAATAGTAACAATAATTGGTGGATTTTTTCACATTTATGTTGTCTTTTCTATAGTAAATGGTTTCTTTTGGTTTCTCACCTTTAGTAAAAAAGGTGACCCAGGTACTTTTAGAAAATTCTTTACAAGTGTTATTTTCATTATAATTGGATCTTTGACTGCCTTTTATTTGTTTGCTGGTTATAACTCAGTTTTATCCGAATCTATTAACAAAATTGAACCACTATGGCAAGCAATCAGTGTAGGTCTTGGGTGGATTCCGTTTATTCAAAGAAATGATTGGGCAATGTATATATGGGGATTTACTTGTTTTATTCTAGAAATAATTGGAATTATTAGGATATTCAGATATGAAAAAAAATCATTATTAAGTATGCTTTTATTCAGTATCTTCATTCAAATATGTGCAATTTTGGTTTTAACCATAATTAGAGGTTATTTTATTCATTCACGCCATTTCATTTTTCTTCATCCATTAATGATTTTAATTTGTCTTAAGGGTTACTTTGTAGTAATAGAAAAAATCAAAAAAAATATAAAAATTTTGAATGGACTAACACATAAAATAAATTCAATTTTTTTCATTTTTCTGCTTTGTTTTCTATGCATTCCGATATTATCTAAATATTATCAATCGGACAAAGGAAACGCTCGAGAGACAGCAGTTTTCTTAAGGGAAGAATGGAAATTAGGAGATTTAATATTCTTTTTATAATTACTCAGCTGAACCAGTCAAATATTATTTGATAGATGTGATGGGGTATGAATATATTTTGCCTTATATGTGGACTACAGATTTAAATATCAATTCTATTTTCATAAATAATGGGAGTTATGGAAAAATTTATTTGGTTGGTCAAACTTCACAAGAGCAAGAAAAATTCATTATTCAAAAAGGATTTAAATCAACTGAGTTAGGAAATGTTTGGTTTCGATAAATATCGTTATTTCCTTTGATCTAGATTTTTTATAGTCACTTATAAGAGGATTTCTTATTTCCTATTATTGGATGATAAATAAAAATTTATTAATATCCATAATGGTACCTATAAGAACCAAACCTCATTTCTGATAGTAATATGCAAAATAAAGGAAATTCCATAAATAAAAATTAATGAAACAATGAGAATGGTAGATAATTTCTTTGTTACAAAATTCAGGCTAAGCGTATCGGGAAAATATCAATTCTTAACAAATCTAATGTGAAAGATATGCTTAGGGAAGGACTCAATCAATTATATAATGAATTCAATACAAAAAAATTTAAGCAATCTTTCCAAAAAATGAAAATGATTATGAAAACCAGTGAAAAATTAAATTTCCTCTTGTTTAACTTATTACTGGGCTCATTTCTAACAATTTTGATCACTACGCCCAGTATATTCTTCATTTCAGACCACCTGATCGGATATCCCCATGACGGATTTGAATATATTTACAAATTCTGGTGGTTCAAAAAAGCGATTTTTGATTTAGGAATCTCTCCATCCAATACCATATTATTGAATTACCCTGTTTATGATCAGAATCTGACCATCCTATCTTCTCCAATTCTGCCTGTCATTTCATTCATTTTATCTTTCCTGAATTCATATTTGATCGTTTATAACATAATGGTAATCTCCTCTTTTATTTTTAGTATGGGACTTATGGCTTTGATTTGTTATGAAATTTGTCAGAATAAATTGGTTGCAACAATTTCTGGGATGATATTTGCTTTCAATTGCAATACGATTGCACATGCCATTGGGGGTCATTTAGCACAAATATCAACATATTTCATTCTGATTTTCATTTTATGTTTTTTTCATTTCAATAAAAGAAGGTCAGTCTTTATTGCGTTATTGACTGGCATTTCTGGTGGCATTTGCATGTTGTTGGATTTAAAGGTAGCAGCTTATACATTTTTACCGATATATTTTTTTCTGCTTATATTTTTTCTTAGAAATACAGAAAAACAATTGCTCAGGAAAAGTTTATTTCAAATTGTTTTCTTAAATTTAATAATCGCATTGATCGT
Source organism: uncultured Chloroflexia bacterium (assembly GCA_963765655.1). GTDB lineage: Bacteria > Chloroflexota > Anaerolineae > Anaerolineales > Anaerolineaceae > UBA6170. The sequence goes on from CAVXXH010000003.1 coordinate 629,363, forward strand.
TATTCCTTTTTTTAAACCCTTATTATTTTCCGGCATGCATGGAGAAATAGAATATTTATATCAACCGGGTGCAATAAAACACTCTGCTAGCTTATTATCTTTTATTATTCCACCTCCTGAGAGTTTTATAGTTAAATTAATTCCTTCACTTTCAAATTTAAGTAAAATCATAGCTTTGCCTGGATGGCATGAAAACGTTTTTTTCATTGGATGGATAACACCAATATTTGCGATTGGGGGTGCTATTTATTTATGGAAGGATAAGAAACTATTTAGTAAGGAAATAATCCTAATGACAATAACCTCATTATTATTGGTCCTGGGACCTTACTTAAAAATAGTTTTTGATCCTCTGTCAATTCACATTAACTCGAAAGAGTTATGGGTCTCAATGCCTTATTATTACTTGAGTAAACTTCCGTTTTATGACCTTGGCAGAACACCTAGTAGATTCATGACACTTGTATGGTTTGGTTTATCCATATTAGCTGCTTATGGAATTGGAAAAATTATAAAGCAATTATCCAGTGCTTGGGTTAAGCGAATTGTAATAATTATTCTTATACTGGTTGTGTTATTTGAAGTGAATTTTACATTTCCCTTTCCTGTTTCACCTGTGAAAATTCCTCAATTCTACGTAAATTTAGAAAAAGTAAAAGAAAATTTTGCAATACTGGATTTTCCATTATGGGATTATAGATGTAGTCGAAAGCAAATGTATTTTGCTACCATCCATGAGCACCCGATTGTGGGAGGGATCATAACGAGAAGATCGGAAAAAGCTGAAAACTCAATGAAATCTATTGAGAATTTGTTATATCTTTCAAATCCTAAAGAATCAATAACAGAATTGAGAAGTTTAAATATCAAGTATGTTATCTTTCACAAAAACTGTAGTATCGAACCGATTTCTCAAAATGATAAAGAAAACCTAACCAATATATTTGGTGAAAAAGTTTTTTCTGATGAAATAATTGATGTTTTTAAAGTATATTAATATACTCGACAAGCTTACTTCATCTTACTTAATAGAAAAAAGAATTTTTATAACATGTATCCAAAAAAAAATTATAGAGTTCTAAGAAACATTCCATTAATCACAATCGTTTCTGTTTTGTTTGGTATCTTTGTACGTCTCTATCACTTATTTTATATTGGTATTGAAACTCCTTATCGATTAGGAGGGTTGTTTTTAGCTTTTGCGAAAGAAATTTATAAGAATGGTTATTCATTACCAGATATTATTCCTTATTATACAGAAGGCGGTCTTTTATTCGCTTATCCTCCGTTGCCTTTCTACATTGAATCAATTTTAGTTTTTGATCTAAAAATTCCAGAATTCCTTGTTGTAAATGTTTTACCAATTCTTGTTTCAATTTTTTCTCTTTTGTTTTTTGCTTTTCTACTAAGAAAAACGAACATTTCAGAAAACGCCAAGAATTTCGCAATTATATTATTTTCCATAATGCCACAGGCTTATTCTGAACAAACAATGGGAGCAGGTTTAGCTGAATCGTTTGGCACATTATCTTTGATCATTTTCTTCTTTGGTTTGTTTGTTTTTTACAAACATCAAAATATAAAGTCAACTATTTTTTTATCTTTTTGTTTTTCAATTTGTATCTATTCAAGTCCTGGGAGTGCATTTGGATCGACAATAATATTGATTACAAGTTTGATTTTTCACTTAATAGAAAAATATCTAAGCGATAAAAAAATAAATAGGAGTTATTACATAGGTATTTTAAAATTCGCATCTTTCCTTTTTATCTTGACACTAGTTTTTACAGCACCTTATTGGCTGAATGTGATTTTAAATCATGGAATAGATATATTTTTAAGAAGTATTTCGTATCAATATAATTCAGAAAATAGTGGGTGGATGTTCTTGATCAACTCGCAAATACGAAATTTGCTACATTTTAATTTTATCTATATAGGTGTATCTGGTATCTGGAATGCATTTATAGTAATTGGGCTGTTTATTCTTTTGTCAAGGAAACAATTAGTTGTTCCAATGAGCCTTTTTTCTATTTTACTCATCCCAAGAGAGGCAATTTGGATTATTCCTATATTTGGTGCAGTCATCTCCGGTTTTTATTTTTCTTCTCAGAAAGATATTTTCAATAAAAACATTATTTATCCGATTATCTTTTCAATATTTCTTTTAAATAGCGTATTTTATATTAAGGATTCAATGCCAGGTAATATAAAATCCAATGAAAATTTGACTGTAGAAGAAATAAACATAATTATGAAATTAAAAAACCAAATTCCAAAAGACAGTAAGATCATTTTAATTTGCCAAGATGGATTTACTGAATGGTTTCCTTACATTGCAGAAAAAACTGTTTTAAACGTAGAATATGGCACTGAATTCATGCCAGAAATAAACAAACAAATATCCACATTTAATGATTCTGTTATTAATTGTCTTGATATCGATTGTGTTATTAATCTCACTAACAATACATTTGGGTATGAGAAGTATTATTTCATAATCGACAAACAAAAAGTAAGTCAAAATTTCTATATCCAAGGTCTAATTGATAATAAAGTGGAAACTCAAGGAGTTTTTGTAATTAATTAGCAAAAAATCTATTTCTTCTCATCCCATTAAATACGCCAATACCCACTGCGTCGTACCCACCAGGGCGTCCATATGTGTCCTCTCATAATTATGCGAGGCGTCCACGCCGGGGCCGATGAGGGCAACCTTCACATCCCCTCCAGCGCGCCAGTAGGCTTCGCCGTCCGAGCCGTAGTAGGGATAGATATCGACTTTGTAAGGGATTTCATATTGCTCGGCCAGTTTGCGCAGGTGGGTGGAGAGTCCATGGTGGTAGGGTCCACCGGAGTCTTTGACGCAGATGGAGACGTGGAATTCATCCGAGTTCTGCCCATCACCGATGGCTGCCATGTCGACGGCTACCAGCTCTTCGACTTCCGGTGGAAAACCTGCTGATGCGCCATGCCCAACCTCTTCGTAATTGCTGATCAGCAGATAGGTGGTTTGGGATGGTTTGCGTCCGACGTCATGCATGGCTTTGACGGCAGTCACCAGGTTGGCAACACAGGCTTTGTCGTCCAGATGCCGGCTACGGATGAAGCCATTGGTGACCTCCACACGCGGATCGAAGGCGACAAAATCACCGACCTCAATACCCAGAGATTGTGTATCCTCGGTGTTATGGGTGACGGCGTCCAGGCGCACTTCCATTGCGTCGTCCTCACGCTTTGTTTCGTTGGTGGCAGCACCGTGGACATGTGAGGAAGATTTGTTCAGCAGTAGAGAACCACGAATTTTTTTATCATCTGAAGTAAAAACAGTGACCCCTTCGCCTTCGACGGTGTTCCAGGCAAAGCCACCCAGTTTGGTCAATTTGAGGCGGCCATTGGATTTGATCTCTTTGACCATGGCACCCAGGGTGTCCACATGGGCGGTTAGCGCGCGGGGATGATCATCTCGCTCTCCAATCCATTTGACAAGTAGTCCACCTTTGCGGTTGCGGCTACAGCTCAACTCCGGGAAGGCTGAGAGTGCCTGTTCGGTATAGTTGATGGCTGCTTCGGTAAAACCAGTTGGGCTGGCGGTGTCTAATAATCCGGTCAGGAAATTGAGCATGTATTCCTGGTCAATGCTGGGAAGAGTCATTGTATGCCCCTTTCTTTTTGATTACTTGATATGATTTCTGAAGTATTTTTGAATGTGGAGCCGAGTCGGTTTCGTTTATTTTGGTGAGCCGCCCTGTCTAGCGGGTAAACGCTACTCCTTCCAACTCCGAGATCGCTTTCCTCCACTCATCCGGGACGATGATACTCTTCTGGAGGTGGTAGTCATAGGTGACCATGATGGTTTCGGCAGTGGAGAGAACTTGCAGGGTGTCTTCATCGCGGATCTCGTAGACAAAAGTCAGGCTTTTATTACCAATCCTTTCGCAGCGGATGTGGACAGCCACCTTTTGTTTTAGCTGAATTGGCGCAAGGTAGGCGATGTGGATATCGGCAACGATCAGGTTGAAGTCGAAGAAGTTCTCGCCATCAAATAGACCCAGATGCATCAGGTAGGAAACCCGGGCATGTTCGAGGAAGGTGAGGAAGCGCGAATTATTCACATGCCATTGGGGATCCAGGTCCCCGTAGCGGACATTTATCGGAACAGAGTAATTGAATGGTTTCATGCTTAAATTATACTCAGTCAGGGTACACTGTCGAGAATAAATCACTTCTCAAATGTTTGACAATCAGATTTGTGATAAAATTCACACTTCATTATATTAAAAAGATCATTATCGGAAATGTCATTATTGGTGGATGATAAAAAACACTTGCCTAAAAAAATATAGTAAAATAAACTAATTATAAGTTGACAAATTTTACCCACTTAACAGTAAAAAGGAAGATCCTATGCAAATTACAAGACAGGCTGATTACGCACTGCGAGCGATGTTATATCTGGCAAGGTTGGAATCGAATGTTCGCGCAGCTACCAGCCAGATTGCGGATGAACAACAAATCCCCCCATCGTTTCTGGCAAAAATTATTTCTCAGTTATCGATTGCAGGATTGATTAATACTTCGCGTGGTGCGCGTGGTGGTGTATTGCTTGCCAGAGATGCAGAAGAAATTACCTTATTGGATGTGGTGGAAGCGATTGACGGCCCTATCAGCCTGAATGTCTGTTCACACAGTGCGGGTGCCTGCCCGTTCGGGGATGATTGCCCGATTCAACCGATCTGGTCAGATGCTCAAACGGAGTTGGTGAATAAACTTAGATCAACAAATTTTGCCCAACTGGTGAAAAATCCCCACAACTAGGAGAAGATAATGCCGGATGGTGTTCCTGTATCAAGGCAGTTTGTTCTGATAACGCAAAAGGGGAATTGCGTGGTTGATTGGGGAAATCATATCTATCAGGATATTTATACTGGTGAGAGGATTTTATTAGGGGAGAATGAATTTACATACTCAGTAAAAGATATCGAATTGATGATGCTAAAGCAATATGGCATCATTTACGGTTTTGATCAATTTACTGTTTATGTATACCCTATGCAGGATCTTTATAAACCGTAAGTTCAAAAGGTGATCAACCAGCACCAATTGGTGCTGGTTGTTTGTTTTTAATATGGGTTTTATTTAAGAGAGAGAAGTTCTCCACCATGAAAATATAATTGATAAATGCGTTTGCCTTTCATGGTAATAAATTCACGTCCACGAAAACACTCCAGATTGCCTTCTACCGAACAGGTATAGGTATAATCCGGTCCAACTAATTCTTCCGGTCCGCGGATAGGTATTTCCGGGGGCACCTGCAATAATGCTGATTTCAAGGAATTCTCCAAAGCCAGGTGGAATTTTTTCTACCAGCATACGCCCATAATAATTCATTCCCCAGAAAGGCATCTGCTCATACCAGACAGCTTCCTCGCCAATAAAGTGGAAATCACCCAGATAGGAATCCAGGTAACTCCACTCACCTTCCCGAAATGCCAGATCTTTAGAGGCTGTACGGGATGCCTGACTGAAAACGCCACTACCTGCATAGGTATTTTGTTTGGCTTTGATTAGAAATTTTACAAATTGGACAGCATTAATATCGTTGCTCATATGTGATCCTTTGAGTTATTGATAAATTGATTTTAACCGAAAATTGACAGGAAATAACATAAGAAATTTATCGAAAATCACCTTCCAAAATTGAAAGGGTGCATTTCTTCCTCACATAATCTTGTATACTTTTATCAACAGAAAATTCGCTATCTTACTATTATTTTTTTTGTAGAGACTGGGATGAAAAAAAAAGCATTTGCTAACCTTGATCCGGTTTTCTCATCTTTTGAGGAGGCTATTATTGTTCTGGATACACAACGCCGGATCCAATATCTCAATGCTATTGCGCAATCATGGTTAAGTTCCCAACAACCAGATTTGAATGCGCAAATTATTCCACAATGGTCGACTGATCAAAACAAACATACCGCACTGTTAGACCTGGAGAATTTATCCATCCAGATACTGAATCCTTCTGCTGTTGGAAAAACATTGTTTGATTTGCATGATAATGATCAATGGTTGTTGGCAGAAGTTAAAGAAACTCCATTTGAATGGCATGAAGAACAATACTCCATCCTGACATTTCTGGATGTTCAAAACCGTTACCGCTCAGAGGAGATCCAACGCGCAGTATACGAGATATCGGATGCAGCTGCCAGCACATCCGATATGGATGCTTTGTTTAAGCGCGTTCATGAGATTGTTGCCTCATTGATCCCGGCTAACAACCTGTATATTGCCATCTATGACACGAACAGTGAATATATCACCTTTCCTTATTATGTAGATGAAAAAGATTATTTACTTCCTGAAGAACGAAAGATTAAAGCCCGTGATCGTAAAGCCAAACGTGGACTGACAGAGTATATATTGCATCACGGTGAACCTGTTTTATTGTCAAAAATAATGATTGAAGAATTGACAAAACAAGGTGAAATCAGCATGATTGGCAGCTTACCGTTGGAATGGTTGGGTATTCCGCTAAAAACCATGCAGGGGAAGATCATCGGTGCCCTGGTGATTCAGACCTATATTGAAGGAATTCGTTACTCGGAGCGCGATCGGGATTTATTAAGTTTTGTCTCCAGCCAGATTGCCATGGCGATTGATCGCAAACTCTTGGAGGAGAAACGGAATCAAGAGTTGGAATTATTTGCCTCCGGACCGGTGGTTGTTTTCAAATTGCTGGTTGAAAATAAAAACAAGGGCACCATGGAATTTGTTTCCCCCAATATCCGTCAGTTTGGTTATCACCCCGAACAATTTTTAAGTGGCGAGATGGAATACATTCAAATTCTTCACCCGGATGATCGCAAGAAGGCTTTCAATTACAATTCTCTCCAATATCAGGATGACCGAGCTTTTCTGAGTGAAGAGTACCGGATTCTTACTGCCATTGGTGAAATCCGTTGGGTGTACGCCCTGACCTATGTTCATCAAATTAAAGAGGATGAATTGGTTGAATATAATTTTTATATTCTGGATATCACCGCTCGTAAGGAAACAGAAGAAGCACTGCAAAAAGTCAATGAAACCCTGGAGAGCAGGGTAATGGAACGCACAGCACAATTAGTAGCATCTGAAGAATTCCTGCAGTTGGTGATTGACACTATCCCTGCGCCGGTATTTATCATGGGAGCTGATTTCCATTATCAGGGATGCAATCAGGCATTTGGAAAATTGAATGGAATCTCGCGGGACGAAATTATTGGAAAAACTGTGCATGATATCTGGCCTGAAGACCTGGCAGAGACTTTTGTAAAGGAAAATCAACAGATTATTGCATCCGGCATTACAAAATCTTTTGAAGCACGCATTCGAGCGGCAGATGGTGAATTGCGTGATGTTATGTATTTTAAAGCAGCATATAGCAGTAACAATCCGGTGCAGACAAGTGGCCTGGTTGGTGTGGTGCTGGATATCACTGAACGGAAACGATTTGAAAAATTACAGGATGTCATTTATCGCATTTCTGAAGCTGCTAATACCACAACTGATTTACATGATTTATTCACCTTTGTTCACGAGGTTGTTAAGGAATTAATCCCAGCGAAAAATCTATACATCGCCTTATATGATGAGCAAACGGATACTGTTTCTTTTCCTTATTTTGTGGATGAATTCAGCACCAAGCCTGAACCAAGAACCAATGGTGGCGGAATCACTGAGTTTGTGATTAAATCCGGTCAACCCTTGTTATTGACCAATGACAATGAACAGGAAATAACGAATCAGCATCAAATTGCACCGACGGGAGCTGATTCTAATCAATGGCTGGGTGTCCCATTGCAAACCGAGATGGGAAAACCTATTGGCGTTTTAGTCGTTCAAACCTATGATAAGCGTGAAATATCCTACACAGATGCTGATCGAGATTTGTTGACATTTGTATCCAATCAAATCGCATTGGCAATTGAACGTAAACAAGTGCAACAAGAGCTGCATAAACTAAATCAGGAATTGGAAATCAAGGTAAAAGACCGAACCAGACAATTAAACGAACAGTTAGTCATGGTCATTCAACGCGAACGGGAACTCACCAATGTAGTTGATCTTGCTCAAGCATTAAGAGAGACGCACCATCTCGATAGCATTTATAAAATTATTTTAGGGATAACCAAAGATGCTCTGGGGGCAACAGGTATTTCCCTGGCGATTCTGGATCCAGAATCCAATGAGCTGGTTTATTCACCCGGTCAGGGTGATTTTCAGGTGCAGGGAGGGTTGCGTATTCAGGTGGGAGTCGGTGCGGCTGGTTGGGTAGTGGAAAATAAATCCTATTATTTGAACAATGATGTTCAAATCAATCCCGGGCCAACCATGCTGGACTTTACTGGTGGCGTCTCTTCCATCCTGATTGTGCCTATGATTGTGGATAATCAGGTAATTGGGATGATTGAAGCTGGTGCTTATCGCCCCTGGAACGATGATGATATTCGCATTCTGGTGGCATTGGCAGAAATAGCTGCGTATGCCATCCAGCGTGAAGGATTGAATGAACAAAAAGAGCGGCAACTGGAGCGCTTGAACACACTGCGTGAAATAGATAGGATGATTGTAGGTAATTTTGACCTTTACAGCACCATGCATTTCCTGATCAGTCAGATTGCGGTGCAGTTAAGGGTGGACGCCGTCGATATTTTGTTAACAAACGAGAATTCCTCTTTAATTTCATTTGAAATGGGTATCGGTTTTTACCAATCCAAAGCGCGTGAGACACTGGCGACATTCAATTTGGGACCGGCGGAGTGGGTCATCATCAATAACCAGCCTATTTTCCTGCCGGATATTAAATTATCGAAATGGGAATCGTACTTCCAAAATATAGCCGTGGAAAAATTTACATCCTATTACGCAGTGCCACTAAATTCCAAAGGTCATTGTCTTGGTGTACTGGAAGTATTTCGCCGCTTTGTGAAAAATGATGATGCCGAATGGGAAGAATTTCTGGGGGCATTAGCGCAACAGACAGCTATCGCAATTGAAAATGGTCAGCTTCTGGATAAATTAACCCGGGCCAATCGCGAAATGAGCTTTGCGTATGATCGTACTATTGAAGGTTGGGCGCGAGCGCTGGATATTCGCGATCGTATTACTGGCGAGCACAGCCAGAAAGTGAAAGAGTGGACATTAATTCTGGCGCAAGCGATGGGCATACGTGATCTCGAGGAATTGACTCACATTCGCCGGGGTGCCACCCTGCATGATATTGGCAAGATTGGGGTGCCCGATCAGATTCTTAACAAACCAGGACCTTTAACAGATGATGAATGGGTGATAATGCGTAAGCATCCAATCTTTGCGCGTGATATGCTCTATCCTATCGAATTCTTACGTCCAGCGATTGATATCCCCTACTCCCACCATGAAAAATGGGATGGAACAGGATACCCACTGGGTATGAAAGGAAACGAGATCCCTTTGGTAGCACGTATCTTTGCGGTAGTGGATGTGTTCAATGCCATTACCTCTGAACGCCCCTATAGCAAACCCTGGCCGATTCAGAAAGCCGTTGATTATATTCATGAACAGAGCGGCAAGCATTTTGACCCGGATGTGGTCAATATGTTTCTGAAAAATTTTGAACATTTTATGTAGTTGTCAGAGCCCGTGGGTTATGATCTGCCCTTCTAAATAAGCATTTTTCAACGCCTGGATACAGCGGTCGTCATATCGAACACCCGCATATTTACTCAGTTCATCAAATGCCTTTTCATGAGTGAGTGCCAGACGATATGGCCGGTCAGAAATCATGGCATGGAAAGAATCTGCAACCGCCATAATTCTTCCGATCATAGAAATTTCATTGTCCCGTAACCCCAAGGGGTAACCACTGCCGTCCAGACGTTCGTGATGTTCGATAATAGCTTTCAAGACATCCCGGCTGTGAAAACTGACGTTTTCAACAATCTTGTATCCAATTTGGGGATGACGGTAAATTTCCTGGAACTCCTCACGAGTCAGTTTATCCATCTTCTTGAGGATCTCATCCGGGATGCCAATCTTACCGACATCATGCAGTAGACCACCCAACCTTAATTGAGTAATATCCTCAGCGGGTAATCCAATCTCAATGCCAATGGCGGCGGCATATTCTGAAACACATTTTGAATGGTCCTTGGTATAAGGATCTTTTGCATCCACAGCGTGCATCAGGCTGGTCAGTAGCTGCATCATCAGATCGTCCATCTGACTGTAGATCTGTGCTGTTTGCTGGATGGTGGCTGCCTGGCTGGCGAAAATTTCTGCTAACGCAATATCCATCTTTGTGAATCCGCCATTCATCTTGTTCAGAATTTCCAATCCACCAATGATGCGTCCCTGGGTGCTACCGCGTTGGCGGCCCAATTCGATACGATTGGCAACCAGAGCGACAGCCAGGACAGAACGGGTCTGGAAATTGGATAAGACATCCACCCCATTAAAGTGGCGGCGATCGTTTTGAACATCATTCACCACCAGGGTTTCACCACTGGCGATCACATGCTGGATTAAACCCTTTCCCTGCGGAATGCGATAGTTTTCCACCAGCCGCCGGTCGGTACGGGAAGAGAGATGCAAAATGGCTTCTCCACTATTTTGGTCCGTCAGGAATAAAGAACTTGCTTCGGCATCCAATAATAAAGATACCTGCTCCAACAACATACGTAGAATCTGGTCGGGATCCAGAGAAGAACTGATGCTGCCAATAAACTCCAATAATTGTTGCAAACGGCTTGCCCAGCGGTTGCTATCCATAAGTTGTTGATGGGTGATTATAGATTCCGCCATGAGTTGCGCCAATTTTTCCAGAGTACTTTGATGGGATGCGTCTTTAAAGTTGGCAACCTGGATGATACCCAGGGGTAATTCATGGTGGAAGACTGGTAAATTCAGTAGATTTTGAATTGGCTTCTGAACCCAACGTGCAAACTCCTCCAATTGAAGTTTATTTTCTACTACTTCGGTTCCACTCTGGTTCCAACCCCATGCTAATAATTGGGGATATTTTCCGACAGGATGGTCGATGCCCAGCGTAGAGTCTACCTTTAAAATAGCAATCTCCGGGTCGCGCATCAACCATAAGACAAACTGTGCCTGGCTGATATCCTTAAATATCGATAGATATTTATTGATTTCGTATTCGGTCTGAACTTGCTGGAGCGTATTTAATTGGGGCAACATTGTCATCAATCATCTCTTATAAATCAGGATGATTATATAGTTGCAAGATCGTACCAGGTTTGGGTTGAATATTATTATTTGGACGGTTTGATGGTGAAAACCGGTTTTTCGTTTGTAAATACTTTTTTATTGGTCAGGTTTACGAGGCGGTTTTTCCCTGGCTCTTTTGCCAGATGACCATTAGAATTGCTGCCAGGAGTGCCGTTCCGGCCCCGAAGTAAAAAGGCGCTGCAGGTCCAAAACCCTGCCAATTGCCCAAACCCTGCCAAAGAATACCCGCAATCAGAGAAGCCGGCAGGTCGAGAATTCCGATGATGCCATTGTATGTGCCATAAGCGGTACCGCGTAAGGTCTCTGGCACCAGATCAGCGACCATCGCTTTCGAGGTGCCATACGCCATGCCGTAGTACAGTCCATAAATGGCGTATAAAAGCCAGATTTGCACTCCAGTTCTTGCCAGAGCAAAACCGAGATAAATCACTGCATAAATTAACCAACCTGCTATGATGATCTTGCGCCGGTCAACGCGGTCGGATAACGCGCCAGCCGGGGTGGAGATGAGTGTGTAGATCAAATTGAAGGTGATCAACATACCCAAAATACCCAGGATGTTCAAACCCCGCTCCTGGGCACGCAAGACCAGGAAGGCATCGGATGAATTACCCAAATCGAAGATTGCTACAATAACCATAAAGGTCATGAAAGGTTTTCCCAGACTTTTGAAGGCGAACTTTGGCATCTCGAACTGTTTCTTTTTGATTGTTTCTTTAACACCGATTGCCAGAGCCAGCACCGCCAGAATGGCCGGAAAGATGCTGATGATCACAATTGTCTTGAAGGTGCTGGCGGAGAGCATTGCGGAATCTCTTTGTGCCAACCAGGTAACCAACAAGGCGATTATGAGTCCCAGCATGGCACCGGCTGTGTCCGCTGCCCGATGAAATCCGAAAGCCAGTCCGCGTTGTTCCTCCTGGATGGAATCGGCTACCAAAGCATCACGGGGAGCTGTCCGGATTCCTTTTCCCACACGGTCTGCCCACCGTGCTCCTGCCACCAATCCCCAGGTATTGGCGAAATAAAAGAAGGGTTTGGAAAAGGCGGAGATCCCATAGCCGGCCACAGCCAGCCACTTACGGCCACCGATCTTATCCGAGAACCAGCCGGAGAACATCTTCAGCAGGCTGGAGGTGGTCTCAGCCACCCCTTCAATCAGACCGATGATGTTAGTTTTCACTCCGAGCACATTGGATAGAAACAACGGCAAAATATTGATCACCATTTCACTAGAAATATCCATCAGGAAACTGGTCAGGCTAACTGCCCAGACATTGCGCGGCATGGAACGAAGTTGTTGCAGATAACCAGGTTTGCGGTCTTTCACCATAATTCCTACTTTTTTATTATCAATAAATCCCATTGTATGACAAATTGGAAAAAGGATAGCGTTTTTATAAAGGTCATTTTTGTAGCTTATCAATCATCAAGTTGTCTAGGTGTTTTTGGTGGGTAAATTACCCACCAAAAACACCCACCAGCCACTTTTTACTCCTGATCAACCAAGTAAAATTCAAGATGAGTTTAACCATAAATTGTTGCTTTCTTTTATAATAGTTAGTAACTTTGTACAAAATTGGTTTTGTGCAAATCTTGACAAGGACTAAATGCAACCTTATACTTTTTTTATTGATTGGGGATTAGCTTTCCTGACAGGGAATGGGTTGTCGTCAATACGGAGGAAAATGCTCCCGGTGACCTATGCGTATAAAGCGTTTGCGAGACCAACACATTCGTGCTGGTTTTTTTAATTATTCAGCATTGATATTGAGATTAACTGATTTATGAAAGGATGATTATGAAAAATTGGTTTGCTAAGCAACCTCAAGAAATCTTGCAGGAATTTGAAACCAACCTGGAAAATGGTCTTTCGGAAAAAGAAGTTGCTGTCCGGCAGCTGAAATATGGACCGAATGAATTGATTGACCGGGGTACTAAGAGCCCGTGGAAGATCATTCTGGAACAACTCACCGAGACGATGGTCGTGATTCTGATCGTATCAGCGATCATTATGTTTTTTCTGCATGAATACAAAGATGCCATCGTAATCCTGATCATTGTCCTGCTGAACTCTGCACTTGGTTTCAGTCAGGAATATCGTGCCGAGCAGGCGATGGCAGCACTCAAAAAAATGGCAACTCCCAGGGTGCGCGTGCGTCGTGGTGGACGTGTGTCTGAAATTTCTTCCCGTGAACTTGTGCCAGGAGATGTCTTCTATCTGGAGGCTGGTAGTTCAGTCCCTGCTGACGGTAATATGATCGAGAATGCGAATTTGCGTGTCCAGGAGGCGATTCTCACCGGAGAATCGGAGGCAGTAGAGAAAGATCTCAATCAAAATCTCAAAGAAAACCCGGCACTGGGAGACCAGCATAATCGTGTCTTTATGGGAACATTGGTGTCATACGGACGCGCTACCGCAGTTGTGACCGATACGGGTATGGATACTGAATTAGGAAAAATCGCCGAGATGATCCAATCGGTTGGTGCTGAGCGTACGCCATTACAAAGGCGGCTGGACCAACTCGGTAAGTCGCTGGCAATTGCTGCCCTGGTCATCGTGGTGGTGGTTTTTCTATTAGGAATCTTGCGTGGAGAAGACTTACGGACGATGTTCTTAACCGGCATCAGTATGGCAGTTGCTGCTGTTCCGGAAGGTTTACCAGCAGTCGTAACAATTGCCCTGGCTGTAGGCGCTCAACGTATGTTGAAGCGTAATGCACTCATTCGCAAGTTGCCGGCTGTGGAAACCCTGGGCTCGGTTACCACCATTTGCTCTGACAAGACTGGTACCTTAACAGAAAATCGTATGACGGTCACCCTGGTGGATGTAGCTGGTAATCGCACCGATATGATTGAGTCTTTGCGTGATTACAGCCCAAGTATGACCGAAGCTGAATCCACTGCTCCGATTATTGATCAAAGCAGCTCTTTGGCGTTGATGTTGACCGGTGGTGCGCTGTGTAATGATGCCATCCTCGAACAGACAGAACATGGTTTTTCTTCTGTAGGCGATCCAACCGAAGGCGCGTTGGTGGTTGCGGCTGTTCGAGCTGGTCTATGGAAAGAAAAACTGGAAGTAGCTTTACCCCGCGTAGCTGAGCTACCATTTGATTCTGATCGCAAACGCATGTCCACGGTGCACAAAATTGAACAAATTGATAAATTACCGAATGCACTCAAAGCGTTGATCCAATCACCTGCGTTTTCCGCAGATGAACCATTTCTGTCTATCACCAAAGGATCAGTCGATGGCTTAATGGAGATCTCAAATCGTGTCTGGACTGACAATGAAATTGTCGATCTGGATCACAATTGGGAGAACCGCATTCAAAAAGCGCATGATGATCTGGCGCAGAAAGGCATGCGCATTCTGGGTGTGGCGTTCCGTCAATGTACGGGTCAAAGCACGCAACCCGAATGTGGAGACCTTGAAAAGGACCTGGTATTTGTTGGTATGTTCGCCATGATTGATCCAGCGCGTTCTGAAGTGAAGGATGCCGTCGCAGAGGCGAACACAGCTGGTATCCGTTCGATCATGATCACTGGCGATCACCCATTGACTGCGGTTCACATCGCAAAAGAATTGGGTATTGCGACCAGTGACGATGTGATCTCAGGCGCTGAATTGGCCAAAATGGATGATGCTACCTTGAAATTGCGCGTCAAAGACACCTCAGTGTTTGCGCGGGTTGCTCCAGAACACAAATTGCGGATTGTCACAGCCTTACAGGAATTGGGTCAGATTGTCGCCATGACTGGTGATGGGGTCAATGATGCACCAGCTCTCAAGAAAGCTGACATTGGTGTGGCTATGGGTATCACCGGCACAGATGTATCCAAAGAAGCTGCCGATATGGTCCTGCTGGATGATAATTTTGCCACCATCGTCTCGGCTGTACGCGAAGGTCGCCGCATCTATGAGAACATTCGCAAATTCATTAAGTACACCATGACTTCCAACTTTGGTGAGATCGTGGTGATGCTGGTCGGTCCTTTTGTGGGTTTAGGATTACCCCTGTTGCCACTGCAAATTTTGTGGGTCAACCTGGTAACGGATGGCCTGCCTGGTCTGGCATTAACACAGGAACCATCTGAACCGGATATTATGAAACGTCCGCCCCGCGATCCCAAAGAACAGATATTTGGTCGTGGTTTAGGGATTGATGTACTCTGGATTGGAGCCTTGATGGGTGCTGTTTCACTGGCAGTCGGTCTATGGGCGTTCAACTTTAATCATGAATTTGCCTGGCAGACAATGGTCTTCACGACTCTGACAATTTCACAAATGGGAAATGCACTGGCATCCCGCTCTGAAAGCCAGACCCTTCTGGAAGCCGGCATCTTCCAAAATAAGATGATGTTGGGTGCGGTTCTGTTGACTTTTGTGCTCCAATTAGGTGTCGTGTATCTTCCATTCATGCAGAATATTTTTGGTACTCAATCACTGACATTACTGGAATTAGGCATCAGCTTTGGTGCCAGCTTGCTGGTACTAGTGATGATTGACACGGTCAAAGTAATCCGCCGGAGCATCAATAAGTCAAAATAATTGTCATAAATCATTAAATTGACAAAACACCCCGAATTAAATCAATCGGGGTGTTTTGTTATTGTTTTGTTGGGTCTGTTGGTCAGAAATGCATATTGGTTTCAACAATGATTTGGGCAGCCAAGGCCATGATCTCCGGCAGCTGTACCTGCTCCACTTTGCCCTGATCACATAGCTTTGCAATTTCAGGGTCTACCGGCAAACGTGCTACCAGTGTGGTGTTGAAATCTGTTGCCAGTTGGGCAGAACGACTGGGACCAAAAATTGAATACTCCTCATTGCAGCCTGGGCAACGGAAATAACTCATATTCTCCACAATACCCAAAATGGGAATATCCAGTCGGTTCAAAAGATGGGCAGCTTTGCGCACCACCAACCCTGAGAGTTCTTGTGGGGTGGTGACCAGCATTACGCCTTTGATGGGCAGATTCTGCATGACTGTGAGTGTGGCATCTGAAGTGCCAGGGGGAAGATCGACCAAAAGGGTGTCAATTTTACCCCAGAGCACATCATCCCAGAATTTCTGGATCATACCCGCGATGAGGGGTCCACGCCAGGCAACGGTGGTGTCTTCTTCCTTGAGCATCAGATTGCTGGAAACAATACGAATTCCAAGAGGTGTGATGGCTGGGAGAATACCCATATCACCGCCGCGCAAACCACCTGCAGGTAAACCGAATAATTTGGGAATACTGGCTCCGGTGATATCTGCATCCAGAATGCCTACCTTTTGACCCTGCCTTGCCAGCTCTACTGCCAGCATGGCTGTTATTGAAGACTTACCCACTCCACCTTTGCCACTCATCACGGAGACTACACGACCGATCCTGTTCATGGCATTCAGCTTGGGTAGGGGACGATTGCCATGGTTGAGTACCGCTTTACGTTCTTCATCGGTCATACTACCAAATTCGATGTGCACCTGACGCACACCAGGCAACTTCATCAAGGTTTCGCGGGCATCTTTGGCCATATGATCTTTTAAAGGACAGCCAGGGATAGTGAGTTGTAAAGTGAAGGAAATTGTGCGATCATTAATCACCAGATTACGGATCATATTCAGCGAAACCAGGTCACGACCCAACTCAGGATCCTGCACGTGTGATAAAGCTTCCATTACCTGTTCAGTTGTTGGCATGTTGCCTCCCGAAGGTGCTCGCGTTGTTTAGGGCCGGGTGAGTGTCAGACGCTTAACGAAGCGGTCACTGGCACCAAAACGGTATTTGTAGTCCTCATCCCCGCGCATAAAGTCGAAGCTGCTACGGCCGTTCTCGTTTGCCCAGCGCAGCAGATAACCCAGCAAAACCCAGCCGGGCGAATAACTCATAAAATTGCGATCCAGCCCGGAATTGTAAATCCACAGCTGGTTGAGATAGTCGAAATTCAGGTAGGCGGCGGCTTTCTGCCCGTCAATCTCCAGGAATGCCAGCTGCAGACAGCCAACCTCGAAGGCACACTGGATAGAGCCTGCCATGGTGGTGACCATCCCTTCGGTCAGGAAAGCTTCCTTTTCGGGATCTTGCGCCATCAAGCCCAGGAAGTGGTCGATCTCCTCCTCGAGGGTCTCCGCATCCTGCACGATGTACCAGCGTGAAGAGACCTCAGCCTCTTCCAGACGCCTGATCTTGCGGCGAACTTCATGGCGCTGTTTTTTGTCCAGGCTGGCAAGGTATTGCTCCCAATCACCTGGCAGGTGAATCACCGGCGCATGATTGGTGACATCGCTGGTGAAACCCCATCCCAACCCTGCGGTTGACTGTGCCAGCTGGGTGATGCTAGGCGAGTCCCCCAATAGGTTGTAGAGATCTAGGCATTCCCAGACAGGCATTTCCGGCGCACTACTGATGTACGGCAGCAAACCATCCAGGAAGGCAATCAGATCATCTGCGCGGACGATGAAATCGAGATAATCAGAAATTTCAATCGCACCCAGGAAAAGCAGCGCTGAGCGGCCCTCATGCGAACTGCAGAAGAGCGGCGCGATCCCGATCAGCTGCCCATCACGATGCGCGCTGATAATGCACAATTGCGCCTCCTGTGGCCATTCGCCACCACCGCGGGTCTGCCACCAGTTCTGTAAATATTCATAACGTAAAAAAGGAACGTGTGTGATGCTTTCTGCAAGTAACTCGTTCCATTCCTTTTCCAAAGCGTCTGGAAATGCTGTATGTAGGCTAAAATTCATGTTTCTATTATAACGTCTGGTAAAAAGCCTGACCAGTGAATACTTTATATAAGAGTGAACTTATATTATTCCATCCGGGATTATGACAAAATGTGACTTCCTACTCTTAAATCAAAATCTGTGAAATTTTGCTTGATTTCACAGATTTTGAGAGGAGAGTTCTCATATATCCAATTTGTTTCACCCAAACAAATAGAGGTATATTTATAATAAAGGGAATAGATTAAATAAATATGAGTAAAACTATCTTAATTATTAAATTAAATTAAGAGTTATTTATTTTCGAGGGTTATAATTTGGGCTACAATAATAAGAAAATAAAAATTTTCGGAGGGTGTAACCCACAGAGCCTCCATTGTAAAGGAAACTATGATTTCACAAGACATTCCCTTAATCGACCTGCACCGCCACATTGAAGGCAATATCCGCATCAGCACCATCCTGGATCTCGCCCGGGAGCATAATCTGGATCTGCCAGCCTGGGATGAAGAGAGCTTGCGTCCTCACGTTCAGGTGCAAAGCCAGCAACCGGGTGTGATGGCGTTTCTGGAGAAATTCACCCTGCCCATGCGTATGCTGGTGAATATGGAAGCCTGCCAGCGTGTAGCTTATGAAGCTGTATTGGATGCTGCTGCGGAAGGAATCGATTATATTGAATTGCGCTTCAGCCCCTGGTTTATGGCAGAGACACATACCCTGGCACCTCAGGGTGTGGTAGAAGCGGTGCTGGATGGTGTTCAGGCTGGACGCGATGAGAGTGAAATACAGGCAAAGTTATTGGGTATCCTCAGCCGCACCTACGGACCCGATGTCGCTATGCAAGAACTGGAAGCTATGCTGCCTTTTGCTGCGCACATTGTTGGGCTTGACCTGGCAGGCGATGAAGCCAATTTCCCTGCTGAATTGTTCCAACGGCATTTTGAACGTGCACGCGAGGTGGGGTGGAAAGCAACAGTGCATGCTGGTGAAGCAGCTGGCGCCGAGAGCGTCTGGCAGTCGATCAGGGTGCTGGGTGCTCAGCGCATCGGTCATGGATTGGCAATTGTGAATGACCAGTCTTTAATGGATTACCTGTTCGAGCGCCAGATTGGGATTGAATGCAATCTAACCAGTAACTTCCAGACCAGCTCGGTGGCAAATTATGCCAGCCATCCATTGAAGATTTTTCTGGAGAATGGACTGTGTGCCAGCATCAACTCGGATGATCCCGGTATCAGTGGGATCGATTTGAGATATGAATATGAGGTTGCCGCACCCAAGGCGGGTTTATCAGAAGCTCAAATCCGGCAGGCGCAGTTGAATGCAGTGGAAAGTGCTTTTTTGACGCCACGAGAGAAGCAAAATTTGGTGAAGAAGAAGCTGTTAAACGCTTAAGCAGTTGAGCTGTAGCTTTGATAAAGACGTTTGAAGTCCTTCGGAAGTATTGAGGATTCAAAATTCAGGTTTCAGATTTCAGATTAAAGGTTGAGTTCTAAATTAATCAATTTTTAGCGATTATCTTGTGAATTTATAAAAGAAATAAACACAGCAGAACGTATCGTTGAACATTCTTTACACAGTCTGAAGGAGGAGGGATATGACGTGCATACTGTGGTGCATGCTCATGGATATTGTGTGTTATTCCCCGGCTGTGTGACGATAAGATGATTGGATTTTGGCGTATAAACGATGCACTTTTGTGCGGTGGTGTGGAAACCATTGCGGTACGAACAAGTGACGAAGAGATTGAGAAGGTAAATAATCGGGTTTCTTCCACTGCTTCACCCACCTATGGTCGCTTGTTTGCTGAAATCTATGAAAAAGCTGTACATAGATAAGGGGAACCGACAAGCCATACTCGTACGGTACGATATAATACTTCTATGCCAACCTACAACCAATCCATCACAGATCTGATTCAGCAGCGTTTCTCATGCCGGAAGTATAGCAAAGATCCGATTCCTGAAGAGATGCAGGAAAAACTTAGGGGATTGATGACTGAGTTGAGAACTGGCCCGTTTGGGACGCTGATGCGCTTTGATCTGATTACAGCGGAAGATCAGGATGGCAAAGCTTTACGCGGGCTGGGGACGTATGGGTTCATCCAGCGAGCGAGTGGCTTTGTGGTTGGGGCTTTGGGTGCGGGTCAGCAGAATTTGGAGGAGTACGGCTATCGTATGGAGCAGATTGTCCTGGTTGCCACCGATCTGGGTCTGGGTACGTGTTGGCTGGGGGGTACCTTTACCAAGAGTGCTTTTGCTCGTAAGATCGCGCTGGAAAATGGCGAACGTATGCCAGCCATCCTGGCGATCGGGTTGGTGCAGGATGAAGCTCTGGCACGCAAAGGCGTGATCCGACAGCGTGTGGCAGGAAATCGACGGATACCCTGGGAGGAGCTCTTCTTTGATGGTGTGTGGGGTATCCCGTTATCACATGAACGTGCTGGGACGTATGCGCTGGCACTGGAAAATGTACGTCTGGGTCCCTCTGCATCAAATAAACAGCCCTGGCGGATTGTGCGAACCGAGCGGGCTTTCCATTTCTTTTTACAGCGCACGAAAGGTTATCGCAATGTGATGACCCGGCTGGTACAGATCGACGATATGCAGCGTCTGGATATGGGCATTGGTATGTGTCATTTCGAGTTGACAGCACGGGAATTGGGATTGCAGGGCAATTGGGGGATAGTGGATCATGGGCTGGATTTACCAGAAGATCAAATTGAATATTCGGTAAGTTGGGTCTTGACAGTTTAGAACAATCATTCTATACTTAATAAGCTGATGGCTCAAGAACTCAAGAACTAATCTCACTTGCACTTATAAAATTTGATATAGAATTAATTTCACATAAACTTAATTGCTGTCAGCCAACAACTGTCAGCTATGAGCCAAATTAGACCAATCAGAAACTTTAGACCAATGGAGGAATTATGTATCAAAAAGTAACAATCGTAGGAAATTTAGGCAAAGACCCCGAAATGCGCTTCACCCCATCCGGACAGGCTGTAACTTCATTCCCTGTGGCTACGAACCGTACCTATACTGGTTCAGATGGCCAACGCGTCAAAGAAACCGTCTGGTTCCGTGTTTCTGCCTGGGGCAAACAAGCAGAAAACTGCAATAATTTCCTGCATAAAGGCAGTAAGGCCCTGATCGAAGGCCGCTTAATGGCTGACCCCGCTACCGGTGGTCCCCGCATCTATAATCGCCAGGATGGAACTTCAGGAGCCAGTTTTGAGCTGACCGCAATGACCGTGCAGTTCCTGGATAGCCGCGCGGAGAGTGAACAGGCCGGCACTGAGGATATGGGTACGCTCAGTGACGACGAAATTCCATTCTAAAGCCCCGATCCAATGACAGAACCTAAACAACCGAAACCCGGCATCCCACCCTTACGGCTGCCGGAAGGTTTACAAAGCAAATATAGCAATATGGCGCGTATCTCGCACACCCCATCTGAGATGATTTTCGATTTTGCCACGATGCTGCCGGGTACCCATCCGGAAGTGGTGGCACGCGTGCTTATGTCCCCTATGGGTGCCAAGATGTTCATGCAAGCGTTGACGGAGAATGTTGCTCGCTACGAAGCCAACTTCGGTCCGATTAAGCTACCGGTTGGGACGACTGACCTGGCGAGTTCGTTGTTCCGCAACATTCAACCGCCTGACAAAAACAATCCCCCTGAAACACCGGAAAAGGATACACCACCCGACTCCGATCCACCCGAAGGTGAATCTTAATGGATCTCTTTTCACAATTATCCGATACGGTGCACAGCGCTTTTGAAGTCCGCAACCTGGCACGCGATAAAGCTTTAATGCAGACTCGCAAGGTCATTCAGCACGCAGCGCATGCCATCCGGGCAATCCACCGCCTGGATGTAGATCTAGCCGATGGCTTTCTCAATGATGCGCGACTACTGGTCGATCAACTGCGGCGCGATCTGGGTGAGCATCCCGACCTCTTCTATGCTGGCTATACTCAGGATGCTCTCAAAGAATACGTGGAAGCCTGTGTCACCTGTGCGCTCATCCGAGGGCAGGAACTGCCACTACCGGCAGAGATCGAAGTGGAGCCTGCGGTGTACCTGAACGGTCTGGCAGAGGTGGTTGGCGAACTACGCCGGCGCTGCCTGGATGTGATGAGGCAGGGTTATTCCCCCGAGGTAGAACGTCTGCTGTCTTTGATGGATGAGATCTATGCTTTATTGATCACCATTGACTATCCGGATGCTCTCACCAATGGTTTACGTCGTCAAACCGATCTGGCACGTGGGATTGTGGAGCGCACGCGCGGCGATGTGACTATTAGCCTGCGTGAACAACGTCTCTCGCAATCCATGAAAGAGCTGGCAGTGCTGTTGAAGACAGAAAGCCTGAATGACGACCAAATTTTACCGGATATTGAGGAAGAAGATTGAGAAAACGCACCATACGTGCGTCAGAGATCGGTACTTATCTATATTGCAAACGAGCCTGGTGGTATCAATCCCAGGGTGTTGAGTTGTCCAATCAGCAGGAGATGTCGGGTGGCACTGCCTATCACCATGCACACGGGAAGAATGTCCTCAAAGGTATGGTAATGCGTGTGTTTGCCTGGCTGGTGCTGGCGGCAGCGTTGGTTTTGCTGGCTGTCTGGCTAACCGGGAAATTGTTGGGTTGATATGGAAGGTATCCTCGCGCTTGTTTTGTTTTTGGTGGCGTTTGTGCTCTTTTGGCGCAGCCGCTGGGTGCGTCAAAAGTCGGGATTACCACCTGGCAGAATTGTGTATTCCGACCCAAAGCTGTGGGGAAAGACTGAGAAGCCTTTCTACGATGTCGATACCCAGCTGACTGGTAAACCGGATTATTTGATCAGCCAGGGAATGACCCTCATTCCTGTTGAGGTCAAAAGCCATTACGCTCCAGCAGAACCGTATGACAGCCATGTTTACCAGCTGATGGCTTACTGTTACCTGGTGGAACACGCCACTGGTCAACGCCCACCACACGGAATTCTGCAGTACCGCAATCGCACCTTTGCCATTGATTACGGCAATGAACAGGAAACGGCCTTATTGGAATTGCTGGAACAGATGCGCGCTGATGATAAAGCCAAAGATTGCCCGCGTTCGCACCCAGAAGCGATTCGCTGCCTGCGCTGTGGATACAACCATGTCTGTGATCAGAAACTCTAATCAGTTCCTGCGTGTAGAACCTCTCGTTTGACCTCTTTCGACCTATCCCATTAAACTAGAATACAGACAGATCACTCTGAAATGGAGAATATTTTATGCAGATCAATGAAAGAACCCAGGTTGCGATTATCGGTGCTGGTCCGACCGGTGTGGAAATGGCGGTGGCACTTACCCGGGCTGGCATCCCTTTTCGGTTGTTCGATGCCGGGCAGATTGGGCAAACCATCGCCTGGTGGCCGAAGCATACGCGTTTTTTCAGCACCTCCGAGCGTATTTCCATACCTGGTTTACCATTGACGATTTTTGACCAACAACATCCCACCAATGATGACTATTTGGCTTATCTGCGCGGTGTGGTGCAGCAGTTTGGAATACAGGTGCATGCTTATGAGCCGGTGCTTGAGGTGAAACACTTATCAGACGGTGATTTTATGTTGATCACTGAGACAAAGGGCATCCGGCAGTATTACCAGGCAGATTATGTAGTTCTGGCGACTGGTGGAATGGCAGAACCACGCATGCTGAACATTCCCGGCGAAGATTTACCGCATGTCAGCCACTACCTGAACGACCCGCATGACTATTTCCAGCAGGAATTACTGGTAGTCGGTGGACGTAACTCGGCAGTTGAATACGCGCTACGTTGCTGGCGTGCCGGGGCAAAGGTGACACTCAGTTACCATAAGCCGGAATTGCCGAATGCTTCCATCAAACCGGCTTTGCTGCAGGATCTTGAAACGGTCGTGCGTGAGGGTAAATTAATTTTCCTACCAGGCACAGTTCCGATTGAGATTACCATGCAGGAAGTGCTGCTGGCAACCACGGATGAACTGGGCAACCCACTGACTGATAAGGTCATAGGTTTACCTTTTGACTTTGTTTTGGTGTGTACTGGTTATCAGGCAGATACGACGCTCTTCAGGCAATTAAGCATTGATTTATTGGGTATTGAACAAGCGCCGCGCTACGATCCGGACACGATGGAGAGCAATGTGCCAGGTGTGTTCGTGCTGGGTACAGCTGCAGGTGGCACGCAAAGTAAGTATAAGCATTTCATCGAAACCTCACACGCGCATATTCCTAAAATATTGGCAGCAATTCAACAGCGTGTGCCAAGAGCCGGGGCGTGATTTGTTGAAGACTCAGGTCGCACTGGTATAATTAATAATTATGGTTATGAATCCTCCCCGCAGATTTGCTATTGCCACACATCCCTCTCAGCCTCAGGTGGCTGAAGTTGCCCGGGAACTGGTGGCGCGTTTAAAGGTAATGGGGGTTGATCAGGTAGCTGCCTATACCATCTACGAAACTGATCTCAAACAACTGGTTAATCAGAAAGGGATTGATATCCTGATTGCGCTGGGTGGCGATGGTACCATGTTGAGAGCAGGTCATCTGGTAGCACCCATGGGAATCCCGGTGTTGGGGATCAACCGTGGCCGCTTCGGCTTCCTGATGGAAATTGATGAGCTGGAATGTGAAAACCGGTTGAATCAACTACTGGCTGGTGAATACCGTCTGGAAAAACGAATGATGCTACACAGTGTTCACCGTCGAGAAGACCAAAAGTTGGGCGAGTGGCATGTGCTTAATGAGGTGGTGGTCTGCCGAGGACAGTATGTGCGCCCGATTCAGGTGAAAGCACGCCTGGATGGTTATCTACTGGCATCCTACGTCGCGGATGGGGTAATCGCTTCCACAGCGACCGGTTCAACCGCCTATGCCCTGGCAGTTGGTGGACCGATCCTGCCACCGGA
This sequence comes from uncultured Chloroflexia bacterium, assembly GCA_963765655.1. Classification (GTDB taxonomy): domain Bacteria; phylum Chloroflexota; class Anaerolineae; order Anaerolineales; family Anaerolineaceae; genus UBA6170. The sequence goes on from CAVXXH010000003.1 coordinate 654,285, forward strand.
GCTTCGCAACATCCTGATCGTGGCGGTGGCCCCGCATCTCACTGTCGATCGTTCGATCATCCTTTCGGAAGGTTCACACATAACCCTGGAGGTCAATACCAACCACGAAGCTGTCCTGAGTGCGGACGGGCAACCGCCGGTCATCCTCAAGGATGGGGATGAGGTCGATGTCTGTGCCAGCGAGTACACCATTAATTTTGTACGCTTCCAGGATCGGGGATATTTTTATCGTAACCTCAATAAATATATGGAACAAAATCCAATCGCAGGTGCATTGTAATGACTGAATCAAACAGTAACAAACTCTACTGTACTTGGCATCCAGACCGGGAAACCTACTTGCGGTGTAATCGTTGTGAAAAACCAATGTGTGTCGATTGTGCTGTTAAAACCCCAACTGGATACCGTTGTAAGGAATGCGTGCGCGGGCAACAGAAAATCTTTGAGACCGCTATCACCCAGGATTATGTTATTGGGATTTTAATCGCGTTGGCGCTGGGATATATAGGCGGTTTGATCGCTACGCGTATCAGCTTCTTTGTGATCTTCCTGGCGCCTTTTGCCGGTGGAATCATTGCCGAGGCAGTGCGCAAGGTGATCCAGAGACGTCGCTCCAAAAAGCTATTTCAGGCGGTCACGACTGCTGCAGTAATTGGAGGAATAATCAGCGCAATCCCTTTGCTGCTGGGTCTGCTATTCGGCTCTATCAATCTGTTTGGCATCATCTGGATGTCGGTATATCTCGTCTTAATGACCAGCGCCCTGTATTACCGGCTGGCTGGTATTCAAATCCGCTAAAACACCTATGCTGACAGAATTGCGTATCACCAACTTTGCCATTATCGACCAGCTGGAACTGCGTTTTCCTGCCGGGTTGGTGATCTTTACCGGAGAGACCGGTGCTGGTAAGTCGATCATTCTGGATGCGATTGAAGCACTGGTGGGGGCACGTGCTGAAACAACCAGCATTCGTGAAGGAGCCGACCGTGCCAACCTGGAAGCAGTCTTCAAGCTGAATGAGCTCAACCGTACAGCCATAACAGATCTCCTGACAGGTGAAGACTTATTGGACGACCCCGATTATGTCACACTGGGACGAGAGATTCGGCGTGAGGGGCGCACCGTGGCTCGCGTGAATGGACGCGCAGTCAATGTAGGTCTCTTGCGCGATATTGGCAGTCAACTGGTGGATATTCACGGTCAATCGGAGCATCTTTCACTATTAAATGTAAAGAAACACCTTGGATTGCTTGATCGATTTGCAGAAACCGTCGAGCTGTTGGCATATTATCAGAATAGTTATCGTACCTGGCAGGGTATCCGGCGCGAATTGGATCATTTGCACAGGTTGGAACGGGATGCAGATCGCCGTATGGAATTATTATCCTTCCAGATTGAAGAGATTGAAGCAGCCAAACCGTTGGTGGATGAGGAGCAGGAACTCAAAGAAGAACGCAATCGGCTGGCGAACGCTGAGAACCTGGCGGAGTATGGGCGCACTGCAATCAATTTGTTGGATGAAGCCAACCCGGAGATGCCAGGCATCAGCGACCTGGTGGGGCAGGTCCTGCAGGCCTTGCACGGACTGACACGCATTGACAGCTCGCAGGCGAACCTGGCGGAGCAGGCAGACAGCCTGTCTGTGCTGGTGAGCGAGCTCTCGCGTGACCTGCAAACCTATCTGGATCAGATTGAATACAATCCCCGGCGACTGGAAGCAGTCGAAGAGCGTTTAGAAGTCCTGCGCACATTACAACGAAAATATGGTGGCAGCATCGCAGCGGTATTGGCATATGCCCACAAAGGACGTGAGGAGTTGGAGCAGATCACGCATGCCACCGAACGGATTGGGGAATTGACCGTAGAGGAGCAACAAATTCGCCTGATGCTGGCAGAGAAAGCACAGGGATTATCAATGCAACGCAAACAATCGGCTAGCAAATTGTCTGTTGCTGTTGAAAAAGAATTGATGGATTTGAGCATGGAGGGGGCACGTTTTGAGGTTGGTTTTGGTGTTCAACCTGATCCGCAAGGTCTGGAATTGGAGACGGGTGAAACAGCTCGCTTTGAGGAGACGGGTATCGATCAGGTGGAGTTTCTGATTGCTCCTAACCCGGGTGAGGGACTCAAACCTATGGTCAAGATCGCCTCAGGTGGTGAAACAGCCCGGCTGATGCTGGCACTCAAACGCGTACTGGCACAGGCCGACGAAGTCCCAACGCTGATTTTTGATGAGATTGACCAGGGTATCGGCGGAAGGATCGGTTTCGTTGTCGGTGAGAAGCTCTGGCATCTGGCACGTGATCATCAGGTGTTATGTGTAACCCACCTGCCACAGCTGGCTGCTTTTGGTGATCAACATTTGCGAGTTTCCAAGCAGGTTCAGAATGGTCGAACTTTAACACTGGTGGAAGCATTGGCAACCGACGGACGACGAAATGAGCTGGCACAAATGCTGGGAGCTATCAGCGAGTCGCATCTGACCACTGCCGACGAAACCTTACGAACTGCTCAGACACGCAAAGAAGCTTCTTCATCTACAATTAAAAAACATTGATTGAGATGATAGATGTCCGCTGAAAATCGTTTATCCGTGCAGATGTTAGGGCAACCTCGCATCATGTGGGGGGATCAGCCACTGACGATTCAACGCAGACTGACACGTATTTTTATCTATTACCTGGCATGCCAAAAATACATGGTCAGTCGAAGTGATCTGGTGGTGTTATTCTGGCCTGAGGCTGCAAATGCACGGCAAAATTTACGCGATCTGTTGAGTAAATTACGGGCAGAATTACCTGATCCGGATATTATACAGATTGATCGTGACTACGTGGGATTGGATTATCAAAAGGTAATTTCAGATGTTCTGATTTTTGAAGATTTATATGACCAACTTTCTATACCATTCTTAAATATTGAGAATAGACCTGTACCAGAGGCAATTTATCAAAAGTTGCTCAACGCGGTTTATATGTGGGAAGGAACTGCATTTTTATATGGTATCTCACCTAAAGGCCGGGAGGATTTATATGAATGGATGGAAAACAGGAACCGTCGATTACACTTCAAATGGTTGAACCTAATGATGAGGATAGCTCAGCACCTGATTTCAGTTGGAGATCTGGATGGTGCACTTACCTGGTTGGAAAAGGTCAGTGATAATGATGATGATTATGACTTTCCCCAGGTAATTTATATCCAATTGGACGTCATGTATCAATTAGGCAAGCTCTCTCAAGCATATGAGTATGGCATTCAATATGTAGAAGAAGTCAAAACTGACTGGTTTGGTGAATACCGCTTGCCATTTGAAACATTAATGAAAAAGATAGAAAACGAGCGCATGCAGGCGACAATAAGAATCCAACCGCCAACAAGCTCATCTGGAGGAAAAAATATCCCATTCATGGGTAGAAGTGATCTACTAACACAAATCCAAAGAGCTCACCGGCGTGGTGATATCATTGTTTTATCAGGGGAAACGGGATTGGGTAAATCTCGCTTACTCAATGAATTTATCAACAATATGGCTTCTCCCATGCCTGTATATAGCATGGAAGCTATCTATTCGGAGCGAAATTTCGCCTTCCACGCCATTATTGAGCTTTTACGCCATACAATGAACATGCAGGACTGGCAAAAGATTGAAAAATTTTGGGTATCTCAATTATCCCCTCTGATGCCAGAATTACAAAGTCAGCTGGAACACAGAACAGATTATTACAGTTTGGTCGAAAACAGGCAACTCGGATTGTATGAAGCATTCAGACAGATTTTATTAACTCTTTCAGGAAAACAGAAAATATTGATCAGCATTGAAAATGCTCAATGGTTAGATGATGAGACGGTAAGCTTATTTGCATATCTGACTCATAGGCATTTTTTCGCTGAGAAAGCACATTTATTTCTATTGATGAGCAAAGACGAGAATAATGTTTCTGTTCGCGACTACCTGCAAATTCCTGCGTGGGTCAGTCAAGTTACCTGGCTGGATTTACCTCCTTTAACCATAGAAGATATCTCAAACGTGGCATTATATTTATTAAGAAATACGCTCCCGGAGATACAGATACAACAATTGATGGATGCTACTGGCGGAAATCCCTTATTTGTGATTGAGACATTACAAATGATCATGGAAAAACCAGATCAGTTGTCACAAAAATCCTGGGATCAAATTCCACTGTCAGGCGTGATTCGGATTGTGATCCGTGAGAGGTTAGGCCAACTAACTGCAAATGCCCTGCAGGTATTGAATTGTGCTGCGCTTGTGGGAATAGATTTCAGCTTTAGTTATGTTGAAGTAATGGCGGATCTTCAGGAAATTGCATTGGTATCAGCCATCGATGAATTAATCGATAAAAACATCATAATGATTATTTCGCAGATTCAGCAACCATTGCGCTATAAATTCAATCAGACTTTCATTCGAGATGTGGTCTTACAAGGACTCAGTCAAACTCATAAGCAGCTACTGCACAAACGTCTGGCTGATCACTTGCTAACCAGAATTGTGGTAAAGAAAACTGCAGATGAACTGGCTGATATTGGTTACCATTTAGGCCGGGCGGGAAGGATTGAACAGGCATTCCAGTTCTGGATTGAAGCAGCGGAATTATACAACAATGCTGATATTAATCAGAAAGCAACCATTGCTTACGAACAGGCATATCTTCTATCTCAAAACCATAATTTTGATATCCCCGACGAACAACTGTGTAAGTTATGGGTGGGTTGGGGTGAATTGGCAACCAAGATGAATGATATAAATTCAGCGATTGAACACTATCAGCATGCGTTTGAGGTAGGATTGATGCGCAATTCCTCTTTGTTGATGGGGAGCGGCTTGAGTGGCGAAGGTTATTTATATCTGATGCGCGGGTTACCTAATCAAGCAACTCAATATCTGGAACGAGCGGCTTTGCACTTGAAGGAAGGATCGGTTTCAGCATACATTCGTAATAGTATTCGTATTATGCTCTCTCATCTGTATCATTTTGACTTACAGGCCAGTATTAAGGAATATGAATCCATTGCCTGGTTGGAAAACCAAATGAAGACTGACAAAGACCATTTGATATTTGCCAGTCTCCAAAGTACTTTAGCTTTGATTTACACATTATCCGGAAAATTTAACGAAGCAGAAACGGAAGCCAAAAAATCCATTCAAACCGCAATACGGTTAAATAACCCCACAGTGCGCATTGAAAACGAATTTTCTATTGGGCTTGGTTATTTTTACCAGGGATTAAATAAAAAGTCTTTGGATAAATTTGGACTGGTAATCCAAATTGCAGAATCTAATTATTATTGGCGTTTTGTTTTGGAATCAGCTTCTGTGATCAATCGCGTCTATTTAGCGTTAGGAAAAACGTATCAATGTTTGGAAAATATTCAGAACGGATACACGCTGGCAAAGGTATTTCAGTATACAGCCGTACATAGCATCTTAATCAATTCGGAAGGAAGATTGTATCTAGCTTTTGGAAAATATGAGAAAGCAATTAGCTTATTTGAGGAATCTCTTAAGTTCAGCGATAATATGCGCAATATACTTCTAAATCAAATGTGGATTGGCTTCGCTAAAACCTTAATGGGTGAACTGGAAAATGGAGTGAAGATTTTACAGCAAGTGGTGATGGATGTAGAAACTCAGCAAGTAATCCAAATTCATTCAGAATCCAGAGCGCGGCTTGGCCTGGCATTGTATTTAAAAGGTGAAGTACAGGAGGCGTTGAAATTATTGGAAGAAGTTACCTGTCAATCGCTTGAATATGGATTTGCGGGTGCGGGCACGGCTTATGCCTATGTGCTTGCTCAAGAAGCTTTGAAAAACCATGATTCTTTAGCCGTGCGAAATATGGGGGAACAAATCATGGAAAGAGCAAAACAGGAAGAGACGCCCTGGTTAGAGTGGCTGGCATTGGATATATTGATTGCAGCTGAAAAATTAGAGGGGAAAACGAGCAAAAAATACCAGAATCAAAAACAATTGTTATTACGAAACCTGAATCAATCGAAACCACAAAATTTGGAATTCACGCTCGAAGTGGACACCGCGCCTTTGTTTGCATTGATGTAGACAAATATTTGAATTATCTGGTAAAATTTGTCTACGCTTTGTCAATGGCAGCGGCGTATAAATAGATTAACTTTTGTGTTGCGAAATTGGGCTCGAGTCGAAGGGGTCTCAGCCAAAGAAAGAGGTCGGTAGTGTTTAGGGGAATTCACTATCGACCTGTTTTTTTAATCACCTTTTATAAAAGAGATGGTAACGCCTTCGCCCCCTTCGCGCTCTACGCCACTCTCCCAATGGTCAACGTATTGATTCTTGCTGAGAGCATCACGTACCACCTGTCGTAATTTACCGGTACCTTTTCCGTGAATGATACGCACAAAAGGCATGCCGGAAAGATAGGCGGATTCAATAAAATTAGTGAGACCACCCAGTGCATCCTCAGCTAATTGGCCGCGTAAGTCCAGTTCCATGCCAGGAGATGGATGGAGTATGGAAGGAGGCTGGCTGGGGTTCTCGTCCAGACTCTGAAGAGCTTTGCGCACGCTGGAACGCATTTTTGGTTTTTCATTATCTTCAGCTTGTTTGCGGGCATCTCCAGGGCGCTGAACATCTTGAGCAGCAGCCCGGACTCGCAAATTGCCAATCTGGACTTCAAGCTCTTCGGCGGAGATGGCAGTAATCACTGCCTGCATTCCCAGGGAGCGAACCAGAACTTTCTCTCCCAGACGCAACGGTTGCTCATCCAGGGTGGGAGGTCCGCTTTTTCGCACAGGAGGCAAATTAACTTCCTCCTGTATATCGCTCACCTTTTCTTCGATGCTCTTCAAGGCATCCAGGGGTTGGCGGGCTCGGGCCAGTTCTTTGCGCAGGTTGAGTAATTCGCGTTGTAATTTTTCTACTTCATCTTCCGCTGCCTGGCGGGCTTTATCCAGAATGGCAAGACGCTCATCCTCAATTTCTTCAAGGCGCTGATTTAACTGGCGTTCAAGCCGGCGGGCTTCACTGCGTGAGATTTCGGCTTTGTGGCGTTCTTTGCGTGAGATACTGCGCTGACGATGGATCTCATTTAATAAATCTTCTGCTTTCAACTCGGTCGGGTCAATCATGCTACGCGCATCTTCGATGATTTCCTTGGGTAATCCCAGTCGCTCACTGATTGCCAGGGCATTGGAACGGCCGGGTAGACCAATCATCAAATTATAGGTGGGACGCAAGGTGCGCAGGTCAAATTCCAAGCTGGCATTGATCAAACCAGGTGTATTGTGCGCAAACGCTTTCAACTCAGGGTAATGGGTGGCAATCAGACAGGTGATACGGCGCTTCACCAGATAGGAAAGCATGGCGCGTGCCAGGGCTGAGCCTTCCTGTGGATCAGTGCCAGACCCGAGTTCATCGAGCAAAACCAGACTTTGGGAATTGGCTCGTTTGAAGATGCGGGTAATGTTGGTGATGTGTCCGGAGAAGGTGGATAGAGATTGCTCAATGGACTGTTCATCGCCAATATCAGCGAAGATATCCTGAAAGACGCATAGGCTGGAACCGGATTGAGCCGGGATATGCATGCCAGATTGTGCCATCAATGCCAGCAAGCCGATTGTCTTCAGACTGACTGTCTTCCCACCGGTGTTGGGTCCCGTAATGACCACACCGAAGGTATGCTGGTCAAGTTCCACATCGATAGGCACCACGGTTTTTGGGTCCAGTAAGGGATGTCTGGCATGACGCAAAGCGATGGTGCTGCCGGGATGGTCACCCTCACGGGGGATAAAATCCACCAGTACCGGCTCAGACGCGTCCAGATCTTCAGCATATTTCGCCATCATCAACCCCAGATCGAAACGGGACAATGCATCCACAATGTTGCGAATCAGGACCACTTCCGCACCGATCATGTCACTGAGTTCAAGCAGAATGCGACGGATCTCATCCCGCTCTGCCAGCTGAAGTTCATGCCAGCGGTTGTTGAGTTCCACGGTAACCAGTGGTTCCACAAAAAGGGTGGCTCCAGAAGCGGATTGATCGTGGATGATGGCGTTAATGCGGCCTTTAAATTCAGAACGCAGGGGAATGACATAGCGGCCATTACGCTGGGTGATAAGAGTTTCCTGCAACATCTTGCTCTTGTGCGGGTCGGCAATAATCTGGTTCAGCTTTGAAAGCAAACGATCATGTGCAACTTTTATCTCACTGCGAATGGATGCTAATTTTTGAGATGCATTATCCAGTACTTCACCCCGCTCAGAAATGACACGTGAGATCGCTTCGATGATTCCAGGCGGTGGGGGAAGCTCCTGGCCTAATTGACCCAGCAATGGTAGAGTTTCTGCCTGTTCCAGCAAGGTGCGGCTCAGGTCTCGCGCGGCAGCCAGCGTATAACGGATGCTGAGCAATTCGGTGGCCTCCAACATACCATGCTGGGCTGCACGGTTTGCGAGAGGGCGTACATCCCGGCTACCGCCAATGGTGATATCTGCTTCTGTGCTGAGTAAATGACGTGTCTCGGTGGTGAATGCCTGGCGTTCTCGAGCAGTCTGCAAGTCATTGCTTGGATGGGTATTTCGAGCTAGCTCGGCTGAAGCACTGAAAGCAGCATAGGAACTCAATTTGTCGAGTACTTTCTCAAATTCAAGGGTGTGAAGTGTTTTTACGTCCATCATATCGATGCGAGTGTACCATAAAACAGGTTCAATCCAAACAGTTTACAGGAAAAACCGATCCAATGGCGGGGAAAATTACTGGTCAATCAGCAGATGAATGTGAAGTGATGAATGCAGCTGCGCAAGTGCTTTTTATAACATGATTTTGAATGTATTTATTGCTAGAATAAAAACAATGATTATTAATTTCAGGTATCCTGGCAACTCAAAAAAGGCAGGCAAAAATGGCACATTTGGTTCAGGATCGGATTGATCCCTTAACCACGGCAGGAACTCTCAAAAAGGATCTGGGAGAAGGTGTTGTGCGTTGTACTGCCTGTGCCCATCGCTGTCTGATTAAACCTGGACGACGCGGTATCTGTCAGGTTCGTTTTAATAAGGACGGAGAGCTGCGGGTTCCCTGGGGATATGTGGCAGCCTTACAGATTGACCCGGTGGAGAAAAAACCTTTCTCACATTTCTTCCCCAGCTCGGACGCGCTCTCTTTTGGTATGTTAGGGTGTGACTTCCACTGTGATTATTGCCAGAACTGGTTAACCTCCCAGACCCTGCGCGATCCACGGGCGGATATTGGCGCACAGTACATTCGCGAAATTTCGGCGGAGAAACTGGTGGATATTGCTTTACAGAACAATGCGCCCATCCTGGTTTCTACCTATAACGAGCCTTTAATCACCACGGAATGGGCGGTGGAAATTTTCAAGCGGGGGAAAAAAGCTGGATTGGACTGCGCGTTTGTTTCCAATGGTAATGCCACCCCGGAAGCCTTGCAAATGTTACAGCCTTATCTGGATGCATATAAGATTGATCTGAAATCCATGCAGGATAAGAATTATCGAAAACTGGGGGGAGTACTACAGAATGTACTGGATACCATACAACATGCCAACCGGTTGGGTATCTGGGTGGAGGTGGTGACCCTGGTGGTGCCGGGGTTCAATGATGACCCGGAAGAACTGTGGGATGCTGCACGATTTCTGGCTTCCATCTCTCCGGATATTCCCTGGCACGTAACCGCCTATCATCCGGATTATCGCATGTTGGATAACCCTGGCACGTCTGTCAACACCTTACAAACAGCGGCAGATATAGGCCAGGAGGCTGGATTGAATTATGTGTATGCCGGAAATATTCCAGGGCGGGTGGGATCTCTGGAAAACACCTATTGCCCGAATTGTCAAACTTTATTAATTTACCGGCGAGGATTTGTTATCCGGGATTATCGCATCACAGCTAAAGGAACATGTCCGAATTGTGGGGTTAAGATTGCCGGACGGTGGACGGATGAACCCTCCTCTGTGCACCTGGGTGGTTGGGGATTGCCACGCCGAATCTAATCCCGTTCTTCGTTAATTAATAGAAGGTAGTTCTGACTGGCTGAGAGGTTTGACCATGTATAACTCGCCGGGTTCGAAGCCGCGTGCCTGATAGTATTGACGGGTACCGATGGCAGCAATCACAGCCAGGTTTGAATAGCCATTTTCTCGAGAAATACGGCTGGCTTCTTCGAGGAGCTGTTTTCCCAATCCAATGTGTTGGGCAGCCCCATCCTTTTCAGCGCCAACTGCCAGGGATTGTCCATAGACATGCACTTCGCGCACCAGTGCAGCGTTGTGTAAATCTGCAAAATTCAGATCCGCAGATGGGTGCTGATCAGGAGTATCCTGGGGGAGGGAAAGGCGTAAGTAGCCGGCAATTTTGCCTTCCGGGGTACGGAAATGAATGAAGTGTTCCTCGGCATAAGCTGGGTGGTAGATATGGTCTTCCAGTCGCAGATCTTCAACCTGCACCTGTTGCTTTTTGACCTCGTTGCAGCGGATACAGTTGCATTTTTGTCCCCGGCGCGCGACTTCCGCCAGGACATCCTGACGCAAGCTGGTGCGCTTGTTGCCTTCAACCACATGGTGTGAGGGGATATCGCGAATCACCCGATTGACACGGCAGTACGGCTGGATCATAGGTTTCACATCCGCAATCAGTTGGATCAGATCCTCCTGGGTATAGGGCTCGTACTCACCATTTTGCCAGTAAGTGTGAAGCTCGGTGCCTTCCAGTAACTGCGTGGGGTAAATCTTGATCTCATCCGGGGCAAATCCATCTGACCAGAGACGAGCGAAATCATCTTCATCGGATTGCAGGGTGGCACCCAGTAAATTGGGCATCCAATGCAGGACAATCTTAAAGCTGGCAGCACGTAAAAGGGATGCAGCATACAATGCATCCGCGACGGTGTGACCGCGCTTGTTGAGTTCCAATACACGATCATCCAGGGATTGCACACCCATCTGTACCTTGGTGACACCCAGTTTACGCAGCCAGACCAATTCTTTGGGATTGATTTCATCTGGGCGAGTCTCAATCACCAGGCCAACATTGCGATGGGCAGCCGTCTCGTTAATCTCGTGGGCTTCCATCAAAGTCGCGCTATCCACACCGTTCATGGCATCGAAACAGCGTTTGATGAAGTGCTCCTGATAATCGCGGCGATAGGCACTCCAGGTGCCACCCAGGATGAGGAGCTCAATTTTATCGGTGGGATGACCATTGGCTTCGTAAGAATCCAGGCGCGATTTCACCTGCAAATAAGGGTCGAAACTGTGCTGAAAAGCTCGTGCAGCTCCAGGTTCATCGATCAGGTAACTCTTGGGCATACGCACATCATCCGGGCAGAAGATACATTTACCGGGGCAGGGATATGGTTTGGTGAGTACAGTAACCGTTGTAACGCCTGAGAGGCTGCGTACAGGTTTCATGCGGATGCGTTCCACCAGAGCGGGGTCGGATTGCGCTTCACCCGCTTCCAACTGGCGTTTGTATTCAGCAACCAGAATTGACTTGGGAATGTAGCCTCCCGTGGGAATAGGATGTGAACTTACAGCGCTTGCCACCTTTTTCCCCTGGCGAATATCATCCAGGATTCTGCGGGCAAGCTCCAGTCGATCAGGGGTTATCTGATAGCGTTTCGTCCATTTTTCGTAATCTCTCATAACTTTCCTACGAGCGGTTTTTATCTAGTTCAACCGCTGTGTAATCCTTTTTAGTCCTTGCACAGCCAACTCTGTTTGGTGTTGGTATAATCATCTGCATGCAGGTAGAAGTAATTCAACAGCTTTTGGATATTAATTATCAATTTTACCAGACATTTGGTGGTGCTTTTGCAGCCACCCGTAGACGTGTACAACCAGGCATTCGCAAGGTGCTGGAGCAAATTCCTGAAAACGGATATTGGTTGGACCTGGGGTGTGGTTCCGGGGCGTTGGCGCAATTGTGGGTGAATCAAGGGCGACAGGGGGGATATCATGGCGTGGATTTCTCAACTGTACTTCTGCAGGAAGCAAGAGAACTGGTGTCAGGAGCGGAGATCCCTGCAGGATTGAACATCCAGTTTATCGAAGCTGATCTTCTCTCAGCGCATTGGCCAGCATCTTTATTACGAAGCAGCTATGATGGTGTATTGTGTTTTGCTGCCATGCATCATATCCCTGAATTTGAGACCCGATTGCAACTGGTTCGGCAAGTTCGAGCGTTGCTGATGGAAGGTGGTTTTTTCATCCACTCAAACTGGCAATTTCAGAACAGTCCACGCTTATTGGCGCGTGTGCAACCCTGGTCGCAAATCGGAATAAAGCTGGAAGATGTTGAGGAAGGTGACACCTTACTGGATTGGCGTTATGCTTTACCCAGTCAGAAAGAACAGATTGGCTATCGGTATGTGCACCGCTTTAGCAGTGAAGAGTTTGCAGAGATGGCAGCAGCTAGCGGATTTTTGATTAAGGACAGTTTTGAATCAGACGGTGAGGGTGGCCGATTGGGGTTATACCAGATCTGGCAGGCGGTCTGAATTTACCGTTTACGCATATGTGGGCGACAATATCCCAACGCAATCCCTCGGCCAACTGATTGCGCATTGGTTTCCGCGTTGAGTTTGGCTTTCAAATTGGCAATGTGCATATTGACCGTGCGCTGGGAGAGATTTAACTTCTGGCAAATCTGCTTATGGGTCAACCCCTGTGAGAGAAGCTCCAGCACATCCTGCTGGCGTGGGGTGAGTTTGAAATCCACCGGAAACGAAGCGCGGGTAAGCTCTTTAGGCTCTTCCAGACTGGCGACCACCCAATTTCCGAGAACAACAGCCCGCAGAGAAGTGCCCTGCAGGTTCTCGAGCAACTGAGAAGCTGGAGGAGGGGGAATCCATCTGCCGCTGTTGATCTGCTCCACCAACAGTAAGGCAGGTTGGTCCTCATCAAAAGTCAGCATTGATTGATCGTTGAAAATCAGTAAAATATGTGTCATAATATAGAACGGATATTCTATATTATGACAGAGAAAAGAGGATGAGTCAAGGAAAAAAGTTCGCAACTGATTAACATCCAGAGTTGGAACGGTTCCTGCGTGCAAATTGTCATTTTTCCAATGATTCGGTGTTGACTCTGGTAATAGCTGAAACCCTTCTGGATAGCAAGGATTACCAGCAAAAATTCCTTCAGTTCAAGCTTCCGGCCAAGCTAATGCAATCGAAGCCAGAATGGAAATAGCCTTTTTTCATCGTTGACTATCAACTCCCTGTTTATTTTGGAATCCGTGCTGACACATTGGCTGTAATCTCCAGGAACAAGTAACTCATGAGGTCCTCCCAAAAATATCTAGGAGTAAGCGACCTGATTATTAATTATACATACTTCTAATTTAACAAAAGTTTATAAATTACCCCATTCAAAAGCGTGTCTTTTATGCCTTAGCTTTCTTTGTTAAACCACAAAAACTACTGGCCAACTGCGTAACGCCATGTGCATCAAGCATTATTCGTATGCCACTGGATAAGTAAGCCTGTTTTTTCCAGGTTGTCTTTGCTATTGTCTGGAGTCTTAATACTTGTATGAGCTTTGTCTATTTATGCCAGATCTTGTATAAATCGTGTTGCCAGATAAAACTTTTTAGATTTAAGAATTAGTATAAAATTAAATAAGGTTTTCTCAGTAATATATTATGATAGTATGATGATTATGGTTTGTTTGGATATTAAGACTGCTTCTTTCAATTCCAATCGAAGTTTCATATACCTGATATGTTTTGTACTTGGTAATAATTAGTAAGGTAAAAAACCATGAGCAATAAGATTCTACTCGTTGACAGTGATATCCCATTACAAACGATGCTGGCAGAACACCTGCAGAAAGAGTATCGGATTGTAACGGCCAGCAATGGCCAGGAAACCATGCGTAAGGCTTTTTTAGAACATCCTCACCTGGTGATTGTTGAAGTGGATTTACCCGGCATGGATGGTTGGGAAGTGATTGCGCGTTTACGTGAAATTTCCTCGATCCCTATTATCATTCTCTCAAAGAAGACTTCGGAATCGGACAAATTGCGTGGTTTTACCCTGGGGGTAGATGATTACATCACCAAGCCGTTCAGTTATGCTGAATTACTGGCACGCATTAACGCGGTACTGAACCGCACCCGACGTGGCACTGGCACCCTGGAGAATATTCTGATTGTGGACGATTTGATGGTTGATCTCAACCGGCGCGAAGTGCGCCTGGATAGCAAGCTGGTTGATTTAACGCCGACGGAATTTCGTTTGTTGGAGATTCTGGCACGCCGGCATGGTAAAGCGGTTTCGGAAGAAGAATTGACCAAACAAATGTGGGGTGATTACAGACATGAAGGTTCAACGATCTTGCGCCGCTATATCTGGTCTTTGCGCAGTAAGCTGGAGGAGGATCCAGCCAACCCAAAATGGATTGTGACCGTGCGCGGGTTTGGGTATATGTTGGAGTAGCTCATAGGTCAAAGGTGATAGGTGATAGTCAAAAAAATTTGCTGGCAGGCTGGTGCATTGCACTTGGGGAATATCAAGTGTCAAAATTTTGCAATTGTCGTTTGATTAATCTGAATCCAAAAGTGCATTGCACCTGGATTAGGATGATATTTGAGGAAAGGTGCTATGCACCGGTGAGAAAACTCACCCACATGGTGGGTGAAAAGGTGAAATTTTGATGGTATCTTGATGAAGTGGAAATAAAATATTATATTGCAGGTGCATCATGCTGAAATTTCGATATTTGTTTGACAATCCTGATCTGGCGCGCATGTTGGCAAAGAATTGGAATTATGATGTGGATTCAGAAGAGTTGTTCCAATATTTTCAGATTTCTGCCAATGCCATTTACCCTTTACGAATTCATGGGGTGATTTGTTATTTGCGCTTCAGTCCGGTCTCTGAAAAACAGGAAGAAAATGTGTTAGCGGAGCTGGCGTTTTTGGATTATTTGCGAAGTCAGGGGTATCCAGGCATGGAAGCTGTAAAATCTATATCTCGAGATCAGTTGGTTCGGAAAGAGACTCCCTGGGGAGAATTTTATGCCAGTGTGTTCAAGCGAGTGGCAGGCAAACAGCTCAGTCAGACGGACTTCAATGATGAAATAATGTATGCCTATGGTGCGGCCCTGGGAGAATTGCATGCACTTTCCAGGAAATATACGAACCCTGGCGTGAAGCGATGGACGCATAAAGATGTGTTTGATTGGATGGAGAAAACACTGAGCGAATTGGGATTGGATCAAGAACCTATGCAGGAACTGGCTTTACTGAGGAGTGAGTTAGACCAGATACCAATTACCCAGGATAATTATGGATTGATTCACTTTGATTTTGAGCCGGATAATGTGTTTTATGATGAAACCAGCCAGTGCTGCAGTGTGATCGATTTTGATGACGCCATGGTTCACTGGTATGTCATGGATATTGTGCAGGCATTGGAAGCCATCCGGGATGAAATAGAAATTGATGATTGTTCTCATCAGGAAGCAGTCTTTTTGAAAGGCTATTGCAGTCAGTTTGAAATTGATGAACTTTTACTTGCCATGCGATCAGTTTTCCGTCGCTTTTCTGGCCTATATCAATTTGTGAGGGTTGCCCGAGCCATACAGGAGCGGTGGGAGAATGAGCCAGCCTGGATGGTTGAACTGCGGGAGAAATTAGAAAGAAAAATGGACGAAATTGGATTTAGTATCATGAAGAACCAAATTAATTAATATATGGATATCCGACTGTTTTTATGATTTGGTATAAGGATAAGGCATGAATAGAGAAGAATTAGTCAATATTTGTGAAAAAGTTGCCCTGGAAACAATCTCTCGGTTGTTTGGTACCCAGAAAGATCAAATGCAGATGTTTCCTGCCTATGAAGGAGCAGCAAATTTGGTCTATGAGTATGATCTGAATGGGAGAGCTACCATCATGCGTATTTCTTTTAATCAAGAAAGAACACTGGCTGAAATTCAAGCTGAACTGCACTATATCAATTTTCTGGCGGAAAATGGGGTACGAGTATCTCAACCCATTCAATCAAAAAATGGTAATCTGGTGGAAACAATTGAAGTGCAAGGAATTCCATTTCATGCTGTTTCCTTTATCAAGGGAAAGGGCATGCGAGTTCCAGATAATGGGTACCGCTATCGTGAAAACGCTCCCATGGAAGAGTATTATCAAAATTGGGGACAAATGCTGGGGAAAATGCATGCTCTCGCAAAGCGATACCGACCGATGAATGACCAGATTGTCCGCCCGAACTGGTTTCAATTGCATCAATCAAAATTGAAAATTGAGGATAGGATACCCGATAGGTTTCCATTATTACGAGAACGAATTCAATCCTTAGTAGATGAGATTCAATCATTACCCAAAGATTACGATGCGTATGGTCTGATTCACGGTGATTTTAATGATGGAAATTTCACTGTGGATTACTCTACCGGGGATATTACAGTTTTTGATTTTGACGATAGCTGTTATTTCTGGTTTATGTATGAGTTGGCATCTGCCTGGGAAGGGGGTATTGGGCGAGTGATGTACCGCGATTTAGAGGAACGCAAAGATTTCATGGATCATTATATGGAAGAAGTGATGAAAGGTTACCATCAAGAAAACACTCTCTCAACGGGATGGATGTCTCGCTTACCTTTATTTATCCAATTGATTCAGGTAGAAGAAATTCTGCACTTTATGCAATATATTGATGAACCAGATGTTGATTTGCAGAAAAGGCTTCGTTACAAAATATTCTGTATCGAGAACCAGATCCCTTTCAAGGGTTTTTTCGATCCAATTTACTCGCCTGAACACCCGGGTTCTTTATAAACAGAAATTAAAAATTTCAATTTTTGGAAAAAATGAAAGTCATTAATTAACGAGCCCAATCACAATTTTCCACATATGGTTGTAATTCTGTTCGAACCCACTGATTTTCCTGTTTTTCCGACCTGGAGGAAAAGAAATAATCTGGACCAATCTCATAAGTAAGACACCATAGTTCTTCCATAATCTGATGCTGATCCACCAGGACTGGTTCCAAAAAACCTTCATGAGGCGTCATCCCAGCTGCTAGAAATTTCATCGAGCGTTCAGCCGAACTCTTCAAACGCATCGGAACACCAGCGCAACCAGCCAGGATGATTAAGGAAAAGATTGTAATGAACCTGATTATTTTGAAGGTTAGAGCTTTTCCCTTTAGGGAGATCATCAGCGAGCCCAATTGCAATCAGCAATATAGGGTCGTATTTCAATTTGTATCCAGGTCTGTTCTTGTTTTTCCCATAAGCTGGAGAAACTGAATTCGGGACCAAGCTCATAAGTCAGACACCATTTATTTTCATGTACTTGATGAGCATCGGTCATTATTGGTTGATCGTGATTAAAGCCTTCTATTGCTGTGGACATTTCTGCATTGAGGAAATGCATCGCTTGGTCGGCTGTACTTTTTAACCTCATTGGCATCCCAGAGCAGCCACTCAAGAAGATCAAACCAGTGATGATTAATAACCCGAATTTCTTCAAAAAGAACTCCTTTTTATTATTACCTAACGTGCCCAATTACAATTTTCGATAAAAGGTCGAATTTCTGTCCGCACCCAATCTCGTTCCTGTTTTTCCCAGATGGTCGAGAACCATAACAGATGGCCTATTTCATAAGTCAGGCACCATTTATCCTCCGTTACCGGGAGTTGATCAATTAATATGGGCTCAAGATACATTTTGGCTTCTGTGATATTGGAATTTTTGGACATAAAAGTTAGCATTTCCTGACTGGCGGACTTTTTTAATTTGAGTAGAATATCCGAGCAACCACTTAATACCACCAGGCAAACCATTTCTACCATCATTAATTTTTTCAATGTCGCTCACTTTTTTATGAATGAATTATTTTACCCAATCACAGTTGTCCACGTAAGGTTGAATTTCAACCTGTTTCCAATCTGAATCCTCTTTTTGCCACCGGCTGGCGAAATAAACGTCATTTGTAATCTGATGAACCAAACACCAATCTGTTTCAGAAATCTGCAGCAAATCAACCACGGTAGGTTCATTCATCTGGGAAAATTCGTTCACATTTGATAATTCGGAATTCAAAAGTTTTATCGCATTTTCGGAGGTGCGCTTTAACTTCAGAGGGATTGGTGAACATCCAGACAGGAAGAATGATAGAAATACGAGAAAAATTAACAGCTTTTTAATCATTCGGTATCCTTTTGACTATTGATTGCAATCCCTGCTCATCAGAATTGAGGATATTTACTGATAATTATAAAGTATATTGCACGCGAAAATGCCATTTTCTCTGCAACAGGGATATTTAACCATAAAGATTTATTCTGAAATATAATGGATCAAAGATTCAGCACAAAAAATTCTGATCCTGATTGAGGATTAATCACGGATTCAAATATGTCCAAACCTTTTTCTCTGTTCCTGATTCTACTCTTATTGAGCCTGCTGGTTTCCCCACTCCTATTCTCTCAGGTCGTTGAAGCACAGACGGAAAACGCCTACGATCTGATCGGAACGGTCAACGGTTTGCGCACATCGAAAGGTCTTGAAGCTTACCAAATCGATTCCTACCTGATGAGTTACGCCCAGCAGCATGCTGAATATATGGCTTCTATCCAATCTGCCACGCATACCCATAGTGATGGTTCGGTCGCTTGGGAGAGCGGTATTCAGGAGAATGTTGCTGAAGGAACAGAAGGTATCATCACAACATCAATTGTTGTTTATCAAATCTGGTCGGATTGGATTCACTGGCACATCATGGTCGATTACGCCAGTGGGGATGTCGGTGCTGGGGTGGCTCTGGGATCAGATGGTATGGTTTATTACGTGCTGAATGTTCGTGCTGGTGACTCCATTCAACCTGTCGTCCCTACATCAAGTTCTGGGAGTGTGGCGCCGACCTCAAGTGGTACCCGCACACCAACCGCTGACTTGATTTCTTTGATGATTAAAAGCACGCCTGCTGAGGATGGCTCGATCATCCATACCGTTGGATATGGCCAATCCTTATGGAGTATTGCTATTGCTTATGAAGTCAAAATTGATCAAATACGCAATTTCAATAGTATTCCTAAGGATTATTCAACGATTTACACCGGCCAGGAATTACTGATTCAGCCGGCATTTACCCCAACCGCGACCTTTTCAGCAGAAGAAGCAGCCACCCTTACCAAAACTTTTGAACCGACGGCGATTCCTCCCACCCCAACCCTCAAACCTTCCCGAACACCATTACCATCCGCTTCACCAACTCTAACGGAGACTCCTTTGCTAACGGAAGCAGCAGAAAACGAACCGAATTCGGTGGCTATGGTGGTGATGGGTGTCAGTCTGCTGGGATTGATCGTGGTGGTGATTTTTGGGTTCGTAAAGACAAGAAATACCAAAAATATAAGCGATCAGGTTTAACATCCACTGGATTTTCTATTTTCTTCGGACGCAGTGTATCAGAGTTGTTCTGAGGTTCCTGGTATTTTATCAAAAATCGATGGGTCGGGGTTTCCTGAACCATTGGATCCAGTGAAAGAATCCCTTTTCTAAATGGTAAAATCGAACTATTGGTTATGAAAACACTCTTAAAAGCCTAGGGAACATAAGGTGGGAGATCAAGGATCTTACATTCATCAGAAGTGTTACAGATCACATGAATATCAAATAATCTTACAGGTGGCATCTCTTCTTCGGTGGCTCCACAACAAGGGCCTACCTTAAAAATTGAACCATCTGGGTTACGGAATGAAACCTGATAAACAAAATCCTTTTCAGAAACGCGATCGATGATTGTTGCCTCGTAGAGTTGCAAACACGCAAATCCATTCATTTCGCAGGCTGACTGTAATAATAATGCTTTATCTTCCGGATCAATGGATGGGTTATATCCTTGAAGAAGATCATATGAACCGCCATATAAGACGGTAGCTTCTGCATATTTACCATGGTTGAGAAGGACAAAGAAATTGATCAAATCGAGTTTAGACTGTGCCTCAACGGGTGGTGTATAGATGGGTAATGGAACAAGGGGTTCCTTTTTTTGTTGACAACATGATAATATTATTACTAGAAAGAACATCAAGATCCGTTTCAAGAATCACTCCGTTTGTTTTAAAAATAAATATTCTTTGTTGACTATATCAAAATAGTTTTCTTGAAGCAACACCCAAAAGAACAGCAAAAACTATCCTTTTTCCAGTTTGCAAAGAATCCTATTAAAGAAATTAGTTTTTTGATGAGTTGTTTCTTAATGATCAGGTAATTCGAAGTACTTAATAAAATAGTAACTGGAGAGCTATGCAAAAAATTGACCTTAAAAAAGAATTAAAGGAATTTTATCAACCACCCACAAAAGAAGTTGTAGCGGTGGATGTGCCTGAAATGAACTTCTTGATGGTGGACGGCAGGGGGAATCCCAATACCAGCCAGGAATATGCAGAAGCGGTGGAAGTGTTATTCCAGGTGTCTTACACATTGAAATTTATGGTCAAGAAAGGTTCGATGGCGATTGATTATGGGGTTATGCCACTGGAAGGACTGTGGTGGGCGGAGGATATGTCGGCCTTTACCACAGGGGATAAATCCAACTGGTTGTGGACGATGATGATCATGCAGCCAGACTTTGTGACCAGCGAGATGGTCGAGAAGGCGATCCGGGATGTTACCAAGAAGAAAAACCCGGCAGCCATTTCCAAACTGAGATTTGAGGCATATGCCGAGGGAAAAGCTGCCCAGATCATGCATATTGGTCCGTTTTCGGAAGAGGGACCCACGGTGGAAAAGGTGCACCAGTTTATTGATGCAAGGGGAGAACGGCGTGGAAAACACCATGAGATTTACTTGACCGATATTCGCAAAGCGGATCCGGCCAAGTGGAAGACGGTGATTCGGCAGCCTTTTGATTAGCTCATGGCTGATGGCTCATAGCTGGTGAAAAATTAATTACCCATCCAGATTAATTTGTTAATCGGTAGGGGCAGTGGCTCGTCCCTGCCCCTGTGGCTTGACCCTGCCCCAGGGTAACCGCAAGGGATTACCCCTACCAATAAAAATCAATCCAGTCTCGCAACAGTTTTGTATCGAGGTTGATTTGCTCATTTCGAAGCTTATTTCCCCAAACATAGTAAAGTTCATTATACAGATAGCCCAGATTGAAGATGCGGCGGAAGGGAACAAATATTTTTAAAATCGCTTCGACCTCAACGTCTGAAAAACCACCGGCATGTTTATACCCACGCAGGAAATTTTCAAGTCTTTTTTTTCTTTGGTCAATGCTGTCTGCTCGTGTTCCAGCGCCAAAATTTGCAAGAATTGGGGAGACATCATAAGCTCGCCAACCATACCCACAGAAATCAAAATCAAAGATGGTCAAATTACCTTCATTGCTCCAGTGGATGTTGCCTGAGTAAATATCCCCATGGCAAAGCCCCCAATTCCAATTTTTGGCATTTGCCTGTATTTGCTCCTTGAGTTCACTCACAACTTGCTGCAGAAAAGGGAGATCGACTAGCGGGTTTATTTGACTGTATTCTGCTAGCAATTCAAGAGAATGGTCCAGGAAAAGGTGCTCATCAAGGTTCCAGCGATGGGGAGAAGTTGGAATAGCATCAAGTATCGTGTGCATGTTCGAAATGAGATGACTTATCCTGATGATCGCACCTTCATCTAATGTATCGTTTTGATAAGGAATGCCTTCTGCTGCTGACCACATCACACCAAACCTGGTTTTCTCTTCTGTTTGGATGGGCAGGAGATATTCCCCATCCCTCTTTGAGATGGGATAAGATACTGATAACCCCGATTGTCTCAAGTAATTTAGGATTTCAACTTCCGCTTGAATTGCCTGTGGATCGAGTTCATCTCTTGCATAAATTTTGAAGAAAAAAGAGAGATTTCCATTTGAGCATTTATAGACATCATTGAGTCCATGGTATTCAAACATGCAAACTGTGTCAGGAGGAAAACCATTATAGTTATCTTGTATTGTTTTGAGTATATCGTTCGCAGCAATGGTAGATCGAATGATTCGCATTATCCCTTCTTGTAATACATACCAGAACAGCTTTATATCGTTAATCATACACAATTTAGATTAAGATATTTCACTTTTTGGAAGTAAATCAGGATGATTTTCTTGATAAAATGCAGGAATTTTTACCAAGAACTAAAGACTATTCAAACGATTTCCTTAATTTGTAGGTTTGATATACTGACAGTAACGATTCAAAAAATCCTATGAAAGAAGGAATGATATGAATTCTTCAAATTTTGGGCTAAATCAAATTGGGCAGATTGCCATCCCGGTAAGCGATCTGGATCGGGCGATGGCATTCTACCGGGATGTGTTAGAGATGCGGTTATTGTTTCAAGCACCTCCGGGTTTGGCGTTTTTTGATTGTGGCGGTATCAGATTGATGCTGGATGTACCCGCCAAAGAACAGCAGGATCAGTATGCTTCGATCATTTATTACAAGGTGGACGATTTGCCTTCTGCTGTTGAGACTTTGAAGGCGCGGGGTGTATTGTTTGAGCAAGAACCCGAATTGGTAGCAAGGATGCCGGATCATGAGTTGTGGATGGCGTTTCTGAAGGATCCGGATGGGAATATGTTGGGATTGATGTGGGAGAAGAGATAGCTGGTAGCTGGTAAAGATTATGGGCTAAAGGCTTGAAGCGAAAGGCAAAGGTGGTCCGGAGACGGACGACCGGGGACGGAGGAAGGTGAAAATTTTGGATGGCAGAGGAAAAAGGGATTAAGTTTCGGGTGGTGGATGGGAAGGATTTGACCTCGGAGGAGCGTGCGGGGGTAGTTGCGTTGTGTGATCTGGCTTATGAGGAGGATTTGGGGGCGATTATTGGTCAGTTCGTGGATCCAGTGCATGTGTTGGGGTTTCTAGATGAGCAACTGGTCAGCCATGCTTTGTGGATCACGCGCTATCTGCAACCGGAGGGGTCGCCTCTGCTACGAACGGCGTATGTAGAAGCTGTGGCTACTCATCCCGATTTTCAGCACAGGGGAATTGCCAGCGCCATCATGAAAAAGATGGTGGAGGAAATCAAGGATTTTGATATTGCTGGCTTGTCACCATTCAGCGTGGACTATTATGCCCATCTGGGTTGGGAGTTGTGGCGGGGACCTATGTTTGAGCGCGCGGAGGTTGGTCTGGTGGCATCGCCGCCTGAGGAACGGGTGATGATTTACCGATTGTCGAAGACACCGGCTCTGGATCTGGATGCTCCGATTTCAGTTGAGTGGCGAGTGGGGGAAGTGTGGTGAGTTAGCTGGTGGCTCGTAGCTAGTAGCTGGTAGCATCCGATGACCCGTCCTAAATAATGTTGACTGAATCACAAAAGAATGTCTGAACTGGGATTATAGGGGATTGACATGATAGACTATGATGAAAAAAATTTGAATAATGAATTTATTGATCATTTTGATCCCCAAGGATACATGTGTGGACCCTGATGAAGAAATCCTACCCATCAAAATAATCCCTCATAATACCAGTTCCGATCTTTTCATCATTGCCCCTTATATTCTATGAAGTCCCAGCGGTTGCCGTAGAGGTCTTCGAAGATGGCGACGATGCCATAGGGTTCGTGACGAGGTTCTTCTATGAAGTTTAAGCCTAGGGATTTGAGAATAGGATAATCCCGATTAAAGTCATCGGTTTGCAAGAAGAGGAAGACTCGTCCGCCAGTCTGGTTGCCGATACGGCTGGTTTGTTCGGGATTGGTAGCCTGTGCCAGTAACAGGCTGGTGCCAGAACTACCAGGCGGGGTGACTCGCACCCAGCGTTTTCCACCACCCAGATCAGTATCCTCCTCCAGATTAAAACTCAGTACCTGTGTATAAAATTGAATGGCTTCGTCATAATCACGTACCACAATGGTTACATTAATGATCGTTTGTTGCATAATTTCCTGACCTTCTGTTATTCCGCGTTTGAAAAGATTATACCGGAATTATTGACTGAAGAAGTTTGCTTTTCGTATCTGTTCATCATTGATCATCTTGATGAATTTTCTTGATATTGACCAACAATTGAATTTTAAATCACAAATGAATTGGTTTTTAAAAAAATCTCCTCTATAATTAATCATTCCGCACCTAACAAAAATAAGGAGAGTTTATGTTACACGAACCAGCAACCCCTGCCGGGAAAGACCCTGCAGGTCCGTACAAAATGCGTCTGGGAATTCGCATGTTCATTTTCTATGCCCTTTTTTACGCAAGCTTTGTTGCCATTAACCTTTTGTTCCCGCCAGCTATGGGGGCTATTGTATTTTTAGGGCTTAACCTGGCAACCGTCTATGGCTTCTTATTGATCATTGTCGCATTGATTGAGGCGTTGATTTACAACTATATGTGTCATAAAAAAGAAGTGGAACTGGCACAATTAGAATCAGACCCATCTGAAACAACGAAAGGGTAAACATCATGGCTGTATTCGTCTTCATCCTTTTTGTTGTGTTTGTGATTGGTCTTTCTTTGTATTTGGGCAATAAAGCGCGCACATCGAGTGGATATTACACTGCTGGTGGCAAAATCCACTGGGGCGTGAATGGTATTGCTTTTGCTGGTGATTATCTCTCAGCAGCCTCATTCCTTGGGATTTGCGGAATGATCGCAACGGTTGGTTATGATGGCTTTTTATATTCGATTGGATACCTGGCTGGTTGGATTGTGGCTTTGTTTGTGGTGGCCGAGCCGCTTAAACGGTTGGGAAAATTCACTTTCACAGATGCGCTGGATGCCAATTACAACTCACGTGGTATCAAACTGGTGGCTGCTATCAGCACGTTGGTTGTGTCGATCTGCTATCTAATACCGCAGATGGTGGGGGCAGGTGTGCTGGTGGAACCGTTATTGGGGATCCCACATGCCTGGGGCGTGGTTATGGTGGGGGCAATTGTTATTACGATTGTTGCCACGGCTGGAATGGCATCAACCACGTATGTGCAATTCTTGAAGGGATTTCTCTTAATTATTTTCTCCACCATTCTGGTCGGCGCGGTCGTTATACGCGGCTTGAATACAGAACCTGACCAGGGCGGTAAAGTGCCGTTTTATGAATACACCAGCCTGCAGGCATCCCGATCCGGAGACCAGATTCTGGTTACTGATAGCAGTTGGGATGTTATGGAGAAGATGGATATCAAAGGTGGACTTGAATTTGTAAAACTTTCGAAGGATGCAACAGAAACCTGGTGGTTTGCCTCTGAATCCGCGGATGGGTTGGTGTTAAAAGAAACCCAGTTTGTGGTCACCAAGAGCGATGTCAAATGGATCAATGGTGCACCGGCTTCGGAGGAAAATCAGCTTCGCCAGGTAGGAAACCTGGAAAAGATTAGCGGGGAGGAAAATGTTGTCACCGGAAAGTTAACAGTCTTTTCTTTCCTGGCAGCCATTACTGACAAGGATACGATTGTAAGAACCTGGAAAACATCCAGTTTTGTGGATACTGCTGGTGAAAAGGTTACCGTGTACTATCCATATGATGTCAGTGGTGACCGAATCATGCGTCCCGGATTGAAATTTAAAGTGGAAGGCACCTTCCTGGAAAAACTTGACTTTCTTTCCTTGATGCTGGCGTTATTCATGGGTACTGCTGCGCTGCCACATATTCTAATCCGATATTATACGGTTCCTAATCCTGCCAGTGCACGTAAGTCGACAATTGTTGCCATTGCTGCCATTGGCTTTTTCTATATTTTGACATTGTTCATGGGTCTTGGCGCAATGGTGAACGGCACGATCAACCCGGCGGATAGCAATATGGCAGCCCCTTTATTGGCGCGTTCCTATGGGCAGTTATTATTTGCGATTATCTCGGCGATTGCATTTGCGACCGTGCTGGGAACAGTTAGTGGTTTGATTGTCGCTGCATCGGGTGCGGTAGCACATGATTTATTTGATCGCTTCTTTAAAATCAAAATGGATGACCGCCAAAAGGTCCGGGCTGGTAAGATTTCAGCATTTGTGATTGGAGGTATTGCCATTCTGCTGGGTATACTCTTCAAAGGCATGAATGTCTCCTTCCTGGTAGGTCTGGCTTTTGCTGTTGCTGCTTCTGCCAACTTGCCTGCGATTATCATGTTATTGTTCTGGAAAAGAACCACGGCAAAAGGGATTGCTGCCTCCATCGCAGTAGGGGTGATTTCATCACTTGCCCTGATTGCATTTTCACCTGAGTTATATACTTTATATGGAATGAATCCATTGGATGCCCCTATTCCTTTGAATAATCCGGGCATCATTTCCATCCCATTGAGTTTTGTCACTTTGGTGGTTGTGTCTCTATTGTTCCCAAAGAAAAATAACAGCGCTGTATAATAAATTTATGCTAAGCGGGAAGTTATACGAACCCTTCCCGCTTAGCAATCCTTATGAACAAATCAATTCTTGTTAATTTCCATTGCCATTCGATTTTTAGCGATGGTGAACAAACGCCTGAAGTTATGGCAGCCAGTCTGGCAGCATGTGGTGTTCGATATGCAGCCTTAACTGACCATGACAATATTGATGGTTTACCTCGCTTTCGGGAAGCCTTAAAAAAACGCGGCGTGATCTGTTTTCCCGGACTGGAAATAACCGCCCAGTTTGCCGGGCGAGAGGTGCATCTCCTTTGTTATGGGTTTGACCCAAATCATACGGATTTGAATGCAACACTGGTCTCAATACGACAGGCAAGAACCCTGGATGTCCACAGCATTGCCGGGTCAATACGCAAACTGGGCAGCAATCATTCAATTGATGATGAAGAAATTCCTCTTAATAATGCTGCTCCTAGTGGCTTGCTGGAAGCGGGTGATGCCATTCACTTGATTCACCGGGCAGGTGGAAAGGTGTTTTTGGCTCATCCGTTGGTTTATGAATCAGACTTCAACCAACTGGAAAAATCTTTGATAATATTAAAATCAAAGGGATTGGATGGAATTGAAGCTGTTTATGCACCTTTTTCGGAGGATAATCGGGAAAAATTACGCCAATTAGCGATCAAACATGATCTTTTAGTGTCTGCTGGCACTGATCTTCACACACTCAATGATGGCTATGGTATTGAAATGGTGCGAGAAGATTGGAACCAGTTGCGACAGGCCTTATTTTCTGGTGGTACTTTTGATATGGATGGCGGTCGCAGTCAGAACCAATCATCAACATCAGTCGGACAACGGTTGAGTTCAACGGGTAATCCTCATCATTTTAGAAAACGATCTTATCTCATGAGGATATTGTTGCCCACATTGTTTGCAATCGCCTTATTTTTATCAGTTATTTGGGGCATAATTTTACCTTCATTTGAACAGACATTGCTGGATCGAAAACAAGAAATGATCCACGAATTGACCAGCTCAGCCTGGAGTATTCTGGCTTCCTATGAGTTGGATGAACGAAATGGTCTGCTTACTCGTGAGCAAGCACAAACCATGGCAGCGACCAGGATAGAAGCCCTGCGTTATGGTCCGGAAGGTAAGGATTATTTTTGGATTCAAGATATGCAGCCACGTATGATCATGCACCCTTACCGTCTGGACTTAATTGGTCAGGATCTGAGTAATTTCACCGATCCACGTGGGGTAGCGATCTTTGTTGAATTTGCCGAATTGGTTGAGCGTGAAGGTGAAGGTTATATTGAATATGTCTGGCAATGGAAGGACGATCCGTCCCGTCTGGAACCTAAGGAATCGTTTGTGAAAGGCTTTGAACCCTGGGGCTGGGTGATAGGCACGGGTATCTACACCGATGATGTGAATGAGGAAATAGCAAGGATTGAGCAGCGGTTTATCAATACTTCGTTAATAATCTCAGGCGTTGTGGTTTTATTGTTGTTGTTTGTGTTACAACAGAGTTTGCGGATTGAGGTTGAGCGCCAGGAGATTCTGGATGATTTAAGAGAATCGACTGAGCGATATTACACATTAATTGAAGCAACCACAGAAGGCACACTGCTAATCATGGATGAGCGGTGCCAATATGCCAACCCAACCTTTTTGAGTATGACTGGTTACAACGCTCGTCAGCTGGAATTCCTGGATCTGGCGGATTTATTGCCGCATGACATGGAAAATAAGGCGATCTGGGACCGTTTTGAACGTATGTCCAGTGATGAACCGGTGTCTGAGGAAGTATTTGAAGGCTTTTTAAAGCATGCTGATGGAACCCATCTGGAGTGTGTTCTGGTTTTGAATCCGATCGTTTATGTTGGCCAGCGTGGATTTATTCTGCTAGCCAGGGATATCACTCAGTCATCGGCAATTTCATCGAACCAGGGTCTGATTCATGCTGCTCAGGGAGCACTTGTTGGAATATTCCGTGCCAGGGCAGTCAGACGAGCTGTTTTCCTCGAGCTAAATCATTCAGCACGCCAGCTGTTGACTCACATAACGGATGATCAACCAGCTTTGGCAGACTTATTTTTGGAGATGGAAGAGTTTGAGGAATTTCAGCAAATGTTACAGTCCAGTGGGAAGGTGGAAAATTTTGTCATACATAGTTCAGGAAAAGACCTGACCACACGAACTTTATCCATTTCAGCACAATTGGTGCAGGACCCAGTCAATCAATTGACTTATATTGACGGTGTCATTGAAGATATTACCAACGCTCATAGGCAGGAAGCAGGGCGTGAGACACTCATTCAAAAATTGCAGGCATCCCTGCTTTTCTTGCATGAACCAGTCTCCAGGTTGGGCCGGGATGCATTGGTGTGTGATATGGGGATGAGTATTGAACAACTTGCCCGTCAAATGACAGGCAGAAAGGTCACCGCAGCATTGGTGTCCAGCGGAGATTCCACCATCATTGGTATTGTCACAGATCATGATTTGCGTGAGCGTGTCCTGGCTGAAAAGAGCCAGCTCCATTTACCCATCCATTCCATTATGAGCGCACCGCTCACAAAAATCCCGGAACAGGCATTAATCTATGAAGCCTTACTAAAAATGGAAGAACATGGTGTTCGTCATCTGGCGGTGGAAGATCGCAATGGCAGGATTGTGAGTGTCATTGATAATAAATCCCTGGTCCAATTTCAACGCTATGGGCCGATCGTCATCAATCGAGAGATTGCAAGAGCAGATTCAGTTGATGAAGTAGTCCGATGTACTGAAAAAACGCCAGCGCTGGTAAAGACATTCATCGAGAGCAGTACACGCCCGCGTCATGTTACGAATTTATTAGCTTCCATTTGTGATGCAGTCACGATTCGCCTGGTTGAACTGGCGGTAGATGAAATGGGACCTCCACCAGCAGTGTTTGCCTTCATTTCCATGGGCAGTCAGGGACGTCAGGAATTGACTTTGACAACGGATCAGGATAATGGAATTATTTATCAAAATCCAGTGGATTCTGATGCAAAGCATGTTCAGGCATACTTTTTACAGTTGGGGAAAAAAGTGAGTGACGGGTTAAATCAGGCAGGTTATCTGTACTGCCGCGGGGGGGTGATGGCGAGCAATCCGCGCTGGTGTCGATCGCTGACGGATTGGATTACAGGTTTTCGGGAGTGGATCCATAAATCCGAACCACAGGAAATCATTGACTTCAATATATTCTTTGATCTACGAACTGTCTATGGGGATGAGGGTTTATCACGGGAATTAAAACAGGTGATCTTCGCGACAGTGGCTGAAGATCCAGCATTCCTGCATCATTTGGCAAAAAATGCTGTAAGCTTCAAACCACCCATCCGATTGCCCGGTAATATTTATCTGGGTGGAGGATCGACAGAGCATGCGGGTGAAATCAACCTGAAGGATGCCATGGCACCATTGGTCGGTTATGCGCGCCTATATGCACTGCGCTATCAAATTCAACAGACACATACACTTGAACGGATTGAAGCGTTATGTGAGCGTAATCTAATTCAACCTGCCAGCCGGGATGAGATGATTGCAGCCTATGATTTCTTGATGCAATTGCGGTTACAAACGCAGATGGAAGCGATCCAATTGGGAAAGTCACCCCACAATAATATCCATCCTGGGAAAATTGGTTATATTCAGCAGGAGTCGATGAAACAGGCTTTTGCCCAGATTTCTGCAGTACAAAAGAAGATCGGATATGATTTTTTGGGGGGAGGAGGATAGCTGGCACCCAAAGGGCATGATATAAATCAAAGCTGATAGCTCATAGTGACTAGTCTTATCATGACTGAAAATTACAGCTCAATTGCCCTTTCATGGTACTTTCTCGGGGATAGATGGATGTGGGGGCAGGTGGATTGCGAAGCGGCAGCGATCATCGCCTTTCAGGACAGATTCAAGGACGTCGACATGGATGGGTTGTTCGAAGATGACCTCCCAGGGCTTTTTATGAAAGCCTGCACTGCAATTGCAGAAGATAGGAGCTACATTACCACCACTTTTCACAGCCTCTCTTGCCCAGGGACAATGGCAGTAGTAATAATGTTTGAGCTGCTCATCTGTTTCGGAGAGATATTCTCTGGTCATAAAAGGAATTTTCGTTTCGTAAATGACGTTCCCTTCCCGCACACCTACCCCCATTTCCGGTGTGTTGCGCACATAATCCAGCACTTCATCCGTAATTTCCTGTGCAAAAAACAATCCACCTTCCCGCTGGCAGGTTTCCAATTGCTGGATGAAAGCAGCTTTCTTCTTGATCAAATACTCGTCGATATCCTGACAGGAATAGAATAATTCACGATCCTGCTGATAATACACCTCAGGCAGATCGCGCAGACTATCCGCCAGTAGATTGCGTGTGGCTTCCGATCCAATTGCCTGTTCTAACCGTTCAATGACTGGATGCATATAGGCAGGTTTGTCGGTGGTGGGGATGCCAAAGGGAGATACACCTATGCCAGCAAAGACCTCGTCACGAAAAGCTTCGCCATATTGTTCGTTAACACGGTTATACAGGTTTTCCTGGGCTTCGCCACCATCCAGGAATTCGAGGAATGCTACATAAACAGGATTACTTTTAATGAATAATCCATATCGTGCCAGGGTGATGAAATTTTCTTCGCTGTTCAAGCCGTCAGCAATCAGTAATTTTGAAAAATCCCAAGCTACCTGTGTGGTGAAACCTTCTCCAGTCGATAGAATAAAGTCTTCAAAGCGTTCCGCTAAGGCAATGGCTGCGGGAATTTTTTCAGCAGGGACGTTACGCCCCTCCAACATTTTTTGGAAACCGATTTTATCCATTTTATTCTCCGAGTAGTTAGCAGAAATACTTCAGGTGTGGCAGGATGCCAATTAAAATAACTGATATAACCATTTTATCTAAATTTTTTTATATTTCGATGATTTTACAAATATATTTGATATGATGGTGAGTACCAACGAATTTTTATTAGGAGAAAGATGGAAGCAATCATTACCCGCTGTGGATATCGCTGTGATTTGTGTTTGGCGTATAAACCGAATGTTGTAAAAAACCATGAAAATCAAAAAATCTTGAGTAATGGTTGGTATCAATATTTTGGTTTTCGCATTCCTCCTGAGGAGATCATCTGTGATGGCTGTATGTCACCAGAGCCAAAGTTGATTGATACCAGCTGCCCGGTCAGACCTTGTGTGATTGCTAGAGGGTATCTTAATTGTTCGGAATGTCCGAATATAATCTGTGAAAAATTGGCGGATCGCCTGGTAGTTTATGAGGAAATGCTGGAGAAAATGGGTGGATATATTCCTGAGGAAGATTATCAACGATTTATTCGGCCGTATGAGAATAGGAGAAGGCTATTAAGCTCATGAGCTATTTAACTGTTAAGTTGAATGGTTGAGGTCTTGAGATCTTGAGAGTATAGAATATGATAAAACGAAGTTTTGAGGAGTTGGTAGAAGAGGCTTTAGCGCAAGAATTCTCCGAGTGGGATTTTTCATGGATGCAAGGGCGGTATTATGAGTCTGAGCCATTTTGGAATTATAGCGAGATGGTGCACGAGCGGATGAAGGGTGTCACATCCATGCTGGATATGGGCACGGGAGGCGGTGAATTTCTGGCTTCCTTGCCTGATTTACCAAAAATCACCTATGCGAGAGAGGGATACCCCCCTAACATTCCCATTGCCACCCGGCGTTTACAACCTTTAAGTGTGAAAGTGGTGGCGGTGGAAAATGAGCATGCCCTGCCTTTGTCAGATGAGATGTTTGAACTGGTGATCAACAGGCATGAATACTATGATCCTGCAGAATTAATGCGGATACTAAAACCGGGTGGAATCTTCCTGACCCAGCAGGTGGGTCCGCGTAATTGTGTGGAGGTTAATCAATATCTGGGGGCTCCATTGGACCCATGTGTGGCGCAATGGAAATTGGATCAGGAAAAAGCAACGTTAGAGCAGGCAGGTTTTTCTGTGCTGCAATGCCATGAACAGGTTTTGGAGAGTAATTTCTATGATATTGGTGCTGTGGTTTTCTATTTAAAAGTGATTGAGTGGCAGATCGAAGGTTTTTCGGTGGAAAAAAATGAAGCGCGTTTGCAGGAAATGCATCAGCTCATTGAGCAACAGGGTGCTTTTTATGCGACTGAACACTGTTTTCTGATAGAAGCCAGAAAATAAGCACAAAAGTGATACAACTTGTTTGATTCTTGATAGACAGTGCTATAAACAGTTCCATACATCATTTACTTTCGATTTTATGTCGTTGTACCATCCAGTGAAGCAGGTAGTGATGAATGTTATGAAATTGAGAATATAGGAGAACCGATCATGAGCACAATTCAATCTGAACACTTTATTAAAGCATGCCTGGTTATGCTGGAAGAAACATTTGAGAGTGTAGTTGGCATTTACCTGGATAAAGGCACTTCCCTGTTTGAAACACTGGCAGGCATAAGTGCCGAAGAAGCATCCATTCCGGTTGGTGGCAAGTGTGCTACATTGGCAGCGCAGGTCAAGCATGTGGCTTTTTACCTGGCTGTGGTGGAGAAGAGTGCCCGAGACCCCAATTTTCCACAGGTGGACTGGACAGAGATCTGGAAGAATGTCAATGTGGTGGATGAAACAGAGTGGCAGGCGATACAATTAGAATTACGCCACAATTACCTCCGCATTCAGGAATTGGTAAAAACAACCCCTGCCTGGAGCAGTGAAATGGAGATTGGTGGGGCGATGGGAGTTATCGCTCATACGGCCTATCACCTGGGAGAGATCCGCCAGGCATTGTGTACCTTACGTGCATGAGGATTGAATAATTATTCTGCAACCTGAAAGGCAAGTGGTTGTTGCTTATTTTTATGTAAAAATAGCAAGGCAACCAGCAACCCAGCTAAAGCGAGACCAACACCGAACTCATCAATGATGAATGGTGTAATTTTGTTTTGCAAAGTCATTGGAGTGAAAATAGCCTGGACGAACAAATTATGACTGGCATGCAGGATGGCAGCTGTCCATAAGCTCCCAGATTTGAGACGCAGCCAGGCAAATGCGAAACTTATTCCCAACACCATGATGGTAAACATCACGCCAGCATACCAGGTTGGGATTCCGGGTATGTTGTAATCTGCAAAAAAGATAGCTGGCATATGCCAGACTGCCCAGACTGCACCACTGATCAGGGCAACTTTTGGGAAGGTGGTGACTTTGGCAAGTTCAGGTACAAAGACACCACGCCATCCGATTTCTTCACCAGTTGCGCTTAACAGGCTGCCAAATAAACCGATAATGGAAGCTACTGCGCTATAAATCAACACAACAACTATGGGATTACTGTTTGAAATTCCATAATTGCTCGATATCTCTGCGAGAAATTCAGGATTGGGGACAGAACCGAGACCTGAAATCCAGGTGACGCTGTATACAGCCAGACAATACAAAAGTGGAAGAAGGTATGCCAGGAATAAATATTTTGCCTTCCCTAATTTCCATCCCATTCCGCGAACCGTGCGTTCAAAAATCAATTGGGTTATGATGCCTGAAACACCTGGCACCCACATCAAGAGGAGGACCAGATTGCCCCCAAACCCGTGCAAACTACCGGACTTAAAGATGAAGTAATATACGATTGAAGATAGAATTAATACGAGAAACAAAAAAGTATAAATTTTTTTAACGGATTTAGAGTGCATAATTAAGGCATCCTTTTACAATGGTTTTAAATGTTTGGCAACTTTGATTGAATTTACGTATTTGCATTGGGAAAAGTATCAAAATTTTTCACATATAATCTATTTCGCCAGGAAAAAGAAAGAGTGAGCAGATAAATGAAATGGAAACGGGAAAAATCGAAATAAATCTGAGTCAATTATATTATGAGCGATCAGAACCTGGAATACCTTTGATATTTGTTCATGGTGCTTTTGCTGATATGCACATTTTTGATCCACAATGGGACTTTTTTATTGAAAGAGTTCCGATTTTGCGTTTTGATTTGCGGGGACATGGGAAATCAGGCTCTTCAGGATTAGCTCATTATCGAATGGATACATACGTCGAAGATTTAGCCGCAATGATGAATGCTCTGGATATACCATCAGGCATCATTTGTGGCATATCCTGGGGTGGTAGTATTGCACAGGGCTTCGCTTCCCGGTATCCGGACCGGGTGAAAGGACTGGTGCTGGCTGGGTCGATGGTATCAATGAGTTTAACTTTCGCTGAGAAAATCCAACGCTATGTACTTGTTCCCAAATGGTTAATGCAATTGGTTATCCGATCCATGAGTGTACAGAACTTTATCAAATTTTCTTTCTGGCTTGCGGATGTTTTCTTTGGAAAAGATTTTTTGAGCCATGAAGTGGAAACCTCCGATTACCTTAAGAAAACCATGTTAAGAATTAATTCTCAAGAATATCTAAAAATCTGGGGAGCCATTTATGACTTTGATATGTTCCCTCTGGAGCGGATCAGCTGTCCCACATTGGTTTTGAATGGTGAAAATGAACCCGGGAAAATTATGCGCCACTCAAAAGAATTATTAAACAGGATACCTTATTCACAACATAAGATTATTCCAGAAGCAAAACATGGCATGAGTATGGAAAATCCGAGGTTGTTTAATCAGACAGTGGATGAGTTCAGAAAATTATTAAAAAATGGGATTGAATGATGTTGTTTGACTTGAAAAAACCTTACAAATTTGAGAAAAATTTACAATAATCTATAAATTGGATAAACAGTACTATAATTGTATAAAATTTTTATCAAGCTAAAGGTTAGCATTTGAATCGATCAAAAAGCGGTGAATCACCACTGTTTTCCCCTTTGAGTATTTTTCTGGCAACTGCGGCTTTGTTCATCCTGATTTCCGTTCTCGGATTTCAAGGATCCACAATTTTCAGCCCCGGAAAATTATCTGCGCAAAATACCCGCGGTCTGGTGCTTGCAAACGCCCGTTCTCACGCTGAAATTGAAACTCAGTGTAAATATTGCCACCAACCATTTACAGTCAGTCAGGCAGAGAGTTGTATGCATTGCCATGATGATATCGCCAGCCAGATAAATCAGCAAAGTGGATTACATGGTGTTCTGAGTGGGGTTGACTCCTGCCGGACTTGCCATTCGGATCATAAAGGGCGTGAATTCGATATGCTTTCAGGAGCGCTGGAGAATTTTGACCATAATCAAACAGATTTTCCATTGACAGGAGAACATGTTGGTTTGGATTGTCAGGATTGCCACATCGTAAACGAATTTCAAATTAGTTCTACCTGTTCCGATTGTCATGCTGAACCCGAACAACATGCCGGTATGTTTTCACAGGATTGTGTTGAATGTCATACCACACAAGCCTGGAACCCAGCTGTTTTGGAGGGGAGCCCATTCGATCATGAAGTGGTGGGTTTCAGTCTGATAAAACATGAATTTGATTACCAGGACTTACCCATAACCTGTTTGAGCTGCCATCAACTGGAAACTGTCGAAGTTGATATGGTCACCTGTAAGAATTGTCATGAGCTGCATAATTTTGAATACATGCAACGCCATTCTGCAGAGTTTGGGTTTGATTGCACAGCCTGCCATGATGGTGTTGATCGGATGCACAACTTTGACCACCAAATTGTATTTACCCTGGATGGTGCGCATATTGAATTGGATTGTGTTGCCTGCCATGTAAATCAAGTCTTTGTTGGTACAGCCAACGAATGCTCCGCCTGTCATAGCGAACCGGAAATTCATGCTGGAAGTTTTGGCTTGAATTGTGCAGCCTGTCATTCCACGAGTGCCTGGCAACCAGCCACCTTAAAAGAGCATACGTTTCCTCTGGATCATGGTGATGAAGGCGAAATTGCCTGTGAAACTTGTCATACAGTTACCTATACTCAATACACCTGCGAGAATTGTCATGATTCTCGTGATCCTGAATTTATTGAAGAGCATGATGAAGAAAATTTAAGCGGGGACCGCCTGATGGATTGTGTTGAGTGTCACGCGGATGGAGAATCCGATGATTAAAAACAATCAGAAGGGAAATCAACAATGAGAAAAACCCTGTTAATACTCTCCCTGATCATAATGTTTATATTGTCCGCAACCAGCGCTGCTGTAATTGCATTTGTGGAAATTGCTCCAATTTATCCCGAAGGAAAATTGTTTCAACTGCAGGATCAAATGGAACATGCATTCCTTGTATTTTACAGCGATCCTACCAGTAAAGCCTGGTATGAGATGAAGATTCTGGATAAACGGGTTAAAGATCTGGAAAACATCGCCAGCCAGCCTGGAGAAGTGCAACGCATGAATACTGTCTGGGTTGAATTGGACCATGTCCTGAGACAATTTCAAGATGGAAATTCTGACGATATCAAGAATCTACGCTTGCATTTTGTAAAAACCTTAAGCAGAATTCAAGAAAGCATCAATCAATTTACATACCTGGCAGAAAATTTCCCGACAGAATTTACTCAGACACAGAAAAAACTAACCAGACTGAAAACACTGGCAGTGGACGATTCTAATCCCTTATCAGAACTATTCGTGTTAAACCAAGCCCCCTTGAAGACCAGTGTTAAAGTCGGTTCCATTGTCAACACTGTACCTGAGGGGCAGGAGACCCTTTCACCGCATAAGATTCCATTTCTACCGGGGAGTCCAGGGGCAAATCATGAATTTTTCCCTTTAATGGGGAAACACGCAGAATTAACTTGTGAGGGATGCCATAGTGGTATCACGTATGCGGGCTTACCGAATCAATGTGTGGAATGCCACCTGGCTGTTCTCCCGGACAATCACTATCAGGGTGTCTGCTCTTTATGCCACACAGCTATCGGTTGGGTGCCTGCATTTTTTGATCATTCAACTGCTGAAGTAGCTGATTGCCAGAGCTGTCATTTGGTCAATAAACCAGCCAATCATTTTTCTGGTCAATGTTCCAGTTGTCACAGTACCAATGCCTGGATTCCAGCCAGCTTTGACCATGCCGTAGCCGGTGCGTCGGATTGCCAGAGTTGCCATACAAAAAATAAGCCTGCCAATCATTTTTCCGGTCAGTGTTCCAGTTGTCATAGCACCAATGCCTGGATTCCTGCTAGCTTTGATCATGCCGTAGCCGGTGCTACGGATTGCCAGAGCTGTCACTCCGGCAATAAACCGGCCAATCACTTCTCTGGGCAATGTTCCGCCTGTCACAGTCCCAATGCCTGGCGACCTGCCAGTTTTAACCACGCAGCTATGGGTGCCACCGATTGTCAGAGTTGTCACTCCGGAAACAAACCGGCTAACCACTTCGCCGGGCAATGCTCCAGTTGCCACAATACTGATTCCTGGCAAGGCGCAAGCTTCAGCCATTCTTTCCCGATGAACCATGGAAAAGCCAATGGAGAGTGTGCTCAATGCCATCCTTCTGGTGGCAGCAGTTGGACATGCTTTAACTGCCATG
The DNA here is from genome assembly GCA_963765655.1 of uncultured Chloroflexia bacterium. Classification (GTDB taxonomy): domain Bacteria; phylum Chloroflexota; class Anaerolineae; order Anaerolineales; family Anaerolineaceae; genus UBA6170. The sequence continues at coordinate 692,073 of CAVXXH010000003.1, forward strand.
AACAATCCAAAATGACCAAGAAACATGAAGAGAAAGGTATTCCCGACTATGTTTCACGGTGCATGGATTGTCATGGAGATGGAAACAAAGATGATGATTAGACAGAAAAAATCCAGGTGACTAAATGTTTGGAAAACTTTTTAAGGATACAAATAATAAATTGGAGACATTAGCATCCGGGTTCATACAACCGGATGAAAACCGTTGTGTGCAATGTGGGATTTGTTCATTCAATTGCCCGATTGGGCTGGATGTGCGCTCGCATGCATTCAGAGGTTTGATCATTCAGGAAAGTAAATGTTTGACCTGTGGAGAATGTGTGCAACGTTGTCCACGTGGGGTGCTACGTTTTATTTATAGGAGTCCTGCAGGTCAGGAAGGATAAAACAAGATGGCAAATTTTGTAATCATCGGTAGTGGAGCTGCAGGAATTGCTGCTGCTGGAGCTATCCGTAGAGAGGACCGAAAAAGCAAGATTCAGGTTTTCACCAATGACCCATATGGGTACTATTCACGGCCAGGTCTGGCATATTTACTGGCAGGAGAAGTGCCGCAGAGCCAGTTGCACCCCTTTGATCAGGACTATTTTAAAGAAGAAGACATCAAAATAGTCAATCAAGCAGTCAAAGCGATTCACCCAGATCAACATCAAATTAAAATTGGAAATGAAACCTATCTACCTTACGATAAATTATTGCTGGCAACTGGAGCGACAGCCAGTATGCCTTCTGTAACGGGGATTGATTTGGAAGGTGTTGTGAAATTGGATAATATGGATGATGCCGAACGCATTCTGGAAACTGCCCGGAAAGCACGACGCGCTATTGTTATTGGCGGAGGTATCACAGCGCTGGAAATCGTGGAGGGGTTGGCAACACAGGGCGTTGAAGTTCATTATTTTTTACGGGGTGAACGCTATTGGAGCAATGTTCTGGATGAGGTTGAATCGAAAATTGTAGAAAATCTATTGACCCACGATGGCATTAAGATCCATTATTTTACCGAGCTGGAAGAAATTCTTGGAAAAAAAGGTAAGGTCAGCGGGGTTTTCGCCAGACAGAAAAAGAATCAGGTGCAAATTGATTGCCAGATGGTGGCGTTTGCGATTGGTATTAAACCGCGATTGGATCTGGCTGCACAGGCAGGATTGAAAACACAACGTGGTGTGATTGTCGATGAGGGACTGCATACCAGTCAGGCGGATATTTTTGCTGCCGGAGATGTGGCGCAGGTGTTTGATCGCTTGAGCGGTGAATATCTGCTGGATAGCCTCTGGCGACCGGCGATTGAACAGGGCTGGATTGCCGGGTTGAATATGGCCGGAGGCAATTATTCCTATGAGAAGAAGTATCCGTTCAATGTAACCCGTCTGGGTGGACTGATCACGACCATCATTGGCCGGGTTGGCAAAGAAATTCTTGAGGAAAACAAAGTCAAAGGAGATGCAGATGTAGCTGGGATCATGCGTGGCGATAGTGAGGTGTGGCGACAACAATCATTGGGTGTCATCGCTCAGACCTATCAGGAATCCAATCGTATACGCTTATATGTGACTGCTACCTATATCACCGGTGCTGTCATCATGGGGGACCAGACACTATCACGTCCATTACAGATTCTCATTCGTGAACAGGTGGATATCAGCCCCATACGAGAGACTCTGCTATCTCCGAACTATTCCCTGGTGGATACGCTGTCAAAATTCTGGGAGGAGTACACACAGAAAAATGCTTAAGTCGAAGGAACTTGTGTATGCTTTGATCGCGATGATATTCATTACATTATTTTATCTGTTGGTTCAGACCAGCAGCAGAGAGATTCCAGCTGCGAGCAGCTTGTGGGGGCACAGCCTGGGGGTATTGGGATTTATCCTGATGGTGATGACCGAAAGCCTGTACTCATTGCGCAAGAGAAGCAAACGCGGTGCACGCTGGGGAAAGATGTCCAGCTGGTTGGAATTCCATATTTTCACCGGTATTGTAGGACCATTCATGGTGTTGTTGCATCCTGGCTGGCAATTTCAGGGTCTGGCAGGTATTTTGAGTTTGATGACAGTTCTGATGGTGTTCAGCGGTTTTTTTGGGCGCTATATTTACACTGCTATACCTCGTACTTCCAATGGCACGGAGATCGACCTGCAGGAATTGGAAATGTCCGCTCGCCAATTGGAAGCTGAATTAGCCCGTTTGAAACATCAGGATAAAACACAACCCATTCAAAAGTACAGCACAGAAGGCGGAACTATCTTCAATGTTCTTTCCCGATTCTGGGTGGATATTGGAGCTATTTTCACAGATCTCGCCATTCGAACAGGATCATCCGGTCAGGCGAAACAGACCGCACTGGAATTATCGCGTGTACGTTGGAAATACGAACAGGTGCGGCGACAAATCAATAATCTGGCAGCTGCAAGGCGATTGTTATCTTTGTGGCATACCATCCATATCCCATTGGGGTTGACTCTGTTTATGGTTGCTCTGGTGCATGTGGGTGCAACGATTTATTATTCGATGCTGATTTATTAATCCTCGTGCTAATTTACAGTGACCTCATTATTTGTAGAATTATTAATAGTGCGTATTGTGCTATTACTTTATTGTGCAATCATATTGTAATTACACATCGATATTTAAACTGAATATATCGTGGAAGGCATCAACACTGGTGGTAGTAAAGTAAGCTGCAGCAGAATAAGTGCCTTATAACCGGCTGTAGTCTTGCAAAGCGATCCTTTGGTGAGTAACGGTTATGGATAACAAACAACTTACCTATACAAAAAGATATCGTAAATGAGAGCCTATTGACCTTGTCCATTAAACTTTATATACTAAAATAGACATCAAACACTTTGTGACATTGAAATTTAATTTCCTTTGAAAACCTGTGAAATTCGTAGAGGTGGTAACAAAGTTGCAGGTTTTCTTTTTATGATTTTAATATTAATATATATTCTCTCGATTGACGATCTGTGTTTGTAAAAGCCCATCATTTAAGTTACTTCACTGCCTTTCTCATTTTGTTTATTAACATGATTTTTCGCCTGAGTTAACCGAAAAAATGATGAGCAATTATTGTTATCAGTAGTTTTTTTCCTTAACAGATTAGGAACGATTCCTATGATGCAATGTCCAAAGTGTGGTGTTGAGATTTCGAACCTGGCTTATTATTGCCCAAACTGTGGCACAAAAATCCAAGTAGCATGCCCTGAGTGCGGTGCAAATATTCAAACCGGGGCGACATTCTGTTCTCAATGCGGTGTGCGCTTATCTGCCCAAATCCCTCCTGATTTCATCATCCCTGAAAAAGATAAGCCGCTATCCATCCCTTCACCTGATTCATTACTCCCTCAATTGGATCCTTATGAGCGTCGGATTGTTACCAGTTTATTTGCTGATATTGCCGGCTATTCGACGCTCTCTGAGAATATCGATCCGGAATATTTGGCAGAAATCATGCGCGATGCTTATCCATGCCTAATAGAACCCATTCATGAGTTTGATGGATTTGTAGTTCAAGTCATGGGAGATGGCGTGTTAGCCTATTTTGGTGTGCCCTTAGCTCGAGAAGATGATCCAGAACGTGCTGTCTTAGCAGGGATTGAGATTGTCGCACGCATTCAAGGGTATGCAAAAAAACTCCAAACAGAACACGTGCTTGAAAATTTTCACGTCAGGGTTGGAATAAATACTGGACTGGTTGTGATAGGTGAAATGAACCCAGATAAACACCTGGAGTACATAGCATTGGGTGATGCAGTAAATCTGGCAGCCCGTTTACAGCAAAACGCTCCTGAAGATGGCGTGCTTATCAGTCAAACAACTTATCAGCTTGTACATGATCTGTTCGATGTTCAATTACAAGCGCCATTAATGGTTAAAGGCCGTGAGCAGATAGAAAAAACATACCTGGTGGAACTTCGTAAACCCGATCACCTTCGACTGCAAAAGCGTGGATTGGAGGGCGTCGCAACGACAATGATAGGACGTGAGCCTGAGATGGCTGCGTTGAAAAACCTATTTCAAGATGTTAAGGTGGGTGGTGAGACGGCTTTAGTCTTAATTAGCGGGGATCCAGGTATAGGTAAGACACGCTTAGTAAATGAGTTTGTTGATTGGCTAGGTTCGCAACCCCGATCACCCACTGTTTTACGCGGACGCGCAACTTCAAATACACAGGATGTGCCTTACGGTGTGTTGAGAAATTTATTTGCCAGGACCTTTGGGATTTTAGAATCTGATACCAGTGCAATAGCTTTAGAGAAATTCCGCAAAGGGACACGAAATTTTATTGAAACAGAGCAGGCAGATTTAATTGGTCAATTGGTGGGTTTTGATTTTTCGATCAGTCCTTCTATTAGTCATTTGCTCGGAACCGCTTCTTTTGGTGAAATTGCTGAGTTATACCTAAAAAGCTATTTCCGAAAGCTAGCTGAAAAACCTTTATTGATTTTGTTAGAAGATCTTCATTGGATGGATAATAGAACCCTTGAATTTATCTCTGAGCTTAGTGGGGAAGGTGAGACTCAAATGATGATCCTATGTACCGCCCGTTCTCAATTCTTTGAACGGCGTCCTAAATGGGGTGAAGGTGTCGTAGGGTTCACCAGGTTAATGTTAAAAAGACTATCGCGCTTACAAAGCAAATCTCTGATTGATGAAATACTTTTCAGGGTCGAAGAAATTCCGGAAGCATTTTATCAGTGCGTTGTTGATGAAGCCGGAGGGAATCCATTTTTCATTGAAGAGATGATTAAGATGTTTATTGATGAAGAAGTGGTTGAAACAAATGAGGATCCTTGGAGCATAAGGCCTGATAAATTAATGACTGTGCATGTGCCTTCAACTTTGAAGGGCATTCTGCAGGCTCGATTAGATTCTTTGCCTCCTGCTGAAAAATTGGTGGTGCAGCGTGCTGCGATTATTGGAAAAACCTTTTGGGATGGTTTATTGCGTGTATTAACAGAAGATGAATTCGAATCACAAAAAATTAATGCAAGGCTGGATATCCTTCGGGACCGTGGACTCATCTACCATCGTGAGCGTTCAAGTATCGCTGGTAATCAGGAATATCTTTTCAAACATGCGTTGTTTTGCGATGAAGCGTATGAAACTATTCTTTTAAAGCATCGTCGCAAATATCACAAAAAAGTTGCAATCTGGATTGAAGAAAATGCTGGTGATCGTTTAGAAGAGCACCTGGCTTTGATTGCCAATCATTATTTAGCAGGAAGTGAAACGGATCTTGCTGTTGGTTGGTTTATTAAAGCAGGTGAACGAGCTCTCAATCAATGTTCAATGCATGAGGCAAAAATTTTCTTTGAAAAGGCACTGAGTTTGATCAAAAAAGAGGATTTAACAAACCTTTGGCGTGCCACTCTTGGACATGATGAGGCAGTAGGAACATTGGGTGATCTAGCGGCTCGTCATGCTGACGATAATACTTTACTCAATCTGGCAAAACAACTAAATGATGATTCGCTATTGGCGGAAGCTTATTTTCATATTGGCAGTCAAGCGATGAGCGAGGGCAACAACAAGGCAGCACTATGCGCATATAATCAAGCTTTACATGCTGCCAAGCTTTCTGGTGATTTAAGGATGCGAGCACTGACCCTCCCTGTTAAAGTTGCCATTCTTACAATCGAAGGTGATTTCAAGGCGGCTGGATTACTGGTAGAAGATGCACTGGATTTAGCACAACAAACTGAAGATGCCAATGTCCTGGCGCGGGCTTTGACCAATCTTGCACTATATTACCAGGCTATTGGTGACATCTCAAAAAGTGTGCAATTGACGCAACAGCAGATTGACATAAACCAGCAACAAGGTAATCGCCTGGGTGAAACAATTGGTTTGATCAACCTGGGTTACTTTTATCTTACGCTTGGCCATTTTGAAATCAGCCACGGCCTACTTGAACGAGCTCAGAAGATTGCCCAAAAATTGGGTGCACGTAGTTGTGTGGCTTATAGCTTGCTAAATCTTGGATTGGCTGAATGGAGACTGGGTCAACCTCAAGCCGCATGTGAGACTTTAGAACTCAGTTTGGATAAATTAGAAGCGCTTGGGGATCAGAGGGGTTTAGCCTCACGACAATTTTATCTTGGACTTGCCTATGAATCAGCAAGTGATTTTTCCGAAGCTGAAAAACAATTCACTTCTGCATGTGATTCGTTCAAGATACTTGATACATCTTCGGGAATTATTGAAGCACAAGCAGGTCTGGCGCGTTTGGCACTCAAATCCGGAGATATTCGTGCAGCAGAACATTTGGCTTTACAGATCATCAAATATTTGGACCAAGAAGGGTCACAAGGTTTAGAATTACCGATACTTGTATATCTAACCTGCGTAAACATATTTAAAGCATTGCAAGATACCTCGATGTTTCAACATGCCCTGAAAATTGGACTTAATGAATTAGAAAATCGCCTTGCAATGATCAGTGAAGCAGACTTGAAGAAGATTTTTCTTGAAGAAGTACCGGAGAACCATGAATTACTGGTTTATCGAAATGAGGGTTTATGAGATTAAAGAAAAAAATATGAAGATATAAATATTAATTCGTGACGAAAAATTAACCAAAGGAGCATTAAAATGAGAAAAGTTGTGATCATTAAAAAGGCTTATCATTTTCCAGGTATATCAGTTCTTGTGCCAGACCAAATCGGGCAAACATCTGAGATTGTACCGATTGATTTACCAATCCCTGATAATATACCTGAAATAACTGAAAATTTTACATTAATTCGTTCCATTGCAAACATAGCTTTGTTCCACAGGGATGACCTTGAGAAAAAATACTATGAAGATCCTGTTCAAGAATTTGATCCACCGATTGAATTTCGTGTTAGTTACAGTTTGACTGATGTAAGTCAAACCGACTGTGATATTCAACAGCTCAAATTGGCATATTGGAATCTGATCGAATGGGTGATTATCAGCGATCCATCTCATGAATATCAAATCCTACCTCACAGTACTGCACAGGTTGCTGAAGCCAAGATCTGGTCCTGGCTTGGTGATCCGACATTAGCCTGGGGTAAGTGAGCAATTGGCTTTTGACTGGTTTTAATCATTGTTGTTCCGTTATCCAGCTGATATAGTAAGGAATCTGCGATCCAGATTTAATTTTCTCTGATTGAATGAAGTTGAATAGCATGCGAGATGATTGCAAGTTAGTTCTTTTTTGCAAGATTATCCAGAAGACCTAACAATCTATCGGGCGGGTCGCTTTTACAGGCGAATGCATTTGCACCGGCTTGCAGGCAATTTTGTTCCTGATTTGGCAGATTGCTGAGGGCAATCACATAGATGGAAGGACACAATTGGTGCAGGGTATCCAGTAATTTTGCGAAACCATTTTTTGATTCCCTATGGGAGGATTTGAGTCCGTGAATGTCGGTATCCAGAATGAGGACATCCGGGCAGTGCTGGGTGATGCTTGAGAATAAACTGATGAGATCATTGGCTTCACCAGAGATTGTGTAATCATGTTTCTGTTCCAAAACCAACCTTATTGCAGAAATTACCTCGTCGTTTGAATCAGATATTAATATATTCATCAGTGTATCCTCATAATTTCAAAATTTTTTTCTTTCTTGCAATTGAGTATAAATCGACAGCTTAAAAATATCACCGTGTGAATTGATCATTCATATTCGGTCATTGGAATGAATAATCGGTCAGCCAGTTGGACAGGTCCATAAACAGATAAAAACACCTTATGACAATGAACCCTTTATGGATGAATAGGTTGGTCATGCAACCCTGAAACGAAAGCAGAAATAAAAAGTGACATAGCAAATATCAATAATGACTTCCCTGCCCACTCAGCAGACATTGGAAAAACGGAGGTAATAAACAAATAATCCTGGTTGATGCTCCAAAAGAGACCGGAAAAAATGATAATGGACAGACCGATTCGAAAAACTCGTTCTGGTATTGATTTTTTTGTTAAATAAAACTTTGAATTCTTTCTGGTAGCCACTAGGCTTGCTAGATTCCACAGTTCCCAAATGATCGCAAACCATAGAAATCCCGTAAAACCCCATAATAAATGGTTTCCCAGTATGATCCTGCTCATCCCGAGTGCTGTCAAGCCACTCCATGCTGCCCAGTCTGTCAGCAGATAAGCGATCATGGGCCAGCCACGTTGGCTGTTGGTCAGAATGACAATACCATCTCCTGTACTTGGAACGGTATGGTAATGAGTCATCCAACCTGTGCCCTGGCCACCATGAGAAATCGCTGTCCTACCATCAGGCAGGATCTCAACATAATGCCCAAAACCATATCCATCGAACACGAGATTATATACTCCGATCCGATTTACCCATATAGACTGTATAGAATGGACAGCTTCAGTCGTTAATACCGATTGGCTGGAGGAAAATTCTGGCATGCTGGCGATGACAAACTTAGCTATATCTTCCACCGTTGAAAATAAACCACCAGAGGCTTTCTCAGGATATACATAAACAGGGATCGGATTTCCACTCAAGTTATAACCAGTTGGCACAGGTGGATTCCATCGACGACTCCACTCAAAACTGGAATGATGCATACCCAGCGGTTGCAGGATCTCTTGATCCATATAATCAGCAAAATCCTGTCCGGTTACTTCCTCAATCAATAATTCCAGCAAGTTATACCCTGTGTTGGAATATGAGAAAGATTTACCTGGCTCCTGAATCAATCTTGCTTCTTTAAACAGACTTTCTTCAAGAGAAGGGATAACCTCCTCGGGGGAGTAAAAATTATAAAAATCACCAATTGGCAACCCAGCTGTATGAGTAAGTAGCTGTCTTGTTGTAATCAGATCGGTTAAGGATTGATTTTCAGGAAATTGCCAGTTTTTGAGATAGTCTTTCACGGGACGATCTAATTCGATCATCCCTTGTTCAACTAAACGTATGATTCCCCAAGCAGTCACAGACTTGGAAATGGATTGTACACGCATATAGGTATCAATCGTCAGTTCCCTATTGGTTTCCCGATCTGCCTGGCCAAAAGCGCTCAGCCAGATAATTTCACCATTTTGGATGAGTGCGATATTCACACCAGGAATATCGTAAGCTTGCATGATTGCATGGATGCGTTGATCTAAATGAGAAGTAAAGGTTTCGAGAGGAGCATTAATCTTAATTTGTTGTATAGAGAAATGATCAGAAATTGAATAAACCAAAAAAAATGAAATGATGAAGGCGATTAATAATCTTAACCATATGGTATTGATAAATTTGGAGATTATATTCCACTGGTTCATAAAAATTTACTTTCCTTTATTGAAATTTAGCGATGTGCAGACAAACCAGACTATTCAAGGTTTAATTTAATAGAGTTATTCCAGTAGAAGTTTATCCGAATTAATATATGAATTCATCAATCAGATTAATGATCCAATGATGGTCATTGGATTGAACTTCCTATCGGTCAATAGACCAGGAATAAATTCTTGATTTTCTAACAAATCAAGAATTAGCTAACACATTTTCAGGTTTCCAGAGGATATTTTTTATACCAGTTTATTTTTTAAGGCAAAGGAAACCGCTTCGGTTCGTGAATTAACATTTAATTTATTGAGTACATTACTGACATGTGATTTGGCTGTTGATTGACTAACAAATAAGCGTTCGGATATTTGTTTATTATTCATTCCTTCCACCAATAATTTTAAGACTTCACGCTCACGTTCAGTCAGATCCTGGCCTGGGAGGAATTTTGGTTCCTGAGAAGCCTGAACCAGCACTTCTACTGCCTCAGGTGCCAGTGTGGGTTTACCAGCATGTGCTGAGCGGATTGCCTGTGCAAGCTCATCAGCGCTTATATCTTTTAATAAATATCCGATAGCCCCTGCCTGCAGTGCAGACTGAACCTGTTCTTTTTCCTTGTAACTGGTGAGTGCCAGAATTTGTATAGATGGATGTTTATCTTTGATCAATTTGGTAGCAGTAGCGCCATCCATCCCGGGCATGACCAGATCCATGAGAATAACATCAGGTAATATCTGATCGCATAAATGAACAGCCTGCTCCCCATTCTTTGCTTCTCCAATCAAATCAAGGTCGTCATAAGCCATCAAGAAAGATCCGAGGCCATTGCGAACAACTGTATGATCATCCGTAATAAGAACTTTAATTTTTTTTGCTTCTGTCATTTTATTCCTTCATATTTGTTTCAGCTAAAGGGATTTTCCATTGGAGATGAACTTTTGTGCCCTGACTGATCTGGCTGGAAATGGATAATTGCGCACCGATTTCATCTGCCCGTTCTTTCATGATGCGCAGACCATAATGATCATTTCCTGAATTCTGTGAGGTGTCAAAGCCCTGACCATCATCCTCCACAACCAGGTCTACCGTTTCAGTATTGACGGAATAGGTAATGGTAACCCGGTCTGGATCGGCATGTTTACTGATGTTATTGAGTGCTTCCTGGGCTATCCGATATAAGCCAATTTTCACATCCACAGGCAGGTCAAAATTGCCATCGATTTTTAAATCTGTTGGAATTCTAGCCCTGGCGATAAAGGCATTGGTTAGATGCTGCAATAAATCATTCAGCTCGGCATCCGCTAAAGCATCGGGGCGTAATTCCATTAAAAGAGTGCGCATTTCTGCCAGTGCACCCCGGGTTAATTCGCGTAATTCTGCCAGTTTCTGAAAGCCGGCTGCAGGATTCTTTTCAAAGATTTTTGGTAATACCTCGGCAGTTAATGTTGTTGAAAACAAGGTTTGGGTAACAGCATCGTGTAATTCACGTGCCAATCTACCCCTTTCTGCAGAGACTGCCTCTTCACGCGCTTTTTCCATGAGAATTTTTTCAGCAGCTTTTTGATCAGTAATATCATCACTGGAACCAACCAACCGTACAACATTTCCATGATTGTCGTAAACGGGAGCAACAGTTGTGCGGAATGTGCGGATTCTTTCCAAGTCCCAGTAAGGAGATGGACCTTGTTCCTCATATTCGATGGTATGGCCAGCCTTAATACAGGTAAGATAGTGTTGATTGATCGCTGCTGCAACTTCCGGAATTACCAGTTCCTCAATTGTTTTCCCCCAAACTTTTTCTGGTGATAATCCTGAACCTTGTTGATGGGCTGGATTGGTGCGTAAGGCACGGAAATGTCCGTCGGGTAAAACTTCCACAATAAACAATTGTAATGGGGAATGATCAAATACTTCAGAATAGAGCGCTTCACTAATTTGAAGGGATTCTTCAGCTTGCTTTCTTTGATCAATTTCTTTTTGAAGTTTGGTATTGGCGGTCTCCAATTCCAATGTTCTATCAGCTACACGCTGCTCCAGATCATCATATGCTGCTAATAATAACTTTTGCGCTTTTTTATTTGCCTGCGCATTGATGATAATACTGGCAACAACCTGTAAGAGCGCAACACTATCATTGGGCCAGATTTTTTCTTTGCGCACAGAATCAAATCCCAGCAATCCAATAACTTTTCCCTGGTACTCCATGGGTACTGCCAAAAGGGATTGAATGCCTTGCCTCGTAAATTCGATCTTTTCATTTTGAGCCTCAGGTGGTAATTGGCTAACCGAAGGAATGTGAAGGACTTTTCCCTTAAATATCTGGTTATTTGACCATTGAAGGTTAGAAATGGGAATTTGACTGAGATATTGAATTTGAGGGGAAATATCAGGTGCACACCATTCATGCGTACAGGTCAAGGTTTCCTGATTCTCAGAAAAGGAGAACAGATAACTGCGGTCAACACCAGTAAATTCACCAATCGACTTTAATGCTTCACGAATGGCTTTTTCTAAATCTTCAGGTGAAAGATTGATGAATTTTGAAGCTAAGGATAGGATTAAATTTTCAAAATCAGACCGGTAAGTGAGTTCGTCTTCTGCTAATTTTTGTTCAGTAATATCCAGCACCAACCCTGTAAAATGAGATAATTTGTTTTCAGAATCAAAAACCGGTGTTGAGATTGTCCGAACCCAGGTCCATTCCCCTTTGGTTTTGTTGTATTGCCTGGCAGTTTCATCATAGCGAACTGCTTCCATCCAGGAGCGGCGGTTGGCTTTGATCACTCTCTGTTTATCATCCGGGTGAATATTGATAAACCAGGAATCAAAATTGGAAGGATCATCGATGCCAGCGATTTCCTTCAAGGACGGGCTGTACATGACAACCCGACCACCATAGGGGTGTGAGGGATCCACAGCGATTTGGTAAATGGCAAATTCAATGGCGTCTTCAAGCAAAGATAGTAGACTCGGATCAAATTGTCCATTGTAAGAATTATCCATATTGCTGCAATTACCTTTTTTTTGGAATAGAAAAAAATTATAACTTAATATTATTATACATGAACTTGATCTATCGCTTTTGGCGGATGGAGCAAACCCAAAGAAATGAATTTTTTATCTTTGATCAAAGAAATTTTTTATTGAAAAAACTCTTAACATATCTATGAACGATTAAAAAATCGTGTGTGATAATTTGCCAAACACCTGATAAAAATTTTATCGTCGCTTCTCTTTCATAATTCCAACCATACCATAGTTTGAATTTGGTTTGATTATCCAAAACTTCCAATATCATTGCAACAGCACCAAAATACACATAAATATCTTTCAAATCACAAGCAATAATTCCAGGCAAATCAATATAATCGAGTATGAATCCACGGATAAACAAGTCCACCATCTAACTTAAAACACCTGATAATATAAAAATGAAACTTACGCTCATCCAGAATTTATTGCCACGTATTGTTTTAAAATAACGGTAGATTGGAATAATCATCAAAACGAGAGCAGTGCAGAATAAATTCAACAGTGGTGTAATCATGGGAATGGAATCTACTGAAAGGTGAGTAAATATCCAGGCACCATGGAAATTGCGACGATAGGTGATTTCCAGCCAACCTGCAATGATGGGAAAAGAATCATTTACCGGAAGGGTAATGGAAACAATCCATTTAAAGATTTGATCCATCACCACCAACCCAAGTGCCAATCCGATTAATTGGAAAGTTTTCTTAGGGATTAATTGTTTGTCCTTTATAGTAAAAAAACAAACTGCCCGTGAAGTAAAAGAATAATAGGGGATATAAGGCAACCCACAAATGTGGAAATGTTTGGATCTTTCCCTGGAAGACCAATATCAACACAAATATAAACCATTCGATCAGAAAAAGAAGTTTTAGAAGAGCAGGTTTCATGTATTTTCTCATAGTAAAAATAAATTTTATGGAGAGGGTTGCACAAGTTATAAATAATAACTGAAATATGCGGTTTTTATTCAGTATAAGCCGGATTTCAGGATGAAGTTGTTTTTTTCTCTTTTAATCCTCCATCTGACCAGGTCGAATTGGCCAATTGACCCATTAAAAAATCCTTCGTTCCAGCAATATCATACGAAGATAATTAGAGTATTTTTAAGCCGTAATTCGAATGGAAGGAGAAAAACATGAATTATTCAAATGATTTTGTTGTTCAAACAAAAAACCTCAGCAAAACTTTTGGGAATTTTCAGGCATTAAATTCAGTGAATCTTGAGGTTCCTAAAAATTCCATCTTCGGATTCTTAGGACCCAATGGAGCTGGTAAAACCACATTAATGAAAATCTTGCTGGGGTTGAACCTACCTACCAATGGAAGTGCAAAAGTATTTGGGTTTGATATCGTCAAGGATAGTATTGCTATTCGAGAACGGATTGGGTATTTACCACAACAACCCAGGTTCATTGAATATATGACAGCTCGGGAAAATCTGCTATTATCCGCCAGGTTTTTCTATATTGGACCCAAGGTAAAAATTAAAGAACGCTGTGACGAAATGCTAGAATTAGTAGGTTTGAAGGACAAAGCTGACCGACCAATCAAGAAATTTTCAGTGGGTGAAAAACAACGGCTAGGAATTGCTTTGGCGCAGGTTAATTATCCGGATTTGCTCATTTTGGACGAACCAGCTTCTTCACTTGACCCTATTGGTAGAAAAGAAGTATTCCATGTGATGGAAAAATTACGGAAAAATACAACGATCTTCTTTTCCACCCACATTCTGGACGATGTTCAAAGGATTTGCGATTCGGTTGCCATTTTGAATCAAGGAAAATTGCTAGCATGTGGACCCATTCATTACCTCTTGGATCAAAAAAGTGGGATCGAATATTTACTTACGGTTTATGATAAAGAAAAAATAATGGGAAAACACTTATCTGGATTGGAATGGGTTATCCAAAGCGAAATCATTCAAAAAAATTCAGATGGTTCCATCACCTGGAGAATTCATTTGAAGGATTCTGCGTCTGCAGAAAGACAATTATTGCAGTTAATTCAAAGTGATCATCGATTTGTTATTACTGAATTCAGTAAACAAAAAACCACCTTGGAAGATGTGTTTATGCAAATTGTGAAAGGAGTTGAATATGTCCACTGAGATAGAGTTGCAACCAGTTCATGAATCGGCACTACTAAGAGGTTTTTCAACGATCTACTACAAAGAAAATTGTGATTGGATGCATACCCATCGTTGGTGGATTAATGCCATCTTTTGGCCAATCGTTCTATGTGGGTTGGTCGCTAATCTTTTATTGGTTGCGAACGCATTTCCCCTGGATATCACAGAAGAGGTGATTGCAGTTGGTGGATTGACAGAATATATCATTTCACTGGGACTATCCGTGTTTTTTGATTTTGGACTGCGGGTAGTAGGTTTTGGGGTAATTGTGTTAAGTTTTGACCTATTAATCTCTGAACGGGAAAATGGCGTGGTTGAATGGATGCTGACAAAACCGGTCACCAGACAGTCCATCATTCTTGCTAAATTAGCAGCCAACGGAAAATTTATTTTACTCTTTCTCATTTTCATTCCGGCGATCATTACTTATGGCATGCTGTCCATAAAAATGGATGGATTCTTTCCAGTAGTTCCTTATCTGGCCGGAGTGGGAATTATGATTTTGCATAGCTTCTTTTACCTGGCACTTGCAATCATGCTTGGAACACTAACGTCCTCCCGGATGGTTGTATTAGGCATATCAGCAGTCCTATTATTGGGTGGCAGCATTCTTATGGGTCTGGTGGATGCATTGAAATATGTTTCTCCTTTTTCATTATCAAATCTGGCAACAATTGTCACAGGCAATCAAATGATTTCACCCGGATTATTATGGCCACCCATTCTTTCAACCCTTGCCTGGTCAGTAATTTTTGTTTATGTTGCCTTACGAAAATTTAAACGCTTGGAGTTGTAAACATTTGGATTTCTAAGAGTAAATATTGAATGGTTAGCCATTCGGTGGATAATCGAACAACTGACATTACGGAGATCCGAGCAAAGTAATTCTTAGAACGTATCAGGCAATAAAATCATGTATACCTTACTGTGTAAATGATTAACAATTAGTACTCATCAGATCAGAAAAATTGTACACCTGGTATGGATAATTGAATTTCACATCAGGTCTAAAATTAAATTATCTCCATTCCTTCTGAAGACGAAAGGAGTCACAATATGAATGAGTCAGCGTCCATAGTTGTTCAAAATCTGGATAAATTCTTCGGGAAACAGAAAGCCTTAATGAATGTGAACCTTTCGATAGTCAAAGGACAGATTTATGGCTTGTTGGGGCCAAACGGAGCAGGGAAAACGACTTTGATTCGCTGTTTAATCGGTGCCACGAAACCAACAAAAGGTAATCTGATGGTGCTGGGATTTAGCCCAACCAGCCAGAAGACACAAGTGCGCGGACTGATCGGCTATATGCCTCAGACACCAGCATTGTATGAGGATTTAACTGCATTTGAAAATATACGTTTTTTTTCAAATCCGAATAGAAAAGAGAATTTTACGAAACGGATTAATGAGGTGATTGAATTTGTTGGTTTGACAAAACGAGCACATGATCAGGTATACAAATTTTCAGGAGGTATGAAGCAACGCGTTTCGCTGGCGTGTGCTCTGGTACATCACCCTCAAATCCTGTTACTGGATGAACCAACGACAGGCATTGATCCAAAATTGCGGGAAACATTCTGGCAGCATTTCCGAGATTTGACTCAGCAGGGTACCACCATCCTGGTCAGCACGCATCAGATGAGCGAAGCAATGTATTGTGATCGATTGGCTATTTTGCATGAAGGGGTATTATTGGCTGACGAACCACCCAGACAGTTATTATGGAAGAAACAGGCCAAGGTAAGAGTACGGAAAAATAATATGGTGGGAGAAAAGGTAGTCTCTCATTATCCAGAACAATTGCCAAAGTTACTTCAGAAATTTGGATTAGACCCAACGATCGACCGAATCGAGATAGAAGAGGAAACACTCGAACAGGTGGTGTTGGAAATGATCCATTCCCATGAAAAAGAGCTCAGTATGGGAGATTCTCAATGAAAACGGTTCTTAACCATATTGGTGTGATGACTGCCAGAGTGCTGAACCAGCTGCGTCGTGATAGGCGTTTTGTGGCAATATCGATCCTGTTTCCGCTGATCATTATCTACTTCATCAAGGTAGTTTTTGATGTATTGGCCCCTCCCAGTTTTGATATCAGCCAGTATGTGGTTCCGTATGCAGCTTTCATTGTACATTTCATTACTTTCATATTAACTGCGATTGTTCTCGTACGCGAACGTACAGCCGGTACAATGGCTCAGATGTTTATTGTTGGATATAAACAGATTGAGATCATCATAGGTTACTTATTGGCATATACGGTGTTGGCTACTTTGCAGAGTTTATTGGTCTTGCTGGAATTGAACTGGTTGTTTGACCTCGGATTTAGCACGGCTCAATTTGCATCCATGTATCTGGTGATGTGGCTTCTGGCAGTGATCAGTATGGCCATTGGGATGCTGGTATCCAACTTTGCTCGCAATGAGGGACAGGTTTTCCCCTTTATCCCGCTGGTGATTCTTTCCGTGATTCTGTCGGGTATCATCGTTCCGGTTGATAAATTACCTGAATGGGCACAAATCTTAAGTTATTGGACCCCGTTATATTACGCCAATGAAGTTCTTCAGGAATTAATTCATGGAGGGACACTGCTGGATGACTGGCTGATGTTCGTGATATTGCCAATTTATGGTCTGGTGGTGGTGGGTATTGCGTCAATTTCCTTACGGGAAAAGGATTAGTTGGAAAACCATCAATTACCAATATTTAGAATTGCATCATTCGATTTTGTACAAGAGGATCTGGTTTGCTCTATTGATGATTGGATTGATTGTGAATGAATTTGGAGATATGAATGCCATCTCATCTGGTTGTACATGAACTCAGTAAAAAGTATGATTCGTTTGTGGCATTAGCCCCTACGAAATTTGAATTAATGGGGGGAGAGATCAGCATCCTTTCAGGACCAAATGGGTCAGGCAAGACCACGCTGCTTTCCTGCCTGACAGGTCTGGTACCCCCATCCAGCGGTACTGTACAGGTGATGGGGTATGATCTCTACAGAGACGAAGTGGAAGTACGTCGACATATGATCTATGTGCCGGATGTACCGCGTTTTTATCTTGAATTGACTGCCTGGGAGCATCTACGCTTTATGGCACTGGCGAACGGGGTTGAGAAAGACTTCCAACAGCGGGCTGAGAAGCTCATGAGGAAATATGGTATTTGGGAGGCGAAAGATCTGTTTCCGCACCATTATTCACGGGGAATGCGCTTGAAATTGGGGCTGGCACTGGCATTGATCCGTCCATTTGATGTGCTTTTGCTGGATGAACCCACTTCTGCCCTGGATGAAGAAGGGATCAGCATGCTGGTTGAGGAACTGCGCAGTATACGGAATGCGGGGGCAGCGATTCTGTTAACCACGCATGATCCTGGGTTGATCGATCAATTAGCGGATCGACGGTTGTTGATCCATAATGGTGAAATCAAGGCCGCATAAATGAAGGCAATCCATTGGCTACGATCGCGACAGGAAGAGCGTGAGTTCGCTTATTGGCTATCTTTAGTATCCTATGAGAAGAGCGATCATTCCTTCCATAATCGTATCTACCTGCTGTATTTGATTTTGTTCTTTAGTGTGTGGGTGTTTGTAACCCTGACGTTTTTTGCCAGTGGTGGCGTAATTTTGTTTGAGATGCTCTCCCCTGAGAATCCTGTACAGGCAGCTCTGCTGGTGAAAATGATTTTGTTGGCCTTATGGAGTCTTTATTCTACATGGAAAGCTATCCGGCGATGTCCGGTATTATTTACGGAGGAGGATGGATTGCTGATCAGTCAGACGCCGCTTTCGCGAGCCGGGATCATCCTACGTTGGTTGTGGATGCCCTGGCTGAAGAGTGCTGTCCCCTTTTGGATTGTGGTGGTAACACTTGGTTTTTCATTAGCAGAGGTGACCATTCCTGGTGCAATGGGTGCCAATCGGATTTTCGAATATATGGGATTTGGCATATGCGCCTGGTTGGGGATTATCCCGGTTCATCTGGTGTTGTTTGGGCTGCATTGGTTGTTGGGTGTGGTTCGGTTATCCACCAGTATTAATAGCCGACGTTGGTTGTGGTTTGCGGTGCCTATTCTGGCATCGTTCTATGGAATTTTGATTTTTTCCATTGGGGGCAGTACGATACCATCCGTTGGGAAGATTTTTGATTTTATTTTGATTTCTTTGAGTATCGGGTATGTTGCGGTTTTTAACTGGCTGGTTTGGATGACGAGCTGGATTGTAGCATTCCTTGTGTTGGTAATTTTGTATCGTGCTTCCAAAAATTTCAGCCTCAGCCGGGCCATTCAGGAAACAGGAAGGTTGGAAATGATCAACACTGCCAGCCGGTATGGATTTACCAGACTGGTGGAGCAGGAAAAAACGCAACAGCGTCTGGGGGTGGAAAAGAAACCAACCCGACTGCCTGATATCTCGGGACCAGGCGTGTTGATCTGGAAAGATATTCTGCAAACAAAACGCACATTCCAGATTACCGGATTGTTGACCTGGTTGCAAATTTTTGGCTATTTATTTGTGATTCCGTTTTTACCAGATTTTGGCAGTCGCGGGGTTGTGATCACCCTGTGGATTATTCAGCTTGCTCAAATCTCTGTAAAACGGATCCGTAGTGACCTGGCCGTGTGGCCGCTGATCCGGCAGTTGCCAATTTCCTATAAAAAATTCTTGATAAATGATCTAGAATTCACCTATCTTTTGGCAGTGCTTATCAGTCTGGGAGGAATTCTTCTGGGAGGCGTTGTTTTTGGGATGCAATTGCCCGGGTTGGCATGGCTGGTACCCGGGATGGTGGCAGCCATCAGTTGTGCAGCCGTGTTTGATGTGATCCGGCGTTCGCGATCTGGTTTGTTATTGAATGGATCAGTTCCTGAGTTGAGTGCTGGAGGTATTTTAATGGGCATCCTATTTGCCGGGATTCCGATGTTGATCTATGTACTCGTGCCAGGTATCGTGGGGATGCTGCTTGCTTTCCTCCTCAGTTGGGGGATGGGATTTCTGGCTTTGCAGCTGGCTGCATATGCATACCGAAATATTGATCATGCGTGAGCGGTTTTAACCAAACCCTGGTTTTTAATGAGTTTTAAAAACCAGGGTTAAATTAAAAATTGAAGTATTACTATTTGGTATTTTGCCTACAATTCAGCTTTTCGAAAGCGCCATACAGCCAGGAGAAAGAATCCCAGCGCATAAGCCAGTAAAATTGCTACCGGCTGCCATAGGGAGGCAAGTCCCAGGCCGCGCATGAGGATGTTCTGCAGACCGATCATTGCCCAGGTAGAGGGGAAGATCTTGCTGAAGGTGATAAATGTGCTGCCTGCTGCTTCAATGGGGAACCAGGTTCCACCCAGGGCTGACAGAATAAACATCGCCATCATGGAGTACAGAACCACCTGGTTGTCCGATTTTGCCAGGATGCCGATGAGTAAACCCATGGATGCGATCCAGAGTCCCAGGGAGACACCCAACAGCAAGATGCCAAAAGGAACGCGCAGGTAATTGACGTGCAACACGAATTGTCCAAAGAGGATCATCAGCCCAGTTTGCATAAAAACAAGCACAAACATAGCGAATAAATGTCCGGCGATAATTTCCCAGGGGTGCATGGAGGTGGTCATCTGGCGCTGAAGGGTGCGGGTCTTGCGTTCTTGCACCAGAATCTGGGCAGAGGTGACCAGGCTCAGGATCGCAAACTGTACGATGATGCCTGGGGAAGCCTGGTTGTAAGGGTTGTCTCCATACCAGCTCTCCTCTTTGATACTGGTGGCTTTTTCCATGATGACCAGATTTTCTGAATGGCTGGTTGCCCATTTATCCCAGGCAAGTTCAAAAGCAGGCAAATATTCTGCAGATTCGGACTGGATTTCAGCATTGATCCGCCCAATCTCAGCTGCACTCATCAATTGTGTCAATGGTAAGCGCAACATCTGGTAAAGAGCCTGCCCTTTGGTGGCGTCAGAATCGGTTGTCAAAATAATTTGTGGATTCTGGTCTGATTGCAGCAATTGGTCAAAGTTCTCCGGGATGACGATGATTCCATCAATTTTTCCCCGTTGCAGCGTATCGGTGGCTGCGTCCAGATCCATTGGTTGTATTTCAAACGCTCCGGATTGTGCTACCCTGTTGACTAACATTGCACCCGCCTGGCTGTCAGATTCAGATTCTACCCAGGCTATCGGAATTTTTGGATCGCTATTTTCTCCATTGTCACCACTGCGATAGGCAAATCCCATGAAGAAAGTGAACACGATGGGCATCACTACCAGAAACAAGGCTGAATTTTTATCACGAAAAATTTGTTGTAAATCTTTGAGAGCTATATCTAGAATTTTCATTTTATTTTCCTTCAATTAAGCAAAGCGTTTTTTGAAACGCAGTGCACCGATCACAAACAGGATCACTCCCATCAATAGCATGACTACCAGTGGTGTAAACAGTTCTGAGAATGGTTGACCGTTCAAAACAACCTTCCAGCCGCGAATGACCCATCCCTGGGGAGTGAAAATTGCCAACTTGTTGAAGGCTTCTGGCATGGGAATGTTGGCAGTGAATAAGCCACCCAACATTCCCAGAGCAGTAAGACCACCCCCCATCACAGGACCAGCCTGCCGGGATGTTTTTATGAATGAGATCAAAAATACACCCAATCCGGAAGCTGCCAGAACCTGCCCGAGCAATGCCAGGGCAACCAGGATGGGATCACCCCATTCAATGCCAAAGATGAAATGTGCAGCGGTCAGAAGGACAATGCCTTGTATGATCACCATCAGAATGACAGCCAACAGCTTGCCTGAAAGCACTGTGGTACGACTGAATGGGAGGGTAAACATGCGTGCCAGGGTACCTTCTTCGTTTTCCTGCAGGATTGACATCATGGAATAACCACCAGTGAAGAAGGCAAAGAAAATCATTTGACCCGCCATCATGAATCCCAACATTTTTTGGACTGGATTATCTGTGTTGGCTTGCGATGAGGAAGTGGACATAACCAGGGCTGCCTTATCAGGATGATGGAAAAGGTTGCGTTGAAAATCACTGTACCAGTTGGAATACCGCGTGATCAAACCAGGTATGAGATCCGGATTTGGTTGTGTACCACGAATTTGTTGTCTCTCGATAAGCGTTTCTATAGCAATCCCCCCACCAGCTACCCCATCCAGCATCGCAGCGACCATATTCTGGACGACCTGCGGGGTAATGGAGAGGGTAGGATCGCTGATGATCAACACCTGTGAACTGCGTTCACCAGTCAGAAATGAATCCGAGAAATTAGCCGGAATGATGACTGCCACACCAATTTCACGGTTATCCAGCGCTGTCCGTAAGGATGGCTCGTTAGTAAAATCCCTGGCAACTATCCATGACTGAACGCTTTCATCAAAGAACATGCTACGAAGACTCTCTCCCAGTGGCTGCTTCAGGAGAGTGGTGTCACTTAATTGATCTGCGTTATAAATTCCGATTGCAACATCCGGCAAATCGGATGAACCGCTGAAGGCACCACCGAAGGCCAGTGAAATCAAACCAATCAATAACAAAGGAGCTACTATGGTCATTCCCACAGCAAAGACACTGCGGAAGGATCGAACTAAATCTTTTAAAGCAATATCCAGAATTTTCATGTCAGCTCCTTATTAGTCACGTAATGCGCGACCGGTGAGATGCAGGAAGACGGCTTCCAGGTTTGGTTCCTGAATTTCCACAGATAAGATACGCACACCACCACTGGTTGCGACCTCAATTAAGCGTGGTAGAACCCGGTTACTGTCATCTACCAGTGTGGTGACTTTGCCATCACTTGCGTCCACATTGGATACGCCTTCAATCGCTTTCCAGGCTGACAGAATGTGAGATACGTCTGCGTTGAAGGTCAGATCAATGCGAGTTTGTTCGCCAATCATTTTGATCAGTTCAGCGTGGGTACCATAAGCAATAATCCTGCCCTGATCCATGATGACGATGTGATCGGAGAGCTCAGCGGCTTCTTCCATGTAATGGGTGGTATAGAGAACGGTCATGCCCTGGCGGTTAAGTTCTTTGACTTTATCCAGAATGTGGCGTCGTGATTGTGGATCGATCCCAACAGTGGGTTCATCCATGATGACTACATCGGGTTTGTGTAAGAGTGCGGCGGCAATATTAACACGTCGTTTCATACCACCGGAATATTTTTCCACATGGTCTTTCTGGCGATCGGTCAAATCAATGACTTCCAGGACTTCATCAACCCGTTGTTTCAATGCTGAACCACGCAGGTCATACATCTTTCCCCAGAAAAGCAAGTTCTCTCTGGCGGACAGATCCGGGTACAGGGCGATCTCCTGAGGGACAACACCGAGTTTCGCTTTGGCTGCTTTCGGTTGCTGAGTGATTGAATATCCCATAATGCAGGCATCACCAGCATCCGGGGTGAGTAATCCTGAGAGCATGGAAATGGTGGTGGACTTTCCCGCCCCATTCGGACCGAGCAGGCTGAGAATCTCACCCTGATGGACTACAAAATCGACTCCCTGAACAGCCTGGAGGTTTCCAAAAGATTTTTTCAAATTGTTTACTTCGATTGCATTCATTATTTACTCCTTGAACCCCTGTTGGGGGTAGCGGGGTTTTCTAATTTCTACTGATTAGTATAAAGAGGGAATGTGATGGGCACAATTGGGCAATCGGGTGAATTGGAACTGTACGTTCGGACAATGTCCAGCTGACCAATAGCAAAGAGAGTAAAAATCCTATACAATTCAAGCATGCCAATCCATATTGATACTTCTACAAAAAAATCGAATGTTGATCGCGATCCACGCTTGTTCATGTGGTTTTTAACCCTGGTGATGGTGATCATGTATGCTGTGGCATTAATGGAGAAACCCGGACTGCGCCAATCCTGGCAGTTGATTGTTTTTACGGTGTTGATGGTGGTACATGTTTTCCTGCACTGGCAGATTGAAAAAATCATCATAAATTCGAAGATTACTTTAATTTTCATCCTTGTACAGGGAGTGCTGGGATTTTTTATCTGCTGGATGGCTGGTAATGAAGGTATCATTTTGGCGGTCTTTATGGCCTTGCTTGGGGAAGTTGTCGGTATGTTAGGTCTATCCCGGGCAACGCTGATTGCATCACTTTATTATTTGACATTGGCTTATATAAATTTGCGTCAGATTATGGATGAAGGTTCAACTAGCTGGTTGCTGATTGGCGTCATTCCTGTGATTATATTTGTGATCATATATGTCGCCTTGTACCGCAGACAGACCGATGCCCGTGAGCAGGCGCAAGCACTTGCCAGCGAATTAGAAAAGGTTAATCAGCAACTCAGTGAATACGTAACTCAGGTGGAAGATCTGACGATCACCAATGAGCGCCAACGCATGGCACGCGAGCTGCACGATACTCTTTCTCAGGGTCTGACCGGGATTATCCTGCAATTAGAAGCAGTCGATGCGCACCTTGCCAATGACCGCGTTGAGAAGGCCAGGACGATTATTTCCAATGCCATGGTTCAGGCGCGCTCTACACTGGCTGATGCCCGCAATGCCATTGATGATTTACGGGGTACACAACCAAACAGCCTGGAATCAGTCTTGCGCCAGGAGATATCCCGTTTTCAGAATGCGACAGATATTACTTGTGATTTGAAAATAAACGAAATTCCCATATTGCGGGAGCGTATCGTGGAAATGGTTGTTCGCAATGTGGCGGAGGGACTGACCAATATTGGACGGCATGCACAGGCACATCAGGTGTCAGTAGTCGTTTCAACGGAATCGGATGTTCTTTTGGTTATCGTGCAGGATGACGGGCAGGGATTTAGCCCGGATGTGATCCCCTCCGGGCATTATGGTTTGCTGGGGATACGCGAACGCATGCGCCTGTTGGGTGGCAGCATAAAAATCCAGAGTAGTAAGCGAAGTGGAACGAGATTGGAAATGAGATTCCCATTATGATCAGACTCTTGATCGCTGATGACCACCTGATTATCCGCCAGGGATTACGGCTTATTCTGGAAACCGAAGATGACTTTGAAATTGTCGCTGAGGCATCTGATGGTGCAGAAGCGTTGCGATTATGTTTTGAGTACAAACCTGATGTGGTATTGATGGATTTGCGTATGCCCGGTATGGATGGTTTGACAGCAATCGAGAAATTACGTGTACAACAACCAGAAATTGCTGTAGTGATACTGACTACATTCAATGAAGATGAACTGATGCTACGTGGTCTGCAAGCCGGTGCACGTGGTTATTTACTGAAAGATACCGACCGGGTTGCCTTGTTTGACACCATCCGGGCAGCAGCGCGTGGCGAGACATTACTCAAGCCTGAGATAATGTCTCGTGTGCTCTCGCTGGCAGGTGGTATCAGGCAAGCTGGGAAGGGTAGTCAATCAACTATTGAATTAACAGAGCGGGAACAGGAAGTGCTGAAAGCTGTTGCGCGTGGCGAACGCAGCAAAGAAGTGGCATTGCATTTAGGCATCTCTGAGCGAACAGTGAAAGCACATCTGGCCAGTATTTATGGGAAATTGGGGGTAGATTCACGAGCAGCTGCAATTTCAGTAGCCATGCAAAAAGGATTATTGAGTAGCTAAATCAGGTGGAAATTCAGCCTTTCTATAATTTAGTCTATAATAAAATATCCACCCAAAAAAATTCTTGGAGATAATCATGAAACCGATGACCATGCGTGAGCGTATGCTGGCTGTTATTCAAGGACAAGAGCATGACCAGATTCCCTTTGCGATCTATGAAATTTTAGTCCCACCGCATGAAGTATTGGAACAATTGGGGCACGGGCGGATTGGTATTATCCGTTTTTGTCCAATTTACCGGGTTGAGCACCCCAATTGCAAATTTGAAAGCCAGTTTTTTCTGCAAAATGAAACGAAATACAAACGCACTTACCTGCATACACCAAAGGGTGACCTGGAGGAGATGCGGGTATATGAACCTGCTTTTGATAGTTCCACACCCAGCAAACATTTCATTAAGACCAAACAGGACTATGAAATCTTCTGGTCCTATCTCGAGGATTGTTTGATTCTTGAAAATTATGACCAGTACCACCGGGATGTGGCTGAACTGGGTGATGATGGATTTCCAAAGGTCGAGTGTGAGCGTACTCCCTGGCAACAATTGTGGGTGGAATGGGCTGGATTGGAAGGCTTATCCATGCATCTGGCAGATTGTCCTGATCATGTGGAACATACCATTGACTTAATGATGAAACGCGAACGACAGCAATTCGAAATTGCTTATCGTTCACCAGCACCATTTATCAACATTCCGGATAATATTACAGCTCCTGCGATTGGACCAGCTCGTTTTCGCAAGTACTGTGTTTCCCTGTATGATGAATTGGCGGATATGCTGGCTGAACGTGGCGCACCATTATTCATTCATATGGATGGCTTTCTCAAACCACTATGGAAGGATATCGCGAATTCAAAGGTAAAAGGATTGGATTCATTCACACCAACACCGGATTGTGATACAACGGTGGCGGAAGCCCTTTCTTTGTGGCCTGAGAAAATCCTGCAACTCAATTTTCCTTCTTCGATACATCTTGAGCCACCCACAGAAGTTCGTCGTGTTGCAGATGAAATCCTGGAGACTGCCGGGCATTCCGGACGCTTACAGATTCAGATCTCTGAGAACGTGCCTCTGGATGTCTGGCGCACGACACTACCGATTATTGCTGATGCAATTGAGGATTTCGGAAATCCATTTTAAAACCAATAATGTCTAGCTTCCACTTGCCATCACGACGCAATTGCGACCTGATTCCTTGGCTTGATAGAGAGCCTGGTCGGCGCGATTGACGAGTTCGGTTTCGTTGGGGACATCATTTTCGGGAAATGATATGCCACCCAGGCTGATAGTCACTTTTATTGATTCATCGCCTTCCTCTATACTGGTTTCTGATACTTTGCGACGCAAGCGTTCTCCGACATTGGTAACATCATGACGGGATGCACCGGGAAGGATTGCCAGGAATTCCTCACCACCATAACGCACCATGATATCACCTTCCCGCAGCACGCTACGAGCTACACGGGCAATTCGTAGCAATACACGGTCACCGGCTAAGTGACCATAGGTATCATTGACCTGTTTAAAGTGATCCAGATCCATCATTAATAATCCAATGGGAGCGTTCATACGTAAAGCACGTCCAAATTCTTCATGTAAACGGGTTATACCAAAGCGGCGGTTATAGATACCCGTCAATGAATCCAGGGCAGCCAATCGTTCCAAACGGTCGAATAACAATGAATTATGTAAAGCCAGCGCCAGACTCTGTCCAAATAGACTTAGGCGGGTAAGTGCTTCAGTACCATAATTATTGGCTGAAGCCAGAATGATCAAGCCCAGGACAATATCTTTGTAAAGCACCGGCTCAATAATCACCTCGCGTGGACGAAAGTCTGTCAATACGCCTTCTACCTGTACATCTACCGGTAAAGTAAGCTGAACACGGCTTTCACTGCGTAAAGCGCTCTTGACATGGTCACTTTCTAAAAGGTTCGCTACATCACGAATTCCCTGAGAAACAGCTACTTCCAGGGATGCATCATTTTCTATGATGATCGCGCCGGCTGCGCTGTGCGTGTGAACCATTAATTGATGTAATGCTTTCTCAGTAAGGTCACGGACAGCTAACTGGCTGCCAAGAAGGTGGGTAAACTCAGATAAGGCGTTTTCTGTTTCAATTGACTCAAACAGAGTCTCTACCAGGCTATTGAAAGCGTGAGAGCTTTCACCAATTTCGTCTTCAGAGTCAACGGTGATCTTACATTGCTCAGCATCACAGGTTACATTTTCCTGTCCAGCTTTAATTGCTTTGAGATTCTTAGTAACGTAGTGCATTCGGTCGCCCAGAAGCTTCAACCGCGAACCGACCACAGCACGTGCCAGGCTTATGTTTAATGCACCAACAACGATCCCTGCGCTGATACAGGCAACAAAAAACCAGGGTTTGAATACATATTCGCGCGGGATTCCCATCCAGGAAACGAAAAAAGGAAAAACAAAACCTATCAATAAACCAAGGCCAATCATGAAGATTGAAAGATCGGTAAAAACTTTACGAGTGATTCGAACCATATGACTCTCCTGATAATGAAAAAAGAACCAAGTTGCTCTGGTTCTTCCCCCACAATTATTAATTTGAGATGTGATTCTGTTTTGTTAATTATAGCGAGTTTTATAAAAATGATCCTATCAATTATGAAATGTTTGGGACCAGATACATAAAAACAAACGACAAATTCATTAGCCAATGAATAACCGCAATAAACGGCAACAATCGCGGACGCAAGCGGATGAGAATCCCTACATAGATAGCGAAAGGCAAATACATCAAACCACGCCAGAGGATAAAGCGCACATCCAATACCAATGGGGCTGTGATATGCTGCAGGCTGAGGAAAAGACTGGCTAATCCAACTGCCAACCAGGGTTTCATTCCATACCCGGAGGCAGATTTGCTTTCCAATTTTGGAGCTATGTAGCGCATGTACATGGGAATTTCTGTCAGAGCCTGTCCTAAGGGGAAGAGGATCCCAGAGACGACTACTGCCCACAACGGTAATGACCCAACAAACAATTCTAACGTTGCTTCTGGATTGCCAAAAAGCCAGGTGGATAACAAAATATTGGGTAGAACAGACAATGGCCCACCGACGATCATTGAAAGGAGTACGATACCCAAGTCTTTCCAGAATGATTTACGAAAAATCCGATATTCAGAAAAAAAATTTTTCCCTTCTTTTCTGTACCAGCGGATCAGTAAGAAAAGGCAAAATATATCTGCCAGAGCAACCGCCATTGGCCACCAGGCAGCAGATGCCTGCCAATCAGATATACCTGAAATGATTAGCAGTATTAAAGCAATGAATGCCTGTGCAACCAGAAAGAATATTGTGCGGGCAGGTAATAATAACCAGACTGTATTATTTTTTAATTGTGTATTCATGGTGATCCTGTTTAGAAAAAAGAAGATGCTTGGATGTTACAAGATGGACAAGAAAAAATTATAGCAGATTTCCAGAAAAAACAATCAATAGAGTGCCTGGGCAAATTCATGAGCCGAATTATTTTCTATATCAAAAATTACTCATATAAACTCGAATCTACTACTTGACAATACATAGTAGTAATTGTATACTTATTATTGTAGCTACTATGTAATACATAGAAGGAGGTGAAATGAATAACGACACCCAAATGATAAAAGGTATTTTGGAAGGCTGTATTCTGAAGATTATTTCAAAAGAAGAGCTGTACGGCTACAAAACCGTTGAAAGGTTGAATGAAATTGGATTTGACGTCAATGAAGCGACTGTGTATCCAATTCTGACAAGGCTGGAAAACAAGGGGCATTTGAAAGTCGAGAAACGCCCTTCGCCTTTTGGTCCTATGCGCAAGTATTATTTTGTGACACGAGAAGGACAGGCTTATTTAGAGGAATTTCAGGAAATCTGGCTTCGGATGATGAAAATGGTAAATGAGTTAATGGAGGTTGATGATCATGACAACCAGAAATAAAGTTTTGTTAGTCAGTTCTATTGTATTGGCGCTGTTGGTCATTGCCAGTGTAGTGGTTTGGGAGATCACCGGGCGGTCCAGTGGCGAAAAGATACCGGTGGTGCTAATCGTGACAATCATAGTAATCAGTATTTTATCGGTATTTGTGGTGTACTTTTCAAAAATTCAGAAAAAGAAATATGAAAAGTTGTTGAACCTGGAATATTATGAACAATACGAAATTATCAAAGATACCGTGGCGAATTCTCAGCTCTCTGCTGCTACTAAAAAAGATATCTCTGAAGACGTTCTGGAATTATTGCTTTCGGCACAGGAATCTGGGAAATCGGTTGGGTCGGTTGTTGGTGATCCACAAGTCTTTACCAATGAGATCATCAGCTCCTTTGCAAAACCAATCCGTCTGGCAATGCTGAGTTTATATGACGGACTAATCGCCTTCATTCTGATGATTTTGGGTGCCAGTTTCGTTTTATGGCTGGAACAAACACAGCAGAGTTTCTTTGCAACCCGACTTGACATCAGCATGGTGATGTTATTCCTTTTGGTTACTTTTCTTTTAATTCCGGTTACCAAGGCACAGACTGGAACGCGAAATCCGTGGATGTATATGATTCCAGTTGCAGGCGGAGTGCTCTTCATACTTCTGGCTGAATTTCTGCGGGCATTCTTTTATGCTGTGAATGGAGTTCGTCTATTTCTGGATGGTTCCGTGCGAATGGTGCCCAATATGGTCACACTGATGATCTACCTTTTGTCATTGCCATTGTTCTTGATGCTGAAGCAAATCTCAAGGAAGAGAATGATGGTTGCTTAACAATAAACCATTTGTTTTTTAAAAAAACCACAAACTCCCAAAAAGGATTTGTGGTTTTTGGATTTACGGAAAATTATTGAAAAATTCTGTCTGTTAAGGCATTGTAAACTATTTAGCAAACCTTGTTAATGTATTGTAATTTGGTTTAGGTTAACACCGCAAATAAATCACATAAGAAGAGGGTAGACTATTATAGTAAATGAGAAGTTGGTTTAATTTGTTTAAGTAAAAAAACTTAACAATACTGAACCAAAGTTGGTTAACATCAAAGGATTATAAATCTTATGAAATTATCTATTACAAAAAAGCCTGCTGAAAATATAATAAAAAAGCAATCTGGACAGGGAATAACTGAATATGCACTTATACTGGCCTTGATTGCCTTGGTCAGTATTATTGGTTTAAGTGTACTGGCATCAGGCACAAAGAAACCATATGAAGACGTGCTGGCAGCTTTTAATGTATCAACACCTGGGCCTACTGATCCAAAAGAATATTGCAAAGTTGATATGACCGGAGTTGAAGATTGGGATCTTCAAGGAAATCGATCAAAAAGTTGGGTGTCGAATGATGGGAAATTATGTATGAAAAATGACGGGGGAAATAATTTTGCATATAACAATTGTTCCAGGGATTCTATGCCAATAAATAATGATTATGTTGTTCGTTTGGATGGAGCGAATCTGATCAGTGGAAATGGGTATGGGATCATGCTGAGAATGCAGGATTATAGCGATAAACCCAATGGCTACAGTTTTCAATATGATCCTGGAAAAGGATATCTTGTGTTCAAAAAGTGGGAAAATGGAAAAGAATCTGATATTGCAAAGGCAAGACCTCCTGGGCATCCAAAATATGATTGGCATGATGTTCCAAGGGATGTAGTAGTTGAAATGAAGGGCAACACGATGAGCGCTTATGTGGATGGTGAACTTGTTCTGGTAGCAACAGATGATACTTATACGAGCGGAGGAGCAGGCTTACGAACATGGTACTCATCCAATGTTTGTTTTGATAACTTCAAAATTGGTCAGGCACCCTAATAGCTAAAGATAAGCTGGAATGTTCATTTAACCAATAAGCTTGGAAATTGAGCTAAGATAATCAACTGGCTGCATGACTGGCAACAAAGTGGGTTGAAAATCCTTAAGATTTCTAACTATTTCTATCACCTCTATTATTTCGATCAATTTCCCTGAAATATTCATTTTTCCCAATCTCTTGACAGATCATTCTAAAAAGTGTATAAAAAGCAAACTATGAAATTTCACTTGATTGTAAGCAAGGCTAAGCGTCATCATCCGAACTTCTCCCAGAAGGAGCGGCTAGTTTGCGTTTAGCAGGATAAGACAATCCAAAAACGTTAAAGATAAAAAAAGCCTTCCTTTTGGGGAAGGCTTTTTTTGTTGTTTTGCTGAGTTTGTTTAAAAATTTCGATGGAGCGAGATGGAGGTGCAACTAAAAAGACAATTCTGAGATACCCCAATACTGATGATTTGAAATCAGATCATCAGGGCTCGCTCACTCGCGGGTCATTTGTCGAAGCGGTGATTGCCCAAGGAACCGTTTATTGAAAAAAAACAAATTAATGAATGGAGAAAAAGTGATGAGAAGAAACGTTTTAATAGTCAACCTTGTATTGATTGCAACTTTATTGTTGTCTGCCTGTGCCAGTACTAATGAACCAGCTGCACCGGCTGTCGAAGAACCACAAGTAGAAGCCCCAGTTGCTGAAGAACCTGTGGACGAACCAGCGGCTGCTGACCCGGAGGGGTGTCTGGGGAGTGCGGATACAGCTGTTGTTGACCTGAATTGCCAGGAGATCACCATTGCAGTTGAGAATGCTTACCTGCCCTTCAACTACATTTCGATTGAGACGGGTGAGCCGGGTGGTTGGGATTATGATGCCTGGAATGAGATCTGCACTCGCCTGCACTGTACCCCGGTATTCGTAGAAGCTGGGTGGGATGGCATGATTCAGGCTGTTTCTGATGGTCAGTTTGACGCTGCTGGCGATGGTATCACCAATACCACCGACCGCCAGGAAGTGGTGGATTTCTCGATCGGCTACATTAATATTCAGCAACGCTTGCTGGTGCGAATGGGAGAAACCCGCTTTGACTCGATTGAAGCTTTTGCTGAGACAGATTTACAAATGGGTACTCAATCGAACACCACCAATTATGAAACCGCCACAGAATTCTTACCAGAGGATCGTATCAGCGCCTTTGAACAATTCCCCTTTGCAGTACAGGCATTACTGGCTGGTGATGTGGATGCAGTCATCATTGATGAGGTGGTGGGTATGGGCTATATGGGTGAAAATGCTGAGCAGCTGGAATTAATTGGTCCGGCAATCAGCAGTGATGAGTTAGGCTTCATCTTCCCGCTGGGAAGTGATCTGGTCGATCCGGTCAACCAGGCCATCCAGTCGATGATGGCGGATGGTTTCTTATCTGCTTTAAATGTCCGTTATTTTGGACCTGAATTTGATATCACCTATGATGATATTTTGTTAGAGGATTAGTGAGTAATATAACAGGAAGGGATAAAAGTCCCTTCCTGTTTATTTTTTCCTGATAATAAAATCATGAACGAAGAGCAATTTGATTGCTGGAACAGGATAGATCATGAATCAAAGCACATCCATTGAAATGAATCCCACACCGGTTGATTTAGGGAAACCAACAATCAAAGAAAGGTTGTCACAATTTCCCTGGTGGTTTGTGGCGTTAATCCTGATATTAATTGGCACGTTTACTGCGATAGCCATCCAACCTTCGTATTCAGAAGCATTTAATTTCATCAAAGCTGGTTTGAGCATTACCATTCGCACCACCCTGATCGCATTTGTAATCGCTCTTTTCCTGGGGTTGATTACGGGTTTAGGCCGAATCTCTCGAAATGTTTTCTTTAAAAATCTAGCAACTCTGTATGTGGAGTTTATCCGTGGTGTGCCCATGTTGGTGCTGATCTTCTTTATTGCGTTTGTTGCAATCCCTGTTGTGGTAGGCGGAATGAATGAACTGGGGCATTGGTTTCAGACTAAGGGTTGGAATTGGATCGCTGACCCATTTTTAGCCTTGGAGAATAAAGCGATTGAAATGAATGTACGGGCGATCATCGCACTCTCTGTGACCTATGGAGCCTTTCTGGCAGAGATCTTTCGCGCTGGTATTCAATCGGTGAGCAAAGGACAGATGGAAGCGGCCCGGTCTCAAGGTATGAGCAGTGGACAGGCGATGATCTATATCATCCTTCCGCAGGCAATTCGCAATGTATTACCGGCATTGGGCAATGACTTTGTTGCCATGTTGAAGGATTCTTCCTTAGTATCGGTGCTGGCAGTGCGTGATATAACCCAGGTGGCACGCCTGTATGCCGGGAGGTCCTTCCGCTTTGAAGAAGCGTATACCACGCTGGCAATCCTATATCTGAGCATGACTATCGTTTTATCGCTGGTGGTGAAATACATTGAGAGGAGGGTTCGCCAGGATGAGCGCTAGACCCATGATTGAAGTTAAAGATATTTACAAAGTGTTTGGCAAGGTTGTTGCCCTGAACGGGGTCAGTTTGAATGTGTATCCTGGTAAAGTAGTGGTGATTATTGGACCTAGCGGTTCTGGAAAATCGACCCTGCTACGCTGTATGAACCATATGGAAGTAGAAAATCAGGGAGAGATATTTGTGGATGGCGAACACTTGAATGGCGATCAAAAACGACTCAATCGCATTCGCTCGGAGATTGGAATGGTTTTCCAATCCTTTAACCTTTACCCGCATTTGAGCGTATTGGAAAATGTCACGCTAGCTCAACGAATTGTGCGAAAAACCGACAAACAAACTGCCCGTGAGATTGCTATGCGACAACTGGAGAAAGTAGGCATAGTGGAGAAAGCCAACGCGTATCCAGGCCAATTGTCCGGCGGGCAACAGCAGCGCGTAGCGATTGCCCGGGCACTGGCGATGAAACCCAAAATCATGTTGTTTGATGAACCTACCAGCGCCCTGGATCCGGAGATGATCAAAGAAGTGCTGGATGTGATGTTGCTGCTAGCGAAAGAAGGGATCACCATGGTGGTGGTAACGCATGAGATGGGATTTGCCCGTGCTGCGGCGGATGAAGTGGTCTTTATGGATTTTGGTCAGATTGTAGAGCATGGAACGCCTGGTGAGGTATTTGATCACCCACAGCATCCCCGTACACAACAGTTTTTATCCCAGATCCTGGCACACTAGCATTTTAAGAGAAAATACATTGGCAATCTCAAATTTATATTGGGATATGCAAGCAAGACATCCAGAGTGATAATGTGTCAGTCGTTTTGAGATTATTTAAAAAATTTTGATTTTTTTGATCAATGTTGATTGTTATTACCTGGTTTTGTTTCGTTTTCTTGATTGCTTTGTGGTTTGCCAGACACAAAAAATTCGATTGTATCAACTTGATCAAGTGCCAGGGTCTCTACCGGTTTGGTCAGTAACCAGATGACGATGAAGAGGTCACCGACAGCTCCGGAGGTATTGATGACCAGGGCAACCAGTACCAGATTCAGGATGGAGACTGGCACTACTGCCAGAAGCAATAATCCAATAAGTGTGATCAGAATTAAAGGGGCAATCCCAATTACCAGATATTGGTTACGGGGAAAATACCAACCGGGCATGGTTGCATAAGCATAAGCACCTTTAAAACCTACAACAGGTGTTTGACCACTAAAGCTCCAAAAGAAAAGCGCATGGATCCCTTCATGTAAGGCAAGAACGAGAAGAATGGTGAATAGTAATTTCCCTAAACCAATCAGAGCTGAGGGAATGCTGGAAAATTCAATGGAAAAGGATATGGCAGATTCGGATCGGATTTGATAGGCAATCCAGCTAAAAAACCAGATGGAAAAAATCATCAAAATTAATCCAATCTGATTTAAGATGATGATTTGTTTCAGGTTTTTTAAGTTAAATTTACCTGACGGCTGATAATTAGGGGGAAGAACTTGAGTCGTTTTCATATTTGATCCTTAGTGCAGTGTTTCTTTAAGAGGAAACTGTTCAAGAAACCCTGATATTGAACTGAGATGATATAATTTTTTCATCAGGAGGAGCCTATGCGAGCACGTCGAGCTTTATTATACATGCCCGGTGACGATGAATACAAAATCAAAAAAGCAGCCGAGCTGACAGTTGATTCTGTCGTTCTGGACCTGGAAGATTCCGTTTCTTTGTCCTGTAAAAATAGAGCGCGTGAGATGGTCGCCAAATCTCTGGCTGAACTGGACTTTATGGGATCGGAACGGTTGGTACGCATCAATCCCTTCTCTTCTGGATTGGCAGAGGGGGATCTGGAAATGGTGTTGCCCTCGCAGCCAGATGGAATACTCTTATCTAAAACTAAAACAGCTGAGGATGTGCAGAAACTGAGTAAGATCCTGGCTGATTTTGAAAAACAACAGGGTTGGGAAAACAATTCTATCTCTATTCTGGCGATCATTGAAAATGCGTTGGGCATCATTAATTTAAAGGAAATTGCACAGGCTGATACCCGACTGGAAGCTTTGATTTGTGGCGGCGAAGATCTGGCAACGGATATTAACGCTGTTCGCACACGTGCTGGTTGGGAATTATTTTATGCTCGTAGTGCGGTGGTACTACATGCAGGCGCATATAATTTACAGGCAATCGATATGGTTAATACGGATTTTTCTGATGCGCATGCTTTGGAGGAGGAAGCCTTACAATGCTTGAAAATGGGATTTGGAGGTAAGCAGATCATTCATCCCAACCAGATAGAACCTGTTCAGCGTGCTTTCACCCCGGATGATGAAGAAATTGCCTATGCTTTACAATTGATCGAAAAATTTGAAGAGAGTAACAAAAATGGACAGGCAACCTTTGCGCTGGATGGCGTCATGGTTGATTTACCGGTGATCATCCGTGCTCAACGCTTATTGAAACGCGCAAAAGCTGCCGGTAAGTTATTGTAGACAAATCTTGAGGTGGATATGTTGATCGAACCTGGATTAATCCATGAAATTAAGATTGTTGTTGAAGAAGAACATACAGCAGCTACTGTGACAAAGGATTCTGAAATTGGGCAGTTAGCACCGGTTTTGAGTACGCCTCATCTGGTAAGTTTGATGGAAATGGCTGCCCATGCTGCAGTAATGCCTTTTCTGGAATCAGGGCAGGGTGGTGTAGGTTCGATGGTACACATCCGCCATCTGGCCGCGACTCCGGTGGGTATGCAGGTCAGAATTCGGGCAGAGTTGATGGAAGTTCAGGGGCGCAGGTTGTTGTTTAAAGTGCAAGCCTGGGATGAGGTTGAAAAAATTGCCGAAGGAGAACATGAACGTTTCATCATCCATTGGGAACGGTTTATGGCAGGCGTTGAGAAAAAACAGGGGAAAAGAACCGGGTAAATTTTTAAAAATTCTACTAAAAGAAATTATCGGGCAATCGAGGTTAATGTTATAATGTTGCCTATGTTGGTAAAATTTGTTGTAATTATCGATAGAAATTTGAGTTGATGCGCATTATTGGCCAATTAATAAATCCAAATCAAAAATTTAAAATCATGATGAGTGCCCTTATCATTTTTGTGTTCTTCATAGGCATCCTGCCGATTGACAAACCAGATGTTATTGCCCTGGAACCCGATAAATCTCAGTTTGTTTATCTGCCTCTGGTATCTAAAAATTCCTTGACAAGTTGTTCCGAAGGATCGGATCAATGGTTATGTTTATTAAATTTTTATCGGGCCACTACTGGGGTGAATCCAGTTGTTCAAAATAACACCTACAATTCTACTATGGCGTTTCATACCAATTATATGCTTTTGAACCCAACTCAAGACAATATGCACACAGAATATCTAGGAAAACCTGGATATACAGAAGCAGGAAAAGAGGCTGCTGGTCAAAGTAATATGATCAAACTGATCGGGGATACATACTTAACCACAAAACAATCTATCGATTTATGGATGGCTACCCCCAATCATCGATACAATATGTTGCATCCTGATCTAACCCAAAGTGGATTTAGTTTACAGTGTAATACGAAAAATTGTTTTTCTGGCCTTAATATATTGGGATCTTTACCAGCATCATATAAAATTCGCGAGATAAATCTGGTTTATCCTGCCGACAAACAACAGGGTATTCCAACTTCCAGATACCCTATCACCTGGGGATTTTACATGCCCTGGTCAAGTACAACCAGCGACAAGGATGAGGTCAGGTTTATTTCTGCAACCATCAAAGATAAAAACAATAGAAGTATTGCTTATACAAAGCAAGAACCTAACCATACTGACGGATCCTGGGCATATAATAATCAAGTGGTGATTACTCCTGGTGTTGATCTTTTACCGGAACAAACTTACTGGGTCGAAATGGCCGTTTCATTTCAGGGGAAACCATATTCTCGTTCTTGGAGTTTTACCACAGCCCCTTAATCAAAAAACCTGAGACTTGTTATAAATTTCGAGGGTGTTGATAAATACTAATTTTTGACAAAATTCACTTTCCAAAAAGCAAAATCTGTACT
Source organism: uncultured Chloroflexia bacterium (assembly GCA_963765655.1). GTDB lineage: Bacteria > Chloroflexota > Anaerolineae > Anaerolineales > Anaerolineaceae > UBA6170. The sequence goes on from CAVXXH010000003.1 coordinate 729,411, forward strand.
TTTTGGTTCAAAATATATAGATTTGAACACATAACTAGGCCATTTTTAGCTCGAACTTCTCTCCATTTCTGCCAGTATCGACAATTGTCCCCTGGCTAGCTCAACACCAAATTTTTTGTCTTGAATCCAACTCCTGTAAGCAGTCTTACCATCCGTTTCAAATTAAGCACAATCGCTGTCAGAAAAGCCTGATATGCAAACTTCGTTTTTCCTATATATCGACATCTGCCCAATCCATGCCCTTGCTTTGCTTCTCCAAATTTACGTTCAATCTTATAACGTTCTTTAGTGCCCTGTCTGTACTCAGATGTTTGAATCAAATTCAGCCACACCTCTTTGTTTTTATCTTTCTTTTTTATTCGGTTTTCTTTCAAACGAATGGCTGAATGGAGTCCTTTGTAGACCAGATAGAAATGATTGTTTGTATCATCATAGCCTCTGTCGCCTGCATATGTTTCCAATGGCAAGGATTGTTCCAGATCCTTGTCCACCAGCGAGCAGAAATGATGTCCGTCAAATGCTCCTCCAGGGGTTGTCTCCATACTACTGATCAGCCCCGTTTCTGCGTTCATACTGACGTGTGCTTTGAATCCATAGAAGTAATCTGTTTGTTCGATCTCCTTGCCTTCTGGTGTTTTTGCTTTGCGTTTGTGTTTCACTCCCCATTTGGCATCCGGGTCACGCGGACCTTTCCCCTTGTCTTCCCGTTTTTTATCTTTAGCTGTATTAACGTTTGCAATACTATGAACGCTATCAACAATCTGAATTGACCCAAACTTTATTCCCTTTTCCAGAGCGATCTGTACTATCTCTGCCAGCATTTCTTCAAATATCTTTTGTTTCCCGCGCTGTAACAAACGATTGCGAAATACAGTCAGCGTGCTATGGTCTGGTGCAGGTTGGTCAACTGCCAGACCGACGAAGAATTTTGCTGACAGGGTGTCATTCAGATATTCTTCAACCTGCCTTTCAGAGAGATTGTAAAGGTATGCGACCAGTTCGATTTTGAGTAACATCCCAGGGTCAAAGGGTGGTCGACCAGCTACACCTCCTCCTTTGTACAGCTTGATCAGTTTCTTCGTAAAGCGGCTCCAATCGATCAGGTCTCGTAATATCCGGAAGAAATGATCTTGTGGTACCACCATATCATATAGGTAATCTCCGTAGAAGGATTGATTTCGTGTTTCTGCATATCGTTCTTGATCCATGCTGGTCACCTCTCTGTTGGTTTACCTGTATTGAATCAAATTTTCCCTGATTTGTCAATTAATCACTTGTTTTTCAACACTCTCAAATTTCACTTGATTCTTTTTTGATAATGGTATAATATAAACAAGTTGAGTACCTGGGTGCCCCCCTCACCCCGGTACTCAGCGTTTTAAAGAGGGGTGTCAATAAATTAGTATGAAATTTTTCCTATTGTAATTTTCTGAAACTTGATTAATATGAATATGAACCATCACAAGGAGGTCGATATGCATCGGCGTCAGATATTTTTCAGTTTTGTTATCGGTGTGTTTATCATGTTCACCTTGAGTTGCAACAAACCACAGCAAGGTGTTTCCACACAGACTCTTTCTGATCAGCAACCAGGTGAACCCACTCCCCGAATAGTCCAGATTGAAACTGATACAACTTTCAGTGATCAGACAGTCACCATCTTTCTGGTGGCAATAGAAGATAAAGGTATTTCTGGAGAGAAGATTGGTTGTGATGACAGCTTGATTCCAGTAGAAGTCACTGTCATTTCAGAACTAGCATCCCCCTGGAATGCGCTTTCTGCTTTGTTAGATCTGAATGATACTTACTTTGGAGAATCGGGGTTGTATAATGCACTGCACCAATCCAGGTTGGAGATTCAATCGTATGAAACCAGTGAGGGAAAAGCGAAAGTTTTCCTGGAAGGAGAATTGATGCTGGGAGGTGTTTGTGATACCCCACGGGTGGAGGAACAAATTTTGGCAACTATTTTGCAGGGTAGTCAGATTCAGGAAGTAGAGGTTTATATCAACGGTGTGTTATTGCAGGATGTGCTTTCGTTGCAGTAAATTCAGAACTATGATTACAAGGGATTGACATGATGGACTAAGATAATACCTGAACTATGATTTTCTCATCAAAGTTCATCATAAAATCATAAAAATCCCAGTTCAGACAATGCGGATGAGAATTATGGATCATCGGGAATTGCAGTACAATTTTATCAAGTGCAACGATGTCACTGAATCAAACCATTAGCCACTATCCCTACCTTTTCTACCATTATGTCCTTCACAGGGATAAACCCCTGCTTGCGAGCTTTAAATTGACTTATCGCTGCAATCTGACCTGTCGGCAGTGTCCATTTTATTCCATGCAGGCGGAAGAATTGCGGTATGAGCAGGTATTGGATATTCTGGAACGTCTTTATCAGCGTGGAAATCGATTAGTGGTTCTGGAAGGGGGAGAGCCGATGCTATGGAAGGATGGAGCATTTTCGATTCATGATGTGGTGGCAGCTGCCAAAAAGAAATTTTTCAGTGTGGGGATGACGACCAATGGTACCCTGCCTCTGAATGTGGCTGTGGATACCATGTGGGTGAGCATTGACGGTTTGGAATCTACCCACAATGCCTTGCGTGGCGCACCGATCTTCTCACGGATCATAGATAATATCCAGCAAAGTCAGCATCCACGATTATTTGCGCATATCACCATCAATACGGTCAATGCTGCTGAGATTCCAGAATTGATTCGGTTTTTGCAGCACAAAGTACGTGGGATAACAGTGCAATTCTATTATCCTTACAACCAACAGGATGAGTTGTTTCTGGATTTTGACAGGCGGGAGCCATTGCTGGAAGAGATTATTTTGCTCAAACGTGTGGGATTTCCGGTTCTTAATTCCATAGCAGCCTTGCAAGCTTTGAAACGTAATACCTGGAAGTGCAATGACCGTCTGGTCGACAACGCTAATCCGGATGGAAGCATCACACAGGGTTGTTACCTGAAGAATCGGGCTGATATTGATTGCTCAAAATGTGGTTTTTCTCCCCACACAGAAATCTCATTGGCCTGCAAAATGAATCTACAAAGCATTATCGCTGGGCAAAGAATCTTTTTCTAATGGGTTGATTGTCACGATTCATCTAGCAAATCCTCCCTGAATGCTTTTATGGATTCGATTCCATTTATAATGGGAATCATTAGTGATTAATAAGGTGAATAATGGTTTATTTATTGGTTGTTTCCATCATTTGGGCTTTTTCTTTTGGTTTGATCAAGAATGCCCTGGTAGGACTGGATGCGAATTTTATTGCTGCTGCCAGAATTTTGGTGGCTTTGCTGGTGTTCTTACCCTTCATCCGCATTAAAGGCTTATCCCGGTGCAAGATTGGAGCCCTGATCCTGGTGGGTGCTATCCAGTATGGCGTGATGTATATCGCCTATAATTATTCTTTTCAATACCTGAAGGCTTTTGAGGTGGCCCTTTTCACTATTTTTACTCCGATCTATGTCACCCTGATCAATGATGCCTTTCGAAAACGGATGCATTGGGTCAGTCTGTTGGCGACTGTTCTGACCGTGATTGGCACAGCCATTGTGCGTCGCGGTGGGATGATCCAATCGGACATTTTGACTGGTTTTCTGATTGTACAGATCTCCAATCTGGGTTTTGCGTTCGGGCAGGTCTATTATCGGGAAGTGATGGCAACCTTACCTGCTGGGAAATTCGATAATCTCAAAGTGTTTGGTCTGCTTTATTTGGGAGGATTCTTGATGGCTGGAATTTCTGCGGCTGTCTTTACCCCCTGGGACACTTTTATGATCAGCAATCAACAAATCAATGTCCTGCTGTATCTGGGTGCCATAGCTTCTGGTTTAAGCTTCTTCCTGTGGAATGTGGGTGCCCGTAAGGTGAATGCTGGTACCTTGGCGATTTTTAATGATCTAAAGATTCCATTCGCAATAATTGTCTCGATGCTTTTCTTTGGTGAGCAGGCGAACTGGTTGAATCTGCTGATAGGTGGGGGGATTGCGGTGGCTGCGTTGTATATGAATGAGTGGTATATAAAGAGGCAGAGGAAGAATAAGACGGTAGCAGTGGGAGAAGACTGACAGTGATTGATTAACCTTATCCTGTGGATACTAATCCTGTGGATACTTGGGGCTGTCCAAAAAGTAGAGGCAACCCCTTTACATTTTTAAAGAGGAATGATTCAATTAAGGGATGAAATGAAAAGAAGCCCATCCAGTATTCAAACCTTATGTCATGAATCAGGCAGCGTTGCTGCCACCCAGCTATGAAGAGCTGATCTCAGAAAATCATTTAGTACGGATCGTCAATGAAGCAGTGGAGAAAATCGACCTAAACCCTTTGCTATCGCAGTACAAAGGGGAGGAACATCGAGTTATCATCCCAAGATGCTACTCAAAGCATTAGTTTATGCCTATGAAGAAAAGAACTACTCATCCAGGCGAATAGCGAAAGCGTTACGGGAAAACATCCATTATATGTGGATCAGTGGAGGGAACCGACCTGACTTTCGGACATTGAATAATTTTCGGAGCAGTAGGATGAAACCAGTGATTGGAGATATGTTTGCAACAGTATTGGAGTACCTGGTGGGATCGGGTCATGTGAAATTAGAAAACTACTTTGTGGATGGGACCACAATAGAAGCCAATGCCAATAAACACAAGGTAGTCTGGGAAAAACGTCGAGACAAATACAATCAGCGGGTAAAAGAACAAATCAAAGAACTGCTGATAATAATTGAACAGGAAAATGAAGCTGAGCAAGAAAAATATGAAGATGAAGACCTGGAAGAGATGGGTGGTATTGGTGAGGGGTGTGCGCTCAAGAAGCAGTGCACCAAAGCGAAAGGGAATCGTCAAATACGAATTAGCTTTCAATTATTAGACTATCGCAGGCAAGCCAGAAACAACCTGACCACTGAATTTGGTCAACAACTGCGATCTGAAAGCTCCACTGATGTAGAAACTGGATTTGGTTGTATAAAACATAATATGGGGTTTAGGAGGTTCTATTTGAGGGGGATAGAAAAGGTAAATATTGAGTGGGGTTTGGTAAGCATTGCCCATAATATGAGGAAATTGGCAACTACTTAGGCCGCTTAATTTTTTTGTTTTTCAAAAAATCCAATTATTTTGGTCAATAAGGGTTGATTTTTCTTCTTTTTGGACAGCCTCTTGAACTGTGTCTATCCGTGGATTCAAATCCACGGAGCCATGGAAAATCAACCTTGTTTTATAAACGAAAGATCGTTTCTAACCACCTTCCATTGAATCAATTCATAGGATACAAACCTTGAAATCCTTTAAAAGGGATTGCCCTATCCTCTTCAAACCGATCCTGATACCCAATTAAAACCTGTAATGCTATTTCAGGGCGGCACAACGGGGACTTAACCCCAAAAACCTAAAACCTAAATTCTGGCAAGAAACTTGCTAGGTATTAAGTACATTAGACAATTATAGGGAGAAGTAACCCGATGGAATCAATGCTTGACTTGCAAAACGTATCCAATAAAAAGATGATCGATATCACCAGCCTGGTGACGGTGGCAGCGGAGAATGTGTATGCCAACGTGGGACCTGGATTTGAAATCCAGATTTATCAACGAGCCATGGGATTGGAGTTGGATGCGTTAAAGATTCCCTATTCACGCGATTTATGGATAGACCTGGTCTATCGCCAGCAGCGCATCGGGCATAAACGGGTGGATTTTGTGATTGAGGATCTGATGGTGTTGGTTCGTGCTCAAGCCAGCTTGGATATCCAGGACGAGATTCAAGCCAGTACTTACCTGCGTAACACCGGTTGCAAAGCGGTGCTACTGGTCAATTTTGGTGCAGACCAATTTGAATTTCGCCACATTCAACCTTCGGCTTATTCAAATTACTGAAATCCGGAATGCCTTATTAAATGGAAGAAAAGGGGGGATTAATCCCAGTGGAATTGATGGCTGTTGTCCTTAAGCCATTTTCGTTTGGCAGCATAATCCGGCACCATGGACTGCACCAATGACCAGAAGGCTTGGCTGTGATTGTGGTGAACCGTGTGTGCCAATTCATGCAGAACCACATAATCGATGATCTCTGGCGGTGCCATGATCAGACGCCAGGCAAAACTGAGGGTACCTCTGGCACTGCAGGAACCCCAGCGGGTGCGGGCACTGGTGATCTTGATCTGTTTATATTGAAAATTGTATAAATTCATAAAATACTGCACGCGTTCTGTTAAATAAAGACGAGCCTGCTCGCGATACCAAAGCTCGAAACGCTTTTTTGCCTGTGGAGCAGAATTTTCTTCCAACGTAAATGACAGATGGAATTGAAGTCCCGGGCGCTGTGGGGTCACCAGTTGCAATGGGTATTGTTTTCCCAGATACCAGAAGAGTTCTCCGGAAGAGAAATGCCTTTTTGGAAAGAACTTGCGCCTGGCAACCTGCGATTGGCGTGATTTTTCGATCCAATCGGATTTACTGGCCACAAAGGCTTCAATGATTTTCTGATTGGTACGCAGGGGGGCACGTACCACCAGGCGTCCATCCGGTTGAACCACCAGCGCGATGGTTTTTCGACGGCTGCGTACCACTTCATCGATCGCAATTCCACTCATGCAGGCGATTGTAACACAATGCAAGATCTTATTGGAGTTTTGAGATCATTGGTAATTTTTCTGATGTGAGCTCTTCAGAGTTTGTTAGAAAATCCTTAGAAACAGATTGAATAATTATACAAATACTATCACAGGCAGTTGATTGCTGGTTTAATAAATTCAGTCATTAAAAAATACAGGCAAATGCCTGATTTGGTTTATTGGTAAAAGAGGTAAATAATGAAAGAAATAGATCGGTCTGAAATTTCGCCGAAATGGCTGTATATGAATCGCAGGAAGTTTTTACAAAAAGTATCCCTGGTGGGGGGTGCTGCCATTCTGGCTGCCTGTGCTCCCGGTGTCATTCCTACACCAGAAGAGGAAGAATTCATTTTAGAGGACGCACTGACGGATATCGAATCCATAAAAACATACAATAATTACTACGAATTTTCTTTATCAAAAGACAGGGTATATGAGGTTTCCAAAGACTTTAAGACCGATCCCTGGAATGTAGAAGTATATGGATTGGTGGAAAACCCCACCACCTTCAGTATGCAAGACATCCTGGAGCAATTCCCGCAGGAGGAGCGTATCTATCGCCTGCGCTGCGTGGAAGGCTGGTCAATGGTGATCCCTTGGATGGGATTCCCACTGTCTAAGCTACTGGATGTGGTCAAACCAACCGCAGAAGCGAAATTTCTGCGTTTTCAGACCGAGGCTGATTTCGATCAAATGCCGGGGTTGGAAGCGAATTTTCCCTGGCCCTATCAGGAGGGTTTGCGACTGGATGAAGCCATGAACGATCTGACCATCCTGGCTACCGGCATTTACAATGAGCCGCTTTCGCCATCGAATGGTGCGCCAATCCGCCTGGTGGTGCCGTGGAAATATGGATTCAAGAGTGGAAAATCACTTATAAAGATCGAACTGGTTTCGGAAATGCCGGATACCTTCTGGAATCTGATTGCTCCACGTGAATACGGCTTCTACTCCAATGTCAACCCGGATGTGCCGCACCCGCGCTGGTCACAGGCCACCGAACGCCGCATTGGAGAGCTGCAACGCCGCCCGACAATGTTATTCAATGGCTACGAGGAAGAGGTGGCGTATCTGTATGAAGGAATGAGTTTGACAGCGAATTATTAGGTAGCTAAATAGCTGTTGAGCAACTGTGTTAAAAGTCAAGAGGAAAGTATTGGTTTCCAAAAAGTTTGAGCTTTCACCATGGCATTCATAATCGTAAGAAGTTTATGCATACAAGCAACAATAGCCACTTTCTTGACTTTTCCTCTTGTTAACAGTCGCTCATAGAATTCCTTGATTACAGGATTCCATTTTATTGCAGTTATAGCTGCCATGAACAGTATTTTTCGAATGGATTGACGTCCTCCTTTTATGCGTCTTTTTCCACGAAAATAACCACTATCACGATTGAAAGGAGCAACACCAACCAATGCTGCTATTTTCTTGTGGTCAAGGGTACCCAACTCAGGTAAATCAGCCAACAGAATAGCAGCAGTAATTTTTCCAGCTCCAGGAACACTACAAATAATTTTTTCATTATTCTTGAGTTCTGGGTTGTGATCGATTATCTCTGCTATCAATTCTTCCAGTTGCATGATTTGTTGCTCTAGATTTTCTATGCTAGCTTCGATTAGTTTTTTTACATCAGGATAAGCAATGGTGGATAAGTGGTTTTTCTCACTGATCAGTGCCAAGGAAACCTGACTGCGCCTTGCCATGAGTACTGACAAGCGTTCTTGTAACTCTGAACGAACGATCACGACTGGAGGATGATTAGCTCGGCTATATCGCACCAGCATCCTGGCATCAATTTTGTCGGTTTTTGCTAAAGTACCGGTTGACTTGGAAAAATAGCGCACCCACGAAGGAGTGACCATCGCTACTGGTAGGTTTGCTTCTACGAGTGCCGAGACTACGCCTTTTTCGTATCCACCGGTTGCTTCTAACACAATCAGCGCAGGATCAATACTACTTAGCTTTTCTACCAATTTGCCGATGTCGATAATATTATTTGCACAGGTGAAATATTGACCATCCTTCTGAATTTGGATATCCAGCTTGTTTTTAGAGATATCGATGCCGATGATAATTTCAATATCATTGTTCATTTTCAACTCTCCATATGCTACAATCAAACTGCCCACACTAGCAGGATTCGGACTCTAAGTCCAAGCAACTGTTCGGGCATGTATGTTTATGGATCCGGCGACCTTGCTCAACACCGGTTTCTTGTACCTTCTGTTAGTCGGTCTACCGGATCCCCTTCCATTATTATCAAGGAATGTTTTCAAATTACCAATACCTCTTTTAACATACTAGCTGTTTAGCTGTCGAGCCATTTGTAGTGTGCAATGAAGGAAACGACCTCCTGGCGCAACTTATACGATAAACTACAAAAAAACTAAAGCGTGGAAAAGACGCTCAGAATAATGGGGATGTCCATGCCGGCGTGAAAGAGGATGGACCCCCACAAGCCTTCGGTCTTTTGGGTGATGTAGCCCCAGGCCAATGCCAGGGGAAAGACCACCACCAGGAAAGCATATTGATCGCGCGGATAGGACGCTGCGCCATGGATGAGGGTGAAAACCACAGCGATGAAAACATTGGAGAGGTGTTTACCAAAGAAGCGTTCCAATTTGCGCAGGAAAAGGCCACGAAAGAGGGTTTCCTCCAGGGCTGCGTTAGCCAGGACGAAGATCAGCACCCAGGGGATCCAGGGGAGCGCGCGCGAAATGGTCAGATTCTGCGTATTGAAGAAGGTTGCCATAGGAATGGATAGCAGAGCAGCCAGGAAGAAGGCGATCAACCCAATCTTCAATCCGGGTTTCCAGTTGCCCTTCTGAATGTAGATCGAACCGAGGTCATTGCCGGATGCCAGGGTACAACCCATTACCAGGCTGATGACCAGTAGCGCTTCATTCAGTTTTTGCAGGGCGATGGTGGCTGGCGTGTTGACAGGGACTTTGAGGTAATCAAGAACGTAAATATTCACCATTAAATCCAGCATATAAACAAGGGTCAAAACAAATAATGCGAACAGCAGCTGCCAGTAAGCATGCAAACGCTGGCTATTACGAACCAATAAACTTGCCACCATCAAAAAAACACAAACACCAATTTTTAGCAGGTAATCTGTTGTTCTGGGAAGGATGGTCTCATACTGCCAGGGATTGAAAAAATAAACAATGGCTGCACCTATGGCAATGAAGAATATAGCCAGAATACTGCGTTCTAACCAATTGTTTTTTGAAAGAGGAGTTGTTTTCATGGTAGTCTTACCTTTTTATGCACAAACTAGGAATTGAAGAATACCATTCCTGTCAACGAAAGCATCTGGGCACAAGGGCAGGGAAAAAGAGGTAATAGATTGGTCAGATGGAGGGCAATGATTAATCCCAGTATAATATTTTCAGTCCGAAAAAACACTAGCACTTTGACCAGAATGAGCTACCCTGGAGGCTGAATTTGCATTATTTCATACATAATGGCAGGTAGAACTTCTGATAAGCAAGGTAATTGGCTCCATCATCCAGAACATATTCGGTATCGTCTTCGAAATAATGACCACCCCAAATCAGTATACCAGCACCGGAGGAAACAGCCGTATGCAGACCTCTGGCGGAAGGAGCATTGGTCATTAATAGTGGAGACCAGGTGTTTGTCGTTGGGCTATAACGGAAACCATTTCCACAGTATTTGTATCCATTCCAACCACCCCAGACAATTAATTCCATGCCTGTCCAGATCATGGTGTAATCGGATCGATCTCCAGGTGAGCCTATCTCAGGAAGGTTTGTCCAGGTATTGGTGGTGGGTTGGTAACTGGCTGCATTCCCCCCAAGACCTCCCCAGGCGATCATTTGACTCCCTGTCCAAATGGCACTCGGTTGTGTCCAAATAGACGGCGCACCTGTTATGGCAATCGGTGCCCAACTATTGGTGGAGAGGGTATAACGGGCGCCATTATTAGTATTTCCTAAACCGCCTTTACCCCATATGATCATCTCTGTTCCCGTCCAGACAGCCGCATGGAAAGCCCGGGCGGTTGGTGCATTCAGGGTCGGAAGAGCTGTCCAGCGATCTGTTGTAGGATTATATCGAGCGCCATCGTTTAATACATCTTCGTTTGCAAATGTGCCTCCCCAAACAATCATTTCAGTACCTGTCCAGATAGCGGAATGCCAATAACGGGCAGAAGGTGCGCCATCCAGGTTGATGGGTAGCCAGGTTTTGGTGATTGGATTATATCTGCCACCATCATTCAACGCACCACCATTTCCCCAACCACCCCAGATAATCATTTCGGTACCAGTCCAGGTAGTGCTGTGCATTAATCTGGCAGAAGGTGCATTCTCTGAAGTGATGGCTAACCAGCTATCAGACTCAGGATTGTACGCGCCACCATCATTCAAAAAGCGATAGGGGTCACCAATTCCACCCCAAACCAGCATCTCGGAGCCGGTCCAGATAGCTGAATGCCAGTTGCGTGCTGGAGGAGCACCTGATTGTGTGATGGGTAACCAAATGGGAAGCTCCGATGAACCTTTGATATCAGCCTTCACATCGAGTGTAATTGTAGATTCAATGATAACCAGCCCCAAAATTAAGGTCAGAAAAAATGATAAATGAAAAACCCGTACTCTCATATTAACCTGCTTGATCAATTCATCCACTGGAAATTGTTTGAATGCGATGTGACTAAAAAATCAGATCTAATTATTTCCAACAGTATATTACTTATACTAATGGATTACCAGAAGGAATTTCCTGGAGAGATAATAGGCTTTCTATTATCTTTGATTACAAGCAGTTCATTGATGGCTGTATGATCATAATGTTATATCAAGCCGGGAAGATTCTGAACAAATTTGAAAATTATCAAATCATGTCAATTTAGAATTGCACTACTGTAGAAAAAAACCTACAGGCTTAAATATGCCCTTTGGGTACTTTCTCAATTAAAACTTTTAAGTACAAACGTCTTGTTATTTATACTCTCTCCAAGAACTCCCCAACTTTGCGATACTCGCCACCCCAGAACATCAATGCCTGATCCCGATTGTGATTCTCGTCTTTGTGAACAGCTTTGACTTCACCCACGAACCACTGGTGCGATCCGGGATAATCCACTTTGTGCACCACCTGGCATTCAAGACTTAATGGGCATTCTTGGATCAAAAAGCTTTTGATCTTTACTGCGTTCATGGGTGTGATCCCAGCCAAAGCATACTTATCTGCCCCCTCTTTGCCAGAAACAGAACCACTGATGCGAACAATTTCAATCTGATCCGTGGTGGGAATATTGATGCCAAATTCATTATATTCGTTAATGAGCTGGTTCGTGTATTTATCGTGGATAATGCCCACCATTACACAGGGTGGTTTGAATGAATAGAAATGAAAAGCAGCAGCGGTCATAATATTGCGACCCACTGTTACGAGCACGACTGGAAATGAGGGTAATGCCCAGATTCCCTGGATTAATTCTTCTTCTATTCTCTTCATGGCTTCCTCGCCGGATGAATAATTTTTTAAACTTTATTCTAGCAGATAGCGTTTCATCAACCATCCAGAAAGGATGCCAAAAATAAAGCCCTGTAAGGAATTATTCAGGAAAAGCGTGAATCCGGAAAAAGCAATCAAACGGGTACTGACACCAATGTGTCCGGATATCGTCAGGATCAGCAAACAGATGACCCAGGTGAAACCGCGTTTGGGCTCAGGTAGCTTTTTTGCCAGAAAGTATCCAATGCTGGCGAACAGGAGAAAAGCAATCATTCGAAAAACAATTTCATCCATAAGGATCATCCTCCACAGAAATAAGAGATTTATTAACAGATAGAGATTGTAAAAGATCAACAATCGATCGGGGCGATTTAGAGTTACGAAAATCAGTTGCGCTGATCAAGTTGAAGAATCATCACTGAATAAGGAAGGATTTCAGGCAAAGGTTGGTAATTCGAAAAACCTCCCGATGAATCAATTTCCAAGGTTTCATAGTTACCTTCACCCAATAAATTTCCAGGTTGAATCTGCCCTTCTGGAAGATTGCTTTTAGGAATAGACAGTTGATAATCAACAATGAGATTCCCCGTCAGATTTATTACTATCAATACTGACTCCTGCTGGCTTTCGCGCACAATACTATATACACGGTCGTTTTCAGTTGTTACTACCTTTAAATCCCCTACCCGTAAGGCGGCATGCAGATTGCGAACTTGAATGAGTGTCCGATAGTGTGATAATAGAGAATCAGGAATTTCGCTCTGAATAGCAATGTTATTGTTTTCCCAGTCAAACCCTAACTCCTGCCATGGAGGAACTGTCGAAAACCCGGCATAATTTTCCTGGGTCCACTGCATGGGTGCTCTGATCTGTTGGTCCGGTTTCGCCCCATTCATACCAATTTCTTCTCCATAATACAGAAATGGCACACCTGGTGCGGTCATTAAAATCGCTGCTGCAACCTTCACTTTTTCTGGATCATTACCGAGTTGATTTAATACTCGATCCAGGTCATGATTGCTGAGGAAGGTGGCAAATTGTAAGGGAGGAATTAACTGGTATGAATATGAGATTTGCTCATTGATCAGATTTGCATCGCTTTCATTGATCGCCTGGATGGTTTTGCCTGCCAGGTAGAACTCAAAAGACAGGTCGAGTTCATCTCCTTGAATATATTCAGCTGTGATGGCGGTTTCATCCCAGACTTCACAAACGATCATCGATTCTGGGTTAATTTGTTTATAAAACGGTCTGAAATTTTCATACCAGGTGTGTGTGGAAACGGAATTCGCTTGAATGGTGCCTTCTTCAATTAAATGCTTGGATGCATCGAAACGGAAGCCATCAACCCCGACTTCTTCTAGCCAGAAGCGCACGATATTTTGCATTTCAGCTGTTACATCTGGATTTTTGTAGTTGAGATCGGGCATACCCGCAGAAAATGTGGAGTAGAAAAACTTTTCATTGAAAGGAAACCAGACCTGTTGCCCCCACGAGCCCGTATATCCCGGATCGGTGTCGGACCAGACATACCAGTCATGATAAGGTGATGAAGGATCTGTTGCTGCCTGAAACCAGGGATGATCTATGGATGTGTGGTTGAGTACCAGATCGATGATCACCCGAATACCACGTGTATGTGCTGCGTTCAGCATGGTTTTGAAATCTTCCATACTGCCAAAATCAGGATTGACGGCGTAATAATCTGTCACAGAATAACCATGGTAAGAAGGAGTCGGGTTGATAGGCATCAACCAGATGCCGGTGATACCCAGATCAGTGCTGGTATCGGGATTTCCATCATTCAGATAATCCAGTTTCTGGGTGATGCCATTGAAATCACCGATCCCATCAGCATTACTATCATAAAATGAGCGTACAAAGATTTCATAAAAGACACTATCATTCCACCAGGGGTAACCATCGCTGCCGGTTGGCATACCGATGATGGGGGATACAGGGCTGGCATCACCTATTTGAGAAATGGCAGTGGTTGTTGTAGGTGTAACGGGAGGCAGTTCGACAACAGTAACAGGTTCTTCACTGAAAAATTCTTCAGATGGAAATTTGACGCTGAAGGAGTTGAGCCCGTCGCCTTTAATACCATCCCACATAAACGATTTAATGACCACCCATTCATCATTTATATATCGTGAAATATCCACGCGGGTCATTCCAATATCGCCGCGTTCAATCAAGAGTAAAACATTCCTGTAAGCCGATTGGAAAGCTAATTGTCCTTCCACTACCATTTCAACACTGGCTCCGGTTTCCGAACGGGCGAGGTTCTGGCCTAAGCTAAAGTGATTCCCCTGCACTTCTGCTGTGACAGCCTCTGCGCTACCGAAAACCAGATTGGGATTAACAAAATCAGCCCCGATAATAATTTTGAAATCCGTCCAATCGGAGGTGGTAATCACCCGGATTTGGACAGGTAAGGGATTCAATAAATTTGTTTCCGGGATTGGCGTCACCTGTAGAGCTTGAGTTGCTTCCAGTGTCAAAGTTGGATGAATGTCGATTTTGGATAGATTGCAGCCTGTGGTCAAAGTAAGCAGAAACAAGCAGGCCAATAACTTCTGGAAGGCAAGTATCGGATTACGCATAGCAACCCTTTCTACATATGATGATTGCTGAAAGATTATGAAAGTGGATTGGGAAATTTCAATTATAAGGTTTGATCAGGAAACCGCTTTGTGTACACCCTGGCTTCATTGTATTCAAATCCAGTATAGCATGGTATCAAATATGGTTTGTATTTTTTTAATATATAATTAAGTCAATATAATCCCAAAAAGGTTTGAATTGTGAAAAAACTACTCATGTATTTTGTTTGAGCCGCAAGGCTGAGCGCTGGTCAGCGCTGTGGGCTTCACTTTCACGTGCCTGTTATGGGTTAAGTAGATATCCATTGTCTCCTGAACCACTGGCATGTGTCAGTGGTTTTTTGTTATCTGAGCATAGAAAGGAGACTGCCAATCGAGAATTCTCTATGTCCAAGTTTAAAAATTTGCGATCATATTTCATTTAAATGCTTGGAGGATATTGTATGATAGACAAACTCACTCGTTTTTTTGCGTCCAGATGGGGGATAATTCTGGTAGGAGCGATCATTGGTGTTCTGGGACCCACCCTGCAGAAGCTGGGCAACCCGGCCAACATGGGCATTTGTGTGGCCTGTTTTGAGCGCGATATTGCTGGCGCATTGGGATTGCATCGTGCCGCAGTGGTGCAGTATCTTCGCCCCGAAATCATCGGTTTTGTGTTAGGAGCGACGATCGCCGCCTTGATCTTCAAGGAATTCAAAGCCCGATCCGGTTCAGCACCCATCGTGCGCTTTATTCTGGGATTCTTCGCCATGGTGGGTGCGTTGGTATTTTTAGGCTGCCCGTGGCGCGCCGGATTCCGCCTGGCAGGTGGTGATATGAACGCTATCCCCGCGCTGACCGGGTTGGCCATTGGGATTGCGATTGGTGTTTTTTTCCTGCGCAAGGGGTATAACCTGGGACGAAGCCACAAGACATACCCGACGGTCGGTTGGATTTTTCCACTCATCATGGTCGGGTTATTATTGTTGCGCATTTTCAAGCCGGTGTTTGCTGAAGGCGGGCCAATCTTTTTCAGCGAATCTGGACCCGGCTCCCTGTACGCGCCACTGTTGGTTTCTTTGGTCATTGGGTTGGTGATTGGATTTTTGGCGCAGCGCACTCGCTTCTGCACCATGGGTGCGGTGCGGGATGTGATCCTTATGCGCGATACCCACTTGTTGAGTGGTCTGTTGGCACTGATCGTGTTTGCCTTCCTCACCAATCTGGTGTTTGGCCAAATCAAATTTGGTTATGCTGCTCAACCGGTATCCCATTCCAACCTGCTGGCGAACTTCATGGGTATGGTGCTGGCCGGATTGGCCTATGCCCTGGCAGGCGGTTGCCCTGGGCGGCAACTATTCCTCTCGGGTGAGGGTGATGGTGATTCGGCTGTATTTGTTCTGGGCATGATCGCCGGGGCTGCTTTCTCACATAACTTTGCGATTTCTGCCAAGCCAGACAGTATTGTGGATGGGGTACTCAGTGTGGGTGGTATCTCAGCTATTGGCTGGTGGGCTGTGATTCTGGGTCTGGTGATTTGCCTGGTGTTTGGTTACACCATGCGTGAAAAAATGGCATAGAAGGAGGTCAGAAATGAGCAAGATGGTAGATGTACGTGGGCTATCCTGCCCACAACCCGTAATTTTAGTGCAAAATGCAATTGATGAAGATGTATTTCCGATTGAAGTGTTGCTTGATTCGGTCACATCCCGTGAAAATGTGCGCCGTATGGCCACCAGATTCAGGTGTACGATTGAGATAACAGAAAAGGATGATGAATTTTTAATGGTGTTGACGAAATGAGTTTGATCAACGAAAAAACTCCCTCTGTGATTACCCCGGATGGAGCCATCTATTTTGATAATGCTGCTACCTCCTGGCCTAAACCACCAGGAGTGGCAGTTGCCATGCTGGATTATCTGGAACGGGTGGGAGCTAATCCCGGGCGATCCGGTCATCGTGCTTCGATTGAAGCAGGCAGGATAATGTATCAGACACGCGAACTGGTGGCAGAGACATTCCATTGTGATGATCCCATGCGGGTTGCCTTTACCCTGAATATCACCCAGGCGATCAATCTGGTACTGCAGGGAGTGTTGAAACCGGGTGACCACGTGCTG
Organism: uncultured Chloroflexia bacterium; assembly: GCA_963765655.1. Classification (GTDB taxonomy): domain Bacteria; phylum Chloroflexota; class Anaerolineae; order Anaerolineales; family Anaerolineaceae; genus UBA6170. The sequence continues at coordinate 746,255 of CAVXXH010000003.1, forward strand.
ACCAGTAGCATGGAGCATAATTCAGTGATGCGACCCTTACGGGCTCTGGAACGCGAAGGTGTTGAGATAAGTTGTACCCCCTGTGATGCGGATGGAAAATTGACCCCAATGGACCTGGAAAACCTGATCCACCCGCATACACGTATGATTGTCCTGAATCATGCTTCCAACGTAAGCGGCACGATCCTTCCACTACGGGAAGTGGCTGAAATTGTTCGCAAACATAACATCCCATTGCTGGTGGATGCCGCCCAGACTGCCGGGGTTTTTCCGATTGATATAGAAGCTGACCAGATCGATTTTCTGACTTTTACCGGGCACAAATCACTTTATGGTCCTACCGGAACCGGTGGCGTGATCTTTGGCGAGCGTGTGGATATTGAGATGGTGCGACCCCTCACGCGCGGGGGTACAGGCAGTCGCTCGGAACGGGACGAACAGCCTGACTTTCTGCCGGATCGCTTTGAGAGCGGCACCCAGAATGTGGTAGGGTTAGCTGGCTTGGGCGCCAGTCTGAAATGGTTGCAGGAACAGGGCATCTCCCAATTGCGACAACAGGAAGAGGACCTGTGTGCATACTTGCTTCAAGGATTGATGGAAATCCCTGGTATCAGTATTTACGGACCTCAAGATGCCAGTGCGCAAACAGCCACAATAGCAATTAATATGGCTGGGTTTTCCCCCGCGGAATTGGGTTTGATCCTGGATGATGAGTATGACATCCTGTGCAGGGTGGGATTACACTGTGCCCCAGCGGCACATCGCACATTAGGCACATTTCCAACCGGAAGTGTGCGCATCAGCCTGGGAGCATTTCATCAGAAAAGAGATATCGATACTGTGCTACAGGCATTACAAAAAATAAGCCGGGAGAGAAAGCAATGAAGATTCAGCACATGGTCATATTGGTGGATTCCACCAGTCATGCCTTACGGATTGAACAAATCCTGGTTAGGAATGAGATCCCCTGCAAGATGATCCCAGTGCCGCGTCACTTGAGCTCAGATTGCGGAGTTTGCGTACGGATCGATGCCGGGGATTGGGGAAAAATCAAGGAGTTGTTGGTGGACCAGAAAGCAGCTTATCGAGAGACACATAAATTGTAATCTACCGGGAAAGCAACCCTAATCCGGAAGTTTTCCTTCCCGCAACTGGTGCAACTCACGCGGGTTATATTGCTCCCAGAGAGCTGCACTTTCCTCCTTAAGCACCCCGCCGAGATAGTTGTAAATATGGCGCTGGACATGTGGCATCGCTAACATCGGTGCGGTGTTGATCCAACGATCCGGCAGGGCATAAACGATGTGATTAACTGCGTCGCTCATGACGATCGCACCCAAACACATCTCACAGGGTTCGACAGTGGTGTAAATAATGGCATCCCCACGGTCAAATTTATACAGATAATTGGCAACTGACAATAATGCGTTTAACTCGGCATGTGCCAGACGATTGCAGCTATTTTTGTGTTGGGCGCGGCCACGACCGATAATTTCTCCATTGTGGAGGATCACAGCGCCAATCGGACGTTCGCCAGCCCGTAAAGCTTCAGAGGCTTCTTTGAGTGCTTCACGCATAAAGAAAGTATGATTCAAAGTATTGAAGTTGAATGTCATTTTTCGTCCTTGTTGATTTGAGTCGATTTTCAATTCTTTTTGTCATTATCCTATATAATCATCAAAATAATTGAGGAGAGCCCAATGAATTTACACTTCTATCCACATGACTTACTGCGCATCAAACGAGACTGGATCGACTGGTGGGCGGGGACGATTGATCATCCCTTCTTTGGTATTGAAGCAATTGATGACGCTGCCATAGAAACGCTGGCAATGTATTATGAAGTGACTGCGGTGGAATCTGAGGAGCTGCCCGTTGAGAAAATTCTCGAGCAGATTGAGCTTTTTGGTGAGGGCATCCACTGGTTTGGAGGCGCTTTTCCGAAGTTCTGGCCGAATTATGGACCCGGATTAATGGCAGCCTTTTTGGGTTCCGACCTGAATATTCGTCCTGACACAGTCTGGTTTGATCCGTTGGAGGTTGAACATCTGGTAGAGATCCAACCGAGATTTGACCCACAGAACCTGTGGTGGCAACGCGTACAAAAGCTGACCGACCTGGCAACCCGGCGTTGGCAGGGAAGGGTGATGGTTGGGTTTACCGACCTGGGTGGCAATCTGGACATCCTGGCTTCGTTGCGTGGTAGCGAGAAGTTGCTACTCGACCTGAGTGATTCACCCGAGGAAGTTCTGAGGTTATTGACCAAAATCACTCGCCTGTGGATGCAGTATTATGATCAGCTGTATGACCTGACCAATGGAAAAGAATGGGGCACGAGTGGCTGGAGTCCCCTTTGGGCACCCGGCAAACTCTACATGCTGCAATCTGATTTCTCGTACATGATCTCACCCCGTATGTTCAAGCGTTTTGTGCTGCCGGATCTGACCGCCTGTTGTGATTTTCTGGAGTATCCCTTCTACCATCTGGATGGAGTTGGGCAGCTGAATCATCTGGATCAGCTTCTCAGTATCCCCAATTTGCGCGGCATTCAATGGATCCCGGGAGCCGGGCAACCCGAACCACAAGAATGGCTGGATGTGCTCAAAAAGATACGAGATGCCGGAAAACTTTGCCAGGTGTATGTCACCCGGGCGGGGATGGAAAAGATTATCTCAGCATTGGGTTGGCAGGGTTTATACTTTCATATCAACGAAGAAATGATGTTAACCGCCAGCCAGGCAAAGGAATTTAAAAAAGACTTTTTCGGTTCAATTTGATTTATTCATCAAAACCAAGGTTAACAGGAAAAAATTGGATGATATCTTCAAGTAAATTGGTGGATGGAACTTCTTGATCAACCACCTCAAGATGAACATTCGCCATCCAGACCTGCCCTGCCATGGATAATAAGACACCGAATAAAATGGTTTCAGCTTCCTCTTCAACATCTAGAACAATGGCATGATGGGTCCAGTCAGTTGTCCCATTAATCGCCCGGTTGCGCATATTGTCAAAGGCAAGCATTTTCCCATTCGACCCACTGACGCGCATAAATAAAGCAGCTCGATTTTCCACATCAACCGTCCTTACTACAGCTGAAAATTGTACGCGTTTGTTGTGGTATGCGTCAGCTTTGATCATCTGTGCCAGTGCTGCAAACTCAGTGGGTTCCGTGCTTGATTGGATGGTGACACAAGGACTGTCTTTATACTTTGTGTCAGGATCCAGCCCAATTGCATATTTTTCTGGAGCATCGCCGGTGACAAACCAGCCTTTGGGTATACGATAAGAACTATCCATTGACTTCTCCTGTAAATCTACTAAATCTAAACTTGTCGGAAGACAACCAGCCAAACGTAATAATAATGTGATCTCATCATCATTGAGGCCGAGCGCTGCACCTAATTGGTTAAGATCTTGTGGAAGTGCTATATGCCAGCGAGGTTGCGAACCTTTAAGCCAGTTGAAAATTGTCTGGTGTGGAATACCGGCCTGACCGGCAACACGTCTGAGAGGGAGACCAGATTGCTTGAAGTAAGTATCGAGTTGTTCTGAAAAACTTCGTGTCATCGAAACCCATGTCTATTATGGCTACACATTCAGCATAGCAAAAAATTGCTTTCAAGAGAAGCATTCAGGATCAAGTGGGACAAAATTGAGACATTGCGATTTTGGTTGGTGGCTGAAAAAGGCAACAGCGAAATGTGCCATTCTATCGATCTGGATCGGATAATAAATCGTCTATCCAATTGATGTGGATACATTTATCAGGTGATAGAAGAATTGTTGTGTAAATCAACCTCTACGCCTGTTTCCAATTGATTGATAGCTCAGGAATATCTATAATTAAGATAGTACCTTCGACGGCGGTTGGTATTCGGCATGACCGCTGCAATTTTTACGGGCCTTCAATCCAATTTGAAACACAAAAAAAGAAATTTTCCCAAGGAGTTGAGATCATGAAGTCATCTATAGTCCGAGCTGTTGTTCTATGCGTGGAGATTATCCTTTTGATTTCAGTACTCACTGGTTGTGCAAAGTCTTCTGATGGATCAGAGACCGGAACGGAAGATACCCAGGCGTCGGAAAGCGAAAAAATTGCAACCCCTATTCAACCACCAATGGATATTCAGTTTGGCCAGGATGGAGAACCGCCTCGTAACCCGGCACAAAATACCGTCATGGCCAGCTTTGTCACGGATGATTTTTTAGGGGCGGGCACCTGCCTGATGTGTCATGCAAATTTGTTCGATCAATCCGGTATGGATGTTTCCATCACCACGGATTGGCGCTCCACCATGATGGCTAATGCATCTCGCGATCCAGTCTGGCAAGCCAAAGTTAGCTCAGAGATTGCGCGCATGCCTGATCTACAGGCAACGATTGAGGAGAAGTGTTCGACCTGTCATCAACCGATGGCAAAAACGCAAGCCGAAGTGAATGACATCCAGGTTGCGATGTTTGGGGATGGGTTCAATAATCCAAACCATATGCTACATCAAGCCGGGATGGATGGCGTTTCGTGCGCGCTCTGTCATCAAATTCAGGATGAAAACCTGGGCGAGGAGGAAAGCTTCAGCGGTGGTTTCGAGATTGACGCCAGTACCAATCCTCCCACGCGCCTGATGTATGGTCCCTATGAGACACCGTTTGGGATGCCGATGCAGAACCATACCGGTTTCATGCCAGTGTATGGCGAACATACCAACCAGGCAGAACTATGCGCGACCTGCCATACCCTCTTCACGCTGTATGTGGATGCGCAGGGGAATATTCTGGGAGAATTCCCCGAACAGGCACCTTATACCGAGTGGGAGAATAGCCAGTTTGGTGTAAGCAATATAACCTGCCAGAGTTGTCATATGCCACTTGCACAAGGTGGTGTTGTTGTTTCATTAATGCCTGGCAATCTGGCTGCCCGGGAACCCTTCTTTAAACATTTCTTTGTGGGTGGTAACGCCTTCATGCTGACAATGCTCTCGGATTGGGGTGGTGACATGAGGGTTGGTGCAGACAAAACCCATTTTGATACCACCATTGCGCGGGTGAAGGAACAAATCAACCAGCGTTCAGCCAGCCTGACTGCTCAAAATCTGGCATTGCAGGATGGACAATTGACAGTTCAGCTTCAGATCACTCCCTTTACCGGGCATAAATTCCCCACCGGTTTCCCCTCACGGCGAGCCTGGTTGCATGTCACAGTAACAGACGCTGCTGGCAATCTGGTTTTTGAATCAGGCAAGCTGAATCTGGATGGCTCGATCGTTGGCAATGCCGCCGATATGGACCCGGCAAGCTATGAGCCACACTACGATCTGATCACCAGCCCAGATCAGGTGCAGATTTATGAGCCGATCATGAGTAATAGCAATGGCGAGGTGACCTATACGCTGATGCGCGCAGCCACCTATGTAAAGGATAATCGCTTACTACCGAATGGGGCCGATAAAGACAACCTACCAGTCGAGGTCGCCGTCTATGGTGCAGCCAGTGAAGATGCCAATTTTCTGGGTGGTGGAGATCTGATCACCTACCAGATCGATGTCAGCAGCGCAACAGGACCATTCACTTTTAGCGCGGAATTACTCTATGAACCGCTTTCATATCAGTTTATCCAGGATATGTTCACGGATGAAACCGCCGAGATCGAACAGTTCGCCGGGTATTATGGCGAGATGCTTAAACTTCCATTGTTGGTGGCGGCTATTCAACCGGTGGAGGTGAAGTAAGCCTAAGGGACTGAGATTCCAGACCGGATGCACAGGTTATTGCGACGAGTCTGCGAAGTCTATGTTTTTCGTGTGAAGGAATCTCGAAAAATCCAGATGGTTGGTGTAATCGGTATTGAAAATTTCCAATAATTAAAATTTTTCTTGATGGTGTATCAGGCTATTGGTAACCTTTCTCACGGGCAGCCCTATCCAATGACCAGGTCAGGATCGGTTCTGCAATCAAATCGACAGCAGTGCCGGCAACACGTTGATCGACAGCCTTGAGGTAGCGTTTGCAATGATCACATACATACAATCGATGGGATTTCTTCTCACCAGCCGGGTAGAAGCGCAATGTTTTAGGATCGGTATTGCCGCAATAAGGACAACCGGTACGCCGGTAACGCCACTGATACCGGCAACGGGAACAAACCAGGATTCGTGTTCCCTCCGCGTCCAGATAAGCAAAATTAGATTCTGCACCACAACACGGGCATTTACCTCGCAGCCATTTTTTTGTGTCCAGATGCGGCATGACCTGCCTGGCGGCGTGTTCCAGATAAGGCATCAGCGCTTGTTCGATTGCCAGCTCCAATAAATTGGTTTTTTCCATGGATTGGGTTTCCTGAAAGCTCTGGTGTGCTTTTTTGAGCAAGTCATCTTCCTTTAATTCCGGGACATCCACTTCTTCTCCCTGATAGGCAATCAGCAACATCAGGATTCTCTGGACCAGGTTTGCAAAAAAATGCGGATCAATAGAAAGATGCTCAAAGGACAGCTGTGGTTTCCCTGAATGCAGGCGGTCGTACATCACGCTCTCATCTACCAATTCCAGAGTGGCTGTAATATTGCCTGCCGCCTCTTCTTGAATTTTTAAAAGATCCTGATAAAGCTGATAGTAGGAACTCAAAGCAAGCTCTTTTTTCTTCGCTTCTTCAAGCTGAAGAATTGCCTTTTGCTGAAAAGTTTGTTGCATGCTGGTGTTCTCCTGAATCCTTAGAATCTCAAAATGATGAATGACTGTTGTGATTTATACAAAACTGTGAAGAAGTCCATTCACCATTGTAAATTAAATTTTGTTTTATGGATAATACAACCCTTATTCTGTTTTCTCCGGGTGGTGGCTTGTAAAGACAGCCAGGTAACGCGACGCAAGCACAAAAACAAGTGCCCCGATCGAGACCATGCCAATCGAAATGAACAATTCTTGCCAGGTTGGCCAATAGGGAGCGCCATCAAACCCAATCAAACTGATATTGATGCGGTTAAAGATCAAACCAAAAACGACGAGTATAGCCGTCCAGAACATCCGATAGCGGTTCGTCCTGGTAGCTGGCAGCGAGAACAAGATGATCGGCACAATTACACCCAGAATTAGCTCAGCCCAAAACAGAAGACTGTATAAATCACCAGCAAACATATAACGCAGATCACCGGCAACCATCATATCAACCACCCGTAAGGCTAGATACAATCCCAACACATAGGGAATTGCTTTGGCAAGTTTTCCCAGCAGTCCAACTTCCAGTTGGTGGTTTAATCCAGCAGAGCTCATGGTTGCTTCAATAATCACCATGGATAAACCAGCAGCAACTGCGGAGACGAAGAAGAGTATTGGCATGATGGCTGAATACCACAAGGGATTGACCCTCGATAACATCGGCAGAAATAGCGTGCCCAGTGAGGATTGGTGCATGGTTGAAAGAACCACACCCAGAATGACCAAAGGAATGGTAATTGATCGGATCAACTTCAAAGGTGCTTTAAGATTGAATTTTTCAAAGACAATCGGAGAAATCTCCAATCCCAGAACGGTCAAGTAGGTCATCACACACCAACCAACCTCAAAGAGCGGTGAATGAACGTTCCAATAGACCAACAGGTGCCAGATACGGTGCGGAAAACCAAGGTCGATTGAGATGGATAGGGCAGCCAGTCCGTAACCGATGAACCCTGTCAGCACCGTCGGCCGCAGGATCGGGTAAAACTCCTTGAGCTGGAAAATATATACGGTGGCCGCTACACTGAATGCGCCAGCAGCCAGAGCGATACCACACAGGACATCAAAACCAATCCAGATGCCCCAACCTCTACCATCGATCATGGCGGTGGTAGCGCCTAACCCGGTTACCCAGCGAAGGATCATCAAGGCAAAGCCAAAGACTGCCAGACCCGCCAGAACAATCGTCCCAGGACCAAAAGAAGGTTTGCTTTTTTGGACAATCGCAGTCATGTTATTCCTCCTTTTTCTCTTCCTGTGCTTGGTTTCGCTTTTTGGTATACATGTAGATACCACCCATCAAGCTGGAAACAACCACAGCAACAGCAGGTACCGCTGCCATCCATGGCCATGTCAGCCCGGCCAATGACACAGCACTCAGCGCCTGGAATCCAAGTAACTCAAATGGAACATGTGAGATATACAGTTGTGAGGTGCCACCTACTTCGTGTTCTCCATAGATGTGATCAACATAGCGGGAATCGTTTTTGATGCGCTCTCTGGCAATTTCCAGCAATTCTTCCCGCTTGCCAAATAAAAGTGCGCCGGTCGGGCAGACACTGGAACACGCAGGTTGTAGTCCAGCTTCCTGTCGGTCGGCACAGAAATCGCATTTTTGAATCAGTGGAAAGACCTTGTCCCATTGATACTTGGGGATATCAAAAGGACAGGCAGCCATGCAATAACGACAGCCAAAACATTTTTTGTCGTCATATACCACCGGACCGGATTCCGATTTGGTCAACGCGCCGACAGGACAAACGGATACACAGGCTGGGTGTAGGCAATGCATACACTGCACTTTTACAAAGCTGGATCGACTGTCATCCGTCTCGTCTTTATACAATTTGATCAAAGACCATGTATAGGCTGACAAATCTCGAGGATTGAGATCGTACTCACTGATGTCCTCTTCCGGGTTGAGCGAATTGAGCCGTAGTTTGCAAGCCACCTGACATTCTGTACACCCGACACATTTTGATGCATCGAATAACATACCTGCGCCACCTGTTGCGCCTTCTGAACTGAGTCTCAGTTTCCTTAAATCAGGTTGAACAAGCAGCCCCCCCAGACCTACTCCCGTTTTTTTGAGAAAATCTCTTCGGTTTATCGTCATGGTAAGCTCTTTTACTCTTCAGGAATTTCGACGTCTGATTTCTTCATCCTCAATTGCCTGAGCGCGATAATGCTGGCAGCACCGGCAAGCACCCCAAGCAGGCCACTGGTAACACCGATGTTAACCGGTGATACAGTTTCGCGTTCTTTCTCAATACCTGGATAGAGATAGGATGGTTTATATTCAGAAACGTCAATTGGATCGGCTGGAAGGCTCGCAAAGCCCAATGCTTCAAATGGGACAGGCGATAAATACATCCAGGCCGTGCCACCGACTTCCTTTTCGCCATAGATGTGATCCACATATTTATCAGGGAATTTTGCCATTCGTCTTCTGGCTTCAATCAGCAATTCATCACGATCACCAAATGTGAGTGCATCCGTGGGACAGGCTTTCACGCATGCCGGCTCCATCCCATTGCTAATACGATCAAAACAGAAAACACACTTGGTCATTTGAGGTTCTACACTGACAAAAGCAAGATCCTGGTTGTCGACCCAATTAATATGCGGAACGCCAAATGGACAAACTTTCATACAGTTCTGGCAACCAATGCATTTCTCGCCATCCAGTGTCACTACGCCATTTTCTTCTTTCTGATAAACCTGTTCAGGGCAGACAGCGATGCAAGCCGGATTGAGACAATGCATACACTGGATTTTTGACATCACCAGCTTGACAGCCCCCTTCACCTCAACTTCTGCAAACTTGACCAGCGACCAGGTGATTGGTGTCAGACTGGGTGGATTGTCATAGGCACCCCAGAAACTGGTTTGTTCACCAGGATTGTCATTCCAGGATTTACAGGCAACCTGGCAGGAACGGCAGCCAATACAACGAGTCAAATCAATCAGTGCACCTACACTCATGATAAACCTCCTTTTCTGACATCCACCAGAAAAGCTTTAAACTCCGGGATCAGGGTATTGGGATCGCCCACATACGCGGTCAGATTGTTTGCACTCTGTCCGGTGAATTGGCCTTTGAAGCCCCAATGCCAGGGTAATGCAATATGATGAACCGGTTTGCCATCAATCATTAATGGTGTTAATCGCTTGGTAATGATCGCGGCACATTCAACCGAACCACGTTTTGAATCAACTGTTACGATATCACCTCCGGAGATTCCCTTTTCTGCTGCCAGTTCTTCACTGATCTGAACGAACATCTTTGGCATCAGTTCTCCCAACCAGGGCAGGTTACGGGTCATTTGCCCTGCCTGCCAGTGCTCGGTCATACGATAGGTGGTACAAACGATCGGGTATTTATCGGCTGTTCCGATTTCTTCCGGCCGCCAGAGTTTTACCACCGGATTGACCTGGGTATTTGATAACAAGTTGCTTACCGGGCTCTCAAGTGGTTCATAGTGCTCAGGGAATGGACCATCGACCAGCCCCGGGCCAAACAGGTGAGCGAAGCCGTGTTGTCGCATGATGAACGCATAGCGGGTACCCTCCTGATTCATGGGCGGCCATCCGCCATCTGGCACATCACCGTCCCAGGTCTCACCATTCCAGCTGATCACATAATCTTCCTGGTCCCACGGCTTCCCATCCAAATCGACAGATGCGCGGTTGTAGATGATGCGGCGGTTGAGTGGCCAGCACCACGCCCAGTTTGAAAAAGTGCCAATGCCTGCCGGATGGGTATCTGCGTTATCGCGCCATTTCTGGCGATTTCCATCCTTTTTATTATAACTTTGGGTGTAAAGCCAGTTACTGGACGAGGTATTTCCATCGGGCAATAGGTGCGCGAAGGATGCCAATAAATCACCCTTTTCGTACTGAACTGTTCCATCTGTGTTAAGAATTTTTTCTTCCGCGAAGCCATTAATTTCTCTTGATACAAGGTCAACCAGGCTGTCAGCACCATTCTTCCCCACCGGGTCATCATACCAGCCCTTCCAGCGCAGCTTGGTGATTGCATCCGAAACCGGTCCCCCTTCTTTTTCATAGAGGTCAATGATCTTCAACATCAGCTCGGTCACAATTTCCAGATCGGCGCGGGCTTCACCCACCGGTTCAACGGCTTTCCAACGCCACTGGCTCCATCGACCACTATTGATCACGGATCCTTCTTTTTCGTAGAAAGCTGCAGCTGGCAACAGGAAGACCTCCGTGTCGATTTTGGCGGGATTCAATTCGGGCATATCCCAGAAACTGGCGGTTTCTGTATCCCACAGATCAACAGCCACCAGCCAGTCTAGTTTTTTGAGTGCTTCGACGACTGCATGTCCATTGGGACTACCGACGGCAGGATTTTGTCCCCAACAGAACAGGCCTTTAATATCACCTTTTAACATTGTTTCAAAGAGGGCGATATGAGAATAGTTGGAACCGGGGTTGATCTTGGGCAACCAACCAAATCCGAAGTCGTTTTCCTCGGTAGCATTATCACCATACCAGGATTTGAGCAGGCTGGTCATATACTTGGGATAATTTTGCCACCAGTTTGCACTCATAGGATCGTAAGATACAGGTGTACAGCGTTGATTATGGTCTGCCAGGGTAATATCCGTGGCTTCCGGTGCTTTCAAGTAACCGGGCAGGCTGTTAAATAACATACCATGATCTGTCGATCCCTGTACATTTGATTCGCCACGCAGCGCATTAATACCACCACCAGCAACGCCAATATTACCCAGCAATAATTGCAGTATGGAATAAGAACGAATGTTCTGGGTACCGTGGGTGTGTTGTGTAGTGCCCATGGCATACATGATCGTACCGGATTTGCCGGCTGGTCCGGTCTTACGGGCATAGGTTTCAGCCACCTGAAGGAATGTGTCCTTGGGTGTGCCGGTTACACGCGAGACGGTATCAGCGTCATAACGCTCATATTGTCTCTTCATCAGCTGGTAGACACAGTTGGGATCTTTCAATGTTGGATCTCTCAGCAGAATTCCATCGTTATCTGTCTGGAATGACCAGGATTCCCGGTCATATTTACCAAATTCGGGATTGCTGCCGGCGGTAAAGCCAGAGAACTTTCCATCCAATTCTGCTGCAGTCTGGAGGTCAGGATTGACCAATACCGCTGCGTTGGTGTACTCGGTGATATAGGTCATGTTGTAAAGATCAGGGTTAACCTCGATATCATCCAGCACCCATTTAATCATCCCTCCAATAAAGGCAATATCCGTACCTGACCGGATAGGTGCATAAATATCTGACAGAGCGGCTGTACGGGTGTTACGTGGATCCACAACAATCAGGGTTGCGTCATTTTCTTCCTTGGCTTTAATAACATATTTAAAGGAAATGGGATGGTTTACAGCTGCATTGCTGCCGATAATAAATACACAGTCACTGTTCTGAATGTCATTCCAGTGATTTGTCATTGCTCCTCTTCCGAACGACTCTGCCAGAGCCGCAACAGTTGAAGAGTGTCAGAGACGTGCCTGGTGTTCGAAATACACAAGGCCTAATGAGCGCATTCCTTTGGTAACCAGCGAGCATTCCTCGTTATCCAGCGAAGCCCCGCCCAGAGAGGCGATGGCTTCCAGGCGGTTAACCATACGACCTTCCGAATCCGTTTCAATAAAATAACGATCACGGGTTGCTTTTACACGATGGGCGATCTGGTTCAACGCCCAGTCCCAGTCTTTTTCCTCCCACTTGTTCGTGCCAGGAGCGCGGTACCTAACTTTTTGTACACGATGAGGATTGACAGCTCCATCAACGGTGTTGATTTGCGCCATCGCCATCCCCTTTGGGCACAGGCTGCCCTGGTTGATGGGGTGATCCGGGTCACCTTCCAGATTGATGATGCGTCCATCCTGCGAGGCAACGATCGCTCCACATCCCACACCACAGAAGCAGCAAATGGTTGCTGATTCGCCAATGGGTTTATGCAGCTGCATGGTCACAGGGAGGGAGAAAAACGATTTGGGCATGATCAGCCCCCCGGAGAGAATGACGGAAGCTTTCAGAAATTCTCGTCGGCTTAATTCCCTTGATACTTTCATGCTACACTCCTTTTATTGTCTGGTTTCCTTGAGAATGAAACTCTTTAAAACGAAGGATTAAAAGCTCATCATTATGTGACAGGGTTGGCAGGGTATCCGATTTCCCCGTCGGAAAAAATGAAGATGTACCAAAAATCCAGAAGAATATTTATTTTGCATTGATGAAAGGGTGATGTGTTGTAAAAAGAATATTATGAGTTCACAGTAGATAAAACTTATCAATAATTATAAGGAATTGTAATAGCATGTCAATAAAAAAACAGACTAATTTGTGAATTTAATCACTTTTTATCAAATTAACATCAAATTTATCCTTTCCGTTTCTGAAAACAGCTAGCTTTCAATGGCATGATTTTTAATATCTTAAAATCACCACTAATATTTTCACTGCTCGATTTTTTACTTCAAGAAAATTGGTAAAAAGATATACTCCGAATCATTAAAAAAATAATATAAAGATTTTATTGGGGTTGTGGAACAACCCTGCCAATATGACCATTAACAACAATATTCGGAAAACAAACAACAATTCCAGCCTGAGGCTCAATTGATCAATCTCCTGTGAAGTATAGAAAAACAAGAATTTCCGCTGCTTTGTAAAATATGGATTTTTTGTCTGGAATAAGTGGAAAAATGGTAGCAATAATAGGGATGAGCATTACCACGGGGGAAGACAGCATCGGCTATCTGTTTGAACCGTTGGCACCACCGATCTCGGAGCGCTTGCGTACGCTAGACGAACTTCATCTTGCCGGGATTTGAACCTTTGCCATACTGGCACCGCTACTGCCCGGATGTGAATATCTGCTGGATTTACTGGTGGAAAATGTTGACTTCGTGATCCTGGATCTCATGAATTACGAGCATGCCGATTGGGTTTATCACAAGTATGGGTTGGAAGACAAGAATACCGATGAGTATTTTGATCTGGTGCAACAATCGTTGCGGTTAGCTTTTGGAAGGTTAGGAATTGAGTGTCAGGTATGAATTAAATTTGAGGCAGCAGTAATTACTAGCGCAAAAAGCGCACAAAACGGAGGTGATCCCGTGCGATATGGTGAGCCCCCTGCTCTGTGCCATCCCATTCATATCCGAGGATGGAAAAAAGCGCGCTGGTGATCTTGCCGTAGCGCTGGTAATAGCGTACCATAATCTCTGCGCCGTCTTCGGGGCTGATCATTTCAATGCTTACGGGAAATTTGTGTTTCCCCAATTGGATGGTGGTGGACTGCATATGCTTGAGGTTTTGATACCATTGGGTTCGCTCTCCATACCCGGCAACCACAATAACATTGCCAGTATCCTTCTCTATCTCAACCACTTCCACCACGGTCGGGTATTGTTGACCTGATTTTCTGCCAACATGATGGAATAAAATAAATCTTTTCCCAAACATCCAACCCAGTCCCCAGCTGTATAGATATATGGGTAGGCGATATAAGCTTTGTAAGAAACGACTGGGTGGGTAATTCCCCTGTTTCTTTGTGGTCACTGGTCATCCGCCACAAGTATTTGATTCTGGATCGCCTCTGCGAGACGCCTGGGCTCATCACTGCCGATGCGAAAACGCTCATTATTTTTGAAAATCAGCTCCACACCACCGAAACCCGAGACATTGAACATCCATCCATGCGGAGCGGGACGAATCCCCCAGCCGTAATACCAGGGAGTTTTCACAGCGTTCACCTGTTGAATATCAGCAAGTGAAATTTTCTTGCGGATGATGCCAAACCCAAAATAAACGAGAATATGATCGAATTTTACCTCGACGGTGAGTGACCAGAATAATAGCAAGCAGCAGAAAATCACTAGCGCTATCAGTGTAGTAATCCATCTTTCTGGTCCGGGAGGAGTTCTGAATAATATAAGCAGCATCATAATAAGGCCTGCCCCCAACCCGGTGACCATTAATGTGCCAAATTGTCTGTGTTTATACATTTTCATCCATTCTGTAAATTTTAATTCAATTTTATTATAATCCGTGAGTCAATCAAAAACACACAAGGGTGCATCCGTGATGCACTAATCCCTGGTGAGGAAAGAAAAAAGGTGCATCATGGATGCACCCTGTTGTTTGAAAGAGTGGATATAGGATTATCCTCCTCCACCACCGCCGCCTCCGTTGCCACCACCATTACCGCCCCCATTACCACCACTACCGCCGTTTTGGCCACCACTGCTGTCGTTGCCATCGCCATTCTCGTTGTCGCCCTGGTTGCCGCCATTTTGATGATTATTGTTGGAACCCTCGATGTCATCTTCGTCATCAACGATCTTGCCCTTCATATATATCCACTGATAATCGTCCAGAATTTCGCCGCTGGAATCCTGCCTATCGATTTGTGCTTCTGCCAGATAGAGTGTTTCCCAGGATTCTTCCTGTTCTTCTTTACCGTTCTGCTTTTTATAGTTGGCCATGTAATCGAGTTCGCTGGCTAACTTGTCTGGCTCAGCAATGCCGGCACCCACCAGTTTCACCTGGTTTTGCAAGGTGTTTTTGAACAGATTCATGATCGGTTCTCCAGTCTGTTCACCTTTATTTGCTTGCATCGTTTGTTGTTGCAGCATCTGTTGAACCATTAGTAAATTACCCGTGGGATCCCCTGATTGCAGGGCAAATTCTAAAGCGGTACAAAGTTGCATTTGCCACTCAAAGAAGAGTGGTTCGGGAACGATTTCGCCATTTTCAATTAGTATTTGTATTTCCACAAAGCGCTGGTTGGCATGCTGTGCTGCAATTTGGAATTGAGTATCTGGTTTGGTTGCCAACCCCAATTCGATATCTTCAACCAGTCCTTTCACCGGGTAAAGTACATCACCGGGCAGGCTAGTCTGGGCTGCTACTGTGGATATTCCACCCCCCAACAACAATACAAGAATTGTTGCGATTGTCAAAATTTTCATCGGATCTCTCTTTCTTAATGCTTTATGAATGTGGGATTGATTTTGATTGGGATTACCACCAGTCGTTTCTGGTGTCGATTCACCTTTTAAGACGCGAGTGTTTACGAATCGATACGGAAAACTGAGGTTAATTGAATTAACAAAAATGAAAGGTGAGAGCCAAAAGCCAAAAGCAGAAAGGCTAAAACACACCCTTGCTTGAGCTTTGAGCGGTCAGCTAGTATATTAAAGCGTTCCCTTTTCGCCTCTAGCCTTGCAACTTTTCCCTGGCTCTTGTCTCCTGTCCACCGTCTTCCATCCCCCGTCACCCTTCAGCAATCAGCTTTCACTATAACCTGTAAGGGGGAAGCGATTTTCAGAACAGCCTGAAAACCGCTTCCCCAACCCAAAGCACGAAGTGTTTCACCCCGACATACCTACGGGCAGGTTACTTTGGGGTTCCAATCTTCTAATATTCCCATAGGGTTGTTTTTCCAGATCCAGGCATGCAGTACATATACACCCAATTCGGTGTTCAGGTGCAGGTCGGTTCCAAGTAGTTTCGGTGGATTGCTGTCGAATACATTGTCCCAGGCTGCTGCTGGAACAATGTATTCGACAGCTGCTAGCTGTAACTGCCCATTGGGTCCGGGCGCGTACACCAAGGCTTCTGGATTTTTAGGATCCAGGTTTAGATCGAGACTTTCAGTTTGAATATAGTGGTAGCCCATGGCACCAATACCGGGTTTATTGAAGCAGTGATCCAAATCATCCACCTGCACATACCCGGCAGCCATAGCAACCTCCAGGCGGTGGTATTTCGCCGTGGACGCCCGAATTTCCGCAAAATCTGGCTGGCTGGCTGCCAAAGCGGTCGTCACAATCAGTCCTAACAGGCTGATGATTGTTAGTGCTAAGATTAAAGTTTTTTTATTCATCGTTATCTCCTTTTTGAATTTCTTATTGAAAAATCTAGGTTTAGACGTAAAAATATGGATCCAAAACCCGCACCTCAATGATGCTGTCGACTGGTAGTCCATTCCGCTCGGCCGCATGGCGAATATCCTGTTCCGATGCAGCGTCGTAGATGCAGAACGTCTTGTTTTTGTCATTGGTCACATACGAGTGAACCCAGGTTACCCCATCCAGGGCATTATTGCCCACCACCGTCAGGCAGGTATTGGCCCCATCTGTATTCGTGGGGATAGCCAGACCTTCGGGAAAAGTGCGTTCGACAAGAAATCTAGTCATTCATTTTCTCCTTTATCTCTATCAATTATGTGCTGATTGAAACCGTGCTCAACCTGTACCTACTATATGCGGTTCAGCGCCAATTTTTGTCGTGGTAAACCCCACAAAAAATTTCCAGATACCCTGCAATTTAAACAAAAATAGCCCGGTTGCCCGAGAAACTCGGACAGCCCGGCTGGCTTTACAAGGTCAAACTCTATCCCTTCTGGATGGGTCTAGCCGTTCTCCCCGGTCGGTTTTGGTAAGCCGGCTTCCACAGCCCACGTGGCTATCTGGACACGTGAGTTGAAGCCGAGCTTATTGAGGATGCGGGTGATATAGGTTTCTACGGTTCTCAGGCGTACCACCATGATTTCTGCGATTTCACGATTTGTTTTCCCCTGGACAATCCAGGAAACCACTTCGCGCTCCCTGCGGGATAATCCCCCATACTGAGCCTTGGCTGCTTGTTCGGTAGAAAGTGAATCGGAGTCTCGCAAGGTCAACGGAGGGCCGAGAGCATGGTTAACAGCTGTCCGCACCGGTAAAGTCATGCCCATTGCCAGTGCTTCATTGAAAAGCGCTTCACCGAGAGCTTCCCGCAGCAAAACGAGCAGGCTCTCGTAGGCGGGTTGGTCGGCTGGATCGATCACCGAGTTGACCGATTGGCGCAACGCCTGCGCCGCTCCCAGAACCCGCATAGCCCGCTGAAATTCCTGGCGACGACGTTGAACGGGCAGCGGATGGGCTTGCAACACGATTGCTTCTCCCAATTTTTCTAAACACCAGGCTAAACCACCACGCTCGCCTAAGTCCAGCCGGATTGCCAGACTTTCCTCGAGAAGCTTTTTCATCTGGCTAAAATCGCGCTGGAGGAGCGCCACCCACCCCAATGAACCCAGTGCTCCAGCGATGCCCCACAAGTCTCCCAGTTCCCGGCGCAAAACCAGGCTCTCCTCCAACAACTTTGTCGCCCGTGTAAGTGCCCCCTGGCGGATGGCTAATTCGCCTGACCCTCCCAAGGCGTTTGCTAGTTGGACCGAAGCACCTTGCTCGCGAAACAGCTGTAGGCACTCATCGAGCAGCGGGGCAGCCTGATCATAAGTACCCGCCCGCATGGCTGCCCAACCGAACTGCATGAGAATGTCAGCAATTCCGGGTTTGTCTTCTAATTCTCTGAAAATAGCGAGCGACTCTTCGAAATACGCCGGCATTTGTTGAAAATCGCCAATCTCTGTGCATAGCTCACCCAGCAAATCGAGAGCTTTCGCGGTGCTGGCCTTACCTTCCGGTCCCAGTCCCCGGCTGATTGCCAGTCCTTCTTCAGCCAGGAGGCGCGTGGACGAGAAGTCGCTTTGTAGATAGGCCAGGTTTGCAGCCCACAGAACCGCCCTGGCCCGCGTCAGCGTCGGTACCCGGACGCCCGATTGAGTTAGAGCCGCAGTGAGCCGGGCTCTCCCTTCGCTCAGCAAGCTACGCAGTCTCCAGAAATGCCCGCAAGCTGCAGCCAGTCGTAAACCTGCTACCGATCTAGACGGGTCCAGTTGACTCCATTCAAGTGCAGATCGCAAATTATCGTGCTGGGATGCAAAACGCTTGATCCAGCGTGGTTGCTCTGAGCCAGCTAACTGGATTGCACCTGCCTCAGCCCAATGGACGAAAAAGTCCAGGTGCTGGTCCCTTATTTGGGCTGTTTCACCTGCCTGCTCCAGTTTCAGCTGGGCGTAGGTGCGAATTGTCTCCAGATAAAAATAGCTCGTCTCGTCGGTGGATTGCTCCACGACCACCAGAGATTTATCTACCAGATTTGCCAGGGCAGGCAGCACTTCGGCTGGTTTGATTGCCTCGGCACAGACACCCTCGGCATCTTCGAGTGTCCAACCTCCAACAAAGACCGCTAAACACCGTAACAAACTTTGCTCACTCGCGGGTAGTAATTCGTAACTCCAATCGAGAGTCGCTTCCAGGGTTTGGTGGCGAGGAGCTACGGTTCGCGGGCCACCACTGAGCAGGCGAAAACGATCATCCAGCCGTTCAGCAATCTGCCGGACGGAAAAGGCTCGGGTGCGAGCTGCTGCCAACTCAATCGCCAGCGGCATTCCATCCAAGCGCCGGCAAATGTCCGCCACCCACGGCGCATTCTGGACAGTCAAGGTAAATGCAGCCGAAGCTGCTATCGCCCGGGAGGTGAATAACTGGACTGCCTCAGATCCCTCATAAGCCAATAAGGCTTCCCTTTCAGTGTCAGGGCTGATCCAGGGCTTTGGCTCTGGCAGCGAAAGCGGTGGAACCAACCAGACCACTTCGCCGGGTATCTGCAATACCTCTCGGCTCGTAGCGAGCAGGCGAATCTCCGGGCAGGATGCCAGTAACGCAGCGCACATCTGCGCGCAGGCTTCGACAAGATGTTCGCAATTGTCGAGCAGCAGCAGTGTCTGCTTTACCTGCAGATGTTCGATGATTGATTGAAGCCACGAACGTCCCGCTGTTTCACGAACACCAAGCACCGTGGCGATGGTTTGCGGTATCAACTTCGGGTCCGTCAAAGACGCCAATTCCACCAGCCAGGTTCCACCGTAATACAGTGGTGTTGATTCCTGAGCGATTTGCAACGCCAGGCGCGTTTTTCCACAACCACCTGGACCGGTCAACGTCAGCAGGCGCTGCTCAGAAAGTAAGCGCTGGATCTCGATCAGATCATGCTTCCGTCCGATGAACGGACTCAACGGACTGGGTAAATTATGTGAATGAGAAGATTTAGTTAGTTGAGACATGGCTGGTTTAAGTAGAAGTGATTTCCAGTAAAAATGGTTAAACGGTTTGGACGGACGAATTACTACAGATTATATACTGAGTAGAATTTTTCTCATAGCATGTGGAAAACCAGGTAAAGGAAGTATCTCTCATTTGTAGGTGGAATACCCTCCAATTATTATTTTTTTTACGTTGAATTTTTATTTTCATAAGCATCTAAACTTGATTGAAATTAAATTAAATTCCTTGATAATACATAGAAGAATTTAATTCGTTTTTACAGACTGGAATACATATGGAAAAACCAACGAATATCACCGAATACATTCAAGCAGCTCCAGAAGCGGTTCAACAGAAATTATGGGAACTGCTGGAAATCCTGCGCAAGGCAGCACCCGGGGCAGAAGAAACTCTCAAATGGGGACAACCCGCCTTGTCTTACCAATGGATTCTTTTCCAGTTTGCTGGTTTTAAAAAGCATGTAGGCTTATACCCCCATCCTGACGTGGTCAAAGCCTTTGAAGATCGATTGACGGTATACAAAACCTCCAGCATCACCATCCAGTTTCCATTGGACAAACCCTTACCATCGGATCTCATCTACGAACTCGCCGTCTATCGTGTGCGAGAAAGCAAAGAAAAAGGGATAAAATGGAAGTAGGAAGTATGGTGCATCCGTGATGCACCAAAGATCTTTTGCACATTTTATGGTCCTTCAGCGACGCCACCCTACTCGCTCTTCTCCCCCACCATCCACATTTGCTTTCCATTCGTAATGATTTCAATCGTTCCCGTATTTTCGGTACTGATCTGCTCAGGAATATCCGATTCCTTATATTCATGATGAATTAATATCTGTGGCTGCCAGATAAGCTCATCCATTTCCTCCTTCAATTCTGGTTTAAACAACACTACCGCCCCATCCATCATCTGATTGCTATTATCATTCCTGGCTTCTCCATCCAGCAAAATAAATCGAAAATCTCCATATGTCACCATCAGGGATACACCTGTTTTTTCCAATGAATATCTCTCCAGGATAACCCCATCCCCACAATCCACTTGCTGACCCACTGCCAGAATTCCGGTTTGGATCTGTTTATCCTGCAGCACCATCATCATTACTTCCGCTGTTCTCGTGGTTGGTATTTCTTCTCCCCACAGAAATTGATGCACTTTAAATCGCTCCAAAATTAACGGATAGGCTGTATATGTATTGGCTTTCGGATGGGTCAGCAAAGCCAGATCTAATTTTCTCTCCAGCACGGGTAGATGATTGTTTAATTCGCTGCTCAAGGAGTTCGCTCGTTCTCCAGCGTTGATCAGAATGTTCTTGCCGGAAGGTGTTTGCACAATCAGCACTCCTTCATTCGGTTCATCCAGAATCCATATATGCAGCTGTCCATCCGCTTTGAGCAGCACAGCATTCCACACCAGAAAGACAGCTGCTACCAGCACAGCCAACAGTATGATTGGTTTCCGTTGAACCTGAATTCCCTGCTCTTTCTCTTGATGTTCTAAGAAAAAGATTATCAGGTACAAACCCACCACAGTGAGCAAATTGACCTCCCCCAGCACCACCACACCCCCGGAGATTCCGGCCAGCCAGGTTACGATTTGATTGGTGTAATACAGCGGTATCCACACAATGTAGGACAACAATTGCCCCAGCGGTGGGATCACCAGACCTACAATCACAGCAATACCACCCAGTATCATCACCAAAGGCTGCACCGGCAGGATCAACGGATTCGCCAGCAATGTGGTAAGCGAAAAGCGCTCAAAATGGTACAACACCACTGGCAGCGTCATCACCTGAGCTGCCAAAGTGAACAGAAAATAATCTCCCACCGGACCGGTTATTCTCTCCACCAACGTGTCAGGCAGAAACTTTCCTGCCAGGTTGCGGAATCCGTTCATCAAGCGTTCAGCATACAACACCAATCCGAGTGTGGCCGTCACGGAAAGTTGAAAGCCAGCGTCCCCGATTAATAATGGATTGAACAAACACATCACCGCTGCTGTTAATGCCAAAGCGTAGATACCGGATTGACCGCGTCCTATCAGGCTGGCGCTCATTGCCAGACAGCTCATCACTGCCGCACGAGCGACCGCCGGGGCACCTCCCACCAGCACGGTGTACAGCGCCATTGCCAGGATCGCCAGCAGTGCCGCCCACCAGATGGAAAGGTATTTGCGAAAACCCTTGAGAAAAATACCCGCCAGAATCGTCATGTTGAAACCAGATATAGCCACAACATGGGCTGTACCGGTATCCTGAAACGCTTTCTCCAGTTCATAAGGGATATCCGTCTCAATCCCCAGCAGGATACCCGAGAGCAATCCCGCTTCCGGCTGTGGAAGAAAATCCTGGATGCGCTGGTAAGCTGCCTGTCTTAATTGGAATAGTCCGGTTTTTAACCAGCCACCCTGACCTGATGCTATCCATTTCACATATGGGTACTCCATCAACGAATGGATCCCTCGCTGTGCCAGGTACTCTTTATAGGAAAATTCCTCGTTTTCACCAGGTGTCTGTGGTGTGCCACTTATATTGACTCTGTCCCCATATTTCCATTCCCCGTTGCGCTGAACGACCAGCAACTTGCCCTTTATATCTATATTTTCAGGTCTGTCCATCCGGTCAACACAAAGGGTAAAACGGATGGACCTCTCATTGTGTTGGGGATCAGAACACACCACCCCGCTGATGGTTACTTTTTCCTGGTCATTATAATAGGCAATATCGTTAGAAGTGAATGGTTTCTGTTGGATTGTGGTATAACGCCAACCTCCACCAGCCAACACGGCCAAAAGCAGGAATAAGGGCAGGCTTTGTTTTTTAAATCCAGACCATTTTTGCCTTAGCAGAAATTCCAATACCAATAATCCCAGACATACGAAGAAGCTGGTTCGCCAGAATTCCGCCGAAACAGGCACAAATAACGCCAAGGAAATACCCAGCAGAAAAGCGGAAGATATCCAGAACAAAGGGATTCTTCTCATCGCGGCCTGCGAACTATCCATTGGTGAAGGAATAAATTTTGTAATTCAAAAAGATCTATTCGGATTCTTCCACCACATCCATTTCAGGTTCTTCTTCACGCCACTCAAAGAGTTGCAGATTATCAAGAAGAATTTTGGTGAAGGAACGGGTTTCACCATTGCTTTCATACTTCTGGGTGCGCAACTGTCCTTCGAGGAAAACCAACTCGCCTTTATGAACATATTTATCGCAAAATGTAGCCATTTTACCCCAGGCTTCAATGTTGAACCAGTCGGTTTCTTTCTTTACCACACCCGATTTGTCCTTCCAGCGCCGGTCCACAGCCAGTGTAAACGTACACACGCTTCTATCATTCGTTGTTGTTTTCGATTCGGGTTCTTTTCCAACACGACCAATTAACTGCACACGGTTCAACGATGCCATTCCTACCTCCTGGTTATTCAATGCTATTTAATTGTTGCAATTTTTTCTGGGATGAGGCTGTGATGAATCGGATGATTTTCCAACCCCAATCGGTGATCATTTTTTAATCATGAAAACCTTAAAATAGTTTATATTTAATTATCTAACTGTCAAGCAAAATTTAATCACAATCAGGAGCCAGTTATGTATATTTCAATTGAAGGCGTGATTGGTGTCGGGAAGACTACCCTTGCCCGCATGTTACAACCTGCCTTTGAATCCAATTTACTGTTGGAAGTCTTTGAAGAGAATCCTTTCCTCAGTAATTTTTATGCCAACCGCGAACTGTATGCCTTCCAGACCCAGATGTTCTTCCTGCTTTCCCGTTACCGTCAGCAAAATCAACGCGTTCCGGAATTATTAGCAGCCGATCAACACCTGATCGGCGATTACACCTTCGATAAAGATGCGCTCTTTGCCAGAATCAACCTGAAAGGGGATGAGTTGGAGATGTACTACAAGATTCATGAAGCCCTGGCAGAGAAAATTCCTCCCCCCGATCTGATGGTATACCTGCGTGCTGATACCGATGTGCTCATGCAGCGCATTGCCATGCGTGACCGCCCATATGAACGTACCATGCAGCGCGATTATATTCACGAACTGAACCTGGCTTATGATGATTTTTTTCTCAATCAGCAACACAACGCGAAAGTGCTCATCCTGGATTGCAATGAACTCGACTTTGTGCGCAATCCCGACCAATTGGAGTTGATCGAAAATCGCATACGGCAGGTTTTACACCTCTCCCCCTACCAACCTACATTACCCATTTAGCCAACTCACCCGAAAGGATCATATCCATGCGCATTACCCGTGATATTTTACTAAAAGCAGCCAGAACCGTTGTCCAACAACGCACCATGCGTGACAAGCACATCTTATGCGTTTACCTGACCGGCTCTGTGATTGATGATCTGCCTCTCCTGGGTGGTACGGCGGATATTGACCTGATCTTTGTGCATGACAATATTCCAACGCAACCGCGTGAAATTATACGCCTGACCCCGGATGTGCATCTCGATCTGGCACATCATGACCAGTCCATCTACAACCAGCCGCGCGAATTGCGCATTGATCCCTGGATTGGATCGTATTTACTGAAAAATCCCATCGTTCTGCAGGGCACGCACCACTGGTTCGAGTACATTCAAGCCACTGTGAACGCCACCTTCTACCAGCCTGAAACGGTCTTACAGCGTGCTTTGCCTTTGTCCGAAACAGCCCGTCAGACCTGGCTGGACTTTCAGTTAGACCCGCAAGACCCCAACCCTGATCGCATCTGGGCTTATCTGCAGTCACTTGAGCAGGCAGCCAATGCACTGGCAATTCTAGAAGGCCCTCCTCTGACCGAACGCCGATTTATGCTTCAATTTCCAGAGCGTGTTGCCGATCTTGGATACCCGGGTATGGCTTCGGGATTGGTGGATTTGATCGCCCCACAGATGCCAAACACAGATACGATCATGCGCTGGATCATAGCCTGGAAATCTACCCTCTCAAAAGTTAGCCAGCGGGAAGATTGTCCATTAGGACTCAGCCCAATCCGGCATGGCTATTACACCCGCGCGGCTGAAGCCCTTGCCAGTGATGAACCGGATGCAGCCCTATGGATTATTCTACATACCTGGACGCGTGCCATCACCAGTTGCCAGGCTGATCCGGAATCACTGGAGAATTGGAGTGCCTGCCTGACCGAACTGGGCATATATGGCGAGCATTTCCAGAATTGTATGAATTGTTTCGATCAATTTTTGGATCAGGTAGAAGAAATCATTGAAAAATGGGCTGACCGCAATGGAATAGACCTGAGTACTCTTCATTAATTATTCCTAATCCTATGCATACTTATCCTGTGGATACTTATCCTTTGTGGATAAACCCGGAAAAACTGTGGATAATCGACTCCTCCTGTGGAGAAATTAGTATAAATTTTCAATGAATTTTTTGTTATTTTTACCTGAAAAACCAATATATGGTGGTAATTTTCATAAGTACTCCATATATGCTGTTTTTATATTTTATAACCAAAATTATAAAAAAAAGTTTTGCTGACTTTTCCGAATTTATACATACCTGGTCGTGGAGAAAAATGATCATCTACCCACTATATATGGGGTTATTCTTCTTTCTTGCATCCCTATATAGTGTATTATTAACTTCTATCCACATATCCACAGTCCCTACTATTAATACGACTCTATATTCAAATATATAAGGTTATGGATTAATTTGTTTCGATCAAATACATTCGACTTACTTAATATAAAAAAAAATAGGTGTCAGTAACTTGTTTTTTGTATTTATTTCTTGTACAATCGAATTAACATTTATTTATATTATTTAATTCATGTTTGCTTATTGTTGTCCGCCACAAATTATAATAAATCACAGCAAGGGAGAGATTCAATGGACGTCATTAAAGTAAAAGCAAACTCACGCACAGCTGCAGTCGCGGGAGCTATTGCCGGGGTTGTGCGTGAACATCATCGCGCAGATGTGCAAGCAATCGGTGCAGGTGCCATCAATCAGGCTGTTAAAGCGTTGGTTCTGGCAAAAGGATACCTTGCAGAAGATGGTATCAATGTCGTATGTATTCCTGAATTTGTGGATGTAGATATTGAGGGAAAGGTCCGCACAGCAATCAAATTATCCGTCGAACCTCGATAATTTTTTTTATTTACATGGAAGCCTGAACGACTTCATCCGGGTAGAATATTACTTCATCCTTGCCTGTTAATTTTTCCTGGACTTTTGCGATGATAAGGTCAAGATGACGGGGGTGTTTAACAAAATCCAGCGAATCGGCTGGAACCATTAAGACTGGGCAGAATGTGAAATGGTCAATCCAGCTTTCATAAAGGGCATTCAGCTGTTCCAGATAATCATCCGGGATGGTCTGCTCATAAAAACGGTCGCGCTGTTTAATACGCTGTACCAGGGTGGGTATGGAAGCTCGCAGATAAATGACAAGATCTGGCGGAGTAAGAAATTCAGTCAAGGTCTGATACAACGCATGATAGGTTTGATAGTCGCGTTCATCCATACTGCCCTGTAAAAATAGATTACGAGCGAATATCTCAGCATCTTCATAAATGCTGCGATCCTGGATCACGGAGCCGGGGTTCAGAATCAATTGCTGGTGCAATCGGATGCGATGTGTGAGAAAGAATATCTGCGAGTGAAAACTCCAGGCATTCATATCCGCATAAAAATCAGCCAGATATGGATTCTCGGTTACTGGTTCGTAAAACGGCTGAAATCCCATGCGCTGGCAGATCATCTCCACCAGGGTAGACTTCCCAACACCGATGTTTCCGGCTACAGCAATATATTTTTTCATTGAATCTCCTTTTGGTGTTGGTCAGTGTTGGATATCCTTTGAGGGTTTTTCTCTCGTCCTCTTCCTTTTAATTAAACCATCAAATCAGAAAAACATTTGTTGTAAGCAGGATCAAAGTGAAATCATAATTGGAGTAGATACAATCCTGTGGATACCTATCCCTTGTGGATACTTATCCTGTGTATATCATCCCTGTGGATAAAATTCTAATGAATCCCTGAAAATTGTGAAAAACTGTGGATAACCATGTGAAAAACCTGCATAAATTGTGGATAATATCTAATAAATGGTGGATAAATAATGATTCCAGCAATTCATTGCTTAAAATAAACCTCATTTATTTACCAATATGTGGATAACTACCCCTAAATCTGTGGATAACTGGTCTTAATTGTGGAAAACTCGTTCTAAAAACGAAAAGAGACTGGATTTCCAGTCTCTTTTATCTGCATTCAATAATTTGTTATGCCGGGCGAATTGCTTCGTTCGGACAAACGTCCACGCAGGTACCACAATCCTGACAGAGTTCGGCGTCGATTACATAGTAACCGTCACCTTCTGAGATTGCATTTTCTGGACATTCTGGTTCACAAGCCCCACACATTAAACATTCGTCAGCGATAATTACGTGTGTCATCGTTATTTCCTTTCAGCCATGTTGGATAAAATTAGTCAAAGTTTTCTGTAGCAAAGAATAACACAATTCTAACCTTGTTGTAGCGGTCTTTTGTCATGAAATGAACTGACAATTGACCAAAAAGACGACCATTTTTATCCGTGTGATAAAAGTGATCTCCCTGTGATCAATCCCAATTCAGAATCTGATTGCGCATCTCACCCCACTTGAGTGCATCAGCGATTCCCTGCTCAATTGAAAGCTCAGTCTGCCACTGTAACAATCGTAAAGCTGTATCTGCGTTGGCATAGGCGCCAGCAACATCTCCAGGGCGAGGTGGCATTTCACGTTTGTGGACTGTTTTACCATAGACTTTTTCGAAGGCAGTCACCAACTCACGTACGGTCACACCGCGACCAGTACCCAGGTTGATCACCAGGTAATTACCCTCTGGAATGTCGGCGCGCTCAAAGACGGTATCAAAATCGGTCAGTCCCAACACATGCGCGCGCGCCAGATCCCATATGTGGATATAATCACGGATACCAGTACCATCGCGGGTTTCATAATCGTTGCCGGTGATGTGAAACTCAGGGTTGATCCCCAGGGCGGTATCGACCAGCTTGCCGAGTACATGACTGGGTTCTTTGACATGAATGCCACTTCTCATGCTGGGGTCGGCACCAATCGGGTTGAAATAGCGCAGGGCTATACCCTTCATTCCATATGCTGCACAGAAATCACTCAGCACCATTTCCATCATGTACTTGGTGCGCGCATACGGGCTGCTGGGCAGCAAAGGGGACTCCTCTGTAACCATGAAACCAGGAACCAGCCCATAGATGGCAGCCGAGGAACTGAAGACTACCTTATCGCAACCCATTTTGTGAAGGTTCATGAAAAGTTCCAACGACTTGGCAACATTCTCGCGGTAATACAGGTAAGGTTCCGAAACGGACTCCGGCACCACGATTAACGCTGCACAATGCAGGCAAGCATCAATATCCGGATGATCGCCAAAGATGCGCGCCAGATCGTCAGCATCGGCAATATCCGCCTGATAGAAGGTACGATCTTTGGTGAACTCGACCCGGCCAGTAACCAGCGAGTCCATGATGATGGGGGTATGTCCTTCGTCTATCAGGGCAGATGCCACTGTGCTGCCGATATATCCCGCCCCGCCTGTGATCAGAAATTTCATGTCACTCCTTTATGGTAGTGCTTCGCATTGCAATGGTTCAATCGCGCGTTGGATTGCGCTGGATTTTTCCTCTGAATCTTGTGTCTCTCGTTCTATTCTATCCCATAAACGGCAAATTGCCGGGTGAATCACCGGGGAAACTGCCGCGCTCTGTTCGCTCATTTCCACAGCTTCTGCCCACAGACCGAGATGGGCATAGGCTTCGATGAAGGGGAAGCGTTCCGCCGGGTCGTTGGGTTGATCGTCCAGTTGGAAGGCGATCTCACCCAGTCGCTGCACCTCATCCCAATCATCTAATTGACGCGCCAGATCGGCTTTCTGGAAGTAGTAGCACCAGCCATGAGCCGGTTCGGGATGGTAGAGCGAAGGAGGGATATGCTGCGGATTAGGCATAATCACATTCCAATCCGTCAGGTGGATGGTTTCACGCACCTGCAGTGGCACCATCCAGTTATCCGGCTCCAGTTCAGGATCAAGCACACGCAGGCAGGCCGGCGGCTGGTAGACAAGTGCTATCGATTGGCTGGTGTTCCCGTAGAAAGTACCCACCAGCAAGTTCTGCTCAACGGGCTCATCCGGTGTCAGTGCTTTGATCGCCAGACCTACCCGCACCGTCGGGTAATAGAGCACATACGGGATCGTATTATCCTGCCGGTCAGGGTTGGCATAAATCCAGTTCAGACCACCAGTCAGGGAATTATCGCTGAAGAAGCGCAGCGGGAGTTCATGCGCGAAGAGGATTGTGTTCTCCTCCAGCGCCGGGATACGCCAGGTCATCTGCCAGAAGAAACGTGTTTGCTGCTCCCAATCACGTTGGAACTGGATACCCATCCGTAATTGGTAAGCCGCCGAGAGTGCCACTGCCAGAATCAACACCCCCACCTGTATCCTGCGCCGCAGCGGGATGAGCATCACCACGCTCACCCAGAAGAACGCTACCCCCAGGATAAACGGCAACGTAAAGCGATCATTCGGGAAGGTCAGACCAATGGGTATTTGTGTCAGCCAGAAGGGAATGCCTGCCAGCAGCAACGCGATCACGGCTATCCACAGGCTTTTCCAATATTTGCTGCGCTCCGACTTTTCAGCGGATTGTCTCTCCAGCCAGAATAACACCAGCCCCACAAACACCAGCAACCCCAGGCTGAAAAAAAGCATGATCATCCACGCGCGTGGACCAAACGCCTCAAGCCCCGGGAACTGCAGCACCAGCCCCCAGACCTTCAACAGGGTTTGCCACAGATCCCACAGCACAGTGCCCAGAAGAGTCAGAATGGTCTGCAGGGGATTCTCACGCAGCATTTCCAGTAATCCCACCTCGTAATTGTTGGTCTGATAGTTGAACAGGAATGCCCGCCAGAATCCCGCAGCCAGAAACACCAGCAGATACGGCAGCCAGCGTTTAACCACGATCACCAACTGGTTGCGGGGAGGCACAGTATCGTTCCAAATCACCGCCCAAAGCAGCACAGGACGCAGCAACTCGAGCATAAAGAAGTATTCCATGCTGAACAGATTGACGGCCGAGAGCAGCAGTGCCCCAGCGCTCAGCAGCCAGGCACGCTTGCGATCTGGCGTGGTAATTGCCATCAGGCTGAAAGTTAGCGAAAAGAAGAAGGCGCTCAACACCAGGAAGAAGTGCCCATATACCGTGGCGATATACTGTTGTGCGAACCCCGGGTAGGTCAGGAAGATCAAAGCCGCCAGCAATGCCGGGGTCTTCTCTTTCCAGAGTTGTTTACCCAGGTATAATACCCCGTACGCCGCCAGCCAGCGCCAGAAGATGGCGAACACCTGCCACTGCCAGGGATCATCCCCCAGCACAGAGGTGCTCAATTGGTAGAACAGCCCCCACACCGGCCGGTTGGTAGAGAAGTAACTCGCCAGCCCGGTTGTTCCCATGGTCTGAGAGATCCATTGCAGCATCAGGTCATCCCAGTAGAAGCCCAGGAAGGGAATGAAGAAGCCGTACACCAGAAACGTGGCAACCAGCAAAGTGATGGAAGGCTGGCTGACCAGATTAAACAGGCTTGCGAGTGGACGCGGAAGTTGTTTCATGAATGGTACAGGGGCAGGAACATCAGACTTCCGTGTCGCGCTTGCCCAGGATACGCCGGATCATATACACCGGCCGCCCTTTGACCTCCTGGAAGATGTAGCCGAGATAGATGCCGATGATGCCCAGCGTGACCATGATGGTACCGCCCACAATCAGAAGCACAAACATCAGCGAACTCCAGCCCTGCGCCAGCCCGGATTCCAACCCCAGTACCCAGAAGCGCAGCACATAGACAGCCTCCGCCAACGCCAGCAGCAAAAAGATTCCACCCAGCGAGATGGCGATGTAGAGAGGTACCAGCGAGAACGAGAAGATTGCGTTCATCGCCAGCTTGAGCATCTTCCGCAGCGAGAACTTCGATTCCCCGGAAATGCGTTTGGCAGGAGTGTACGGCAGAATCACCGTGCGGTAGCCCATCCAGGCCACCATCCCACGCAAAAAGCGGTGATATTCATGCAGGTTCTTCAGCGACAACAGCGCATTGCGCTGGATCAGACGAAAGTCGCCCACCCCGGGTTGAATCTTCGTTACACCAATGCGATTGATCAGTTTATAGAAAGAATTCGAGGTCCAGCGTTTGAACCATGCAGCTTTCTGATCCTCCAGACGTTGCGCCAGCACCACCTCATACCCGGATTGCGCCAGCGCCAGCATCTCAGGGATCATCTCCGGTGGGTGTTCCCCATCCCCATCCATGGTGATGACCGCATCCGCGTCAGCCTGGTCCAGCCCGGCGGTAATGGCCGCCTGATGCCCGAAGTTGCGGCTTAGCTCAATCACCCGCACGCGTTCATCCGCAGCAAACAGTGCTTCCAACTGCGCCTGCGTGCCATCCGAGGAACCATCGTTGACATACACGAATCCCACCCGATACAGCAGCCCGTCGACCACCGCGCACAGCTGCTGGTGGAACGCCCCAATCCCCGCCTCTTCATTAAAGACAGGGATAATAATCTCTACAGTCTCAAGCGGATTCGTCTCAGGCATAGGCGTGAATTTTCATTCCAGAATGCCTTAATCATACTTGTTTTTCACATTTTTGGACAACAAAAAATCCCCCCAACCAGAAATTAAGCTATAATGAACTTCACGGTATCGTAAAGCCTGGTGACCACGGCCACTCGGAGAGTGACCTAGCCTTCGCTGCAATACGTCGGGAGAAATTGAAATCAAGACCCAGGGTGAGCCGCAAAAAAGTCCCCATCAGGTTTTTTTCAGTCAGCCGTCAGCCGTCAGCTTTTAGCTTTCAGCTTTCAGCCATGAGCCATCAGCTACTAGCTATAATCCCCATCATCTGCGGATGTAACAACGGCGTCGACGCCACAATGCTATACGGCGGCTCGAGGACAATCGGCTTGCCGGCCATATCCGTCACAACGCCACCCGCCTCCTCGACGATCAACATCCCGGCGGCAATATCCCAGGCGTTCAGCGAGAGCTCCCAGAATCCATCCAGACGCCCGGCTGCCACGTAGGACAGATCCAGTGCAGCCGATCCCAAGCGGCGGATTGCCTGAGCGTTGCGCATAAATCCCGCAAAGTAGTTCAGATTGTTCTCCGCGGTGGTATGCACATCATACGGAAAGCCGGTGCACAGCATCGCACCCACCAGCTTGTCGACCGCAGAGACCTGCAAGCGGCGCTCATTCAGGAAGGCACCCTGCCCGCGAACCGCACTGAAGCATTCATCCTGCATCGGATCATAGACCACACCTTGCATCACCTGACCGTTCAGAGCATACGCAATCGAAACCGAGAAGATCGGGATGCCATGCGCGTAATTGAGCGTCCCATCCAGCGGATCGACCAGCCATTGCCCGGCTGTGCTACCACCATTATGGATTCCACTCTCCTCACCCGTGATTTTATCGCCCGGGTGCATATTGTGGATTTTGGAGATCAGGTAATCCTCGGCCTGTTTATCGATCTCAGTCACCAGGTCAATCACACCTTTCATCTTAATCTCGTGCTGTTTGCCAAAGCCATCCTTCAGGATCTTGCCAGCGCCTTTCGCCAGGCGAATCAGTTCATCTATTCTCGGTTGCATGTTCATTCCTCTTCATAAGTGATGATTTGATTGTATGCTGAATAGCGGGTTATGTCCATACTGATCATAGCAGAAAGGTGAAAAGCTCAAGGCTAAAAGCTGACCGCTGACCGCTGAAGGGTTGTCATCGTACGGCGCGGGTCCGTACCCAAATGGAATGATAGGCAAAGGGCATAATATGACCCGTCCAAAAAAAACTGACTCGTGCGGTCCGTACCCAAAGGGCATAATATGACCCACCTTGACTCAACAGCTCAACAGCTTCTGCAGGACTCCGCGACATATCCTATGGGTACGTGCATTAAGCGGAGCTACAGCCTCAACTCTCAACTCTCAACCAATCCGAAGAACTCCGTGACATGCCCTTTGGGTACATGCCAAACCCCCAACCCCCAACCCCTAACCTCTCAATACCTCCCGAAACGGCCCAATAAATCGATCTTCCTCAGACCAATCTGTAATCGCAAAAATCACATTCTCAAACGCACCCACAAAATTTTCTTCCAATGCTCGTTTGAATAACCCAGCGATCTCATATCCATCATTACCAAAAGCACCACACCCCCACGCACCCAGGACAATCGACGTGTGTCCATGCCGGATCGCCACCGCCAGCACCTTCAGAATTCGCGACCACATCATCTCTCCAATTTGGTCTTCTTTCTCCGGTACATATCGTCGGACTGCATTCGCTTGCACAGCAGGTGAGGTCAGGATGGCACAGGTGTATGGAGTAGACAACAGCGCCCCAGCATCATCCCGAAAAACGACTACATCCGATGAGTAGATCACATAATCCGAATAAAAAGGATCAAGCTGAGATGCATGGTATACATACATGGGATTGTTCTGCAGGCAGGCAAAAAGCGTCGAAGATCGTGCCAGATACTCCTCCTGGGCACGCGCACCGCGCAAAAAACCACCCCCAGGTTCAACAGCAGACGCAAAATTAAGTGCTACGGGACGAGTACCGAGAGCAAGCAGTTGCTGAATAGCTGTGAGCGTGGTGCAATTGTGAATTTGGATCCGGGTGTTTTGATTGCCTGGCGCTGTTTGTGATAATCGTTTCTCCGGAGGATAACTCACCATACCGTAAACTGATTTCTCAATCTTTTCACAGATTTCTATGCGTGCTCCATCCGCCAGATCGTAATACCCATTTCTGATGATCCTTACCGCTTCCTCTCCCAACTGAATGGCCTGTTCGCGGCTGATCTCCAGCTGGCGCTGGATTGTTTCTTTCGGGTCGCTCTCGTTCATGGAATCACCTCCTTGCCTAAAAGCACAACGCATATCGATTGTTTCCTTTATTATAGGTTAACAAATCTAGCACCGCCTGGAAACATCTTTTCCCTTGCGACTAACCCCGTAGGGTGCGGTCCGCGACCCAAAGGGCATGCTATGTCCCACCTTGACCCGTCCTGAAACCCTCAATACTCAACCCCCCGCCCCCCGTCTCCCGTCCACAGTCGCCTACGAGCTACCAGCTACGAGCTACCAGCTATCTCTCCTCCGTCCGATCCGTCGCCACCGCCGGCTTGGGCGTCAACGCACAGATCTGCTCGTACAGCTCCTCCGTTATCTCCAGCTCCACCGCACACAGCGACTCCTCCAACTGATCCAGGTTGCGTGCCCCAATGATCGGAGCCGTCACCGCCGGATGATGTCCCACCCAGGCAACCGCCAGCGACGCCGGCAAATACCCCAGGCTGCGGGCAAAACGCGCAAACGCTGCCGCCACGCCAGACATCCACTCCTCACCATAGCGCGTCTCATACATCTTATTGTTCACCAGCCTGCCCGTTTCAGGTGTTTGCTCCCCGGCATACTTCCCGGTCAGCAACCCACCCCCCAGCGGACTATACGGGGTCACCGCCAGCCCCTCCGCCTGCGCCAGCGGCAAAATCTCCACCTCCGCCTGCCGTTTCACCAGGTTATACATTGGCTGAATCACCTCAAAGCGCGCCAGCTGCTCATAGTGCGCAATCCCCAGCGCCTTCATAATCTGCCAGGCTGAGAAATTGCTGACGGCCGGGTACAGAATCTTGCCCTGCCGCACCAGATCGTCCAGGCTGCGCAACGTCTCCTCAATCGGCGTGTGCTCGTCAAAATGGTGGATAAAATACACGTCGATCCAATCGGTGTTCATGCGCCGCAGACTCTTCTCCACGGCCAGCTGGATGTTGCGGCGACTGGCACCGCGTGCGTTGGGATCACTGCCCATCGGGTAATACACCTTGCTGGTGATGACCACCTCCTCGCGCTCGGTTGCGATGAACTTCCCCAGCAACTCTTCCGACCTCCCACCTGCATACACATTCGCGCAATCAAAGAAATTAATCCCGGCCTCGCGACAGCGCCGGTACATCTGCTCCGACGTCCCCTCATCCGCATCCCCGCCAAACGACATCGTACCAAAACACAGCTCCGAAACCTGCACCCCTGTCCGTCCCAGATATTTATACTTCATGATCCCGTCCTCCTGTCCGCGTTATGGCCAATCGTACACCTATTCCTTTTATTATAGAAGAAAAAATTGCTCAAGGCTCAAGGCTGAAAGCTGAAAGCAAAAAAGAAAAGACGAGATGCAGATAACCCATGGAAATTTATGAATAAAGATTGGGGAGGATTGCCTTAACCGATTTCAATCGGTTTGACCATTCGTAACCCCGGGTTTCAACCCGGGGGTGATGGGCAGGTAAAAGGTTTCCACCCGTGGAATAATGTGTTTCATCATCTCGCATTCCAACCCGTTGTGTAAACATAACCACAAACAAATGTGCGATAGCTCACGAGCTTTTTCAGACCAAAGCGCCTTGTGGGTAAAACCACATCATCCTGTAAATCCTGTCAACATACCCTAAAAATCAACAATCCTCACAAGCAAAATTACCCTAAATATCAAACAATAAAAAATCCAGTAAATCCCAGTTCAAACTTTTTTCAGCCACGAGCCACGAACCATAAGACAAGAGCAAACATCAATCCTCTTCACCTGTCCCCTTTTAGCTTTAAGCATTCAACTTTTATTCTATTCAAATTCATTCGACATCGAACATTATACAATCCCATTGCCTTGCCTCTCCCTACTTGTTATTATTTCGACATCGAATGATTTATGTAGAAAGGATTTACTTATGAAAACAGCCGGCTTACATCACATCACAGCCGTCACGCGCGACCCACAAACCAATATCGACTTTTACCAGCAGGTGCTCGGACAGCGCATGGTGAAAACTACCATCAATTTTGACGATCCCGGAACTTATCACCTCTATTACGGAGATTACACCGGGGTACCCGGAACCGCCATGACCTTCTTTGGCTGGTTACACTCCGTTCAGGGCAAGGTTGGCAGCGGGGAGACCCAGGCAGTCGCTTATACCATTCCGCCGAATTCGGTCGGATATTGGAATGCCCGTCTCAAACAGCAGGGCTTCTCTCCAGAACGCGTTGATACCCGCTTTGGACAGGAAGTGATCCCCTTCATTGATCCGGAAGGCATGCGCATGGAACTGGTGGCTGAGGAAAATTTGCCATACATTCAACCCTGGCGAGATAGTTCGGTGCCGGAAGAACACGAACTGCGTGGTTTTTATGGTGTCAGTCTGTGGCTGGACGAGATTGAATCCACCACCCGCATCCTGACGGAAATTTTGGGCTATCAAACCATGGGGCAGGAAGGTAATCGCTACCGCTTCACTGTTCCCGGGGACGCACCCGGTAAAGTGGTCGATTTGGTTCACAAACCCAATACTGGTCGTGGTATCTTTGGTGCCAGCTCCGTGCATCACATCGCATTCCGTGCTTCTTCTGACGAACACCAACTGGAGATCCAGCAGCAAGTGAGAAAGATGGGTATTCAAGCAACACAGGTGATTGAGCGCCATTATTTCCGCTCGGTTTACTTCCGCACTCCTGGTGGCGTCTTGTTCGAAATTGCTACCGATCAGCCCGGATTCACTGTGGATGAATCAGCCGAGGCTCTCGGCAAGAAATTGGTGTTGCCACCCTGGTTAGAACCACGCCGAGAAGAAATTGAAGCAAACCTACCGGCCATTCGCCGTTCCTTACCAGAGGAGGCGAGCGCATGAGCGCAACTACCAACCCGCATCTGGGGCAACCGGTGCTTAGCCTGGGGGCTCCCTTCAAGGATGCCCAACAGGTCATGATTCTTCTTCATGGTCGTGGTGCCAACGCTGAGTCAATCCTCTCGCTGGCAGCTGAGTTCGATGCCCCCGAGACACACTTTCTGGCACCGCAGGCAGATCAATACCGCTGGTACCCGAACAGCTTTCTCTCCCCGCTGGAACGCAACGAACCCGATCTCTCCCACGCAATCGAGCGCGTGGATACCCTGGTCAACCGTCTGTTGCAATCCGGAAAACGTCTTGATCAGATTATCCTGGCTGGTTTCTCACAGGGAGCCTGCCTGGCCAGCGAATACGTGATCCGCAACCCGCGCCGCTATGCTGGTCTGATCGTGCTCAGTGGCGGCTGGATTGGTCCCCAGACCATGCAGCGCAGCTCGAATGCCAATCTGGAGGGCATGCCGGTTTTCATTGGCTGTAGCGATATCGACCAGCACATTCCGCTCTCGCGGGTGGAAGAGACTGCCAGCCTTTTCGAAAGCATGCACGCTGATGTACGCCTGAGTATCTACTCCGGGATGGGGCACACTGTCAACGCGGATGAGATCCAGCAGATCAACACGTTACTCAAACAGGTTGTTAAGGCCGACTAGAATAATCCGGGTTGTTGACCAGGGTCCTCCTGGCTCTTTTCGTATCCTGTATCGATTAATAAATTTCGTTGCTGGGCAGCCTGAACCGCGAGTTGATCACAGCGCTCGTTCTCAGGGTGCCCGGCATGCCCTTTGACCCAGACCACCTCGATCTGGTGGGTATCCAACAGAGGTTGCAGTTGCTGCCACAGATCCGGGTTGAGTACCTTGCCTTTGCCAACCTTACGCCAACCTTTTCCCCGCCAGATATCCACCCATCCTAAATTGATAGCATCAGCCAGATACTTTGAATCGGTGAACAGCCGCCCTCTCACAGGTTCTTTCAGCGCGTTCAAGCCTTCAATCGCAGCCATCAGTTCCATGCGGTTGTTGGTGGTCAGTCGGTAACCCTGCGAGTACTCTTGCTTTTGCCCATCCTGGATGATAATGACCCCATAGCCCCCCGGTCCGGGATTGCCGGTACAGGCACCATCGGTGTAGATTTCCACATGGGTCAATTTCGGGTTGAGATTCATGTACTTTCCTTAAAAATTTGCGGTCTGGAGTAATTGTACATTACTTCGGATCGGAATTATCACTATTTCAATCCAGAGCCGTAGGTGCATTGTCGAAGATGCCCTTTTGGGTACACTTTGGGATGAACCAACAATTAAACTTACTGGAAGAAACGACTGATAAACTCAATACCAGTAGTGTGCTGCACCTTTAATTTTTTCCTTTCGGCTTTTAGCTATTTTTTCTACATTTCACTTGCTCAACTCATTTATCAATGATAAGCTATGCATAGAATTCATTAACGGGGTGCTACATGCGCTTATTTGAGATCATTATTCTGGTTATTACTTTCCTGTCTTTGCTGTTGCGCTTCCTGCGCACGGATAAAGTTGTCTGGATTCATTTACTACCCACCTTAAACCTTTTGGCGTTAGGCTATCACTTCTTTTTAGAAGGTGCACGCTGGCAGATGATCCCATTGTATGTGCTGGCTGTGGGAATCATCCCGCTGGCTTTTCGAAAAGCTATTCACCCCGACCATACTTTCAGTGATAAATTAACCATTCTGGGTTTTGTGATCCTGGTGGTCAGTGCAGCGCTGCCAGCTTTTCTACCCGTGCCAGTCTTTCCCGTTCCGCAGGGACCTTATGCGGTTGGGACAACTTCCTTTTACTGGGAAGATCAGGATCGCCTGGAGGTTTATAGCCCGGATCCCGATCTGGTCTATGCCAATCCGCCCAGCCAACCACGGCGTGTAATGGTACAGGTCTGGTATCCTGCCACCGCGGGAGAGGTTGGTGAATTTGCGCCTTACCTTCCGGATGGTGTCATTGATGCGCAAGCCATGGCAAAGAGCTTTGGTTTTCCCGGATTTTTTCTCAACCACTTCCAACATGCGCACAGCAATAGCCTGCTGCAGGCTCCACTGGCAACCTGTTTCGATCAGTGGCCATTGTTGGTCTTCTCACATGGCTGGAACGGTATGCGTTACCAGAACACCGCCCAGATGGAAGCTCTCGCTTCTCAGGGTTATATCGTTTTTTCTCCGGAACATGCTTACGGGGCAGTGGTCACCGTCTATCCGGATGGCACACGCATCTATAACAAACCTGGCGCTTTGCCTTCTAACGAAAACAAAGAAGAATATGCGGCTGCCACTTACATCCTCGGTCAGAGCTGGGTGGGGGATCTGGTGTTCACCCTCGACCAGGTTGAACGTCTTCAATCCGGCGAGCTCCCTTCCATCTTCCAGGGGCACCTCGACACCTCCCGCATCGGGATGATCGGGCATTCCACCGGCGGTGGTGCTGTGCTGCAAACCTGCTGGCAGGATGAGCGTTGCCAGGCAGTGGTGGGGCAGGATCCCTGGTTGGTGCCCTATGACCGCGCCATGCCATCCGATGGCATAGGCAAACCTACCTTAAATATGTTCTCTGAGACCTGGGTGCGTGAACCCAATCTCAGTTTGGTCAATCAGCTGTGGGACAATCAACCTCTCAGTGCACAGCGCATGACCATTCTGGGTACCCAGCACTATGACTTCTCGGATATCTCGCTCTATTCCCCGCTTGGTTCGCTTTTGCGTTTGAAAGGACCCATCAGCGCTGAACGTGAGATCAGTCTCTTTAATGATTTTCTGATCGGCTTCTTCGATCAGCAATTGGTGAACCCGGACTCTACCCTTTTAGATGAGGCCATCGAAGAATACAGCGAAGTGACTTTCGAGGAAAAGTGACATAAGCTGACCAAACGGCCAGTAAAAAATCCTTCCCTCAGCGGTACACAACTTAACGATCTACTGATAGAATTTGGCTATCCCATTCAGGAGTCTTTATTTTGACCCACAACTCACCATCCTTCGCCAAACCTGGTACCCGCATCGCTGTTATCGGTGCAACCGGAAGTGGCAAAACCACCCTGGCGCAACGCCTGGGTTCTGTGCTCGATCTAAAGGTTATCGAGCTGGATGCACACCACTGGATGCCCGACTGGTCGGAGAAACCCTGGCCCGAAATCCGGACTGAGCTCGATCCACTGACACGACAGGATAACTGGATAGTGGATGGCAATTACAGCCAGCTGCGCGATCTGATCTGGCCGCGTTCCGATACCATCATCTGGCTGGATTATCCTTTTCTCCAAATATTCTTGCGTCTCTTCGTTCGTACGCTCAAAAGGGTGTTTCTTAAGGTTGAATTGTGGAATGGAAATCGCGAGCGCTTTCGTGATAACTTTCTTTCACGCGATTCCCTGTTCCTCTGGCTGCTGAAATCTCGACCAAAACATAAAAAGAACTATCCCCTGGCGCTTCAGGAGCCACAGCATGCTCATCTGCAGATACTGCGTTTCACCCATCCTCGCCAAACCGAGCGCTGGTTGAATATGATAAAACATGAATAAACTTTTACTTAGATGACGGAATATTTTTCACTAATTGATAATTTTACATAGACCCTTCTGCTAATTACCATCAGGTTCTCATTCGGGACGATTTTTTATTCGTTTATTCGGTGCGCCAGGAAAAGCCTAATCGATCTAGTGTAATGAAAGGAGTACACACAATGAATTTCTCATAACATTGGTAGACAATCGAGCGACGGAAGAAGTAATTCAACCAGTCGAAGCCTCGAGCGTCAAAAACACAAGCCACAGCGAAAGCGAACCTAAAACGGCCTCGTTAAACGATAACAATAGAAGTGGTCAACCTTCCGAATATGGCGAAACCAGTATCCAAGATGAAGAAATGAGAAAAAGCAATCATGGAACATCTCGGGGTGAAAGAGGGTAGCGTGTGTTGAAAGATCGATTGAGGAACCTGGGAGACCCAGCTTGGGGTACGCATATTGGAAGGAAGACATAACTTCCAATATTGGCAAGTTGGGAGTCGGAGATGCCCATAGTAGTGAAGAAACCTGGTAACTCGGGTGGAGCGAAGGGGCATTACATGAAACATTGTTTCAAACAAAACTGGAGAGAGAACCGCTTGAAAAATTATTCTACTACGGACATACCGGTCGAGCACAAGAAAGTGGTCATTCCGGAGAAACTCTCACTTCTGCGGGCGAAACTGGGTCAAAAAGCCAAACAAGAGCCAAAGTTTCGGTTTTATGCATTGTATGATCGGGTCTATCGAAAGGACACTTTGGAGACAGCATGGCGAATAGTTGCAGCCAATAAAGGGGCTGCAGGAGTAGATGGCATCACGATAAAGGAGATACAGGAAACAGGGTATGAGAACCTCTTACAAGAATTACAAAATGAACTAAG
The DNA here is from genome assembly GCA_963765655.1 of uncultured Chloroflexia bacterium. Lineage (GTDB taxonomy): Bacteria > Chloroflexota > Anaerolineae > Anaerolineales > Anaerolineaceae > UBA6170. Next base: position 787,157 of record CAVXXH010000003.1, read on the forward strand.
AAGCAAACGATATAGACCGCAACCAGTTCTACGGGTTTATATTCCTAAATCCAACGGAAAACTACGACCTTTGGGAATACCGACCGTGAGGGATCGGGTGGTACAAATGGCTGTTTTGGTAATCCTTGAGCCAATTTTTGAAGCTGACTTTCTGGACTGTTCGTTCGGCTTTCGTCCTGGAAAAAGCGCTCATCAAGCTCTACAGACCATAAAGGACAATCTACAAGCAGGGTTTTCTGTTATCTATGACGCTGACTTGGCAGGTTATTTCGATCGTATTCCACATGATAAACTGATGGCCGCCATTCGAATGAGGGTAGTTGATCGAAGTGTGCTGAGGTTAATCAGATTGTGGTTACAAGCTCCTGTGCAAGAGAATACCCCAAAAGGTGGAACTCGTTTGAGTGGAAAAACTCATAAAGGAACTCCGCAAGGGGGAGTTATTTCTCCCTTACTTGCTAATATTTACTTGCATTGGTTCGATAAAGTCTTTCATGGTAAAGAAGGCTTAGCTAGAAGTGTAAACGCCAGACTTGTCCGATATGCGGATGATTTTGTAATCATGGCTAGAAACGATACACCCATTATTTCAGACTTTGTTGAACAAAAGATTGAAAAATGGATGGGGTTAGAAATAAATCGAGAGAAGACTCGGATGATTGATCTAAAACAAGCCAAAACCGCGCTCGATTTTCTTGGTTTTACCTTTCGATATGACTGGGATCTTGGAGGCAGGAAAAAGAAGTAATTGAATATCTTCCCTTCTAAGAAGTCCTTTATTAATGAAAAGCGTGAAATCCGGAGAATGACCGGTAAAGTAATGTGTTTTAAACCAATCCCTGTATTGATCAATGAAATGAATATCCATCTACGTGGGTGGGCAAACTACTTTTCATTTGGTTATCCAAGCCAAACTTTTCGTCACATTAACTGGTATTTGTCTGAGAGAATGAGTAACCATCTAACCAGACGAAGCCAACGACCTTATAGACTAAGGAATCAGAAGTCTTATTATGCTGAACTCTTGAAATTGGGACTTAAGTTCCTATGACTCTTGTGAATGCTGGAGACGAGAGTTTCTTGGAGAGCCGGATGCGGGAAATCTGCACGTCCGGTTCGAGGAGGGGGGAATAAGGAAGCATGGCATGCGGTGCTGAGCCACATTAAGGGAAACCTGGATACTGAAGTATTCCGAAACCTAAACTTCCTTATTCCTCTACTCTACATTTCTATTCGTTGACGGCAATTCTTTTAATTTCCTTCCAAACTTTAACAATTATTTCTTCTGATTCATTGTAAAATGAAGTGAACTGGCGTTAAGCTTAGTTTTTTGTTTTTAAGAGTAAGGAGTTTGCATGCAATTTTTAAAAGATATGATTCTTCAAAAAGGGGCAAATCTGGGGGGTGGTATATTAAAGGTGGATGGTTTTATTAACCATCAGGTTGATCCAGTTTTGATGAATGCCTGTGGACAGGAACTGGCAAAGCGCTTCGAAAAAATTGGAGCCACAAAGGTGCTTACGGCAGAAATTTCTGGGATTGCGCCAGCTGTGATGGCTGCATTCTACCTCGGCATTCCGGTGGTGTACGCCCGTAAGACCAAACCGATCACCATGCCGGACACCGTATACCTGACCACCGCCCCTTCCCACACCAAAGGCCGCCTGGTGGAATTGATCGTCTCCCCAGAATACATCGCCCGTGGGGAAAAAGTCCTGATCATCGATGACTTCCTGGCTTCTGGCAATACCATTCAAGGTCTGGTTCGCCTGACAATGGCAGCCGGAGCAAAATTGGTTGGAATTGGTACCCTGGTGGAGAAAAGCTTTGAAGGTGGCCGGCAAAAGCTCTCTGTATTAAACATCCCGATCGAATCATTGGTCATCATTATGAACATGGATGACGGTAAAATCGAATTTGCGGACTGATCCAGCATGAGTGACACGATCGTTGTCCTGGATTTTGGCTCACAATACAGCCAGCTGATCACTCGGCGGGTGCGAGAGGTGCAAGTTTACGCCGAGATGTTCCCCTGGGATGCTCCCCAGGAGCAGGTCATGGCGATGCAACCTAAAGGCTTCATTCTCTCTGGTGGACCGAATTCAGCCTATGATGTGGGGGCCCCATACGTCCTGGATTATGTGCTGGCATCCGGTCTACCCATCCTGGGTATCTGCTATGGGATGCAGGCTATTACGGTTGCGCTGGGTGGCAGAGTCGCCCCTTCCCAAGAGCGCGAATATGGTATGGCCGAAATTTCGGTGTTGGAAACCAACCCGTTGATCAATGCCGGTGACTACCCGGTTTGGATGTCACATGGTGACCGCCTGGAATCCATTCCACCCGGCTTTGTAAAGCTGGCAACCAGCCGTAACAGTCCCTATGCAGCCATGGGTGACCTGCAACGCCATTACTATGGGGTTCAATTTCACCCGGAAGTGCGCCATACCCCCATTGGCGTCGAGATCATCCGACGTTTTTCTGTGGAGATCTGTGGCGCCACCCCCAACTGGACAGCTGAATCGATCATCGAGCACAGCGTCGCCCGCATCCGTGTGCAGGTCGGAACGGAACGCGTGCTGGTCGGTGTCAGTGGTGGTGTCGATTCGAGCGTGGCAGCTGCATTGGTACATCACGCCATCGGGGATCAACTGGTGGCAGTTTTTGTCGATCATGGTCTGCTGCGCCAGGACGAACGCCAGCAGGTGGAGATCGCCTTTAAAGCCAACCTGGGTGTGGAGATGCACACAGTGGATGCCATCGAAGACTTTATGGATGCTTTGGATGGGATCACCGATCCCGAAGCCAAACGAAGAGCGATCGGTGCTACTTTCATTCGCGTGTTCGAACAGGCTGCCCTGAAGGTGGGCAAGCCGCGTTTTCTGGTGCAGGGCACCATCTACCCGGACGTGATTGAGTCCAGCGCACCCGATCGCAACAAGGGACACAAAATCAAATCACATCATAACGTCGGTGGACTGCCGGAGGATTTGTCCTTCGAGCTGGTCGAACCATTGCGTTATTTATTCAAAGACGAAGTGCGTGCTGTGGGAGAAGCTCTCGGCCTACCGGTCGAACTGGTCTGGCGGCAACCCTTCCCGGGGCCAGGTCTCGCGGTGCGTTGTCTGGGTGAGATCACCATGCAGCGCCTGAAAACCCTGCGGGGAGCGGACGCCATCTTCACCGAAGAACTGACCAGAGCCGGTTTGCTGGGTAAGTGTAAGAGCATGGATGCGCAGCAGCCGGTAATCGCTCAGGCATTTGCTGTACTGCTACCTGTTCGCTCAGTGGGCGTCATGGGGGATGCCCGCACTTACCAGGAAGCCATCGCCCTGCGTGCTGTCGCCACCGACGACTTCATGACCGCTGACTGGGCACGCCTCGACTATGACTTGCTGGCACGCGTCGCCAGTCGCATCGTCAATGAGGTCAGCGGCGTGAACCGCGTCGTATACGATGTCACCTCCAAACCCCCTGCTACGATTGAGTGGGAGTAGGGGACGAGCTAGGAGAGGAGAAGAATCCGACAATTTGTTCATGAAAGAAATTTCGATTTTCAATAAATTACATTTCGCCAATTAAAACAAAAAAAACGCCAACTTCCACCATAGAATTGTTAGCATATCGCTTGTTGATGATTCTAATGATTCTGATAATTAGAATGATTAGAATCATCAGTAAGATCAATTTTTCATCCTCACTTTCATAAGAGAATAACTTTTTGATTTGCTGGTTGTCAACCACCGTACACGTAAAACTCAATTTTGGATTATGATTGACATAAAGAAGAACCTAAATCTATTGGGTATTTTCAATGCCAATACCAATCACGCAAAAACATCTTGGAAGAGGAATCAAAATGAAAAAATCAAGCATAAAATCACTGACCATTATCCTACTGGTAACCATTTTAAGCGTCATCTCACTCACTGCCTGTAGTGCGCCGGAATTGTCCGCGGACTTTAACGAGGGGGAAGTCAAGACAGCTGCTGAAAATGTTGTTACATTACTGAATGCCCAGGACTCTGAAGGACTGAGAGCATTATTTACGGAACAAATGAACACAGCCATCACCGACGATGTATTCGTCCAGATCTACGCAGCCATTGAAGAAGGTGGCAAATTTGAGGCGATCGAGAGTGTAAATGTAGCAGGATCTGCTGACAAATCGACCGGTGAGGAATTTGCGACAAGCACCGTAAATGCCAAATATGAGAACAAGTCATTTGTTTACACCATTTCCTTCAACAAGCAAATGCAACTGGCCGGACTGTATTATAAATAATAACTCCTTGTAGTCATCGTCTAGCAGAAGCTGATCTTTCACATTATCTGCACATATTAAGTCTTATCATGTGTAGATAAATATTTAGTTAACCTACTTCAGGACACGTCATTATATTCTCAACCCTCAACACTCAATCTTCCTACCTCCTTAACCTGATAAAATTACTCCCATGGACATCAGCCCACTTATCACCAAAGAATTTCTCAACTTTCTCAAAAGCCATTACCCGCTGCATTGGGACGGACTGCACAGCTTCAACCACTGGGTGCGTGTGCGCGAGAACGGTCTGAAGCTGGCATCCCTGAACGGTGCCAACCAGAAGGTGGTCGAATATTTCGCCTTCACGCATGATATCCAGCGCAAGTCAGATGGCTTTGACCCCGGACACGGTGCCCGTGCTTGCAAATTCATACGTGCACATCTGCTCGATCGCATCGACCTGTCACCCGAGGAATTCAACCTCCTCTGCCTGGCCACCTCCGGTCATACCAATGGCAAATGCCATGAAGATATCACCATCAGCACCTGCTGGGACGCTGACCGCCTGGACCTGATGCGTGCTGGTATCCGCCCTCACCCGAAACGACTCTGTACCCCCCAGGCTCGCGATCCACAGATCATCGAATGGGCAATTCAGCGTAGCATTAGAATGTCTGAACTATGATTTAATGATGGACTAAGATTAATATTTATTTCCATCAATAAAAATCCGTTCAATCTGATCAATTTTTTATCCTACCCATCATAATCATCCCCAAAATCCCAGTTCAGATCTTTTCCCATCATATCAATCCCCCTCAATCATAGTTCAGAATCAAAAAGGGGCAGGTCACGGACCATGCCCCTACGCGTCATTTTTTTCTAACACCTACATCCAAAATTCTAACCCCTACAGCGCTTCCAACTCATCCACCAGACCACTGATTACATCAAAGCCACCCTGCCAGAAAGCAGCATCATAAACATCAATACCCGCTTCTGAGAGCACCTCAACCGGTGCCTTCGAGCCACCTGTCGCCAGGATCTTGGTGTAGCGCGGGATAAAGCTTTCACCTTCACGCTTGTATTGCTGATATAGGGAGAGCACCAGCAGCTGCCCGAAGGTGTAGGCATATACATAGAAGGGCACGTCATAAATATGCGGAATCGAGACCCACTCCCAACGGAATTCATCACTGACCTCTACAGAATCCCCGAATTGATCTTTAAGATTCTTCAGATACGCTTCCGCCAACTCATCTACCGAGGCACCTTTCTGAATCATTTCGTGTGCCTGACGTTCAAACAAAGCAAAGTACGCCTGGCGCATGATAGTGGCATACGCATCATCGATCTGACTGAAGAGAATGTCACGGCGGACGGTTTCATCCGTTTCAAGCTTGAGCAAATGATCTACCAGCACCATCTCACCAAATGTCGACGCGGTTTCCGCCAGGGGCAGATTGGAATGATGTGTCAGGACACTATGATCCGCTGCCAGCATGCTGTGTAAGGCATGACCTAACTCATGCGCCATGGTGGAGACATCATCGGCTTTACCCTGATAGTTAAGCATGACCCAGGGTGTCAGATCCGGACCCGATCCCCAGCAAAAAGCACCACCGCGTTTGCCTTTTCGCACTTCACTATCCAGGTGATCTTCTGCAAAAACACGCTCTGCCAGACTGGCAACATGCGGATCAAACCCCTGATAGGCATCCAGAACCAGTTGTGTACCCACTTCAAACGGGTAGGTTTTGTCTGATTTCACAACCGGAGCGTACAGATCATAACGGCGTAAGCGTTCTACACCGATCAGTTTTGCTTTGAGATCAAAGAAACGTTGGAAAACTTTAGCGTTCTTTTGGCAAACATCCAGCAGCGTTTCCACCACGGCATCCGGGATGTCGTTGATCAGGTTGCGGGCAGCAATCGGTGAATTATGTTTTCGTAGGTTGACCTGTTCATTGCGCCAATCACGGACCAGAGTCTGGTAGATCTGACCTAATATTGATCCATCATCACCATAGACCTTGTAAAGCTCCTGATAAGCCCTGGCGCGCAGGTCGGGATCCGCAGTTCGTACGTACATCATCAGTTGGCCACGGGTCAATTCTTTGACCTCGCCATCCACTTCCAACTTATAGACGTAGCGGTTGGTAAAAGATGAATACACCATTTGCAAGGCACTCTGACCAGTGACATTCTTGGTATTAATAATCTTTTCTTCCGGTTCGCTCAGTGTATGGGGGATAAACAATCGCATGGCTTCCAACCAGTAGGCATAATCACCGCTCCCCTCAATTAGTGGCCTGGCTTTCTCTTCCGACAGTGCTTTCCACCATAGGTCAAAGAATAATATGCGGTTGGACATCTCTGCCATAAATTGCTCTACCCGAGCCATCAGGTTTTGAGCAACCTGGTTTTGGGTATCTTCAGAGAAATACAAGCCAGCAAAGGTGTAAATTTTCTGTCCCAATACTGTGTTTTTATCCAACTCTTTGACGATGGAGAGAAACGTTTCCAGGCTGATGTTTTCGCTCAACTCAGATCTACGTTTCTCCAATACATCTACTTGTTTTTCCAATTCTACAAATGCAGATTCCAGTTCTGCAGACTTTGGTCCCGGGAATAAATCCTCCAGGCTCCAACGGGTTTGTTGGTAGGTCATGATTCTAAATCTCCTTTTTCTGATAAAAATTCACGCAATTGTTGTCTTAATCGATCAATCGGATAACGCTTGCCTTTAACCTCATCCAGATAAAACCAGGCTGTCCAGCCATTAACCGGACCATTTTTTAGTTGACGACCCAGTTGGTGGATCGATCCACGCTTGCCATCCAGCACCAACGCTCCATCCGACATTACCTGTGCTGCCAGGTTGCTGTTTTCGCCAAAATATAATATTGTCCCAGGCTTAAGAAAGCCATTTTCTATCAATTCACCAAACGGCAGGCGTGGTTCCCTACGTGGATTGATCTGGGACAGCAGGAAATCCTCACCCAAAGGGGTCACACCTGCAATTCGTTCCGTTGCAATGCGCACATAGGACTCTTCGCGCTCAATCCCAATGAAACGCCGTCGCAAAAGACGGGCAGCTGCTCCGGTCGTCCCACTCCCAAAGAAAGGATCCAGGATCAGATCACCCTCATTGGTACAGACCTGCAGCACCCGGTACAGCAATGCCAGTGGTTTCTGTGTGGAATGTGCGCGTGAGCCGTTTTCCTTCAGGCGTTCTTTGCCGCTGCAGCGCGCAAAGTACCAATCGCTGCGCATTTGCAAATCATCGTTCATCATTTTCAAGCCATGATGATTGAACGTGTAAGGCGCGCCACGTTGCTTTTGAGCCCAGATCAGGGTTTCATGTGCATTCGTCAAGCGCACACCGCGAAAATTTGGCATAGGGTTCGATTTAATCCAGATCACATCATTTAATATCCAGTAGCCTAAATCCTGGATGATCGCCCCGACACGATAGATATTATGATAGCTACCAATCACCCACAGGGTCCCATTTGGCTTCAGAATCCGTTTACAGGCATCCAGCCAATCGCGGGTGAACTGATCATATGTGTCAAAATCATCAAATTTGTCCCAATGATCATCCACCGCCTCCACATGCGATAAATCGGGACGATAAAGTTTTTGTTTGAGTTGCAAATTATAGGGGGGATCAGCAAAAATCATATCCACCGAGTCAGGCTCTATATGGCGCATGACTTCTATGCAATCCCCAAGAATTATCTGGTCCTCGTCTATGTTAGCTCGATTCATATCATTTATTGTACTTGAAAATTTGTTCAAAGCCCGCTTTTGTCTGATTATTTTGATTTTGGTTTTTCAAAATTACCTTCAATTTTGTAATTAAGTACGTCTGATTTCTTTCTGATTTGTTGGTTGACATTATTCAAAACCACTCTAAAATTGAATATATCATTTCTATTGGATTTTTGTGATAATTATTTTCAAAACAGTTTGGTTAAATTTTGTTTGATGAAAAAATCCATTTTTTTCATATTTTTCAGTATCCCTATTTTCCGGAGGTAAGATGAAACAAAAGTTTTTTATTCCCTTATTGGTTATTATGTTGTTGTCATTAGCCTGTAATTTGTCAGCTGACAAAATCACTCAAGAAACCGAAGAGCCGGCGCGTGTGGCTGTGTCTGAAGAACCATCCACTCAACCAGAAGCAGCTGCACCTGTGAATACTACTCAACCAGTCAATGAGAGTAGTGCAGCCAAGAGCATTGATGATGTGCGCCCCGCAGTGTTTCAATTATTTGCTACCGGCACCTACAATGATATTGAGCAAGGGCTGGTATTGAACGCAGAATGGGGTGGATCCGGCTTCTTTATTGATCCATCCGGCATCGGTGTGACCAATAACCATGTGGTTGCCGGTGCTGCCATCCTGAAGGCTTACGTCAACGGTGAAACCACCCCGCGCAATGTGCGTGTTTTGGGAACATCAGAGTGTGCTGATCTGGCAGTCGTACAGGTGGAAGGCAGCAATTTCGCTTACCTGGATTGGTATGAGGAGGAAGTCAAGACCGGCCTGGATGTGTATGCTGCTGGTTTCCCCTTGCTGGATCCGGAATACAACCTTACCAAGGGTATTATCTCCAAAGTAAATGCCGATGGGCAGACATCCTGGTCGTCCATGTCTTATATATATGGTCATGATGCCAAGATCAACCCCGGAAACTCTGGCGGACCATTGGTCACCGCAGACGGAAAAGTGGTTGGCATTAATTACATGACCCAGGCAACCTACGACCAACAGTTTGCCATCCCGACAGATCAGGCAATTTCGATCGTCAATCGTTTGCGCGAACGTCAGAATGTTGCCTCTCTGGGGCTGGACGGTATCGCCATTGTCTTTGGACCCAACAGTGAATACCCGGGTATCTGGGTCAATTCAATAACGACAGGCAGTGTTGCGGACAAGGCGGGTATCAAACCTGGCGATATCATTCATGAGGTTGAAGATATTCTGGTTGCTACCGACGGCACCATGAAAGATTATTGCGATATTCTCAAAAGCCATGATATGGAAGACGAGTTGAAAGTCTTTGTCTACCGTTGGGAAACTGATGAACTGCTCGAAGGCTCATTGAACGGCGAAAAAATTGCCCTTTATGGTTATGCCGGACTTTCTGGCGAAGCCGAAGAATGGGTGGAGGAAGAAGGCACCACCACTTACACCGAAAATGAAGCCTTTCGCACCGAAGAATTCGACGGAAGTATTGATTGGTGGAGCTGGTTCACCACCAATGGTGATGAAAACCAATTGGATATTTATCAGGATGACGGAAAAATCATCTTTGAAATGTACGACACCGATATTTATGCTTACCTGACCTATGGTGAATACTATTATGCTGACGTGGAAGTACACACTCTGGTGGAAAACCGCGGTATGAACTCCAACAGCATTAGTCTGATGTGCCGCTATGATGAAAACCTTGGCTGGTATGAGTTCAATGTCGGCAGTGATGGATTATATGACATCCTGCGTTATGATGGGTCAAATAGTAATGGAGGCTACACACTGCTCGCCAATGGTGGATCCAATAATATTCGCATGGGCAAGGACTTCAACGAATATGCCATCCAATGTACGGGTGATTCCCTGTCCTTATGGATCAACGGGGTTTATACCAACAGTGTCCGTGACCGCACCTTTAAGGAAGGTCTGATCGGTATATCCGCATCCTCATATAACTCCACACCCATCATTGTCGAATTTGATTATGTAGATATTATTTTTCCGTAAAAATCCTTGACAATAATAAATGAGAGCTGATCCTTTTACCAGGGTCAGCTTTCTTCTTACCCCGGTGCATTGCACTTGAGAATAAACCAACCACTATCATTCCAAATGAATTCACGAATCATCAATCTACCAGAAGTGCATTGCACCTTTTCTTATTCCTGGTAAACTGTCCCTCAATTTTCGGCTTTCTGCTTTGAGCCTTCAGCTAAACTTAACAGCTCAACAACTTAACGGCTTAAGAGCTACTAATACATCCACGCATCCAGTGGTTGCGGACCAGACATCACATCCCTGACAATCCGCAAATTACCAATAATGTCTGGCCGGACACTCCAGCGGACCATAGCAATTTGCCCATGCCGGATCTCGATTCCAGTAATACTGTAAGGTGAAACCACCGAACCAGTATTGAAGTACGGCACATGACTCAATGCTGGAAAACGCGGGCGGTGCGTATGCCCGGCTACAATTATCTTGCGATTTTCTTTGCTCCAATAAATTAACTTCTTATCCACCCGCTTGGCAATCGTGAAATTCTTGGCAGCACTGGTTGGGTCCCCCAACCCATACAACTGTAAATTACGCCAGAAGGCACGGACAAAAAAGCGCCCAATTGGCCAGTACAGATCCGAGAGCAAATCACCCTGATGCCCATGCACTAGAAACAATTCGCGCTGGGTAGGTTCATGCTCCAGAATCAACCCCGGGTAAATTTCAATACCTGGAAAAAGAGGTCTGCGTTGTTGAGAGACTTCATCCAGGTAGGTGTTCAAATTCGCCTGCACATATTTCGGATATGATTTTTCGATATCATGGTTTCCCAGCATCATGTAGAACCGATTTTCCTCATGATAACGCATCAAAATTTCAAATATCACCTTGTGCGCGCTGAAAATTTCATGAAAACTCCTATTTTTCCACAGGTCATCCCCATCACCCAACTCAATGTAGGTATAGCCTTCATGAAAATAATACGAGAGGGCGTGATGAACCATATTCTGGTTTTTGGCAAAATCATCTGCCCAACCATAATCCCCGCGATGGCAATCACTGAAAATGATGATACGTGAATCGTTATTAATTGGAAGTCGCTTGGCTTTTGCATGGACTTCGTTCAAGCGATTAAATGTGCTCATCTTCGAACCAGGGATAACCATTTACAATTTACCTGCCCTGCCGCCAGAAATAAATTTCACCTTACTCCTATTATATGTCTGAAAATGGTTGATTTCCTCCATTTGTCTGAACAAATTATATCTGAACAGTTTTTCCAAAATGAACTTTCCGTAACCCCGGAAAGGCATAAATATTTTTTTGAATCTTATCAATTAATTCCACGCGTTTACAACTATATTCCAAATTAATTTTGGTTTCATCATCTGTAAAATCATGTTCGTGGCTGAGAGTGATGAGTTGAATATGTTTATGATCAAAAATCTTGCGCACTTCTGCCAGGTCAGGAGGACCATCTTTAATCCACATGGTAATGGGAGCAATTGTTTTTGGATGAAACAACTTATTCTCCAATTTATTCAGTACAGATAAGACAATAAAAAGAGTGATGGTTACAATCACGGCCGCAGAGAAAAATCCTGCACCCACTGCCAGACCAACCACCGCCATTGTCCAGAGGGTAGCTGCTGTGGTCAACCCACGGATATTAACCCCGGCGTGTAATATCGCGCCTGCCCCTAAGAACCCGATGCCAGATATCACCTGCGCCGCCAGACGGGCTGGATCACCACCCATGCCACCCACTGGTTGATATACATGCGAAAGCGACACCGAAATAATCATCGCCAACGCCGAGCCCATCACCAGAATAATGTTGGTTCTCAGCCCTGCTGGTTGGTTGTCTAATTCCCGCTCAACTCCAATGATAGCACCCAATAAAAAAGCCACTCCCAAACGAATAGCAATATCCATTTCTGAAATCATATTTTCCTCCTTGTGGCATGTTTGTAAGAGATTTCTAAGACAACTCTAAACTTCATTCCTATCATCTCAATAAATCGAGGTAAGCGGGTGTTTTTGGCAAGCGTACGCCTGCAAAAAACACCCTAATCGCTAATTATTGAAAAGACACTTTCATTCTACCAAAAATAATTAATCAATCATCTGATTCTTATAATATATCAATATTAGCAAATCTATATATAAAACACATGTTCTATAATAAATCAAGATTTACATTAAATAAAACAAGCTGATCATATAAAACAGCTTGTTTTTAAAATTAACCTGCAAGGTTAGTCGATTACAGTCTTCGGTGTTTCCCGTTCCTCATCCATACGCTTGGCTGTCTTGATGATAAGATACAGCATCCCAAACGAAATCAGGATCAGTCCGGCTTCGATCAACCAGACATGTACACCGAACGTCATCGCCAATACTGCCAACCCATCCACCACGGCATGGTACAAGACCGCCAGCCAGAACCAGATCGGTTTACGGAAGGAGATTGCTAACCACACCATTACGCTCAGACCAATGTGCAATCCCAGGGCAGCGATACGTTCAACAGCACCCGCCAGCGGCATATGCCAGGGTGTTGCCCAGAAAGCCTGCACCTGTTGCCGTGCCAGCTCAGCCTGATTGGGAGATAATCCTGATAATACCGCATCAGAACTTTGCAATGCCAACATGGAGATCAGTGAAGCTAACACACTGGCGCCTATGATAATAGCTTCGATGCCACCATGGCCAGCACCCAGCGTCAACGCTGCGCCGAAGGAATCACCTTTCTTCTTCAGCAATTTATACCCGATCCAACGGGCTGTCTCTTCGAAAATACCTGCCAACAAGCCCAGGACGGTGGCATTAAAGAACGGTGCAAAACCCGGATCGATAGTCGGAAGCAACCCGGACGAAAAAGCAGTGGTCAGACCACTGACCACGGGTAGATGGAATATCTGCGAGCCGATGAAGGTCAGCACACCTACACCGAACAACTTCCAGCTGGTGCCCTTCCTTTTAATGATCCACCAACCCAATAAAAGTGGGAAGATGACATTAAATATCCCTGCCAATAAAAACGTGATGATCAATACAACATTTGGGCTACTTTCCATGATATACCTCGCGATTTTTTATTAATGTGCGCTTTGATACAACAAAGCTTTGCGATTGAATTGCTGGATCCCCAGGAAGAACAGCACACCTGCTGCCAGCCAAATGATAAATCCCAGCACAATCCCCACCCAAACACTCAGATAAATCAACCCGGAAGCCTGCCCCACAACTAATCCCAACACCAAAACTACCAACGAACCACTGGTCTGGTAAGCACCCATAAAAGTCTGGACTTTGGCCGAGATCAACACGGTGGCCCCCACACCCAGGGCAGCAAACGCAGGCATAACCCAGAAAACAAGTGGATACCAGGTATCCAGTGGGAACCATAAATACCCAAAAATAGGATAACCACCCACATTCAACACCACCGTGTAGATGATAAAGCTAATTAGCGATACCAGTACGGCTGGCACAAAAGCTGCCATCGCTTTCCCGATGAATAATTCAGTGTCGGTTGCAGCTGTATATAGCAGTGCTTCCAGGGTCTTGCGCTCACGTTCACCAGCAAAAGACTCCGCCGCAATGCTTGTTGACAACATCAACGGCATGATCAGGAACATAGGAGCAAATAAGAAACCCAAAATCATGGCAACGGACAGTTGCGCATCATTCAAATCACCTAACATGGCCGCAATGGATGGCGGAATACGCTCAAACATCATCTGAATATCCGGATCGTTCAAGGCATCGGCTGATCCGGTGGTATTGACAATTACCAGCATTACCGCGGGTAAAACTACCATGATAATCAAAGGGACCATCACCATGGAAATCAGCACAGATTTATTCTGCCGAACTTCCAAAATATCTTTCCAGGCAATGATACGAATTTTGCGCCAGTTCATTTTAGACCTCCGTTATGATAATTGTGACCCTTGTGGTTACTGTTTTGTAATTGTAAATATACCTGCTCAAGTGGGATTTCCTGCGGTTGCAGGCGTAGAATTTGGGATCCCAGTTTCACCAGACCGGAAACTACCTGCGGAATGACCGCCTCAGATTCAACTTCGATCTTTACTTCCTGCAATGAGTGGATATCCAGACTTAAAACGCCAGAAATGGTGCGAATCTGGTCCATGTGATCAAACGGATTCAGGAAATGCACTTCCAGCCACATGCCTGGCGAAACCAACTTGCGTAGATCCGATAGACTACCCATCGCCAGTGAGCTACCCTGACGCATGATCAACAAGCGATCACAAAGACGTTGGGCTTCATCCAGGTTGTGGGTGCAGATCAATACCGTGGTTCCTTCTTTCTGGCGCACATCCGCGATCAATTCGCGCACCTGTGCTGCTGCTTCGGGATCCAGACCAGAGGTGGGCTCATCCAAAAAAAGCAACCGTGGGTTCGTCAACCAGGCTCTGGAGAGTGCCAGACGCTGTTTCATACCCTTGCTGAACGTCCCGGTGCGATCATCCGCACGCTGTCTGAGATCAAACATCTCCAGTAATTCATCGCTGCGGCGCTTAATTTGCTGATCATCCATCCCGGCCAGCACGCCAAAAAAGCGCAGGTTTTGCCGGGCAGTCAGACGCTCGTATAGCGCCGGGGTTTCCGTCAGTACACCAGACTTCTCGCGGATTTTCTCGCCAGACTTCATCGGGTCAAACCCCATCACGGAGATCGATCCCCCACTGGCCTCAAACATGCCGTTTAGTAGACGAACTGTGGTTGTTTTTCCAGCGCCATTCGGACCCAACAAGCCGAACACTTCTCCATGTTCAACATCAAATGTTAGATCCTGAATCGCCTGGAAATCACCATACTTGTGTTGCAGATGCAATACTTCAATAATTTTTTCCATGCTTTTATCCTTGTTGTTTCACGTGAAACATTCCTGTTCACGCATTCGTCTAAACCTGGATTGGCGGGTGTTTTGTCGGGTTAATACCCGACAAAACACCCTGACCACCCAGTTAAACACACTTCACGATTTCATTCCATTGCCATTATGATTTGGATGATAACGACGGTAAACCACATACGAATACACCACCGTGAAAATCGCCACAACCATGAGAGGCACCATCATAAACCAGATTGACAGGCTGGGAAAGAACACGCCCAGAACAGTTAAAAGACCGCTGATTTTGAATCCGTTTGCCCCTACCCGATGAGTCTCATCCCAGACCTGGTCATCCGCCAGCGTCCAGGGGGTACGAATTCCGATAAAGTAATTGCGCTTGGCTTTCCCCATCAACGCACCAATATAATAGAAAAAGCCACCAAAAGCAGGCAGCATCAAAGCCAGCATATTGAAACGATACCCAAGATTAAAGAGCAGGGTCAATACCTGCAGGTAAACAAAGAAGAGCACAAACAACAGGATAAACAGGTAATATTCGTTCTGGAAAGTCTCAATATTCTTCTTGAGCGGATCGATCTTTGGGAGACCTAGTAATAACAGCACTAATCCAATTGTCATCAATGGCAGGAACCAGATACCCATAAATACTGACCCATACCCGTCTGCCACTCCTTGCTCATCCCAGTGGATCGCTATATTCTCAGGGAAGCGTGGTAACAACACTAAACCCAACACCACAACAGCAGCTGTCAAAATAATTGTCCAGATTAATACGGTTTTTGCTTTCATTTTTCACCTCGATGTTTCACGTGAAACATTTTTCTGATTTTTTGTTTATCAATTACTGGATTCTTCCAGCCTTCGCCTTTCCCGTAGATTACGCCGAAACACAGCCTGAATTTCTGCACTCGTAAATCCCTGTCTTTCCAGCTGGTCAAGAAAATCTCTGGTCAGCCGGTCCAACTCATTGGATTTTTCTGTCTCCTGTGGGGGCACCTCTGGCAGGATGTAAGTACCACGACCATGCTGGGTGTTGATGACCCCGGCTTGATCCAGGATGCGATAAGCGCGCGCCACTGTATTGAAATTGACCTTCAATTGGCGCGCCAGATCACGTACTGTGGGCAATTGTTCGCCAGTGCGTAGTTCTCCCAGCACGATGCGATCATAGAGCTGTTCCACAATCTGATCAGTGATTGGGATTCCAGAGCGAAAATCAATTTCAATATGCAAGGGGACAGCTTCTGTCATTTTCTATCCTTTGTTTCTAATTCTTGAGCTGTTTTTCATTATTGTATCATTGTATAATTGTATCTTTGTATGATTGTATCATTGTTTCCGAAGCAGTCAAGTGAATTTCGGTTGATTTCGCTCAAAAAAGTCCCTCTTTTGAAAAAACTATCCTCTTGACCAGGTGCAATTTCCTTTGAAAGAATTATGCCATTCCCCAACCAACAACCGATCACTTCCTTAGCACTGTACGGTATCATTCCTTCCAGGAGTACCTTATGAAACCATTATTCGTTGTGTTAGCAATTCTTATCGTGTTAGCAGTAATCATCTGGCTGGGATTGCAAATGATGCCTGAACCCTTCCCATCCTATACCGCCACTGCCACCCCCCTGCAAACCATCCCGCTGCCAGACGGTTTACCCGCACCCGTGGAACGTTTCTACCGCCAGCTGTACGGGGACGCCATCCCGGTCATCGATTCCGCGGTAATTAGTGGCACTGGCCGATTGCGCATCAATGGTATCACCCTACCCGCTCGTTTTCGCTTTACGCATATCAGCGGACAGGACTACCGCCATTACATCGAAACTACCATCTTTGGTCTGCCGCTATTGAAGGTCAACGAACACTTTCTGAATGGCACCGCCCGTCTGGAGTTGCCGTTTGGGATCAGTGAAGGTGCAAATGTGGATCAGGGGGCCAACCTGGCGCTGTGGGCCGAGGCGATCTGGATGCCATCCCTCTGGCTGACCGATGCACGTGTCAGTTGGGAAGCATTGGACGAGAACTCCGCTACCCTGATCGTTCCATTTAACAATGAACCTGGCGCGTCTACCGTTGAGGTAGAGCGCTTCACCGTTTCCTTCGATCCCAAGACTGGTTTATTGCAATCCATGCAGTCCATGCGTTACAAAGCAGCTGACAGTACCTCGAAAACGCTCTGGATCAATGAGGTTTTGGAATGGCAGACGCTCGGTGATTCCTTGCAACCCGTCCAGAGTGCTGTTACCTGGCAGGATGAAGGCACACCCTGGGCACGTTTCACCACCCTGGAAGTGGTCTATAATACAGATGTAAGTTCCTACGTCCAAAATTCAGGTATTGAATAATGAATGATCCTTCCTCAAACAAACCGGACTATCTCTTCAATTTTGGTTATCTCAACCTGGATAAATTGATCCACCTGCAGCAAAAACCTGCACCTTTCACCCCCGGCGAGCCACTCTTCTGGGACGACCCGTATATCTCGCTGCAGATGCTTTCTGTCCACCTCAGCCAAAACACGGATCTCGCCAGCCGTAAGCAGGAGACCATTGCGCGAACAGTGGACTGGCTGGTGGACTATCTGCAGCTCAAGATCGGCCAAACCGTGCTGGATCTGGGCTGTGGACCCGGTCTGTATACTACGCGCCTGGCGCAGCAGGGCTTGCAGGTAACTGGTGTGGATTATTCGCAGAATTCAATCGAATATGCCACCCGCGTCGCCGATGAGATGGGTCTGCCGATCACCTATCGCTATCAGGACTATCTGACCATCACGGATACGACTCAATACGACCTCGCCCTGTTGATCTATGGCGATTACTGCCCGCTCAGCCCCGAACAACGCAGCCAGCTCTTGAAAAACGTGATACGTGCACTCAAACCGGGCGGCTATTTCGTGCTGGATGTGACCACGCGTGAACTCCGCCAGAAACATGGCCAGAAGAATGGCTGGTATGTGCTCGAATCCGGCTTTTGGAAGCCAGGACCGCATCTGGTGCTGGAGGAGGGCTTCGATTATCCCGAACAGTCCATTTATCTGGATCAATCAACCGTGATTGAAGCCGATGGCAAGCTTTCGGTCTATCGCAACTGGTTTCAGGATTTCGATCGCGATAGCATCACCCGTGAATTAACCCGCGCCGGCTTGCGTGTGGATAGCCTGTGGAACGATCTGCAGGGCACGCCTTTCAGTGAAGGTGGTGACTGGATCGGTGTGGTCGCGCAGAAGCTGTAATCGTCCGCTTACGAAAAGTTCACGCAATCCAACCAGGCAGGCAGATGTTCCAACAGATTGGCAATGATCTTTTCGCTGGCTTGCTGAAAAACCTTTATATTTCCATATGCATCCCCGCCGTCTGGCCCCACCAGGTCGCTGACCCCGCGTAAAATCAGGCACTTGACCTTATTCTTGCTGCATACCCAGGCGATCGCACCGCTTTCCCAGTCGGCTGCCACGCTGCCAAAGTTATCCCGCAGCCACTGAACCTGCTCTGGGAGAATATCGCGATCTGCCGAGAGCAATAATCCGCGCTGTACGGGCTGTGGATAGGGTTCGTACAGCCAGCTCAAATCCAGCTTCGTGGTGTAATGGTCGTAAGCTTGCTGTTGATCGCCCATCTGTTCAACCACATCATACACCAGGGTGCGCTCCGCCAGAATCACATCGCCGCGCTCCACCTGCCCCTGCAAGCCGCCGCAGGTGCCCAGGTTGATCACCAGGTCCGGACTCCAGTGCAGGATCGCATACTGCACGCTGGCTGCCGCTGAGATTTTTCCCCAGCCGCCCTGCATATAGATCAGCGTACGCTCGCCCTCCAGCATGGCAAAACACTCGCCATAAGGCGTTTCTTCTACAAAAGCTACTTTGCGGCATTTTCTGGCTGCCCGCCATTCCGACCGTGATGAAAAAATGATAACAATGGTGCGCATGTGAACTCCTGCGCCTAATTGTAACGTCCTTTTGGCAATTAGGGGAGAATTTCCACCACCACGCCGTTTTCAGCCCAGTTGTAAATCTCCTCACCACTGGCCAGATCCAGGATGATGCAGCCGTACGAAGCCGGACGTCCGAGCACGTTGGCCCACAATCGCACCCCACTCGAGAGCACCGGCAACCCGTGGATGCCATTCATGAAGCCCGGTACCGCCTCGTAGATGCCCATAAAATGCGGCATCCATAAATCCCAGTTGGAGGCATAGGCGTTGATCTCATGCGTCTGAATCTGGAACACACCCGGCAGCGTGGGGGAATTGGACATCCCGGTGCTGATGACGTGCTCAGATTTCAATTCAAAGTTCTCGTACACCCACATGTGTTGCTCTGTGATGCTGATCACGATGCGCTTGCCCAACACCGGTGGGTAGGGTAACATCTCGTTTTTAGAAGGGATCGTCAACTCCTGCCCGCCGTACACCCCAAAAATGCTGCTGCCTGGGTTGGCTTCCTGGATCTTCCAGTAAGGCATGCCAACCTTGAAGCCGATCGAGATCAGATTGTCGCCATATTGGACGGTGTATTCCGTGGCTTTGTGACGCAGGAAGATGGTGTAGACGCCATTATTCTCCCATACGTCATCCAAATTCTCCACCGGATCCTTGAAGTCGATCTCGCGGTTGCCAATCGTGGATTGCCACTCCTGCAGATAAGCCTCGAATTCGCCAGCATCCACCTGCAGATACGGCTCGCCATACGGATCATCCAGCCGTACCCAGCCCGCCACCAGCTCCTGCGGCAGATTCCAGGTCAGCAGTTCATCAGTGATGGCATCCCAGGCGCGCAATTGGATAGGACGCTCGTAATGCGTCGCGATGCGTTCCACTTCGGACGATAGATCCGCCACGGCTGGCGGAATCGCCACCATGGGCAATTGCAAATATCCCGCCTGCAGCACAGCCCCCGGATCAGCCTGGATGAGTGCCAGGGTAGCTTCCACATCCAGCCCCCAGCCATCCACACCCGACTGCGCGTACCAGTGCCCTTTACTATCCTGTACCAGCGCCGCATCCACCGCTGGAATCTCAATTTTGGCCGCCAGATCGCGGAAGACATCGCGCGCAAAGTCCGCATTGAAGGTGACCACCGGTTGAATATCAAAGGTCTTGCTCAGCGCCAGCTGCAGGATCTCCTGCGTACCACCCCTGTCGCGTCCCACCCCATAGGCCAGCTGGGCGGTCTGCGCTGGGTCGATCCACAGGCCGATATTAGGCGGCGTGACCGTCCACTTGTACTGCTCGGTCAAGACCACAAAATGAGTGGTGTTGTTCCAGTAATTTTCAATGTAGGTGGCGGCATCCGCCATGGGCAGGTTGCTCAGATCCACCGGACCGACCGACACGCCGGGCAGCACCATCTGCGCCTGGCGCACGTACAGCGCCGTGCCCGCCACCGCCGCCATGGGTACCAGCAGCGCCAGCACAGCCAGCACCAGTAGAATGCTGCCCAGAATGCGCCCTGTATTACGCCGTGATTTTGTGGTTGCCTGCACGCTTCGCGCAGGGATTGTGGTGCTACCTTGCATGCTTTACTCCATCTCAAGTGTACCGAAGAACAGAATTCGGTGCAATAAATACGCCAATGTAAATTATGACGAAGAATGTCTTGTTTGAGTTCCAGGAAAGTCTGAACTGGGATTGTGTTAGCTTGTACCCAAAGGGCATGATATAGCTTGTAGCTCGTAGCAAAAAAACATTTGAACTATGATTACAAGGGATTGCCATGATGTACTATGATTTTTCAATCCCGATCACCTATAGCATCCCTTTGGGTACGACCTATCACCTTTCAGCAAAAATAACACCTTCCTAAGTATCTGTTACTGATTTGTTTTTTGTACCCTTACCCTGCGGGGGCACTGCGGATCAAGTCATCTCTGTTGAATTGATCCTTGATAACAATTTGGAACAATTCAATCAGGTCTTAGGTTTTTGGGGCTAGGGGCCAGTAATCCTAAATCCTGATCCCACAAAAGTTTGTCGCCCTCAAACCTATATCCTGGCCACTTTCCATCATCTATATCTTTTATCTTTCTGCTGATAATCCCTTGCAGCGTATTTTCCGGGTCTTCCGGCTTGAGAGATTGTGTGCGGATCAGGCGTGTGAGGGTTAAGTTCCCCATGCAGATGGCGCGCAGGGTGTCGAGGTTTTCGCCATGTGTATTGGCCGTTTGTGAGCTCTCGAGCACGCGTCGCATCAATGCCCGGATCAGCTCGATCTCGTTACGCACATCCAGTGGTTCCATCTCCTCGAAGTCACTGACTTCCTGTGGGGTGTAATGGCGGGCATAGAAACCATGTTTGTAGGCGTTCTTATTGCCGCGCTTCTTCTTCTCGATCTGTTTGTCATCGTTGGATGGATCTTCATTTTTGTCTTCAAATTCGTCAGACATTATTTCTCCTTTGGTTAGCTCATGGCTGATACCCGAAGGGCATGATATACCACTCGCTTTGCTCGGGTACTTCGTGGCTCATAGCTGATAGAATATACGTTCTATGATAAACGATTTGATTAGCCTGTCAACCTGCCTAAATGTGCATGTTTTTATGCAAAAATGGGGGAATTTGGCAGGTTTTTGGCATATTGGATAAGATTGGTGGGAATAGCTCATGGCTGAAAGCTGAAAGCAAAAAAAAATTCTGAACTGGGATTCGTTTAGCTCGGTGCGCCAGGAAAAGCCTAATCGATCTAGTGTAATGAAAGGAGTACACACAATTTCCTCGTACAACTGGTACAACTTGAACTCACATTAAGTCTGATTCTGTTTCACATTATCATTAAAGAATGCTTCCCTCCACCCCTCTCATCATCACCCCCAATACCTGGATCATTTCCGATACCCACTTCTTCCATGAGAAAATCGGACGCTATTGCAACCGCCCCGATAAGTGGCAGGAGCTGATCATCAGGAACTGGAATGACCTGATTGCTCCGCATGAAACCGTGCTGCACCTGGGTGATTTTGCATTAGGGAAGAAAAGCAATTTCACACTGCTGACAGGCATCTTAAATGGCAGGTTGTTCCTCATTCAAGGCAACCATGATCGCCTGAGTCAGTCCTTTTGTGAAACCCATGGCGTGACTCTGATCAAAGAACCCATCCGAATCGAACTGGATGAACAACAAAAGCTGATCTATTCGCATCGACCGGTTGTCCCGCTGGAAGATGGCTGGACCAACCTGCATGGGCTGACACAACAATCCACCGCCATCGGAAGGCTCGGGACTCGGACCCAACCATATCAATATGAGCGTGGAAGTCAGAGAGTATCGTCCCTGGCGCTTGGGGGAGATTTTAAAAGACAGAGCATTAGACCGACGACCATGGGTAGACCATTTTTGCCAGTATGATGGATTGCTCAGAAATCTTCCGGTTTACAAATTATTAAATTTATGCTATTATGTAAACCAAAGATAAGGAGGTAGCGATGACCATCGGGCAGCGTATCAAACAGGCGCGCAAAGCCAACAATTTTTCATTGCGGAAACTGGCGGATGAAATTGGGGTCAGCGCCATGGCAATCTCAAAATATGAGCGTGATCTGGATGTGCCTGGCTCGGGGGTGTTACTGCGCCTATCCCAGGCGCTCAACGTCAAGCTGGATTTCTTCTTTCGTCCGAACATGGTCTCCGTTCAGTTACAGGCCTATCGAAAACACGCTTCGTTGGGAGTCAAAGAACAGGAAGCCATCCAGATGCGCATTCAGTATTGGGTGGAACGCTACTGCGAGGTGGAGAGTCTCTTCCCGGATGAACAACGCTCGGTCAATCTCACCGTGCACAATGTGAATTCTCTGGATGAGGTTGAAGACATCGCTCTGGCATTGCGCGACCAATGGAACCTGGGCTATGATCCGATTGAGAACCTCGTGCAATTATTGGAAGATCAGGGCATCAAGGTGGGAATCATCGCTGGTTTTGATCATTTTGATGCCTGCACCTTTCAGGTAGATAGCAATCCGGTGATTGTGACCAAAGGCGAATTGCCCGGTGACCGGCAGCGCTTCAATCTGGGACATGAGTTGGGACACCTGGTACTCGCAGTTCAGGGTGATCTCAAACCAGAGCGGGCAGCCAATCGCTTTGTGGGGGCTTTCCTTGTACCGGCAAGAACGGCGCATTTTGAACTGGGCACCCAACGCACCGATTTGAATTTCAACGAGCTTTACATGCTTAAACAGAAATACGGTTTGAGTATGCAAGCCTGGGTTTACCGAGCAAAAGATCTGGGCATTATTTCCGAAAATACCGCCACCCGTTTATTCCAGCAGTTTCGGGTCAATGGCTGGCACAAGCAGGATCCAGGGCAACCCTATCCACCTGAAACCCCCACCAGAATGGAACGCCTCATTTATCGCGCCCTGGCGGAAGATATGGTCTCACGATCCCGGGCACAGGAATTACTGGGTAAACCCTTACAACTTCAATGGGAATTAGAGACACTGCAGCATCATGACCTTGCCATCCATACTGGTAACTGACACCAACATCTGGATTGACCTGGAAAACGGTAAGATTCTGGCAGATATATTCCGCCTTCCATACCAGTTTGTTACACCTGATTTTGCTGTTGCGGAGTTCATTTCACCAGGTTGGGATGTGCTGCAGAATTTGGGGTTAATCATCCATCCTTTGGAAAACACACGTGTGAAGGAATTGGTCGCTCTCAGGCGAGTTCACCACCAACTTTCCGTGGTTGATTTATCGGCTTTTTTGCTGGCAAAAGCATTGCAAGCCAGTCTGGTTACGGGTGATCGGAGACTTAATGAACTCGCCAGGTCACATGGGCTGTCTGTTCATGGTGTATTATGGATTTTGGATGAAATGGTATCTCATCAAATACTGACCACCATCCAGGCCGAAAGTGCCCTTCGGAGAATGCTTACAGCAGGGGCAAGACTGCCCCAGATAGAGTGTCAGAAGCGGTTGGAGAGGTGGGGTTAGGAGCCAGGTGTTAGGTGTTGGGATTCAGTGTTCAGGACGGGTCACTCAGCCTTCAGCCTTGAGCATTGAGCATTTTCCTGTCAACTACCAACTTTAAACTGTCAACAATTATCCCCTTTCGCCTTGAGCGGTCAGCCGTCACCGTTGAGCAGCTCTTTTAATTCACTAATCGAAGCCACCGGCCTCTTACACACAAATCCCTCGCACACGTAGGCTGTGACCTTGCCATCCAGCATCGGACGATCCGCCAGCAATGCCGGGCTGCCATCCGGGATGGGCAAGCCCGCAGCTGCCACCACCGTGTTGGGACGATAGGCACTCCTGATTTCACGCAGGAATTCCGTCATCTGTGGGTCCTTCGGATCCCCAATCAGGGCGATCTGCCGGGTTTTGTTCTGGTAGAAATCGGCGTCGGAGAGCCAGCGGCTGAAGGCGGTGGGATAATCGGCTGCCATCCTCGCCACCTGCGCTAGGGACCCCTCTGCCAGTTGCAACCATTCCTCGTTTTCCGAGAAGGCTGCCATTTTCAGCAGGGCGTCGGTTGCCAGGGCATTCCCGGACGGCGTGGCGTTGTCCTGAAGGTCTTTGGGACGCAGCAGCACGGTCTCGGCAGCGCGGTTGGTATCGAAAAAGCCACCCTCGGGGTCGTGAAACTGGTCGATCATTTCCCCGGTCAAGGCTTGGGCGGCCGCGAACCAGCGCGGGTTGAAATCCACCTGATACAGATCCAGCAGCCCCAGAATGAGGGCGGCGTAATCCTCCAGGAAAACCTCCGGGCTGGTTTGCCCCTGCCGCCACGAGCGTCGCAGTCGACCCTCCACCAGCATCTCACGAAGTATGAAGTCAGCGTTGCGTTGTGCCACCTGCAGATAGGTGTCGTTCTCCAGGGCACGCGCGGCTTCAGCAAAGGCTGAGAGCATCAGTCCGTTCCAGGACGTCAACACCTTGTCGTCCGTACCGGGGCGAATGCGCTGGTTACGCTGCGATAATAATTGTGCGTGGCGATTAGCCAATCTCGTGAAAATTTCTTCGGCAGGGATTCCAAAACGCTGTGCCACTTCGTCATCGGTCGCGACCCGTTGCAGTACGATCTTGCCTTCCCAATTTCCACCTTGGGTCAGTCCATAGGCCGCTTCAAACAGCTCGTCCCGCTCCCCCAACACAGATCGGATTTCGTCCAGTGTCCAGACGTAGAACTTGCCCTCCACGCCTTCGGAGTCCGCGTCCAGGCTGGAGTAGAAGCCCCCTTGCGGCGCCAGCAGCTCGCGTTGCACGAAGCCGAGCGTCTCTTCCACCACCAGGCGGTAGCGCGGCTCGCGGCTGATCTGCCAGGCATGCAGGTAAGCGCTGGTCAGCTGGGCGTTGTCATACAGCATCTTCTCAAAATGCGGCACCAGCCAATCCGCATCGGTCGAATAGCGCGCGAATCCACCGCCAACAACATCGTACATCCCGCCGCGCGCCATGGCGTTCAGGGCGTGCTGCACCGTCTCCAGGGCTTTGGGATCCCCGGCATTATAATGACGTCGCAAGAGGAACTCCAGCGCCATCGGTTGCGGGAACTTGGGCGCTCTGCCCCAACCGCCATGTTGCCAATCATAACTACTGAGCAATGACTGTGTGGCTTGCCGGGTGGTTTCTGGCGTGAGGTTGCCCCCCGACGCATTGCCGGTCTTCTGCTGCAGGAGCGCTTCAAGAATACGCTGCCCGGAGTGGATGACCTCGTCGCGCTGGTTCTGCCAGTAGTCCGCCAACGCCAGCAGCACTTCATGAAAGGAGGGCATCCCATAGCGCGGGCGGGGCGGGAAGTAGGTACCGCCATAAAACGGGACCAGATCGGGCGTGAGGAAGACCGACATCGGCCAACCACCCTGCCCGGTAAAGGCCACCACCGCGGACATGTAGATGCCATCCAGGTCGGGACGTTCTTCGCGGTCGACCTTGATGTTGATGAAGTGCTGGTTCATTTGCGCTGCGATGTTGGGGTCCTCGAAGGATTCGTGCGCCATGACGTGGCACCAATGGCAGGCAGCATAGCCAATGCTGAGGAAGATCGGTTTGTCCTCCTGTCTGGCGCGCTGCAAGGCTTCGGGACCCCAGGGGTACCAGTCCACCGGGTTGCCGGCGTGTTGCAGCAGGTAGGGAGAGGTGGTATGGGCGAGTCGATTGGTCATAGGATCCTCAATGTCATTATTCAGAATTGATTGCGCGAATTTGCTCTCTCAACATTTCCACGGTTGGGTAGCCTTGAAGGCCATCTTCCGTATGATACACTCGACAGGCAACCTGGAATGATGTTCGTTCTTCTGGCCACAAATCCTGGCCATTGAAATGGAATGAGGGTGACCCTAGAAAATTCGCTTTCCTTGCGTCTTCTTCATTGTTAATGAGAACAAGCTGAACATCTACGTCGTGCAGCCCTTCGTCTTTCAAAGCAGAGTTTAGATTTTCTAGACCATATACCCAGTGGGGACAATCTTCAAAATACAATAATTCAATTTTCAGTTCTGCCATCATAATTCACTGCCTTTCTATAAACGTGCTCTTCGCTTTTCCATTCAGCCGCATTTTGTTTATGGGACGTCTGATTGGTGGCAATTTTAAGAATAACATCTTGCCTCCCCATTTGCAAAGAATTGTAGGGGCGCACCCAGGGATGGCCGTCAACGAATTGGAAAACGAATGACCAAAGGTCATGATATGAACGAATAAGCCGTCAGCGGCGAGCGTTGAGGGTTGAGCGTTGAGGCTTGAGCCACCCAGGTACTATCCGCGGGCGGGTCATATCATGTCCTTTGGGTACATCATGCCTCATGGGTATCCGCCACAGGTTAAAACCTGTGTCTGGTAAAGTCAAACCGATTGAAATCGGTTACCATCCTTAACCATCTTCAGATGATTTGAACTGAGTAGCCTGAGGTTTGAACCACAGGTGTCATCCCGGTTGCAAACCAGTCCCAGCTTGGCATCACAGGCGGGTCCCAGACCCGCGCCTTACGACGAAACCCCGTCCTCGGTCTCCCGTCAGCTTTTAGCCTTGACCTTTTAGCTTTGAGCCATCAGCTACGAGTTTCGAGCTATTTGTTCTCCCAGTGTCACTTCCCCTTTGAACAACCGTTTTTGCAGCCAGAAGGCCACATTCACCAGACCAATCATCACCGGCACCTCCACCAGCGGACCAATCACCGCGGCAAAAGCCTGCCCGGAGCTCAACCCGAAGACGGCTACTGCCACCGCGATCGCCAGTTCAAAGTTGTTGGAGGCGGCTGTAAACGACAGGGTGGTGGTTTGCTTGTAATTAGCACCTATGATTTTGCCCATCACAAAGCTGACCAGGAACATGATCACAAAGTAAAGCAGCAAGGGGATCGCAATCCGCACCACATCCAGTGGGATGGAGACGATCAGATTACCCTTCAGGCTGAACATCACCAGGATGGTGAACAGCAGTGCGATCAAGGTCATCGGGCTGATTTTGGGCATGAAGGTTTTGTAATACCACTCTTTACCTTTGACGCGCGTCAGCACCATATTGGTGATAAATCCGGCAAGAAACGGGATGCCCAGATAAATGAAGACGGATTTGGCAATTTCTCCAATGGTGATTTGCACGGCGATGCCTTCCATGCCAAACCAGGTAGGCAGCACGGTGATGAAAACATAGGCATACACACTGAAGAACAATACCTGGAAGATACTGTTGAAGGCCACCAAACCGGCAGCATAATCCATATCACCTTTCGCCAGGTCATTCCAGACGATCACCATGGCAATACAACGCGCCAACCCGATCAGGATCAGCCCGGACATGTACTCGGGATACCCACGTAAGAAAATGATCGCCAGCACAAACATCAGAATGGGACCAATGATCCAGTTCTGAATTAAGGAGAGGCTCAGCACTTTCCAGTTGCGAAAAACTTTACCCAATTCATCGTAATGGACTTTGGCCAATGGGGGGTACATCATCAAGATCAAGCCGATCGCAATCGGGATATTGGTGGTCCCTACGGAGACGGCCTGGTTGAACGCTTCAATTGTGTCGGGAATCAGGTATCCAACTCCAACCCCAATCGCCATCGCCAGGAAAATCCATAATGTCAGATAGCGATCAAGAAAGGATAATCTTTTGGTTACACTTTTTTGTTCCATGATGAAGAGCTCCTTTAGCTTTTTTCGGTTTTGGTTTTTGGTCGACAGACTGCATTGGCATCCAATTCTGGTTTGCAGCGCGGACAGGTACAATCTGTTTCGGAACTGTTGGACAATTTCTGTAAGGATTCTGTCTCGATCTGAAGAATTGCTGCGGACTGAAGGAGAAAATGAATGAGATCCGGCTTATCCAAACGGTAATAGATGTGCCTGCCGACTCGCCTGGTCTTCACAATCCCGGCTTTGCGGAGAACCATCAGGTGCTGTGATATCCTCGCCTGCCGAATCCCCAGAATGGCCTCCAGATGGCAGACACAGGCTTCCTGGTCAGCAATAATAAATATTATCTGAACACGGGTGCTTTGTCCCAGGTTGGAGAAAAGATCTGCGATACTTTCTTCGGGTTTTTTGAATGATTCATTCATAATTATGAATATATTATAACCGGGTTTAATTTACTGAACCATAATGATCGTCATCTTTCTGGACGAAATTTATCACGGATCGTGTAGTGTTTTTTTAATAACACATTATTGAGATTTAGCTCTTATCTAAAGCTGCAAAAATCATAACATCCACGCCGAATGGATCGCTCACCGGGCAGGAGTGGACGGGTACATACATCAACTGGTCAGAAGGTGCCGGTCCTTTTGCCCCGGCTGCGATGAAGGCTCGCTGCAGTGCTTCAGCCTCCTGCACCGTTTCCATTTCAAAGCCAATCTCCACATTGCGCGGGTTGCCACTATTTCCCTTCAGAAACGTCAACCACCCATGCCCAATCGCCCAACCACGCGTATCATCCCCCTCCTGGTAGCCTGCCGGACCCAGCACCTGCTCATAAAAAGCAAGCGCTTCCGTGAAATCCTCAAAATAGAGGGTGATGCCAAATGAACCCTTGAAGCGATAGGGAGACTGCGGCGCGGGATCAATATAATAGGCTTTCTGATAGGATGCAAAGTCCATAAGCGTCTCCTTGTGCTAGCTGATTTTGAGCTTTCTTATATTTTACATAGTTTGCTTATCAGTTAAAAATGGGGTTATAAGGTGTTTTATCGCTGAGGTTCAATCCATTGCCTACTGGATTTTTTTCAAAACTTTCATATACTAGTTTATACATCGAGAAAATTTTTTCATGAAGAAAATCCTGATCACTTTATGCTTGCTAACCTTTCTGGCTTCTCTGTTTTTGCCCGGCACAACCTCCCAGGCAAACGACGGACCGGACGATGTTGCCTCTAAGCAAGCCATCCGCGCTCAAACCCTGGCGGATGTCAAATCCTTCAGTTGCGATGAAGTCAGCGATGTCCCCGTGAGTGAATGCAATGCCCTGGTGGCATTTTATTTGAGCACCAATGGGGCGGGGTGGTCGTACAGCACCAATTGGCTGGAGAGCCAGGATGTGGGCACCTGGTTAGGTGTGACAGTTGCAGCAGGACATGTCACCATTCTGTCTTTATATAGTAAGCAACTATCCGGTACGATCCCTGAAGAAATCGGTCAGTTACCCTATCTTAAATTATTAGAGTTAGCTGGTAATCAATTAACCGGGCCAATTCCGGAATCCTTGGGGTTACTAACATATCTTGAAGAAGCTTGCTTGACGAATAATTTAATATCTGGACCTATCCCCGATACTTTAGATGGGCTTTCTTCGCTTCTCAAACTTTCATTTAATGATAATTTGATATCCGGCGAAATTCCTGCGTCTTTAGGAAATATAACTACCTTAACAAAATTTTCTTTAGGTAATAACCAATTATCTGGAACAATTCCAGACTCATTGGGACAATTAATAAACGTAGAGAGAATTGAAGTTTATAAAAACAAATTAAGTGGCGAGCTTCCAGAGTCTCTGGGAAACCTCTCACAGCTAAAAGAGTTGATAATATTTGAAAATTCGTTAAGTGGCAGCATCCCGCTAAGTTATACCAATCTGACGAATGTCACTGATTTTTATTTCTTCAGCACCCAATTATGTGAGCCCACTACGCCAGAATTTCTTGCCTGGAAGGCTCTGGTTGGTATCGGCTGGCACGGCACCGAACTGATCTGCATGGATTTTCACCATTATCTGCCGATCATTTGCCGGTAGGGGCAATAGCGGGTACTTGACCGCCGTCAGCGGTAAGCTTTGACCTATCAGCCATGAGCCATCAGCTATCAATATGAAACGGCACTTCAATGATTACAATATCGCGATAATTTCGCAACAAACTTCTCAGGCGCGTGGCGGTCTGATTATGCAACAAGCGTGCGCCAACCCGTTCTGGTATAAATTCAGGAATGACCACGGTGGTGATTTCATGCGGAAATTCAATGTTATTGACTCGTTTAATATAGTTGACAATTGGTGTGAGCACATCGCGATAATCGTATTCCACCAATTCCAGCTTCACTCCCTCTGTTATTTGTGGGAAGCGATTCCAGCGCTCTAAAAATTGTTGTTTATCGTTTGCGCCCGAGGATATCGTCACGACGCGCACATCATCCGATAGCCGCCTGGCATATTGGATCGCCCGCAAGGAGCCCCGGTGGATATCTGCAATGGGAACAACGACCACGTCTGCAACCATCGAAAGATTGGTTGGTTCAAGCGCGCGGGTACTCAACGTCTTTGAGACATTGGCATAATGTTTTTTGACGGAATAGAACGTGTATACCAGGATGGGAATAAGAACAGCCACAATCCATGCGCCTTCGCGGAATTTCGTCAAAAGTAAAATCAGAAACACAGCAAATGTGACCACTGATCCAACCGCGTTCATGATTCTTTTCCATTTCACGCCTTTTTCATAATGCACCACGGTCACTTTCGTTTCCAGGGTTTCGCCTTTTTTCAGATGAGCAATGCGGCCCATCAGCTTGAACATGCCTGCCTGGGAGAGGCTGAAGCACAACATCACGCCCAGGGCATACAATGGCAGCATGGCAATTTCATCCGCCTGAAAAATGAGGATCAACAGTGAGGAAAAAACAGCCAGTGTCACAATGCCAGCGCTGAAAACCAACCGGTCTCCGCGATTTTTAAGCCAACGTGGCAGGTAATTGTCCTGCGCCAGGAAGTATGACAGGCGCGGAAAATCCTGATAGCCCGTGTTGGCTGCCATGAAGAGAATTCCAGCGGTAAAAATTTGTACCCAGTAATAAAGAAAGCCGGTTCCTGTAGCCTGGCGGGTCAATTGCGAGAGGATGCTCTCGGCTTCATTGGGAATTAAGGAGAGGCGCGTGGCAAGAAACGTAATACCGATAAAAAGCGTCATGGCAATGATGCCCATGGCTACCATAGTTTTGGCAGCGTTACGCGCTTCGGGACATTTGAATGCTTTGACACCATTGCTGATGGCTTCAATACCGGTCAGGGCAGTACACCCGCCAGCAAACGCGCGTAATAAAAGCCAAATATAGGCAAAGCCTGTGAATGACGCGGTAGGTGCAATAATTTCTTCTGTAATTACAATTGGCTCTATTCCAAAGATCCCAAAATAGCGCACCAAACCAACTACAATGGTTAGAAATACGCCGGCAATAAATGCATAAGTGGGAATCGCAAAGATGGTTCCGCTCTCGCGCACGCCACGCAAATTCACCCAGGTAATTAATACGATGGCGACCAAAGCGATCAGTACCCGATATTCATATGCCTCGGGAAAGGCAGAGGTAACCGCGCGAACACCAGCCGCCACCGACACCGCTACAGTCAATACATAATCCACAAGAAGTGCAGCGGCAGCCAGAAGCGATGCCTTTTCGCCCAGATTATCCTTCGATACAGTATAGGCGCCACCGCCATCCGGATAATGCAGGATTGTTTGAATGTAGCTGAATACCACCATCAAAACCAGGAAAGCTACCCCCAGCCCGATGGGCAAGGTCAACGCCAATGCGCCACTGCCTAGCACAATCAGAACGTGCATGATCGCCTCGGTGGCATATGCATTGCTGGATATTGGATCAGATGCAAAAACCGCCAATCCGCGAACCTTATCTAAACGCTCATGGCTCTCGCGACTGGTGGGAAAAGGTTCACCAATAAATATACGTTTAAAATCTCCTAATTCCATAGTTCTCCATTCATTAATGATCTATGAGATCATGTTCAATTCATTTAAAAGTAAATTTGTGCCAGATAATAATGGCGCCCATTTCGATCATAAATGTAATCATGATAAAAATTGAGCCATAAGGGTCAACAAGCGCTTCATCTACCTTGATTTGCAACCAGGTAAATACACTCAGAATGACAAGCAAACCCATCAAGCCAATTAATTCGTGCATCCATTTTTTTGCCATTGTCTGCACAGGATGATAGTATCCGGACATGGTCTGAACAGGATTATTAAATTTTTCTGACAAATAATCACCTAAAGCTTCTGGTTTAAAACGACCATTCAGGACCGTCTGTTCTTCCTGGCAAACGATGATATCGTCAGGTCCAACAACTTTTTTCAATGTTTTCAACCAGTCCTCAGATAAAACTGTTTTCGCAGATACTTGCAGTCTGTTGGCTGATGTGACCGCTTTCATTGTGGCCATGTTACGCGAAACAGTCAGCATGTTTTCAAGCCGTTCGACCGGCACCAGATAAAGAATCGAACAATTATCGTTTGTACCCATCCAATGGATTGCCTGTGCAAGTTTACTGTTATTGGCTAGATCTTCGTTGATAACAACGATCAACTGTTTTGAAATCGGATTTTCTGATACAAAAGCCATTGATTTTATCCTCACTATATAAATAGTAACGAGTGAAGATAAAGCCAGCGCAAAAATCCGATGGAAAAGTATAAAGAAAAAATAAAGATTTATTCGTCTGATTTGAAACGGTAACCAACACCTGGCTCGGTAATGATGATTTGGGGTTCATCCGGATTGGATTCCAATTTTTTACGCAGTTGACCAACATACACACGCAGATATTCCACCCTGTCCATCTCTGCAAATCCCCAAACATGCATCAGTATATTCTGATGGGTGATAACCCGATCGGCATTGGCTGCCAGATAAGCCAGCAACTTGAATTCTGTCGCAGTCAGACGGATTTCTTCGCCATTTTGGGTAATAATATGTCGTGCCAGGTCAATCACCATGCTTCCTGTTTTAATCGTTGATTGTTTATTTCCCAGAGATTGTTCGGAATGCCGTAATGCCACCCGGATGCGTGCCAGTAACTCTTCAATACCAAACGGTTTGGTTAAATAATCATCTGCTCCGGCATCCAGTGCGGCAACTTTGTCCTTTTCTTTTTCTCGGACAGAAAGGACAATGATCGGTATGCGCGACCACTCCCGGATTTGCTCACAGACCTGAATGCCATCAATATCCGGCAGGCTCAAATCGAGAATGATGATATCTGGTGGTTGCGATACCGCCAATGCAATACCTTCTTCCCCTGAGATGGCGGTGGAAATCCGATAGTGGTTGGCACTGAGAATGGTCTTCAGTGCTCTCAGGATTTGTGGTTCATCATCGATGATCAGAATATGCGCTTCTTTATTCATCTGTTGCTTCCTCTGGAATTTTCGGCAGGGATCCATCCATCAGAATGGGTAGAATAAAGTGAAAAACGAAGTGATCCATCTCGTTTTCTGCCCAGATTCTACCGCCGTGTGCTTCAATAATGCCCTTACAAATCGATAATCCCAAACCGGTTCCGGTAATTTGTTCTGCTTTTGTCACCCGATAAAACTTATCAAATATTTTTTGTAAATGCTGCTCAGGCACCATAGGCCCTTGATTGGCCACTTTTACGTGTAAACATTCATCTTCCTGGTAACCGTTGATAGAAATGGTGGATTTGGCGGGTGCGTACTTAATGCTATTACTGATTAAATTCATAAAAACTTGTCCGATCATCACAAAGTCAGTCGGTACCAGGGGCAGATTCTCTGCAAAATGCATTTCCAGATGATGATTGAGCAATTGTCTATGAATTTTGGTGGCTGCCCCCATGGCGATTTCCTCAATGGAATTCCATTCTTTTTGCGTTTTCAATGCTCCGGATTCGATGCGTGACATATCCAGCAAATTTCCAACCAGTAAATTTAATAAATCTGTTTCCTCTTCAATAGTTGCCAGCAGATCCTGCCGGGCGGCTGTATTCCAATCCACCATGCCTGAACGCAGGCTGGACACAGATGCCTTGATCACTGAAAGAGGCGTGCGTAATTCATGAGATACAGAATTTAATAACGAAGATTTTAACTGATCACTTTCTTCCAGAATTCGCACCCGGGTCTCGCCCCTGGCAAGGCGAACACGCTCTAGCGCCAGTGCACCTTGATCAATGAAGGCTTTTAACAAGCGCATTTCCTGAGAAGAGGGGTCTGATGTGGAATACCATATCCGAATTTCACCTTCTGTTCCTCTGGCGGTTTCAAGTTGCCAGGTCAACTTTGGCGTTAGCGATGCCTTTCCCTCTAAACACACTTTTTGATGAATTTCATCCTCATTGTTTTGCAGAACAATATCAATACAATCAAAGCGAAAGGTTTGCAGCGTTTGTTCAGCTAAATCTTTGGCAATACTTTCGGGATCTTTAAGGCTGGAAAGGGAGGAAGTTAATTCATACATGCGCGTGGCTTCCCACTCACGTAAACGCGCCAACTGGGTTCCTTCACGCGCTTTTCCAATAAATTGACTGAGAATCACCGCCACAAAGAGAAAAATGATCAGCGTGATGATATCCTGGGTTTCATGCACCAGTAATGTGTTGTACGGTTCAATATAAAAATAGTTGAATACAAGAAAAGCAGCAAAACTGGCAACAATCCCCGGGGTTAACCCCCACAGCACGGTTGCGAGCAGGACGGGCAATAAATAGATCAGTTCAATAATTTGAATTTTCAGATACGCCTGCACTGGCTGAAGAAGCAATTTGGTAGCCAAAATAACCAGCAGGGCTGCCAGAATCCGTGAAACGACAGGAAAGAATTTTTTCAATATCTGTTTTTTCATATTTTTACCAGAAAATTCATCTTACATTATACTTTACCCGGGTATTGTCATTATTCAATGCAGAGACATCAAGAACGATTGCATCGTGAGTTATTCGACCTTCAATAAACTTGCTTGCTTTGCCCCTGTCTCGAATTTTCAAGGTTTTATTTGCTAAACAGGTTGTCCAGCTTACCGACAGCCCGGTCTTCATTTTGCCAATTATCAAGAATTGAGTGAGTAAGGTGACATTGAACAGAATAATTTTCTAACCAAAATCACCTTACAGTAATCAGCAGATTTTCGAATTCTCTTGAATTCATCCGATCAAATCGGGTATTATCAAAAAAATCTCAATGACCCATCAGGAGGTGACCGATGAGTGACCGTCCAGCCGATTTTATCCATCTTGCCTGTCCTAGATGTGGGGCGGTTTTACCCACCCAGGGCGAAATTTTGGAGTGTGTGTATTGTGGCGCCCGCGTTATGCTGAGACCATCAGAAGCTACCCGCCAGAAAATGGCAACTGAACAGGCTGGTGGAAAAGAGGTCAATGGTGTCTTGATAAAGCCTTTCGCTTATATCGATCCACAAGCCTCTTTGGAAGCATTCTCCCTGCTGGTTCCACAGAACTGGCAGGTCCACGGAGGTATCACCTGGGTAATGGAACGCCCTGCTGCCCCAGTGCAAATTGGTCTGCAGCTTAACAATCCACATGGATTGGAAGCCTTTGAAGTCTTTCCTAACCTGTATTTCTCCTGGACCAATAATCCCTTGACCCAATTGACAAAACCTCCAGGCAGCATGTACTTCGGTTTTGAAGTGCGACAACCAATCCCCGCTAGAGATGCCCTGCGTCAATTTATGCTTCCCCGGTTTAGAAAGATACAGGATCTAAGTATTATTAACGAAGGCTCCGCGACAGAATTGCTGCAGGCGATTGACCAGAACCAACCAATCCAAGCACAAGGCACGCAAACCACCCGTGATTCAGCGCGAGTTCGCCTGCATTACTTCCAAAACCAACACAAAGTTGCCGAAGAAATGTCCTGCCTGACGGAATATACCCGCATTCATTCTCCCGGTATGTTTGGCAGCGGAGAGACTGTCTTTTGGAATATTAGCTATCCCACCTCTTTCCGCGCCGATCCGTACAACCTGGAGAATTACGCTGATCTCTACCGTGCCATCTTCTCTTCCTTTAAACTAAACCCTGCCTGGATGGGACTGGTTCAACAGGTAAGCCAGGGACTGACCAGTAACACCATCCAGCATATCCATCAGATTGGCGCCATCTCACGGACCATCAGTCGAAATGCAGAAGAAATCCGTAATTCTAACCTAGCAGGCTGGCAGGAGCGATCCGCTTCCGATGACCGTATCGCTGAGAAATTCAGCCAGACCATCCGCGGCGTCGACCCTTATTACGACCCAAACACAGGTCACAATGTCGAACTACCCTCTGGATATACCCAGGCCTGGTCAACTCCACTAGGTGAATACATC
This sequence comes from uncultured Chloroflexia bacterium, assembly GCA_963765655.1. Lineage (GTDB taxonomy): Bacteria > Chloroflexota > Anaerolineae > Anaerolineales > Anaerolineaceae > UBA6170. The sequence continues at coordinate 823,611 of CAVXXH010000003.1, forward strand.
CTCAGCGAAGACCCTAACTTCAACCCCAACATCGGCTCCAACCAAACCTGGACCCCCTTAACCCCCACTGGAAATTCATAAGGGCACGTCCCGGGGATTGGGGTAACCACAAGGGATTGCCCCTACGACCGTGATTGTTATTCCAATCGTTGGGGGCAATGGCTTGTCCTTGCCCCGAATGAATTTTCCATACCCTCCTTGATTTTTTCCTATCAACTTTTTTTCTTTCCCCCGTCTCCGGTCTTCCGTCTCCGATCAGCTTTCCGCAGTCAGCCTTCAGCCGTTATGTACAACCTTTTAATTTGAATATTTCTATAAAACTAATATTATTAGTTTTATTAACAAAGGATGTTTATGACCAAAACCAACTCGCCCCTTCTTCAACAAAAACGTGCAGCTATGAAATCCCGCATTTTGGATACCGCTCGTGAGATCATGCGAAAGGATGGTGTCGCTGCCCTCTCTATACAGGAACTTGCCCGCCGTATGAACATGCGAGCCCCTTCTCTTTATAATTACTTTGCGAGTAAGACCGAGATCTACGATGCTCTCTTCCGATTTGGATATCAATGCTTCGATGAGTATAATAATAAATTGGTTCTTTTAGATGATAATTGGCAGAATGATCTATCAATCCTCATGGAAGGCTACATGACCTTTGCCATCCAGAACCCAGAACTATACCAGTTGTGTTTTGAGCGACCTGTTCCAGGCTTTGAGCCTTCCGAGGAGAGCCTGAAACTCAGCTTTGGAATTCTGCATCGTTATTATGACCACATAGGGAACTGGTTGCCACAGCTGAACACAGATTTGAACGAACAACAACTGTCCGATTTGTTGATCGCGATTACGCACGGTCTAACTGCTTTGCATTTAGCCAATCAACCCCGACTTCCAGTTGGTGAAGGACGTTTTGGTTCCCTTACACCAGCTGTGATCACCTTGTTCAGTAAAGCCTGGGCAATTTAACTTTCCAACCCATAAGGAGTAAAAAATGATTACCGGTACTACTATCCAAACCAACATCCAATCAATCCCCAACGCACTCAATATTTCCTATGTCACAGCCGATGAAGCCTTCAGTTTACTTGAGAACGAATTCTCACGTTTCAGCCAGTTACTCGACAAACTCAGTGACGAGGATTGGCACAAACCAACCGCCTGCACAACCTGGACAGTCAAGGATATCCTCGCTCATCAAGCCGGTGGGTACGCCAGTGGCACTGGCTTTCGCGAAATGTTCCACCAATACACCGCCAAACAGAAACCAGGGCAACTTCCGGAGGATGCTGTCAATGATCTTCAGGTCGGAGAACGTCGCGATAGATCACCAGAAGAAATTATAGCTGAGCTGCGCCGGGTCGCGCCAAAAGCTATTCACAATTGGTCGTACGGTTTTCTGTTGCCGAAATTAATCACCCTTCCGCACCCCGTTGCAGGCAACCTCTCCCTGCGGCATTTGATGTGGGTCATCCACAGCCGTGATACCTGGATGCATCGGCTGGACATCTGCCGTGCAACCGGCAATCACTTTGAGCAAACTGCTAAGCACGACGGCAGGATCGCTGCCCTGGTGATGCTGGATGTTGCCAGACAGCTCTCCAACAAGCTGGGTGATCAGGCTATTGTCTTCGAACTTACAGGAATGGCCGGGAGCACCTGGAAAGTCGGAACCGGAGCAGAAACCGCCCGCTTGCGGATGGATACCCTCGACTTTAACATCTTCGTCTCCGGGCGTTTTTCCTTCGAAGAAGGACTCGCACGAGCAGAACTCTCCGGTGATACCGATTTTCTGAAGGCTACCCTCAAGGATCTATTGATCCTGTTCTAGTTTCACTAACGCCATTTACAAACCCCGGTAGGGCGCGAAGCATACGAGCATAACCCCGTATACAGACCCAAAATCCTTTGCTCGCATGCTTCACCCTGCATGGCCAACACGCACCTACAGACAGCATTCTCCCATCCTCCTGTCGCCATTGTCACCCATGCCACGGGTTGAAACCCGCCTTTGCAAAAGTTAAACCGATAAATATGGGTTGGCTACGAAGGGGAAACAATATCTCATCCGAGTTCCTCCAGGTTATCTTCTGTAAATATTATTTAGGGCGGCTGATAACCTCAAGGTTAACCCCTTGGTAAAACCTCAGAGTTATTTGGAAGGAAAAAGGGGGTGTTAAAAAGGAAAGAGTTGAAAGACGAAAGCCTAAAGGTGAAAAATGATAAATTCCTCCTGAGATGAACCCGGGAGGCATGGAGTTCTAAATATAATGTTATTAAAATTTATTTCGAAATTACGAATCCTGTTCGATAAAGAAATCGAAGCCAGCGTTTTTAAAGGAGTCAATCAGATGTTTGTTCATCCTGACCATGACATCGTTTGGATAGCGGAGCTTGAACAGAAATTCAGCGTTGTTACGGATCTCGAGTTTGGTCATTGCTTCAACTGCCCAGGCTGTCCAGCCATCTGCTCCCTGTCTGTCGGCTTCAACGGTTTCGATGAAAGCTTTCTCCAGATATTCTTCGGCTTTGACACCAAAATCACCGTATTTCTGATCAAATGCTTTAAGAATTTCGTCATCCCTGCGGGCTTGATAATGCTCATGATGGACAATCACATCCCGTTCCAATTTTGGGATGGTGCGGGGAATGGATTTGGGATAACCGAGCGAAAGCGCCATCATCGGCAGCACATAGTTCGGAACAGCTAAAAGTTCCCGCGCATCATCCATACAGGATTGGATGGTTCCGACGTAGACTGATCCCAACCCCAGACTTTCTGCCAGCAATACCACCGATTGGGCCGCGCAAATCACATCCGCATAGGAGATCAGGAAATGCGAGAAAGCCTGATCCCCTTTGAATTCCGTGCCATTCAGGACCGCCCAACGTTTGACGCGGTTGTAATCCAGGCAGAAGATCATTGATAGTGGAGCATTCTTGACCCAGGGTTGGTTACCGACAATCTCCGCCAGTTTTGCTCTGTTTTCGCTTTTCTGCACGACGATGACAGAAAGAGGCTGGATATTCCCGCCGGTTGGGGCGTTGTTGGCAGCATCCAGAAGTTGCTCAATGATCTCTTTCGGGATGGGTTGATCTTTGAAATTACGCACCGAGCGGCGCTTCATCAGTATTGTATACATGTCCATGGGGTTACCTCTTTACCTGTACATCTTCTTGATCACTTTTCGTTTAAAACTTTACAACAATAGTTTTTTCAGTGTTATAGCCAGCCATTGTTCATATTTTTCACCAGACCAACCTCGATCGACTGTTAATAAGTTATAGAGTTCAGCGCTGGTAATTGCCCAAACGGTTTCGACCACTTCAGCCGGTGTGTGATCTTCTTGCAGCGTGATATCTGCACTCAGGTATTGGATAAATTTTTCCATTCCATGGTAACGACTCATGAGAATTTGTTGCAGCATATCAGCTATCTCCGGCTCCGTTTTGGAAGCGATGCGCATGATTTCAAAGATTGGAGCCATGCGGTTCATGATCTCTTGAATATCATGGGAAAAAATTTCAATCTGGCGATAAGGATTTTTCTCTTGCAGTACAGATAAAGGTCCTTCCCGCTGCATGAGGGGAATGGGTCTGTCATCGCCTACAATTGACACATCAATTAACGTTGAGAGAATTTCGCGTTTATTGCCAAATGCTGCATATACGGTCTCAGTCGCAACACCAGCTTCCTGAGCAATTGCCTCTATGGTTGCACCGGTGTAACCACGCTCAGAAAACAACTTGCGAGCTGACTCTACGATGAGCTGGCGAGTCTGATTTGCCTGTGCTTTACGCCGGCTTGAATTATATGTGCGTTTGGTAGGCTTTTCTTTTTCCATTTAACTTGACATTTCCTATCCAATTTGTTATATTTAATACAGTAATACTATATCCAATATAGCGTTGCTGTTATTAATAAGTTTATATTCAAATTTGGTGATTGTCAATTGGGATTCATAATCAATCATAAAGGAGACCTGGAATATGGAACCAAAAAGAGATCATGCATTAGTTGTTATTAACCCATTTGTGGTTTATATCGGGCTGGCCGTTATCGCCATCTTACTTCAAATTGTTTTACCACTTTCTTTTATACCAGCAATACCCGCCAGGATTTTAGGTGTCATTCTGATTGCCTTGAATTTTGTATTTGGAATACCCGCTATCCGCAGCATGCTTCTGGCGAAGACTTCTCCAAACCCGCAACGTCCATCAACTTCTCTGGTATTATCCGGGGTATATCAGCGTACGAGAAACCCGATGTATGTCGGATTAACACTGGTTTTCGCCGGGTTACTTATCTTCAATCAGAATGCTTGGGGATTGCTGTTCGTTCCATTGCTGGTATGGCTGATTACCATCTGGGTGATTATTCCAGAAGAAACCTATTTGGAGGAAAAATTTGGTTTGGAATACACATCATACAAATCCAGCGTACGAAGGTGGATTTAATCCTGGATAGCTGATCAAATCACCTCTATCAGCGCTTGGATCTTGCAGACAGTTTTCCAATTGCGATCGGTCATGGGGACTCCCAGCAGTTTTTCGCTGTTGGCTGCCAATTTTGACCTGCCAACTCCTTCCGGGGCATACAAGTAAAATACTCTGTCGGTCAGATGATATTGTTCGCTCTCACTCTTGAGGTTTTCAAGCCCTTCCAGATTTGGATGCTCAGGTGGATGAGCCAGAAATCCCAGGTGCAGGGAACTCGGGTTGGACATGGCTTCTGGATATGGATTGTTCCGCATTGCTTTTTCGAATTCAGCCTGATCCATAACCAGAACATGTGGCGCAAACCCAAAGCGATTTTGGATTGCCAGGCTGATCTGTTCTGAAAGCCAGGAGGGATCTTCCGTAGAAAGGAATACAGCGTTTCCACTCTGGATGTAGGTTTTCGCATTCTGAGCACCCAGCGCCTCCAACAAACCGACCAGGTCCTTCATTTTAAGTATGTTCTTTCCACCGACGTTGATGCCACGGAAGAGGGCGATGTAAGTTTTCATGGGTTAAGTATAGTGGAGAGTAGGAAAAAGGAAAAAGTTGAAAGGTAAAAGGAAATGATAACTTGACGAAAAATGTTGGAAATGTTAAAACCCTGATTTCTGGGAAATGATAAGAAAATTTGCGATTGCAATCTCACCCGGGTTTAAAATTCGGAGCTATTCATTTCAAACCTCTTGAATCAGGTTGATCGGTATTAATTGGTAGGAAAGCAGAATAGAGGGTACAATCGAAGATCGACCGGGTTGTTATATGGATCTGATGCGATAACCGAGTTGTGTATTGATAAACAAACTAAAAATAACTGATGTGACAGCATGTATTTTATTTTGACCCCCATAACTGAATCCATCTTACCTTATCTTGCAATGGGAATAACAAACCTGCTGGAAGGCCTCTTCAGCACTTTGGCAGGAGGAATTGCGATTTCCGGTATGTATTTATACCCCATACCGGTCTTTGTGGTTCTTGTTACAGGAAATTTATTGGCTGATATGGCATGGTATAACCTGGGGCGGTATTCCCAGCTGGACTGGATCAAGCGATTGGGTCCTCGATTTGGGGTAAATTTAAAAATTATTGATGAGATGAAGCTCGAAATTCAGAAACATGCTCCGCGTTTCCTTTTCCTGGCTAAACTAACTTTTGGATTACCTGTCCCATCCCTGATTGCTACAGGATTAAGCAAAGTGCCAGTCCGGCGCTGGATTGGCATGCTGGTACTGGCGGAACTGATCAGAACCACTGTTTTTGTCACCCTGGTATTTCTTTATGCTTCAGCCATTGAACGCGCATCCAGTGAAATGCAGGCACTTTTGTTGACAATGACGGTTTTTGTTGTGATCGCTGGTATATTCTGGTGGAAGAAACGCAGCAGAAAAAAAGTGTCTGAAATAAGTACAAGTTTATAAATTGGCTTTTGGGGGATTCTTAATTCTGCATCAACAATGTGATTTTCTTGCGTGATCAGGATGGAGTTTTACCAAATCCACCCCCGCCAGGCGTTTGGATGCTGATGATGTCTCCCCGATTCAGTTCCACGGTGCCTTTCCCCGCCAATGGGATCTGATCTTCCCCTCGTAACAGGCTATTTACACCGCATTGTCCGGGTTCTCCACCGTTCAGTCCGTAGGGTTGGTGGGTCCGCCGTTCGGTCAGCAGGGTAGCCTGGCAGTTGACGAGCACCTGGATATCACGCCGCAGACCGTCACCGCCATGCTTGTGACCCAATCCGCCGGATTCGCGCCGGACTTCGTAGTGCAGCACCCGCATGGGATAGGCGTATTCCAGGGCTTCCACCGGGGTGTTGAGCGTATTGGTCATGTGAGAATGCACTGCAGAAGCACCATCTTGTTCGATGGTGGCGCCGGTACCGCCTGCCAACGTTTCATAATAAGTGAAGGAACCTCTACCTGATAGCAACGGACCGCCGATGGTGATGTTGTTCATGGTGCCCTGACTGGCAGCGGGGATTCTTTCCGGGCAAGCCTGTGCCAAAGCACCCAGGAGTACATCCACGATGCGCTGAGAAGTTTCTACGTTCCCACCAGCAACAGCGGCGGGCGACAGGGCATTGACCACCGTCCCCTCGGGGGCAATTACTTCCACCGGCGCCAGACAACCCGAGTTATTAGGTACATCCAGCCCCAGAAGGCAACGGAAGACATAATAAACTGCTGAAAGGGTGATGGCATACACAGCGTTGATATTGCCCTGTTGTTGGGGGGCGGAACCGCTGAAATCGACCCGGGCATGATCTCCTTGAATGGTAATCGCAACGCAAATGGGGACGGGTTGCCCCGAGATACCGTCATCGTCCAGGCAGTCGCTGAAGGTAAAAGTGCCATCGGGCAAAGAAGTAATCAGGTTGCGGGTCATGCGCTCGGTGTAGGCCAGCAGTTCCTGCATGGAGGTGTGGATCTCATCTCTGCCATAGCGGTTGACCATATCCAAAAGCCGTTCGGTGCCGCGCTGGTTGGCGGCCAGTTGTGCCAGTAGATCCCCCAGGCGTTCTTCCGGGGTGCGCACATTTGCCAGGATCAGATCAAGAATTGATTGATCGGTCTTCCAGGCGCGCACCAGCTTGACCGGTGGAATGATCAGACCCTCCTGAAACAATTCGCGGCCAATCGGCATGGAGCCGGGAGTCATCCCGCCGACATCGGCGTGATGGGCACGCGAAGCCACAAATCCGGCCAGATATTTTTCTTCACCTTCCTGTAAGAAGACCGGGGAAACGATGGTAATGTCCGGAAGATGCGTACCGCCGCGAAAAGGATCATTCAAAATGACAGCATCACCGGGGTGAAGATCACCGGCATAATGGTCGATGGCAGCCTGAACAGAGAGTGGCATGGATCCCAGGTGCACCGGGATGTGCGCTGCCTGCGCGATCATCTGCGCCTGGGCATCAAATACCGCGCAGGAATAGTCCCTTCTTTCCTTAATATTGGGGGAGTAGCTGGACTTGCGCAAGACGGTGCCCATTTCCTCCGCAATCGAGGCAAATAAATGCTTGAAAATTTCCAGGCGAATCGGGTCGTAGCTCATGGTCCCACCTCGATGATGATATTCCCCAACCCATCTACCCAGGCCTGATTGCTTAGACTCAATAGGATCGTGGTATCCGAGCGTACCACCACGGCAGGACCTTGCAAGCGGTTACCGGGCAGCAGTGCTTCTGCCCGGTAAAAAGGCGTTGGTATGGGATCGGTGTGGAAGATCACTGGGCGGGTATCCAGGTAAGCCTGCTGGGGATTGGGATCACCCAGCAGCTGGCTATTCAACGGTGGTGGCGTGCTTTGCCCGATCGCTCGCAAGCGCAGATTGACAATTTCTATTTTTGCCTCACGTTTGGCATAGCCATAGGTTGCCTGGTGCTGTTGGTTAAAGGTGTCTAGAAAGGCTGGGGTAAAGGGAATGTTCAACTCATAGGACTGACCACGGTAACGCATATCCAGGCTGTGCTCCAAATGGATATCCGCGGGTGAGACGCCTTCAGCCAGCACTTCGGCGGTTCCGCGTTGGGATAACTCCGCCAGCAGAGCGGATAATTTCTCAAGCGATGTATCCCCGGGCAGCATCACCGTTTGGGAATAGTCTTTGATCACATCCGCTACCAGCATACCGTATGCGGAGAGGGTGGATGCCAATGGTGGGACGAGTACTCTTGGAATCCCCAGACCACGCGCCAGGTCAGCGGCGTGCAACCCGCCAGCACCCCCAAAAGAGAGCAGGCTGAAAACACGCGGATCCCAACCGCGTTCCACAGATATGACACGAAGCGCGCGTTCCATGTGGGCGTTGGCCACCTGAATAATCCCCAACGCGACCCGGGTGGATTCCATATTCAAAACTATCGCAATTTTTTCAATGGCATGCCAGGAGCGTTGCTCATCCAGCTGCATCTTACCGCCCAGGAATAACTCGGGAGCCAGTCGTCCCAGCACCACATTGGCATCCGTGATGGTGGGGATTTCCCCTGTACCGTAGCAAGCCGGGCCGGGATCCGCACCGGTACTTTCAGGGCCAACCCGCAATGCTCCACCGGGGTCGACACGGGCAATCGAACCACCGCCAGCACCGATGGTGTGGATATCCAGCATAGGCAAGTGGATGGGATGACCACTGACGACTGCTTCGGTGGTGATCTGGCGGGTGCCATCGATCAAAGAGACATCGGTGGAGGTGCCTCCCATATCAAAGCCAATCAGACGCAAATCACCGTCGGGGTTCGCTGATCTACCAATATATTCGCAACCAACCACACCGCCTGCCGGACCCGAAAGGATGCAACGCACCCCGGCCTGTCGAGCTTCTGCGGGTTGGATAGCACCCCCATTGGACTGCATCACACTCAAGCGCATACCAGGCTCGAGCGCATCCTCCAGATAGGTTAGGTATTTTCCCAGAACCGGGGAAACATAGGCGTTCACCACGGTGGTGCTGCAGCGCTCATACTCGCGGAACTCCGGCAGGATCTCTGACGAGACTGAGACAAAATAACCCGACGCTCGCAAACCTTGGGCGATCTGGTTCTCGTGTTCGGGATGCAGAAAAGAAAACAGCAGGCAGATGGCCACGGCTTCCGCTCCAGATGATTGAATGTCTATGGTCAATGCTTGCACCTGGGAAGGGTCAAGAGGTGTCAGAACCTCGCCGGTATGCAGGACGCGTTCGTCCACTTCGAAGCGTTGATCAGACGGAACCAGGGGTTCAGGCAGGCTGACCGTCAGATCATAGAGCGAGGGGCGGTTTTGACGACCGATCTGGAGAACATCCTTGAACCCGGTCGTGCTGACCAGAGCGGTGCGGGCACCTTTGTACTCAAGCAGGGCGTTGGTGGCGACGGTGGAACCATGCACGATGGTGGCGTTTTTATCATTGCGGTTGGAAAAAATATTATCCAAGCCTGTCAACACCGCCAGCGCAGGGTTAGCAGGGGTGGAGAGCAGCTTGAAGGTGTTGATTTGTTGGGTGGCGGGGTCGTAAACGACGAAATCGGTAAAGGTACCGCCGATGTCGATGCCGATGCGCAGGGGGGAGGTGGTGGTCATTCGATTATTATAGTACGGATGGAAGACTCAAAGCCAGTAAGCTGTAGGAAATTCATGCTTTGAAAAGATTGGCTCTTGTCACCGTGGATTTGAATCCACGGATAGTCAAAATCCAAACCAGTTGAAACAGGTTATGGACGAACCTGATTGAGGAAGTTTGATTCGTGTCAGCCTGTGGTTTTAACCATAGATAGTTTGATTCAACCGCTGTTCGAACCAGATTCAAGAATACTTTTCAACGCTGAGAAAGTTTAATGTAAAAAGTCTTCCATTTCGTCTTTACCAGCCGTATAATGAAGCGAAAATTTTTCCAGTAGATCCTTGATGATCACATCGCAGGTTTGTGATCGCAACCACTTCAAAGCGGATTCATCTGTATCATCCAGACGCTCTTGAAATTCCAATGTCCGCGCAACATCATTTCCAACATCGCGATCGAGCGAGCATCTCCAGCTGCCGGAACCCTTGTTGTAAACATCCCAAACTTCCTTGACCAGATTGAGACTATGCATGGCAGTCTCAAAGGATGCATATGCTGCTGATAATTGATCCGGCCATTCGTGAGCAGCAAAATTTTTGTAAAAGGTCTGAATTTCCTCCAATTGAACGAGGAACTCTGCATAGGATATCTCCTCTGCTGCCAGCCCGTCTATGCGATCTGTTGCTTCCACGAACAAGGTATAGTCATCTTTAAATTCAGCACTAAACCCACCGGAACAACCCACAATTGTGCAGAGTAAAAAAATGGAAAGCGCAATAAACAGAATGTTTTTCATAGCTGTAGCTCCTGGATCCTTACCACTATTATGGCACTCGTGTCGCCGCAATTCAATCCCAATCTGAGGATGGGTGAAAAGAATCGATTCTCAGGATCAGTGAAATCGGCTTAAACAAATCAGGAAGTTCCAGGCCAACCTTCAGCCTATTTCCCTTAATCCTCAATTGCACTATAATGCATTTAACAGAACCAGTTATTCACCTGGGAGGGCAATCATGTCTGAAAAACCTGAAATTGATGTTCAGCGACGCCGAAAAGGCGAAAAACCGCAACGACGCGCAACCGCACCTGGGCGGCGCCAAACGAGTCAACCCTCAGGAAGTGCTGGTGGCACCGGTGACACCTATTCCAGCGGTGGCGGTGGATCACTGCTTGGTTCTGCAGGCAGCCTTTTGGGTGGTGGTAAAGGAAAACTTGGTTGTGGTGGCATCGCCATCGTTTTAATTTTGATTCTATTTTTTGTCTTTTCCAATGGTCTAGATCTGGGAGGTGCGCCGGTAGATAACCAGGAGCCTTACGTTTATGATGAACCTGCAGCCGTAGAGGCTACCCGCACACCACGACCATCACCACCACCGTCTGGCGGAAGTGGAAACTCCTGGTTGGTGATGAACTATCAGGATGCCGATGATCAGGTGCTGGAACAGGATATCTTCATCGATTTGAACGAGATGGAACGTATCGGTTCATCCCCAGATGTACGCATTGTGACCCAGATAGATCGCTTTCGTGGTGGTTTCAGTGGTGATGGCGACTGGCAGACTGCCCGCCGTTACCTGGTGTTGTATGATGATGACCTCAATGCCATTGGATCTGAACTGGTGGAAGACCTGGGGGAAATTAACATGGCAGACGGAGAGTCCCTGGTCGAATTTGTCACCTGGGCGGTGAACACCTACCCATCGGATCACTATGTGTTGATCATGTCCGATCACGGCATGGGTTGGCCAGGTGGCTGGACCGATCCGGCTCCCGGTGGACATGATAGCGGTAGTGCTCCCCTGATCCAACAGCTGCCCGATGATGCCATTTATCTCTCAGAACTGGATCGGGCTCTGGCGGATATCCAGGCCAACACTGGTATTCAAAAATTCGATCTGATTGGCATGGATGCCTGCCTCATGTCCCAACTGGAGGTCTACGCTGCCCTGCAGCCTTACGCGGATTATGCAGTCGCCTCCGAGGAAACAGAACCCAGCCTGGGATGGGCATACTCAGCCTTTATCAGCTTGTTGGTTTACGATCCCTCCATCTCAACAGCAGATTTGGCAACCAATATCGTTGAATCCTATATTGACCAGGATGAACGCATTACGGATGAGAACGCGCGCATGGATTATCTGCGCCAGAACTCCAGCAGCGGTGGTTTCTTTGGTCCTGCGCGTGTCAGTGCCGAGCAACTTGTCAACCAGCTTGAGAAAAACATTACCCTCACCGCTGTAGATTTGAACCAACTTCCGGATTTAATCACTTCATTTAATGATTTTTCGTATGCCATGCAGGATATTGATCAGTCGCTGGTAGCCAGTGCCCGTAATTATGCCCAATCCTATACCAGCATTTTTGGTAACCAGGTGCCACCTTCCTTTATCGATCTGGGACATTTTGTACAGCTGGTTGCCAAACAAAGCAACGACTCCAGAATTCAAACGGCTGCCAACAATGTACTCAGAAGTCTGCAGAATGTCGTTGTGGCTGAACGGCATGGGAACTCCAAGCCGGGTTCGACAGGCATAGCTATTTACTTCCCCAACTCAACTCTGTACAGCTCTCCCTATACCGGTATGCAGTCTTACATCGCCCTGGCAGATCGCTTTGCACGCGTCACATTGTGGGATGACTTTCTTGTTTATCATTACAATGATCGTTCCTTCACAGTGGATGCTGCCGTGCCGGTGGTGCCTGCTACCAGTGGGTTCACGCGGGCACCCGGCAGTGGTACCATCAGTCTCTCGCCGATCACAACGTCTGCCAATAGCGTGGCACCGGGAGATGCAGTGCGATTGAGCATTGACATCACCGGAGAACAGGTGGGATATGTGTACTTCTTCACCGGATTGTATGATGCCAACACCAACAGCATCCTGATTGCTGATACTGACTATCTGGAGGGTTCAGAAACTGAAGAATTGAACGGGGTCTACTATCCGGTCTGGCCACAGAGCGAGTCCTTCCGCATGAATTTTGAGTGGGAGCCAACCCTCTTCTCCATCACCGACGGTAATCAATCATCTGTTGCGCTCTTCAACCCGCTTGCGTATGGAGCCAATGCGGAGGACGCGATTTATGCCGTGGATGGTATCTACACCTTTGCAGAGAGTGGCGAACAACGCAAGGCTCAGATGTACTTCCGTGATGGTCGTCTGTTCCAGGTCTTTGGTTTCCAGGGCAATGAGACCGCCAGTTCCCCATACGAGATTTCCACAGCTGCAGGAGATACCTTCACCCTGCTGCAACGCTGGATGGAATTGGATACCAGTGGCCAGATCACCCAGATCGTTCTCGAAGAAGGCGATACGCTCACCTTTGGCAGTTCTGCCTTCGTGTGGGAACAGGTCTACGCCCCGGCGGGAAATTACCTGGTGGGCTTCCTGGTCAATGATATGGACGGGAATGTAGTACAGCAATATACACAGATAAAAGTGGAGTAGCGTTCAAGCTTGTTTCAACAATCCACTTCACTCATGTATCGTTGGATTTCAGGCATTCTCAACGCTTTATTAATTGTCCCATTGATCGGTTATATCTGGACAGGAATGTATTCCCGCTACTTGCAGGATGATTACTGTTATGCAGCTTTTCTGAGGGGAGAAAATTTCTTTGCTGTTCAATGGAATTCATATTTACAGGCCAGTGCTTATTCGGCTAATCGCTATTCATTGACTTTAATGATGGGTATCAGTGAAGAAATTGGACGTTTTACGGTGTCTCTTCTGCCTGGGTTAATGGTGATTTTGTTTGTAGCAGGTTTTATGGTCCTTTTTCGGCAGATTTCCAGGTTGGTTCAGGTTAAACTGGATCCGGTGGAATACTTGATGTTATCTGCTGCAGTTGTGCACCTGGTTTTATACCAAGCGCCTAACCGCACACAGATTCTCTATTGGCGGCCTGGCATGTTACCATACCTGGCGCCATTAATTACGCTTGTCTGGGTAGCTGCATGGGTCATATGGCAAGGTTTGGAAAAAAAAGGTGGGGTCCTACCAGTGATAGGGCTTGTGTTACTGGCATTTCTGGCGGCTGGGTTTTCTGAGACAGGTGCGGTATACCAGGCTGGAATTTTGGGCATTGCTTTTATCTCAGCACTCTTCGCATCGAGGAGAAAACAATCCAACGGGAGACGATTTTTGTTTCCATTAAGTATTGCGCTGGCTGGCACATTCCTCGGTATTATTGTATTAGTTCTCTCGCCGGTGAACAAAGTGAGAATGACCAACATTTACCTGGAAACACAATCTTTCGTAGAATTAATCAGGATAACCACTGACAGCTTGATACAATATGTGCAATATTTGCTTTATCGAGTCACGCTACCAACTTTTTTTGCCTTTCTACTTTTCACGGCATTTGGTTGGGCTTTTTTCCTGAGGTATAAACGACCGACTTGCTTAAGCTTCAGGAAGCTTGTTTTAATTCTGGTTGGAATCCAGGTAATCCACCTCCTATTAATATTTTTGGAGATGGCGCCAAACGTATATGCCATGTCCTCCGCTCCGACTGCTCGGGCTTTGTTAGCAGCCCGTTTTACTACCGTTATCACAACTGCAATAAGTGGCTTGCTGATTGGGGCATGGATGTCCGAAAATTATTTTCAACGAATTGTGCGTTGGTTTTTACTGCCTCTTCTGATGATATTAATAGCTGAGGGTGTAACTCTATTATTTTTGGCTGTTCCCACGCTGACAACTGAGCCAGCTTACCCGGATTTGCGAGCATATATACAAACTCACCCTGCTTTCGCAGCAGTTATTCTGATCAGTGGGTTGATTCTGGGATTATGGATGGCTCTATTGGGAGAAAAGAACTCAAATTGGAAAAAGGCTTTTCCAGTAGCGATAATTTTATTAGCAGCATTTGTTCATATAGGTTTTTCCACTGAGAGTATATACTCGCGTATTCCGGAATTTCGCTTTCGTGCGAAAATGTGGGATATGCGTGATGCTCAAATTAGGGAACTGGCGTTGCAAGGCCAGCAGGAAATTCAGGTGCGAGCACTGGATAGTTTGGATGGAATTGCGGAGTTGCAGGAGACACCTGATCACTGGGTGAATAACTGTGCGGAATTATATTATGGCATTGATGCACTCTGGGCAGTAGAGCCAGTGTTGAATCCCTAGAAATACAGTCAGCTCATCATTTTTCGCTATTAACTTGAGTTCCTCAACAAGTTAATTGCAAATAGAAGTATCGAAATTGCCGTCCACGAATAGGACCATGATGACGAATTCACGAATAAGGGTCCTCGAATTGGATGGGGTTTTTTTCATCTTTCTCTTAGAAAGGGGGTTCGTGTTTTGTTAGTACTTTTATTTCGTTATTGGAACTATTACTATCTATACACTATTCCTGTAATTACTATTGACAAATATAGAATAGCGTATTAAAATATAACCATTGTTGAGAAAGAGGTTAAAAATGCCAAGACACAAAAGAGGATGGGGAATGGAAAACGGTCACAGACGTGAAAAACGACGCACGCCTTTAAAGGTTGCACTCGTCGAACCCGCACTGCTGACCCTGATCTCCCAATCCCCCCGGCATGGATATTCTCTCCTGGCAGACCTGGAATCGCTGGGTCTTGAATCGCTACACCCTAGTGTCGTTTACCGTACCCTGCGTCAAATGGAAGATCTTGAATGGATCCATTCCGAATGGGACACCGATAACAACCAGGGTCCACCACGTAGACTTTACAACCTAACCCGCATTGGTGAAGCAGCTTTGCTGACCTGGCGGGAAGAATTGGTCAAGGCGCAGGATAGCATCCAGGAGATGCTCAAGAATTAATCAACAGAATAAGGAGGGACATTGATGTTGACCATCGAATTGGGTAATATGAACGACCATATTACCAGCAAAACCAGAGCCCACGAGGGTGATCAAGTCGTGAAAAAGATAGTAATAAAGGAAAAAAGAAATTGAGAATGGAAAGATCAAAAAATAGAATACGTAACCGTAATTTACGGGAACAAACAGAACCATGCAGCTGTGAGGAATTTCCTCACCGGGAAAGACAACACCAGCATAGAATGGACACGGTTGAAGAACTTATTCCGCGGGAAGGTTTTCACCACGGAGGAAATCACCATCCAATGCAGACTGAAGATGGCATGCAGGGGAGAGGTTTTCAACATAGAGCACATCGCCATCCTATGCAAACCGAAGATGGTATGCAGGGGAGAGGTTTTCGTCACAGAGCGAGACCAGCCCAGCAGGTTTCTCCATCAGACAGAGGTATGGGTGAACAAAATCGATACCGATTCTTCATGCACCCGGAGCCCTTCACTTCTCCCCGTGATCTGATGCACGAAAAATGGATGCTGGAGATGCGCATCTTCCGGCTTAAGAAACGCTTACACAGAATCAATCATCGACTGCGCGAACAGTTTGAGTAACAAAAAACAGGTGGCTCAGCCCACCTGTTTTTTTCTTAATTTACAGCCAGAAATTTAATCCATTCACCTTTCTAATCTGCTAATTTTATGTAGCGCTTGCTTTCTCCTGTATTATCCCAGCTGAATTCTTCGGGATCAAAAGCGATCATAAAGGGGTATGAATCAGACTTAGCAGCGACAATCACCCATCCTTCAACTGCTGCTCCAGGCAGCAAGCGTACATTCAACCATTCCCGCTCTTCACTTTTTGGTGTAATAATATACCGATTTGAACCAGCGTCCATCGAACCTGACCCATCCACAGCGTAAAAATGAGATGATTGAAGATTGGCGGGAACATCACCAGACTGGAAATAATCCACTTTCACTTTAATAAGCAAATATAACCAACCAGGCTCAGGGGGTGGAAACTTTGGGTTAGCTTGCAGCAATACATTAAGTGCTTGTTCTCCCGAAATGAATTCTACTGCTGTTAATGCCCAATTTTTTAATATCATCTCTTGATTCAGCAGTGCGGGGTTGGAAATATCAATTCCAATGGAGTTCATTGCTTTTTCGTTTCCAGAGCTGGATAATGTAATGGAAGTTCCCTCCTCCAAACTAAAAAAATGGGTTTGACGAATTGTTGGGTCCCAGTTATTGAGGTCTAAAACCAGCATGAGATTGTTTTCTGTGGTTGGAATGATTGCATCTACCCATCCTTCAACTGCTTCGGCTGTATACATATCTTCAAAGAGAAATTCAGGTTGGGGGAGACCGTCCAGTTGATCTCCATAAATTAAATTACTACTGCCAGTAATTGAAATTTCAGATATTCCTAAAGAGTGCGCCTGATCATCTAATGCTACGCAGCGTAAAAATATACTTGCCAAGACATATTCGGATCCCTCTGGAAGTGGATCGAGCTCACGTCCACTTGCACTTAAGACATCCATTGCCGAAGAACCACGCAAGAATTCTCGAACTTCAATTTGCCATCCTTCGATGTTCACCAGGTTACCTACAGGATAAGGTTGTTTGCGGCTCAATCCCATTTCATAGGATATTTCAGTTGATGAATTGTCATTTGCACTTTCATCAACCAGGCTAGGCTTCGGAATATTTTGTGTTGTTGGATCAGTTTGTAATACGTCTTTGGAGGAGTCACGATTAAGTGGTGGAAGATTGCAGGCCAGGCTTATCATAAAAATAATAATAGAAATCACCAGACTTCTTGAAAAATTGTAATACTTCATTCACTTGATCCTCAGTACCATTGCATGTTATCAGGGAAGAAAAACTTCTGTCAAAATTCACGATTTCTGGCTTGATGTTGTTCTTGATTTATTATATTATATTAAATGTGTAATGTTTTAAATTCTTAGACCGCCAGGATTCAGATACGTCATTAAGGGGTCGAATGGTTTTATTACAACCAACTCATATCAGGTGAACCAGAATGTGTAAAAAGAATTCCATTTCCTTTCTTCTTCTGTTATCAATCGTATTAACTTCTTTTAGTAGTGGGTGTGTTCGACAAAAAGCGAGTCCTTCTAATTCCATGGTTGATGGTCCAGCTATATTTCTATTTACTCGTTTGGATAGTGACCAACCACATCTCCACGTTTTTATCATAAATCCAATTGAAACACCGCTATTCCTTAATCCCGGCAGATATTATTGCGAAGCACTTTACCCGAATGACTCAGTTTTTGCCTTTCCAGTCATTGAAATTCTGGAAAATGACCAGGGTATTTCGAGTTTTACCCCTTCCCAATTTACTTTCTATCCTTTATCTGGCTCTGATTCACAGCAAGAGATAGAAACGCTGACCCTATTTTTGATGGCTGTTGATACTGTGCGACTGACTTACTATGAAATCGCATCAGGAGGTTATCAATACCCCTTATTTGATTCTTCTGTTCCAACTAGCTGGGAAGATGCGAACCGTCTGCTTGAATCATTTGCGGATCTTGGTGATGAGACCCAGATCGTTAAAGCGGCTCGGAATTTTACCACACGCGCTTTATCTAATGCCAACTCAGTCGGGAGGAAAGGTTTGGCACGTCCAACCAGTGGTCCTCTGGACATAATTAAAAGCATTGCAGGATTTTTTGGCATCATTAAAGATGAAGAGGAAACCGCAAGACAAAACCTGATTAAAGTTTTATCATCTAAAAAATCAACTACAGAGGAAGAAGAATTATTGGAGATTATTCAACAAACATATCCATTGGAATCGTCAATTTCTGACTTCATCAGGAAACTGGAAAACAGTGAGGTTAATAGGCTGGCTGAATTGCGTCAGGAACTACTCCAGAATTCTTCGGTCTTTTATGGGATTTGGCAAGATCAAAACCCAAAATCTAATAGACCGGATGGAGAAGTAATTCACCGTGTCGGAGCGGACGCAGTTACACGTGGGGCGGAATTAAATGTAAATATTATTAAGGAAGTTTTGGGCAGCGTTTTTCCGGGGATGGATCAGGGATTTGAGTATGCTGATAAGGTTAATAAATTTTCAGAATTTGTGCGTGACCTCTATCAGGACCCACTCAGTGCAATGGGTGGTGCAGTTCGTGGGCAGATTGAAGACAACATCAAAGAGCAGATAAAAACACAATTTATTGATTTGTTCCCAGATATTGAAGAGAGTGAAGTCGAGACTTTGACAAATGACTTGGTTGACCAAATAACGCAGATAATCGCATCTCAAGAGGAAATGCAACAGGATTTATTGTCAG
Organism: uncultured Chloroflexia bacterium; assembly: GCA_963765655.1. Lineage (GTDB taxonomy): Bacteria > Chloroflexota > Anaerolineae > Anaerolineales > Anaerolineaceae > UBA6170. The sequence goes on from CAVXXH010000003.1 coordinate 842,290, forward strand.
AAAATGAGAATGAAAACGATTCAAAGCCTCCTCAGATATCCAAAACCCCGGTAAACAGCTCACTCGTGGCTCTTGACACTGAAACATTTACAGAAAATGGACAAACCTACCGCTTTTTTGAGGCTCGTGGCAGTCGTTGTGATGAGGCTGAAGGCACATTCATTTACCGCTGGTCACTGGATTTGATGCAGGAAGTTGATCGAGATCTGGTGATGGGGACAATCAAATTTCATAATTGTCCCCAAGGAGGACGTGTTCTCTATCGGGTAGAAGGCTTTGTGGATGATGAAGGTTTGTTCAGCATGGTAGGGGTCAGGAAAGATGGTGGAGGTGAGCTTTTTGACAACTCATCCCCCAGCGTCACATTTACCTTCGATCCAACCAGTGGTCTATTGACACCCAATTACGCCCCTTAAAAGGTGACCAGTACCGGTATCAGGGACTTATCTTTTAGGCAAGCACCATGCAGTTCGAAAAACCAGGCGAGACTGGGCAGTTGTCTTTGTTTCATGATCATTGTTATACATCCAGGCAGTTATAACAGCATTCTTTTCAGCTATTAATTTAATTCTTGCTCAATTATTACTTTCTAATTAAAGGTAAAAAATAAAAATGATCATAATCCACCTGAATAACCGGTGAACCTGACCTCAAGAAATTTTCCCGACCGGTAGCCCACAGAACGCGCGCATTGGCTGTACCGGGCAGATCATAGGCAAGAAATCCGGAATGAGCACTGGTTAACACTACCTCGAGGTCGGGGTCGCTATCGATATTCGCCAGAGTTGGAGAAGCCAGCACGCCATTCCAGCTGGACGAACCAAATGCAGCTGGTAGTTGAATTTCATGAAGAGGATTACCCAGATAATCGAGAATATGAAGAAATCCAGTTCGATAGGTGTCTTTTTGAACCCAGGAGGCGAAGATCACTTCTGCGTGACCATCGTTATCCAGATCAGCTATGGCTGGAGGCGAAGCGAAGCGCAGAAAATCCTCAGTGCTTTTGGTTACTGAATATGACCAGTTGCCATGTTCAGTTTTATCCAGCCAATAGGCATGCATACGACCATCATAGGAGGGATGAAGGATTTCTTTGATGCCATCGCCATCCAGGTCGGCTACTACCGGAACAGGATGACTGCTTTCGATGACGTTATAATCTTCACTGCGTGGAGATGCGGCTCCATCCGGGACAGGAATGTCAGTCCAGTCGTAGCTGGCGTTTGACCAGCGTGTGCGATCCTGTTTGAAGATAAAAGGCATCTCATATAAATCGGAATAGGGGTCCGTCCCACAATTGTAAACATTGCCGACAATCACCAGCTCGAGTATTCCATTATTATCCAGGTCAGTGAGTGTGGGGGGTGAATGGGCAAAGTTTGGGCGGTGATCAGTGCCGCAATCTGCATACCCTTGCAGGTCAACCAGATGCGATACATGCATGCCAACCAGGCTCCAGGGTTTTGCCAGTCCGCCTGGTAGGGTACCGTAGATCGTGCTGGCAGGCACTTGACTGCCATTGGGGTAGAAGGCAGCGGTATAGTGGGTGTCATTACTGCCAATGATTTCAACCAGACCGTCTTTATTCATATCGCCAGCGGCAATATTCTGATTAAAGCACCCGGAGGCATAACCATTTGTATCGGAATCAGGGCTGTGCTGTGGCCAATCCCCGGCCCGTAGATTGCCATTATGTTCATAGACAAACCACTGATCATAATTACGCGTGGAAGCCACCAGGATTTCAAGATCGCCATTGTTGTCGAGGTCGTAAAGAGCCAGGGAGCGCAGTTCATACCCATCCACCGGTTGGCGACTCCATACCGGGTTGAGATTGTGGTCCCAAACGTGTATATAAGTACTGTGGACACTGACCACCTCCAGGTCACCGTTGTTATCGATGTCCGCTACTGCGATGTCGCTCCAGACGCGGGAACCAGAGGGATCAATGGATTTTATCAGGTTACCTGTTGTGCCATCCAGCAGGTAAAGTGTGTACAGCCCGCCAATCACTTCCACATCGCCATCGCCGTCCAGGTCGAGTACAGCCGGGGAACTATACCAGCCGGTCTCACACCACGAGGAATAGCATCCGCCTTTCTGCCATTTCAGCACTGGAGCTGTGATCGCAGCTTGCTGTGCCGCCGCGGGTTGCAGTATCAGACTGGCAAAAAAGAGAAGCGAAAGAATAGACTTTAAATGAAACATGAAAACAGAGTAGCATGATTCTATGAAAAATAAAAGTAAAAAACTAAAAGCCTAAGGGTCAAAGCGGTAAGGATAAAGCGCAAAGCAAAAAAGCCTAACGCTGAAAGCACAATGCCGAAATAGGTTAACCAAAATTTACAGTAAAAACGGCTTTACCATCATCGAAAGCTGTCTATGGCCCAGGCACAATTTCTTTCAGCTTTCAGCCTTAAGCCTTTCGCATTCAGCGCTTTTCCATATTATAATCTCACTACAAGGACGCAATCATGAAAGTATTCCTGTCCATAACAATTATAATTTTGATCATCTCTGCTGGATGTACACCGGTAGCACCCATCTCTGCAGCCCAGCTACATGCTACAGCGACACCACGCTTGCTGCCCACCCGCACCCCGCTGCAACCCAACACGGCTGTCCCCACCGCAACCTTTACGCCCAGCCCCACTCCCGATCTGCGCCTGCCACCCGAGGATTGGCGAAAATGGCCGGTTGTCCCGGAACCGACCGGGCGTGTATACGAGATCTATCAGAAAGGCATTGAACTCGGCAACGACCCACACCATTTTTCCAAAATAGGCGATTGTCACAACGTCAAAGAAGCTTTCATGGGCTTCTTCGATAAGCCAGGTTGGTACAAATTACGCGACGAGAATTCCCACCTGCAGCCTGCCATCGATTGGTTTGGAGGTTCTTTCAACCGTGATGGATATGCCGTTCAGGGTGGTTTCAATGCGGCTGCGGTACTCAACCCTACCTGGGCGGATCAGGAATTTTGCCAGCCGGATGAAAGCCCGGTAGCGTGTGAATTACGCATCCATAAACCCGGCTTTGCCATCGTCAGTCTGGAATTGTGGTGGTTAGGGCGTACCACCGAACGCTATGAAGACTATTTACGTCAGATCCTCGACTTGTTGATTGAAAAGGGTGTGGTGCCGATCCTGGTCACTAAAGCAGATAACGTCGAAGGAGACCATTCTCTGAATTACATCACCGCTCAATTGGCTTACGAATATGATTTACCCCTTTGGAATTTTTGGCGTGCTGCTCAAGCGTTACCCAACCATGGTATGGATACCCAGCGCAATGATGGCTTTCATATCAGTTACGAAGCTTGGACGGAACGCAGCTTTACGGCCATGCGCACCCTGGATGTGATGTGGAAAAGTGTGAGATAGATTCTTAAAATGGCTTCTTACCCGATTGTTTCTGCGGTTTCGATACACTAAAACGGTTTTCTTCCTCCGGGTCAATCGCAAATCGAGGGGGATTGCCTTTTGGCCAGGGAGCAATGCCCTGATGCCGTAACCACTGACCAATCTCTGGGCTGATCAATTCCCTACAGGATTCACTCCAGAAAGTTTCTTTGTTGATAGTCACTTCGAAGGGTTCTTCCCCCTCCAATTCCAACACGATCAAATCCCATTCGGGTTTGAAATGTAAATCTCTATCTACAACCGATACTTTAAAACCATAGCCAGATCCATTGCGGCTATGAGCACCATTATTCCAGGCTGTTACGATCATGTACTCCTCCTACGCAGCAAAAACAATTGCCTTTTCTATATTTTTCTACCTTTATTGTACAACATCATAAGATCATGCGGAGGAGTTGATATCAGGTTTTTGGTCAAGGTCAGGGATGGTACGACCACAAGGTGTAGCAGAAAAAAATAGAGAGATCCTAAGCGAAGGCTGATAAATAGTGGCGACCGCAAGGGTACGTGGGGCGACCGCAAGGGTACGCCCCTACGGTATAATTGCGCTATGATCGAAATTACGCCAACTATTTCCCTCGATGATGCAGAATTGCAATTTGATTTTGTGCGTGCTGCTGGTCCTGGGGGACAGAATGTTAACAAGGTCTCCACAGCCGTTCAACTGCGTTTTAATGTTGAAGATTCGGGTCTGCCTGTAGAGGTCAAAGAGCGACTGTATAAGATGGCTGCGGGTCGTATCAACAAAGATGGCATTCTGCTCATCCATGCCCGCCAATATCGCACCCAGGAGCAGAATCGCTACGATGCCCAGGAGCGGCTGGTCGAGATCATTCGGGAGGCAACTGAGAAACCCAAACCACGCAAAGCTACTCGTCCCAGTGTGACTGCCAGAGCGGCTCGCATGGGAAGTAAAAAGAAACGCGGCGAGATCAAACGCCTGCGCCGTTACAATCCTGACGATTGGGATTAATTACAATTTGCTGGCAGCAGCTTGGTCCAGCATCCACACCAGACGACCATCCATGGGTTGAATCCGTTGGGCGGGCAGGCGCAGCGGATCATAGGCTCCGTGCAGCACTTCCTGGAGACGATCTGCTTTTTGTGAACCGCTGACCATAAAAACCACCTGTCTTGCCAGATTGAGAATTCGCGGAGTCTGGGTCACCCGATCAGAAGGTCTATCTTCGTTCTGTGCAGTAACCGCTATCACCGCTCGGTCTTGCATCAATGCAGTTAATTGCCCAGGGAACAACGAAGCGGTATGTCCATCGCTGCCCATGCCCAGTAACACCCAGTCAAAACGTGGCAGTTCCTGATCTTCTTCTGCCCAGGTGCGCAGCATTTCTTCATAATTATAGGCTGCTTCTTCAGCCGGCAGATCACCATCGATGGCATGTACCTGCTGTGAAGAGATCTTAAGAGGCTCGAGCACATTGCGTTTGAACTGCCCGTAATTGCTTTCTTTGTCCTGCGCTGGCACACAACGTTCGTCCGCCCAGAAGAAGTGGATCTGGGTCCAGGGTAATGTTGCGCGATAAGCATCACTACCCAGCAGGTGGAAAAGTCCCAGCGGGGTGCTGCCACCAGATAAGGCAATTAAAGCCTGACCACGTTGCTGAACTGCCTGGTTGGTTGCCAGCAGAAAGTGCTTTGCAACCGCGTCTTCCAGCGTTGAAAGGTTGGGGTAGATACGAATATCGGGTTGTTTGTTCATATTCTATTTTTAACATACTTGTGAAAAAATGACCATATCGGCGTAGACGCTTCGAGATATCTGGTACAAAGGTTGCAACAAATTAACAGCAATCTTTATTTGGATGCCAAATTTACGAAAAAGATGGGTAAAAGCCGATGAATATTTTCTACAGACCCTCACGACCAGGATTGGTTCAGGAATCTGAAATCATCCAGCGCATTAATTCGCTCAATGCAGCTGCACAGGATATGATCAGCCTTGCTCCTGCAGAGGGACTGGATCTCAGTAAACGGGCGTATCAGCTGGCCACATCAGACGAATTTCGCCATGATCCATATCACAAAGGTGTTGCAGATGCGCTTTTCAACATGTCACATTTCCACCTTGAACAGGGTGATACGATGTTAGCGCTTGCTCAGGCAAAAGAATCCCTTAATATCTATAATGAGATGCGACATAGCCTCAGTCAGGCATCTAACTTGCGTTTGTTGGGGATGATTTATGTTCATCTCAATGAATACAATAAAGCGATGACTTCCCTCCTGAAAGCATTGGAAATAGCCCATCATCTACCTGATCAGCGTGTGCTGGGAGAAATCACCCTGACCATCGGGCAAACCTATCTGGCCAGCGGTGAAATCGAACCAGCCATTACCGAACTTAAGAAAGCCATCTCTCTGTTTCAAAGTCGTGATTTATCCATTCAGCTCAGCTATGCCTACAACTTCCTGGCAGTGGCATACAAAAATCTGGGAGATTATGAGGTCTTTGAACAGTATTTAACGCGCTCAATCGAATTGGCAGAAGATATGCGCATTTGGCCGGTGCGCATTGATAATCTTTGCCAAAAAGGGCAGAATGAGTTACGCAAGGGCAATCTGGATTCAGCCAAAAATTATTTTGAACAAGCCAGACGGATGGCAGAACACCAGGGATACCAGTCAGATGAAATCTCCTGCTGCATCTGGCTCAGCGAGGTCGACCATTACCAGGGGGAACTGACTCCCGCTGTGCAACGCCTGCTCAGTGCCAATGCTCGTGCTCAGACCAACCATTTTGAAGCAGGCTGCCTACGTGCCGATCGAAAGCTGGCACAGATTTATGCTGAACAGAGCGATTACCGCAAGGCGTATGAGCATTTCCAGAGTTTTTACCAGATTGAGCAGCGTATTAAACGTGAGAAGAATGATCTGAAATACATGACGCTTGAATCGATTATTCGTGCGGATGCACTGCAAAAAGAAGCTCGTATCATCCAGAACAAAAACGATCAGATCGAGAAGGAGATCGCTGAACGTAAATGGGTGGAAGAAGCTTTACGGCAGAGTGAAGACAAATATCGTCGTGCACTCAACCTTGATTCGACGACAACTGTCAACACCCTGCGTTATTTCTATGATCTTGCTGAACAGGAAATCCAGCGTGTAAACCGTTATCCTCACTCGCTCTCCCTGCTGATTATTGATATTGACCATTTCGGTCAGGTGAATGAGCGTTTTGGTTACGTGATGGGCGATCAGGTGCTGCATTGGGTTGCCCGGCGTCTCAAAGATCTTCTGCGCGTGGTGGATGTGATCGGTCGCTATGGCGGCGATGCTTTCATTATGCTTCTGCCAGAAACCAGCCTGGAGAATGCCTGCAGTGTCACTAACCGCATCTGCAAACACTTTGCTATCGCCGATTTTGAGGTTGGCGGCGAAAAACTTGCTCTCACTTTCCATGCCGGATTGGCGGAGTATAAAAAAGACCTTCCGGTGGATGTCTTCATCCAACGAGCAAGCCAGGCGCTGGAAAAAGCCCGGCAAAGGAATACCCAGAATATTATTGCCTGGGAAGATGAACCTGATCAACCGGCCAGCAATTAAAAATTATTACCTCACACTGGTATAACCATTAAACGGCCCATTTTCATTAGATTCGGGTAGAATCTAGTTATCAGAAGATGGTGGTGATGGTATGAAGCAGGCACTTATTGAGGAATTGAAACAGAAAATCGGATCAACCCAGGCTTCATTTGAAAAGGTTAAACTACTCAATGAATTAGCGCTGATATTGGAAGATAGCGATCTTTCCTATGCGATACGAGTGGTGGATGAAGCTGTAAACCTGGCGCAGAGTCTGGATGAATCTAATCCGGAGATCTCCGTTGTGGTGGCGAATAGCCTTTTTACACGGGGTCTGCTTAACCTGGAAACAACGAATTATGAATTGACAATTTCCAGCATTTATCAGGCATTGCCCATTATCACCGAGCTCAAAGATGATCTGTTAAATGGACGCGCTTTTGAAGTACTGGCCAAGGCAAACTTTGCATTGGGAAATGCTTCTGAAGGTTTCGAATTTTCCTGGCAGGCTTTGAGTTATTATGAGACAATCTCCAACCGCCGCTGGCAGGCAGGGCTTTACAACCTGGTTGGGCGTCAATATATGGAGATGGGCCAACTGGAATGGGCGGCACGCTATTTCCAACAGGCATTTGGTCAGATGGAAGGTCTGCCAATCAATAAAACCCATGCTGATATTCACCTGAACTGGTGTTTACTGGATACACATAATGGAGATTTTGAGCAGGCGCAACTTCATGTGCAAGAGGCTATCAATATCTATCATAGCTTTGAAGCCATGGATAAATTAACCAAAGCCCTGGTCATTCATGCCCGAGTTCACGAAACATTAAAAGATTTTGAAGGGGCTCTGGAACATTTGGAACAGGCATTGCAGATCAGCGAGGATCATGGATTGCTTTATCGTAAAGTGCGTGTGTTATTGGCCATGGGACAGATTTCGCTTGAAAAACAGGATTACGATACTGCATTCAGTCGCCTGCTGGAAGCGTTGGCATTATCCGAACAGCTGAATATGCGCCATGAGGGCATCCGTATTCATCGTTCCCTGGCGCGTGGATATAAACAAATAGGCAGCTTTGATAAATCCCTCGATCACTTTGAGAGTTTCTATCGCTATGAAAAACAGATTGAAAAAGAACAGGATGTGCAACGCATCCGCAGTTTGGAAATCATGCACCATTTGGAGCAGACCCATAAAAATGCAAGGCTCATAGGTGAACAAAGTCGCAGCTTGCGTGAACAGCTTAAACTGATACACCCATCTCAATTGGTATCCACCCCGTCTCAGATCACCGATCCGCTGACGGGCTTATTGAACCGCAAACACTTTCTCACCATCCTGGAAAATGATCACCTTAATGTTGAGCATTACGGAAAAATTGTTTCCATGATCATGGTGGATGTGGACCAGTTCAAAAAAGTTAATCAGGAGTTTGGGAATCTGATTGCTGATCAGATTCTGGTGGATCTAGCGCATATTCTGCGTGATGAGTTTCGCAGGCGTGATCTGGTCTGGCGGATCAGTGGTGAAGAATTTGTGATACTTCTGCCCAATACAGAATGCAAACACGCTCAAATTCTGTCAGAAAGGCTTCTTCAACATGTGCGCGAACATGTCTTCGAGATCAACCAGAAAATGATACAGATAACCATCAGTATGGGGATTGCCTGTACCAGTGCAGATCATGAAAAACGCGTAGACATGCTCCTGGAGCAAGCCAATCAGGCCTGGTCAATAGCCAAGCAGGAAGGCGGTAACCAGGTTGTTATCTGGCCTTCATCTATTCATATGGATGAGCATTAGAACAGGCTGAACCAGTCCGTGCCAAAGATAATAGACCCAGCAATAATCACGAAAGCGATCAACAGGATCACACCGCATCCACAACCCATACAACCCTTGCCAAAGCCAAACCGGCCCTGTAGCCAGTCAAACAACTTGTCAAGAAAAAAGAGCTTGAGTAAGCCAACCAGACAGCCACTGCGATTATCCATGTAAAGCTTCCTTTCATGCTGGCAGGTACACGACACAACCAGCTTTACAATAATCCATCATTATTTTCTCATCTCAATAAATCGGAGTAAGCGGGTGTTATTGGCGAGTGTGCGCTCGCCAATAACACCCTGACCGTTCATTATTGAAAGGATATATTATTTATACGTTATTTTTTCTGTGAAGTGTCAAATACTAATTTACCTTCTGTTTTCATTTTAGAATTATTTGTTCTTTTCAATGCATTGTGATTTGAACCCAAATTAACTAAATCTGGGTTAAAATCACCTAAAGAAATTTCTTGGAGGCTAATGAACACGAAACTACTCTTTCCTGATAACTTTATTTGGGGTGCTGCAACCGCTTCTTATCAAATTGAAGGTGCATGGAATTTGGATGGCAAAGGCGAATCCGTCTGGGATCGTTTCTCACATACCCTGGGCAAGATTCGCAACAATGATACTGGTGATGTTGCAGATGATCACTACCATCGTTACAGTAATGACGTGGCTCTTATGCAGGAAATCGGTTTACAGGCTTATCGCTTCTCTATCGCCTGGCCGCGTATTTTTCCAGAAGGGAGAGGAAGGGTTAATCAGGCAGGCATTGATTTTTATAGTCGTCTGGTAGATACACTCCTGGAAGCTAATATCACGCCTTTTGCCACTCTGTATCACTGGGATTTGCCGCAGGTATTATACGAAGCTGGTGGTTGGCCTGACCGTAGTACTGCAGAGGCTTTCGTTGAATACACCGATGTGATTACACGTGTTCTAGGTGATCGTATCAAACATTGGATGACACACAACGAACCCTCTGTAGTAGCAAATATGGGTTACTTGAACGGAGAACACGCCCCTGGTATTCAGGGCGATATGATTTCTACACTAAAAACAGCCCATCATTTATTGCTTTCACATGGGTGGGCGGTTCCAGTAATCCGCCAGAATAGCCCAGGCAGTGAGGTTGGAATTGTGATCAACGCTAACCACACCCCATCAGCCTCCGCCAGTGTTGCTGACCGTCAGACAATGGTGGAACAAGATGCTATTTGGGTACGCTTGTATTTGGACGCATTAGCAGGGCGTCCTTACCCGGCAGACTTACTCCATTTCACATCAAAACCAGGATTGCTTCCAAAGGGAACATCTTACATTCAACCAGGTGATATGGAAATCATTGCTACCCCTATAGATTTCATTGGTTTAAACTACTACCGGCGCATTGTGACTCGCAATACCGATGTTCCGGAAAATCAAAATCTACCTCAGACACTCTTCCCGGCACCTAAAAACAAGGAAAACTATACTGAGATGGGGTGGGAAGTTAATCCTGCGGGCTTATTAAATGTCCTGGGACGCTTGTATTTTGAATACCATATACCAAAAATCTATATAACAGAGAATGGTTGCAGTTATTCCGATGCTCCCGGTCCCGATGGTCGTGTTCGGGATATTAGCCGTACTAATTATTTGCGTGAACACCTGCGCATGTCACATAAAGCTATCGAAATTGGAATCCCACTGGCCGGTTACTTTGTATGGTCCCTGTTCGATAATTTTGAGTGGGCACACGGCTATTCTCAACGCTTCGGTATCGTCTGGGTGGACTATGATACTCAACAACGTATCATCAAAGATAGTGGCTACTATTACCAACAGGTTATTAAATCAAACGGGGTTGACTGAACAAATGAGTTAGGAAATGGTTTGCCTTCTCCCAGACTTGATGTAAAATCAAGTTTGGGAGGAGAGGTATGATAACCGAAACCGATGTGCTCCGATTAGCTCAATCTCATTTTCCAGAAAACATGGTCTCATGGATAGAAGATTTGGGAACCTGGGTGCGCCAGAATTTTCGCGTCCATTTTTCTGATCGAAAGGCTGTGGTATATAAATTTAATGTCAATGCGGATTGGATCGATAGCAGTTTGCACGAATACCGGGTAACCGAGATTCTGGAAAAGAATGGTCTGCCCATTTCGCCGGTGTTGGTGGTGGATGATAGTCTGCAAGAGATTGGTCATGCATTTATCGTAGTTGAACAGGGTTCTGGTGAACGTCTGGATCGCTTAATGCGATTGAAACCGGATGATGAGATTAAAACCATGTATCGCGGTGTTGGTCAGTTCTATCGCCGCTTGCATGCAATTCAGGGAAAAGAGTCGGGCGTATGGGTGAATGACCCTGAACATTTGATCGATGTCTCTCCCACAGATTACCTGTTTGAAAATGAAATTGTGGGCGGAAGTGGTGCCGCATTGGTTAGCAATGGGTCTCTGAACAAACTACTCCACCAACGTATAGTGGATATCTGGCAGGCAAATTTGGCTTATTTGAAAAACCATAAACCGGTGATGGTGCATGGCAGCCCCTTCCCCTGGACGATCTACCTGGAAAAACAAGGGCTCGATTGGCAAGTAACGCGTATTTCCGGCCTGGGAGATACTATGTGGTGGGATCCAGCCTATGACCTCACATTTCTGATCGAGCCACCCTTCACGTTCATGTTTGATCAATGGCGGATCGCTTTCTTGCAGGGTTATGGTTCCAAACCGGAAGTACGCCGGCTGATGCTCTATCGTCTCTTGCAAATCCTTTGTGCGATCAATAATGTATATATGCAACCCAAGATGGAGCAATCCGAAACATGGAAGCAAAGCGCCTTAAACTCCATTCCCGGGTTGCTCAAGAGTCTTGAGACGACGTTGAAATAGACCAGGATTATGCTTTAACAATACCTGTTCATAAATGAATAAAATCAGGTTTTTTTATCCAGCAGGTTGACGTTGTAAATGACGGTTGACGCTGAAGAGCAATACCAGGTTAATCACAAACAAAGCCACCAGAACAAATACCCCCATTTGTCCCAGCAGCACGGGCAGGTTATTCATCTCTTCGGATATTGGCAATATAGGAACAATCCCAGCCATAAGCGCAAAGAAGTTCCATAAACCATGGATCGTAACAGCACCCAGATAGGTGACAATGGCTCTTCCCCAGTTGCGATTGTAAAAAGCACTGGCGATGCCCCAACCCACTAAACCAGATAATGTGACGTGCAGGAGTCCTGTTCCGGTACGACCAAATAACAGCATTATCCATTCCGATTCGGCAGGAATTCCAACCGCCCCCAGACTTTCCAGCATAGCGAAACACGCTCCGCCGATCAATCCACCTACAAAACCTTGCGATGGGGTCAGGCGTTTACCTGCCAGGAACCAGATAGCCATCGGTTTGAAGAGTTCTTCAATCAAGGGCACCAGAACTGCTACCACCAGAATACTGCCATTTAGAAAAATTGGACGGCTGATTAGATCAGTGATCAATTGTTCTGCTTCCGGTGGGTCCATCAAACCATTTGAGATCTGCTCTATAACCATCATGATTTGTGAGAATAACTCGGGTTGGCCTGCCAGCCAGACCGCAGCAATCATGAAGATAATAAAGAACAATACCAGTTCTACGGTTAATACTATTGGCATCATGATGGAAAAATTGAATGCTACGGCACCCCAGATGCGCGGCTGGTTCCCCAGGCTCAGATTTCTGGCGCCAATCCAGAAAAAGAACAGGATGGGCACTAAAACCAGTGGAATAATCAATAAGGAAGTTATCAGGTTTAATTCCTGATAACGACTGATGAGCAATACCCCCAGTATCGAAACAAACCAGATTATGATCAGGGTTACCTGGATGATACGTTGCGTGGATGGTTTCAAGGCTGGCATGGATCTGCCCTGTAAATAAAAAACAGCACTGATCAAAGCCGGGATAAAAGCGACAGCCATCAGCAGGAATGTCCAGCCAATAACCAGCATTAAACCAGCGTCATTGGCTGTTAGTGGATCAAACATCCCGCTGAAGAGTCCAAACACAAGTAACAATCCGCCCCCAATCAGACTGGTTAAAAAGCCCAGGCTGCTTATGACAACCTGGGCAATAGCATATGTTTTTGCTCTTCCTTGCAGCATCAATCCTTCAGCCATTATTTTTCGGAGATGCTAATCGAGATAATCTTATCCAGCGTTTCGGCTGTAATGCCCTGTTGGGGATCCACTGCATTCAGACTGGTGACCACATCCATGCCTTCAATCACTTTACCGAAGACAGTATAGCCGCCATCCAACGCTGTTTGGGGAGCATAAGTGATAAAGAATTGGCTACCATTGGTATCAGCGCCGGCATTGGCCACACCAAGAACGCCTTCGGAGTCAAATTTCAAATCAGAGATTTCGTTCGCATATTCATACCCTGGACCACCCATACCCAGGCCAGTTGGGTCACCAACCTGAGCAACAAAGCCGGGAATTACACGATGAAACTCCACATTATTATAGAAACCTTCCGCAGCTAGGAATACAAAGCTGTTGACAGCCAGTGGGGCTTTTTCTGGGTAAAGTTCTACCTTAATATCTCCCTTGCTGGTGGTGATGGTTGCTTCATAAACCTTTGTTACGTCTACAACCATGGGTGGGCATTCTGTATAACGGTTCTTATCCAGTTCGATCAATTCCAGGATACTGGAAAGGGTGTTGTAATCGTACGAGGCAGAGTAAGGAACACCGTTGATCACAATAAACACGGTTGGGGTGCCACTGATGCCAATATTTTCTGTGGCTTCTGTATAGGAGAGTGTAATCTTGTCTAAAACTGCTTCGCTGTTGAAGTCTTCTTCAAATTGAGCCAGATCTAGATCTAATTTACCAGCTAGTTCGAGGGCATATTCTAAGAATCCTTCAACGGAAACAGTATCTGCTGACCATACCTGTTGTTCATCAAACAACAAATCGTGCATTTCAAAGAATTTTCCCTGCAAACCAGCTGCTTCAGCAGCCTGGTGAGCCGGAAATGCTTTGGGATGAATGCTGGGTAAAGGCAAGTGGCGGAAAACCAGGTTGACCTTATCAGCGTTGTCCTTGAAGAATTGTTCCAATTGTGGTGCAGCGACGGAGCAGTATGGGCATTGGAAATCACTATACTCGATAATGGAGATCTCAGCATCTAATGAGCCTTTGATCCAATCATCTTTACTTGCCAAGGGCACGGGTGGAATCTGATCAGGTGGAACCACCGGTAACAATTGTTCCAAGGTGCATTCTGTGATCTCACCAGCCATATTGGCAGCAAATCCACCTGATGGTTCTTCAACTACAATTTCGTTCCCGGTCTCATTTTGTGGTTCTGATTCCACAACGGGTGTTTCTTCTTTTGGCTGGCATGCAGCCAAAACAAAAGAAGCGATGATTAACATAATCAATAAAGTTCCAAATTTTTTCATTAAGAGGTTCCTACCTTTCTTCATTCCCCAAGTTTATTTCTTAATTAATTCAGCTTTGATGACTTCTCGAAGTGCTTTCTGCACATCATCAAAGGATTGCGCTGCATCCACAATCCGCCAGCGTTGCGGTTCGTTAGCAACCAGTGTTAAGTATCCCTCACGAACGTGTTTATGAAAAGCCAATGCATAAGCATCCAGACGATTCCATTCGCCTCCGCTGTGTTTGCGGCGTTCTAATCCTATCTCAACATCCAGATCGAGCAGGATGGTTAAATCCGGGTAAAGTCCACCCGTTGAAAAATCAAGCAATTTTTTCAATGTGGGAATATCAACACCATGTCCATACCCCTGATATGCCAGTGTTGAATCGGCATAACGGTCACACAAAACAATTGTATCCTTTTCCAACAAAGGCCGGATCACTTCCTCCACATGTTGAGAGCGGGACGCCAGATACAGTAGAATTTCAGTGCGCGGGTGCATGGCAGTGTTTTCTAAGTCATGCAAAATAGTGCGAATCTGATCACTGATCATCGTACCACCTGGTTCCCGGGTTGTATAAACGTTAAAACCTTGATCACGCAGCCATTCAGCTAAGATGGGCAATTGTGAGCTTTTACCGCTGCCTTCCGGTCCTTCCAGGGTAATGAACATCACATTCCTACTCCCGGAAGATGCGTACACGCCGGTTGGGATCTTTCCCATAGGAATGGGAGACCAGTTGTGCCTGACGCGCCATCTCGTGTTGCAGGTGGCGAATAGCAGAGGAGGCTGGCGGTAAGTCAGCCCAGCGCTGTCCATTCATCACCGCACGGATACCATCTTCCGTTACTTGAGATGCATATTGCCAATCATCACTCGGAGTTAAATTATTACCGTTGAGGTTGTAGATCTCCATTAAAGTTTTTTCCATCTGATTGATGGTGTTGGAGCGCAGGAAATAAAGCGGAGTACCACGGTCTTCAGCCTCGATCAATATCTGTTGTCGGGAGCGGTAATACGTGCGCAAAGTCATAATGATATCTGCTTCTTCGGGTGTGCGCACTATTACAGCTGGTACGGACAGGCGTTTGGATGCCTGTTCCAGCCGGTTGCGGGCAACCCCGTAAGGGAAAATCTTCACTGTGCGCATCCTGCCTGTTTCGGGATCATTATTGACAGGTATGACAGGTTGGGATGGTGACTGTGCATAAGCTGGACGCGGTTGCGTAGCAGAACGTCCATTGTCACTGCTGCGGCGCATACCCTGTGACATGGCACCACGGGTTGTGATAGATGGCGCAGGTAATTTTTGAACCTTGATTTCATTGTTTTCGTTGCGATAACGTACTTCAGGGGGCATTGGATAACCGCGTAATAGCGAATCAACAGCTTCGGAGACATCCGGGTGAATTGCCATACGGTTGCGTTCCTGAATCTCAACCAGCACATCAAAGGTTGGTGGAGAGCGGCGTTCAAGCACAGTTTTCTGTGTGCCACGCCGGCGCGCTTCTTCATCTGACAGCGTTACTGATTCAATGCCACCAATCAGGTCAGAGAGTGTCGGGTTCAGCAACAGATTTTCAAGGGTGCGACCATGCGCGGTGGCGATCAATTGCACACCTCGTTCGGCAATCGTTCGGGCTGCCAGGGCTTCCAGTTCGCGGCCGATCTCATCAATCACAATCACTTCCGGGTTGTGATTTTCAACTGCTTCAATCATGACTTCGTGTTGTAAGGATGGTTTGGCAACCTGCATGCGGCGTGCCATCCCCACGGCTGGGTGGGGAACATCGCCATCACCACCAATTTCATTGGATGTATCCACAATGACTACGCGTTTCTTCTCTGCCAGTATACGGGCAGCTTCACGCAGCAAGGTTGTTTTTCCGATACCGGGTTTGCCCAGGAGCAATACGCTTTTCTCGGATTCGATTAAATCCTGAATGATATCAATCGTGCCATAAACCGCGCGACCCACACGGCAGGTCAGTCCTACTACCTGTCCACGCCGGTTGCGAATACCTGAGATACGATGCAGGGTGCGCTCTAAACCGGCACGATTATCAGCATCAAAATCTCCAATGCGGGTGACCACATAATCAATATCCTCATGCGTTATTTCTTGTTCAGAAAGAGGCACTTCCTCATCCACAAAGCGTGCTTTGGGAGTACGACCCAAATCCATTACAATTTCTATTAAATTGTCACTGTTATCTGCTTCGTCTACTGCTTTCGCGATTTCCAGAGGTAGAACCTCCATCAGTGCCTGCAGATCATCTGTAATTTTTCTTTGTTTCATTCGTCCTAAAAAAATCCTGTTATTTATATGATTATCAGGTGTCTCCACCTGTTTTAATTTCTTCACAAATTCCACCGTAATAACCATCATAACTGGTTATTCTTAGAATGGTATTAACCTATCTAAAGTTGATGCGATTATATCATTAGAAGTGTCATTTGTTTGTAGAGTTGTGCACCATCGGAGATGTGGTCTCCGTGCCATGCGCTTCCAGGACATTACGAATGGTCACGGGTACGCTGACACGCTGTTTATTGATGAGATGCTTAACCAACATGATTTCACGATTGCCAGGCGTACCTCCCAGGCTCTCAGCAGCAGAATTCAGCCAGGATTGGTAATCCCGAACTGCCAGATATAGTGGTCGCCCGTTAGAAAAATTAATCGCTCGAAGCAAATCTGCCAGTAAATTCTCGGGTTCACGAATGTTGGGATGGACAATTGGTGACAGAAAGATTCCTTTCGGACCATTGGTAACTTCTACAAAGGCGAGTAATTCAGAATCCAAATAATGCACATATCCCTGGACAGGTCTTTTATCCATGGCTTCAGACCCCTGCACCAGTGGTGGAACCACAGCATGGTATAGATTGTTCAGATTATGCTGGTCGATCTGTTGAAACGAACGCCACAACTGGTTCTTTTCTCCATTGTGGGGAGGATCAACAAAGCGCCAAATCTGTTGCCTGCCAAATACACTGAACCCGGAAAGGCGTAGCATCTCAAAGACGGATTCGTCCTCGTTGATTTCTGCCAGTAAACGCAATGCACCGCGACCACCGCTTTCCCAGGAAAGATGATCGAATAAAGCCAGCAAAGCACGATCCAATAAATTTGATTCAGGGGCCAAAAAGGTTAAGTGGGCGTTTTGATCACCGGGATTGAAATTTATCTGCCCGATGAAGGGCGCTAATCCTTTTCCGGGACGAGCAATACCGCTATAGCTGCTGTATTCCATGCGTAAATGACCCAGCATAGCAGAACTTCCAATCGGATTGCCATGGGTCAAACCCAGGATACTATCGGTACACAGAATCTGATTGCGATAGCGCCAGATATGATGTAAATCAAACCAGCTAAAAGGTCTTACTTCGATGGTATCATCTCCAAAAAGTAGCGGTGGAAGCGATCGTCGTTGGTCAGTTCCGGGTGGAATACAGTTGCCAGCAAGAGACCTTGCCTGGCAGCCACAATTTTATCAAACCCGATTTGAGCAAGAATCTCAACCTTTTTTCCGACAGCGTTAATAATCGGTGCGCGAATAAAGACAGCTGGGAAGGTTGGATTACTTCCATTTAAATGAGCCAGTGATGGTACCAGCAGATCAGCCTGGAAACTATCCACCTGACGGCCAAAAGCATTGCGGACGATGTGAATGTCCATTACATCCAATCTGGGTGGATTGGAGTGGTCATCCTTTGCCAGCAGGATTGCTCCAGCACAGGTGCCCCAGACGGGATGCTTGGATGCAAAGGCTTTTAAGTCGTCGAATAATCCAAAATCGATAGCCAGTTTGGTGATGGTGGTTGATTCCCCGCCCGGGATAATTAAACCATCCAGACCGTCCAGGTGCTGGCTGAGGCGAACCTGTTGTGTTTCCACGCCCAGGTCATGGAGTATCTTTTCATGCTCACTAAAGGCGCCTTGTAAGGCTAAAATGCCAATGCGCATGCTGCCTACCAACCGCGTTCAGCCATTAATTCATCTTCCGGCAGGGTGGAAATCTGCCTGCCCACCATGGGTTCACCCAGGTTGCGGCTGATTTCAGCCAGTATTTTGGGTTCGTTGTAATGGGTGACGGATTTGACGATGGCAGCAGCACGTTTGGCGGGGTCACCAGATTTGAAAATACCGGAACCAACAAAGACACCCTCCACACCTAATTGCATCATCAGTGCTGCATCCGCTGGGGTAGCGATGCCACCCGCCGCGAAATTGACCACCGGTAATTTGCCGGTTTTATGGATCTCCAGTACCAGTTCAAAGGGAGCGCTGATATTTTTGGCATAAGTCATTAATTCTTCCACGGGCATGATTTGCAGATGGCGGATTTCACCCAGTACGGTACGGGCATGACGAACGGCTTCGACTACATCCCCGGTACCGGCTTCGCCTTTGGTACGGATCATAGCAGCGCCTTCTCCGATGCGACGCAGGGCTTCTCCCAGGTTTCGGCAGCCACACACGAAGGGAACTTTGAAATCATGCTTGTAAATGTGGTGACTCTCATCTGCCGGGGTGAGTACTTCGGATTCATCAATGTAATCCACGCCCAGAGCTTCCAGGATTTGTGCTTCTACAAAATGTCCAATACGACATTTTGCCATAACCGGGATGCTGACCGTGTCCATAATTTTGAGAATTAGTTCGGGGTCGCTCATACGGGCTACGCCACCATCAGCGCGGATATCAGCCGGGACACGCTCCAACGCCATGACCGCACAGGCGCCAGCATCTTCTGCGATGCGGGCATGCTCCGCTGTGACTACATCCATGATCACGCCGCCCTTGAGCATTTGCGCTAGACCTTTCTTAACAGTAAAGGTACCAGTTTCTTCTGTCATAACTTCCTCCTGCAGGAAAATATTAATTCTTGCATAGCGATTCTACCACGCAGCATGACGCTATTCAAATGTTGTATTACACGCGCGTAAAACAGTTTTCACAAATCAAAAGTGATTTTATTCCGGCTGCGGTTAAGCACGTCCATAAATAGCAATATGTTTACTGCTTTCGCTCGAAAAAGGTGATTGACCCCAATCATCCCAATGATAAACGGATTTTAATCCCGCTAGGCGTGCCATCAAATCCAGCTCCGATGGCCAGACATAGCGAATCTTGACTGGTTTCACATCAGTCATACTTTTATCCAGCACAACAAACTGGCTGGTGATGATCTGTTTGACAGGATCCAGCATGGATGCTGCCAACCGCGTTTGCTGGCTTTCCAGTTGCACAGCCCGCACCGATTGTCCACCCTGATAGCGTGTAAGATCAGGGACAAAGGCTTCAATAACAAACAGTCCCTTGGTTTCGAGGTGATCGGCCACGCTCTGGAAACAGTGGATTTGCTCTTCCTGCGTGAGAATCCCATAAAAGGTGCTGAAGACCACAAAGACAAGGTCAAATTTTTCTTTGAAGGGGATATTGACAAAACTACCCTGATGTAACTGTATCTGCTCGGAGCCCGGTTTTGCCTGTAATTTCTGCAACATGGCCGGGGAGGAATCGATGCCATACATCTTGACCCCGCTGTGCGCAAGCGGAAGGGCTACTCTGCCGGTGCCAATACCTAGTTCCAGGGCACTTCCGCCGCCTGCCAGCCGGGTGAGCATCTCCAGCATTTGCGGATCCACATCGCCGTACCAATTATCGTACACATCGGCAATCATCTCGCCATAGGTTTCATCGGTATAATCACTCATTTTTCCCTCCGGGTGGAATGGGTCATTGTTAATTATACGGGATTTATCAGGTGTTAGGGGTTTGGGGTTAGGTGTTAAGGACACGTCCTGAAATAGGTTTACAGTTTTTAATTTGATTTAGGAAAAAAGACTACCATTTCTCATTTATGGTAGTCTTGATTTCATTTTGTTGAACTTGCCATTAATACCAATGTAAGTTTCTGTAAGGTGAATAGTAAATTATTGAGAAATATTTAAAAAACCTAATTCCTAGCACCTAAACCCTAATAGCTACCTACTCCATCGGGTAGCCGCTCTGTTGCCAGAGTTGCAAGCCCCCCTGGAGGGTACTGACGTTGGTAAATCCTCTTGCCAATAATACGGTCGCCGCACGGGCGCTGGATTCTTCAGCCGGTCAGGTACAGTAGGTGATGATCCAGGCGTTCGGATCGAGCTCGGTAAAGCGTGATTCCATTTCACTTTCAGCTATCGAAAGCGATCCTGGAATATGCCCGGTGTTATACAGATCATCACCACGCACATCAACAAAAATGGCTGTACCGGCATCATAAGCTACTTTAGCGTCCTGAAGCGATACGCGTTCAACTTGCGGATAGGGAATATTTGAATTCTGGTTCGTCACGGCCGATTGTGCTGGTTGTTGTGCCTGAATGACCAGAACCGCCACAGCCACCACCAACATTAACCCACCAATCAGGATTACCCAGATGGAAGGATCTAATTTTTGTTTGCTCTTTTTCTGCCTTGCCAATGTTCGCTCCTTGACATCCTATCTTAAAAGGAAGGATGAGGTATTTATTGACAGAAAGTATATCGTAATTTACGACAATTTCAATCTGATTAACAAGCTTCTTAAAATATTCTTAATTTAGAGTTATGTTTTGATGATATTGGTCTTTACCCCAACCCAAAGCACAACACCAAACACAAGGATCAAGAAACTACCCCCTACGAACACCCATTTTAAGGAGGTAATGATGCCTGCCAGGCTGGCAAGTATATCGGTTTGCAAAGGGTAGCGAAACATCACCACCATATTGGAGATGTTTTCCAAAAAATCCAATAGGATGCCTACCAGGGGCACCAAATTCAGCAGTCGTAGCTTTGAACCTTCCAGGATTGTCTTGTCAAAAATCCAGCTGATGGCGTTGATCAAAAAGAAAGTGTATACCAGCGGCCAGAGGATATCAAAAGTGATGCGCGAGTCCACATAATAATATCTACCTTCCTGTCCATATGATTCCGCCATTTGGTACAACTCAGCTTTTGAATAATAGAAAGAAGTGTCCGGAGATGGGGCAGAGCCGACAACCTGATCCGAACTGGAAGCTTCTGATGGGAGAACCAGGATCATGAAAACAACGAAAAGGGCGAATGAGAGCAGAAAAGCCCAAAAAGATGCCTTACTGTAAAAATATTTGGAAATTCGCTGCATATGGGTTCCATCCTGGTTAAAGTTTTTACTCAGAGAGCATTCTCCTGTAATTTTACCTTTGTTTTTTCCAAACAAACCTATGGATAATGAAAACACTACTGTCTGTGGTTACAGCGGTGTTTATGAAAATAATGATAAGTGTTCATTGTATAAAAATCCAACCAAATGCCTGAATCCAGAATATGCCTGAAAAAGATTTTAAGGTTCAAATGGACGTGAAGGATAGCAATCTTCACAGGTTGCTCAATAGGAGGGCTACAAGTTACCAGCCTTCACAGGCTTATTTTTTCTGTGGTTAATTTTTGTAGTAATAATAATCAATGCCACTGCAGCACACATGACAGCAGCAGAAAGAAAGTAAAAACGAACGGATGAGAACCCAAAAAAGGCGCTGATGAGTGAAAAAAGGAATGGAGAGATAAATTGACCGGCAAAAAGAGCGCTGGTATTCAGCGATAAAGCCCAGCCACTCAAATCAGATGTTACTTGATTAGAGATAGTAAGTGCATTAAATGGTATCAGTGTGCCGATGCCTAAACCCGTAATAAAAACTGCCAGAAAGATAATCCATAAACTGGTAGCAGAAAAAAGCGTGATAAATCCAATGAAAGATATTCCCAATCCAAAGATGGCTGTATTGTTCTTAAAAAACCGGAAAATTCTATTAAAATTCAGAGCAACCAGAAATTGGGCTCCCTGGAAAAACGCCATGGCAACTCCGGTTTCCGCTGAATCCCCCAGATTCGTATCCTTCAGGTAAAACGCCATCTGGTTGGAAATCAAATTAAAGATTACGGTAGCAAACATGGTAAATAAAACAACCGCATAAACTAACAGCGGTAATTTGGCTTTCTTAATTGCGTGATCGGATTTTTTTGGGGGTTCCGGTAAATAAAAATAGACCATGATGAAAACAAACAGGCTGATCCCATAAGCTCCCAAAGCATAGCGCCAGTTATAAAGCGCCAGCCAGCCAGAGATCAAAGACATCAAAATGGCACTGGATGTTGCCACTGCTGAAGAAAAACCCATTAATTTAGCTCTTTTATCGCCTGAGAATAGATCCGCAATCAACGAGAACGATAAAGGAGTGACCATACCCATGCCTATACCCAGAAAAGCCCTTAGCACCATAAAAACCGTGAAGTTTGTAATAAAAGCAGAGCCAACCCCGGAAAGAAAATAGATCACCAATCCTGTTAATAGGATATGACGTTTTTTAAAGCGCAAGGTAAATTGGCCTGAAAGTAAACTGAAGGGGATTAAGAATAAAGCTGGAAAATTCAACATCATTTGCAATTCCAGCTTACTGGCTTGCGGGAATGAGAGCTGAATACGACCTAACGCTGGGGCAACCGCGGTGACAGCCAATATAGCCAGGATGGATAGTGAAAGCACAGCCAGCGTGAGAGTGCGAGATGATTGTGAAGATGAAGAATTCAAATAATTACCAGTTGTTGTATGTATTTTATGAAGAAGTTGTTTCAGAAGAGGTTTGGCGTTTGCGAACCCATAACCAGACGATAAATATCAAAGCGGCTAGCAATGTGAGCATACCACCAGCAAAAAAATTAACCTTTACATCCTGATAATTGAATAAAGAAGCGAGTGCTGAGAAAAATAGCGGTGAGATAAATTGCCCCAGATATAAACTGCTATTGGTGATGGATAGAGCTGGACCGTTTAATTCATCCGGGACCAGATTGGCAGTGGCCAGAAAGATGGTCGGCATCAAGGTGCCGATTCCCATACCCGCAAAAAAGAGTGAAACCAGCACAGCCGGAAATGAAAGAACAAAATTTAGAGCAATCAAACCACCAGCCAGGAATACAAGACCGATTAATGTGGACAAGGATTTAAGAAATTTACGGATGCGTCCAAATGCCAGTCCAACAATAAATGCTGCCAGGTTCATGGTAGCGATGCTGATACCACTTTGCCCCGCATCACCGATGCCGGTGTCCTGAATAAAGAGTGCAATCTGAGTTGGGATTAAATAGAAGACGATCATCAACAAGATTGTCAGAAATCCCATGCCATATACCCCTAATGGCAACTTGCCAGGTTTATGGGATGATTTTTGGCTTGAGGTGGGTGGTTCTGGCAGGAAGAAATAAACCAGTATCAAGGCGATCAGGCTCACCAGGTAAGCGCCAAAAGAAAAACGCCAGCTCAATAATGCCATCCAACCGGATAACAAAGTCAGCACAATTCCACCCAGGGTGGCAACGGCTGAAGACTGTCCCATAGTGTTGGAGCGTTTATCCCCATGATAAAAATCTGCTATCAAGGAGAGCGAAAGCGCGGAAATCAGGCCGGTTCCTACCCCCAATAAGGCGCGCATAACCAGAATCATGGTCATGTTGTTCATGAGGCCACCACCTACACCGGCCAGCAGATAAATGGTCAAACCCACAAAAAGTATATGTCGCTTACGGAAAATCAAAGAGAAACGTCCGGTTAACAGGCTGAATGGAATGATAAACAAAGGTGTCAGGGTCAGAATCATCTGGATAGATAATGGGCTGGTATCTGGGAACGCCTGCTGAATTCTGCCCAGGGCCGGGGAGACCGCTGCGCCGGAGAGAAGCGACAGAAAAGACAGGGAAAGAATAGTTGGTTTAAGTAAGCTGGATTTGCTCATGATTAATGAGGGTGTTTAGTGTCACAAAACTATGAACTTTATATCAAGTTGTATTGTACACTGATTCTACTCAATACAACTCCATACATCCCGTGAAATTTCTTTCAAAACCATCAAGGCGTGAAATCGCTTTCTATCAGAAATTTATGACATTTTTCTATAAATTCGCAGTTTGTTTTCTATATACATTAAATGTTAAATCTATATAATAGAATTGTCGTTTGTCTTCAATTCGTTATTGAAGAATTCTCTGGCATATCTGTGCCAAAACCAAATTCGGAGGAGAAAAAATGAAAAAAGTAAGTTTTATTCTATTCCTGACTCTGTTGATTGCTACAGTTTTGACTGCATGCCAACCAGCAGAAGTTGAACCAGCTGCAGATGTCATTACCGACACTGAGCTGAACGTGCTCTGTACACCGCAGGAAGAATGGTGTCAGGGTATGAAACAGGAGTTCGAAGCTCTTTATGGGATCACCGTGAATTATGTGCGCATGTCATCCGGTGAAGCTTTAGCCCGGGTGGAGGCCGAGAAAGATAATCCTACATTTGATATCTGGTGGGGTGGCCCGATCGATAGTTTTGTGTCTGCCAAAGAAAAAGGCTTGTTGGAACAATACGATTCACCCAACTATGGAAATATCCGCGATCCAAAATTAATGAAGGATGTTGATAATTACTGGGTTGGCGTGTATGTCGGTAGCCTGGGCTTTGCCACCAACACAAACTGGTTGGAAGCCAACCCGGGTGTAGAAGCCCCAACATCCTGGGATGATCTCTTGAAGCCAGAATTTAAAGGCCAGATTATGGTTGCTCACCCCTCTACCTCTGGTACTTCCTACACAGCTTTAGCTACCATTCTTCAGATCCGTGGCGAGGAAAAAGGCTGGGAATATATCAAACAATATGCAGGCCAAATGGCACAATTTACAAAGAGTGGAGCAGCCCCAGCCAAGTTTGTTGGTCAAGGTGAAGCTGCCGTAGCGATTGTGTTCTCACATGACACCGTCAATGAAATAGAAAATAATCAGATGCCATTGGTCTTGACTTTCCCGGAAGAGGGCACTGGGTATGAAATTGGTGGACAGGGTATTTTGAAGGGTGCCAAGCATATGCAGGCAGCCAAATTGTGGTTTGACTGGGCGATCTCACCTGAAGGTCAGGCTTTAGGCCCGAAATACAATGCTTACCAGGCACCAACGGTCAATGGTGTTGAACTTTCTCACCCAGAACTGTTGGAAGTCAATCTCATCGATTACGACTTCATCTGGGCTGGTACGAATAAGACTGCATTCGTGGATAAATTTACCAACGAAATTCAGAATGCTGAAAATTTGAAACAATAAAATATAAATCACAAAAAGGACGGCGTGCACGCACGCCGTCCTCTGTTAAATTGGAAGGATCATGCAAAATTCCCCAGTCAAGATCGAAAAAACGATCCCAAAAACCTCAGCCATCATTCACCGGATAAGAGAATTTACCCTCATCGGAAGAGATCCAGTTCTCTTCATGAGTTTATTATTAGCTGGCATTTTTATTTTTGTTTTTATCGTATTCCCTTTATACCGCTCCATATCCGGAGGATTTATTTCTAAAGAAGGCGCATTTGATGTCACCTACTTTGCGCGCTATTTTGATGATTATTATGGTCCGGCTTTACGAAAAGCTTTTTTAGACACCATGTTAATGGGCTTATTAACAGCGACTGCAGGCACATTAGTTGGATTCATCTTTGCCTATGCAGTGGTACGTTGCAATATCCCCGGAAAAAAATATGTCCACTGGTTGGCATTGGTTCCAACCGTATCCCCCCCGTTCGCTTTGGCACTCTCCATGATTTTATTGTTTGGTCGTAATGGGCTGATCACTAAAAAATTTTTTGGGATCACTTTTGTTCAGGGTATGAATGACGTCTATGGTCTGGATGGATTGGTGATCGTACAGACAATCACATTCTTCTCTGTTTCTTACCTGATCCTGCGCGCCATGTTAGAGCGGCTGAATCCAGCCATTGAAGAAGCGGCATCCAGCCTGGGTGCGGGGCGATTTCATTTGTTTCGCACGATCACTCTACCACTCCTGATTCCCGGAATTGCAGCCTCATTTCTGTTGCTCTTCGTCGAATCGCTGGCGGATTTGGGTAACCCGTTATTTCTGTCGGGTAACCGCACGGTACTCTCTGCTCAAATCTTTTTGGCGGTTATCGGAGAATACAACTATCAGAAAGCCAGCGCTTTATCCTTTGTGTTGATGATACCCACCCTGGTAATTTTTCTCGTTCAACGTTATTACGTAAATCGGCGTACATATATCTCCGTAACCGGAAAACCAGCCGGATCCATCATTCTGGAGAAAGACCCCATTATTCGCTGGTTCTTCAATCTCTTAACGTATGCGATGATCGGGTTCATTCTGCTTTTGTATCTAACGATTTTTTACGGATCCTTCAGTACTGCCTGGGGAGTGGATTTCACCCCCACTTTGCGCCATTGGGAGATGACTGTAACGCGAGGAATCGAAGCCATCCTGGATACCACATTCCTGAGTGCCCTGGCAACACCCTTCGCAGCCATCCTGGGTATGATTATTGCCTGGCTGGTGGTGCGGAAAAACTTCACTGGAAAATCGGTGCTGGATTTCACCTCCAATCTAGGTGGGGCAGTTCCCGGTACGATTCTGGGTATTGGATTTGTGATGGCATTCAATAAGCCACCATTGGCATTAGCGATTGTGATTTATGCAGTGATGGCGTTGTTTTTTGCTTCTGTGGTTGGAAAGACCAGGTGGGAAAAGATCATCATCCTGGTGGTGGGAACGGCAACTGGTGTGGCACTGAATCAGGTATATGAACCCTATATGTATTACATCCTGGGAGGATTCTACCTGGTGGTGGCTATTTATATGATGATTACCCAAAAGGTATATAGGAAACCACTGGTGCTGGCAGTGCTGGGGATATATGTGATGTCCACTAATTGGGTTGTGATGATTTCAAAACCAATTGCTGATTTCAGTCGTACTTTGGAGCGTGGTTTTTGGAGTAACGCGATATTCCAGGCTTCAGACCATATCAAGGTGCTTGTGCAACCCACACCGGCTCTCCTGGCAATTGCGTTGGTATTTGCTGGTGTTTTACTACTACAAAATTTAAATGGTAAAACATCCCGGATCAGCATTGGAATATTGACACTGGCTGTACCGTGTGCCCTGTCGTTTGTGGGTGTTCCATATGCCATGGTGGGGGGCGCTTATATTATCATGGGTGCCTTTATTGTGCGTTCAGTACCTGCTTCAGTGCGCTCGGGTGTGGCTGCTCTGCAACAAATTGACCCATCGATTGAAGAAGCCTCAAATATCCTCGGGGCTGATTCTCAATACACCTTCCGGAAGGTGACCTTGCCGTTGATCTTACCGGCTTTGTTTGCCGGGCTGGTCTTTAGTTTTACCCGACACATGACCAGCGTCTCGGCCATCATTTTCCTGATCTCAGCCAAATGGAGGATTGTGACTGCCTCCATCCTGAGTGAGTGGGAGCAGGGTGGTGTCAGCATAGCTGCTGCGTATTCCACTGTGATTATTATTTTTGTTTTGATCGCCATTTTTGTGCTTAACTTGCTTGTCAATAAATTATTTAAAGGTAGAGGCTCGGTGGATATGAGCCAGGGATTTTAATTACCGGAGAGGGACTTATGTACTTAACTTTAGAAAATATCACAAAAGTATTCCCGGCTCGTGGCGGCGTGGGCGAAGTAACTGCTGTATATAATGTCAACCTGGATATCGAAAAAGGCGAACTGATCACATTATTAGGTCCCAGTGGCTGTGGAAAAACCACAACCTTAAGGATGATCGCAGGGTTTGAATTTCCAACCGAAGGGCAGATCGTTCTGGATGGCAATGAGATTAATATGTTGCCACCTCACAGGCGAGATATGTCGATGGTCTTCCAGAGTTATGCCATTTTCCCGCACCTGGATGTATTTGAGAATATTGCTTATGGATTGAATGTGCAACGCTTGCCCAAGGCAGTTATTCTGGAGAGAGTGAACAGGGTGTTAGATCTGGTTCAGTTACAGGGTTATGGAGATAGAGCACCAACCCAACTTTCGGGTGGGCAACAGCAGCGGGTTGCATTGGCAAGGGCATTGATTATGGAGCCCAAAGTCTTATTGATGGACGAGCCGCTGTCCAATCTGGATGCCAAGCTGCGCGAGGAAATGCGTTTTGAAATCCGCCGCATTCAGAAGGAATTGAATATCACCAGCGTGTATGTTACGCATGATCAGATCGAAGCCATGACATTATCCGACCGGATTGTGGTCATGAATAACGGTATCATTGAACAGATTGGCACGCCAGTGGAAATGTATCGCTTCCCCAACAGCCGCTTTGTGGCGGACTTCATTGGTCGAGCAAATTTTGTGCATGGCGTTACACAGAAACAGAGTGGGCAGAATTTGGTTGTGAAAGTGTTTGACGAAGTGATGGAATTGTTGAATATTCAGCGCGATTTTCGCGAACAGGAATCGGTAAACCTCATTATCCGCCCTGAAATGATCCGTATTAATAAGACTGGTGAACTCTTCCCGGGTATCATTCGACGCGGTGTTTATCTGGGAGATGTAATTGAATATGATGTAGAAGTAAACGGTCAGCTACTGACCTGTGTCGAGTCCGATCCGTATGTGATGGAATTATTCCCAAATGGCGAACAGGTAACCGTTGGTTTTGCGGAAGGCTGCATTCAGGTTCTACCTGAAGAAGAAAATAATTAATAGAACTACCCCCTTCCACGCATAAAAGGATTTGATTTTTATATGCAAATTCCAGTCATTTTAATTGCAATTTTATCGGCATTGTTGTTTGGGGCAGCAACGCCCCTCAGTAAAAATCTTCTAGATCATTTATCTTCATTCCAATTGGCTGGTCTGCTTTATATTGGAGCAGCTCTAGGTGTCATCGTGCTGGTTATTCGCGATAAAAAATTTACCTGGCCCTGGCATATGGATCGCAAAAACGCCTTGCGTTTGCTGGGAGCTGTTCTGTTTGGTGGTATGCTGGGACCAGTGTTGCTATTAGCAGGGTTACGTCTAGCGAACGCTGCCTCGGTTTCGATGTGGCTAAATCTGGAAATGGTCGCAACCGCCATTCTGGGACATTTCATTTTCAAAGATCACCTAACGCGCACTGGCTGGTTGGCAGCGGGTGGCATATTGTTATCAGCCATCATCCTGACCTCGGGGGAAGGCTCGGCTGGTATTCTCGCCGGAATCCTGGTTACACTTGCCTGTGTCTGTTGGGGAATTGACAATCACCTGACTGCATTGATTGATGGGATCACCCCGGCGCAATCCACGCTTTGGAAGGGGCTGGTAGCCGGGACGACCAATCTGATCATTGGTATCAGCATCGCTCCATTAACAGGCTCAGCTGGTTCTGTGGTAGGTGGTTTGATCCTGGGTGTTTTTGCCTATGGTTTCAGCATCGTACTGTATATCACAGCAGCACAACAGTTAGGCGCAACCCGCAGCCAATTGATTTTTTCGAGCGCGCCATTCTGGGGGATATTACTTTCGATGTTGATATTGGGTGAGAAATTCACCTGGCAGTTAGCGATTGCAATCCTGTTGTTTGTTGTGTCATTGTTTTTGCTCATGCGCGAGCAACACCAGCACACTCATATTCATCAAAGTGTCACGCATGATCACCCACACCGCCATGATGATGGGCATCATGATCATCATGAAGGAGAAATACCCGACAGCTGGCACTCCCACCCACACGAACATGATTTCTTGAAACATGCGCATCCGCATTGGCCCGATCTTCATCACAGGCACACTCATTCAGAAGAATAGGAGTAATTTTCTGACCCGATAAACCTGATCAAGAGTTACTGATCATCTGTCTGGCATTGGTGATATATTTTGGCGTGGATGGGTTCCTAGGCGTCTTGAAGAAGTCTTTGAATTTATACCCGTAGTACAAAAACCAAAACCATATCTGTTTAAATTTTGATTGTTTTATTGAAAAATTAATCCACGTTGAGTAACTTAAGATGGGCAGCGGTAATCGACTCTCTTTTCATCTTCAAGATCTCGCGGTCATAGGTCAGATAGCCATTGATCTCATATTCCACATCACAGATTTCAGTGTAGATGGCAGCCACCAAACCCTTTTCTTTAAGGTCTATCAGCTTATCCATCAGCTTGAGGTACCAATTTGTCAGTTCTTGACTGGTTTTCACCATACGGTAAGCGAATAATTTCTCCTCCTGCCAGAGGTGACCTTCCACTTTAAGACCAATGCCACCAAACTCAGAAAGTGCTATAGCTCGTTGTTTTTCAAGCCGTGGGATGGCAGGTCCCACATACTTGTGGATGGAATAAATATCTCCATTACCCTGATCGAACCAGCCGGAAGCGACATCCACCAACCGGGTTGGATCGCTGGCCTTGACCCAATTACCAATTTCACTGGCATTGAATTGACCCCAGGATTCATTGAACGGTACCCAGACCACAATGGAAGGATGATTGTGTAAATTCAGCATCATGGCTTGCAATTCAAGCTTGAAATTCTCGCGCACCTGCGGATCTTCCCGACCGAACCAGTGATAACGGCGATTATCCCGAATTTTGAGGTTGAGCAGGAATCCCATCGCCAGTACTAAAGTGTGTGGAACCTTTCCGCCACAGGGCATATCCTGCCAGACCAGCATACCCAGACGGTCACAATGGTAATACCAGCGTGCAGGCTCGACCTTGATATGTTTGCGAATCATGTTCAACCCCAGGGATTTACAGAATTCAATGTCATAGCGTAAAGCTTCATCCGTTGGGGCGGTGTAGAGACCATCTGGCCAGTAGCCTTGATCTAGCGGACCATACTGGAAAACCGGTTTTCGATTGAGATAGATATGGGGGATGTTCTGTTCATCCGGTTGCATGCTAATTTCTCGGAAGCCGCAATACGAATGGACTATATCCATGATCTGGTTCTGGTGGTTCAAAGTTATCTTCAGGTCATACAGGCAGGGGTCTGCGGGTGACCATAGATGCGCATCCGGATAGTCAAGGATGATATGATCCCCCTGGACGCCACTGGATTGTGTTAAAACGACGCCCTCTTTCAACAATTCAATCTGGAGTTCATTATCCTCCAGCTCATCTGAGAGAGAAACCTGAACCGCAAGCCGGGTTGGCTCTATGCTGGGAGTGGTGGAGATATCCTGGAGATAAATTACGGGCAACGGCTCCAACCAGACAGTTTGCCAGATGCCGGAAACGGCTGTGTAAAAGACAAAGCCAGGCTTAAGGGTTTGCTTTCCACGTTCCTGTCGGCCTTCACTGGTGGGGTCATAAACTTTCACTACCAATTCATTCTCAGCACCATAGCGTAAAAATGTGGTTAATTCGAATGAAAATGGATCGTAACCACCCTGGTGTTGCCCCAGATGATGCCCATTGCACCACACATCTGTTTGCCAATCAACCGCTCCAAAATGCAGAACGATCCTCTGGCTTTTCCATTCCATGGGGATCTCAAAGGTGCGCCGGTACCAAAGGTGTTCTGTAGGAAGGAGCGGTTTCCCGACACCCGATAGTGACGATTCGATCGGGAAGGGCACTAGGATTTGTCCCTGGTATAGATCTGGCATTGCCTGCTCTCGCGCCAAAACTGCATAATCCCAGAGCCCATTCAGGTTCATCCAGTCCTTGCGTACCATTTGCGGTCGCGGGTATTCAGGCAAGGGGCAGGCTGGATTCACATCCTTTTCCCAACGGGTTTGGATTCTGCCGGGTACTGGAGACCAATCTGATTGGGTCATGCTTCCACATCTACTCGTCTGGTTTGCTTGGGGATACGTAGTAATGGAAGAAGAGTCAACAAATTGATCGCTGCTGCGACATAATAGATGACTGGGGTAGGAATAAATCCGGCTTCACCGTTTAAAACGGTAGGGATACCATAAGAGCGAATGAGAAATGAACCGATAGCCGGTCCGATCACCATAGGCAATAACACCCAAAATACCATGCGCACACCCTGGAACTGCCCACGCTGTTGAGTTGGATAAAGGTCTTTCAACCAGGCACCAGAGACAATACCAAAAGCAGCCATGGCCACCGTCTGGAGTACCCCCGCCACCAAAAGGAATGGGATTCCACGGGCAAAAGAGAAAATCAATGCAGTTACCGCAGACGCGAATGCCATCCAGAGGATAAAAGTACGCCGAGGAATGTGGTCAACCAATATACCCAGGGGGATGGTGCTGAGGGCTGTGATCACCAGAACACCCCCCATAATCAGACCCATGGTGCCCTTGTCATATCCCAGGTAATGTTCAATATAGATCAATAAATAAGGAAAGGTCACTTGCCAGGCTACCCCGTTGATGGCGGTCGCCAAAAATAAGAGAAACAGGATGCGGTTCTTGCGGACGATTTCAAAGCTGAAGGTTTTAAGTACCTCGCGCCAGTAGGGCGGGCGTACCTGGTTCATTTCTTCATGACTGACAGGCGCATCTTTTAGGAGCACACCGCCAATCAGACCGGTCAGGGCAACCAGGCCACCCAGACCATAAAAAAAGACAAAATATCCGAACTGCTCAATCACCATACCAGCCAGGGCCGTCGTTAAAATGAACGAAATAAATACGCTCATTTGAATCAAGCCTTCCACCCTGCCACGGTTGGTGGTATCGGTGATATCTGTCGTCCAGGCATTATAACTGGCATCATTAGCAGTGGAACCAAAGAAGGTCATCACTGCATCTGCCACAACCACCATAAAAACAGCCACACCGATCGGTCGTAACAAGGATACGGCAGGAAATAAGGCAGTGACAATACCCCAGAGAATGTATCCGAATAAAATATACGGCCGCCGGCGTCCCATGGGGGTAAATGTGCGGTCGGAAAGGGTTCCAATTAACAGGGTGGTAACCGTAGCGGTAATGGCGCTGATCGCTACCATCCACGAGATAGGGCGGGGGTCGGGTGTTAACGTATCGAAAACAAAGGTATTGAACCAAGCATTTTCTACTCCCCAGGCAATCTGCCCGGATAGCGATAATAAACCGATGACAAACCAGGTGCGAATTGACAGTGGAGTTCGGTGGGCATTTTGAGTATTCATGATGTATCCTTTGAGAAGAAATACAAACAGGTTAATTATAACCAGAGTTTTTCATTTTTATTCGCATTTCAGATCTGGAAAATACGATTTACTTGAATATTTCGCATATAATAAAAATTACTTTGTCTGAAGGCAATCGTATGAAAGAAGAAGCTGATTTCACCAACCAAACAATTAGAAAATTGCAATCAATTCAAAAGAAACTTGATTTAAGAGGGGCTTTTCGATATTTATTTAAAAAAGCAACCTTAATCGTGTTAACCATTTTCATTGGGACCTTTTTAACAATTATCATTATGAATCGACCAGTCGTATTGGGTTTGGCGACGAATCCTCCCCAGTTAGATACAACTATCGAAAAAAATATTGAAAAGAGTGTCCGGATATATCAGCTTGAGAATCCGTTTCTCAACTCACTTTCCGTTGAAGATCGCGAAGCTGAGTTAGATAAATACCGGGAGAAATTAATTGAAGAAAGCGGAATTAACAAGCCATACTTTTCCAAACATTTATTATGGACGATGAACGCGTTAAAATTTGATTGGGGAGAAATAAGTGTTACCGACGCGAGGCCATTGGCCTGGTGGGGACAAGGTCTCAAAAGATTTAATTTAAATCAGATCATTCTTCAATATTTACCGATGACTTTGTTATTAGTAGGTGCAGCGTATCTGTTACTCTTTATTTTTGGGTTACCTTTGGCATTATTCCTCAGCCAAAAAGTGAATTCGTGGTATGACCGGTTGATTACCTGGATTGCCCCCATCTCTTCTGTCCCCAGCTGGGTGATAGGTATTTTATTAATCATGTTGTTTGCTGTTGAATTAAAGATCCTGCCTGCTTTTGGTACTTTTGATACATTACCTCCGGAAACAAAATGGGGGTATATCCCAATTATTTTAAAACACATGATTTTACCGGTAACAGCCATTTTTTTGAGCCTGTTTTTTCAACTTGTATATTCCTGGCGAACGATTTTTGTTACCTTCAGTAATGAAGATTATGTTGACCTGGGAATTGCGATGGGAATGAAACCCAAAAGGTTGAGAAGAGACTACATTCTCAAACCAACCTTACCTTTTGTGATAACCAGTTTTTCATTGATGTTGATTAGTTTCTGGCAAATGACGATGGCATTGGAAATCATTTTTCAATGGCGAGGAATAGGCTGGTTGTTTATTAATTTGGGATTACCAAATTTCTGGGGGGAAAGTATGTACCCGGGAGAGATGGTGATTGCAATTTCCTTAATTGTTTTATTTGCGTATCTTTTAGGAATCACGGTTTTTCTGATGGACATTGTTTATGTTCTGGTGGATCCACGTATCAGGCTGGTGCAAAATGAGCCATCATTGCGTTCTCTCCGAACACATTCAAAAGAGTGGGTGAAGTCCTGGCAATCTTTTAAACCTGAAATCTTTAAAAAAACTGGACAAATTTACACCAAAAAAGAAAAAAAAGTAATTAATTTAAAATCGAATATTGAATTTTTCAAACAAAATTTTCAAACGACCAATCGTAATATTAAACGTTTTGTGATGGAAGTTAAGCGTTTCCCATCTGCGATTTTGGGGTTCTTTATCATATTCTTGCTAATCATCGGCTCAATTTATGCTGTGGTTGCTTTACCTTATGAGAAGATTGGCGTGGAATGGGGAAGATCCACATTGACAGGCCGAACAGATGTGCCTAAATTGGCCAGGCCGGCCTGGTTTAATTTTTTCTCCGATTATAAGTTCCTCTCCACTTTCAATATTAATGATGATAGTGAAAATGTCATTCGAATAGAGAAACCGCTGGAGACTGTTGGAAAACAGATTTCTATCGTGTACCTGTTTGATTATCATTATGCCGATTTTCCCACTGAGATGAATTTATACTTGCAGGGAAGTTTTAAAGAAAAAAATCCGTTTGTCTCGCTGAAATGGGTCACCCCGGATGGTAGAGAGTTTAATCTGAAAGGAATGGGTATTGCTGAGGAACGGGTTTATAACTTTGAAGAAAATATTCCTGCCCGCAGGCTGGTTTCCCAAAACAAGAATTGGGAGGAATGGTTTAATTTCACAAAAATTTTCCCAACACCATACCATTACTTGCTTTTTGCGGATCCAGAAGCGAACACTCCTAAAGTTTTGAATGGCCTCTATGAATTAAGGGTTTCGGGCATAACATTTGAAGAAGACAGTGATATTAAGACTGAATTAGTAATGTTGGGGCAGGTGTATGGACTGGCAGGAACAGATTATCTGCGCCGCGATTTATCTGTGCCGCTTTTTTGGGGCATGCCTTTTGCACTCATCATCGGTTTGTTTGGTTCACTGACAACCACAATTCTCTCCATGACGCTGGCCGCAACAGGCGTTTGGTTTGGGGGTTGGGTGGATGATTTAATTCAGAGACTAACAGAAGTGAATCTGGTGCTACCCATACTGATGATCAGTGTCTTGGCTTATGCTTATTTGGGGATCAGTATTTGGCTGATATTTATTATTGTAATTTTATTAAACGTGTTTGGTGCGCCATTGAAAAGTTTTCGATCGGTTTTGTTGCAGGTGCGCGAATCACCGTATATCGAAGCAGGTCGAGCATATGGTGCCAGTAGTTACAGGATTATTATGAAGTACATGGTGCCGCGAATAATTCCTGTATTAGTACCACAATTGGTTATTTTGATTCCCTCTTTTGTATTTTTGGAAGCGACATTAGGATTATTTAATATCAGCACTGGTCTACCCACCTGGGGAACCGTTATTTACCAGGGAGCGACCAAAGGAGCGCTATATGGTTCTCGCTATTGGGTTCTGGGTCCATTGATTTTGCTGCTCCTTTCCGGTTTTGCTTTTTCATTGTGTGGTTCTGCTTTGGAGAAAATTCTAAATCCACGCTTATTGGATGATTAAGAAGAAATACATCACAATATTAAGTATTCCCGGTCCTATCACAAAAAAATTGGTTTCCAATTTTTTATGATAATTGTGTCGATATAGAGGAGGATAGATGCCTATAACTTTTCAAAAAGCAGAACTGAAAGACTACAAACAAAACCTGGGAATGAATACAGCACTCATCTCCCCACCACCCCGTTTACCGATCTGGTTGCGGGTTGGATTGTGGATTACCTGGCGGGTTACCGGTAAAGCGCTACTACCTCCTCGCCTCTTAGCCTGGTATCCCAAAGCTGCTTTCTCTTCTGGAGTCATGGAAGCTCTGGTGGCCCATTCTGACAAAAATCTAAGTACCCGCCTTCTGAAACTGGTGCGTATGCAGGCTTCATTCAGCGCGGCCTGTCCGTTTTGCATTGATATGAACAGCCAGCGTTTCCGGGATTATGACATCAACCAACAGGAACTGGCAGCTATTCAGGGGCTGATTTCAACAGAAGATGTTACAACATTCACTGACCGCGAACGGCTGGCGCTGCGCTATACCCGGTTGATTTCCGCTACGCCGTTGAGTTTTCCGGGTGACGAGATGCAGCAAATCAAGGCAGCCTTCACCGAAAGAGAGATTGTCATTCTGGCCACCACAGCTGCCCAGGTGAATTACTGGGCACGCTTGATTCAGGCACTTGGGGCACCCCCAGCCGGTTTCATGGAACCGGGTGAATGGCCGGAAGCGAGTTAATTTCCCAGCAGGTTTTTCAGAAAGGCTGGCGGATTTACCCCCAGTGACATCACTGCCACAATCACCCCGATAAGGATGAATACAGCAGATACCATGATGGTGGTAAACACCCCATTCACACGCTTTTCCAGGACTGCCTGTTCGGGATCATCAGGATCGTAATATACCGTTACCTGGCTGCCGGCTGGATATTGTTCCACAATGGACTGTTGTTTACCTTTGTTGCTGGTGCGCATACCATAATCAAAATTGATGCAATCACATTTGAAAGAGGCTTTATTCACCTGGTATTCAAACAGAATATTGGCAATATAAGTTGTGGTTTGGTATCCATCTTCATCCGTTGTGGTTTGTGCATCCAGTTCAGAAGAGATGATCTTTCCCGGGGTGGCGAGCCAATTTTTACTGAGTCGGGCTTTGGAAAAATTTTTCATCAATTTAACCAACATCCCAATCCCGATGCCAATAAACACCAGGCAAAAGAAGATAATAAGGATTAAAACCCACGAATTGGATTGCACAATATAAGCCATAAGGTTATTCACCTTTCAGGTTTATCGTAACAAAAAACAACCTTAAAAAGCAAGTATGAATTTCCTGAACTTCAACACAACTTCATCTGAAGAATTCGTTATAATCTTTTAAGACGCATTCATGTATCTGGAGGTATTATGCAGGTGAAAAAATGGTTGTTACTGTTTTTGATCTTTTTGGTGGTTGGTTGTCAGATGTTTGTACCTTCAGCTACCCCAACTACTGATATTCCTCCGGAAGAAGTTACCCCTTTGCCTGCTGCCTCTACCACTCCAGGCGTAATGGTGACCGCCAGACCTGTCTCTGAACCCGTGGATTTTAGCACCACTTCCTGGCAGAATCTGACCATGATGCCGATGTCTGTTTATGATCCTGGGGATGCTGTCAATCCATATAGCAAATTGCCGGTGGTATTAAGTAGTATCCAGAACCGGGATGTGATCAGTGGCCTGACGGTTGATCAGCAGGTTTTTCTGGCTCAAAACGGTTTTATTGTGATTGACAGCCAGGAGCAGCAGTTTAAAGATATCCGTTATTCTGTGGCCAAAGAGCAGGGTCAGCCTTATTTCTTAACCACGGATGCGGTGTATCACGCCCTGCACGTGAGCTTTAATGATCTTTTAGAAGCGTTGGAAAAAGAAGCGCTACGCCCGATCATGATCAAATTATTGGAAGCTGTATTTCTTCAGGTGGATGGATATTATCAATCCAGTCTGGAAACGAGCCTGGAAGCAGATGCTCTGCTGGCACGTAATTACCTGGCTGTTGCCCTCAAATTATTTTCACCGGAATACCCGTTACCGAACATAGTAGAAGCAATGATAGCGGTCCAACTGGATCAGATTGATGCGGAAGCTGGAAAGGGGGATTCCGCATTAATTCCGGGATTAATAGATGATTACACTGCTTATCGCCCGGTAGGTCATTACACCAGCAGTCCTGAACTCCAGCAATATTTTCGTGGCATGACCTGGTTGGGGCGGGTAGCTTTCAGCTTGAGAGGTATGGGTGATCAGGCATCCCCGAGCAAAGCACCATGGCTGATCACCCTGGCTTTGCGCGAAGCCAAACTGGAAGGGGTGCCAGCCTATAAAGTCTGGCTGTCTATCCACGAGGTGCTGGACTTCATCATTGGACCCTCTGATGACCCGGGTCCGTTGGAGCTCAGCGCTTTAATGGAAAGTGTATATGGCTCGGATATTTATCTGGAGTTGTCGCAGGATGACGCAAAATGGGAGGAGTTTGTTTCCCGTGTGGAAGAATTACCAGCACCACAAATCAATTCCACTTTTCAGGACACCACTGTGGAGATGGAATATGAACGTGACTGGCGCTTCATGGGTCAACGTTTCACCCTGGATGGCTTCATCTTCCAGCAATTAATCACTGATAAAGTCGAGCGACGTGCCTTTCCCAAAGGATTGGATCTGGCAGCTGCGTACGGATCTAGAGAAGCAGAAAAAAGCCTCGAATTATCTGGGGAGACACGCTATCCGAATTACCCGGAACAGCTTGAGAAGATGAAAAATTTCGTCAACGAGCTGCCCGAGGAATTCTGGACGGAGCGCTTCTACTCTGCCTGGCAGTTCGCCTTCCGCTCACAGATTGAACCCAAGGGGTCAGCTTTTCCAGCCTTTATGCAATCCCCAGCCTGGATCTATAAGGATATCAATAGCATGCTTTCCAGTTGGGCGGAACTGAAACATGATACCATCCTGTATGCAAAAATGCCGGAAGGGCTGGGTGGTGGGGGTCCGCCTGTATCCGGGCCTGCTCCGTCTTATGTGGAACCCAACCCCAATGTTTTTTACCGGATGGCGTTTGCCACTCGAACGTTATGCGATGGCCTGAATGCTACGATATATGGATGGCAGAATCGGGGTTGGGTGCAATCTGAATTTAGCGGCCAACCCGGTTTACAGGAATACCTGAAACATATGATGCAGCTGGGCGATAAGATGGAGAGTTTCGGGGAGATAGCTGAACGGGAACTGCTTGGAGAAACTCTTAGTGAGGATGATTTTTATCGCATTACCGGCTGCCTGGAATATAAAGAATGTGTGGATCCGATGGGTTACATGGGGGATTCGATGGAACCGGAACCGATTCCCATCATTGCAGCGGTTTCTGGCTTTGAAAACCAAATCATGGAAGTTGGGGTTGGTTTATTGAATCGGATTTATGTAGCCATTCCGATCAATGGGGAGACCTACGTCGCCCAGGGTGGCGTGCTCAATTATTATGAGTTTATCCAACCACGGGAGGAGCGATTGACCGATGAAGCCTGGCGTGAAATGTTGCAGCAGGATCCACCGCATGCACCTGCCTGGACAGTCAATTTTATGGTACCGGGTGGCAGAATCGTGGAAGTACTGGCGTTCCGGATTGGGGATGTGTATGTGATCACAGAAGAAGGTGGTGACCCACTCTTGAACCTGCGGGCAGAGCCTGCGCGTTCCGCCGAGGTCGTACAGACACTGGCAGTCGATTCTTATCTGGAGATCATAGATGGGCCCGAGGTTGTGGGAAAAGAGACCTGGTGGAAAGTGCGAATTTTTAATGAGGAAACGGAAGGGTGGATTTTGGAAAATCAAACCTGGTACCGTCGTTCCTACTAGAAAAGGATACTTAATGAAGTATTTTAAACCATGGTTCCCCTGGCTTTTGTTCATCATCTTCGTCAGTCTTTTGATAAAACCTGTCAGCGCTGACGCCAGTGAATGGGATACTGATCAAATAGATCAGTTTATTCAAACGCAAATGAGAGCTGCCCGCATCCCGGGTTTAACCATTGTGATCACCCAGAATGGTGAAGTTGTTTATCTCAAAGCATTTGGCAGTGATGGCAGGGGGGCATATTTAACCCCGCAGACACCCATGCTATTGGGTTCATTGAGTAAATCTTTCACAGCGCTGGCTGTGATGCAACTGGTGGAAGACGGGAAGGTGGATCTGGATGCACCGATCAGTAATTATATCCCGGGTTTTTTCAACGCAGACCCGCAGCAATCCGCGCAAATCACTGTAAGGGATCTCTTGAATCAAACCAGCGGTATGAACGACTTGGGATATCCTGCAGCGCTCTCCAATTTCTCAACCCTGGCTGAAAGGGTGAACAGCCTGAAAACCGCTGAGCCAAATGCAGAAGCCGGTACAACATTCCAATATTTCAATGCAAATTACAGCGTGCTGGGATTTCTGGTCGAGCAGGTCAGCGGTCAGCCTTATGGAAATTATATGCAGGAGCATGTTTTTACCCCTCTGGGTATGCAGCAAGCCAGCGCTTACCCCACCCAGGTCCAGAACCTGGCACAAGGACATACGGTTTTTTTGGGTGCTCCGCGAGCCATTGAGCAGGACATGCCACTCTCGGAAGTCTCTGGGGGATTTGTGGTGGCTTCGGCACAGGATATGGGTGCCTACTTGCTGGCTCAGGCAGGCAGGATGGAGACAATTATTTCAAACGAGAGCCTGAGCGAGATGCATACGCCACCCAAAGGCATCGATAGTCCTTATGCGATGGGTTGGTTTGTGGAATCCCATAA
Organism: uncultured Chloroflexia bacterium; assembly: GCA_963765655.1. GTDB lineage: Bacteria > Chloroflexota > Anaerolineae > Anaerolineales > Anaerolineaceae > UBA6170. The sequence goes on from CAVXXH010000003.1 coordinate 883,163, forward strand.
TGGTGTGGATGTTTTTTCCCATGCAGGTGATCTGCAAAGCTTTCATGCCTATGCTGCCCTTCTTCCGGATCAGGATATCCAGGTAGCTTATCTGATTAACCAGAACGGATTGCTGCCTTCACTGATCACTTTTCCACCATTACAAAACGGTTTGCTGGACATCCTCACTGGGGAGCAACCCGGGAGAAGTGTCTCTGCCAATCTGATTAGCATCATTCTGGTGGTGGTCATATTTTATACTCTGATCCGGGATATGAATCGCTATCTGAATATCCCTGTCTGGGCAAAAAACGTGAAGAATCAACCCCAAAAGCAGGTTATGATCAATATCGCTCTGGAGTTCATCATCCCGATTGCATTATTCTTGTTCATCCCCATTTTAATGCAGTTCATTTCCGGTAGAAAACATAATTGGAATCTGCTCTATCAATTTGCACCCGATATCACCCTGTGGCTGTTGGTGCAGATGGCTATCAGCCTTTCACGTGGTTTTAGAAAAATATTAACCTATTTACGCATCCAACAGGAAATGGAATGACCGCAGCACCAGGTTACACCCAACAGGATAGGTTAATAGAGGTTGTTACCCTCTTTCTCAAATTAGGTCTCACGGCGTTTGGTGGACCTGCCGCCCACATCAGTTTGATGCATGATGAGGTGGTAAAGCGCCGAAAATGGCTGGATGAACAGGAATTTCTGGATCTGATGGGGGCTACTAATCTGATTCCTGGGCCTAATTCCACCGAAATGGCGATCCATCTCAGTTTCAAACGAGCAGGCTGGCGTGGTCTGATCCTGGGTGGGATGAGTTTCATTCTACCTGCCATGTTGATCGTTTTAGGTTTGGCATGGTTGTATGTACAGTTTGGTTCCTATCCTCAGGTGGAATGGCTGCTATATGGCATTAAGCCGGTGGTGATTGCTATCGTTTTACAGGCATTATGGAGTCTAGGTCAGAAAGCCATTAAAGATTGGTTGACAGGCATTTTGGTTGCTGGCGTGGTGATTCTGTATTGGTTGGGGGTTAATGAAATCGGGTTGCTTTTTGGGGGTGGTTTTGCACTTTTCCTCATCAAGAACCTGAAGAATTTAAAAGCGCATCAAATCGCTGGAATTGTTTTACCAGGCAGTCTACTACCATTCGCTCCTCAAGCACTTGCTACGGTGCAACTACCCCTATTATTTTTTACTTTTTTAAAAATCGGATCCATCCTGTATGGTAGCGGGTATGTGCTGCTGGCATTTCTACGCGCGGATTTTGTGGTGCATTTGGGCTGGTTAACCGATCAGCAATTGATTGATGCCATCGCCATCGGGCAGGTGACACCCGGTCCGGTTTTCACCACAGCAACATTCATTGGATATATTTTAGCGGGTGTTCCCGGTGCACTGCTGGCAACCCTGGGCATTTTCCTGCCTTCGTTTATATTTGTGGCGCTTTCTTCACCATTGATTCCAAAATTGAGAAATTCAAAATTCTTTGGCAGTCTGCTGGACGGCATCAATGCAGTATCCCTGGGTCTTATGGCAGCGGTTCTGGTGCAATTAGGTCGTTCCTCTCTGACTAACCCCGTGACAATTTTGATTGGGCTCATCTCTGCAATTTTATTAATCCGCTTTCGAGTCAATTCAACCTGGTTGATACTGGGCGGAGGAGTCATTGGACTGGCTTCCGCTTTGGTGTAAAGGAATTCCCTTTTTTTAAAGTTTTCTCCGAAAGATTGATACAATTAACTATCAGCATCATCTACTGTGAGATAAAAAATGAAAAAACCTATCAGCTATAGCCCCCTTTCAAGAGATTTATTGGTACGTGGTATTGCATCCGCCAAAGTTGGAGAAAAACAACTGGCATATCGCTATCTGGAACGCTATTTGTATCAGGATCCACCGGTAAAAGAACAAATTGATGCCATGTATTATTTAAGTCTGGTTTCTCCAAACGAAGCCGAACAAAGGGATTGGATTGAAAAAATTCTGACAATGGACCCAACAGAAGGAAGAGCTCGCTGTCAACTGGCGATTCTAAATGGAGAACTGCAGCCTGAAAAAATAGTTGATCCTGATCGCTTACCTGGCCAAATATCCCAGCAGGTAGCAGCCAATGACCTGGAGCGGTTTATCTGTCCACAATGTGGTGGCCGTATGACCTTTGCTCCGGATGGACAAACGTTGGTGTGTGAAAATTGTGAGGTCAAGTCTTTGCGGGAAAAATCTGGCACCCGGATTGAAGAAACCAATTTTTTTATCTCCCTGGCAACCGGTCAGGGACATTCCAAAGCGGTCAACACCCAGATATCGCTGTGCGCGGGTTGTGGAGCAGAGTTTATCATTCCTGTGCAACAACTCAGCTGGCAATGCCCATTTTGTGAATCTAATTATGCAATCGTGCAAAAAGAGGAGCGAGAAATCCTATTACCGGGGGCGCTGATTCCCTTTCGACTGACAGAAAGCCAGGCGTATCAGACGCTGATCAAGTGGTGGGGAGGTAATCAGGATGCGAATGAAGGAAAATTCGAGGCCATGCAAGGTATCTATTTACCGATCTGGACTTTTGATATAGGTGGATTCATTGACTGGCAATTGGAAATTAAAGAGAATCGTGAGTGGTATCCCCAAAACAGCACTAAAGCAATCTTTTACGATGATATTCGTGTGCCTGCTACGCGAAAATGTCCGCGGCTGATGAACGATTTAATGAACAGTTACGACTTTGATGCAATGGTGGCATTTGATTATCAGTATCTGGTCAACTGGATAGCGGAGAGCTATGATGTGCCAGCCGGGAATGCCGCCATTAGTGCCCGTAAGGTGGCGTTGGAAGCAGAACGCCAATATTTAAAAGATGTGAATTTTCAACCGATCCGCAATTTAGCGCTAAATACCAGCCGTGTAACCGTTGAACAATACAAACTTGTGCTGGTTCCGGTATGGAGTGCCATGCTGGTGCTCGGTGCTGAACGTTTTCCGATAATGATCAATGGACAGAATGGCAAGCTATTCAGCACCTATCAGGATGAGGACAAGAATAACTTGCTTTCAAAGATGTTGCGCTGGATAGACTAGAGAAAGCGTATTAATGACACAAGCTCCAAACGAAATGTTATCCGGGATTAAGGCGTTTGTGCTGGACATGGACGGCACCATTTTCCTGAGTGACAAATTGTTACCAGGTGCGATTGAATTGGTGGATACCTTAAAGCATTCCAAAATTCCCTTTCTGTTTCTTACCAATAACTCCTCAAAACATCGCGGTCTATATGCAGAAAAACTCAATCGGCTGGGACTGAACGTTGATGCAAGCATGATCTTTACATCCGGGGAAGCTACTGCTCATTTCCTGCAGGAGCAATTTCCACACATTCAACGGATTGATCTGTATGGGACAGCGGCATTGGAAGAAGAATTCAGGGGGCATGGATTTATCCTGACCACAGAGCACCCTCAGGCATTGGTGCTGGGTTTTGATACCACTCTGACCTATGAGAAATTATGGCGACTCTGTGACGAGGTGCGTACAGGGTTGCCGTACTTTGCCACCCACTCGGATATCAACTGCCCGCTGGAGGAAGGCGTCATGCCGGATATTGGCGCTATGATTGCCTTTGTGGAGACCTCCACCGGTCGAAACCCGGACTACATCATCGGTAAGCCCAATCCACCGGTGGTCAATGCGTTGGTGCGACGATTGGGATTGCCTGTCGATCAAATCTGCATGGTGGGTGACCGGTTGTATACCGACATTGCGTTGGGCATGGCCGGGTTACACACTGTGCTGGTTTTAAGCGGAGAGACAAAAGCAGATGATATCCTTCAATCTCCTTTTCAGCCCGATCTGGTGGTTGAAAATCTGGAGCACTTGTATCGATTGATCAAAATTTAGTACATTTTTTTGTGAGGAGCAGATGCAAACAAGAAAATTAGGCAGAACAGGACATTTGTCCACGGTGGCGATATTTGGTGGGGCAGCTTTCTGGGATATCACCCAATCGGTGGCGGACACGGTCATGGAACAGGTCATTGCAGCTGGTGTAAACCACATCGATGTGGCTCCTCAATATGGGATGGCGGAAGAAAGGTTGGGGCCGTGGTTGAAACGGGAAAGACAACGCTTCTTCTTGGGTTGTAAAACCCTGGAACGCACAGCTGATGCTTCCTGGAATAATTTGCAAACGTCTCTAAACCGTTTGCAGGTAGAACAACTTGATCTCTATCAGATTCATGCCATCACCACCCAGGAAGAGCTGGATGCTGTCCTGCAAAAAGGTGGTGCGATTGAAACCCTGGTGAAAGCCCGTGAGGAAGGTATCACCCGCTTTCTGGGGATCACTGGACATGGCATGCAGTCTCCCGCGTTATTCCTGCAGGCCATTCATCGCTTTGACTTTGACACGGTCATGTTCCCACTCAATTTTGGACTGATGGGGCAGGAGGCTTATCGCAAGGACGCCATGGCGTTGATTGAAGCCTGTCAACAACGCAATATCGGCCGGATGATCATCAAGTCAATTACGCAGGCTCCCTGGAAAGAAAGACCCAAAACCCACACTACCTGGTATGAGCCTTATCACACACCAGCTACAGTTCAGGAGGCGATCAACTTTGTGCTTTCTCATGATGTGACCGGTGTTTGTATGGCAGGGGATATCACGGTTTTGCCGATGGTGCTGCAAGCCTGTGAGCAATTCAGTCCGCTATCTGAGGATGAGCAGAATGCCCTGATGGAACGTGGCAAATCGATGGAGATGATATTTTAAGGGTTTGTAATGGCAAGATTCTACGGACGGGTTCGAACCCGCCCGTACACACAGGAAGTACAATCTGCCCTTATTGAATATCCCCACGCCGGTGGTTGAAACCATCGTCTGGCAGAATCAAACCATCTAAAGAAGGTTATTGAATAATCCAGAAAATCGGATTTGATTTTGTAGGGCGCATCGGTGATACACCAAAGATCTATAGTAGGTACATCTTGCATATGGTGCAATGAACCAAATATCAAAGCCTCGCACTCTATAATAGTCAACACCTATACTCTTGGGTATCATGCTAATCTTCAATAATCATGGTTCGCATTTTTTCGGTGCAATGCACCGACTTCAGAACCACCAAATCCTTATATAATTTTTTGATGAACCCCTTATTTTTCGGTATGATGATTATCGAGAAAATTAACAAATTTCAATAACAGAAACTAAAGGAGGTAATCCATGCCAAAAGGTAGTGGGAAACCTATTCCAAGAGTTGAGATCAAATTAGAAATATCACCCAAACAAACGAAAGACCAAATTGAACTATTGAAGCATCGATTTGAAACCAACATGGATCGCCATAAAGGTTTGGAATGGTCTAAAGTACAAACCCGGCTTGAAACTCACCCTGAAAAATTATCATCACTGCATGCAATGGAAGCCACCGGGGGTGAACCGGACGTTGTTGGATTTGATGAAAAAACTGGTGAATATAATTTTTATGATTGTGCCGAACAAAGCCCCTCCGGGCGTAGAAGCATATGCTACGATATCGAGAGCGAGCAGGAGCGCGTGAAGAAGGGCGTAATCCCCGGAGGAAACGCCCAAGGGCTCGCAACCAAAATGGGCATCGAGCTATTGGATGAAGAAGATTACCGGCATCTTCAGAAACTTGGTGAATTTGATACCAAAACCGAAAGCTGGTTAAAAACACCTGAAGAAATTAGAGAGTTGGGTGGAGCCATCTACGGTGATCGCCGCTACAATACTGTCTTCATCGGTCACAATAGTGCACCATCCTTCTATTCCTCACGAGGGTTCCGAGGATCGTTAAGGGTTTGATTTACTGATCAGACCGTTTAAAAAAATCGAGGTGGATTAATAGCCACCTCGATCATTTTTATTTCTCCTGAATGCCTTTCCAGACTTTTTCTGGCAGCGCCGGTAATTCGCGCAGGCGCACGCCGATGGCATCGAAGATAGCATTCGAAACCGCCGGTCCAACCCCATCCATGGGGATTTCGGCAACCGCTTTGGCACCATACGGACCACTGGGTTCGTAGGTGGGTACCAGAATGGCGGTGATCTCAGGGGCTTCATCGGCCTCATAAACGCGGTAATCACCGAAGCGTTTCTGTAAAACATTGCCTTCCCGATCGTAATCCATACTTTCTGAGATGGCCATACCCAGTGCCTGGAGTTGACCACCCTCGATCTGTCCGGTTGTAGTCACGGGGTTGATAGCGGTACCACAATCGACAGCCATAACCATGCGTGGCACACGCACCATACCGGTTTCCGTGTCCACTTCTACTTCCACAAATTGAGCGCCGAAAGGTGGTGGGGCATAGTTGGACATGAAGGATGCCGTGCCCATGATTTGCTGTTGGTTAACGGTATGCAGACTGTTCAGTGCCACAGCTTCGAGGGATACCGATCTGCCATCAGCGGCGAATGCCTGACGGTGACGCAGGTACATGCCTTCTGTGGTGGTTTCCAGCATCATGGCGGCGCGTTCAATGATTTGTTTACGCACAATTTCGGCGGCTTTTTTGGCTGAACCACCCGAGATAAAGGTGGTGCTGGAAGCATAAGCGCCTACATCGAAGGGGGTCATGTCGGTATCGGAGGAGTAAATGATGATATCCTCCAGACGACATCCCAGTGTCTCAGCGATAATCTGGGCAATGACTGTATCGGAACCGGTACCCAAATCGGTGGCGCCAACCTGCGCGTTGAAGCTGCCATCATCATTCATCTTGATGGAAGCACCACCCATATCCAGACCAGGGATGGCGGTACCATGCATACAGGTTGCCATACCCAGTCCACGGCGGATGTGCGGTCGTTCGGGGTCAACCCGCCACTTGGGATCATTGCGACGTTCCCATTGAATGGATTTGGAAGCTTCATCGAAGCATTCCTGTAAGCCGCAGCTCAAAACGTATTGTTCGATGGTGCCACCTTCTCCCAATGCTGTCGAGATCGGGATATGATCCCCTACGTTAACAGCATTTTGGCGACGGAATGCCAACGGATCAAACCCGAGGGAGTGCGCGATCTCATCAATGATCACTTCCAGACCAAACATACCCTGTGGGGCACCATATCCCCGGAAGGCACCAGCGGGCGCTTTGTTGGTGTAGTAGATATCAGCATGAAAGCGTAGTGCATCAGCTTTATAGGTGGATAGTCCACGTAATCCGGATACACTGGCAACGGTTAAGGAATGGGATCCATAGGCACCCGTATCAGAGATGAGACTCATATCCAGGGCACGGATGGTACCGTCGTTCATCACACCGACTTTGAACGTCACATACATGGGGTGACGCGACCGGGAGCTGGTGAATTCCTGTTCACGGGAGTACTCGAATCTCACTGGACGATTGGTTGCCAACGTCAGGTGGGCAGCCAGATCTTCAATCAACATTTCCTGTTTGCCACCAAAACCACCACCAATACGCGGTTTAATCACGCGGATGCGTTTGACGGGTAAGCCGATCAGTGGTGCCAGCATACGGCGGGCATGGAAGGGAACCTGTGTAGACGTGCGCACAACCAGGCGTTCATCCTCATCCCAATAAGTGATACAGATGTGGGGTTCAATGTGCATATGCTGTTGTTTAGGCGTGTAATAAGTATTTTCAAAGATGCGGTCGCATTCCGCAAATACTTTGTCCACGTCATTCCAGACTGCATCCACCACATTCACCAGATTGTGGCTGGCATCCTGGATTCCAACAGCATCCGGCTCATCGTGTATCACAGGTGCACCTGGTTTACCAGCATCGCGTGGATCCAGAACAATCGGTAACACTTCATAATCTACGTCGATTAATTTAATCGCTTCACGAGCTATTTCAGGTGTTTCAGCAGCCACCACGGCTACGCGATCACCCACGTGTCGCACTTTGTTATCCAGAGAAACCTGATCCCAGGGTTTGGGGTTTGGCCAGGATTGCCCACCGGAGGCATAAATTACACGAGGAATGTCCTTATATGTCAAGACAGCATGCACACCCTGTAAAGCTTTGGCTTTGGATGTGTCGATATTGCGGATGCGGGCATGTCCATGCGGGCTGGTGAGCATTTCTGCGTACAGCATACCCGGCAGGTTGATATCATCAGTAAAGGCAGGTTTGCCTTTTGCCAGTTTGACCGCGTCCACCTTAATTTCCGGACGACCAACCACATCGGTTTGGGATTCGGGTGTTACCCAGGGGGCGATTTTGACATCTTTTTTGGTTTTCACTTCTGAATCAGAACCACCTTTAACAAAATCGGGTAGGTCACGCCCTAAATCGGATTCCCCGGTTAAACCGAAGGCAATTTCCATGGGGATACCACCACCATCAATCGGAGGCACTTCTTCACCGCGTAACATGGCAGCTGCGCGCATAATCGCTTCGACGGGCTTGACATAACCGGTACAGCGGCAGATGGTTGAACTGATAGCATCGCGTGCATCTTCGAGTGAGGGATACACTTCTTTATTAATCAATGCTTTGGTCGCCAACACCATGGCTGGGGTACAAAAGCCGCATTGCACAGCACCCATTTCTGTGAAGGCTTTCTGGATGGGATGAATGGTATTGATTTCGCTCATACCTTCGACGGTCTCAATTTCATGCCCATCTGCTTGCGGTGCCAGCATGACACAGGTTGGGACTAATTTTCCATCCATCAGAACTGAACAGGCACCACATTCGCCGGTTTCACAACCATGTTTAACGCTCCAGATGCCAGCACGACGCAAGGCAGTCAACAGACTTTCATCCTGGATCACGACCAGGTCGGTGTCTTTACCATTAAGTTTCAAATGAATATTCATCTGTGTCCTCCTCTATTTTTGAGCCTTGAAGGCTTGTTGTAAGGCGCGTTGGGTCAGAACGGAAGCCATGGCAGTACGATAAGTAACGGATCCCAGGTAATCACCCATCGGATTCGCTTGCAGCTCCGCCATTAATCCAGCCTGAGTTGACAACTCGTTCGTTAAAGATTTTCCAGTAAGCAGCATCTCAACTTCCTGTAATCGCACAGGTACCGGGTTGGATCCTGCCAGGCATAGACCTGCTTCGGAACAAACCCCATCGGTGATCTGTAAAATTGCCACAGCCGCCACAATCGCTTTATCACGCGGGGTGCGGTTAACGCGAACCAGTGCACCGCATGCAGTTGGTCGAGCCGGAAAACTGACTGCAAGAATCACTTCTCCTGGTAGAAGAACTTTTGTGCAATCCTTCATCCATTCATTCAGGGCGACCTGACGGGTTTGGGTTTCGTCTTTTTGAACGGTAACAACAGCACCCAATGCCATCAAGACCAGAGGAACATCCGGCGGGTTTTCTGGGTCGGTGATCGTGCCGGCAATACTTGCCAGATTACGTAAACCCAGAGTGGCAGAAAAATAGGCAGCTTCGGTTAGCACACCACTTGCCTGGGATTTGATCAATTCTGAATCATAGATATCCTGCAGGGTTGTCATGGCACCGATATGCACATAGCCATCCTTCCCCAATTGGATATAGTTGAGATGCAGCTTTTCCAGATCAACAAAGGCATCTCCCTCACGGTCGTTGAGCGCAGTCGGTCTAGGGCCGACGGTGAGAGGGATTGTATTGATATCAGAGCGTTTCAATAGCTGGTAAGCTTTTGACCAGTTATCTGGTCGATGGAATTCTTTTGTTTTTGACATGTATCTCCTTTCCGGCTTTTCTTTCTTTAAGGATAAATCAGACTACCTGATAAATTAACGGTTGTTGATGAATATAGCTTACCAGATTTACATAATCTCCTCTACGATCTGGTAAAGCATTGGGGTCCATACTGCCCGAAGCGGTGTGTGGTGTGAGGACAATGTTTGCCTCCGGATCGCGTGCCAACGGTAGTAAGGGGTTGTCCATATTAATGGGCTCCCAATCAAACGTATCGGTTGCCACGCCACCCAGATAACCTGAACGCAAAGCATTGGCGACATCTTCTTCATCATAAATGCCACTGGCACCACAGCTTACCAGACAGGCACCAGGTTTCATCCGCTGGATGAATGACTGGTTAACCATGGCTGCAGTTTCTGGCATGAAGGGCAATAACATGGCAACAAAATCGCTCTGCGCCAATAAATCTTCCTGATTGGCATAATGAATATGGAGATCCTGTTCAGCATGCTCGGTTAAACGTGAGCGTTTGTGATACAGCACCTTGCATTCAAATCCCTTCAAACGGCGTGCCAGCTCGATGCCAATTTCTCCAAACCCGATGATACCTACCGTCTTCTGGTAAAGTGTCCCAATCGATTGACGGCCGGTAAAGTTAATCGCAAAAGTATCCTCATCACTTTTCCTGGGAAGTAATCCCCAGTCTTTATCCAATGTAATCACGTGCATTGCCTCTCTAAAACGTTTTGCAAGTGACAGCATTTGTGTCAACAGGTGCTCAGCTACCATGACGGTCATTTCAATGGGCATATAGCATACTTTAACGTTCGCTTGCCGAGCAGCATCTAAGTCGATATCGTAGATTTGGGAACCCAGTCTCTGGATTAATTGTAGATCCTTTCCGGCTGCAATGATCTCAGCGTCTATGACATCGCTGCGTTCAGTCATGAGGAATTGTTTCCCCGGTAGATGTTTTATTATATCAGCCTTGTTGGGATCTCGAAGCATGGTGATTTCAAAATCCTGTGGGGCACCCGCCAGCGCTGACTGTTGATGCCGTTCCCCACGATGGGTAACGAAAAGCACTTGATATGTCATTTTTTACTCCTAAGCAATAGGTTTTAAAGAGCAGATTCGATCGTTTTTCCTGCCATTAATAATCCGACCTGTTCGATCATGTCCGGATTCGGAGACACTTCCCCCATGATCTGACCTTCGAACATAACCAGAATACGATCACTGAGGGCAAAGATCTCCTCAAGGTCGGTTGAGATGAGTAAAATAGCAGCGCCTCTGTCGCGTTCCGCAATAATTTGTTGGCGGACAAATTCAGTTGCGCCAATATCAATACCACGGGTGGGTTGGTTGACAAGCAAAAACTTTGGTCGTCGATCTAATTCCCGCGCAACAACCACTTTTTGCTGGTTTCCACCGGAGAGATGGGCGATTTCTTCATCCACATCGCCGACGCGGATACTGAATTTCTTTACCAATGATTGGGAATAATTTTTGATGGTCTTGAATTGCAGAAATCCAAATTTTGAAAAAGGACGATCGTTGAAGGTTTCGGCAATGAAATTCTCACTGACTGAGAAGGGTAGAATCAGTCCCATTTTTTGACGATCTTCCGGTATGTGAGCCATCCCAAGTTGATTCAAACGGGTGAGATCACGTTTGGTAATCAGGGTATCATTCAGATTAATGGAGTCAAATCCGCTTTCCATTAAACCTGCCAAAGCCAACGCCAGCTCGCTCTGACCATTACCAGATACGCCAGCGATACCTACCACTTCGCGTTCATGAACATCAAAGGAAAAATTCCTCACCGCTGATAATCCGCGTTCATCTTTCACATTCAGGTTTTTAACCGAGAAAATTATATTGCCTGGTTGTTTTTCTTTTTTGTTCAGGTCCATCAGAACATCACGACCCACCATCATTTTTGCTAATTCGCGGGGATTGGTTTCCTGCGTGTTGACGGTGGCAATTGTCTTTCCATCGCGCAGAATTGTCACCCGGTCACTGATCTGCATGACTTCTTCCAGCTTGTGGGTGATGAATACGATAGTGAGACCCTTATCGGCTAACTGGCGTAGAAAATCGAGCAGATGTTCGGATTCCTGCGGCGTTAATACAGCGGTAGGCTCATCCAGAATCAATAAATCTGCGCCATGATAGAGTGCTTTCAGAATTTCAACACGTTGTTGCTCGCCCACAGACAGATCCTGCACCAATGAAGTCGGATCGACATTCAAGCCGTAATCTTTGCTCATCTGCTGAATCTTTTTGATTACCGGTTCGAGGTTATTGAGCACTTTCCAGGGTCTATATTGACCCAGAATGATATTTTCAGCCACACTTAATGTTTCAACCAGCATAAAGTGCTGATGCACCATGCCAATCCGATTTTGGATAGCGTCTTTGGGGTTGTGAACATCAAATTTTTCATTTTTATAATAAATACAACCGGAATCCGGTTTGTAAAGCCCATACAGAATACTCATCAAAACAGTCTTTCCGGCACCATTTTCACCTAAGAGACAATGGATTTCTCCCTGGCGGACTTCCAGATTTACACCGCAATTAGCAAATACACCACCGGGAAAGCTCTTATGAATTTCTTCCATACGGAGTAAGGTTTGTGAACCATTGTTTTTTGGCATACGATCTTCCATATCATCTCCTATTTGTAAGGTACGCCAAGAGTCTTGGGTGCTTGCACGCGTCGTTTGTTAAATCCGACCAAAACTACTAAAGTTGCCAGGTATGGCAATGCCTGTAAGAACTGGTAGGGGATGTTAACATCTGGCATGGTTTGGATACGTAACTGAAGGGCATAGAAAATGCCAAATAACAAGGATGACCAGAATGCTCCCCAGGGTTTCCATCTACCAAACACAACCACAGCCAACGCTATGAAACCACGACCGGAGACGATCCCTTCTACAAATTGATCTGCATATGCCAGAACCAGAAAAGCGCCACCAACAGCTGCCAAAGCAGTCCCGATCATAACGCTCACATAGCGCATGCGTAAGACATTGACTCCAACTGTGTCGGCTGCTTTGGGGTGTTCACCAACAGCACGAATTGACAGACCAAAAGCTGTTTTATATAACACAAAAGTGGCTATAGGTAATAATAACAAGGTCCCATACACCATGATATTGTGTTTGAATAAGACCTCACCAAAAAATGGGATCGAGGAAAGTAAAGGAATTTCAACAGAGGGGAATGTTTTTAAACCGAGCGGCACTGCACTTACAGCATACATAGAGCGGTAAAGAAAGCCTGTAATCCCCATTCCAATCATATTAAATGCCGCACCAACCACGATTTGATTGGCTTTGATGGTGATGGTAAAAATCGCAAAAATCAAACCACTCAAAATACCTGCAATAATTGCTGCCAGCAAGCCTAACCATAACGAACCGGACTCAAAGGCAACTGAATAAGCGCTGAATGCACCGATTAACATCACCCCTTCCAACCCAATATTGATAACACCTGCTTTTTCCGAAAATACTTCACCAACAGCGGCATATAAAATCGGGGTAGCCATTCGCCAGGTGGCAGCAAGAATACCTTGTAAGAATAAAATGGAAGGCAGGAGGTCCATAATTGATCTCACTCCTCTTTTTCTTTAGAAACATAGCTATAAACGCCAAAAGCCACAACCGAAAGAACGACAAGACCCTGAATCAGAAAAACCAGAACAGATGGTACTTTGGCGTTCATCTGCATCACTTCAGCGCCTGATCTTAAAGCGCCAAACAAGATGCCCGAGAAGATGACGCCCAGCGGATTATTATTCACCAATAAAGAAACAGCAATGCCATCAAACCCATACCCGGGTGAAATCAACTGGTATAAACGATATGAGATGGCAGCCACTTCCACGGCTCCGCCCAGTCCAGCAGCACCACCGCTGATTGCCATGGCGAGTAAAACTTTCCGTTTTACATTGATACCGGCATAACGGGCTGCGTCTGGGTTGATACCCACCGCCCGGATGGTGTACCCCAGGCTGGTTTTGAAAATAATGATATATAACACAACTGCCAGAACCAGGGCGAGAATAAAACCTGTGTGCAAACGGGTAGGTGGTAAGAATCGCCACAACCAGGCATTCTGGCTGATTTTAGCTGTTTGAGCAAATAATCCTGCAGTCTCAATCATGGGACCAGTCACCAGCCAGCCAGTGATAAAGATTGCAATATAGTTCAACATAATAGTGGTGACAACTTCATTGGCACCAAACTGGTTTTTCAAAAATGCGGCCAGCATGCCCCACAGAGCGCCACTGCCAGCTCCAGCGATTAAAACCAAGGGCACCAACAAGAATCTGGGCAAATCACCCAGATAGATGCCGACCGCAGTTGCAGCAACAGCACCCGCATAAAATTGACCTTCAGCGCCAATATTCCAGATGCTACAGCGAAATGCAACAGCCAGACCAGCACCGATAAAGATCAGGGGTGTGGCTTTGATCAACACCTCAGTGATGGCGGTGCGATCCTTGAAGGCACCCTGCCACATAGCAGTGTAGGCCTGAATGGGGTCATACCCAGCAATCAGAAGCACAATAGCGCCTATTCCTAAGGCAATTGGAATGGCTGCGAAAGGTGTCCAGGCACTGCGTGAAAATTTTAATAATCGTTTCTTGATGGAAACAAAATCCATAATTATCTACCTCAAGAAGTAATAATTATCAAGCATTGTATCTATTGTATCGATTTGTAAGTCATTAGGCAATTTTAAAATAGTGTTGTTGGCGTGATTGTCAACAACACTATTTGATATTAGTATGCCAATTTTTCGGGTAAGAACATTACTTTACAGGAGCTAACGTGTCAATTTCGCCTGAGCTGATTTTTGTATACAGAGCAGCTACTTCATCGCGTAATTCTTGTGGAACCGGGGTGGCAGCAGTTTCATTGTAGACGATATAAATAACATCTTCGTCTGCAAGACCAAATTCAATATTGCCAGCGGGTTTGAAAGTGCCAGCTTTTACCTCAGCAGCTAATCCAACCAAACCGGCACCATAATCCAGGATGTAGTTCGCTAAAATTTGTTGTGGAGCTTTTTCAGTGTTGTCACCAAACATACCAAAGCCGTATACATTTTTCTCCAACATTGCCTGATAGACACCATTTCCAGCGAAGTCAGCATTCCCAAGGAGGAAGTTGGCACCACCGTCAATGTAGCTGATGGATGCTTCCTTGGCAGCAGCTGTATCAGTCCAGTTTCCCAGATAGGTTACCTGTACGGGGAAATCAGGATTGACTGCATGGGCACCATTGATGAAACCGGTGAAAGATTCGGAGATGGGGGGGATTTCCATGCCACCGATCAAGCCTGCACCAGTACCCATCTTAGCAGCAATATAACCAAAGGCATAACAGGGTTGGCTGGAGTCAGAGTTCAAGCCAATGACGTTGGGCACGTTGGGGTCATTGAAACGGCTACTGGACAGGAAGAAAAATGTATCGGGATAGTCTGATGCAACAGCTACTGCGGCATCGGTGAATTCATTTCCATGACCGAGGATGAACTGATAGCCCTGATCGGCAAAATCGCGGAAAGCCTTCTCAAAAGCTGCGGGGGACATTTCGACTTCCACATAACCAATTTCAGCTCCCAGGTCGGTTTCCATGCGCTTGAGGGCTTCATAAGCGGTCTGGTTCCAACCACCATCGTTGACGGGGCCAGGAGCCAATAAGCCTGCTTTGAAGGCAGCTGCTGGTTGTTCACCTGCAGGAGCTGGTTCGGCGGTTGGTTGTCCAGCACAGGCGGTTACCAATGAAAGTACAATGATCAAAGCAGAAATTACAAACAGATGTTTCTTCATTCTTTTTCTCCTTCATTAAATAAATAGAATTTGGTTGAAATTACGTTAAGGGGGACTGACTTGCACATGAAAAACTTGACGTTGTTCACACCTAGTTTATAACACAAATTAACATTGTTAAGCAAGTCTTAATTTTGCGTTAAGTGATAATAATTTTTAGTCTTTATTATTGTATAGGACACAGGCGGATACAATTATTAGGATCATCATTTTTTATAAAAATTTTGGTTGGAGTCATAGCATAGAGACTAAAAGTCCCTCACCTGGTTACTTGACCAGTAAAAATCCCATCCTCAGGAGAGGGGTAATTTGTCCTGCTAATTAGCGATAAATAGCTATGCTTATGTTACAACTTTATGCAGGAGCGGAGCTCTGTTTTTCATTCACACTGCAGGAGAGCACAACTTGAAACGAATTTCGAAAGTCATGAACCTTTTTCCACGCAGATTACAGCTGTTTATGACTGGTATGATTTTAGCCAATATCGCTGCCATGATGTACGACCCATTGCTGCCATTGTACCTTCAACATCTGGGCGCAGATGTGCGTCAGGTGGGTTTATTTTTCACGATTGCAGCCATCCTGCCATTGTTATTTCAGATCTTCGGTGGTTGGATATCTGATTCAATTGGGCGTTTAAAAGCAGTCGCCATTGGCAGTGTTGCCAACATGTTTACTTTTGTGATCTTTCTTCTGGCACCCAGCTGGGAATGGGGTCTATTGGCCATGGCGACCGGGGCCATTGGCCGTTCCTTTGTGGCACCCAGTTTCCGGGCATATATTGCTGAGCAATCCTCTGAAAATAATCGTGGAAAAATTTACGGCATCGCTGATACTGTCTTTGCTGTGGTAGGCGTGCTGGGACCGCCCCTGGGTGGTTTTTTATCCGACCGCTATGGGTATAGTATGATGTTCATAGTCGCAGCTGGCTTTTTCACGCTGGCTACAATCCTGCGTATTGGCATGGCAATTCGTTACGATAAAGAGCCGGAAATTCTCACATCACCAACCTTAGAAGCGCCTATTCCAAGCCGCCAAAAGCCCAGTTTTAGCAACTTGAAATCCAGTATTGGTGCTATGCTGGTGTTGCTGGCGAGTGGAGGCGTGGCAACCTGGATATTGATCACGGATGGGATTATCGATATAAACTTTAATATGGTCGGGCAGTTGTTTCCTATCTACATGAACAATGAAGTAGGCATCACCAACACTCAGATTGGTATTCTGAATTCCATGTCTTCCATTGTCACCATGGCATTGATGACCTTCACAGGCTGGCTATCTGACCGCAAGGGTGAACGGCATGCGATTGTTGCAGGTATGGGTATGTTCACTGCTTCCATGGTGGTTTTTATCTCCAGCAGAAATTTCGCGTCCATGTCGATTGCTTACATCATGTTTGGCATGGGACAGGCGTTGATGGGGCCGGCTTATAGCTCCTTGATTTCCAAAGCGGTACCTGAAAAATTGCGTGGTCTGGCGTTTGGTCTTTTCTCAACCAGTGTAGGAGTGGTGGCATTGCCGGCCCCATTCATCGGTGCCTGGTTATACGAGCGCTTTAATCCGCAGTTACCCTTCATTCTACCTACCATTGCCTTACTGGTAGCTATGCCAATTGCCTGGAGAAAGTTTCGCATGCCCAAACAAATCGAGGAAATTCCCGCTGCAATTCCAGCACCAGCAGACTGATTGATATAATTACCTGGCCGAATGACCAGAATAAAAGCTGGACAAAGTGCCAACGGAATTCCGACCTTTGTATGAGGTAATCAACGTACATTGATATTAGAATAGGAATTGAAAGAAAATTGCAGTTTTCGGTGGTGCCCTCCCTCATCTCCACCGATGAAGACCAACTGGTGCGCTTATACAGGCGCACCAGTGTTTGTTAAGATACATTTGGCAATTTCACCTAAAAATGGCATAATCAGTACAATCAATTACTTAACTTCTTTGGGAACCTAATGGATATTCTTTTCCACCGTTCATACAACCTGGATTTACTCAACCTGCTAAATATTGTCGGTGTTGGCTCTCCCTATAAGAGTCTTTATCCACAAATTTTTTCAGAATTCGGTCAACCATTAAGTCTTGAATCCCGCGAGATATTGCAGCAAGTTTCGGCAGCTCTGGGGAGTACATTAATAAGCCCCCCGATTGCATTCGTACTTTCCATTATTCCCCAATTTGATAAAGCCCTGTTGTTAGATTTATTGCTGGATCAGGAAGGTTTTCTGGCAGCTCTCGAACAAAATGAACCACGCTTATTGCCCCAAAAGGATCAATTATTCCTCTTATTTCAGGTGTTGGCACCTGTCATTCAGGAAATTGAATTATTAGGTTTCCGCGAAAACTGGTTATCTGAATTTTTACCCATTATAGAGGAACGGGTGGACCAGTTGGATAACACTCTGTATCGATTGAACTTTATAGAGGGAATCAATCACTTTTTCAAGCAGGAAAATCTTCCTGAGGAAGTTCACATATTCCTGAGTGCTTTCAATGCCCAATATGGGGTGCGTTTAACCAGCCATAGCTCAATGGTGGATATTTCCTTTAGCGATCTAAAAATATTGGATTTTTCGCTGCATGAAGTAATACGTTCTGCTGTGTCTACCCTCGAAATTCCAAAACTGCTCCAACCACTGGCTGAAGACCCATTCATTCGGCTGGCTTTTGAAAAAAGTAAATCTGTTACCGCTATCGAAAAAATTGAAATCTATGTTCAGGAAAATATTGTTGAAGCTTGCAAAGCATATCTGTTTTACAAACACGGATTCATGCCAGATCCCTACGGTTATTTACAAACCCATCAGCAAGGAGCATTCATACTAGCCGTGATTATTTTGGACTTTCTGGAGTGGAATCCGGGAAGTACCGATTCTGTGGCAACAGCTATGAAGTCCTGGATGGATCAGAAACCCGTTGGAAATTTGATGACGCTCTATCAACAGGCAATGCAACGGGCTGGAAAAGAAATCGGGGATTCATAATGGACAGCCAGGGGAAGCGGGAAAAAAACCCTGAAGAGACAATTAAACATATTGCATGGCGATGGATAATTCCAATGTTGCTGGTAGGTACGCTGATTCTGGGGAGTTGTGTTCAACAACCGCAGACTTCGTCCAATATTCCTATGGTAACAGCCAGCGCGACGCCCAGCCTAATCCCGATGCCCACACTGGAGAATACGCGCGAGGTCGT
The DNA here is from genome assembly GCA_963765655.1 of uncultured Chloroflexia bacterium. Classification (GTDB taxonomy): domain Bacteria; phylum Chloroflexota; class Anaerolineae; order Anaerolineales; family Anaerolineaceae; genus UBA6170. Next base: position 901,852 of record CAVXXH010000003.1, read on the forward strand.
AGTAGGCAGACAACCCAGGGTTGATTACCCCACACCAAAGATTGCTCCAGCCACAGCTATACCGGCACCTGTCACCGAATTGACTATTCCGGATGAAGTCAGGTTGATTGTTTTGCTGGGATCCGATAATGATGCACCATTTGTCAGCACGACACACGCAGTTATGCTGGCTTTTTACCATCCCCGTCTGGCAAAAGTATCCTTGCTCTCTCTTCCGCCAGAAATGTTTGTATATATCCCTGGTTACACCATGCAACGCATCGGAGTAGCCTACGCGGTGGGTGGCTTTGAAATGTTGGCAGATACAATTGAATACAATATCGGAATGCGGCCGGATGAGTATGTACTCGTGCATCAGGATGACTTTTCCTGGTTTGTGGATGAACTCAAGGGACTGGATGTGGATGTCTTCCGAAACTATTATGATCATTGCGGGGGTATTCCAGCAGGCAGTGTACACCTTAATGGGGATAACGTTTTTTGTTATATCAGTTTTCGGGAGGGTTCGGATATTCGTGATCAGGCAGTTCGGCAACAGCAGATCGTTTTCCAGCTTTTTCAAAGCATGGCAAGAGGGGGTAAGTTGATTGAGTTGTCGGAGTTGTATTACACCTACCGTGATACAGTCCAGACCAATCTGTCCTTGCCCTTGTTGCTGGAATATGTTCCGCTTGGTATTCGACTGGGACAGCCGGATCGGTTTGGTTTTTTTCAATTCAATATTGGAGATTTTATTCCCTGGCAGCTCCCTGGCGATGTAAACCCAACTGTTTTGCTGCCACGGACAGAACGAGTAATAAAGATGGTTCAGGATGCGCTTGATTTCTCTGCCATTGCAGTGCAATCCTCTGATCTGATTATGACGCTTGAATACGAGATGACCATTTCACCCACGCCTACCAGCACGTATACGCCTTCCTTAACAACTACCCGTACCATCACACCTACTGCTTCACCAACCATTTATACAGCAACCATTACACCTGGAGGACCAACTTTAACTGCCAGCAGCACATTGGCAGTCACCCCCACCCAAAACACGCCGCAGCCAACAAACGGATATCCTTAAATCGGGCTAATCATTTTGCATTAATTTATCCACCAACTGTGTTAATTCGGCATGATTTATGCTACACTATTGCAAAGAAGTTTTTCTTCTGCGTAATTTTTGTGTTTAATGTTTTATGAGGGTTCCTTATTAAAGGAAGGTTATTGATCGAGTGAACCGCTTTTTGTTGGGATTGCTGATACTACTTCTATCGGTTGGCGCTTTGGGCGGATTTGCGCTCTGGCCTTCTGTTGCCCATGCCGAAAATCAATCACAAGAGGATGAAGAATACCAGCGCATGACAAACATTGTCGTTGAATATGTTGCCCATGAATGGTGGTTGGTACGTTGGAAAGAAAATCAAATTACCTGCCGGTTCTTAATTGAACACACCGGCTGGCCAACCGCGGATGAAGTTGAAACCTGGTGTGGTAAGACCAAAGCACAGGAGTGGCTAAAAGCAAAACCATGCTCACTGGTGGAAGAAGGCGGCGATGTTAACCAATGTCCAGGTGCATACCTCAGTTATTTTCAATCCTTTCCTGGTGAACGTACCATCGAAGTGGAGCTTCCACTCCCGCAGGTGTGGTTGGCAATATCCAATTGTGAACAAAGCTCCCCGGAAAACACATGCACCAGTTTACCCAATTTGCAGTTTATTGGGGAAGAATTGCTGGCCAACGAAGCCATCATCCGCATTCAGGGTACGATTGATGGACAACCATTCAGCTGTCCAGCGGGTGTGTGTGATTTACCACTCTGGCCGACCGGCAGAAATGGTGTAGAAGTGGAATTCTGGGCGGACTCTTCTTTTGGGGATTCAAGCGAAGTGTTTAGCGCTTTGATACGCGTGCAACCCTGGGGGGATTTTACCAACCCGGAAGGGAAAACCACAGACCAACATTTGTGGTATGTGGATGTAATTTCAAGTCAATGGCGTGGTTCAACCCCTGCCTCCTGTTCTGAAACCTGGCAGTCTTTCCCAGAAATTGGCGGACCACCACCCTGGTTGTTAACCCCTGATGATGCTGGTGCTTTATATACCAATGTTTCATTATATTATCTGGCAGGTATGCTGATATCATCGGGTCAGGTGGATGCCAGTTTTTGTCCGGATAACGGTTTAACCCGTAATTTGATTGCAAATGCCTGTGGAATCCAGGAAGCTTATACGCAAGTAGTGGAATGGCAAAATATATTTAACGAGGAAATTTTGGCTGCAGCCAATGAATCGGGTGTACCTGCACAACTGTTGAAAACTGTATTCAGTCGCGAAAGTCAGTTCTGGCCTGGCATTTACAAGAATTATCGCGAAGCGGGGCTGGGACAACTTACAGAAAATGGTGCTGATGTGGTTTTACTCTGGAATCCAAGTTTCTTCCATCAATTCTGTCCATTGGTTCTCAGTCAGGAGCGATGCGACCTTGGTTTTGGTAATATTTCTAAAGAAGAACAGGCAATGTTGCGGGGAGCATTGGTCACGAAAGTAAATTCAACTTGCCCGGAATGCCCGGTAGGTATTGATCTTTCTCAGGCAAATTTCTCGGTACGAATCTTTGCAGAAAGTCTGATTGCCAATTGTGAGCAGGTAGGCATGATTATTCGCAACACAACCAGCAAAGATCCGGGTTTAGTCAGTAATTATGAAGATCTCTGGCGATTTACCCTGGTAAATTACAATGCTGGCTCGGGCTGCTTAAGCAATGCCATGCAACTGGCTTACCGCCAATATGGATACTTTACCTGGGAGAATGTTTCCAGTAAACTGGAGCCTGCCTGCCTTGCAGCGATTGAGTATGTGGATGATATAACATTCATCGCCAGCGGCCTGGAACCGACACCCACCAGTTGGGTACAATTTGCGACGCCGGATTCTGCCCAATTGACAGCCTTAGCTGCCATGGCAACAGCTACCCCACCCTTCTTCCTGCCCGAGCCAACTCAGACCCCAACTACTGTGCAGGGTACTCCCCAACCTACTGCAACTTTGGAAAATTATCCTCTTCAACCCACATCTGGAATTACAGGATACCCAGCCTGGCCCACGTTGACACCAACAGAAGATCCTTATCCATAAGTCATTAAAACCTTAGACAATATGAGTTATTTCCCGTGCTTTTTTCCATCAGACCGGAAAGATAAATTATAATTTGTCTACAGGAGGAGTTATGTTTAATCCATTCAAACGTAAAGAAGATGAACAAAAAATGAAAGAGTCAGGACGTATCCCTCCTGGTCAATCTCTGACACAACGTTTTCCTGTTTTGCATTATGGTCCTATTCCAAAAGTTGATCTTTCCACCTGGACATTTAAATTCTGGGGGCTGGTGGAAGAGCGATTAACCCTCGCGTGGGAGGAATTTAACCAGTTACCACGCACAAAAATACAGATGGATCTGCATTGTGTAACCCGCTGGAGCATGTTCGATACCGAGTGGGAAGGTGTGTTGGTAAGAAGTATCATTGAAAAAGGCTTATTAAAGTTAAAGCCAGAAGCGAGATATGTCGTTCAACACGCTGAATATGGGTACACCACCAACCTGCCATTGTCTGTGTTGTTGCAGGAAAATTTTCTTTTAGCAACACATTACAATGGTGCTCCCATAACGCCTGATCATGGTTATCCATTGCGTGGAGTGATTGGGGCAATACCGGGTCGTGAGGACTTGAATACTCCGTATTTTTGGAAAGGCGCAAAGTGGATTCGTGGTCTGGAATTTTTATCTGAAGATCGCCAGGGCTTTTGGGAGCAGGCTGGTTACCATAATGATGCGGATATCTGGAAAGAACAACGCACCCAGTGGTAATTTTTTCTTATCTTCGCTGAATTCTAATCGCGTATAGACCAAAACCCAGTCCTACCACCAGGATTAATCCCCCCATGATGCCTAAGAACGGTGAACGACTTGTTGTTGGGTTTTCTTCTATTTCTACTTCACCAGCGCTACTTAATTGAGCGCCAAAATCGATACGGACTGTTTCGCCTGCATTCAGTTTCAGGGTGGCACTATTTCGCATGGTGGGGTTATAACCGCTAGGTACTGCAACACTGACAGTGTACTCGCCTTCGTCCAGACCTTTAAAACAGATCTCCTCCAGGTTGTTAGTCTCTTCCGATAATGAGACCTTACCTACTCGATCGTTTACGCTGACAGCGCCACCTTCCAAGGGAAGTTCGATGGTGTCGTCATCAATCAGCGTGTTACCGTTTATATCTTCAAATAAAAGCACACACAGATCGCCGGTACCATTGAAGGGAGTTGGAGATGGAAAGATAGGGGTGGGGGTTAGTTCCGGTGGTGGGCCAGTATCGGGTTCAACTGTGCCTAAAATTAGTTCACGTCCAACACGCAAAAATTGACACCCATCACCTCCCAGATCATTCAATAATCGAAGTTGATCTTCACTGATATTGTGAATTAAAGAAATGCTGATGCAGGTGTCATTTTCTTTAACAATATAAAGGATGCGGCCGTCCGGTTGAGCGGTTGGGGTAAAATAGTAAACTTGAGAATCAGGACTGGCTGACACATTGCTTGCCACGTAGAACGCACTGATTCCGAGAATGGTGAATAGAACCGAAAAAATGATTAATAAATGCTTGTGCATTGAATGCGATTATAACATAATCGTTACCTGAGGAGTTCTACCTATATCTAAAAATCTGTGATCTGATCACAGATTTTTTGGTCTTGGAAAAGTTAGTTAAGTGAGCTTATTTACGTAAATCGTTACAGCTTCCCGCACGAACTGCGCCAGATCAGGGTGAAGTTTTTCAAAATTCTTCTTAAAGCGCGGGTCATCATTGTAAAGATCAGCCAGCCCAATTAATTGATCCGGATTGGGAATCCAAAAATAATTCATATGCTCCCGCCAGCGCTGCACACATGCCTGCGCTTCCTGGGAGCCCGGCCCTTTGCTCATGGCATCCAGAAATCCCTGATAGACGGCATTGCCTTCCTCTCCAATTTTTTGTTTTTCAGCCGTGGTGTAGTTTTTCCATTTTCTGCTGGATTCCTTCACGGTTTCAGGGTCATACATCTGCATGGCTTCTTTTTCCATTTTCTCCTGTTCTTCTTCATTGAAGGCATCAAATAATACTTTTTTGTTCATTTCTTCTTCTCCTTTTATTATTTTCATTGTTTGATCAACGGTGGTTATCAACTTCTGCAAGCGATCGATTCGTTTAGTCAGCTGATTCTTATGGTCTTTCAGTGCTTCCTCAAGATCATAATTTTCACGACCCATGATCTCCTTAATCTGCTCGAGTGGCAAATCTAACTCACGATAAAACAGAATTTGCTGCAGCTTCAACAGGGACGCGTCTGAGTAATACCGGTATCCGTTTTCCCCGACAATCTCTGGGGGTAATAACCCGATCTGATCGTAATAGCGCAAAGTGCGGGGTGTGACATGCGCCAGTTGAGATATTTGTTTTATTGTCAGCATGGCAATAGTATAAACTATGACGTAACGTTAATGTCAAGGACTTATGAGATATTTGAATAAAAGTTCGAAGCGGTGGTTTCCAAAACCACCGCTATTGACACAGCTGCATAGTTCAAGAACAGCCTACCTCCTCTCTACGGTATAATTGACTTACATATCCAGGATTCATCTAAGGAGCCAACCATGCCGCTCAAAATATTAGTTGGAAGCCAATGGGGGGATGAAGGCAAAGGTCGCATCGTCGATTTGCTTTCAGCACAGTCGGACATTGTTGCTCGCTATAACGGTGGTGATAATGCTGGTCATACCGTCACAGTTGGCGATCATACATTCAAGTTGCACCTGATCCCCTCGGGCATTATTCATGCGCATACGTTAGGCATCCTCGGAAATGGGCTGGTGATTAACCCTAAATCCTTAATTTCTGAAATGGAAATGCTGCGCGAATCTGGCGTTGAGGTATCTCCCGAGCGATTAAAGATTAGTTTCGCTGCTCACCTGATCACACCTGGGCATATCACCCTGGATCGTGCACGCGAAGCTACACTGGGCAAAGGTCTGATTGGAACAACAGGACGCGGGATTGGGCCGGCTTATACCGACAAGGTCAGTCGTAAAGGGGTACGAATGGTGGATATGCTGGATCTACCCCTGTTTGAAGAAAAAATGCGCTTGCATTTACAAGTGGTCAATTACGATCTCTCGTTTAACTACCAGATAGCTCCCTTACCTGAGGATTCAATTGTCGGAGAATATGTTGAATATGCACGACAATTACAGGAATACATTGTTGATACGGGAGCATTACTGGATATTGCTTTGCACGAAGGCAAGCTGGTGCTGGCGGAAGGCGCGCAAGGCATGCTGCTGGATATTGATCATGGCAGCTACCCGTTTGTGACCAGTTCAAACGTCACCGCTACCGGTGTTTTCAACGGATTGGGGATCGGAATTTGTCCGGTGGAAAATGTCATCGGTGCTACCAAAGCTTTTCAATCACGTGTGGGTGCCGGGCCATTCCCTACCGAATTGGATGGTGAAATGGCGGAACGTTTACGCGGTACCGGCGCAAAACCCTGGGATGAATTTGGTACCACCACCGGACGTCCACGCCGGGTTGGCTGGATGGATGGCGTTCTGCTGCGGTATGCCCGTCGTATTAATGGACTTACAGATCTGGTTTTGACCAAGATGGATGTTCTCAGCGGGTTGCCTGAGATTAAAGTTTGCACGGCATACAAGGATATGGATGGAGAACCGTTTGCCATTCCTCCTCTGGGCATCAGCCACCTGGATCAATACAAACCAGTATATGAAATATTACCCGGTTGGCAGGAAGACTTAACCAGCGTGCGAAATTGGGTTGATCTGCCTGAAAACGCCAGGTCATATATCCGATTTGTTGAGCAAACCAGTGGCGTGCGCGTTATGCTGGCATCGGTTGGACCTGAACGCTCACAGGTGGTGGAAGTTCCGGCGTGAAACGTTGGCACTTAATCGCGGTCATTGTGTTAATGCTGGGGTTTCTTTCCGCATGTATCACGCCAACTGCTGAGCCGACACCTCTCCCACCCACAGAAACAACCACCATTACCCCCACAATAACAGCTACCATCGATTGGTTTCCTGCAACTGCTACTCCAACTCTGAGACCGACACAGATCATTGAACCTACACAGGAGATGCGCCCTGGTGTTGGATCTCTACTGGTTGATGATTTGCTCTCAACCGGGTCTGAATGGCAAACGGGCAGATTTAGCGCGGGGAATATCACCCTCGTAAACGATTCACTCACATTAGCCCTTCAACAAACGAAAGCATCTCTCCTGAGCCTGGAAATGAAAAACATATTACGGGATTTCAGTCTGGAAACAAAAGTCAACATCGGTCTTTGCAAAAGTGATGATGTGTACGGACTCGTGGTTCGTGCGATTTCTGAATATAACTATTATCGTTTTCTGGTTAATTGCCAGGGGTATGCGCGGGCAGAACGCGTTCGAGATGGAGCAACCACACTGATGCAGGATTGGACACCGACAGGACTACCTCCGGGAGCACCATTGGATGTCAGCCTGGGGATCTGGGTGGTTGGTAGCGAGATGCGATTATTTGCGAATAATGCCTATATCTTCAGTGTAAAAGATCCGGTCTTCACCGAAGGTACTATAGGTATCTTTGCACGGGCAAATGGGGATAGCCCAGTAACCGTGAGCTTTTCAGAGATGTCGGTCAGTTCTGTGGAATCCATTCAATAAAATTCTGATTAAACTTTATCAGGGAGTCCTAAATTGGGCGCAAGGATCCATAATAGGTGTAGGAGCAGGCGGAAGATCGACAATCGATAGGCTTTTTGCCAATTCGTTGGTGAATTGTTGCGCTGGAATATCAAAATAATGAGTAGTTCCATTCGCTATAGAAAGTTGTAAACGGTATCCTTCGATCCCAGTGATCCTCAAACTGCCGTTAGATTCGGGTGCATAAAAGACTTTGAAAAAACTCAATTCGGGAATATTCAGGATCACCAACCCTTTTTGATTATCCTGATATAAATTGCCGGCATAAATTTCGATCTGAAAACCACTGTATTCACCACGCCACATTGTGTTGATGAGATAACCTTCCTCGCCTAGAAAATCTGCCTGTACTTCAAGAATTCCTTCTGGTAAGTCCGATTGTAGGTGTTTACTGGCAATGGCTTCTTCAACAATTATAGACTGACAAACTTCCTCAAGTGATTTTTGAGGTGTTAGCATGGCTGTTGCCTGAACGTTTTCTTTGTATTCCAAAGCCTGAATTTTGCTCTCAATACTCTTTGTTGCGGTATCCGATTTTGGCCCCAACAGCAGGGATTTTAAGTATGTGAGAGTGGTTTGATTCACATCGGTGGAGGAAGTTTCCTGAACGTCAGGTTCTGCGTCCACCACCTGGTTTTGAGAAAAAAGCAACATCAGCATCAAGGCTGTACCAACAATTGTCAAAGAGAAAAAAAGTTTATTGTTCATATGAATCTCCGATTAAGGCCAGTCAATATCTGTCATATAAGGGATGTATTTTTGAGCTGTTTCCGGACGGGTGTTGATGGCTATATATAACTGAATCCAGGCTTCTTGTGGAGTGTTATCCATGTAAGGACAACTGGGATCATCATTACCCAGGCAAGCCTGATATTGAGATAGGGGACTATAGAAATAGATGGGCACATAACCCAACATCACACCCACCTTACTGATATTCGCCCATTGATTGGCATTATAGGTGTTATTGAGATAAATCTCTGGGATTGGCCAGGCTGGGGGAACTCCCCAGGCGGAATAATGAACTTTCGCATGTGTCCAGTCCCCGGTCAAATCTTTGTTGGGATCAGGTGGGACACTCAAATTAATGCCAATATCACAACCTTCACAGGTGCCAAAGTTATAAAAAATGTATTTTTCCTGGTCATAATCATCAAAACCATCCACCCAGGCATGAGAAATTCTGGCTGAATTCCAGGCTAATTCAATGTCAGTAGCCCCGGCTACACTGACACGGGCGGCATATCCCATAGACTTCACCCAATCGTTGAGAGTAACAACCATTTGTGCCCAGGCTTTGCCATGGTTGTAAGCATCCTCAGTGGTGCAAAAATAACCTAAACAAACTCCCTGATATAAATAATCCCAATTAAGATTTGAAGTGCCAACGCCTAATTCCAGTTTTGACTCTGTGTCATTATTCGCCAGGACTCCAGCCATATAACCGTTAATATAATCTTTTGTATAAATGATAATGTCATTGATGCTGGTTACCTCACCAGAATCATCCCAATAAACCCTTGTGCCTATTTGTGTCCCCACATTTCTGGGACGGCCAAAATGTAAGATCACCAACTGATCCTGTCTTCCTGTTGGTGCGGTGAGATTACCAGCTTGTACGCCTTTGTAAAAGATATTTCGATTCCCAGTGCTGGTTGTCTGCAACATACCAACCGTTACGTACCAGGTGGTGCTGTAGTAAGCGGGGGGATCGGGGAAGACATTTTTGAGAATTAACGGCAAATACGTATGATAAGATGGCTCTTCCTGACTCGAAGCAAACGAAAAATTGGTAAAGAGTGCTCCGACCATGCTTACCAGAATCAAAATTGATAGTCTAGCTCTGTAAAGTGGTTTCATTTTCAAATTTCCTAAGGAAACTTAATATAGCAAGAATCGAGCCAATTGCATAGTCATAATTTTGGTTTGTATTTGGTTTGTAATTTCCTATTGACAAATGATCCAAATTAGATTATTATCTAATCGTTAGATAATAATCTAATAGACGATTGGTCATACTGCCTGTCCAGATGGGCGGTTGAGCGGAGCGAAACGAACTTAAATCTTTATACCATCCATCGCAGATTACATCATAACGTCGTCTCTCCTTGCCCTTGATTCGCTCCGCTCAACCCAGTATGACCGTTTCTGTTAAGGTGGACACATGACAGCTTTACATTGGGATTTTGGAAGTGCATACGATTTTTTTATCAGCCTGTTTGTGATTCATCATCCGGATCGATTTGGTTTACGTCCTGCCTGGGCAGCCGGTGTTCGTTCCAGATTCTCGCCGGAAGAAAGAGAATTTCTGGAAGAAGCGATTAATTTCTTTCCAGTACCCCTCAGCTGGATCAAACAACTCCCGCTGGAGGAAAAGAACACTCAAAACATCCTTGATTTTTTAGCTTCCATTCCGTCTGAAAAACGATTGGTTTCTCTGTATAAATCTTCTCAGCTCACGGATGAGGTACTTTCGACCATTAATCAAATTCAGGAAAGTCAAAAAATCTCAGCTGACGATCTCGAAGTGCTAAAAACAATGTTTCAGCGCCGCACCACGCCCATAAAGACACGTGATGTTCAGAAGATGGCAGAAGTGTTTCTGGATCCAGCTGCCTTTGGTGAGCGATTACTGAAAGCACTTCAGGATTATTATCAGGTTTTCTTTGCTGAAGAGGAAGATCGCATACTACCAGTCTTAACGGAGGGTTTATTGGTAGCCCAAAAACAAGCTGCTATCCAACCGTTTTCGGAATTATTGGAGGATCTCTCGCATGGTCTCAAACTGGAAAATATTGACACTTATCAAAAAATCACACTGACACCTTCGTATTGGACAACCCCTTTGGTTTTCTTCAATAATCCTCAACCGGATGAATTGCTGATTGTTTATGGTTGTCGTGAGGATCATCAAAACCTTGTACCAGGTGAATATGTTCCAGAGACACTGGTGATGGGATTAAAAGCCCTGGCTGACCCAACCCGGTTACGAATTTTGTACTACCTCAATCAAGGCGCAACGACACCCAGTAGCCTTGCCCGGCAATTACGTTTACGCGCTCCCACTATAATCCACCATTTAAACATCATGCGATTGGCAGGGTTGGTGAAGGTAACCCTCACCACTAATGGTGAACGCCGTTATAACCTTCGTCAGGAAGCCATTGATGATACTTATAGACAACTTAACATGGTCATTAACCTTGAGGAAAAGTAAGAATTCTTGAATTATTGGTAAAAAATGGAAAATCTGAAACAAATCAAAAGTAAAACAACCTCTGTTTTACAGACATACGCAGCCCGCTTACGCGCATTTCGTTGGAACGCGCGCATGTATCTGGTATTTACGATTATTTTCGGTGCTGCCATGGGGGTGCGCCGCTTAATCTTTAATTTCTTTGTGCTCAGCCTGGGATATGATGAAGCATTGCTGGGTACCATGATCACCGTTCATAATCTGACAGCATTGCTGGCTGCATTACCCATGGGTTATCTGGCAGACCATTTAGGTCGCAAGCTCTCATTGGTCACAAGTACCATTTTGGTGGCACTGTCAGTTGTTATCATGGTCATGTTTCCATCAGCATGGATATTGGTCGCGCTTAATATCATTTTTGGTCTGGGAATGAGTATTTCATCTGTGACAATGGGGCCTTTCCTGATGGAAAACAGCAGTGAAACCGAGCGGACATATTTGTTCAGTTTTGGTTCAGGGTTACAGATGGCTGCTGGATTTATCGGTAACTGGATTGGTGGATATCTGCCTGGCTGGATGGGCATGACCTTCAAGGTTGACGCTGTTAGTGCGACTGCTTATGGGAATGCTTTGCTGGCAACTGCTGTTTTCACCGTGGTAGGCGTGGTTCCACTAATTATGTTGCGAAATCCAAATATTAAACTCAGTGATCGCTCTTCCCTGGCTCCAATTTCTTACCTGAAGGATCACTTTGGACAGATAAGTAAATTGGTACTACCGATGTTAATCACATCCATCGGAGCTGGTTTAATCATGCCATTCATGAACATCTTCTTTCGAAATGTTCACAATCAGCCCGACCCGGTGATTGGGACAGTCTTTGCCTGGGGATCATTAGCCATGGGTATTGGGTTGATCATTGCCCCGGTATTGGCGGATCGCTTTGGCAAAATTCAGGTGGTCGTGCTGACTCAGGCTCTTTCTATTCCGTTTCTGTTCATTTTGGGATTCTCTCCCTGGTTTGCACTGAGTGCAGTTGCTTACTTTATACGTCTGGCATTAATGAATCTGGGTGGTCCAGTTTATCAGACCTTCGTGATGGAACAGGTGGAACCGCACGCACGCGCAACGATAGCCAGTCTTGTTAGCATGGCTCATAGTTTTGGTTGGGCATTCAGTCCTTCCATCAGTGGCTGGATTCAGGTGAATTATGGATTTCGGCCTGCTTTTGTGGGAACGATGATCCTTTATGCAGTTTCTATATTCCTCTATTGGTACTTCTTCCTGAGGGGCAAAGAATCGATATTCAAGAGAAAAGCAGCTGCAGAGCTGTTAAGTTGATAAGCTGTAAAGTAAAGTTCATTAGTTCAAGAGTTCTTAAGTTCATAAGGAAAAGACCCTTTCTTTTGCCAGGAATAATAGATGCCAGTGAATTGCCGTCAACGAATGAAGAAACGAAGACGAATGAGGCCCTTCAGATCAAATGAAATTTTATTTTCACCCTTCTCTGTGAAAGAAGTTTCATGATTTGTTAACAGCTTGCTACGAAAATAGATCACGTAACCATAGACACTTGATAACCTAACCTGGATAATTCATTTACCATGCGTTTCACTTTTTTCTGTTCAGAAATCTTTTTTCTTTCCAAGAAACGCTCTTCATTATATGGCTCGTTTGTTTTCAACATTGTATAGATGATTACAAAGATTTTTCGTGCTAATGCCACCACTGCTTTTTTGGAACCTGTTCTCTGTTTCAGCCGCCAATACCATCCTGATAAGTATAGTTTTTTTGTGATTTACAATCACCCATGCTACCTCGCAAAGCATTGTTTTTAGATAATTATTCCCTTGCACAACCCGTTGTTTCTTACTTTTTCCAGCACTTTGGAAATTACCCGGTGCTAAACCAGCCCAGGAACAAATATGTTGTGCTGTCGGGAAAGCTGACATGTTGGTTCCGATCTCAGCCAAAATAGAAAAAGCAGCAGTGGTATCTATCCCAGGAATGGAATCAAGCAAATCAATTTGACCCTGAAACTGAGAAAAGTCATTTCGTATTTCTTCTTCAATTTCCTCAAGGTTAGCTTTTAGATCTGCTAAATGCTCCAGCTGCAGCTTCAACAACTTGCGTTGCGGAACAGACAAGATACCATTCAAGTTAGATAGTATGTCCTTAGCCCTTAGCCGTGCTTTTGCTTTCAAGGCTTCATCTACACTTTCATTGGTTATGTAACCAACTTTCACTAATTGTTGTAGGATTGCCATTCCAGAACTACCAAAAATGTTCGAAAGAAAGGATGATAATCGAAACCCGTTGGACTGTAATAATTTTTCTATTCTGTTTTTCTGTGAGGTGATATCTCGCACCAATGATTTGCGGTAACGTGTGTATTGTCGTAAATCTCGAATGTCTCGTTTTGGTACAAAGCTGCCTTTCAGTAAACCTGCTCTCAATAAGGTGGCTATCCATTCTGCATCACGCATGTCGGTTTTTTTTCCAGGTACGTTTCTCATGTGTCTTGCATTCACCACCAGTAAATGCATTTCATCTGACAATGAGGTTTCCAGGATTGAGTATACCGGTTGCCAGTAGATCCCTGTGCTCTCCATCGCTACATAATGGCAGTTATTTCCTTTTAGCCATTTTCGTAGTTCATGCAGATCTTTTAATTGGATTCCAAACTCTCTTATTTCACTTCTGGGTTTTAATTTTTCTTCTATTGGACCTTTCAATATGCACGCAACTATGCTCTCTTTGTGAATGTCCAAACCACAACAACACGCCAAGATGTCTTCCATTTTATTGCCTCCTGATTATTTACAGCAGGGATTGCCGAGATTATTCGAAACTTGCTACTCGTGCTGGATTTGTAATCCGCTACATTCCTCTGTACTCACAGGCAATCAGTTTATGTTAACAGTCGGGATGATTCTCACCAATGCTGTACGAAACTTTATCTGCTGTATTCACAGGATACCACACTATTTTCATCCTTCCCTGTGAAGGAGTTTCATGTTATGTTAACTGCTTATCAATCATTTTTAACAATCTTGGTGCTTCGAATTCAATATTTTCGAGTAATCGAACTGCTGCAATGGGTGCTAACCAGGTTTGAACACTTTCCCGAGTAATGGTTGGGTTTAATTCAAAATAGCGTTGGAGATAGTGGTGATTAGCAATTCTACCCAAAATATTCGCAAGCATTCGCATCCACCAGCTGGCATCCGGTGGTTTTCCGATGGTTAGCAGAATTTGAGTTCTGGCGACATCGGCAGCTGGATCACCACTGCAGGCTGTCATCCAATCCAGGATCATGGGTCCCCGTTCAGTAAAAACGATCTGATCGGGATGAAAGTCAAAATGACAGAGCTGATTGATTTCCGGAATCTGAATGACAGTCGCAACTAATTTAGCTTTGACCTCTGATGAAAGACTGGGTACCCGTTCAATATCAGAAAGCCAGTATTCCCGATAGGATACAATTTCATCCAAAGGAATCTGGTGAACAGCAATGTGTAAATCTGCCAGTTGACGGCTGAGTTTCTTTACCTGCCATGGTTTGGTAACCAGCAGTTGTAGCATGGTTGGTCCAGCAACGCGTTCATAAATGATCCCATGTCGGTTTTCGATTTGGATCAATTCAAACACCTGGGGAACAGGTGCTCCAGCCTGATAGGCATGCAGGGTAATCTCATATTCCTTTTGAACAGATCTGAGTGAAACCCAATCATAGAATAGCTTCAATATCTGATTTTCCGACCAGGTATATACATCGGCAGTGCGACCGCGCGCAATTACTTTTCCCAATTTGAGCAAAGAGTCCATTTCAGATTTTGATTATAGACCAGAATCTGTTTTATCAATAATTAAAATGTATTCAGGTTAGCTGGAGTTTTGTAATTCTTGATAAAATCAAATATGACGTATTGAAACTTAATCCTTATTACCCTGATAGTGTTTCATTCAAGATATATTTGAATTACAAGTATGCAAAAAATCAATATTTTTTTCCATTGTAGATTATTATCCCTGATTACAGTTGGTCTGGTACTGGCTGCTATCCTCGGGATGGCCCTGATTATTCATGCCACTCATTATGGTCCCTGGGTTTTCAGTGATGCCACCACCTATATCTGGACTGCCATCAATCTGGCGGATGGCAAAGGGCTGGTAATCCAGAATCCTGCTGGGGGCTATGACCTGCTCACCTGGCATCCACCACTGTTTCCCCTGGTATTGAGTGTGCCCATCAAACTTGGTGCAAATCCATTACAAGCTGCTCGCTGGCTGAATGCCATTGCCTTTGGAATGGTGATCTTACTGGGTGGTTTGGTAACCTGGCGGTATACGCGTTCTTTCCCTGTCACCCTGAGTGTGACCGCTTTAACCGTATTCTCGATGGATTTGATTTATGTCTTCTCCGGTGCCATGTCGGAAGCCTTATTCTTTGTCCTGGGATTCGCTGCCCTCATGCTGTTGGTGGAAGCGGTGCAATCAACCGCAAAACCAAAATTGTTGATCCTGGCTGGCGTTCTGGCGGGATTATCCTATCTGGCACGTTATACCGGTGTTGCCTTTGTTGGGGTGGTTGTCATCAGCCCGCTGATTTTTCTCCCGGGCACCTTTTGGCAACGCTTGCGGGCGATGTTATCGGCTGGGATCCCTGCTGTGCTCATCCCGGTAGCCTGGTCTGTTTTTGTGTTTTTGAGCAATCGCACCCTTGGTGGACGGAGTGTGTTGGCAGGAGAGAATATCCGCCTGGATTTTTCTGATTACAATCAAAATGCCTGGGAAGTGATTACTGGTTGGATCCCGTTCATCTTGCGCGGTAACCACATCCTACCGGCTGAATGGAAATTTGTGTTGGGTGTAGGGATTGTAATGGTAGTGTTGGTGATCGGGGTGAAGTCATACCGGAAAAACCCTTCACATTCAGTGCAAAGAATTCACATTGTCTGGTTATCCACCATCGGATTGTTTCTTGCAGCATACTTGGGTTTTCACATCCTCAGTTACATTTTCTCCAGTGCTGCTCCGGCTGTTGACCGGCGATTACTCAGCCCGTTATTGTTTTCCGGGATATTTCTGGTAGGGGCGGTTTTTTCTCTTCCCAAACATATCGCCTTTAAAGGTGTTCGATTGTTTGAATGGTTGTTTCTGGCATATGCCATCATTTCTGTCCTGTATTTTCATGGTAGTTTACGATTGTATCTGTATGATCAGCATCATTACGGCATGGGGTACACCAGCAAACGCTGGGAGGATTCGGATCTGGTTCGGCAGGCAATTCAAATGGATGCGAACAAATGGATGGCATCTAACAATGAGGAAATTCTTTTCTTCCATTCCGGGCGTTTTCCCTATGCACTTGATTTACCTCGGGCAGCTAGAGGGGAGATTGATTTGCCCGTCGAGGAAGCCTACCTGGTCCTCTTCCGACAAGATGCAGTCTATTACTATGGGGATGATGGTGATACCTATTTAACCGCAGTCAGACAATATTGTGATGTGTTCTTCGAGGATTCGGAAGGATATATTTGTTATTGGAAGAAATAGGAAAAAGCTTAAAGCTAAAAGCCTTAAGGGAAAAGGGGAAATAATTGTTGATTTGGTGCGATAGGGGTGTGGTGAAAAATCGACGATTGTGCGCACATAACGGGTTCGTTTTCCACAGGTATCCTATGAATCAAATCCACGGGATAGGTATTCATAGGATAATAAACCAAAAAATCCTTTGAAAAGGATTCTGCACAGTCTGTCCGCAAGGCAACCTGTTTGAACAGGTTTGGATTCTGGCTATCCATGGATTTGAATCCATGCAGGAGTGGGACAAGCCCCTCGGGCAGGGACAAGCCACTGCCCCTACGGGTTTTCGAAATTTCTTTCTTTCCCTGTTATCTGAAGAATCTTGATTCTAAATACCAATGTTGGGATCATGGCTTTCTCAATATCCTTCTCAAACTCCTCCATATAAATCGGACTGAATTTTTGTGCGAGCATTTTCAAACCCAGATATTTTTCATCCTCTTCTACTTCTTGCACGATCCCAAACACAATCACACTTTCGTAGGCGGTGGTGAATTTCCAGTCCATAATCTGATGGTTGCCGACGATGGTGAAAGAGACCCTGGGATTGGTGCGTAAATTATCCAGCTTGTGCCCTTCCCGGGAGCAATGGAAGTAAATTCCATCATTTCCATCAAAAACATAGTTAACCGGAACGCCATAAGGTTGGCCTTCGACATCCACGCTGGAAAGCACTCCATATTCACCACGAAGCAATAAATCAATAGCGGCTTCCTGGTTCATTTGACGATCTTTTCGGCGCATACTTCGGTTCATAGGTTACTCCTGGAAAGGGATATTGGGCAATCATATCATGAATGAAATGGTTCGCTATTAGCTACTCTTCTATCATTCAGAACTTACTGGGGTGATGACCACATAATACCAGTTGCCATCCCTTAATGCATAGAATCCCAACGCGTCATGTGCCAGTGTCATATTGACCATGCCGCCAGAGCAGCACATCGGTTCATGGATCACACGCTGGTAGGTGATTGGCAGTGTTTCTTCATTGTAAGATATGTGGATATCCTTTTCCTGGCGGTAAAAATAAAAGGGCTTTTCATTCAGGAAATGGAAAGTGAAAATCTCGCTGGCAGTAGCATTATCATTCAGCACAACACCATCACGAATGAGGACATCTGCCACTTCCAGATACCAGTGTTCGC
This sequence comes from uncultured Chloroflexia bacterium, assembly GCA_963765655.1. Classification (GTDB taxonomy): domain Bacteria; phylum Chloroflexota; class Anaerolineae; order Anaerolineales; family Anaerolineaceae; genus UBA6170. The sequence goes on from CAVXXH010000003.1 coordinate 919,576, forward strand.
CGTAGGTATAAAGTCCTCTCACGGGTCCGCTGGCGGGGTTGGGCGGCAGTACTGTGTAGGTGAAAATTAATTCGTAATTACACAAAACCTGTAATCCCAGGGAATAGCCAGCGCCAGCCAGATAGTTCTGGTCATATACCAGCTGTATAAGATCATCTCCCAGGAATGCATACGTGGGGACGTGGCCTAGCGAGGAATAAAATGAGGAAAAATCGGTTGATTCGATCTTTTCTTCACTGACCAAATAGCGTTTATAGGTGTTCAGTTCGTAGACGGGCAGGAAGAACCTGGTTCCGGACTGATTGATCACCAGATCGCCAATTCGCAGTAATGATATGGATTTTTGACCTCCGTAATTCTCTCCCAATTCGAGGGTCAATGCGTTACAGACACTGGCTGTACAACCACTGATTTGAACACCAAAGGGAGCCAGTTGTTGATCAATGAAGGAAATTTGCTTTTTCCAATTGTTTTGCATTTCACCCTGGCGTTGGCGTGCTTCTCCCGGTAACCGGCTGGCAAAAGCTTCCACATCATGCTTGCGATACCATTCTTCACTGGTTACAAAAAATTCTTCAAATTGCAGACCAGCGTACTCCGCTACCTGATAATCGACTAATGGGGTGGCGGAGGACACCACCATGGGTGTGTTGGAGGGGTGTGTTTCCCAGGGTTGCAAACCATTTTTTATCGGGTTCAGGTAGCGGGGCGTCAGGTTGAACTCGAGAATGACACCCGTATCATGTGAATTGGGATACCAGGCAAGTAAAATAGCATCTGGGTCAATGGCATCCGCGGAGGGTAGGATTTCGCAACCATAAAAACCATCCTGATTGGTCCATAATTGCAGGGTAGGTCGATTGCCAATATTGGGGTTATTATTCGCTTCCATCTGGCAGATGACGTTTGGTCCTGCAAAATGGCTTTCACGTATCTGATAAACCAACTTCCCATTTTCCCCACCCCAGGATTGTGGTTCATTCATCTCCCAATTGTCCGGGAGTTTCATTGCAAATCCCAGATTGGCATCCGGTTGGAGCACCCAATCAGACGGAGGATCATAAGGTGGATCACTGGTTGGTTGTGCACGGGTTGGTAGTGGGGTAATCGTGGCAGATCGAGGCGTTAGCGTGAATGCGGTTGGTAATTCAATCGTTGGGATTTCTACAACCTGCGAGGATTCTATGAGTAAAAATTCAGGGGAAACCTGCTGAGGTTTACAACTGGAAAGCAAGAAAACGAGGATAAGGAGAAATAATTTGGATTTCATGGAGGTTATTGTGGTTATCCGTATTATACGATGATTTTAAATGTCTGTTCTCGAGGTGGAATTTGTCCACTGAGCTTTGAGAAAAATCCTATCGCTGAATTTCGTCTCTGTATTTCGTCTCTTGCCATTCTGCATACTTCTCATGTACAATCATGAGGTTGCCAACGGCAAAACATCATTTAAAGTGGAATTTTTGTATGAATGAGACCCAACCCTCCCCAAAAAATAAACGCCAAACAGCCCTGACACCTGCCAAAATTATTGATTGGCTAATCCGTTTGTTGAAAGGTGTGTTAATCGGCATTGGTGCCATTCTGCCGGGGATGTCCGGTGGTGTGCTGGCAGTGGTTTTTGGCATTTATGAACCGATGGTTCGGTTTTTGGCGAATGTCTTTCATAAGTTCTGGCAGAACGTGTTCTTCTTTTTACCCATTGGGATCGGTGGGGTGATAGGTGTGGTGGCATTCTCAGCCGTGGTTGAGTTTGCCTTCGATACATATCCGGCACAGTTTATCTGGCTTTTTGTGGGATTCATTGTGGGCACTTTCCCTTCCTTATTCAAAACAGCCGGGAAGCAAGGCAGAAAGCCGTGGCATTGGCTGGTATTGGTTCTGTTTGCAGCAGGAACACTGGCATTCATGCGCTGGGGTGAAACGATTACTGCGGGAAATATCACCACCAATCTTTTTACCTGGCTATTAAGCGGCTTTATTTTTGGGTTAGGACTGGTTGTTCCAGGCATGAGCCCATCCAATTTTCTCATCTATTTAGGTCTTTACCAACCTATGGCAAGTGGAATCCGACAGTTGGATTTTGGTGTCATCATTCCTTTGATCATCGGTGTGGTGGTTTGTGTACTGGTCTTCGCGAAATTAATCAACTGGTTTTTTAAAAAAGCATACACCTTTATGTACCACTTTATCCTGGGAGTGGTGGTTGGATCAACCATCGCTATCATTCCGAGTGGGGTGAGCGGATGGACGATTCTGGTATGTGCCGTGTTATTCGTGGTGGGTGCGATTTCCTCTTATGCACTTTCCAAGGTGGATGAGCGCCATCCCCATGAGTCGATTTTCTAATCGTAAAACCTATTAACAGATTCGATAGGTTATCCTCAGCGGCTTTTTGGATCGTTGTTTTTCCGTCTTAAGTGGTTACAATGGAATTATCAACTAGAGAAAGGAATTGCCTATGAAAAAATATCGGATACTTTTTTCTCTCATTCTCGTGTTGGGACTCCTTGTCGGTTCATTTGGCGTTGTCTCGGCTGAAGAAACAGAACCACCTGAAGAGGAAATGGTCAACCAAAATCCTGTCGCTGGTTATCTGGCAACATTAACAGGATTAACGGTTGAAGAGATTCTCTCTATTCAGGCAGAAGGTTTCGGTATGGGTGAAATAGCAAAAGCCTATTACCTACTCACCATGGATGTAGAATCAGAGACTGAAGAAGGTTCAGAAACCAGCGCACAAACTGTAACTTATGGCGACCTGTTGGAACTACTGCAGATAGCTAAAGAAATGGGTTGGGGCGAGTATTATATGGAACAAGGTCTTCATCCAGGTCTTCAGGGTGGTATCGGTTGGCTCTTCAAAAAGGGCAAGCAGATGCAGCTTGAGGAAGGTGATACTTTCCGAAATGGAAAACCAGATAAAGAAGTTGGTCCACCCGAGCATGCCAATAATGACAAAGACAAGGTAAAAGGTCCAAAAAAGTAAGTTAAATCAAAATCAATTTACCAACAGAAGCCCGGAATGATTCATTCCGGGTTTTCTATTGCCACAATTACTGATTTAAAATCCCGAATAACTATGCAAACGGTGAATTCAGGCACAAAATCCCTGTATAATTAGAAGATGTGAATGCCAGTGGTGGAATGCAGAGCGTACCGTTGAAACAGTCACCTGCACAGGCATTCTGATGTTATTTATATAATTGATCAGGTATTCAGGAGTAGATGACAGCCTTAAGCATCACCATTCTCGCCGGATTTTTGATTGCAATCTTTGCACCGCTATTAACCAGGCTCATGAAGCACCGGGCTGCTTTTGTATTAGCCCTCTATCCATTGGCTGTTGTGGGTCAATTACTGGCATTACAGCGCGAAACTTTAACTGTTCCATCCATTCAATTCCCATGGGTTCCCAGCATGGGATTATGGATGACATTTACGCTCGATGGCCTGGGATTCCTGATGGGGATGTTAATCGCCGGGATTGGGACACTGGTGATCCTGTACGGTGGTGAATATTTGCGCGATGATCCTTATCTGGAGCGTTTCTTCCTGTGGGTGATCATTTTCATGGCTTCCATGCTGGGTGTGGTGACCAGCGGAAATGCATTGGTACTGTTCGTCTTCTGGGAATTGACCAGTATCTCCTCATTTTTCCTGATTGGATACAAATTTGAATATGAAAGTGCCCGGGCTGCTGCCTGGCAAGCACTACTGGTAACAGGTGCAGGTGGACTGGCGATGCTGGCAGGTCTGGTTTTGCTGGGTCAGATCACCGGTAGCTTTGAGATCAATCTATGGTTGCAAAACCCGAAACTGGTTCAGGAGAGCGCGCTGGCACCCGCTGCCTTCATCCTGATTCTGCTGGGTGCGATGACCAAATCCGCCCAGTTTCCATTCCATTTCTGGTTGCCGAATGCCATGGAAGCACCAACACCGGTCAGTGCGTATCTGCATTCAGCCACCATGGTTAAAGCCGGCATTTACCTGCTTGCCAGACTTTTCCCTGTTCTGGGAGGTCTGGTACTCTGGAAACAAGTCGTTCCCTGGGTTGGACTGCTGACGTTGGTCGGTGGAGCATTGTTGGCACTGGCACAGACGGATCTCAAAAAACTACTGGCATACACCACAGTCTCATCCTTGGGTGGGATGGTCTTTTTACTGGGGCTAGGCACACCGCTGGCTGTTAAATCAGCCATGCTCTTTCTGCTGGCGCATGCTTTGTATAAAGGGGCACTCTTCCTGGTGGCGGGTGGAGTTGACCATTCAGCCGGTAGCCGTGATATCCGCAAATTGGGAAAACTGGCGAAATTTATGCCGTTTACCGCATTAGCTGCCGGGTTTGCAGCGCTGTCCATGGCTGGCATTCCGCCATTCATTGGCTTTATTAAGAAAGAATATATATACGAGAGCACGCTCTATTATCCTTTCCTGCCCTATATATTTACAGGATTGGCAGTTCTGGCAAACGTTGCCAATGTGGCTGTGGCAGGATGGGTCGGTATCCGTCTTTTCTGGCAACAACCGGAACAAGAAGATGAAGATTTACAACCCCATAAAGAATCTATGTGGTTGTGGATTCCACCCATGGTGCTGGCAATCACTGGATTATTCATGGGCGTGTTCTCCCAGGGAGCAGCCCAAACCTGGGTGGCAGCAGCTACCTCTGCTGTTTTACAGGAAATTATCAAAGTGAAATTCTCACTGTGGCATGGTATCACCCCCATGCTGCTTTTAAGTGCCCTCACATTATTCATAGGTGTTATTGTCTGCCTTACTTCCCGCACCCTCATTCCCAGGTTGGCTGCTTTCTGGAAGAAACTCAGCTTTGTCGGGCCCAACATATTTTACAGCCGTTCCATGCGGGCTTTCCTGTCTGTGGCTGGCTGGCAAACGAAAATTTTACAGAGTGGCTACTTGCGTATTTACATTATCACAATTATCGTGACTACTGTAACCTTGGCAGTCGTCACTCTTACAACCCGTTATGGCACCTTACCCATCCCGCGATGGACACAACCCCGGTTTTATGATGTTATTTTTATTGTAATCATTATCACCTCAGCGATTCTAGTCACTCGCGCTGAATCGCGACTGGCAACGATCACCCTTCTGGGGGCAATTGGCTTTTCCATCGCTATCCTCTTCCTTTTATATAGTGGACCTGACCTGGCAATGGTACAATTTGCCGTTGAAACGCTGACAGTCATCCTGTTTGTGTTGGTGATTTATCAGCTACCGAAATATACCAAAAGCAATTATCCAATACATGAAAACGCATTGAATATCATTGTTTCAGTGGCAGGCGGCATTATGATGGCAGGTCTTATGCTTCTCACGTCTGCAATTCCATCCAATTCGACCCTGGCGCCTTATTTCATGGAGAACAGCCTGACATTGGCAAAAGGCCGTAATGTGGTCAATGTGATTCTGGTTGATTTTAGAGGATTTGATACCTTGGGTGAGATCACGGTTTTGATGATTGCAGCCATTGGAGTGTTCGTCCTGTTAGGCTTAAAAAAAGGAAGTAAACGCGGGGGAAATAGTTAAGATGCAACGTTCCATTATCCTTCCGGTCGCTACCCGTTTCTTAATGCCACTCATGCTGGTTTTCTCCATCTTTCTATTACTACGTGGCCACAATGAGGTCGGTGGTGGTTTTGTAGGTGGTCTGGTAGCCGCCAGTGCATTGATGTTGTATGCCATTTCAACTTCACCCAGTGCACTCTGGAATCTATTACCCCTCGATCCGCGTTTGATTGCCGCGATTGGCTTATTAATTTCTTTATTATCCGGTTTAATTCCATTATTCTATGAAAAACCCTTTATGACCGGTATGTGGATGGAAGCACCATTACCCGTGGTGGGCAAAATTGGCACACCAACCCTGTTTGATCTGGGTGTCTATGTTCTGGTAATTGGGGTGGTGGTCTGGATTTTGTTAGAATTTGCGGAGGATGAGTAGGATGCTGATCTTAATGGCTATCGCTGCAGGCGTGTTATTTGCTACCGGTATCTTCATGATCTTACGCCGCAGCATGGTAAAAGTGTTAATCGGTATTCTTCTATTAGGGTACGCGGCCAATTTGCTTTTGTTCAATGCAGCTCCATTGACGCGTGGAGCCCCACCATTAATCGATCCGGTAATTGGGGTCCCCGCCGAATATGCTGATCCAGTACCACAGGCTTTGATTTTAACTGCCATTGTAATTAGTTTTGGCGTAACGGCTTTTGCAGTAGTGTTGATCCGGAGAGTGTATGCAGTTACCGGTACAGGTGATCTGGATAACATGCACTGCACGGATATTCCCTGTGAATCTGAAGAAATACTGAGTGATCTGGAGGATGAAATCATATGATCATCTATCCAGTCCTCATTCCTCTGATATTTGCAATCGTAACTGTTTTATTCTGGGAGAACCAACGGGTAAAACGTGCTCTTTCTATCCTCAGCACTGGCTTGTTGATGACTGTGAGTATCAATATCTTCTTTCTGGTTTATCGGGAAGGCATTCAGGTTGTCCAGGTGGGTGATTGGCCGGCACCATTTGGAATTTCTCTGGTGGTTGATCTTTTCAGTGCCATCATGTTATTGACAACATCCATTGTCGCTTTCTTACTGGCGATCTATAGTATTAGTGGTATCGATCTGGAACGCCGAAAATTTGGATATTTTCCACTCTTCCAATTTTTATTGATGGGTGTGAATGGCTCGCTCTGCACAGGAGATCTATTCAACCTGTATGTCTGGTTTGAGGTTATGTTGATGTCCTCTTTTGTGTTGATCGCTCTCGGTGGAGAACGCACACAAATTGAAGGGGCAGTCAAATACGTAATTCTCAACCTGCTCGCATCGACATTATTCCTTTCCGCCATTGGATTAACCTATAACCTGGCTGGTACGCTTAATATGGCGGATCTGGCTTTACGACTTCAGGCAGTCCAATCTTCGGGACAGGTAACCGTGATTGCCGTTCTCTTTCTGGTGGCATTCGGTATTAAATCCGCTATCTTCCCTCTATTCTTCTGGTTACCAGCCTCTTATCATACCCCGCCCGTTACCGTTACAGCACTTTTTTCCGCCTTGTTAACCAAAGTTGGAATGTATACATTATTCCGCTTCTTCACATTGCTGTTCCCATTTGAAAGTGAATACACACACACCATCATTTTAATCTCTGCAGGGTTCACCATGTTAACCGGTGTGTTGGGAGCTGCTTCACAAACGGATATAAGGCGCTTGCTTTCTTTTCATATCATCAGCCAGATTGGCTATATTTTCATGGGTCTGGGTCTGTTTACCGAATATGCCATAGCGGCCAGTATTTATTTCCTGGTTCATATTATTCTGGCAAAAACAGCACTCTTTCTTTCAGCCGGGATGGTCGAATCCATTCAGGGTTCGTTCGACTTGAAGAAACTTGGCGGATTGTATAAGAACCGTGTTGGATTATCGATGTTATTCCTGCTGCCTGCTCTTTCAGTGGCCGGTTTACCGCCATTCTCTGGATTCTTCGCAAAATTGGGTTTGATCATCGCCGGTCTGGAAAGCAAACAGTACTTCATTATTGGGTTAGCACTGGTCGTAAGCCTGATGACATTATTTTCAATGACCAAGGTCTGGAATGAAGCCTACTGGAAACCACCAAAGGATCCTCAGTATGCTGATCAGCAAAAACCAGTTTCTGTGTGGAGATGGGTGCCCAGCATAACCATCGTTGTGTTTTCTTTATTATTAGGTTTGTTAGCCAATCCGGTTTTTGAAGTGTGCCAACTGGCTGCTGCTCAATTAATGGATCCAACTCAATATATCAGCGCTGTTCTGGGGTTAGTGCGATGAGCCAGTTACTATTAAATGTATTGTTGGCACTTGCCTGGAGTGCTTTAATGGGCAACTTCGACCCACCTTATTTGTTGTTTGGTTTTGTGCTGGGTTATTTCATTTTGTGGTTATTCCAGAAACCACCCAGAACCCAGAAATATTTCAAAGAAGTACCTTTAGTGATTGAATTTGGATTCTTTTTCCTGTGGGAGATTATTGTTTCTAATATTCGACTGACAATCACGATTCTTTCTCCCCACCCACAATTGAGACCCGCGGTTGTAGCCGTTCCGTTGGACTTGAAAAGTGAAGTGGGTATTGTTCTTCTGGCAAATATGATTACGCTCACACCAGGCACCCTCAGTCTGGATATATCCTCCAACAAACACACAATGTATGTCCACGTGTTTGATCTGGATGACCCCCAAAAATTTGTGGATGACATAAAGCAAAACTTTGAGCGACGCATTCAGGAGATACTTGAATGATTGTTGAAATTCTCTGGTATGTGATTTTCTCATTTTTGGCAATCGGTTTTATCTCAGCGTTCATCCGATTGGCAAAGGGACCTCATTTACCGGATCGTATCATCTCTCTGGATCTGATTTCGATCATGGCTATTGGTTTTTTTGTCGCATACGCTGTTCTATATGACCAATCCAGTTTTCTGGATGTTTCAATCATCCTGGCAATTATAACTTTCTTAGGCACAGTGGCTTTTGCTTATTATCTTGAAAGGCGGGTTTAGCCGTGGGTGAATACATAATTCTGGGAATATTTCTACTTGGTTCATTCCTTGTATTGGTTGCTGGGATTGGTTTACTGCGTATGCCTGACCTATTCCTGCGAATGTCAGCTACTGCCAAGGCTGGAACACTGGGCACCGGTCTGATGGTGTTAGGTGCAGCCATTCATTTTAATGAGTTTGCAATTTATACCCGTGCGATTGCTCTGATTGCGTTTCTTTTTGTTACTGCACCGGTTGCTGCTCACATGCTAGGCAGGGCTGCTTATTTTGACGGTGTACCTTTATGGAAAGGCACTATACAAGACGATCTGCATGGCCATTACAAATTGACGACCCATAGTTTGGAAGAGGAAATTGTGCCTGAAAAGGAACAACCACATATGGAAAATGAGGCTGACGATTTTGAAATCAATGAATAGCCTAATTTTAACCTGTAGGCACAGGTAATTTTTAGTTAACCAAAAGTTTCCGGCACAAGATAGCCAACTGCCCGACTGTCATCATCATTCATCAAGACTCGAATTTGATGTTCGGGTCTAAAATCACTGACCTGGATTAACCGTAGAGAATCTTTCAAATTTGGATCAAGATCTATAAAATCAACGACATGGTTGGGGGTTTGTTCAAAAAATTCTTCATTAATCATGTTCTGACCTTCGTCCAGTGGGATGGCCAATGGATATATCTGAGATTCCATTAAGTCCTGAAAGAAGTGCGTTCCCAGAGATGGTTCAGGGGGTAAACCGAAATGTTCACCGGCTAATTCAATTAACGCCCTTGAATTATAAATATCACCATAGTCGATAGGCACACCCAGATCGGCATTTGAACTGCCCCAGCGTCCCGGACCGACACAAATGAAGACATCTCCTTCCAGCGCTTTATTGAGGCGACCAATAGCACGGGCCAGATTGAAGCGGTCGTTGTTGGTTGGCAAAGAGAAATAGGTCTCGTGTGGCACATAAATGACATGGGTAATTCTCTGGATCTCCCCGTGGGGTACTACAAAATGGGTATCGAAAATAATATCCGATTCAGGGATCTTTTTTGGGATTTTTACTTCGGCAGATGACATTAACTGCGCCTGCGGCCGGCATTGAACGACACTGATACAAATCTCAGGCTTTCCCAATTTAGGCTCTTCGATTTCAATGGTAAATTCCACGTCGACGGGAAGTTTATAAGCGTGCTCGAGCACTGTCAGCATTTCGCGCATTGTTTCGGCAAAATCGGTGCGTTTGAGAAACTCATCATATGTCACAACCAGATTTTTGGGGTCTCCATCAATGATCCGGCTGCGTATGGGTTGAAAGTCCCCACCCTGGGCTAACTGAGCAATATACCGCAAAGGCTTGTAACTCGCATCTAAAACGTCATGGATGGGTAGAGATTTGAAAACATTTTCTTCCAGATCAATTACATCCACATATTGCTGTGAATATCGCCGGATGAGTTTAGGAATGGTGGAGGGGCGCAGTAATGGATGTGACAGGGCAATCACACGCGGATAATCATTCCCTACCCGGTCGACCGCACGGGTTCCCAGCCCCCATACCAGACGCACAAAACCATCTTCTGCCCGAATTTGTGGTGCCCAGCGATAGGTATTACGGCTGAAGGCAACCCCGGCACCATGCGGGAAGTAATATTTTCCAAAGCGTTGCCCCTGCACCTCCTGAATGAGGACAGCCATGCGCTCGTCGTAATCCTGCAAACCGCGTGCTCGCCGGTAGAGCAGTGCATTTGGGTTGAGCGTAGATGCATAAATAGTGGCGATAGCCTGGGTAAGGTCTTTCAGGTTTTGATCCAAAGATCCCTGATTGGGTAGAAAGACGCTGTCATATTTGCCTGCAAAGGAGGTCCCAAAATTATCTTCCAGTTGGCTGGAAGAGCGCACAATCATGGGTTGTTTTTCAACTTTTTCAAGGATCACAATCAGCCGATCCAGTATATCGGGTGGAAACTCTCCTGCCTGAAACTCACGCACAATGGCAGGATACTCCGCGCGCATTTCCTCTTCACTCTTATACTTTTGATCATTCCAGTTGGTCAGATTATTAATGGTCATGAATGTGTAAATTTCATTGGACCCAATATAGTATGACTCTGGTGGGCTCATACAATTGCTGAGGTCGAACTCTTTTGTATCAGCCAATACGCGATGTGCCAGCAGCATACCAGCAGCTTTCCCACCAATTTTTCCAGCACCAATTTTCCGTTTACGAATCTCGAGTAAATCCCCCAACGTGAACCATTCTTTGGCAATATTGATGTATTGCAATTGATCGCTGATCAGGTTACGGATCAAAACAACTTTTGCCTCATGCATTCTGGCTTCATAGCGGGCGCGATCTTCAGGGCTCAGTTTTTCGAACATCATTGCCTGTTCGAAGACAATCTCCTGAGGTGCTAATTCCGGATTGACAGAAAGCAGGTGATCCTGTTGCGAAATACCGCGTTCTGAGAGAACTTCATTGGTGATGCGTTCGAACTCATCAAATGATACCTGATGACTGAACAGCAAATCGGTTAGTTGATCACGGATGCGTTGCATACGTGCATCCCAAACATCCGAGTCCTCTTCATTATAGGGGTCAATTAACCCCTCGCGTTCCTGCGAGCGGATCGCCATTTCACGTACACGGGCTTCAAAAGCCGGTGGCTGAATAACACCTCGCTCAAACATGAGACGCCGCATTCTTGCCCGTATTCTTCCGCTGAGAATGGGGTATTGGCCTAATGCCAGGTAGATGGTTAATAACCGGTCAGTGGAGTTAGAATTGGATGCCATACTTATTACCTCATCACTGACCAGATTTTTTGTATTTTTACGACTTTATTCACAATAGATAACCAGGTATTGAAGTGCTTCTTGATCTTTACCCCAAATGCATAGGCATGATTACATGCGTGAATTCATCTTCTCCAATGGGTTTAATGGTAGCGGGTGTGTTGTTGGCATTGGTTTCAAGGGCTACGCTCGGGGTTTTTACCACATCCAATACTTCACGTAAATATCGCACATTGAATGCAATCAGCAGACCATCCCCATCAATATTTGCGTCCAGCTGAACCTCGGAGTTGCCCGTTTCTTCGGATTGTGCAGATATTTCCACAATGCCCGGTCCTTCCATCTTGGGTTGAATGTGCATGCGAATAATATTGTTGCCATCGCGGGCAATAATTTCAGCCTGGCGGCAAGCCTTCTGGAAGCTGGGCGTGGAAACCACAGTATGTGTTTTATAACTGCGTGGAATGATCACTTTGTAATCGGGGAAATTACCTTCAATTAATTGGGAGACAAGCTCTGCATCTTTCAGATTGAAAACAACCTGTCCTCTTCCAGCCGGGACACTCATGCTGACAGTAGCATCCCCATTGGCGGCGATCCTTGCCAGCTCATTCATGGCACGCGCCGGGATAATTACCGAAATGGTTTTATCTTTGGGGGTTTGTTACCGAAGACGAACGCACCGAGATGCGGAAACCATCGGTGGCAGCCATGGTGATGGTGGTGCCTTCGATTTGTGTCAGCACACCCTGTAAAACCGGGCGGGCTTCATCGGAGGAGGCGGCGAAAGCAACCTGTTGGATCATTTCTTTAAGGTCGGCAACATTCAGTTCCACCCCACCTGATTTTTCAGGCAATGGCATGGGAGGATATTCCTGCGCATCAATTCCTTTGATATCAGTACTGTTTGTCCCACAACGGACATTGAGTGTCTGGGTGCGATCATTCAGCAACATTTCAACACGATCATTGGGCAAGGTGCTGACCAGATCAGATATCGTGCGGGCCGGAATGGTGATGGAACCTTCCTCTTCTACATTGGCCGTGATCCAGCAGGAGATCCCCAATTCGAGATTGGTAGCCGAAAGGCGGATTCGTCCCTCATCGGTAGCAATTAATACGTTTGCCAAAACAGGCAAAGTGCTGCGAGGTGAAACTGCGCGTGAAACGGTGCTTAAGCCATGTGCCAATTCTTGTTGTGAGACTGATGCTTTCATGTGCTATCCTCAAAATCTATGGTATTTTTTAAATGGAATGTCGCTGATACTGACTCTTCCTGAATTTAAAAAGTATACAATGAGAAGATAAAAAATTCCAGTAATATCAACCTTCAGGTTGTCACGGGAAAAATTTTAAAAATTGTTCATGGTATCATTTAATGATTACACCCCATGATTGCGAAGGAATAATTATGCAACCGGAAGATCAAGTTTTAGAATTTCCATGTCCTTTCTCCGTTAAATCGATTGGTGAAGACGCTGATGATTATCGGCAGTTTGTCATCGATACGGTTGCTGGTATTGTGGGTGAACTGGATCAGGAAGGGATCACTACGCGCTTAAGTAATGGGAACAAATACCTGGCGGTGACTGTACCTTTTACTGCCCAGGATCGTGAACAATTAAATGCTGTTTATCATGCATTGAGTCAGGATGGACGTACCCGGTTTGTGGTTTAAGGTTGAATAAAGTGGCTTAAACAAAAAAAGCTGGCTGCTTTTGCCAACTTCTTTCAGGCGTGTGCCCTGTGTTATAATCGCAGTGTGCCGAAGGTGGGAATCGAACCCACATACCCGAAGGTACACGATTTTGAGTCGTGCGCGTCTGCCTATTCCGCCACTCCGGCTCTTGGATAAGGCAGAGTATATCTAAAAAACTCTGAAGGGTCAAGGAAATCATTCATATGCGTTTAGGAATCATCGGGTTACCTCAAACTGGAAAAACCACCATTTTTAACGCTGTTACACGGGGTGATATTCCCACAGGGATATCCGCCGGACGTGTACAGGTTAATACCGCCGTCGTTGACGTGCCTGACCCGCGTGTGGACAAACTTTCCGCCATGTTCAATCCGAAAAAGACCATCTATGCCAAAATCACCTATGTTGATATTGCCGGTCTGGATGGCAGTGCCGGAAAGAGTGGCATCTCGGGTAGTCTGCTCAACCAGCTGACCCAGATGGACGGCTTTATTCATGTGCTGCGCTGCTTTGAAGATGACAATGTGCCCCATCAGGAAGGCTCTGTGGATCCGGTGCGTGATCTGCACATGATGGATAGCGAATTTATCATCAATGACCTGATCTTTGTGGAACGCAAGCTGGAACGTCTGACGGATGAACGTCGCAAAGGAGCTGGGCGGGATAAAGCCAGCATTGATCGGGAAATCCAGTTGTTTGAAAAAATGCAGATTGCTTTAAATGAAGAGATTCCGCTACGCGATATGGGGATGAGTGAAGATGAAATTGCCAGTCTTTCTGGTTTTGGTTTTTTAACCCTTAAACCAGTTATGCTACTGTTGAACCTGGCGGAAGGAAAAACCGCTCCAAAAATTGATTATCCGCACCAGCACAGTCTGGTGGTTGATCTGCAGGGCAAACTGGAAATGGACATGGCAAAACTATCGCAAGAAGATGCTGAAATGTTTATGGCAGAGTATGGGATAGAAGAATTGAGCCTGAACCGCATGATCAAATATTCATATGACCTGCTATGGCAACATGCCTTCTTTACCGTTGGTCCGGATGAATGCCGTGCATGGACAGTGCGGAATGGTGCGCTGGCACCCGAAGCTGCCGGTGTCATTCACACTGATTTACAAAAAGGATTCATTCGGGCAGAAGTCGTTGCATATGATGACCTGATCGCCTTTGGCGGGATGAATGAAGTTAAAGCCAAAGGGAAATTACGCCTCGAAGGTAAAGAGTATGTCGTTAAAGATGGAGATATCCTGAATATTCGTTTCAATATTTAGGCTCAGTGAATAATCACAACACAGAGGTGACCTGTGAATGAATTACATCTTGATACCTTAAGCGCTGCCATTGAAGAACAACACAGACAAATCCCTTTCAGTGGTGTGATTCATGTTGCCCATCAGGATACCCCAATTTTCTCACATGCATACGGGTTAGCCAATCGTAGTGATCAGCTACCCAATCGTCTCAATACCCGCTTTGGGATTGCCTCTGGTGGCAAAATTTTCACTGCCACCGCGATTTGCCAATTGGTCTCTGCGGGGCTGCTATCCTTTGACCAACCTCTGGCAGAAATGATCCCGGGGTTATTACAAAAACTTGATGCACGCGTGACCAGCGCGCATTTGTTGACACATAGCAGTGGTATTCCGGATTACTTTGATGAGGAATCTGAATCCGACTATGAAGCCTGCTGGCGACAGGTACCGGTGTATCAGATGCGCTCAGCCATGGATTTTATTCCTATGACCCGGGATAAAGAGATGAAATTTACTCCTGGGGAACGCTTTGGGTACAGCAATATGGGATTTGTTTTGCTTGGGTTGGTGGTTGAGAAAATCACAGGTATGCGTTTTCAGGCGTACATTGAAGAGAAGATCTTCGGACCTGCCTGGATGCGATCATCGGGATATTTCTCCAGCGATTGCCTGCCAGCGCATTGCGCAACCGGATATGTGATCAACCCGGATGGACAATGGCGTTCGAATATATTTTCCATTCCTGTGATCGGACATGGAGATGGGGGCGTCTACACCACGGCAGCAGATATTGGTCGCTTTTGGAAAGCTTTGTTTTCCCGTACTTATTTTGATGCAGAGATGCTGGCTCGCATGACCACTGCACACGTTCAGATCAAGCCTGACAGTCCTCATCATTATGGTTACGGGGTCTGGATGGAAGAGATTGCTGGTCAAAAATGTTATTCGATTGTTGGTGAGGATCCTGGGGTGGAATTTAGTTCAAGTTATTATCCAGAATCAAATCTACAAATCACCTTACTGGCAAATACGAATGATGCCCTCTGGCCAATGGAAAAAGCCATCCGAAACGAAATATTTGGTCTTGATCCGGCGTAATGGAAGGTAAGATGACAAATCCTAAATACCAGATTGTCGATTACAAAGAAAGCTGGCCACAGGAATTTGAACAAATAGCCAGACAACTCCGCGAAGGACTGGGTGACCTGGCTTTACGCATTGATCATATCGGATCTACAGCAGTACCAGGTTTACCGGCTAAAGATGTAATTGACATACAAATTACGGTTGTGGCATTGAACCAGGATGTGGTGAAAGCCTTGGCGAATATGGGGTACTCATTACCAGAAGGAAATATAACCGATCATATCCCCCCCGGCCAGGATGAGCATCCACAACATTGGAAGAAAATGTTTTTTCACCCACCTGCCAATCAGCGCCGCACCAACACGCATGTGCGGGTACCCGGACGCGCTAACCAACGTTATCCATTGCTGTTTCGTGATTACCTGCGCAGGCACCCCAAAACCGCTGAAGCTTATGCGCGTCTGAAGATCATGCTATCCGAACACCTGGCTGACCCTTTTATGTACCCGGAGGTCAAAGACCCAGCTGTTGATTTGATCTACTTCGCTGCAGAAGAATGGGCAGAGCAAATCAACTGGCAGCCTGGACCATCTGATTTTTGATATTTCACCATTACCTTCTCAGGGAAGTGAGAGCAGTCTGCAACTTAAGGTTTGATGGCGGTTATGATCAGGTTGCCACTCGAATCAGGCGAGAAAGACTCGCCTTGCATGCTCCCATAGGCGTGAATATCCTGAAAACCAGCCTGCAACAAGTGGTGTTCAAGTTCGCTACTAATTTGTGGACGCAGCAGGGTGCTGTTGACAGCGGATTGCCTATCGGAAACTGCTTTGCGTTGCAGGGTGACAATGTTAAAGCGGATCAACCCATTTGGAAGAAAGTCGTAAAAGCGCTGGAAGATCCACTCATCCCCATCGGATTGGTAGGTTTGTGGTTCCATCCAGCGTTCCTGGCGCTGCATGACCATATCGAAATTGCGGTTCTGAAGGAAGAGCATACCACCCGGGCGTAGAGTGGATGAAAAATCCTGCAGGGAAGCAATTAATTCCTGCTCGCTTGTTAGGTGGGGTAATGAGTTCCCCAGGCAAAGCAACAGGTCGAATTGATCCTGTCCAAAGGTTTGCGCCAGTTCACCTAATCCTGCTGTTTTGAAGCGCACCTGAACTGCTGCACTGACCTGGTGACCAGCTTTGGCAAGGGCGAAGGCATGCATACCGGTACCGCAGGCAGTGTCCAGAATATCCAGGGGTCTATCAAGGCTATCCTGTAAAAAGCGGATTTGTTTCTCAATGAATGGCATTTCATAGGCCTATCGGTCATTCCAATTGACAAAGCGATCATAATCTTCCGAAAATGTGTTGTACATAGACCTCCAGGGCAAATTTTCCGTATTCGCCATCAGGATTTATTCGAGATTTTAATATTGTATTGCATAATTGTTCACATTATCGCAATCAGGTTATACAATTGATATAATCATCAACCAGAGGGATGTTGAGAAATGATTCAATGGGTTTTAAAAATGTATCCAATATTAGGCTGGGCGGGCAGCCTGGTAATTTTGCTTACCAGTTTTATTGCAGCATTGGCCTTCAGGGGAAAACAGGGGGAGCGTTATAAAATCAGCACCCATTTCGTCTCAGAATTAGGTGAGGTAGGGGTTTCGCGTCTGGCATGGTTGTTTAATGGCGGGCTCATCTTTGGCAGTTTTATCTTCTTCTTGATGATGCCGGGGGTGGGATTGAGTCTGAATAGTGTTTGGGGCTATCTAGGCTCTGTTGTGGGTATGGTTGCTGCAATGGGATGCCTCTTTGTGGGGGTTTTCCCGATGAATAATATCAAACCGCACATCAAAGCAGCCATGACCTATTTTCGGGCTGGGTTGGCAACTGTGCTACTGTTTAGCATTGCCATACTGGTACAACCCTCAAACGAACGTGTGATACCGCTGTATTCACTCATTATCGATATCATCGCTTTTATGGCTTATGCATCCTTTCTCATTTATATGGGAAGGACAACAAAGAAAGAGTCATCCAATGCATTGGATACATCTTTAATCACCAATCGACTACGTTTCTGGTGGATGCCATTTCTGGAATGGATGGTAGTTATCTTCACCATTCTGTGGTTTCTAACCATTAGTGCAGCCCGATAAGCAATTTATCAGCTCGTATTGCTTCTCCTTCAAGCAGATATGGGATGTGGAAGGGAATAGGATTGTGTATATAACTGCTGATAGGCCAACACTTCCGCCTGCCAGCGCGAATCATCCCAGCCAAGTTGTGATTGGCAAAGCTCCTGGATTTGCTGCATGATGGGCAGACTACCCTGGGGAAGCAAGCTGCCGATGCGCGTGCGCCTTAACAACAAATCATCCAGATGAACCACCTGCTCATGACCAGCTGCCCATTTCAACTCTGCCCACAGGGTTGGGGTTGCCTTAATTCTTTCTAACTCGTTGGATACTGAATATAGAATCAAATCTGGCGCATTGTATCCATATCGCCCGATCAGCCGTAGTTTCTGTTGTGAAGTAAGGATTGGGTTATCAATAAATTGCTTGATTACTTCCCCATTGATGCGGTCCAGCGCGCGTTTATCTTTATCGATCTTGATATTTTCTGGCAAATATTTGCGGGCAAACCGCAAGGTTCTTTGTGCCATATGACTGAACATAGTTAGTTTTCCACCGGTGATAGTGATGAGACCATCTTCGTCCCACAGAATTTCATCGCGGGCTTCCTTGGAGGGATCTGCTTTACCGGTATCCAACACCGAGCGAACCCCGGCAAATGTAGACAAGATATCATCCGTGGTCAGGTTGAGACAATCGAAAATGTGGTTAACAGCTTTCAGGAGGTAGTCCATTTCCTGGGGTGAGATCCAGGGATCAGTAGACATGGGATGATCATGATCCACATCAGTCGTGCCCACCAGCGTGGCACCTTCCCAGGAAAATGCAAATACCGGGCGTTGGTCATCCGGGTGCAAAAAACTGATGGCATCATCCAGGGGAACCCTTTCACGGGGAATGATCAAATGACTGCCACACAGCAATCGCAGGCGGGGAGGTCTGCCTATCTTGCCCCGTAGTTCATCGGCCCAGGCACCGCTGGCATTGATCACCAATCCGGCTTGGACTTCTTTTTCCTCACCGGTTAGCGCATCCTTGACCTGTACCCCGCATACTTTACCTTTACTGTTGCGCAATAAACCTACTACCTTGGCATAATTGATGGCAGTGCCACCAGCTGTCTGTCCTTCCTGAATGACCCGATAGACCAGGCGGGCATCATCAGTCTGGGCATCATAGAAACCATAACCTCCTACGAGACGTTTTTCGTTGAGTTGTGGACAAATCTCTTTTAACCTTTGACGGGACAGTTTTGAATGCTTCCAGCGTAATACCAGCAGATCATAGGCGATCAGACCCAGGCCAAAAACCCAACCAGGGGTGTGGTCCCCCTGATAATTAACCAGGTTGAAATGCAACGGATCGATGAGCCCTTTGCCCTCATGGATCAGACGCTGGCGTTCACGCGATGAATCCAGGGTCAGTTTCACCTGTGCGTTCTTAAGATATCGCAAACCCCCATGTACCATTTTCGAGGAGCGGCTGGAGGTACCGGAGGAATAATCGTGACCTTCCAGTAGCAAGGTTTTCAGACCGGCTTCGGCCGCTTCCCGGAAGACTCCGGCCCCAACGATACCACCACCAATGACAATAATATCCCAAGGCTGTGTAATATCTGCCCACACCGATGCGCGCCAACCTGGATTTTCCATGAGAACCTCGCTGAAATAAATGATAATGACAAACGGATAAAAATTGGTAAGAGGTCTTACCAGTTAAGATTATAATGATTCCAAAAGCGAAGTCAAGCACGAATTATTCTGTTATGAATTCAGGCGAAAATCCTTATCCACACTTATGATAAAATGTGAGTAACGATCTATTCAATGGGTCGATTTTTCTTACCGATTATATGAAAATTCAGGCCATTATGCTTTTGTTGATTGTTTCATTCATCATTTTTCTATTCATTTCTCTGCAAATTAATCAATATTTTTCCTACAAGAAATGGTTTGATTGGTTCCTGGGGGGATTTCTCATTCTGATCTCCCTGATTATTCTGGTCATGACGGGGTCGGGGTTTTTCTACCAGATGAACCAGCCGCTGTTTGTGCTGTTATTCCAAATCATTTTGCTCTCCATCACGTCCATGGTAAGTCGGAATTGGCTGAAGCCTGAACAGCCACTATTTCCTTTTCCATTACCCGGACTCAATTTAAAGGAAAAGAGGTTGACACTCCCCGTATGGGCATTCCTGATTACCAGTGCTGCTGTAGCCATTCTCAACCTGGTGTATGTCCTGTTGGTACCACCGAATAACAACGACTCCCTGGCCATTCATCTGGCCCGGATTGGGATGTGGGATCAGTCGGGCAGCTGGTTGCCATGGAACACAAAAGTAGTCTGGCAGTTGACCTTCCCGATGAACGCTGAATTGATTAGCTACTGGACGCTGCTCTTTACCCGGGGTGAGCACTTCCTGGGTTTGATAGCTTATATTACAGGCTACCTGTCGGTAATTTTGATCTACTGCCTGGGTTTGGAGATCAGCAGCCGAAAAAGTCTGGCGTTGCTTTCTGCTCTCACCTGGGCTGCCTTCCCGGTGGTGCAGATGAACTTCAGTTCTACCCGGCATGATCATGTCAGTTCGTTTATGTTGATTACTGCAGTGTATTTTTTTTATCAGCATCTGAAGGAAAAAAACACTGGCTATTTAATCTTATCCGGTTTAGGGCTGGGTCTATCCATCGGCACCAATTACTCTGTCGCGGCTTATTTGCCGGGATTAGCGCTTTTCTTCCTGATCTATTGGCTGGTATTCCATAAGCTCAATTTCAGGGAGGTAATCGCCCTGAGTGCAGCGGCTTTACTGGCATTTGTCCTGTTCAGTTCGCCGGTTTACATCAGCAATTATGTGCATTTTGGTACTCCATTAGAACCAGATGCATTGGATATGACATCTCAAACGGCGTTTCAAAAAGACATGCTTGTACTGGAACATATCGGTTTATTAGTTTCCAGGTGGGCGTATCAGATTGTGGATTTCCAGGGCATCCCGGAGCCTTACTTGACTAAATTGATGGAACTTAAAGCCATTGTCCCGAATTATGTCAGCACCAAAACTGGGCTTTCGCTGGAAGTGAATAAATCCTTGTTGAACCCACACAATTTTAGGTACACTGATCAAATTCTTTTCTCAGAAGATTCTGCGTGGTTTGGTTTGGTTGGCATATTCGTATTTTTTGTGGTCTCGATTTTCATCCTGGTATTATCCATTAAAAAGACACATCCGTTGATGGTTATAGCAGCGATTTTTGTGCTTACTGTGGCAGTGTCTACCACGTTCCTATGTGCAGGTTGGTCACCCTTTCATGGTCGCTATTTCATCACACTGTTTGCCTTCCTGTGTCTGGGATTGACTGCCCTGCTGGATGCGCTCAAACCGAAACTCGGACTGGTGTTGATCTACTTCATCAGTACCCTATCGATTTTGACCCTGCTAATGTCGGTCTATGGCAATCCTGCAAAAGCCTTTTGGGGCTACAAAGCCTTCTGGAAGCAACACCGCTTCGATTCGATCTCCGCTCAATCGTACACAACCAAAGAGATGTTGTACCTGGTGGATCAGACTGTGCCGGAAGACGGTGTGTTGGGTATTGCAACCCAGGCAATCGTTTATTATGAATATGGATTGTTTGGCGAGCACTTCACCCGCACGATTGTGCCAGTCTACCCTGATGATAGGATTTGCGATCACGCATGGCTGATCGAGCAGGACATCGAATACATTCTGGTGGATGCCGGTAGCCCTGATTACCCAGCCTGTTCACTGGGTAAATATGAAGCTCAGAAAAGTATGAAGAACTGGATTGTGTTTAAAATTAATTGACATGGGCTTTAATTTAACATTACCTTCAGGAGTGGGAAATGGATTTTTTCTTCGAAATACACAAAGACTTGCCGCGTGAGGGTCCGGGTGATTCCGAATCGACCCGGCGCGCTTTCCGCAAGTTGTCAGCACTGCCTGAGGAGCCCGTCATTCTGGACGTGGGTTGTGGTCCCGGCGCACAGACGCTCGACCTGGCACAGCAGTCAGATGGAGTGATATACGCCGTCGACACCCACCAACCGTTTCTGGATCGCCTGCAAGAAAAAGTAACGGAGTTGGGGCTGGAAAAGCGCATCCATGTACTCAATCAGTCGATGAAGGAATTGCAATTTCCGCCTGCCAGTTTTGATCTGATCTGGTCGGAAGGTGCAATCTATATCATAGGATTTGAGGCTGGTTTGCGCACCTGGAAACCGTTGCTGAAACCGGGTGGCTACATTGCGGTCAGCGAGTTGACCTGGCTAAAACCGGATCCCCCTCCTCCGGAAAAGGTAAAAGAGTTCTGGAATGTTGGTTATCCTGCGATGAAAAGCCTGGAAGAGAACCTGGATATCATCCATGCTTGTGATTATTACCTGATTGACTATTTCGTTCTACCCAATAGCAGCTGGACAGAAAACTATTACCAGCCCATGCAGGCGCGGATTGCCATGTTGCGGGAAAAATACCGGTCGGACCCTGAGCGCATACAAGTACTTGATTTAGAACAGGAAGAGATCGACATTTTCAACCAATACAACGACTGGTATGGATATGTTTTTTACATTATGCAGATCGCATGATGTAGCGGACTCACAAATACATCTTAAGTAGAATACCCCTCAAACAATCCCTGGAAGTTGACGGTTTAAGGGGTAAGCAGAATTTGTTTAATGATGTTGGAGTCTTATGGTTTCAGTTTTGCTCTGAAGCCATTCAAAATTCTTTTAGCAGCTGGAATGTTGATAGGCTCCTGGGTTTCGCTGGATGCAGGTAAATCTAATTTGGTACGATAGACTTCCGATTCCTGTTTGGATGCTTCCAACTTAACTTTGGTGCTCATCAATTCAGTATCCAGTTCTTTGATCTTCTTTTTCTGGTTTGTATTTTCCACGGTCCGTTTGACTTTGCCTGGCACAGATACGAACTGGCTGATTAACACACCGGCCAAAATTGCCAGAAGGAAGATAAATGCCAGAGAGTGGTTCAGTTCCCAGACTAGAAATGTGACGGTGACCATGGCAGTATTTTGAATAGTAAATACTACGGCGACCAAAGCGATGATCAGTGCTAAAACTAAGAATATTTGCATGATGTCCTCCAATTTTCTAAAACAATTATCGTCAATTTTTTTTGACCAGTCTGGGGGTGTAATGGCGTGATAATGTTTTCAGACGTTAGTCATAATTTCAAGTTGATAGTATAGTTGCAATTCTTGGGCCAGTTTATGGCTTAGTTGAGTATTATTCCAAAATAGTGTTGCTTGAATACCCCCTGTTTACATTTGTAGATATAAATAGTTTCCGGAAAGTAAAAAATGACGATAGAATAAAGGATAATATCAGTCAGGGAGAGTAAATTGGCACAACAAACGATCTGGCAGGAGAATTTTGAAGTACGATCGCATGAGACCGATTTTGCATTACGTTGGAAACCAGCCGCCATCTTCCGTGTGATGGAAGAAATCACGGTGCATCATTCATTTCATCTCGGGGTGGATTATTATAGTCTGAAGGAGATGAACCTTGCGTGGATCTTGGTCCGCACAAAGGTACGCTTCTATGAATTTCCCTCCGTAGGCACCCGGATCATAGCGCAGACCTGGCCACGCGGTTGGCAGCAGAAGATCTTTGGCATGCGCGATTATTCGCTTGCCAATGAGAAGGGCAAATCGGTGGCACATGCCACCACTGCCTGGCTGCTGGTAAATACCAAAACCCGAAAGTTTGTTAAACCCGAGAGGCTGACTGTAGCTTTACCGGATAACGAAGGCAAATTCATTCTGGATGAGACACTCGATAAGCTCACCCGCCCGTCCGGCTTCAGCAAGGAGCATGTCTTTGAAGCACGTTATTCCAGCCTGGATCTTATGGGGCACGTTAACAACACCCAGTACATCGACTGGTTGTGCGATTGCTTCCCGGTTTCGTTCTGGCGCAAGTACCAGTTTGAGTGGTTGCAGATCAACTATAGCAATGAAGTCAAGCCGGAGGAGAGCATCAACATTGAGATGACCGAGCTGGCAGACCAACCCGGCGTATTCTCGGCAGTGGCGACGAACCTGACCAGCCATCTGGTTGCTTTTGAGGCGCAGTTCGCTTTTAAGCAAGCCAGCTGAAATTCCATCAAGCCAAGCATAAGCCGTCTGCTTTACAACTAACGGCTTTTATCATTTTTTGGATGAAGGGGTTCGTTTTTTTGAATACGTTTTTAAGTAGTTCTTGACATTTCGATAATACAACTATATCATGTAAACAGGTTTGTATTGTAGACCAGTTTATATATTTTTGACAATAAATTTTATTAAATGGGAGATACATCCATGAAAAAAAATTTTTCTGAAGATCTGATAACTCACACCAAACGGCGTGCACTCCAGTACCAGCATGTGGACGGCACCCTTGAACTTATTTTTGGTGGGGCCATGCTGCTCATGGCAGGTTGTCAATATTTATTAAGTAGGAATGTAAATTCTAATGACCTTTGGCTCTTTACTCCGTTGGTGGTGTTTGTCGGAGGAATATATCTCATGGACGCACTTGTTCAACGCTTCAGAATGCGTGTTACTTATTTACGCACGGGATATATTGCTTACCAGAAGTCCCGGCCAATAAAGCCATTTACCCGTATGATTATATGGATCGGTGTACCGTTTATCACTGTAACCCTTCTAGTCTTTTTATTCTTGTATCGTTCAAAGGTTCAAATGGGAAGCCAGGATTATATGTCAATCCTGCTACCATCATTTACAGGACTTTTATTCACAGGACTTTGGATGATTGTTGCCTGGAAGACTTCTATATCCCGATTTTATCTCACTGCTGCTGTTTCATTGCTGGTCAGCGTATGGATTTTCATCAATGGAGAAGGCGACAAAACTGGTATGTCTTTATTATTTGGCTTAATGGGAGTGGATTTGTGTATCGCTGGTAGTCTGACGCTTCGCCAGTACCTGCGCAAGAACCCTTTGCCACGAGAGATAGCTGATGTGCAGTGATCAACGTTCATTGGCCTGTGTTGACCGCTTAATCCATGAGCCATCACGCAGTAACATTTTGGCCATTCTGGCTTATGTTGAGAGTGCAGATTTCCTGTATCTCCAGCACGAGACCGGCCTGACCAAAGGAAATCTTTCCGTTCACCTCTCGAAACTGGAAGAAGCTGGTTACATAATCATAGAAAAGTCCTACCGCGGTAAAATACCCTTTACCCTTTGCTGCATGACTTCAAAAGGCCGCCAGGCGTTCGAAGATTATCGCAAACAGCTCGCACAATTTATCGAGAATACAAAAGAAAAATGATTGGACTACTTACAAAACCTGTTTTTACAAATAATACTGAAAAATAAAGCCGCCTGATTTGATTGCAGGCGGCTTTCTCTTTTATACAAATGTTGGGGTTTATCGATATTAGAATGCGTTGTCCACTTTCCAGACTTTCCAAACCTTACCAGCCAGATCAGGACCTGGTGTCAGGGTTGGTTTGCCAGGTACCCAGCCCGCGGGAGTGACCTCACCGGTGGCAACAACATGCTGGAAGGCCTTGACCTGGCGGATCAACTCGACAACATTACGGCCAACCTCAGGGGTCATCACTTCCATGGCGCGGATGTTGAAATCCGGGTCGATGAGGAAACGCCCGCGGATGTCTACGCCAGCATCTTCATCATAGACACCATACACGGTTCCAACGCGTCCACCTGCATCAGAAAGCAGTGGGAAGGGTACGCCACCCTCTACCATTTTGGAGAGTTCTTCCTCCTGCCAGATCTTGTGGGAGAAACGGCTATCGGTGGAAATCGCAAGGAGTTCAACACCTAAATTTTGTAGTTCAGGATATTTGACGGCAACTGCCGACAATTCAGTCGGTCAGACAAAGGTGAAATCACCTGGATAAAAGCAGATGACGATCCACTTTCCTTTGTAATCCGACAAACGGAAATTCTTAAATCCACCCTCGAAAAAAGCACTTAGCTCGAAATCGGGGGCAGGTTTACCAACTTTTGCTAACATTTTTGGTACCTCCTTTTTCATTTGCGGTTGGTCAGCTGTTACTTCCGCTTCAGGCATAATCACGCCTGCGGTCGGTTTGACACAACCATCTTTTGCTTCAGCCATAGGACCTCCTTTTTACCCCAACATGACATTGTATTGATAATAGTATACTGTATTTCTAACATAAACTGAAGAAGCACGATTAAAAGATTACAAAATGCATTTGGATTCTCACAATCTTTGGATTTGAATCCACGGTGTAGTAAAAAAAACAAGATCTTCGCAAATCACTGGTTGTATCCCCAAATTATCCTATGAATTGATTCATAAGATAGAGAACCTAAAATCCTATAAAAAGGATTCTCCAACCTGTTTCTACAGGTTTGGGTTTGGGTTATCCGTGGATTTGAATACATGGTAAAAAAAAATACCAAAAAGACCATTAACTTTTGAAAACGTTATAATGAAATCAGGAATGTGATTGATGGATGAAAATCAATTACAAAGGATGAATGATGAACCATATCACTCAATTTCATTGCCCGTTAGGCACCCTGTTTGCCATCGCAGAACAGGAGGGAATTTTGCGCCTGGACTTCCTGGACAATCCGCTGGATGAGGATGGGCTGCGAGAACTGGCCATCCAACATGGTCTGACGGACGAGATCTCTTTCGAGCGGGATGCGTTGCTGGAGGAACTGGGCAAGCAGCTGGGGCGCTACTTCCAAGGGAAACGTCGACATTTTGATTTGCCACTGTTGCTGCGTGGGACGACCTTCCAGCGCCTGGTGTGGGATGCGTTGCTGACGATCCCTTACGGATCTACCATCTCCTATGGTCAGCTTGCCGCGAAAGTGGGACGCGACAGCGCTGATTCCAGCCGGGCAGTGGCGAATGCGAATGCCCGCAACCCGATTGCGATTCTGGTGCCCTGCCACCGTGTGATTGGTGCGGATGGCAGCCTGACGGGCTATGCAGGTGGTATATGGCGCAAGCAGGCATTGCTGACACTGGAGGGGGTGGGGCTTCCTTTTAGCTGGTAGCAACTAGGTGATAGCTGATGTCTCATAGGTCATAGGAAAAATTGTAACGCCTTAAATTATGTTGACATTTCAATAGGATATAATCAAAGTACATAATGGATGATAGGAGCCAGCATGAGCGCAGAGCAGAAGAAGAAGCAGTGTAAATTTTGTGGCAAGAGTTTACCTGAAGAGGCGATCTTCTGTTATTACTGTCACCGCGAACTGTTGACGCGTCCCGAGCGTCCAGCGAGTGATGTTGAATTAAAACCAGTCAATTGGGTGGTTGTGGGGGTGATTGCTGTGATTGTGGTGGCGATTGTTGCCGTGGTGTTGTTGAGTTTGTGAGCCACGGGGGTAGAGACAAGCGCACGGGGCAGGTCATGGACCATGCCCGTACGAATTATTTACCATTTCCATAGGTAGGGGTAATGGTTCATCCTTACCCCGCACCAGGTCAGGTCATATCATGCCCTTTGGGTTTGGACCGTGAATGTACGAGTATTTACATGTCAGGAGGGTAATAGGCTTGCATGTCTTCAAAGGATTTGCGTACCAATTCTTCCAACACCCCCATATCCACATCTGCCAGCTTGTTGATATACAGGCATGATTTACCCAGTTTATACTTTCCTAGCTTGCTGAAAAGCTCATCATAGGATTTATCCTCTGGCCGAATATAGCAACCCATCAGATAGAGGGTCAAGTTTTGTTTGCGCGGGGAAAAGCCTACCAAAGCGGCATCACCTTCATGACCAGTGGCATAGCGGTAATGGTATTCTCCGAAGCCAATGATACTCTCCCCCCACATTTTGGGCTCCAGACCGGTTACATTACCCATCAACTCCAGTAACTTGAAGCTATCAGCGCGTTTGCCTTCGTTCTCGACATTATGCAGGAATGCTTCTACGTCTGCATCGTTTTGGGTTGTCTTCAGTTCTGCCATTATTCCTCCGATTTTATCTATTATGATGAGAAATCCCGGGTAATTCAACTGATAGCATAAAGTTATAGGGAGAAAGGCTAAAGTTTCAAGGCTAAAGGCAAAGTTGTGTCGTTCTGATATGAATCCTTGCTAAGAACCCTGATTGTAATTTTCGAAGTAAATCTTTTTCCTAACACCTAACACCCAACACTTATCAGCCAAAAGCTAAAAGAAAATCTTCACCCATTTGAGCGCTTTTTGCTTCCACGGTAAACGGTGCGTTACACCCGTGCTGGGTTCGGATTGCAGACGATCGCGGTTGGCTAGGTACCAGTGGTAATTGCGGATCATGGCCTGCTTATTGGAGTACTTCGGCTGATAGTTGAGCTTCTGCTGCGCTTTCTCCACTGAGACGAAGGAATCCTTCGAGGCGGTCTCGTAGATCCATGGATACAACGGGGAGAGCTTCAGTGCTTCCAGTATGCGCAGCGCCAACACTACCGGACCTGCCGGGAAAGGGATGATCTTCTTGCCGAAGCCGGCTTCATCCAGGACCGCCTGATAATCGCCTTTCATGGTGGTGAATTCGGTGGCGGCAATGTTGAAGGTGTCGTTGACCACCTCCTCAGCGAGGGTCATGCAGGCGTGGATCGCTCCACACAGGTCTTCCACATCCAATAGCTGATAGCGGTTGTTCCCGCTGCCGATATTGGGGAAATTCTTGCCCTCGGATACCCATTCGTAGAAGATCGCAAACACTCCCAGGCGTTCGGGTCCTACAAAGGATTTGGGACGCAGGATAGGGACACACAATCCCGACTCACGAAAATCATGGCAGACTTGCTCCGCCTGGATTTTGGCTTTGCCGTAATCGCCCACGCCAATCATCGGATCGCTTTCATATAGGGGGTGATGATCGGGGACGCCATACACGGCGGTGGAGGAGATGTGGATGGCGCGTTTGACACCGTATGCCTGGGCGGTCTGCAGGACGAGACGCGTTCCAGCAACATCGGTGGAGTAGATTTCTTCGGGGGTGTAGAGTGGCAGGGCAGCGGCGGTGTGAATGACCACATCGGCACCTTGCATGCTCTTACGCAGATCAGCTTCTTTGCGTATGTCCCCCTGCAGGAACTGGATCTGATCGCGCTCGGGGTAGGTGAAATCCACCAGGTCGATACCGCTGATATCGGTGTAACCATGCGCAAGGAGATAACGTACCAAATTGATGGAAAGGAAACCGCTGATGCCGGTGATGTATATCTTCATATTTCTGTCCTGCCTTTTTAGTGGTTTATGAAATTATACTCTTTTTTGGTTCATGGCTCATGGCTAATGGCGAAAAGCTCAAGGTTGAAAGCTGAAAGCAGAAGAAAAAAAATAGAGTGATAGGCAGGATTTTTATGAATGTACCCTCTCGAAAAAACCCCCGGGATTCTTCGCAAAACAACATCTAGCCACCAGGGATCAATCAAGGCTATCACAGTACCCACGCTGGGTACAAGTGGAATAACTTACACATCATCCAGGCCAGGTGTGAATTTGGATTTGACGTTTTGAATTGGTAATTGGGAGAAGGGTTAGAAAGTTAGATTATTTCTTATCTTTCTTCTTGTCTTTTTTCTTCTTCTTGTCTTTGTCTTTGCCCTTATCTTTATCTTTGCCCATTCTTTTCTCCTTTGAGTTGAATTCCAGAATAACTATCTATTACCATAGCATGTTTTTGAGGAAAAAGAAAGACTACTTAGCTCATTGCTGATAGGTGATTGTTAGCGGCTAACCCCTCGGGAAGCACCCGTCTCCAATCCCCGGTCTCCAGTCAATTTCAACCATATCATACCCTCACCTGCAAAGTTATTGAAGGTGCCTGCGAAAAAAATTGCTATAATAAATTCATTCCGTGCAATTTTATCTCGATTTGATCTAACTCAAATTAATTACATCCATCAAAGCAATCAATCAGAAACCCATATAAATTAACCCGTTTACCAACTTTCCATATATTTCCCGAGGTCCACATGAAAAAACATGCTGCTTTGCTCTTGGTAATTTGTATGTTTTTATCCGCTTTTTCATTAGCGTTTGCTGCTCAACCAGATGTGTCCATGCAAGACAAGATATGCACCTGGCAGAAGGTGGGAGAAACCCCCAACACCATGGTAGCTGGTACGGCATTGGATGCCACTGCATCATTAAATGGAAGCGCCGTCACCGTCAGCTGGCAAGGCTTGATTGTGGTACACACCTGGACGGCACCGTCAAGTGTTTTGACACCGGGGGATGAGTTGTATTTTGAGGTCAGCACAGCCTGGGATCGGGATACCAGCTCCAACCTCAATTCAGTCGGCGGATTGAACACCTATTTAAATTTCAACTTTATGAGCCGAGTGGAAGCCCGACAAAAATCAATTAATTTCACAACCGATCCAAGCGGGTCAGTCGAGAATAGCATCACCTGGACGGTACCAGGAGGTTCCAAAGAAGGCGAAACAATAGAGATCATTGGCTTCGGTGATGCAGCAGTAGCTGGTGGCAGCGTGCGCTATCAATATGAGTACCGCTGCGTTATCCCAACGCCAATGGATACTGAAACACCCTTTCCCAGCGCAACCCCCGAAGATACGCCCACACCAATCCTGACGGCAACCCCATTCCAGTGTGAAGAGCAGACAGAAGAAGAAAAACTGCAGAAGATATTGGCGTTTTACTACGAAAGAATTCCGAAGGGGCTTGCCTCATCCGGCGAAAAGAATAATATTTTAGATTTTCTTGGCTATGAAGGTTATGATGAATTTGCCTGTGGCGGCTACCAATCCAAGGTGCTCAATTTCCTGAATTCACTTAAATTCAGCAAAGACCCCTGTGAACAGGCATTAGTAGAGAAATGGGACTATGGTCCAATTCAGGCATGGTGGGGTGGGCATCAGGCAGTGGTACTTTATCCCTGGGCAACCAACTGGATGGAAACCGGCATCGTCCTCGATCCGTGGATTACGCAATTCCCTGCGGACTACAAAGTGAAGGATTGGGCGATCTATTTCAGTGTTGCAGGTGTGGGAGGAGAGGCCGGCCGGGTGGTCGATTGGGCAGCGGACGGTTCATTCATTGGGATTGGTCCCAGCGAGGTCTATCGCGATACAGCTGCCTATCCACTGTTTAGTGGGGATTATGTAGAGCCCGGCATGCAGGGTCTCACCAAAGAAGAGAACGCCTTTATCAAAACACTGCCGGAAGAGAAGCAGGCGCTGTTTAAGAAATTATCTAAAACACAGCAAAAATATTGGCTCTCGATGAGAATGGGGGAGAAGGATAGCGCTCAGCAGGTTCAGGCGGATTGCCCGTTGGTGCTCTACGTGGAGGATGCGGACGGATTACGCACTGGGATTGCCAGCGATGGGGTCTATCACGAGTTAGAGGATGTGCTCTTCAATGTCTTTCCGCTGCAGGATGGGACGACCTATACCGAGTTATTCTATCCGCTTGGTGCTGGCTACCGGTTGGTCATGGAAGGCACCGGCGAAGGTCAGGCGTATGTGTTGGTGCAGAATTGGGTCGACTTTGAGCGTGATGGGCAAGGTGTAGCGCTGTATCAGCTGGCTGTGACGGAAAGTGAGCTGTATGAGTCGATGATGGCCAAGGAATCGTTCATCTGGGAGGGAGGCTCGATTCAACCCGATTTGTATGAACTGGGATCTGAAGCTGCCTGGATCAATCAACTCCCGGGTCTTGCGCAAGTAGGTGATCAGCCTGGCACCATTGCGCTTCCCAACTGGTTGCCGGGTTGGCGGGTGCTCTTCCTGGGAGGGTTCGCAGGTCTGATACTTGGGTTGGCTGGATTTGTGGTGCTCGGTGTGCTGGTGGTTCCGGATTTCCTAGCAAGCCGCAAGGCAAACGTCGCTAACAAGCAGAACTCCACCAAAACCAGATGGGTTTTTGCTGTCATCGTCCTGATCATCTCATGCCTAATGATGATGTGCAGCGCAGCCAGTCTCTATGTAGGTATTACTGGAAGGTAAGATTAGTTCTTGAGTTCTTGAGTTCTTGAGTTCTTGAGTTCTTATGGTTCAAAAGTTGAATGGATGCCGAATCCTTTTGGAGGAATTCGCCACCCTGACGGGTCTGCAAGGCCCCGAAAGAGCGGTTAAGCTTTATTTTTCAGTCCACTTATTTAAGGACTTGACACCATTTTCTATCAGTCATGAGCAATGAGCTAATATTCACTCCCGTAGCAGTTTCTGCGCATTCCCACCGCGCGATTGGATGAATTCGGCAGCTTCCTCCTGGCTTATGACGCAGAAGGAGTCAGAGGTTCCGGTGATGCCGGTGATATCCCAATCGACATGATCATCGCGAATCCACTCCCAGAAGTAAGGGACGCATCGGAAGGTCTTCCCGGTTTTGTCCTTTTTGAAGAGAACTTCATCGTTTTTGAGGAAGAAGCACTTAATCAGAGTACCTGGAACAGCGTTTGTCATATCCCAACCGATCTTGGGAACGCGTTTTTGTGGTCTGGCGCACATGAATTGGAAATTACCTCCGTGTCATTCAATTTCATTTTAGCATAAATTAGCTGGTCGCTCATAGCTGATGGCTCATAGCAGAAAGCTCAAAGGGGAAACTGTCAAATCCTGAAATCTGAATCCTTCCAAAGAACTCCGAGATATTTCTGAGGAGAAGATTTTTCCACACCCGCTGGGGGTTTGCTAACTTTGAGTCTTTGAATATAATCACACCATACAGGAGACACTACGTGGCAGAGATCAAATTTGAAATCGTAAAACGAATTGGTGTGTTATCCACATCCAACAAGGGTTGGACGAAAGAGCTGAATCTCGTCTCGTGGAATGACCGTGATCCCAAGTACGACATCCGCGAATGGTCGCCGGATGGAACGACAATGGGCAAAGGCGTGACATTGACCGAGGAAGAGTTGGACGCACTACGCAAACTTTTGGAGCAAATGGCACCTTCGGCAGGCTCTTAGAATTTGACCCCAATGGATTAAATATCTCATGACTGATACCATCTTCGACGACATCATCCACGAAGGGCGGAAAATTCGTGTGATCTGGCGGGGGGCGGAGTTTATCCCTCCACGCGCGTTGGTGACGCAGGCCAGCGGGGTGTGCTTCACAGAGGATGGCAGGGTGGTACTGGTGACCAAAGACGGTGCATCCTGGCAGCTGGTGGGTGGGCATTCCCGAGCCGGGGGAGAGCATCGAGCAAGTATTTGTGCGCGAGGTGGCGGAAGAAACCGGTGCCGAGGTGCTGGAAATGCGCTATCTGGGCTCCCAGGAGGTGAATGATCCTGGCAATCCGGAAGGGAAGGTTGTTTGTTACCAGGCACGTTTTTGGGCGAAGGTAGGGGTGTTTGGCCAAAAGCCCGTACAAATACCCAGCCAAACGCCCGTACCAATATCCGGTCAGAAACCATTTCAATTCAACCCCGAGAGAAATTATGTGGAAGATATAATTGGTTGGAGCTGTTTTGCGGTAGAAGAAGTCACGGCAGCCCTGGCTTGGCAAACAGTGAATGTCCTGGAGCAGCTCTTAGCCCTTAGCGTGGAGAAATAATAGCTCACATCTCATCCCCGGAGGGCATGATATAGCTGATGGCTAGTACCCTTGACTGGCTTGGGTATGATATAACTCGTACCTAAATGGCATGATTTAGCTCGAATCTAACCTCAAAAATCGAGCCTCAACACCTCATCACCTAACCTTTCACCCTTGTTCATGATCCGGGAGCAGATCTTCCATATTGCGAATGCCAGGGACTAGGTAGCCGGTGAACATGGTCAGGATCATGAGAACTCCCGCGATGACCATGATCAACGCCATCCCGGAGCCAGGTGTGGTGCCCACCAGCCAGCCAAAGGTGCTGGAAAGCCAGGTCTGTGAGCGCATGGCAGGTTCCATGATGTGATCCGCGAGCAGACCGCCCAGGATGGGGGTGAAAGTATCCGGGAACCAGGTAAGCAGGCGGCGGGCAGAGAAGACACGTCCCTGTACATCCGGGGCGACTTTTGCCTGCAGGATTGCCTGACTGGTGGCGATACCGACGTTGGAACCAAGCCCAGCAAGCAGGATGAGTGGCACCCAGGAAGAAAGACCCTGTCCCAGTGCGAAAAGGACATTACCAAACAGACAGTAGAACATCCAACCGAAGAGCGTGCCGTACATGCGTCGTTTCGGTCCGCCCCAGGCACTCATGAGCAGCGATCCGACTGTCCAGGAGATGGCGCCAGCGGTCTGTACCGATCCGAGAATCAGGCTGTCATTGCTGGTACGCAGAAGCACCATGGGAACATGTACGCTGTTGGGAAAGCCCAGAAAAAGGTTGGCAATGAATATGAGGATGACGTAGCCAAGCAATGGTTTTCGCTGGAAGATATATTTGAAACCAAAGGTGGCTTCATGCCAGAAGTTGCCTTTGCCTGCCATTCCATCAGCGGTTTGAATTGGGGGTGGGATGTGGACGAATAGGAGTGCAGCAATGGCGAGAATAAAGGTAATAATATCAATGATGAGGATGCCATTCAACCCGAAAACAGGTAAGAGAGCACCGGCCAACAAGGGAGAAGCAATTTGCGGTCCGGCTTGAACGAGGGACATCAGGCCATTGGCGCGTCCGTATTGGTCTTTGGGCACCATGGTGGTGATCGCAGCGGAGTAAGCCGGCCATTGAAAGGCGTTGCCCAACCCAATGATGACATTGACGACATAAAAATGCCAGACTTGCAGGTTGCCGGTGAGGTGCAGGATGAGGATAGCGATGGTACCCAGCCCGGCTGCGAGGTCGCTGACGGCCATCATGAGCTTGCGGTTGTAGCGGTCCACCAACACGCCGGCGAGTGGAATGATCAGGAGGTACGGCAGGGTGAAGGCGGTGGTCATGATACCGAGCGAGGTGGCACTGGAAGTCTTCTGGAAGACCCAGATGGAGAGCGCAAAGCCGGTCATGCCTGAGGCAAGGATCGAGATAGCCTGTCCGGCGAGGACGATGGTCAGACCGAGCATGCCGGAAGGGCGTTTGGTAGGTTTTGGTGATGGGTTCATTGAAATACTGTCCGTAAGGGAGGATGGTTTGTAATGAATATTATACTACTTACTCACAGCTGACGGCTTACAGCAAAATTCATGATCAGCCAAATTGTCACTTTTTGGAAATCCTTGCATCTAACTCTTTGAATACAAAAACGCTATAGAACGAGGAGATTGTGATATATGGAAATGGTAGTAGATTTTCCAGGTGGGGCGCGAGTGGATGCTCATTTTGGGCCGTATACGGTTATGACTGATCAGCCGCCGATGGGTGGCGGAGAAGGTGCAGCGCCGACACCATTTGCAACTTTCTTAGCATCATTGGTAACCTGTGCCGGGATTTATGTGCTCGGCTTTTGCAAGCAGCGTGGTCTGGATACCAAGGGTATCCGCCTGGTGCAACGTCTGCAAACCGATCCGTTTACCGGGTTGGTGGGCAACGTCGAGATCGATATTCAGGTGTCACCGGATTTTCCGGAGAAGTATTACAACGCGCTGGTGCGATCCGCGGAGCAATGTGCGGTCAAGAAGCACATGGAACAACCTCCGCAATTTAATGTGCATACGACAGTGGTTGGGTGAGCCTCTGTTAGTTTAACTCCTTTATTAAATGGGTTTTGGAAATGATAACGCGGCGATCATCGCCGCGTTATCATTTAAATTTTGATTGTAAGTCCAAAGGTGGCATGGATTAAAAAAATCTTTCAACTTTAAATATCAACTTTCACCTAATCCCTTATAAAATCGGTGAATCTCTTGCGCAACGCCTTTGGGTTCTTCCAACATCAACATGTGTCCATGATATGGAAATCCTTTGAACCTGCCGTTGGGTAATTGGCGGGCGAGGTGGGTGGCGTCAGAGATCGGGACCAGGGGATCTTCTTCGCCGGAGAGGACCCGGGTGGGTGTGGTGATCTGGGTTAATTGGCTGCGTAGGTCAAAATGCGCGGTGGCGCGTAGATCCGCATACCACAGGCTATTTCGAACAGTTGCCAGACTCTTGAGAAGATTAGGATACCACTGCGTTTTACCGTAATGTGGGGAGAAATAATGCTTCAAAATTTCCAGGGTCTGCTTTTGTGTCTGAGATACGCGGAACAAATTGACAAAGGTTGGATCGATCTGAAAGCTGGCAGCTGCAGAAATACATACCAGACCGGTGACATGCTGCGGGTGATCCAGGGCAAGTTGCAGTGCGATGGCTGCACCGAGCGAATGTCCTACCAATACAGCTTGATTGAGTCCCAGCTTGTCGATGAAATCGATAATAGCAGCTTGGTAACTGGACGCCCGGTGGTGAGCGGTTCCAGTGGATTTACCGTGCCCGGGCAGGTCTACGGCATAGACGGTGGTATCTCGCAGCCGGCGTATCTCAGCGGGCCAACACAGATGGTTGCTGCCAGCGCCGTGAATCAGAATCACAGGTGGACGTGAAGATGAACTCCCCTGATACTGAGTGTAGTAAATATTTGCCAGAACTGGCATGCAGGCCTCGATGTGTGAACTTTATGATTGTTGCAGATCAATCTTTCCGGCTTGCACTCTTTCAATCGCTGCAGGCGTGAGGGGAATAAAAATGCGAATCCGGGAACCTTTACCGGGGACTGAATCGATGTGTAACATTCCATTGATCAGTTGTGTTCTTTCCGTTAAGTTTACCATACCCAGGCTACCGCGGTGACTGTAAGTCTGGTTGACTTTGTTAACATCAAAGCCAACGCCATTGTCCATGATCTCCATTACGGCGATCTCTGAATCTTTCGATGAGAATCTCATACGCACCAGAATTAAATCAGCTTGCGCATGTTTGCGGGCATTGGTGACTGCTTCTTCCACCAGATAAAAGACGGTGGAATGTTTATTCTGATCCAGCTGGTTGATGACTTCTTCATCCACGTCAATGCGTACTTTTTGTTGATAGGTGTTGAGATTCTTCTCGGCGATCGTATGAAGCCCAGCGACCAGACCATCAGTTTCCAGGGTGAGCGGGCGCAGTGTGAAGAGCATGTGGCGCAGTTCACCGGTGGATTGGCGAGCGAGCATCTCGATATTGGCGAGTTCGGCAGCAACGTCTTTGGGCTTATGGAAGAGCAACCGCTGGGCAACACTCAGGCGCATGGCAATGGATGCTACCGACTGAATGGGGCCGTCATGAAGGTCACGGGCAAGCTTCTTGTTGGCTTCCTCCTGAGAGGTAACGATGGTCTGCTTCTCCTGCTCCACCTGCTGATAGAGACGGGCATTCTGGATAGCAATCACTGCCTGGCGACTGATAAGACTGAGCGCTTCGATCTTTTCGGTGGTGAAGAAATCCCGATCAGGATGACCAAAGAGCATGACGCCGTAATCATCCATGCCGCGTGAAAGTGGGAAAGTGATGGTAACTTTGCAATTCTGCAGCGAAACAATCTTCCACACTTCGGGATCTTTGGCTGGGTTGTGGGTGATTTGTGGTTCAACTTTCTGCAAGGTATCAAACAGGAGTCCGCTATTCGCCGGGAATTTCAGGTTGGTATCACTGGGCGAAAACCGTCGGGAGTTTACCACCATCAATTTCGATTCGTCAAACATCAGGATGGCTGAGGTCATCTTCTCCAGGTTGGGTGCGATAATATCGATGGCAGATTGGCTGACATCGAGCATGATATCCAGCACCACAGTGTAATCGAGGGTGGAGCTGAGGGTCTCGACCAGGTTGGAGAAGGATTGCATGCGTTTTTGATAGAGTAAATTGGCGCGTGTTTCAATATCTATGAGTTTTTTTTCAGACGTGAGATCTTTTTTGCCAATATTTTTGTTTACGAGAATACTGGCAAATCCTGAAACAGTGGCAAACCCAAAGTTCATACCGAATATGATCAGGAATGGTAACCAATTTGTCAGGTTAGCTGGATTTAGGTAAATAGCGTAACCGATTTGTGCGGATGAGAATAAAATGGCCAGTGCCAAAGCACCACGCCATTGGTAAAAAATGGCAGCGTTTACAATAACAATCACACCAATCCACACTAGAGAGCCTGTCATGGCTCCTCCCAGGATAAAAAGAGCGATCGTGAAGGCAAAATCACAGAACAGATTAACCACGCGATGAAGTGGCATGCGGATATTGATGATTGCCAGGGTGGTCATTAGAATATTCCACATAGATATGAAGGCCAGAAGAGCAATAATCGGCAAATTGAATTCTGACCGTGTAGCAAAGACCACTCCCAGAACAAAGAGAGTTAACCATCGCCAGGAGATGACCAGCCAATCACTTAAGTAGGGATACGGTTTGTGTATATTTGACATAGCAACCCCAATTCAGGTTGGTGATGAAAAACTTTTATATCTTAATAATAATACAGAAAAAATAAATAAAAATGAATTTCAGTTCATCACAATTGATTTCGTGGATAAGGTTATTAGTTTCAAAGATTTTCAGATTTTCAGCCTAAACATAATTTGCCCCGCATTAGGAAATATTCCCTATTAGATTCCAAAATATAATAAAAGAATAATTAGTGCACAATTAGACAGTGAAATAAAATATAGGATTGGCTACATTATTAATTCCAGAATTTTCTCATGATTTTCAACATATGAGATTAATTACGTTTTTCCTAATCAAATCGCAGGATATCAAATTACATTTGGTGGTAGTTAAATGAAAAATTTCTACAGATACTGCTATAGCAATAGAAGGCGAACATTTCTTTCAGAAATAGGGACGCTCTCCATCCCCATAAAGCCTGTGTAATCATGCGCTGGTTTTATATTTAAGGAGATAATTTAAGGTTTATTTTGTCTTTTTGATTCTGGCTGTGCTAGAATCGAGTCATCAGGTTATGTCCCAGGTGAACAAATGAATGTTGCGTTTGAGACAATCAAGCAATTCTTTTCAGAGGATGAGTGGTTCTTTGTAGAAACGGAAGAGCGCGGGGTACTGGTTTTAAGGATGAACCATTGGGGTGAGAATGGGCGTTTTTCCTGCCAGGCAGAGTATAACGGAGCACAGGATATTTTTTACTTTTATAGTTATTTTCCGATCAATGTGCCGGATGAAAAACGGCTTAAGATGGCTGAATTTATCACACTGGTCAACTATGGCATGCGCATTGGCAATCTTGAGATGGATTTTGAAGATGGTGAAGTGCGCTTTCGTACCAGCATCGATTTTGAGGGGCAGGGATTAAGTTATACGCTGGTCTCCAATCACGTGTACCCAAATGTGTGGATGATGGATCGCTATTTACCGGGGTTGTTCGCTGTTGTATATAGCGACAGGAGTGCTGTCGAAATTCTTGAATCAATTGAGGAGTAAATCATGGAAGTAATGGATGCTTTATTAACACGCCGTAGCGTGAGGAATTTTAATTATCACCCAGTACCCGATGAGATCATCGAGTTGATGTTGCGGGCTGCCATGCATGCGCCTTCTGCTCGCAACCGGCAACCCTGGCAATTCTACGTGATCACCGATCGGGAAATCCTGCGAAAGATCCCGGATGTACATCCCTTCGCAGCCATGACACCGGAAGCGAGTCTGGCGGTGGTGGTGTGTGCGGATGAAACAATTCTTCCTGATCCGGAACGCTGGTCATTGGATTGCAGTGCAGCTACTTTGAGTTTGCAACTGGCTGCGCATGGGTTGGGTCTGGGTGCGGTGTGGTGCGGAGTATATCCCGACCCGGACCGGCAACGTGAATTGAAAAATCTGTTAAAATTGCCGGATACGATACATCCTTTTTCTCTGGTACCCATCGGTTATCCGGCGGAACCACTACCCGTTATCGATCGCTTTTTACCGGAGAGAATTCACATCAACGAATGGTAGGGAGGCAGCATGATTAAAGCACGTGCAATGCTGGGGGCAGTAAGGGAATATCGATTTTTAGGCAGTGAATTGTGGGTGGATTGTGGTGATCCACACATGCGCGTGACTTTCCTGAAGCCCGACCTGGTGCGTGTGCGTATTGTACCTGGTGGTGACTTTGAAGAAGAGCACAGCTGGGATGTACCCCTGGCGGATGAATCCTTTCATGGTGTGGACGTCAATTTGCAACAAACCCAACATGCCCTTTTTCTGAACAGCTCGGCTTTTACTGTACGGATTGACAAAGATACTGCTCTATTGGAAATGTTAACCACGGATGGCAAGAGTTTCTTTACCGATGCTTCCTCACCGGTTTGGGAAGAAGAGCGCTACTGGTTTACCAAACGAATTGAAAACGGTGAGAAATATTATGGGTTTGGTGAGCGTGGTGGTCGGATGGAAAAACTAGGCCAGACCATGAAGAATTGGGCCACCGATCCGGCGGAACCGCATACTGCTTTTGTGGATCCGATGTATATGGCAATACCGGTGTATCTGGTGATGTGTGAGAATTTTTCGTATGGAGTGTATGTCAACAGCACCTGGGAAAGCACATTTGACCTGAGCAACCGCGGGCAATTACGCTTTGAGTCTCAGGGTGAAGAGCTGGATGTGTATATCGCTTATGGTCCGCAGCCAATGGATGTGATCGAACACATAAGTGAACTTCTGGGTCGTATGCCGATGCCACCAAAATGGGCATTGGGATATCACCAGAGCCGCTGGAGTTATGGCAGTGAACAGGATGTGCGTAAACTGGTGAACACCTTCCGCGAGAAAGAAATCCCGTGTGATGTGATTCATCTGGACATCGACTATATGGATGGGTTTCGGGTATTTACCTGGAATGATGAGCGCTTCCCGATGCCAGATCGAATGCTGTCGGATCTGAAACGAAAGAATTTTCGGGTAGTGACGATTATTGACCCGGGTGTGAAGGTTGACCCGAATTACGCTGTGTACCGTGAAGGGGTGGAGAAAGGCTATTTTGTACGCGATGCACGCGGCAAGATCTGCTCCGGGTTTGTCTGGCCGGATGAATCGGTATTCCCGGATTTCAGCCGAGCCGAGGTGCGCGATTGGTGGGGAGATTGGCAACATGGGTTGATCGCACAGGGAGTGAGTGGTATCTGGAATGATATGAACGAACCCACTGTGTTCGAAAAACCTTTTAGCCTGGGTGGTGGTCGGGGCGGTACCTTGCCATTAAAAGCGGAACAGGGTGCAGCGGAAGAAGTCACCACGCATGCTGAGTTACATAATTTATACGGATCACAAATGACGCAGGCATCCTATGAAGGCATGCGAAAATCCAAACCGAATGAAAGAGCTTTCCACCTGACGCGTTCAGGTTTTGCTGGTGTGCAACGCTGGTCTGCTTCCTGGATGGGAGATAATGGATCTTGCTGGGAGCATCTCGAAATGTCGATGGGGCAACTACTGAATATGGGCATCTCCGGTGTGCCTTTTGTAGGTGCTGATATTGGCGGATTCTATGGAAATGCCACCCCGGAGTTATTTGCACGCTGGATGCAGATTGGATCGTTATACCCCTTCAGCCGCGGGCACACCTGTACAGGCACTGCAGCCCATGAACCATGGCAATTCGGAGAAGAAGTGGAAGCCATCGCCAGGGATTATCTATCCTTGCGTTACCGCCTGATGCCCTATTTATACTCCGTGTTCTGGAAAGCCGCGCAACGCGGTTACCCGGTCTGGCGTCCATTGTTCCTGCACTATCCAGAGGATAAACAAACCTACCATATCGATGATCAGGTATTGGTTGGCCGCTATCTGATGGCTGCTCCGATCCTGAAACCGGGTCAGACAGCCCGGCAGGTATATTTACCTGAGGGAATCTGGTATGACTGGTGGGATGGCTATCGCTATGAAGGTGGCCGCTATATCCTGGCGGAAGCGCCTCTGAACAGAATGCCATTCTATGTGCGCGCTGGAGCAGTCATCCCGATGGGTCCAGCTATGCAATATGTGGGCGAGAAACTTTTGGAACCATTAAGCTTGCATCTTTTCCCTGGTGACAAAGCAGAATTCACCTTATACGAAGACGATGGCTTCAGCCTGGATTATGAACAGGGAAAATTTACCACCACGCGTTACCAGTTGAGGGGGGACGATCGCATGGCAGAGTTGGAAATTTTCGAACGCGAAGGTGATTATGAAGTGCCGGTACGGTCCTTACATGTGATTTTGAGGGATGGGCGGCATTATCAACAGAAGCAATTTGTGGACAGCGGAAACGCACGTGTCGTTCAGTTTGAACGGATGATTGGATAAAAATGAAATAGCGCTTTCAGGGTGAATTACCGGAAAGCGCTTTGTTTAGATAGGTATTGCTTGAAGGGAGATAAAAATGAACAGCTTTATTACGCCTGAATGGATACACCATGCGATTATTTACCAAATTTTTCCGGATCGGTTTGCAAAATCGAAGAAGGTGATGAAAGCAAATAATCTGGAGAGCTGGGATTCAGCCCCCACCAGTTATGGATATAAAGGTGGAGATTTGCTGGGGGTGGTGGAGAAGCTGGATTATTTGCAGGATCTGGGGGTGAACACCCTGTACTTCAATCCGATCTTCCAATCGGCCAGCAATCATCGCTATCACACCCATGATTATTTCCAGGTGGATCCGATGCTGGGCGGAAATAAAGCATTTAAGAAGCTCTTGAGAGAAGTCTCATCGTAGGAATATGCACGTGGTACTGGATGGTGTCTTCAATCACGCCAGTCGTGGCTTCTTTCAGTTCAATGATATTTTAGAGAATGGTGAGAAATCCGCCTATCTGGATTGGTTCGATATTCGCGGTTTTCCAGTAAATGCCTATCATGGCGATCCCAATTACAACTGCTGGTGGGATTTACCTGCGTTGCCGGAATTCAATACCGACAACCCACAGGTGCGTGATTATATCTTCTCGGTGGCAAAGTACTGGGTGGATGAGGGAATTGATGGCTGGCGGCTGGATGTACCCTTCGAGATTGATGATGACGCCTTCTGGCAAGAATTTCGCCAGGTGGTCAAGCGTGCCAATCCGGATGCGTATCTTACTGGTGAGATTGCCGAAGATGCCTCGCGCTGGCTGGCTGGAGACCAGTTTGATGGGGTGATGAATTATCTGTTGACATATGGCATCTGGATTTATTTTGGGGGGGAAGATGTGAACCAGGAGCTATACGGGCACTGGATTTCAGCCCATGCTCCAGATTTAAAGATTGCGAATGTGCAGGATTTTGCTGCTTACGTGCAGGGTTTGCTGGAGAAATATCCACGCGAGGCAGTGCTGGCACAAATGAACCTGCTGGATAGCCATGATACGGCCCGCTTTTTAAGTCTCCTGAATGGGCATAAAGATTTAATGTTGCTGGCGGTATTGTTCCTGATGACCTATCCCGGCGCACCATCGATTTACTATGGGGATGAGATTGGTCTGGATGGTGGTAATGATCCCGAATGTCGCAAGGCATTTCCATGGGATAATCGCCAATGGGATAGCCAGATGCTGGGCTTCTTTCAGCGCTGCATCAGTATGCGCAAGACATATCCCGCTTTACGGGATGGCGATTTCAAGGTGCTGTACGCGCAGGATCAGGTGATGGGGTATCTAAGGAGCAAAGGGGAGGAGAAGCTGTTGGTGGTGCTCAATCGCTCGCGGGAGACCCGGCATGTAGATATCGATGTGCAGGGTTTGCTGCCGGATGGGGGCGTGCTGCAGCATGTCCTGGCGAATGGTGAGCTGGTGGTAAAGGAGGGGTATGTGAGGGATGTGGTGATTCCGCCGGTGAGTGGGAGTGGTGGTGGAAGTTGGAGCTGGGAAAAGAAATTTGAACTATGATTACAGGATTTGATGCGATGATGGACTATGATTGCTTTGGTGAACCAGTAAGGTAATGGGAAAAATTGAAGTTTCCTGTCATACCCAATGGATGAAAAAATTGAACTTTGATTATGATGCTAGGCAGATGGACTATGATTTCTTTCTCAACCTTGAAGATAATGAGAAAAATTGATGTTTTCAATCATAGTGCATCATGTAATCATAAAAATCATGGTTCAAATTAGTTGTATTTTTTCTTTTTATCAGGCTCATTCACTCGTCTGAATATCAGGCTATTCTGTCCAAAGTTAATCAGTAATCCGACTTTCATTTGTAGGCTTCCAGATAATTAATTGCTTGAGCCAAATGTGTGTTATTAAGCTCGGTGACTGCTTTAATTTCCACCATCACTTTTTCTTCCACAACGAAGTCAACTCTTCTAGTGCCAATATCCTGATCACGGTAAAAAATTGGCATCTCTAATTCTCTGGAAAATGATAGTCCTTGAAGAGATATTTTGATTGCCAGGGCACGTTGATAGTGACTTGTTAAAGACCCATTACCCAAAGTATTGTGGACAGCCATGGCGCAGCCAATGATTTTTTCTGTAATGTCTGAATACAAATATTCTTCTTTTATCATGTTGTTTCCTAGCTGTATGTGATGATTTAAAGATTATATATTAGAAAGTTGGAACTATGATTATGGGGGATGACTATGATTGACTATGATGATTAGGTGTTTCCTATGATTTCCAAAACCATTAGTTGTGGTCATGATTCCTAATCGTAGTACATCATGAAATCATTAAAATCATAGTTGAAACAAATTCGGAACTATGATTACAAGGGATGGCTATGATTGACTATGATTTTTTCGGTATTAATGAGAATTTTAGAAAAGCACAAGAATGTTTTTCATAGTCCATCAAGAAATCATAAAAATCATAGTTCAGACCTTCTTTCAACCTCATACAAACTTTATACACATCCACCCATTTCCAGTATAATACTGTCAATAATATTTGTATTACAGGGAGCAAGAATGACTTCAAATGATATGCATGGCAAAATCGTAATGATAACAGGCGCGACAGGCGGCATCGGCAAGGAGACTACCCGAGCGCTACAGCAAATGGGGGCACATGTGGTGATTGTGGGGCGCAATCCGCAGAAGACGGCGGATGTGGTTACGGAAATGAAAACTCGGAATCCATCCGGGGGTGAGGTGGACGGCATAGTCGCGGATTTGTCTTCGCTGGCGGATATTCGCCGGTTGGCAGCGGAATACAAACAAAAATATGATCGGCTTGATGTGCTGGTGAATAATGCCGGGGCTTATTTTACGCAGCGTAAGCTAAGTGTGGATGGCTTCGAGATGACCTTTGCACTCAATCACCTTGGTTATTTTTATCTGACTCATTTGCTGATGGATACGATCAAAGAGAGTGCACCAGCCCGTATTGTGAATGTATCCTCTGGTGCACATGCGATGGGAAAGATTAATTTTGATAACCTGAATTCCAATGGTCTTTTCGTAGGTTGGACCGCATATGGAACATCCAAGCTAATGAATATCCTGTTCACACGAGAGTTAAGTCGACGATTGGAAGGCAGCCGGGTGACGGTCAATGTACTCCATCCTGGGTTTGTCGCGACCAATTTTGGTCACAACGGAAAAGGATTATGGCCTCGTTTCGTTAAATGGTCCCAGAAAAGGGCA
Organism: uncultured Chloroflexia bacterium; assembly: GCA_963765655.1. GTDB lineage: Bacteria > Chloroflexota > Anaerolineae > Anaerolineales > Anaerolineaceae > UBA6170. Next base: position 964,544 of record CAVXXH010000003.1, read on the forward strand.
ATAACCCCGGAACAAGGTGCGCAAACCAGCATTTATCTGGCTTCTTCACCCGAGGTGGCTGGTGTGAGTGGTGCCTATTTTTACCAAAGTAAGATCGTACAACCCTCCAATGCAGCTCTGGACGATGACCTTGCCCGGCGTTTGTGGGATGTCAGTCTGGAATTGGTGGCAGAGAATGAGAAGGTGGTCATTTAAAATCATTCTTCAGGATACAAAATTGAATCATGCTAAATGGTCGTTGAAATACGGAACAAAATCCCGCTGCCTGTGATTTTTGAACGGGTATAATAAAAGAGTGATTGAAGTTAAAAATTAGCAGGAGACGACTGCATGAAACGAAAAATTCGTGTATTAATAGCTAAACCCGGGTTGGATGGACATGATCGCGGCGCTAAATTGATCGCCAGAGCTTTACGGGATGCTGGTATGGAGGTGATTTATACGGGATTACGTCAGACACCCCAGATGATCACAACCGCTGCCTTACAGGAAGATGTGGATGTGGTGGGTTTATCCATCCTTTCTGGAGCGCATATGACGCTGGTTCCACGGGTGGTGGATAGTCTGAAGGAAGCCGGGTTAGGCGATGTCGCAGTATTTGTGGGTGGTATTATCCCTGAAGAAGATTGGCCAGTATTGCAGGAAATGGGGGTTCGCGCAGTTTATGGGCCAGGAACAACCACTCAGCAGGTGATTGAAGACGTTCGCAGGCTTGTCCCGGGACAGGTAGAGGAGTAGATATGCGTGGCACGGTTGATGTGCAGGGAGTGCTGGCAGGGGATCGGCGGGCATTGGCACGCGCATTGACCGAAGTGGAGAATGATAGCCTGGTTGGAAGAGAAGCATTGGATACGCTCTTCCCCTACAGTGGCAAGGCTCATCTGGTGGGGGTGACCGGATCACCAGGGGCGGGAAAATCCTCACTGGTGAACCAGATGACGCGTTTATTAAGAAATCCGGAAGAGGGTGAAGCCAAAAAAGTGGCCATCGTGGCTGTGGATCCATCCAGTCCCTTCACCGGTGGAGCAATCTTAGGTGATCGCATTCGCATGCGCGATATAACCAATGATCCTGGTGTGTTTATCCGCTCGATGGCTTCGCGCGGGCATTTGGGTGGGATTGCTCGCACAACCTCGGCCCTGGTCAGGGTGCTGGATGCAGCTGGCTTTGATCTGATTCTGATTGAGACAGTAGGTGCCGGTCAATCAGAAGTGGATATTGCCCGGTTGGCACACACAACGATTGTGGTGGAAGCACCGGGTATGGGAGATGATATCCAGGCGATTAAGGCCGGCATTCTGGAAATTGCCGATATTCTGGTGGTGAATAAAGCCGATCATCCACTGGCGGATAACACCATGCGGGCGTTGAGTGCCAGCCTGGAGTTTGCCAGACCAGGCCAGGTCTCCTCCATCGATCGCTTTCACCATCGGGAATTGGCTTTCGAACCAGTCAAGTTGAATCAGAATGAAATTGAATCCGGGAATGAATATTGGACGCCACCGGTGTTGAAAACAGTCTCGACCGAGGGTGTCGGGATCGAAAAGGTGGTCGAGGCGATTGGAAAGCATGAAGCTTTTTTGAGGTCGCACAACCAATGGCAAATACGGGATGCAGCACGCCTGCAGGAAGAACTTAATGAACTATTGATAGCTGCTTTTGCTGCCGAGTGGCGTAAGAAAGTGGATCAGAGCAGGATTGAGTCGGTGTTGGGGGAGATGCTGGAGCGGAAACTTTCGCCGCAAAGTGCGGCTGCTAAGCTGTTGAGCTAAATAAGCTCAAGGCTCATAGCTGATGGCTCATGGCAAAAGTGAGATGAAGTTAGAAATATGAAAGTTATGAATAGTTGATTTATTCGATATGAGATTTTGTTCCAATCAGGATGAATAATCGAATGCATCGCGTTCTCCAAAAAACCTTCCATCGATGAGTTTGGTTCGTGATTTTTTGCTATCAGCTATGAACAATGAGCCACGAGCTAATTGCCCGAATAGGGGCATTAAGATATACTTTGGGGGTATTTGAAAAATTAAAAAATGAGAATCTCAGGATTCCAACTTTCTGTTACAAATTGTTGGAAACCTGAATCGAGAAGTTGAAGGAGATCAATATGGATCGGACACCCATCGGAGAATTAAGAGCACACATTGACCAGTCTGTCATGGTAAAGGGTTGGTTGCATGTATTACGCGATCAAAAGAAAATTCAGTTTATCGTCTTACGCGATAAAACCGGCATGGTGCAAATAACACACTGGAAACCAAATGACGAAAAACTGGCTGAGTTGATTTCCACCCTGACCACGGAATCGGCTTTGCGGGTATCCGGTAAGGTAACCGATAATCCCTCCGTAAAATTAGGTGGACTGGAGATCCAATTGGAATCACTGGCTGTCGAAAACCCGGCAGAATCTCCTTTGCCCTTTGAACCCTTTGGTGAAAAAGACAATTTACCAGGATTGGATTATCGCCTGGATTGGCGTTTCATGGATTTACGCCGCACAGAAAACCTACTGCTCTTCCGCGTTCAAACTACCATGGAAATGGCTCTGCGTGAGTTTTGGGTGGAACGTGGATATATTGAAATGCATTCCCCGAAATTAATGGGCAGCCCCAGTGAATCCGGTGCGGAGTTATTCGAACTTAATTACTTTGAGACCAAAGCTTACCTGGCACAATCTCCCCAATTCTACAAACAGATGGCAATGGCAGCTGGCTTTGAAGGTGTTTTTGAAATTGGGCCAGTGTTCCGGGCTGACCCTTCCTTCACCTCCCGCCACATGACCGAATTCACCAGCATCGATCTGGAAATCTCGTGGATTGAAGATGAAGATGATGTCATGTCCAATCAGGAACGCATGCTGCAATACGCCTACCAACGCGTCAAAGATACCCATGGTGAGGAAATTAAAACAGTATTCGGGCTTGAGGTTGAAGTACCCCAAGTGCCTTTTCCACGTGTAACCATGGCAGAAGCACACAAGATCCTTAAAGAAGTCGGATACCAACTACCTCCTGAAAAGAAAAATGATCTCGATCCGGGTGCTGAACGGGCACTGGGAGATTACATCAAGCAGAAAACCGGCAGTGATTTTGTGTATATCACCGAATGGCCATTTGCCATACGTCCCTTCTATCATATGAAAAAAGGTGACAACCTGACCCGCAGCTTTGACTTGCTGGCAAATGGTCTTGAAATCACCACTGGTGCTCAACGAGAGCATCGCTATGATGTATTGCTGGAACAGGCCAAGGAAAAAGGGCTGAAACCTGATCCAATCCAATTTTACCTGGACTTCTTCCGCTACGGCTGTCCCCCGCATGGTGGTTATGGCATGGGCTTGTCCCGACTGCTGATGGTCATGCTCAAGCTACCTAATATTCGTGAGACGGTCTATCTGTTCCGCGGGTCCGAACCGATTACAGCCATAGGACCAAAATGAGTGTTTTAAACAGCATGGATATTAACCCATGCTGTTTTTTTAGCGAACGAGAATTAAAAAAACGACCAGATAATGTATAGTTAAATTGTGAACGATAATCGCATGTCTGGTTGGCGCTGGGTAAAGAAACTGATCAAACCTCCACACCAGGTCTGGCAAAGAACCCGGGAGGATGGTGAGGTTGAGATCCGTTTGCAACAGCCGGTGATTATTGCCATTCTCATCGGATTGTTAATTCTATACATTTTCCTGCCGATCAAAGTGGTGGTTATCTGTCTGGTAACTGTGGTAGGAATTATCCTGAGTGGATATGGCTGGGTGCGATTCCTGACTGATCACATCCATGCTACCCGAAAATTACGTTATGCTGCAATGCAAGTTGGGGATGAACTGGAAGAAAACATCTGTTTGCAAAACAAGGGTTGGTTACCCGCGTTGTGGATTGGCATTGAGGATCATAGCGATTTCCCGGCGTATTCGATTGGTGTCATTCGGGCGTTGGATGCTACCAGTAAAGTCGAATGGCGGGTGAATCTCATCTGCAAACAACGCGGCGTGTTCTCTCTGGGCCCCTGGGAATGGGTAAGTGGCGATCCTTTTGGACTATTTTATGTGAGGCGCAATTATTCAAAAGCACAAAAAATGGTTGTGTATCCACCGATGGCTTTTCTTCCGGCTGAATTCCTGCCAAAGGGTAAACAGATGGGTGATACACGTCCGCTAAACCAGCCATGGGTGTCGGACAGTGTACAGGCAACGCAGACACGTCCATACCAACCGGGTGATCCGCTGCGCAGAATTCACTGGCGGACGACCGCTCGCCATCAAAGCCTTTATGTCAAAATCTTCGATCCCGAAGCCGCCTCGCGTATCTGGCTGATTCCGGATCTGGACCCAGCGGTGCATTCCAATAATCAATCGGAGGATTGGCAGGATTCCAGCGAAGAGACCATGATTTTGTTATTGTCAGCCCTGGCTTCTCAATTGATCAAGGACCAGCGAGCTGTGGGATTATTTGCAGGCGTTGAACCACCCTGTATTTTATTACCCCAACGGGGTCCCGCTTTTCTGTGGACAATCCTATCAGCTTTGGCACCATTACATACCACGCAACCTGTAAATCTGGCAGAGACATTGGCATCAACCAGAAATTTGATCGCTTCGCGGGATCTGGTGATTGTCGTGACCCCTTCACTGGAAAGCGATTGGATGTTCAACTTGGCCCAGGTGACGCGCAGTTATGGTGAAAGGGAAGCCTGGGCTTTCCTTTTGGATCCATCAAGTTTTGGTATGGACGGGAATCCAAAAGCGGCGCAAGTGCAGGCTGCGGCGATGGGTATCAGCACCCGAATTGTTCAACGGGGTGACATTCAACCCCAATTGGGTGGCATGGGGACCTTGCGGCGTTGGGAGTATCTGACCCTGGGTACTGGCAAGGTTGTGGTTAAGAATCGACCGCGACTGGCGGAAGATCTGGAAGCCATTGAGGTGGGGAAATGGGCGTAGATTCGATGCCTGTGCCAATCAGGGCAAACTCAATTTCCGGATGGGTAAAAAAAATCGACTGGTTTGGCATGTTGATCGCAACTACCCTTTTGCTTCTACTGGCATACACCCTGGGTGAGTCTTATTGGGTTCGGGTTGCACCACGTTTATTTATGGTAACGATGCTGGCAGTTATCAACGGGTGGTTGCTAAGCAAAACACGCTGGCTGATGGGTTGGAGTGTAGCTTATAGCTTTTTAATGGCTCTTGGCTTTGGAATTCAGTATGTCGGAAAAATCGTCCCCGGCGTAACCGGGGTACTGTTGCACGACTGGCTTGAAACAACAAACTGGCAAATCTTTCTATTTCTGGAACGAGCAAACGGATGGCTGCAATCCATTCAAACCCAACGGATTATTTATGATGAGGGTTTCTGGGTGATGGTGCTGATTGCTCTGGTGTGGGTATCTACCGCCTGGCTGGTGGTCTGCGTAAATAAAGGAAAGAGCTTTTGGATTGCTTTACTCCCTTTGATGGGTTCCATTGCTTTTGTCCTGCAGAATGATCGCAAAGATATAATTGTGCTGTTGACAGCATTGTTTCTGGGTGTTGTGCTGGTGGCCCATGGTCATTATTCTCAAATAGAGAAAAACTGGCAGCAGCGAAAGCTCGATTTTCCGGAGCAGTTATGGATTGATTGGACTGTGGCAGGGGTGGTGATCAGCATTGTGGTGTTGTTTGCTGCTTATTTTGCTCCAACCTTCACTACGGCGGAAGGCTGGCAGGAAATCCGGAATTGGGTGGAGGAAATGAAAGAACCAGAATCTTCTTCTGATAAGGATACAGGTTCAGGAGGATATGTTCATCGACCATCGGAGACGCTTGATGAAGAGCTCCTGCTTTTACAGCCTTTGGATTTAACACGGGTTGGTAATCCGTTACCAAAGATGGAAGGAACTGTCATGTGGGTACGGACTGGAGATGCGACGCCGCGTCCGTGGCGGATGGCCATCTACAGTACTTATACTGGTTCAGGCTGGTTGGAAGCAGAACTGGATGAGCAAAGTGATGTGCTGTTGGAGGAAGTGCCACAGCAGGGCAGAAAAGCGCTGTATCAACGTTTTACACTTTTCCGGCCGGCCGGTGGACGCTTATTCTCAGCCGCAGAACCGGTACAAACTTTGAATGAGGATGTCAGGCTGGTATCCCTCATGCAAGATGAAAGCCAGATTGTTACCGGGTTTTTACAGCATTATGAAGTAATTTCATGGGTGCCGAATGTGAGTGCTGAGATGCTCCAAACAGCTTCGGGAGAAATTCCCTCTTTGGTTCAAGCGGAATATTTACAGTTTCCGGAGACCATTCCCCAACGGGTGCGCAATCTGGCAGCACGATTGGTAGAGGGTCAACTTACGGTATACGATCGGGTGATCAAAATTCAGAATTATGTGCGACAATCCATGCCTTATGATCTGGAATCAACATCGCCAGCCGGTGATCAGGATGTGGTGGACTATTTTCTATTCGAAGCAAATTCGGGCTTTTGCACCTATTATGCCTCAGCCATGGCGGTATTATTACGCATCGAAGGGATTCCTGCCAGGATGGTCACCGGATATGCGCCAGGTGAGTTTGTTCAAGAACAGGGAAATTTTGAAGTGACCGGTGATCTGGCACATGCCTGGGTTGAGGTGTATTTTCCTGGTTATGGCTGGATTCCCTTTGAACCGACGCCATCGCAAGCGGTTCCTGCTTATTCATATTTGAATTCTGATATCGCCGAAGTTAATCCTCAGATTCCAGAAACAATGCAAGCAAACAATCGCTGGGTCTGGTTGCAATTTCTTTTAGGTGGACTCATTGTATGTGCTGTCATCTGGGTGGGCTGGCTTCTGGTGCGCTTTATCCGCTCCCGGCGGCATGAAAAAAAGATGGCCCTGCAACCGGCTGTTTTGGCATACCGAAGATTGCGGATGAGTTTGGCCACTGCTGGTGTTTCTGCAGCACCCAGTGTCACTCCAAGAGAGTTTCTCGAATTGTCTGGAGAGAGGCTGGAAGAATTTCCTAAACTTCAGAAGGCATTAAAAGTGGGGACGGATGCATTTGAAAAATCAGAATTCAGTTCACTCGTTCCGAAGAAAGAAGAAATGGATCTTTTACGCTCAACCATAAAGCGGGCTGATAAAGAAAGAGTATTATTGAAATTAGATTATCAATTAAATAAATTGTCAACCAAAGCAAAGATAAAAAGAGTAAATTAATCGCAGAGAAGTTATTTTCGTAGAATTGGCAAATACACTTTGTTTAAGGGATCGTCTGTAATAGTTATAGTAACAGGTAAAGAAAGAGGGGTATTATAAACAGGGATTGACTCTACAGTAGCCTTAATAATTAGGGACCCTGTGTAGAATCCAGGTACGGATGCGTCAAAATTGGACAATGATACTGAAATTTCCTCAGGTGTATGACCATTTTCTGGAAAGGTCTCTATCCAGGGTTGGACGGGATCAACCTCCCAATCTATAATATCAGCGCTTCCAGTGTTTTCTGGGCGCAAGTAAAACACAGAATTTAAAAATTGCTGATCGGGGATGGAATAATAGAAATTCAAAATTTCAGGTAACCCTCCCAATTCTGGTAATAAAACATCCAGACTTAATGAAATTTCTTGTGTGGAATTCATTATTTCGTCTGGATTGTCTGCGATTATTGTGACAACACCCGAATAATGTCCAGGTTTTGAAGTATCAAAAGCAACCGGAGCTACTGTGAATGTATCCAACGGAGTGATTCCATTCAATGGTGAAGCAGAAAACCAATCACCTTGAGATGAGATTGACCAGGATATCGAAAGTATTGGGTTCAGATTTACAGGCTGTATCGTATATGATGTGGGCTGAATAATTACATCTTTAAACACATTTACCTGAAAATTTAAAGAAGAAGGGATTCCACCTAATGTGCCAAGTTTGAATAAATCCGTTAATTTTTTGTCTTTTAGCCCCACAAAGGCGTTATTATATTGCCAGTAACCCCAATCATCCTTATCAACCCACATAGGAATAGCAGGAAAATCTGGATGGAAAGTTCTGTAAACAGTTTGTGCATTGAAATCAAAATAATTTTCGTAGGCACTGCCTAGCGTTTGACCTGCGAAGAGATTGGTCAAAAAGCTTTCAAAGGCATTACCAAACCAATTCGCATAATAACCGGCTGCCCCAATCTGGAAAAATGGTGCTGAATATTGCGCTACCCGGCGACTGGCTTCTGTGATGCCAATGTCAAGTTCATCCCCTGGGGCAGAGGATGAACCAGCGGTAAAACATCCATATAGCATCACGATTGCATTGGGTGCCAGGTGTAAATTGGTTTTAATACGGTCTGGTGAATAGTAACCACTACTCAAATAAAAACCACCAACATTTGGGTAAGGAATAATACCGTCATATACCCCATGTCCACGATAAAGTAAGAAATGCGCTCCTTCGGCAGCGGCTTCAATCTCTGCGAATGTTCCAGTCCCAGGGTAAAATTTATGAACCTCCACACCATGATCGATCAATACCTGGGCAGCTAAATCCATATTGTCTATTTCTTCCATTGTCCATGTACCAGTATTTCCATCGATGGGGCCAACCAGCAAGACGGCTTTCAAAGGCGGTAAGGACAATTTTACACCGTCATCGGCTGTTAATAACTTATTTTCAATTGTTGAGAGTTCAGGTGGGCGGGGTGGATAATCCGAATGAGTAAAACCGGAATTGGAAAGTGCTGTGTGAATGGGACTGAGAGCAATAATGATGATCAATAAGATGATGATTGAAGAGAATAAAGGAAATAATGGTAACCCATAGTAGCTTCCATTTTTGGAATTCTTTCGCCATCGATGTCCTTCGAAAAATTTCATATTCTTATTTTAACAGCAATCATTTTCATTTCATGAGTTTCAATTAACAAATTTGATAATTATAAAAAGGAAAATTGCAACATCTCAATAAATCGAGGTAAGCGGGTGTTTTTGGCGTGCGCACGCCAAAAACACCCTAACCGCTGATTATTGAAAGGACACGAATAATTGTCTAAAGAATGTTGCAATTTGGCTATTATGGTCTACACTTAAAATAGGAAAAAGTCGGAATTGCTTAACTCTGCTTGATGATAAAATCCTGTCAGATGATGTGTTTTCAGGGATCCATCTATCAGTTGAGATGTTAGAATAATTATTTTGAACACAAACTCCATAAGTAGGTGAAAAAGAATGGCTTATACCAGTCACGGTCGACATGAGAAGATGATGTATGGGGGTATAAAACTATATGCGGGAACAGCCTCCCCAACAATGGCACAAAAGATAGCAGATTATTTACGCTTGAATTTAAATGAACGTGACATTATTGAATTCCCGAATGAGAACCTGTTTGTAAAATTGCATACCAGTGTGCGAGGTCAGGATTGCTATGTGATGCAAACAACCTCTCCGCCTGTTCATCGTAATCTAATGGAGCTATTGATCCTCATTCAGACTTTACGACTGGACTCGGCTGCCCGTATTACAGCGGTTATTCCCTACCTGTGCTATGCACGTTCCGATAAAAAGGACCAACCACGGGTTCCGATCACTGCGCGGTTGGTGGCGGACATGATTCAAACTGCAGGAGCAGACCGTTACATCACGATGGATTTACATGCCGGTCAGATTCAGGGATTCTTCTCGATCCCAGGTGACGTGCTCTCGGCTTTTTCCTTACAGCTCGATTACCTGAAATCCCTGAAACCCAATATGATTGACCCGGTGGTGGTCACTGCAGATCTGGGATTTGCGAAAAAAGGTCGCAATTACGCAGCTGCGTTGGATGTACCTATGGCGTTTATTGAAAAACGTCGTGCCGGGAATGATTCCAAAGCTAAAGCCTTAAACCTGATTGGTAATGTTCACGAACGAGATGTGATCATTGTGGATGACGAGGTCGATACGGGTGGATCGATGGTGGAAGCTGTTCATTTACTGAAAGAAAACAAAGCACGCGATATTTACATCTCGTTTGTGCATCCCAGCTTATCGGCGAATGCAGCAGAGAAGTTAGGTGCATTACCAGTCAAGCAGTTTATTACCACGGATACCATACCGATTTCGAAAGAAAAAGAGGCGTTCTTCACAGGTCGTTTAAGGATCCTGACCATCTCTAAATTGATTGCCGAGGTCATCCGGCGTGCTAATGAAGGCCGTAGTGTGGGCGAATTATTCAACGAATAGAGGTTGAATTTGCCAGAGCTGCCAGAAGTTGAAACTATTTGCAGGGCATTACGTTCAGGGGGGCGAGATGCGCCTGCTATTGTTGGTTGGAAGATTAATCGTGGGGAAGTTTTATGGCAGAAGACATTGGCTGAACCAGGTCTGGATGAGTTTTTACACCGGGTAGAAAATCAACTGGTAGTGGACGTACGCCGCCGGGGAAAATTCATCGTCATTCATTTGTCTGATGAATTTTTGGTCGTACATCTGCGCATGAGTGGTGATTTGCGTGTGGATCCAGATGCAATAGAATTGTTACCACATGATCGTCTGGTAATCTGGTTCCAGAACGGCTATCACCTGGCCTTTAACGATACGCGCAAATTTGGCAGGGTCTGGTTGCGGAAAGATCTGGACGGATTGTTTCATCGTCTGGGACCCGAACCTCTGGAGATTGACGATGCAGAAGATTTCTATCAGCGCTTGATTAGCCATAAGCGACAATTAAAACCTTTATTGATGGATCAGACATTTATTTCTGGTATGGGAAATATTTACACAGATGAGGCATTACATATCGCTGGTATCCATCCTTTGAATGATTCTGCTGAAATGACCAGGGAACAGACTCAAAAATTACTGTCAGCCATCCAAAAGGTTCTGGAAAAAGGAATTGAGCGCAATGGTGCCAGCATCGATTGGTTATATCGCGGGGGAAGTTTTCAGAATGAATTTCGGGTGTATGGTCGTAGTGGACAGGCATGCCCGATTTGTGGTACATTAATTGAAAAAATAGTGGTTGGTCAACGAGGAACGCATTTTTGTCCTATTTGTCAGCCCGGATTCCACTCTTTCCGAACAAATGAAAAGGAAGGTTGATCTATGGCTATTCAATCCAATCTGGTTGTAATCATCTTTATTGTGATGGCTGGTCTATTGTTAGCAGGCTTAATCGTCTTTCTGGTCATATATTTATCCAGATTAACAAAAAAGACAGAAGTACGTGATCGCACTACACCATTATCAGAAGTTATCCAAAAGGATACAAATACAATGACTGAAGAAGAGGTGGTCAAAGAGATTTCTCATACCAAACTGGTAACTTTGGGACGGGCGGTCAAGGATAATCAATTTGCTGTTTTATTTGGAGATGAGTGGATCGGAGATGCCAGCCAACTGAGCTTCGTTCAACGTAATCGTCTCGAAAAAAATATAGAGGAAGCGCAAAAGTGGTTGGGCATAGAAACACACAAAGAATCAATACTATCTCCTAAAGTGAAAGAAGTTAATTCTGTGGAGGTTGTGCCACCACTTGTAACTCCTAAAACAGCTGAAAAGCACAAACGCCAATTGAGTATCGTGGAGCAGGTTGACGAAGTGTTGCAGGAATTATTGGAGAGCAGCATATTTAAGGGAAGGAACATACGCTTGACAGAAATGCCTAATAAAGGAGTGACTGTCTGGGTGGGAAACGAATATTATGATGGTATCAACGCTGTTCCGGATGAAGAAGTAAAACTAATCATTCGCCAGGCGGTGAAGACGTGGGAAGAATCATCAGGAGTTTGAGTCTACATCATTGATGAACTAGCATGGTAAAATATGAGAACAGTATGATTGTTGTGTTGATTAGGGAGCTTGATCATGGTAAGTTCAGAAGAACGAATGCGAATACTCAAAATGATTCAAGATGGAGTCATTTCTGCTGAGGACGGTATTCGTTTACTGGATTCAATCGAACAATCGGTTAAGCGAGAGAAAGATGGTCAATCTGTTGAAGAAGCAGGGCGTGCAGCCAAGTTCTTCCGTGTGCGTGTGACCGATACCAATTCTGGTAAAGCCAGAGTAAATGTACGCTTACCTGTCAGTGTGCTCAGTGCTGGCATGAAGATGGGCGCACGTTTTTCCACGGAAATTCAGGGATTAGACCCGGCAGATTTGATGCAATTCATTCGCGAAGGCACCATCGGCAAGATAGTGGATGTGTTTGACGAAAAAGATGGAGAACACGTAGAAGTTTTCCTCGAATAAAAATAATTTATTGCACTTGTTCTACTGCATCTACTTCTTCGGGGAAGAATTGCTTAAAAGTTCCTTCAATCCAACCTTTAACAGTGGTGCTGGATAATGGGCAATCGGTGCAGGCACCCCCCAGACGAACTTGAACCACCCGATCTTGATAAGCAACATAGTCAACAGATCCACCGTGATAGGTGCTAATGTAGGCATCCAGCTGTTCAATCAGACCGCGCATTTGATCTTCAAGCGTAAATTCTGTTTTCGGATCCATTTAAATTCATTCTCCTTTTACAATCACTGTTGAGATTCATCCCGTTACTGAATAAATTTAGAATCTCTTGATGAGAAGTCTTGTAATTTTCCTGATATTTCACCAACCAGGTGATCGAGAAAGAGGGCAGCTGTTTCAGGATCAATTTTACATAATTTTGGCAGATTGTTGGCTTGCATGCAAATGACTTTACTATCACTTGTCGCAATCGCTGCAGCACTGTACTTGGTACGCCCTAAAGCTGCAGACCACCCAAAGACATCGCCAGATGCAATTTTTGTGATCACCAGTGATGGTCCATCGTAAGGTTTAAAGTGCAGAGCAATCTCACCTGTTGTTAGAATATAAAAATTCTCAGCCCGATCACCTTGATTGAATATTACCATATTCGCAGGAAATGAACAAAACTCCACAAAAGGTTCAATCAACTGGATCTGGTAGGGTTTAAATGGTTTAAATATTGGAAATGCAGCTAATTCTTGATGATCCATTTTCTAATATTAATGGGGAGCACAATTCCTGCGTAGTGGAAATTTTCCTGAAAGTATAGATAATTATCATTGAATAATGTCCGATTGTGGCATGTAATTCCCGGATATTTATGTGACAAATGTCTTCAATCAAAGGCATGCTATAATCAGGGCGACATATTTCGTTTTCAGACCATCAAGAATCACAGACTGTCTGAAAAGGATTGAGAATGAATTCGAGGTAAGATGGAAACTGTCATTATCATTATAGTAATTTTGTTATTCCTGGCAGCATTTATGCTGATCCGCACAGCGCGTGCAATGCGTCCTTTGCCACCCATTGATGAAATCGAATTGGTCGAAGTGGATGTTGATCGAGCTGCAAACCGCCTGGCTGATGTCATTCAATTAGAAACCATTTCTAATGAACGGGGCGCTTTTGATCTTGAACCATTCAGGAAGCTGCACACAAATTTAGAGGAAATGTATCCTCTAGTGCATCAAAAGATGAAAAGGGAAATCATCAGTGATGCCAGCCTTTTATTTACCTGGGAAGGAAAACAAAAGGATCTCAATCCTGTATTATTTGCAGCCCATCAGGATGTCGTGCCGGCTGACCCAACTACACTGGATCAATGGACTTATCCACCATTCTCTGGCGAGATTGCGGAGGGATTTATCTGGGGGCGGGGGACCATTGATATCAAATCACAAATGATGGCAACACTCGAGTCTGCTGAGTTGTTATTGAGCGAAGGTTTCGAACCTGAACGAACGATTTATCTTGCCTTTGGTCAGGATGAAGAGATCGGTGGCCAACACGGAGCTGCCAGGATTGTGGAGCATCTGGACGGGCAGGGAGTTCATCTGGCTGCCATGGTGGATGAAGGCGGCGCGATCATGGAAGGGACGATTGCTGGGGTAGATGAGCCGGTTGCATTAATTGGAACCGCTGAAAAAGGTCATTTGAGTCTCAAGTTACACGCTGCTGGTACTCCCGGTCATTCATCTATGCCTGGGAAAGATATGGCAATTGGACGACTGGCACGTGCCCTGGCGCGATTGGATGCCAACCCACAACCTGTTCGCTTGAAAGCATTGAAGGATTTGATCAGTAATTTGGGATCGGCTGCTTCTTTTGGCATGCAATTTGTTTTTTCAAATCTGTGGTTTTTCAGACCCATTATTAAAATGCAGGCGGAAGCCAATAACACCACCAATGCCATGATCCGCACCAGTACAGCATTGACATTAGTGAACGGTGGCATCAAAGAAAATGTGTTGCCAGCCAATGCTGAAGCGGTCGTCAATCTCCGACTTTTGCCTGGCGATAGCATTGCCAAAGTATGTGACCGGGTTAGGAAAATTATTAAGGATGACAAGGTTGAATTTGAACCAATTGCAGATGGTGCCTGGGAGGCTTCTCCGGTTTCTTCTACTGACACCAAGTCCTATTTGATTTTGAAACACACAGTCCGTAAAGTTTTTGATGGTATTGCAGTTGCACCTTATCTGGTAATGGGTGCCACGGATGCTCGTTATTACGCACCCATCAGCGACGCTGCCTACCGTTTCTCTCCTTTTAAATTAACAGCAGAGGATCTAGGCAGAATGCACGGAATTGATGAGAGAATCTCCGTAGAATCATATGGTAAGATGATCGTTTTCTTCCATGAGTTGATGCAAGCCTGGGGGCAGGCAGATTTGTAGTCTGTTATATCTCAGTTGAAATCGAAAAAGGTAGCTGCAAAGCTGCCTTTTTTTATGGAATAGGGATCAACCGACTGCCATAGATATCAGCGTGAAATTCAGAGACAACCCCCAGTGCTTCGAGTCGAATCAGAAAACCCGGTGTGAGAATCGGCACACACACGATATCCTCCGATACAACACCCAGACAGGAATCTGGCCAATCGATCTGCTCGTTTGACTGAACCTGGATTTTATTGGCTGGGACATCCAATTGCTTCGCCAGGTATTGGATTGCCACTTCAACAGGAGACGAGTATTTAGTCAGGTAGTTTAGCACGTAGATTTTTTGAGCAGGTTGATCGGTGTGTGCTTCGAAAATTGAATGGTCAGCATAGAACAGCATGAAATAGCCAGGGATTTCTTCAGGAACACAGACTTCACTTAGCGGCGCAACTTCCAAGCAGGTGTCAGTCCAGGTTTTACCTGTTGTTTTTAAAGGAAGAATCTGCGAGGCTTCGTAACCATATTGATTGATAATTATCTCAATGGCGGCTTTTTCGGAGGAAGTGCGATCGAGATAATCACCGACAGATTCATAGAGTGGCGTCTTTCTATCAACCGGTGGCGTTTGGATGACTTGTGCACAGGCGGAAAGTAGCAATGTGAGAAGCAAAGCTAAAACCAGAAATCTTTTCATCATTTGTCTCTACCTGATTCTAGATTATTCAGTGATACCCGTCAAATTATGTATCCATTTTCTTGAACGGAAACGCGGAATTACAATGGCTAATTTTACGATCTCTTCCAATAAAACCAGGGCATACACATAATAAACCGGAAGATGAAAAACAAATCCTCCAATTAATGCGGCTGGTACACCGATCAGCCAGATGGAACTCATTTCAACTTTGAGTGCATAACGTGTATCACCACCCGAACGCAAAATCCCAATAAATAAGATTAAATTCGTTGTGCGGATCCACATGGATACAGCGTAAATGAATTGGATCTTGTAGGCGTAATCATACGAAGCGGGTCCAATGTTGTAGAGTGAAAGGATGAATGGACGCAGAATGAGCACCAGAATACCCAGCAGGATCGAAAGACCAAAGCTGATCACCAAAAAACGCAGTCCATAATCATAAGCAGCTTTTTCATTATCGGCTCCGATTTGATTACCGATCATGATAGCACAGGCGTTGGCAGCCCCAATAAAGAGCACGAATGTCATATTTTCGATCGTAGAGGTTATATTCACTGCAGCTACAGCATCAGTTCCAATGCGGGCATAGACAGCGTAATATGTTGTGATCCCCAATGACCAGAATACTTCGTTAATGGCAGCTGGCATGGAGGTGCGTAAAACTTTTGTAAAAAAAGAAAAACTGTATTTGAGTTCATGCAATTTCGCAGCAGCAGCGGTTTTAAAACGGTAGGCGAAGAAGATGATCATGATAAATTCAAAAACACGGGCAATCAATGTGCCAAGAGCTGCTCCCCGAACGCCCATTTCCGGAAATCCAAAATTACCAAAGATGAGACAATAATTGAGAAAGATATTCGTAGAGAGGGCAATGATTGTGATGATCATCGGTAATCTTACGTTCTGTGTACTACGCAAGACAGACATGAATGTCAACGTTATGGCTGTAAAAATATACCCAAAACCTACAATGCGCAGGTATTGGCTTCCGATCTCAATCACAGCCTGATCCTTGGTATAAAGACCCAAAATGGTTTCCGGAATGATCAAAGCGATGATGGTATAAAATAACGCGGCGGAAAATGCCAGTGTAAGCCCGATTCCCATCACTTTTCGTAAATTTACCATATCCCCTTTTCCCCAGTATTGGGCAGTAAAGATGGCTGAACCGCTGGAGATTCCAAAAAGGAAGAGTGTAAGCAAGAAGAAAATCTGGTTTGATAACCCAAGGGCAGCAATGGAGGTCTCACCCAATTGACCAATCATCAACACATCCAGAAGATTGGTGGATGAGGATATTAATTGCTGGATCGTGATGGGCACGGCGAGTTTGAGCATGGAAGAGTAAAAACGCCGGTCGTGAAATAGACGATTGAACATAAATAACTTTCGTTGGTAACCAGATTAAAAACTGTCTTTCAGTTTACTTGAGGGGTAGGTTTCTGTCGAGGAGTATTTTTCACTCAAATTAAATAGGTATCGTTTTTGTGTAAAGTACCAATTATTTTAAGATTGATTATCTTAAATTTTCTTTTAACTATCTTAAGAAACAAAAATCGCTAATAAATTTTAAGAGTTTTTGGGCTTAAAATCATTTTTGGTCATGCTATAATGACGGAGAGAACAAGGTAAGTTCAGGTGGTTGGTTCCAAATAATGATTGGTTGCGGTTTCCGCAATTTCTTTAGTTTCAGATTTGATTCTTTGAAGGAGGTCGGATGTCATTTGCTCATTTGCATGTACATACAGTTTATTCATTACTGGATGGTTTCAGCAATGTAAAACAACTGGTAAAACGTGCAAAAGAGATGGGCATGCCGGCTGTTGCCATAACTGATCATGGCACCATGTTTGGATCAATCGACTTTTTCAATGCTGCTAATGCTGAGGGGGTGAAACCGATCATCGGGTTGGAAAGTTATATGGCAGCTCGTGGCATGACCGATAAAGAAGTCAGGCTGGATAAACGCAGTTCGCATATATTGTTGCTGGCAGAGAATCAAACGGGTTACAAGAACTTACTTAGAATTGCCAGTGCGTCCCAGATAAACGGCTTTTATTATGTTCCCAGAATTGATCATGATTTTCTGGCAGCTCATTCCGAAGGATTGATTGCTACCTCGGGTTGTCTTTCTGCGGAGATTCCACGTGCTCTTAAAGAAAATGACCTCGAAAAAGCTGTAGGTATGATGGACTGGTACTATGAAGTTTTCGGACCTGACCGGTTCTACCTCGAACTTCAGGATCATCCATTACCAGAATTAAAGCAGGTGAACCAGCACTTGCTGGATTTGGGAAAGCGCTACAATGCGCAATTTGTAGCGACCAACGATGTGCATTATATCGAGCAGGCAGATGCGAAATATCAGGACATTTTGCTGGCGATTCAGACCGGAGCGCTATTAAAAGATCCGACTCGGATGAAGATGAACGATGACAGCTATTATCTGCGATCTCCGGAGGAGATGCAGGCGTTATTTGGCCATGTTCCCGGAGCAATCGAAAATACCATAGTCATTGCTGAACGGTGTAATGTCAACCTGAAGAATGAAGGATACCACTTACCAAAGTTTGACGTTCCAGAAGGATTTACAGCTGAAACGTATCTGCACAAATTGTGTAATGAAGGCTTGGAACGAAATTACGGACACAAAGCGAATGATCCCACCGTGCGACAACGGTTGGATTATGAATTATCCGTTATTCACAATATGGGATTTGATGCATACTTTCTGATTGTTTGGGATCTGTGTATGTACGCCAAACAGCAAGGAATCTGGTATAACGCCCGTGGTTCAGCTGCCGGATCCATGGTGGCATATACGCTGGATATCACACTGGTGGAACCGCTTGATCATGGATTGATCTTTGAACGCTTCCTGAATCCTAGCCGTATCTCGATGCCGGATATTGACATGGATTTTCAGGATGATATGCGCTCCTGCCTTATCAAGTATTGTGCAGATAAGTATGGACATGATAAAGTAGCAGCCATCATTACCTTTGGTACGCTGGGAGCAAAAGCAGCCATTCGGGATGTCGGACGGGTTATGGATATCCCATTGAGCGAGGTGGATCAGGTCAGTAAAATGATCCCCACCATTGGCAGTAAACCAGCCAGTATACAGGATGCGTTGGCTTCGATAAACGAATTGCGTGCATTGTATGACAGTACACCTTATTTAAAGGAACTGATCGATACTGCTCAGCATATGGAAGGGGTGGTTCGTAATGTAGGTACGCATGCTGCCGGAATCGTGATTTCAGATCAGGCAATTGATGAGTATGTCCCCCTGCACCGTCCAACGAGCAATTCGGAGGACACACCGGTCAAAACGGTAACCCAATATGAAATGGCTCATCTGGATGCCTTGGGGATGCTCAAAGTCGACTTTTTAGGTCTGGCAACTCTGACTGTTATGGCAAGGGCTTGTGATCTGATCAAAAAACGGCATGGGATTGATCTGAATCTGGGGAACATTCCAATTGATGATCCAGAAACTTTTGAGTTTCTAGGAACAGGACACACCGCAGGTGTCTTCCAGCTGGAAGGTACGGGAATGACCCGTTATTTGGTTCAGATGCAACCAAAGAATCTGGCACATATTATCGCTATGGTCGCCTTGTACCGGCCAGGTCCACTGCAGTTCATCCCGGATTACATAAAACGCATGCATGGTGAAGAGCCAGTGAAGTACCGGCATGATGCTTTGGAACCGATCTTTAATGAAACCTTTGGTATCGCCATCTATCAGGAACAGATCATGTTCGCTGCAATGGAAATTGCCGGATACAAAGCTTCAGAAGCGGATGCATTACGTTCAGCCATATCAAAGAAAAAAGTGAAGGAAATCCCATATCACCACGAGAAATTTGTGCAAGGCGCTGTCTCACGTGGCATTATGGATGAGGAAACTGCCGGACTAATTTTTAAGGATTGGGAAGAGTTTGCTAATTACGGTTTTAACAAAAGTCACGCCGCAGATTATGGTGTGATCGCTGTAAAAACAGCCTATTTGAAAAAACATTATTCGATTGAATACATGACAGCATTGTTATCGGCTACCAAAAACGAAACCGAGAAAGTAGCTCAATATGTGCTGGATTGTCGTGATCTGGGGATTGAAGTATTGCCACCGGATTTGATTGGCAGTGAATGGGATTTTTCGATTGAAGATCTGGCAGATGGCAACTCGGTGATTCGTTTTGGATTAGGCGCCGTAAAGAATGTGGGGCAAGGTCCGGTGCAGGTGATCATGGATGCCAGGGCGAAAGGTGAAATTCGCACGATTAATGATTTTGTTCAGATGGTGGATTTACGAGCGGTAGGCAAAAGAGCGCTGGAAAGCCTTGTGCGGGTGGGGGCATTGGATCGATTTGGAAAACGCAGAGCCATTCTGGATGCGTTAGACCGGCTGGTGGCGGTATCGAGCAGTCATTTCCGAGCAGCCGAATGTGGACAATTAAGTATCTTTGGTCTGGTGGAGAATGTATCTGAAGAGGTCGTATTGCCAGATGTGCAGGAGCATAATCCCAGAGAATTATTGGAATGGGAAAAAGAATTGATTGGCATGTATGTTTCTGCGCACCCCTTAACACCATATCGTGATTTTCTACGAAAACGATCCACACACACCTCGGTTCAATTAGGTGGTGTAAAAAGTAAAGGCACTGTCACCGTTGCGGGAATGGTATCGCGGTTCCGCAAGCATCTGACCAAATCAGGAAATGATATGGGATTTGTTACCCTGGACGATTTATTCGGTTCCATGGATATTGTTGTATTTCCCAATGTCTGGAAAGCCAGTCGGGATTTAATTGAAACAGATCGAATCCTGATCGTCAATGGGAAAGTGGATAGTGCGAACGGAGACCCGAAAATTCTAGCAGACTCTATTCGCTCAGTATCGAATGACGAGTTATCTTTGGTGCTGGATCAGGGGCAGAATAACGAAATTGCAGAAGAAATGGAAGTTGTCGATCTGAGTTACCGGTATGATGTTGAATTCGGTGGTGATGATCAGGTAACGGAAGAAGCACAGGAAGTTCTACCGGGTGATGTGTTTGAAATGGATGAGTTTATTGTTGTGGAAGAAATAGACGACTCCTTGGATCCCTTTTTTGATTCAACCTTCTTTGAAAACTTGGAAAACGTTTCGGAAATTGTTGAAGCAGAGGAAAACGAAGATCTTCCACAGCCCGAATCAATGTTGCAGGAATCCTCTGAAGAAACACCGCTGCCAGAGAATGATGAACAGCCTTTCAAGAATACTCCAGATATCACACTAGAAGTAAAACCAGAATTCAAAGAAGAACCAGGTATGAATGACCTGCAAGGTCGTTTATTTCAGCCAAAAACGATAATAAGTCAGGATCCTGGTAATGAGATTCTTCCAAGCCCAAAGAAAGTCCCGATGGTAATACCTCCATTAAACAGGGTTTTTGAATTAAGGGATCCTAACAAAGATGAATTCAGAATGATGACAGTTATTTTACGGGCAAACTTAAATGAATCTGACCGTGGTCTGATGCGCATTAAACGTGTGGTTGGTTTGTTGCGATCCTATCCGGGCAAGGATAAATTTGGCCTGATGATTTTTGAAAAGGGCAGACGGGTTGATTTAGAGTTTCCCAATGATACAACCGGTTATTGCCCAGAATTGATGCGGCGGTTAAAAGATATGTTAGGTGAGGATAACGTGCAGGTGAAGGTATTACAAGTACACTAATGGTTACCAATCCGATTCAGACCAGCCGAATTCTCCTAATAATGGCACAAAACTAACCGGGATATCCTGATCGTGATCGAAAGACTCCTCAGCCGTTCTGATCCAGCGTTCAAGCTTCTGTTGCCAACGTCCGCCGACCGGCAATACCAATCTTCCTCCCACTTTCAGTTGGCTCAGCAATGGCTTTGGAATTTGTGGGGCTGCTGCAGTGATCAGGATGGCATCATAGGGGGCATGCTCAGGCAACCCCAAGCTGCCATCACCAACACGAAATTGTATATTGGTCAGCTTGAGTTGTTTGGCAACACTTTGTGCTCCTTTCACCAATTCTGCATGGCGGTCGATGCTGTGCACCTGTTTTACTAAATGGCTGAGGATGGCTGCCTGGTATCCTGATCCCGTCCCGATTTCCAGCACACAATCCTGGGGGTCTGGTTGGATAAGTTCCGTCATCAAAGCCACGATATAGGGTTGGGAGATTGTCTGACCAAAGCCAATCGGAAGTGGATGATCTGCATACGCTTCACTCTGGTATTCCATGGACACGAAAAGATGCCGGGGGATCTCACGCATGGCTGCCAGGACTCCGGGATGATTAATACCGCGACGTTCGATCTGATCGCGGACCATTTTTGCACGATCTAAAGAAAAATCTCTCATTTATTTAATTATAGTGATTTATCAGTGTTTTTTCGCAATTGTTCAGCAATTCTCCGGTCAATTTTACCCATAGGGTATTCAGAAAGTTGCTGCAATGTTACCCAGGCGAGTTGCGAAGCTTCAATAGCTTGTGGCTCACCTTTCACTATTGAACAGAAGAAAGCGTGCAATGTAACCCGAAAATGGGTATATGCATGTTGATACTCACCAAAATCTGCTCCCACCGAGATTTGACACCCCAATTCCTCCATAATCTCGCGTTGTAAAGCTGCTGGTAACGTTTCGTTTTCTTCCTGTTTGCCGCCGGGAAATTCCCATAACCCACCGAGAAGACCTTTGGCTGGGCGTTGAGCTAACAGGAAACGCTGGTCGCGTTGGAGGATGGCTGCGATTACAATATAATGTGGAATAGGTTTCTTTTCCGGGATCACTGGGCGCTGTTCCTGCACACCACGTTTATAAGCCAGACAGTGCTGCTGCAGCGGACAGAGCAGGCATCTCGGCTTGCCGGGCAGGCAGATGGTTGCTCCCAGATCCATCAATGCTTGATTATAGTCACCTGCTTGTCCGGAAGGTAGATTTTCTTCAGCCAGCTCCCAGAATAACTTTTCTGCAGCGGGTGTACGGATGGGTAAAGAAATATCGAAAATGCGCGAGAGGATGCGGCGAATATTACCATCCAGGGCTGCCTGATCCATCCCAAAAGCAATGGATGAAATGGCTGCTGCGGTGTAACGCCCGATTCCAGGAAGTTTTTGCAGTGTTTGAGGGTCAGTTGGCAATTGACCATCATATTCACTTTGCAAAATTCTGGCTGTCTTATGAATATTTCGGGCACGGGAATAATATCCCAACCCTTCCCATTGTCTGAGAACATCCTGTTCCGATGAATTCGCTAAGGTTTCAATATCTGGAAATGCCTGCATCCAATTGGTGAAATAATCAATGACAGTTTCCACCCGTGTTTGTTGCAACATAATTTCAGAGATCCAGATGGCATACGGATCAGGGTGATCACGCCAGGGCAATCGGCGAGCATAAACGGCATACCATTCCAGGAGTGGTTGACTGATCATGAATGAATTGAAAGGTTAGAACTGAAATCCACCCTGTGGATTGACAAGCTTCTGAGTGTAATTTTCAATAAAGTCCATGAGTTGATTGTGTAAACTGATCCATTCCGGGGAATTCATTAATGTATTGGGATGGATGGTGGGAGGAAAGGTAGCACCCACCAGAATCTGGGGGTGTTCACCGTAAACGGTTGCCCAGGCGTCCTGCAAGTCCAATCCCAGGCGCTGTACCCCTGGAATGAATTCGCGTACGACAAATTCAAAATATTCCTGTTCGTGTTCTGGCAAGATATCCCAGGTCATAATCAGTTTTACCGACACGTTTATCACCTCTTATTAATTCAGGTTTTCCAGGACCACTACCTGGGTTTCCTCAGGCAAATTGCGTGGGCTGGTGACTTTGAATGAATTCAGGGGCTCGATACTGGATAAGCCCATTTCTTTTATAAATTTATTGAGTGGTTCAAGTTTAATGATCGAAGATTCGGTCATATAATGCATGGGAATAACAATATTGGGCTCGATTAGATTTACAATCTCGGCGGCCTGAACTGCATTCAGAGTGCTATTTCCACCAATGGGAACCAGCATAATGTGAACGTTTCCCAGTTCCTCTACTTCACTTTGATTAGGAAGGTGATCGATCCCACCCAGATGGGCAACTTTAATGCCATCAAAATCAAAAACATACATGATATTTCGCTCAACCATTTCAATCGGCGTACCGTGACAATTGGTTTGGAGACCGCTTATAAAAACTCCACCTATTTCGTACTCGCCAGGACCGGAAATAACAAAAGGATCACCCTTAACTGCAGCGACATGATTGTGACCAGGTTTATTATGGCTGATTGTGACGATCTCTCCTGGAATGCTCAAAGGCGAATGTCCAGTAGCCTGAGCATCATATGGGTCTGTGATAACAGTAGCTAGGCCCCGTTCAGTTAATTTGAAACAAGAGTGTCCAAACCAGATAATTTCCATAAGTAACGATCCCTTTCGTTCTGATTATACTTGAGGAAGGGAAATTGCGGAAAGTGAGAGTCAAAAGTTAAATTTTAATTAAGAATCCTTGACTCTGATAACGGTTTCTGATAGACTCTGCGACCGGTATAAAATCCTTGCCTTGCTGGCAGTGTACTGGTATAATTTTACGCGCCTTAGGGCTTGAAACTTAACAATTTACTTGCCGACGTAGCTCAATACGGCAGAGCAACTCACTTGTAATGAGTAGGTTATGGGTTCAAGTCCCATCGTCGGCTCAGTTGCAGGTTGGTGAGCGGGATTGATTCGAACAATCTTGCTTACGAACCGGCAACGGTTCGGGGAAAAGAATGGGCAGTTACCCAAGTGGCCAAAGGGGGCTGACTGTAAATCAGCTGTCAACGACTTCGTAGGTTCGAATCCTTCACTGCCCACTAGTCTTTTTCTGGCCGAAGATCTCTCAAAAAAGGGAGTACGACAGGAACGGCAAGCCCTCATAGCTCAGTTGGTAGAGCACGCCCTTGGTAAGGGCGAGGTCATGGGTTCAAGTCCCATTGAGGGCTCTTTTTGCCGGAAAAACACATCGACAATTAGAATTATTAAATTCGAGGAGTGACAGAATGGCGAAAGAGAAATTTGATCGCAGTAAGCCCCACCTGAATGTGGGAACAATGGGACATATTGACCATGGGAAGACCACGCTGACAGCAGCGATCACCAAGGTCAGTCAGTTAATGGGATTCGGTGAATACCGGGCATACGATAGTATCGACAATGCACCGGAAGAAAAAGCACGTGGAATCACCATCAATATTGCACACGTAGAATATCAAACCAAAGCACGACATTATGCTCACGTCGATATGCCTGGTCACCGTGACTACATCAAAAATATGATCACCGGTGCTGCCCAGGTAGATGGCGCGATTCTGGTGGTAGCAGCCCCCGATGGACCAATGCCACAGACACGAGAACACGTGTTGTTAGCCCGCCAGGTGGAAGTACCCAGCATTGTTGTATACCTGAACAAAACCGACCAGATGGACGATCCTGAATTGATCGAACTGGTAGAGTTAGAGTTACAGGAAATGTTGAGCGAGTACGGCTTCCCTGGTGATGAGACCCCGATTGTCAAAGGCTCAGCCTTGAAAGCATTGGAAAGCACCTCTACCGACCCGATGGCACCCGAGTATGACAGCATTCGCGAGTTATTGGATGTGGTAGACAGCTACATTCCCCAGCCAGAACGAGAAATTGACAAACCGTTCATGATGCCGGTGGAAGACGTCTTCTCGATCAAAGGTCGTGGCACCGTGGTGACCGGTCGTGTAGATCGTGGCCTGGTCAAAGTGGGAGAACCCGTTGAAATCGTAGGTTTGCGTGAGAAAAGCATGAACTCGGTATGCACTGGTGTAGAAATGTTCCACAAACTGTTAGATCAGGGTATGGCCGGCGACAACTTAGGTTTATTACTGCGCGGTATCAACCGAGATGATGTGGAACGAGGGATGGTAATTGCCAAACCCGGTAGCATCACCCCACACACCAAATTCATGGCAGAAGTATACGTATTACGCCGCGATGAAGGTGGACGACACAAACCATTCTTCCCGGGATACCGACCACAATTCTACATCCGCACGATGGATGTGACCGGGTCGATCACCCTGCCAGAAGGCGTGGAAATGGTAATGCCAGGTGACAATGTCAACATGATGGTCGAACTGATCGTCCCGGTGGCGTTGGAACAGGGTTCAAAATTTGCAATTCGCGAAGGCGGCCTGACAGTAGGCGCTGGCGTGATCACTAAGATACTTCAGTAATTTATTGTAAAGGAGATGGCGCAATTGGGATAAAACGTCTGATTGCACCTGTGAAAGACTATGGCATCAAAGAAAGATATCCGCCCAGTAATCACATTTGCGTGTGGTGAATGCAAAGAGAGAAATTACACCTCTCAGAAAAACCGCCGCAATGATCCGGGCCGCATGGAATTAAGTAAATATTGTCCACGTTGTCGGAAGCATACTCTGCATCGCGAGACGAAGTAATCTCATTGACAGTTGGTTGCAGAATTCTTAATTGAAAATTGCAACTGACGGTCAATCCTAGGCGAGTAGCTCAATTGGCAGAGCACCGGTCTCCAAAACCGGGGGTTGCGGGTTCAATTCCTGCCTCGCCTGCCTGAAAGCTAGACAGCGCCGTCCGACCAGGCGGCGTTTTGGGTGTAAAAAAAGGAGAGAAAATTGGCAGCTAAGTTTCTGAAACCAAAAGAAAAACAAGTTACAAAACGTTCAGATAAAGCCTCGAGCTCAGCAAAAAAGAAACAAAATCGACTGGCTCGTTTTTGGCGTACCACGATTGGAGAATTGCGCAAGGTTAGCTGGCCAACTCCACAAGAAGCCTGGCGATTAACGAAAGTTGTGTTGGTCGTGGTTTTTGTTATGGCAGCGATTTTGGGATTATTAGATTTTATATTTTCTCGATTGATTGCTGCTTTGGTAGCTATCTAAAAGCTACAGTAAGTTGAGGGATAACCGATGGATGATTTTGTAAACGATCAGATAAATCCAGAAGAAGAACCAGAAAATCCGGAAATGGATAAAGTTGTAGAAAAACCAGAATTGGATACGCTGGACTCTGATTTGCGCGATGGTGATGCACACTGGTACGTGATTCATTGCTATTCGGGTTATGAGAACAAAGTTCGCCATAACCTGGAACAACGAATCGATTCCATGGGTATGAAAGACAGAATTTATGATGTTGTTATCCCTACACAGGAAGAAATTGAAGTTAAGGATGGCAAACGCCGCACAGTAGAACGACATGTCTTCCCGGGCTATGTTCTGGTCAACATGGTCATGAGCGAAGAATCATGGTATGTAGTGCGAAACACTCCGGGTGTCACCGGGTTTGTGGGCATGGGTAATGAACCAACCCCACTTCGCAGTGATGAAGTATCCCAGATACTACGCCGGATGGAAGCTGAAGCACCACATGTCAAGGTATCTTTCAAAGTTGGCGAACGTGTCCGCATTGTGGATGGTCCCTTCAATGATTTTCGTGGCACTGTAGCGGAAATTGATCTGGATCGTACCAAAGTGCGTGTGATGGTTAATTTCTTCGGACGTGAAACCCCGGTAGAACTGGACTTTTTGCAGGTAGAAAAAGCGTAAATCTGGCACTTGTTTGAGTGCCTTAATTTAGTGGGAGGATGAAGAATCCGATAAAACCACGAAGGAGAAATAGTGGCAAAGAAATTTAAAGCATTTGTAAAGTTGGTGTTGACTGCTGGTAAAGCAAACCCTGCACCTCCCGTTGGTCCTGCGCTGGCAGCGCATGGTGTCAATATTATGGCGTTCTGTAAGGAATATAATGCCCGCACGCAAAACAAAGCGGGCGAGATTATTCCTGCAGAAATCTCCGTTTATTCGGATGGTTCGTTTACATTTATCCTTAAATCGCCACCAACAGCCTTTCTCTTGAAAAAAGCTGCCGGAATCGAAAAAGGTTCTGCAGTTCCGAACAAGGAAAAGGTTGGCAAGGTCACTCGTGACCAGGTGCGTGATATTGCCGAAACCAAATTCAAAGATATGAACGCAGTTGATATGGAAGATGCAATGGCCCAAATTGAAGGCACAGCCCGCAATATGGGCATTACGGTGGTTGATTAGTTCATTGTGGGAGGGTGACTTTAGTTGCCCGCAGGAACCACAGAGGAGAAAAAATGGCAAAAGTAGGAAAGAAATTTAAAGCAGCGATGGAAAAAGTAGATCGTCAGAAATACTATGAACCTCGCGAAGCATTGGAATTAGCAAAAGAGTTATCTTTCACAAAATTTGATGGGACTATTGAAATTCATTTGCGCACTGGTTTGGATCCCCGTCAGGCAGATCAACAGGTTCGTGATGTCGTCGTTCTGCCTCATGGTCTGGGTAAAACCGTTCGAGTATTAGTCTTCGCCCAGGGTGAAGGTGCTGCATTGGCTCGTGAAGCCGGCGCTGATTATGTCGCTGATGACGATGAATGGATCAAGAAAATTCAGGATGGTTTCACCGATTTTGATGTCGCAATCTCAACCCCGGATATGATGGGTAAAGCTGGCCGTTTAGGTCGTGTGTTAGGCCCCCGTGGTTTGATGCCGAATCCGAAGGCTGGTACTGTTGTTCAGGCACAGGATTTGCCACGCGTTATCGAAGAATCCAAAGCTGGTCGTGTGGAATTCCGTCTGGATAAAACCGCTAATATTCACGCTCCCATCGGAAAAGTTTCGTTCGATCTGGATAAACTGTTTGAAAACTTATCCGCTTTGATGGAAGCTATTCGCAAAGCCAAACCAGCAGGTGCCAAGGGAAGTTATATCAAACGCATTACCATTGCTTCCACCATGGGTCCTGGAATTAAAGTGGATTCCACTGTAGCTCAGGGATTGAAGATTAAAGAGTAATTCGAATTTTTAACATTGTGAATATCCCTGGTTGTGTTACAATTAGGGTTCACCGAAGAAAGCAGGAGCCTTAGGGCTTAAACATTCCCGCCGAGGTGGAGACTGAAAGACGAAATACCTGTTAGCAGGCTTGTGTCATGTTTGAAGTCTTTACTTTGGCGAAAAGTAAAGACTTTTTTATTTATTTACAAAGGAAGGAGGTAAGACGTTGGCTTTTACCAAGAAACATAAAGGGAAAATGATGGCTCAATATGAGCAGTGGCTGCAAGGCAGTGAAGCAGTTTTCTTTCTTGAATATCAGAAAATGAGCATGAAAGAAATTGATGACTTGCGCAAAAAAGTTCGTGAAACTGGCAGTGAAATTCACGTAGTGAAAAACACATTGTTATCGAAGGCTTTCCAGAACACAGGCATTGATGCTACATTCGATATGGAAGGTACTACCATGGCCGGCTTCGCGTTCAGTGATCCGCCCGCCTTAGCAAAGGTATTCAAAGAAATAACCAAAAAATCTGAGGTTTTTGCAGTAAAAAGTGGCTATTTGGGTTCCCGCAAGATCAGCCAGAAAGATGTTGAATCACTGGCAGAATTACCAGGTTTACCGGTATTACGCGCTACCCTGTTAGGTTTAATCAATTCACCAGCCAGCAAATTGGTACGCACCATTGCTGAACCTGCCCGTGGATTGGCTGCTGTTGTGAAAGCTTATTCTGAACAAGGATAAGTAAGAAAATTATTAAAAAATTTATTAAATACACTTAAGGAGTGATTTGAAATGGCTGATTTAGCTAAAATTGTTGATATGTTGAGCGAGCTTTCCGTGTTAGAAGCTGCTGATCTGGTTAAGTTGTTGGAAGAAAAATGGGGCGTTTCCGCTGCCGCACCTGTAGCTGCAGTTGCTGCTGCTGGTCCTGCTGTTGTTGCTGAAGAAGTTGAAGAACAGACAGAGTTCGATGTTGTTCTCAAAAGTGCTGGCCCCAAGAAAATTGAAACCATCAAGGTTATCCGCCAACTCACCAACCTGGGTCTTGTTGAAGCCAAGAATATGGCAGAAGCTGCTGACTCCAAGGTTCTCACCGGTGTTTCCAAAGAAGCTGCCGAAGATGCAAAGAAAAAATTGGCTGAAGCAGGCGCTGAAGTAGTAGTTGCCTAATCCAATTTGGATGTAAATTAAAAAACGGCTGAATAACTCAGCCGTTTTTTGTTACGTATCAATGGCCAGAAATGTATCTTTTGAACAGGAGAATTTAAAGTCTATAAAATTTCGCTTTTGTATTGCCGGATAACCATCACAACTTTACCCATGATGCGTAATGCTTCCGGGTTGTCGATGTAGATGGGATCCATGGTGGGGTTGGCAGGTTGCAAGCGGATACGGCTTTTCTCTTTGTAGAAATATTTCAGGGTGGTCTCGTCTTTGTCATCCAGCCATACAGCGACCATTTCACCGTTGGCAGCCTGATTGGAAGGGCGGATGATGATCAGATCGCCGTCATTAACCATGGCATCGATCATGGAGTCACCCTGCACTTCGAGGGCGAAAAGTTCACTGACCCGTTCGCGCGCAGGTAAGAGGCTGCGGGCAATTTCTACACCACTTTCCGAATCGTAGTAATTGAAATCGGAAGTAGGCATGGGGATCGGGGAACTGGCGACAATACGGCCACGCAGCGGAATGTTGACAAGATTATCCACCGCCGTGTTGACTGCCCGAACTGTATCCCGGACTTTGGTGCTGATGGCTTTGCCAGCTGAACGCATCGGTTTTAATACACGGATACTGCGTGAGATACGACCTTCACGCGAGATGTATTCTTTTTCTTCCAGTTGGTTGAGGTAATAATCTACCAATGAGGTTGATTTGACATCGATGGAATCACCGATTTCACGAATAGAGGGGGAATAGCCAAATTCATCAATGAACTCGGTCAGATATTCCATTATCCTGCGATGGCGGTCACTCAGACCTTCTCTTTTTCTAGCCATTTGAAATCTCCTTAATAATCGAATATTTGTACTATATAATAACACGAACATGTGTCCTAAGTCAAGTACTTTTTTTAGCTGATAGTTGATGGCTGATGGCTCATGGCTGACGGCTCACGGTGTCAAGTCCTAAAAGTGGTGGGTTACGATTTAAGAAGCTGAAGTCATAGAATTCAGGTATAGAATTCAAGTCAGGTCAGAGCAAGACTAGTATTGTTTCCAATCAACTATGACTAAAATCAGGTTTGAGTTCTTAGGAGCTCAACACCTTATCACCTTAGCACCTTTTATTTCAGGCATATAATTAAAATCAAAGAAGTTAAACCCATCTGTTCAATAGAAGCAAGGAGTAACTATGGAATCGTTTCATGATGCGATGATGGAATACAAGAAGCAAATGCAGCTGGGGTTGATTCCCAGGGCTTACCTGGGGTTGATGGGATATTTATCAGATTTGAAGTCAACCCTGAAAGCTAAACACCTTGAATATCATGTTTCAGGCAGCATGTATTTTGGTTATAT
This sequence comes from uncultured Chloroflexia bacterium, assembly GCA_963765655.1. Lineage (GTDB taxonomy): Bacteria > Chloroflexota > Anaerolineae > Anaerolineales > Anaerolineaceae > UBA6170. The sequence continues at coordinate 995,262 of CAVXXH010000003.1, forward strand.
GGATATGACCTATTTTTCCATCTTTCCTGATTCGTTGAAGCAGCGAAGTCTAAAAACAGGGATTGTCTTCATCCATGAAAGCTGCCAATTTGAAGCCTGGTTGTTTGGGGTAAACAAGCAGGTTCAAAATAAATATTGGAAAATGATTAGAGATAGCGGTTGGAACCAATATACATTAGTAGCAACGACAAAGGGAGAGGATGCCATTCTCACTCATGTGCTGATGGAGAACCCGAATTTTGACGATCTGGATGCACTGACCGACGAGATTGAGAGTGGAGCAGTGAAATTTATCGAGGATGTTGAAACATTTTTATCAGCAAATGGTACAGTCAATTAACCTTATTAACCAATGGTAATGATGTTTTATCAAAGGCTCCACTTTGAAAAATAAAATCTTTAAAATCACATTTATATTTTTTGGAATTGTCTTGCTCATTCTCCTCATAAGGGGTCCAATTCTTCAATCCTTTGGGGTTGAACCGCTCATATGTATTAGGGGAGAGTTTCCTGATATCAGGATTGAATCTTGTAAGAACCAATCGGGCTTACTCCCTGATGGAACGCCTTATCCCCAGCCTACCATTTCGAATAATCCCATCCCGGTTATCTTCGATGATGATGGTAGCCCAGATGGGATCATTGCGCTGACCTACTTTTTACAGAACCCCAATTATGAAGTCAAAGCTGTCACGATATCTCAGGGAGAAGCACATCCGCAGGTATTCGTCAAACATATGGCTCAATTATTGGCTGATTTGGGTAAAGCAGATATCCCGGTTGGATATGGTAGAGATACTCCTTTAAATGGCGAGAATGCCTTTCCAGAATCCTGGCGTGAGGGCAGTGACCACCTTTTTCGGAGTTCCACTTGACAACAATGGGATTGCTGCAATCCCTCGCCCTGCTACGGAGCTTATCCTGGAGATTTTGGCGAATTCATCCCAACCCGTCATGCTGTTTATCAGTGGTCCACAAACAAATCTTGCGGAAGTGTTACGTATGGATCCTGAAATTCAAAACAAGATTTTACGTGTTTACGTGATGGGGGGCAGCGTGTATGTACCAGGGAACATCAATCTTGATTTTCCTGAGATAAACAATACAGTAGCAGAATGGAACATCTGGGTTGACCCTGTGGCAGCCAGCGAGGTTTTTTCTTCCGGTTTGGATCTGCATCTCGTACCTCTTGATGCAACCAATAAAATCACCTGGACTATGAAGGACATAAAAAAATGGAATGTGGATGGGCATCCTGAAGCTATCATGGCATGGAAATTTGCGGATATGGTGTTGGGAATGAGCCCACAGGGTAAGGCATATATTTGGGACCTGGTTACAGCGGTTGTTGCCTCAGATCCAAACCTTTGTCCGGAAGTAGAGCTGGCATTGGATGTAAATATTAATCCCGGGTCAGCTCAGGGCCAGATAATTCTTGTGAACAAACCGGCTAACGTTTGGGTATGTTTAGAACCCGATGCCAATCAAATACGCGCTCGGGTAGAAGCTATCTTCAAATGAAACACTTCGATTACTAATAGATGATTTTTGGTTTGAACATGAATAAACAATTAATCCAAGGAAAAATACCCTTTGAAACCTTATGAAGAATTAACCAGATTAGGTCGAATACGTAGAATGCGGAAATTAGCAGCAGAAGCATTAAAGGAATTTGGGGTTATTGATCCGAAATTTTGGCTTGTACGGCAGGCAGGGAATACTTTATATCGGGTTCAAACTTCATTTGTATCAGGGTTAGATGAAACGGATTATTTCTTTGTAAAAGATCATTATTTACTCAGAATTCATGAACCTGGCTATCAAGAACCGGAAGCGATTGAATTTGAACTCGCATGGTTATCCGCTATGCGTCGGGAGGCTAATTTGCCTGTCTCCGAGCCGATAAAAACCCTGAATGGAAATTTATTACTGGAAATGAATATGCCATACATACCTGAGACACGTTATTGTTCCTTGCTGCGTTGGGTCAAGGGACGATACGTTCGAAAAACATTTCGTCCATATCATTTTCTTCAACAAGGGAGATTGATGGCAAAAATGCACAATTTCTCCATGCAATGGCAACCTGCAGTGGGAATAGCGAAGCGGAAATTTGACTGGGAGGGATTGTTCCAGAATGATGTTGGGAGTGGTATGCCAAATGCGGATGCATGGGCTTTGTTATCCCCTGTGCACAGGGAAGCTTTTTCAATTGTGGCAGAGCGCGTGAAAGAGGTGATGGATGGATGGGGTCAACGTCCTGAGATTTATGGTTTGATCCATGGGGATTTGGGAGTGGATGCCAATCTGCTATTCTGGCATGGTGAACCCAGAGCTATTGACTTTGATGATTCGGGATTTGGGTATTACATCTTTGACCTGGCTGTGGCGTTGGATGCATGTATAGATCATCCGGATTACTTAGATTATAAAGATGCACTTTTAAGGGGATATACAGAATTCAGACAGTTACCTGATGAACAATCACAACAGATAGACCTATTCCTGGCTGCATTGGAAGTTTATTGGAATCTATGGGCAATAGGCGGTACACATCTGTATCCGGAATTATTAGACGAATATAAAGAGAGAATTGCCATCACAGCGGATTTTGTGGTCCGTTATGTACGTCGAAGTGGTGGAATAAAATAAACTGATACCGAAATCTGATTTCCTAAATCTTAAGAATTTCTATTATTATCTTAAATTAAATAGAATATATATTCTATTTATAGTACAATGATATAAACTGAACCCATAAAAAATTGAGGAGTTGATATGTTTCCTTTTTTAGAATTTTGCAGGAACACAGAGAAATCTTTTACAGATCTCTTTAAAGTTCATCCAAAACTTCCCAGCCATTCTGAAAATCGTATTGCTTTGAGGTTGTATTTCATCATGAATTTTCTACAAAAATTTATACCCTCCACCATTGATATTGGTGCTGGTAATATCATCGATTTTACAGGTCGAAAATCAGCGACCCAGGACATCATTCTGTATCGATCCAATTATCCAGTTTTCAGAACATCAGATAACAACGAATCCTACCTGCTTGAAGGTGTTATTGCGACGATTCAAATTTCACCTAATGATGACCTGACGCAATTAAGACGGTGCTTTATTAATAGTGTCAGCGTAAAAAACCTGAAACCGACAAAACACAATATTTTGGCCAATAACTCCCAGGATTATATGGAAATGAAATTAAGGACTATACCAAAAACGTTTATTTTCTCATTTACTCATACAGCAAATCAGGATGCATTGGTGAACCTTTATCAAACAGCAAAAAAGGTAACTTCAGGTGTTGTTCCGGATGGGATTTTTATTCAGGGTGAACCAGCGATCTATGCCCAATATGATGCGTATACCCGAAAAACCACATTTCTAACACAGGATCCATTTATACACTTTTTTCAACATCTTTATATCATGATCATGGCAGAAGTAAACCCAGCCATGCTTCTGCCGGATATCAGTGCTACGATAAATTATGATTTCTCCAGTTATTTTTCGGAGCTCTCGACGAAATCTATAGAATATAGATAAGTGTTTAAACTACTGATTTTTTCACGCCAACATGCTTATTCGACAAGGGGAGTGAGAGGTTTTCAATTCAAGCCACAATAAAAAGTGGTTTTTTGTATGTCTCAGCTGGATAACAAAACTGATAAGTTGAGAACTAAAAAAAATCCCTATAATGAATTAAATAGTTCTTCATAGGAAAAATGAATGAATAAAAAATTGGTTATTTTTGGGGTTGTAATAAATTCCCTTATTTGTTTTTCTCTTGCCATTTCAACGATTCCGTTTGATCGTTTGATTACCCCAACCCCTACCATTCATAAAACTGTGATTATTTTGCCTACGATCATCCCGACGCAAACACCCACTCCAAGTCCGACGGAAAACCCATTCCAGGGAGAGTTTTATCAGGAAGACCTTTTTGATTTTATTTTTGATTTCCATGATGCTAATACGTTAATACTGGATCAGGAGCATACTGATTTAATAACCGCTACAGGTATCAGAATGTTCTATGTCCGTTTCATTAATCCTGATATGAATGATGGAGAAATTGGTTCTTTAAGGTACAGAATTGTTTATTATCCAGAAATTACGGATGCAGTAACAAAATATGATGCAACTTATAATATTTTAAAATCAGGTGGGGAATATACCTTAATCAGCGAGACCACCATTCTGGATGACAATCCGGTGTCCTTATTTCTCAAAACAGGCGAGGAAGATGGTTATGAAATGAGGTTTCTAACCAGAACAAGGAATTTATACTTTGATACAACTGGTTTCACAATCATTTCTTCTTCATCGGATCGTGAAACAACTTTAACCCTTTTTATGGAATTAATGAATACACTTCATTTCCGTGCGGTTGATGAATTATCTTCGTTTTAGATTTCAAATTTTCTTGAACAATCCCTCGGATAACAATCCCAGTTGAAATTATTTCTTCAGCAACTCCAGCAAAATCTGTGTTGCCAGCTTGGGGTCGGCTTTGCCACGCATTTCGCGCATGACCTGTCCGGTGAACCAGCCAATGAGGGTCTCTTTGCCGGCTCGGAAGGTCTCCACTTCTTTGGGATTGGCTGCCACGATCTTCTCGGCCACGGCTCCGGATGGCGGTGTCATCGCTGACCAGACCCAATACCTTCTTTATCGACGATGCTTTTGGGGGATTTTCCGCTGTTTTCCACTTTCTCCAGCAGATGCTCTTGCCGGTGGAGGTGTTGATCTGCCCGGCATCAACCATTTTGAGGATCTCTGCCAGGTAGGCAGGGGTGAGTTGCAACTGGTTGGCGGTCTTGCCGCTCTCATTGAGCATGCGTAGGATGTCATTCATCAGGTAGTTGGAGACCTTTTTGGGGTCACCAGCGTAACCTTGCACGGCAGTTTCGAAATAATCGGAGAGGTTGCGTTCGCCAGTCAGGATGTCGGCATCGTATTCAGGTAGTTTGTATTCTGTGATGAAACGGGCTTTGCGTTCCAGGGGAAGTTCGGGGAAGTCTGCCAGAATTTCATCCAGCCATGCCTGTGTCAGATCCAGGGGTAGCAGATCCGGTTCGCGGAAGTAGCGGTAGTCGGCTTCGGTTTCCTTCGAGCGCATTTTGCGTAACTCGTTCTTCTCCTCATCCCAATCCAGGGTCCAGGCATGCACACGATTGCCGGCTTCCACCTCGCGAATCTGGCGTTCGAACTTCGTGTTCGATGGCATTGCGGACGTTATCAATCGAGTTGACGTTCTTGATTTCGGTCTTGGTGAAGAGCTGATCCGAGCCTTTAGGGCGGATGGAGACGTTGGCATCACAGCGCAGGTGACCTTTTTCCATGTCGGCTTCGGAGATGCCCAACCAGCGCAGTAACTGGCGTAGGCGGATCAGGTATTGGGCGGCTTCATTGGCAGAGCGTAAATCCGGCCCGGTGACCATTTCGACCAATGGGACACCACAGCGGTTGAAATCGATCAGGCGCAGGTTGCCGGCGTTTTTGGTCTTGCCAGCATCTTCTTCCATGTGCAGTTTATGGATGCTGACCCGGCGGGTATAGCCTTCCGGCATGGGGATGATCCAGATAACCACCGCTGGCCAGTGAGAGGTCATATTGCGAGATCTGGTAGCCTTTGGGCAGGTCAGGGTAAAAGTAATTCTTGCGGTCAAAGAAAGAGCGCATGCGGATATCGGAATGCATTGCTTTCGCCAGCAATACGCCCTTCTCCACCACGGCTTTGTTCAATACGGGTAATACACCGGGCAAACCGGTACAGACCGGGCAGATATTGGTGTTGGGCTCATCGTCCCAGGAGTCAGCTTTACAGGCGCAAAAAATTTTAGTTTTGGTATTCAACTGGATATGAGTTTCCAGGCCAATTACAACTTCGTATTCTGTCATCCAATCCTCCTGGAGGTGGTTTGTGATGTGATTCTGGATTTAATCTGCATGCTCACACTTCAGCGTAAAACAGCAGGTTTTTGTTTCCGCCAGGCTTCATCCTGGGTGCCGATTTCCAAAGCGCGCCCCATTTGCAGCAGGGTATGCTCGTGAAAATCAGGTCCTAAAAATTGGACACCAATCGGCAAGCCATCTGCGGCGATACCACCTGGGAGAGAGATACCGGGGATGCCAGCGTGGTTGGCAGTGACGGTGAACTGATCGGAGTATTGCATCAGCACCGAGTCGCCATAGATCGCACCAATAGGGAAGGCAGTGGTCGGGGTGGTGGGCGTCAGTAGAGCATCCAGCTGGTATTTACCCTGTTGATCAAAGATCTGGTCGAAATCTCGGCGCAATAAGGCGCGTACTTTGAGGGCACGGTTGTAATATTGTTCTGAGTATTGGGCAGCACTGACGTACATACCCATCAGGATACGTAATTTGGGTTGCAAACCGAATGCTTCGTTGCGGGTCTTACGGTACATGACGCGCAAATCATCTTCTGCGCTGGGGGTACGGTAACCATATTTGACGCCATCATAACGGTGCAGGTTGGAAGCAGCTTCCACCCGGCTGATCACGAAAAATGCTGGGATGCCATAGCGGGTATTGGGCATGGGGACATCCTCGATGATCTCTGCTCCCATCCTTTGCAGCACCTCAGCGGCGTGATAAACAGCAGCGCGGATATCCTCCTGCACAGGTTTCTGGTGGATCTCGCCACTTTCGGCATCCATATAGCTGATCTGGAAATAATCGGGTGATAAGCCAATGCGTTTGCCTTTCACACCCTGCTCGAGGGTTGCCAGATAAGTCCGGTACGGGCACATTGGCAGCGGTACTGTCACGCGGATCAGCCCCGGCGATGGCTTGCAGCATCAAAGCAGCATCGGTGACATCCCGAGCGATTGGACCCGGGCAATCGAGCGAGGAGGCAAAAGCGATGATGCCATAGCGTGAGACACGACCATAGGTGGGTTTAACACCGACCACACCACAAAAGGCGGCTGGTTGGCGGATGGAACCCGCGGTATCAGTACCGAGAGAGAAAGGTACCTCACCGGCAGCCACCGAAGCAGTGCTACCTCCGGAGGAGCCACCCGGCACACGGCTGGTATCCCAGGGGTTGCGTGGGCAGGGCTGGAAAGCGGTCAACTCGTTGGAAGAGCCATAGGTGAACTCATCCATATTGACCTTGCCCAGCATGATAGCCCCCTGATGTTGCAGGCGTTCCACCGCTGTGGAGGTGTAGGGGGCTTTGAAATTCGCCAGTATTTTCGAGGCCGCAGTGGTGTATGTGTCTTTGATACAGAAAACATCCTTGGCTGAAAAGGGAATTCCAGCCAGAAGACCGATCTGTTCACCTTTTGCCAGTTTCTGATCAATAGCCTTTGCCTGATCCAGCGCCTGTTCGGCTGAAACAGAGATAAAGGCGTGGACTTTTTGCCTGTCCTGACCGGTTTCTTCCCTTGATTCCAGACTGCCGGGGCGTCCGTCTACCGCAGCAATGCGTTGCAGACTGCTTTGCACAATTTCTTCAGCGGATACCTGCTTGCTGCGCAATAAATCCAATAATTCGTGAGCTGAGTGATCGCAAAGTTCCATGGCTTAATCCAGTTTCTCATGTGGGATATCGGGCACGATGATGTAATGCTCGTCCACCTGGGGGGCTTGCGTCAGAATCTCATCCGGGTTGGGATGGGGCTTCCAGATATCCTCACGCAGTGCCGGGCTGGTTGCCAGATTGTAGGTGACACCATGGGTGGTGACCTTCAGATCGGCATCCAGCGGAATGGCTTCCAATTCATGAATGGCTTTCAGTTGCTGGTTCAATTCTCGACGTAAATAGGCTGCCTGATTTTCGTCCAATTCCAGGGCAGCCAGGGTGACAAGATGATTGAAAATTTCGGGGGTGATTTCTTCACTCATAATACCTGCTTTGTTATTCATTTTTCATCAATGATTGTGCTATTGATGTGCCTCTAATTTTACGGCATTTTTAATGATTAACCCAATTTTCAAATAAATTGATGCCCATCGTCAGTGATATTCAGCTTAAATTCGAAATGCTATAATCAAATTGAATGCAAAACGATATCCAAAATTCTCAAAAACCAGAAATAACCAATCAAAAACAGATAGATAAAAAATTGATTGTTGAGGTCAATGTACCACCTGATCATGAAATGGAGTTGGTGTGCCATCATCTTGATCAGGAGGGCAATCCTCGATACACTGAGATCCTGAAAACTTATTCTGGGAAGGATAATAAAAAGGTCGTCAATCCTTCTGTAAAAAAATGGAAGCGAGCATCCAGCGTTGGCTTTTCTGCTCGCGTTGCTGGTGTACATGCTGGTACGCCTGATTGGGTTGCAGGAGTTCCCGATTTACTTCTTCAGTGATGAAGCCATCCAGAGTGTACATGCGGCTGATCTGATCCGGGATGGTTTTTATAGTCCGTACGATGAATTTTTTCCCACATTTTTTCAGAATGGTGGCCAATATAATTTGAGCACCTCGGTGTACCTCCAGGTAATACCGGTGTGGCTATTCGGAAAGGAAATCTGGGCGACGCGGGGAGCAGCTGCTTTGTTGACGATTCTCGCAGCAGCCGGTGTGGGGTGGATAATCGAAAAAGGTTTCAAACAGGGGTTGGGCTGGTTGGGGGTGCTGGTGCTCTCCTTAATGCCTGCCTGGTTCTTGCATTCCAGGACTGCCTTTGAAACGGCCATGGCTGTCAGTTTTTATGCTGGTTTTGTGGGTTGTTATGTGGTGTATCGGAAAGGAAATCTAAGATTTTTGTACGCTGCGGCTGTTTTAGCTGCCCTGGCATTTTACAGCTACAGTCCCATGCGGTTGGTCGTTGCGTTGACCTTGTTGGGATTCCTGCTGAGTGATGGGCGTTATCACTGGCAGAATAAGCGTATTTTCCTGAAAGCATTGGGTATTGGGTTGATCTTCTTGATACCGTTTCTACGGTTTTCACTCGATCATCCGGGCGAGTCGTTACGGCATCTGGAGATATTGAATTCCTACTGGGTGCAAAATATTCCCCCAGGTGAAAAGTTGATGAATTTTGTGAGTGAATATGTGCGTGGATTGAACCCCCTGTATTGGTATCTCCCCAATCAGGTGGACTTACAACGTCATATAATGAAAGAATATGGACATTTATGGATGCCAGGATTGCCCTTCGTGATAGCAGGCACACTATGGTGTGGCAAACATTACAGGCAATACTTTCCTCGTCTGGTTCTGATCACCTTGGTGGCAGCTCCCAGCGGGGCAGCATTGGCAGAATTGGGTATCACACGGATACTGGTGATGGTGATTCCAGCAAGTATTCTGACCACCATCGGACTGGTTATAACCTGGGAATGGGTACTGGAAAGAATTCAGAAGAGCAGAAATCTAACCCAGCAATTTACTCAGAGAGCAGGAATATGGGCACTATTGCTTTTGATGGTTTTGAATTTTCTTATGTTGAACGATGCGCTGCGCAATGGTCCCACCTGGTTTTCAAATTATGGTCTATACGGCATGCAATATGGCGCTCAGCAGGTATTTGGAACAATTAAAGATGAATTGAGGAATAATCCTCGGAAAAAATTCTATCTGACATCCACCTGGACAAATGGAGCCGATGTACTGGCACGTTTCTTTTTTGATGATCCGGTTCCGTTTCGGATGGGCAGTATTGATGGGTACATCAGCGAATTGATCCCAATTGACCCTGAAATGGTGTTTGTGATGACCCCGGAAGAAATGCAGAACATGCGCGAGAGTCAAAAATTTACCAATATTCAAATAGATGAGGTAATTAACTATCCAAATGGTGAACCTGGTTTCTATTTTACCCGGCTGGATTATATAGAAAATATTGAAGGGATTTTTGTGGAAGAATTGACTGCCAGACGGTCTATGAACATAGGAATGGTTTATTTGGCAGATGGCGAAGAAGTACAGGTGGAATACTCCACCCTGGATATGGGCGAAATCCTGCATATTTTTGATGGGGATAAGACCACGCTGGCAAGAAGCTGGGAAGCAAACCCCATGCAGTTGATTGTGCGTTTTTCAGAACCCCGCATGGTTTCCCAATTGCTCCTGCGGGTGGGGGGTGAACCAACACGAGTGGAAGCTAAAATCTGGGCCGATGGAGCTGAGGTTCCCATTATTCTGGAAGTGGAAGTACCAGAAGCATCTGAACCGCGGTTTGTAGAAGTAGATTTACCGGAAACTAGCGCGGTAGATTGGGCTGAGGTGCGGGTTTTCAACCTGAATAATGCTGAACCAGCCCATGTGCATTTGTGGGAATTACAGTTTTATCCATTGATTCACCTTGAGCAATAAAACATCTGGGAAAGATGATACGATTTTTCCTGCCTGCCTTGACTTCGAGTACAATTCCTGCAGGACGGAAATATTGAAACAGAAACGGCCATTCTTACTGAAGCTAATCATACTCTCGCTCGCCATCATTGCCGTGTTGGGTTGGTTGCGGGTTTATCAGAGCATTTATCAATGGGAATTTTTGATTGCGTATGTGGTAAAACCAGGACCGTGGTATAGTCTTCTCAGCGGTGCGTTGATTGGAATCCTGGGTACCATTGCTGTTGTGAGCACCTGGCTAGGATTGAATTGGAGTCCTGCCTATGTGCAGGTCAGTTTAATGATATTGATGGTTGGTTGGTGGCTGGATTACTTGATCTTTTCCCAGAGCAGCATTGCTTTTTATAATTTGCCATTTCGTATTGTTGCAACGATTATTTACTTAGGTTTTGTATTTGGCTATTTTTACCTTACAAAAAACAAGTTGCCAAAAGGATTAAAGCATGAAGAACAATAGTGATGTTGAAATTGAAGTGAAATTCTATGTACTCTCATTGAAGGAAATTGAACAAAAAATTCTTGATCTTGGTGGCACATTAGTGCAGGAACGTTGTTTTGAGTCCAATTTGCGCTTTGATACAGCCGATGGTCGCTTACGTAATTTGCACCAGGTATTGCGGTTGCGTAAAGATACAGAGAATATTCTGACTTTCAAAGGTGCAGCTGAAGCAGGTAAACTGGTCAGCATTCGGCAGGAAATTGAAGTACTGGTAGATGATTATGATACGACCCGTACCCTATTGGAAGGGTTGGGATACGAAGTGGTTATGGCATATGAAAAATACCGCACCACTTATTCACTGCTGGACACTTTGGTAGTGCTGGATGAATTACCTTATGGAAATTTCATCGAAATTGAAGGTCCCGATGGGACCAGCATTCAGAAAGTGGCACGGAACCTGAACCTGAATTGGAAAGCACGGGTGATGACCAGTTACACCTACTTATATGAAAATTTGAGAAAAGTCCGTCCTGAGCTGGAAGGCAAGTAGCCTGACCTTTGAAGAACTAAAAGGGATGCGGTTTATGCCGGATGAAATGAATGTCAGCCCTGCAGATTTGGCTTGAGAAATAATGATAATTGAAATAGCCATTCTGTGTCTCCAACAGTAAATTCGTCAACCTGTTTTTTAGCCGCATTCAGCACAGTAATTTTGCACCACATTCTGTAATGAACAGAACCTTTCAATTTGCGCCACATTCCGGTCAAATCTAAGAAAAAACCCCGCCGAAGCAGGGATGATTGAGAGTTCTGGTTGGGATGATTAAATCAATTCGTAAGATGTGGTGATTTCTGCGGTTGCGCGGACGGTAGCTGACACCGAACAGTATTTCTCCTCGGAGAGTTGAATGGCTTGTTCCACCGCTTTGTCGGTTAATTCGGCTCCCTGTAATTTGTAATGGATGTGAATCTTACGGAAGGTCCAGGGTGGATTGGTATCCTGTTCGGAACTGACCTGGATTTCAAGGCTGTTCAGTTGATAGCGCTTCTTCTCGAGGATATTGACCACATCGACAGCGGTACAGGATCCAACAGCCACCAATAATAATTCGGAGGGTTTCATTCCCACACCTTCATCGGGTGTGGATAAAACGACGGAGTGGTTGGTTGAATCAATGCCAATAAAGGTTTTTCCACCCGGTTGCCAGATAATTCTTGCACTTGCCATATTTTATCTCCCTTAGGGGGTCTTACCCAGAATTTGAATAAGATCTTTTAATATTTCATCACGTTCCTGGGGATTTTTCTCCTCCAGGTTCACAAAACAATCTGACATGTAGTCTTCCAGTAGAAGCAGGCTGACTCCCTGAACGGCTGAGCGGATGGCGCTTAACTGCTGTAAAATATCACGGCAGTTGCGTTCATCAGCATATCATGGATTGAACACCGCGCACCTGACCTTCAATGCGGCGTAAGCGGTTAATTAACTTGTCTCTTGCTTGATTATCGGTGACGTTGCATACGATTCCGATTTCTGCCTGACACGCAGGCGATTTATCCCCCTCAGCGAAAGCGGCTGGTGGGGCTGCTGCTGCAACTGGAAGAACTCGACGAGGAGGATGAACCTGAACTCGCAAATAATGAGATCTGTTTGCTGGTATTATTTCCAGCGCAGGTTGGGCAACTGGGAGATTGATTTAACTCGCTAAAACGCATCATTTTTTCGAAGGGTTGACCACAATCATTACAAACATACTCATATAACGGCATTCATTCACCTCAATTTCCAGATTTACAAATATACCCCCATGGGGTATATCGATTTGGATTATACATGTAGGAATACACACTGTCAAGACAGATTGTTCGATTTTTCCCAACCGAATGACCAGGTGACAATTATCCTTAGGCAGTATTGACAAATGAAATGGAAAATGGTTGAATGAATTAATCAATTAATTTCCGAAAGTATCTATATTTAAGAGGAGGTGTATTTTTTTAAAGTAAACTTCTTTTTTACCCCATATCGACAATTTCAAATTTTTCAAATTCTTAGGAGGAAGATAATGAGATCCAAATCGATTTTTAGTGTAATATTTGTGTTACTGGTTGCCAGCATGCTTTTAGTTGCCTGCCAACCTGCAGCACCTGTTGCGACAGAAGAACCAGCCGCTGAAGAACCCGCTGTCGAAGAACCGGTTGCTGAAGAACCAGTTGTCGAAGAGCCAGTGGTTGAAGAACCAGTCGTGGAAGAGCCAGCTGGAATTCCCGACCGAGAATTTCTGTGGACACAGCCCTTGCGTCAGGCAGTCGCTGCAGCCATGGACCGCGAAGTGATAGTCGACCGTGTCTTTGAAGGTCGTAATATTCCCGCTTACCATATGGTTCCTGTCGGTTATCCTTATGCAACAGAACCTTTCCTGGATAAATACGGAACCCGTGACCTGGATATGGCAATTGAATTGGTTAAGAGTGAAGGGTATTCAGAGGAAATGCCATTTGAATTTGTTTTATGGTATCCCCCTGAACACTACGGCACCACCACCGCTGATGTCATGCAGGTTATTAAAGAACAGTTGGAAGAGACTGGCGTCATCAAAGTTGAACTCAAAAGCTTGAACTGGGCAGAGTATGTGGATGGATTTGTTGCTGGTGAATTGCCATTCTTTATGTTAGGCTGGTTCCCTGATTTTGCCGATCCCGAAAACTGGTTATCCCCATTTGCATCCTGCGTTCAATCACCTGATAATGGTGTTAACTACTGTAACGAAGAAATGGATGCACTTCTGTTAGCTGGCGCTTCCACTGCTGATGATGCAGAACGCACAGATTATTATCAACAAATTGGTGACCTTTACGCAGAGGATGTTCCGACCATTCCGTTATTCTGGGAACCAGAATTTGTTTCCTATCGTGATGGTGTGGAAGGTGTTGTGGTTGGTCCGCCATTTGAATTCAACTACAACGTTCTTTCCTTTGGTGCCGATGCCAATCCTGCTGCTGGCAACACCGATACCATCATCATTGGTACAACCGATGAGGTTAACAGTCTGGATCCGGCAGATGCTTATGCTACCCATGACTGGGAAATTATCAAGAATACTGGTATGGCACTTCTTTCCTATACTCCCGGAACCTCAGAACTTGTGCCTGGTGCAGCTGCTGATTTTCCTGAAGTTAGTGAAGATGGTTTAACATTCACCTTCACAATCAAAGAAGGTTTGACATTCGCGGATGGTACACCTGTAAACGCTCAAACATATGTTGATTCCTGGGACCGCCTGAATTCTTTGGAAGGTCAGGTTTCTGGTCTGATCCAATTGTATGTTGATAGTGTAGAAGCAGTAGATGAATTAGTAGTCGCTTACAATCTGAAAGCTCCTTTCGGATTCTTCCCGGCTTTATCTGCCACAGCTCCTTTTGTACCAGCCAATCCGAATGAATTTGTGGATACCATTAATCAATTCCCAACCGAACTGGATGGTATTGGACCTTACAAAATGGTTTCGCATGAACCTGGCCAACAAATGGTTCTGGAAGCCAATCCGGAATATATTGGCGACGCACCATTCATCAAGACTGTGATCATCCGTTACTTTGCTGATCCGACCACCATGTCCAATGCGATTGAAAAAGGCGAAATTGATGTTGCATGGCGAACGTTAGGACCCGTGGAAGCAATTCGATTACAGAGCGTAGATGGTGTCACTGTTGATAAAGTTGATGCTCCCGCTTTGAGATATATGGTGTTCAATCATCTATTTCCCTACGGTGAGTAAGCCCTCAACGGTTTTCGTATTGGATATCGCCTGATTTATCATAATTGTAGACTAAGAAATCTAAATCAGGTGATAAAAAAAGAAGTTGACTATTGGGGGCGAGGGAAACCTTGCCCCCTTTTATTTTGAAAATTGGAGAGTTCGATGTCGGCATCTTTACGTAGATTTATAATCACCCGATTGTTGTTAACGATCCCGATGGTGCTAATCCTTGTTACCATGATTTTCTTTATCATGAGAATTTTACCTGGTGATCCTATTCGTTCACAATTAGGACCCAGGGTCAGTGCCGAACAGGCAGATGCTCTGCGAGAGCGCCTTGGGTTGAACCGTCCATTGTACGTGCAATATTTTGATTTTCTTTGGGACATGGTAACACTTGATTTTGGTACTGCCCTCACTCAGGGAGAACGACCCATTCGAGATGAGCTGGGAGAACGGCTGCCAGCAACAATCGAACTGACGATCCCTGCAATTACTTTGACTGCTCTGATTGGAATATTTTCTGGCTCATACGCAGCCAAGAACCGCAAGAAACCAATCGATTACATCATTCGTTTATTGAGTATTGTGGTTTATTCTATTCCAGTCTTTTTCATGGGTTTAATTTTTCAAATATTGTTTTCTGTAAGAATACCAATTTTTCCTTTAGCGGGGCGGATGGATACCCTATTAATGGTGAACTTTGAGACGATAACCAATTTTTATGTGATTGACTCAATCCTTACTAAAAATTGGGCAGCCTTAGGGTCATCCCTGATGCATCTTGTTTTACCTTCCGTGACATTAGGACTGGCATTGACCGGTGTTTTTGTTCGTCTCACCCGGGTGAATATGATAGAAATGCTCCAGTCAGATTTCATTACAGCTGGAAGAGCTCGTGGATTACCAGAGAACAGGTTGGCATATAAACACGCATTGAGGAATACGTTTATTCCTATTCTTACCCTGTTAGGTTTACAGTTTGCCATTCTGCTGGCTGGTGCTGTACTTACTGAAACGACCTTCTCATTGCCTGGGGTTGGAAGGTATCTGGTGGAGAGAATTCAACTTCGGGATTATACAGCTGTGCAGGCAACGATTGGTGTTTTTGCGTTATTTGTGGCTTTCGTCAGTCTTCTGATGGACATTATTTACGCGTTTATTGATCCACGCATTCGTTATTAATTTCATAACATAAAGATATGAGAGAAGATATGGAACCTGAAAAGAAACACTCATCAACCACTGAGAAAGTGCCAGATTGGATGCTCGATCTGGATCGAGTTGGCTTTGTTCGCAAACTATTTATTGCCAGAAGATGGTATGGCGGGGATTGGTGGTTTGTAGCTATCAGTGGTTTATTGCTGATTTTTATTATCCTGGTTGGTATTTTCCCGCAATGGTTTGCACCTTATGATCCCAGGGCGGAAGTGGGGCCATCATTGCTGGAACCTGGTCAGGCACCCTCAGAATATGTTCTGGTGTCTCAGGTTGAGAGAGGTGAAATCACACTTGTGGATATTGCCGACAAGACGAATAATATAGGCTTTATTGTTGGCAGCCCGGCTAGTCAGGCTTTGCGGGAGGTATTAACTGAATTGAATGATAACGCGCCAGAAGGGGTACGGTATCAACCAAGACAGCGAAGATATGATACATTGGAAGAATGTTTGGCTGCCCTGGATAGTGGTGAAATTGATGGTTTTGTTGTTGCCCCGGATGTCCTTGAAGATTCCTTGGATGCGTATCCGAATTTGCAGGTGGCAGGAACGCTGCGCGAAGAGGGGAACAAAGGATTTTTTATGGGCACGAACCAGATTGGTCAGGACGTATTCAGCCGTATTATTTGGGGAACGCGTATTGCCCTCATTGTGGGCATCAGTTCCGCATTGGTTTCCTTTGTGGTAGGAGTCCCTCTGGGATTGTTCAGTGGCTTTGTTGGTGGACCTTTAGATCGTATCCTGACGCTTTTGATGGATAGTTTGTATTCATTTCCTGGTTTAATCCTGGCAATTTCCATTGCGGCAGTACTGGGTCCAGGAATAGGGAATATTATTGTTTCCATTGCAGTGCTATATGTGCCGACCTATTTTAGAATTGTTCGTGGTCAAACACTTCAGGTAAAAGAGGAACTTTATGTAGAAGCTGCTCGCAGCCTGGGAACTAACTGGTTTACTATTTTACGTAAATACGTTTTCCCGAATGTAATTCCCTCTGTGGTGATCATTTTTTCGGTAAATGTAGGAGATGCAATTTTAACGGAGGCGGGGTTAAGCTTTTTAGGTTTCGGATTACCACCAGACACACCTGACTGGGGTATCGACCTGGCACGTGGGCAAGATTATCTGCGTCGCGCCTGGTGGTTGATTACCTATCCCGGTTTAATGGTGTCGATGGTTACCCTTGCTTTCAGTATGCTGGGAGAGAGCCTCTCTGAAATCCTTAATCCTCGATTAGCGGAGCGGTAAGCTTATGAATGAAAAAGAAGTGTTAATGCAAGTACGAGATCTGACAGTGACCTACGAAACCAGGCTTGGTCCGGTGAGTGCCGTGGATGGGATCTCTTTCGATATTTTCAAAGGTGAAATCCTGGGTCTGGTGGGTGAAAGTGGTTGTGGAAAAAGCACCATGGGAAAAGCGCTGATGCGCATGATCCAACCACCTGGACATATCAGCAATGGTCAGTTAATCTTCGAAGGTGAAGATATCATGGCCTATGACGAAAAACAAATGCGTGATTTTCGTGGCCGGAAAATCTCCATGATCTTTCAGGATCCAATGACTTCGTTGAATCCAGTTCAACGAGTTGATCAGCATATTGTCGAAGCAATTCAGATGCATGAACCTAAAACAAAGGTGCAACAGGCTTTGGAGCGAGCGACAATCTTGCTGCAAAAACTGGGAATTCAAAAAGATCGCATGCTCAGTTATCCACACCAGCTTTCCGGTGGTATGCGCCAGCGGGTGATGGTTGGATTAGGACTTGTATTGAATGCCAATCTGATTGTGGCTGATGAGGCGACTACCTCACTGGATGTGATTGTGGAAGCTAAGTTGGCGGATCAATTGAAGGAGATCAGAGATGAATTTGGTGTCACATTACTGGTGATTACCCATAATATTGCTCTGGTCGCAGAGCTATCCGATCGGGTGGCCGTGATGTATGCAGGTCACATTGTCGAATTAGGTTCTGTGGAGGATATTTTCGATAATCCACTTCATCCGTACACGCAAGGTTTATTACTGTCCGTTCCTACTATTAAATTAAATGAAAAAGAAGAGCTCTATAAAATGGGTGGAGAACCACCCAACCTGACACATCCCCCAAAGGGCTGCCGTTTTCATCCACGCTGTCCCAGGGTGATGGCGATATGCGAAAAATATGAACCGGATTTTCAGATGACTGAACCCGGACGATATGTGAAGTGCTGGTTGTATCAGGATCACCCCGAAAAAGTATCAGAAACCACTGAGGTGTTCAAATGATAGAAACAAATTTGAAACAGGAAAATGAATATCTGGTTGAAGTGAAGAACATGAAGAAGTGGTTTCCAGTCCAGACCAATTTTATTGATCAGATGTTTGCCAAACAACGGGAATATGTTCATGCCGTGGATGGTGTCAGTTTTAAGATTCGTAAAGGCGAGGTGTTAGGTCTGGCTGGAGAAAGTGGCAGCGGTAAAACAACGATCGGTAGAGTCACGATTGGTCTCGAACCAAAAACAGCCGGAGAAGTTTATTTTGATGGTATTGACCTCTCAAAATTAGGCAGAGAAGATCTACGAAAATTACGTCGTCGCATGCAGGTAATATTCCAGGATCCAATGGCATCACTGAATCCGCGTATGTCATTCGGGGAAGCTGTCATGCAAGGTCTTAAAATTCATTACCCTGAAACCGCCAGTCAACATCGCGATATTGCCCTGGAAATGATGGAAAAAGTGGGATTATCTCCTGCAAGATTCTATTTTAATAAGTACCCCCATCAAATCTCCGGTGGTCAGCGACAACGGGTGGTGATTGCACGCGCATTGATCACCAAGCCGGATCTGATCCTGGCTGATGAACCTATTGCGATGGCAGATGTGAGTGTACGTTCATTATTATTGGATTTGATGGTGCAATTAAAGGAAGAATTTAATCTGACGTACATGTTTATCACCCATGATCTGGCAACGGCCAAATATATATGCGATAAAATCGCCATCCTTTATTTGGGGAAGATTGCAGAAATTGGTGATTTGCGTGATGTATATTCTGCGCCTCTGCACCCATATACGCAGGCACTGATGGCTGCCGTTCCGGTACCGAACCCACATGACAGAAGAACCACACCAATGCCAGAAGGCGAGATACCCAATCCCATACATCCTCCTTCAGGTTGTCGTTTCCACCCACGTTGTCCGTTTGCCAGGGCGGATTGTTCACAGGTGGAACCTGAATTACGCGAAATTATGCCCAATCATTTTGTGGCCTGTCATTACGCGGAGGATTTTAAATAATATAAATTTCCTGAAAAAACCAAACCTGGGTCCTTGAAAAAATTAAAATGTTCAGGTTTGTTTTATAAAAAATATGTAAAATTACCAGGTAAATCCCAGGGTCTTCATTTAAAATTATTGACTTTAATAAAACCTGACTGGATGTTCATCCTATGAAAGTATTGACAAATGTCACATAAAATGATTGAATGTATTAACTAATTTTCCAAATATTTAAATTTAATAGGAGGTGAAATTAACCTAGTCGTTCGATACTTTATCTAAATGTACCCAAATTTAATTATTACCAATTTTTAGGAGGAAGAAGATGAGATCTAAATCACTATTTAGCGTAGTATTTATGTTATTGGTAGTCAGTATGCTGGTGGTTGCCTGTCAACCGGCAGCACCGACTGCACCGGAAGAACCAGCTGCCCCAGCTGAACCTGCCGAACCTGCCGAACCTGCCGAACCGGCTGAACCTGCCGAACCAGCTGAACCTGTAGAACCTTCACCAGACTTTGAGCCAATGTCTTTAGCTGCCCCCGATTGTGAATATGGTGGGTTGATTAAAGAAATTGCGGCAGTGGATGAATTCACGGTACAGTTCAGCATGTGTGCCCCAGACCCGGCATTTCCATCCAAAGTCGCATTCTCTGCATTCTCCATTCAACCAAAAGAGTGGATCGAATCTGCAATGGCATCCCGCGAAATCCTTGAAAAACCAGTTGGTACCGGTCCCTACGTTCTTGATTCCTGGAATCGTGGTGATAGCATTGTCTTTAAGAAATTTGCTGATTATTGGGGAACACCTGCTGTAACAGATACTCTTGTGTTCAGATGGTCATCAGAAGGCGCTGCCCGATTGCTTGAACTCCAATCCGGCACCGTCGATGGTATTGATAACCCATCTCCAGATGATTTTGAAGTTGTTGCATCAGATGCAAACTTAGCACTTTATGAACGTGAAGCTTTGAACATTTTCTATGTCGGGTTCACCAATTTCTTCCCACCATTCGATGATGTGCGTGTTCGCCAGGCGGTTGCCATGGGTATAAATCGAGACCGCATCGTCGATAACTTTTATCCAGCAGGTTCAGAAGTAGCCAGTCACTTTACACCCTGCGCCATTCCGAATGGTTGTGTTGGTGATGAATGGTACGAATATGATTTGGAAGCTGCCAAAGCTTTATTAGCTGATGCCGGATATCCGGATGGCTTCGATACCAAGATTTTCTATCGTGATGTAGTCCGCGGTTATCTGCCAGAACCTGGTCTGGTTGCTACCGATCTCCAGGCGCAGTTAAAAGACCTGGGCATCAATGCTGAAATCGTTGTGATGGAATCCGGTGCTTTCCTGGAAGAATCCTCCGCTGGTCGTCTGGATGGTATCCATCTCTTAGGTTGGGGTGCTGATTATCCACACATTACCAATTTCCTGGATTACCATTTTGCCAGAAACAATTTACAATTTGGTGAGCCATTCCCAGAAATTTTTGAGACTCTAGAAGCAGCTTCTCAGATTGCAGATCCAGCTGAAGCTGAGCCAATGTATGTGGAAGCAAATAATGCTGTCAAAGAACTGGTTCCAATGGTACCAATCGCCCATGGTGGTTCTGCTACCGCTTTCAAAGCTGAAGTTGCTGGCGCACATTCCAGCCCATTAAGCAATGAATATATGGCTGTTATGGATCCCGCTGGACGTGACACATTGGTTTGGATGCAGAATGCCGAGCCAATTTCCCTATACTGTAATGACGAAACCGATGGCGAGTCATTACGTGCCTGCGAACAGGTTTTGGAATCCTTACTCTCATACGAAGTAGGAGCCACTGCCGTCAATCCTGGTCTGGCCACCTCCTGTGATCCAAATGAAGATTTGACCGTCTGGACCTGTAATTTACGCCAGGGTGTCAAATTCCATGATGGCTCCAGCCTGGATGCCAATGACGTTGTAATGTCCTGGATTGTTGCCTGGGATGCTTCCAACCCATTGCATGTTGGTAACACGGGTGCATTTGAGTATTTCACCTACCTCTGGTGGGACCTGTTGAATGCTGAGTAATTCAGCGAAACCGTAGTTTTGTGGCGGGGTGGCACGGGATACCGCGACCACCCCGTTTAATTTCTATTACCATAAAAGAGTAGCTTATGATACAGTACACAATTCGCCGTTTAATAATGGCTATTCCGGTTCTTTTGGGTATTTTAATTGTTACGTTTGCCCTGGCTCGAATGATCCCAGGAGAACCCTGTAAGGCCATGCTGGGGGAAAAAGCTACACCAGAAGTTTGCGAACGCTTTACGATCAGATATGGTTTAGACAAACCTATCACAACCCAATTTGGTATATATGCGCGAGACATTCTGAGGGGTGATTTTGGGGATTCGATACGGTTCAGTCGTCCAGTGACTATCATATTGATTGAAAGACTGCCATTAACGATAGAATTAGGCACGATTGCTTTACTCATTGCGATTTCCATCGGCATCCCACTGGGCATTTTATCTGCTGTGAAACGTAATTCCTTCTGGGATGTATTTACAATGATAGGGGCGAATATTGGTGTTTCCATGCCAGTTTATTGGCTGGGTTTAATGTTACAGTTTGCTTTTGCTATTTTATTAAAAGATACATTGTTTCAATTACCACCTTCTGGAAGATTGGCACCAGGATTGGTTGCAATTCCCTTTTACGAAGTTTGGGGCTGGGAATTAGCAAAAGAAACCTTCGGATACCACTTCCTTGAATTTTTCTCTAATATGTACATTTTTAATTCGCTTATAACTGGGGATTGGAAAATATTTGGTGATGCTATAAAACATATGATTTTGCCTGCTATGGCTTTAAGTACCATTCCCCTGGCTATTATTGCCCGTATGACCCGTTCGAGTATGTTGGAAGTGATGAAACAGGATTATATTCGTACCGCTCGTTCAAAGGGGTTAAAACAAAATAAAGTGATTCTTAAACATGCATTTCGCAATGCATTACTACCGGTTGTGACGATTATCGGCTTACAGGTAGGCACAATTTTTGCGGGAGCCGTCCTGACAGAATCCATTTTTGGATTGGCAGGCGTTGGCAGGATCCTGTTTGAGGCTATCACTGCGCGCGATTATCCCATCATTCAGGCATTTACTGTCGTGATTGCTGCAGGTTATGTGTTCATCAACCTGGTTGTTGATTTGTCCTATGTGTTTATTGATCCACGGATTCGATTGGAGTAGCTATGCCACCCGTATCACTTTCCAATGAAAAACAAAAAGATTATCGCTCGAATAGCCTGTGGCGATTAACACTGCGCAGGATCTTGCGCCAACGGAATGCTGTATTGGGATTGATAATTCTGTCAATTCTGAGTATTGACAGCCATTTTCGCTGATGTAATTGCCCCATTTGCGCCGGAACAGGTATTGATTGGTGTGGAAGAAGGAATTAAAAAACGTCAGGATCCGTGTATTCATCTGCTGGGATGCCCTAAAGATCAACCCCAGCATCTGATGGGTGTTGATGGAAATGTACGCGATCAATTCAGTCGAGTAGTGCATGGATCGCGTATTTCTTTGATGATAGGTTTTACGACCATCGGTTTTGCCATTATTGTTGGCACCATCCTAGGCTCTATCTCGGGCTTCTTCGGTGGCTGGGTGGATAACCTGATCATGCGTATTCTGGATGTTTTAATGGCATTTCCCAGTTTGCTGCTGGCAATCGTCATTGTCTCAGTTTTGGGACCGGGTTTGCAGAATGCATTGTTGGCAATTGCCATTGTCACCGTTCCTGTTTATGCCAGGGTGGTGCGCGCCAGTGTGCTATCGATTAAAGAAATGCCGTATGTAGCAGCTTCACGCGCTTTGGGAGGAAATTCCTTCCATATTCTGATCAACCGGGTATTACCGAATGCGATACCACCATTGATTGTGACCGGAACATTGGGTATTGGTACAGCCATTCTGGATGCTGCCGCACTGTCCTTCCTTGGACTGGGGGCGCAGCCTCCCATGCCTGAATGGGGAACCATGTTGGGCAGTGAGCGAAATCAGGTATTTACAGCCCCGCATCTGGTTTTTTATCCTGGTATTGCGATTATGCTGACGGTATTATCATTCAACCTGCTGGGTGATGGATTGCGCGATGCGATCGATCCACGCCTGGGTCAGTCCCAAAATTAGGATGGAGAGAACGATGATGCAAAATGATACAAAACCCATTCTTGAGATAAAAGGTCTGCAGACCTACTTCTACACGGATGATGGTGTGGTTAAAGCGGTGGATGGTGTTGATCTGCAGTTACATGCTGGTGAAGTGTTGGGACTGGTTGGCGAATCTGGCTGTGGAAAGAGCGTTACTTCATTTTCAGTTATGCGATTGGTGGATGCCCCCGGAAAAATAGTGGGCGGTGAGATTCTGTTTGAAGGTCGCGATTTGTTGAAACTTGATGATGAAGGTATGCAAGCCGTACGTGGCAATCATATTTCAATGATTTTTCAACAACCACAAACCAGCCTCAACCCGGTTTTCACAGTCGGTGATCAAATTGTAGAAATCCTGCAAATTCACACCAATTTTGACAAAAAACAAGCCTGGGATCGGACAGTAGAGTTATTATCTCTGGTAGGTATCCCGGATGCAGCCAGAAAAGCAAAAGCCTATCCCGCATGAAATGTCGGGTGGGCAGGCGCAACGCGTGATGATCGCTATGGCGTTGGCTTTGAATCCACAGATTTTGATCGCCGATGAACCCACAACTGCTTGGATGTAACCATTCAGGCGCAAATTCTGGATTTGATGCGAGGGTTGCGCACAAAAATCAATACAGCTGTGGTTCTGATTACGCATGATCTGGGTGTGATTGCCGAGATGGCCGATCGGGTTGCTGTCATGTATGCCGGGCAGATTGTTGAGGAGAGTGATGTTGTCACCATCTTTGAAAATCCTATGCATCCTTACACCGTCGGTTTAATTGCTTCAGTCCCTGTTCTTGGCCAGGTGAAAGAAGAACTGGACACGATTCCAGGTAACGTACCCAATCTGGTAAATTTACCACCAGGATGCCGGTTTGCATCGCGCTGTAAAGCCAGAGAGGAACATCATCTGGAAGAAATCTGCGATCATAAAAATCCGGATTTAATCCCGGTTGGAAAAGCTCACACAGTGCGTTGCTGGTTATATCAAAATACTGATGGTCATCAAGCACCAATTCAGATGTAGAAAAGCGGAAGAGAAAAACATGATGGAACAGACAAAAACAGTATCCGAAAATCTGATTGATGTAAAAAATCTGGTGAAATATTACCCGGTTCACGGAGGTATTTTTAAACGTGTGGTTGCCCAGGTAAAAGCGGTGGATGATGTCAGTTTTTCGATCCGAAAGGGTGAAACATTAGGTCTGGTTGGTGAATCGGGTTGCGGAAAAACAACAGTTGGCCATACCATGTTAGGTCTACTGAAACACACCAGTGGGTCTGTGATTTACAACAACACCAATGTTTTTGAACTTAATGCGCAGGAATCCAAACAGATGCGTCGTTATATGCAGATTGTATTCCAGGATCCTTATGCTTCACTGGACCCGCGCTTACCGATTGGTGACTCTATTGCTGAAGGCTTAAAAATTCACAAGATTGGGAACAGTCAGGAACGTTATGAGATGGTGCTGGAAGCATTGAAAAATGTGGGTCTGGAAGATTATCATGCCATGCGTTATCCACATGAATTCTCTGGTGGTCAACGACAACGGATCGGTATTGCACGAGCCTTGGTCATGAAACCAAAATTTATCGTGCTGGATGAGCCAGTTTCAGCGTTGGACGTGTCTATTCAAGCGCAGGTTCTGAACATTTTGCGCGATTTGCAGAAAAATTTTGGTTTAACCTACCTGTTTGTGGCACATAATCTGGCGGTGGTCGAGCATATTTCAGACCGGGTGGCAGTCATGTATCTGGGCAAGATAGTGGAACTGGCTGACCGTAATGAGTTGTTCCTGCGTCCAACACATCCTTACACCAATGCGCTCATGTCAGCGATCCCGATTCCGAATCCAAAGCTTAAACGGGAACGGGTCATTCTGGAGGGGGACGTGCCCAGCCCCTTGAATCCACCCAAAGGCTGTCGCTTTCACCCGCGTTGCCCATTTGCCAAACCGGATTGTTCGGAAACAGAACCTGAATTAAGAGAGGTTCTGCCCAATCACTTTGTGGCCTGTCACTACGCGGAAGATTTTATATAGAAAATTTGTAACTACTCAGGGTTATGAGTCAAAGATCCAAAAAAATCAGGATAAATGATTCTAGTCAGAAGAATAGAAGTGGTAGATAATTTACCCAATGGAACCAGTCCGGAAGTTAAGCGAAGACGAAATACGCGCGATCTACCGTCAAGGGGAAGACGCTGTAGTGGCTCTGATCCAAAGCATGAATCAAACCATTATTCTATTGGCTGAACGGGTACAAATCTTAGAAGATCGAATAGCCAAAAACAGTAAAAATAGTGGTAAACCCCCTTCAACAGATGGATATAGCAAACCAGCTCCGAAGAGTTTACGAAAACGACATCAGAAAAAAAGCGGGGGTCAAGCGGGTCATCCAGGAAATACGCTCAAAGCGGTAGAAAACCCAGATATTATTGAATTGCACCAAGTAAATGAATGCCATAATTGTCAACAAGATTTGAGTGAAGTAGTTCCAAGTGAACACGAAACCCGCCAGGTGTTTGACTTGCCGAAAGCGAAATTGATTGTCACTGAACATCAGGCAGAGATCAAGGTGTGCACACATTGTGGGATAAAAAACAAAGCAGATTTTCCGATCGGCGTGAATCAAGCAGTTCAATATGGTTCAGAAATCAAAGCACAGGCAGTCTACTTCAATCAATATCAACTACTACCACTTCAGCGAATAAGCGAATTGTTCGCCACCATCTATGGACAAGCGATATCCCAGGGCAGTTTGATAGGATTCTGTCAGGAAATCGCCGAAAAAGTCCAATCCGTCAACCAACGCATCAAAACACACCTTTCTGAGCGAGAAGCAGTAGTACATTTTGATGAAACTGGGTCACGAGTAGATGGAAAATTGCATTGGCTGCATTCAGCCAGCACAGAAAAATTGACATATTATGCGCTTCACCAGAAACGTGGATATCCAGCGATGAATGATATCGGTATCCTTCCCAATTTACAGGGTCGCGCAATCCATGATGGATGGAGTTCCTATTTCAAATACAGAATAATACATGGGTTGTGTAATGTGCATCACTTACGTAAATTGAAGTTCTTAGAAGAACGTTATCCGCAGCCCTGGGTTACAAAAATAACAGCACTTCTTTTGAAAATGAAAGAGGTGACAGAAAGGGCGAAAGAAAAAGGACTGGATCGTCTGTCGGAGCAACAATATTTTGACTATCTAAGCCTCTATGATGTATTGATAGAAGAAGGATATTTAGCGAACCCCGATCTTGAACGAACAGAAACAGAAGGCCATAAAAAACGTGGTAGGGTCAAACAAAACCCTGCTAGAAATTTATTGGATCAATTTAAGTACTTTAAAGATTCTGTGCTTGCTTTTCTATTTGATTTCCGTGTGCCGTTCGATAATAATTTGGCGGAACGCGATATTCGAATGATGAAGGTAAAACAGAAGATATCCGGTTGTTTTCGAACAAAAGAAGGAGCCGATAATTTCTGTGATATTCGAGGTTATATCTCCACATCGCGCAAGAATGGCGTGACTGCAATTGACGCATTACATATGGCGATTGCTGGCACTCCATTTATTCCTGATTTTGTTTTATCAGGCTGAGTAGTTTGACAATGTCACATTAGAACAACAAGCAATCCATCCAATGGAATGAGTCAAAAGTCCTATAAAAAACAGGAAGGATGATTCTAGCCAACAACCAAAGACTGATTCACAATGATATTTATGGGACAAAAAAATCAAACAATGGGGTATACCGGCTGAGGAGATTCCCCAACTAGGCGAACGGCTGAAGTTATTTTATACTCGGTTTCGACAACTATTCCGAACAAAAACCCGAGATACGAGTGAATACGGGTTAAAGTACCTCAGTGGCTTACTGCGAATGGAAACTGATCGGAATATTGCCAATGTAAGTCGAAAAACCGGAATTTCAGGACAGAACATGCAACATTTTGTAAGCAATTCCACCTGGTCAGCCACAGAAATGATCCAAGCGGTCGAAAAAGAGATACAACAGCACCAAGCTTTTCAAGAAGCCATTTTGGTGCTGGACGAAAGCGCGGAAGAGAAAGCTGGAAATCGAAGCGCAGGAGCGGCACGTCAGCACAATGGACGCTTGGGAAAAATCGAAATGAGCCAGGTTGGTGTCTTTTTGGCTTTAGTCACCCCGCAGGCATGGACCTGGATTGATGGGGAGCTGTACCTACCCCAGGTCTGGTTCGAAGATAGCCACGCCGAATTACGCGAAAAAACCGGCGTCCCCAAAGAGCGTGTCTTTGCTACCAAGCCGGAGTTAGGTTGGGACCTGATCCAACGCACACAAGCACGAAAAATTCCTTTCCAGGCAGTTGTGATGGATGATTTGTATGGGAGAAATGAGACCCTTCGCCAAAAATTAAACAATGCAGGGATTGAATATTACGGGGACGTACCGGCTAACACCATCGTTTATCTCGAAGAGCCCAATTTTGTCTATCCCCTGACCAAACGAGGCGTTCCATCCAAGAACCCTAAAATCTCTGGAACAGCTCATGAAGTTCGTGAATTTATTCAGCAAGACCAGTTGGAATGGCAAATGGTGCGCTTACGTGCCAGTGAGCGTGGATATCTGCAAGCGAAATTTTCTCGCGTTCGGGTTTGGGTGAAATATGACGAAGGATTTCGCCAGGAATGGCTGCTGATCCGGCAAGATCCGGTTCAAGTCACCTATGCTCTTAGCAATGCGTCAGAGATCATTCCTTTGGAAACCATGGCCTGGCGTAAAACGCATCGCTATTTGATTGAACGTAGTAATGAAGATGCCAAAGATGAATTTGGCTGGGATGAATTCCAGACGCGCAAATACTTAGCCTGGTACCATCAACTGGCGTTCACTATTCTGGCCGCCTGGTTTGTTGCTGAAACTCGTCTCGATTGGCAACAACGTTTTGCCCAAAGTCCTGAATTACTGGCTCAGTATGAGGTGGATGTTCTGCCGAAACTCTCAGTAGCTAATGTCCGCACACTCCTACGGTCTGCGATGCCATTGCCCACCTTATCCACCGATGAGGCTGCTGAATTAGTTATTGACAACCTCGTCAACAGAACCAGATCTCGCAAATCGCGGTTACGGCATCATAAACATAAAACAAATGTCTAATGTGACATTGTCAAAGTAGTTACAAAAATTTTTATGGTAATTTCGAGTGAACCTGGAAATTGTGTGAAGAAACAATTTCCAGGTTCTTTTTGTAGAACCTAAATTGTTTTTTGATGAAATGATTTGCTTATAATGCTACATAGAAGCCCATGAGCATAGCAAGTTATTTCATTCGAAAAGCGACCAGCGAAGATGCTGCATTCATCCGACGATTAATCTGGCAGGTGGGGATCAATCCACTGGGTTTGGATTGGCGGAGGTTCGTGGTAGCTGTGCATGAGCATGGGGTCAGGATTGGATGTGCTCAGCTCAAAATCCATAAAGATAGCATAAGAGAATTAGCCTCCGTGGCGGTGGTGCCCCTGTACCGCCATCAGGGGGTAGCAGAAATGATGATTCGCGAGATCCTTAAAGATCATAATCCACCCATTTATCTTACATGCCGCAGCTCACTGGTAACATTCTACCAGCGCTTTGGGTTTCTTGAAATATTTGATGGAGAGGCTATGCCAGCATATTTTCGCAAGGTAAAAAGAGTCTTCACCTGGCTGGAAAAGAGAAAATGGGTGGAACGCCTTGCTGTAATGGTGTGGAAGGAAGAAGATCTCTATCGATCCACTGCCCCTTCGGAATAGGGCGGATTTGGATTTTCACATAAGATACCATAGCCTTTTTTGTTAGCATGGTAATAATAGGGTTCATCGTCGACGACCATGACCACGCGATAACCTTCGGTGAGTACCATGAGGTAGTTCATATCCGGTTGGGGGCAACCCAGGCTGGAATCTGACCAGACGACCGACTGAACACTGATCAATGATATTCGATCTTTCTGAGTCAATAATTCTTCTGCCAGTTCAGTCATTGCCTGATCGGCAACATCCTGGAAATTAACAGGTAGATCAGCGGGAGAAATAGGTGTCATATCAATTGGCTCTTTTCCTACCGGAGAGACAGGGGTTAATTGATCAAATTTATCAGATACTTCTCCGGTAGCAACCTTGCGGGTGGGGTTAGCTGGAATCTCAGTGTCCTGTGAAGGGAGTGTAGCTGCAGGAGAAGGTTCCTGGTACGTGGCACAGGCTGTCATGACTGTGGCTACCAGAAAAGTTATCATTACAATTTTTGGAAAAATTTTTGTTTTCATATGGTTAAGACGTATAGACCCATCATTTAGTTCCCCCGCATTTGCATGTTGATCATTTTTTTCCTATAACCTTATTAAAACCTGTAAACATATTTCAGGACGACACAGATAACCCTGAACCCTGAATCCCAATCCTCAATTATGAAAACTAACCCCTGAATCCTGTATAATAATTATATGGACTTAAATTTCATTTCTCAAATTCTTCACAAACACCAAGCTGATTTGGATCAGTTCGCTGTAAAATCGCTGGCAATCTTCGGATCGGTAGCTCGTGGCGAAGCGACTGAAAGGAGTGATGTTGATATATTGGTGGAATTCAACCGGCCAATTGGATTGTTTGAATTTATCCGCTTGAAATATTGTCTGGAAAACTTGATCGGATACAAAATTGACTTGGTGACACCGGATGCTCTACGCCCCGCAATGCGTAAGACTATACTCAGTGAGGCTGTTTATGTGGTATGAACGTAATTGGAAAATTCGCGTTGAGGATATCCTGGTTTGTATTGGGAAAATTAAGTCATACACCCAAAATATGACATTTGAACAATTCTGCGTAGATGAAAAAACAGTGGATGCTGTCATTCGAAATTTTGAGATAATCGGAGAAGCAGCCAGCCACATTCCACTCAAAATTCAGGACAAGTACCCCCATCTTGGCTGGTTAGAGATGCGAGGAATGCGGAACATCATCGCCCACGAATATTTTGGTGTCAGTCTTTCAATAATATGGCATACTGCTGAACATGATTTACCTATGCTCGAGAAAGATTTACTCAACTTACTCGACAATCTTCAATAATTATTATCAATAATGGAAAAATTCAGCTAATAATTCATAATTCATAGCTCATAGCAAAAACAAAAAACCGAACCACGAATATAGCATCCCCCTCATGGTAGCACTAAGCTCACAAAGAATTTTCCTAATTCCTAGCCCCTAACCCCAGGCTGCTTTCAAGCGCTGATAGCTTATCTGCAAATCTTCGGGCAGGACACGGGTATTGGAGGTGACGGACATGAAGTTGCTGTCCCCCCGCCAGCGTGGCACGATGTGGAAATGAAAATGAGGGGCAATCCCGGCACCAGCATCTTCGCCAATGTTAGCGCCCAGGTTGAAGGCGTTCGGGTTGTAAACTTTTCGTAAAATTTTTGTGGCAGTGTTGATCAATTCCATCATTTCTGCGCGGGTTTCAGCTGTCAGATTTTCGTAGGATGGTTGGTGCCCATAGGGCAACACCATCAGGTGTCCACTGGTGTAGGGGAAGAGGTTGAGCATTACAAAGGCGTGCTCCCCACGATGCAAAATCAGGTATTCCTCATCCTGTGTTTGTTCTACGGCATAACAGAACACACATTGTGGTTCTTCCGCTTTTTTATTGATGTAATGCATACGCCATGGAGACCAGAGATGATCCATTCATTACCTGCCATTGTAGATTAATTTGATTGTAGCAGAAAATTAATGTGCTCATGGAATAATTTATAAAATCATTGGGTCTCACAAAATTTCATCAAAAATTGTCTGACAGGCAGGCCTGTTTTGATTGACACAGAACAACATGTTCGGTATTCTTAATTCGATGGCAGAGCAAATGAGTTTATTCGGACCCAGGGTATTAACCGTCAGTGGTATGACGCAGTACTTGCGCGCCTTATTGGAAAGCGATGAAATATTACGGGATGTATGGGTGTCTGGAGAGATTTCTACTCTCTCAAAACCCAGTTCCGGACATATTTATTTCAATCTGAAGGACAGTTCTGCAACGCTGAAATGTGTGATCTGGAAGCAAAATGCCATGCGTTTACGAACAAGCCTGGAAACTGGTATGGCTGTGGAAGTGCATGGTTCTGTGAGCGTTTATGAAGCTGGGGGTCAATACCAGCTGTATGTGGATACGGTGCGCATGGCCGGCGAAGGGTTGCTCTTCCAGGAATTCATGCGCCTGAAAGCCCTGCTGGAAGCGGAAGGATTGTTTGATCCGGAGCGAAAACGTACAGTCCCAGCTTTTCCCAAAAAGATTGGGATTGTGACCTCCCCATCTGGTGCAGCTTTACAGGATATGCTCAATATGTTGCAGGGACGCTTCCCTTTGGTGGAAGTGATTCTTGCCCCTACTATGGTGCAGGGAGTAGAAGCCCCACCGAAAATCGTTCAGGCCATCCGGGACTTGAATCAGCTGTTGGATGTGGATGTCATTATCGTGGCGCGCGGCGGTGGTTCCATGGAAGACCTGTGGGCTTTTAACGATGAGCGTGTGGTGCGAGCCATCGCAGAATCAAGAATCCCAGTTGTGACAGGAATTGGACATGAGACTGACACCACCCTCTCGGATTACGCAGCTGATTTACGCGCACCCACTCCCACCGGAGCGGCTGTATTGGTGACACCTAATAAAACTGACTTATTGGCTGATCTGGTTGGTTTGCAGGCAGAGCTGGACAACGTTTTTGACAGGAAAACCAGACAATATCACCAGGACCTTTCATCCATACAATCTCAGATGAATTTTCTTTCCCCCATCAACCGCATCCGCAATAATCAGCAGCGATTGGATGAGGTACTGGTACGCATGGAACGGGTATTTGACCACCGCATGACACTGTCTACATCCCGACTCGGAGGTTTGGATGCCCGGCTGAAATCATTAAATCCGATGCAAGTGTTACAACGCGGGTATGCCATTGTCAGCGATGAAAACGGAAAAATTGTTAGTTCTATAACTGAGGTGCAGGTAGGAAATCAGGTTGCTGTACGATTAATGGATGGAATCCTGGATGCTGATGTAAAACAAATTAATCAGGATCATCAATAATAGGTTAAAATTATTAGTCTGCCATCCAGAGAAATAATAAGTGAATGGAGTGAATTATGGATAAATCTTCGGTTGATGAATTAAGTTATGAAAAGGCATTTGCAGAATTGGAGCAGATCGTTAACCGCCTGGAATCCGAAACGCTCAATCTGGACGAGTCATTAACTTTATACGAACGCGGTCAGGCGCTATCGGCTCATTGTGCTACTTTATTAGAGACAGCCGAATTACGGGTACAAAAATTACGATTGGAGAATCAGCTCCCTAAAGACGAGCAAGATGATTAATGGGTGAAGAGTTATTAAGAAATCAGGTATTATTTGCCGGTCTGATCAGCTGGTTTTTTGGCCAGTTTCTGAAAGTACCGATGGAATATTTACTCAACCGCCGCATCAATTGGGGATTATGGTTCAGCAGTGGGGGAATGCCAAGTACCCATTCCTCATTAATGGTGTCTGTAACCCTATCTACAGGGTTGAATTATGGCTTTGATTCGGCAATTTTTGCGGTAGCATTTGCCATCACCATGATTGTGGTTTATGATGCCTCGGGTGTGCGCCGGCAGGCTGGAATTCATGCCCAAAAGATCAATCAATTATTTGAAGAATTTCTGCATGGTGAACCAATTGAGATCGAAAAACTAAAAGAGGTTTTAGGGCATACACCCGCACAGGTGTTGGGGGGCGTTCTGCTGGGAACTGCCGTGGCATTAACTGTCTGGTATTTATGGTAAAACTAGGGCTGTCCAGAAAATGAGGACAACCCTTTTTCGTAGAAATTTATCATTACGGACTGACAAAATCATACGTTGGGTTGCCTAATCCCGAACCGAGGTCGGCGATTTCCACACTGGCGGTCGATAAGGTGCCTATTCTGAGCTGATAATTTGTTCCTGCTTGATGAATAAAAACAAATCGATCCGATGTGATCCAGGAGAAATTCATCACTGGGCTCACGTCTAGAGCGATCACGCCTGGCGCACCAACCTGACCGATGAAGGTCTCACGAGGATTCCAGGTATAGAAGGTAAAATGACTGGAATCAGGTGCCCAGTTGCCGAACCCGAGCGACCCCGTGGTGAATTCTGAGGGTGAACCACCGGAGAGATCAGAAAATTTTAGCGCGAAGAGGTTATCGGCTGGGTCACCGATTTGTTCTTTATAGACGAAATGGTTCACATCCGGGGCAAGAATGGCATTATCCAGGGGGGCAACCACAACAGAGGTGAGCAAAGTGGCCAAAGAACCATCAGTGGGTAAATGATATATGTTGACCGGGGCAGTGGAATCCCCTAATGGATCCTGCGGAGGAATGCTCACGCGCAAGAAGCTGCTATCTGGTGACCAGACAGGGACGGCATGATAGGCATATTCACTATAGGTATACACAAAGGCATAGGATAAAACACCAAATCGGCGGTTGCTACCATCTGTATTCAATAGATCAATACGCTCTGGGGTGACCAGTGCCATCTGAGTACCATCCGGGCTAAAGTAGAAATGACCTGCCTGGCCAGGCGATAAGAATGCGCGTCGTTCAGCTGTATCCACATTGATATACCAGAGATCTTTGTTATCCAAGAATCCAGGTGCATCAAATTGAGGATAGATATTGAAGACAACCGTGTGGGTTCCAGGAATAAATTTGATCATGTGTGGGGCAACGGTGAGAATGGTCGACAGGTCCGTCAGATCAGGATGCAGGGGCATTGTCATGAAATCAGTATGACTGACCAGGATTTTCTGTTCGCTGCCATCAAAGTGGATTGCCCACAGGCTGATGTCAATGCCATCAGCAGCCGTGCGGGTAAAAACAATCCATTCTCCGTCTGGAGACAAAACAGCCTGGGAGACATCGCCTTTATTGACAATCATCGTTGGGCTTTCGCCTTCCCGCCAGGCATGCAGATTGCGATCTGAGTCAATGATAGCAATTCTCAATTCATCTGGTTTGGATTTGACCGTGATGGTTGGCTCAGTGTCTGGTAGAGGAGTGGTATCAGGTGCTCCTGGTTCAACGATTTCTGTTGGTATTTCAAGCGGTGCTATAGCAGTGAGTGTGGCTGCAACAGCGGCAGCAGCAGTCTCAGAAATCTCCTCTGGTGTGGGACCATTGCTAGTGAAAGGTAATGAGCAAGCCATAGTTGTGAGGAGAATGAACACTACTGCTAAAAGAATTTGTTTTTTTCCGGGCATCAGTCTCTCCTGGTGAGGGGATTGGTAATTACGTATGATTGTATATAAGTTTTGTGGAGAATACAAATTTTTTGCTTAACGCTCAAGGCTGAAGAGACCGGGGACAGGAGACAGGCGACCGGGAAATGGAGATGGTATTAAATTGCAGACTCGTAAGGGCGGGTTCCGAACCCGCCCCTACGAAATGGTATCACGCATCGAAGCCCAGGGATTTGATCAGGTCGTCGGTGGATTTGGATGTGACATCCACCTTGCCAAGGAGTTCATCCCAGAATTTCTGATCATAGCGGCGTGAGCGCAGGGGAATGGGCATGGGTACACCCCAGCCGAGCATGAGCACTTCCTCTTTGGGTTGCAGACGGGAAAGCATACCCCTTAAAGCATCGCGACCCGCCAATCCGGAGAGCACGGAAGAAATGTCGTCATCATCACCGAGCCAGCCACTGATACGGGTGCCCAATTGCGACATGACCTCATCATAGATTTGCGAGGGTCGCTGGTCGATGATCAGCAGGGTGACATAGTATTTGCGCATTTCACGGGCAATGGTGCTGAAGGTGGTTTGGGCTGACATTTCGCGATTGAGGAGTTTGTGGGCCTCCTCCACGACTATCACCAATGGACGCGGAGCCTGGCTGTTTTTGCCACCTCGGAAGGCGTTGGTTTTTTCTTCCCAGGATTTACGAATTTTTCTTGTCAGCAGATTGGTGACCAGCAAGTAATCCAAATCTTTTTCGAAATCTCCAAAGGAGAGAATAATATGCTTACCTTGCTCCAGATAGCGGATGATATCTTGCAAGGGTTGTCCGGGTGGATTCTGGCTGATGTATGGCAGGTTGAACATTCGATTCATTTTAGAGTGCAAGGCTTCGGCTGCCATGGCGTTCATACCATTTTGATTCGCCCAATAAGCCACACTATCCGGTGCAGGGACTTTTTTACCCTCTTCGTTTTCGATCACGGCACCATTTTTCAGCTGTTTGAACTCGTGGAACCAGCGTTTTTCCCCGAAGTGGTGCACCAGGGCATCCAGGGTGGCGGGAGTGGTCTCACGCAGGTTCAATTCACGGGAAAGCATCATCACATCTTCGGGTGAAATATCAGATTCAGCCAGCTGGAGGTTGAAATCGGCACTATTGCCGCGCACTGAACTACCTGCCCCCAGCCCAACTACTTTTACCTTGAGCGGAAATTTGGTGCGCAAACCAGCTACTTTCTGATTAGTATCCGAAGAAGTATCGTCATAACCATACTCGTTGTGCATGTCGAAAACCAGGAGGGATGCCAGGTCATGGTGGATCATTCCGGAGAGGATGATGCGGGTCAGGAAGGACTTGCCGGTACCGGTGGCTCCGAAGATCCCGGAGGAGCGCTGCACAAATTTCTCCAGGTTAAGGACAACCGGATGATTTTGTTCACGGGTGTTACCTACCACAAAATTGCCCTTCTTCTGCGGGTCACCGAAAATCTGCGCTACATCCCCGGCATGAGCAGCGCGGGCAGTGGCGTGGTGGGCAGGGATGGTTTTCACCGGTTTGGCACGGGTTTCATCCTCGGGATTCTGTGCCCGCCAGGCGGGGTAATCAGGAGAACCGGGATCAGGTCCACGATCCAGCATCAGCATCGGCATGACCTCGAGATTGGTGAAGAGCGTTTGACCATGCAGCAGGCTGGACAGGTGCGCTGGCAGGCGGTTTTCACTCTGCTCATCGGCAAAACGTGGATCGGTACTGCCGAGCTGCAGGTCAGTGATCAGACCGTAAAAGTTATCGTTCCCTGCTTCAATGACCACAAAACTACCCTCCTGTACTTCATGGGAAGGAACGGTCAGCCGGACGTTGAGATTATTTTTAAGCCCGCCACCAACCACATAACCAATATTCATTCCAGGTTTGATCGCCATCTCAGCCCTCCTCTTGTGTCAATTTTGCATCTGCCAGGGCACCCAATACATTCATCAAGGTGGCATAATCATCGCGGAGCAACACGATCAATTCCTGAATGGCCGAATTAATCCAGGTAGGGTTCTGATGTGCCGTATGTGCCTGGGCAGCCAGTTTCAAATGGCTGGCAAGTATTTCTGCCACTGGGTAGTCCTGACCTCTGAGAATGTGTCGGAAATAACCAAAACGGGCAGCAGAGGTAAAAGTACACAGCTGTTGATCTTCACAGACATAAACTTCGTCCAGTGTCAGGGGTGGACGTGGCGGCAGGAGATGAAAGACCTGATCATTGTGTTGGTAACCGCAAAAGACAATGCTGATTTCCACTGGAACCGTGCGATTGTTGCGATTATCGGCGATGACTTCCGGTTTGATATGCTCTGTGGTGACCAGTTGCCGTACCAGACCATCATCATCGATGTGCAGATCGTAGATCAAGCCGAAGATCTGTAAATCTCTGGATGGTTGTATGGTGACCATCCCACCGAGTTGTGGTAAATCCAACGCTGCCACCCGACAACCCGCGACACAACCACTGGTGCTGGCACGCAATAGAAATCCAATCTGATTGGTGTTCATGAACGATACCTCGTCTTTCCACTTAAATCTTTATGATACTGTTTGGATGATTTATCCCCGGGTTCCAATCCCTGACTGAGCAAGGTTTGCTGCAACATGCCCAATAAATGCTGGCGCTCCTGATAACTAACCAGCGCAATCTCATGCGACCGGTGCAGAATGTACGGGTAGGCTTTCACGCCCATAATCTGGCACTGATCCAGCAGGTGATGATGGATGAGATCGATATTTTCCGGTTTCCTGAGTACCCAGGCCGGGATCTCCACCCTGGCGATCTGTGGTTTGTTTTCACGTCCGATATTGAGATAGAAAAAGTGAATTGCCAATGGTCCATGAAAGCGTTTGGCACTGCCGGAATTCAAGCGGAAGACGGCAGAACGCTGCTGGGGTTGTAGTACCCTGCCGAACAAATCAGCATCGGTGATACCGGGTAACTGCCGGATACGACCCACTTCGGAGAGACGGTCTTCCGGTAATAAGGTTAATTCCAGGGTACGGATCAGTAGATCACTGCGTGGTTTATCAACGTAACCGGCTGTCAGAACAGCATGTTGTGCCATATCGGCCAGGATGTTGAGATAGTCTGCGAGTAATTTTTGATACTCGGCTGTTTCTCGTCCCTCGCGGAACAATTCCAGAGGACCATCGGTCAGGGTTAGGACCGTCTGGGTTTCCTGAAGGGCTGCCTGCAAAAGGTGACTGCGCTCTTTATGATCACGCCGCAGGGCGATCAATTCTTCCCCCACCAAAAAGCCTTGCTCGGTAAATATATCTTGCGCGTAGAGCAGGTCACTTTCAATACTTTCTTGCGGTGTAATGCCGGGCTGCATGCGCATCAAGCCTACATTTATGACTCCAAATTGAACGGCCAGGTGTTGATCCGGGATTATTTGGGATCCATCCGCTGCCAGCAGAATGATTGCTTCATGAGAAGAAGTAGCTACCTGGGTGAAATCCAAAGGTTCGTCGGTTGGGAGGGCACAACGCAAATCTGGATTGGCAATCAAAGCCAGCTGAATGCGCTCCTCTAATGCTTCACTTTCCTGACCACATTGTTTGAAAAGTGAAAGAGCTGTTTCCAGGTGTTGTTCCCGTATTTTGGCCTGTGCCGGGGTTTCCTGACCGAATTTCTGGATGGCTGAACGGATTTGCTGGAAATTAATGGGCATGCTGACCCCTTTTCTGCTTGATCATTGATGAATTATAGCAGAAAGGCATCTGTTCATTCGTTGGTCTCTTGCCTGTATATTCATTCAGGATTTGTTTAGACTTGTGCTTGACTCTTGTATCGAGTGAGGTTACAAATTTGTTAAGTAAATATGACAAAAAGTGTCATAAAATTATATCAAAAGATAATCATTAAGACAACATCGTTATTTAACAGGATTTTGGAGATTAAAAAATGAAAAAGATATTCATTGGATTGATCGTGTTGAGCTTTCTGGCTGGTTTTGTAGCATATGTGCCTGCATCCGTTGCTGGTTCAGTAGCCCTGGCAGCCACCAGCACACCTCAGACAACCCCTGATAAAAATGAAATGATTGGCCCGGATAAATTTCCATCTGGCATCAATCCCTTAACTGGATTGCCTGTAGAAAATCCGGAGAATTTATTACTTCCACCCGCCATGGTTTCCATCACTAATTTCCCGGTGAGCTCGCGCCCGCAAGCTGGGCTATCCTTCTCTCCCTTTGTGTTTGAGATTTATATTGGCGAAGGCATGACTCGTTTTCTGGCGATGTTCTATGGAGATTTCCCGCAGGTCGAGGAAGATGATGAAACTGATAGCAACGGGACCAACGTTGGCTCAATCACCGACAATACCCTGGTCGGTCCTATCCGGTCTGGTCGCTTGCCCTACGAAAGCATGCGTAAGTTATACAATGGTTTTCTGGTGATGGCTTCGGGATCTTCCCAGGTAGTGGCGAATTTAAGTCAATACGCCAATATCTATGGATCGGATGCGGATAATATCAACTCCGCTATGATTGATGTGACCAGACTGGAAGAGATTGCTAAAAACAGTCAGAAACGACTGGGAGAAGCCAGCCTGCACGGTTTGAGTTTTCAACAGGAACCACCAGCCGGAGGCAAATATGGTGAGCGGATCTGGTTAAAGTATGCCTATCTAAACCAGATCAATTGGCGTTTTGATGAAGAATCGGGAGCATACATGCGCTATCAGGATCGAGCCGATGCCACCACCTTTGAGTTGATGACTGATCGATTAACAGGTGATCCCCTGGCTTTCGAAAATGTGGTGATCTTGTTTGCCAATCATGAAGTGGTGACCCCTACCATCATCGATATTGATCTGCTGTATATGCGGAAAATGCCTGCCCTTCTATTCCGGGATGGTCAAATGTACGAGATCTTCTGGACCACCAAAAGTGGTAGTTATGAAGTAGAAACCGGAAAATTAAGGCCGATTCGCTTTATAGATGCAGCCGGAAACGAATTTCCACTCAAGCCAGGGCAAACCTGGGTGCAGGTGGTACAGCCCTTTACGTCTTATTATGAAGTGCCGGATAGTGAGGTTTATTACGATCTGGTCAACAAGAAAGAACCCGGTTCAGGTGTCTGGGCGGTGAGATGGTACCCACCGGCGGGTGCCCGATAAAAAAATGCAGAAAGGGATCCCAACAGGATCCCTTTTTTATTAGCTTTCTACATGGAAAAACCTCGCCTGGATTCATTGATACAATTATGTGCCAGTCATTTCAGGTGGAGGATCGTATGGACACACGCGTTTTTAAACAAATATACAATCAACAAAAAGGATATTTCAACAGTCAGGCAACAAAATCATACGATCAGCGGGTAAAAGTCCTGAATGATCTGAAAGCTCAAATCCTGAAATATGAATCACGCATCATCCAGGCCATGCAGGCTGATATGGCAAAACCGGAAACGGAAGCAGCCGGGGGAGAGATATGGTTCGTGGTGGAAGAGATTGAATATACCCTTCGACATCTCAAACGCTGGATGAAGCCGCAAAGAAAGCGCACACCACTCCTTCATTTCAGAGCATCCAGTGCGATTTACCCCGAACCGTTCGGGCAGGTATTGATCATTTCTCCCTGGAATTATCCTTTTAATTTATTATTTTCACCGCTGGTGGGGGCACTGGCAGCCGGGAATACAGCCATTTTGAAACCCTCAGAACTGGCACCCAATACGGCTGAAGTGATTGAAGAAATGGTCAATAACCATTTTGACCCAGGTCTGATCAGGGTAGTGAATGGTGGAGTGGAAACGGCTGAGATGTTGTTATCTTTTCCATTTGACTATATTTTCTTCACAGGAAGTCCTCGGGTTGGCAAACTGGTGATGAAAGCAGCGGCTGAGCACTTAACACCGGTGACACTGGAGCTGGGTGGCAAAAGCCCGGCGGTCGTTGACGCCAGCGCTGATCTGGAAGTGGCTGCCAGCCGGATCGTTTGGGGTAAATATTTTAATGCTGGACAGACTTGTATTGCTCCGGATTACGTCCTGGTTGAAAAAAACATTCATGCAGCCTTTATATTACGAATGAAGGAGAAAATACACGCTTATTACTGTAAAAACCCGCAAAACAGCCCGGATTTAGCCAGAATCATCAACCAGGGCCATTTCAAGCGCCTGGTTGGCTTATTGGATGCAGACAAAGTGGTGCATGGTGGGCAAACAGATGCTGAAACGCTCTATATTGCCCCCACGATTCTGGATCAGGTGGACATGGAGGATGCCATCATGGGGGAGGAGATTTTTGGACCGATTCTGCCAGTTCTACCGTATGAAAATTTGGATGAAGCCCTCGCAATGATTAAAATGAATCCTAACCCCTTGGCTCTATATCTTTTCACCCGGGACAAATCCGTGGAGAAAAGGATCATTGCGGAAGTGCCATTTGGCGGAGGTTGCATCAATGATACCTTCAGCCATGTGTTTAATGAAGAAATCCCCTTTGGGGGCCGCGGGAAAAGTGGTATGGGTGCTTATCATGGCAAGTATAGCTTTGACACATTTTCTCATTTCAAAAGCATTATCCATCGGAAAAACTGGCCTGACATTGCCATGCGCTACCCGCCTTATAAAATTAAAAACAAAATCATGAGAAAGGTCTTCAAGATTGCCAGCTGGCTGGTTTAGAAAAAAATAACAGATTTTCGTGCAAAATAGCAGAAGTTTTGGGGGAGAATGTAATCTCTATTGATTCGTTTTTAGGGGTACACTTAACATAGGATGGATGGTATTAAGGAAGGGTTGTAACATGTCTGCTCATCAATCTAGTATACAAACCCCCTTTCTCCTGAAGAAACCAGCTTCTTTATGGCAGTTATTGATACGGGTCTATGGTTATTTGCGACCCTATTGGAAACACACCACGGGTGCGTACCTCTCTCTGCTTGGGATTTTGGCACTGAGTGCATCCATTCCGCAGTTCATCCGCTGGATCATCGATACGGGGATAGGTAAAAATCAACCCCAGGTTCTGACCTGGTCGGTATTGGCATTATTAGGTTTAACCCTCGTCAAAGGGGTGTTGAACTATTTTCAGGGGATTCTCAGTGAAACTGCCTCGCAAAACGTGGCTTATGATCTGCGTAATGAAATTCAGAAAAAACTGACACAGCTTTCTTTTTCATTTCATGACACATCTGAAACAGGTGAATTACTCTCCCGTGCCATTCAGGATGTCGAACGACTGCGCTTTCTGACCGGAAGGGCAACCCTCCGCATTCTGGATGGTGCTCTGATGATCTTCGTCACCATGGTGATCTTAATCGTGATGGATTATAAACTGGGTTTGGTTGTGATGGTCAGTATGCCAATTTTGATCCATCGAGCCTATTATTTCGGATCGCGATTCAGGCCACTTTCCCTGCTGGTACAAAAACAGGTCGCCCGGCTGACCACATCCGTGGAGCAGAATCTGCGTGGTAGCCGGGTGGTAAAAGCATATGCCCAGGAACCAGGTGAAATTGAGCGTTTTGAACAAGAAAACCAACGCTGGTTTGAATTGACCAGAAGCGCTGCCAGATTACAGGCCGTAAACGTGCCGTTGATGTTTCTGATATCCAATATAGGCATGGTGGTAATAGTCCTTTTTGGTGGCTTCCTGGTGATCCAACAGGAATTAACCTTCGGTGTGTTGATTGCCTTCATCACTTACATGGGTCAACTGGTGGAACCGGTACGCCGGTTGGGGATCATCATCCCGGCGGTTGCCATTGCGGGTTCTTCTGCTGAGCGGGTGTTTGACATTCTGGATATGGTGCCGGAGGTAAAAGATGCGTCAGATGCACAACCCATGGCGATTTTGGACGGTCGGGTTTCATTTGAAAAAGCATCGTTCAGCTATGGCAGGCAAACTGTCCTGCATGATATCGATTTTGAGGTTGAGCCAGGCCAGATTGTCGCCTTATTGGGAGCGACTGGTTCAGGAAAATCAACCATCATCAGTCTGATCCCCAGATTCTATGATCCTACTGCCGGAAGAATTCTGGTGGATGGGGTGGATATTCGCAAAGCCACTCTGTACTCCTTACGCAGCCAGATTGGCATCGTCTTACAGGAAACCACATTGTTTGCTGCCAGTATTCGTGAGAATATTGCCTTCGGGCAGAGTCATGCAACCGAAGAAGACATCATAGCTGCAGCAAAAGCAGCACA
This sequence comes from uncultured Chloroflexia bacterium, assembly GCA_963765655.1. Lineage (GTDB taxonomy): Bacteria > Chloroflexota > Anaerolineae > Anaerolineales > Anaerolineaceae > UBA6170. The sequence goes on from CAVXXH010000003.1 coordinate 1,037,971, forward strand.
GGCGCATGAATTTATTGTTCGCAGCCCCAAAGGATATGATACATATGTAGGTGAACGCGGGATCACACTTTCGGGTGGGCAGAAACAACGGATAGCCATCGCACGGGTCTTATTGATGAATCCAAGACTGCTGATTCTGGATGATGCCACTGCCTCGGTTGATACAGAAACCGAACATCTTATTCAGACAGCATTTGAGAATCTGATTAAAGGACGCACCACCTTTGTTATAGCGCATCGGTTGAGCACCGTACGAAATGCGGATTTGATCCTGGTGCTGGATCACGGCCGGATTGTAGCGCGTGGAACCCATGAGAGTTTGTTGAAAACCTCAAAACAATATCTTGAGATTTACAATCGCCAGCTCAAACATCAGGAGGGTCTCTCATGAGCTTCTCCATCGGATCATCATCAGCTGGTATGGGACCTCGCTCCGTATTGGAGCACTTTGGTGGCACACAACGCGAAGGCGAGATGTTCAATCGCGATGTGGTAACGCGCATGCTCCAATATCTGAAACCGTACCGCTGGCGGATGGTGTTTGCATTATTCCTGACGATTGTGGAATCTGGATTAACGCTTTTATCCCCCTATTTATTAAAAGAAGCCACCGATAAATATATTTTGACGGGCGATTTCCCGGGGTTGGTGCGGATTGCGATATATTTAGGGCTTACGTTTATCAGTCTCTATTTTGTGAGTTCAGCCCAACGCTATGTGGTCTCCTGGGTGGGTCAACGCATGCTGGCGAAGTTACGCAGCGATCTATTCCGGCACCTGCAACGCTTACAACAGGGCTATCATGACCGCAACATTGTGGGAGTGACCGTCTCGCGCGTGATTAACGATGTAGCCGAGATCAACGAATTGTTCTCCCAGGGTGTGATCACATTAATTGGTGATCTGTTGGTCTTGATCGGCATCATCGTTGTGATGTTGACGATGAGCCCGAAACTGGCATTGCTAACGTTCATTGTCATTCCATTGATGCTGATGGCCACCTGGATTTTCTCCCGGCTGGCAAAGAAAGCCTTCCGGGAAACCCGCTCCAAAGTAGCTGCCGTGGTTGGAGACCTGGCAGAGGATATCAGCGGGATGCGGGTCATTCAGGCATTTGCCCAAGAGAAAGCCTCCCAGGAACGCTTCGATAAAGTCAATGTGGAAAACCGTAATGCCTATATCAACGCGATGTCACTTTCATTTGTCTTTCTGCCATCGATTGAATTTTTGGGAATGGTAGCGACCGGTATTGTTTTATGGTTTGGTGGTCGCTTTGTGATCGCGGAAACAGTCACCCTGGGTGTGATGGTGGCATTCTTATCATACGTCACCCGCTTCTTCAACCCCATTCAGGAATTAAGCCGCATGTACACCACTTTGCAATCAGCCATGGCCGGAGGCGAGCAGGTACTGAAATTGTTGGACACACCCATCGATGTGGCAGATGACCCAGATGCTATCGAATTGGAGGAAGTGCTTGGCAAGATCGACTTTGAGCATGTGACTTTCCAATACCGTCCGGACACACCGATTGTGCTGGATGATATCAGCCTGACGATTCCCCCCCGCAAGATGGTGGCGGTTGTGGGTCCGACGGGTGCCGGAAAAACAACGGTAGCCAACCTGGTTGCCCGGTTTTATGATGTCACCGAAGGTGCGGTGCTGCTAGATGGGATCGATTTACGCAAGATCAAACAACGCTCGTTACGCCAGTTTGTACGAATTGTTTCACAGGATCCTTTCCTGTTTTCGCGAACCATTGAGGAAAATATTCGCTATGGTAGACCGGATGCCAGTGAAGAAGAAGTGATCACTGCATCAAAAATGGCCAATGCACATGGGTTTATCAGCAATCTACCCGATGGATACCAGACTAGAATTCAGGAAGGTGGTGTCAATCTATCGGTGGGCCAACGCCAGTTGTTGACCATCGCCCGAGCCATTCTCACAGATCCGAAGGTATTGATACTCGATGAAGCTACCGCCAACATTGATACAGTTACGGAGGTACTGATTCAGCAAGCGCTGGAGAGGCTGTTGTTTAAGCGCACAGCCATCGTGATTGCCCATCGCCTGAGCACCGTACGCAAAGCAGACTGGATTTACGTAATTGACCAGGGACGCATTCGCGAGCAGGGCACCCATGCCGATTTATTGGCACTGCAAGGCATGTATTATGATCTTCACGAACGCCAGTTTATGGGAGAATGAGCGGTATCTCTTTATTCTCCAGATACCCAATCCTGCATGAATGCCTGGTACATGACCGGATTGAATTCCACAAAGTTGTAGGTAGCTGCTTGATGTTGGTGATAAGGATCATCAAAGAAGAACGCCTGGATCTCCTGCATGGAAGGTGCGCGTGCAATTACAACACCTCCCGTTTTTGGATGCCTGGGTCCAGACATCAATAACCAACCCTGATCATAGCCCGTTTGTAGAAATTTTCTGTGTTCGCTGACAATCACATCGATGATTTCAAGTGGGGCGGTATATTCGATATCAATGAGAAAATGTTTCATATTTACACCTTTTGGATGAATGTTTTTTCATTATGGATAATATGCTTCTATTAATGATAACCATTTTTTGAAAAAAATTACTATCGTTGCTCACAACCGGGGTTGGTGGGTGTTTTTGGCGGGCAATTACACCAAAAACACCAGAACCGCAAAGGATTATAAAGATACTAAAATAGTTTGTAAATTTTATTGGATGTTTTGGGTAATTCCTATACAATTATTGTGAATAAAGGAACAAATTATTCCTCTTATTCGTCAGGGATACAACACAAGCCCGTGTTGGCTCAAAACCGTTGCCGCATCGAATTCCTCGATGCGGCAAGTGTTTTAAGTTTAGTCACTTGCAAAAGGTTTCAGCAAGATAAAGATTTCCAGCCTGAATTTTTGAATCTGACACTTTGGGTTTATTTGAAAATAACTGACAGGCTTGATAGCTGTAATAAGGTGTTGCATTAATGATCGGTGCCAATTGATCAACTTCGTCGAAATTGCCTGTATAAGCATAGGCCTGCAGGAATGGGAACCATTCAATGTGATCATACGGTCTGAGATCATGTTCGCGTGCCTGAGCATGCAGATCAATAATTTCCTGCCAATCACCGAATTGACGAGCCAGGGATGCTTTTTCATAGATATAACACCAGGTGGAATCTGAGCCCTCTTCACCAAACAATTTCGAATACATTTCCTGGTTCAGCGTGCTTGTTTCCGTAATTTTTTCGATTTGCGAGTAGGAAGCTATCAGTGAAATTAACGGATTATCGTGAACGGATAATTCAATTTGATTTTGATCCAAAAAGCGTAGACAGGTATTGGATGTGGGCTTGGAAAAAGCCAATGTGTTGCCGAGTGAAAAATCATATTCAAATGAGCGAAAATCCCTTTCCAGAGAACGTTTCATGATAACTTCATTGATTGTGTTTTCATTTAATACTTCTGCTCCCACCATTAAATCTGTCATACCAGAAAAATATAGCAGGTTGGCAGGTGCCCAGATGAAGAATCCTTCCTGGATGGTTTGATCATAAAGCCCTGAAAGTACAGTCCCTTTTTCTAAAGCCGGCACCCGCCATGACCATTGTTGCCATAAATTTTGAGTTTCAACCCAGCGATTTGCAAAATAATCCTGATTGGTGTAGTGGGTGAGGATGGCTGTAAAAATGAGCAATGAATAGAATATATTTTGCCATCTATTTTTGATTGCATACGATATGATCGCAATTGTCGCAATCGCCACACCCATTGCAGAGGGAAACGAAAATCGGTTGAATGTTGGGAAGGACACATCCCTTTCAGCTACATTGATCGGTAGCAAACATATGACTGCGCCAAGAAAACCGATGATAGCAGCCGCCAGTGGCCAATTAATGTCTGACACAACCTGTTTGTCGTTTGATTGAGAGATTCTCCAATAGATGATGATCAGGCCGATACCGATTACCCCAAGAATTACACCATAAACGAGATCATATCCTCTTAAATCAGACATTGTCTGGTAAGCAGGTTCTGTCCAGATAGAAACAAAAATATCTCCCACATCCACAAACCAGCGTCGGAGGATATTAAAAAGACTTAACAGCGGGGATCTCAGGATACCGGATCCAATTCTGCTGAGATCAGTTGTGTAGCGCGATCCTTGAAATAAGAAAATTCTCCAGAACAAGAAAATTAACACTGGGAGAGTGAATGGAAGAATTTTGAGGAAAATTTTTCCAGAATTCTTTATAATAATTCCCGGATTTTCCTTGATTTGCAAGTATCCAAGAATCAACCAGCGATATGCTTCCATTCCGAGGTAATAATCCATCAGAAAAAATGTGATTAACGAAAATAACACTGAAATTGAGAAATAAATCAACTTGAATGCCTTTGATGTTGCCTGAAAATATTTCACACTCAAGCCGATAGAAAAAATCATCAAAGTGATTGCTAACTGATGAGACATATAATCGAAGGCATTGGGTTGCTGCAGATAACCTGGATAAATCAGGAAGAGTAAACTCATTAGAAAAATTTCTTTGTGGGTATTTTTCCAGATGAGAGATAATGTCCACAATAATCCAACAGCCCCCAGCCAGCGAATTGCCAATGCAAGCAGCTGGTATGGCATTATCTGGCTTCCGAAAAAAGAAAATAAGGGCGCATGTAAATAAGCTCGAGCGGGTCGATCAGAACGATACATATCCGGAAATCGTTCGGTGCCAAAATTTTCTCCCCCATAGATTTGCCACCAATCGTCATTGTAATAACCCAAATGATTGATATTCGGCAGATAAGTTACAAACAAAAATAAAAGCAAGAAGAGCAGTGCAATCCAGGAAAATCGATTTGATAATTTTTGCATGTAAGACTCCGGATATTACCAGAACATGGTTAAATTGTAACCCTTTTTGCATAAGGATAAATATGATTGAATTCTTTTTTCTCTCCCTTTGGGATCTTGACAAAGCAGATCCTTGTTTGTGTTAGAATCACTGAGATGGATCAATCCTGGATTTTGGCATCGAATTCACCACGCAGAAGAGCGTTGCTTGGCTTGTTTCAGCAACCATTTCAGGTGGTTCCGGCTGATATTGATGAGACTGAATATCCCGGGGAAGCACCTGGCGAGTATGTATATCGCCTGGCAAAAACAAAGGCGCACGTGGTTGGCCAGCGTTTTCCCAATTCCGGGTTGATCATCGCAGCGGATACCACGGTGGCGGATGGCGATGAAATCCTTGGAAAACCTGTGGACCAGGCGGACGCCAGCCGTATGCTCAAACAATTATGCGGCCGCAATCACCAGGTATATACTGCCACTACTTTGATGGTGCCAGATAAAGGAATTTTGACACAGGAGTTATGTCTTTCTCAGGTTCCGATGCGAAATTATACGGATGATGAGATAACCGAATATGTACTGACAGATGATCCATTGGACAAAGCCGGCGCGTACGCCATTCAACATCGAGGTTTTCACCCGGTCGAGGATTTTAAAGGGTGTTTTGCCAGTGTGATGGGTTTTCCTGCCTGTCATTTGGCACGTAATCTCGAGAAAATTGGATTGATGCCTGCAATAAAAATTGATTTCGCCTGTCAACAGTATTTGGATTATGATTGTCCCATAGCCGAATTGGTCTTGACTGGAGTCAACATAGGATGAGAAGAGTAAACTGGGATAATAACCCCCGGAGGATTGCATGAAAAGGTTGATTAGCCTGATCTTATTTCTGGTGGTGCTGGTCAGTGCCTGTACATCGACACCAACAGATATACCAACTGCAACTGTTCCGGCTTCAACGGCAACTTTACCAGGACCCCAAATCAGTACAACGCGTTCACCGGATGTAAAACAATCCGCACAGACCTATTTAGACCTGTGGGCTGATGAAGATTATGAAGGGATGTATGCGATGCTCAGCCGCTTGAGCCAGGATGCATTCATTAAAGAAGACTTTATCAAACGCTATCAGGATACCACCAATGCCTTGACACTGATTGAATTGACCAGTGAAGTAACTTCCGCGCTTACCAATCCACGTGATGCGCAGGTTGGATACACTGTAAATTTTGAGACAGCCCTGGTGGGTACCATTTCTAGAAATATGGTGATGAACCTTACCATGGAAGACGATGCCTGGAAGGTGCAATGGGAAGAGGGGATGATACTACCGGAATTAAAAGGTGGAAATTATCTTTCCATGGATATCAGTGCACCAGCACGTGGAAATATTTACGACTCGGATGGAAATGCACTGGTAGCGCAATCTGAAATCGTGGCATTAGGTATCACGCCGGGGGGCATCGGCGATGAACAACACGGTGCATTGGTCAGCTATCTATCTGAATTAACAGGATTGAATGCAGATTACATCCGTTCTTTATATGAATTTGCCGGTCCGGATTGGTATATTCCAATTGGGGAAACTGCGCGATCCAACGTAGACCGCTACTACAGCACGCTATCCACGCTGGGTGGGTTAAACATGAATTATTACACATCGCGTTATTATTTTAATGGTGGTGTAGCTGCACATCTTACCGGATATGTACAATCCATCTTCCCTGAGGAACTGGATGAATATAAACGCATGGGCTACCGCGGCGATGAAAAAGTTGGCCGAACCGGGTTGGAAGCCTGGGGAGAAGAAGTGCTGATCGGCAAAAAAGGTGCCTCATTGTATGTGGTGCGCCCAGATGGCACGATTGAAACAAGAATCGGATATTCTGATTCGCAATTATCTCAATCCATTTATACAACCATCGAACAGGATTTTCAGGCTGAAGTGGAGCTGGCGATTAATGGGTTCCGTGGGGCAGTCGTAGTACTGGAACGGGATACTGGCCGCGTACTGGCGATGGCTTCCTCCCCGACCTATGATCCTAATCTGTTTGACCCCAATAACTTCAACAGTGGCTGGATGTTAGCGGACATGCTAAATCCCAATGAAAATCGCCTGTTGAACAGGGCAGCACAAAGTGCTTATCCTTTGGGATCGGTATTTAAAATCATTACGATGGCTGCCGCCTTAGAGACAGATACATTTGAAGCAGATGATGTCTATTATTGTGGACATACTTTCACGGATTTGGAAGGCATTACGCTGTACGATTGGACATATGAGAAGGAATTGCCACCCAGTGGGGATTTAACCCTTTCTGAAGGTCTGATGCGTTCCTGTAACCCCTGGTTTTATCATATTGGGTTGACTATGTACAAACGTGGTTTGACCAATAGTCTGGCAGAAATGGCACGTGGATTTGGGCTGGGCTCCCCAACCGGTATTGGTCAGATACAGGAAGTTGCCGGCAATATTCCTGACACAGTTACGGAAGGCGATAACGTTCAGTTGGCAATCGGTCAGGCCAGTATGCTGGTTACGCCATTGCAGGTAGCGACTTTCATCGCAGCTGTGGGAAATGGGGGAACGCTATACCAACCACAATTGGTAGAGAAAATTGCGCCTGCGGATGGTGATCCTACCTTTGAATTTGAACCCATTGAGACAGGAACTTTGCCGGTTACAGAAGAAAACCTGGCCATTATCCAGGATGCGATGAGAAGTGTTGTGGCAAACGCCCGTGGCACAGCCCGAAATGCCATGTTAGGGTTACAAATCCCGATCTATGGTAAGACAGGCACGGCACAAAATCCTCCTCTGAACCCACACGCCTGGTTTGCAGGTTATACCGATCTGGGGAATCCTGATCGACCGGATATTGCTGTGGTTGTTCTGGCTGAAAATGCCGGAGAAGGATCAGAGATTGCAGCACCGATATTCCGACGCGTAATTGAATTGTATTATTATGGAAGGCCATCCCGGGTTTATCCATGGGAATCATCATTCTATGTAACCCAGACACCTACATCGCTGTATACTGAAACGCCCAGTCCAGAGCAAACAGAAGAAACACCAGAGGGATAATTGGGAAACGATACATACATCCAGGGACGGGTAATGAGCCTGCAATCAGGTTTCTATCATGTTTTCCTGGAAGATGGTCGCGAAGTGGTCTGTCATCCCAGAGGCAGGTTAAAAAAACGCCGGCGTGATGAAGTACGGGGAGATATCATCGCCATGGGTGATATGGTGCAGGTTTCCATGCAATCGGATGGCACAGGTGCTATTGAAGAAGTGATGCCGCGTAAACAGGCCTTGATTCGGTCTGCACCGGATGCACGTGGTGAATATAAACAGGTTCTTCTGGCAAACCCGGATCAGATTGTGATGGTATTCTCCTGCGCGCAACCTGAACCTCACTTGCGGATGTTAGACCGCTTTCTGGTGATTTGCGAACAACAAGAGATCGATGTGTTGATTACTGCGAATAAAGTCGATCTGGTAGGGGAAGAAGCTGCCCATAATCTATTTGGAATGTATCAACAAATTGGATATAAGGTGGTGTATACATCCAGCATTATGGGTCTGGGTGTGAACTCGTTGCGGGATCACCTGCAGGACAGGTTATCCGGGCTGGTTGGACCATCCGGTGTTGGTAAATCGAGCCTGTTGAACGCCATCCAACCTTCACTAGGACTGGCGATCAGGAATGTGAGTGAGACGACTTCCAAAGGTATGCATACAACCGTGGTGCGGCGATTATTCCCATTGGATGTTGGCGGATTTGTGGCCGATCTGCCAGGGATTCGCATGCTTTCACTATGGGATATTGAGCCAGAAGAACTGGATGGATATTTTCCAGAATTACGCTCGCGAGTGGCTGACTGTCAATTCAGTGACTGTTCACATGTCAACGAACCGGGCTGTGCCATTAAAGCAGCTGTGTCCAGTGGGGAAATCCATTATGAACGCTATGAGTCGTATTTGCGCATGCGCTATGGCGATGTGGATGACTGGATTAATGAATTAGATCTAACCTGAGGTTCTTGCATTTATTCGCTACTTAAGCTACGATTTTTTAGAGAAATGTGCTACCAGTGAATAAACAGCGCTTCGTTTGGGAAAAAATTGCTCTTGAATTGAAAAATCCTTTCCATATTTCCTATGGAGAGAATAGCATACGCAATGTTTATTGGATTCGCCTGGCAGAAGATAATGGCTGGGGAGAAGGCGTAATCCCCATTAATAGTAGAAATTCGGAAAAAGAGATGATTGCCTGCTGGGCAAATACAGCCCGGTCGGATGACCATTTCCCGGTATCTATTCATCAGGTTCAAAGGTGGATCGGTGAAGAAGGACCTGCCCCGGCGCGTTGTGCGCTGGAATTGGCATTACTAGATCGCATCTGTCGCGATGAAGGCAAGCCCCTTTACCAGATATTGGATCTACCAGTCCCTGAACCACGATCCACATCCTTTACGATCGCTTTTGACACCCCGCAAAAAATGGCGGAAATTGCCAGAAATGAAAAAACTTACCCCATTCTCAAGGTTAAACTGGGTGGTACCAATGATGATGAGGATTGTATTGCCGCGATTCGGGAAGTACGACCGGATGCAAAAATTCGGGTGGATGTAAATGCTGCCTGGGATTTACCGATGGCAATAAAGATGGTCCGGCAACTATCGGTTTACAATCTGGAATTGATCGAACAACCCCTGGCGCGTGAACAAATTTCAGAAATGGGACTATTACAATCCACAACTAAATTACCGATTGTCGCAGATGAATCCGTTCAAAACCATGGAGATGTGCACGCACTGGGTCTGGCAGGTGTGGCGGGTATCAATTTGAAATTAATGAAAACTGGTGGCATCCTACCTGCTTTAGAGATGATCGAGATCGCTAAGGATTACAATATGCGCATTATGCTGGGATGCATGATCGAGACCTCCCTGGGTGTTACCGCGATGGCACATCTCAGTGGATTAGCCGAATGGATAGACCTCGATTCTCCTTTGCTGGTAAAAAATGATCCGTTTGATGGTCTAAAATATGATAAGCATCTTAAAATAACGCTCCCCACTCAGCCTGGTATCGGTATTCAATTAAATACTTAAGCGATATCCGCGAGGATCCTTGTGGTGAAAGGGTAATTTGAGAGAAGTTTGCCAGAGGGCATGGCTATGATTATAATGAAGGGGATACATGAAACAGTAATCCTGAGGAGGATATTTTGAACCTTACCCGCCTACAACGGTTTTCATTTTTAATCGGTTTTTTTGTTATGCTTTTAAGCGCCTGCCAACCTCAGGTGACCCCCACAACTGACGTTCAACCGGAACCAGAAACACCAGAGGTGGTCCTGCCGTCAACAGAACCGACCTCCGAACCAACGAAGAGTCTGGTGATCTGTATTGGTGAAGAGCCGCAAACATTGTATGCATATGGCGGCAATAGCAAAGGTATGTGGTCGATTTTGGAAGCCATTTATGATGGTCCCATCGATACGGTCAACTTTATGCCCGAACCAATCATCCTGGAAAAGATACCGGATTTTGATAGCGGTGATGCACGCATAGAAACCATATCTGTTGTGGCTGGGGAAAGTATTGTGAATGCGAGTGGATCCGTGGCTGTGCTCCTGGCCGGGGTTCGTTACCTGCCATCCGGATGCTCTGATGAGAGTTGTGCTCTCGAGTGGGATGGCCAGAGCGAAGTACTGATGGACCAGCAAACCCTGCGTTATCAACTGAAACCTGGGTTGTTATGGTCAGATGGGCAGGCATTAACGGCTAACGATTCCTTTTACTCGTTCCAGATTGCTTCTGATCCGGCTTCGCCGGTGAATACTTATTATGTGGATAGAACTGTCAGTTATACAGCCATCGATGATTTGCAAACAGAATGGAAGGGGCTGCCCGGATTTACATCACCGCACCTGGGCGATTTATTCTGGATGCCGATGCCACAACATGCCTGGGGTGATTTAAGCGCAGAAGCATTATTGACGGCTGTGGATTCAACCCAGAAACCATTGGGTTGGGGACCGTATCAGATTGATACCTGGGTGAGTGGCAGCCATATGGAATTGAGCAGAAACCCGAATTATTTCCGGGCGAATGAAGGTTTACCTAAATTTGAGAAGCTCGTATTCCGTTTTTTAGGCTCGAACGCAGACAGCAATCTGAAGGCATTGGAAATCAACGAGTGCGATTTTGTGGATTCCACTGTGGAATTAGATCAACAGTTAACCGATGTGGTTGAACTCAGCAATTTGGGTGAGATCAAAGCATATTTTGCCCAGGGTCCGGAATGGGAACATCTTGATTTTGGCGTTGTGCCTTCCAGTTATGATGATGGCTACCAGTTTGATGCTGACCGGCCGGATTGGTTTGGGGATGTGCGCATGCGAACAGCCATGGCCTATTGTACCGATCGCTTTGCGATTGCCAACCGCTATTTTGTAAACCGCTCTTCCGTACCCATCAGTTTCTATCCGCCTTCCCATCCGGCTTATAACCCGGGCCTCAACAGTATTCCCTATGATGTCGAAATGGGTAGCATGCTACTGGATCAAATTGGTTGGAAGGATGATGATAGTAATCCCAATACCCCGCGTATTGCGCAGGGTGTGGCGAACGTTCAGGATGGGACACCTCTGGTGTTGGACTACATCACCTCCCAATCTGAATTAAGACAATTAGTATCGGCAGATATTGCCAGTTCTTTGATCACCTGTGGCATCGAAGTTGTGGTGCAAAATGTAAACCCAACCGAACTATATGCACCGGGTCCGGAGGGGATATTATTTGGGCGAAACTTCGACCTGGCTCAATTTACCTGGCAGGCAGGGCGTACGAACCCCTGCTTTCTGTACAGTAGTACACAAATACCGAATGCGGACAATCTCTGGGTAGGCGCTAATATCACTGGCTATTCCAATCCTCTCTATGATCTTGCCTGCCAGCAATCGCAAAATGCAGCATTGGATGACGCTGAGGCACAGGCGGAGATTCAGCGTCTATTTAGTGAAGCATTACCTGTTCTTCCGCTGTATTATCAGCTTAAAATTGCCGTCAGCCGGATAGATTTTTGCGGATTTGAAGCCGTTGATGTCAGTAACCGTAGCATTTTATATGAAATGGAAGCATTCGGATACGGCGATTTTTGTAAAAATTAACATTTAGACACAATTGGTTGTAATGTTTTTTCCTTACAAAATACCTGATTTTCCTCTTAAAAAATCATAAAAATCGGTATGATCTGTTGACTATACGGGCAGCTTATGCTATATTTACAGCACAAAATTGTGTTGATGAAATTGAAAGTTGAGGGATGACGCCAGATTTAGCCAATAAAAAGCGGTTATTGGCATTTTATGGTATTTCATTGGCACAATATCAATCATCTCGTTCGATCCAAATTTATTAAGGAGGAGAATAGAATGAAACGAAATACCCTTATGTTGTTAGTAGGTATGGTCATCATTGCCAGTATGGTATTGGCAGCCTGCCAACCTACCCCGGCTCCTGTGGTTGAAGAACCCGTTGTTGAAGAGCCTGTTGTTGAAGAACCAGTTGTTGAAGAACCAGTTGTCGAAGAACCAACTGCGGTACCAACAGAAGTACCAACACCAGAACCAGTCCGAACCACCCGCAAAGGTGGATGGTTGGATGAAATTGTGGTTTCGGTTGTGGATAGTGCCTCTGCTGTAACCCAGATTCAAGCTGGCGCTGTTGATATTTACGCCGCTGGTTTATCATCAGATTCATTACCAGAAATTGAAGCCGCTGGTCTGGATTATGCACAAAGCAATGGTCTCTATTATGAATTAACCTTCAATGCATATGGACCATTCTTTGATCAATCCACTGGTGCAGTCAATCCCTTCTACTTCGCCAAAGCCCGCGAAGCCTATGAACTGGCTGGTAGACCGCGATTACATCAATCGTGAGGTTTACAATGGTGGTGCATTACCCAAGTTCTGGAGCATTATCACCAACATGCCTGACTACACCAAAATGGCTGAAACCGTTCGCCGATTGGAAGCCAAATATGCTTACAATCCCGAACAGGCAAAAGCTCAGATGGATGAAGTTATGCTTGGTATCGAAGGTGTAACCATTGAAGATGGCAAGTATCTATTCAATGGCGAACAGGTCACCCTGATCTTCTTGATCAGAACCGACTCTGACAAAACCCGCGTACCGATCGGTGATTATGTAGCCAACCAGCTCGAAAGCATTGGTTTCGCAGTTGATCGCCAATACAAAACTTCTTCAGAAGCCTCCCCCATCTGGGTTGGTGGCAATGTTGCTGATGGTCTCTGGCACATCTACACCGGTGCCTGGTCAGCCACGATCATTGACCGTGATGAAGGCGACAACTTCGAATTCTTTGATACCCCACAATCTGCTTATGGTTTCTCATCCACATGGCAGGCATTTACATCCACCGCTTTAGGTACCCCCTATGGCGATCTGGCTGACAAATTAGCCTACAACAAATTTGAGACACTTGCAGAACGTGATGCCGCCTTGGCAGAAATGCTTGAAATGGCATTAACGGAATCCATTCATGTCTGGTTGATTGATGGTAAGAACTTCACACCTTATCGTGAAGGTGTGGATGTAACTTATGATCTGGCTGCTGGTGTTGATGGTTCCATGATCTGGCCATACACAATCCGCTTAACCGACGAGGAAGGTGGACAATTGAAGTGGGGTGCCCCCGATCTATTCGTAGATCCCTGGAACCCAATCGCTGGCTCTAACTGGGCATTCGACCAGGCTATTGGTCGCGCCACCTGGGGTGAAGCTTACATGATTGATCCTCACACTGGTCTCTACTGGCCACAGCGCTTTGAACGCGCTGAAATCACCGTTCAGGAAGGCTTGCCGGTTGGCAAGACTCTGGATTGGGTAGATCTCACCTTCGAACCTGAAATTGTCGTACCAGAAGATGCGATTGTTGACTGGGATGCTGAAAATCAGGCTATTCATTACCGCTGCTGAAAAATTCCCCGAAGGCACCACTGCCAAAGTAAAGAGTGTTGTTTACTACCCAGCTGATCTTTTCGAGACAGTAAAATGGCATGATGGTTCACCGATTGATCTGGGTGACATGATCTATGCCTGGATTATTTCTCTTGATATGGGTAAAGAAGCTTCCGCCATCTATGATGAAGCTTATGCGGCCAATGCCGAAGCAATTCTGGCTAACTACAAAGGTTTCAGAATTCTTTCTGAGGAACCTCTGACTATTGAAGCCTACAGTGATTCTTATCAAACTGATGCTGAACTGAATATCACCACTATGTGGTCATCCTACGTTTACGGTGAAGCTCCTTGGCATATTATGGCCATGGGTGCCCGTGCTGACGAAGCCGGTGAACTCGCTTTCTCTGCTGATAAAGCTGAAGCGAAATCCACCGAAACAGCCACTGTAGAATGGTTCAGCCAGATCGGCGGACCCAGCCTTGAGATCGTTTCTAAATGGCTTGATACCAGCATTGAAGAAGCTTACATTCCTTACGCCAACGTGTTGTCCGCTTACATCACTCCTGAAGAAGCTGCTGCCCGTTACGAGAATGCCAAAGCCTTCTTTGCAGAATATGGCCACTACAATATCGCTACTGGTCCCTACATCCTGAGCGAAGTATTCCTGACCGAAAAAATTGCTACACTCGTCCAATTTGCAGACCATGCTGATTTGTCAGATAAATGGTCACAATTTGGTGATCCCAAAGTCGCAACTCTTGAAGTTGACGGTGAAGCGAGCGTGGTTTTGGGTGGCGAGTTTGCCTTTGATGTGTTCGTAACATTCGAAGGTGAAGCTTACCCAGCTGATGAGATCAAAGAAGTCAAGGGCTTGCTCTATGATGCCACCGGTCAAATCGTAAAAGTTCTTGAAGGCGTCCTGGTTGAAGATGGTTATTACACCATCACCGTTCCTGCTGATGTTGCAGCAGCTATGGAAGCCGGTGCCAGCAAGATTGAAGCTGTGGTGGTTCCTTACACCGTAGCGATTCCGTCCTTCGTCGCATTCGAATTTGTGACCGTCAAGTAAGAGGTCATTCATTTCGCAAAGCAGTCAAATTGAGTAATAAAGGTAGGGGCAAGGCGATCACTCTCCTTGCCCCTTCTTATCCAATTTATGGAGGTAAGATCCTATGGGGTCGGATGTTGAAGTTGTCACACCCAAAGTAGAAAAACAAAAATCAGGATTTGTAAGTACTCTATCAAGAGTATTAAAATATTCTGGTGTCAGGTTACTTTCCCTTTTTATAACCGTAATCATAGGTATTTATTTGACCATCATGATCGCCAATATGGGCGGTTACGTCGATCAGATGATGAAAGCTGAAATTCAGGAACGCGTCACCATGCAGATCCAGATAAATCCTGCATTCAAGAACATGGATTCGGCAACCAAGAATCAACTTACTCAGGAAAAAATTCAATCTGAAATTGACCGTCTGAATCTGGATCAACCTATGGTTATCCGAAGCTTTCGATTCTTAAAGAATGCGCTCACGTTGAATTTAGGCCGGGCTTTGTTCTTATCGAGTGATAGTGGATCGCGAAACGTGAAGGCAATCATATTAGAACGAATTCCCTATACATTGCTTTTGATGGGTACAGCTAATTTGATCTTATTTTTTAGCACGTTGTTCCTGGCGTTGGCATTGTCTCGCAAATATGGAAGTTTTTGGGATAAATTTGTGATTACCTTATCCCCTACTTCATCGGTGCCACCCTGGTTTTATGGTATTTTCTTAATATTGATTTTTGCAGCTGTATTGAAAATCCTGCCCTTTGGTGGGGTCATGGATGCGCCGGTTCCCAAAGATTTTTTGGGGCGCGCATTAAGTGTTGGTAAGCATTTAATTTTACCCGCCAGTTCATTGATATTGGCATCATTCTTCTTAAGCATTTTTAACTGGCGCACATTTTTCCTGATTTATTCCAGTGAAGACTACGTGGAGACAGCCAAGGCAAAAGGTCTGCCTTCCCGCGATATTGAACGTCGATACATTCTCCGACCCACTTTGCCGACCATTATTACATCCTTCGCATTGTTGTTGATAGGTCTCTGGACAGGAGCCATTATTACAGAAACAGTGTTCCAATGGCCCGGGTTAGGAAGAATCACCTTCAGAGCGATTGGTTTATATGACACCCCCGTAATTGTCGGTACGACCATCATTTATGCCTATTTACTGGCAATTACTGTTTTCTTGCTTGATTTTATTTACGCTCTGGTGGATCCCAGAGTGAAAATTGGCACGGGAGGTAATTAATAATGAAACAATTTAGAAATAGCCTCCGAGAAGTACTCAAATACCCTTCCGCTATATTTGGTTCCATCATTGTACTAACATTGGTTGTAACAGCCATTATTGTGGTCATTAAAATTCCGTACAATCAAGCCATCGATACCTGGCGTGGTGGGGAAGTAGTTGTTGGGAAAAATCCCAGGACAGTTCCCCCCAAATGGTTCAACTGGTTTCGGAAAGATAAACTGGTTGAATCCTTCGACTTAGTCGAAGGGATGGAAGGTGTGACCGTCACAGAAGAAGTCACCGAAGGTGGTACCTTGATCAAAACGACGACCTTTGCCTTCGATTATGACTATAATAGTTTCCCTACTGAGTTAACGATGTATTTCACCTCAGAATATACGGAAAAACAACCATTTGTGTCTTTAAAATGGATTACACCGGATGGGACTGAGATAAAAATTAATAATTTTGCCATTGGCAAAATCACATACCTATCCGATTAATCAGGAAGAAAAATTGAAGAAAAAACTGGGGAATGTAGCCCCGGTTGTTGGACTATTTTTGGATCCGGAATCTGAATCTGAAACTACAAATTCCTGTTAAAGGCACCTATCAACTGGTGGTTGAACAAATTTCCTTTGAACCCGAATCGACCGTTCAGACTGAATTTGTTTTATTAGGAGAAGTCTTTGGATGGGCAGGTACCGACCACCTGCGTCGTGATTTATTGTTGCCGATTCTGTGGGGTACTCCGATTGCGTTGGCGTTCGGTCTTTTAGCTGCCATAGGAACTTCTATACTAACGATGATTATAGCCGCCATTGGTACCTGGTTCGGCGGTATAGTGGATGGTATTATTCAACGCATCACGGAGATCAACCTGGTTTTGCCGTTTCTCTCCATTCTGATCATGGTGGGTACTTTTTACTCCAGAAGCATCTGGACTATTCTGGGTGCAACCGTAGCTTTGAGTATTTTCACCGGTGGTATTAAACAGTATCGCGCGATTTTCATGCAGGTAAAAGAATCGACCTACATCGAAGCAGCCCGAGCGTATGGTGCCAGTGACAAACGCATCATTTTCCGATACCTGATCCCCAGAATCATCCCATTGCTTCTGCCTGGGTTGGTTTCAGCTGTTCCGGCATTTGTATTTCTGGAAGCTTCATTGGCATTGTTAGGCCTGGGTGATCCAGTCTTACCCACCTGGGGCAAGACAATCAACGAAGCTTACGGCAATGCTGCCCTTTATCGTGGCTGGTATTACTGGATTGTGCAGCCAGCTGTACTCTTAATGATTACCGGTCTGGGTTTTGCCTCTTTAGGTTTTGCTCTGGATCGTGTCTTTAATCCACGTTTGCGAGGTATGTAAAAAATGAAAGATAATAATACATTATTGCATGTGGAAAATCTAAAACTCTACTTCAAAGCCGCGAAAGGAATTGTGCAGGCTGTTGATGGAGTTGATTTTGACTTACCCAATAATAAAGCAGTGGTCGTGATTGGTGAATCCGGTTGTGGAAAGACATCCATGGCAAAAGCGTTGTTACGCCTTTTGCCACGCAATGTCGCTGAATACTCCGGAAAAATTCTGCTCAATGGCGTCGACACCATGCCGATGAGTGATGAGAAATATCGCACGGATGTGCGCTGGGTGCGCATGTCCATGGTGCCACAGGCAGCCATGAATTCACTCAACCCGGTTTTGAAAGTTGGTGATCAGGTTGCGGAACCGATAATTGTCCACCATAGTGTGGAAAAAGAAGCAGCGATGGAACAGGCTAAAACCATGTTTCAGCGCGTTGGTGTTCCGGTCGATTTTCTGCATCGTTATGCCTTCGAATTGAGCGGTGGTATGCGCCAACGTGTTGCCATTGCCATGTCGCTGGTCACCGTACCTGATCTGGTCATTCTGGATGAACCCACCTCAGCGCTGGATGTGTTGACCCAGGCGAATATTATGAACCTGTTGAAACGCATCAAGAAAGAAATTGCCACCAGCTTTATTCTGATTACACACGATATTTCGACTTCGAGTGAATTAGCAGATGATGTGGTGGTCATGTATGCCGGTCAGATTGTGGAAATCAGTGATAATCGCCGTTTCTTTACAGCACCATTGCATCCGTATTCGGCAAAATTGATGGCTTCAGTCCCACGATTAAGGGGAAAAGCCCAACCTGATTTCATCACAGGCCAACCTCCAAGCCTTATAAACCCGCCAACAGGCTGCCGCTTTGCTGAGCGTTGTCACAAACGCTTTAGCAAATGTTCGGAAGAACCACCGACAGTCAATGTGGATGGTATCCTGGTAAAATGCTGGTTATACACATAAAATAGGGAGAAAATATGGCGGCGATGAAAGAAAAAACTAAAGATAAAGAATTCCGACCGATCAGTGCAGATACTTTACTCTCTGTTCAGGATCTACACGTCTGGTTTGAGCTTAGAAAGTTTGGTTTTGGTCATGCTGGTTATGTCCGCGCGGTAGATAATGTCAGTTTTGATCTGAAACGCAAGGAAACCATTGCGCTGGTTGGGGAAAGTGGTTGTGGAAAATCCAGTCTGATGAAAACCATCCTGGGGATTAACGTGCCTACCAAAGGAGATATCCTGTATGAAGGTAAACCGATGACCGGTTTCTCCAGGAAAGAATTAAACTGGTATCGTTCCAAGGTTGGTTATGTACAACAGGATCCTTATGGAGCGCTGGCACCGTTTATGAATATCAAAACCATCATGGAAGAACCCTTGATTGTGCACGGTGTCAAAGATAAAAAAGAGCGTTTGGATCGCATCTATAAAGCATTTGAGGAAGTTAAGTTGACGCCCGGTGGATGAATTTCTACCGAAATTCCCGCATATGCTCAGCGGTGGACAGCAACAACGTGTTGTCATTGCGCGTGCCATGATTTTGAACCCGACACTGCTGGTGGCAGATGAACCCGTTTCCATGTTGGATGCTTCTGTGCGTGTTGAGATTTTGAAACTGTTACGTGGGTTACAGGAAGCACATGATTTGGCGGTCATCTATATCACCCATGATCTTTCCACAGTTCGTTATTTCTCAGAACGCATCTTTGTCATGTATGCCGGCAAAGTGATTGAAAAAGCGAATGTAGATGAATTAGTCATGAATGCCCAGCATCCATACACGCACGCACTCTTGGCTGCGACTTCTGATCCGGATGCCAAAAATGTCGACGAATATCAGGATGTCCCACCTGGTGAACCACCCAGTCTGGTGAAACCTCCGGCGGGTTGTCGTTTCCACCCGCGTTGTGCCAAAATGATCCAGGGCGTTTGTGATGTGAAGGAACCCCCGGAATTTGAACAAGTCAAAGATCATTTTGTCCATTGTTGGTTGTACGAATGAAATTTATCACGCCAGGACGGTTAATGTTTATTGGTTTCCTATGTGTATTGATGGGTGTTGTGTTGCCATTTTTAATGGTGATGCAGGTATTAGAGTCAACACTTTTTCTTAATTTTTTCTCTTTTATCATTTCACTCATTGGTATTATCATTGGTGTCATTGGATCTGCTTATTATGTCCGCATTAATCGACGAGATCGGTGATTTTTCGATCTAATAGAATTCAAAAAACATTCCAGACCATTGGAATGTTTTTTTATTCAGGGTTGCTTCTGCTATAATATCTATATTAATTCCACTGATCAATATACTCTAATTAATTAACTTCCAAAAGACTGGAAGGAGTGCAAAAAATGGCAAAAAGAAAAGTTCTAGTCATTGATGATTCATTTGATATTACCAGGGTTTTGAAATCCGCTATCTTTACCCTGGACCCAGAAATAGATGTTGCAGTAACTCCATCTGCTGAAGAAGCAATGTTAGAAATTTCAAAGGGAAATTTAGATCTGATCGTTACTGATATTCGTTTACCGGGTATATCAGGATTAGAATTGTTGAGAAAAATTCGAGACCGGCACCCGGATGTGAAAATTGTGATGATGTCAGGAATAACCGATCGGGATATCGAGGAGAAAGCCCGTGAAGCAGGAGCAGATATTTTTTTGCGAAAACCTATTGAAATGCAATTATTTCTAAATACAATCAGCTTGATATTGGAATTAGGATCTACTGACACTGAAAATAATATTCCTGTCATGCCTGAATTTGAATTATTGAATGAAGATGATTTTGAAAAAAACCTGGCAGACTCTTTGGCTTCATTACGAAAAGAAATAACTGCCAGCCATGTCTGGTTACTAAGTGAATATGGCCGGCTGGTAGCCCAATCCGGAGAGAGCACGATTACTGATTTTGAATCACGTTGGGCTCCATTGATCATGCCCATCATGTCGGCGTCAGATACATTTATGCAAAACATCGAAGGCAAACATCCGGACCATGCTGTTTTCAGCTTTGGCATTAAGGATTACAACCTGTTTATGTCTCCTGTGGGAGATTACGCTCTGGTTCTAAGAGTTCCTGCGGGAAGAGGCACGCAACGCATTCCATTGGTGGTCGATATTATGCTGGAATATCAGGGTGAAATTATGCAAATATTGAACCGAATGGGTGTGCTGCCTTTAGAGCAGGACATGGTTATGCCGGTTGAAGATCATCTCAATTTCAATCAAGAAGTAAACGTTGAAGAAGATGATGATGTTTTTAAAGCTTTATTAGATACCAAATCCAAGATTCGCGGGGTTGATAAGTTCTGGGATGAAGCTGATATTGCCAAAGCGTATAACCTGGATAATCCCGAGATCCTGACATTCGATCAGGCTGCCAAACTGGGTCTGGCGCCTGATAATGATGAAGAAGAATAAATAACAACCGCCTTCCATTTGGATGGCGGTTGTTTCATTTAAAGGTGAATTAAATCTAACGGGTTATATCCCATTTTTCATAATGTTCGATGCCAATTTGGGAAGGAACGAAGACAATCTCCGGTTGGATGAGTGTTTCCTGTGCATACCAATGCAGCGGGATGATCACAGCTGCCTCATCTACCAGGATTTCTTCTGCCTGCGCATATAGCTCTGCCCGTTTTTTTGGGTTGACTTCATTGGCAGCTGTTTGCAATAAATCCACATACTTATCATAAGCCGGGTTTTTGTTTTCCTCGATCTGTTTTTGTGTGGCTCTTTCACTCAGCGGCCAATTGACGATGCTGCGGTAGGCACCTCTCGCTCCAAACACATCCGCCAGGAAATTATTAGCATCCGGGTATTCCTGGTTCCAGGTTGCACGGTAGATATTTTCTTTACCGGTTTCCCGTGTTTCACGGAAAAGGGTCCATTCCTGCTCACGTAGTTCGACTTTGATACCCAGAACGTCAATCCACATTTGTTGCATTGCTTCCGCCAGCTTCCTGTTGGCCTCACTGGTGTTGTACATCATGACTATTTTCAATTGATCTGCAGTTTTGCCTTTTTCATTGAGATAATTTTCCAGTAGGGTCTTCGCTCCATCCGGATCGTAAGAAATGCCCAGATCAGGGTAATCTACAGGCTTGGGGGCACCGGATGCGCCAGGATGGGTGAAATAAGGGGCTACCAGACCATACTTTGTGATCTCCTGCATGAGGGCTGTGCGATCAATGGCGTTGGAAAGTGCCCGGCGAACCCGCACATCATTGGTTGGAGCCAGGGTTGTATTAAAGGCGTAGAACTCGGTTCCTAATGTGTATTTGTAATTGATCAATTTGCTGAGTTCAGGATCAGCATGAATACGGTCGTAATCGATGGCTGGGAGCAGCGCCACATCCAGTAAACCTGCTTCATATTCAGCAAAGGCAGGACCGGCATCCTTAATTTTGATAACAATTTCATCAATTTTTGCTGAGGGTACCACATTGTCTCCCGGCCAGAATGGATTTTTCACCAGGGTCAAGTAGGATCCATGTACCCATTCCTTGACTGTGAATGGACCATATCCCTGGAAGAAACCTGTCTCAATCCATTTGTCACCGCGGCCTTCATTACAAGCATCGCCATCGATGAGCCATTCCGGCATGGCATGCGCAAACCAGAGACTTAATATATTTAAATGATAGACAGCCGGTTTGGTTACTTTGATTTCAAGGGTGAAATCATCCAGGGCTTTTAACCCGACTTTGGAAGCATCCGGGGCTGCTCCGCTATTATATTCCTGCAGGCCCTCAACGACATTGCCAAGTACATAGGCATAATCAGCCAGCGTGGCGGGGTTGGCTGTCCGCAACATTCCATACACAAAATCTTGTGCAGTAACCATGCGGGGGTTACCGTTACAATCGTAAATTTGCTCCACTGCTTCCCCATTGAATCTGACCCAGGGGACATCATCCCGCAGCGAAAAAGTGTAGGTCAATCCATCATCCGATATGGACCATTCTTTTGCCATGGCATTTTCCAATTCAGTTGTGACCTCATTCTGACGTAAAAGCCCCACCGTTGTTTCTTCAATGATCTGGATGGATATATTATCCCAGGCAAGCGCAGGATCAATGGTGGGAATATCTCCGGGGCCATACGCCAGACGTAGAATTTTTGGGCCGGGCTGCGGTTCCACTGTGGGGGCAGGGGTTGCTGTAATGATGATCGTTTCCGGTGTACCCGGCACGATGATGGTCTGGATGAGGATTTCAGGCGTTGGGGTCGGCTCAGGTTTACAGGCAGATAATAACATGGTTATTAGAATAATGACACTTAAGAACAGATAGGATTTCTTCATACTTTCCTCCTTCAGCTTTTTTTGGCAATTGAATTAAATCCAGGAAATAGCAGTGGAAAATCAGTTGGATAATTTGATTTGTTTAATCACTTGGGGGAAAAAACCTGACCGCTAATTATTGAGATGATACTATTTATAGCATAAATCAATTTATGAATTGGTCATTACAGGGAGCGAATCTTATTTTTCCTGTATTTCGGTTTCTTTACCCCTTCACCCGGATTTTTCTGGTAGAATCATTATACTTGTGTTAGAATCGTTCCTTGCTTGAGAGCACTGGGGCGTGGTGCAATGGCAGCACACCAGACTTTGGATCTGTGGATCCTGGTTCGAGCCCGGGCGCCCCAGCCTAATTTTTTTGAAAGAAAGCAATGCGCTCTAAAAGAAAAAAACCTAAAAGTACCACCATTGACTCAGTTGAGCTTTCTATCACGTGCCTGCATGCGATACGAGGCTCTTTTGATTTAAAGGCATGCTGCTTTTTGGCGGGAATTCCTTCCATCATCAATCATGAGAGGCATGGGGAATGAAATTAGCATCGATCGTCCTGGCAGCTGGTAAAGGCACACGCATGAAATCCAATCTTCCCAAGGTCTTGCACCAGGTGTGTGGAAAACCTATGGTTCACTATGTTATCAACGCGGCGAAAATGAGTGGCGCGGAAAAAACTGTGCTGGTCATTGGGCATGGTGCAGAAGAAGTGCAGAAATATCTGGGAGAGCGTGTGGTGTATGCACTCCAACAGGAACAATTAGGGACTGGTCATGCTGTTCAATCGGCTTTACCGGCCATTTCAGCGGATTATGATACGATTTTGGTGACCTATGGGGATATGCCATTATTGACAGAGCAAACGCTTCAAAAGTTAATCCAAACACAGATGAAAAACAGCGGACCTCTGTCACTGGTTACCATGCTTTCGGAAGACCCTAAGGGGTTTGGGCGCATTATGCGTGGGATGGATGGCTCGGTGGTTGCCATTGTGGAAGAAGTACAATGCACCCCGGATCAATTATCCATCCAGGAATTGAATGTTGGTGCTTATTGTTTTGAGGCAGGATGGCTGTGGCAGGCGTTACAACGATTACCTCTCTCCCCCAAAGGTGAATATTATCTGACAGACGTGGTTGGAATTGCCGTTCAGGATGGTTTGCGGGTGGATGCATTAACCGTAACCGATAATCAGGAAGCATTGGGAATTAATACCCGTGTACATCTGGCGGAAGCAGAAACCGTGATGCGTCAACGAATATTGGAAAATTTGATGCTGGAGGGCGTGACCGTGATTGACCCTGCCAGCACGTATGTGGAAGCAAGTATCAAAATTGGGATGGATACCATCCTGCAGCCAAACACGTTTTTACGTGGCGATACTGTTATTGGTGAGAGTTGTGTGATTGGTCCCAATACGATCATCACCGATTGCCAGGTGGGTAATCGCTGTGTGATCCTGGCGGTTGTGATGGAGAAAGCGATTGTGGAAGATGGCGTCGATATGGGGCCTTTCGCCCGTCTGCGCAAAGGGGCGCATCTGGGTCCCGGTGTACACATGGGCAATTTTGGCGAGGTGAAGGATTCTTATCTCGGTTCCGGGACCAAAATGGGACATTTCTCTTATATTGGAAATGCAACCATTGGCAAGGATGTCAATATTGGCGCTGGAACGATCACCTGTAATTATGATGGAGAAAAGAAACACCCAACAATCATTGGCGACCGGGTGTTTATTGGAAGTGATACGATGCTGGTAGCACCGCTCACCATCGAAGATGATGCCAAAACAGGCGCTGGTGCCGTAGTGACACACGATGTAGCAGCGGGAGAAGTAGTAGTGGGTGTACCGGCAAGACCTATAAGGAAGTCAAAAACAAGTGAATAATTATTTATGGTTATTGTTTTTTGTTATTCTGGGATTGGATCTGATATTTTCTATTGTGAGATCCAGTTTACTCAATAGCCGTCCGATGCAACTGATTGGAATGCGTGAGATTGACCCAAAAGGGGTTGAACTGGCATTGTCAGTGCTGGATAAGAAACGTTTACGTGTTTCCTTGCGGATCAGTATGATCCTGATGCACTTTATCATCAGCGCCTTTATCTACTTTATATTCATCAGCTTATTTTCACAAATGGCGATCTGGCTCGTTTTTGCGATGGTAATTCTGGCAGCATTTCTTCTTTTGTTGGTGGAATTTGCCCTGGAAGGTCTGGTGCTGCACGCTCCTGAAAAATGGGCGATTCGGCTTGCCTGGCTGGGTGATGTGATGCGATTTGTGTTCTCACCAGTGGCAGCTTTGATGATGGCGGTGTTGGGTTCTTCCGAGAATTTGCAACAACGTCTGGGTCCTGTGACAGAAGAAGAAATACGTACCTGGGTGAATACGGATCAGGGTGATAGCGGGTTGGAAAAAGATGAACGCGAGATGATCTACTCGATCTTTCAGTTTGGTGAAACGCTATGCCGGGAAATTATGGTTCCGCGCATCGATATCACAGGGTTGGATGTGAATGCGACTGTACAGGATGCGATCGATGCCTTTACGAAATCGGGGCATTCACGTGTACCGGTTTATGAAGAGACGATCGATGATATTATCGGTCTTTTATACGCCAAAGATTTGTTACGAACGGATCTGACTGAAAAAGAAAAAACAAACGTACGTCCTTTCTTGAGGAAAGCCTATTTCATTCCTGAGTCGAAGAATGTGGATGAGTTACTGCGGGAAATGCAGGCGCAGGGGGTTCATATGGCGGTTGTAGTGGACGAGTATGGCGGAACGGCGGGTCTGGTGACCTTGGAAGATATCGTCGAGGAAATCGTTGGGGAAATCCGCGATGAGTATGACCAGGCCGAAGAACTGGAATTTCAGCAAATGTCTGAGGATGAGGTAGTGTTCTCGGGACGGATCGATCTGGATGATGTCTATGATATTCTGGGTGTTGACCTGACCGAAGATATGGCTGATACATTGGGTGGTTACATTTATGGCCAGATCGGCCGTGTGCCAGTGGGCGGTGAGCAGATCAAAGTGGATGGCTGGCTGTTAACTGTATCACAGGTAAGTGGCAGAAGAATCCGAAAGGTTTTGGCAAAACGCGTAGGTCAACTCTCAGAAACAGAGCAAAGCGATGCAGATTAATGAGGAACAAAAAGAGACTTTAATTCAGGCAGCGATGGCAGTCCGGTGCTGGGCGTATGTTCCATATTCCCATTATCCGGTTGGGGCAGCTATCTTAACCTCTTCTGGAAAAATCTACGATGGTATCAACGTGGAAAGTGCCGCATTCCCGACCACGATGTGTGCGGAGCGCGTGGCAATTTATAAGGCAGTCTCTGAGGGAGAACGGGATTTTGTAGCCATAGCGGTGGTAACCGATAATGCTGGTAGCCCGTGTGGTGGTTGTCGGCAGGTGATGGCAGAATTCGGACTGGAGACGATTGTTTTGATTGCTGATGGTGAGGGGAATATCAGTCAGGAAACAACTGTATCAGACTTGCTTCCTGGCGCGTTTACGCCCAAAGATCTACCGTCACTATAAAGGAAAAAGATGACATCACGTGAACGCAGTCGACGGGTGGATGCATTGATTTTGCGTCACCAACGTTGGGGAGAAGCTGATCGACTGTTAACCATTTTTACACGTGAGAATGGAAAATTAAGGATCGTAGCCAAAGGGGCACGCAAGACCACATCCAGAAAAGGCGGGCATCTGGAGCCATTTATGCGTTCCACACTGCAACTGGCTCAGGGGCGGGATCTATGGATCGTCACGCAAGCCGAAACAATCAACGCCTTTTTACCCATTCGGGATGATCTGCAGCTTATGGGGTTTGCTTCCTATGTAATTGAATTGCTGGATAAATTCACCTACGAAGATGGGACCAACCCGCCATTGTATCAACTGGCAGTGGAGACACTCGAGCGGTTATGTACTACCGACCCGATTTTTGTGGTGTTGCGATATTATGAAATGCGTTTACTGGATATATTGGGTTATCGACCGCAGCTATTTCAATGTATCGGCTGTCAGGAAGAGATCAAAGCCGAAGATCAATATTTTTCCGCACTGGTGGGTGGGGTGATCTGTCCACGTTGCGGGCATAAATATGAGGATGTTCGAAAAATCAGCATGGCATCCCTGAAATATCTACGCCATTTTCAACGCAGCACTTATAAGGAAGCGCTGGCAGCTACACCGGGGGAAGGTGTGATGCAGGAAGTGGAAAGGATCATGCAGTGGTACCTGACGTATCTTTTAGAACGGGCGATTAATTCTCAGGTTTTCCTGCAACAGATTCGTAAAGACACGTCTGATTGATTCGTATGAATACTGGATGATTGATTATAAAGTCAAAAGTGCGATGCGTCTTCGGCGCGGACGGGAGACGGAGGACAGCGCGGTGCATTGCACTTAGGGATAAAGAGTCTACATCAATCGGAAATTTACGATCGGGAATCCAGAATCCAAAAGTGCACTACACCTTCCCCTAATCCAGCTCTATTGTATACAAGGTGCAATGCACTTCTGGTCTTGAGATAATCAATCTCTTCTGCTGGGATGGATGGAGGTTGTTAATCCATAAGTGCAACGCACCATTGGCTTCAGGTGAAACGCACTTCTGGTCTTGAGGTAATTTGTCCAGTAAAACAAAATTTAATTTTTTAGTAAAAAATGAAATGGTGGTCATTATAAAGAGGTAGACACCCTTGAGAGATAGATTGCTATAATATAAGCATGACAGAAAAGATTCACCGGACAGCCCTGGATTTACCACCTGAAGAATGGAAGAAGTATCAGCCTATCCAAGCGATTCTCCAGCGACAATCTGCTACCCATTCTCAGCTGGAGCGTCGGCGTAATCAAGCTTTGCGGGTAGCCCGACAGGCGGCATTATTGTTGTGTAAAGAGTTTGATGCAAAGAAAGTGGTGTTGTTCGGTTCTCTGGCAATCCCAGGAAACTTCACTTTATGGTCTGACATTGACCTGGCAGTTTTTAGGGTGCCTGCCGATCGATTTTATGCTGCCGTTGCTGCGATTACCGGGTTAAGTGCAGAATTCAAAGTTGACCTGATAGATGCTGAGACCTGTAAAGCCTCGTTACGCGATGCGATTGACCGGGACGGGATTGTAATGTGAATAGCTCGTTATTAACAAGTGTTATATAATTAACTTGTGAATAATTTGAAATTGCCCAAATTAGATAAAAAAACCATAACGATATCTTCTGTTTACACGGAGAGCGATGAGGTAGCGTATTGGCATTCAAAAACACCTCAAGAACGAATGGAAGCGATCGAGGTGATGAGGCAGATTATTTATGGCTATGATCCAGCTACTACCCGACTTGAAAGAGTTTTTGAAATTACTGAACTAGAATAATATTTACGCAGGTTGAGCGATCTGCTCCACCAAAACCCCATCCGACATACTCCAGACTTTATCAGATCGTTCGGCGATTTCCAGATTGTGGGTAACCACCACAACACAATAACGCTGCTGGTGCGCCAGCTGTCGCAGTATCTCGATTACGTTTTCTCCATTGGCTTTGTCCAGGTTACCGGTGGGTTCATCGGCCAAAATCACCCTGGCACCACTCGCCAGAGCACGAGCAATGGCCACCCGTTGCTGCTCGCCACCGGACAGGTTGGATGGATAACGTCTGTGCTTTTCGGCTTCTATACCTACGGAAGCCAGCAATTCATTTGCCTTTTCCTTGGCATCAGATTTGGCAACGCCATTCAATTCCATCGGGAAACAGACGTTCTCCAGCACCGTCAGTAATGGAAAAAGGTGAAACGCTTGAAATACCATAGCTACCCGTTCACGGCGGTATTGATCCAGATCCATGCTGGCAAGGTCTTCCTCATCCAGGAGAATTTTCCCTTCTGTGGGTTGATCTAATCCAGCCATCAGAGAGAGGAGGGTCGTCTTACCGCTGCCGGAAGGGCCAACGACCGCACATACCTTTCCGCTTTCAAACAGGCAGGAGACAGTATTGACAACCTTCCTGTCGGCATTTTTGTATTGGTAACTAACACCTTCTAGTTTTAATGTTGACATGCTCTCTCCTTATTCTTTGACCTGTAAGAGATCAATCGGCTGTTTATTTGTGACCAGGACTGCACCAGCCACCGAACCGGCAATCACACCCATCAGATATAACCCCGAACTAAGCAACAATTGACTTAAAGGTACAACTTCTGTTGATACCCATATAATGTAAGCGATCCCCAGGGCAATAATCACTCCGATGAATGACAGACACAAAGGCTCACTGATCAATGACAACCGGACAATTGGTCGGGTGGTTCCCAGTACGCGCAGGATGGCTGCCTCCCGAGTGGCTTGCAGGAGCAGTAGGAAACACAACCCAGCGCCAACCAGCACTGAAACGCCAATTACCACCGGATAGAGCACCTCCAGCAAGGAGATGTTCTTCTCTAATTGGGCGACTACGATCCTCAATTCCTCATCCCAAACCACCAACCGGATTTCGCCACCGTAAAGGTTCATCACTTCTTCCATATTAGCCTTGAATTGAGAAAGCTCCCTGTTCCTGGACGGGTCAAGAACAAATTGCGCCACGGTGTATTTAAGCCGGCTTCCTTCCAAAGATTCCAACACCGAGAGCGGGATCAGGATATAGGCCCCTCCTTTCGTGTTGAGCGAATTTGCTTTGATGGTTGAATTGGCTGTCTCTAACCCGCCGGTATATTGTCCAACGATGAGACAGTTGTAGGAGTAACCAAAACCGGTGATCAGAACCATCTCGCCCAGGTTGATTTCAAATTGCTCAAGCAGATATGTCGGAAAAATCGCGGGGATGCCTTCGCTTCGGATTTCTGCCTGCGTCCATGTTTTTGCGAAGCGATCCATATCCCAACCCGCTACAAACTTCAGAGAGTCCGCGTTTCCCAGTCCTGCATGGAAAGTTTCCGGGCTGTCAAAGGCGTAGACGCGAAAGAAGCTGTCAGAATCTAATTCACGTGAAGTGTCTACTCTTTTCATTCTGAACCAGACTGTATCAGCTTCCAATATGCTACGTTTCACGTATCCGCTCTCTAAAACGTCATCAATGGTTTTCTGGTATATGTAGCCATCCCCCAAATCACCTAATTCCCTTGTTGTAGAACTGGTCTTTAAAAGATCGGCTTCCACTTTGGTAGTGTCATAGAAGTGGTCCACTTCCAATCGGCTATTATCCATGGTCTGGCGGATCCAACCGGCGGCGAGCACAAAACCCAGGGCAATCACCAGGGTCAACAAGGACTTCAGCGGGGAACGCAACATATGATGCAGTACATACTGCCCCAGGGAAGAAGGTGTATATTTCCGCTGTGCAGCCAGGTCGAGCTTGCCTGTCGCCAGAATCGGTTGTGGGGGTGCTTCGTTATCACTTTTTTTGACCTGGCTTGAAATCATTGCCGGTAAGGATTGTCCAGCTTGACCGATTTGGTCTTGTTTTGGGTTTTTTGCCTGTTTGGCAACATTCCCCCGGAGAAGCTCGAAGACAGGTTTGCCGGATAAAGAAATTGCTCCCAACCATGAGGATAATCCGAAAAAGAGGAATGCGACGACACATAAACCAACAAGAGTTAAGATATCGAGCGATGCCGAAGGTGTGACACCACCCGGAGTCGGAAGGGTTGACAGGGTTTCTCTGGCTCTGTCCAGGGCATAGTTCCAGGAGGGAAATCCACCGGCGATGATTCCGAACCCACCCAGCACCAACAGTGGTAGGACAAATTGGTGGTTGGCTTGCCGGGTAGGGACCCCCAATGCTCGCAGGATGGCATATTCGCGTTTGTGCTGCATCTGATACAGGAAAACCGCCAGGAAAATAGCCACGACCATTAACACACCAAAGATCATAAGGTCTGATGAAAGAGATCGTCGAATCGGGGTAACCGATGCCCAGTAAGTTTCCCCGTTATTTTCAAGCATCGTCAGACGAATGCCCATCTCCTGGAGAGGTTCTTTGAATGCATCCACGAACTCGCTTTGATGGTCTGAAGAGTCGAGCACAAAGCTATAATTGATTTCATACTTGAATTGATCTTGCATTTTCGAGGTAAAACCAGGACGCAAACTATTTGTTGGTATGTATGCATTTCCAACATTGCCACTTGTCCTGGCGTAAATTCCAACGATCGTAAATGTATCCTGGTAAGTGGGGTAGCTTCTCCAGTTCTCCGCATCCACCCCATCCCGAATACGTCCATAATAGGTATTGGTTAATGACCGGAAAGTAAGTACCAGTTCATCTCCCAATTGAAGCTCGTTCAGCCTGGCTAATTCCTCCGGTATAACAATGACTTTATTCCCTTTGAGATTATCCTGGTGGTTGAGCCAACGACCTTCGAGTAGGTAATAAACACGGGCGGATTCCTGCATCTGCGGGATGGCGCTCATATCCGCAGTGGTGTAATTCCATAGAGTGTGCAGGTTTTCATTCAATAAATCGATCCGATTCTTGATCGATGCCAGGGAAGGGTCGCTGAAATCGATACTTTCCCCATCCTCTAATTGGATATACCAAAACTGCTTATCATCCAGCGGTTTGATTTCAAACCAGTTGTCCCACACATTAAATGTTTTTCCACCCAGATTATCCCAGCCGCGGATAAAATATCTTTGACCAAGCTCCATTTCATCGATAAGCGGAATCGAAGATGGGTAATCTTCGGATATAAATTTATATTTGATTGTCCTGCCTTCAGTGACATAGTCCGGATGGCCAGCAAAAAGGGTATCGACATGAAAATCGAGGTAATACCCCAGTGATTTTCCACTCTCGGTCACAACCTCTTCTTTTTGGATTAACTCCCCGATGAACCACATATCTGCCATATGGACATTCGGCCATTGTTCCTCGGGATACCGACTGGTAATTGCCACACCATTGGATAAGGATAAGTTTCGACCATACATATTGGACATAACCCCGGATACGATCTCCCGCCGGTCGCCATAATTAAAATAAGGGCTGGTCTGGATCAGGTCAATCCCGGCGGAAATATCCCCCAGAGTTGGATCTTCAATATTTTCGAGTGTACCGATCGAGCGGTAATAGCTTCCCAACACCCCGGTTTCACGCTGGATCAAGATGAATTGAATAGCTTTTGTTATAAAACCAAAGGTTATTATAGTCAAAAGTAAAAGTAGAAAGATTGTGAATATAGGTTGCCGAACAGTGGATTTTAGAAAAACGTTTTGATTAGACATTTGGTTTATTTCCAATTGAACTTATTCTTTTTGAGCAATAATTCCCGTGGAAAAATAAAACTGTTCGAAGGGATAAAGGGCTCTCCAGTTGTACCAATAAGAATTTCAATTTATTTATAAAAGTTAAAAGAGGAATTTAGTAATTGTTATAAATTATTGGTTTAAAAAAGCCAACATATTCCGGATATTTATGGCTTCCATGTTGTCCCGATCTTAAGAATCTTCAAGTTTCCGTCCTGACTAAAAGTATAGCAAATTTTGATTTGCTGTTCAAGAAGTATTGGCTGGAGCGATATCTTACTCTCGAAAATGAATCTATTGGTGAAATTTCAAGGAAATTTCAGATATATTTAATCGTTCGGATAGTATCACTCCTGATTCGGTTTTGCCCATCAGTAATCCCAAGTTGGATCACTCAAAATAGAATCTTCAAAACTAAGGTTTGCTATAAAATACGTTGCAGGCTGATTGATTGGTATAATTGCTAGACGATTTTAATATTTAAAAAAGATGTTATGCACAACAGTTTCGTTTGGAGGAGTATGAGCCTGGATTTCCAATCCATCATCTTGAAATTACAACAATTCTGGAATGATCAGGGTTGTCTTATCTGGCAGCCTTACTATACACAGGTGGGTGCCGGTACCATGAATCCAGCTACCTCACTGCGCGTTTTGGGACCGGAACCGTGGAAAGTGGCGTATGTGGAACCATCCGTGCGACCGGATGACGGTCGCTATGGCGAGAACCCGAACCGTTTACAGATGCACACCCAATTTCAAGTGATCCTGAAACCTGATCCAGGCAACCCTCAGGAGATATATCTGAAATCACTACAGGCCTTGGGAGTCAACCCGGCTGAACACGATATCCGCTTTGTGGAAGATAACTGGGAATCCCCGGCATTAGGCGCATGGGGATTGGGTTGGGAAGTCTGGCTGGATGGTCAGGAAATTACACAATACACGTATTTCCAGCAGGCTGGTGGCATGCCCATGGAACCTGTCTCGGTGGAAATCACCTACGGTCTGGAACGCATCGCCATGGCATTGCAAAAAGTGAATAACTTTAAAGATATTCAATGGAGTCCTGATCGCACCTATGGAGATGTGCATCTTAAAGGTGAACAGGAGCATAGCAAATATTACTTTGAAGTGGCGGATGTTGCGCGTTTACGACAGTTGTTTGACCTGTTTGAAGCCGAAGCAAACGAAGCACTGAGCCAGGGTCTGGTCTTGCCTGCCCATGATAGTGTCCTCAAATGCTCGCATACATTTAACGTGCTGGATACGCGTGGTGCGGTAGGTGTCACAGAACGACAGGCTTTGTTTTCCCGTATGCGCGAAATTTCGCGCAAGGTGGCAGAGGCTTATTACAAACAACGCGAAGAAATGGGATTCCCATGGAAGACCAAAAATTCTGAGACAAAGGAAGCAGTTGCGCAAACCGAAGCCATTATGGTGGATGTTGATCAATTAACAGGCACAGCGCCTTTGTTGTTCGAAATTGGCTGTGAAGAATTGCCGGTAGGTGATCTCAAATCTGTTTTGAATCAACTTAAAGAACGAATACCAGCTTTACTAGATGAGTTACGCTTAGCACATGCTGACGTGCAGGTGTTTGGTACACCCCGCCGTCTGGTTGTATCGGTGGATGGCCTGGGGTTAAGACAGGCTGATCTCGTGCAGGTTGTCAAAGGCCCACCTGCTGATCGTGCGTTTAACCCAGATGGAACACCAACCAAAGCTGCGGAAGGTTTTGCGCGTGGAAAAGGGGTGGATGTCTCTGACCTGAAAATATCAGAAATCGATGGTGGGCGCTATGTCACTGTCCAGGTACAACAGATTGGTCGTGCAGCCATTCAGGTGCTGGCTGAAGCACTTCCCGCTGTGATAGCCAATTTGAAATTTGATAAATCCATGCGTTGGAATGAGTCCAATGTGGCTTTTTCCCGCCCGATTCGCTGGCTGTTGGCAATGTTTGGAGATCAATTGATTCCATTCCAATACGCTGGTCTCGCTAGCAATTTGCAAACAAGAGGGTTGCGTTTTCTGGAACCAGAAATCGTTTCCGTCGATCATCCAAACCGTTATTTTAAGGTATTGGAAAAACAGAACATCCTGATCGATCCAATCAAAAGAAGAACAGAAATCGAGAAACAGGTAAAAGCGAAAATCCGGGAACTGGGTGGTGCTGAGAACAAGCTGGATGAAGAATTACTGGATGAAGTCACCATGATGGTGGAATCTCCGACTGCCTTTGTGGGTAGCTTTGAAGAAGAATATCTGGCATTACCACCTGAAGTGTTGATTTCAGTGATGAAGAAACATCAGCGTTATTTCCCTGTTTTTGATCTGAACAGCAACCTGATGAAATTCTTTATTGGTGTGCGCAATGGTGATCAACAACACCTCGACCAGGTTGTGGATGGAAATGAACAGGTTGTTCATGCCCGTTTTGCGGATGCAACTTTCTTCATCAAAGAGGATTTAAAGAGTAATCTGGCAGAAATACGTCAATCCCTTTCAGGATTAACGTTCCAATTCAAATTGGGCACGATGCTGGACAAGACAGAACGGATTGAAAAAGTTCTTCCCAATCTGATTAAATTCTTCAACCTGACAGAGATTGAGTCACGGGTTACCCGTCGTGCTGCTCATTTGTATAAAGCAGATTTGATGACGCACATGGTGATTGAAATGACATCGCTGCAGGGTGTGATGGGACGTTATTATGCCTTAAAGTCTGGCGAGTCGGAAGAGGTTGCCAAGGCGATATATGAGCATTATCTGCCACGATTTACCGGTGACCAGATGCCTGGTTCGCGTCCTGGTATGGTGCTGAGCCTGGCAGATCGGTTGGATACGCTGGCTGGCTTATTCGCGGCTGGTTTGGCACCGAGTGGTACCAAAGATCCCTTTGCCCAACGACGTGCTGCTTTGGGACTGGTGCAAATGTTGATTGCCTGGGATCTGGATTTTGACCTTCGGGAAGGGATCCATCTGGCGGCATCCGTTTTGCCCCTGGAAATGAAACCTGAAGATATGACAGCCTGCCTGGAATTTATCAATGGTCGCTTGCAGAGTAGTTTGTTAGAACAGGGCTACCGCTATGATGTTGTTGCAGCGGTACTGGCTGAGCAAGGACATAACCCGGCAGCGGCTGTGCGTGCTATTAAGACTTTATTGGACTGGATCAAACGCAGCGATTGGGAAAGGATTTTACCAACCTACTCGCGTTGTGTACGTATTACCCGTGATCTAAAAACCATATACCAGGTTAGCCCCATACTTTTGAAAGAAGACTCAGAACGGGAACTGTACGCCGGACTTGTTTCGGTTACCAATTTTGAGCGCAGGCCAGGTTCGATGGCTGATTTCTTCCACGTTTTTATGCCTTTAATGCCGGTTATCAATCAATTCTTTGATGAAGTTTTGGTAATGGCGGAGGATCAGGCGATACGGGAAAATCGGCTGGGAATGCTGCAGGGTATTGCCTTGCTGGCTCAGGGAGTAGCAGATTTTTCACTGCTGGAAGGTTTTTAGCATCTTTGCTCATAACCTCAAAAAAATCATGATTATGATAGGGCAGAATTCTTCTTTCTGATATAGAATCAAACCGAGGCGAGGATGACAACTGTTGATGAGATTAAGAATCGGATTGACATACTAGATCTGATCTCCGATTCTGTGAAGCTACGTCGCTCTGGAAAAAATTATCTGGGCTTTTGCCCGTTCCATGATAACAAGCGCACGCCTGCTTTTGTTGTTTTCCCCGATTCTGGCACCTGGCGTTGTTTCGGTCAATGTAACGAGGGTGGCGATATTTTTAAGTATGTCATGAAAAAAGAGGGCTGGGATTTTGCAGAAACCCTGCGCTATCTGGCTGAAAAAGCAGGTGTGGAACTACAACCCCAAACCGAAGAACAAAAAGAACAGGACGAACAATACGACCGATATCGTCAACTACTGGAAGAAGCGGTGACGTTTTACCAGCATCAATTGTTGCAGGCACCTGAGGGGAAATTTGCACTGAATTATCTGTTGCAACGTGGGGTCACACGCGAGACGATTGAAACCTTTGGGTTGGGATTTGCCCCAGCTTCGTGGGATGTCACCCACCAATATTTTTTAGGTAAGGGTTACTCCGAATTGGATTTGATTGAATCCGGCCTGGTGACTCAACGGGAAGGGGGCGGGGTCTATGACCGCTTTCGCAACCGCTTGATGTTTGCGATCCGGGAAATGGGTGGCAGAATGTCTGGATTTGGCGCTCGTGTGCTTGACCCGGATGATGTGCCTAAATACCTGAACTCCCCCCAAACGCCTTTATTTGATAAAGGTCGTCTATTGTATGGATTGAACCTGGCTCGCAAAGCCATCCGGGCGGAAGATCAGGTGGTGATTGTCGAAGGATATATGGACGTGATCGTTCCCTATCAGGCAGGCTTCCTGAATACTGTCTCACCCATGGGAACCGCTCTGACGGAAGATCAGATGCGCCTGTTGAAACGCTTTACACGCCGGATTGTTTTGGCTCTGGACGCTGATGCTGCGGGTGAAAAAGCCACACTGCGTGGGTTGGAAATCGCCCGTCAGGCATTGGATCACAGTGAAGAGATCAGCTTTAATCCACGCGGTTTATTGCGCTATGAAGCGCGTTTGGAAGCGGATGTGCGTGTTACCACCATTCCAGCAGGGATGGACCCGGATGAGATTGTCCTGCGTGACCCGGAAGAGTGGCGCAAGATTGTGGAATCTGCCAAACCGATTGTGCTGCATGTAATGGAAACCCTCGCCAGCCAGAAAGACCTGGATGATCCCAAGGTGAAACGGGAAATATCCACCCGTGTGCTGCCGTTAATTGAAGATATTCCCAACGCAGTGGAACGGGATGCTTATCGACAACGTCTGGCTCGTTTACTAAAGGTGGATGAACGGGCATTGGTGGGGGATGGCACGCCGACGCGCACCTCTTCACCAGTACGTCGCAGGCTAAAAGAACAACAAGCTGTGGAAGTTGAAGTAATTCCATTGGCAAAAACCAACGAACTATTGTCAAGATCGCTGGAAAAACATTGTCTGCGGCTGCTCTTGCAGGATCCGGAGTGGCTGAATATTCTGGATCGTGCTTTACAAAAAAATGGTCTGAACCGCATGGATGTGACCGATTTTGAATACGTGGATTTTCAAATTCTAGCTCGTTTGATTATGCAATCTCTGGAGCAGGACCGTCAGGAACCTCAGGCTTATCTCACTGAAAATATTCCCGAAGAATTGGCAGCGCTGGTGGAAGAGCTACAGAATGACCCGATGCTGGAGAACAAAACCGTTCAGAAGTTGCAGGAAGATCTAATTCGCACTTTGATGAAACTACGCCTGGTACGTGTGAATGATGGATTACAGCAGATGCGTTTCCTGATGGAAGAAATGCAGGAAGCAGGTGAAACAGGCATAAACCCATATCAGGATAATATGCTCCACTATACGCTGATGAGGTCACGTCTGGACCTGGCATTGGGGCGTCTGATTCAACTTGATTAAAAATAAATTATGGTATAAATATCCTATGCCCAAAAAGAAAACGCCGGAAAACTTAAATACATCTGATCCTGATTTAGAAATTAATCCTCCATTGGATGATCATAGGGAAGACCCAAAAAATGATCAACCGGTAGTTGGAAAGAAAACCCAGCCCAAACCGCGTAAAGTAACCCGTGGGCGGAATAGAAAGAAAGAATCGCTTTCATCTGAAAATGAGGGTGGTGGAGAATGGAAAGAAGACGATGGCATTGAAGCTGAATCCAATTCGGATGAAGACGATGATGCTATTGATGATCCTATCGAAATCCTCGAAGCTGCAATCACAGGAGATTTATCAGAAGATCCAGTACGATTGTATTTAAAGGAGATCGGTCGGATCGATTTGCTTGATGCTGACAGTGAGTTTCGCCTGGCTGCCAGGATTGAAGCGGAACGATTGCTGGATCACATTCTGATCAATGTGGGTGTAGAAAAAGGTGCATCCGGTTACTACAACACCATCTACGTCACCGTAGTAGATC
Source organism: uncultured Chloroflexia bacterium (assembly GCA_963765655.1). Lineage (GTDB taxonomy): Bacteria > Chloroflexota > Anaerolineae > Anaerolineales > Anaerolineaceae > UBA6170. The sequence goes on from CAVXXH010000003.1 coordinate 1,076,083, forward strand.
ATTTATATGAATCCTGGAAAGCTTTGATGGATGAGGTAGATAGTTTTGCAAAGGGTGAAGGACCAGATATTGATCTGGTTCTGCTTGAATCGCAGTTGTTACGGCGGTCCTGGCAGGCAGATGAACCTTCATATTTACGCTCCTATCTGGACAATGGCATGTGGGGTAAAAATTCCGATTGGGGTGGTCTGGTACAACATGCCTTCAAAGGCTTTTTGTGTTTATATTTATTGCCAACCGAGACATCCAGTAAACTGATTCGTTACTTACAGGAAAAGAAAAAATTACCACGGCGCAGTTCGTTCGATAAATTCCTGCCATCGGCAGATGTTTTGACGGTTGATATGGACCAGGTACGCTGGCTGGCTGAAGAAGCCAATCAGAGTCTAATTCGTGCCAATTTGCGTCTGGTGGTCAGCATCGCCAAACGCTATTTAGGTCGTGGCATCTCCTTCCTGGATTTGATACAAGAAGGTAATCTTGGTTTATTAAGGGCAGTGGCAAAATTTGATCCGACGCGTGGTTTTAAATTCAGCACCTATGCCACCTGGTGGATACGCCAATCGATCAGCCGTTATATCGCCGAGCAGGCACGCACAATCCGCATTCCCGTGCATTTATTTGAAGCGATCACGCGTCTTTTGCGGGTGCAACGCACCCTGGTTCAGAAACTGGGGAGAGAACCCAGCCAGGAAGAGCTGGCATTGGAATCGGGATTTCTTTCAGAAGAGGACACGCTTGAGATTCAACATTGTCGCAAACTCGATATTCCGATTGATTATGATTTGCAGGCACGCTGGTCGGCTGCAACTGCCAAAGTGCAACGAATTCTGCAATCCGCTGAAGAACCGGTATCGTTGGAACGCCCGGTAGGGGATGAGGATAGCAGCCAGTTGGGTGATTTTATTGAGGATGACGATGCCCTCGAGCCGATGGACGCAGCTGCGCGTGAGATGTTACGCGAACAGGTGCAAAATGCCCTGGGGGCTCTATCCGAACGCGAGCGTCAGGTGTTGGAATTGCGCTTTGGTTTGATTGACGGCAAAGATCACACTTTGGAAGAAGTCAGCCGGTATTTCAATGTAACCCGGGAACGCATCCGCCAGATTGAAGCCAAAGCATTAAGAAAGTTACGTCATCCCACTCGCAGCCGGCACTTACGCGAATACCTATCCTGACAAGAAATCAGATCTGACAAGATCATTGATTTGATTTGAAATTCAACACATGATCTTATCCTACCCCTTCTCTGAACAAATCCTGTTGGCTGCCACCGCCATTCTGGTACTGACGCTTCCAGGGCTGGTGTGGATACTTCTCTTTAAAAATGATGGCCGTGATTTGGCAGAGCAGCTGGGCGATATCATTGGATTGAGCATCTCCATTTTGGCAATTCTGGGGATGATCTTCTTTTTTCTGGGTTGGCGTTTTTCCGCGGGATTGATTGCGGTTTTGTTTGTCGTGCTGGCGCTGGTTGCCCTGTATTTGATAATCAAACATCGGGTTGACTTCCATCGTGTACATCTATGGTGGCTATTGGGGATGGGCCTGGTGTTATTGCTGGTGATTGCCTTTCGTTTTTATCAGGCAAAAGACCTGGTATTCCCGGCCTGGGTAGATTCAGTCCATCATGTGTTGATCACACAGAAGATCATTGATTATGGTGGTTTACCTGAGACACTGGCACCTGATCTGGATGTCCCTTTGTTTTATCATTATGGCTTTCATTTAATAGCTGCTTTATTCAGCTGGATAAGCCAGTTTGAACCGGTTCAGGCTGTATTATGGTTCGGGCAGGTGATCAACGGCCTGGTGGTACTGGGGATCTACCGATTGAGCAAAGCCTTGTGGCGAAAAACGATTCCAGCAGTTCTGGCTGCTCTGCTGGTGGGCTTTGCATTTCAAATGCCGGCCTATTACGTGACCTGGGGACGCTACACATTGCTGACCGGGTTGTTGGTGATGTTACCAGCCATGGCAGTTGCGTATGAGCTGCTTATGAACGGATTCTCAAAGGAACGAGTCGCACGCTTGTTGGTTCTGACGGCTGGATTGGCATTGGTACATTATCTGGCTTTGTTTTATTTTGGGCTATTCCTGTTAAGTCTGGTGATTGAACGGGGGGTTGTGTGGTATCGTAGCAAAGATCCGGAGAATCGCAAGTTGATTTTCTCGAGCGTCTGGCCAATGGCGCTGGCTGCTGCAGGAGGGATTCTGGTTGCTCTGCCATGGTTGCTGCGCATGTTGAGTGCACAGTCATCCCAGGTGAGTGTACAGGTGGTGCTCCCGAAAGCGGAAAACCTGAATTCCTATCAGTACATTCTCTATTTACTGGGTCCCACCCACAATTATTACTTGATGGGGGGAGCATTATTGGGATTGGTTTTGATCTGGTGGCAAAAAGGGAGCCGTGGTATGGCACTCTGGACCAGTATGATGGTGCTTTTATCATTTCCGTGGGGAGTACGTTTTGGTCCCTTCCGGCCGGATCATATGGCGATTGTCTTATTCATTCCAGCCAGCCTGTTGTTATCCTATGGGTGGGTGAAGTTGAGTGAGTGGATGCGAGGCCATATCCACAAATATGCAGGACTGGTTGTGCTGATTTTGGGCTCCATGGGCATGTTGGCATGGGGTGCCTGGCAAACCAGGCATGTTACCAATGCAGTTACGATTCTGGCAGACCGGGGTGATTGGACTGCATTGGAGTGGATTGATGATAACCTGCCCATGGATGTGAGATTTCTGACCAATACAACCATCTGGCAATACCAGATGTACAGAGGTGTGGATGGGGGGTATTGGATCCTGCCAAAGACCGGGCGATTTGCGATTGCCTTACCGGGCTTATATGGTTATGGAACAACAGAAATGAAAGCACAATGGATGAACTGGATGGAACGGGCATCTGTAGTGCATGCCTGTGATGACGGTTTCTGGTCCCTGGTCAAAGATGCTCGTCTTTCACATGTGTACTTAAGGGAAGGAAAAGGATCGTTACAGCCGAACGCGATGGTCGCCTGCCCGAATGTAGAGGTGGTTTTTCAGCAGAATGGGGTCTGGATTTATGAGATTTTAGCCACCGAATAAACAAATTTTTGCAAATTTTCACAATTCATTCATGTAAATTGTCAATGATTCTCATGATAAAACTGATCAAAAATCTGACAATTTCCTCTCTATTTTTGCTTGAAAGTCAGCTGAATTTATTGTAAACTTGATGACAATCTGGAAGATCATAAACTCACATGTTTTACTCAGATTATGAATTTCACCAAAAAGCAAGTTTTTCTTTGTCTTAAAATTTCTTCGTGGGTATTAATAAATAGAGTGACAATCCCTTTTCAAAAGCTTTTATTAACGATTGAACGTGAGAAATGTTTGTATTAGGTTTGTGAAAATTGCCACCAGATTGTTCGTGTGTTATACTGGAGCGGTCATAAATTAGACTTTTTTGGTAAGGATTGCCTATGTTGATGGAATTTCTCCCCTTGCTGATCATCCTGCTACTGGCTGTATTTATTGGTGTCTTTGTTGTAATTTTGGGAAATACGTTTGGCCCCAAGCGACCTGGACAGAGGAAGAATTCACCGTATGAATCGGGTATGGTGCCTTATGGGCCTGCCAAAAGGCGCATCTCGGTGCGCTATTACCTGATTGCGGTGTTGTTTATATTGTTTGATATTGAAGTTGTATTCCTGGTGCCCTGGGCGGTTGTTATCCGTCAGATAGGCGTGCCAGGTTTGGTGTTTATGATCATTTTTGTGCTGATTTTAGAGGTAGCGCATTTATATGCATGGAAGAAAGGTGCACTCGAATGGGATTAGAACAAAAAGCTGGAAATTTGGGGATTGTTACCACTTCCCTGGAAAAAGCTGTTAATTGGTCACGAACCAATGCCATGTGGCCGATGTTGTTTGGTTTGGCATGTTGTGCCATTGAGATGATGGCAGCCCAGGCAGCTGATTACGATATGAGCCGCTTTGGAATGGAATTAATGCGCGCCAGCCCGCGTCAGTCGGATTTAATGATTGTGGCTGGACGTGTTTCTCGTAAAATGGCACCGGTTGTCCGAAAATTGTATGACCAGATGCCAGCACCGAAATGGGTGATAGCAATGGGTGATTGTGCTTCCTGCGGCGGCATTTTCAACAACTACGCCATTCTGCAGGGGGTGGATGAAATCGTTCCTGTGGATGTGTATGTGGCTGGTTGCCCGCCACGGCCTGAAGGTCTGATTCATGGTGTTTTAACCTTGCATGAAAAAGTAAGAAAAGAAAAGATCAAGGATTGGGCGTAAAATGAGCGAACATCTTCAAAATACAATCACCAGTATTCAAGCTCGTAACCAGGTTGAAGTGGACGAATTTCGTGGGGAGTACACTGTATTTATTGAACCCGAGAAAATTCAAACCTTCTTGCTGGAACTGCGAGATCAATATGACTTTAATATCTGTATGGATGTCACTGCTGTGGATTATTACCCGCAGGAAACCCCCCGTTTTCATGTAATTTACCAGTTATATTCGATGCCGCACAATGTGCGTTTACAGGTGCGTACGCGGATTGATGGAAATAATCCCAAATTGGACACAGTGCAGGGAATCTACGCCAGCGCGAATTGGAAAGAACGTGAAGTGTATGACCTGTTCGGAATTCATTTCAGCGGACATCCGGATTTACGCAGAATGGTGATGCCTGAAGATTGGGTAGGTCATCCATTACGGAAAGATTATCCTTTGGGATATGAAGAAGTGCAGTTCAGTTTCAATTTTGATGAAATTATGATCAATAAACCCCATCCAAAAGATTAATGGGCTGAGGGAGAAATAAATGACAGATATTCGAGAAGTATCGGTAGATGAGTTAAGACATCTGGTTTCTGACCGTGCTATGACTGGTGAAACCATGTTACTTAACATGGGACCTCAGCACCCCAGTACGCATGGTGTTTTACGTCTGTTGTTGGAACTGGATGGCGAAATGGTTGTGAATGTCATTCCGGACATTGGCTTCCTGCATACCGGTGTTGAAAAAACTACGGAATCGAAGAATTACCAGCAAGCAGAGGTGATGACGGATCGCCTGGATTACCTGAATCCGATGGGAAACAACCTGACTTATTGTCTGGCGGTTGAAAAATTGACCGAACTGGACGTTCCTGCACGGGCACAGGCAATTCGTGTGATTCTGGCTGAATTGCAGCGCATTTCTTCACATTTGTTGTGGCTGGGTACCTCGGCGTTGGATCTGGGTGCCATGTCCATGTTCCTGTATTGTATGCGCGAACGTGAGTTGGTGTTGAATATCTTTGAACTGGTTTCCGGCCAGCGCATGATGACAACCTTTATCCGCCCGGGCGGATTGTGGCGGGATGTGCCGGTGGAGTTTGAAGCTACGGTACGCGATTTCCTAAAAGCCATGCCCAGGCGAATCAAAGAATATGATGATCTGTTACAGAAAAACGAAATTTTCCTTGATCGCACCAAAGGGATTGGGATATTAACAAAAGAAGATTGTTACCAGTATGGGTTATCCGGCCCTGTGATTCGTGGTTCGGGAGTCGCGCATGATCTGCGTAAAAAGCAACCTTACAGTGGCTATGATCTGTATGATTTCGATATTCCCACCCACCCGGAAGGTGATGTTTATGCCCGGTATCGTGTGCGTGTGGAGGAAATGACCCAATCATTACGGATCATTGAGCAAGCATTAAACAAGCTACCTTATGGTCCTGTACGCAGCAATAATCGCAAATACGTGCCGCCACCACGCTCGGAAATTGGTGTGAGTATGGAAGCATTGATCCATCATTTTAAGTTATGGACTGAAGGCTTCGTACCTCCTGCCGGTCATGTATATGTGGCAACAGAATCCCCGCGCGGTGAGCTGGGTGTTTATATGGAAAGTGACGGAACAGCCAAGCCTTACCGGGTGCACCTGGTAACACCAACCTTTGCGAATTTACAGGCAGTACCGATTATGAGTAGAAAGCATTACATAGCGGACCTGATTGGTATTGTTGGATCAATCGACATTGTTCTGGGAGATGCGGACCGGTGAACAAACTATATAACAAATACGAAAAAGAAATCCAGGGAATACTGGAGCGCTATCCGGTAGAAGGTAAACGTTCTGCGGTAATGCCTTTACTATTCCTGGCACAACGCGAAACAGGTTATGTTCCCAATGAAGCGTTGTCGGATATTGCTGAAATCGCAGGTATATCAGCGACGGACGTTGCTGCGATCATGGGTTTTTATACGTTGTTCCATGCAGAACCGGCAGGTCGTTATCGCATTCAGATCTGTACCGATCTGCCCTGTGCTTTACGCGGCTCTGAAAGCTATCTGGAGCAGATTTGTGAAAAATTAGGTGTAAAAGAGGGCGAGACCACAGCGGATGGCTTGTTTACTGTCGAAGCTGTAAAGTGTCTGGCAGCCTGTCATCGAGCCCCCATATTCCAGTTGCAGGGTGACGGCGAGATCAAGTATTACGAAGATCAGAACGTGGAAATCACCATGCAAATTGTGGCAGAAATTCGCCGCAAAGTTGCCACAGAGCAGGAGGCATAAGATGGAAAAATATATTCTCTTACGCCACCGTGAAGTTCCTGGGATTGATAATCTGAATGTCTACAAAGCCAATGATGGTTTCGTGGCATTTGAAAAAGCAGTGAAAAGCATGCAGCCTGCGGATGTGACCCAGGAGGTCAAGAATTCTGGATTACGCGGTCGTGGTGGTGCCGGTTTCCCGACAGGTATCAAATGGGGATTTTTACCCAATAATTCCTGGCCGCATTATGTCGTAGCGAATGCGGATGAGTCAGAGCCGGGTACCTTTAAAGATCGTGAGATCATGGAAAGCAATCCATTCCAGTTTCTGGAAGGGGTAATGATTGCCTGTTATGCGGTGCAGGCGAACCAGGCGTATATCTATCTGCGTGGAGAGTTCTGGCATCTGGCAGCCTTCCTGGATGAGAAAATTAAAGACCTGGAAGCGGCTGGATACCTGGGGGAGAAGATCCTGGGAACGGATTACTCTTTGAAAATCAACACTCACCTGGGAGCTGGCGCTTATATCTGCGGTGAAGAGACTGCTTTGTTGGAATCTCTGGAAGGCAAGCTGGGACAACCGCGATTGAGACCGCCTTTCCCGGCTGTTGTTGGCTTATATGGCAAGCCAACCCTGATTAATAATGTGGAAACATTGACCAATTTACCGAAGATCATCCAGAAAGGGGCGGATTGGTACCGAAGTTTCGGCACTGAACAAAGCCCGGGTGTAAAGATTTTCTCACTCTCAGGTTGTGTCAAAAAACCTGGTAATTATGAATTGCCCTTAGGTGTCACCTATCAGGAATTGATCTTTGAGCACGGTGGCGGGATTGTAAATGACAATAAAATAAAAGCCGTGATGTCGGCAGGCGCTTCCTCGGATGTTGTGGTTGCTGATGATGTTTGTCTTCAAACCCCTCTGGCTTATGAGACCTGCATGGAACGCATCAAAGCCCCCTTGGGTTCAGCTTCGGTTATTGTTCTGGATGAAACAGTAGATATGGCCTGGCTGGTAAGCAAGACCGTTAATTTCTTTAAACATGAATCGTGCGGTAAGTGTACACCCTGCCGTGAAGGGACATTCTGGATGAACAGCCTCGCCCAACATATGATAGCAAATGAATCCAGCAGCGAGGATATTGATTTATTGCGCAGTGTCGCTTTACAAATGCAAGGCAAGTGCCTGTGTGCGTTGGGTGAATTTTCAACCATGGCTGTGGTCACGGCGGTTGATCGTTTTCGCGCAGATTTTGAAACGCATGTGAGGAGTTAATCATATGGCTGATATGGTAACACTGAAAATAGATCAACAAATCGTCACGGTACCTGCCGGGACATTAATTGTAGATGCTGCCAGAAAAGCAGGCATTAACATCCCGGTTTTCTGTTATCACCCCAAAATGGAACCGGTTGGTATGTGCCGGATGTGCCTGGTGGAAGTTGGCTACCCACAACGTGATCGTGCAACCGGTGAATTTGTTAAAACTGAAGATGGCACCACCAAGATCTCTTTTGTTCCTAAACTGGAAACGGGTTGTACGACAGTTGTTGTCGAAGGCATGGAAGTGCGAACCACTACAGAAAAAGTAAATGAAGGTCGTAAATCTATTCTTGAATTTATTCTCACCTCACATCCTCTGGATTGCCCGATCTGTGATAAGGGCGGTGAATGTGCCTTGCAGGATCTGACCATGTTGTATGGTCCAGGTAAAAGCCGCTTTATTTATTCTGATAAGAAACAACTTGCCAAACATGTTCCGTTAGGTGAAATGATCTTGCTGGATCGAGAACGCTGTATTCAATGCGGTTTATGTGTGCGCTTCCAACATGAAGTGGTGGATGATCCGGTGTTGCAATTCTACCAACGTGGTCGCTCCCTGGAGATTCGTACCTATTCAGAACCTGGATTTGACTCAATTTTCTCCGGGAACACTACCGACATTTGCCCGGTAGGTGCGTTAACAACGGTGGATTTTCACTTTGCTGCCAGACCATGGGAAATGGAAAGAGACCCATCAATCTGTGCTCATTGTGCTGTAGGATGTAACCTGGTCTATAATATTCGCCGGGAAGCAATGAGTGGTGGAAAGACTGTGATCAAGCGTGCTATGCCACGCCAGAATGAACTGGTGAATGAGCTCTGGTTATGTGACAAAGGCCGCATGGGATACCATTATGTTGATTCTCCTGAGCGATTGACGCAACCATTGATGCGCAAAGATGACAAAATGGTACCGGTCAGCTGGGAAGAAGCCTATCAGCGGGTGGAGGATAAATTACGAGCAGAACAGGTTCGTTTGGTGACGCTGGCTGGTGGTCGCCTGACCAATGAAGATTTGTTTAATTTCCACCAATTGAATCACTCACAGAATGGTAAAGCAGTTCTATATAGTCAGATGGCTGGTGGTGACTTGACCGCTCAGATCGGTCTGGGCAAAGGTTCGAATTTCTCAGACATGGGCACAGGCACTGCCATTCTGGTGGTTGCCAGTGATTTACATGAAGAAGCTCCCATATGGTGGTTAAGAGTGAAACAGGCAGCCCAACGAGGCGCGACCCTGATCGTTGTCAATGCCCGCTCTACTCGCCTGGATAAATATGCACAGCATGTGCTGCGTTATGAGTATGGTCAGGAAGCAGCCGCCATCAACGCTTTTCTGGATGGTAAGGGAAAAGAAGAATTTGCCCAGGCTGCGAAAGCATTTTCTGACGCCGGGAATGGCGTGGTGATTTATGGTAGTGATGGTTTGGGATTGAATGGCAGTGAGCAACTGGTCAAAGCATGCGCCAAACTATTGGTTGAGCGTGGCTATCATGGAAAACCCAACAATGGCTTGCTGGCAGTTTGGGACAAACCCAATATGCAGGGCGCTTGGGATATGGGATTCCACCCCGATCGCAACCTGAAAGGTACGCTGCGGGAAGCCGATGTGGCGATCATTGCTGCTGCTGATCCGGCTGGTGATAACCCCATCCTGGCACAGGCTTTAGAAGAAACTGATTTTGTGATTGTCTTTGAGATGTTTATGACGGAAACCGCAAAAATGGCGGATGTAGTCTTCCCGGTTCAAGCACAGATCGAGCGCGAAGGGACTTATACTTCTGGAGAACGCAGGGTGCAACGCTTTGATATCGTATTACATCATATCGAAGGTACTAAACCGGATTATCAGATCGCAGCGCAATTGGGTCGTTTGATGGGACTGTCCTCCGAAGATCGCTCACCGGTGTTGGTGATGAACAAGATCAATGAGAAGATTAAAGGATACGAGGAAATTACCTATAGCCGCCTGGCAGAACGAGTGGAGCAGTGGCCATTAACCACCCGGGCTGATTCTTATTATGCGGGTACCAGTTATGAGAACGAATATGGCATCGGTATTCAAATTTCCAGTAGTGCAGATCGCGGTGAGGAACTATCTCTGGGCACTTTGATGCTGGTTGAACCTCAGGAAGAAGTAGCGACTGGCGTAAAAGTAGTACCTGTCACTGCACTGTATGACCGTGGACAATTATTACAACCCAGCCAGATTCTTGCGAAACGCATAGCACCTCAAGTTCTGTTGATGCATCCCGGGCTGGCTGAAAATTATCAGTTACAGGATGGTGACCGTATCAAAGTGAAAGTGGCAGGGAATGAAGTTGTCAGTGGTGTGAAATTGGATGCAGATGTACCACAGGATGTGGCACTGGTTGTGCGCAATAATGGCTTCCCAATTTCATCACCGGTATTTGTTCAAATTCAGCGACTGGTTATGGAACCAGAAGCGTAAAGCAGAGGTTGATTCATGATAGATGCTGCCTTAATTTGGGAATGGATCATAAAATCCCTGATTTTGATTATCTTCTTAACGGTGGGATTTATGTATGTGACGGTATACGAACGCCGTTTCTTGGCGCGCATTCAATCGCGGATCGGTCCAAACCGTGCCGGTCCATTTGGATTGTTGCAACCAGCCGCTGACGGTCTCAAGTTAATTTTCAAAGAAGAATTAATCCCATCGAATGCCGATAAGTTCATCTTTGTTCTGGCTCCGATCATCACAGTGATTCCAGCGCTGATTGTGCTGGCGGTAATCCCCTGGGGTGAAGCGATGATGATCTTTGGTCGGCAGGTGAATTTGTATATATCGGACGTCAATGTGGCGGTTGTGTATATCATGGCAGTCACTTCCATTTCTGTGTATGGGATCACACTGGCAGGCTGGTCTTCCAATAATAAGTATGCTTTGTTGGGTGGCTTACGCGCGACTGCGCAAATGATCAGTTATGAACTGGCATTGGGATTATCTTTCATGGGACCAGTCGTTCTGGCTGGTTCGTTGAGTATGGTGGATATTGTACGAGCCCAGCAGGGCAGTCTCTGGTATGTTGTTTTACAACCGGCAGCATTCCTGATTTACTTCTTTGCCAGTATTGCTGAAATCAATCGTGCTCCTTTTGATATGCCTGAGGCAGAGCAGGAATTAACAGCTGGTTATCATGCTGAATATTCTGGCATGAAGTTCGCTTTATTCTTCATGGCTGAGTATATCAAAATGGTCGCGATTTCCGTGATTGGTGTGACCTTGTTCTTTGGTGGTTTTGACGGACCTTTTGTGGATCAAATTCCCTGGTTGGGTCCGATTTATTTGTTGGGAAAAGTTGTTATTTATCTGGGTGTATTGATCTGGGTACGTGCAACCTGGCCACGTATCCGCTACGACCGTCTGATGCAACTGGGCTGGAAAATCATGTTCCCGCTGGCATTACTCAACGTGATTATCACGGCTGTGGTTGTGGTCTTGGTAAATTAGGAGATTAGGACGATGTTAAAAGGATTATTTACCACGTTAAAAATAGCACTGGAAAAACCAGTGACGATACAATATCCGGAACAAAAACGTCCGGTACATACTCGCTTCAAAGGCCGGCACACACTGAAGCGCTATGAAAACGGGTTGGAAAAGTGTATTGGTTGTGCGTTATGCGCAGCTGCCTGCCCGGCGGATGCTATTTTTGTGGAAGCTTCAGAGAATAGCGATGAAGAACGTTATTCTCCTGGTGAACGTTATGCTTCCACGTATGAAATCAACATGTTACGTTGTATTTTCTGTGGTTTCTGCGAAGATGCCTGCCCCACTGAGGCCATTGTGCTGGGTGATCAATATGAAATGTCATTTGGTGATCGCCATTCATCCATTTACACCAAAGAATTATTGTTGGAGCCGGTCAGTAGTGATACCGAAACCACACCACAGAAAACGGAACCCGGTGAGTTTACCCGTTCTGTACCTGTTATGCAGGATCCTCACGGATTAGAGAGGGAGTTTTTATGCCAGTAATTGGAACTATTTTTTATGTTTTTCTCGCCATCGTTGCCGTAGGATCCGCATTAGGCATGTTGATCAATCGCAACGCTATCTATTCAGCGTTGTTCCTGGTCCTGAATTTTGCCACCGTCGCTGTGCTATACCTGGCGTTAGGGGCTCCCTTCATCGCCTTATCGCAGATCACAGTGTATGCCGGGGCAATCATGGTGTTGTTCCTGTTTGTGATCACCCTGCTGGGTGCTGAGAAGCTGCCTGGCTATGAACCCATCAAAGGACATCGTCTGGTAGCGATTGGTTTAGCATTCGTATTCATTGCAGAATTAGCTTTGTTCTTCCTTTTCCGCAATCAGGTTGGCGGCCCGATCCCCTTGATTGGCCCTGAGTTTGCCAGCCCCAGGAATATTGGTGTGCTGATGTTCACAGAGTATTTGCTGCCATTTGAAGTGGTAGCCTTTATTTTATTGTCCGCGACGGTTGGGGCGATCATGTTGACCAAACCTGAACGAAAAGGTTCGACCAAACTGTCTCAACAACAGGATTAAGAGGGAGGTTTTATGCCACTCAGTTATTTCTTGGGTTTATCCGCCATCATGTTCACCGTTGGGGTGTTGGGAGTAATTCTGCGTCGCAACGCCCTGGTGATCTTCATGTCGTTGGAACTAATGTTTAATGCAGCCAACCTGTTGTTTGTTACTTTTGCCAGTTATTACCAGATCCTGACCGGACAGATTTTTGTGTTCTTCGTCATGTCGGTAGCAGCAGCAGAAGTGGCGGTGGGTTTGGCTTTGATGGTGGCGATTTTCCGCACAAAGCACAGTATTGATATTGACCAGATGAGCAGCCTGAAAGGCTAGCAGGAGCGTGCCGATGTTGTTTCAAGAAGCAGTAATGAATTCAACTTTTTCCCTGGTGCCCCTGGTTGTTTTTCTACCTATATTGGGCATATTTTTGAACTGGCTGTTCGGGAAGCGATTGGGTGAAAAAGGGATTGGTAGTATCGCCAGTCTGGCAGCTGGGGGCTCATTTGTTGTATCTGTGTTACTGGCGCTGGCATTGGTACAAAACCCTGAAGGAGCGCATGTACCCCTGTTTACCTGGATTTCTGTTGGAAATCTTGACCTGAGCTGGGTATTCCGCGTTGACACACTCTCGGTGACCATGATGCTGGTGGTCAGTGGTGTGAGCACGTTGATCCATATTTATTCGATTGGATATATGCACGAGGATGTGCGCCATCAGGGGGAGCCCAACCGCTTCCGCCGTTTCTTCATCTTCCTGAATTTGTTTGTGGCAGCCATGATGATCCTGGTTTCTGCCGATAACTTCCTGATGCTGTTTGTCGGTTGGGAAGGTGTGGGTCTTTGTTCTTATTTATTGATCGGTTTCTGGTTTGAGAAAGGTGAAGGAGGATTGGGGAATGCCAAGGCGGCCAAGAAAGCTTTTATCACCAACCGGATCGGCGATTTTGGATTATTAATTGCTATCTTTTTGATCTTCTGGAATTTTGGAACACTGAACTTTGCCGAAGTCTTTGAGATGGTACCATCAGTGGCACAAACGCAACCCGGATTGCTGATGGCAATCACGCTCTTTATGCTGCTGGGTGTCACCGGTAAATCAGCTCAAATACCTTTATATGTCTGGTTGCCGGACGCGATGGCTGGTCCTACCCCGGTGTCGGCCTTGATCCATGCCGCGACCATGGTGACGGCCGGTGTCTATTTAATGGTTCGAACGCAAGTCATGTATATGGCTGTTCCCGGCGCACAACAGGTGGTGGCCTGGGTAGGTGCGATTACCGCCTTGTTCGCTGGTCTGATTGCCCTGGGTCAATTTGATATCAAGAAGGTGCTGGCATATTCCACCATCAGCCAGTTGGGATTTATGGTGGCAGCCGTGGGATTAGGTGCTGAAGTGGCTGCTATTTTCCACCTGACCACGCATGCTTTCTTTAAAGCACTTCTGTTCCTTTCCGCTGGTTCGGTGATCTTAGGGATGGAACACGGATTGGAAGCCGGTAGCCATGGACATGGTGGACATCATGATGACCCACAGGATATGCGCAATATGGGTGGTATACGCAAGAAGATGCCGATCACATTCATTGTGTACCTGATTGGAGCACTGGCACTGGCGGGAATTGCTCCGTTTGCCGGGTTCTTCTCGAAGGATGAGATTCTGGTGGCTGCCAATCAGGGTAATATGGCCATTTTTGTGGTGCTGGTAGCTGCTGCCTTTCTGACCGCATTTTATATGGGGCGCCAGGTACTGATGGTCTTCTTCGGGGATGCCCGTACTAATGCCGCCAAACATGCCAAAGAAAGCAGCCTGTTGGTGACAGTACCGCTTATGATCCTGGCATTGCTTTCTGTGCTGGGTGGTGGTTTGAACTTCCCGGGTGTGCACACACTGGAACACTGGCTCGAGCATACCCTCGAGATCCCACATGCGGCTGAGTTCATCGTCCCGATTGCGCTGGGTTCTCTGGCGGTGGCACTGGTTGCCATCTTCCTGGCATATCTGGTATATGGTCGAAAACCACTCGCCAACGCCAAAGCAGCTGATCCATTAGCAAAACCACTAGGGGTTCTCTTCCGCTGGATGAATAAGAAATTCATGGTGGATGAACTCTACCAGGCTGTTGTGCTGGGTCCGTATGCTAAACTTGCGGATTTCTTCGCCCATCCGATCGACCAGGGTGTGATTGATGGCCTGGTGAATGGAATGGGCACATTGACAGTTTCGTTTGCCGGTGTGCTACGAAAATTGCAGACCGGTTTTGCCCGCACGTATGCACTTTCCATTTTTGTGGGCATTGTTTTAATCCTGGTTTATTTGTTGACCCGGATTTAGCGTGTTGGTAACGCCATGATGGTAATTATTTCTGAATTTTTGAAGAATGTTTGAGGACAGGTTATGGAATTTGGGATCAATCCCTTAGTGCTGATGACCTTTTTCCCGCTGGTGGGGGTGCTGGTTCTGGTATTTTTGGAACCACAACAGAAGAACGCAATGCGCTGGACGACATTGCTTACTTCATTGGTGACTTTCGCCATTTCGTTGTGGGTGTTGTTTTTGTTCGACCCGAACAAAACCGATAATTTACTGGTTCAGTTACCCTGGTTCAGACTGGCGGGAGTGCCCATTCAAATATTGATGGGCGTGGACGGCTTGAGCATCTTAATGGTGCTGTTGACCACCTTCCTGACCCCCATTGCAATTCTTTCCACCTGGAAAGCAGTGGAAGAACAGGTGAAAGGTTTTATGATCTTTTTCCTGTTGCTGGAAGTGGGCATGTTGGGCGTATTCCTGGCATTGGATCTGGTATTGTTTTATATCTTTTGGGAATTTACCCTGATCCCCATGTATTTCCTGATTGGGGTCTGGGGTGGCAAGAACCGGATTTATGCTGCAGTGAAATTCTTCCTGTTTACCATGGCTGGCTCGGTGTTGATGCTGCTGGCAATCCTGTATCTGGGATTGCAGGCGGGTAGCTTCTCGCAACCTGAATTGGTAGCCAATAGTAGTCTTTTTGCAGGAGCGCAGATGTTGCTCTTCCTGGCGTTTGCCATTGCTTTCGCCATCAAAGTGCCGGTGTTCCCATTGCATACCTGGTTACCGGATGCGCATGTGGAAGCCCCCACGGCCGGGTCTGTCATTCTGGCGGGCGTCCTGCTGAAGATGGGTGCATATGGCTTCCTGCGCTTCAACCTGCCGCTATTCCCGCAGGCAAGCGTACAGGCAGCACCGGTCGTAGCTGTTCTGGCGATTATCGGGATTCTGTATGGTGGTGCGGTGGCATTCGCACAGAAAGATATCAAGAAGCTGGTGGCTTACTCCTCGGTGGCACATCTGGGCTTCGTGATGCTGGGTATCTTTGCCCTGAATTCCGAAGGATTGTCTGGCGGTATCTTACAGATGGTCAACCATGGGTTGAGCACCGGCGCCCTGTTCTTGCTGGTGGGTATGATCTACGAACGCCGGCATACGCGTGAAATGAGTGAATACGGCGGTCTTTGGAAGGCAATGCCAATTTTTGGCGGTATCTCACTGGTCGTGGTCTTATCCTCGGTGGGATTACCGGGTTTAAATGGTTTTGTAGGTGAATTCACCATACTGTTGGGTGCATTTGGATCGAAAGTTTTCGGCAGTCCCTGGTACGCAGGCATCGCAACGCTGGGTGTCATTCTGGCAGCTGCTTATTTACTGAAAATGTTTGAGAAGACATTCCTGGGTCCGATCACCAAAGAAGAAAATAAGAGCTTAAAAGATCTCAACCTGCGTGAAATCATCACCATGGCGCCTTTGCTGGTGCTCATCTTCTGGTTGGGTATCTATCCACAGCCTTTCTTCAATCTGATCAACCCCGCAGTGGAACGACTGGTTCAGCTGGTTCAATCCGCTGCGCTAGTCCTGCATTAATGGAGCATGTTTATGACCAGTATGATTGACATTTACTCAATACTCCCCGTGATGATCGTAGCAGGCTGGGCTTTGCTCTTGTTGGTGGTTGATCTGTGGATTCCAAGGTACCGCAAAGGAATTACAGCATTACTGGCAGCTGTTGGACTGGCAATTGCGCTTGGATTTGTGCTAGCCAGCAGTGGCAGTACCATTTTAGGCTTCAACGAGATGGTCGTGCTGGATGGCTTTGCAAGCTTCATGCAGGTGCTCTTCCTGGTGAGCGGTATGGCAGCTGTGGCATTGGCTTATGATTATATTCAACGCATGAACATCAATCATGGTGAGTTTTACGTGCTGATGATGTTCAGCATCGCTGGCATGATGTTGATGTCGCAGGCGTATAACCTGTTGATGGTCTTCCTGGCGTTGGAATTGTTATCTATTCCCTTATATGTGTTAGTCGGGTTTGCCCGTACCCGCCTGGAGAGCGAAGAAGCCTCATTGAAGTACTTTTTACTGGGTGCCTTTGCTTCCGGTTTTGTACTGTACGGCACGGCTTTGATCTTCAGCGCAACCGGACAACTGGATTTTGTCGGTATTGCCGCTGTGGTTACTGCTGGTAGCGCGAATTCAGTCCTATTCCTGATCGGTTCTGCTCTTCTGTTGGTGGGATTTGGCTTTAAGATCGCCGCTGTTCCCTTCCAAATGTGGACGCCAGATGTATATCAGGGTGCTCCCACCCCGGTGACTGCTTTCATGTCGGTGGCAGTCAAAGCAGCTGGCTTTGCTGCTCTGATGCGCGTCTTCCTGGTTTTATTCCCGAGCTTGAGTGAACATCTGACACCCATTTTGTGGGTGATGGCAGCCTTAACCATGCTCGTTGGAAACATCGTAGCGCTGGCACAGAATAACATCAAACGTATGCTGGCGTACTCTGCGATTGCGCATGCCGGTTACATACTGATGGCATTTGTCGCATTCGGCAATGGCGAGGTGGTGCGTAATACCGTGGCGTCTACCTTGTTCTACCTGGTGGCGTATGGCCTGACGAGCTTCGGTGCCTGGGCACTGGTGGTGGTGATTGAACGCGAATATGGCAGAGGTATCCTGCTGGATGATCTGGCGGGGATTGGCAAACATTATCCCTGGCTGGGTGTTGCCATGTTGATCTTCATGCTTTCGTTTGCCGGTATACCGTTGACCATGGGCTTCTGGGGAAAATTCTACCTGTTTCGCACGGCTGTAGAGGCTGGATACATCGGACTGGCCATCATTGGCCTGCTGACATCCGTCGCTTCCGCTTACTATTACTTACGAGTGGTCGTGTATATGTTCATGAAACCCGGAGAGCCCAAATTGCAGATCAATCCGTGGGTGTCATTTATCATTGGTGTGACAGCTTTGGCAGTGCTGGTGTTGAGCCTGATGCCATGGACGATCCTGGAGATGGCATCCAGAGCGGTGCTGTTATTGCAGTAAAAATGTAGAGAGCGAGGATCATAACCTCGCTTTTTATATTCGGACACGGCTCTGATTTACATTTGAAAATAGTTACATTTGAAAATAGTTGACAAAGTACATCAAAGTAGCTACTATATAGGTAAGCTGTAAATAGAGCATCATTGGGGTTATTATTTCCAAATTCTATTCAGTGGAAGGGTACAAGGGTAATCTTTTGTTCTTAAAACTTAATATCTCTGTCCCGGACTATCCCCTTTTCCGTGACATAACAAAGAAACTGCGCACCTAATCAGGCGCAGTTTCGATGTGCGCCCAGCATGGGTGCTGACTAGCGGGTGAAAGACCCGTACAGAGGAGGTAGCACCAACTGTTAGCCAAAGGCAAGGGCGTCATCGCGAGATGGGGTCTGAAGGAAGCCGGAGGCAAACCTGCTACTTGAGGAACACGAAGCCAATAAGAGGCTGCGAGAATGGGCGAGTTAGCATCAAATAACAAAGCCCGAAGCAACCAAAGGTCGAAGCAGTAAATTGGACAAGTGAGCAGAGAAAGCCAGCATTCTTACCTGGGGAGACCTGCTGTCAAGCCCGGAAGGGCAACCCTGATTGAGAAATCAGAATGAGACAGCAGGAGTCAGCAGAAGCCGTAGTGTGCGCCGGGCAGCGCATTGATCAGGAGGGTTGGAGTCCCTCTGGTGCTCAGATGAGGGGCACCATATCCAAAAGCGGGAGTAATGACTCGCTGGCCAGTGGTCATGAACCACTGGAGGGCAGGGTGTTCACCGTGAGGTGAAATCCGAAGGGCATGAGGAGAAGCACCGGGCCGTAATCGAAGGCGAGAGTCTGGATGAACCGGTCGGCCAAAGACGGGACAAGGTCGAGCTTGCACTATGGAGGCGAAGGCGTTCTCATTCACCCGTCGAACCAAGGTGTGTGCGGACAGCACGGTGCGGAAGAACAATGCGTAACCCCGGGAGAACTCGTTGAGTTTCTGATTGGCAACAGGATAAGCGATCCTATAAGCGAGGAGCGAAATGGAAAGCGAGGCTCAACGAGTAGTCGGACTGCCGAATAGTACTTAAAGCGCCATGAAAGTGGCGCGACCTCACGAAGGTAGCTCGGAGGAGCTGGGGAAGTCGGCAGGCAAAGGTAGTTGGGGAAGTACAAACGGGAGAGAGTAAAGGCCATGGCGCGGATAAGTTCCTTATGTGAAAAACCCATAAGCCATAGTCCGAGGAGACTTGCGGAATGGCTCAACCCAACAGGAGCGAAGAAGGTCCACTCGTTAGTGGATAAGGTTTATTCGAGAAAGAACTTGGCACTGGCATGGGAAAAGGTGCGCAAGAACCGCGGTGCAGGCGGAGTAGATGGACAGAGCATCCAGGAATTTGAAGAGCAAGAAGAAGATCATCTGGAGAGACTTCACGAAGAACTCAAACAGTCTACCTATCAGCCACAACCGGTTCGAGAGAAACTGATACCCAAAGCCGGGCAGCCGGGGAAGTTTCGCAAACTGGGCATACCGTCGGTATATGACCGAGTATGCCAGCAAGCATTACTAAACCGGCTGGGTCCGATCTTCGAGCCGCTATTCGATGATGCCAACTTCGGATATCGAGCGGGAAGATCGAGCAAGGATGCGCTGCGCAAGATCTGGCGGGAGCTGGAGAATGGTTTAGAGTGGATCGTGGACGCTGATCTGAAAGATTTCTTTGGGTCAGTGGATCAGGAGAAACTGATGATCTTGCTCACCCAACGCATAGCAGACGGGCGAGTGCTCGGATTGATAGAGAGCATGTTGAAAGCAGGCTGCGTGAGCGAAGGGAAAAGGAGCCCGACGGAACGAGGAACACCTCAAGGAGGTGTGATTTCACCATTGCTTAGCAATATCCTACTAACGCCGTTTGATCGGGAAATGCGCCGACAGGGGTTCCAGTTAACGCGTTACGCAGACGACTGGGTGGTAACATGTCGAAACTTGGCTGAAGCAAAAGCTGCTCTAGCTGCTGCAAAGCAAGTACTAGGTAAACTTGGTGTGGAACTGAATAATGAAAAGACCCGGATCGTGCACATACGTGAGGGTTTTGAGTTTCTTGGGTACAAGATCAAGCGTGGTGGTCGACCGCTCAAGCTGGCGGAAAGCCGGATCAAGAGCGGGGCCAAAACGGGAGGTCTATATGCATACCCACGGAACAAATCAATCCGACACTTTAAGGATCAGATACGGAAACTGACCCGGCGGAGAGCACCAATTACCACGCAGGAATTGATTAATGAGATCAACCCGATCATTCGTGGATGGGGGCAGTATTACAACAAAGCCCACGTCCGCAAGCTCTTCAACCGACTTGACCGATGGATTGTGAGACGGATCTGGTCGCACCGCTACAAACGTTGGCGGTGTTGCGGCTGGAGAACATTGCCGGAAAGCAAACTATACGGAGAGTTTGGACTTGTGAACCTTATCTCACTGATACCTTCATTGGCGAGAAGCTGAAAGGCACACCTTTGTGAAAGCCCAGTGCGGGAAATCTGCATGCTGGGTTTGAGCGGCGGACGGAGGCTAGCCCTGACAATGGGGCGCCTCCTCCGACCCGACACCGGAGCCGTCGCAAAGGGAAGGGCAGAACATCAAGAAAGGATGAGTAAATTGAGGAGATTGAGGGATGAACAAGGAAGGCAGCCGGCCCTGGATAAGGGAGCTACTGAGCAGACGAAGGGAGTGAAACTCGCGGGAGCTGAACAGAGTGCCGAGCCGTCCCCAGCACGAGACGAAAGAAAATCAGACACAGGGCAATGGGAAGAAATCTGGACAAAAGAAAATCTAACCCAGGCAATGAAACGAGTAGAGCGCAATGGAGGAGCAGCGGGCATAGACGGAATGACCGCAAAAGAGCTGAGACCATACCTGAAAGAACACTGGTTGGAAATCAAGGAAGCGCTTGAAAGTGGCAAATACAGACCAAATCCAGTCAAAAGGGTAGAAATAGCGAAACCGGATGGCGGGGTGAGGGAGTTAGGGATACCGACAGTGATTGATCGACTACTCCAACAAGCGATCGCACAGGTACTCACGCCAATATATGAGCAGAAATTCTCAGCACACAGCTATGGATTTCGACCTGGACGGAGCGCACATGACGCAGTGAAAGCAGCGCAAGAATACGCACAAGAAGGGAAAGAATGGGTGGTAGATATCGATCTGGAAAAATACTTTGATCGAGTCAACCACGATATGCTGATGGCAAGAATAGCGCGCGAAGTAAAAGACAAACGAGTGCTGAAACTAATCCGAGCCTATCTAAACAGTGGAGAGATGATAAATGGAGTAAAAATGGGAACAGACGAAGGGACACCCCAAGGAGGGCCACTTTCGCCACTACTATCCAATATCATACTGGACGATTTAGACAAAGAGCTGGAAAGGCGTGGGCACAAATTTGTACGTTACGCGGACGACTGCAACATCTATGTAAAAACGGAAAGAGCAGGCGGACGGGTAATGGAAAGCGTGAGGAAGTTTTTAGAAGAGAAGCTAAAGCTGAAAGTCAACTAGAAGAAAAGCAAAGTGGAAAAAGTGAACCGGGTAAAATTTCTAGGGTTTAGCTTTTACAAACGTAAAGGTGAGGTACTGGTACGAGTGGCAGGGCGGAGTCTGGAAAGATTTCATACAAAGCTACGACAACTGACCAAAAGAACGCGAAGTGGAAAGATAGAAGATATTATCCAAGAAATAAACGTGTACACTGTAGGATGGATAGGATATTACCGGTTGGCGAGAACACCAAGCGTATACGAAAGGCTGGACGGATGGATAAGGCGCAGGCTAAGGCAAATGATCTGGAAACGATGGAAAAGAGGAACGACCCGATATAAAGAACTGGTAAAACTAGGAGTTCCGAAATGGTATGCGCAAGAAGGGGCAGGAGGAACCAGTCCCTGGCGAATGGCAGCCAGTCCTGTGATAAATCAAGCCCTAAGCAACGGATATTTTCGTAACTTAGGGCTGAAAAGTGTCAAAATAAGGTATCAAGAACTGTGTTTAGCTTGATGAACCGCCGGATGCGGACCCGCATGTCCGGTGGTGTGAGAGGGGGCGGTTAGTCGCCGCTCCCTACTCGATTAATTGCCAGAAATAGGTCATTGCGGTATAATCGAAATGCAATTGCCCTCGTAGCTCAATGGATAGAGTGCCTGACTTCGAATCAGTTGGTTGGGGGTTCGAGTCCCTCCGGGGGCACAGCAAATGTGGCGGTCTTAGTACCGCCACACGCCATATATGGGGGTAAGTAGGATTACTTTAGTTTATTAGACTCCTCTTCTGTGCAATTTTATTGGTATTGGTGTGATCAGTTCATCTTATTGCTGGGCAGTGATGAGCATTTCAGGAACAAAATATTCAGCTTCTTCAAACAGCCAACCTACTTCACTTATATCAGCGGTCATCATACCGGTGTTCAGAATTTCACCCGGATCTTTTCCGTTATCTTAGGCGGTATTAAAACCGTCCAATACCTCGTCCTAGTTCCCAGATAGGATGTCTTTATGGGTATTTTTAAATTCCATTGCTACTCCATTTATTCATATATGAATGTAGTTTCTAACTCGTGGTATTCACCAAAGATTTTGCAATCTAATCGATGTGGCATTGGATCCAAATGAATATGTAATTTGTTCCCTTCAACAGAGGCCCACATCGATCGAACCTGTTCCTCTTCGTGCAATTGGTAGCTTGCATATCCATTTTCTGCCAGATATAGATATAGTGTGAATTCTTCTCCGTCGAATTCATTCGTGTGCTGCACCACCGGCCCAAGAGGAAGTATGGTACCAGAGCGGACATATACTGGGATCTTTCCAAGGGGAGCATTCACAGTCAACCATTGCCTTCCCGCCATCCTTTCACCGCTCCAAAAGTCAAACCAGTCTCCCTCGGGGAGATATACTTTCCTTGTATCGTTTGGTGTCATTATCGGTGCAATCAATAGATTCCTGCCACACATAAATTGGTCTTCGATGTGGAACACTGTTGGGTCGTTCTGAAACTCAATCACCAGATGCCGCAGCAGTGGCAGCCCTTGTTTCACAGCGACCATGGATTCTGAATAGAGATAAGGGATCAACTGATACCGAAGATTGAGGAATTTCTTGACAATCTCTTGAGTTTCAGATGAGTAATTCCAGATCTCCTTGAATTTTGGTAGAGGAGCATGAAATCGGATATGAGACTGGAAAATTGACAATTGGGTCCATCGAATGTACAGTTCATCATTACCCCTCCCTGCAAACCCCCCGGTGTCCTGGCTCCAGAAAGAAAAACCACTCAACCCCAACGACAATCCTGATCGCAGCGAGGTCTGGATATTGGGGTAATTAGCTGAATTGTCCCCCGACCAGTGCACTGGATAACGCTGAGAACCAGCGTAAGCTGCCCTTGCCCAGATGATTCCTTCACCATTTGTTTCCTCAACTGCTTCAAAGGCAGCTTTGTTATATAACAACGGGTACAGGTTGTGCATACTTGTTCCATCGTATTCCTGGAATTTCAAGTGGGGTTCAATCTGTTCACCAAAATCAACTTTGATCGCCGAAGCACCCATCTCAAGCACTTTCCGAAGTCGCTCTTTATACCATTTGACTCCGGCTTTCTTGGAAAAATCGATCGGGCTACCAGGGAACATAAACAGCCAGACAAATGGTCCGCCTCGTTTCGCAATAACTCCAGAGGCCTTGGCATCGGCGAACTGGTGAGTTTGCTCCAGCACATACGGCATCTGCCATAAACTTACCCGGAACCCCATCTCTCTCAACTTGGCAAACATCTTCTCTGGATCAGGGAATCGTTCGGATGAGAAAGTCCAGTCACATGCCCATTCATCCTCAAACCAACCGGCATCAATATGGATCACATCGCAGGGAACTTCCATCTCTCGGAGTAGCTTTGCCACCTTCATCACCTGATCTTGTGAGTAATAGGACCAACGAGACATCCAGACCCCGAAAGACCACTTTGGCAACATCACAGGTTTACCAGTCAAATCAGTATACGCTCCCAAGATGTGTTTGAAATCTGGTCCGTAGAAGAAATAGTAGTCAATGAGATCGCTCTGAATCGCAATTTGATGTGTGCAGGTCTCCCGAGTACCGATCCAGTGAGTGATTGGTCGGTGTTCATTAATGAACACACCATAACCCTGTGTACTCATAAAGAAAGGTATTGGTTTGTACGTGCGGCCCGAAGTATTGCCATTGCCTTCGAATGACCACTGGCCAACGGTCTTCCCCATTTTGTCAACAGTATCGAAGCGCTCGCCCAGCCCGTAAATTGCTTCACCTGGGAAGAGAGAAAAATTCTCAACTCCATAATTCTGACGGGACTTCCCATCATAGATGAATCCCATAGGATAGGAATCCAGAGCATTCGCAAATTCGTTCTTGGTTTTGCTGCCGGATTCAGCAATCAACTCCCCCTCTGAATTGAATACCTCAATGCGGAAGTCCTGCTTATAGATATCCAGACTTATCCTGGATGTTCGGATCTGATAGTATCCATCATGTTCCATGATCTCAATGGACTGATTCGCCTCCTGAATTTCACCAACAACCATAGGAGTCGAATTTTCTGGAACACTACTGCCTGCTGCCAACCGAACCCGATAAACATCAGCCCTCAAGAAATCCAGTTGCAAAGTCATTGGCTGGTATGGAGTACTGTCATCTACCCGGTAGGTATGTTGGATCCCATCTGCATCGTCATCCAAAACCTGATAAATATCGTAGCCTTTGGCTTCAAAAGTGAAGCTGTTTCCTGATTGGTTCACTAACTTTGTACGAAGCACACAACTGGCTTTGCGTCCTTTGTTGCGTCTCAGGAAAGATTGCGCATACTGGAAGGGTCTCGCTTCCAAATCAAGGGGATGGTCACTATAGCCGTAATATACATTCGGCATGTTCTCGGAAAAGAGAGACTTGGTAAAAGTGCTAAATGGATAACGGACCAGTTGTTTGAGAAAGACACGAAGCGACTGACCCTTGTCGACTTTGGTGCGAATCCCCTCTGGATGACGGTTGATTTCCTCAATGAGGATCTTGTGCTCTGGATTCATATCGTACTCCTTAACCTTGTCCGTAATCCTGCAAAGCCCGATTCTGGGCGGCGAGATTTTCGTGTGGTGTATTTATGGGGACCTCGCAGCCAGCAGCACAAATGCTACGCATCCCGCCAGCATTGAGATTAGCTAATGTTGCCCGATATACTTCTTCAGGTGATCCCTGCAGCAAAACGGCAACCGGATCAACGTTACCGCAGAAGGAAACCTGGTCACCGAATTGGTTTACAGCTGCAGACATATCTACCATCCAATCGAGATCAATGATTTTTGCCCCGCTGGCAACCATATCCGGCAATATCTTGTTCGTATCCCCGCAGATGTGTAAACGGCCAATGCCCCCTGCATTGTGAACCTCAGAAAACACTTTCTTTTCATAGGGGAGAGCAAATCGACGGTACATGGCAGGAGAGATCTGAGAGGCAGCGGCATCGCCAAGGCCTATGATGTCGGCCCCGGCTTCCAGTTGAGCCAGGGAAAATTGAACGGAAAGCTCACCACACATCTCCAATAGCTCCCTAACCCATTCAGGGTGCTGGATGAGGTCCATCATCAGGTTCGTCATGCCTCGCAAGTCAACAGCTTCCGCCAGTGCACCTTCCACCCACCCCATGATCGGGACTTCACCACCAACTTTCTCACGCAGCGATCGGACTGCTTCCAGTCTGTCCCTCATCCGTGGGCTGTTATATGGATTGGGGATTTTTAGCGAAGGAAAGAACTTCAGGTTTTTCTAACAAGGGTTTGGTATTGATTGGCAAACTGTTTTCGGGGAAGATAACATCCAATCCAAAATCTACTGCTTCTCTATAAGGATCGGAGATTGCCTGGACGATATCTGACTCGAAATCATCCAACATGGCGAGGTTAGCTTCAACCAACACCCGATAATCCTGATAATAACGGTTTAGGGGTTGACCAATATGATCGGCGGCAAAAGTCATATAAATATTGAAGTTTGGCGGTCGGTCAACCGGCTGGCCTTGCAATCTTGCTGATACTCTCTGATAGGAATTCATCCCAACCTCCTTTTTATAAGCGGCAACCGTTATCCATAAAAGATTCAAAAATTAGCTTTTGCCGCTCAACAGGAAGCTGAATATCCCAGGGTTGAGGATAGTGTTTGGCAATAAATCCTCCGTTGAATCTTGGGATTTGGTACGCTTCAACCATCTCAGCGACCTCACGACGGATTTCATCATTCGTGACTTCTTCCTTGGACGCCCATTGGATATCTACACAATTCCACATACAGATCTTCCCACCAAGTGCTTCGATCAATTTTTGATGACCCATCAATCTGGGTTGATCAAATTGAACCACATCTACCCCCATTTCAATCATATCGGGGAGCATATCGGAGATATAGCCGCAATTGTGCCAAATGAAGTGAATAGACCTTTCATGACAGGCATTGATGATGCGCTGATAATAGGGTTTGTAAAATTCTCGAAAGGTATCAATTTTCATTTGCATACTACTCTGCAGCCCCCAATCTTCTGCTGTAAGGAAACCATGTATACCACCAATCTGATGATAGGCTTCCACAGCCTGAATGGTCATCTCCGTTAGTTTTTCCAAAAGCCGATGTAATCCATCTGGCTGAAGATAGGGTGCCATCATTAATTCCTCAAAACCCATCAGAGAACGCATTGTCTCATACATGTAAATCGGATTCCAACCTACCATATACTTCTTCGCCATATTTCCTAAGCGGACTAAAGGTTTAATGGTTTTTATCCCTTTTATCGCATTTGGAAATTTGTAGTTATCGAATTTAGATAAATCCTTTAGGGGATAGTCAATGGGATGGTCCCAAAAACGGCCTGTTACTTCTCTTCTCACACCCCAATTATCCTCATAAATTTCACCCTTTTTCCGGCCTCCACGGTTATCGGATGATTCTGAAAGAGGCCCAATTATACCGATATCTGCTGCATTCGGGTTAAAAAGGAAGTAGTAAGGAATCCGCGGCGGGTTATCAAACTCGATCGCTCGCCTCACTATTTCCTGGCTGCTCATCCCCCTCGGGGCAGGTTCTGGTTTCAAGGTAAGTAAACTGGCCAGGATATAAGATTCTTCTTTAACTTGGTTTTTAGACTTATTCATCACAATTCCTTTTCTGGATAGACTTATAGTTTTTCCAATGCTAATTAGGGGCAGACAGCTGAATTATTTATATCCGCTGATTTCCCATGATAATTTTAGGTGGTATGAGAATTTGGGATTGCTCAACAGGTTGATTTTCTAACATTGCGATTAATAATTTGGCTGCCCGGGATGCAACCTCCTCCGCACGAATATCAATAAGATCTGGCGTAAAGGGTGCCAGGTTGGATAAAATGGTTGTCTCGAGGCTGATGATCGAGAAATCTTCTGGTATTCTATATCCTCTGGATTTAATAGCCTGAACTGCACCAAGTGCAGAAACTTCATTCCAAATAAATGCTGCATTCAGGTCTGGATGCCTGGAAAACAGATCATCCATCACTGCCTGACCATCTTCAATTGTCGGCAAGCATGGTTTTTGGATAGGCTTCAGTTTGTATCTGTCACAAGCAGCGTGATATTCCTGGACCGATCGCACTGCTAGGCCAAACTGATCATCATCCATGTGAAGGTAAGCGATCGAACGATGCCCTTTTTCAGCAAAGTTTTGGAAACATATTTCAATTGCCTGCCTGATATCCATGTCGACATAATTGAGGCCAGTCGTGTCTTCATTTCTTCCAACCATGACAAAGGGGAAACCTTCCTGTTTCAGTAACTCAACACGATCATCCTGTAATAAAACTTCCATCAGAATGAATCCATCCACCACGCCATTTTGGGCAAAGCGAAGCATGTTTTCTGGATTGCGATCAGTATGAGCCAATAACACAAATGTGTACCCAGCCTCATTGATCGCTCTGGCTGCACCTGAAATAAACTTCATTTCCAAACCTGAAATCCCGGTGCCCTTTAGGGGGAGTACGAATCCGATATTTCGGCTCTTTTCGCCACTGGCAAGACGTTTCGCACTTTGATTGGGGTGGTAGTCAAGTTCCTGGATGGCCTCCCGAATTCGCAGGCGTGTTTCCTCCGAGATTGGGCGTTTATTACTGAGTGCATAGGAGACTGTACTAATACTGACTCCTGACAATTTGGCTACATCTGCAATTGTGGCTCGTTTCATTAATGACCTTTTGCCTGATAAGTTTGAGTTTGGAGGGCAGCACGCTCTTTCATTTTGGTACGCAAACCAGTGATATCATTTTCAATGAAGAACTGCAAACCCACATTGATCTTTGCGATAATTATCAAGGCACTCATACCAACCCACAATATTGCCACACCCATGTTGAATGCATCCGAGATGATTCCTGCAAAGATTGGTGCAAAAGCAGCTCCGCAAGTGTCTTTCAGGCTTTGGACAGACTGAGCCGTAGTCCTACCTTCAGGCACATTGACATCAAGTATTGTGGAAGTCATATTGGGTGACGCCGGGAAAGAATATAACACAATCGAAACGCTTCGACATATTTATATTACATCGAAACGATTCGATTGTCAAGTCTGATTACATTGGTACTAACCATCAAGGAGAAAATCTAAAAATTATCTCAAAATTTCATTTTAGGATCGAAGTCCCCCATCAGGTAATCCAGCTCCCTAGTTTTTAATCGAAATTACACACAGAATTTTAGGTTTTAAATTGTTTCCCTACCAAGTCCAATAGATCCTTCAAGGCAGGATAAAAGGATGATTCAGTTGGATCCCCCATTATTCAGTTGTCTATATTTTGGATGGGTCACTGTGCTTGGTGGATAGAGATAGGCTTGGGAGAGGAAAGTGTTGGTTTATATAAATATATTATTCGCCTTTGGATGGTGAAATAAAACAAAATTTAGCAAAGAATTGGAGGACAAACTTCTAAATGATGATGGTCGTTCGTTACGAGATTATCCTGGTATCAGGGTGAAACATTTCTTGTCTCACCGGATCCTTCATAAACAGGATCATTATCGAACTGATAACCAACAATCCGACCATCAGCAGCAGGGATAGAGTAAATGAGCCGTCCTGTGTTTTTAGTTGATCCATGATGGTCACAAAAACGACAGATGCTTGCCCAAAAAGTTGGATCAACCCATTGGATGTGCCTTCCGGGGTGGGATTGGTAATCTCGGCAGCGTATTGCATGCCAATCGGATTGGCGCTGACCAGGAAGAATCCCATCCAGAATGATGAGAGGAATAACAACCAGGCTGTGGTGGCAAAAGTGACACCGATCAATCCGGGTATAGCCAGGGCAAATCCAAGCATGATGAAGATCTGCCGTTTATGGCTTCTGTCCGAGAAGATAGGCATGACCACAGCCCCCACCAGTCCACCACCCAGCATGAGGGCTCCCAGGGTACCGGCATCGTCCGGGGTGAAGCCGCGCAAACGGATGATCGGTTCCACCCAGGTGGTGATCCCGTTGAAAAGTCCCAATCCGACAAATGAAATGAAGAGGTAGATCCAAAAACTGGGGACGCTGAGGGCATGCTTTAAGCCATCCAACATGAGGGCACGTGAGTCCTCCCCAGGCAAGCCGGGAGGTGTGGCTGGTTTTTCTCGGGCCAAAACGAGAAATAACATGGTCGAGAACGCAGCGATGACACCGTAGAGCAATTGAATGTGGTCGATCGACATGGTCTTCACCAATTCCGGCGTCAGGATCATGCCCAGGGCTGTTCCAACCAGGCTGGCAAGCGTGACCAATCCCACCACGGTGGCACGTTCTTTATGTCCAAACCACAAGGCGGGAACTTTTGTCCAGGAATTCAACATAAATGGCTGTGCGAAGGCGATACCGATGGTGCTGGCTAAAACTAATCCATAGTTATCCCCCACCAGTCCGCGCATGACACCAAATACAGCCATCAGAATAACACCAATGCTGACGGTTTTGCGGAAACCGAAGGTGTCGATCCCCCAGGACACCGGGATGGAGAGTGGGATGAAGGCAATCATGAAAACCATGGAAAGCAACCCAATTCTGGAATCGGAGACGTTATAGAATTTCGACGCCAGGATGGTGATCGGTGCGAAGGCAATCCAGAGAAGCTGGATGGTTATGTTGACAAACATAAATACAGCCAGGACAACCCAGCGATAAGGATAGAGTTTGTAGGTAGATTCTTCAGTCATGGCTGGCTCCTTGGCTTTCTCACCGTTATTAGATTGTTCAAACTATGAGGAATTTTGCTAAGCTGTTATCTTATCACGGAATTCCAGATCATTTGGACACATCTTATAACCAAAAAGAGCGGCTTTCGTTCCGCTCATTTGATCATTTGTAATGTGAATTGGTGATTACCAGCCGCGTCCGCGAGCCATGCCTTGTTGGAGATATTGTGGGACAACTTCTCCATCGACCATGCAGGTGCCGTCACCTAAGTATTGCCCACCGGGAGCAAATTCGGCATTGTCACCAGATGCCATGAAACCCTGTCCCATCCAGCCAGCGCTGCGTCCAGCGAAATTACCGACCGGCAAAAGTGCCTGCGCATCTTCCAAACTCATACCTTCAGCAATGGCGATCTCGATAATGGTTTCACCAGCATCAATTCTGGCTTCCAGATCTACAACCGGGATGTCAAGGGCTTCTGAGAAAGATGCCAGGATTTCATTGTGGTACAGTCCCAGCCCATCTTCAGTCTGCAATTGTTGACGCATTGCAGAGCCATTCCCATTAACCGGGTTTCCACCATAAGCATAAACGCTCGATACGACACCAAAACTAGCTACTAACACGGCTGCTACTAATACAGCAATTAAACTCTTTTTCATTTCAAACTCCTTTGTAATTGTTATCATTTTTATTTGTAACGTTGTTTGGTATGATCTCAATAAATCGGAGCAAGTGGGTGTTTTTGGCGTGCAGCCGCACGCCAAAAACACCCGAGCGACTAATTATTGAAAGGATACGTTGTTTGTTACTTATGATCCCTATGATACAAGGAGGTTGTTGGGAAAGTGTTAAGATTTATTTTGGATGTTGTTTGTGTTTTTTGTGTAACAAGGTTGGGCAAAGCTAGTGGTGGATTTAGAATCCACCCTACTCGCTACACCATATACCAGGCTGGCAAATCCGGTATCAGTCTCAAGAAAATACGCCAGATGGCGTTTATGTTCCGGCAGTGTTTTCCAGATGATGTATCCGCCCACCACCAGGGTGAAAATGATGACAGATTGTTTTATCCCACATTTACATATATTTGCCAGGTTTTATTAACGTGGCATAATATTATTTAAGGAAACTGCGTTCAGAAAATCAAATGATCAATTTCTGAATTTTTCTTAAATGAAATCCCTACAATTATGAAGAGAGACCAATGGAACAACTCCTTTCTACCAAAATTTTTATACCTCCTCCTATTCAGAATTATGTCCTCCGCACCAGGTTACTGACATCCATAGACCTCACTTTTCATAAAAAATTATTTCTTCTTTCAGCACCGGCTGGTTTTGGAAAAACCACGTTGGTTCGCGATTGGATTGAAAGGGGAAATTTTCGGGCTGCCTGGCTATCGCTGGATACGGGCGATAATGATCTATTTCAATTCCTGAAGTACCTTGTCTTTTCATTGAGAACAATTTTTCCTGAATTTGGCGAGAGAGTAATCCAGATGATCCAATATCCACAAAATCCTCCCACTGAATTCATCCTGACAACATTGATCAATGAAATCTTCGAAACAAAACAAGATTTTGTTCTTGTTCTGGACGATTATCATGTGATTGAAGACCCCAAAATTGATGAAGCATTGGTTTTTCTTTTGGAAAATCTACCTGTAAACATGCATTTGATCATGACCACTCGTGAAGATCCTCAATTGCCTTTAGCACGATTAAGAGCCCGAAACCAGCTAGGCGAATTAAGAGTCGCTGATTTGCGTTTTAACCAATCGGAAGTAGCAGAGTTCTTAAATGAGATCATGCATTTACAGATCTCCAAAGAAGATATTTCTGCGCTTGATGCACGCACCGAAGGATGGATAGCAGGTTTACAGTTAGCGGCGATCTCTATGCAGGCTTATACGGATCGAACTGATTTTATCCAGTCCTTTTCTGGAAGCCATCATTTTGTGATGGATTTTCTGGTGGAAGAAGTACTTAATTTTCAATCCGAGAAAATTCAGGAATTTTTACTGAAAACATCCATTCTTGATCGTATGAGTGGACCTTTATGTGATGCAATCCTCTCTGATGCGAATATTGTCGGGCAGGAGATCCTGAAATACCTCTATCAGGTTAACTTATTTATCATTCCTTTAGATAATGAAAGGCGCTGGTATCGATACCACCACCTCTTTCTTGATTTACTTCGCCAGCGACTGGTGGAAAAATATGGGAATGAAAATGAAAATGGTGTGCCCGTCATTCAAAACTTACACAAAAGAGCCAGTCAATGGTTCCAGGAAAATGGGTTCTTGATTGAAGCATTTCAACATGCTGTTGAGGCGAATGATATCGGTTTAGCGGAACAGTTATTGGCGGGTAATGGCATGCCATTGCAATATCGGGGTGTCATGCTGCCGGTCGCTAATTGGTTAAGTTCCTTGCCGGAAGAAACGATGAACAACAAGCCTTTTTTATGGGTAGCCTATGCTTCCACACTCACGATGATGGGAAAACCAGTAGAGAACATTGAAGTGATATTGCAGAATGCTGAAAGCAGGCTGAGTGAACTAGAAGAAAATGATGTGCTGCGCGATGCGATAGGCCAAATTGCTGCCATCCGAGCGATGATGGCGATCCCTCAAAATGAGATGGACACGGTTATCAGAGAAGCCAAACGCGCAATAACCTATTTACATCCCGATAATCTCTCAGTGCGCACCAATGTGTCCTGGATTTTGGGTTATATCCAGCAGGTGCAAGGAAATTTGGAAGAAGCGGACAAATCATTTCAGCAAGCATTGGCTGTTAGTAGGTTGAGCAAAAATATTGTCATGTCAGTTGCCACAACGATTGGGCTGGGGCAAATAAGCGAGTGTAGAAATAGACTAAATCAAGCTCTGCGTTATTTTGAAGACGTGATTAAATTGGCCGGTGAACCACCTTTGCCATATGCCTGTGAAGCATTTGTCGGGTTGGCAAGAATTGCATATGAACACAACGATCTGGACGCTGTGGAACCTTATGCACAACAAAGTTTATTGTTGGCAAATCACATACCCAATGTGCATTCACCCATTTCGAGTTACTTATCGTTAGCCGCTCTTCACTTAGCACAAGGGGATCTGATGAAAGCGGATGAGGTTATTCGCCATGCTGATGAATTTGCTGAACAGCATAATTTTCCTAAAAGGATGCCTGAAATTGCAAAATATCGAATTATTTTATTAATGAAAAATGGAGATATAACCCAAGCGATTTCTTTGGCAAAGACACATCAATTATCCATCAGCCTGGCGAAGGTAAAAATTGAACAGGAAAATTATCGTGAAGCCCTGATGATCATTCATTCGCATCGGAAAAACAAAGAAACAATGGGGGAAATGCGAGAGGTTCTGGAAGCACTGGTGATTGAAAGCCTTTGTCATTTTTATCTTGGGGATCATCAAAAAGCTTCCACGATGCTGAAACGAGCATTAACGAAAGCGAAAGCCGGTGGATTTGTGCGGCTCTTCCTGGATGAAGGCAAAAATATGGATAAATTATTATCTGATACAACGGTTGAGCCACATTTGCTAACGTACCGTGCAAAACTTTTATCAGAATTTGAAAAGGAAGCACTACGTCAAGGGATTACAACAGGTTCCATTTCCAGGGGCGAATTATTTGAACCACTCAGCGAGCGCGAGCTAGAGATTCTGAGATTAATTGCACAGGGTTATTCCAATCAGGAGATCAGTAAAAAGTTATTTCTTGCTTTGAATACTGTAAAGGGATACAACCATAAATTGTTTGGAAAATTAAATGTTAAAAATAGGACAGAAGCGATACTTCGTGCACAACAATTAGGTATTCTTTAAGCCCTTACCACAAATACCAAATATTCATTGTACTATTTTGGTGACCGTACCAATTCGTAATTAGATTTTAAAAAATTTTTAATTTAATACTCGAGCTTAACACTTAAGTATCTATCGGTTAATACTATATATTCGATAGACTTACTCTGTATTATCAATGGCTGGTCGAAATTATTGAGAATAGGAAACAAAAAAAATGTCAGACGATCAAAAATCAAAAAATCATTCAGATAAAACCTTCAACTATCACATTCGAATTCAAGGACATCTGGATAAAAAATGGGCAGAATGGTTTGGCAATGTGGAAATTAATGATACTGAAAATTGTGAAACAATAATCAACTGTCTTAATGTCGATCAAGCCGAGTTATTCCGCTTATTAAGGAAGATCCACAATTTAGGTTTGCTATTGATTTCAGTTCAGCTGATTTTTTCTGAGCCTAATCCATCGTCGATTGAAAGTGAGGATTGTAAATAGAAAAAAGGGAAATCCACAATATTTATTGAACACGAGTTATGCGAATTAAAAAAATTACATGAATAAACAAATAAGGAGAAAAAATGAATAACATACAAAAAACAGCAAGGTTTGCAGGAATCCTATACTTTATTATCACAGTTGCGGCGATTATCGCCCACATGTATATGCCGTCCGAAATTATTGTGGCTGGAGACGCTGCTGCCACGGCGAACAATATCACGAATTCGCCCGATTTGTTCCGATTTGGCGGAATTGGAGGAGAACTGATCGTATTGTTGAGTGAGGTCATATTGTCCATTGTTCTGTTTGTTCTCCTGAAACCTGTCAATAAAGTATTATCCTTGTTGGCAGCGGTTTCACGTCTGGTTATGACCACTGTGCACGCATTCAACCTGATTAATTACTTTTTTGTGGTCATATTATTGGGTGGTTCGAGTTATCTGGCAATATTCAATCCAGATCAAATTAATGCACTTGTGATGCTGTTTCTCGATGCGCATGGTTTTGGTTTTACCATCGGGATTGCATTTTTGGTCATCCATGTCCTCATTCTGGGTTACCTGATAATCAAATCCGGATACTTTCCAAAAGTGTTGGGGTACCTGTTCCTGGCAGCAGGGTTGGGTTACTTGATTGATAGCTTCGGATTGTTGCTGTTTCCCGGCTATGTAACTACACCCACCATCATTGCCATTGTTATTTCCGTCTCGGAATTAGCCTTCCCCTTATGGCTATTGATAAAGGGAGTGAATAAAGAGGGATGGAAGAAGTTTGCACCAGAAGTTGAATGAATCATCCATAACTTATCCAAAAAGAAAGGATAGTTGTCAATTTCATGAAGGTTTGGATGTTTGAATACTTCGCTAATGAAAATTATTTAGGAGAAGAAGGTTGTTAAGAGATTATCAAATACATTAAAAATTTAAAGAAAAAATTGATATGGGTTAGTCTGAATAAAGTAAATTGGTTGGTGATTCCCGTCAAACGCTCAGTCTGATCCTAAGAGGTGACTACAATCCATCAATCGCCTTAAAACTATAACCAGCTAAAGTTCTAGGTGTAACGGAAAAAGAACTTATGCAATGTGAAGAGGATGAACAATGATTAAGAAAACAGAATTTAGAATATTAACAAAATTTTTAGTAAGTATTGCTGTGGGGCTAATCTTGGCCATAATTCTATTAACTCAGAATAACGTTAGAAATATAGGGTTCATTAATGGTTTGGAAGATTTTCTTATTACTCAGACAATCTTACTTTATCTTTTTAGCGCGGTGTTACTTTTAGTACCAGCAACTATTCTATTTCATTTAGGCAAGAAAGCTTATTTAGAAATGATGAATAGTGACGAAAATGATTTGAAAGATGAATTGAAAAGGAGAGCAAGTCATTTAGATTTATCGATGACCATTTTGGGAGTTTATGTAACAGTTAATTTTATGCAATATGGCATGCTCTACAACAAAACAATTGAAAATCCTACAACTACCCTCATACTGTTCATGCTGGGCTTACTTTATTCTGCGATTCTTCAGGTCTCTACAGTCAAGCTAGTTCAAAAGCAAGACAATCGTCTAAAAGGTGACCCTACGAAAACATCCTTCAACAAAGAATTTGTTAATAGTATGAATAAAGCTGAACAATTAAAGACGTTTAAGACTGGTTATAGAGCCTTTCAAATGACAAGATCAATCACGTTAATGATTGTCGTATTGACAATATTTATGAATATATTGTTTGAAACCGGTGGATTCGCAGTATTTATTAGTTGTTTATTCATGTTAGTTCAGACAGTAACTTTTTTCCACTATGAAAAAAATACTGTCTAGGCTATTGAACAAACACTTGCTTTTTTAGTGAGTCAAGGACGGATGCTAGCAGTGAAAAACCTAAGAATGCGGAGCATCAGCGAGCTGCATTGATATCCTCGATTCTTATTAGATCATTGAATTCAATATTAACAAATATAAGAAAGGAAAACATTATGAGTAAAAAATTTATCTTAAGCCTGACCGTGATAATGATGCTTTTAGCAGGCTGTACCACCACCGCACAGAACGACACACAGGCATTTCCGTTCGATGTTGTGGCAGAGATACAAGCAAAAATGGATGATTTGACTGCTGGAGAACTCCCTCCTGGTATGGTCGTGTGGATCGATACACCTAAGTACCGATTCGAAGGAGCAAGTGGTGTTGCAAACCTTAAGGATGGCACTGCGATGGCACCTACAGGCGCGTTCCGAATTGGCAGTATCACCAAGATGTTCACCGCGACGGTCATCATCCAACTTGAGGAAGGTGGCTTGTTGACCCTGGACGATCCGCTATCACTCTGGCTGCCAGAAGCCGCAGATCAACTGCCTAATGGCGACTTGATCACCCTGCGCCAATTGTTAACGCACACATCCGGGGTATTTTCCATTGTCGAACATGAGGCTTATTATGCAGACCTCTTCACTGAAGTAAAAATTGATGACGAAGCAGGGATTGCGTCACTGGCATGTGTCCAACGGGATCCCAACGACACGCTTGCCCGATATGTCTATGGAAAAGATGCCTTGTTTAAACCAGGTGCAGGGTGGCACTATAGTAATACCAACTATACACTTCTTGGCATGG
Source organism: uncultured Chloroflexia bacterium (assembly GCA_963765655.1). Classification (GTDB taxonomy): domain Bacteria; phylum Chloroflexota; class Anaerolineae; order Anaerolineales; family Anaerolineaceae; genus UBA6170. The sequence continues at coordinate 1,113,032 of CAVXXH010000003.1, forward strand.
TAATCGAAAAGGCAACAGCTATGCCATTGGCAGAAGCATATCATACGTACATCTATGAACCATTAGGAATGACGTCAACTTACCTGGATTGTTACGAAGAACCTGTGATGGATGTCGTACACGGCTATATGGGATTTGGGGAAACCATGACCGATGTCACAGAACTGCATGAATCCATCGGTTGGTCGGCGGGTGGCCTGGTTTCTACCGCACCGGATCTGATCGCCTTCGCACGTGGATTGTTCGGTGGCGCTCTGTTTGACAATCCGGAGTCGTTGGAAGCTATGATGACCCCTGCTCCTGGCAGTACTTACGGACTGGGTGTCATGCTCCAGGATGACGATGTGGGACATGCAGGCTATATTGCCGGTTTTCGATCGGTACTCAAGTATGCACCAGCGCTTGATTCCGTTGTGGTGATGCTCTACAATACGGATGTTGCAGATCCTGAGCAGGATCTTGCCGATGTGCTGAATCCGGTGATCCCGTTGCTGGATGTGGATGACTGAGATACGTTTGCATCAACATAAAAACACATCAACAGGTTGGGGAGGTGACGAATGCCTCTCCAACTCTTCTCCATCGCGTCTTTAGGGTCAGGTCAACATAAAGCCAGAGTTCAGGTTTTGGAGAAGAGGATGTTTACAAATAAATGATAAAAAGGGAAAGAAAAGTCATGAAAAAACCCAACAAGAAACTTATTATCCGTATACTAAGAATAATCATGCCCATTGTGGGAATCATCACTGCGATTGTAATCCCCCCCTTGGATCTGATACCGCCATTGCTAGCACCCTTACCGGATACAGTGCAGGAGCAGGTTGATGATGCAATTGACCAGGGGCTGGATGGGGTCATTGTGTATGTAGATCAATCTGGTAAACCAGCAGAATTTTATACTGCTGGCTGGAAAAATAAATTGACGCAAGAACCAGCCGATCCGCAAGCACTATTTAAAATAGGCAGTATCCACAAGCTGTATATCGCCACTGCAATCGCCAAGTTAGTCAGTGATGGAAGTTTATCCCTGGATGACACGCTCGCGGACTATTTCCCTGAGCTTAATGGAAGAATAGAATATGCCGATCAGATTACCCTTAAAATGATGGTACAGCATCGCAGTGGTATTCCAAATTTTACTGATGATGAAGAATTTGACTGGTTCAAACCGTTTGTAGATGACGATAAAATTTTGGAACTTATATTAGATGATCCCGCAGATTTTGAACCCGACGAACGCTACAGTTATTCCAATACGAATTACTTTTTGCTTGGACACATTCTTGATAAAGTGTTGGGATACAGCCATCACCAGTATATCTATCAAGAAGTTCTGGCCCCGATCGGGTTAACACATACCTATTTTTCACTCGATGAGGTCGAATTTGATGATGTTGTTAGTGGTTACTGGTATGAATATGACGATGACCTCAGGCAACTTGGCGGTTCGATGCTCGCCACTGCGCAGGATGTCGGCATATTCTTGAGAGCATTGAATGATGGCTCATTGCTCAATGACAATGAGCAAGCCATCTACTCCTCCATTTATGAGTATGAACATACCGGCTGGGTCCCCGGATACTACAGCATTGCCCGTTATCACGAGGACATTGATACTGTGGTAATTCAGTTCGTGAACACAACGGGTGGGGAAACCTGGGGAACAGCGGAGATCATTGGTGGGAAGACCACAGCGATCGCGAATATCGTTTATAACCGGATCGTCAAAATATTGCAGAAACAATAAATGGGGTAATGTATAGATTACGAAAGGTTGATAAATGAAAGCAATTAGACAAATAAAATCAGGACCCCCAGAAGTTCTCAAATTAGTAGATGCCAGAAAACCAATACCAGCTGATGATGAAGTCTTAATCAGGGTACATGCAGCCACTGTTACCCGGGGAGATGTAATATTACGGAAACTTCACCCTCTGCTGTATTTTCCAATGAGTCTGTTTGGAATAAAAAGAAAAGAAATCCCGGGACATGAATTTGCTGGGGTGGTTGAGGAAACTGGTAAAGAGGTAGAACAGTTCAAACCGGGTGATCAGGTATTTGGAACAACAACCGGGTTAAAGGTTGGTGCTAATGCCGAATATGTTTGCGTACCTGAAAAGTGGTCAAAAGGCGTTCTGGGTGAAATGCCTGAAAATGCCGCCTTTGATGAAGCGGCTGCACTTCCTATTGGCGGAATGACAGCCTTGGATATACTCAAGAAAGGGAATATCCAACCTGGACATAAGGTGTTGATCTATGGTGCTTCGGGTAGTGTAGGCACTTATGCTGTTCAACTTGCAAAACATTACTATGGAGCAGAAGTAACAGGGGTATGCAGCACTACGAACATTGATTTGGTTTACTCCTTAGGTGCGGATTATGTTATTGACTACACTCAGGAGGACTTCAAGAATATTGGTCAAACCTATGATGTCATTTTTGATGCAGTGGGGAAGATTTCCAAATCAAATGTCAAAGACATGCTTTCTGAGAATGGAATTTATCTCACCGTTCAATCATCCACAAAGGAAACATTAGCAGATCTTTTGATTCTCAAAGATTTGTTTGAGAAAAAGAAAATAAAACCTGTCATTGATCAACGATTCTCCTTGGAACAAACAGCTGAAGCTCACAGATATGTCGAAACTGGTCGCAAAAAGGGTAATGTTGTTATCACAGTGATCAGTCATGAGAATGGAGGAACCCGATGAAAGCAATTGTTTGGACGAAATATGGTAAACCGGATGGTTTGCTACTCAAGGAGGTAGAGAAACCGATCCCCAAGGAAAATGAAATCCTGGTCAAAATTTACGCGACAAGTGTTACTGCTGGAGATTGTGAGATGCGTCGCCTTCAACTCCCGCTAGGATTGTCATTACCGATAAGGATGTATGCGGGTTTTTTCAGACCGAAAAGAATCCGAATTCTCGGACAGGAACTTGCGGGGGAGGTGGTTGAGATTGGGAATCACGTTAAAACCTATCAGCAGGGTGATCAGGTGTTTGGAACAACGGGATTTGGTTTTGGGGCTTACGCTGAATATATTACCCTCCCTGAAAATCCCGATGATGCACAAGGTGTGTTGGCTGCCCAACCTGAAAACTTAAGCTTTGAAGAAGCGGCGGTTGCACCCACTGCTGGACTGGAAGCATTACATTATCTACGAGAAGCCAATATCCGGAATAATGACAAGGTTATGGTCATTGGTGCTGGGGGCAGCATCGGTACCTTTGCGATCCAGATAGCGAAATTATTCGGGGCAGAAGTGACTGCTGTGGACAGCGGGTCAAAACAAGAATTAATTCATTCACTAGGTGTGGATAAATTCATTGATTACAGCAAAGAGAACTATCTATCCAATGTTGAAACCTATGACCTCATCATTGATGTTGTCGGTAAACATTCTGTAGCGCGAAGAATGAAATTACTAAAACCTAAAGGCGTATATTTTCTTGCATTTGCCAGGCTTTCCAATATAGCACTCGCTTGGTGGGCAAATCTTACTTCTGGGAAGAAATTAAGAATTCAATCAGCTAACCAAAAGAAAGAGGATTTGACATTTCTGTCTGAACTACTTGCTTCAGGAAAAATTAGATCGGTCCGAGGCAAGTGCTTTCCCCTGGAGGAGATGGTGGATGCACACAGGTATGCGGAGTCAGGAGAAAAGCTAGGAAACATCGCAATCTCTGTAGGTCAATAAAAAAGAAAGGAGAAATTTTGACAAACAATAAGAAAATAAATATTACCGATATCGTTATTGTTGGAATATTTCAACTATTTACAGTTGCTAGATGCAGGGAAATTATTGGAGTGGAAATCGAATGAGTACAAAAACACAATACACAAGAACTGAATTGCAGAATGCAGTGGGCTTTGCTGCTAAACAACTTTGCTCCCTGGTATGTATTTCAGGATTTCAGCTTGAACAGGCGAAATCTATCTACATCGACCCAGTACTCGCCCACTTTGAGCTTGACTTTACATTTGATTACGATTTTTCCCGTCGGAAGGTAACAGTCTCCTGTCCCGGAGCATGTTCAGCCACTGCCGAAATGCGAGACGGTATCGGGTGCACAATCACAACCAAATTGGACATATGTTCAAGACTACGAGAAATTGAATTGCTTGATGTTCAGAACAAACCATTACCCATAGCGTCTCCTATGATTATTGAAAAAACTTTTGATCAGAAAGCTGTGGAAGCAGCGCTCAATCGTTCTTTCGCCCCAGGTCATAATACACTGGCTGTAGTAATACTGCACAAAGGTGAGCTAATTGCTGAAAAATATGCAAACAGCATTGCAGCTACAACACCGCTGCTCGGATGGTCCATGGCGAAAAGTCTTACAGCCACGTTGGTGGGCTTGCTGGTAAAAAGAGGAAAGCTTGATATTTATAAACCAGGTGTTGTGCCAGAGTGGCGTAAAAATACGGATGGAAGCGAACGGGTTTCTGTAGACCATCTTCTACGGATGACCAGTGGGCTGGATGTTTTTGAGGATCAATCAGGGGCTGATCCAAATTCCCGCATGATTTTTGTTGAACCTGACGCAGCCGCTTATGCAGCCGGCAGAGGAGTGAAATTTCCACCAGGAACTCATTGGGAATACATGAGTGGCAACACCATATTGGCATGTAGAGCAGTTTATGAAGCGGTTGGAAGCACACTGAAAAGCAGCCAGGGTTTCTATCATGAAGCCTTGCTTAAGCCTTTAGGCGCTGCCAGCTTTGTCCTGGAAACGGATACCGCAGGCACATTTATCGGTTCATCTTACGCACTTGCTAATGCACATGATTGGGCAAAATTTGGGCAACTATACCTTGATGACGGAGTCTGGAACGGGAAGAGGATTCTCCCGGAAGGATGGGTGGAATATGTGAGCAGGCATACCCCAGAGAGTGGTGAAAACAGCTATGGCGCAGGTTTCTGGACAGTAGAGCACAATAACCCTGCCTGCCTGCCAGCAGACACCTTTTACGCCAATGGTTTTCAAGGCCAGTATGTCATTGTGATTCCATCACGCTCTCTGGTGATCGTACGACTCGGAGCCAGCCTTGGCCCGGACGGCATCTGGCAGTTGGTTCAAGATCTTGTATCAGCGATGCACTGAACTTAATTCAGGTGTTAAATTATAAAAATCCTTCTCTTCTTTCCTATGCCTTTATTACCTAAATTTTGGATTTTCCACGGTGCTGTCCCAGAAACATATGCAACTGGGCGGCGTGCTCCTGGACATGTCGCATGACGTAGAGCATTAACTCGCCATAGGGCAACTCTCCCCAGGGGAAAGAACACATCTGGCTGGCATGTTCCGGCGTAAGGGAAGGAATGGTTTGCTGGTAATTGTTTCGACAGTAATCCAGGTATCCAAGTAGCTCATCCCGGGAGTAAACTCGTGGAAGGGCCTCGTTGGCTTCCATCTCGACCAGATCGAAGGGAGGAGGGGGAGTGAAGCCTTCTTCTGCGCCTGTCAGGTAAAGATCCAACCAGAAGAGGGTATGGTAGCATAAATACCAGAACTGGGAAAAACCTTTCGCCACCCACTGATCGGGTTCGTCCTCCCAGAGTTGGGTTGCCCAGAGTTTATCCGGGCATTCTCGCAGGGCATTCTCAAAGGAATCGATTGTAGTGCTGAATTGTCGCCAAAGCATCTCTTTGTTAATAATTGACATCGCAATTCTCCTTACAATTTCCAATTTTCGATACATGAATATCCTATACTAGAAATTCAAGTTGTACCGTCACTTCATCGTCGATATCCAGGTCTTCGGCTTCGCGTACGTTTTTTTTGATGGGTACTAAATAAAGTCCATCCTTGGGAAACAAAGCGGTGTAAAACCTGGTTTTACCGATTGTTACATTGGTTGGGATCACACCCCAACCATAGGTCACAATGCTAGAAATGGATTTGATCGCCTGGCTTTGTTCATCCGGTGTGGTGACAAAATAGAAAGGGGATGGTCCACGCCAGTAAATGATTTTTCCGGTGAATTGGATGATCATAGGTTGAGTATAGCAAATTTAGATGGTATGGAAATTAGGTGTATAAGTTAGGAAAAAGGCGAAAGCCGAAAGGGAAAAGGAAGAGAAGTTTTTAAGGTTTTAAGCTGTTGAGTGTTTGGAATTTTTAGTGGAGTAGTATACGGAGCAGGGGACTATCAAAATTTCATGTAATGCGCGTGCCAAAAGCTTCTCCTAAAGCGATATGCAGCAAAGTGGAGATGATCCTACAAGTAATATCTGGAGTATCGTTCAAAATTCTGGTGAAAGCTTTCCAACCAGGCTTCGATGAAGCTTCTTTGTTCGAAGAGGGGAAGTAAATCCACCGCCAGATCTGAGGTTTTGATGCTGGCGATTTTCTCGGATAGTAATTTCATTGCTATAGGTAGCGGGTAAGGTACTTCCCCATCTTTCAGTAATTTTTCTTCCATGGGCTGGATTTTTTGCTGCATAAACCAGATTAAATCATAGAAATCTCGACCTTTGATATGGATACCTCCGCTACCTTTTTTGAAATTTCTTTCCAGACAGGCGATGATCTTACCTGCCATCATAGTCTCCAACGAGAAATGGCTGGCTACCAGACTATGACCTGACAGAAATAGAGGTGTTTTGATAATAATGGCAGTTTGTAGGTGCTGACTGATCTCCACTTTGAGATGCAGTGCTTCGTTTGGGTAGGATGATAGCCCTAATGTGTTTAAGATAGGAAATTTCAATGTGGTCCTCTGAACTCCCCATTCACCTCGCTGGGTTTTAGTGACGATATCAGCATAGCCAACATTGGATCTGAAATATGTTGCCAGGTCGTTCTCAAGGTTGGTAAGATCTATACCAGCAGAATTATCCAGGTCAATATCTTCGGAGAGACGGTTGAGATCATAGATTACATGCAAACATGTACCGCCGTAGAATTTCAAACCTCTGTAAATGGAGTGGTTATAGAGGAAATCCAGGGTATTAGCCTGCAAAGCTTCTTTAAGAATGATTCGTTTGGTTTCATTCGCCAATATTGGATCCTTATTCTCGAGGATATTTTGCAAAGATTGTATTAATGTCGCCATACCGTACTCCTCAAATTACTTAATATATTCTGCATTTTTCTGCTTTTGCTAAGTTTCACAAATTCTGAGAATTGCATCTGATCCTGTTCCGAAATTTCCTCAATGTTCAAGCGTAAATCTTCTGCGAGATTGAATGTTGTTGAAAACATAACCCGTGAAAGAGGTCGCAAGTATAGGTAATCAAAGAGGGCTTTTGGCAATGATGCTTGGAAAAATGGAAATCCAAGATATTCCTTGAAATCGAAACCGGTATATAGATCTTCTTTGATATTCCGATAGGAGAAAGTACCCAGCTTGTTCTCGATTACGCGTGTCTGTTTGATAGTGACAGCTGAAACTGGATAAGTAATTTCACTCAGAATAGCATACCGCTGTAAAACAAATTCCAATGAAACATACGATTGTGGAATGAGAATGGCGCTGATGGCGGGAGAGAAATCCAGGTCTGATCGATGGCGTTCATAGAATGAACGGGTCATGTAAAAACCTTTTTTGAGTTGAACGACATAGCCGGCTTTCATCCAGCGGTATAGAGCTGTTTGAATTGTTCCGTCAGACAGACTTTCAGCACCATACACCTGTTTTACAGCTTCAATGGTGAAGTATGGAATTTGATCAAATACAGAAAGAATTTCTTTTTTCATGCGTTTTATATAGGATAATAGACATTAATTGTCTATTATCCTATATAAATGTATAAATTACAAGAAGGAATTTCAAAACTCCCGCACCGCACCCACCTTCACTGGTGGGTAAATCTGCTGCGGGACAGGGGGCATGGAGTTGTAGACCCAATCAATGCTGACCACCCCGCTGGGGATGCCAGCGACGGATTGGATGCCCGAATAAGTGCCACGCATCAGCACCGTTTCCATAGAGAAGGACATCCCAAAGACGGCCATGCGCACGCCAACTGGAATTTTGCGCAGTTCCTGGCTGAATGCTCCCAGTGCAAAGACGACCCGGTTGGCGTCCAGTGCCTGGGTCTGGATGACGGGTAGCACTACGGGAAAGCCGTCCGCATCTATATAGCTGATAAATTTGAGATTATCGAGTTTGTTAAATAAGCTATGGATCCATGGATTGAGTACTTTGGGTTGGGTATTTTTCTTTGTAAGTGTACGGGCGAGGATGGTTTTGATGGCGGCAAATATGACATTACCCATGGGTAGTGCCATACGTCCACTCTGGCTGACCAGATCCATGTAGTAGGCAGTGTGCACGCCAAAATAGGCATTGTAGCGGAACATAGCCAGGTTGTTATAGTTCTCCATTTCGGGACCCTGTTTGGCCTTGTGAGTGTAGCGTGCTTTACCCATCCAGAGTTGTTTATCCAGTGACATGATCAGAAAGCCGCACTGCGGATTTTCCAGGATGTACTGTTTGCTGAGCCCTTCGGTAAATTGCCCCCACACCAGTTTGTCAGGTGCGTGAGGACGGATGGAGGAGAGCATGGTCAGGTGTGGTTCCCCCCGCGGTGTGACGGTTGCCAGAAGTCCCACCTTGAGTTCCACATCCAGATCGCGAATATCTTGTTCAGTAAACAGGTTCATTCTATCCTCCTACTTCAGTTTGTACCCGGGTTGCGCCGGTAATGATGATTTTTTCGGACGGGAAGGGGCTTACCTGTGCCCAAATATAACGTTCGTCCAACTGGGATTGGGTGTAAAGTTGCGTCTGGTCATATTGCCACTCCATCCCCAGACGGCGGTATTTATCGCGGCACAGGTTGTTGAAGGCACACAGTTCCCAACGTTCAACGGATCCATCCAGCTCGGAAGCCAGAAAACTTCCGATGGCGAATAGGTTCAACGGTAGGTCTGTGGCGTCCGGGATGAGCGGGGTTCGGATCCAGAGTTTTTTGGATCCTCCGGCTGCGCGAAGGTAATCACGCACAAAAATCAGGTTCCGTAAAATGGGCTCATTGTGCTGACCGGTATGATCCTGGTGGGCATGTGGATCCATCAGCTTGAGGTCGAACAACACCAGATCGGTAAAGGGCAGCACCTTCACAAATTGGCTTTGGGAAACCATGCCACAGGTGTCCAGAGCGGTATGGATACCTGCAGCCTGTAAGTTAGCCATCATCGCAGCGACGAAATCCGCCTGCAATAAGGGTTCGCCACCGGAGAAAGTCACCCCTCCGACACTGGTCTGGTAATAACTGCGGTCTTTCAACAACTCTGAAGTTAGCTCTTTCACGCTGATCTTTTTTCCCAGCAGTTCCCAGGCACCACTCGGACACTCCTGGACGCATTTGGCGCAGGCATCACACAATTCGTGGTTAATGATGATTTCATCTTCAACAATGCTCAGGCAACCTTGTGGGCAAACTTTCACACACAATCTGCAGCCAATGCAGTTGGTTTCGATGCGCTGCACCTGCATTTGCGGGGAGAAGCTCTCTGGGTTATGACACCAGGCACAGCGCAGGGTACAGCCTTTCATAAAGACGGTGGTGCGAATACCCGGTCCATCCTCCGTGGAAAGGCGTTGCAGGTGAAGTATGGTTCCAACTACAGACATCTTACATCCTGTGGCTTTCGCGGGCGATGATCTCGTCCTGCAGTTCCTTGCCGATGCTGGTGAAATAGGCATTGTAGCCGGTCACACGCACCAGTAAGTGGCGGTAATTCTCAGGGTTTTTCTGCGCATCGCGCAGGATATCAGCGTTGATCATGTTGATCTGCAAGGCAGTACCGCCGTTTTCGATATAACCACGCAGGAAGCCTTTGAATTTCTGCTTATGTTCGGGATCGCGTACCAGGGAGGGGCTGAAGGACATGGTATGGCTGCCGCCATTCGGTAGCAGGTTGATGTAATCTTCCCAATCGCCCATGCCATCGGGTGCTTTGCCACCCAGCACCCTGCCCACCGAATTGACATTGGCAGTGGGACCGTAGATATCGGCACCATTCGAGGGGCACAGGGCATTACTCAGAAACTGTCCACGTGGTCTGCCATCCGGGCTGGCGGGTAGTACAAAGCTATCAGCTACCCAGTAGTTCCAGCTAAGCATTCCCGGGCGGAACTGACGCTGGGTGCTGCGGGTCTTGTGTTTCCAGGCTTCTTCGCTCCAGACCTGCATGACATGGTACGCCAGGGCATCGGCTTGTTCGTCATCGCGGCCATATTTGGGGGCTTTGTGCTTGGCACGCGCTTGCAGTACTTCATGCCCGACCCAGTTATTACGCAATGCCTGCACCAGTTCTGCCATGCTGCAAATTTTTTCATCAAACACCAGATACTTGACCGCCAGCAGCGAGTCGACCGTTGTCGCATAGGTGACAGCTTCGATGGTCACGAAGCCTAACTCAGCGCCACCCTGGGTGACATCCAGACCTTTCTCGGCACAGCCTTTCACCAGACAGGAGAGATACGGGGTGGGTGAGAATCGAGCTCGAAAGGCTTCTCCCTGTTCATATTGATCGACAATGCGCTGGATGATGTGTTTTGTCTGGGTGATATAGGCATCCCAGAATTGTTCCCAGGTGGTAAAGATGGTTGGGTCGCCTGTGTCTGCTCCCCAGCGCTGCAGCTTTTCGGTTTTACCGCTCATCGGATCGGTGAAGGGCAGCAGGTCATAGCCGCCAGTGAGCGCAAGTTCGACGGCTTTCAGCAAATTCAGATTGGCATCCACCGTTCCGGAGCGGTCATTGCCGACCATGGTGTTTTCCAGGCAGCCTACCGGGGCATACTCATGCACATTGTCCTTATTGATCAGGTGTTCGACCCCGGATTTTTTGGCTTGCAAGAGCATGCCTGCCATGGAGCGTTCATCAAAGTTCAGGAGGAAAGGTGCCCCCTGGCTATCGGCGACCATTTCAACAACCTTGTCAAGCAGGTCATCCGGTGTTCCGCGATGCAGGCGTACATTTGGTTTCGGTTCCAGAATCGGGCTCATCTCATCGATGACATCCAGTATGATGTGGGTTAACTCATTGGTCATGTCCTGACCATTGGGTCCCAGACCAGAGAGGGTCAGCAATTGCCCATAACCAGCGGTGATACCCTGATTACCCCCTGTGCGGATCATGCCATCGTAGGCGGTGTTAGCGTGCACCCAGAAGCATTTGAGGATATCCTTACCGAATTCAGGATCCATGCCCTCCTGGATGGATTTCTGCCAGAAGGGGTACAGAAACTGGTCAATGCGCCCAAAGGAGACACCGGGTCCGGGATAATTCTCATCCGACATCACCAGCATATGCGTCAGCCACAGGGACTGGACTGCCTGCCAAAACGTCTGCGGGGGATTCCAGGGCACGATTGCCAGGTTTCCTGCCATTTGCAATAGCTCCGCTTTACGAACGGGCTCTTTTTCGAATTCAGCCAGTTCCAGGCACAGCAGACGATATTTTTCCGCCAGGTCGCGTGGCATCTGGGAGGCGGTGATCATGGCGCGTAATTGGGCACCTTTCGGTCCCTTTTGATCAGTCTGACTGAGTGCATTATATTTTTCGGTGAGGTCAGCATGAATGCCAGACCAGCCAACTTCCAGGACACGGGCATATCCCGGGATCAGGTGACCACTGGTGGGGCCGACGTTGCCGTAACCATGATTGTGGAACCATAACAACGCCTGGCGCAAGCCATCTTTGCCTTCGATCAATTCCAGATACTCTTTGGTCTGCTTTTCGTCCAGGCAGGCGGAGGTCATGATGTTGAAGCGTCCCCCGGCAATCAGGTCACCGGGCAGGATCTCCTGTGGCAGGTAATTGACCATGACTTCCTTCACAAACCAGGCACGCCGTTCGGGCAGTGACCACGACCAGAAGTCTTTGTCCAATTGCACCGGGTTGGCTGTTTGCTTGAAGGCACTGCGGAAGGTCTTCAGGAAGCTGTAGGTTTCCGGGACGATGTGGAAACTGATCTCCTCGTATTGGAAATCCCAGTCTGTACCGGTCGTCCAGGAGGTGTACTCGTTGTTCCAGCGGCGATTGACACCTTGAAAATAATAATCCCGTAGCCATTGGATGCGGGGTGACAGGTTCCTGGTTTGCTTAATCGGATAAGCAGTGCTGGTATTCTCCATTTGAGCCTCCTAAAATCAATTGTAAATTTGGTGAGAAAGGTGAAAATCAGGAAAGGGGTAAGATCTCGAACAAATGCGTTTCGCCATGTCTGAGCATAGTTGCCATAATTTGGGCTGCTTGTTCTGGGATTTGGTCAGCGATCGCCTGGTATAGCGTCTGATGGAAAGCAACTAATTCTTCAGCTACCTGCCCTTCCGCAAAGACACGGTAAAAAGCGCCTGCCAGGTTGGTGTGCACCTGTTTGAGCGAGTTGAGGATTAATGCGTACATCAGGTTACCGGAAGCGGCTGCAATCAGCTGGTGGATGTTGAAATCATAGTCCACCAACGCTGGAATGTCATCCCAGGGAATACGCTGGCGTTCAGTCAGCAGGGATTGAAATTCAATCAAATCGGCTTGTGTGCGATTGATCGCTGCCAGACGAGCGGTTTCGGTCTCGATGTGCAGGCGTGCCTGGATCAGGCTGGAGAGCAGATGGGGTTGATAGACGCCATCATCGTGCTGCATGAGGGTCATTAGCAAAGCCATGGAGCCATCCCGTTTGAAATCGCAGACGAAGACCCCGTGGCGAGGTTCGATGCGCACCAATCCTTTGGCATCCAGTGCGACGATGGCCTGGTGCAATACTGGCCGGCTGACACCCAGGCGAACCGCCAGATCACGTTCGGAGGGTAGGCGTTCCCCGGGAGCCAGGTCACCGGAGAGGATCAGCCCTTCGATTTTGCGGATACAGGCATCTTTAAGGCTGATGGATTGAATGGGATCGATTGTTTGTATGGGGAACTCCTTGATGACTGGTAAAACCACCAGCCATTAAAGAGAGTATACAGAAATCAGAGGTGAGAGTCAATAAGGATTTTGTTTGAAATTTCGGATGTAATGTCGGAAAAATCGTTATAATTATGATATGGTGCTACGAAATATAACTTATTCACAAAAAGAACTTCAGGAATTTTGCAAACGATGGCGAATTACCCGGCTGGAAATTTTTGGGTCAGCCATTCGGGATGATTTTAATGTGGCGAGTGACATTGATCTCTTAGTGGAGTACCATCCAGATTTTCATCGTACTCTAGCGGATATGGAAGAAATGCAAAAAGAGATTGAGGAAATTTTTCAAAGACCTGTTGATTTAATCACGAGAAAATCAATTGAAAGTAGCCAGAATCCATATAAACGACAAAATATTCTTGATTGCGCGGTTGTTTTATATGGATAAAACGAATAGCTACCTTTACGACATAAAAATCGCCTGTGACAGGATACAACAATTTATTGAAGGAATGGATATAACCACTTTTTCTTCTGATTTAATGTGTCAGGATGCAGTGATTCGAAGAATCGAAATTATCGGAGAAGCTTCGGCCAAAATAGACCCATTATTTCAAGAAGCTCACCAAGAAATTGCATGGCATCGAATGAGAGGAATGAGAAATCGATTAATCCACGATTACAACGAAATTGATATTGATTTGGTATGGCAAACCATTCTAGTTGATATCCCGGATCTAAAGAAGAAAATTGAGAGCATTTTAGAATATTAGGTTATTTCCAGTCGTCAAATGCTTCAGGATTTAATACTTCAAATGGCAGTGTAATTTCTTCATCAAGAAATTCAACCCCTGAGCATGACATCACTTCTCCATCTACGAGTCCACAATCCCAATCCATGTCATAAAGAGAGAATTTTCCATTTGGACCACCTTCGAATGTTCCATACCAATGCGTTGCTTCAGTCACGACATCATGATTGCAGCCATTGCCAAATATATCAACCATAGAATACTCGTCGCCACCCTGGGCACCAACATTCCAGAATTCAGCAGTTATTCGCAAATCAACACCTCCACACAACCAGGTAGTAGGGGAAACAGCCGTGACTAATTGTGGCTTAATATAAGCCGGAGGTTGCTCAATAGGTTCAGGAACTTTTGGCGGTTCAGGTATGACGGGCTGAGGATCCTCCTGAACCTCACTATTTGGAGGTGGACATTTTTTAAGATCGACATTATCTTTTACTATTTCATCGGTATATTCATATACCTGGCTTAACGGTTGGGGACCTGCTCCTTTCATCCAGCCACGCACATCCGAAATGCTTTCATCTGTAATCACAGCCTTGTCGCAGAAGAACTGCATCCCAGCATATTTATTGATATAGGGTTCTAACAAGCTGGTTGGGTCACCATAACCACCATGCCGGCAGTAGGCGGCTTCCCAGCTGCCACAACTATGACGTTGATTGCATTCATCATAACAAACATCGTGAGCAATGCAGGCTGGATGAACTCCGCAAGTATAAGTGTGAATATACGAGCTCAGTCCGGTATTGTTGCCAAACTCGTCCTTTTCACAGCGCTCTCTGCCATCGTATTTGCAATTTTTGGTGGTGCAATCTTCCCCACAGGCACCTCGGCAGGTTGCCTGGCAGGGCCCGAATTCATCCCGAATCGGTGCAGAACCATTGAAATTGACAGAATACAGCTTTGAGGAAAAAGCATCACTGTCCATATTCACCAATGAAGGAGGATTCAAACAAGCGAATTTTTCCAATGATTCTTGAGAGTAAATTGGGGAAATGGCACCAGTTTCATCAAAGGGAAAATAACCGATCACAACCGGAATGGGGTTGGATTGGGAGAAAACAATGAGTGATGAGTTTTTGGTGTTATTCTCAGGCGTTTCATCGTCAAGAAGTCCATAATCACATTGTGATAGATGCATGAAATCCAACGCAATGGATGCGCGATCGGAATACAAATACTTAAATTGCATTTGAAGGGGGAAGAGGAGCACAGCCAGTTGTTTGTCGTCAAGGATTTTGTCTCCCTGGCAACCAGCGTCGAGTGGAATCATGACAATACCAGGTGCCAACTGACTGATCAACAGGTCTTGAAGCGATTGCTGCTCATCTGTAGACAATTCGCCAATCCCATCAAAATCCATGCCCTGCCAATTCAATGTGGCTGCTGTCTCATCCTGCATATCGACCACGAGCTTGTCTGCATTGGAGCTAGAATCAGTCTCGAATGTTGCGATGCCATCAGCAGTTACAGAGAATAGTATGTTTTGATTACCAGAACGGTAATTACCAGAAACGCTGCCATCTTTATTATTGCGACTGATGGTAAGACCTTCTTCCTGGTTGATTGGCAAGTTGCAGGCTAAGGAAATTAAAGCGATGAGCGCAACCAAAATCAATACAAGAATGAAGGGCTTGATTATAGTCTTCATTTTAAAACCTCAGAAATAATGAAAATAAGTCAGTTGAACGAAAAAAAGGGAAAGTTCTTGATTGGAACGAATGACCTGATGGCTGAATAATTTCCCAAACGATAAAAATATTGTAGCATATGATGAAAATTTAAAGATAAAATTAACTAATATAATTTTATTGTATTAAGTTATCATATATGATAATATAATGATATGGAATTCGAAAAATTATTAAAGATTGTAGGGGATGAGCCCGTATTTGAGAGCTCATTACTTTTAGCAGGTGATATCCAACCCGAGTACATTCGCCTTCAATTAGACCGCTGGGTAAAAGCAGAAAAGATACACCAGCTACGGCGTGGTGTATATATGCTGGCTGCTCCTTACCAAAAGCAAAAGCCCCATCCTATTCTGGTTGCGAATAGGTTGCAAAAGCCTTCATATGTCAGCCTGCAATCGGCCTTGTCGTTCTATGGCATGATTCCTGAAATTGTCAATGAAACGACTAGCGTGACAACTGTGCGAAATGAAAGATTGAACACGCATCTTGGTGTTTTTGAATTCAGGTATATCAATAAAAATTATTTTTGGGGATATCACTTATTGGATTTAGGTGGGCAACAGGCATTTGTTGCGACGCCGGAAAAAGCTATTTTAGATTTAATTTATTTACAGCCTGGTGGAGATGATCCAGCATTTATTTCCGAACTACGCTTACAGAATCTGGACAATCTAAATATAGAAAAATTGCGATCACAAGGAAAACTTTTTGATAAACCAAAAATTCACAGAGCGATCCAGATCATTGAATTGTTCGTCGAAGAAGAGTATCAGACATATGAGGAATTATGAAAGATTTTGTAAAGGAACTTGTAAACAAAGCCAAAACTCCTGTAGAAGGGATCAATATTACACGAGAATATCTCCAGGCAAGAGTTCTTTCTGAGCTGCAAAGTGCTGGTGCAATGATTCCGCTGGCTTTTCATGGGGGAACAGCTTTGCGGTTTCTCTTTTCGCATGGACGATTTTCGGAAGATCTGGATTTTGCCATGGAAGGAGACAAAGAAAGTTATCGCTTCCGTGAATATTTACGTTCGATTCAATCAACATTAACCAAAGAAAATTATCAGATCAATATTCGCGTTCAGGATTCAAAAATTGTGAACAGTGCCTTTATTCGTTTTCCAGGATTATTGTACGAGTTGGGGTTATCTATGCAATCTAACGAAGTAATCGCAATTAAATTGGAAGTCGATACAAATCCTCCAGCTGGGGCTGTGCTGGAAACCAGCGTTATTCGAAAATTTGTTGTTCTTCAACTTCATCACCATGACAAAGCCTCTTTATTGTCAGGGAAGATTCATTCGTTTTTACAAAGGCCTTACTTAAAAGGACGTGATATTTATGATTTATTTTGGTACTTAAGTGATCCAGATTGGCCAGAACCAAATTTAGAATTGCTGAACAATGCATTATTGCAAACAAATTGGACAAGTGGAGTTGTGGAGAAAGAAAATTGGCGTCAATTGGTTAAGGATTGCATCCATCAAATGAATTGGTCAGTGGTGATGGATGATATTAAACCATTTATTGAACCTTCCTTTGACTTAGCAATATTAACCAAAGAAAATTTTCTGAACGTACTTCATAAATCATAATTTAAAAAACACTTTAGAAATCTGTGTATCTATTTTCTATTACCCTTGCAAAAATTTAAATTCATATTATAATTTAGACTAGGCTAAATTATAAATTATACGCATATAAAGGTGAAGTATGTTTGAAAATTTTTCTTGGATTTTGTTTTTTCTAATTTTGCTTCTCTCGTTGGCGCTGGTCTTTTTCCCAAAATATGGCTTGAAAGCTCGCTGGCAGCGCTACAAAATTGCCAACAAACGCGTGCTCTTTGAAGATGCACTCAAGTACATATTTGACCAGGAGCAACAAGGTCATGCTGTTGGTTTGGATGCATTATCCGGAAAGCTGAAAATCAGTTCGAAAAGCGCTTTTGATCTGATCGAACAAATGACAGAACAGGGTTTGATCACAACCAAAAAGAATCTTGTTCACCTCAGTGACGATGGAGAACGGCTGGCGTTACAAATCATTCGTGCGCATCGATTATGGGAACGCTATTTACTGGATGAAGCGCGTATGCCGCTGGGTCAGGTCCATGATCAGGCGAAACGTCGCCAGCATGGTATGACACAAAAGGAAATTGATGAGCTGGATGCCTCATTAGGTTATCCACTCTCAGATCCACATGGTGATCCGATTCCTACCGCTGCTGGCACATTTTACCCCCATGAAAAAGGTATTCAGGTGAATGATTGGGAAGAAGGTGTTCTCGGAAAAATTGTCCACCTGGAAGATGAACCAGCTTTGGCCTTTGCACAGATTATGGCTGCTGGTCTGAGACCCGGTCAGCTGGTACGAATTCTGGAGAAGAACCAGCAGCGGGTGATCCTGACCGATGGAGAACAGGAATTCAAACTGGCTCCTGCCGTAGCAGCCAATGTGTATGTCCAGCCATTATCCAAGGAAGAACTGGTGCAGAGAGATGCGATTCCATTGAATGAATTGCCAACAGAGATGGAGGCTGAAATTGTGCGCCTGGATGAACGATGTCAGGGTTTCACCCGGCGACGTTTCCTGGATTTGGGATTAACGCCCGGCACAAAAATTTTTCCGGAATTGAATAATGCTTTTGGTGATCCACGAGCGTATCGGGTGAGAGGAACCTTAATCGCCCTGCGTAGTGATCAGGCAGAGGATATTTGGGTTAATCCCATTAAAGCAGCAGCATAGAGGAGGAAGAATGACTTTACATAAAACAAGCGGCTGTGAAGGTTGTCCCATGACATCTCAATTGGAGCAAATGGGCTTGAAACTGGATAAATTTGACCGGATAGTTTCCTTAGCAGGTAACCCTAACACAGGAAAATCGACATTATTCAATGCTTTAACAGGACTGAATCAACACACCGGTAACTGGCCTGGAAAAACTGTCACACGGGCTGAAGGTGGGTATGTTTTTCAGAATGTACGCTATAAGCTGGTCGATCTACCAGGTACCTATTCGCTTCTTTCTGCTTCCCAAGATGAAGAGGTAGCGCGTAATTTTATTCTGTTCGGGCAACCCGACTGCACCGTGGTTGTGACGGATGCGACTGCCTTGGAGCGCAATCTCAATCTGGTGTTGCAGGTTCTGGAAATCACAGAAAAAGTGGTGGTCGCCGTAAACCTGATGGACGAAGCTAAACGAAAAGGTATTACCGTTGATACGCGTTCTTTAGCGCGTGATTTGGGTGTTCCTGTAATTCCAATTACAGCCGCCAACGGAGAAGGAGTGCAAACTTTATTAAGCACCATTGCCAGTGTGATCAGCGGTGAGATTGCTATCAAACCTTTGCGCATCAAGGGCAGCCCACAATTTCAATCCGCAGTGAACGATTTATCGAAGGAAATCGAGACATTATTCCCGGGTGTACCGAATGCGCGCTGGTTAGCGATTCGATTGTTGGACGGTGATGCACGTGTGAAGGAAGCAATCCTAACGGGTGAAATCAACGAACTGGTCAACAGCCAACGCCGGAGTGATGTGCAATTCAGCAGCAGGATGGCAGTAGATGGTCGCCAATAAGGAGGAGAGATGACAACAAATAAAACGATAACACCACAGGATATTCTCCTTAAAGCAGATGCTTTACGACCACAATTGGGTAGCGGATTTCGTGATGAGATAGTGCAATCGATGTATGCCGAGGCACAACGCATTGTCGATCGTGCTGTTCGGCAAGATAAAAAACAAAAATGGGATCTGGATCAACGTATTGATCGCCTGGTCACCTCCCCCATTTTTGGCTTACCTATCATGCTATTAATTCTGGCAGCGGTATTCTGGATCACCATTGTGGGTGCAAATGTGCCCTCAAAATTATTAGCAGATGGCTTGTTCTGGGTTGAGGATCAGGCAGCTAATTTATTTACTGTTATAGGTATACCCTGGTGGATCACTGGATTTTTATGGCATGGTGTATTTAGAGGGCTGGCATGGGTAATCAGTGTCATGTTGCCTCCTATGGCAATCTTCTTCCCGGTGTTTACGATCCTGGAGGATCTGGGATATTTACCCAGGGTGGCTTTCAACCTGGATTGGATGTTCAAAAAGGCAGGGGCACACGGTAAGCAGGCACTTTCCATGGCAATGGGATTTGGTTGTAATGCTGCAGGTGTGGTCTCTACAAGGGTGATTGACTCTCCCCGTGAGCGCTTGATTGCGATATTGACCAACAACTTTGTGCCCTGCAATGGGCGTTTTCCAACGCTGATCATGTTAGCCACAGTATTTGTGGCAGCTTCTTTTCCACCAGTGTTTTCTTCTTTTGTGGCAGCTGGTTCAGTCTTGGTGGTGGTATTGATTGGTGTCTTCTTCACGATGTTGATGTCCTGGATCCTTTCCAGGACGGTTTTGAAAGGTGAAGCGTCTGCCTTCACCCTGGAATTACCCCCTTACCGGCGTCCAAGCGTTGGTAGAATTCTGTACACCTCGCTGATAGATCGCACCATTTTTGTGCTCTGGCGTGCACTTCTGACAGCAGCACCTGCCGGTGCATTGATCTGGATATTGGGAAATATATTTGTGCAGGATCTCAGTTTGGCAAATCACATTGCTAATTTTTTGAATCCATTTGGACAGTTATTTGGGTTGGATGGTGTGATCATGTTAGCCTATATCATTGCCATTCCCGCGAATGAAATTGTAGTTCCAACCATGATGATGGTGTACATGGGGGTCGGCATGATGACCGATCCGCCTAGCTATAATGAACTTTATTCTTTACTGGTTAATGGTCATGGATGGACAATGTTGACAGCGGTCAATCTGATGTTGTTTTCATTGTTGCACAATCCCTGTGGAACAACCATCATTACCATTTACAAAGAAACCAAGAGCGTGCGCTGGGCTGTATTAAGTGTGGTGATTACCCTGGGAACAGCTTTTCTTGTAACTTTCCTGACAGCTTCTATTGCACGCCTGGCTGGTTGGGTATAAGAGGTGAAAAATTAAAGTGGGATGATTAAGAAAGCCAGTTAGTTTCAGGAGTCATTATGAGTGTAAGAATTTCAAAATCAGAAGGTGATTACCTCAAAGCAATATACAATTTGACGCAGCATGAGGATACCACCAACACCGTTGCTTTAGCGGATGCTTTGAGTGTGCGCCCACCTTCGGCGACAAGTATGCTGATTAAATTGGTTAATCAGGAACCTCCATTGGTCGATTATCAAAAATGGAAAGGTGTGAAATTAACAGAAGCCGGAAAAAGACTGGCCCTGCAACTTACCAGACGCCACAGATTGATCGAGCTGTTTCTGGTAGAAATATTGAACTACACGTGGGAGGAAGTGCATGTAGAAGCGGAAGAACTTGAGCATGTCATTTCCGATAAATTTGAGGAACACCTGGCGATTTTATTGGGTGACCCATTGTTTGATCCGCATGGTGACCCAATTCCGGATCGCGAGTTAAATTTTCCCAATTCGGAATCATTCAGTCTGTTGAAATTAGAAGAGAATCTACCAGCCATCATTCGCAGGGTAAAAATCAATAAATCAGACATATTGCGTCATCTCAGTGACCAAGGGATCATTCCAGGCACAAGAATTGTTATTCAAAACCGCAATCCTTATGATGAAACTTTGCAACTATTAATTGGGGAAGGAACAACCCCGTATGCATTGGGTCGCGAGTTGAGCAAACTCATCTATGTGGAAAAATTGAAGTAGGTTGGATGATTTTTTTGTCTTGTTTTGAGATTTTCGATGCAAAAGAAAATTTGGATTGTTAATCTTAATTAGTCTGATTTTTGCATTGAATATATTGGAAATTGGAAATAAACTGATTCATCTTATGCTACAATGAATTTGTCGTCAAAAGGCTCTAATTCACCTAAGGCCTGTCTCCATGAGCAATATCCTCAATCCCTATATCGCTGGGGCACCGGTGGTCGAGACCAGTATGTTTTTTGGTCGCGAGGATATTTTCAGTTGGATTGAGCGCAGCCTGACGGGGAAATATGTCAACCATATTTTGGTGTTGCATGGGCAACGCCGGGTTGGCAAGACATCTGTACTCAAGCAAATCCCACACCATCTACCGAAACATTACACACAGGTTTTCTTTGACCTGCAAGGCCGCACCAACACCACACTGGAGCGTTTCCTGTGGTGGATGGCGAGCGAAATCAGCCGTACACTCAAGAAGGAATGCAATCTGGATCTGCCCAAAATTGAGCGTAATGCTTTTGCAGATCCGGAAGCATTTATCAATGATTTTCTACCCGCACTTCGTGCTTTGATTGGGGAAAAAATTCTGTTACTCACCTTTGACGAGTTTGATACCCTTGATCGCCCGGATATTCAGGATAGTCTGGCGCGACCCTTAGTTGCCTACTTGCGGCGTTTGATGGAAATTGAGGGTCTTAATTTCATCTTTTCCATCGGATCCTCCGGTAACAAACTGGAAAATATGCAGGCATCCTACACTGACTTTTTCAAGTCAGCGCTTTATCGCAAGGTCAGTTTCCTGACCAAAGATGATTGTGCGCGTCTGATCACCAAACCGGTCGAAGGTACGATCACCTATGAACCAGCAGCGGTGGAGAAAATCTCGTACTTCACTTCCGGGCATCCCTACTTCACCCAGCTCATGTGTCACGAATTATTTTCCCGCTGTCAGAAGACCGGCAGCCGCTCGATCACTGCCGGGGATGTGGATTCGATTCTGGAAGATGTGATCGAACGTGGAACGGTCAATCTAAAATTTGTGTGGGATGAGGCCTCTGATCTGGAAAAGTGGATTTTGGCTGCGCTGGCACAGGAAGAAAGCGCTTCGCTGAAACAGGTGCATCAGATCCTGAAGTCGCAAGGGTTGCGTACCAATGAATCGGATCTTAATTCTGCCATTTTACATTTGCGTGATAAGGATGTTTTAACTGCAGACAATGGCTTTGTGATCCAATTGTTGAAATTATGGCTGCAGGCCAACCGCCCGATGGACCGCGTGCGGGAAGAGCTGGTACAGACCAACCCGATTACCGACCGCTATATTGAAATTGGGGATGAATACCGTGAACGTGGGGAAAACCAGCAAGCCATTCAAAGTTACGAACAGGCATTGGCTGTGCAAGAAAATGATATCAGAGCGTTGCAAAATATTGCTGCAATCTATTTATTACAAAATTCATTTGATGATGCAGTTAAATATTTTGCGAGGATATTACTGATCGATGAGGAAAATATTGCTGCCAAACAGGGTTTTATTCAGGCACAAATATACCTGGCTAAAAAAGCTATTAAAGAAGGGGATGAAGTTAAAGCTGAAAAGGCAATTCATTCCATTCTGATGATTGCTCCATCTCACGTGGAAGCTACAAAGATATTTGCTGAGATGTATGTTCAAAAAGCAGAAACGTTTTTACAAAATGGTTTAGAAGACCAAGCCTTTGAAAAATTCCAACAAGCAATAGAAATATCTCCTGATGATGAGACTATCAAAAATCGTTATGAAAAAATCATTGCTGATAAAAGAGCCGCTCAGGTGCTGGTTTGGCTGGAGAAAGCCGAGAAATCACTGACGCGTCAACGCTGGGATGAAGCTGCCAGTATGGTGGAAGAAGCTATTAATATTGACCCGGAGAATCCTGATTTACATAAGCGGTTACTGGAAATTAAAGATGCTCCGCGTCAGGAAAAGATCAAAGCTTATAAACAGGAGGCGGAACAGGCGATTGCAAAGGGAAATTATCCCAAAGCGATCAATGCCATCCAGACAGCTATCCTCTTAGCTTCTGAAGATTCTTCATTGAAGCAATGGTTGGACTCCATTCAAAGTGACCAGTCAAATGCCCAACTGAGAATGTATCAATCCCAGGCAGATCAGGCTGAAGCAGCTGGCAATTGGGAAGCTGCGATTGCTGCCAGAGAAGCTGCGCTGAAACTTGACCCGCAAAATGAGCGGTTGGCGAAAGCGCTGGAGAGTACTAAAGAAGCTAAACAAAAGCAACAAATTAATTCCTTGCGATTGAAAATTGATCGGGCAAAAAAAGAACAAAATTGGGAGGCTGGGCTTGTAGCGGGAGAAGAATATTTACAATTTTCTCCTGAAGATCAGGATATAAAAAATGATCTGCAAAACTTCAGAATCGAACAACGAAAATCCACACTAGCAGGCTTAAAAACGCAAGCGCAATCAGCCAGCAAAGCTGAAAAGTGGGAAGATGCCATCCAACACTGGCAGGCATATCTGACTGAGAAGCCCGAGGATGGTGCGCGGGTGGAAAAACTGATTGAGCAAGCAAAACAAAAATCTGCCTTGTTGAAAGATTATGAAACCGCCCAGGTGCACATCCGAAAACACCAATACAATCGGGCAATTCACCTGTTGCAGGGAATCATCGCCAAAGACCCGACTTATAAAGCCAGCTCACGCTTGCTGGTAGAGGCGGTCGAAGCCAATAAGCAGAAAAAACCTATCTGGAGAACACCCTGGATTTATGTGGGTGGTGGTGTTTTGCTCCTGGCTATATCGGTAATCTTTCTTCTTCCATCGATTAAATTATGGATAAATCCATTAGAAGAACCAACAGAAATTGCAGAAATCGCTGAGACACAAATTTCTTTAGTAGATTCAGAATTTGTGCCTAATCCCTATGGATATGTTTTGGATAGAAGAATTAGGTATCAAATTTCTGAATCTGGATCTAACCTGGCATTAACTAGAATGCCTACCTTCCAGGATTATTTCGATGAAGGTAACCCACAGCCTTATTGGCAAACATTATTGAATGAGAATCATATCTATCTGGTTTCAGATATGTTTAAGATATATGAAGGAGCCTGGTATACCAATGAATTTCTTTTTGCCAAAAATTTTTTGATTGAATTTGATTATTTCACTGAAAATGGCCTTGAAAATAATATAACTCACATTGACATCAATTCAGGTCCAGAAATTTATTACAGATTTTCGATCAGTAATAATGGCCGATACAAGGAGAGGATTAACAATATTGACAGTGAATGGAAATTGATTCCCAATTGGACAAGTTATAAACTTGAGAATGAAAACAATATAAAAGTGAAATTAATAAAAAATGAAAATGAAATGACGGTTTTTGTTAAATATGGTACCTTTGTTGTATCATAACGAATTCATCGAGGATGAAAATCTTCAGATTATATTAAATTTTGAAGGGGATCAAGACCGAAGTGTTATCTGGCTTCAATCCATCAGGTTTTGGAATTTAGACGTTCCTGATGTACTTAATTCATTGATAGGCAATATTGAAAATATCAATCCAACATTTCAGGATGATTTGCATTCAGCCGATCCTCAACCATATTGGGAAGATTTATTAGCTGAACAAAGAATTGTTGTCAAATACGGTTGGGAGATGTATGCAAATACAAAATATGTTAACGAAAATCTCAGGGCGAAAGATTTCGTGTTTGAATTTGAATATTTTCCACAAGATTACGATCCTGATTCCTATGTAAACATAGTCCTCTCTAGAGGACATTATTATTCTTTTTCATTAAGTAATAATGGTGAGTTTATTGAATATTTATATGGTAATAAGAGCTCTGGTAAAGCAATTCAAAACTGGGAAGAATTCTTAAAAAATAATGATTACGTTATTAAGATTAGATTAATCGCTTCAAACAATACATTGGCTATATTGGTCAATGATCAGACGGTTGTATTTCATAATGATGAGAATCTAAATGACGAAGTAATCCCAATCATTAACATTTTATCTTCAAATGAAAATGAACCAGTAGTGAGACTGCGTAATATAAAGTATTGGAATCTTATTGAAAATAATTCCGTCCAACCTATCATGACTTACATTGAAAGCACCCCACCAACATTTGAAGATGATTTTTCAACGTCAAAAGAGGAATGGGGAAAAATCTCAGTTAACCAGGGAACAATGGGGGGGGAGGAAATGGTCCTTGTTGAACATCAGATAAGTGATTTTATTCAAAATGAGAAATTAGAATTTAAAATAGATGTTGATCAGCGCGGGTATATTACATTTCCGACTGATGGATTTTTAGATGCAAATCAATTTATAATTACATTTGAATACAAAATTGATCAAAATTCAATTGCTCCAGATAATGATATATTTGGATTTAAGTTTCATCAATCAACTGAAAAAGATTCGTACTACGATCTAAATTTTATAGGTAATGGTGATTGGCAATTAGTAGATAATAAGATATCCAATAATCAATTAAACATTATAAATTCAGGAACATTTACAAAATTGGATACTCAAAGTGTGATGATTGCTGTATTTAATGATAATCTCATTGTACAGATAAATGATCAAATAGCTGCTCAGATTGAAGGAATTACCAGTAATGATAATTCCAATTCTTTTTATTTTACAGCTACGGGAAAATACTTTTCCACATTGGACAATGTTAAATTCTGGAATTTGGATGAGGTGGGGATTGAACAGAATGAAATAGAAAACCAGGTAAATCAAACAGATAATACCCCAACTTGGGAGGTAGATTATTTGAAATCAGCTCTGGAATATACTCAAAATCGTGCTCCTGATATTGAAGATAACTTTGATAATCCATCCAATACTTGGGTATTACCAAATTATGTTGGTTGTGAAAAATCCTTTGAAGAAGGGGAAATGATCATAACTGGTGAAGCAGAAAATACATTAATGACTTATTTTGATTACGTTGCTGAGGTGGAAATAAGAACTATTAGTGGGATTGGTAATCAGGGCATTGGTTGGGATAATGGATCTGCAATTCTTTGTAGATTCATAGTTGCTAATGGTCAAAATGTCGAAATTTCATGTGATGAAAATTTACAAAGAAAAATAATAATTTCGAAAGATCTTTATAGTAAAAAAAATCTTCTCAAATTTAAATTGATATTGAAAAATGGTTTCATGGCTTTTTATCTAAATGATGAATTACTTGGGCATTATGAAAATGAACAATATCGCTTGTATAGAAGTTTTCCTCCTACGTTTTCTGTGGGTACTTTGGATGCAAACACGGCAGGAATTGATAATTTCAGAGTTTGGAATATTTCTGACTTAGAAATTCCATAAGGAGTACAACCTTTCATTATGACAACCAATCCCTTTACCTTTGGCAATCCGATCCGCACCTCCGAGCGCTTCTTCGGTCGCACGGAAGAACTGCGTCAGATCGTCAACCGCCTGCGCTCGAGCGCGCATGAAAGCACTTCGATTGTGGGAGAACGCCGGATTGGTAAGACATCCCTACTAAAGCATCTGGATAACAAATCGGTTGCTGAAGGATTAGGCTTGTCAACGGGTGAATTTTGCATCATTTATATGGATTTTCAGGGTTTGACGGATATCACCCCGGAACGCTTCTGGCAGCGCATTTTACAAAAGATGGAACGCGCCATCTGCCTGCCGGAGATTGTGCCGGTGATCAAGGAATTACGCAGTCAACAGACTTTTGATTTATTTGATCTGGAAGATTTATTTGCCACCATTGCAGATAGTGGCTTGACCATGGTGTTGTTGCTGGATGAATTTGAATATGTGACCCAGAACACCAATTTCGGGTCCGATTTTTTTGGTGGGTTACGCACGCTGGCTATCCACCACAACCTGCCGTTGATCACAGCCACGCGCCGTGAATTGGTGGACCTGTGTCACTCGGATGAGTTGAAGGGTTCACCATTCTTTAATATCTTTGCCAATATTGTGTTGCGACCATTCCAGCGTATGGAGGTCGACCAACTTTTGGGAGGATATCTCAAAGATACGGGCATTACTTTCAGTGAGCAGGAGAACGAAATGATCTGGAAGCTGGGTGGGGGTTATCCATTCTTCACCCAGATGGCAGCCAATTATATGTTTGAAGGCAAGAACGCCGGGTTAGAGGGCAAACTACTTTTGCAGGATGTGATCCGCAATTTTGATACCCAATCCGATCCGCATTACCAGTATATGTGGACGCACACCAATGAAAGTCAAAAAATAACCCTGTTAACCGTTATAACACTCAATCGCCAGAAACCTTCCCCTAAAACACAACCAATCCTCGATAACATTGCCGCCAATTACTCGCGTGCTCATCTGGATGTCCCGGAGCTGGTAAAACATGGTCTACTGATTGAACACCGGCAATCCAGTACGTACAATATCCTATCTCCCAGCCTGGAGCGCTGGATTGCAAATGAAATCCTGGTTGCTCCCGGAGAAGAAGAATCGCAGGCTACAGTCAACGAATGGCTGAATTCAGGCGGAAAGGAAAACCTGGAACCTGTTACCGGGTTTATGCCTAAATTTAAGAAGAAGTACTGGCCGGTCCTTGCAGGTTTTACCAAAGATATCTCCATGGAACTGGTAGGGAATATTACCTTTGAGATCCTGACAAAGGGTTTGATCTAAAATACATTCAGCTAGGAAAGCTTACCGAAGGTGCTTTCAATTAATCATAGTTACCAAACGCATCAATTGCGGAGAGCATCGCTTCAATATTCTCCAGGCTGACATCACGTTCGATCACGTGTGATGGAGCTATAATCAGCCCACCATTTGCTCCCAGGGTCTGGATTACTCCACGAACATGTTCTCGAACTTCCCCTGGTGATCCAAACGGCAGCACGGATTGCACACCAATTCCACCGCAGAAGGCAAGCTGATCTCCATACGTTTCTTTGATCCAGACATGATCCACGCACTCAGGTTGTACCGGATTAAGAATATCAATCCCGGCTTCCAGCAGATCGGGCACCAGCTTGTTGATCATGCCATCTGAATGGTACTGGATCAACACATCCGGATTTGCCTGTTTGGCTGCCTGGATCACACGGGTGAGGTGGGGTTTGAACCATTGACGGTACATTCGGGGGCTGATCATCAAACCGGTTTGCATGGCAATATCATCTCCCAGAAAAATAATGTCAGCACCTGCCAGAGCAAAAGCACGCGCAGAAGCTTCGCGATAGGTGGTGATGCGGTTGAGCAGATATTCGGCTATTTCTTCGTTTTGATGAATATCTTCAAACAGTTGGGTCATTCCACGCAACTGCCAGGCGGTTTCGAAGATCGTCTCAGTCAGGATACAGGAAACCGCATAACCCTGTTGGTGTCGGATAGCGATCTGATCTGCCACGCCGGCATAGCGATAGTCAGCATCCAGGTCAGGCCAGGGATAATTGACGATTTCATCCATTGTCTTAGCTTGCTCGAGCGGGAAAAGATACTCGGCATACTGGTCACTTTGATCCCAGATGCGCCCACGTCCCCATTCATCCCAGGTTACACCCGGACGGGAAAAATAAGCGGAATAATCCTGGTTGAGCCGGGAAGGATTAAGGTCAACAATCGCAATATCAGAGCGCATGGCTTTCAACAAATCCTGTGTGCCATAATGCTCCACCATGCGATTGATCACATATTTTTCGAGGGGAATATCACGTGGAACACGGTCAGGTGTTTCGCGCCTGGCGGCTGTGAGCACGCGCTCACGAGAAGTCATATCAGTTTTTGTCATTTATGTATGCCTTAAATTGAGGGATCAGAGACAATAAATTCTTAATTGATGACCCTAAGCGTAGTAATGAACTTGTAAAACGGTGATCTTTTATGGAAAATCAATCAAATTAAGATTGATATGCAACTGGACTAATCAGATATACTCATTATACAAAATTTCATAATGGAGAAGACAGATTGTAATAAACGGGCTATTTCCATCCGCCTTTTCTTTTTATTTTGTTTGGAGAATAACCATGGCTCATGATGTCTTTACCGGTTATTCCACCAATGAAAACTGTTGCAGATGCAGCAGTGGCAGGTTCTGAGAATAAAGGAATCCGATGTTGGGTCGCTCCGCGAGACAAATTATCTGGACATTCCTGAACTGGTAAAACACGGTTTGTAGATCGAAACCCGACGGTCTCATTTTTCTCATATTATTTCCCCCAGTTTTAAACGCTGGATTGCCAGAGAAATTCTGACATAAGGATTGATCTACAAAACAAAAGGGTGGTAGATTTTTCCCTTGGTAACAATTAGGTTTTTCGTTCATAAGCATGAACCAATGCCACAGGCTTATGTATGCCAACATTACATTTTGGAAAGGATTATGAAAAACATTGACCTACTACTCATTAAAATTGTATAGATCGTTATACTTAGCTCAAAGAAATGTAGAATTGGACTAAATCAATGGTTTTTATTTAGAAATTATTCCGATAAACCCCATTTTTTATTGGATCTTTCTTATCTACGACATTTAAAGGATACAAAAGGAATAGCGCGAGCAACCCTATGAGTTTTGAACCTGAATTGACAAATTCCCTTTACAGAAAATCCATTTTGATTGTTGAAGATGATGAAGTTTTGGCGATGCACCTGGCCGAAAAATTATCTACGGCTGGATATGAGGTTTATGAACCCGTTTCTACAGCAAAAAATGCGGTAGATAAAATTAAGGCAGATCCTCCAACTTTAATATTAATGGATATGGAGTTGGGGAAAGAAAGGAATGAGATTGAGGCGATTGAGGAAATCTCCAGGATATCCGATATACCGATCATCTTTATCGCAGGATTTTTGGAAGAAAACGTACAAAATAAAGCAAAAATCGCTGCGTCTTATGGTTATCTGGTAAAACCAGTGCTTGAGCGAGAATTAACCGAAACAATTGAAAGGGCATTATATAAACATAAAATTGATCAGCAGATAAAAATAAGCGAAACACGTTATCGCACTTTGATCGAACAGGCATCTGATGGAATTTTTTTGATCAATTTGGATTATAAAATTGTTGATGTAAATGAAGCTGGTTATCAGTTGCTTGGGTATTCGAAAGAAGAATTAGTAAATAAAAATTTGAAAGAATTAATATATTTTGATGACCCCAACGAGCGAATTCTATCAATCAATGAAATTCAGGATCAAACTATTCAAATCGAATACAAAATTATCCATAAAGGTGGGTCATTGGTTGATGTTGAAATCCGTGGTAAATTCCTGAAGGAAGGTATGTTTCAGGCGATTGTTCGAAATATTACAGATCGAAAGAAATTACAGGAACGCTACCGTTTGTTGTTTGAGGAAATGGTTGAAGCATTTGCTTTGCATGAAATTGTTTTGGATGAGAATGGAAAACCAATCGATTATATATTTCTGGATGTGAATCCAGCATTTGAACGATTCACTGGACTTAAAAAAGTGGATATTATAGATAAACGTATCCGCACGGTTTTACCCAATATCGAAACCCATTGGATTGAAACCTATGGAAATGTTGCATTGACCGAAGAAGATATTATTTTTGAGAATTATTCTGTTGAGTTGGACAGATGGTATACCGTTGTGGCTTTTTCACCAAAGAAGGGACAATTTGCCACGATATTTATGGATATAACCGATCGTAAAAAGTATGAAGAGTCCTTACAAGAAAGTGAAGAACGCTTTCGAAAAATGTTTTCCGAGCATGATGTTCCAATGTTATTGATTGACCCAAAAGATAACAGCATTGTAGATGCGAATAGCGGAGCAGCTAACTATTACGGATATTCAATTGAAAAATTATGTGCGATGAAGATTGAAGATTTAAATACACTATCATCGGATGAAATGAATAAAATTATTGATAGGTCAAATGAAAAAAATAACAATTATCTCGTTTTTCAGAATCGACTTGCCAATGGAGAAATACGAATGGTGGAAATTTATACTACACCCATTATTATTAATAAGAACCCTGTAATCTATTCCATTATTCATGATATTTCTGAGCGGATCGAAGCAGAAGAGAAATTAAAAAACCAATTGGATGAATTACGTCGCTGGCATGGTGTTACCTTGGGGAGGGAAGAACGCATTATTGAACTAAAGCGAGAAGTAAATCAGTTGCTAAAAATCCATGGAATGCCCAGTAAATATAATAGCGTTGAAGAGAATTAGTGATCAAATCAAACGATCAAATAAGGCTAATATGAGAGAAAAAACAAATAAAACCTTATCAATTCGCACCATCATGCTTCTTGTTTTTTCAGCAATAATGTTAATTACCATTGGTATCATTGGAGTGGTTATTTTCTCCAATTGGGTCTCATCGGCGGAAGCTACTACGGAACGAATTGTTAGAGATATGAATAATGATATCTACCATCAAATTGAAATATTGATCGATACCCCATTAAGAAATAATGAAATTAACCAAAAATTGATTGATAACGGAATTGTTAATTTATCGAATGATATGGAGCGAGAGAAATTTTTTGTTGGTGCTTTACAGTCTCAAGACGAGGCAATCTACAGTTTTAGTATCGGAATGGAAACGGGAGATTATTATGGAGCTCGCAGGAACGAGGCGGGTGTAATCGAAATAATGCGTAACAACGCTGAAACAGAAGGTCACTCCTGGTATTATTCGGTTAATGATGACTTAACCGCTGGTGAGTTGGTTCTGCAGGCTGGAAAATTTGACCCTCGCACCCGCGCCTGGTATAAAGTGGCTCAGAAGTCAGGAAATCCCGGTTTTTCACCTGTTTATAAACATTTCGTGATGGAGGATTTGACCGTATCCGCTGCATACCCAATTTACAACTCAGAAGGTATTCTTCAAGGTGTGTTGGGAACCCATATCATTCTCTCCAGTATTGATCAATATCTGAAAGAAAGTGTAAAAGAAGTGAATGGCATAGCCATTATTGCCGAAAAAGAAACCGGCGAAGTCATTGGCAATTCATTGGGGCTGAATAATTTCATTCTCCTTGATGATGGAACCATCGATAGGGCTTCGATCAATGAAATCGAGAATCAAGCGATTATGCAGGCATATGCCATATACCTAGAAACATCCCAAACACAATTTAAAGTTACGAGTAATCGAGATAATTTTTATATTCATATTCAGGAATTTTATAAAGAAGGCATAGATTGGTTGGTAATTTCTGCGATACCTGAAGTGTTATTGATGGCTGATATATATACAAATATGCAAATAACTACCATTATTGCAGTTGTCGCTGCCTTAATTTCGATCATCCTTTATCTACTATTTAGCAGTAATTTATTGAAACCCATAAATCATCTGGTAGATATGACCGAAAAATATTCACAAGGTGATTTAAGTCAACGTGCAAAAGTGTTTCGCAACGATGAACTTGGAAGAATTTCTTCTGCTTATAACAACATGGCTGAGACGATATCGTCATTTGTGAATAACCTGGAGGCGAAAGTTGAAGAAAGAACGTTGGAATGGGAAAATGTCAATGGAGAATTATCTGAGTACAAAGAGCAACTTCAGTTAATATTTGATTCAACCGCTGAAGGTATATATGGAATAGATATTGAGGGCAATTGTACTTATTGTAATTCCAGCTGTTTGAGGTTACTTGGATATCAACATCAAGATGAATTAATAGGTAAGAATATGCATTGGCAAATCCATCACAGCCAAAAAGATGGATCACCATTTCCTTTGGAAAATTGTAATATCTTAAGATCTTTTAACGAAGGGAAAGGTACGCATGTTGATAATGAAGTGTTCTGGAAAAAGGATGGTACATCCTTTAGCGTTGAATATTATTCATATCCACAACTAAAAGATGAAAAAGTTTTTGGCGCAGTAATTACCTTCATGGATAATACTGAGAAAAAAAATGCCGAACTAAGAATTAAGTACTTAAGTGAACATGATTCATTAACCGGATTATTTAACCGGGTTTATTTTGATAATGCCTTGAAGGAAATGTATTCGGAAGATAAACTCCCAATTTCTATTATATTTAGCGATGTAAATGGTTTGAAATTGACCAATGATATTTTTGGCCATGCTGCTGGTGATGATTTAATTGTAAAATGTGCTGACATTATGAAGGATGCCTGCCGGGATTCTGATATTGTCGCACGCGTAGGAGGGGATGAATTTATCATTTTATTGCCCAATACGCCTGCATCGATAGCTGAAAAGATTATTGAAAGGGTTAAAAATGAGCTTGCAAAGGTAAAAATTGAAGCTATTAATTGTAGTATGTCAATGGGGTATGAAACCAAGACTGAAATTGGACAAGATATAGAAAAAATTATGACGAGTGCTGAAAACAAAATGTATTCAGAAAAGAGACTCAAACAAAAACTGATCAATTCGGATCTGATTAATTCCATTATTACCACCTTACATGAGAGAAGCCCGCACGAGAAAATTCACTCTCGTTCCGTCAGCGAATTGTGTTTACGGCTTGGAAAAGTCATGAATTTGCCAGAGACAGAATTGAAGAGATTAAAGGACGCAGGTTTTTATCATGATATTGGGAAGATCGTCTTTGATGATCACCTACTAAATCATGAAAAACCATTCACTGAAGATGAATTTCGAATAATTCAAGATCATACAGTAATCGGATATCGTATTTTGAATTTGTTCGAGGACACACTGAATCTTGCAGAAGATGTCTATAGTCATCATGAAAGATGGGATGGTAGTGGGTATCCGAAAGGATTAAAGGGAAAAGAAATTCCAATTCTTGCGAGAATCATTGCTTTGGCAGAAAGTTATGACACAATGGTGAATTCAAACACAGAAGATTCGGATTGCAAGAAAAAAGCTTTGCAATTGATCAAAGAAATGTCAGGAACCAAATTTGACCCAGAGATTACCGATATATTTATTAAGATGATGTCAGAGTCTGAGGAAAATAATGATTGAAAATGGGTTTCACCTCCTGATGTATAATGCAACAATTTTGCTGAGTACTGCATTATTATTCGATATTGCAAAAATTCGTTGGCATCAGAATTTATTTGGTATTCAGAGAATATTTGTTGGATTAATTTTAGGATTTATTGGAATTATGCTGATGGCCAATCCCTGGAATTTTGCACCCGGGATTATTTTTGATACGCGTTCTATTTTATTAAGTATCTCTGGTTTGTTTTTTGGGTTAGTGCCGACCATTATCGCGATGATAATGACATCCATTTTTAGATATTTGCAGGGTGGGGTAGCAGCCTGGACTGGTGTTAGCGTTATCCTTGCTACAGGCGGTATTGGGCTTGCCTGGCGTTACCTTCGCAAAAAAAACATCAACCACATCTCCCTCATTGAGTTGTATCTTTTCGGTATTCTCAATCATGTTGTTATGCTGTTGTTGATGTTGACCTTACCTCTGGAAGCCGCGTTGCGCGTCCTCGCTGAAATAAGTTTTCCAGTTTTAATGATTTATCCATTAGCAACCATGTTATTAGGGTTTTTGTTAGTCAATCGGGCACAAAGAGAGAAGATTTATATTGATCTGCAGGAAAGGGAAGAGCAGCTCAGTCTTGCAGTACAGGCAGCGAATATTGGATTCTTTGACAGGAATCTGATAACCGAAGAGACACTTATATCCCCAGAGTGGAAAAGACAATTAGGCTTTGAAGAAGATGAAATCAGGGATGATGATCATGAGTGGGAAGTCAGGTTACATCCAGAGGAAAAAGAAAAGACAATTCGACAAATTAATGATGTTTTTGAGGGGAGTGATAATTTTTATGAAACAACTTTCCGGTTGAAACATAAAAATGGATCCTATCGGTGGATCCTTTCTCGTGGTTCGATTCGCCGTGATGATCGTGGAAAAGCATTGCAGGTGATCGGGTGCCATGTGGATATAACCGAACAAAAAGAATATGAACTGGGATTATTGATGAACGAAAGAAGGTTTCGTAGTCTGGCAGAAAGCAGCCAGGATATCATCACACTTTTTGATCGCGAATACAAAATTGCTTACTTCAATCAAGCAGGGTTAGAGATATTGGGTATTGATGATGCAGTTGTACAAGGAAAATCACTGGGAGATATTTTTTCAGACAACAGGTTGGTCACGAATTTGGAAATGGATGTTGAGCGGGTTTTTCAATCCGAAGAGCTGGTGCAACGAATTGCCGTCTGGCTACTAAATGTTAACAATGCAGACAATCACAAGATTGTTTTTGACTGGAAATTGTCTCCGGTTTTCAATTCAGATGGTCAGGTGGAATGGATACTGGGCATAGCCAGAGATATCAGCGCCATTATCGAAACTGAATCAGCATTGAAAAAAAGTGAAGAAAAATTCCGCCGTATATTTGAGACTTCCGGTTTAGGTATTTCCATAACAGATTTATCCGGAAATTTCACCGCTGGCAATCCAGCAGTCTTAAAAACGCTGGGGTATGAAATTGATGAGTATACCCAATTATCCGTTGCTGACATTTCTCATCCAGAGGATATCCAGGAAGATATGAAAATGTTGGAGGAGTTTAAAGCAGGCTTGAGGGATTCTTTCACCATTGAAAAGCGGGTTTTCCGAAAAGATGGTAGCGTCGTTTGGGGAAAATTAATTTCAACTCTGGTGCGAGATGAAGGTGGCAATCCTCTGTTCGCGATTCGCATGTTAGAAGATATTACTGATCGAAAACTGGCGGAAGAAAAAGATAAATTAGTTCAGATGGAATTACAGAGATTGTTGGATAATGCCGATCAATCACGAAAAGCGATGTTAAGTGTCATTGAAGATCAAAGAATCACAGAAGAAGAACTTAAACGCTTAACCAATGACCTGTTGGTTGCGTATGATTCAACCCTGCAAGGTTGGTCGAATGCTTTGGAATTACGGGAACAGGAAACAGCCGGTCATAGTCGTAGAGTGGTTCAATTGACCTTGAATATTGCCAGGGCATTAGGCGTTGAAGAAAATGATCTGGCTTATATTGAGCGAGGTGCACTATTGCATGATATTGGAAAGATGGGGATTCCGGACAATATTCTCCTGAAACCTGGACCCCTAAGTGATGATGAATGGGTTATCATGAAAAAACATCCCATCTATGCGTATAACCTTCTTTCAAGAATTGATTTCCTCAAACAGGCAATTGATATTCCCTACAGTCACCATGAACGTTGGGATGGGTCTGGTTATCCACAGGGTTTATCTGGGGAGAATATTCCATTGGCTGCCAGAATTTTTGCTGTAGTGGATATCTGGGATGCTTTAGGAGCTGATCGTCCTTACCGCCCCGCCTGGAAGCGGAATGATATTATTAATTACATAAAAGATATCTCCGGAAAACATCTTGATCCGAAAATTGTATGTGAGTTTCTCCAAATAATTGAAGCAGATGAAGTCAATGACTCTGCCGATCATGATTAGGATTTTCTCGATCGCGAGAACTAAATGAATGAAGAGCGGTTGTTAAAGGCTGGCATATGTTTAAGTTTAAAAATCACCAATTCAGGTGGGGTGGTTCAGTTCAAAAGTTAAAGTCTGGGATCTGATCATTATTATATTAACCTAATTGTTACGCAGCAAAAAGTCTGACAAAAACCGGTGATAGTTAAATCAATTAAATTTAAGTAGTACTTTACATTCTTGTAAGAATTCGGATAAACTGAGAAAGTGGGGGTGTATTTTGTGATGAATCAACTTATAATATCAAGTGATGATTTTTCTCAGGTGATGTATGAAAGATACTTTGATAATTTATGATTCTGTTTTTGGTAACACAGCCAAAATTGCGCAAGCCATGGCAAGCGCATTGGAAGATTACCTGGAGGTAGATGTGCGTGTTGTGGGAGAAGTTTTTCCTGACCATCTGGATGCAGTTAAGACTCTGATTGTTGGTTCGCCGACACGTCAATTTAAAGCAACCAGTGCGTTGGATCAATTTTTGAAACAAATTCCTGCTGGCACTTTAGAAGGCATTCAGGTGGCTGCATTTGATACCCGAATGACCCCACAAGATGTGAATAAAAATAAAATTCTAGCATTTATGGTTAAGATATTCGGATATGCTGCTGAGAAAATTGCCAAACAATTAATCCTACTCGGGGGAAAAGAAATCGTTGCGCCTCAAGGCTTTCTTGTCACAGGGATGGAAGGACCACTGGTGGAAGGGGAATTAGAAAGAGCAGCCGATTGGGCATTGAAGACAATCAAAAAAGCCTAAACATTTTTAACCTTACTAACTCAGTCATGAGATCTGGAATCAGGTCGGGTTGATTATCTGCTCATGATAGGTTTTAACTTTGCTGAGGGTAAACAGAGAAATCAGAAACAAAAGCGTGGCAGCTAGGGCATTGAATTGAAATCCCCAGAAAAACAGATAAGGAGCTGCCAGTGCACCCAGCATGCGCCCAACGCCAACCGATGCAAGTGTGGCACCCAATAAGGATGCCCGTGCAAATGGAAGTACTTCGGTGAGAAGTGGGGCATAGGCAATAAATGGTATTTGAAAAGCCAGGTTGAACAGAAAGAGACCTAACTCAGCTCCCCATAGTCCATAACTTCCCAGCCATGGAATGGCTAAAGCCGTCAGGGCACTGAACACCAGTCCTATCGCCACTGCACGCTTCGCCCCTAAGCGCGCCAGCAACCAGCTGACGGCTGCAACGGACAACAATTCCGCCAGACCTATGACAGTAGATGCCACACCAAGGGCATTGATGGATAGTCCGTAATTATTCTCCATCCAGACACCAAAAACGAGATTGACAATTTCGTGGGCAGCACAAAAGAATAAAATCATCAACACACCAGCTATGGCAGTTGAGGATGTGAAAACCTGCAGGATGCCGTGTTGAACTTTTACAGCCTGGTCAGTGATGGCTTTTTTCCCGCGCGGAACCAGCCATAAAAGAAAAAATATGGAAATCACTCCCAATACACCCATCACCGGGAATGGGGATAACCAGCCATAACGCCCAATCAGAAATCCAATCAGTGGTACAGCAACAACAAAGCTTAACGCCCAACCAGTACTGGTGATGACAATTGCCTGTCCTCTGATGGGCATGGGGATGGTATCACTCTGGTATGCCTGCATGGAGGCAACAAAAACATGCATACCTATGAAAGTTAAACTAAGTGCTATGATGAAAACAACGAATGTTGGCCAAAAAGTGACAACCGCACACCCAAGAATGAAGAGCCCCATACCGGTTAACATACCACTTCGGCGACTGCGTTTATCAAAAATTGAAGTGATAAAAGGCACCAGAATGGCTGCGAAATTACGAATGGTAACAGCTAAAGATATGGTGGTGAGGTCAACACCCAGACCACGACCAAACACTGCCAGAAAAGGATACACCATGCGCATCATCGCATGGACGAGGATACGGATGGAGGAAAAAAGCAGGATTTCTAAGTTGTAATGTTTGGGTTTCGTCAGGGGTGAAGATTGCTCAGAGGTTGACATCAATCCATTATAAAGGAGAATGAGAATATTATTGAAATATATTTGGAGGAGGACAAAAAAAACCTGCATCATGAAAATGATGCAGGTTCTCCAAGAATAGGAGCTGATTTATATCAGGATTGACTGGGTGACCTCTTTTTTGATTAATTCAATCAAAGCTTCCACATTCGCTGCAACTTCCGGAGAGAGTTCCACACCCAATTCCAAAGAAGCTGGCTGAATACCAAATGCCACAATATTTTCCGGATAGAGATCACGCAGTTTTGCTGTGGCTAAAAGATCGGGCAGGCCAATGTCATGGGGAGATATTTTTAACGATAGATAAGCAGGGATCTGATCCCCATCCAGACGAATGATCGAACCGGGATTACCATCTCTGGTTTTGATGGCGTCGATAATGATCAGATTGGAGATCCCCTCCAGATATTGGAGGAGGTCGAGGCCACAGGTGCCACCATCAATCATTTGAATGTCTTCCGGAATAAGATTATCTGCCTGAAGGCGTTCCAGAACATGTACGGAAAGTCCGTCATCAGACATTAAGTAATTACCAACGCCAAGGATGAGTGTTTTTTTCAACGGCTAATCCATCACAATCACTTTGGTAATTTCATTGCCATCTGCATCCAGAACATGGACAGCACATGCCATGCAAGGATCAAAGGAGTGGACAGTGCGCAGAATTTCCACTGGTTGACTGGGATCTGCCACAGGTGTCCCGATCAATGCTGCTTCGTAAGCGCCCATCAAGCCTTTAGCATCGCGTGGGGAGGCATTCCATGTTGAGGGAACAATTGCCTGGTAATTGGCAATCTTGCCGTCCTTGATGTGGATCCAGTGACCCAGGGCACCACGAGGAGCTTCCGTCCAACCCCATCCCATGGATTCGGCTGGCCAGGTGGAAGGTTCCCAATGATCCTGCTCATGAATGCGCAAGTCGCCTTTACCGATGTTTTGAGCCAGTTCCATTGTCCAGGGTTGAAGCTGTTCTGCCAACAAGACCGTTTCAATACAGCGGGCAGCCACACGACCTAACGTGGAGAATAAAACGGTTGCAGGCGCATTGAGTTTTTCGAGCACTGCGTTAACCAGTTCAACGGTGCGTTTATGGCCAGAGGCATATCCGATTAACATACGTGCTAAAGGACCCACCTCCATGGATTTATCATCATAACGCGGTGCCTTTAACCAGGTATACTTTTTGTCCGTATCCAGATATTCGTAGGGGGGATTGGGACCGGTGTAATTCGGATTGGTTTCTCCAACAGAAGGATGCAAACCTTTGCTCTCATCCTCATATGAATACCAGGAATGAGTGACATATTCATGAATCTTTTCCGGATCCAGTGGATGTACCTTGCTGAGATCCCGATCGAGGATGACACCACGCGGGAAGAAGAGATGTTCCGGATTATTGGGATCGAAGTCATCGATCAACGGAATGTCACCATAAGACATAAAATTACCCAGCCCTTCGCCCAGTCCTGCCCAATCCAGATAGAAAGGCGCGATTGCCAGCACATCTGGCAGATAGACCCGATCAACAAAATCTTTGGCCTTGGCGAATAATCCCAATAGCTGAGCGATTTTATCGGCGTTAATGGCGACTTCACTGTTAGGATCTACAGGAGTGGACATTCCACCAACGAGATAGGTTTGCAGATGTGGATTCTTTGCTCCCAGAATGGCATGTGCTTTGATGATCTCGCGCTGCCAATCCAGTGCCTCCAGATAGTGGGCAACAGCCATCAAATTGGCTTCGGGAGGAAGACTGTACGCCGGGTGTCCCCAATATGCATTGGCAAAAATCCCCAATTGTCCGCTATCGACAAATTTTTTCACCCGTTCCTGAACACCCCGGAAATAATTCTCACTGGAATTTGGCCAGGTAGAAATAGATTCTGCCAGTTCAGAGGTTGCTTTTGGATCGGCGCTGAGGGCATTGACGATATCCACCCAATCCAGGGCATGTAAGTGGTAAAAATGAATTACATGATCCTGTACGAATTGAATGGCTTGAATAATATTGCGGATCAAACGGGCGTTGGTGGGGACTTGGATTTTCAAAGCATCTTCTACAGCTCGCACGGAGCTGACTGCATGTACAGTCGTTCAAACACCGCAGATACGCTGGGTTATCGTCCAGGCTCCACGTGGATCACGTCCTTTCAAAATTGTCTCGATACCGCGGAACATGGTGCTGCTACTCCAGGCATTGCTGACTACACCATCTTTAACTTCAACTTCAATTCTTAAGTGCCCTTCAATACGAGTGATTGGATCAATTACGACTTTTGCCATCATTCAGACTCCTTTTTTAAGCGCTTTCTAAAGATTTAATTTCTTGTTTTTCACGTGGATTCGGATACATCGGTAAGAAGCGGATGGCCGCATCAAACAGAATGATACCCAGACAGGTCAGGCCGATGGAAACAGCGATCTCAGCCGCACTGGGAAAATAAAAATCACCATTCATAAATACTAAGGTAGAGTTAAAACGGTTCAGGATCAGGCCACCCATAACCAGGAAAGATGCCCAAACCAGACCACTGAGATTACTCCTAACGCGCTTATCAGCGAACATCAAGGCTGGAATTAGCGCCCCCCCCATGATCTCGATCAGAAACATGAAGGTTGGCCAGGGGTCCTGAATGAGTCGCAGGTAAGTGCCAGACACGATGATATCCACTACTTTGATGACAAGGTATAATCCCAGCACGTATGGGATCCAACTGGTGATTTTGGATGCAATTCCAATTTCAAATTTCTGCTGGTATGTTCGGGCAGAATGGTAGCTTTCAAAAACCGTCATCGCCATACCTGCGGCTATGGCAGTCATGAAAAAATAAACCGGCATCAACGGTGAATACCAGAAGGGATGAATGCGGTAGGGCAAGGCTAACAACATGGTACCCAATGTAGATTGGTGCATGGTGGAAAGGGAAATACCAAAAATAACCAGTGGTATCGTTATACTGCG
This sequence comes from uncultured Chloroflexia bacterium, assembly GCA_963765655.1. Classification (GTDB taxonomy): domain Bacteria; phylum Chloroflexota; class Anaerolineae; order Anaerolineales; family Anaerolineaceae; genus UBA6170. The sequence goes on from CAVXXH010000003.1 coordinate 1,154,593, forward strand.
AATCAATTTGAGTGGGGCTTTCCAACCTAATGCCTCGAAAACCACAGGGCTGAATTCCAGCAATAGCACCGTGGTGTATGCCATCACACACCAACCAATTTCAAAGAGCGGTGAGTGTACGTTCCAATAAATAATCAAATGCCAGATATTTTGGGGTAAACCCAGGTCAGCCAGCAAAGTGAGGGCAGCCAGGATATAGCTGATAAAACCGGTCAGGATAGTTGGGCGCACGATGGGGTAGAGTTTTTTGATGTTGAATATATATACGATTGCAGCGATGCTGAAGGCTCCGGCTGCCAGGCCAATACCACTCATCATATCAAAACTGATCCAGATACCCCAGGGGCGATTATCACTCATGTTGGTGATTCTTAAGCCAACAATCCATCGATAGACCGCCACACTCAATCCGATGGCACCAGCAATCCAGACAGTAATCATCCCAACGCCAACCGGATATTTTCTCAAGCGGATGTTATTTACACCGGTAGCCATATCATCCCTCCTTCTCGTTGTCGTTGCGGTGGGTCCAATAATAAATCGCGGACATCGCTCCAGCCATGCCAAAAAACACAAATGGCACTGCTTTCATATATGGCCAGGTAATATCAGGGATGGGTTGATCTTTCAATGTTGGGTAACCAAGTTTTTCGTAAGAAACTTCAGAAATGTACAACATTGAGGTACCGCCTACTTCATGTTCACCATATACATGATCAAAGTATTGTTCGGGGTGATCTGCCAGACGTTGATGAGCAATTTCCAGCATATCAGCACGTGAGCCAGAGATCAAAGCACCGGTAGGGCAGGCAGCGCCACAGGCTGGTTGTTGCCCTGCGGCTTGCAGATCCGCACAAAAATCACATTTTTGGATGATAGGATTTTTTTCCTCCCATTCATATTTCGGTATATCAAATGGGCAGGCTGTCATGCAATAACGGCACCCAATACATTTATAGCTATGATATACTACCGGACCTTCTGGTGTTTTTTCCAGCGCTGCTACCGGACATACGGATGCACAGGCTGGTTCAACACAATGCATGCATTGTTTCTTCACATAGGAATACGTCTCGGTATCCTGGTAAAGTTTTATTAAGGTCCAGGTGTCACCATTGAGATCAGTGGGCATTTCATACATCTGGTTTTCATCGGTGACATATGGTAACCCAGTTCGTTTCTTACAGGCAATCTGACAGGCACGGCAGCCCACGCACAGGGTCGCATCATATAACATTGCATGTGCACTCTCAAGATTGCCTGGTATGGTTGCCGCTTTTACGTCAAACGATGGAAGAACGAGAGTACCAATCCCAGCACCTGCGATTTTTAGGAAATCTCTCCGATTTACATCCATAAGTGCCTCTCCTTTTAATGCTCTTCAGAATCTTCTGTTTCAATTTCCTCAACAGCAGGTTTTGTGTGTGTTGAACGTTGGGTGAGGGCTGAATAAGCAAAAGCACCAGCAGCACCAGCGATGGCACCAACAGCAGTACCACTGATGGCAATACTGGCAGGTGATATTTCCTGTTCTGGCTTTTCCACTGAAGGATAAGTGGTAGGTGGGGTTACCTCATTGAGTGAGACAGGTTTATACACTTCCCAGTTCCAGAAACCCGGTTCAGAACAGCCAATGCACGGATGACCTGCACCAATAGGCCAATTGACTCCATCATTAAAACGTATGGTTGGGCAATTGTGGTAGGAGGCAGGTCCTTTACATCCCATTTTATACAGACACCAACCAGCTCGATGTCCATCATCGCCCCATTCCATTACAAATTCGCCGGCATCAAAGTGGCCACGTCGTTCGCAATTATCATGAATTCTGCGTCCAAAAGCAAACAATGGGCGGTTAAGTTGATCCAGAGCGGGTAAGCTTCCATAGGTGAGGAAGTGGACGACTGTGGCGGTCAGGTTCGCAGGATTGATAGGACATCCTGGGATATTGACAACTGGCTTATCTTTGACGATATTCCAAACACCAACTGCTCCTGTAGGATTGGGATTGGCTGCTGGTACGCCTCCGAAGGTGGCACAATTCCCGACCGCGATCACGGCTACCGCATTCTTGGCAGCTTCTTCCAGAATGAAACGGGATGATTTACCGGCAATGCAGCAGTATTCACCAACACCAGATGTGGATATGGAACCCTCTACGACCAGCACATAACCTCCAGCAGCAATTGCATCCTCTTTTGATTTCTCTGCCTGAAAGCCTGAAGGAGCCATGATGGTTTCATGGTAATCCACTGACAGGACATCCAATACCAACTCAGCGGCAGTTGGACTGGATGACCGCAAGAAGGCTTCGCTACAACCTGCACAATCCTGCAGCTCAAGCCATACAACAGGAAGGCGTTTCGGTGATTCCAAAGCTTTTGCGATTGCAAAAGCTTCCTTGTGTGGCAGCGCGAGTGCGCCTGCCATCACACTGCAAAATTTCAAGAAATCACGCCGGGACATCCCTCCCCTTGCTAAAAATTCCTGAACACTTTCTCCAAGACGCAGCATAATAGATCCTCTCTTTTTGGGTGAAATTAAATACAAACAGAGCTTTTGCAATTCAAAAGGATTTTTACAGCTATGAGACATTAATGGGGGTAGAAATATTTATATGTAGGGAACAGAAAGGTAAGAAATTACTATGTGATGATATTATCAAAAAATAATAATCTTGTCAATCAATTTTGACAATTAATACCGAATTTACCCAAATTGTGATAATTTGCACAATATTGTGAAAAAAACAACAAAAATTTCATTAAAAAATCTCCACTATTTATTATTAAACCTTATTATGAACCGAGGGAAGGGAGAAAATAGGTATGGACCTGATAAATTATTACATTGTTTCAGTAAATGAAGGTTTATTTTTTTTTTCAATCACCATAAGGAAGAGATCAACGATTTCTGGATCGAATTGGCTGTCTTTATTAATAATTAATTCTTCCAGGGCTTTTGTATGTCCCAGACTTTTACGGTAAAGCCTGTCATCGGTCATAGCAACATAGGCATCAACAACGGCAAGAATTCGCGATCCTAAAGGAATCTGATCTTTCTCCAGGCCATCCGGGTAACCCGTGCCATTGAATTTTTCATGATGTGCTCGAATGATGGGGCTGACAGATGCCATTTTTGTAATAGGTGCGAGAATCTTTGACCCAATTTCTGGGTGTTTTCTCATTGCTACCCATTCTTCTTCTGTCAAACTGCTGGGTTTGCGCAGAATATGATCGGGCACACCTATTTTGCCTATATCATGCAGGCGGGCTGCCCAGCGCATGTTCTGGATTTCTTCATCCGGAAAGTCCAATGATTGGCAGATTTTCACTACCAGATCTTCCATCCGGACACTATGATCTTCGGTGTAAGTATCACGGGCTTCCACTGCGTTCGCCAGGGCAATTACAGTTTCGATGAGACTTTCTTCCAACTGTACGTGTAAATTTGATCGGCGTAGCGCACTTCCAGCCTGATCAGCAATTAAACTGATTAATTGCAATTTATTGGCATCAAAAGGTTCGCGTTGTGTACGGCGTTCCTCCCCTAAGATTAACAAACCTATAAATTCGTCAACCACTTTTAAAGGGTAGATACAGACACTGGTAGCCAGGTCCAGAAATAAGGACTGATTTATTTCTTCTGATGCTGGAGAACCATTTTTTTCCAGGATTACGAATTTCCCGGATATCTGAACATTCCTGTAGATACCACTAACAATTTCAGGTTCGACTTTACCAATTCCAAGACTAGAATCAATATCACGAACAGAATATGCTGCCCGGCAAATGAAGGAGCCTGAAGAATCAGGGATTAAAATTCTTGAATACGTGACATTGGTACTGATGGTCGCGTATTGAGTGATGGTATTCATAACTTTATCTATATCATCGGTGGCAACTAATTGCTGGGACATATTAAATAACATGGTCAATTCTGCCCGACGGTCCTGCTCAATTTTGTATAAACGGGCATTTTCAATGGCAACAGCTGTCTGGTTGGCGAGGGTGGTTAAGGTAAGCTGATCATCCTGGGAATAACCTTGCTCGGATCTTTTTGGACCGATCACAAAGATACCCACCAGTTCCGTTTTGACCAACAAAGGGATAAAGAGTTCCCCGTTGAGTTTTTCAAGATCATCGCGTTCTTTGCGCCATAAGGATTTAAAGTAGGGCTGCACATCCAATTCATTTTTCCGCAGCACAGCCTTATGACTGGATAACCATAAAGCAATCGGGTGATTTTCACTCATACGGATTTTGATGAAAGGTTCAAGACCAATTTGGGCAGAAAGATAATATCCAGCTCCTTTACCTCTTTTAAGGAAAAAAGCTGCATTCGTAATAAAGAGTGTTTCGGTAAGATCTTTTAAGATCATATTGGTGACCTGATCCAGATCCAATACCAATGCTGTGCGACTGCTGAGGCGCTGCAGCATTAAACTTGAGTCATACTTTTCACGGAAAAACATTCTGTCAATGATGGACTGGGCTTTGTCACGGAAAGGCTGTGCTACTAAAGCAGTCAGGATGGCTACGATAAGTGAAACCCCAAAAATCTCAATATCAGAATAAATTGAAATCAAATTGAATGCTAATGAAATGATCAAAAAATATATGGTGCCGATTAGGATAGTAGGTACTGAATATAAAATACTTTTACGAACAATCACTTTAATATCTAACAATTGATGTCGAAGAATTGAATATGCGATTAGAGCAGCTGAGATTGCATTCCCTGCTATGTCAATTGGATACTTACCTAGAGGAGTATAGTTAACTAGAGAAATGATTATGATGATTGAAAACGCAAGTATTAAATAACGCAAGCGATTTCGTATAGTAACATCGACTGTTTCTCTAAATCTTTTGATTAATTGATACAAACAGAAAATGTTCAGTAAGTAACCCGGTCCTGCAATTACAAGAAGTAATGGACCAAATTCATATAGCACCTCGTTAGATTCCACAGAAGCGGATTTAAAAACTAATGAAGTGAAAAGAATTATAAAAACACTCAAAACTCCGAACATGTAGAGCCAATTGATCCAAAGCCATCGTTTTCCAAGTATTGTTCGGACAAAGCGAATTAAAAGTATCGCTGATAATGCAGCTGCTAATCCCATCACCCTAAACCAAAATGTCGGGTGTGAGTCAATCCCAGATAGTAGCAAAAATGCACTCAATGACCACAACATCATCATAACCAGATAATCTCTAAATGTATTTCTTTCTTTTATCTGGGTAGGGGATTTTGAAATCGAAGTCAGCAAAAATAACCCTGCGTATAGTAAGAGGGTAATTAATGGGATTAGCGAAACTACATTAATGATCATACTTTCATAACCAGCACCACTAGCTTAATAACCGTTTGATAACTTTTTCTTTAGCTTGCATATGTGTTGGTTTTATGTGTGCAAGATCTGCTCCAGCTGCTTTTTGTTCGTCCATGTAATTGGCAAAGGCACCATCTTTAAGTCGTGTGACAACAAAATTCTCTTTTCCATACATATTTTCGAAATCGACGAACTCGCTATTCAACTCTCTAAAACTGATCCTTAATGCCTCATCAAGTTCTTCTTCTGTTGTCTTATCTTGTAAAGGTAACTCAATATAAATATGTAAGATTGTTTTTCCATTTAATTCTTCTTTTCTTGCAGTCCAATCGACATATTTTATTTTTGTTGCTTCGATTGCCTGCCAAATGGTTCGTTCATTCAAGCGAATAATCGCAGCCAGATCGATAATATCGTCACATCGAGAATAGAAACGAATCTGAGGTAAATTTATATCTATTTCTTCATCACGCATTGAAATAACTTCAATAAGGTCTCCAATCCGATAACGTGTGAAAACACCACCCAACAAATTTGTAAATACGAGTTCATAGATACCAGGAACCAGGTCCCTAAACAAGATCGTTTTTGGTTTATAATTGCTATCCAGTTTTCCTTTAATATGCTCATCATAAGGTATGAATTCATAGAAATTGCTATCTGGGAGCATTGTCATACCTTTACAAGTCCAGGTTTGAAGGGCAAAAACCCCACCTTCAGTACTGGCATAACCTTCCAATGGATCTTTTCCCCAATAATATTCAATTTTCTTTCGGAAGATGTCTGTGTCGGTTCCCCCGGTTAGCACTCCTCTTAATTTCCAAATATCTTTTGGAAGCAATTTACGTTTATTCACTTTTGAATTGACAATGCCTTTGAGAAGCCTCCAAAGGACCGATGGACGCAGCATGGAAGTTGAAAATTTTGTACCACCACTTCCCGATTCAAATCTTTCTCCGATTTTTGCCAAAATGCTTGCCAATCCATAGAAAAAATCCAATCCCGAGATCATTCCTTGTTGAAAACCAAGATTGATTCGTTCGAAAAAGTCCAGATTTTCGCCTTCTGCTAAAGGTGGGACAAATCTAAAACCAGATTGTTCCTCTACCCCTAAACTCAAATATCCAGTCATATAAGGACGTGGTGCTGTTCCTAACAGAATTACATTGTGAGGATCAATATTTACATCCCCTTTTCGGGTTGCAGCGGACATAATAATAGCACTTAGTGACATGATTCCGATATGATCATACATTTGCTTGGTCAGTGGTGTCCATTTGCATGCGTATTCTCCAGACCTCCCGGATGTACGAGCCCAACCATACGGTTCAAAAGGTAAAGCGTTAGATTTCTTTTCGTGAAGGAATAAGTGATAATCTTTGTAAGATGTCAATGGCACGCGATTACAAAATTCTTCGACTGTGGTTGGAACCATGTCTCCTATAATTGCGCGTCCAATATCGCTTTTACTTAAATATTGAATTTGCTCAAATAAGAGACGTTCTTGTATCTCCATGAATTCATTGATGTTGAGATCAAGATAACCACAATGTTTTGTCCAAATTTCTGCTTTTTTTCCTTGCTTTAAGAGTTCTTTGGTTGTTGTCATTAATTTTCTCCATAATTGATTGGTTTTTTAATTGCTTGAATTAACAAAGGGTCTGGTGACCAAAAATATTTTGATTTGAGTTGAGTAATTTTGATTTCCGAGAAACCAACTTTGGATAATTTTTGTGTCCAATCCTCTGCTGTAAAGACATTTGAGACAGCAGAAGCTTCTGCCGAGGCTCTATCTTTATTTTCGGTAATCAAGAAATAAAAATATGCCAGGATTTTTATAAAGAAATTGACCACCGGATTTCGCCATAGTTTCGATCCCCCGACGTCAGCCAGTGAAAAGCGGCCATTTTCTTTAAGAATCCGGTAAATTTCTGCTGTTAATTGATCTACCTGCATGTGATGAGTCGCTAGACCACACATGATAAGATTGAATGAAGAAGTTGCATAGGGCATCCACATTGCATCTCCAGTGGTTAAAAAGACTTTTTTTCCAAAGAGATCCTCTCCCAACTTTAATTTGCCGTGTCTCAACATAGCCTGGGTGATATCAATTCCTACAATTTTGCAATTGGGGTTGGCCTGCATGACCGCGCGAGGAATTACACCAGTTCCCGTGGCAATATCTAACAGTAATTCACCATCGGAAATGGACGTATTCTCAATAAGAAAATTAATAAACCCCTGGTAACTCCACCCCCAGAATTTATTCAATTCGTTGTTGACTACACTTTCGTAGCGCGGGGCAAGCTCGGTGAAAGCCTCAACGACAACTTCTTTTTCTTCCATGTTGGATTTGCCTTGTGTTGATTTTTAGATTTTTTAATTATACCTATAAAAAATTATTATATCAATTAATCAACAATGAGAATTGATTTTAATAAAAACTTATCAAAAAGGGATAAAAATTACATTGACTGAATAGGCTGAAAATTGGCAAAACGGTGCAAAGAATGATAAATAGAGAACCAATCAAAAGACAGGCATTGCCCCCCTATTCTTTTTCCTACCCGCTTGACTCAGTCAACAGGGCGTTTAGGCACAATAAAATCACAACTTGTGTCTCCAGCGCCAATCGATGTGATCTGACGGATCTGGAATTGGGCACCATTGGAGATAAAATGCGCGGCTTCCTGTAAAAATCCTAGCGTGATGTGACAATCAGGAGAGGTGACATGACGCCCCCAGCAAACCGGGCAACGTTTGTTAATATAAAGATAATGATCCCCATTGTCTTTAACTTCCACAATGCGATCACTGGTTTCAGTGTAGTTTTTGGCGATCCATTTGAGAAAGAGGGGTAATTTAATAGAAAGGGGCACTAATTTTCCAGTTTTTTCCAGACCAGCGCCGTAGTGATCGAGGAAGCTTTGGATCCCGTTTCGAAAACCAGCTTTACCAGCACGAATCAGAAATACCCTGGCACCTCGCGGACCGTATGTATTGGCAACAGCTGAACAGATGGCAGAATAAATGGAAAAATCAAATGCTTTATCCATGTTATCAGGCGGACAAATTTCTCGATAAGTAGGCAAACCACTTTGTTTAAAAACTGCATTTAAGCCATTTTCACCCATTAAATCCTGTAGGGTCATAATCATATAACGAGCAATACGATTTGGAACATATAGTCCACTGAGTTCAATTGTCATATCTATCCTTATTATTAAAAGTCACGGTTAAAATTGTTTCCATTATAACCAGTCATTTTTTATTTCAAGAAAACCTTGCAATTTTGAAAACGACGAAAAAAGCATAGGCAATTCTAATAATAATTGAATGAGGGCTGTATCCTCATTTCGCCTCCAAATCAATTAAATTTGAAATGGATACGGAAGAATATGAAATAAGGGATACAATCAAGAATAGATCCGCATGGAAAAAGCTGCATTTATTATCTTTGAATTATTAACAATACTATTATTCATTGCCTGTTTCTGGCATGCTTTCAGACAAAAGAATGGCAAGATAATTGAACTGGTATTTGCATTGATTTTTGGTGTATTCCTGGAATGGATGACAATTCAGCAGCTGGAAGCCTATCAATATGGAGAATTCTTTCTCATGCTGGATGGTGCTCCGATCTGTATTGGGTTGGGATGGGCTGTGATCATTTATAGTGGCATGGAGTTTGTAAAACACCTCGAGATGCCGGATTATGCCCGTCCATTTCTGGTGGGTATGCTTGCTTTAAATCTGGACCTGGCAATGGACGCAATTGCCATTCGCCTGGGATTCTGGAATTGGGTTATTCCTTTGGATTCGCAATGGTTTGGAGTCCCTTGGGGAAATTTCTGGGCGTGGTATATTGTTGTAGTGTCCTATAGCGGATTTATTTACTGGTTCCGGCATATTCACAAGCATCGAGGTCTCGCCTGGTTGCGCAATACTTATCCGCTATTTGCATTATTAGGTGCGGTCGTCATTCTGGCGATTACCAATTACATCTTTGCAAATGTATTTGCCAGTACCGAACTGGTCAGTGCGATGAGTATGTTGCTGATTATATTGGCAGGTGGTGTGATCATTTATGTTGTCAAACCAGGATTTAAAAAAGATGCCTATGTTGATAATGTTATTCTGGCAGTTCCTTTAACTTTTCACACCTTTTTTACTGTGTATGGATTTGCGGGAGGATTTTACGCAACCTTGCCTATTCTGGGAGTTGTTGGCTTAACGATGCTCGCCGTGGGCCTTGGAATCCATCTATCGCCATGGTGGCATAAAAAGAGAAATAATCTGGAACCTGGGATTAATGAATGATCCAGCGTACAATGGCGACGACTAACATTCCAACAACTACCGTGCCAAAAAGACTTTTTTTCTTCCAGGCAACCAGACCAGCAGGGATGGCAGCCCAGAGATAAAGATTGCTGGCTGAGAAATTAATTTGAGTTCCTTCCATCAATAAGGAAGGTAACAATAGGGCGGCTAAAACAGCTACCGGTACATATCGCAGCCAGGCGATTATAAATGCGGGTAGTTGTTTATCACGCAGCGCCCAGGCAGGAATCAAGCGGGGTAGGTAGGTGACCATTGCCATGCCCACCAGGGTGATCAGGATGGTTGTTTCTGCCAAGTGTCAACTCCTGCGCCAATTGTTGCGGCGATAATTGTAGCAATGATTACATGCCATTGGGTTGCTCCCAATTGCCAGAGGAGCAGGGACAATCCTGCGCTGATTAATGCGATGATGAGGTGTTTACGATTTTTGATCTGTAAAATCAATAATGCGATAAACATGGCTGGTAAAGCGTAATCCAATGCAAATGGACGCACATCCTGGATTAGATTACCTGCAACTGCTCCTAACAAACTGCCCAATAACCAGGCAGATTGACAAATGAGATTGATCAGAATGGTGGATTTTGGTTGGTTCTCTCCACGATCAAACCGCAGGCTATGGACACCAAAACTCTCATCCGTTAATTCATAACTGAATAAACCTACCTGAAATGATTTCCAATCGCGCATATATGGTGCCAAAGCCGCAGACATCAACATATGGCGCAAATTTACGATAAAAGTAGTTGCAATGATGGATAATGGATGGATTGCCTGGGCAAACAAACTGACAGCGATCAATTGAGCAGATCCGGCGTAGACAATGATGGACATTAAGACTGTCTGAAAGATGGATAGCCCGGCATTAATCGCCAGAACACCATAGGCGAAACCAATTGGCAAATAACCAAGGACGACTGGCATGGCAGTAGAAAGGGTGTTACCCCAGTTGATGGTGTTATCTATATATACTACTTCTTGATTAACCTTGTTCACTGTCTGCTCATCCTTAAGTGGATAACACCCGCATTCTTAAACTTTTTTTGGTAGAGGTTGTAATGCAAGTGTGAAGCTGGATTATATCAAAATACACTGAATATAGTATCTTTTCAATTATCAGCGGTTTAGGAGTTTTATGAGTGCATTTGCCTTCCAAAAATACCAGTCAGCTCTGTATTTTCAAGAAGATTTTAATAATTCCACAACAGGATTAAAAGGGGGACCCCGGAGTTTTTTCCAGGGTCCAGACAGCGAAATTCCTTGGCTGTTACAATCATTCTATTAGCAAGGAACAAAATACCAAAAGTAGTTTATTCAGACTTAAGTTCTTGAAGGGCCAGGAGTATCAGGTCACGTTCACGACGTTTGTCGGGTACATCTAAAAGGTGGAAATAAATTGCTCGCAAGAAACAGCGAACGTTAATGAGGCGAAAGAAATTTTCCGGTTCCTGACCATGAAAATGCGGTTGAATTTTCAATTTACCAAGACAGGATTGAATCTCCTCTTCTAAAAGGATCTCTCTTAATAGGATTTCCGCCACAGGTGCAGCCAGATGTTCAACTTCGTCTCCCAGGAAACGAAAATCTGGTTGTAAGACTTTATCACATACGCTATTCAGAATCATTAATATCCAGGGTTTCTTGATCTCGGGTAACTGTACCAATTCCAATAAAATATTTGCTGTATGAGATAATGAATTTGCCCAACCTTTATCAGTGACAAAGGTTCTATAGTCAACTTCTTCCTGTAAAAGACGTAATACTTTTTCAAAAATGGTACCAATGAGGTTAAACGGAAGAAAATTTTTCTCTTTTTGAGTGACTATGATTGCCCATAATTGTAGTGCGCTTGCTGAGCGTAGAAACACAGAATCATCATTTTCATGTCCTAGTCCTTGTAAGATGTATTCATCTTTAACTAGAGTCTCAGCAATTTTATAAATTTCTTCATGTGAATACACCCCTTTATAAATCCAATTTGCCATTACAGAGAAGATTAACTCATCACGTAATTCTGGATCGGTTGAACCGAGGTGTTTATAAAAATGGGGCAGGAAATCTTTTGGGTTTGGATTTTCTAAAGGCTCAAAATGATTATCTACAATAGATCTTAAAAAAGTTTTGATCATAAACTCGTTCATAAAAAAACCTCAATAAATGCATGGAATAATGAATGAATGGTGGTGCATATATTTAACATCGAAAAAAAGAAAAAATAATTATAAGAATAATTTAAACTTGTTCTATTATAGATTAATTTTATAAGTTAAGTGAATTCAAAAGGCTGTGAATTTTTTTATATCACTACTATAATACCTCTATGAGTTCAGGTATTTCGAATTTTTTTTCCTGGTATTTCTTGATTGTTGTTTTGGGTTGGATTGTTTTTCCTTTAACGTTCTACCTTTTTCGCAGGATCCCAGATCGGGGAATAACAATTACAAAAGTTATGGGATTGCTACTGGTCAGCTTTATTCATTGGTTTTTATGTAGTCTTGGATTATCTACAAACACCCCCGGAGGCATCTGGGCTGCGATCATTATCCTGTTTGCTTTGGGTTTATTTGGTATTAGCCAGGTAGGTTTTGCAAAAATACGTGCTTGGGTCTCTGAGCATCTCAAAATTATTGTCATGAGTGAGGTCATTTTTCTATTGGCTTTTATTGCAATGGCGTGGCTGCGCGCTTACAATCCGGACATTCAGGGAACAGAAAAACCAATGGAACTGATGTTTATCAACTCAATTTTGCGCAGTCCAACGTTTCCACCTCATGATGCCTGGTTGGCAGGGTACAGTATCAGTTATTACTATTTTGGTTATGTAATGGTGGCATTAATCAGTATGATTACATTCACCCCAGCAGGTATTGCATTTAACCTGGCAATTGCCTTGATATTTGCTTTATCCTTCACAGCAGCCTTTGGCGTACTATTGAATCTGATTGCCAGAATGAATTGGAATAGTGGTGGCAAGAAGCAAAATATTTTGCAATGGGTTCCGATTTCTTTAATAGCACCTATTGTTTTACTGGTAGTTGGAAATTTTTATGGCATTCTGGAAGTTTTTCATAATCATGGTATTTTTGCAGATTTAAATGTGCCAGCGATATGGTTTCAGACTGGAAGCTATTCTGAAACCCAGGCATTGATTTCACCGCAGGTTGTTTCTGGCAGTATTAACTTTTGGGAGTGGATGGATCTGAAACAATTAGGTCCTATTCCAGCACAGGATGTGCCTTTTCAGGGCATTCAGCAGAATAACTGGTTTTTTGCATCCCGCACCATCCATGATCGGAACTTGATGGGGTATGATCCAGAAGCGATTGATGAGTTTCCAGCTTTTTCCTTTTTATTAGCAGATTTACATCCTCATGTTCTGGGTTTGCCGTTTGTCCTGTTGGTGATGTTGTTGTGTTTTGAATGGCTGCTTGATCTTCGTAGTAGAAAACTGGAAGACCAACCAGAACTTATTACCTGGGACCGAATTGGAATTTCAGCGGTTATCCTGGGTTCATTAATTTTTTTAAACACCTGGGACTTTCCTTTTTATGTATTCTTATTTGTGCAAAGTGGTTGTTTGGCTTACTTCTATCAAAGAGAAGAAGTATTGGATTGGAAACAATTATTAACATATCTCAAACCAGTGGGTTGGGTTGTTTTAATGAGTGTTTTGTTTTATTTGCCATTCCTGATTACCTTTCAATCACAAGCTGGCGGCATCATTCCCAATGCGATTTATTCCACTAAATTTCGACAATTATTTGTGATGTTTGGTCCACTTTTAATTGGCGTGGTTTTTTTGATGCTGACTTTTATCCGAAACCATAGAAAGGAAGTGAATTTACGAACCGGATGGAAAGTTGCTGTTGGTTTTCTGGCGATGATGGTAGTAATTACAATCATTTTGATCATCCTGGCCTTTGCAAAACCAGAGACTGCCAGTCTGGTAAATGGCGCTATATCTCCCTTCTCAATTAAAGAGGCTTTAGGTTTGATATTGCTCCGACGTGTAGTGGAAGGCGTAACAGTACTTGTGGGGCTTCTCCTTCTGGCTGGTAGTGTGGCGATCTTGTGGGGATTAAAGAAACAAGGATCAGAGAGTGTTCTGTTTGTTTTTGCCCTGGTCATCACCGGCACCTTATTATTATTAGGACCAGAGTTTGTTTACCTGCGTGATAATTTTGGCTGGCGAATGAACACTCTGTTCAAATTCTATTTCCAGATCTGGATCTTATGGGCCATCAGTGCAAGTTTTGGTTTCTGGTATCTCTTGAGAAAGGTTCAGGGACGGAGCAAATTGATTGGTTTGATTTTGATGATCGCTGGGTTTTTAATGGGGTTGGTTTATACAATTGGAACTGTCCAAGCCACTACTGCAGGGATGAGAGAGTCAGTAACATCCTTAGGAATACGTCTCCCTACTCTGGATGGTTTGGATTTCTATTCCCTTTACCATCCAGACGATTGGGCTTTGATTCAATGGCTCAATACAAATGTGCACGAACCGGTAGTGGTTTTGGAAGGAACGAAAGGCGCTTATTGGGTGGAAGGCCGCTCTTCAAGGGTTTCTATGATGACAGGGCTTCCCACCGTAATGGGTTGGGTTAATCATGAAGGTCAATGGCGTGGAAATAATTTTATTACAGTAGCAGCCCGCGAGAATGATATTCGCTTGATCTACACAGAACGGGATTGGTTAATCACCGAACAATTGCTCGATCAATACAACATAACCTACGTGGTCTTCAGCCCGTTGGAACGGGAATGGTATGGTGGTATACAGCAATCCAAATTTGATCAGCACATGCAGCGGGTGTTTGAGTACGATGATTTTATAATTTATCAGCGCTGATTTCTGAGATTTTCTTAATTTACCAGATCCATCATAGCGATGTGCTTGAGCCCATTGGGGTCCAGAATTTCGATTTTATGTGTGTCACACAGGATCATATTTTGGTGGCGGAAGGTTTTCAGACAACGGCTGAAAGCCTCTGGGACGGTCGATAACCTGGACGCCAGATGGTAATTGGGATTTTCCTTGCGGTTGATTTTCTGCTGCCCCTGATCGCTGATTTCCAATAGCAATTTGGCTGTTCGGGAGAGCAATGGCCGAAATGATAAATCCTGGAAGAGCGAAATTAATTTGCGGTTCCGGTTGGCAAGCACTCGTAATAAACCCAACCCAATGCGTGGGTACTGCATAATGAGCTCTTGAAGTCTTTCTGAGGTTATTTGCCAGATGAGACTGTCCTGGTTGGCAATGGCTGTGATGGGATTAGGACCGCTATCCAGAGCAGATACTTCATTGAACATGATGACAGGATTGATGACGGAAAGAATGGAGATTTGCCCCTGAAGGCTGATTTTGCAAAGCTGAACCTGTCCGTTTAATAGAACATACATACCTGAGCTAGGTTCCTCTTCGCTGAATATCACCTGATCTTTTGAAAAAGATTTAATCGACCCTGCCAAAATGATTCGCTCTACTTCTTCCAATGGAATATTATTGAAATGCTCAATGCGTTGTAATCGTTTCGCCAGATTTTGTATATCCATCATAATTTTATTAATATTCCCATGTTTGTTTTAAGTATAACAAAATCCAATGGGTTTCCGCGATATGTATCATTAGTGATCATTGAATAAATTGTGATCCATCTGATGAATTACGGTGAATTAATTTCTTGTAATTCAATACTTGACAAATATGATTAATTAATATAAAATTACACGTAATTGAATTACGTATAACAAAGAAAGAGGTAATTATGGAAGAGAATAATGTAGAACAAAACACAAGTGAGCCAACGGGAGAAACGACACAAACACCTCCAGCGGGTAGCTCAAAAACACATGAGCCTGGTATTAAGAATGCCTGGAAACAGGTGGAAAATATCGGACAAGCACTTGGTGATGCATTACAGGGGCGCGGAAATGTAGTGATGGTACGCATCAATGATGAAGCCCTGAAATATCTGGATATGTTGGTGGAAGCGGATGTCGTCAAAAGTCGTTCAGAAGCAGCAGCCTGGCTGATCAGCGAGGGGGTGGGTGCCAACCAGGACTTGTTTCACAAAATCGGTGAAGTAACTCAGCAAATTAGTGCTCTGCGGGAAAAATTACGAGAGACAGTAAAAACACAAAAACCAGAATAACAAAATAGAATAGAAAACGATTAAGTAGAGCAGACCTTTTCATCAACCGTTAGAAAAGGCCTGCTCTTTAATACTTACAAGTTTAAAATCTGCATAAAAACTTCACAACTTCTTAATAATTTCTGAATAACTTTTGACTACAATCAAGAATCTAAAATCTGGAATTGTGGAGTTTGTTATGAAGCGTTATCTTTGGGTGGTTGGAATTGTTATGATTCTCGGGGCTGTGGCCTTTTTTTATTTTCAAGGCCAGACACAAACAGCAGAAGAAGAGCCGGTTGAAGAAAGCTTGAAGACCAGTAAAGTACGACGTGGGGATATAATTATCACTGCATCAGGCGTAGGAGCAATCATCACCCAGGCAGATATCCAGATTGGATTCACAACAGCTGGAGCGATCGAAGAGATCTATGTTAAGGAAGGGGATGTGGTCCAAAAAGGGGATGTGTTAGCAAAATTAGAAGAAGACCCACAACTTACCCTTGATCTGGTTACCCAACAAATCAATTTGATTAATGAGCAAGAAAATTATCAGGATCTTTTATACAATCTGGATACTGATCTTGCCAGTGCTTCCGTTAATTATCTACAGGCACAATCCGATCTTGAGGATTTATTAACGGATCGTGCCAGCTTAAATTACAGACGCTGTGGTGATGAGTATGTTCTACAATATGAGGCTGATTACAACACGGCACTGGAAATTATAGAACGTTTACAGGACAAATATAACCTTTTGTATGCAACCAGAGATCTGAGTGATCCTGAGAGACTCCAGTCAGAAGCAGATATTGCCAGTGCTCAGACAAAAGTGAATACTGCCTACGCAAGCTGGCAATATTGTTTAACCTATCCCAGCCAGGAAGAAATAGCGTTAATGGACGCCAAAATAAAAATCAAAGAAAACGAAGTGATCCGCTGGAAAGAAGAGATGGACACATTGCAAGCAGGAGTTGATCCACAGGATATTGAGTTGTATCAGGCAAAAGTTGCTCAAGCTGAAGCAAAATTAAAAATTGCAGAAGAAAATCTCAACGGATTGACGCTGATAGCCCCAATCACTGGCACAATCATGAATATTAGCGCAGTATCAGGCCAGACAATCGGAAATAATACCAATATCATTCGGATTGCTGATTTATCCAAACCCATTCTTGAGGTTTACCTGGATGAAACAGATCTGGACCAACTCGTGGTTGGTTATGAGACTGAGGTAATTTTTGATGCCTTTGACACCAGTATTTTTACCGGGAAAGTAATTTCTATTACGCCGGAGTTGGTTAAAAATGGTAATGTTGTTTACGCACATGGATTGGTTGAATTGGATCCCAGCTCGTTTGGCAAGCCCTTCAATCTACCGCTGGGATTGAATGCTTCAATTGATGTCATTGGAGGCAGGTCAGAAAATACGCTGCTTGTACCAATTGAAGCATTGCGACCTTTGGGTGATGGTAGTTACGCTGTATTTGTGGTGGAGAATGGTACACCTACTTTGCGTATGGTAGAAGTTGGCTTGACTGATTTCACCTCTGCTGAAATCCTTTCTGGCTTGAAAGCCGGCGAAGAAGTAACCACAGGCATTGTGGAGACGGTTCAATGACAGATTCCGTGATTATCAGGACAGATCAACTGAAAAAGATCTATCAAATGGGTGAGGTCGAAGTCCCGGCTTTGAATGGGGTTTCGATTAACATTCAGGAAGGTGAGTTTGTGGCAATCATGGGCCCTTCCGGTTCTGGTAAGAGCACCCTGATGAATATCCTGGGTTGTTTAGACTCGCCCACCGCTGGACAATACTACCTGGACGATCAGGATGTCAGTAAGTTGAACCGGGCACAATTAGCACATATTCGCAACGAAAAACTGGGATTTATTTTTCAATCCTATAATTTACTGCCCAGAATGAGTGCAGTGGAAAATGTGACCCTGCCTATGATGTACAACAAAGCAGCGGCTGGAAATCAAGTGGAAATGACCAAGAAGGCAGAAGAATTATTGGGGATTGTTGGTTTAGGAGACCGTATTCATCATCAACCTAAAGAGCTGTCAGGTGGGCAACAACAACGCGTGGCAATTGCCCGGGCACTCATAAATGATCCGGTACTGGTATTGGCGGATGAACCAACCGGTAATCTTGATACAAAATCAGCCAATGAAATTATGGAAATTTTGCACAATCTACATCAATCAGGAAGAACAATTGTGATGGTAACCCACGAACATGATATCGCAGAACAAACCCAGCGGATCATTGCCGTAAGGGATGGTCTGGTTGAACTGGATAACATGAATGGGAGAATGTGAGAGCAAATGAAGATTATAGATGTTATTAAAGTAGCTTCGAAATCTCTTACTTCGAATAAGTTGCGATCCATGCTGACCATGTTGGGGATCATCATTGGTGTGGCAGCAGTAATTATTATGATTGCTGTTAGTTCAGGAACAGAAACTGCCATCGCTGACCAGATTAATAGTCTGGGGGCTAATCTGGTGTTCGTAATGAGCAGCTTCAGTCAGGGTGGGGCTGGCGGTGGCATGGCTTCTTCCTCAGGAGGTTTGGTGTACTCCGATGCGGAAGCAATTGCGAATAGTGTGCCGCATGTGGCTGGTGTGGCGGTGGAACAAAACACCACCCAAACGATCAAATATGGGAATATTGTTCTGGAGGACGTATCCATTTTAGGAACCACACCAGACTTTACTAAAGTGCGTGAAATCGAAATTGAGGAAGGTCGTTTCATAAATGATCAGGAATTAGAACGCAGTACCAGAACAGCGATTTTAGGGGCAACCATTGCCAGAGAATTATTTGGCGACACCTATCCGATAGGTCAGAAAATCAGTGTTGGAACACTCAAACTGACGGTAGTGGGCGTTTTTGAAGAAAAAGGACTCGTTTCCGGGGTGGATTATGATGCCAGAGTCTATGTTCCCATCACGTTGGTATTCGATAAGTTAATGAACTCTCAATTTTCCCGGATTGCAGGTGATCGGGTGCGGATGATTTATGTGACGGTTGATGACAAGGAAAATATAGATGATGTCATCCTGCAGATCAATTTGTTACTATCCAAGTTGCATGATGTGCCCCTGGAATCACCTGATTTTCAGATCAGTACGCAGCAGGATATTATTCAGACCCAATCAGCGACAACCGAATCCTTCCGAATATTACTGGCGTGGGTAGCAGGTGTTTCACTGATAGTGGGTGGTATCGGGATCATGAATATTATGTTGGTGAGTGTCACGGAAAGAACCAGAGAGATTGGTATCCGTCAGGCGGTAGGAGCAACCCCACAGGATATTCAAAGTCAATTCTTAACAGAAGCGCTGATTCTCTCCCTGGTTGGTGGTGTAATTGGTATTATTTTTGGTATTACTGGGTCGTGGGTGTTTTCCCGATTTGGAGATATGCCCACAGTAGTTGACCCACTTTCGATTGTTTTGGCTTTTGGTTCAGCTGCTGTAGTTGGTATCTTATTTGGTTATTTGCCTGCCAATAAGGCAGCTAAATTAGATCCGATTGTCGCATTAAGACATGAGTAATTTTGTGAGGTAAAAATGAATAAAAAAATGATTTTGATTGTATTGGTAATGATGTTGTTAATGACCGCATGCAGCGGTGGTGAATCAGTTGCTCCTATTCAGAACCAGGAAGCAGCCATGAATGAAGTGGAGAATAATGGTGAAGGTACAGCGGGGGAAAATAATCCTGCAGATCCTGAGCAGGTTCAATCTCAGGAACAAACACAGGAGATGGTACAACTCAGTACCCAGGTTCGTTTGATACTGGGCAGTATGGCATTAGGTGATAGCGACCTGAAATTGACCCAAGAACAGGCAACTGCCCTGATTCCTCTCTGGAAAGTGATGAAAACCCTGTTATCCAGTGATACAGCTGCTGGAGAGGAAATCGAAGCACTTCTCAATCAAATTCAGACGGTTTTCACCCCGGAACAGTTGGAGTGGATTAATAACTACAATCTGAGCCCGGATTCATATCAGGAAATTC
The DNA here is from genome assembly GCA_963765655.1 of uncultured Chloroflexia bacterium. GTDB lineage: Bacteria > Chloroflexota > Anaerolineae > Anaerolineales > Anaerolineaceae > UBA6170. The sequence continues at coordinate 1,174,439 of CAVXXH010000003.1, forward strand.
TGACAAAATATGTGCCGGAGGAATTTCAGAACATTGGAACATTATTGACGGAAGAAGAACGAGAGGAAAAACGTGCAACAGCCATTGCAGCCAATGGCGGAACAGTGCCGCCAGAATTACAGAGTGGTGGCGGGGGTCGTGGCATGGGCGGTGGAATGGGCGGAGGTATTCCTGGAGGGATGTCCGGGTCTGCAGATGGAACAGGTGGTGGTGGCGGTCAATTAAACACATTCCTGATTGATGCGCTGGTTGCAGAGCTCGAATTAATCGCAAATCCATAATATATTGATTAATTTCAGAAAAGAATGTTGAAAAATTTGAAAATTAAAACAAAATCTAAAACGGATCTTAACAATTTCTAAACAAGTTTTGGTTAAGATAAGCATAAGTACTAAATCACAGGAGGTAGAAATGTTCAAAAATTTATTTTTAGGATTAATGATTGCAGGCGTGCTGGTAGGTGGCGTAGTCACTTCTGTTTCTGCCTATGGGCAGAACCCACCCGTATGTCCTACAGATCCAATTCCTCAGGATGTTTTGGGTATGACAGCCGCTGAAGTGCGGGATGAGATCAATTCAGGTAAGACCATTGAGGAAATCTTTGCTGACAAGGGTCTCGATTATGAAACTTATCTAGATCAATGGTTGGCTGAACACGAAGCCTGCCTGGCTGAAGCGGTTGCCGACGGCACACTGACAGAAGATCAGGCCGAATTATTGCAGGAACGTCTGGAAGATAGGGTAGAGGATGGTTTGTTATTCTATCAAAACCAACGTTTTGCTGACTCCATGCGATCTTATATGCGCTTCCGGGCAGAGAAAATCTGGGAAGGTGGTAATGGTCTAATTGGTCAAATACTGGAAAAATTAGAAATTACATTTGATGAACTGAAAGCCAGACTTACCGGTGGGGAGACCCTGGAAGAGGTTGCTGAAGAAGCTGGGATCGATCTTGATACCATCCATGATGAGTATATTCAAAAACAGTTAGATAGAGTTGAACAAGCCTTAGCAGATGGCAAAATCACTGAAGAACAGGCTGATCGAATTCGCGAACGACTGAATAATCAATTGGAAAATCCAATTCCATGGAATATGTTCTACAAGATGCAAGAAAGAATGGACAGGCCATTTGATATGTTTCGAGACGGTGGGCGACCGGGTGGTATGGGTCAATCCCGTGGAAACAGTGGTGGACGTTAGTAATCAGCACTGGTTTTGAATTTAGATAACTGAAATTTAAATGGAACATTGCTCGCCCTAATCTTTGGGGCGAGTGATGATTAATGCGAAAATTTCTATACAGATTGGGCTATACTATAGATTATGAAAGTATTAATTGTTGATGACGAGAAACGAATTTCGGATGGGGTGCGCAAATACTTTGAGCAGGCCGGTTTTGATGTTCAAGCTGCTTATGATGGTCCCAGTGCATTAAAAATTGCCTTAAACGACACTCCTGATCTGATTGTATTGGATTGGATGTTACCGGGTATGAGTGGAATTGATGTGTGCCGGGAGATCCGCCGCGAATCCAATGTGCCTATCATTATGTTAACAGCCCGTGTGGAAGAGAGCGACAAGTTGATTGGACTGGAACTGGGGGCTGATGATTACATGACCAAACCGTTCAGCCCACGCGAACTGGTTGCCCGTGCGCGTGCTGTTTTAAGAAGATCACAAATGGAGCCGGTGCAGTCCCGCAGCATTTATCAATTTGGAAATGTTTTATTGGACACCAATGCGCGGGAATGTAAGGTGGATGGTGAGATTGTATCTTTGACACCCACGGAATATGACTTTTTGGTTTACCTGGTACGACACCCCAATCAGGTTTTTTCCCGCTCAAAGCTGTTGGAAGCGACAGATTTAGGTGTGTTTGAGGGGGTCGAACGCACAGTGGATGTCCATATCCATAACCTGCGCAAGAAAATAGAAGCTGACCCGACCAATCCCCAATTTATTATCACCGTGTTTGGGGTGGGATACCGCTTTGTGAATCCAACTGGAAATATGGGATGAACCGCATTTCGATTACGACTCGGTTAATACTGAGTTTTCTGACGATCATCATTTTGACCCTGGTATTATTTATTGTGGTCACCAATCGGGTTGTTTATAACCGCTTTGCCGACCTGGTGGAAAGGTCTGGAACGAATTTCTCCCGCAGGGTTGTTCCGATTCTTGAACAATATTATCAGGCGAATGGATCCTGGGATGGGGTAGAAAATTTAGTTTTCGATTCGTCAGGTAATCGTGAAGGTGGATTTGGACGGTTCCGACAGGATAATGGAAATATGATGACGCCAGGGCTGATGATCACTGCCCAGGATGAGCGCTTTTTATTAATTGATGGCGATGAAATTATCTTTGACACGAATCCCGATGGTATTGCCATCAATAACCCTGAAAACTTAACCAAATTTGGCACACCTGTGATTGTGAATGGGGAGCAAGTAGGTACATTCCTGGTAGCTTCGATGATGGGAATTTTAAATGAAAGTCAGAATATTTATTTAGCCAGAGTAAATAGTACGTTGATCTGGGTGGGAGCTATCGCGATTCTATTGGTATTATTGGTTGCCTTGTGGCAATCCAGTAGCATTGTACAGCCGTTGCGAGAGATGGCAAACGCTTCCAGGCTTCTAGCAAAAGGGGATTACAATCAGCGCGTACAGGTTCAAAGGAACGATGAACTCGGTGATATGGCAACTGCTTTCAACCAGATGGCTGTAGATTTATCACAACAATCCGAATTGCGCCGCCAGATGATGGCGGATGTAGCGCATGAATTACGTACCCCGCTCAGTGTTTTACGTATCGATCTGGAAAGCATGGAAGATGGATTAATGGAAGCTTCTCCTGAGAATGTGCGCGCATTGCAGAGCGAAGTCAGTTATCTGAGCAATCTGGTGGACGATTTACGGATGTTGTCATTAGCGGATGCAGGTGATTTGAAGATTGAAAAGAGCCCGGTGGAATTGAATTCCCTGGTACGGGAAATGGTTGAAAGACAACAAAATGCTGCCCGCGAGAGAAAAATTAAAATGACGACTGATTATTTTGACAAAGAAATTTTCGTAATGGGTGATTCCCAACGTTTAAGCCAGGTCATGGTTAATTTATTATCAAATGCGATTCAGCATACCCAGCCTGAAAAGGAGATCGCCACAAAAGTAGAAGTTCAAAATCAAACCGCAATGGTTTCCGTGACCAATTTTGGCACCTGGATACCACAGGAAGACCTGGAAAGAATATTTGATCGCTTTTACCGGCTGGAAAGATCGCGCAATCGCGATCAGGGTGGTAGTGGATTGGGTTTATCGATTGCTCGCAGTCTAATTAATACCCATGGGGGAAAAATATGGGCGCAGAGCGAGCAAGGAAAATCAACCACGTTTATTTTTACCCTGCCTATTTTAGGATAAGGCTACAAGGAATTTCTCTATCTGACATTTGACATAAAAGATCAGTCATGAAGTCCACTCTGTGGTAACCATTTCACCTCTGTTTGGATTAGATCCGTTATACACTGAATTACAATTAACGATTTGAGTCCACTTTCTATTTTTAATTCACAGATGAACAGTAGAGAAATATGTTATAGTATTTATCTCAGGGAACATAATATATGACTGCAACAACTTCTACGTAAAGAAAGGAGTAGAAAATGAAAAAGCGTATATTATTTCTTATTTTGGCGGGTCTACTTTTATCTGCTTGCCAGGCAGTAAAAAATACCACTCAAACTTCTTTACCAACTTCCCCGGTGACTTTAATTTCAGCAACAAAAACCCCTGACCCAAGCCAAACGAATATTCATCCGACAAAAATGTTGACATACATCGTATCTACTCCTAGTCTAACCCTCAGCCCCCTTGATATTGCCAGCACGATTTTGACTGAACTTTCTATAGATGAAACTCGTGATTTCTCTCCTAATGGGTATTGTGTTTGGAAACGCATAATGGCCTGGCCATACTCGGAAACAGCTCAGCTTAAATACAACAACCAATACTTCACTTATGTTGAGGTAATTTGTGGTAATCAGGATAAACCGTGGATTTTGGTGAAGAAATGGGCCGAAATGGGGTTAGGTTATCCTCTAACGAGCTTATTAAGCTGGTCATTTGATAGCCAATATCTATATTATTATGATCGGATTATCCCTGATGGTTGTCAGCCAATCGGGGAATTCCAACAAAATTTACGTCAGGTCAATCTCAACAATGGTGAAATCCAATCCTTCCCCATAACTTGGACTGGTGGGATGGCTCTCTCTCTCCAGACTCTTCAAAAGTGATTTATTACAATCTTCAGACAGTCAATTTGGTTATCTATGACTTCTTCGAGCAGCAGGAACAAGTTATTAACTTCGATTTACCCATAGGATTAGAGAATTGGTTTGCAGGTGATTTCACGTGGTCACCAGATGGAAAATCCGTAATATTTATTATTGAATATGGTGATAGTTGTTCTCCAAGTGGGGTGTCATTGCGCCTAGTAAATCCTCAAGCTGATAAAATTACAACTTTATTGGAGAGAGAAAATCAAACTTTATCTATCCTCGGGTGGAGTGAGCCGAATAAGGTCCTGATCTCAATCAACAAAGAGCAACAGGTATTGGATCCGATAACGGGCATGTTGTCCACACCATAAAAGAATTAATCCCGAACCAGCAGACCTGATGTACCAAGTTTTGCTAGTTAAGGATAATATCCTTATGCAGATTCCAGTCGAGCCAATCTAAAATAACTGACTTGGGGCCTTTTTGTTTGGATTCGATATAATTAATGGTATTCAATTGGTGCTCATCAGCAGAACGATTATTAAGAACCGACTCAATATATGGGAAGATCGGTTATTTTATTAAATGTACATTTGAGAACAAAAAAATTAAATCAAAAGAGTTCACCTGATATTCAATGAACTCTTTTGACCTTCCCTGGAGCTTCGTTTTAGAGGGGAATTCTTAGGGTCAGTAAGAATATTTTCGTTGACGTGTCTCGACAAAGGAGAATAACACCAGCAGGATTGAACTCAATATTGCGACAATGAAGCTCTGCCAGGCAAATAAAAAATTTAGTGTTCCACCATAAAATAAAATATTGGACAAAAAGCCACCTGTCAATGCTCCGCTTACACCGGCAAAGACTCGACCTGCACGAACGAATTTACAACGCCGTTTGAAGAAATAATTCGTCATCCAGCCCACACCAAAACCGATAATCATCCAAGAAAGTAGTCCCATTTTCTAATCCTATCATTTGGTTTCTTGGTTTAATTGTTCCATAAACCTGGGCAGAAAGATTAAAAATACTTATTGGTTTTGAAAGGTTTTTCGAAGATGACCTTACAAGTGGTTGGATTTTTGTTAGATCTTCCGATTATTGACCTATTCATTAAATGAATATATAATGATTGAATAAATAAATATCGAGGGAATCATGAATCCAAACTTAAATAAAATTTTTTTGATCAGTTTACTTTTTGTATTGTTATTGAGTGCTTGTGGGCAAACACAAAGCACTGTAACCGCAGGAGATCCGCCAGAGCCTGCAGTATCCCAAAATGAAGCGGAACCCCAGGAGACTGAACCAGTTGCAGAAGCTGGTTTAGAATTTATTGATGCTACTGGAAAACAAGTTTCCTTGCCAGCACTCCCCGAGCGAATCGTTGTGGCTGGGAAAGCAACTCCCTATGTACTTGATACAATTTATCTTTTCCCGGATGCAGCCAATAAATTAACTGCATTGGAAGTGCGGGGTTTTGATACCCAGGCGTTTTTGGAGCTGGTTGACCCAAATGTTACCGTTAAGAATATGCTGGAACGGGATGCTGGGCCGGAACAAATCGCACCGTATCAACCTGATCTGGTAATTTTAAAGAATATTTCGTTGGGAAAACTAGGTGATGCATTAGAAGAAATAGCTATTCCTGTGATGGGAATGAACCTGGAAACACCAGCATTTTTCTATGAAGATATCCGCGCTTTGGGGAAGGTATTTGATAATGCGGAACGAGCAGAGGAAATTATCGCTTATTATCAAGGTAGAGAAGCTCAGGTCAATGAATTGATGAGTGATTTGCAGGATATAGAGCGACCCTCTGTTTTAGTATTGCAATACAGTGAGGATGGTGGTGATATTTCCTTCAAAGTACCGCCAGCCAGCTATCTGCAAACCACCATGGTACAGAATGCAGGCGGAAATCCCATCTGGTTGGGTGTGGATGGTGGATCTGATGGCTGGATTCAGGTGGGTCTGGAGCAAATTGCCGTGTGGAACCCAGAAGTGATTTTTGTGGTAAATTACGGTGGTGATTCTGTGGAAACAGCGGGGCAATTGGTGCAAAGCCCAAACTGGGAAGGTCTGCAGGCAGTCGATAATGGTCTGGTGTATGGTTTTCCAGCTGATTTTGCCAGTTGGGATCTGATTGATCCACGCTGGATTTTAGGGCAACAGTGGCTGGCTACCATCCTGCAACCAGAGCGTGCGGCTGAAATTGATCTACCGGCTCAGGTGGTGAATTTCTACCAGGAAATGTATGGCTTGACTGAAGTTCAAATAGAGGAGTCTATTCTTCCGCGTCTGGATGAGATAAAATAGATGCCATGAATTCAACCAGAAGCTTGTGGGCAAAACAATATCAACGAATATTGATATTGTCGGTTATGCTCCTGATTATTCTGGCTGCTTCCATATTCATAGGAAGGTACCCGCAACCATTTTGGATGCCTCTTCAGGTATTGTTGGAGGATAGTATGGCGCAGCGACTGGTCTGGATGCTGCGTGTGCCGCGTATTCTGACGGCCGCTTTATTAGGGGCAACATTGGCTGTGTGTGGAACGGTGCTGCAAATGATCTTCCGCAACCCGATAGTGGAACCGGGATTCCTGGGGGTCTCTCAGGGGGCTGCTTTTGGAGCAGCGGTGGCGATTTTGTGGCTGGGTGGTGGACGATTAACGATTGAGCTTTCTGCTTCTTTGTTTGCTTTGATAGGGCTGGCTGGGTCATTTATTCTGGCACGCACGATTAAATTTGGCGGCTGGGTGTTGCGCTTAATCCTATCCGGGATTGTGGTCTCGGCTTTATTTTCCTCCGGATTGGGTGTGCTGAAGTATCTGGCAGATCCCTTGACCCAGTTGCAGGAGATCACTTTCTGGTTACTGGGTGGCTTATGGAGTGTAGCCTGGCAGGATTTGTTGTATGTTGCCCCTGTGGTGGTGGTTGGTCTCTTGATTGTGTATCTGATGCGCTGGCGTTTGAACGTGCTGTCTTTGGGACAGGACACCGCCTTCTCTTTGGGCGCAGAAACCACCCGCGAACGTCTGATCGTACTGATTGCAGCTGTCTCGGCCACTGCGGTGTTAACCGCCGTGAGTGGCATCGTTGGCTGGGTTGGCTTGATTGTGCCGCAGATCGCCCGTCAGATGTTTGGCCCGAATGGACAATTTTCTGTACCCGGTTCTATGCTGATTGGTGCTATTTTTGGGGTGGTGTGCGATAATCTGGCACGTACATTACTGGCAGGCGAGATTCCCTTAGGTATTCTGACTTCGCTTATCGGTGCCATCTTATTTGTGGCCATCATCAACCGTTCCAGGATTAAATTGCGATGAATCCGGCCATGATTGCACTTAAAAATATTCAATTCCATTACGATCCTGGAGAGACGATTCTGAATGATCTCTCGTTATCGGTCGAAAGGGGCAGCGTTACCGCTATCCTGGGTCCGAATGGCACCGGGAAAACCACGTTGCTGCACACCATTCTGGGATTACTGGCACCCCAGTCAGGCGAAATCTGGATTGCCGGTAAGAATATCAGTGAATACAAACGCTCGGAATTGTCTCAGGTGATGTCACTGGTACCACAATCCGAAGTTGTACCCTTCAATTTCAAAGTGATTGAATATGTTTTATTAGGGCGTACACCCCAATTGGGTTTTCTGGATATGCCCAGCGAACATGATATCCAACTGGTACGAGAAACCTTACAGCTGCTCGAAGTCAATCACCTTGAGCAACGGCCAGTGACAGAACTGAGCGGTGGCGAGCAACAGATGGTGGTACTGGCACGGGCATTGGTGCAGGAGCCGCAGGTACTATTACTGGATGAGCCCACCTCGCATCTGGATCTGAGTAATAAGGGGCGATTGTTGAAAATTTTGCAGACACTGGCACAACGCGGGGTAACGATTGTGTTCAGCACACATGATCCGGATGCAGCTGCCATGATTGCTGATCACGTTATCCTACTTAAAGCAGGAGCTGTGCTGGATGCGGGTTTGATCAATCAAGTATTGACCAGTGAGAAATTAACCCAAACTTATGGTACGGAAGTGAAAGTGCTGACAATTGAAGGCCGGTTGGTGACATTGTTGATCAATGGGCGTTTTGACGTGAAAGAAAAAGTCCCATGAGCCGTTATCAGGCGCAAGAATGGGACGAACGCTATCTATCCAGTGGTCACAATCTGGCAAGTCCACGGGCATTTCTAATGGAAGTTCTTCCACAATTGCCACCCTTGGGATGGGGGTTGGACGTTGCCATGGGGGAAGGTCACAATGCCAACCTGTTGGTTGAACATGGGTTGCAAGTCCTGGGTGTGGATTTTTCGATGGTTGCGCTGCGAAAAGCAAAGAACAGGTATCCAAAAGTGGTGACAGCATTGGTTAATATACCGGAGATTCATCTCCTTCCTGGCTGCTTTGATGTCATCTTAAACTTCTGGTTTCTGGATCGGAAAATGTTCCCGCTTTATCAGCAATATTTGAAACCGGGAGGATATTTGGTGCTGGAAACCATGCGCTTTGACCCGGATCGGGATCAATCGCACTTGCGTTCTGAATATCTGCTTCAGCCGGGTGAATTATTACAATCTTTTTCCGGGTGGGAATTTTTAGTGTATGATGAAAATGTTCTGACAAATGCCAAAGGCAAGCAACAATTAGCGGTGCAAATGTTAGCAAGAAAACCCTGAGGTAATTAATTATGCGTGAAATTTTACAGCCTATGCAGAAATGGTTTGAAATAGGCAAAGAAGTAGCTCTGGCAACTGTGGTGGAAATCTACGGTTCAGCGCCGCGTGGATTGGGAGCCAAGATGGCGGTTAATCAGGATGCACTGATGGCAGGCTCGGTCAGTGGCGGCTGTGTGGAAGGTGCAGTGGTGGCCGAAGTAATGAAGGTACTTAAGAGTGATACACCTAAATTACTGCATTATGGCGTCACGCAGGACCAGGCCATCAGAGTTGGATTGGCTTGCGGCGGCACTATAGAAGTGTGGGTTGAAAAGCTTACCCGAGAAAATTTTGAGCGAATGCAGAAGGATCTATTAGAAGAACAGTTGGCGGTGGTCGTAACAGTATTATCGGGTGCTCACGCTGGTGAACAGTTCTATGCCTATCCGGATGGCAGGATGCTGGGCGAATTTTCTGATTCAGATTTGCTTGCGATGGTGAAGGAAAATGTAGTGGATGTTTTTTCTCAGCAACAATGCACACGAAAGACATTTCAGGTTAAGGATCAGGTGGTTGATGTATTCTTTGATGTGTTAGCACCATCTCAGAAATTGCTGATAGTGGGCGCGGTGCACATCGCCATCCCATTGGTGCAATATGCCCGGATTCTTGGTTTTCACACCACCGTGATCGATCCACGTAAGGCGTTTGGAAATAGGGAACGCTTCCCGCATGTGGACCAGCTAGTGCAGGAATGGCCGGAGGAGTTTTTACAGCGTTACGCCTGGGATCAGGGCACTTACCTGGTGGTGATCTCGCATGACGATAAACTGGATGTACCGGCACTGGCAATTGGCTGTCAGAATGAAGCCCGGTACATCGGGGCATTGGGGTCAAAAAAGACATTTGCCAACCATGTGCGTGATCTGAAAACAGCCGGGATAACAGAAGAACAAATTGCGCGCATCCATTCGCCGATTGGGGTGGATATTGCTGCGCGGGGTCCCGAAGAGATTGCGCTGGCGATCATCACTGAAATGGTGGCAGTACGTAACGGGATGGCAAAGAAGAAATAGAACTTGCGTTCTTAGGAAATTTGTGCTAATATCATGTTGGTGAGCCAGCATGATCAAAGAAATTCAAGCCAAAACCATCCTCTCGCATTCCAAAGCGCCTGATCTCTGGTTTGGGATTCAGTACACCATGAACCTGTACCGTGGCTGCCAGCACCAATGTATTTATTGTGACTCACGCAGCGAGTGTTACCAGATTGAGAACTTCAACGATACCCTGGTGAAGGTAAACGCCCTGGAGTTGCTGCGCAAGGAATTACCGGGCAAACGTATTAAAGGGAACTGTGGGCACCGGCTCGATGAATGATCCCTATGCGCCGGTGGAAAAACAGTATCAGTTGACCCGTGGCGCGTTGCAATTGTTTGTTGAGTATGGTTTCCCGGTGCATGTACTCACCAAGAGCAAGTTGGTAGTGCGTGATGTGGATCTTCTCAGTCAGATTGCTCGAGATACCCAGGCATTGGTTTCCTTTACCATCACCACCTGTGATGATGCCTTGGGAAAAAAGCTGGAGCCAGGGGCAGCTCTGGTCTCAGAACGGCTGGCAGCCATGCGTTTTCTGGCTGATTGTGGTATCAAAGTAGGCGTATTGTTGATGCCGGTTTTGCCTTTCATTGAGGACAACTGGGAGAATGTACGGAGCATTGTGGAACTGGCGCATGCACATGGTGCTGGGTGGATACTGGCAGCGTTTGGCATGACGCAGCGCAAAGGTTCACAGGAGTATTATCTGCGGCAGCTGGAGCACTTATTCCCGGGGGTGAAAGAAAAGCACCTGCGGGCGTTTGGCAATCGTTATGAGTGTGCTGCCAACAGCGCCCAGAAGTTGAGTGAGCAGTTCAAAACCTTGTGTGCACAGAAGGGAATAGCTTTGAAAGTACCGCAGTATAAGGTGAAAGAGCGGTTCATGCAATTGAGCCTATTGGGAATATAAAAAACCCTGTGATTTTTCAAACACAGGGTTTTTTTGTTTTTGAATGTGAAAATATTTATTTCACTGTAAATGTTATGGTTTCTGAATCAGAGGTATATCCTGATTTGGATGCTGTCGCACTCACAGTATAAGTACCTGTGCCAACATTTCTCTTGACCAGATAGGTAAATGTAACCACACCTGAAGTGGTGGTTGTCGCAGTAAGACTGGCTACCAGCGCATTGCTGGGATTGAAGATCTGTCCACTTACACTTGCTCCAATTACGGGAGCTCCATATTCATCTGTTACCGTGACAGTTATATACACTCGTTGGTTATTTGAATATATATCCTTATCTGTATCAATTGATATTGCTAATGTATCAGACACTGGTGGAGTTGTGGGTGTTGGGGTTGGTGTTGGTGGTGGAGTTGTTGGGGTTACGGTGTTACAGGGGTAGATGTTGGTGTTGGAGTAGGATCAGTGGCTCCACCTAACAGGTCTAGTGCTGCTTTTGCTTGCACTAATCCATAGCCGTAATAAACATCTCGACCGCCCGCTCCTAAATCCATAGCAGAACCAATTAGAGCAGTCCGAATCTGGACATTTGTCCAATAGGGATTGGCACTCCAAATCAGGGCTGCTACACCAGAAACGTGTGGGGTAGCCATGGAGGTGCCGTCCCATGCTTCGTAACCACTGGCAGGTTTTGTCTGAAGTTGTGGTTACTGTTGCTGATGTACCTATTTGGTGGCAATTAAAGCTTCGCCGTCTTCCTGAGACAATGAAATTGCTGGTATGGTGATGCAACATCCTTCAGAGCCAAGGGTACCGAGGAAGTTTCCGGGTTCATTGTTATAAATTACTGCAGCCAAGCCACCACTTTTTGGACATTCTGAACTTTGTACTAGAAAATCGTATGTACCACGTTGACATAAAACAACTTTACCAGCCCAGTTACTATCAGTAGTTCCGCACAATCCGCCATTAACTAAGAGATCCTGTTGCGCTTCCTATTGCAGTAAATTCTATTGGTTGACAGTATATGACAAACCATTGACGATTAATGAGGCTTCATTAGGAATGGCACTGTGCTCAATACACCTACACCTGGTGCTGCGAGTTCAACTTGACTGTTGAATTGTGAAAAATCTGCAACCGTCTTCGATTTGAATCGATGGCTGCTACGGATACGACCGAGGTATAGCTGGCTGGATAATTATTGGCTGAGGTACCATCATTACCAGCAGCTGCAATGGATAAGATTCCCAGCCCGTATAAGATTATTGAAGGCACGTTCTTCGGTTTTATTTTTAGTTGGTCCACCCAAACTCATGCTGATGATGTTTGCTCCATTAGCCTGACATTGACTGGGCTGCATTTACCAGGGATGAACTGTAAGTCCAACCACATTCAGGATCTCGAAGACTTTGACGATGTATAAATCAACACTGATCAGAGCCACCTGGTGTAACACCAACAACACCTTTTTCATTGAGATTGATGCTGTAATTGTGCCAGCAACATGGGTACCATGTCCAAAAACAGGTGTCAGTGTTCCAATATGTGTGAATATCCACCATAAATATTTACACCATAAAAATCTTCATGCCCAGTCCAAAGACCTGAGTCGATAATACAAACTTTTATTCCTCACCTGATGGTGCACCTACATCAACCATGACGATCTCTATTTCATCCCAGACATCACGTGCCTGGACCATATCGATACCATAGGGGACTATAAGTTTCTCTCTGCATATGCATACCGGATGGCATCTTCCTCAATCGAGACCACATTCGGATTGTTTCTCAATCCACCCAGGGCTTGCTCGGGGACGGTGACCACGAAGCTGTTGAGATCCTCGAAACGATAATGGAACTCAGCTCCGAGTGCATTGAGTGATTTCTCCACTTTTGCTCCCCGTCCAGGACTGAATTCCACCCAAACACGCATTTTGCCTTCATTGCTGGTGTACGCCGGTTGGACGACAGAAACAATAAATACAAAAGCTAACACCAAACTGATTATATTAAAAATCTTCTTCGACATAACTAAACCCTCCCAAAAAAAATTATCAGATGCACTTAAACGAAAACCATGTCAGTCTTGTATTGTTTTGTAGTAATAATGGGGATTGATATGGAAATTTGGAGATTTATTCTGATTTTTTTAATAAATTTACAAAAAGTGCACTTGAATATGGTTACTATACTCTTTTTGAAAAATAATTCAATAGTTAATTTGGATTATTTGCTTGTTTTGTAAGAAAAATATGACAACAATGGGTTATTAATCTGATGTCCTACTTGACTTTTGTTGGAAACCTGCTATTATATATTTAACTTTGTAATACAAAGTACACTGAATAACAAATATATTGTAATAGCAAATCGGAGGTTGTCATGACCAATGTGAACCTAGAGATTTTGAAGAAAAATATTTATCAAACTTATTTTTCAGATGGAATCTGGGATATGATTTTAGGGTTGATTTATCTGTCATTTGGATTAGGCGTGTTAATCAATCAAAATTTCTGGTATTTGTTTCCGATTATCGTCACATTGCCAATGGCATTGAAACGATCCATCAGTGATCCAAGAATTGGTTCATTAAAATTCAGGAAATCACAACGAATGTGGTTAATGGTTCTTTATTTTTTGTTCATGCTATTGGTTTTGGGATTTGTAATTTTCTTAGGAGTGATTAATCCTTCTGGAGATCAGACTGTTCGCTGGTTAACGGTTAACATATTTCTGGTAATTGGATTGATCATTGCGATCATTCTTTGTCTTGTCGGCTGGTTTATTAAATTTCAGCGCCTGTATTTATACGCAATCCTCAATTTTATTGGATTTGCATTGGCAGGAAGAATTGCATCAGTTGGTGTGGTTCTAACAGTTCTGGGCGTTTTGTTTTTGATTGCAGCAATCATTGTGATGCGAAACTTTATGAAACGTCATCCGAAGGTTATTCTTCCCGGCGAAGGAATGGCGGAGGAGGTATGATTAGAAAAAAAGATACAGGTATCCACTTACCTAATCTGGAAGATGTAGATAGAGTCATTCATGAATCAGCCCGGTTGATCATCATGTCTTATCTATATCTGGTAGAAAGTGCTGATTTCCTCTTCATCATGCAGCAGACCGGTCTGACGTTCGGAAATCTATCTTCCCATATGAAGAAATTGGAAGAAGCTGGCTACATTGAGGTACTGAAAGAATTTGTTGACCGCAGACCACGCACAACCCTCAAACTTACCCCGGCCGGTCATAAGGCATTTAAAGGATATCGAGAAAAAATGCGTTCTTTATTAGATCAAACTGGTAATTAGCATCAGGTTTTATGAGGATCAATAACAAAATCACCTTGATAGGGTCGTCAATTGTAAAAATATTCCATAAATACAATTGACAACGTTGTCATATTTGATATACTTAATGTATTCAAGAAAAATTAGATAAATTGGTAAGATTTCAATGAACACTAAATTATCAGAATATTTCCTCAATAAAAAAGAACGTGTTTTCCTCCCTATTGGCATTTTTGGTGGATTGTCTGAATTAAACCTAACAGTAGACCAGGCTGCAACAAATGCCGAGGCTCAATTCGCTGTCTCGTTACGCATGCATGAGTTGTTTAATACACCTGCGATACTCACAGGGATGGACCTTTCTGTGGAGGCGGAAGCTTTTGGTTGTGTGATCCGCTTTTCTGAACATGAAGTGCCCACTGTGATTGGTAGGAAGGTGATTTCAGTTGATGAGATACAAAATCTACCAATTCCTAAAATTGGGGATGGCAGGACAGGCGTTTATCTGGAAGCAGCAAAAAGGTTATCACGAATAGGGCAGAAAAAAGGCATTCCGGTTTTGGGAGGGATGATTGGTCCATTTTCACTGGCTGGACGTATTTTTGGTGTCTCTGAAGCGATGGAACTTAGCCTTACTAATCCTGATGAATTAATCTTATTGCTCGAAAAAGTAACACCTTTTCTGATTCAATATGCAAATGCGTTCAAAGAGGCGGGTGCTGCTGGGGTGATTATTGCTGAACCAGCTGCGGGATTACTTTCTCCCAGAGGATTAGGAAAATTTTCTTCTCCCTATGTCCGACAGATTATCGAAGCTACACAAAGCAAGGAATTTGCCATCATGCTGCATAATTGTGGGGCAAAATTAGTCCACCTCAACAAAATTCTCGAAGCGGGAGCTGAAATTTACCATTTTGGTGAGCCTATGGATATGCAGTCAGCCCTTGAACAGGTGAATGGGAAAGTCATTCTTGGCGGGAATCTTGATCCATCAGGGGTGTTTGCGTCCGGAAGTATTGAGAATGTTATTGAAAAGACAAACAAATTATTAACTTCCACCAGGCAATTTCCAAATTTTTTTGTTTCTTCAGGATGTGAAATACCTCCCAATGCCAATAGTGAATTCATTGAGATCTGTTCGGAAACGGTCAAAGAATATAACGCCAAGAATTGACATGCACTCCAATCCTTACTCAAATAGAAATACTTATAGCCTAAAAAAAAACTAAGCCTTTCCTGGCATTCATTCTGTTTCTAGAAGAAACCCTGAATGCCTTGCGATAATTTTTTCAGTCACTTATTGGTTACCCGATTGCTGTAATTTTAATTGAGAGATTCCTGAGTTTAAAAGGTTCAGATTTTCTAAAATGAAAACCAAAATTAAAAAAAGGGTTGACAGATCAATAAAACACTGTATAATCAGCAAAATCCTGAACGAATGTGATGAATGTCATGTTAAACATATCCCTCGCTATTATTATTATCATGCTCTATTGGTTCCTCCATATTATGATGGAGGCCAGATTTGATGTTGGGCGAGCGGTAAAGATAAAAGTAAGATAGGTTAAAAAATAAAAAGTAGAAGCAAAGAAGCCACCCAACGAAAACCAAAGGGTGGTTTTTTTTGACAAGAACATTCCAGGGATAATTCCAGTCAATTCTCTTCCGTAAAGGAGGTATGCCATTTCAAAGTTAGAAATTTTCAATCTCAAAATTGTCGTTCAAGAATTTGTTGAAATCCCATAAATAAGTCTTAGGAGGAAGTAATGAAGAAAAGTGTATTGTTTTTTGTATTTGTCGTTTTTGCCATGGTTTTGGCAAGTTGTAATGGCGCTGCCCCTGCTGGCGGTGAACCAGAAGTATGTGCCAGTGATGAATTTGGCTGTGCCAAAATTCCTGCTGGTCAAACAGTAAAAATTGGTATGGGTGCCCCCCTCACCGGTGACTACGCCTCATTTGGTGTGGATATCTCCCAGGGTGCAGCCATTGCCGTCAAAGATGCCGGTACTGTTGAAGGTTTTGCATTTGAACTCGTTGCGCAGGATGACCAGGGTGCCCCCGAAGGTGGCGCTGCAGTTGCTAACAAACTCGCAACAGATCCAACCGTTGTGGCCGTCGCTGGTCATATTTTCTCTGGTGCAACGGAAGCAGCCATCCCGATTTATGATAAAGCCGGTATCCCGATGATGTCTCCTTCCGCTACCAACCCCCCCTTGACCACCCTCGGTTCAAAAGTCTTCAATCGCGTTGCATTTACCGATGCAGTACAGGGTAAATTCGCTGCTGATTACCTCTATTCGAAATTAGGTTTCCGCAAGGTAGCCGTATTGCATGATGGTGGCGCTTATGGACAGGGATTGGCTGATGTCGTTCGTACTGAGTTCACCGCCCTGGGTGGAGAAGTTGTAGGATATGAAGCAATCACCCCAGGCGAAACTGATTACACTGCTACATTATCAGCCCTGGCTGCCAGCGCTCCTGAAGCCGTCTACTTTGGTGGCTATGTTGCTGAAGGTGTTGTATTGGCCAACAATATGAAACAAAGTGGTCTGGAAAATGCCGTTTTCTTCGGTTGTGATGGTACTTTTGGTGCTGAATTTGTCGAGAAAACTGGCGCCAATGGTGAAGGCGGTTATGCTGCTTCCTTGATCCCACCAGATTCTGATGCAAAAGTAAAATTTGATGCCGATTACCTGGCAGCCTATGGTGTTGGTGCTGGAACATTATCCCCCTACACCTGGAGTGGATATGACTCAGCAGCAGTGTTAATGGCAAAGGTCAAAGAAGTTGCGGTATTAGGTTCCGATGGCACACTCTATGTACCTCGCGGTGCCTTGGTTGCTGCAGTTCGTGGTACTTCAGGCTTCACCAGCATTACCGGTGATATCAGCTGTGATGCTGTTGGTGAATGTAATACGGCTGGCCCAACATTCTACATCGTTAAAGATGGTGACTGGGCACAGGCTGAGAATTAAAACATCGTTCTATTAAAGGGAAACACTGCGGAAAGAGAATTTCTCTTTCCGCAGTTACCCTGTGGTATGATAGAAAAATCCTAACTTGAACACATTGGAGGCTTAATGGAAGCTACGCGGAAAAAAAAGCCGCTTACATTGCCCCAGAATAGTATCCGAATTATTCGAATTATTGCAGCGCTTCTTTTGCTCGCGCTCATTATTGTGCGTGCAATGGATGTTGCTGCAGAGTTGCAGTTCGGGGCAGACACCTGGCTGCGACTTTCTGTTTCTGGGTTGATCATCGGTGGAATGTATGCACTGATTGCAATTGGTTATACATTGGTTTATGGTATTTTGTTCATGATCAATTTTGCACATGGTGAAGTGATGATGATCGGCACATTTGGTGGTTATTTTGTGTTTGAAGCATTCAATGCTATCCAGGTGAGTGGGGCAGATGGTAGCCAGTTATCTTTTCTAAATGCCTATCCGGTTGTTGCGATTATTCTTGCGTTTTTAACCGGGATGACGATCGCAGCACTCTCAGGGCTATTCCTGGAGAAGATTGCCTACCGGCCATTACGAGGTGCACCACGTTTGGTACCGTTGATCAGTGCGATTGGTGCTTCCATTTTCCTACAAAATGCTGGTCAATTGTTATTTGGGCCACAACGTCGCCAATACATCAACCCGGTGGTTTTAGATCGTGGAATAGGTTGGAATCTTGAAGTGGCTGGCAGTACGGTTGTTCTGACGTATACGGGTATTTTTTCTTTAATTTTATCTGCAATTTTGATGGTAGGGCTTTATCTTTTAGTACAACGCACGAAATTGGGTCGCGCCATGCGCGCAGTGGCTCAGGATAAGAAAACAGCAGCCTTGATGGGAATCAATGTTGACCAAATCATCAGCCGTACATTTGTGATCAGCGGTGCACTGGCTGGAGCAGCAGGAGTGATGTGGGGTATTCACAACGGGTTGTTTAATTATTTTGTTGGCTTTTTACCAGGTATTAAAGCATTCACAGCTGCGGTATTAGGTGGCATTGGCAACATACCTGGTGCTATGTTAGGTGGTATGTTCCTGGGAATTGTCGAGTCGGTTGGACCAGCAGTGCTGGGGATAGATTTCCAGTTGAAAGACGTTCTTGCTTTTACCATTTTGATTCTGGTATTGATTTTCCGTCCTTCTGGAATCCTGGGTGAAGCACTTACGGAGGAGAAGGTATGAACAAGCAATCTATTCGAAAATCCGCCGCAAGTGGTTTGGTGTTTGGAATCATTGTAATTTTTTTCGCGTTAATTGGTTTTACAGTTGTATTTTCAGGTTTGATACAGAAAGCATTAGGGCAATCTTTAGGGGTAGGTCAAATACCTTCCGTCAACAGTTTCCTCATATTTTTGGGTTTATTGGGATTATGGAATGGTTGGCGTGCATCCCGACAGGATAAACATGAGGCGCTTGTTGTAAGCAAGGTGCTGGGTCGATCTGCCATTGCAGGTCTGACAGCCGGTGTTTTGGTAATGGTTTATGCACTGATCGTAGGAGCGCTTGATAATCGGGGAATCAACTTGCGTACTTACTTAAGCCAACTCTCCTCAGAGTCGGTCAGGTTCTTCCTTTTTAATCAGACCATTGTTGTCGGTGGATTAATTCATGTATTCTACAGCACATTATTGGCTGTGGTGGGTGGTTTTCTTGCTGTAGCCAGCGAACGCAGCCGTGAACGCGTGAAATCAACTCGCGAGTCCATTCAGAAATGGTCACAGGACCGCTGGCTGGGTAAGTTGCAGGGAAATCCCTACGTTAGTTATATTTTGCTGGGTGTTGTCCTGCTGTTATTGGTCTTATTACCACGAACCTGGGGTGCATACTGGAATTATGTAATGGGAACGGTTGGAATCTACGTTCTGTTGGGTCTCGGTTTGAACATTATTGTTGGTCTGTCCGGTCAATTGGTGTTGGGCTATGTGGCTTTCTTTGCGATTGGTGCTTATACCTTTGCTCTGACTACTTCACCGGAACCACATAACCTTGTCTGGAATTTCTGGATTGCTCTGGGGGTAGCGGTTCTGGCAGCAGCCTTATCCGGTATTTTGATTGGTTTACCAATCATGCGTTTACGTGGTGATTATTTGGCGATTGTGACGTTGGGTTTTGGGGAGATCATCCGAATTTTATTGCGAAGTGATATATTGAAAGATTTCACCATGGGACCAAGAGGTGTAAGAAATATTGCTGGTCCCACCTTATTTGGCCGGTCATTTACAACGGATGTTGATTTCATGTATTTGATTATTCTGGCTGTCTTGCTTTCGATCTTTCTAGCCAGACGCTGGCAGGAATCCAGTATCGGACGCGCCTGGCTGGCAATCAGTCAGGATGAGACGGTAGCGCAGGCTACAGGTGTTGATACCCAAAAATATAAATTGTTAGCACTTTCCCTGGGCGCAGCTTTTGCGGGATTGGGAGGTGCATTGTTCGCTTCGCGTAACCAATTCACCGGTCCCGAAGATCATGCCTTAATGGTCTCGATTAACGTGCTGGTTTTGGTGATTGTAGGCGGTATGGGCAGTATTCCGGGTGTTGTTTTGGGAGCCTTTACCTTAAAAGGCCTACCAGAGATACTTAGAGAGTTGGAAAGTTACCGTTTGTTGGTTTTTGGTGCATTGCTGGTCGTGATGATGATCATCCGACCTGAAGGGTTATGGCCAGCCAGACGACCAAAACTGGAAGTGCCTGTTGAACAGGATCATGAACCGGTGCCCTTGCCTGCTGTGGCAGGAGGTGAAAAATGAAAACGGTACTGGAAGCTCGTCAGGTATCAAAAATCTTTGGTGGTCTGGTCGCGGTAAATAAAGTTGATCTCATTGTTCCAGAAGGTTCGATAGCCAGTATTATTGGTCCGAATGGCGCTGGAAAGACAACCTTATTCAACTGCATTTCTGGATTCTACAAGCCAGAAATTGGAGATGTGCTGTTCAACGGCCGCGCGATTCAGGGTATGCTGACGGATAAGGTTGCTGCTATGGGTATTGCCCGTACGTACCAGAATATTCGCTTGTTTAAAAATATGTCCGCTGTCGAGAATGTAATGGTGGGTTTCGAACCTCACCTGAAGCATGGCTGGATTACAGCAATGGTCAAAACACCTGGTTATCAAAAAGAACAAAAACATATTGTCAATGAAGCCAGCCGTTTATTACATTATGTTGGACTGGCTGGTCTGGGTGATAATCTGGCATTAAACCTGCCGTATGGGGCTCAAAGACGTCTGGAAATTGCCCGAGCATTAGCCAATCAACCCAAATTACTATTGCTGGATGAACCCACTGCTGGCATGAACCCTCAGGAAACCGATGAGATGAAAGATTTTATCCGTCAAATTCGCGATGATCTGGGAATAACAATTATTCTAATTGAGCATGACATGCGCGTGGTAATGAATATATCCGATCAAATTTCCGTTTTGGATTACGGCGAAAAAATTGCAGAAGGTAATCCGAAAGAAATTCAAGCCAATCCACGGGTAATTGAAGCTTATCTGGGACCTGGTGCAGCAGCGCTATCGGAAAAATATCGACGGGAGAAAGTTCATGATGCTTGAAGTTGAAAACCTGAACGTTCATTATGGTGCAATCCATGCTTTAAAAGGGGTTTCTTTTCACCTGGAAGAAGGTGAGATTATCGCTTTGATTGGTGCTAACGGAGCGGGAAAATCTACCACTTTAAACACCATCTCTCGCCTGAATAAACCCACTGCCGGTGACATACGCTACAGAGGTGCATCGATTGTGGAAACACCACCCCAGGATATTGTTACCAAAGGTATTGTTCAGGTACCGGAGGGAAGAAGAATTTTCCCCAAAATGTCAGTGGTTGAGAATCTTGAGATGGGCGCCTATATCTTTTCAGATCGACAACGTATTGAAGCAGATATCGAAATGGTATTTGGGAAGTTCCCCCGCCTGCGCGAAAGACGTAAACAATTAGGTGGTACGCTCTCTGGTGGCGAACAACAAATGCTGGCGATTGCCCGCGGTTTGATGGCGCGTCCACAATTGATGCTGCTGGATGAACCATCCATGGGACTGGCTCCCATTATTGTGGAACAAATCTTTGATATTATCCAAGAGATCAATCAGCAGGGAACATCGATCCTGTTGGTGGAACAGAATGCACAGATGGCATTGTCCATCGCTGACCGTGGATATGTGTTTGAAACCGGCAAGATTGTTCTGGAAGGTGATGCTGGTGATTTGTTGGAAAATCCGATGGTAAAGGAAGCTTATTTAGGCGGGGGATAGAAAGTCCAACTGAGAAAATTATCAAAACAGGCTATCTGTAGAAGGATAGCCTGTTTTTTATGTTGGGAGTGATACTTCAGGATGCTATACTGGCATTGTTAAAAAATCGACTTTTTATAAAAGGATTCCTAATGTATAAATCGGTCAGGAAACTATGGCGATAGAACATTCCTCAATTCTGCAATGGGCTGATGAACAAATGTTGTTTGATGTTGTTCATGTATCAACAAAACACAACAATTTTCAATTATTGGGTTGGACAGTAAATCAATTAGGTGGGGGGATTGGAAATCCGGTCAGTGTTGGTTTATATCGCTATTCGGGGATAGGTCAAGCGACTGATGGAAAATTCAAATGGTCAGTAATCCTGAAAATAATTCAATCCCCTGCGAATGTTGGCAGGCAAAATATGGGAGAAGGAGAAGACCAAACCCATTGGAACTTTTGGAAGCGTGAATGGTTTGCTTACCAATCCGGTGTATTTTCAAATCTACCAGATGGATTGTGTGTTCCTAAATGTTATAAGACATATGAAATTCCTGGAAATAGAATATTCCTATGGCTTGAAGATATTGATGATTCTAATAATGGAAACTGGACGCTTGATCACTTTACTTTTACCGCGAGTCAATTAGGAAAATTGAATGCCACCAGCTTTTCAGATGACATGCTTAAAGCTTATCCCTGGCTTAGTATTGAAAGGAATCGACAATGGATTAAAATGATGCCAAATTGGAAAGATGTGCTTTGGGATCATCCAATCATGTTAAACCACTACCCTCCACCTGAAGAAAATCCATTTCGACAAATGTTGATGGAGAGCGAGCATTTTCTATCAAAACTTGATCTTTTACCGAAAGTTATTTGCCATGGTGACACTTATCCAACCAATTTTATGGCAAGAAAGGGCAGGAATGGTAAATTGCAAACAGTGGCTCTCGATTGGGCTTTGATGGGGATTCAACCTATTGGAGATGATCTGGGTCAATTTGTTTATGGCGCGATAAATATGTTAAAAGGCTCGGATGAAGATTTGATTCAAGAATCTTTATTTGATGCATATTTAGCCGGGCTCCAGGAAAATGGATTGCAGATTGATCAGAACCAGGTCAGATTCGGTTTTACGGCCTCAGCTGCACTACGAGTGGGATTATTTCAAATTTATTTGTTGAGTGAAGATATTAAACAGACAACAACAGAGTCTGGTAAAAAGGTGGGATCAGAATCACCACAAGAATGCTTTGAAGTGAAGATGGCAAAGCAAGCCTATCAATTGATCTTATAACACCACCAGTTTTGTCTGTGGCTCTCCCAGATACTCATTTCCATCTTCGGTCACCAGCACATCTTCCTCCAACCCAATATAGCCATATCCCGGTAGCGCTATTCCCAGTTCTATCGTGTAAACCTGGTCTTTCTCAATGATCTGATTGGGTAGATCGCCATACACCTCCCATAGGGGGCCAAGAATACCACCGCCATCATGAGCGCGCTTGCCCAATTGGTGACCGGTGGCGTAATGGTATTCGGGATATCCAGCGTCTGTAATGATCTTGCGGGCAGCTGTGTCAACTTCCAGACCGGTGACGCCAGGGCGTAATACCGCACGGGCAGCTTCAATTGCCTGGCGCACCATAGCGAAACCTTGCTGCACTTCAACGGGTGCTGCGCTTTCACCGGGTCGTAACAGGTAGACCATGCGTTGAATATCAGAACAGTAGCCATCTTTTTGGACACCGAAATCAAAATGCACCAGGTGCCCACGTTCGAGCTGGATATCGGTGGGAGCGGCATGACCGACCGGGGAATCGGGACCACTGTTGACTGCCGGGCAACCTTCATAGGTCCAGGCAGCCAGGAGGTTACGATCAGCTAATTGTTGATGCATGAAATCCGCCACGTCTTTTTCAGTCTGACCGGGTTGCATGAAGTTATTGGTCTGCTGGTAGATATCGAGGGTTTCATCTACAGCAGCCTGAATCAGAGAAATTTCACTGGGTATTTTACGACCATTCAAAGCCGAGATGATTTCCTCAGCAGAGCAAAGACGGTCTATAAAAGGGGTGTCTGCCAACATCTTAACCAGGAGTTGGTACATCCCATAGCTCAACCCATCTGCCATAACATTGCTGAGGCTGGTGTTGATGGCAATTTTTGTGGGATTGAGCCGATGTAGCTCAGATAACAGGTGTTGACTGATGCCTGCGTCGCAGGGAATGACTGTCTGGTAAGCACCGATTAAGCGGGTGGTCTCCGCGTCAATACGGCCAACAATGGCGATGGTTTCACCGGATTGATGCATCAATAATGCGCTCTGGCGGGTGAGGGTTTCATTCCCATAAATAACCGGTAGGATAGGGTCCGAATTAACAGACGTTTCCCGAACAAAGATCAACCACAGGTCAATATCCTTTTCCTTTAAAATATCAATGGCCTGTTGTACTTTTTCCTGGATCAGCGTGGTCATGAAGTCTCCTTTAGGTTAATTAAATTGTGAAATCAGGGTAGCGATTGTTAAACAAATATTGTATCCAATGCTATTATTATATGAGTTGTTAACCAAAAAGAGGAATTAAAATGATAAATATTGAAGCTGTCAACCGTCAAAACCGATCTTTCGTAGGGGAGTTTGTTGCATTACCATATCGATTGTACCAGGGAGTGCCGCAATGGGTACCTTTCATGAAAGTCGATGTGCGCAATATGCTGGATCCCAAAAAACATCCTTTTTATGAACATTCTGATGCACAGGCTTTCATTGCTGTTCGAAATGGCCAAACTGTCGGTCGAATCGCGATGATGGAAAATAAACTGTATAACCAGGTGCAGAATAAAAAGGTTGCCAGCTTTAATTTATTGGAAGCAGAGAATGATATTGAGGTGCTCAAGGCACTTTTTGAAGCAGGAAAAGAATGGGCATCGAAACGCGGTTTAACCAGGATTGTTGGCCCCAAACCTTTTGGACTGGGAGATGGATATGGCATTCTGGTGGATGGATTTGACAAACGCCAGATGATGATCATGATGAATTACAACCTGCCTTACTTACCTCGATTAATGGAAGAATATGGTTTTGAGAAAGAAGTCGATTTTGTTTCCTGTCAGATAGAGATTGCAAAATTTTCCATGCCAGAGAAGGTGAAACGCGTGGCAGAACGGGTCCTGGAAAAAGGCACCATCAGTGTTCGTGGATTCAGAACGAGATCAGAACTGAGGACGGTAGGAAAAGAGATCGGTGAAATCTACAACAAGGTATTTGTAAAGAACTGGGAATATTACCCCTATACTAAAAGAGAAATTGAAACTGCGATTGAAAATGTGATCTTATTTGCCGATCCGAAAATGATTAAAGTGTTGATGGATGGTGATAATATCATAGGTTTCTTATTTGCCTTCCCGGATGTATCGCGAGCGATCCAACGCCATAAAGGGCAACTCAATCCACTCAGCATTCTGGATTTATTGCAGGAATCCCGGCGTGCAGATATCGTCTCGGTGAATGGTATGGGCGTCATGGAGGAGTACCATGGTCGCGGTGGTAACGCCTTACTGTATTATGAAATGGAAAAGACAGTCAAATCAAAGCACTTTAAGTATGCGGAGTTTACCCAGGTAGCCGAGAGCGCTGAGCAGATGCGCAAAGATTTAATCACCCTGGGCGGGGCTGAAGTGAAAAACCACCGTGTCTATCGAATTGACGTTTAATTTTTTTGATTAGGGCGATACACAGTTTACTGAGAAAACCTGTTCACCAAACGCCTGGTGATTAGGATTATCAATGTAGAGCCACACTTTCCCTGTCCAGGAATAGCCTGCTCCGGTGCCAATCGGCATGGAAAAATCTGGCAATGTTTTTTGCCCACCAGCGTCAAAGGAAATTTCCATGGTGTCTGTCCGGTAGCCATCTTCTCTTTGATAATAATAAGTGACTTTTCCAGCGCCACTGGCGGTAATTTTTCCGCGTAAGGTTACCGGGAAAGGACACACGCCCGTGTAATTACCGGGAGTCATTTCAAATGATGCAGCAGATACAGCAAAAGAAGGAGCAGCTGGGGCATCCACTTTAATGATGACCCAGATTGGATCATTGAAATCAGTCAAACCAAATATTTCACCGGAGGCATTTCTGAGCATCCAGTTCCCCCGATATGTTTTTGATTCTGTCGGCGCTTTCAGGTTGACACTGATTTCAATGGCGTATCCGGGTGGAACATCGTTACTGATTGCTATGGTTTCAGGGGCATCCATTTGATCACCACTATCAAAGACAATAGCGTAATCTTTAGTCCAGGTGCAGGATCCATCATTTTGAATGAGCCATGTTTTGGTAAAAGTACCACCGGGGTCAATCTGAGTATTATCCGGGATGGTGACATCGTCCACAAAAAGAGCACGATCGCAAGGAGCATCACTGTCCACAGGGGCAGCGGTATATACTGGTCGAGGATTTGGCGCAGGCGTACTTTGTTGGGCAGGCTCCTCCTGACCTGGAATCGGCTGGGTTGGTTCCGGAGTATAACCATGAATCTTTGCCTGAACAGTCAACGCTGCAGCAGTATACGCCATATCACTTTCCGTGGTGGGTTCATTTTTCGTGGCGGGCATTTTACAACCAGACAGGATGATGATTGAAATGAGAAGAATGGATAAAACCAGGCTCACTTTTTTCATTATTAACTCCATTTTCGAATTTCCATGTAATTTATAAATTAAGTCAGATCTACCTAAAATTATAGCAGTTATCCAAAATTAAATTTGCTTTTATGGCAAATAAATTGGCCGATCCTATCCATTAATCTTGAAATCAGACGCATTATCCGTTAAAGTAATAATAATCTTTCATACTGAAGATTTAAAAATCAGTCGTCAATCCAAGGCTGGAAATAGATAAATTTACAAAAGGAGGAAAAAATGGCTTTTTTTGATATGCCTTTGGAACAATTGGAACGTTATAAACCAACGCCGACCGGGTCATCCGATTTTGATGAATTCTGGGAGCAATCTTTTATGTTTGCTCATAATTCCCCCATGCAAGCGGTGTTCGATCTGGTACAGGAACCACTCGATCTCATAGACGTATATGATGTCTCCTTTCCCGGGTATGCCGGGCAGCCAATTAAAGGTTGGTTATTGCTGCCAAAAGGGGTAAGTGAACCGCTGCCCTGTGTAATTGAGTATGTTGGTTATGGTGGTGGTCGTGGAAAACCGGTGGAATGGCTGACCTGGGCGAATGCTGGCTTTGCTCATTTTGTGATGGATACTCGTGGACAGGGAAGTGTGTGGCGGGAGGGGGACACGCCGGATGTGCTGGAAAGCGGATCCAGTGCACAGGTGCCGGGTTTCATGACCCGTGGGATTCTTGCTCCAGAAACATATTATTTCCGGCGTTTATATATTGATGGAATGCGTGCAGTAGAAGCCGCCAGAGAACATCCCCTGGTGGATATTGACCGGATTGCGGTGACCGGTGCCAGTCAGGGAGGTGGTGTTGCGCTGGCGGTGGCGGGGTTAATGCCAGATATTCCCGTGGTGATGGCAGATGTGCCTTTTCTGTGTGATTTCAGCAGGGCGACCCAATTGGTGGATAGTCATCCGTATCAGGAAATTGTGCAATATTGTCGGGTGCACCGTGAAAAAGTGGAACAGGTATTCAGGACACTTTCTTATTTTGATGGGATGAATTTCGCAGCCAGAGCCAAAGCAACTGCCTTATTCTCCACCGCATTGATGGATGAGATCAGTCCACCTTCAACAGTTTTTGCTGCTTACAATCATTATGCCGGGGTCAAACAGATTCGTGTTTATCCCTACAATCAGCATGATGGTGGTGGGGTACATCATTTGTACGAGAAGATCCATTTCCTGAGATCCATCTGGCATAAATAAAAAAATAGAGGTGTTGTGAGAACAACACCTCTTTCAGAACATAGAAAAGACTATTCAAAAAAGAATTTTTTCTCGCCAAAGGCTGGTTTGAGTTGGTTATACCAGATAGCTTTTGGATCGTATTGGGCAAAGAAAGGTTTCATGACATGTTTGGGATTGCGATGTTGTAAGGCACGCAAGACGTACACTTTTTCATTCAACATCTCAGAGACCCCCAATACCTGTACTTTTCCCGGATCACAGGACATCACTGGTCCACGAACTGTGCGAGCAAGCCCGGAAACCTGTTGGTAGGCATTGCGGAATATATTCCAGGCTTCTTCCAAAGAGATGCTGAAATAGTGCTGTGAGCCGGTGTTGCGGGCAACGAACATGTAATAAGGAATGATGCCCAACTCAACCTGTCGCTGCCACATGGTAGCCCACAGATCCGGATCATTGTTGATATGATTGAGCACCGGTGATTGCGATCTTATCTGTGCGCCTGTCTGGCGTATACGACTGATGGCTAATTCAACTGCAGGTGTGGATAATTCGCGTGGGTGGTTGAAATGCGCCATCAAAGCCAGATGAATTCCATTCGAGACGATTTTCTCGAAAAGTGCAAGTAATGCATCCGCATCGTTATCAGTCAAAAAGCGGTAAGGCCAGTATGAAAGTGACTTACTGCCGATGCGGATTGTTCGCAGGTTTGGTAAATCTGCCTGAAGTAATGCATCGATGTAACCTTCCAGAATTTTCGTTTTCATAAATAACGGATCACCACCAGTGAATAAAATATCGGTGACATCCGGATGTTTACGCATATATTTTATGACTGGTTCAATCTCAGACATAGCAAATTTATAATCTGCAATGCCAGTAAATTGAGGCCAGCGGAAACAAAATGTACAATAGGCATGACAGGTTTGTCCCTGGGTGGGGAAAAAGAGCATGGTCTCACGATATTTATGTTGGACACCGGGAAGCACATTACCATCTAACGATGGACGATTTTTGGTTAATTGTCCAGCCGGATGGGGGTCTAACTTTTCACGTATCTGATTGGCAACCTGAGAGATAAGATTCTCATCAGCGCCACTTTCCAGCAGGGCTGCAATTCGATCATAGTGATGCTTTTTGAGCATATCTTTTTGAGGAAAATTTAATATGTAGAGTGGATCATTAGGTATATTATTCCAATCAATCAGTTCGTCAAGAACATAATTATTGGTGCGGAAGGGGAGTACGCGAGCCACTACCTCTATATCAAAAATTTGTTCATCGGTGAGCTTGTTGATTTGGGGAATTTGCCTGAAATTCTTTAACCCATGTGGTCTATATTTAGGGTTTTGGAAGGCAACCTGCAAATCCTCATCAGGATGAATTATCGTACTCTGTAAAGTCATTGAGTCCTCCTTTTAATTTGTAAAGTGTGTTGGATAATTTAAGGTGACTGAGATCAGTCGCTTAATAGCCTCCTTATTGTAAAGATGTGAGATGAATATATGACGACCAAATTTTTTTGGTCATTTTGTGGTAGGTTGGTTTATTGTTGTTTTTTTGTGGTAAGAGCGTTCGAAATGAACGCAAAATCTAAAAAACAAAGATGTTGAGGTCCAACATATTTATTATACATGAAATGATTTCATTTTCGATTAAAAGTTCGTTAATAGATCAAAATTGTTTTTAATCGATGCATTAAAGCTTTGCTTCTTGTTCCAAATATTTGTTGTGTTTACTGGTGTGCATTTCCAATACTTTGGTTTGAATATTTCGAAGGGTTTCACCACGCAATGGATACCAGATCAGGATGATCGCTCCTAGCAACATTGCCACTCC
Source organism: uncultured Chloroflexia bacterium (assembly GCA_963765655.1). GTDB lineage: Bacteria > Chloroflexota > Anaerolineae > Anaerolineales > Anaerolineaceae > UBA6170. The sequence continues at coordinate 1,203,675 of CAVXXH010000003.1, forward strand.
AGGTATCAATCCAGTGATTATTTTTATTCCAAAAAGCGCACTTTCAGGTTGGTTTAAGAAAATTTGTCCGTTATTTTGATCTCTGGTAACAAAATTAGTCGCTTCTAAAATAAACGGGCTGAGTGCAATTGCCAGAGATTGAGCAGGTTTGGTGATTAATGCATTAATCCCAAAGAATGAGCCTTCTCTGCGCACGCCTGAACGAGTTTCATCTTCATCCGCAACTTGCGCGAATAGTACGTTGGTTAGTGTCTGTGGACCGGCCAGGCCGAAACCAGCCAAAGCCAGGCAAACGGGTATAAAAGAGTTTGGTAGAACCATCATCGATAAAAGACCGGCAGCAGCAATCAATAACATAACCTGATGTCCACCAACGACACCAAAGCGTTTCGTAAATAATTTTGTGAATGGAACCCCAATGATTAATGGAATAAAGATACAGGCGAGCAGAATCATGGTGTTCATTTTGAGGACGTAATCTGCCAGGTAAAAAACCGACCCTGTAACCAGGGATGACATCAGAATCGACATAAAATTGGCAGCCACCAGGACGATAAATGATTTGCTTGAAAAAGTGAAGCGTAATGATTCCTTGATCCCAATCGGTTTGTCGACCTGGGTGAACTCTGGCCGTTCTTTTACTTTCAGGGTGGTAGCAATGATCAATAATGCACCTACAATACCCACCACGATCATCGCTGTTTGTAATGGCAGGAAGCTGGGATCTCCACCGGCTTTGGGGCGGAAGAGGTCCGGGATGATGAATCCTAACAACATACCTAATAGACCAAATAGAGCAGAAGAAATCTGCAAGTCATTACGTTCGGTATCGGATTCAGTGATTTCTGGTAAGAGGGATGAATACACAAGACCGATAATCGTGTAGCAGGTATCATACAGCAACATACTGACCAGCATCCACCAGAAGATGGCTGTTTGACCCGCCTGAGCTGGTGCAAACCACACCAGGATAAAGGTTAAAGCCAGAAAGGGCGCTGTGAAACGCATGTAAGGAATACGCCTGCCCATTTTGGAGCGGGTATTGTCCGTGATATATCCAAATAATGGATCATTGAAAGCATTCCAGATGGCGTACACGATGGAAGCGACAGCAATCCAGCGGGCGGTGAGACCCAAATAGTCCTGATAAAAAATGGGTAGGAGTGCTCCAAATACCCCGGAAATGAGAGAAGTGCCTAAAGAGGCAATTCCCCAGACCAATTTATAACTACGTCCATGCATGATAGGTTTATTGACTGTCATGTTTATTCCTTCTCCTATCTGGAAGATAGGAAATTCAAAAAATGAAAGATTTACTGAGAATAAATTTATTATAGATGTTTTTAATTTGTGTATCCGTCTAAAGGTTCATGAATTTTTGGAATTTTATGACGGATTTGTGACGTTTGTTTGCTACTATCATCACATATTAGTCTTTGTTGTCAAAATTTTTTGAAGCTGATTTTTTAAGGGAGAAAAAATGAACAAAAGGATTTTTAAATTTTTGATAATTTTTTTGGTTGTGGCTATGGTTTCAATTGCCTGTAATATTGGAAAGTTTGAGGGTAGTGATGTATCTGAAGATGAATATTCCAGCCAGGAAGGAGGATTTTCACTTCAGAAAGTGAAAGACTATACCATCTCGGAAGTTTTGGGAGGTGTTGAGATGACGGCACCAGGCGCACAACCGGAGGTAGGACCTGGTATTCAAATATTTGGCAGCCTGACCGATCAGGAACAGACCAATGACGAGATGTGGGATATGATTACCCAACAAAGTACTACAACCTTTGATTTTGACAAACCGGATAAATACAAAGTGGATGGTGTTCGGGGGCTTTTGGCAGAATTTGAGGGGGAGCAAGCGGGTGAGGAAGTCAGAGGTAAAGTATTTGTGGTAATGGTGAAACCAGACCAACAATTCTTTATGTTCGGAATCAGCCCAAAAGAGAATTGGAAAAAATTCGAACCTGTTTTTATGCAAGCCTTGGATTCGGTTGAATTTTATGATGCAGCACCGATCGAAGTGTTATCTGAAAATTTTGAGGATTCCGCTATGGAGGAAAGCGAATTACTCCCAGAAGAGCCCATGCCAGTGTCTCCAGTTGTGGACGAACCACAACTTATTCGGCAGTGGGCCTCCAATGCCATTGCCAGCTCCGAATATAGTGCAACTGATTGGTCTGCGATGCAGGCGACTGGTGCACCAGATGTGAATTCCTGTGGTTCGGATCCGAAAGCATGGTCACCGGCCTATATCGATACCGAAGAATCCATCGAACTTTTTTACGACGTGTCGGTTATCCCAACGGAACTGGTGATCTATCAATCCTATAATCCTTCCCAGGTGGTTGAGATTCAACTCGTCGACACAGATGGTGAAGCCTGGTTATTATGGTATGGAGACCCAGAAGATGTTTCTGACTGTCCGGATATGTGGACGCATACGATTGAATTAGAAGAAACTTTTTTGGTTGCCTCGATTGTTATTTTTGTTGACCAGGGAATTATGAATTGGGGTAGTGTTGAAATTGATGCGATTGAACTCGTTGGTTACACAGAAGAAATGGAATCAGCCTCACCACCAGTCGGGCAACAACCTTCTGGAGACGGCAGACAGGGAAACTCTTCTTCGATGGGAGGAGATGTGCCAACCAACTATAGTGGACTGATGGCAGGTCCTGTTTACCAGGGTTGGGTAAATATCATTGTCAACGAAACATTGGAGGTTGATCTGGATCGGATAATGACAATCCCGGGAAAAAAGAGCACGGATTCCTGGAAGCCACGAGCCAGTCATAAGCAAACTTACCTGTATGAAATGCCCTGGGCTAAAATGACGGGCTATATCAGTGTAACGACGGATGGTGTTGTTTACAAAAAGAATGTAACCAGCAATACACATCCAATTGATTATGCATTAGATACTGTAAACCGTGCCATGTATGAACAATTAAACGAAGTATATAATCGCGATAAAGTTATCCCTTACAACATAATGGCAAATTTGCTCCAATCACCTGGCTTTTTATTGGATCAATATTATCGTGAAGATGATGGAAAAATTGTGAGCACCTATAGCTGGTATAACGCAAAAGGTGATCGTATAACTGGCATTTTCTTCGATGGATTATTGACTGGTATGACGGGATTGAATTTTTTAGAATCTGATTGATAATCATTATAGGATAATTTGTATAGAGGTGAAATTATGGAAAATCTGCTGCCAGCGATGTTTTCCTTCATGTGTATTGGTTTTTTTGCAATCATATTTCTGGGATTAGGCATATTGATGGTGGTAATGAATCGGAAAAACCAGAAAAGAGCTGATGCCAGCTCGAATTGGCCATTAACCCAGGGAAGGATAGTTCAAGCGGAAGTACATGAGGGAGAAAGTGTGCCTGATGAATTTGGTCAATCAAAAACAATATTTTACCCACAGCTCAATTACGAGTACCAGGTTCAGGGCATTATGCATACCGGACAAAAATTATCCTTCGGTGGAAATGAGACATTTGCAAATTATCAGCAAGCAAAAGACCGTATTGCTGCACTGACCCCAGGTTCGCTTGTTCAAGTGTATTATGATCCCTCAAATCCTGATAATGCTGTTCTGGATCGGATCGCCAAAAAATCATCTTATGTTATCATCTTAGGTTCGTTCTTTATTGCATTAGGGTTGTGTGTATTGCTCAGTATCGTGGTAATGATTATTACAAGAATTATGGCTAACCAGTAAAATTATTTATACAATGAAAATAAAGCCCGATGAATAATTTTTCTGGGATTTGTTTTCATTGTTCATAATTGATCGAATTAAGATTATGTTTGGTAATAATTTGATTATGTGTATCCAACTAAATATTGGGTGTTGCGTGTGAGTTTGGATGTATATACAAATTTCGGATAAATTTTTTTCATCTGTTTTTTTTTCATCCTGAAATAGTTTTAAAATTATTCTTTATTGGAAAACCATGAGACTTAATTATCTGAAGAAATTTCTCTTTATTTCGGTCACCCTGTTTTTGACAATTGCATGTACCTTAAGCACTCACAAAACCAGATTTCTTGGTGGTGTCTATTTTACCGATGAAGGTGGATATGAAATTCAAAAAGTAACTAATTACACATTCACTGAGTTTTCAGGGGGCTTCGAAATGGTTATGCCAGGCTCTAATCAACAGGTTGGACCAGGATTTCTTGTATATGGTGGGTTAATCGATGAAGAACGAACCAATGAAGAATTGTGGAATTTGATTACGAAAGAAGAATACAAATTCTATCAGTTTGAGGAACCAAAAAACCGAAAAATTGATGATATTCCTGGATTAATTGCTGTGTATCAGGGGGTTCAAGAAAACATCAAAGTAAAAGGAAAAATTTTTATTGCCATGGTAGATAAAAACCAACAATTTATCATGCTCGGCTCTGCGCCAGAGGAAGAATGGAATAATTTTGAATCAATTTATGAAATGGTTCTGAGGACAGTGAAATTTTATATACCTAATCGTTCAGTAAAATTCGAAAATAAATACAAAAGAGATATCAACGAAAATGAGTTTGGTGAATCACCTGCTCATGGAATTTCAACTGAAATTGCGCCATGAATTTTCATAAAAATTCATTCGTTATTAAATTCCTTCGAGGTAAAAAGTTCGTTATTATTCAAGAAAATTTGGTTGGTTGGAGAAAGTGTAGTCATTCACCATTCCTAATAGTCTAATCAACAGGTACAGTACTCTCTAAAAAAGGAATCTTATGGTAGCATATAGATAAGGGACTATACTAGGAGTATTGATTTGCCAACGATTGATGATATAAAGAGAAAATTACCACCAGAAACCAGGGTCATTTTTGATTCTCTGTGGGAGAAATTACCAACTGCAGAGAAAAAAACGTTTATTGATCTGTTGCAGGCATTTCCTTCCAAAGCAAATATGTTGCAACTGCTTTTTAAATTGGGTTCCGACCATATGAAAATGGCCTTTGGAAACAAACACAAGATTGCTATTGTCGGTCCTGCCAATGTTGGAAAGTCAACTTTATATAACCAACTGATTCATCAAAAAGAGGATAAAGCGGTCGTTGGTCCTTTGCCAGGCACCACCCGTGTTACGCAGGTCGCAGATGCTGGGATATTTGCTGTGGTGGACACACCCGGAGCAGATGCCATCGGTGAAGTGGGTGATCGCGAACGCCAGATTGCTTTGGACGCAGCTGCCCAGGCTGATTTTTTAATCATAGTTTTTGATGCAATTCAAGGTATTAAACAAACGGAGTTGGATCTTTATTTACGTCTGATGAATCTGGGAAAACCATATGTGGTGGTGTTGAATAAACAGGATCTGGTGAAAAGAGATATTAAAGTGGTGGTAGATCATAGTGCCAAAGCCTTAAACCTTTCAGCAGAACATATCCTGCCGGTTTCTGCACGGAATGGCGAGAATATTCCAAATTTGATGAAAATGATTGCCGTAACTGAACCAGAGATCATTGCTGCATTAGGTCAGGCGTTACCGCAATATCGCTGGCAGCTGGCATGGCGTTCAATTGCTTCGGCTGCTTCTGTTTCAGCTGCGATTGCGCTGACACCGTTACCGATTGTTGACTTTTTACCGCTCGTTGTAACACAATCGGTTATGGTATTGGGAATTGCCAGAATTTACAATTACAAAATTACTTTAAAAAGGGCTCGCGAACTTGTTGTATCCTTTGGTATAGGGTTTCTGGGTCGTTCTATATTTTATGAGTTGAGCAAGTTTACCGGACTCCCAGGTTGGTTGCTTTCGGCTTCAATTGCGGTGTCTATGACGGTGGTGATGGGATATGCAGCTGTCATTTGGTTTGATCGTGGTGAACGGTTATCCAATGAAAATGTTAAACAATTATCCCGAGAGTTCACCAAAATATTTGTCGATAATCTCAAAGGAATCCTCAAACGAAAACCAGGTAAGCAGGGTATGAAAGAAGCGATCGAAAAAATGTTGGTTGACTCCAAATTTGGGCAGGATCTCTCGGTGATTGAGCAGCAATCTGAAGAAATTCTTTTATCACCCCCTAATGTTGAAGAAACTAAAACTGTAGATTGATAAATCTTTAATCAGTCAACTGCCACACCATCAAAATTTCAGGTTATGGCAGTTGATTTATTCGTATGAACCTATGGTCTGATCTCTAGACCACCGAAAAACACTGTACCGGTGACAACCAGATCAGGGGTATCTTTTTGTGGTGTTACCTCCCTGCGTTTATCGCTAGACCCACCGAAGAAAGCGACAGTATTGATACGCACATCCCAGTTGGCAGGCACAAAGATTTCAACACCACCAAACATGGTCGTTGTTTGAATGTAGGCTGGTGGTTGTGAAATGCTGGCATTCCTCAGGTCTAATTTGGAACTTCCGAAAATGGCTGTCACTTCAGCGTTTTTGAAATCACCAGAGGTTACCTTGCGATTTTGTTCACTGAATGTGGAAAACACATTCATCTGACTACCAGTAGCATTTTCAAAATTATTGGATGCTCCACCCCGATGAAGAATGATGGAAATACCAATCAAGATCAGAATGGTTGGCCAGATCATGGAGCCAAAAGTTGCCCAGGTGATGACATTGAGGGTTGCCAGTAAGAGGAATGTACCAATTAATGTGATCAGTAATGGTCCAACCCAGGCACGCAGGCGATTGACAAATAATTGATAGAGCCCAAGGATGATTAATAAAACGGGCAAATATTTCCAGAATGAATAATCCTGGATATAACCAAGGTTTTGTGCCAGAAAAAGAACACCTACTACGATAATGACCAGTCCCCAAAAAATTTGATTGAAATTATTCTTGCGCATTTTTACTCCTTTATTTATAGGGTTTATGAAATCCAGAGATCTATCTGGTTAATTTCGGATGGATTTATTTATTTTCTAACGATTGTTTTTCAATCAATGGTTGAATGATTAATTTTGCACCGATAACGATTAACAAAATCGGAAAAAATGGAAGGTCAACCTGAAAGAAATCTGAAATCCCGATCAATAGGGCTGCACCCCCCAGGATCAGAGAAAAATTGCTCATTGGAATCTGGTTCAGATACCGGACGATATTTAAACCAATCAGTATAAATCCTGCACCTATTAACCAGCTGCCTTCCGTCACAAAACGATCCGGCACCAGCCAGATTCCACCTAGCATGATCAGGAAGAGTCCCCAGCTGATATTTTCCAGGCGCTTGTTTAATTCCTCTTTAGGGGATAGTGGTAGTTTAATTTCGTTGTCCATTTTTCTAATTCCAATCATAATGATTTTAAGTAAAGATTACAATCGATAAGAACCTTTCAAGACTATATACGAAAAATCTCCTTAATAGTTGCAGCTTAGCATAGAAAATAGGTTTAAGCTTGTATGAACCTTTCATATCAATTTATAATTAAAAGTAAGGTAGCAATCAGGTCCATGGGTTTTCTAAAAATTTCTCCCCAAAAATTGTTATATTCTCCAGCGGTGAATACGGTTGGGATGCTCCTGGGGGAAGCATTATCACCAAGTTTTGGAAATTGGGTTGTTAAACTATTAACAAATATCATTTCCCGTAGAAAAAAATTTGAACAAATAAAGGCTGTGCGAGCCAATCAGTGGGTGATCAGTGGAAATACATTATCAGGTGAGGCTCTGGATAACCGTGTGAGACAGGTCTATTATTCCAGTGGTATTAGTCTGTATGATTATTTTCACTGTATGCGCAAAGAAGACTGCATTCGTGAGTTAATCCAGTTTGATGATAACCTGCAATATTTTCTCAAACGTGTAAAAAGTGAAAAAGAACGTACAATGGGTTTAGTATTACATATGGGAGCATTTGACCTGAGCGGATATGCAATTGCATTGACCGGAGCCAGACCTTGGGTTTTGGCTTATCCAAATCCGAACCCGGGTTACCGATGGCAAAATGAATTACGGAAACAAGCCGGATTGGTTGTTGAACCTTTGACCATGGAATCCTTTCAACAAGCCACACGCCATATACGAAAGGGCGGAACGGTTATCACCGGTATCGACCGTCCCTGGCAGGGTGGACAATTTCACCCGAAATTTTTTGGAAGACAAAGTGATATCCCAGTGACAGCGATCCAGATGGCGATTCGTACAGAAACACCGGTCACGCTGCTGGCTTGTATTCGCCAACCTGATCACCGTTATATATTACACGCATCCGATTTAATTGAATTAAACAAACATCCCGATCGTGATGTAGAATTAGTTGAGAACACAGAACGTGTATTATCAGTTGCCGAAGGGTTTATCACCAGCGCGCCGGAACAATGGGCAATGTTTTATCCGGTATGGCCAGAAATAAATGTTTGAGGAGAGACGCTATGACAAATAAAGATCAGCAACATACACGGGTCAATAAAGCATTATTATCATCAATTGAACGAACAGCACTTGCCTGGTTATCAAAGAGAATGCCATCCTGGGTCACACCGGACTTACTGACATTCTTTGGTTTTCTTGGAACAATACTGATCGGAGTCAGCTATTATTTGACCAATCAAAACCCGGCATTTTTATGGTTAGCCAGTCTGGGCTTGGTGATCAATTGGTTCGGCGATAGTCTGGATGGCACTCTGGCTCGCTTTAGAAAAATTGAACGCCCCCGTTATGGATTTTTTATTGACCACGTGATTGACGGACTAGGTGAGGTAATCATCATGTTTGGGGTGGGTCTCTCTCCCTATGTTGATTTTCGAATAGCGATGGTTGCACTTGTCGGATACTTATTGCTTGGAAATCTGGTTTATATTCTCACCTATGTGCGAAATGAATTCAGAATCTCGTATGCTGGTCTCAGTCCAACGGAAGTTCGCTTGATTTTGATTCTTACCAATGCAATGGTGTTTTTCTTTGGAAACCCCAAATTCCAGACGCGATTTGGATTGTTCTCCGTTTATGATTTTGTCATCGTTGCATTGATTTTGCTTCTATTCAGTATTTATCTGGTAATGACTTATATTAATGCCAGGCAAATAGCAAAAGAGGAAGTAATCAAAGGTCATAAATAATCCAATTAACGATTAACCTTTACTGGTTTGCTAATATCTTTGGATAATAAAACCAGTTCTGGTCGTGTAAACCAGCCATTTTTCTGCCAGAAATCAAGACCAGATTGATTGTCGGCATACACATGGATGTTGCAGCGCTCAATACCAATGTCTGCAAACGCTGCCTGACAATGTTCCAATAACGCCTGCCCATATCCTTTATTACGATATTCCTGGTTCACTGCCAGATGATAAATTGCCCCGCGTCTGCCATCATGACCACCAAGCACAGCCCCAATGATTATGTCATCATCCAAAGCAACAAAATTTAGCCCAGGATTGCGCTGAAGAAAAGCTTCCAGGTTAACAGGGGAATCAGCCTCACTCAAACCAATATTCTCTGTGTTACTCCACAGATCGACTAATAGTGGGTAATCAACCATATCCATCACACGAATATTGATCATTTGTCAGGTATGACCTCAGTTTCAGACACTTCAATCTGTTCAGGGTTAGCTTCCCGATATGCCTGAGCAAATAAAGGTATCGTCCAGAGTCCCATTAGAAACGTCAGCGGCGCAATGGCAAGTGGGATAACAAAACACAATACAATCGACAAATATAGTGCAGAAAAGGCCATCATCATAAAATAATAAAAGCCAAACAAGAAAATCATTGCTACCAGAAATCCGAGGAAATTCTTTTTCAGTATTGGCCACCATTGGCTCAAATGAAAGGTAGATGAAAACTTTCCGGTGTGCACAACGTGCATTAATCCAGCTGGAAGAAATACAAACTCAACCAACGCCAGTAGGATTCCAAGAAATATTGTCAGGAAAAGGACCCCCATACCGAAAAATGGTAAGACGACGCTCCATAAAGGTGGATTGACTGACTCTTCAAAGGCAGCCAGACCAATAAAACTGATGAAATAAACAAAATATCCAATGGAAAAGATGATAATCAGAGGGATTGAATATAGCAGCAAGGCAACGAACCATTTGAAACCATCTCTTAAGTATTCTCCCCACTGATCCCAATCTGGCATACTAAGCTCACCATCTCCATCGATGATTCGTTTGGCAATGCGCATGATGTAGCCTAATACAATTAATAATGGCAGAACCGGGATTATGGCTGAGGAAAAGATTAATAAGCTGCCAATCAAGATTTTTGAACCTGATTTGTTATCCTTAAAGGGGTATGACAGCAGGTTCTTAAAATTCATTAATGAGGGAGATTCCATATCAAATCCTTTTTGGGTTTATGCACCGGTCAGATTTATTGTAATACAGAATTTAGGTTAAAAATGGATTTTTATGGGAGATAGCTGATGCTGATATTGTGGGTAAAGAATAGATAAGGCTGGCATGTCGATGAAGCCTTCTGCAGCCCCGATGCTGCCAATTTTGTAGGAGGCGAACAGAACAGCTTTTTGCAAGGATAGAATTGGGTTCTTGGTCGTTTGATAAGTATGCAAGAAGGCTGAGAAAAGGGCATCTCCAGCACCAATGGTATTCTGGATTGGCCGGGTCTGAATGGCTGGTATTTGTAGGATGGATTGAGCTTCTCGTAATCCCAGCATGGCTCCCTGATCTCCCAACCCGATCACGATAATCCTGTTGTGATAGTGATCCCAAAGCGTTTGAATGAACGCCTGTGGGGAGATGATCAACTGTTCATGACTGAGAAAGAGGATATCCGCTGCTGCCATGAAATCGCGATTGTATGCGTCGTCTGGATTTTGAATAGCGTGAACATCCGTGGCTATGATTTTATCTTTAGCTCGGGCAACCTCTAGCAGGTGTCGATTGAAATTGATATTGCATAAGGCACACAGATCACATTCAGAAACTGCCTGCTCAAACAGATCCAACGGGTATTTTCTTTCCTGAATATCCTTCAGATCGGTATGGATCTGCCGGCGCCCGCTCTTCTCATAAATAATCACAGATTGTGCTGTTTGAAGAAGTTCTGATAGAAGATATTGATCGGAAACGCCAATGTTGGAACATTCCATCCGAATGATGGGTTCGTAAAAATCATTTCCGATCAAAGACAGGAAATTTACGTTATTTCCCAGAATGGTGAGTGCTTTCGCCAGGTTAAATCCTACACCTGATAGCGTACTTTGAACGCCATGAAAAGGATAGGTGACCGGAAAATAATGAAGGGGGAACTGATCAATTCTTAAGGTCGTTTCAATATTGATCAATCCAGACACCAGAATTTTCTTCATATTGCTCATCAATGATGATTTATGGGATGGGGATGACCCAATACCCATTCACGTCACCTTCAGCCGTCCAGCCTTCCAGATTGGTTTCAAGTTCACGCACTTTCCACCAGATCCAGCCTTCTTCACAGGCAGGACCTTCCAGAATTTCTACCTTGCCACCCGGGTCAATGTACCCGGCAATTTTAGCAGAAGTGGATGGTTGTTCACGAACCCGATTTGGAAGCGCGGGTTCAAGAGCAATCTGGGCTAGCATACCCGTCCTCAATTGAGAAAGATAATCATAACCAGGGCAGGCATCCCAAACACCCGGGGTTGCTGATGGTTCTGAGGTGGAAGTTACCTCAATAAATGGTTCATCTGTCGCAGTGGGGACTGGGGTGTTATTTTCCGCAAAACGGGTTTCTAAAGGCGCTAAAGTCAAGGAGGGGATCATGACAGGTGCCTGTTCTCCCGGAGAAAAATTACCACTCAGAAAACGAGGTAGAACGAATATGGATAACAAAATACAGGCAATCAATGCCATTAACCCGGCAGCAATAGCCAAACCAACCAGCAATTTTTGATTATCTTTTTGAGGTTCGGGCTTTGTGGTGATATAGATCGGCAAACCGGTATCCGGACAGTATTCGAGTGTTGCTTGATGATAATGACCACAATGTGGACATCGAACAAGTGGATTCATCTTGTTCCCCTCCATTAATAAAGAATTTTCTTAAGAAAGGTTATATCTTCTCAAAAAACGTGGTTATCGGGTGTTTTTGGCGGAGAAACCCGCTAAAAACACACTGACCATGAATAATGAAAAGATACAAAAGGTTATATTAATTGTACCGGAATGTCAATTGAATGGTTAATCGTAAAAGGATCTTGATATAATACAAAAAATCACGCATCTGATTTCAGGTGCGTGATTTAAGTTAAAATCTAGAGGATTATTAAATTTCGTTAACGGAGACAACTACCAGAGGTCGCCGGCGGGTTTCTGTGTAAATCACATTGCGAACCGCTTTTTCGACATCCTTTTGTAAGTGACCGTTGGCGTATAAGACGGCATCTTCGATTTTGGTGCGAGTCAAAGATTTGAGTTCATCTTCATCTTGTGACATCAGAAAACCACTGGTCACAATATTTGGTGTACCCACAATATCGCCATCTTTGGATAAAGCGAGGTTGATTAATACCACACCCTCTTGAGACATCATCTCGCGTTCGCGCATGATATCCGGGCTGATATCTCCAACATTGGATCCATCCACAAAAATGTAACTGGCTGGAACATTATTACTGCGTTTCAAACGGTGTGGGGTTAATTCGATTGCCTGGCCATTCAAGACGACTTCAATATTCTCAGCAGGAACACCAACTTCCTGAGCAATACGCGCATGTTGTTTGAGATGCTTCAACTCACCATGGATGGGAATGAAGAATTTCGGTTTGGTGAGGTGCAATAAAAGTTTCATTTCTTCCTGGCTGGCGTGTCCGGAAACGTGAACTGCTGCGATGGCTTCATAAATGACATTGGCACCACGCTCAAAGAGCTTGTTGATGGTACGACTGACACTCTCTTCATTGCCCGGAATGGGATGGGAGGAGAGCACGATTGTATCACCAGTAATAACATCAAACTGTCGGTTTTTTCCCATGGCTAAACGGCCCAATATGGAGGTTGGTTCGCCCTGTGAACCAGTACACATGATCACTACTTTGGATTTTGGCATATTTAATGCCTGTTCAATCGGGATTACCAGTTCGTCTTTGACATTCAGGTATCCCAATTTGCGGGCAATCCGGACATTATCCACCATGCTCGTACCGGCAATTGCCAGCTTACGTCCGTAGCGTTCAGTTGCGTTGGCAACCTGCTGAACTCGGGAGATCAGCGAGGCAAAACTGGCGATGATGATGCGATCTTTGGCTTCACGAAAGACTTTGTCGAAGGCTGGTTCGATCACCTGTTCGGAGGGTGTCCATCCAGACCGTTCCGCATTGGTGGAATCAGCCAATAAAGCCAAAACACCTCTTTTTGAGAAATCAGCTAGTTTAGCATAGTCGGTTGGCCAACCATCGACCGGTGTATGATCAAATTTATAATCACCTGAATGAACGATCAGCCCGACTGGGGTCTGAATTCCCAGGCCGATGCCATCCGGAATGGAGTGGCAGACATGGAAAGTTTCAACCGAAAAATAGCTACCAACCTGTACTACGTCGCCAGCTTTAATGGTGTGAATATCAGCACGGTCTAACATTCCTCCACGAGCCAGCTTATTTTCCAATAAACCGGTTGTCAAGGCTGTGGCATAGATCGGTGCCTGGATATCATCCAGAATATGTCGGATAGCGCCGGTATGGTCTTCATGCCCGTGGGTGATGAAGATACCTTTGACCCAATCCTTTTTGTCTTTAAGATATGTAATATCTGGGATGATATAATCGATTCCCAACATATCATTTTCGGGGAACATTAAGCCTGTGTCTACAATCAAAATTTCGCGATTATATTCATAGACCATCATGTTACGACCCACTTCCCCCATACCTCCCAGGGGAATGATTCGTAATGGTATTGAATTCATTATTATTAAAATTTCCTTTTCTATTTGTAAAGTTCTAAATTTTTATCACAGCGATACTGTGTTAAGGTCAATCATTATGAGAATAAAAAAAATCCCACGGTGGTACTCAGCCGGGGGATTGCGCATCGATAATACCAAGATTGGAACCAATAAACTTTCTCACGTCAAATGCCGCATAGCGACGTTACCACTTTCTAATTGCTCATGCAAGTTTAACACATGCAGGCAGATTTGTCAAAAGAAGATGATATACGCGAGTACTGCATGATCAGAAATTTATACTGCTACAACCCGTCTTCCGTAAAGCTGTTCGCGGATCTGGATCAATTGGCGGCGCAAGCGATCATCTCGTTCGATCAGATCAGCAACTTTGTCGCAGGCGTACATGACCGTGGTATGATCACGTCCACCGAGGGCTTCACCGATTTGCGGCAGGGAAATGTTGGCTTCTTCCCGCAGCAGATACATGGCTACCTGCCTTGGTAAAGCGATCTCGCGCGTACGTTCGCGCCCCAGGATCTTCTCGGTGGAGATGCCAAAAGCATTCGCGACAGCGTACAATACCTGGTCCGGTAATAATTTATCGCGTCTGGGCAAAAGGTCTGCCAGGGCAACATTTACCAGTTGCATCGTTAAAGGTTGGTTGCTCAGTTCAGCATATGCCAGTACTCGGGTGAGGGCACCCTCCAATTCACGAATATTGGATTGGATCTGACGGGCAATGGAATCCAGAATGTCATTCGGAACCTGGCGTCCACTGCGTTCGGCTTTCGTTCGCAGAATGGCGGTGCGGGTCTCGAGGTCTGGTGGTTGGATATCCACGATCAAACCCCATTCAAAGCGTGAGCGCAGACGTTCTTCCAGGGTGTTCATGGCCTTGGGTGGACGATCGGATGAAATTACAATCTGTTTATCCTGACCATGCAGGGTGTTAAAGGTGTGGAAGAACTCCTCCTGAGTGGATTCTTTACCAGCGATGAATTGGATATCATCAATCAGCAGGACATCAATGTTGCGATAGCGATCCCGGAAGGATTGGGTGTTGTGGCTGCGAATGGCATTGATGAGGTCGTTGGTGAATTCTTCTGAAGAGACATACAGCACACTCAAGCTGTTATTGATTGCGGTGTTCCCAATGGCATGTAAGAGGTGGGTTTTACCCATTCCTACGCCACCATATAGAAAAAGGGGGTTATATGACTTGGCGGGATTTTCAGCGACTGCCAGGCAGGCAGCATGCGCCAGCCGGTTGGACGGGCCAACGACAAAATTATTGAATGAATATCTGGCATTCAAAAAACTGCAATGGGCTGAATTTTCGGAATAGTTGTTATTGGCCGTTGGAAGAGGTGTTTCGATGGTGGGATTGGATTGTGGAACTGCATCTTTATGCCAGACGATGAAGTTGACAGCAATTTTCTCATTCATCAATCCAGTGAGATGACGGGTAATGGTGCTGGAAAGACGACTTTCCAGCCAATCGCGTGCATAAGCGTTTTGCAACCCAATGGTAAAAATATTTTCTTCAAAATTTACCAACTCTGCACTGCGGACCCAGGTATCAAAGGCGGCTTTGGACATCTCCATTTGTAATTGCCCGATGAGATTCTGCCATGCTTGATGAGCATTCATTCCTGCTACCTCCTCCATTTGGTGATGTTATAATACGGAAGCTTCATACAGGTAACAGGTAAGGAAGCCCACTGCAATTTGCAGTGGGAGAAAATGCCCGTTTAATTGTTATCCTTCAGGATTGAAGGTAATAATTGCTGTAGGGGTTGCCCCGATTACATTCACCATTCTAACAGAAAAAGAAGGGTCAAACAAGGCAAAAACCTGACGATAGTTTTAAAGATTCTAAATCTTTAAGACTTCTAATGTTAAAAAAAAGTCGAAAAGAAATGAAAAATTTTATTATTTGTTCAGTCATTATTATTCCATATATGCGGTAGGTATGATTTTTTATTACCCTATATATGGGGGTTGTATCTGAAAATTAATAGTTTTGACTAAATACAGGTTGAATCCAAAATTTTTCTGGATGATTCTAATTGATGAATCTGTGAGTCTTAATGTTGAATCCTGAATCTTATTTGGATTTAAAATTTTAAGGTTTTTAATCTTACGGGTTTGTACCATACTCAGAAGCAAACCAGCCAGGTGAAAGAAAGGCAAAAATTGTCTCTGATCTTCATTTACTTGCCCATCATCATGGCTGCCCGTTGAGCGATCTCAACGGCAAAATTGGTACCCCGATCCCAAGGATATACCTGACTCATGCTGGCAAAAAACAGACCAGGGATAGGTGTGCGGATATCCGGGATGTTCCTGGAGTGATTGATAAACGGAACAGGTTGTGCATACTGTGTCCGGTATAACCAGGTGTTCTTTACCCAATCGGGCTTAAATTCAGGGTTGATCCGTTGTAAACTCGGGGTGAAGCGTTGGATAATTTCTTCCTTAGTCAACTGGAAATATTCATGATCCGTTTCCAGATAATCACCACAATAAAGAATATGATCCCCTCCGAAGTAATCTGGCGTGAGATAATTGGTGTGCTCCACCAATGCCAGGAAGGGAAAGCCTGCTTTTTTGGGTAAGTTGAACCAGTAATACCCTTCTTTAGAAAGTTGATGTTTGACCGCCAGGGTTAGAACAACAGCGCCGAGACTCTTCAAATTGAGCAAGCCTTCCAGATATTGTTTGGGCAATTCAGGTGCCATACGTGTCATAAGAGAGGGTGAACTGGTTACCAGACACTGGTCAAAGATCTCTTCTCCGTTGGATGTGGTGATTGTCAATCCTGATTCGGGATTGCTTCGAATAGATTGTACGGGGGTGTTGAGGCGTAATTGAACACCTTTTCCTTTCAGGAAAGCTGCAAATTGATCGGAAAAAGCCTGGAAACCACCGGTGAAGGTTCCTAATCGGGGTGTGCGTGCTTTCAGTCGAGCCCACATCCAGGCCATATTAACCTGACGAGCGTAGCGTTCACCGAATTTTCCTATCACCATCGGTTCCCATACAGCTTCATAGGCTTTATCACCGGCGTATTTGCGCATCCATTCGTCCACCGTGAATTTCTCCAGCGCTTGCCAGTTATTGGTGAAGCGGATTGCCAGGTTGACAAGCCCAAAGCGTACTTTGTTGAATCCCCAGCCAAGTCCCGGATACATGAGTGCTGATGGAATGGAATCGAAGGGATAGAATTTTCCTTTGTGATGCATGACGGTAACCGGACGGGGAAAAACAAGTTGATCACTCCAGCCTAACTCGTCAATCAATCCCAACATGGCTGAATCAGATTGAAACCAGTGATGGTAAAAACGCTCCACCGACCAGTCCCAATGACTTTCCTTGAAGCCTGCTGCCAGACCGCCCACATAATCCGTTGCTTCGAAAATGGTGATCTGGTGCCCTTTTTTGATGAGATCATGAGCAGCAGTCAGGCCTGCGATTCCAGCACCAACGATGGCGATCTTCATGTTAATTCTCCTGAATTACTTTGTTGTATTGTTTTAACTTCTTTTGAACCCCAGCGTAATGGTTGGCTTAGATAATAATAAGCACCCAGGGCAGTAATGGGGAACCACAAGGCAGCATGTAATACCAGCGTATAGCTGGTAGCCATTTCCGGTGGAACGCCATAGGCACTCAGAAGCGCAATACCAGGTGCGTCGAAGGTGCCCAGATAACCAGGGGCTGATGGTATTGTGGTTGCCAGGTTGACAATCCCATTCATCAACATTAAAGCGAAAAAACTGACCTCGAAGTTAAAGGCATGCATCACAAACCAGTATTTACCCGTTTCAAATAACCAAATGATGACGGATGTGAAAAAAATCATCAAAGCTTCCTGGGGTGAGCGCAGTGATTCTAAGCCGGTTAGAAAACGGCTGGCGATCTGGCTGGTTTTTTCACGCAGGCGAATGGGCATGAATTGTTGAATAAACCAATCAGCAATTCTTTGTGTGTAGAGGGGGAACATGGCAGCCAGAAGAAAAACCAGCAGTGCGGTGATGAAGACAATGGCACCCCAGAAGGCAACCTGTTGAATATTGCCGATAATGCCTGAATCAGTGGTGAGTTTTGCCAGTTCACCTAGATTGAGGAATACAAAAGCAAGCATTACCACGCCATCAAATACGCGTTCAACAATCACGGTCGCCAGAGATGCTGAGACAGGTACGTCCTCGCGTTGTTTCAGGATGACTGCGCGCAGCACTTCACCCGCACGAGCCGGGTAAATATTGTTACCCATATAGCCAATGGTCACAATTGGAAACATTGTGCGGGTAGGAATCTTTTTCAAAGGTCGTAGCATATAATGCCAGCGCCAGGAACGCACCCAGACACCCATAAAGTAGACGGCAATACCCGGTAACAACCATATATACCGGGCGGTTTTGATGGATTCCCATACTTCAGTCAGTTTTAATCCCCGTAGGGCAAAGTAAAGCAATATTGCACTGATCAGTATTCCTACCCAAAGCTGCCAACGTTTCATTGAATCGATTTTACCATGTTATGGCTAGTTGCCTGTCGAATAATCCGTTTTATCTAATGAGTGAGTTCAATCCATCCAGAGCGCTTCATAAGAACAATAATAGGTTTCTCCATCGATCTCGACGAATTGTTGATATTCGTTATCATCCTGGACCACAGGATATTGCTTCCATTCATCCTGATGTTGTTCAAGCAACTTTATGGAATTAGCACGCGATAGATTGTATGATTGCCAGGGTCGGGATTCCAGTTTCTGGATTTCATTCCAGCGACAGGATAAATTTGCCCCTAACAGATCTTTCGTGGATGGATTATCTGCAAGATAGCTTTCCAGAATGACAGGAACCGCATCCGAACTGAGTTCAGAAATATAGTAAAAATCTAATGCATAGCCTTCCTGGTCTGATATGGTTGCTCTTTGGATGTTCTGTGTGGCAATGAAACCATCAATGTTAAAAGCAATGCAAGTGACCACAAACCCGGCGGTAACAGCAATGATGGTGAAAGCTAAATGTCCCTGCCGTTGCATGAGTTCTAATACAATTACAAGAATGATCAATACAGCTAACCAGGGCAGAAAGAGGTGAGAATAGGTTCGCAGACGAGAAAAGCCATAGGCCTGTTCATACAAAACCAGGCGTTGATAACTGGAAACCAGCATGATCAGAACCTGTGCGAACACCAGAATGCTCAAACCGGAAAACCAGCGTTTCTGGTTTGATGATTCCAGACGGGTAATACTGTGGAAACCATAATAAATTAATAAACTGAGAACAGCCACTGTGATAATTTCCCCAAATCCTCGGCGTGCATATTCTGAATAGGTAAAGCCTGTATCGCTAATATTCGCCTGGCCACCGAAAAAGTAACGGAATTGAATGGCCAGAAAGGCGGCAAATAGAAGGTTGATGCTGATGAAAACAATTTTCGCTTCTACCGCACCAAGAAATTTTGAAAAGGATGGTTGATTTGGTTGAGGTCGTGGATCCTGGTTTTTGGGATAAATTGCCTGAATAAGTACACCAATGAAGAGGTAACCCATAAGCAAAATATTGACCAGACGAAAGATGTACTCTGCAATGTTTTCTATCTGGAAAATTCTAAAGAAATCGTTCAAGCCTTTTTCAAAAATGGGGTCAGCACCGGCTAATAGAGAAGCCAGCACCAAAATGATAGGTATGGATAATATCAAACCACGTAGGATAGGCCAGAAAGCTCTTTTATTTTGTGGTTTTATTTCGACATTTTCTGATTTTTCTTCCTGATTATTTTTCTTCTGCCCCTGAAAAATGACAGGCCAGGGTCTGCTAAAGATGGTTAGTAGCCATTTTAGACCCCGCAGGACATAATCCAACAACCGGAAATATGGCCAATGACCATCGCGGAAGGTGATCGTTAGCAGCATTAATAGTGCCAGACTTGCCAGCGCTGAAATAGTCTGTGTGAAAGGTTCCATGCGCAGAAAGCTGGCGCTGGATAAGGCAATTGCTATAAGGGCTAATACGATGGAAAGCCAATGAGGTTTGACCTTTTCAAGGTAGCTGATGATGAACAATGCAGCTACAGCGATAAGCACCCAGAGGGTGAATGCAATACCAAACAGTTTTTTATAAAAGAGAAAATCAACGAACCAGGCAATCAGTAAGCCTGCAATCAAAAATCGGGAAGTATTCTTTATCATGGAACTCCTTTGCGAGGAGCTTACAGCACAGCGATCATGGAAGCAATCCAGGAGATGATCAAAACCGCAGCAAAGATTCCAAACATAATCTGGCGTCTTCGTCTTTCGCGTTCTTCAGCTGTAAGCCGGTATTGTTTTTTGGTTTCAACTTTTTTGCTCATTTAAACCTCGTTCAGGATAAGGGTACTACCCAAGCATTGACTATCAAAATGACCATTATTTTCTATCAAAAGCTATCATTTACCGTCTAAATCTTCCCGATTTGAAAATTTGACACTTAATTTATTAATTTCCGATGAGTGGTTACGTCCAGGGTGGATCATACCAGATTTTCTTTAATAAGAAAACCCGGCGAAACCGGGTTCAATCAAACTGGATCGATTGATCGCACCTGATCAATTAGAGTTCGAATTGGAGCTGGATGTTGTCTTTTCTGTGCTGCTGTCTGAGCTCGTTTTGGAACTTGTATCATTGGATGTTGACTCACTTGCAGTGCTGGTTGTTGATTTTTCTTCGTGTGAAGATTTTTCTTCGGGCGAAGATTTGGTCTTATTTTGCCCTGAGGGAGAGCGGTGATCAGTAGCATAAAACCCGGAACCCTTGAACACAATACCCACAGGCGTGTAGACCTTATGTAAAGTTTTCTTACCACAATCCGGACACACTTTCAACAATGGATCTGTGAGAGACTGTCTTCTATCAAATTGTACGCCACAATTGTCGCACCGATAGGTATATACTGGCATTTTTAACCTCTATTTATACTCGTTACTTTCCGATTTGAAATTGTAACACTTTAAAAGGAAAAAACAAGATGCTGAAGCTGTTATTAATAAATTTTTTATAAACCTACTGATGGCAAACTAGATAGATTTATCAAAATCTGAAATGGTTTCATTTGAAAATTTGTTTTTTTTATCTACCTAGTTCGGATTTCAATGATCTTATCAGGGGTAGTATACTTAAATACAAGCAAAAAAGATCAAGTATATTATGAAGGAGCAGAATGAAATTATTGATTGCTGCAGACATGGAAGGTATCAGCGGGGTAGTTAACTGGGAACAGGTAAAACCAGGTACATCAGAATGGCAACGCTTTCGTCGAATCATGACAGAAGATGTGAATGCAGCAATTAGTGGCGCGATGGAGTCCGGAGTGGACGAGGTCATCGTGTCAGATGGTCATTGGAACAGTGATAACATCATGATTGATTTACTGGACCCTAGAGCAAGATTAAATTGTGGAACACCAAGTCCATTTTCAATGTTACAGGGGATTGATCAAGGTGTTGATGTTGTCTTTTTCATTGGCTTTCATGCGCGCGTGGGTACACAGCTTGCAATTCTTGATCACACCTGGTCAAATATTGTGGTTGGTAATGTTTGGTTGAATGATTATTTGGTGGGAGAAACAGGATTGAATGCTGCGTTGGCCGGTCACTTCAATGTCCCGGTGTTGATGATATCCGGAGATCAGGCTGTCAATTACGAAGCCAAAGAACTGATCCCAGGAATTCAAACGGTTGTAGTTAAGCAAGCGAATGGACGTTTTTCTGCCAATTGTTTGCATCCCAAAGAATCACAGAAACAAATTCGGGAAGGTGCCCGATTGGCCATTCAGACATACCAGAACGGTGAGGGTGCTCAGGTGTTTAAGGTAGAACAACCGATTCAAGGAAAAGTTGAGCTCAAATCGACAGAATTAGCAGACCGGGCACAGATTGTTCCGGGTGTGCAGCGAATTTCTGCCAGAGAAATCGTATTTCAATCTGAAGATATGCCAACCGCTTACAGGACATTCAGAACTGTGGTTGGCTTGGCAGGTTAATTATGATCGAAAAAGTAGTAGCATTTATTATAAGAAAAAAGAAGGACATTCCCCAACTGCTGGTATTTTCACATCCCCGTGCTGGCACACAACTTCCAGCTGGAACCGTAGAAGAGAATGAAGCATTAGAAAAAGCTTTGGAACGGGAAGTCAAAGAAGAGACAGGTTTATCTAAATTAAAATTGATTAATAAGTTGGGTGAAACTTTGCAATTTACTGGTCCAAATGAAGCTTATCTGACTCAAACGTTACGTTTCTACTCCTGGCCAGCTCAGGCAGCCAAACGGAATGGACCATTATGCAATCGTGGATTGCTGTTGCAGACTCTTGAGCGTAAGGTAGGTTTTACGCATGTAAAGTATGCTGAGTACGATCTGAATAAAAAACCACCTATCCTTTTATCAGAATTGGAAGGCTGGTTGCCAAGTGATGCGCTGACACGCGAAATCCGCCGGCATTTTTTCCTGCTTAAAGTTGATCAAGAAACACCTGAATACTGGAAAACCGAATCCGATCGTGGAAATGTGTTTCAGTGTTATTGGGTGGATGTGCATGCCATACCTGCATTGATAGGTGAGCAGGCGGAATGGGTGCATCAGCTGGATGGGGTTTCACTGGAAGAAATATAAAATCCCGCTTACCCCGATTTATTGAGATGTTACCTTGAATTGTAAAAATTACACAGATCGGTCAATGGGCATTGTTCACATTTAGGTTTGCGCGCCAGGCAGATTTCGCGACCCAATCTAATCAAATTAAGATGACCTGGTCCATAAGTCTCGGGTGGGAATATGGCTGCCAGATGTGGATGAGCCTGATCGGCTGTCATTTTCTCGGGACGCAAGCCTAATCTGCCACTCACACGGTAAATATGGGTGTCAACCGGGAAAGCTGGAATACCCAGGGCAAATTGGAGCACAATGGATGCTGTTTTGGGTCCTACCCCATTAAAGCGAGTTAACCAAGCCAGGGCATCTTCTGCTGAGTAATCTTTCAAAAAATCCAGATTGAGTTCACCGCGTTCTTCCGTGATCTGGCGCAGAACCTGTTGCATTCTGGGACCTTTCTGGTTGGCGAGTCCTGCTGTTCGAATTTCATTGATGACTGCATTTGGATCAGCATCTCGAACGGCTTCCCAGGTTGGAAAACGAGTTACGAGGGCATTAAACGCAACATCACGATTCTTATCGTTGGTATTCTGGGAGAGAATGGTGGATACCAGTTCATCAATGGCTGGTAAGGGATCGCGCCATTCGGGTAAACCAAAGAGCTTTAAAAGGCGATCATAAATAACGGTCGCTTTTGTGCTTAATGAATCCGGATTCTGTTGCATATTATTGTGAATCTCCAGCCTTGCTGTTCGCAGGATTTGGTTAATGGAAACGCAACTGAAAAACGGGTTTCAGCAAGCCAACATCTAATTTACGCCAATTTTGTACAGGCCGCATATCAAAGGCAGAGAGAGCCTGGATCTGTTCTTCATCCAGAGCCCCCAGTTGGCGTAGAATTTCAATTCCGACCAGAGGACGTGCACGCCCTATGCTATCGCCATCGGCAATTTTGTAGACAATACCCAGTGCAGGGCTATCGGCGCTGAATGCTCCCGGTAATAATCCAATACTCTGGTAACCTTCTGCCCCACCTTTTGCGATGATTTTTCCACGTCCGACTTTCATCATTTCAGTATCGAATTGCCCAGGGCCAGATACCATTTCCGGGGCATTGGTCATGGCTGTCGTGATTCTTTGGCAAGCCTGTGCTCTTTGGGGAGAAAGTTCACTGGGATCACACAAACTGGCAAAGCTCCAGCCAGCATTCCGTAATGGAACCCCAAAGACCGGAACAGAACAGCCATCAATGCCGATATAAATTTCATTCAAGGGAACATGAGACATTTCCGCAAAAGTTTTTACAACCAATTCCTGCACCGGGTGTTCCAGGTTGATATAGTTTTCTTTAGTTTTCCCTCTCAGAATTGCCTGTGCCAGAAAGCCGGTGTGTTTTCCGGAACAATTATGTCGGTTTTGCCCAGGTTTCTCGCCTCGTAGCAACATGGCTTCAGCAGTTGCTTTATCGTTGATGGGATGGGTTCCACACATCAGGTCAGATTCCTGCACACCAATTTTTACTTGCAATTGTTCAAGAACTTTGACGTGAATATCCAATCCCCGGTGAGAGGCACACATGAGCGAAATTTCTTCGTCGCTCAGATCGAATTTCTCAGCTCCACCCAGTTCGAGGAATGGCAGCGCTTGGATCGGTTTAGAGGAAGAGCGGAGATACGCCACCAGTTCAGGGTCGCCATAAGAAGCGACCAGATGTCCAAATTTATCAACCACCGCAATTGCACCCCAATGAATCGATTCCACCAGATCTCCACGGGTGGCATGGACGAGAGGCAGATATGATTGTGGATTAACAACCTGTTCTGCTTTTATGTTTTTGGACGGATTGATCAATTTGCCTCTTTTTTGGATGGTTTGTCCAGATAACGATGCGCATAATACATCTGCAATCCATAGGTTAATCTTTTTTCATGTAATTCGTAATGTTTGGCCGGAAGGTTTGTCAGTTTCTTCATCAGGTCGGGAACTAATTTACCTACTGCATCCAATGTTGATTTTTGCGCAGCAAGATCCAGCACTTTTTCATTAATCTCACTCAAAAAATCAATTTGATTGTGAACATCTTCAAGTGTAACCAGACCATCACGACCACTTACAAAAAAGTATTCCTGATATTTTTTAGAAAAGAGGGATTTCAAATGCTCAATCCATAAAGGGAGATCTGCATCACTCAGGAATGGTGATTGTTTACTGACTACGGCATCCCCGAGGAACAATACTTTCTCTACCGGAAGACCGACCCAGATGGATCCATCAGCAATTCCGGGACGGTAATCCAATTCCACCAAATTCTCATCCCAGTGTAAAAACATATGGTCACTGAAGGTTATGTGAGGTGTACCCCAGCGAATGCTGCCAAGACCATTGTAATTTTCCCATTCAGCACCTGCATCGACAGTTTGTGCTTTGATGGAAGCAGGACGATTTTGAAACACATTGGCGGCTTCGATATGGCTGAGGATGGTGCATTCCATGGCTTTTGCACCCATGGAACGATCAATATGGGCATCCATCTGCACCAGAATACGGGCAACACCTCCACCCAAATTGAATAAAGATGAGCGCCAGGAGCGGGTATCGTCCTGCCGGAAGGGGGAATCTACCAGAATCAGGCCATGTTCACGGCTGATGGCTCCTAGGGTGACGCCGGGATAATGGGTTTCGATAAAGACTCGATTTACGATTTCTTGCATTTAATACCTCTAAGCTTCAGTTGTTAGATCTTTTTTCAATGGCAGCGATATGTTGAATTGACTACCCTGCCCAGCAGTGCTATCTACCCAAATTTTACCATCGTGTGCATTGACTGCCAGCTTACAAAAAGCAAGTCCTAACCCAATTCCTTTGGGAAATGATTTGGCATCCAGACGGGTAAATTTGTTAAATATTCGATCCTGGGCTTCATCTGGAATACCCGGACCACTGTCTTTAATCGAGATGAATAATTGCTCTGCATCCGACGAGGCTGTCAGGAGAATATTTCCGTCCAGAGGAGAGAATTTTATCGCATTTTCCAATAAATTAATGACAACTCGTTTGAGCATGCCTTCATCAGCAAAAATTTGGGGTAAATCTGGATGGATATTCAACTCAATTTTTTGACGTTTGCTTGATATGGTAGGTTCTAGAGCCTCGATGGATTCCTGTAAAAGGACATTCATGTTGACAGGTTTTGGTTTGGTGATGGGTTGACCTGCTTCTAGACGTTTAATGTCCAATAGGGAATTAATCAATCGCTGCATGCGGTCCGTTGATCGCACGGCAATCTGGAACACTGGTGTAATGGAAGAATTTTTAGGTAGCAGTGTATCCAGAATATCCAGACTGGAGATAATATTTGCCAGGGGAGAGCGTAAATCATGGTAAATCATAGACATCATATCTTCCCGAAGCATGTCCAACGCTTTTCGTTCAGAGATGTCACGCAAGGTCCACTGGATCAATTCTTTTTCATTAATAATTACTTTACGAACATGAA
The DNA here is from genome assembly GCA_963765655.1 of uncultured Chloroflexia bacterium. Lineage (GTDB taxonomy): Bacteria > Chloroflexota > Anaerolineae > Anaerolineales > Anaerolineaceae > UBA6170. The sequence goes on from CAVXXH010000003.1 coordinate 1,229,643, forward strand.
TTTCAACCGGGAGAATTTTCTGATCCAGACAATGAAATTCAGATTCATAATTTGCAGTCTCACCATTTTTCAGGTGGATAAAGTTTTCCCCCACTTCATCCCAATCAACCAGATGAAAATCCTGCATGGAAATGGATAAAGGCCCACTAAAACTAGCACCCACACATTTACGTGCTTGCCGGTTTGCTTCCATAATATTTCCATTCCAATCGGTGATGATGATGGGATCAATACTGTCATCAAAAAGTTCCTGGAAACGTTGATTGCTCTCATTCAAGGAAGCATAAAGAATGGCGTTATGGATGCTGATGCCCGATAGATCGGAAATGGTCTCCAATAATTCAAACTGATCCTGGTTGAAAAAGTCTGGTTTGGGATGAACGATGGTCAAAACACCGACCAGTTGATCGCGTGCTTTTAATGCAATACAGATCGCTGATTTCGCTCCTGTCTTATTGACTGCATCATCTGGTCTCCGTAACCAGCGATCATCTTTGCTGGTATCGACGATCCAGACAGGTTCCTGGCTTTTTATCACCTGCCCTGCCAGACCATAACTTAAGATGGTGCGAATCTGATCGATTGTGTAAGGAACTAACCGACCATCCGCAAAGATGGCAGCTACAATCGGCTCCAGATTGTTGTTTACAGCGATCAGGCTGCCGCGTTCTGCACCTACATTTTCCATTGATAATTGAATTACTTTGGATAAAGCTTCCTCGAGTTCCAGCGTAGTAGCCAGCTCCCGGCTAATTCTTAGAATTAATTCCAATGAGGTTTGGGTATTAGCAAGGCTCATAATTCATCCTATGAAATCGAAACATCACAAAATAATAGGTTTGTTACACCAGTCTGATGACTGATTTCATGTGTAATTCGCCCGGATAATCGCATTGATTGTCTGAGATTTAGTATAGCATATAGAAATTTACTCATTGGTATGTTCGTTGGTTTGGATTTTTTGTTGGTTACGGATCGCCCTACAGCGTGGACAGGTTTCTTTTTCACAGAGTAGGGCAAAAGGATTGGCTTGTACGATGGGTACCAGTATCTCAACCATCTCCTGTAGTGGAATGGCCATAATATCGGCGTCACCGATTTTATTTATTTTCGTGATTTCCACAAGGTGATCCGTTGCCTGAGTAAAACCATCAGAGCAACCTGTTAAACCAGGACATTCATAGATCACGCCAGGCGTCAGTGCCCACCGAATAAAAGATTTTCTACCTGCTTTTTGTTCCGCCAGATGAATGCTGGTATTAACACTGTGATCAACCCCCATTAACAGCACATATCCCTGGTGATCTACCAGCCATTGAATCGGAGCTAAAGGCTCTTCCAGCGATTGTAAATTAATGGCTTCGGAGAGGTGAATGCCAGCAAATGAAAGAATGGGATGGGTTGAGCGCTGCGCTTGCGGATGTAATCGGATCTTCTCAGCCAGGATACCCATCAATCGATCTGCTGGCATATCCCGGGTATAAAATTCTGCCATTTTATTGAGATCACGTCCGGATCCGTATTCGAGACCATTATTGTCAGGTCCTGCCTCAGGAATGATCATGCTTTTGTATGTAAAAGTTGGCGACATTATTGAGTGAAAACTCGCCAGTGTAGCGCCTAATAAAGTATCAGCGCCACCTCGAATTTCTCCAAAGGAGGATAGAGAAGCATGCAGGATAACTGGCTTGTTATGATCGATCTCCAGTTTCTTAAAGCCTATAATTAAATCTCGATAGGAAAGCATTCATCCTCCCTCCTGGAAAATTGCATGGTGAAGTTATGGCTACAGCCATTATTATAAATCAGATTGGATTGAAGAGATGGATTATGAGGTCTCCATCTTAGGGGCAGATCGGAATTTCTGGTGGAGATTGGTTGGCGTTCAGGTTGATATTGAAATAGGGAGAAGGATCGAGTGTGTTTTCCAGGTTGGTTTCATTTAAAAACTGACCATCGCCATCATCTTTAACAACGGAAAAATGCAAATGCACCCCGGTTGGATTTCCAGGCGTACCCGAAAAATTTCCCTGATACCCTAACAAAGTTCCAGCTTTTACGGAAACCTCACTGGTACCTGGTGGAAAATCCTCTGAAATGAAACCATTTCCCTGTTCATCAGCCATATGGGTGTAATACGTCCAGATTTGCCGGTCAGGTTGCAATGGATCTGAGGGGATGCGTATGATGACAGTTGATTTCCAATCAGATTGACGGGTTAAATAACCATCATAGACTGCATAGATGGGCGTGATCCCGCCATCCGTCCCTCCAAAGATATCCAACCCAGTATGGTGATGACCGGGACGAAATGAATCATCCCAGAGAAAACCAATATAGCCATTAGTAGGTATATTGAAAGGAGCATTTTCACAGCGATCACCAGCCGCAACAGCCCACTCGGGATGCTTATTGGGATATCGAATCCATTCCATCACTCGGGTAGAGCGCATGGTTGAGTCTGGCCGATTGATCAGAAAAAAATAAGCTAAAACGGTCAGAACGATGAAAAGCAAAGAAAAGATGACGAATAAAAACTTTTTCAAGGACTGAGATGACCTAACATTGACCATGGCCCGGTCCAATCAATGGTAACTGCTAATATTTGCCCTCGCAAGTCTTTCTGGCTTTCTGCAAAAACCAGTTTGTTGGTTTCGGTGCGTCCGCGCCAGCGACCCTTCTTGCTTTTCTCCTCAAATAGAACCGGAACCGACGTCGATTTGTATTTCGCATGAATATCAGCCACAATACTTTCCTGTAAGTCTTCCAACAGACGGAAACGGCGCCATTTTTCTTCATCCGGCACATCATCTTCCATCCGACGGGCGGATACAGTGCCTGTGCGCGGGGAGTAGCGTGCCAGATGAGCAACATCGAGTTTTAGATCAGAAAGAAGGTCGTATGTATCCTGGAATTGTTCTTCCGTTTCACCAGGAAAACCGACAATGATATCAGTGGCAATGGAGACAACCGGGATGCGATCGCGAATGCGGGCTACCAATGCGCGATATTGCTGATTGGTGTAACCACGATGCATATTTTCAAGGACTTGATCATTTCCGGCTTGGATGGGAACTTCAATATGGGGCATCACTTTGGGATAATCTGCCACAACACCCAGGAGTTCATCGGTCATGTAATTGGGGTGTGATGTCAGGAAACGAATACGCTCCAGCCCTTCAATGGTATGTAATCGGCGCAACATACCCGCCAAGGTGGGGTAATCTGTCTGGTCTAAACCATAGCGATCGACAATTTGCCCCAACAAAGTGATTTCTTTTACACCTTGAGCAACCAGTGCATTGGCGTCGGATAAAATCTCCTGAGGATCTCTGCTTTTTTCAATGCCGCGGCGATACGGGATGATGCAGTAAGTACAGGCATGAGAACATCCCAATACCACCGGTACGAAACTGGAAACCAGGTTCCCCTGTTCATTATCCGGGATGACCAGATCCCCATCCATATAGGCAAAACGCGCCTGGGTTTCATCCAGTTGGTGGGATTTCCCTTCCTTCTCAAGCAGGTGTTTAATTAATGGAATGGGATCTGAAGGGGGAGAAAAAACATCCACATATGGAAAACGTTTTTTGAGTTGCGGATTATCTTTGACACCCACCAGGCAACCCATTAGATTAATCACCAGATCTGGATTTTTTGTTTTGAGTGGTTTCAGTGAGCTCAATCGACCAATCGCTTTATCCTCAGCACTCTGACGCACCACGCAGGTATTCAGAATGATGACATCCGCATCAGCCGGTTTTTCCGTATTGTGATAGCCTAATTTTTCTAATGATGATGCCACACGCATCGAATCGGCGACATTCATCTGGCAACCTTCTGTCCAAATATGATATTTCATGGGGGCTATTATAACAAGAATCCTGGAAATAAGTTTACTAAAATTGTCCAAATTATATCTGGAGATGTACTTTGGAAATTCTATATAATTGTAGTTAACTATGTAGAAAAGGATTTTATCGAGCTATGAATAATAAGAAACTGTTACGTGCTTTTATTCTCTTTGATCTTGTTATTTTGGTTTTATTGCTGCCATTTTTGTTGCTCAATAAAGAAAAAACCGCAATCAATGCTAATGTTCGATCAATGTCTGGTGCAGATTTTATTGAACTATCCGAGGGATATGTGCATTATGAATTAGCCGGACCTGCCGACGGTGAGTTGGTCGTTTTGGTGCATGGCTTCTCGGTCCCTGGTTATATTTGGGATTCTACCGTGGTGGGATTGGTTGATCAAGGCTATCGTGTATTGAGGTATGATCTTTATGGACGCGGTTTATCAGATCGCCCAAAGGTTGAGTACGATTTAAATTTATTTGTCCAGCAAATTTCTGAACTGACAGAACAGGTTGTACCTGATGAGGCCTTTCATCTGGTTGGTTTATCGATGGGTGCCCCGATTGCCGCCTCGTTTGCCAATGACAACCCTGATATCATCAAAACGATCACCCTGATTGCTCCGGAAGTATTAACCGTAAAGCAAGCAGATATATTTCCAATGAATGTCCCATTGCTGGGAGAATGGGTTGTTGGCGTCTATCTGGTGCCTTTCCATTTACCTCAATCTCAGCCGGATGATTTTTATCAACCGGAGAAGTTCCCAGGATGGACGGAGAGATATACCCAACAGCTGCAATATAAAGGGTTTAAATATGCAATACTCTCCACCATTCGAAACCTTGTCAAAATGGAACCTTTAGCTGAATATGAAGAATTGAGTAGGAAAGATATTCCTTCTTTCTTGATTTGGGGAACAGAGGATAAAAGTGTTTCTTATGAAGCCATCGTGAAACTAATGGAGGTAATCCCTGATATAGATACACTTTTCGTAGATGAAACCGGACACATTCCTCATGTTGAAAAGCCCGCGATCGTAAATCCAGCGCTCATTCAATTTTTTGACTCAGTGGAGTAATTCAAGCTTCTGGGTGGATAAAATATATAGAAAATCACCATTAAGCGTGTGAGATGATATAAACTCATCAATTTTTCATAAAATACTGTTAGAATCGTGCCCATGAACAAATGGACTTCGAAGAAAATTTATGGATTAGCAATCAGCTTGGTGTTGGTAGCGGTCCTTATAATTGTGTTGTTTATCGGTTATTACAATCGGGATTCCTGGCGATTGGAAGTTATGCAAACATATATTCGGGGTGTAATCAACCCGGTAAGTTCAATTCCAACAGCCGTACAGGTTGTGACGGTGGAAAATCGTACACCCATCGCGGTTATGCCATCGGCTACCATTACAGCAACCAGACCGGTGATGACAAAAACTCCGGTTGTGGTAAAGACTGCATTGCCCACCCCAACCAGCACACCTATACCAGGCAGGGTAATCCTTTCTTCCCCTGACTACGAGAAGCAAGACATTAACAATTGTGGACCAGCTACCCTTGCGTTGTATCTACGTTACTATGGTTGGGAAGGGGATCAGTTCACCATTTCTGATTTAATAAAACCAATTCCGCAGGATAGAAATGTCAACGTGGAAGAGTTGGATCATTATGTGCGTAATTATGCCGGTTGGCTGCAGACGATCTATCGTGTCGGTGGCGATGTTGATCTTTTGAAAGAACTGATTGCTGCTGGAATTCCAGTCATGATTGAGGAATCCTTCAAGTTTGATGAAAGCTATTGGCCAAATGATGATAAATGGGCTGGTCATTACTTTTTGGTGAATGGTTACGACGATCAATTAAAAGCCTTTATGGGGCAGGATTCTTATTATGGGCCGGATCGTTGGGTAAATTATGACGATCTTAAAAAACAATGGCAATCTTTCAATTATGTTTACATCATCATTTTTCTACCAGGTCAGGAAGAAACGGTAAAATCGATTTTGGGTGAACAATGGGATCGCGATGCAAATCGTCAATACGCATTAGAAAAATCCCGGCAGGAAACCGTGGATACCCCTGAAAATATATATGCCTGGTTTAATCTGGGAACAAATCTGGTATATTTCAGTGAATATCGCGAAGCGACCATGGCTTATGATCGTGCCCGAGAGATTGGCTGGCCACAACGCATGCTACGCTACCAATTCAGTCCTTTTATGGCGTATTTTCACTCCCTGCGGAATGAAGATTTGATGGTATTGGTAGATTATGCTCTCGATCGAACACCAAATTCGGAAGAGGCATTACTATGGAAAGGCTGGGCGAAGTATCGTGCTGGAAATAAAGAAGAAGCGATCACCTTATTCCTGCAAGCCATAGAAGCCCGTCCCGGATACGAAGATGCAAATTATGCAATTAATTATGTAAACGAAAATTAGGAAAGAATATGGAAAAGAAAAATATCTGGATCGTAGCAATTATTGTCGTGGTACTGGTTGTGTTATGTTGTTGTGTTATTCTGGTGGTCTCTGGTGCAACCTTTGCGATTCTAAAACCACAAGAAACTTCTCAAGGAATTAATGAGCCTGTTGAATCAATCGTTTCGCCAACCAGAGAGCCTGCCACGCTCCCGACCATTGATATCGATCCAGGCGTAGAGGACGAGGGTAACCCACCATCCACGCAGGAGAATCAGACCAATATAGCAGCGGATATTCTTGCCCAAATGGAAAAAATAGAGCAGGAAGTGGAGGGTTTGCGAGGATTACCGCGTGCCATTGACCTTGATCGAAAAACACTTTCCCCGGACCAATTACGTGAAAAGGTTATGGAAGACTTTTTTGTCGATTACACAGAAGAAGATGTCCGCCAGGATGCTTTGATCCTCAATTTGTTTGGATTAATTGAAAGAGATTATGATCTCTACGAGTTATTTGTAGAACTCTACAGTGAGCAGATTGCTGGTTTCTATGATGATGAAACCTTGGAAATGGTTGTTGTGCAGGGAGAAGAATTCGCCGGTCCGGAACGAATGACTTACGCGCATGAATACACCCATGCCTTACAGGATGCCCAATATGATCTTAATGATGGACTGAAACTGAATGATGAGACTTGTGAACTTGACTCAGAGTATTGCGCGGCAGTGACCGCCCTGGTGGAAGGTGATGCTTCTTTTACCGAGACACAATGGTTTCTGGAATATTCCAGCCTCAAAGATAAGCAGGAAGTTCTGAAATATTACCAGGAATACGCAAGTCCTATATTTGACAACACACCTGCATTTTTACAAGAGGATTTAATATTTCCGTATGTCAAAGGTCTTGAATTTGTTACAAAATTATATGAGGACGGTGGATATGCTGCCATAGATGGTGCTTTTCTCAATCCTCCTGTGTCCACAGAGCAGATCATGCATCCCGAAGGATACCCCGAAGATCAGCCAATTGTGATTGAATTGGATGACTTCACACCTTTACTAGGCGATGGATGGGAAGAAATCGATCGCAACACCATGGGAGAATGGTACACCTACCTCATATTAGGGAAACCGTTATCCATTGATTGGGCATTAGAAGAAGAGCAGGCTCTATCAGCTGCGGAAGGCTGGGGTGGGGACCAGTATCTGGTATATCACCATTTTGAGAATGACGAGGATGCGCTCATATTCTTGAATGAATGGGACACACAAGCGGATGCTGATGAATACTGGCTGGCTTTCAGCGAGTATGCCATGAAACGTTGGGGCAATACCATGCAACAGACCAATACAAAATTGACCTGGGAACTGGAATCGGAAACAGTGATTGTCAGCCGCCAGACCGATCAGGTGCTGTGGATCATAGCCCCTCATCGGGAAGTTGCTGAGGAATTGGCAACCCAATTTCCTGAATTTCAATAGGAGTGAAAGATGTCCCTGGATATAAATCGAATTCAGGCGATTTGCTTTGATATTGATGGCACACTGAGTGATACCGATGATTTATGGGTCAATAATTTCGCCCAAAAAATTTCATTATTAAGATTTCTTTCACCTCAAAAAGACTTACGACCATTTGCCCGTTGGATGGTGATGGTTTTGGAATCGCCAGGGAATTTGGTGTATGAGTTATTCGATCGTATCCACCTGGATGATGAAATAGCCAGTGTAATTAACTGGATGGCACACCATAGAACAGGACACACCCCCAAACAATTTTGGATGCTGCCACAAGGTATGGAATTGATCAAATATTGTTCTCAAAGATACCCATTATCTATCGTGAGTGCTAGAGGTGAAAAAAGCACTCTGGCATTCCTGACACAATTTGATATTACGAATTACTTCAAATCTGTGATCACAGCGCAAACCTGCACTTACACAAAGCCGTTTCCTGATCCTATATTGAGAGCAGCACGTGAAATAGGGGTTGTTCCTGAAAATTGCCTGATGGTGGGCGATACGACGGTGGATATTCGGGCTGGAAAAGCTGCCGGCGCACAGACTGTGGGCGTATTGTGTGGATTTGGAACAGAAAAAGAATTACGAAGAGCAGGCGCAGATCTAATTCTTAATCATACTTATGAATTAATGACCGTACTGAAATAATCCTGATTTCCTGGATGAACAAAAAACCAGAGCCCAGTTTTGTGAGCCCTGGTTTTTAGTTCAAATTATTAGAAAACGAGTCCAAAAAAGCGGAATAATGGTCGTGCTGCTGACATGCCTGGCCAGGGAATGGAAGCCAGTATTAACAACAAAGCGATTGCAAACCATATTGCTGCGCGTTTATATTTCTTGATACTCTCAGATGCCTTCTTTACTTGTGCTGACCCAATATGGATCAAAACAGCAGCAACAATCATCAAAGTCCAATGTTCCACCGCAAAAAAGCGTAAGGCAGCTGTTTTCATCACCTCTGCAGGGGCATTCATCAGAACGCCTCCCCATCCTTTTGTAAAGAACAGGATAATACCTAAGAGAATCTGTAAATCATATATCCCAGAAAAAATTGACGTTAATTTTTTATCGCGTTCCTGGTAATCCCACTTGTTCAACCAACCCATAATTGAGCGAACAACCAGCACAACACCTAGCACCAAAACGATCCAACGAATTACGTTGTGTAGTGACAAAAATACAAGATTTACGGTTTCCATTCAGTCCTCCTGCTTAACAATCAAACGCCAAGGTGAGGGGGGCACCCAGGCGTTTGATTAAGAATATTTTACATCATTTTAAAAAAAATGCAAGGGTTTTAATTGTTAATAATTTTTTAATTTTCATTTTCATAGTTATCAATAAAGTTGCCCTTATGAATATATCAAAAACTTGTGAAATGCTACAATAGATGTCTAAGGATTTGACTTGAGGTTGGTAACGATGAAAAAATTATCGAAAGAAAATATACGTGTCGGGATAGTCGGCACAGGCTTGATGGGATCTGCGCATGCAAACGCTTTGCGTTGGAATGATATTCAAGTAGCCGGGATACTGGGAAGTACTAATGAAAAATCAAATCAGGCAGCTGATGGATTGGGTATTCCTAAAGCGTATCAATCATTTGAAGAATTGGTGAATGATGACCTGATCGATGTAATTCATCTGACCACGCCCAATCACTTGCATTATCCCCATGCGAAAGTAGCCTTACTGGCGGGAAAACATGTTGTCTGTGAGAAACCGCTGACCATTAACACAGCGGAATCAAAAGAGTTGATGTTGTTGGGCAGAGAGAAAAACCTGCTGACGGCTGTAAATTTTAATTTCAGAATGTCAGTTATGGTACAAAAAGCGCTGGACATTGTTCGCAATGGTGATATTGGAAAACCTTTCATCATTCATGGTTCTTACCTGCAGGATTGGCTGTTGTATCCAACCGATTGGAACTGGCGTCTGGATACAAACGCTGGTGGACAATTACGCACCGTGGGAGATATTGGGTCTCATTGGCTGGATCTGGTATCGTATGTCAGCGGGTTGCGCATTCTGGAAGTATTTGCAGATTTCAAAACCTTTTACGATAAGAGATACAAATTGACCGAAACCGGGAAACAGCTGGAAATTAACATCGACTCTGAAGATTATGCTTCCATTCTGATCCATTTTGAAAATGATGTTCAGGGTGTGCTGAGTATTTCGCAATTATGTGCCGGTCACAAGAACCGGCTATTCTTTGAAATAAATGGCAGCAAATCTTCCATTGCCTGGGACGCAGAACAAACGGACCAATTATGGCTGGGATACCGCGATCAGGAAAACCTGATCCTGAAAAATGAACAAAAGAAAGAAACATCAGATAATAAAAAACAAACATCCTCCGATACATTTAATGAACTCTATCGCAGAATTTACTCTTATTTGCTGGCCGGTGATCTGCGCCAGAAGCCTGATTTTCCTACCTTCGAAGATGGGCATTATGGTATGTTGGTCAGTGAGGCCATTGAACAATCAGCCCGGGAGAAAGTTTGGAAAAAAGTCAGGATCGAGGAACTTAACTAAATACCTTTGTGGTGCATTTGTCACCATCCTTGCTGAATTAAGTTCAATTGGATACATGAACTTCCTGAAACGCCTGATTTTCGGTATACTTTAGTTTATCCGTAGTTCAGGATCGTAAGGAGATTTGAATGGTTCGGATTGAAACCATAAAAGAGATTCGTCCCAGCTTTGATGCAGAATTTTCACCGGGTGAATTTGTGCCCAGAACCCCAGCCATTGAAGAAGCATACCGATGGGGAAAAGAATTGCACCGTGGCCAGTTACGCATGAGTGGGGAGCCTTATTTTGAGACTCATTGCGGTTGGGTAGCGGGATTAATTGATAAATTAGCCGGTGTGGAAGCCTGGACTATTGCTGCTCTCTTGCATGATAGTGTCGAGGATCAGGAAAGCAGCTTTGATATGATACGGCAGCATTTCCCCGGTATGCTGGGGATGGAAGTTGCTCATATTGTGGATGGAGTAACCAAGATCAGTAATCCACGAGATGGCAGTTCCCGAGATCTGGAGACACTACGAAAAATCGCTCGATTTCGTGATCCTGGTGTTTTCCTCGTGAAACTGGCGGATAAGAGCCATAATGTGTTGACACTTGAATTTATGCCGGAACATAAACGAATTGCAAAAGCCAGTGAAGCCATTCGGGCTTATGGGAAATTAGCCGGCATTTTAAATTGTTATCGTTGGCGACGCTGGCTGGAAGACATGGCTTTTCCGCATGCCGACCCGGATACCTATGCGTTTGTGCGTGGGCGGATTGATGGTGATAAACGCCTGGAATTAAAATTTGTCAATACTATGCTGGCACAGCTGGCAGAATTGATGAACAAGGCAGGATTGAGCGGACAAGTGTCCCTGACGGTCAATGGCTATTGGCAATCCTGGCAAAAAATTCGCCGTATGGCACGCTTGCGAAAATCTGCCATGGATTCTTTTGAAGCACTGAATGATCTGGTCAGTTTCCGCATGGTTCTGGATGATCCTGACCCAACGCATGCTTACACATTACTAGCCTATGTTAATCGCTTCTTTGGGCCATATCTGGATCAGAATCGATTTGATGACTATATCGCCCATCCTCAGAATGGATATAGCGCTTTACAGGTCACTGTCTGGCTACCGGAGTTTGGAGCAATAGAAGTAGCGATCACCACAGAAGAGATGGAAGGTGAAAATACCTGGGGTGTCATATATGCGTTGAAAAATGGCAAAGATATCAGTGAATACCGCCCGGTGGAGATATTTACACCTACTGGGGGTGCCCGTTTTCTACCGGAAGGCTCATCAGTTCTGGATGCTGTCGCTACGATACAACAGGAGTTTTTGCTGGATAAAATCAGCGGTGTCAAAGTAAATGGGAACCTGGCAATGCTTTCTGATAAAGTTAAGCCGGGTGATCTGGTGGAGGTGGTAACCAGCATTACCCGAATTCCCCCTGACAGCAGCTGGCTGAAATTTGTAAACCCCGCAACGGCCAGGATTTTGCGATCGGTGCTGGCGGTAGAGGATTTACGACAGGCTGCTGAAAATGGTAAGCACCAGTTGCGAAAAGTTCTGCAGGAACGTGGAATTTTAGCATTGGAAGATGTGCAGGCTTTATACCCTGAACGAATTGATCAATTATTGGAAACGACCAGCGCTGCCAATTTACAGGACATGTATGCTGCCATTGGCAGTGGAGCTATCAGAACTGTTGAAATCGCAAAGGATCTGGATGAAATTGGAGTCTCAAAAGCTGAATTGAACTGGACGACCATCAACATTCAATCGGGATCCTATGCTAATCGACCGGGTGTGTTGGCTAAATTGGCAGGACTAATATCGGATTCCGGTGGGAATATTGTGCGTTCAGTCAACAACACGATGCCGGATGGTGGTTTCTATTTACGTCTGGTGGTGGAAAATATCAGTCCTATCAGTGTTGATAAGGAGACGTTCAAAAAACAGGCTTCAGAAATTTCTGGAATCAATATTACGGAAATAGAAATCGTCCCATAATCGTCCCATAATTGCCCATTCAGGCTGGTAATTGCTTGACATTCTTTGGTTCAACGGTTAGAATCTTGGTCACTAAGCCGAGTTAGCTCAGTTGGTAGAGCACACGACTGAAAATTGTGGTGTCCACAGTTCGATTCTGTGACTCGGCACACAGGCGTCAGAAATGGCGCCTGATTTTTTTTGTAATTATCGGTTAGAATCGTTAGCATGAATAAACGAAAATTACAAATCATTGGGATTGCCCTGGTACTGGCTTCTCTCTTAGGGTTGGTCAGTATACCAAGAAGCATCTCAGTTACGATAAACGGGGAAACACAATATCTTAACAGCAATGCTTTAACTGTTTCAGCTGCGTTGGAAAAAGATGGATTTTTGTTAGAACAATCTGATCAGGTTGTTCCGGAACCATCCAGTTTGTTATTGGGTGTCAAAGAGATTGAAGTTGAACTTGCCAGACCGGTGAAAATTACAATTTTTCCGACCAACGAAGAAATCGATCTTTATACTGCAAACCGAATTCCAGCAGAATTATTAACGGAAGCAGGTATCACATTAGGAGAAAATGATCAACTTCTAATGGATGGTGAAACAGTGAACTTGGAAGCGGAATTGCCTTATCAGGGTGATTATCAACTGGTCGTACGTAAAGCTGTAACCATTCAAATTGACGATGCAGGTGAAGCAACCCGGATACTTTCCAGCGCGGAAACGCTTGGACAAGCCTTTGAAGAAAATGGAATCGTTTTGCAAGAAGGGGATCGTATAAAGCCAGAATTGGAAACCGTTCTAAATGCTGACCTGGAGGTTCAAATCCAACGCGCAAAACCGGTTGTGATTCAGCTGAAAGATGAATCGATTGAAATTCAAACCGCTGCTGAAACTGTGGCAGAAGCCTTGGCTGAAACCGGCCTGGCTTTACAAGGGGCTGACTTCAGTATTCCGGAGTCAAGCACTTCCATCCCAGAAGATGGACAGATTCGGGTTGTCAGAGTTCGTGAAGAATTTATTCTTTCTCAAACCAATATACCCTTCACAGTTGATTACGTTCAATCAGACGAAATTGAGCTGGATCAGAGGGATGTGGTTCAGGCTGGTGAATTTGGGGTGGAAGTGACGAGAACCCGGGTAATTTATGAAGATGACCAGGAAGTCAGCCGTGTGGAAGAGATTACCTGGGTTGCCAAAGAGCCAAAAGAACAATTAACTGGATTGGGTACCAATGTGGTAGTTCGCACGATGGATACGCCTAGTGGGCCGATTGAATATTGGCGGGCAGTCAATGTTTACGCCACGTCTTATTCTCCCTGCCGGTTGGGCATTGAAAACTATTGTTCTTCCGGTACTGCCAGTGGTTTGACAGCGCAACAAGGTGTGATTGCGGTGACCCGTGCCTGGTATAACCTGATGGTTGGTCAGAAAATGTATGTGCCAGGTTATGGCATCGGTGAAGTTGGTGATATTGGAGGGGGTATTCCAGGAAAATATTGGATTGATCTGGCTTACTCGGATAATGATTATGTTGCCTGGTATCATAATGTCACCGCTTATTTCCTGACCCCGGTGCCGGAAAATATTCCATGGATCCTTCCTTAATCCCCACACCTCTGAATGTACGTAATCTTCTGCGGGAGTATGATCTCAGCCCACGTAAAAGCCTTGGGCAAAATTTTCTGGTGGATAATGGAGCACTGGAAAAAGTAGTCGATGCGGCTGAAATTGAACCAATCGATGTGGTGCTGGAGATTGGGGCTGGTTTGGGTTCTTTGACGCGCTTTTTATCCAATGTCGCACGAAAAGTAGTGGCTGTGGAATTGGATTCCCATCTCATCCCGATTCTGGAGACTGTTTTGGGTTCTGAAGGCAATGTGGAACTGGTATATGGCGATATCCTGAAGCTTGACCCCGCCCGGTTGATTTCTATCGACCAATATCTGGTGGTCGCTAATATTCCCTACTATATCACTTCCGCCATATTTCGGCATTTGCTGGCAGCCAAACGAAAACCGCGCCGGATTGTGATGACCATCCAGAAGGAAGTAGCGCAACGCATCTGTGCAAAACCAGGTGATATGAGCTTACTGGCGTTGAGTGTTCAGGTTTTTGGTAAAGCCAGGATCGTAGCAAAAATTTCGGCTGGCTCATTCTACCCGGCTCCGAATGTGGATTCAGCTGTTATTCGCGTGGATTTATATCCCGATCCGCTGGTTGATGAATCAATGCTGGATACGTTCTTCCAGCTTACCAGAGCCGGATTTGGTCAAAAAAGAAAGATGCTGCGTAAATCTCTGGCAGCAGGGTTGAGTTTACCCGTAGCTGCGGTGGAAGAAATGCTGATCAAAAATGATGTCGATCCCACAAGACGAGCGGAAACCTTAAGCCTGGAAGAATGGGGAAAGTTGACGGAGTATTATTATGAGCTCGTGGCTCGTAGTACGTAGCTTGTAGCTAATTGGATAGTTTTGAGTATTGAGGGTCATAGGAAACACTAAAAAAACTAACATCCAACCCCCAACCCCCAGCCCCTAAAACCTAAGCCCTAACGAAGATCGTGATAAAAACCCAATAACAGCCAGGTACGATACGCTGCTTCGAGTTGAATCCGCAGTGACATCTTTGATTGCCCCCAACGGCGATCGGCAAAGTAGATGGGGGTTTCTTTACATTGAAAACCGAGCAGTGTTGCCAGATATGACATTTCTACCTGGAAGATATAACCATTGGATTTCACCCGTTCCAACGGCATGGCAGACAGCGTTTCTTTACGCCACAGACGGAAACCACCGGTCACATCTTTAATCTTTAAACCAAGGATGGTGCGGGCGTAAAAATTTCCAAAACCGGAAAGCCACTTGCGCCAGAATGGCCAGTTTTCGTCCAGCTTTCCTCCGGGAACATAGCGGGAACCAATCACAAAATCACAACCATCCAATGTGTTCATCAGTACCGGTATTTTATCGATTGGATGAGAGAAATCAGCGTCCATTTGACCAATATAGTCAGCGCCATCTGCTATCGCATGGCAAAAACCGTGAATATAGGCGCTTCCCAATCCCAATTTGCCTTTGCGATGCAGCACCTGTATGCGACCAGGAAAATCTTTTTTCAACTGTTCAGCCAGATCACCACTGCCATCCGGGCTGTTATCGTCGACGATTAATAAATTTACTGATACTGGCAATTCCAAAACCGCCGTAACTAATTTTGAAATATTCTCCGCTTCATTGTATGTTGGTATAACGAATGTTGTCTTCAATTTTCACCTAATGGATCAGACGCTCCAAATCAATGATGATCTTCTGGAGACTTTCTGTTTGTGGATTGATAACTTTTTTATAAACGTGAATACCCAATTGTTGATCGATCCGAGCTGCATAACTGTCTCCCCATGCATATGCCTTTTCCAGCTTTGGAAACACACTCTGGTATACAGTTTTTTCACTCAAATCGGTTTGATCAGCTTTAGTGAGGAGAACAAAATTCGAGTTTCCCCATTGTGCCAGGAATGGCTGGAGTTCATCGCTAACCAGAAACGTCTCTTTTAGAATCAGGGCAATATTGCGTTGCAACTCATTTGCTGCAACAAATCCATATTGATCACGATATTCGTCCAATTTCTGGAGATTAATGAGGATAAGGCCGAACCTGCCGCTTTGCAAATGCTCTTCAATTGTCTCAATTAATAACTGTTTCTCTGGTAGAGCCGTGATGGCATTGGTCAAAGAACTACGCCGGTAGCGCATCAAAACGTTGCGAACGCGGAGTCGCAGTTCCTGAATATCGAACGGTTTGGTAATGTAATCTTCGACCTGCATGGACAAACCCCGCAAGCGATCTTCACGCTGACGTTTTTCCGTTAAGAAAATAATCGGGACGGATTGTGTGCGGCGATTATTTTTCAATCTTTTCACAATCTCGTATCCATCCAGATCGGGTAGACGAATGTCCAGTAAAACGATATCAGGGATTTTTTCCAGACAGGCGTTTAAACCGTCTTCACCCCAATTGATGGTTGATACCTGATAACCCTGCACCTCAAAATAGGAATTGAGCATTTCGCCAATTTCCTGATCATCATCGATGATGAGAATGGATGCGTTTGATTGGGTTACTACCAAAGCTTAGCCTACAGGTTCTTTCATGATAACAAATTCGCAAACATCATTGCCTACCGCGATACATTTTGTTTCAACCACACGGAATTCATATCCGCCTGATACCCATTTTAATCCTTCTTGAAGTAATCCGGTAGCCACATGGCAGCCAGGTTTCTCAATGTGCCTACCATAACAGATCGGACATTTATGGATGGTATAAGTGAAGTGATCCTCTTTTTCTTCCACGGTTGAATGCTGATCACTGGTTTGTGTAAAAATTCTTGCCATGGCTGGCAAACCAATTTTTATTTTTATGTGCAGTGGCAGCACCTTAAATGCAAGATCACCGGCACCAGCCAATGCTCCGAAGTTTCTTAATCCCTCGGCAAATGTTGCTCGACCTGCTCTGAGCGCTAACCCGCGTCCACCACGGGGACCGTACATTTCTTCCAAAGCACCCCAAATGGCAGAAAAATAGGCAAAATCATATTCTCGGTTGAGATTCGGTGGTGGGTAGTTATCGATCAGATGTTGAAGATTAGCCAGATTGAGAATGGCATTCACACCATTCTTACCCATCACATCTTCCAGCGCTTTGAGAGCAATATTGGCAATTTTGTTTGGATAATAAAGACCGCTGACTGGAATGGGTTCCATAACAAACCAGAGCTAAATTAGCTTGGTCAGGTCTTCTGTAGCACGGCGCATATCCAGGAAAATAAGGCCAAGTTTTGCCTGTTCACGTGCCAAAGCGGTCAGAACTGCTTCTTCACCAACTGACATCAGAACAACATAACCCTGTTTACCTTTGATATAAACCTGCTCGAGATTACCACGTCCTAATTCCGTCGCAATTCTTTCACCCAGTGAAAGCATGGCGGCTGACATAGCTGAAACCCGATCTTCCTCTACCCCCTGTGGCAATGCAGACGCAATGGTTAAGCCATCTACACTGACGATTGCTGATGCTTCGATATCCGGAGAGGATGCCTGAAGCTCTCTCAGTCTTTCTACCATGAGTTGAGTTCTTGATTTTGTCAAAATGACGCTCCTTGAGGGATTCTATACGAAAAGTTTTTGATTGTTAATTAATGTAGCATAGTCAAAAAACACTGTCAAGCAAACTTTCAGAACTAGAAAGGTGCAGGCAGTTTGACCTTACAGCCGACCGAAATTAATTGAGAAAGTGAAGTTTAAAATCAGGTACAATGTAGGTAATGACAATCAATCTTAACACGGAACGGTTAATATATCCATTTACTGCCATTGTTGGGCAGGAAGAAATGGTGCTTTCGTTGATTTTAAATGCGATCAACCCCAGGATTGGTGGTGTTTTAATTCAGGGAGAAAGAGGAACTGCCAAATCTACCGCTGTGCGCGCTCTAGCTGCCTTGCTACCAAAAATTCAGGTGATACGCGATTGCCGGTTTGGCTGTCATCCACGGATTCCCAGTACCTGGTGTAGTGAATGTCATCAGCGTTTTATTGCTGGAGAAAAGCCAGAAACGATAGAACGCCTCACCCCCTTTGTCAATTTACCCATTTCGGCCACAGAAGATCGGGTGGTAGGTACTCTGGATATTGAGAAAGCCATTCGCTATGGAATGCGAGCTTTTGAAGCTGGTGTTCTGGCGGAAGCCAATCGTGGGCTTTTATATATTGATGAAGTCAACCTTTTGGATGATCACGTGGTGGATGTGCTTCTGGATACCGCAGCTATGGGTGTGAACATCATTGAACGGGAAGGCATCTCCTTTTCTCATCCTGCCCGGTTTATGCTGGTAGGGACGATGAACCCGGAAGAAGGGACGCTGCGACCACAATTGATTGATCGCTTTGGATTATCTGTCACTGTTAAGAGCATCACGGATCTAAGAAGAAGAGTTGTAATTTTGCAACGTGTGCTGGATTTTGAGAATGATTCATATCGTTTTATCAAAACCTGGGAAAATTGTGAAAAGACACTCTCAAACCGCATTGTTCAGGCTCAGCATCTGTTGCCCCGCATAAAAATTACGCATGAGAATCTTGAAATGATCGCGGAAGTAACCAGCCAGTTCAAGATTGAAGGACACCGAGCCGATCTGGTCATCCAAAAAACAGCGATTGCCCATGCTGTCTTTAACAACCGTACCCACCTGGAACCCAGTGACATACATGTTGCTGCTCAGTTAGCCTTACCGCACCGCTTGAAACGCAAGCCTTTCGATCAGCCGTTTGAGTTACCGGAATTAGAAGATACAGTAAAGACAATCATTTATCCAGAAAGAGCGGCAAAGTTACAGGAAATCCTGAATGATAAACGTGATCCATTAAGTATTCAGGATCCATACAATGAATGCGGTTTTTATATCGTCGGATAAGACCATTTCAACATAAGGAAGACCTTTCTGATGCCAAGAGCCCCATTTCAAGTTATAGTCTATCCGTATCGTAAAAATTTGCAAAATCAATTCGAATTTGCTTTGCTACTGAGAGCGGATGAAGGTTTCTGGCAAGGGATTGCAGGTGGTGGTGAAGATGATGAGACGCCATCGGAAGCAGCCAGAAGAGAAACCTTTGAGGAAACTGGAATCGAACTAACGTCTACTTTCTTACAATTAGATACTGTAGTATCAGTTCCGGTAACCGAATTTAAAGACAGCTTCATTTGGGGTGAGGATGTATATGTGATTCCACAGTACTGTTTTGGTGTATCAACTTCCCAATTCGACATCAATATATCCGATGAGCATAGTGCTTATGGCTGGTTTACGTATGAGCAGGCGCATCAGATACTCAAATTTGATGGCAATAAAACTGCATTATGGGAATTGAACCAGCGATTGATGGGAAGAGGTCCACGAGGTTAGAAATGGATATGGATCAGAATGAGGTAAGAGGATGGAAGGGGTAAAAGGCATTAGAGCTCACAACCGGGAAGAACGTATGGCTGTGGTTGATCAATTAATTCCCTTGTGGAAAAAGAAATTTGGCGAAAATCTCCTTGGAATTGCAGTGAGTGCTTCAGTTGCTCGGGGAGAAGACCAGGCTTATTCCGATCTGGAACTGGATGTATTTTTGTGTGAAAAACCAGAAAAAAGAGAAGACCAATATTTACAATGGGTATTGGATGGAATGCTTATTGAAGCGATTTATCATACGCCGGAAGAATTTCTCAGGGAACGGGAAACAATTCCTACGCATTGGTACCTCTCTGCATCTGATCAATGGATGGTGGTATATAACCAGGATTTTTTTGATGATTTATTGATAAAGATGAAATCTATCCAACACAACCGTAACGACTTTCTGGAATCTGCCACAAGGGGTAGATACGAGTTGCAGGAGTCTTTCTGTAAAGTCTTAAATGCGGTTGAAATGAAAAATCATGAAGGTATCAGTCTATTACTGATGGATGCCGTTCTGCATTTACTCCAGACGCTGTCATTCATTAATCAACAACCCTTTTCTACATTCAGTCAAATTATTTCCGAAGCCAGAAAATTCGAGATAAAACCTGAAAGATTTGATAATTTGCTGGATGTCCTTGTCAATGGGACCTACCAGGAGTTGGAGCAGGTGAGAGATATTTGTCTGGTTGTGTTTGGAAGCCTAGAGGACATATTCAGGCAATATGGAATTGAACTATACGATGATGTACTGGATCCTAATTTTCTAAATCGAACCACGATCCACCCGGACTGATTTAAGAGGAGAATTGATTTGTATAACAGGAAAAAGCTAGATCACGAGCGCTTGGAACTGATTCTTGTACAAATTTTAATGAAAGGTCGTCTCATCATACTGGTACTCGGAATTCTTTTATTTTTGTATGCATTGGCAGTCATGCTGAATTCTTTGATTGCTGGAATCATGATTGGTGTGCTGGGTATTTTATTAACGCTTTTGGGGTCCTCGTTTTGGATGATTACCAAAACAGCCAGGTTTTTGACCTGGGTTGCGCTGGTGGGGAAGAAGGAATAGAGGGGAAATATTTGGATATTAGCCATTAAAAATGAAATTTAGAAAAATTAAGTGATTAAATTATTGCAAATTTAATCAGTACTACTGATTAAATTGTGGAAAATTTATTCAGTTTGTGCTATTATTAATTTACTTTGATTGAATGAGGAGTAATTCATGTATAAACCTCGTTTTTATTCTCCACTTGAAAATTATCTCGCGTTTGGAAAGGTTCTGATAATATATGGGCCTAGACGAACAGGAAAAACCACATTAATAAAGGAATTTTTAGGATCAACATCTTTAAAATATTTGTTAGTCACAGGTGATGATATCCAAATGCAGGTTTTGCTATCCTCCAAGGATGTTCAAAGAATTCTTGAATTTGTGGAAAATTACCAATTACTGGTAATAGATGAAGCTCAACAAATCCCCGAAGTGGGTTCTGGTCTAAAAATTCTGGTAGATCATCGACCTGATTTGAAGATTATTGCAACTGGATCTTCCTCCTTTGAGCTTTCTGGTCAGATAGGTGAACCACTCACTGGAAGAAAGAGAACTTTGACCCTATTTCCATTTGCTCAACTTGAAATTTCTTCAGAATTTAATAAATATGAATTAAAACAGAAATTGGAAAATTATCTTGTTTTTGGCACTTACCCTGAAGTAGTCCTTGCTAAAACAAATAAAGAAAAAACTCAAATATTGCAGGAGTTAGTAAATTCTTACTTATTGAAAGATATCCTTGCTTTTGATCGAATTAGAAATTCTAAAAGTTTATTGAATCTTTTGCAACTGTTGGCATTCCAAATTACGAGTGAAGTTTCATACAATGAACTGGCTAATAAATTAGATATCAGTGTTAACACCGTTCAACGATATCTTGATTTACTGGAAAAAACGTTTGTCATCTTCAGGTTAGGGGGCTTTAGTAGAAATTTACGAAATGAAGTAACCAAAACAGCCAAGTATTATTTCTTTGATAATGGTATTCGAAATGCGATTATCCAACAGCATAATCCTTTGTCAATTCGAAATGATCAAGGTCAATTATGGGAAAACTTTGTAATGGTTGAGAGACTTAAATTTAGAAGTTATCAGGAAGTTTTTGCAAATATGTATTTCTGGCGGACATATCATTCTGGGGAAATTGATTTAGTTGAAGACCATGAAGGGATTTTACATGGTTATGAGATAAAATGGTCTGAAAATAAAGATAAAATTACTGCGCCAACTTTATGGTCTGATACATATGAAAATTCCACATTTTCTGTGATTACCCCCAAAAATTATCTGGAATTTATCACCTGATTTTATTATTCCTTAAGTTCATATTGTGAATGTAGATTCATTTAAAACTGTACTGAAATTAGCGATCAACAGTTTTGTTGATATGAATTTAAGGTGATGAAATGGAATTTCATGTTAAGGAATATCATTTTTATCTATAACAAAGAAAGAACATTTCTTCTTTCTTTGGCAAAGAGCATTAACAACTTCATTCCTTTACCCCCAGCAATCAGTGCGCCTATAGCCAATAACACCGCTCCAAATGAAAGAATTATTCCCGGCAGGCTAAATACAGCTTTGGTCAATAAATATCCTCCCCACTGCAGCACCCACTGCATCATGGGGGAGAGTTGTTCTGGCAATAATATGGGAATGAGAAAAGCAATTCCAATACTGATTGCCATGACCATACTGAATATCAAATCCATCCAGGAAAGCACCTGAAATTTTGGCTTTTCTTCAATTTTCACTTGTTCCAGAAATAATTGGCTGAAATCAAGCGGT
Organism: uncultured Chloroflexia bacterium; assembly: GCA_963765655.1. Classification (GTDB taxonomy): domain Bacteria; phylum Chloroflexota; class Anaerolineae; order Anaerolineales; family Anaerolineaceae; genus UBA6170. Next base: position 1,251,819 of record CAVXXH010000003.1, read on the forward strand.
AATTCAGCCAGTGGTTCACACCGAATTGCATCTTCCATCATCTGATCAAATGTTCCCTCATTTATGCGATCCATGTGTATACCTCCTGTTTTGATAATAACAGTTCTTTTAACTGGGCTTTTGCCCTGAAAATGGTTATTTTTACGGTGCCAATTGGCATATCCATCACTTCTGCGATTTCCTGGTATGAGAGATCCTGTTGGTATCTTAGTGATAAAACCAATCGATGAACCTCAGGAAGCGTTCTGAGTTGTTCCTGGACGAATTCATTAAGCTCAGACTGATCACTAATTTGCTCTAAAACGCTTTCAACAGGTACATCAATTTCATCATCTTCTATGGAAAGATTATTCTTATCCCGTTGCAATCGGGGGTAGCGATCATAACAATGATTCATCATGATGCGGTATAACCAGGTACGAAATCCGGAATCTCCTCGAAAATTCTTCAAACCCTTCCAGGCACGGATGAAAGTTTCCTGCGTTATATCCTGTGCCTCGTGTGGATTGGAAACAGCCCTTAACGCCAGATTGTAAAGAAATAATTGATGAGTGTTCACCAATTTAGCAAATGCATTCGTATCTCCTGCAATCGCACGTTTTATGAGTGAGGTTTCAATGATGTGATCCGACATGGTTGCTTAACACTTTAGACCTTAATTGGGTGAAAAAAGTTTCATTTTTACAAAATCAATCGGTATTTAAGTTTGATTGATGGGGAAAAATAGCAAAAGCTTTACAAAATTGAAACATTTTTGATTGATAACCCGTCCAATTTAATACCACCACAAAAAAACAAATTTTACAAATTTTTTTGTTGAAATAAGCAAATCAGGAGGTAGCATGAAACTTAAGTGGTTATGGATTATTTTGTTAGTCTTAATGATTATCGGAGTATGTGGACTGATTGTCTCAGTATTGGGTATGGGAATCTATTCTTTTACAAACATATCACCTCAATCGAGTTCTTACATCCCTGAGGTCGAACGTCTCTTCACCGATGAAATATTTAATGATCAAATTATTTCGATTGAAACAACTGAAGATAAAACATTTCTCGTTGGAAGCGAAGCGATCACCCTTGTGATTGAGAATCAATTTGGGGATGTAATAGTCCAGGGAAAAGAGACAGATGAGATATTTATGTCAGTTTCGAAAACCGCCTGGGGAGTTTCTGATGAAGAAGCCTCACAAAATCTGGAGTTATTAGATTATGAAGTATTTGAAGAACCTGGCAAGCTGATAATTAGAGTACTTAAACCAGAGAAGATGGTAAATCGTCTTGGTTCGATCGACTTCAAATTAGATATTCCTATCAACACGAATGTTTCATTTGAAACCAATAATGGTGATCTATCTGCAGCCAATCTTCGCAGCGATGTTGACCTGGATACCAGCTTTGGAAATGTTGACGTACAGGATATTCAGGATGGCAACCTAAACGCGGATAGTAAAAATGGAAACATTACTCTCAGGGGCATTAATGTCGCTGATTTCCCCATCGCCGTTAAGTCTGAATTTGGAGATGTCAATATTTTCCAGGCAAATGCAGAACAATTAACCGCTACCATCACAAATGGAAAGATGAGTTTAGAAAACATTAAAGTTACAGGAGATATTGATCTTTCCAATAATTTTGGAGATGTGGGTTATCGTAGTGGACAGACAGCCAATCTGACAGTAACTTCTGTCAATGGCACAATTACCCTGACTGGCATCACCAGTTGATGAAAAATTGATTGCCCATACGGATTTTGGGAATGTAGATCTGGATGAGACGTTGGCAGCAGATTATGATTTATTGACCAAGAATGGACGAATTGACCTGAATGGTGCTGATAATGCACAAATAAAAGCAGTTACTGATTTTGGCGATATTGAATTTGTGAATATCAAAGACTGTGTTATGGATGCTAAAACCAAAAATGGTACGATCACTGTCAATGGCAGTCTGGCAGAAGGTAATCATCGCTTGAGTTCTGACTTCGGCAATATTACATTAAGAATGCCTGCCAATCAGTCAGTCGACTGTGATATCAAAACAAATTTTGGAAAAATAAACTCAGAATTTGAGTTGACTGTCAGTGGCTCAATCGATGAGAAACATTTTGTAGGCAAAATAAATGCTGGTGGTGGATTACTCACCATTGAAACCCAGAATGGTAATATTACCCTGGAAAAGACAACGACAGAGGAGGAAGAATGAACGCTGCAATGACATTAATTCTGGCATGCCTGGGTATTTTCGGTTTCTTTATACTTCTGTTTGGCTTCTTATTGTTGTTTCGATATATCAATTATCGTGAAAAAATCAAACTGGCCGAAAAAGGAATTTATCCACAGGAAGACACCCAAAACCAAGCCTAAAAAAGGTTTATTGATCGCTGGATGGATCATCTCCATCATTGGATTTCTGAGTACTATCATTTTCTGGTTGTTTGGAATCAGTTTTACAGAATCTGGAATGGGGAATAACTTTCCTCTTGGTTTAGGACCCTGGGTTTTGTTAGGCTTATTTCCATTCTTATTGGGGTTGATCCTGCTATTGGTTTACGTGATTAAAGCTCCCTCCAATAGAGAGTATCATAATGGGAATGACAATCTCTCCGCTATGGAGAAGATAGATCCATTGGAAAATAATTTGATGAGTGAGAAGCTGGGAGAGCAAAAAAGCCTCGACTAAAATCAAGGAAATTAAAAAGCCTGAAAATCAAAGAAAAACGGGACGCGTTGGGGATCCAACGCGTTTTTGTTATTATAATTAATTCCATTGATGATTAAGGTGGCTTTATGAAGTTTCTTTTTCCTACTTTAGGCAGTTATGGGGATGTTTTTCCTTTGCTAACTTTGGGAAGAGAATTACAACAACGTGGACACAAGTCCGTTATCGTAGCGAATCCGATTTTTCAATCGCTGGTCATTAATGGAGGGTTGGCATTTATTCCTTTGGGTAAGGAAGAGGATTACTACAATGAGATCGAGGATCCTGATATCTGGCATCCAACCCGTGGTTTTCAACTGGTAGTCGAACATGGTATTTTAAGGATGCTCAGGCCATTATATGAAATCATCCGACAACATGATCCCAAAAGCACGGTAATTGTCTCTTCAGCCTTCTTATTCGGTTCACATATTGCCCATGAGACACATGGATACCGGTTCTGTACTTTTCATCTACAACCCAGCTTGATACGATCAGTAGTTGCTCCACCTATTTTGAGCAATCCAGCAATTCCGGGTTGGGCGCCTGAGTGGATGGTCAAAGGATATTACCAGAGTATGGATCGGTTCTTTATTGATCCAATATTGGCACCGATTAATGATTTCCGCAAGGAGCTTGGATTACCAAAGATCAAACGTTTTTTTGATAAATGGATTCATTCTTCTCTATTTAATTTGGGATTATTTCCGGATTGGTTTGCTCCTCCACAGCAAGATTGGCCAGACAATACCCATTTGACCGGTTTCATCCCTCATCAGTTGGAAGAAAAGAGTTTGAGTGAGGAAACCGCATGTTTTATCCAGAATGGTGAAGCACCTCTGGTGTTTACGGCCGGCACTGCCATGTTACATACAGAGGATTTCTTTAAAACTGCTGTTCAGGCAACGCAAATTCTCAAAAAAAGGGCAATTCTATTATCCAGGCTGAAAGATCAGATACCACCAAACCTGCCAGAAAATATTTATCATACTGAATTTGAACCACTGGATAAAATACTTTCCCAAAGTTCAGCTTTTATCTACCATGGTGGCATCGGTTCTCTGGCACAGGCGTTTGCTGCAGGTGTTCCGCAACTGGTTATGCCAATGAGTCTCGATCAGCCGGATAATGCCACCCGGATCAAGAAATTAGGCGTGGGGGATTTTGTTTTGCCTCGCAATTTTAAACCCAGGGTAGTGGCTGAAAAATTATCCGGTTTGCTGAACAATCCAAACGTGAAAGAAAACTGCCAAAAATATGCTCAACTTATAAATTTCGAAAAAGCGATACTTGATACCTGTAATTTATTGGAACGATTTGTCTCAGGTGTTCGACTGATTTAAAATTGATCAAAAAGATTCTTTTGCCTATTCGTTATACGATGAGGAGATATATCGTTGTTAAATCGTATAATAAATATCTAAATTATCATGAATTAGGAGGAAATTAATGAGTAAGGCAAGTAAAAACCATTTAAAAATTATCCCTGGAATGTTGATCGTCGTATTCGTAATTTCCGCCTGTGGATTTGGTTCGTTTCTCAACAACTCAGAAGATACGATGGATGCTACTCCAACCACAAGTTCCAATAATACTTCTCAAAACAATAATGACCCAGAGATTATTCAGATCGAAGAAGAATTAATAGAATCCGAGCAACCCCCTGATACCATCACCGTGTTCCGTTTAGATGGAACCGAGGATGTGATTCCGCTTACTTACACCAGTTCAACCGATTTATTAGAAGCGAAAATTGCTTCGGGAGAATGGACAGAAGGTGAAGGTCTTGTCAAATTATTAAAATTCTTCACAGGTGAAATTCAATCTAAAGAAATTTCTGAGATTGATCTTGTCATGGAATACAATGGAACAGGAATTGCACGCTGGGGACAGGATTATATTGCTGATAATAACAATGATCCGGAATTACAAGCTGAAATTGAACGATTATTATCTAAAATTTTTCCATCAGAAGAAATCCTTGAATTGATCAGTAAGCCTTCTGATCGAACCAGCCAGTCTGGCTATGGTAAGACTGCAATGTTTAACAAGCAGGCTTCTTCTGCCAATTGCGATAATTTGGCAGATCAGGGATTTGATTCTGATTTTTATGATGGTGAGAATTGTTACCTTTATGATGAAGCAAATATCAATGGTTTCTCTTATCGAGTGTATTATCCTTCCAATTGGCAAGGTGATGAGGAAAGAGAAAATCTAGTAGATGTTGCGTTTAAAGGATTAACCGAAAGTGTTGTGGTATTTTCTGATTATGGTGATATGGAGGATATCAATATGATGTTCAGTCTATTACCTGATACAAATAATCCAACAACCCTTGCTTTCGCTCAATATGTACCAAAAGGAACTACTTGCCCTTTAACCTACCTTCCGAGTTCCTTCATTGGCAACATGGAAATTTTTAAGCAAACTATTGCTCATGAAGTATTTCATTGCTTCCAGTACTGGAATTTAGTTTCACCTCCATTTGGATCTCATTCATGGTGGCTGGAAGGTTCAGCAGAATATTTTAGTAATGTCGTTTATCCATTAACGAATGATGAGCATCGATTCCTGGATCAATTTGATGTACGCTCAAGAAACGAGTCACTACAACAAATGAAATATGAGAACTTCATTTTTTTCCAGCATGCCGCCAATACTTACGGAAATATGCAAATCATCGAACTTTTACGTTCATTAGGAAATGGAGGTGGTTCCGCGAGCACCTTAGCATCATTCCCAGAGATGAACGGTACATTTTTTGACTTTGTGTTTGGGTATATGAGTACAGGAATAAAAGATACAAGTGGCTCAATGATTAAGCAGCAACCAATTGCAGTAACGGCCATTAACCCGATTAATGATGAAGGAGAGGAAACATTTTCGACCTCCGCTTTTGTTGCTACCCGATATGGAATGAATTACGAAAAAGAAAAGCGATTCTTACAATCCCCAAAACCAGATGATAATGTGAAATATTCGACTGTCAAGAATAAAGAACGACAGGATCCTTCTAAATGGAGTGACTTACCTCCGGAATTACGTTCCACCTGTGAAGAAGATTTAATGTATGCTTTAGCAGTGACTACTACGGATACAGGTGGCTCCTTTGATTTAATTGCAAATGTTGAAAAAGTTGAAAAAGCGGAATGTGATCCCTGTCTGTTAGGAGTTTGGGAAGTAGATAATGATAGTTTTGAAGAATATATTAAGCGAGCAGTGGATTCACAAGGTGGTCTACAAGATCTTCCACGCGGTATGGAATTAAGACTGGAGATAGATGGTCACTATTATGTAGAATTTAAAGAAAATAGTGAAATGTTATCTCGTCGAGACAATTTTACGATTACCTCAGGAGCTGTAGGCTTTCCTGGACTCAATACGATAATAGATTCCCAGGGGAATGGGGAGTATTCTACTTCAGATGGAAAACAACTTTCTCTATATAATTTGGTTGATTACGTAAATCTAGTGGAAGCATATATAGATGATATGCCAATTAATGTCAATATGACCCCTGGTGCAAGTACGTACAGCATGTTTGGTGCATCTAGCTCAGGTCCGGGTTATGATAATGACTCAGGTGAAGACAATTTTTCTTCCCCCTATGTATGTGATGAAGACGTATTAATTCTTGATCATCCGGAATTTGGTGAATTAATATTCAACCGGGTTGAAAAAATCTTACCAACCCCAGTGCCAACCATGAGCCCTTGACGATTCAAATTCAAAGTGCTAAAATAACGGTCACAAGCAACAGGTTGTTATGCGGGCATGGTTCAGCTGGTAGAATGTCTCCTTGCCAAGGAGAAGGTCACGGGTTCGAATCCCGTTGCCCGCTCAGAAACAAATCGCGGCGACGTGGCCAAGTTGGCAAGGCAAGGGTCTGCAAAACCCTCATCACGAGTTCGAGTCTCGTCGTCGCCTCTTAGAAAGAACTTCGATCCATCAGAAACGCCAGAACATGGCGTTTTTTCATTCCCAGGCAAGCGAAGCGGGTTGTTGGCTGAGATCGGCAATGATGGTATCCAGTAAGGCAATGATCTGGGGGTATTGAACTGGGGTAATATTTCCCAGGTAGATCTGGTAGGCGGCATCCTGCAGCACAAAGCGGGCTACCCGCCACTCCGCCGTACGTGGGGCAGGTCTGGCATCTTCCAATAAATCTACAACCTGATTCCACTGTTCACTGCGTTCACTTTTGATATGAGCCAGTATGGATTGGCTGACAGGCAATCCGGGATTTGCATTTGCCAGCTGGATTTGCTGTTCTGGCTTGGAAAGCCAGCGAATAAACAACCAGGATGCCAACTCCTGGGTTGGATCCGATTTTAAGATACCAATGGATTCACCATGGGTAATTAACGCTGGTTTCGCCTGCTTATGTGGATAAGGGGTAACCTGCCATTGGTCTTCACTTTCCAACAAGGTAAAGGTTTTCTGAAGTGGTTCCAGATCGTAAACATCAGCACTGATGTAAAGCGCCTGGCGGTTGGCAAAATATTCATAATGGGTCGGGTTTCTGGCATTCCAGGTACAATCCTCATCAAAAATCTCGCGTAAAAAGGTAAAGCCATCCAATGTGGCAAGTTGGTCAAAGGCATAAGGCGTTTCACTGGTGGGAAATTCCACCAATTGAAAGGCGTTTAGCCAACTGAGGATCGTATACTCATCCTGCTGGACAATCCAGCCTCCCATACCATTGTTCATCCAGTCATTGTCATTCAGAAGCTCATCCCGGACTTTACAAGTCTGGTTACGGAAGAGCTGCGGTGTCATGGCAGAGATATCAAAGCCGAGGTCTTTTGACCAGCTGATGTTCTGCACCAGAAAATTTGCATTTCGTGAAATCGGGATTCCCAACCGTTGCCCATCCAGAACATCCTGATCCCAAAAGAGCGGGATAAAATCATCGATAAGTTCAATATTTAGACCAAACTGGACGTCATTGAGATAGCCATCCAGGGGGATCAAATTATCCATTTTGTGCCAGTAGGCTAATTCCTCGATCGGGGCAACCACTACATTTGGACCCATTTCTTCCCGCAAAGCTGCTTCACTTTGCTGAAAAACCTGTTGGGCACTTCCGGGAGCACTGACTTTTACAAAAATACTGTATTCATTGGTCTGGTTGAATTCATCCACCAGTTTATCGATTGTGCGCGCTATCTCTCCTGTCCAGGGGTGAGTAAAGAGCAATTCTGTCTCTTCCAGTTCGGTTAACGGGACCAGCCAGTTTGGGGTAGGCGTATTGGTGGGGGTCGATGTCGGTATTTTGGTAGGTGTGCGGGTGGCTGTTTTTTGAATGGTAGCAGTTGCGGTGGGTTGGACTACCTCCGGATTTTTCGGTTGACAGGCAGATAGAATCAAAACAAGGATTATAGAAAGAATTATTATGGTTGTCGTTGATTTTTTCATGCAGGCTTTCGTTACTTTGTATTTATCAGACCCTGAACAGCAAGGATATGATATGCTCACGAATTATAGTAGATTTTGGCTACATTCCAAAGAAGAAGTAGAATATAGCTGGTAGCTGGTACGGAATTCGAAATTAGACCAAAAAGAGACCCAAAGGTAAAATTCAACCTCTGGGTCTCTATAAACTTTGACAGTGTCTAATTATCGCGTAAGACGGCGCTTAATTCGCGTTCCAATCGACGGACGATCTTGTTGCGTAAGACGTGGATTCACCGGACTCAATGGTGTGATCCTGTGCCTGGTAGGTCATGCTGTATGCCAGGCTTTTCTTGCCAGCACCTATTCTGTCACCACGATAGACATCAAAGAGCCTTACATCAGCCAGCAACTTGCCACCGGTCTGGCGAATGAGTGCTTCCACCCGGTCAGCTGACACTGCCTCTTCCACGATGATGGCAATGTCCTCCAATACAGGTGGAAATACTGATACAGGTTGGGATTCAAAACGTAAGGGGATCAGGGGTAACAAAGTTTCCAGATCGAGTTCTGCAACATACACTGCCGGTGTTAAGAAGTCGTACTTCTGTTTGACGCGTGGATGCAGTTCTCCAAGAACACCTACTGGGGTTTGACCCACGAGGATTTGTGCTGTTTTCCCTGGATGCATCGCTGCATGTTCCATTGGCTGATAGGATACAGCCTCCAGATGTAATTTTTCCAACAATCCTTCCAACACGCCTTTAAGATCATAGAAATCCAGGTTGCCCGTGTCCTTCTGATTCCAGGTTGGGATATTTCTTTTCCCACTCATGCCAATCACCAGTTTTCGTGGTTCAACCGGTAGACTATTTTCATTTTCCAGTATAAACAAAGAGCCAATTTCGAAGAAAGCCAGGCGTTCACGGATGCGCGCATTTTTCTCCAGAACTTCCAGAACCGAAGCTAAGAGACTCTGGCGCATGACGGAACGTTCCGGGGCGATGGGATTCAGCAAGCGCACGTAGTTTTCAGGATCGACAGTCTGACCTTGAAGATAGGCACGGGTTTCTCTTTCGATGGATGTCAGGCGGTAGGTGATGACTTCCTGCAATCCCAAACCAGCCAGAATATCCTTGATCTTTTCTTCATTGGCTAATTCCAGGTTGTTCCGCTGTGGGTGGTAATTCATCCGCCAGATTGGTTTCGGGTATGTTGTTATAGCTGTAAATACGGGCAATCTCTTCCATCAAATCAGCTTTGCCAATCACACCTTTACCAATATCCAGGCGATGGGGAGGAGTTTGGGCTTCAACGAAATCTCCAGAGACTTTGCAAACGAATTCGAGTCTGGTCAGGATCTCTGCAATCTGTTGAGCAGAGATGGTAACACCTAATTTTCGTTCGACATCCTGCACACTGATGGTCACCAATGGATCAACCGGTGGTTGTGGATAGTTATCCACCAATCCCTGGGCGATGGTTCCACCACTCCAGGCTACCATGCGTTCCAGACCCAGATCAACCGCCCAGGAGGCTAAAGCCGGGTGAACACCGCGACCAAAACGGTAACCAGCTTCAGAATTAAGGTGCAGTCTGGATGATGTACGGCGAACATTGATGAAATTCCAGCTGGCGCCTTCCAGTAACACATTTCGGGTAGTCCCGGTGACTTCACTCTCCAAACCACCCATAATCCCAGCCAGGGATAATGGTCCTTTGGTATCACATACCAGAATGGTATGTTGATCCAATGAACGTTCTATATCATCGAGGGTGGTCAGGGTTTCACCTTGATTAGCTGCCCGGGTGATGATGGTGGGTGCTTTTCCACCCGCACGTTGGATGAGCACATCGTAATCAAAGGCATGCAATGGTTCACCGGTCTCGAGCATGACATAATTGGTGGCATCCACGATCGAATTAATCGGACGCATCCCCGCCAGACGTAAGCGTCTTTGCACCCAATAGGGACTGGGTTTTGGCTCCAAATCCTGCACCAAACCTAAAACAAAGCGAGGGTTGAGGTTGGGATCATAAATTTCAATAGCTGCCAGACCATCAATAATGGGGCCGGACGAGGAGACTTTACGACTGGGAACTTTCAAAGGCTTATCTGTCACCGCTGAAAGCTCACGCGCAACCCCCACCATACTGGCATCACGGATCATATTCGGCAGGATGGACACCTCAAATACTGCATCACCCATGTAATCCGCCAGTGAAGTGCCGGTTGGCGCATCCGGATCGAGGATAATGACACCTTCGTGTTCATCCGAAATACCCAATTCTTTTTCGGAACAAACCATGGAGAATGATTCCACCCCACGGATTTTGGTGCGCTTCAGTTTGGTCAGCTCATAACCCGGTTTGTGCCCATCATAAAGAATAGCACCTTCCCGTGCATAAGCTACTTTCAAAGGTTGATCCAACGTGCCCAACCCCTTATATGGGAAGAGATTAGGTGCTCCGGTGAGGACAACCCATTCCTGGGTGCCATCATGCAGGCGGCACAGTGTCAGGCGGTCAGCATCCGGATGGGGCATGACCTCATCAATCCGTGCGACAATAAATTTATCAGGATCCCAGGCGAGTCCCGTGAATTTGAATTCCTGACGGCTGGTGTTTTCAGGTAGAGGTAAACCAATCACGTTGATCTCTTCGACTTCAAGACCCACCATGGTCAATGTGCGCGCTAATTCCTCCAGAGAGAGGTCAATATCAATATAATCTTTAAGCCATGAAAGAGGGATTTTCATTTGTTGTTATCCTCCTTGATTTTTTCTTGTTTCAATATTAATTTCTTCATCGTTAGAACTGCTCCAGGAAACGGGCATCATTACCCCAGAAATAGCGGATATCCTCGATTTTATGCAGGAGCATGCTGATGCGTTCGGGTCCCATACCCGCAGCAAACCCGGAATAAACCTCAGGATCATAACCACCGTTCTTCAATACGGTTGGATGCACGATGCCACATCCCATGATCTCCAGCCAGCCACTGCCTTTACAGACCGAACAACCTTTGCCTCCACACACAAAACATTCCACATCCATTTCTGCACTGGGTTCGGTGAAGGGAAAGTAGGAAGGACGCAAGCGTGTGCGGACGTCCGCGTTGAACAGACGGCGCACAAATCCATTCAGGGTGCCTTTCATATCACCGAAGGTGATATTTTTGCCAACTGCCAGAACTTCCACCTGGTTGAATTGAATCTCAGAGCGGGCGCTGATCTGCTCATAGCGGTAACACATACCTGGCAGGATAACCCGAATGGGATTGGGAGCTTGCTCACGCATAACCCGAATCTGTCCGGGAGAAGTGTGCGTACGCAACACGACGCCTGGCTGGTCAATGTGGAAAGTGTCCCACATATCGCGTGCGGGGTGATGCGCGGGGATATTGAGCAATTCAAAATTGTATTCATCACTCTCAACATCACGAGAACGGTAAACCTGAAAACCCATCTCGGCAAAAATAGCAAAAATCCGACGCAGAACTAAAGTCTGAGGATGCAATCCACCGGATACTGGCTGCCTGCCTGGTAAGGTGACATCCACCCGCTCATCCGCGATCTTGCGGGCTAGGGTAGCTTCTGTGACGATTCTGGCACGTTCATCCAGTGCTGATTCCAAAGCTTGTTTGACCTGATTGGCAACCTGACCAACCAATGGCCGGAATTCTTTGGATTGTTGCCCAATGCTGCTGAAAGCTGACATGACAACGGATGATTTACCCAGATATTCACGCTTCCAGGCTTGCAATGGCTCTTCATCCTGAATTTCTGCCAGTAACATCAAAGCTTTTTGCTGCGCTTGTTCCAGTTCTGCAAGGATGATTGGTTTTTCTGACATATAACCTCCTGAAAAAATAAACCCGTCCCTAAAAGGGACGGGCGAAATCTACCCGTGGTACCACCCACATTCACCATTTCTGGTGCACTCATCCCCGACAGCTACGATTACGATCGTGCGATCAGGTTGCCTGTTAACGGTGGCTTCCCGGCTCTGACTAATGGTTCATTTGAACGTTCACCTGAGCAGCTCGGGAGGGAACTTCCTGCGGTTTCCATTGGGCGAGGGTTTCAGTCTGTGCCCTGGCTTTCCTGTCAATTTTCGCCGTACTACTTTCCTCCGTCATGGCTGATAACGGATTATAAATAATTACTCATAATTATGCCCAAAAGAAAAAGCTTGTCAAGACCCAATTCAGTGGTCGAATGTTCCTAATGAAAATTCCATCAATCAAGAATCAGACGAGTACGCTTGAATTTTTGCATCGCAAAGTAAATTATGCCTATATCGATGACAAGAATGACACTGATTCCTATGATCGCTAATTGAACAAAATTCACATTATTTATGAACTGACTAACCTGAAAAATTAAGCTATCTGGAGCAACATTCATGAATATAATAGGAATGAACCAAAATGCCAACATAACGAGGCTGAGTTTCTGGTAAGCTGCCCGAGCGGTTGGTGCATTAATTGAAACGAGGACACCAAGGCTGCTCATCAAAAGGCCAAACGCCAACGGCAAGACAAGAAGAATAAGAAAATGGGCAATAGAATAAAATTGGATTCCGTCTGAAGGATCAGATATATTTACAGTCACAACTGCAATTAAATTGCCAATCACGGAAATGGTCCAACCATAAACAACTGCTCCGGCTATCTTGCCGAATAGGATTGCCCGGTCGGATAAACGACTGGACAATAATGTTTCCAATGTGTTTCGTTCTCTTTCTCCAGCAATCGAATCAGTTACCATGCTGATCATTAAAAACACTGGGAACCATGACCATGCCAGGGATAGAATTGGTTCGGTTAACCACAAGCCTCCTGATTGTAATGGCATTACAACGCCAATTAATCCCACCACGATAGCCAGGTAAATAATACTGGATTTGCGACTCCCGCGCGTAGATAAAACCTCTTTCAAGTCTTTTTGAATGATCGTCAGAATATCATTGAACATTTTCTTCCTCCATTAATGTTAAGAATACATCTTCCAGACTGGATTTCCCTTTGCGTATTTCTTCAATATTGATGCCATGCTCAACCAGTAACGGTATCAAAGCACTCGAATCGAAACCAGTCTCAAATTGAATGCGGACATGTTGATCTTGTTGGCGAACGGAAGTGATTTGAGGGCGTTGTTCCAACTTTTTCATCACCTCTTGACTGAACCCGCTCCCAACCACATCAATAAAAGGATTGCCATTGCGCAGGCGTAACTCATCCGGGGATCCAATTGCCAGCAGCCTACCTTCTCGAATAACACCGACACGATCACATAATTTTTCAGCTTCATTCAGGTTGTGGGTGGTTAAAAAGACCGTAACACCAGATTGACGAACCAGGTTCTGCAAATCCTCACGAAAAGCACTGGCTGCTACCGGATCCAGCCCAGCGGTAGGTTCATCCAGAAAAATGACTTTTGGTCGATGCAGCATGGCACGTGCTACGGCTAATTTTTGCTTCATGCCACGGCTCCAGCTTTTAACAGTTTCATTTTTGCGATCCCAAAGACCCATATTGGTAAGCAGCTCTTTGATGCGGGCATTTCTTTCTGAAGCGGATAACCGGAAAACACGGCCATAAAACTCCAGATTTTCAGCTGCGGTCAGTCTTTCATACAATCCGGTGTGTTCTAATAAGGCTCCACAGTTTTCCCTTACCAATTGCCCCTGGTTGATTGAATTAAATCCTAAAACGGACGATGTTCCCTGGGTTGGTTCCAGTAATCCCAACAATAATCGGATGGTGGTGGTTTTGCCAGATCCATTGGGTCCTAAAAAACCGAATAAAGAACCAGAGTCTACTTCAAAATTGATGTGGTCGACCGCTCTGACCTTCCCAAAATCGCGGGTTAATTGATTGGTTTGGATGGCAATATAACTCATAATTTGTTACTCCTGTAAGCGTTAAATTTGTCTGGATGGTTCACATTCTCTTTAAAAATTGATTAATTTGTTTGCGATATTTTTCAAATGCTTCCTGTCCGGAAGAGGTCAAAGAACACAAAGTCTGAGGGACTTTTCCTCGATACGTTTTTTCAATTTTTACATACCCGGCAGTTTCTAACTTGGTCAGGTGCGTGGATAAATTTCCTTTGGTCAATCCGGTTTCATTGAGAAGGAACAGAAAATCTGCTTTTTCTGCCATGTGTAAAATTGTCATGAGTAGAAGCCGGGCAGGTTCGTGGATGATGCGATCAACCTCAAGAATGGGTTGATTATCTTTCATAATTCCTCCATTTGAGGTTGAGTTTTCCGCAGGTAAAGCAATAAGGTTATCAACCCGGATATGATCCAAATAATCCCCATACCACTGAATAATAGCATATAAGGTAGAGCGCCGATTGGGTTGATCCAAGAAATGGTACAGCCCAGTATGAAGATCAGTAGGCCAGTCAAATAAAAACGAGGAACAGCGACCTGATAACCAATATAAATTGAAAACACAGCTAAGAAGACACTTGAGAAAAGCGGAATGAAACGCTCTGGTAAACCCATAGAAACCATGCTAATCAGGGCACTGAGGGTTGCTGCGAATAAGCCAATGATAATCGCTCGACGTACACGTTTGTTTCTGGTTGGTCTTTTAAATGTAAAATAACCTGAGCGGGGAAAAGTCAATTTTTCTTTAATTTTTGGCAGGATTTTTCGAACCAAAGAGGCACCCAAAATAATTACGACTGGTTGGGCAAAGATTAACAAAAGATATTTTAAATCACTATCTTCCATTGAGTAGACCAGCCAGTAGGTCAGCCCTGTAAAAAAGATTATTAATCCGCCTGCAATTTCTGACAACCCATCTACATACCAATATTTTCTAGTGTTACGAATAATATTTTCAATCTTAATTTCTTCAGACATAACATCTCCTTGCAAACCGGTTTGTAGTACAAACTTGTTTTTAATTATTGTAAAATATTTCTGAGGGTTGTCAAGACTGATTTTCTTTTTTTTTTGGAAAAACTAGCCAAATGGATAGGAAAAAATTAAATAAAGAACCACTGAGGAGAGTGATTTTTTAAAAAAGAAGAGTTATGAGAGAAAAAATTAATTCTTAATCACAACTCCGATTGCATTTCTATTCAGAAATTTACGCTAATGTCAGAAGAATATGAAGAACAACCTATAGAATCACGCTGTTCAGTAAATCGTTAAATCAACATCCATCTTAATCCAGCACTTTAGTTCCACATTTACGGCAGAACCTAGCGCCTATTGAAAGTACTCCACCGCATTGCCTGCAAACAGTTGGCTGAGCGGGTGCACTCTTTTGTGCAGTAGCCGGTGCTGGTTTTTCCTTCCCGCATTTGAGGCATACTTTTCCTGCGTTCTGGTTGCCGCAGATACATTGCCATATATCTGGTCGGGTCATCTCTGGTTGTTTAATAGGCGCAGGTTTTCTCCCTGAGTGTTCGGTAGGCAGCGTAACAGATGTGTTCTGCTGCCTTGCTGGTCTGGCAAGTATTGTGGGGGCGGTGTCCGGAGAAAATTCCACATCCGGCACGATGGGAGGTGAGGTAGGTATAGGCAGCTCCTGCACTTTCGTGGGCGGAGATGAAACCGCTGCGATCGAATCTGGCGGGCGGTGGCTGTTCAGTCCCAGGTAAAAGTTGTCCATCGTACCCCAGGTGGTCGGCTCAAAGCCCGGTAGCGAAACCTGAAGTGGGCGGTTGCCTTCCAACATCAACTGTGTCTCATTAGCGCTGGTTTGGATTTTGAACGAACCATTGCGGTTTGTCTCTCCGGGCACCCGGGAATGCCACAACCCCAAATAAGGCCGTCCGCTGCCATCCTGGCTGAAAACCACTTCGCGCTGGGTGCTGCGGAAGGTGATCATCCCGCCCATGCCCTTCACGCCGAAAGGCTCCCTGGTCCAGCCAGAATTGTCACCCGGGACGGCCTCCTTCTGGTTTTTCAACCAGTCGGACAGGCGCGACAGGCAACCCGCCAGGGCGTTGAGATCAGCCTGCCCGCCTGTTTGCAGCAAATCCAGAACGGCGCAAAGCATCTCCAGGTCTGCCGCTGTCGAACTTGGCACCGCAGATTCCTGCTGCTTGAATATCCCCAGCAAGTCCGGCGTAAAATCGATGGATGGACTCATGACTTCCTCCATTCGTTCAAATCTTTCTGATTAAGGCGCTGAATAAATTCGATCAACCAGGTTTTTTGGAATCCCTCTACGGTTTGGTCGTTGGGATCGGCTACCGAGCCATAATCAAATGCGCTCGAAACGGCGATATTTGTCAGACCGGCCGCTTGCAGGGCAGCAGATATTTTCATTCCTAAGAGAAGGCTATTAAGCACGATTAACATCGTCGCTGCCCCCCCTGCCGCTGCCCCCCCCGCAGCAATTCCCGCCCCCACCGTCCCGATAAGAGTGCTTGCAGTGGCGGCAACGACACCCAATGAGGCTGCAAGTTTCGTCACGTTAACGACTTCATCGGCGGTGGTCATCAGGTTCTCCGGCTTATTGAAAGACGGATCAACCCAGCGCTGTTCCCACCACGGGTCCAACGCTTTGTAATCGCCAGAACTGTTCCCCGAAAGGAAAAAACCCGCCCAAACATGGATAGCATACATGTAATAGTTTTCGTACTCAATGCCATTCATGCCACGCATTGAATCCAGGCGCATCTTAAGGTCTCCATCGATGCAATAGTGGCGGCGTTGATGCAGGAAATCGACGATTCCCGACCGCATCTGGTGACATACATACGGTTTGTTGGTATCAAACCATTGATAGCAATTCCAAATGGGGCCATTCAGAAATTCCGGTATCGCATCGTTCTCTTTAAAATGATACGGGTTGTTCAACCTGGCTTGGATATCGCTATCACTGAGCAAATCGCTCAACATGTTCAATACGTTGGCGTTTACGTCGAACGAATCGCTGGCAGTAACGCACTCACCAAACTTATCGCGTGGCCCCTGACAGGTAACCTGGAACTGAGCCTGAGGCAGGTTGTTCCACGTCAACCATGAATAGGTCAGGACCCAGCGCGCCGTTCCCTTGACCATCTTGAAAAGGATACCAACCCCATCTGTAGGCGAATCCTTTATTTGAGTCACCTTTTCGTGGCCATCGCTCATATTGAGCACCGCCCCGCCCCCGCCCGAAGTCTCCAGCGTCAGTTTCAGCCCGGTGAACGGTTTTTGGCAAGGCAGCAGTTTGGCGTAGGCAATGGCATCCGAAGTGCTGCGCTTGTAGCCCGGCACCACCCACAACCTCAACAAAGTAAACTGCGGCTTCACCGCAAACCGCAAGGAATTCCCCTCAATGGAATAATTTTTCGGGCCGCCGGCGCGAATCCTGGCATCCACTTCCAACCAATATTCCCCGTTGACGGTGTCCTTGTCCGCGGCGATCAACCCGCTGGAGCTGAGATCGAAGGCAAAAAAGCCATCGCCGGTGTTGGCTGCGTTGACCTCCGGTTCTTCATAAGAGGTGTTTGTGATCCAGTCGATTTTTTGCACATCGACGATATCCATCATGGCCTCAGCCTCAGAGCCTTTGGTCACTTCTTTATCGCTGCGGATGAAGAAAATTACAAGCGGGAGTTTATCGATACCGTCTGCTATGAATTCCATTTCCTCTAATTCAAGTCCCTTATACGGAGTGGCGCGCTGCCCGCGTGTTTTGACGTTTTTATTGTAGCTGTAGGCAATCATCTTGAGCTGTGGTGACACTTGAAGTTCTGTTTTTGCAGTGAACTCTTTCCCCTTTTCATCTTTTACTACTACATTTACGTTAATCCGGCCATCATCGCCGGTGAGGTCTTTACCAAAAAATGTTTCAAGGTTTATATCATCTTTTACATTCAGCTTAAAATTGTAGGTCAAGCCATCATCAGAGGAGTAACTCTCTTTTACCTCCAGAATATCTGGCTCAAAGGTTAGCGGTGGATCCATAAATCCATAATAAAATCCAACCTTGATTGGTGTATTTTGCACTGGTTCACGGAAACAGGCTACCAGTTCAGGAGCCCTCCATTGTTTGTCTTTCTCGTAGTAAGTGATTTTTGGAGAACGGACCGAAGAAATTGTAAAATCCATCTTGAAAGCCAACTGCACTTCTGCCTTTGCTTTCCCGTGTGGGAAAACCCCATTCACATCCAATATTACAGAAGAAGCTGATGGTATTTTTAGAAGGGTGATGATGGCAGTCAACTGTCCGGTAGAAGTTGTCGTCTGAATGTTGAAATATTCTCCCAGATCTGGCAGCAAGCTCAATGAGATATGTGCATCCTTTTCGATCTGGTGACCCTCCTTGGTTACTCTATATGCATTAACGGTTAATGTAACCGGTTTGTTAACTTCCAGGTTGAATTGTTTATGAGACGGGTTTAACACATAAACGGTCTCCTCGGCAGGTTGTTCTTCTTTATCGGATGTGGCTGCTTGTGCTGCTTTGTTGGCCAATTCCACTGCAATCGTACTCAACGTTCCGGCGATCGCAATACCAACCACGACGATTATCTGCCCCAATACCCCACCCAAAGGAGCCCCAGATGTTGGTTCCGACTCAGGTTCTTGATTTGAATCTTCTGGTGGTATCACTAGTGGGGCTTCCATTTCTTCGCTAGCATTTTCCACCCATTGGTAATTATAACGGATCATTCCGGCAGTGCAGCTTACATAGATGCTTTTTTTATCACCATCACTTCCTCCGGATGGAAATGGGGCAGAAACCTGAAGTGTTTGGCTCTCAACGACAATCTTGCCATAGTCGGTACTAACTTTGGCACTATATTCACCCTGCAGGTCGGTCAGGCTGATCGCACCTCGGGTTACACCGCCATAGCTAATGTCAGGTTCGTCAATCCGTGTACTGATAGTGGCACCCATATAATTGAGACCTTCATTGAGGTAACCGGGTACATCATCGTTCCATATGTATTCATCTATTTTGACGTTGATGGTGAGATCAATACTCTCCCCGCCAGCATAGCGCTGACTTGGTTCAGTCCAGGTCATGGAAGCTTGAAAGGTTTCTCCGTTAAGATTGGCTCTGTATGTTCCACTGCTGCTACTGATAGTATATGTTGTTGTCGTGGTGCTGTTTAGTGGTTGCGGTGCTTTTTCGATATCAACCTTCCCTACACGTTCCCAGTATCCATCTACTTCCTGTGCCTGTGCCATTCCTAATGCCGGCGTTACCATCAACAGGCTTCCTATACACGCGATCATCCAGATGTAGCTGTGCCATCGTTTATTCTTCATAATACTAATGTCTCCCAATACCTTTTTATATCGGATTCGTTTTCTACAGTGAGAGTTTGCAGCCAATAAATTATTTCATGAAATATTTTTCACCGCTGATTTATGCAGCAGAAAATAGCCGAACAGTGTGCTGATCAATGCGGTGAAATTCATGGCTAAGTAACCGGTTGTAGAAATCACCGAACACCCACAACCAAAAAGAATGGGCACAGCAATCGCAATACCCAGGCGAAGCGCATAGGGAAATGATCCTTGTAATTTTTGTAGCGGTAAAAGCAGCTTGTCGAGTGGTTTGCGAAGTAGCCAAAGCAACAGTGGTACAACGGTAAGTATCACGGGTGTGAGAATGTCCACGCCTCCCGTTCTGCCGAGGATCAATTGCAGGAGGGTATAAAGGAACCAGATGCCGCCAATCACAGCCCCAGGCAGTATCGCCAGAATTGGTGTGGAGGCAATTTTCCGCCAGCCCTTCAACGGAGGTTTTTTTTGCAGCGAATCCGCTTGGTTGCTGTCTGCACCAGTGGGCTCGACCTTTTTAGTAGTCTGCGATGGATTTACGCCAGGTGCGCTGACCATTGGGGGCTGCCCTGGCAGCCAGCGTTTCCCGTCATACCATACAAAAACGCCTTCCGGGGTACAGGACCACCAGCGCCCTTCTGCATCCCTTGCTTGTAGACGAACAACGGCTGCCGAATAAGCAGCCTTATCTATCCGCCTTGTGTTTAAATCGCTGGTTATCTGCTGGTAAGCTTGCATCATCTGGTTTAAAGTCATCGGTTGTCGTTCCATAGGACACCTTTTCTTCCCGTCTTTCGAATTATGTAAAGTACCATTTTCTGTCCCCAATCAATGAATCCATTATTTATAGATTACTTTAGCCTTTTTACAGCGGCTGATGATGGTATTGCTTATAAAAGCAAAATCACCAGTGTCTGCATAAACCTGGTTTTTGGTCAGCTTTTCGTCAACATAGATGACATGGCGTTTTTCATTAACAGTGATGGATTTTACATTTTCAAAACTGCTCAATGTGCTTTGTTTTGACCCGGCCAACATCCCCGCGGCAGTTGCCTGTATATTTCCTGTCATCACACCCGCTATGGAGACAATCATTGCTAGAATCTGGCTTTTTTTGAATTGTTTTTGCATTTGAATGTGCTTTACACTCTTATCGTCCATCTCAAAAATTACGCAGTATATCCCACCGTTCATTATGGCAACGAGGGGATAAGCCAACAGCATCAATCCTGTGACAATACCTGCGACAATAACCATAATTTTTACAAATGCAAGAAATGCGGAACCTATGCCATCTTCCAGATTCAGGAAAAAGACTAAAAGAGCTGGTACGAAAGATGCTAACATCAGCACTTTCCAGATCGTGATAACCAGGGTTGGGTTTTTCCACATATTTAATTCATAAACCCATCTCATTATGCCATCTCCACCCATGACCACACCATGGCTTACCCGTTGATTGGTTTGTTGGTAAATCACTTCAGTGTTTGGAAATTTTTCACCGAGTGGCGCTCCGCAGTGTTCACAAAAACGACTGTCTTCAGGAGATTTTTGACCGCATTTTGGACAAATCATCACATAAACCCTTTCATGTAACCTGGTTTCTATAGTATTCTTCACAAGTAGGTTGTTTCAATTCGTGGAATATACAAAAAAAAGTGGATTATTTAACCAAGCCCAGTATTTCTTCCCCAGGTATTTCCACTACCAGTGATCCGGTACTGAATTGGGGAGCACTTGCTGAGAAAAGTTGATTGTTTTCAAAAAAGTAAATAGTCTGACCATCCTGGCTCCACAGAGGCACGCCGGAAAAAAGGGGAGACAATTCGACGGGGTTGCTATTGTTTTCCGTAATCCAAAGGCTGATCTGGTTACGAGATGCCCAGGCCCAATACTCCCCGGTTGGTGAGGGGTACGGCGTTAATCCTTTGACTTCAGGCAGAATCTCCAGGTTGATGTACCCATACGGACCATTGTAGTAAATATATTGAAGGCCCTCATCCCCATACACAGTAAAAAGATTGCCCTGTGGAATGAAACGGATACCATAAGCGGTTATTTGTTCAAATTTTTTGCGACCAATTTCACCAATGATCGGGCCGTCAGCACCAAGAACCGGAACGCTTTCACCAAAGATCATCAAGCCATTATCCAAAGGTTCGCTGCTGCCGCAATTATCGTAGGTATATGCGACCGAAAACATTCCAAATTGGTTTTCGGGGTCATAGGCAACTGCGGTAAAACCTTCTTCAACAATCACCTGCTGGTCAAAACTGGTTACGTCCACAACCCGTAGATTGTACGCTCCACCACATAAGCGCCCCCAACTATTGATCAAAAAACGGTTGTTATCCATCCATGCCAAAAAATCTTCGCCGTTACTCTCTAAAGATTCCAGGAGGATTGCCTGTTTGATTTGGAAATTATAAACCCACAAACCCTCCATTTCGGCGCCTGCGCCAGTACCAAAGGTGTATACACTCAAATATTGGAGAAATAGCCCGTCTGGAGACCAATGTAAGGCAGAGGCATGTCCGGCTTCTTCCGTCAGGCGAGTAACCGAATTATCAGATCGATTAAAAAGATAAACATCAGCGCTGTCGCCATCGCGGGCGGCAATAAAAGCTAATTGGGTGCCATCTGGAGACCAGGCCAGACTGCCTATGGATTGCATGGCCCCGAACGCTTCAAAAAACGGATCGCCATGGGTGCCCTCCACACCTGGCTGAATGATTGGACCGGTAAGCTCCAATTGCAAAAGGGTTGTCTGGTTTACAAGATCCAGCACGACTACCATCGGGTTCACAGAGGCCTCGCCAACCCCCGTAATAAACGCGAAAAACTTCTTGTCTGGAGACATACCATCATTAAGATCCCAAGGGGCATCCAACTGATCATAGCTGATTTGAACTGCTTCACGTGTTTGCTCATTCACCATCCAGATACCTGAACTGGTTATTGCAAGTGTGTAGTCTTCCGGAAGGTAATCTGGGTCTTGCATTGTCTCATCTGGTGGAGTGGGCTGCGCTATTTCCTCCGGGGTTGGAGAATCAATTTCCGGCTCTGGTAATGCCTCTATAGTATCTGAAAGCTCTTCCAAACCACCGGGAAGCACATCCTGCCAGGACTGACCTTGATTGCGCAGGTAAATGAAACCGCCGCCAACAACAGCTGCACAACAGCAGCCTAGAACTATCAGAGCGATCAAAATGATCCAAATCCAGGATTTTGCAGGCTTTTTAGCTTCCGGTTGTTTCATTGAAATTTCTTCTCTCCGCATGCTGTCTCCACCCAATACCACCCCAGGGCCACCTTGCTGATTGGAATGCTGATAAACCCCTTCCTTTTTCGGAGGTGCTACGCTAATAGGCGCACCGCAGTACTCACAAAAGCGACTCCTTTCAGGAAGTTTCTGGCCGCAATTTGTACAAATCATAGCATCAATCCTTTCATGGTACCTGGTTGCTTTAGCATGTATTTTTCAATTGCACAATAACCAATAGCAGCATTAGCCTTGGCTTTATCCCAACAGATATTTTTATTGGTGATATTTGATTTGAGGAAGAGAATGATTTCGAAAAACTAAGTCGAATGAATTTTGCCAACTATTTCACACCAGAGGAATTATTGTTGTGGCTGACCAAAGTTAACTGTAGCATACTTTCTCAATATTGCATCATTTTATCCTAGTCACCATCCCCATTGCCATTTCCATTGGTTGTAGTACCAGTTGTATCAGCATAGGCGATCATAATCGCGAATTGGCTGATCATGTCATATGACTCTTCCAACTGGCCCTGCAGGGTTAATTGGGAGGAAAATTCCGGTTCTCCCAGACGTTTGAGCAATGGTTGTGGAATGGTTGGCATGCGCACCTGGACATTAACTTGAGTCAAATCCTGTTGTACTTCCCAGAATCGTTCCAGTGTTTCCGGAAAACGCGGTGCTTCCAGCGTTGTGGTCCGTGTAAGCGGTTCGTTATAGTCTATGGATAGATCTGCTTCTGCGCCACGTCGCTGTCTCAAAGCTTCCAGAATTTGATCCTGTGTGCGACCACGCATACGGAAAATCAGGAATGGATCTTCATCAAAACGATCTCCGAGAATGTAATACGTAGCGGCAATATGCTTGCAAGGTGTGATTTTGTCCGGGCAGGTGCAGCGGGTCTGTAAATCCATGGCGTGCTCGGGGAAAAGGCTTACACCCGCTTGATTGAACACCGATTCAATATCGTTCGGCATTTCACCAACCAGCAATTTTGCCATATAAATCGATTTTTCAGACAAAAGGTCCAATACTTTTTCCCATTGTTTATTATTGAATGGATTTAACTGAATGGTGACACGGTAGGGTTTAGGGCGTGATCCCTGAACGCGTGCCAGCATACCACCCTTGATTTCTTCCAGTGAGACAATCTGCCCCAAACGGGCATAATATTGTCCTCGAGAGAGACGAACCCCTTGCATCAGACGTTCCAGCGCTTCTAACCATCGGCGAGCCCACCAATTTTTGGCAAACTCACCACGCTGACTGCGGGTTTGAATACCGGTTTGGGTGGGCAATGGGTTCATGCCCCAGGGTGTGCTATTGTTATTGTCGCGTTGATTGGGTTGAGTGCGTTTATTGTTATCGACACGTTTATTGGTCCTGGTTTCGCCATTATTGCCCTGCGCAGCCTGATTAGCATTTCGATTTTGGTTTTGCTGATTTCTCTGATTGCGTTGATTGGGTCTTCGTCGGCGTTGGGATTGATTTCGATTTTGGGGTCGATTGTTATTATCTTTATTTTCTAATTCGTCCATACCAGGCTCCTATTCCTGATAACGCAAGCGTACCAGATCCTGCAACTCTTCGGTGGAAAGATCCGTAATCCAGGCTTCGCCGGAACCGATGACTGATTCTGCTAATCCTTTTTTGGATTCGATCATTTCATCGATTTTTTCTTCCAATGTTCCAACTGTGACAAATTTATGTACCTGAACATTGCGATTCTGACCAATACGAAAAGCACGGTCAGTGGCTTGATCTTCGACTGCCGGATTCCACCAGCGGTCAAAATGGATGACATGGTTGGCACGCGTGAGATTAAGTCCAATACCACCTGCTTTGAGAGAGAGAATAAAGATCTGAGGTCCATTTTCATCATCCATGAAGCGCTTGATCATTTGATCACGCATTTTCACTGGTGTATTACCATACAGGAAAATGGTGGGGGTGTTCAGTGTGGTTGATAAGTAACTATTCAGTATTTTGCCCATTTCAGCAAATTGGGTGAAAATCAAAACCCGGTCCCCAACAGCGACGATTTCTTCCAGCATCTCCACCAGACGTTTAAGCTTTCCTGAACGGTTATGTAATTCACGAGCCGGTGGTACATGTCCATTGATCTTATGCAGGTATTGAGTTGGATGGTTACAGATCTGTTTGAGTTTGGTTAACATCGACAATACCAGACCATGCCGTTCAATTCCTTCGCTTTCATTGATTTTCTTCATAACGTCATTGATATGATTCTGATACAGGCTGGCTTGTTCTTCGGTGAGATTGCAGTACGCTTTAACTTCAATCTTCTCGGGCAAATCGTCAATCACGTTTGGATCCGTCTTGACACGCCTTAAGATGAAGGGCGATACCAATTCTTTAAGTTGGTGAGTGATATCTGGATCGTGGAAGCGTTCAATGGGAATGGCGAATTCACGGCGGAAGTGTTCCCGGGAACCCAGATAACCCGGATTGAGGAATTGCATGATTGACCACAATTCCATCAGACGGTTTTCTACCGGTGTGCCGGTGAGCGCAAAACGGAAGGTGGCTTTTAAGGCGCGCACCGCCTGTGTTTGTTTAGCAGCTGGATTCTTGATATTCTGTGCTTCATCCAGAATGACGCCATGCCATTGGATCGATTGTAATTCTTCCAAATCCTGACGTACCAATGGGTAACTGGTGATGAATAACTCGGTTTCTTTGGCCTTCTGAATTAACTCATGATTCCGGAAGCGGGTTGGTCCCTGGTGTTTGTAAATCTTCAAATCAGGTGCAAATTTTCTGGTTTCCCGTTGCCAGTTGGTGACTACGGAGGTTGGACATACCAATAAAACGGGACCGGGTAATTTTCCGCCATTGTTTTCTTTTTCATGTGCCAGCAATGCCAACGCCTGAATTGTTTTTCCCAGACCCATATCATCAGCCAGAATAGCACCCAATCCCCACCGCTGGAAGAACGTGAGCCAGGAAAAACCATAGGTCTGATAAGGACGCAACTTCCCTCGCAAGGATTGTGGTTGCGGTAAGACAATCATTTTTTCATGACCATCCAGACCGTCCAGCCATTCCTGCACCCAACCTTCTGCATCCACACCATCAATGGGTAAACCTTCTGCCCCAGCCTGGCCTCCCAACACGTATTGAGCTGCCTGAATCAGACCCATTTGCCCGGCGTGACCTTCAGTATCCCAGAAACGCTTGGCTGCCTGGACCTGTTCACTATCCAATTGCACCCATTTACCATTTAACTGCACCAGTGGCTCATTGAGTGAGGTTAAGGCATCAAATTCTGCTCTTGAAAGTCGGGTATCACCAAGAGAAAGCTCCCAGCGAAAATTAACCAGCGTATTAAGATTGAGTCCACCTGCTTTGACACGCACCTGGGTATTGGCAGCTGAGGGGGATAATTGTAAACGTACACCCAAGCGGGCACCGCTGGTGTCCCACCACTCCGGTGCTAAAATACCAAATCCAGCTTCATCCAAAAGAAGAGCTGTATTTCGCAAGAACTGATAGGCTTCATGGGTATTGATTTGTATACCCGTTGGATAGCGGTTCTGCAGGCTGTCAGCAATCGGCTCGAAATGTCGGGCGGTATAGCCCAGTCCCATTAAAAGCTTTTCCTGTGGCAACTCACAACGTTTTCCATCCACAACCAATGCCGTGGTACGTGTATTCCAGATTTGGTCGGCATTGATCAATAGATTGGGATCATCTCGTGATTGTAATAGATATCGAATTTGCCAGTTGGAATCATCTAATGACGCTACCTGGTCAACCGGTGAGATTAATTGGAAAGCAACCCGGAAATAATTATCACCGGCTGCTTGCAGGTTACGCATCCAGGCACGTACGCTACTAAATAAAGCAGTTGCTTGTACGGCAGAAATTTTGATGTTGGCATCCGGACTGAATAATGCCTTTACCCAGGCTTCGAACGGGGTTGGATTCTCCGGAATGAGACGAATTGCCTCAGATCCACCTCCCCAGGAACGAGCCAATGCATCACAAATTGTATTTAAGAAACTATCCAGTAATGCCCGTGGAGGTGGGAGTGAACCAGGATAAATCCGATCCCCATGCAATGATTCAGCACGACAGATAGGCGGCATTGCTTCCACCAGTTTTGCCATACGAGGACCATCATCTTTTCCATCCAGAACCGGTTGCCAGCGGGCATGAAACGTATCTCTGGCAGGGGTTATTGGCACCATGATTGGCATCATTTTCTGTTCTGAAAGAATTTCCAACGCCAGGCTACATACATTTTGCCAGTAAATGGCATCCTGCCCTAAAATGAAGTCGCTGAAGGGGCTCTCCTCAGGCAAATTGATTAATATGCTGAAAGCTGTTGTTGCTGGAAGCCATAATCCATCAATGCGCCAGGGTGCTAGGAATAGGTCTGTTTCCAGATCCAACTCCCAGACATGGGTTAAAGCTGGCGATGGGATTGGACCGGTACGGGTGGAGGGCATATGCAAAGTAATCAGGTTGGGTTTTGCACTCTCTAATGGAGTTCCAAGACCAATCCGATCCATGATAAGCTCCGGCATTAACGCATAAGGATGTTCCTGCGGTTTTGGAGATTCAGGTATTTCTCCATCCCAATAAGGTGGAGCTGGGCTTTCATCAGTTTCAGCCCAAAATAAGATGCCACCCGGGTCGGATGGTTTACGTGGCGGTTGCCAGTGTGTATGGATTACCCACATAATTGTAGATTAAGAAATCCAGATTCCTTTCTGTGTGATGATTGCTTCATTACAAGTACGATTTAACCCCTGTTACCTTTAATAAATTTAATGCACGTAACATTTTGATAAGCATCAATCATCAATTTGAATAATAATAAAAACATATGAAGTTAAGCTGCCTGCAAATTTATCAAATTAAATTGTTAAAAGTTGAAATTTTTGTTGAATATGGTGATAATGGTTTCCTTATAATCCCCGCAGTTTCATCATCGGTTATGCCAACCAATTCAGGGGATTTATGACCCTGGGATTTGTTGCATTCTCTGAAGTAGAAATTTCTTGTGCCCAGGAAATGGAAGCCTGAACACCTAATTTCAGAAAACCTTTTAAAAAAACTGCATTCCAACCGTGCTAATGATTAATTCTACCATGATTTTATTATTGTCAAGTGATTAGACACGTATATATCGTCCGAAAACTTTGTACTCATTGCGATATGGGGTTGAACCAGCATCGCAGAATAGATCTATACATCTATGGGCAAGCTTTTGTTCAAGGGCATTGTTGTAAACCTCTTCACTTTCCCAGGTAGTGATGATCTGCCAGAGTTTTGACTCAGCCTGACACTGGATTAACATGGATGATAAGATACCTTTTGGAGCAGTTCGAATAGCTCGTTCAAATGATTTTTCGAGTGTACGCCAATTTTCTTCGGCAACCCGACCTGTCAAAATAGTGACGAACATATGCCCTCCCTTCTCTTGCCAAATCTCAATAACAAAAATTCATTGAGATTTGCTATCTATATGATACACAATTTGTCACTATTATTAAAGTATTAATTCGTAAACCCTATTCTAATTTTCCACTATATATAACCTGTTTTACCTCAGCTATTGCTTTCGTGATTTCAATATCACGCGGGCAGGCTTCTGTACAATTGAAGGCAGTCCGACAACGCCAGACTCCACTATCTTCATTCAATACTTCCAGTCTTTCAGCAGCTGCAGTATCCCGGCTGTCAAAAATAAACCGATGTGCATTCACAATGGCAGCAGGTCCGACATATTTTCCATTTGCCCAGAAGGAAGGGCACGAGGTGGTACAGGCTGCACACAAAATACACTTGGTCGTGTCGTCAAATCGTTCTCGTTGGGCGGGGTTTTGCAGGCGTTCTTTTCCATCTTCTGGAATAGGATCCTCATTCACAAAATAAGGCATCACGGAGCGGAAATGTTCAAAGAATGGTTCCATATCAACAATCAGGTCTCGCTGGACTTTAAGTCCCAGAATCGGTTCTACGGTGATATGTGTGCTATTCAAATCTTTTACCAATACTTTACAGGCAAGCATGTTGCGCCCATTAATCCGCATGGCATCCGATCCGCATACGCCATGAGCACAGGACCGGCGGTATCCGAGGCTGGGATCAGAATCCGCCCGAACCTGTTCAAGAACATCCAGAACGCGATCGTTGGGATCAACCTCCATCTCATAGGTGTCGTAATGCGGTTTTTTGCCCGTATGGGGAAGATAGCGAAAGACTTTCAATTTGATCTGCATAAGGTACTCCTTAAGGTCTCTTTGGCGCGCTTTTTGCCTTCAAGTCAACGAATTAATATTTTCGTTCTTTTGGTTCAAACCGGGTGAAGGCTACTGGCTTATATCTCAGACGAACCTGCTCTTCATCCAGCCATGCCAGGGTATGTTTCATCCAGTCCTGGTCGTTGCGTTTGGGATAATCTTCCCGGGCATGTGCACCCCGGCTTTCTTTACGAGCCAGAGCGGATTCTGCGGTGACAAGAGCCAGATCGAGCATGTTGCCTAACTCCCAGGTGTTGAGTAACTCCATATTGTAGATAGAGCTGGAATCCTGGGTGCGAACTTCTTTGTACCGTTGACGTAATTCTTTAATCTTTTCTACCGCTGTCGCCAACCCTTCTTCGGTACGGAATACACTGACATGATCCATCATGACTGTGCGCATTTCCTGGCTAATTTGGGCTGGTTTTTCTTTACCGCTTCCAGTGCGTAGCTGCTCGATCTGATCAAGCGTAAAGGCAGTCACATCTTCTGGTAACGAGGGTAGATCAATACCATTGGCATATTCGGCTGCTTTGATTCCGGCTTGCTTACCAAAAACTACAAGATCAACCAGGGAATTGGTTCCCAGGCGGTTAGCGCCATGCACAGATACACAAGCACATTCTCCAGCAGCATATAAGCCTGGCATGGTTGTGCCATTCTCATCCATGACCACTTCACCATATTTATTTGTCGGAATCCCACCCATGGCATAATGAGCGGTTGGTTGCACCGGCATGGGTTCTTTTACCGGGTCTACACCCAAATAGGTGCGACAGAAATCGGTAATATCGGGAATTTTGCTTGTTATTTCGTCCGCGGTTACCCGGTAGGGGCTGCCATCCGGACGGGTCTTGCCATCCTGAGCAGCAAATTTATTGATAACATCCGGGCGGGCATCCAGGTGAACGAAGTTCTTGCCATCGATACCATTGCCTGCTTTAACTTCCAGATAAACGGCCCGGCTGACCACATCGCGGGAAGCCAGATCTTTGATATTGGGTGCATAGCGTTCCATGAAGCGTTCACCCTTGCCATTGATCAGGACTCCCCCTTCCCCGCGAACTGCTTCAGTGATTAAAATTCCCAGTTTAATAATTCCGGTGGGATGGAACTGGAAAAATTCCATGTCCTCCATGGGGATACCACGACGTGCCAGGACAGCAGCACCATCACCGGTATACGCATAGGCATTCGATGTAATCTCCCAGATACGACCATGTCCACCTGTGGCAAAAATGACCGCTTTGGCATGAAATACATGCAATTCGCCGGTCGCCAGCTCTAATGCCACCACACCTGCAACCTTTCCATCCTGCAAAATGAGGTCAAGGACATGAAATTCATTATAGAACTTGGTGTCATTCTTTACACATTGCTGAAATAAAGTCTGTAAAATCATATGTCCAGTTCGGTCGGCAGCATAACAGGAACGACGTACGGACTTACCTGTCTGATTATTGGTGTGTCCTCCAAAAGGTCGCTGAGCAATTCGACCTTCTTTAGTGCGCGAAAATGGTAAACCGAGATGTTCCAGATCATAAACTGCCTGAACTGCCTGTTCACACATGAATTCGATGGCATCCTGATCTCCCAGGTAATCACTGCCTTTGACTGTGTCGTACGCATGCCATTCCCAATGGTCTTCTTCCAGATTACCGAGGGCGGCACCAATCCCACCTTGGGCTGCACCTGTGTGTGAACGGATTGGATAGAGCTTACTTACCACTGCTGTCTTGGTGTTTTGTGAAGCGTATAAAGCAGCCATTAGCCCCGCTCCACCACCACCAACAATTACAACATCATATGTATGTGTTTGTGTCATCAAACCTCCTCAGGAGATGGGGCGAACGCCACCGATTAATGCGATTGCACCAATCGCAGTGACAATCAGCCATATTAAAAACAAGGCCCAGTGCATGAATTTTCTGCCCCGGTCAGAATGAATATAATCATTCAGAACCTGCCGAATTCCATTCATTCCATGAGCAAAAGCAAAAGCCAGAAGCAGTGCATCATAGATCCGCCAGCCAATACTGGCCCACCGAATAGCAACATAATCAAGATCAATTCGATGCACTCCAACAATCACATCCTGTAGAATCAGGTGTCCAAACACCAATGGAATCAATAAGACGGCACTGTAGCGCATGAACATCCAGGATTTGGTTTCAAGATTAGGTTTTGGTTTTTCTATTATTCTTGTGTTTGTAGTCATTATTTTCTCCTAGCCACCAAACCAGCCAAAATTATGGTACAGCATGTTATACAACATGATGGCAGAAGCTGGCACCCACAACAATAAAGTGATCAATAAGGTGATTTTTGTGGAAAAGCGTTGCTTAGGAACACTCCATAAGCGCGGAGCAATCAGATCAAAAAAAGCTACTCTGAGACCATTGACTCCATGGAAAAACACACAGAAGACTAATCCAACTTCTCCAATTCCAAAGAGTGTAGAACGATACAGGTTGATAGCGTGTTGATACAAATCCGGGAAGAAGTAGACGAACGAAGTATCCAGAATGTGGATGGTCAGAAAAAGTGCTGTTCCAAGACCAGTGATTCGATGCAACAGGAAACTGTAATGCCCTTCTCTCCCGCGATAACTGGCATATCCAATCAGCGTGGTTTTTAAACTAGACATTGTTGACCTCCTTTATTGATTGGGACTAGTTTATTTTAGCAATTTTTGAGGAAAAACAAAATCTTTATAGAGCGTGATGTTTCTGAGATTTCTGATTTAGACAGTGGAGCTGTAAGGTATAATTACGGTGCAGGGTAGCGGGGTATCCCTGTTAATTATTCAAAAACGGAGATGACGACAAATGATTATAAACAGTCGATTTTCACGATGGAGTCAATTTGTTCTGTTATTGTTTGTTTTATCAATATTTCTAACTGCCTGTACACCTAAAGCAACTGAAAAAACAACCATCAAATTTGCGGTTTTGCCAATTCTTGACTCTTTGCCGATGTATGTAGCACAACAGGAAGGTCTTTTTGAGAAATATAATCTGGATGTGGAACTTGTTCCGGTTAGTTCCGGACCAGAACGGGATCAATTAGTTGCTGCCAATCAAATTGATGGGATGATTAACGAAGTCCTGACGACCATTTTAAATAATCGCACGAACAAGAATGTGGTTATTGTCCGTTTTGCCCGTGTGGCTACCGCAGATACACCTTTATTCAGCATTGTGGCTTCCGCCCAGAGTGGCATTACCAGTGTTGATGAACTGAAAGGCGTTAAAATAGGGATTTCTGAGGGCACAGTGATTGCATATCTGACGGATCGTATGTTGCAGAAGGAAGGGTTCACCCAGTATGATATTGTCACGGTAGCCGTTCCTAAAATACCAGATCGGGTAACCTTGATCAGTAATGGAGAATTAGACGCGGGCACCATGCCAGAACCGGTTTCCTCTTTATTAGCATTACAGGGTGCTACCGTGGTTTTGGCAGATAATAAATACCCTGAATATAGCCACAGTACGATAGCTTTTCGAAACGCTTATATTGAAAGCAACCCGGAAGCGGTTAAAGCTTTTTTAGCCGCCATTGAAGAAGCTGTGGAGACAATTAATGCTGACCCGACTCAATGGGAAGCTACCCTGGTGGAGAATAATATTCTTCCAGCACCATTGCAGGGAAAATTCCAGGTACCTACTTTTGTCACCGCTGGTGTACCCAGCCAGGAACAATATGCCGATGTGCTTGCCTGGGCGCAGGAAAAGGAACTGATCTCAGGGGATGTTCCCTATGAACAATGCATCAGTTCTGATTTTTTGCCTTAATCAGAGATCGTAATTGAAAAAATGATACAAGTTCGGAATCTCACCTTTGAATATGCGACTGACCAACCCGTCTTCCTTGATTTTGATTGGTCGATTAACAAAGGAGAAGCCTGGACTATTTTGGGTCCATCTGGTTGTGGAAAGAGTACCCTTTTATATCTGATTGCTGGATTGAGACAGGCACTCACCGGGGAAATTCTGGTGGATGGTGAGCAACTCATGCGTCCGAGACCTCAGAGTGGTTTGATCATCCAGGATTATGGCTTGTTACCCTGGGCAACCGTGCGGGATAATATCCGCCTGGGATTGGATATAAGACGGTTTTATGGTCCTGATGGAAAGCATGCTCCAGTTGAAGCGAAAGTTAGCGATACTGATGTGTCTTTCTGGCTGGAAAAACTGGGTTTAAAAGAACAAGCAGAGAAATTTCCCGGACAAATTTCAGGTGGTCAACGCCAACGTTGTGCCATCGCAAGAACCCTGGTATTACAACCTGATCTCCTTTTGATGGATGAACCATTTTCATCTCTTGATGCGCCTACCCGTGAAAGTTTACAAAACTTGATGATTGAACTTTGGCAAGAACACAAACTAACCATGATTACAGTAACCCATCTGATTGAAGAAGCAGCCATTCTGGGACAGAAAATTCTTTTACTGAATGAACCACCTAATTTAACAGCAAACGTGATCAATAATACCAGCTTTGATAAACCGAACGTACGCTCAAATCCTGAGTACTTACACCTTTGTCAAATCTTGAGGGAGCAAATGTCAAAGTAATGCGTGCAAAAGCAGTTTTTTTGGCTTTGGCTCTTCTTCTGCTGTTATGGCAGGTGTTGGCATGGATTGTCAATCTGGCAATTTTGCCAACTCCCTGGGAAGTAGGTCAGACACTAATTCGTGAACTGGGACGTGATTTACCCGGGCATTTCCTGGCCAGTTTCTGGCGGGTTTTTGCCAGTACCTTATTGGCCATCATTTTTGCTTCTCCATTGGGACTGATGTTGGGTCAATCCAAACCACTTAACCGATTCTTCGCTCCGGTTATTTATCTGTTGTATCCCATCCCGAAAGTTGTGCTTTTACCAATCGTGGTTCTTTTCTTGGGGATTGGCGATGTTTCCAAAATTTTTATGATCTTTCTGATCCTCTTTTTCCAGATCCTTGTTCTGGTCCGCGATCAGGCAGCTACATTACGCCCAGAACTGATCCAGAGCGTTCGTAGTCTTGGCGCAGGACGCAGAGCATTGTTCCGGTATGTGTACTTTCCGGCCAGTATTCCCGCGATTTTAACAGCATTGCGCCAATCGGTTGGGACGGCTGTTGCTGTGCTGTATGTCGCTGAATTATTTGCCACGCAAAAAGGCCTCGGATATTATATTTACCTCAAAGGATCCAATCTATTCGACTATCCGGCCATGTATGCTGGCGTGGTGGCAATGAGTGTTCTGGGCTTTGGATTGTATTTTGTGGTCGATTGGCTGGAGCGAAAACTTAGTCCATGGCAGTTTGCAAATTAGTAAAAAAAAGAGGTTAAGAATTTGATCCTTAGGTCAGAAAATGTTGGTTCATTATTAGAGATGACTTTTTTAGTACAAACAGGGATAAGATTTCAATGAATGCAATTAAGATCCACACCGATCAGGGTGATTACCTCATTTGCCTGCCAGGCAGCGGGTTGATCTCATCCGAACAGGATATTCTGGATGTACTGGCTTTTGGGTATGGGATGGAACAGAATCGTTTGATCATTCATAGCACCGAACTTCACCCTGATTTTTTTAATTTGAAAACCGGTCTTTTAGGAAGTATTTTTCTGAAATTATCCAATTACCACGTGAAAACAGCCTTTATTGTTGAAATGGATAAGATAGAGAGTGAACGTTTTCATGAATTGATTTACGAACACAAACGCAGCCGTGAAATTCGATTTTTTGAAGATCTGACCAACGCTGAGAAATGGCTTTTTCAAGATTGAGTGAGGTATAGATGAAACCCATTTACCTGGATTACAACGCCACGACACCGATAGCCAAAGAAGTGGCTGATGCCATGTTGCCTTATCTTTACGATCATTTTGGAAATCCTTCCAGTAGTCATCAGTCGGGTGTCCAGGCAAAAATGGCAGTTGAATTAGCCCGCAGGCAGGTGGCAGAACTGATTGGCGCACAACCAGCTGAAATCATCTTTACCAGCGGCGGTACGGAAGCCAATAATCATGCCATTCGCGGATATTGTGAGTTGCATCAGGATAAAGGCAGGCACTTGATTACCTCTGCGGTGGAACACCCTGCTGTTTTGGAAGTTTGCCGTGATCTTGAGCGCGAAGGGTTTGATTTGACGATTCTGGATGTAAATCCCTATGGTCAGGTCAACCCTCTCGATCTGGAAGCAGCGATTCGTGCTGATACGATTCTGATCAGTATTATGCATGCCAATAATGAGGTTGGCACATTACAACCACTCAAAGAATTAACTTCGATTGCGAAATTGCATGATATTGTTTTTCACACAGATGCAGCGCAATCCACAGGAAAAATCCCGGTCAATGTCAATGACCTGGGGGTGGACTTGCTTTCGATTGCGGGACATAAGTTGTATGCGCCAAAGGGGGTGGGGGCATTGTATATTCGTGATGGAATCCATTTGAAAAACCTGATGTTTGGGGCAGGACATGAAAATGGAAAGCGGCCAGGGACAGAGAATCTACTGGAAATAGTGGGATTGGGAAAAGCTTGTGCTGTTGCTGCACGTGATCTTTTTGCTAACCAGCAGCATCTCATATCAATGCGCGAGTTTCTTTATGATGAGCTGGTTAAATCACTGGGCGTGGATCGCGTGCGTTTGAATGGGCATCCTTCACAACGACTACCGAACACACTCAGCCTGGGTATCCGTGGGATTGAGTCGCATGCATTATTAAACCGGATCAACGATCAGGTAGCTATTTCAGCCGGTTCTGCCTGCCATGCAGACTCTGTGACGATCTCAGGAGTTCTGAAAGCCATGCGGGTACCAGATGAATGGGCACGGGGGACATTACGCTTTTCCGTGGGGCGGGAAACCACCTCTGAAGAAATCAGGGAAGCTGTATCCATTATCAAGTCGGTTGTTTAAGAAAATTAAATCTGATTATTTAGAAAATTTCTCTTGACAAATTATTATTTTTGTATAAAATTAAATCGATAATTATCGAAATAAATATACAAAGGTGATTTTATATGAATAATGATGAGAAGATACAGGAACTTTTAAATTTCTTCAAAGCCTTGGCAGACCCCAATCGTTTGAAGATTATTGGATTGCTTGCCCAGCAGGATTTGTCGGTGGAGCAAATGGCGGAGATGTTATCCATAGCTTCTTCAACCGTTTCTCATCACCTGTCGCGTTTGAGCAAAGCAGGTTTGGTTTCAGCCCGAGCAGAGGGTTATTACAACATATATCAACTCAATGCTAAAAAACTTGAGTTGTTATCCAAAGAGTTGTTGACACCTGAACAGTTGCCAACATTTGTTAGAGAGGTCGATATGGATGCCTATGATCAAAAAGTGGTCAAGAATTTTACCAACCCGGATGGAACTTTGAAAACCATCCCGGGTCAAAGAAAGAAACTATTAGCAATATTACAATACATATTGCCAGAGTTTGAATCCGAAAAACATTACCAGGAAAAGGAAGTAAACCAAATTTTGGAACGCTTTCACGAGGATTATGCACAACTACGGCGCGATATGATTGACACTGGTTTGATGAAACGTGAGAAGGGTATCTACTGGAAAGTTGAACAACCAGCACAAAATGAATAAAGGCGAGATAACATCTCTATAGATTAGGGATGTTGTCTCAACTGTAATTATTTATAGCAGTATCTATATACTCCTGCCAGGTTTCGTCTGGTTGCCATATTTTGAGAAGATCGTGAAAAACAATTTCGGGGTCTTCTTTAAATATAATCACTCGATATAGATACACAAATACCGATACGCGCATATTCAACACACAATGCACGAAAACTTTGAGACCTGTTAATTGCTGCATGATGTTAAAGAATTGTTCGAGGTCAGAAATTTGAGGGGACTCCCAAACGACAGGAATGTGAATGTACTTCATTCCAAGTCTGGTAATCCTTTTATGTTCATCGATAATAGCCCCAGGGGATTCTTCCAATGCCAGATTGATCACTGCCGAATAACCAGCAGCGGCTATGCATTCGATTTGATCAGCTGTGGGCATCCCGGCTGTTCCCAGCCAGGGATAGATTTCCATGTAATTGGTTATATCAGTAATGCAATGATCTACCATTTATGCAGATAAAATTTTTTCAATTTTTTCAAGAACATCATTTGATAGAGCAGGGTGCGTGACACCAGCTACAATTTCCTCAATTTGGGCAGGGCGGGACGCACCGATAAGTGCAGACGTTACAGACCGTTGGCGTAACGTCCAATTGATGGCTAATTGAGCCAGACTCAGATTCAACTCACCAGCAATCTGGTTAAGTTGGGCTACTTTTTCAAGGATTTTATCCGTGATATTATCTGGTTTCAAAAAAGTTTCAGGTTTGCCTGCCCTTGAGTCGGAAGGGATTCCATGCAAATATTTGTCTGTCAGCATTCCCTGGGCCAGCGGGGAGAAAACTATACAGCCCACACCCTCTTCATCGAGTACATTTAATAATTCCTTTTCAATCCAGCGATCGAACATATTGTAATTAGGTTGATGGATTAAACAAGGAGTTCCTAATTGTCTCAGAATTTGAATGGCTAAACGAGCTTCTTTCGGCCGATAGTTAGAAATACCAACATAAAGGGCACGGCCACTACGAACAATATAATCCAGAGCACCCATGGTTTCTTCGAGAGGTGTGTCAGGATCAGGGCGGTGGTGGTAGAAGATATCGACATAATCAAGCCCCATGCGCTTCAGGCTTTGATCCAGGCTGGAAACCAGGTATTTCCGGGATCCCCATTCTCCATACGGTCCATCCCACATCCAATAACCAGCTTTACTGGAGATAATTAATTCATCCCTGTAAGGCAGAAAATCTTTGGCTAGTACTTTTCCAAATGTATCTTCCGCACTACCCGGAGGGGGACCATAATTGTTTGCCAGATCGAAATGGGTGATACCCAGATTGAAAGCGGTGCGCATCATAGCCCGACAATTTTCAATGGAATCCACACCGCCAAAATTGTGCCATAATCCCAAAGAAATCAAAGGGAGTTGAATGCCACTGCGGCCACAACGTCGGTATTCGATAGATTGATAGCGGTTGGGTTCAGGAACGTAATGAGTTGAAACAGGAATGACAGCCATATTACCTCTCTTTAATTTATGAGGAAGTCTGATTTTTACGATTGGCACGTTCAATGAAAATTTTCTGCGCATTTTTTGAATTACGGGATGAATGTGGTTTGAGGTGAGTGTAGGTGCCATCGGATTTCATCATACGTGCTTTCACATTATCCGATAAATATAGCTCGAGGATATTTTTGCGAATTTGGCGCACCAACACCTTATCCTCAACTGGAAATAGAATTTCAACCCGTTGATTGAGGTTGCGTGGCATCAAATCAGCACTTCCCAAGAAGATCTCTTCTTCGCCATCGTTATGGAAGTAATACACCCGGCTATGTTCCAGGAAGCGGCCGAGAATACTGATCACGCGAATATTTTCACTCAGTCCTTTAATACCAGGCTTGAGACTGCAGATTCCACGGGTGATCAAATCCACTTTAACACCCACCTGGGAAGCCTGATAAAGCTTTTTAATAATGACTGGATCAACAATCGAATTCATCTTGAAGATCAGGTGTCCATTCTTCTTTTTTTTGTGAATGGCAATTTCCCGATCGATCATTTGCTCAAAGCGTTGGCGTAAATTGATGGGGGCGATCAATAATTTTCGGTATTCTTTTTTGGCTGAATAACCCGTCAGGTAATTGAAAACATCGCTTGCATCCGCCCCAATATCCGGATCGGCTGTGAAAATGCCCATATCCTCATAAAGATTTGCAGTGATATGGTGGTAATTTCCTGTACCCAGGTGCATGTAACGGCGGATATTTTCACCTTCTTTGCGCACGACCAGGGCGATTTTACAATGGGTTTTCAGGCCTACCAACCCATAAGTAACATGAACCCCTTCCTGCTCCAGCATCCTGGCCCAGCCAATATTGCTTTCCTCATCAAAACGAGCTTTCAATTCCACCAGAACGGCAACCTGCTTCCCATAATCCCGCCGGGCTTCCAATAACGTTTTAACAATGGGTGAGTTTTTCCCAACCCGATAGAGTGTCATTTTTATCGTCAATACATTAGGATCCCGGGCAGCAGCTCGCAGGAAATCTACAACAGGAATAAAAGAATCGTAGGGATGATGTAAGAAAATATCATGAGCTCTGATGGTACTAAAAATAGTATTTCCATCAAAAACTTCTTTTTGGCGAAGTCGGTCAGGGAATGATTGGATGAAGGGGCGATATTTTAATTGGGGTAGATCAATCGGATATAGATCGATCAGGCTATGCATATTCATAGGAGAATCCAACGCATAGATGTCACGCTTATCCAAATCCAGATTCTGAGCCAATAAATCCTGAACAAGCGTTGGCATATTTTTATCCACAATCAAGCGAATCACTTTGCCAAACCTGCGATTTCTGACGCTTTCTTCCATCACTTCTAATAAATCCGCTGCTTCCAATTCCTGAATTTCAAAATCGGCATTGCGGGTTACATGAAATGGATGAACTTCCAGAATCTTCATGCCTGGGAAAAGCGATTGGATATTCTCCTTCACCAGGTGACTGAGCCAGATGAAATAATGATGCCTGGGGGTTGAGCCATCCCGACGGTATCCGCCAGATGAGCGTTTGATGGGTACCAATTGGGGTAATGAGGAGGGAACTTTCACCCGGGCAAAATGCTCTTCCTGCTCCTCATCCTCGATGGAAATAGCCAGATTGAGACTTAGATTGGAAATATGCGGAAAAGGATGACCAGGGTCGAATGCCAGTGGTGTCAAAGTTGGATAGACTACCTCTTCGAAATATCCATTGACAAACTCTCGTTGCCGGTCAGTCAGTTGACTGTATGAAAGGATGTGAATGCCATTCTTTTCCAATAGAGGTGTTATGGTGTTTTGCCAGTAGTCTCGACTTTCGACCATTAATTTGTTTGCAATTTTTCGAATTTCAATCAACTGTTGATTAGGTGTGAGTCCATCTTTGGTCGTTGAATAAACACCGGCATCCCGCTGCATCACCAGTCCGCCCACGCGCACCATAAAGAATTCATCCAGGTTGGAACCAAGGATCGATAAAAACTTAACCCGTTCCAAAAGCGGATTACGCTCATCCATGGCTTCTTCCAGCACTCGACGCTGGAACTCCAACATGCCTAATTCACGATTGATATAATATTTGGGATTGTCCAGGTCATCGATGATAACTTGTGTTTCTAATGGTGGGCTTACAGTCTCCTCTGTCATTAATCTTCCTCTTTCTTTTGATCCGGTGGGCTGGGGTTTTTTCCAAAACTGCCTGTGACGATTAAGAGAATGCCTAGCGCCAAAATTGAGATCAGAATCACTCCAATTACTTTATTCTGGAAAATTCCACTTAAAGCAGCATTCGGGTTTTTCAATTCTTCCGGTGTCGCCGAAGGTGTCAAAACCGCAGGTGTACTCGATGGTTTGGGGGTGGCTGTTTTTGTCCTGGTAGGTCTTATGGTGGCTGTAGATGTAGGGGTGACCTGAGAAGGGTCAATGGTTGGTGAGATTTCGGTGTTGACAGGTGTACGAACTGCTTCAAAAATCAATAATTTATCGCCCACATAAATGGTAGGATCGGCAGGATTCAAATTATTGAGGCGAATCAAATCTTCAATTTTTGTGTCATAAGCGATGGCGATGCTCCATAATGCCTGCCCTGGTAAAACTTCATGCACGACGGCACCATTTTCATTCGGGGTAACAGTTTGTACCGGGATGATTAATTGAGAGACGGATGGGGTGCTGGTGTTGGCGTTTAATAATTGGGTAGGATTGGGAGTGTATTGTGCGTCCCCGCTGGTGTATGCTGCATGAACAATATACCAGATACGGTCACCATAAGGAAAAACACCAGCACCAATATGGATATAACTGGGATTTGCAGAGGGATATTGATGAGATTCATCACTCCACCACTCTGCTATTGTTTCAATGGTTACAGGACCGATAGCGAAGTTTTCAGTTGCAAAAACTTGTGCACCTCCACCATATCCATACGATGCGATTCGCCCGCTGACATCACCAATATGTGAGCGCAAACCATTTACTGCCATGTAAACTGCAGTGTCATAGGCAGTGGACATTAAAATGGGATCAACTACGAGAGGTTCGTTACCATAACCAACGCGCCAATTATTGATCAATGTAATCAATTCATCAGCTGTTATGGTTTGAGACGGTGCTGCTTTGGTTGTGTGTATCTGAATGGGTAATAATAAGCATATCACCATAAATATGATGATGGAGATTTTAAGTAGTTTATTCATAACTAGTTATTATACCGAATCAATCAAAGAGTCAACCCCCATTCGTAAAACTGCAAGATTCCTGGGTGATTCAATCTCATTTCAAGATAATTTTGATTTGTTAAGTCATTGAAAGTATGATTCTGCCCTTAACTTGCTCAAAATGATAAAATTGTGCATAATAATTAAGATCAAATCAATAAAGATTGGGTAGGCGACTATGTCATCAAAAATGTTGTATGAAGCAATTGCCTTAATTCGGGCGTATAAGTTAGATGAAGCGCGCAAGATGATTTTTGAAATCATCCGAAACGAACCCACCAATGAAATGGCCTGGATGTGGTTAGCAGAAACGCTTTCTTCCGATAGTGACAGAATGAAAGTTCTTTTAACCTGTCAGATGGAAAATCCAAATAGCAGAATCACGAAAATGGCCATTCAGAAACTGCAAGAAAAAATGGATCTGGATGCTGAGCAAGCACCTTCAGTATCTCCTTTTAAAGAAGGAGCTACGTTTGATCCTTCCATGCCAGAACGTACCGGACATACAGGAGCCATTATTGGTTTTGATGGTTCATTTATTGTTTCAGAGGTTTCGGATTTTGATGAAATTATCGATCTACGACTAAATGAGGAAGAAATCTCTCCAATAACAAATGATACAGAAATTCAAAAAACACTGGATCAAACCCAGGTATTTGATCAAGATGATACAGGAAAAAAAGAACCTATTGGGTTTGTTTTTGATGAATCAAAGGAAGAAGATCTACCGACTGAGTTGGAATTTGAACCTGACCTTTCCAATTTATTTCAAGATGAAGAAATTGACGTTCCAGGTGAAAAAGCATTTGAATTTGATGAGAGTTTTGATTTTTCCTCAGTTGATAACGATGAAGATGATCAGTTATTAGACCTCTTTTCACAAGGGGATGAGACAATTTCTGCAGAGAATGATGAAGAATTAACAGCTTTTGATCTTGGCTTTCTGGATGATTCTCCAACATTATTAAATGCACCTAAGACACCCGAAGAAGATACAGATAGAATTCGCACATTGATGCAAGAAGATGAATTGGTAGAAGATAGAGTCATCGAAAGTGGTGTAGCGGAATTCGAACGTAGACGCAGGAAGAAAGACCGCAATTTGGTTATTTTGGTAACAGGATTATTCATTTTAATTGGAGTTTTATGTGTAGTAGCAGCATTTGTGATTCTTAATTATTCTAATTTCACTGAAAGAACACCTGAACCTACATCTACACTGCCAATCGTTGTAATACCTGAGGAAATTCCTACTGCTACCCTTACTCCAACCGTTACGAATACCCCTACTCCTACAGCTACACCCACATTGGTTCCAACAGCAACACCATTGGTAGATATCAGTGATAATGCTCTGAGTCCAGACAATGTAGGTTCTTTACAAATTAAACTTCAAAAGGAAATTCAAGATGGTTTGGCCATTTCTTTGGATGGAGATAAACTTGCATTTGCAGACGGTCGAAGTGTTGCACTGATAAATTCTGTGGACGGCAGCCAACTTTTCGAATTAAGTGGACATACTGCCAATGTTTCAGGGATGAAATTTTCTTCCAACGGAAATTATCTGGTTAGTGCAGCTACTGATTTTTCAATTTATCTTTGGGAATTAAACTCTGGAACATTAGTAAAACGGTTTGTTTTTGATGCGAATGCCATTAGTCGTATTTATGGAGCTTCAGGAAGCAATTTTCCACGTGATATTTCTGTTGATTATTCGCCTGATGGGAGCACAATCGCAGCTGGTACATTTGGTTTAGTCAGTATTTTTGATATTCCAACTGGATTTTCTCGTGGTCAGTACGAGATCGGGATTGATGAATTAAAATCTGTGGCAGCCAATGCAGGATCACCTCAAGGTTTTTCTGTTAAATTTAATGAAAACGGTTGGGTTCTAACAGCAGGAATGAGTGGTCATCTGGTTGGGTTGGATACTCTGGATGCGACACCTCT
Organism: uncultured Chloroflexia bacterium; assembly: GCA_963765655.1. Classification (GTDB taxonomy): domain Bacteria; phylum Chloroflexota; class Anaerolineae; order Anaerolineales; family Anaerolineaceae; genus UBA6170. The sequence goes on from CAVXXH010000003.1 coordinate 1,295,023, forward strand.
TTATAAATTTAATCTCGGACCAAATGCGAAAATAAATTTTTCAGATGACCGCCTGGTAATGCTTGAAGCGGATAATGGTGGAATTGCATTTCGAGAAATCGAGACCGGAGAAATTTATAATGGATTTGGTGGTGTTGAAAATAAGCCTGATCAAACCCCTCCTATGTATGGTTTATCAGATAACTGGGAAGTTGTTGGTATTGAATCGAATGCTGATGAAAATGATGTCCAATTGACAGTCTGGAATATTACTCAAGATCAAGAAATCACAAGTTTTCCTGCAGTGTGTGAAACGACCAGTTGTCGGCTACCAGTATTCCAAATTTCTCCTTTAGGAGATTGGATTGCTTTTGAACGATTTGATGGGACCCAAATCCTGGTTGATTTATATGATTTCGAAGGTCAGACACAATTACACCAATTGGATAAATTCTCTTCTGCTGTCCAATTCATAAGTATTTCTCCTTTATCAGACCTGATCGCGGTCTTGAATCAAAATGGTGTCTTACGAGTTTGGGATGTAAAATTTGGAGCCCAGCGAGTCTCGTTGGATGCTTCAGGCTTGACAATGATTGAATTTTCTAAAAATGGTCGTTATTTATTTGGTTGGAATTCTGAAGAATTTATTGTCTGGTCATTACCGTAACACCAAATAAGTATGATTAGTTACCAGACTGAGAAAGTCTGGTATTTCTATGGAGGTATAAATGGTGTCATTAGCAAACCATAATGGAACACTTTCTTTTTTGGCTCATCTGGATGATTGGATTCAGAACTTGCCCGTGAAAAAGCTTAAAGATCTGGTTGTCGAACCTGAAACAACAGCCATCCTTAGCGTGGATGTCATCAAAGGATTCTGTTTTATTGGTCCATTAGCTAGCCCCCGGGTAGCCGGGATTGTGGACCCAATTGTTGATTTAATGCAGCAAGCATGGGATTCAGGTGTTCGGCATATCATCCTGAGTCAGGATACACATGAACCCGATGCTGAAGAGTTTAGTGCCTGGCCACCCCATTGTATCCGGGGGACAGAAGAAGCAGCCACAGTGGATGAAATCAGGCTATTGCCTTTTTTCGATCAAATGATGATCTTGGAAAAAAATTCAATTGCCAGTGGTCTTCATCATGATTTACAACAATGGGTTCTGGATCATACAGAAGTAGTAAATTATATTGTTGTGGGGGATTGCAGCGATTTGTGTACTTACCAATTAGCCATGTTTTTAAGGTTAGATGCCAATGAAAGACAGGTGAGAAGAAATGTCATTCTGCCAGAAAATTGTGTACAGACGTATGATATGTCTGTGGAGCTGGCAAAAGAAGTTGGAGCTTATGCACATCCCGGAGATTTGCTGCATGTATTTTTCCTGTACCACATGGCATTAAATGGCGTCGAAGTGATTAAAGCGATTGAATAAAAATACAGGCGGTCTGATAGACCGCCTGCATTAATCCTGATCTGCTTCGATTATGGGGTTGGATTCTTCCAATAGCTGACTTCATCCACCGAGATGGTGAAATTGGTGGTTTCACGAGCGCCAATAAACAAACCGAAACTACCCAGGTCGAAAGTTGAATCTTTGACTTCATTGACCATCACGCCATTGATATAGATAATCATACGATCACCTACTGCCATGATACCGACTTTGTTCATTTTATTACTGCCAGCCTGAATGGCATCGGAAGCAGTCCAGTTGATATGGGTGGTCATGGTGCCTTTACTGCCGAGTGTAGCATCCCATTCCCGCAGGCTATATTTACCATCACAGGATACGCCCAATAAATAACCCTTATTGGCTTCACGGGCGACCGGCACACGGTACATCAAACCATATCGGTCGGTACCTGCACATGTTCCAGTACTGATGGTCGCTTCTAAATAAAAATTTGCTAATTGTTCAGAAGCAGCCAGACGCCAGCCATCCGTTGTAGTTAAACCAGTTAACAACATTTTTCCATCTTTAAAACTAATTGCAGTGTATTTATCCTCACCGATAGGCCAAAATGTGTCCTTGCTCATATCATCTGTCCAGCTGGGTGAACCCAGTTTGGTGCGGGGATCATTGGCTGGAGGAGTGAACGCTGGCATGGTTGTAACAACTACCGTCGGCACCACACCACTGGTAGCAGTCGGTTGTTGGGTGGGAGTGGGTTCAGCAGGTTGAGCGGCAGTTGTCGCTGTTGGTGCATCCGTTTCCGAAACGACCTCTTCCGTCGATGTTGGATCTGGTTCCTGTGTTGCTAAGGGAGGTAGTTCGGCAGTCGGTAGTCCCTGGGTGGGTTGGGGCATCTCTGTTAATATTTTTGCAACACGGGTTGCCATTTCTTCATCCGATACAGCTGGCGGGGTTGCCTGTGTGAGTGGTAGTGTACAGGCACTTAATACAGATAGGATCATTACAAAAAGTACAGTTTTTAAAATTGATTTGTGCATTTCTTCTCTCCTTCAATCACAAGCAAAGATCATTTATAAAGACGAAAAACATAGATCATTCGTTCCCTGATTAGAGTTTATAACCAATCGTTCGCAAGAATCCTTTTCGCCAGGCGATATCTTCTTCTCCTTCGATCCCTTTTGGACTGGAACCGTCAATCACTCCAAGAATTCCACGACCGTTCTCCGATTCTGCCAACACAACTTCGGTGGGATTGGCAGTGGCACAGAAAAGCGTCACAATCTCGGGTACGCGCTGAAGTGCATGTAGAATATTAATCGGAAAGAAACCAGTACCTAAGAACAGAATGAAGCTATGACCGGCTCCAATTTTGAGTGCATTCTTTTTGGCCAATTCGATCATTTCATCATTGGTTCCTGTATATCGTACCAAACACTTCCCTGATGCTTCACAAAATGCAAATCCGAATTGGATACCTGGGACACTGGAGACGAGTGCTTCATGCACATCCTCTACAGTTTTTATGAAATGTGATTGTCCTAAGATAAAATTAATTTCTTCAGGTTTTTCTATGGTTACAGAAAAAATTTCCATAACTCCTCCAAAATTTCACCCTTGATTTTTATTGATGTTAAAAATTGTCAGATGATTATTACCTATTTTAATGATTTAAGCATTAATTTCAATCAAATGATGTTGCTTACTCTCAACAATATGATTATGACATAAATATACCATTTCGTGTATCAAAACTCAATTTATGATTTATGAAGGAGTCGTCTTGCGTAGATCGAAAAAGATCGCAAGATCTGATGATTACAGTTTGAGGAGAAATGGTGTGCCGTTAGTGGAAATGGAATTTTCGCAGTGAACAGTGCGAGGATTGTCTAGCACTATGATTATTGTTAGAATGGTCTTATGATTTCACCTGCTGCTCGGATTGTACAGATATGGAAGATAGGGGGCGTGGTTTTGCTTGCGGTTGTGCTTCTATTCCTGCCTTTACCAGCCTGGGTGCAGGCGGATGGAGTCTATACGGTCTATCTGCCTCTCATCTTTCGTGCAGACCCAGTTAATACCAACCCAGTTCACGAGGGCATCGCTACCTATTATTATGCTACTGGCGCTGGGGCGTGTTCGTTTGACCCGAGCCCTGATGATTTGATGGTGGCGGCGATGAATGCGGACGAGTATGGACAGGCAGCTTACTGTGGGGCTTATGTCAGCGTTACTGGGCGCAATGGCGACGTGGTGGTGAGGATTGTGGATCTATGCCCTGGGTGCTCTGCAGGGGATCTGGATTTGAGCCTGGAAGCCTTTGCCCAGATTGACAATCTTTCCGCTGGACGCGTGCCGATAAGTTGGCAGGTGGTCAGTCCTCCGTTGAGTGGGCCAATTGCTTATCACTTCAAGAGTGGCAGTAACCAATGGTGGACAGCTGTGCAGGTTCGAAACCATCGCAACCCGATCGCCAGCTTTGAATTCCGCAGGTCTGGCGATAACGTTTGGGTGCCGGTACCTCGCACAAGTTATAACTATTTTGTCCAATACTCTGGGATGGGACCTGGACCCTACGACTTTCGCGTGACAGATTGGTATGGCAACGTACTGATCGACACAGACATCCCATTTTTGGAAGACGGTACTTTTGCTGGAGACGGACAATTCCCAGCATGGCCATGAAGTAATAGCCACCAGAATTTTAAAAATTATCGAGGGAGACAAAGATTTAATTCTGCTGAAGAGACTGCCTTATGAAAAGGCAGCCGAAGTAATGGCCTATAGAGGGGGACTAGGTTGCGTCTCTCAGCCAGGCTTTCTCGTGACAGGTGCGGAAAGAAGAATAATTTAACCACGGAGATAAGGTAAAATAGAATGAATTAAGAAAGGATATTCTATTGTTTGAGCTTGTTTTTCTAGGAACTTCTGCTTCTGCACCTTCAATTAATCGAAATTTACCATCCATTTTAGTGAAACATGATGAGTACCGTTTCTTAATTGATTGCGGGGAGGGCACACAGCGACAGATATTACAGGCAGGGATAGGATTTAAACGCCTCAATCGCATATTGATTACCCATGGTCATCTTGATCATATTTTGGGTTTGGCAGGTTTACTTTCTACCTTATTGCGTTGGGAGACCATTGATACCCTGGAAATCTACGGTGGGAAAGCTGCTTTGAGTCGCGTTCATGATCTGATTTATGGTGTGGTTCTGCGCGGTAACCAAACTTCCTTTAATCTGGCATTGGTCCCCATTGAGGAAGGTGTTTTTATCGAGGAAGCTGAATTTAATATCACTGCGTTGCCAGTCCAACATCGTGGACCGGATAATTATGGATATTTATTCCAGGAAAAGGGAAGATATCCATTTCTTCCAGAAAAAGCTGAAGAGTTGGGTATTCCTTCCGGTCCATGGCGCAGAGATCTGGTGAATGGCAAAGCAGTAACATTACCGGATGGTCGAAAAATCCAGCCGGAACAGGTTTTGGGGGAGTACAAAGCCGGTACCCGCATGGTTATCCTGGGTGATGTAGGGGAGACAGAATTCGTTGTTGACTTATTGCGATCAGGCGGACGCGCTGGTTACTGAAGCTACCTATTTGGAATCAGAAGCTGAGATGGCCAAGAATTTTGGACATATGACTGCCCGCCAAAGTGCACAGCTGGCAGTGCGCGCCAATGTGAAGCAACTCATCCTGACGCACCTTTCACGAAGATATCGGGAACGTGATATATTAACAGAAGCCCAGGCAGTCTTCCCGAATACAATTGTTGCCCGGGATTTTGATACATTTATTGTCAAAAAAGACGAATAAAAAACCGTAAGTTATATGAAGCTTTTATTGGTTTATGGGAAGATGTCAGCTACCGATTCGTAGACATGGGTTGGTAAATAGGGGAAATGATCGATATCTTCCCGGCGGGTGATGCCGGATAAGACCAGAATGGTCCCCATACCACTCTGAACACCGGCAACGATATCTGTATCCATACGGTCACCAATCATGACTGTATCCTGGGAATGAACGCCCAGGTATTTAATGGCTGTACGCATCATCAAGGGGTTTGGTTTACCTACATAAAAAGCTTTTTTACCACTGGCAGATTCAATCATGGCGGCCAGGGCTCCTGCACCAGGCACAATTCCCTTCTCGGATGGTCCGCTTGGATCGGGGTTTGTAGCAATGAATCGAGCACCATTGACCACTAACTGAATGGCTTTTGTGAAAAGATCCTGATTAAGGGTCTCTGTTTCTGCCAGAACAACATAGTCGGGATTGTGCTCGGTGATGATATAACCTACATCGTGCAGCGCTGTGGTCATGCCACTCTCACCGATCACAAAGGCTTTTCCGTCCGGTCGTTGTGATTTAAGGAAAAAGGCAGTTGCCAGTGCAGAAGTAAAGATCGATTCGGGTGGTATGTGCAAGCCCGCCATGGTTAATCGATAGGAAAGATCTCTGGGTGTGAAGCGTGAATTATTGGTCAATACTAAAAATTTCGCCTCAGCTGTTCTTAATCTTTCCAGGAATTGATCAGCCCCAGGGATCATTGTTCTACCCCGCACCAGTACGCCATCCATATCAATCAGATAATTTTTTGTCATAGTATTTCCAATTCTGCTGTGAATCCTGAATTAATTATAGTACAGCCTCAGGAGTGTAAGGTGATATGGTGTGGTTTAAATTCGATTGGAAAGATGTTAAGGTGGATGTTATTAAGACAGGAGTTATCCAATTAATAAAAAACATTTGACATCAATATACCATTATGATAAACTTTTTTCGTTAGTGTGTAGCCCCACTAGCGGTACTCTTATCCAGAGAGGCGGAGGGAACGGCCCGATGAAGCCTCGGCAACCAAAAGACTTAACCGTTTTTTAAGGTGCCAATTCCGACAGAATGATCTGGAAGATGAGAGGGAATGATATCCGATAACAATGGATTGCCCCTCACCGAACAGAGGGGCAATTTTTTTTTGATGGAGGTTTAACAAGTTTATGAATACATCGTTTATGAATTCGCCGAAGTACCTATTTACTTCCGAATCAGTGACCGAAGGTCATCCTGATAAGATGTGTGATCAAATCAGTGATGCAGTAGTGGATGCTTGTCTGGCAGATGATCCGCGTTCACGCGTAGCCTGTGAAGTAGCAACCAAAACAGGTTTTGTGATGTTATTGGGTGAAATCACCACGAACACTTTTGTCGATTTTGATAAATTAGTTCGCAAAGTGGTGAATGACATTGGTTATGATGACAGCAAAAAAGGCTTTGATGGAAATACTTGCGCTGTTCAGGCAGCCATTGCCCAACAATCCGGTGATATCGCCATGGGTGTGGATAAGGCGCTGGAAGCCAAAACTGGCGAAGTAACTGATGAAGAAATCGAACAGATTGGCGCGGGTGACCAGGGTATGATGTTCGGTTTTGCCTGTAATGAAACCGAAGTACTGATGCCAATGCCAATTTATCTGGCGCACAAATTAACCCGCCGATTAAGCGAAGTTCGCAAGAATGGTACATTGCCCTGGTTACGTCCTGATGGCAAAAGTCAGGTGACAGTGGAATACCATCATGGACGGCCAGCCAGAGTGGATACCGTTCTGATCAGTACACAGCATGCCCCGGAAATTTCTCAGGAAGAAATCCGTGCAGCCGTTATTGAGCATGTAATCAATCCTGTCATCCCAGCTGAATTATTAAATGGCAAGGTAAATATTTATGTGAATCCAACCGGTCGTTTTGTGATTGGTGGACCCATGGGTGATGCTGGAGTAACAGGTCGTAAGATCATTGTGGATACATACGGTGGTATGGGTCGTCATGGCGGCGGAGCCTTCTCTGGAAAGGACCCGACGAAGGTTGACCGCTCAGCCGCGTATGCAGCTCGTTGGGTGGCAAAAAACGTGGTTGCTGCTGGTCTGGCTGAACGCTGTGAAATTCAGGTTGCTTACGCCATCGGTGTCGCACACCCACTCAGCATTAATGTGGAAACCTTTGGCACTGGTGAAATTCCGGATGACGATATTGCCAAAGCGATTGAAAAGGTATTCGATTTACGTCCCGGAGCGATCATTCGTGATCTACAGTTACGTAGACCAATTTACCAACAGGTTGCTGCTTATGGTCATTTTGGCCGCGATGATCTCGATCTGACCTGGGAACGAATCAATAAGGTTGAGGAATTAAAGCAAGCAGCCGGAATTTAGTTTTAGATCAGAATTTACTAAGAAGCAGGCTCACTAATCGAATAAGGTAGTTGAGCCTGCTTTTTTTTAATCACCTTCTAAATTATTGTCAACTTCTGTTCCATAATCCAGTACATCACGCACATTCGAATGCGATAATGGCGGGCTGATGATCCCTTTGTCTTCCAATTCATCGACCATACGGGCAGCCCGGGTATAGCCAATGCGTAATTTGCGTTGCAGCATGGTGATGGATGCTTTGCCTTCTTTGCGGACAATCTCGATGGCTTCTTTTAATAAAGGATCAGCATCGCTGTTTTCCATATCTTCAAACAGGGGAACCTGTTTAGCGGGAGTGTCAGACATGAAGGCAGGTGTTTCCTGATCACTCCTTTGAGTGACAGGTGTAGCAGACTTAACATTCATGGCTTGTAAACGCCAGTAATCCACGGTTCGGGCGATCTCCTGCTCAGTGATAAAGACACCCTGCAAACGCACAGGAGCAGGCGCATCCGGCGCATGGAAGAGCATATCTCCACGTCCAAGCAAGCGTTCCGCCCCGGGTTGATCGAGGATGACACGGCTATCTATTCCAGAAGCCACAGCAAAGGCTATACGCGCCGGGAAGTTGGCTTTGATCAGGCCAGTGACGACATCCGTAGAGGGGCGTTGCGTTGCCAGGATAAGGTGAATTCCGGTTGCCCGGGCGAGTTGAGCCAGGCGGGTGAGTGCACGTTCGGTTTCATCCGGAGCGAGCATCATCAAGTCAGCTAACTCATCAATCACCACCACCACATAAGGAAGTTTGTCGGATTGCGACTTGTTGTACTCCAAGATATTACGGGTGCCTACCTGAGAAAAGCGATGGTAGCGGGCATCCATTTCACGTTGTACCCATTGCAATGCGCCAACTACTTTTTCGGTATCGGTAATCACCGGGGATAGCAGGTGAGGAATGCCGTTATAACCAGTCAACTCCACCCGTTTTGGATCCACCATGATTAATCTTAAATTAGCTGGTGAGTTATTGAGCAATAGACAGCATAGAATTGAGTTGACACATACCGATTTACCGGATCCGGTAGTCCCGGCAATCAACAGATGGGGGAGCCCAGTCAGGTCGGATGAAACAGGCTCACCGGACACATTCATGCCCAGCGCAATTTTCAAAGGAGTTTTCTTCTGGGTGAAACTCTTGCTTTCGATAACTTCTACCAATGTAACCCGGTTCGATTCCGAATTTGGCACTTCAATTCCTACGTAGCTGTGTCCTGGTACCGGTGCCTGAATACGGATTCTGGGGGCTGCCAATGCCAGGGCAAGATCATCCGCCAGGTTGGCAATCTTGCTGACGCGAACGCGCGTTCGTCCTGCACGGGTTTCAACAAACAATGGCTCTACACCAAATTGGGTGATGGTGGGACCGCGTTTAATCTCGACGATTTTGGCAGGTGCGCCAAAAGAGGTGAGTGTTTCTTCAATTAAAGCAGCCCGATCTTTATCGATGTTGCTTTCGATGCTGACAATAGTTGCCGGGTCAAGAATGGTCTTTATATCGGGCAGTTTCCATCGGGTGGCACTGGCGTCCTGGGTGACAGAAGGTTGTAAGCGGGATTCATGTGCTGTTGATGGTGCAGCCTGATGAGTTTGAGTTGAAGTGGCTGGAGTAATTTTTGGAGCACCAGTTGGCTGGGGGGATGATTGTCCAGGTTTTTCGGATTTTTGCTGGATAGGCACTGGATGATCCAGAGGAGTAAAATCATCCTGCAATAATTCTTCTAATTCATGAGAATCAGACGATTTGGAAGGACGCAGTTTTTCCAATCGTTGCGCCCGTTCTCTGGCAGTCTGACGACTTTTACGATCTGCCTGATATTTCTCCCAGATAGGTTGAACTTTTCCGAATAAGTCCGGTATGGATAGGTCAAGTGTGAGCCCCAACGCAATCAACAACCAGGCGGACATCACAATCACAGCCCCTGCATTTCCTAAACCATTAATCAATGAAATCTCAAAAAAAGCACCCAGATAACCCCCACCCTTGCCAGCCTCGGCTGTCTCCCAACCACCTTCTGAAAACAAATGCAGCCAGGAAAGCAGGTTAAGATAGAGGAGAATGATGCCAGTGATTCTTTCCGCGGAAAGCAGTGGCAATTTTTCAATATTTCTCAAAACCAGCCAGATGCCTACCACCAATAAAGCCAATGGTAAGACAAAGGTTCCCCAGCCAGCAACCTGGGAAATGGATTGAATCCACCAATTGGTTACCGTTCCACGTTGAGAAGTTAATAAGGAGAGAATGGTCAGGAACCCAACCAGAGCCAGAAATATACCCAGAATATCCAGTTTTCTTTCATTGGAGATATTGTTCCATTGCCAGACAGATTTTGAAGAAGAGCGGGATTTGCGGGGTTTTGCTCTTGTTCGGGTAATGGAAGGGGTTTTTGATCGTGGTGAGCTTTTCACTGTGGGGGATGACGATCTTGATCTTGTTTTATTGCTGCTGGATCTGGGTTTTTGTGCCAAAAGAGGACTCCAAAACTGAAAGGTTGTTCTAATTATAACAAATTTGGGATGGCAGTTCTACAACACCCATAAAGTAATGTTTATGGCGCGTTACATTTCAAAGGATCAGAGAGTAAAAAGAACCCAAATAGATAAAACCGGGCGAGCCTCATTTATCTGTGAACGCTGAGCTTTTAATGCTTTTGTAAGCTTTCAATTACTTTTTTCGTTGCCTTAAAGGCAAGCGGGGGTAATTGATTCAGGGGAAAAAAAGCAACCTCATCCGCATCATCTCCAGCAGATAATTCGCCCCCAATGATTTCAGCCTCATATATGATGACCATATCGGCACCACGTTCATGTTCGCGACCACTGATGATATCTCTCAAGCTCGTGATTCTCGCAATCAGGCCTGTCTCTTCCAGACATTCCCGGATAGCTGCATCTTTTGGGTCTTCATGTGCGTCCACAAATCCAGCCGGTAATGTCCAGTCACCTTTATTTGGGTTGAAAATGCGACGAGCTAATAAAATTGACCCATTTTGTTGCACCAGAACTGCAGCAGCCACTTTGGGATCTTCATAATGCACCCATTCACAAATTGGGCAAGTTGCTCTGACTTTTCCATAAATTTCTTTCGGTTGAATAGGCGATCCGCAATAGGGGCAGTATCTAATATCAATTTGTAGATGATGACCCACTAATATGACCTTTTTCTTAATATGATCGCTGTAATGGCAGTGATGATCGCAATGCTGCCAAGAAGAACCTGACTGACACGTAACCAAGGGAATGGTTCAGATAATGTAGGGATCTGTTCTTTGCCAGATTCACGCAGGATGTTTAATACAGAACTATTGAAAGCATCAGTTTCTTCGGCTGAACGAATGCCCAGGATGGGTCCGGCACCGGTGATGGGCTCAGAATCTGCTTGTTTCGTTACCGACCGTTCTTCTTCAGGTATGGGAGCTGGTTCCTCGGCAGGCATTTCTGGCATTTCGGGCTCAATCTCAATCCCTCCGCCTACAGGAGGTGCAGCCAGCATGCCTGCACCCATATCTCCGCCACCCCCAAAACCACCTTCAATTTTCGCCTGTGGATAACCCCACTCGAAAATTTGCGGCGAATCCGCAGAATCCATCGCCTCAGAAGCCATAGGAGCTGCTTCCATAGCCAGCATTTCATTGGAAGCAGCAGATTTAGGTGACATGGCACCCGTTAGCATGCCGGGTAGGAATTCAAATAGGATAACAACCACCAAAAAAATGGTTGCAATAACAGAAGCAAAAGAGAAGAATGGGAAGAGCGGTTTCCTGGATGGACGAATTTGTGCAGCCATTTCTGGCGTCAGTGTGAAACTGCGTGGTACAGGAATTTTCTTCGCATGTTGCAACAGATAGCGAGTTTGTTGCATCTCCAGTAAAGTTTGTTTTAGTTGTGGTTCACTATTAAGACGCGTTTCTATAATCGAAACTTCCTGGTTGGTTAATTGTCCATCCAGGTAGTTCGATAATAATTGCCAGTCTTTCGGTGAGTAATTCATATTCATTGTGTTCCCTCACCATCTAGACGAAAAATATCTGGCAAAAGTTCCCTGAAAAATTGTAAACATTCCCTTAACTTTCCGCGTGCACGTGCCAGACGGCTCTTAATGGTGCCTAAAGGTAACCCGGTAGAATCAGATACTTCCTGATAGTCCATTCCCTGAATGTCCACCATCACGACCACCAACCGAAAATCCTGCTTCATAGACTGTAAGCAACTCTGGATAGCGCCTTCCAATTCAGCGGATTCGAGCACTTCTTCCGGAGAAGGATTATCGTCTTTTAGCCAGGAGGGAGATTCTATATCTTCTTCACTTTCAGGGTCGAACGGTTCCAGGGGTGTGGTGGGCCGTCTTTTCTGACGCCGAATTTCATCCAGACACGTGTTGGAGACGATTCTCATTACCCAAGATTTGAATGATCCACCCCGGTATCCTGATAATGCTTTATAGGCTGAGATAAAAGCATTCTGGGTAGCGTCAGCTGCCACATCAGGATCGCCTAACATACGGTAAGCCAGATTAAAGGCCATCTCCTGATATTCAATCACCAGGCGATTGAAGGCATTCAAATCACCTTGCTGAGCTGATAAAGCTAAACCGATCTCATCCATAATGATTCTTTCTGAGGGTTATATTGTCCCTGAATTGGTCACACTGTCCATTATATACCACACCTACATGCATCTGCAAATCACAAGATCACTTCATTGATAACCGATTTGGAGGTAAGAAACAAGTGCAATCGTAGAAGCTTTTAAGCGATATAATTGCACACAGAAAACGACGAATTCGATGGATGATGTAGAGAAACTTACATAAAAATGCTGAATTTTTAGGGTATCAAATGCGTTTATTAAATTTGCGTGCCATTTCCTCTTTCATCTTTCGCTGGTTTAATGTTCCCCAAACTGCACCGGAGATCAACCATTTAAACTTCAGAAATGTGCAGATTGATGCGATTGGTGTTGGCCTTGCCAGCACTGGAGCGCCTTTTTTACCGGTTTTATTGACCAGACTGAGCGCCAATACGCTGGAAGTAAGCATGTTAACCTTCATGCCTGCGTTAACGGGTGCTTTATTGGCCATCCCATTGGGGCATTTTTTAGAGACTCGTAAAAATATCATCCCATGGTTCAGCTTTGCACGCTTAGGCGTATTGCTTAGTTATGGCTTCACCGGATTGCTGGTGTTGTTATTACCAGAAGCCAGTGCCATTCTTGGAATACTTGGGCTTTGGGCAGTTGCTACTGTTCCACAAACTATTCTCTCTATTTGTTTTTCAGTGGTGATGAACCAGATTGCCGGGTCACGTGGGCGTTTCGAGTTAATGTCCCATCGCTGGTCGATTCTTGGTTTTACAAACGCCGCAACTGCGTTAATTGCCGGCCAATTTCTGGATCGTGTTGCTTTCCCACTTAACTACCAAATTTTCTTCATCACGCTTTCCATTGGTGGAATCATCAGTTTTTATTTTTCCAGTAAGATCGTCATACCGAACAATCCCCCACAGATAAAAAAGGTCAGAACCAGCTTAAAGAAACAAGCAGTTTCCTACTTGCGGTTAATTTATCGTGAAAAGCCTTTTGTATCTTTTGTTTGGAAGCGATTTATCTTTTTATCTGGCGCAGCGCTGGCAGCACCGCTCTTACCCATTTATTACGTAAGAGAAATCAATGCATCTGATTATTGGATTGCATTGATACAAATAGCAGCCAACACCACGGTTATCTTAGGCTATTTTTTCTGGACGAATCAGTCACGGCGTAAGGGGTCCAGAATGGTGTTGCTGGCAACAACCCTGGGAAGTTCCCTTTATCCTATTCTGGTGGGGGTAAGTCAGCAGGTCTGGCCGGTAGTCATTTTTGCTGGGCTGAATGGGATCTTTACCGCTGGATTAAACCTGGTTTTCTTTGATGAATTAATGCGCAGGGTTCCTGCGGATCATAATGCCACATTCGTCGCTGCTGCACAGACTTTGCAATATTTATCCATGATCGCAGCACCTCTAATGGCGCCTATATTATCCAGATGGTTGGGTTTTGGACCTGCTCTGATGCTGGCTGGTGGAATCAGTATCGTAGGCTTTATATTCTTTGTTTTGGAGAAATCGCAGCCAATTTCTGAAGAAGGTGTTTTGGTTTAATTCAGTTTTTTCGGTTCAGGAACAATTGCCAGATCAAGCGCCAGATTAAAAGACCCACTATTGAGAAAGCCACCATCACCACCACAAAAATCCCGATCGTCGGTGTATTCAGAATAAATCCACGGATCACAACTGCCAGGGGTACACTCAGGATCGCTGCCCAGATGATTCGCCACCACGACTTTTGCAGCGGTATTTGGTTTATATTCCATAAGCCTAAAATGGGTGCTGCCATGCCCCAAGCAAGACACAGCGGTAGCCAGTTCGCCAGCATTCTCAATAAATCGAACTGACTATTATGATTGGCAAAACCGATCAGGGTCACTACCAGGAAAGTTGAAAAATCTCCAATGATTAATAAATTTGAATAGTCATTTTTATATGATTTCATACATCTATTATAGATGAAACATGATCACAGGTTGTAAATTATGATCACATTTCTCCATGAGGAAATAGACCAGCCAGGAAATTTGATCCTGGATAAAAAATCCGTTACACTAATAGGATGGAAGAAACTCCGCTCTTCTTCTTGGGGATCGATCCCAGCCAAAGGTACCAACCGTATGTTTTTGCTGCATTAGACGAAAATATGCATATTCAAGCGATTGGAAATGGACCACTGCGTGAGATCCTGGCATACTTAGCAGGGTTGAGATCCGCCTGTATTGCAATCAATGGACCACAAATGGTTAATCAGGGACTGGTTGATGCGGATGAGGACTCCTACCGTCTTTTTTCGGTACCAGTCAGTCAACGCGGTGATCTGCGAAAAGTAGAGTTTCTTTTAATGCAGGAAGGAATTCAGGTGAATCGAACCCCGGCTGTTGAATCGGAGTGCATGGTGTGGGTACGACGTGGTTTTAAATTATTTCAACGGATACGAAAACTAGGCTATCAACCGTACCCACAAGATGATCAGCGTCACTTTGTGGAAGCTCCAGCAGAAGCTGTTTTCAGCCGCCTGATTGGGGGTAATTCGCTATTTGATGAATTGAGTCTGGAAGGTCGCTTGCAACGTCAATTGATCCTGTACGAACAGGGCGTGGCAGTTAAAGATGCAATGGATTTTTTTGAAGAAGTAACACGCTTTCGCCTGATAAAAGGAATATTGCCCGCAGATGAAATTTTACAACCTGGAGAATTAAATGCGATTGCATGTGCTTATCTGGCCTGGATGATGCATCATAAACCTGAGAAGGTCCACACAATGGGGGATAAACAGGAAGGCGAAATCTTCCTGCCGCTCAAGCAGGATGAAATGCCGCGGTTCAGATTCTAAATTATTCGACATCGAAGATTTTACAATATAAAGAAATTTAATGTAATATCGGATAAAATATATCCGATTATAATTGTGTTAAAGGAATAGAACATGAACGCAAGTATGTGGTTAAAAGCTTTACGAGTTATTCCGCGAATAGACAAAGCAGAGTGGGATGCTTTGGACATCATTTCGCGCTGGTTAATTTCAACACGCGCAGCTGTATTGATCATGACATTTATATCGGCAGCACTGGCAGGCATCTTTGCCTGGCGAGATGGTAGCTTTCACCTCGGACGGTGGGCGTTACTGACTGTTGGGCTGGTGTTCGCGCATGCAACCAACAATTTGATCAACGATCTGACAGACCATCAAAGGGGTGTGGATAAGAACAATTATTTCCGCACCCAGTACGGCCCACAACCATTGGAACAGGGTTTACTGACCATCCGGTCCTTGTTGGTTTACATCGCCGTAACAGGATTGATTGCTGTTGCAGCCGGTCTACCGCTGGTTATTCAAGGGGGCAGCATCGCTCTTTGGCTGATGATTGCCGGTGTCGTTTTTGTATTATTTTATACATTCCCTTTAAAATATATCGGCTTGGGTGAGATTGCCGTATTAATCATCTGGGGACCCTTGATGGTGGGGGGTGGCTATTATGTGGTCAGTGGTGCCTGGGATTGGAATGTTGTCTGGGCAAGTCTACCGTATGCATTGGGTCCGACCACTGTTTTATTTGGGAAACATATTGATAAATTATCGGAGGATAAAGCCAAGAAAATTTACACCATGCCGGTAATTCTGGGTGAAAAAGTCGCTCGCTATACGGTACTGGGTATGATCGCCCTGCAATATCTAACTGTCATTGCCCTGGTAATCACAGGGTTCTTTACCCCGGTGATGCTGATCGTGCTGGTTGCTTTGACTGCGATTCCAAGAGTCTGGGCGATGTACAAAGCGCCTAAACCAGAAAGCTGCCCGTCTGAGTATGACCCCAGCATCTGGCCTTTATGGTTCTCTGCGATATCGTTTTTTCATAATCGCCGCTATGGAATGTTCTTAATGCTTGGACTGATTTTAGAAGTCATCCTGCGATTATGGATACTATAATCAATTTATTTCCAACTAAAAAAGATTAAGGATAAACAGCTGTCATCTAAAAATGGATGGCAGTTTTTCTTTTCAGGAAATGATTGACTGTATTAATCAAATTTCAAGTCTAATTATTGTCTTTGCTACAAGATCAAGGGAATAACTCCTTTGGTTTTGTAGTTAATTGATCTGTAGGTCACCAATTTCAAGGGTTGTTGATTCTGTTGTAGCTAATGTTCCAAACAACAATTTTCCATCAGGGGGAAAGGCAGCATATTGGTTGTCAACCCAGATCACAAGACCCTGTCTGCCAAGCGGATGGATCGAAGTTTCCAGAATGTTTTTTTCGTCGATGCTAAAGTTCACACTGTGTTTTCCCCAATCAATCTGGTAGGAATGCCATTCGCTTACATCCATTTGTATCTGAGTTGCATCCTGCCTAATCAAATGCCCTAAAACGCTTCTTGCCATTCTTGCAAAACGCTTGTTGAAAATCAATGGAATGAATGGAAATCCCAACCCAAGCAATAATGGGGGAATACAAGGAGCTGAGAAGGTTGCTGCCAGAAATCCCTGAGCCGGGAGGGAGTCATGAAACGAAAGATAATTGTGCTCTGATGCATAAAAAAACCAGGCACAATTGGGCAAGGCTGGTAAGCGTCTGACACTGCCACTGATTCCCAAACTGATGTTGAGTGGATCATTCCAAAAACCAAAACCCCAGGTACCGGCATGCTGTGTGTTATTACAACGAGCCTGTAATTTTAACCGGCAGGGGGCTTGCCATTCAAAGTTTCGCCTTAAGCGATGCAGATAATCATCAAATTGCGCCCAGCGGTATTTACCTTTACGGCCACCGGGAATGGTCAGAATTAATGCATCATCTGAACTTGTTTCAGCCATTGAGTCAGATGTTGAACGAGGAATCAAAGCAGGTCTCATCATTCTATTGTAGCGAAAATTGTTGTCTTAAGGAATGGATTTAAAAAAAAATGAATATTAAATTTACAACAAGAAAGTAACAATGTGCAGGTTTATTTTGACTTATGTTGCCACACACTACCAGTGGTGAAATAGTAGCACTGAGCACTAACAATATAATGTAAAATTTATGTTCATAAAATTCCTTCTGGCAAAGGATCAAGTATCTGTATGAACAAAGAAAAACTCAATAAATTAATAGCTGAAATTGAAACCTTGATAGAATTGTATCTGGAGATTCTTTCTTGAAAGAGGCAAAAATGATTGCTGAAACTTTATTGAAAGTTGATACATTTGACGGTATTGGCTACCAACCTGTAGTTGATTTTGAGAGCTGGCGTGTGGCTTATTTACGGTATCATCCAGAACTTTTACCTGAAAATATTACTCACATGCAACGTCATGATAAAACAGATGAAGTATTTGTTCTTTTAGAGGGTCATTGCATTCTTGTGATTGGTGAAGGTAAGGATGAGATCGAAAGAATTCATGCTGTGGATATGCAACCTTATCAAATTTATAATGTGAAAAGTGGTTGCTGGCACTCGCACACACTGTCAAGAGATGCAAGGGTGTTGATCGTGGAAAACCGTGACACCAGTGATATCAATTCACCAAAAAGTAAATTATCACCGCAGCAATGTGATTTTATTATTAATGAAACCAGATCATTATGGAAAGAGAGCTAGAGAGCATGACAGAAATTTTAAAATTTCCTGAGAACTTTTTATGGGCTGCTGCCACTTCATCTTACCAGATCGAAGGTGGTTGGAAAGCTGATGGGAAAGGTGAATCAATCTGGGATCGTTTTTCACACACACCGGGAATGATTAAAAATAGTGATACTGGTGATGTAGCCATTGACCACTATCACCGTTATCGAGAAGATGTAGCACTTATGCGTGATATGGGATTGCAAGCCTATCGTTTCTCGATTGCATGGCCACGCATTTTCCCACAAGGACGTGGAAAAATAGAGCAGGCTGGCATTGATTTTTATAGCAGGTTGGTGGATGAGTTACTTGCGGCAAATATCATTCCCTTTGCTACTCTTTACCATTGGGATTTACCGCAAGCCTTGCAAGATGAAGGTGGCTGGACAGCTCGCACTACTGCTGAAGCATTTGTTGAGTATACCGACGTGATTTCCCGCGCTTTAGGAGATCGAGTGAAAAATTGGATGACCCACAATGAAATGTCTGTGGTTGCCCTCAACGGATATGTAAGTGGAGCACATGCACCCGGGATTAAGAATGATTATGTGAGTGCGATTCGTACCGGACACCATTTGTTGCTCTCCCATGGATGGTCAGTCCCCATCATTCGTCAGAACAGTCCTGGTTGTGAGGTGGGGGCCGTGATTAATGCGAATTACAGTCCCTTGGGATCTAACAGCAAAGCTGATCGTTTGGCATTTAATTTTGGTGATGGAATCTGGATTAGATGGTTTTTGGATGCTCTCTATGGACGTGGTTACCCTGCCGATGTGGTTCAACAGCTTCAAACAAAAGGTTTGGTTCCAGTTGATAAATGGGATTTCGTTCAACCTGGAGACATGGATGTAATGTCCACTACAACTGATTTTGTTGGTTTAAATTACTATTTTCGGCATATCGCTCGCGATTATGATCTACCAGAAGAAGAGAATGATCCACAAACTGTCTTCCCACTACCGAAAGATATTATTAATTGGACTGAAATGGGTTGGGAGGTGTATCCAGATGGTTTGCGCCATGCGTTAGCACGCCTTTATTTCGAATATCAAGTACCGAAAATCTATATTACCGAAAATGGCGCCAGTTATTCAGACGCTCCGGGTCCTGACGGGCGCGTACGAGATGACCGCCGCATCCGTTATTTGAATGGGCATTTTTGCGCTGCTCATCAGGCTATCCAGATGGGTATTCCATTAGCTGGTTACTTTGTCTGGTCTCTTTTTGACAATTTCGAATGGGGTCATGGAAACTCTCAACGATTCGGATTAATCTGGTGTGATTACGAAACCCAAGAGCGTATTTGGAAGGATAGTGCTTTTTGGTACCAGAATGTCATTCGCGAAAATGGAATAGAATAATATTCTTCTTGACAGCCTTGTCGCATTCGGTATAATCGCATTATAAAGACCAACCCGGGGCTGCCTTTTGTTCCCATACAGAGAGCCAGTGGATGCTGAGAACTGGCAAAGTAGCAAAAATTTCCACCCCGGTTGTCCTGTGATGGGACAGGTTGCCCTTGCAGGGGTCAAATGACCGTAAGAGGGCCGGCAACTCCGTTATCAGTCAACAAGGTTATGATGAATTTCCATCATAATGAATGCAGGTGGCACCACGGGTCCTCACTCGTCCTGCGCGGGTGAGGATTTTTTGATTACATTCTTGGTAGATGAAGGAGAGATTATGTTAGATATTAATTTGATTCGTGAAGATCCGCAGGTTGTCATTGATGCATTGACTAAACGGAATATGGACACAATCGTGGTTGCAGATCTGATCGAACTTGATGCACAACGCCGCAATTTTTTGCAGGAAGTTGAAGTTCTAAAAGCAGAACGAAACCGTGTTTCTAAAGAGATTGGGCAGAGTAAAGATCAGGCGGAGCGGGAAGAGAAAATTGCTGATATGCGCGCTGTGGGTGACCGGATTGCCGAACTGGATGAGCAGGTGCGCCAGGTGGAGACAAAATTGAGCGACATGATTTCCGGTGTGCCCAATCTGCCGGATGCGCTAACGCCATTGGGAAAAGATGAAAGTGAAAATGTAGTTGTCCGCACTGAAGGAAAACTTCCCGCATTTGATTTTGAGCCCAAAACCCACTGGGATTTGGGACCGGCATTGGGATTGATCAATTTTGAACAGGGAGTCAAAATCAGCGGGTCACGTTTTTATGTGCTCAGTGGGGCGGGAGCACGTTTGCAACGTGCCTTGATTGCCTATATGCTCGACCTGCATATCAAACAAGGCTATCTGGAAAAATATACACCCTTCATGGTGAAAGCCGATACGCTGTATGCAGCCGGGCAATTACCTAAATTCATCGATAATCTTTACCATGATATTGAAGAAGATTACTGGATGGTGCCAACCGCTGAAGTACCGATTACTGGATTGCATATGAATGATTTCATCGCCGAAGCAGAATTACCATTGCGCTACACCGCCTATACGCCCTGTTTTCGCCGCGAGAAGATGAGCGCCGGGCGGGATGTGCGCGGGATCAAGCGTGGCCATCAATTTGATAAGGTGGAAATGTACATTTTCAGTCACCCGGAAGAATCGCAAAAAGAACTGGAAAAAATGCTGGCAGATGCCGAGGAGACGGTCAAATTATTGGGATTACCATATCGCATCCTCCAATTATGCAGCGGCGATCTGGGATTCAATGCCCGGGTTACGTATGATATTGAAGTGTGGGCAGCTGGTTGCCAGGAATGGCTGGAAGTGTCGTCGGTTTCGAACGTGGGAGATTTTCAGGCCCGGCGGGCGAATATTAAGTATCGACCAGAGGACAAGGGAAAACCCCGATTGGTTCACACCTTAAATGGGTCGGGATTGGGATTGCCACGGACATTGATTGCCGTTCTGGAGAATAATCAGCAAGCGGATGGATCGATTGTGGTCCCTGAGATCTTACGACCCTGGATGGGCGGAATTGATACCATCCGTTAATTTTGGTATTCTTAGGTTATAGAAAGAGGAGTTTTCATGGATTGGCAGGCATTTGGTAATACAACAGTTCATATTATTGCAGGATTGACCATGTTGATTGGCTGGTTGAGTTTGTTAATCGTGATTGTGCCTGGTCTGGTGATCATGTGGGTAGGTGCGCTGGGGTATGGCATCGCCACTGGATTTGACACCACCGGTTGGATCATTTTCGGAATCATGACTCTGTTAATGGTGGTGGGAAGCTTGATTGATAATTTTCTGATAGGTGCTTCTGCCCGAAAGAAAGGTGCATCCTGGTGGTCCTTAGGCGCGGCCTGGGTAGGTGCGTTGGTTGGTACGGTGCTCTTACCACCTGTGGGTGGATTGATTTTGGCATTGTTAGCACTTTTCTTAGTGGAATATTATCGCGTAAAAGATGCAAAACAAGCCTTCGAATCCTCCACCAGCATCGCAACCGGTTGCGGATGGTCGGTTGGTGTGCGATTTGGCATTGGCTTTATAATGTTGATTCTGTGGATATTGTGGGCATTTGTGATTAAATAAAAATCAGGTCTCCAATTGGAGACCTGATTTCATATGCCAAAAATTGAAATTATTCTGCGTTTTTGATTAATTGTTCCAGCATGTAGATATTCTTGTCTCCCATCTTGCGGACAAGATTGAGGAATTTTTCCATGGTGGTTACTTCTTCGAGTTGTTCATTGACAAACCATTGCAGGAAATTTTCTGCCAGGTAATCATTTTGTAGTTTTGCCATATCCATAAGCGCATTGATCTGACCGGTTACTTCCAATTCCCATTTTAATGAAGTCTGGAAAGCATCTTCGGCCGATTTGATTTTTGCGACAGGGGCTGGAATGGCTAATAATTCTGCAGCGCCACCAGTTTCGACTACATAATGCAACAGTTTCATTCCGTGTTCATTTTCTTCTGCCGCCTGTGCATAAAAGAAGGCTGCCGTATTATCCATGGATTCCTGTTGAAAATAAATGGCAGTTGCCAAATATTGTAAGGAAGCGGCAAATTCATTACGTACTTGTTCAATCATTTTCTTTGCAAGTTCAGGTTTAATCATCATAATTTATCTCCTATCTAATTTTTCCTGTTACCAGGTAATCTAAAACTCCTAATTTAGAGTAAAAAGTCTAAATAAATTATAGTACGCTTACCTTATTTTGTAAGATGATTGTACAGGGTCGTCCTTTTTTATTTCTGTCTTGCCTGTAATGCGTGGTAGAGGGCGACTGAACCTGCGACAGCTGCATTCAGAGAATCCACCTGCCCATGCATGGGTAATCGTACAAGGTGATCACAAAGCTTGCGTGTGAGGGGACGCATGCCACTGCCTTCGCTGCCAACCACAATGACCAGATCACCAGATAAATCAACCTGTTCAATGGGTTTTGAACCAGCGCCACCTTCCAGCCCGATGACCCAGGCGCCTTTGGCTTTTAATTCTTCAATCGCCTGTGCCAGATTTACCTGTGTAATTAAGAGGTGTTCTACAGCTCCGGATGAAGCACTGACAACAGCTGGGGTAACGGAAGCAGTACGACGAAAAGGCAGTACGACTCCATGAATCCCAACCGCTTCGGCGCTGCGTAATAAAGTGCCTAGATTTTGCGGATCCTGAACTTCATCCAATACCAGCACAAATAATCGCTCACCACGTTTCCCTGCTTCCAGAATAATCTCATCCATGGCTGCCATGGGATAAGCACTGGCCTGCAAGGCGATGCCCTGATGATTCACGCCCATGCCGTCCAGTTGGTTACGGGGTATTTCCTCGATTTGCAGTTTTCTTGCCTGAGCAAGCTTGATGATTTCATTGACATGCCCACCGCGATCCATACCTTTCGCCAACAAGAGTCGAAAGACATGCCTACGTTTGGCACGCAGCACTTCATAAACCGGGTTACGTCCTGATATCCACTCTTTCATTGGTTGGTTAATCCCATCGCCATGTTGTCCCGTCTTTACTATCTTCCAGTGTCACGCCCAATTCTTTTAATCGGTCGCGAATTAAATCAGAATATGCCCAAAGTTTATCTTTTCTTAATGAAGCGCGCAGTTCTAGCAGCAAATCGATAAATGCATCTGCCTGCGATTCAGAACCTTTGGTTTCTGCCAGCATCAATCCAAGAACTGAGGTTAATTCACGTATTTTTTCCTGTGCCGACTGTAGTTCCTGGTCGGTTGCCCCGGATGTGCGTGTCTGATTGATCACGCGCACCAGGTCGAACAACGATCCCAATGCACCAGCACTATTGAAATCATCATCCATATTGTTAATGAAGCTGGTTTGTGTTTCTTCAGCCTGTTTTGATAAGGTTGCGAGAATATCTGGTGTTGCCCCTTTAGCTCCTGGTAAAGCCGGCCTGAATCCGGAAGTTAACCGGTTCAATGCATTTTCGGATTGAGCCAGGACATCATCGTTAAAAGTCAAGGGTCCGCGATAATTTGCATTTAAAACCGTGAATCGCAAGGTGTCAGCGCTGTGTTTACTGAGAAATTCCTCGATGGACACCAGATTACCAGTGGATTTGGACATTTTTTCGCCACCTAATTGCAGCATACCATTATGTACCCAGTAACGCGCAAAAGGTTTTCCTGTCAGACTTTCGGTTTGGGCGATTTCATTTTCATGATGGGGAAAAACCAGATCATTACCGCCACCATGAATGTCTATTTGTTCCCCATGGTGATGCAGGTTCATGGCGGAGCACTCAATATGCCAGCCCGGTCTTCCTTTACCCCAGGGACTTTCCCAGGAAGGTTCGCCGGGACGAGCTGCTTTCCATAAAGCAAAGTCCATCGGATGTTCCTTGCGGTCATCGATGTCAATCCGGGAGCCTGCCTGCATATCTTCAATTTTTCTGCCGGAAAGCCGACCATAGTCTTCATCTTTGGTTACCCGGAAATAGACATCGCCATCTACTGGATAGGCATAACCCTTTTCAATCAGACCCGAAATCATCGCAATGATCTGATCAATTTCCTGGGTCGCCCGTGGATTGAAGGTGGCAGGTTTAATATTCAGATCGGATAAATTCTGTTCGTAATCGTGGATATATCCTTCAGCCAATTGGAAAGGATCAGCTCCCTGTTGGTTAGCTCGTGCGATAATCTTATCATCGACATCCGTGAAATTCATCAGGTAGCGCATCTCATAACCTCGGTACTCCAGGTATCGGCGGATGATATCGAAAACCATGGCGGACATGGCATGACCCACATGTGCTTTAGAATAGACTGTGGGTCCACAGACATACATTTTCACAATACCGGGTTCGAGTGTGTCTAATTCTTCTTTTTTACGGGTCAATGTATTATAAATTTTTAATGTCATTAATCCATTCTCCTGGCTGAATTATAAATCGCCATTCTCAGGTCTGGCAAAAATCATGCGACCGGCTGCCGTTTGCAGGACTTTTGTGACCACCACCACAATCTGGCGATCCATGTAATCACGGCCATTTTCTACCACTACCATGGTGCCGTCATCCATATAACCCACACCCTGGTTGGCTTCTTTTCCATCCTGAATGACACGAACGTTCATCAACTCTCCAGGCAGTAACACCGATTTGACAGCGTTTGCCAGTTCATTGATATTTAAAACCGTGACGCCCTGCAATTCAGCAACCCGATTGAGATTGTAATCATTGGTTAGCACCGGACAACGCAACTGACGCGCCAGGATAACCAGCTTATCATCGACCTCACGTACACCTTCCACATCGATATCGCTGATACGCACCGGAATGGAGGGCTCTTTCTGAAGATTTGCGAGAACTTCCATACCGCGGCGGCCACGTTGTCGTCTCAAACTATCGGAAGAATCAGCTATGTATTGCAATTCATTCAAAACAAACCTGGGAATCAACAATGACCCCGGTAAAAAACCAGTGCGGGCAATGTCAGCAATGCGACCATCAATAATGACGCTGGTATCCAAAAGAATGGTGCGAGTTTCAGCCCAGTTAGCATTGACATCTCCCACCGGTGTACCAGGCATGTTACTGGCTCCTTTGCCTGAGAAGCCACCAATGGTATTAAAAAGGTCATTTGAGCGCATGGAGAAGACCGTTATTCCCAGGTAGCCGAAAACAACCACGCCAACAAAAGGAAGAACCGATCCAAAAGGCGCGGGTAATAAAGATATGGGAAAAGCTAACAATGCAGCAGTAAGTAAACCAGCAATTAAACCAAAAAATGAAGAAAATAATGATTGCGCAGAAATTCTGGTAAGTTTAAATCGAAGGGCTCTGACGGGTTTAGTGGTAAAGTAAGGTGTTAAGATCAGACCAACAAGGGCACCTACCAGGCCGAAAGTGAAGGTATATTGTTCTAAATTTAGTGGAATAGCCGGATTTTGATTTACTTCGGCTAAGGTGCCTAAATCGGAGCCAACAAAAACTCCAATAATGCAAAAAACGACCATGCCAATAAGGCGAGAGATAAAATCAACGCTCATAATAAAACTCCTGGGGATATGTGATTGTTAAGGTGCAGGATAATATGAATAAAAATAATAATAATGACTGCCCTTTGATAATAGCATGAGCAGGAATGTAAGTCAATAAATCAGCGGGTATTTCGATATCTGACCATCTGATTTTCATCAAATTTTGGGGCTTATGGTGTTTTTTCTTCCCAATAAAATACAGGATACTCCTTTTGAGCAATAAATCCTAACTTCTTTGCCAGATTTACTGACGGTTCATTGTCCCAAAAGCATTCCCAGTTGGGTAATTTGCCTGACTGAATGCATTTCTCGATAAAAGCTGAACAGATCGAATCCGCCAGTCCCTGACGTCTGAATTTTTCATCGGTATGAACATCCATTTCCACTTTCTGTGATGATGAAAAAACAGAGACACAGGTGCTGGCTACTTCTTCGTCTTTCATCAGTGCGTACCCTATTCCATTGATCAAAAAATCTTCCATTGATGACCAACTTGCTAACACCCCGATTTTCAGGGCGATTGATTCGTCAATGCTTTGGAAATGAAAACCTGTCGGGATTTGCAAGCGCCAATCCGCTTTACGCTGGAATGAGTTGAAATCCAAATCATGGGGAAGGCGATAGATCTCGATCACCTCTCGATCGGGCAACAGCATTGGAATCATTGCCTTCCAGGATGGTGATGATGGAATCAGAATGAAGCCCGTTTCTCCCGTTGCTTGTGAAGCAGGGATAAAAACCTGGGTCAGAATCTGGCTGATAGATTCCAAATCACTAATTGAGGATGGATCACCAAACAGAAAATAATATCCAACTGTCGTCCAGATCATGACGATTTGTGGATTTTCTTTCTGATCGATAAATATGCGTCCAGGGTTGATTCCCTGGCAGATGGTAAATGGTATTACTTGCTGTCTGCTATCGACTAGTAATGGTAGGACTGATTGAAATTCTGAAGGGTTGAGTTCGATCATGTTTATCCTGATTAAAAATTTATTTACTCAATTACGTATAAAATCAATTGTATCAAAACATAAAATTCACAAGAAAATTAACATAATTGTTATTTCTTAAATAATCTCTTCTAAAAAATTATCCTCCCAAATGATCCTTATTGACAGGCCCATATCCACATGTTAAAATGCGCTATCGATTGAGATGGCCCCCATCGTCTAGCGGTTAGGACGGAGCCCTCTCAAGGCTCAAACAGGGGTTCGAGTCCCCTTGGGGGCACAAAAAAACGCCTGAAAAGGCGTTTTTGATTCTTGTCAGATCTTTCCTACCAATGGGTTGAAAGATCCATTAACTGCAAAAATTAATGGTATGCACCAATCCATTTTTTAGGAAATCAGTTTTCATCAGAACTCCACTACTTTGATCCATAAACGTAATGCAACTCAACAATTTAAATGACAGGCGGGGGTCATCCAATTCCAGGCAAGGTCCTCGCTTTATACCATTGCATATGGATTGGATGGTCGCCTGGGAAACAGGATTTTCAACAGGCAGAAGGTGGCATGTCGTGCAATTCGCTGAACACATCATAACCGCGTTTCAAATACCCTGGACTGTGATCATGGCTCCCGCTACATCGAGTTTGACATCCCCCTAATTGGTCCAGTCGCCCTCGACGATCTCGCGGATGCGCGCCAGTCCCACGAACCACTTGTTGGCAGCACGCTTCGACGCACCGACGCTGATCATTTCGATGTTCTCATCCTGAACGAAGAGTTGCATGAACTCATCCAATTTGGTCACGTCGCGGGCGGTGTAGCCATCTTGAGACGAAGAGTCTGGTCCACAGGATCATCAGGGTTGTTGGGACAATACCAAGCGAAAAAACAATGCCATACAGAGCCTGCATCTCAATAGACGCCCTGCTTTGCATATAGCCGGTTAATGAGCCGATGAAGACATTACCCAGGTAGTGGACGATCATCGGGGGTAGAAGGCTGCGCGTCCTGACAAAGATGTAGCCGTAGAACAGGCCGAGGATGAACGCCCAAACGACCTGCCCCAGCACCCACACCAACTCACGACCGCCTGCCAGATTGAGCAGGTGCATCAGCCCAAAGCCAAGCGCCGAGAAAATGATCGCTTTGCGTTCCGAAACCTTGCCCAGAAAGACGGTCAACACAATGCCTCTGAACACTGCTTCTTCAAAAATGGATGGGAAGGAGACAAGGAGGTTCGGTGAACCGGGAGGCAGGTCACCTGATAGATCGAAGACCTGGCGGAAAAAATTCCAGGTTAGCGGTAATCCTTCGGAGATTCGATAAGCAAATGAAGCCGCTGCTTGCGAGAGCGCCAGGATGATGTAGCAGGAGAACCCCAACAGGACAAGCTGGATGAAAGGCTGCACCCTGGTCAACCCGATGTCTTCCAGGTATTTCCGGTAAGTTCTTTTCCCCTTCGGCAGGCGCAGAATGAAGGGCACGAATAAAAAGATCGTCAGGATCTGATAGGTTATCCCATGGGCGAACTGACCGTCAGATGAGTAGGGCGATAATCCGATCGCAAACACCAGATTACTTGCCAAAATGTTCGCCACGACGATAGTGATCACCACTGCCAACAGGGAAAGCCAGGGATGTTCGTGAAGCTGGAATTTTCTCTTGGTTATCTGGGTATTATCTTCTTGGGATTCCATGATTGATCTCCTATCGTAATTTCTATTTAAGGCACTTCAGCCACAACGGGGTGAAGTGCGGTTTTCGACAGCAAGCTGATCGCCAGCAAGCCCAGCGGAAGGCTGAGCCATAGAAGCTGTGTGTAAGCCAAAGTTACAGGCTCCACCACAGGCGTATTCAGGCCCTGCACCACCACAACCGTGTTGCCCATGAAATGGATTATCACTGCCGGCCAAATGCTGCCTCCCATAACCACCAACGCTCCCCACCAGATTGAGAGCACAAATGCTTGCAGAACCAGTACCAAAGCAGATGATAGCGATGTTCCGTATGTGAAAACCTGGGTGAGATGCACCAGTGCAAAGAGCACAGAGGAGAGGAGAACGCTCCCAAGGATTCCCCGGGTCGTACTGCCCCATACGCGGATCAGCGCATAAAGCAGTAGCCCACGAAACAGGATCTCTTCGCTCAGTCCGGCGACGAAATGGGTTATGACTGCTGTGCGGGCATCAGGCAGTTGCAGTAGGCTCGAAAGATCAAAGGCGATGCTGCCATAGAATGAGTACAGGCTTGCACCAGCTATAAAGACCAAGCCTCCCAGGGCCAGCAGCCAGACATGCCAACTGCCCGGCCTGGAAATTCCCGAGGCTTTCAACCAGTCCAGCCGCCATACCAGGAGGAGAACGCAGGCTGTCACTGCCAGTCGAGAGATGGAAACTGTGATGGCATCTCCATACGATATATTGAAAACGGTTGAAGCGGTGATCATAAAAGCTAATAACAGCACAACCCAGGCGATCGTTAAAATTAGGATAAATCTACCAGGGCGATGCGTAGCGAATTTTGAGATATTCATAGCAAACCTTTCCTTTAACGGTGGGCTGGCGGAGATGCTTTTCAGCTCTGCAATGCCGGTGCCTGGTACACCGCCGGGTTGACGGTGGGCAACTTCTTCCACATCCGGTCAACCAGGATCAGCACCAGCGCGGTAACCGCCGCAGTCCAGTCGAAAATCCTCCAGTCCGGGATGACCAAGAAGGCAAAGGCTGTGTTCGCCGCGGCATGGACGATGCCAGCTACCAGGATGCTGCCCTTGCTGCGGTTATAGAACCAAACAATAATCACAGTGGCTGAGAGATGGGTCAGGTATGCCTCTCCCCAATACCCCAGGGAAAGAACCGGTTTGCCTTCCGCCATCCAGAGGAAGAAGTGCCAGAGAGGCCAAAAAAAGTTGAGCACCAGGCAGGCGACCAGGGGGCTGACCCGCGCCTGCAACCTGGGCAGGGCAAAGCCGCGCCATCCTGCTTCTTCTCCGGTGGCATTGAAAAAGAAGAGTTGGTATAAGAATTTCACCATCACCAGGCTGACCAATGCCAGACCTGTTGCCGGCAACTGATAGGTGGCAAAGGGCAGTCCCCAGCGCGGGTCGTCGATGAAGATCGAAACCACGACCAAGGCGGGGATCCACAGCAAAGCCAGCAATACCCAACCCCAAACCCCGCGCAAGCGGAGCAGCGAAGCCATGGTACTTTTCACAGCAGGGATGCGTGAATAAGCCGTGCTGATCACAAAAGCCACGGGGATCACCGTGATGATGGCGAAGGCGACCAAAATGGGGTTCAATGGTGCATTGTTGATGAACGTGTTGTGGGCAATGCACACCAGCGCAGAAACAACCCAGGCAACCAGAAAGGCGATCCAGTAGGTACGTTTGCTTCCTTCCCGGGGTTGGGTGTTGCAAACGGCGGAGATGATGATGCCCGCCAGCGCCGGTCCGCAGGTGGCAATAAAAGCCAGTGGTGCCAGCAGGAAGATACCCTTTTTCATTACAGCAGCATACGAGAAACCCAGTCCCCAGGTGATGCCGAAGGTGATGGCGAAGAAAGCAATGATCTGGTGACGCTTGATCCAATCAGTTATCTTTTTCATGATATTTCTCCTCTGGAGGCTGTCATCTTCAAGATGACTGTCTCCTTCTTTGGTCACTTCACGAATGGGATGCTCAAGGGATATCGAATCGGCTTATCCGTCAGCGTCCGCATGGTATTGATGATGCCCTGGCAGGTGCAGAAGATGCCGATGACGAGGAAGGGAAGGATGCTTAATATGGCCAGCGTTGAAGCCAATATCACGAATCCCTCTCCCATGTCCATGCTCAACAGGATCAGCGTGGGCAAGCCAACGATCATGAAGAACATTGCTGCAAAGAGTGACAACGTCATGGTGATCTGGAAGTTGAGCACCTGGCGCCCGTGTTGGTCGATCTTGTAGGATTGATTCTTCTTCCACGACCACAGAAGCAGCGGGAATGATGAGGATACAGAAGATGCTGCTGAGATGCAGGATGGCAAGCCAGAGATTCTCGTTGCCGGTGTTCTGCTTCGCTGAAGTCGAATTCGAGCGCTTCACCCAGGCAGTGCAGGGTATAGGCGCGCGGGTCCACTTCGCCGCTTTCGATGCGCTGGATGGTGCGGGCGCTGACTTCACAGCGTTCTGCCAGTTGTTCCTGGGTCAGCCCTTTTTGCTGGCGCAGTTCCGAGACTTTGAGTCCGAGACCAGGTTGGTTCATTTTTTTACTCCTTTTGAAACTTTATCCCCATTATAGAAATCGGGCTCAAAATCACAACGTCGTGTGGACGACATTCATACGTCATTTGTTGTTTAGACACGACATGCCTCTGTGGATCGGCTGGAATCGAAAATTGCGGTATCATCTGACAGCAGCTCATTCTTTCCGTCCGACAAACAACCCGTAACCAAAATACTCGTTGAAATTCTCGGGGACGACCCCTCCCTGGCACGAAATAGAAAAGGATCACCGCCCCCACGGTGGTGAGGATTGCCCTTGCCACGCCGATGATGCCGACCCATTTCAGACTGCGCGGGATGCTCAGGTTGGATTGTTTGGAGATTACGATTGACATAATTTTGCTCTCTCCGCGCCATCGACCACAGGACCTTCATATCCTCATTGGCAACTGCGTTTTAAGTGCAGACGAATGCCTCATAACCGCTACTTGCCGGTGACGGCGCGCTGCACAAACGTCAATACAGCCATGATCAAGAACAGGATGATCGCTGGTATGCTCCAGGCGCGTCCGGCGTTTGATGCCACGCCAAGTAGTCCACCGCTACCCGCGAAGAACAAAACAACATAGCTGATCACCATCCATCTTACGTTTCGAAAGTCAATTTTCAGGATGTGATCGAGCAGGGCTTCCAGAATCAGCCATGCTAACATGCAGGCAATCTGGATGTAGTAAAGGGCAGGTCGCCCCAGCTGCGGCGCATGTATGAGCAGATAGATCAGCGGGATGGCGAGCAGGAATTCGAAGTAGCCAATCCAATTTTCATATTGCGGCTTGCCAAGGAGCCTGAAAACGAAGACCAGGATCGCTGATATAAAGAATGCGATCGCTGTGACAGCTCCGAGCAGATTGGTTTTTTCTAACATAAGGTTCGTCTCCTAATCCTAAAGATTGTCAAATTTTTTACCGCCATACCGGATATGTTTCCTGCTCGTTTTGGATGAGTAGCAGCCATTAACAGTCTTTTCTTTCCACAGAAAGGATTACCAGTCCCAGGTCATTGATCTTTGCCAGAATGCCGTGCAATGCAGCCTGATCGATCACCTGCCCTGCCAGGAGGGTCTCGCCGTTCTGCAGGGTGATGGTAAAACTACCAAACCAGTCAGACCAACTCTGATCGAGATTTCCTTTGACCCGAATCTGATAGAACGCTGGCGTTTCATATACTTGCCTATTTGTCATGGCCTGTCTCCCGATTTTTATTGATCCGTGCATAGTATCCCCGTAAAGTTGATGATTTGTCATCCTCACACTTGATGATTTCAGTGAGAAAATCGATAAAAAAATCCCCCACCGATTGGTGAGGGATGGGTCAAATTGATCGATTGAATCTCATAACAAACCGAGATCTCGGGCTTTTTGCAGGGCTTCAAGCCGCCCATGCACATCCAGCTTGAGATAGATGTTGCGTACATGGGTGCGCAGTGTCGATGGCGCGACCAGCATCTCCCTGGCGATTTCCGGAACTGCCAGGTGTGAATTAAGCAAGCGCAACACTTCCAATTCTCGCTCGCTCAGTGGCTCGACCAGTTTAGCGACCGGGGACCGGGAGGCAGCGGGGGCAGGCTTTCTAGGTTCACATGACTCTCCGGAAAGAGGGAATGCGTCCAGAAGCTTCGAGACATATTCAGGATTTATTCCCCGGCTTGCGGCGATCTTCAGCAGCGTTGCCATTGGCGCACCTTTTTCCACAAAGATGCGGACATATCCTTCTGATTCCGCCGCTGCCAGACACTGTTTCAGAACCTGCAATGCCTTCTCTTCACGATCCAGAGCCCACAAGGCAAGCACAAGGAATGGCAACAACCTCAACCAGAGCCGCTCCCTGCCTTTTTGCTTGATCCCACCAAGACTCCCATCGAGGGTTTCGACCACATCTGGAAAACGGTTCTGGTGATAGAGCAGGAAGACTTTCATATGCAGATGAACATTGTTCTTGTCTTCAGCAAAGATGGGTCCATACTCGGCAACCTTTTTCTCCGCCGTAGGAACATCCCCTTTTGCCAGGTTGAGGACGATCTCGTTCTCCGCTGAAATGTGGGCGTACCAGGGAGAAATGGTTCTTGCCAATTGCATTGCCCGCTGGTTGACCGCAAACGCTTCATCCGCATGCCCGGCAGCAATCAATACCTGTGACAGGCAGGTTAAGGCAAAGTGCAACGCATCGGTCTGTCCCCATTGTTCCGCCAGGGCAAGCCCCTGCCTTGAAGCGGCGACAGCCGGTCCCAGATCATTCCATTCGAGCAGGATGATGCTCCTGGTGGCATGGGCATACGCTAGCACAGGCATCCGTTCCAAAGACCCGCTGGATCCTTTCGCTCTGTCAGATGCCATCTGGCAAAGAGAGAAGGCTTCATGCAGGCGGCTTTGTAGCAGGTGAACATATGCCAGGTTGGAGATTGTATAGAGAACTTCGTGGATCCTGCCGCTCTTTTCCCCACAAGTCAATGCTGCGGTAAAGGTCCGGGTTGCCGCAGCAAGGTCTCCTTGATATTGCCAGGCAAGTCCCTGGATGTTCAACAAATGAGTTCGGACAGTCCAATCCTCTTCCAGTGAATTATTCAGCGCCCGCTGCGTGAATTCCAGGGCTTGTTCTGCATCCCCTTTCATCCATGACATATATGCCCGGATCGCTGCCAGGTGGCTGGTCAACTTGTCTTTCATGGGATCCTGCCGTGCATCGTTCAAGCCATGTTCGGCTTGCTGCAGTAGGTCTTCCATTTCAACCGAAGGATCAGCATAGGCTTTTGCCCAGGCATAAGCCACGCATAACCAGGGATTAGAAGAGATCTCATTGGTGGGCAGTTCTTTGAAATGTCTCAGCACGTCCAATAGTTCCACATGATCGACCATCACCAGGGCATTTCCGGAGAGCATCTGATTAACCCTGGCGATATCTCCGCCAGCGAGGGAGTGGCGGACTGCATCAGCTGGCATGCGATTCTCGGCATACCAGACGCTGGCGCGCTGGTGCAGTTGGGAGATCCACCCAGGCTGGAATTGTTTCAGTTGCTTCCGCAGGAACTCAGCAAAGAGATGGTGGTAGCGATACCAGCACCGGTCGTCATCAAGCGGGATGATGAACATGTTTGCGCGCTCCAACTGGTCCAGAACAGTCTGACTGCCCGGGGTTTCGATCAATGCATCGCACAAGGGGGCGGTTAGTTGCTCCAGGATGGAGGTTGCGCGCAGGAACTCCCGGATTTGCTCCGATTGCTGGCTGAGCACTTCGTCCATAAGGTAATCCAGGATGAAACGATTTGAGCCTGAAAAGGTCTCGATAAAATATGAGAGCCCTTCAGGACCTTGCGCTTTCAATCTTCCTTGCATCGAAATGACAGCCATCTGCAGACCGGCAATCCACCCTTCTGTCCGGGATTGAAGTGCGGCTTTTTCTTTTGGTGAAAGATCGAGGGGTAAGGCTTTTTGCAGAAACTGACTGGTCTCCTCATAACGAAAGCGCAGATCCGCTGCACGAAGTTCGTTCAGCTCACTGCGTGCCCGCCAGCGCGCCAGGGGCCAGGGAGGATCCATCCGGCTGGAAACCACCAGGTACAGGCTGCATGCAGCATGCGGAAGATGCTCAATCAGATAGACCAGGTCCTGGTGGATCTGGCTATCCGAAAGGGTTTGCAGGTCATCCAAAACCAGGCATACTGGCTGCCCACTAGCAGACAGCCGGTTGATCAATTCCGCAAGTGGTGCCTCCATCGATCCAGGTTGCGAGGTTCGTAAAGACTGGATGATCGTCTCGTCGATGTTGGCTTTCTGAATCTGTGGAAGGGTATTCAAAGCTGCAACCAAGTAATTCCAGAAGCGCGCCGGGGTGTTCTCCCCCCGCTCCAGCGACAGCCAGGCAACCGGAAGTTTCGCCTGAGCTTGCCACTCACTGACCAAAGTGCTCTTGCCATAACCTGCCGGGGCAGAGATGAGCGTCAGGCAGCAGCCCCGGGTGATTCCCTCGTTTAGCCGTGCAACTAAATTTGCCCGGTTGACCAGGTTGCCATGCAGAGGCGGGATATGAAGTTTGGTTGCCAGTAAGTTATCTGACACGGTCCTTCTCCGTGGGAAGCATATAACATTCTATTATAACGGGAGACCAGAGAAAACCCCATGCTCCGGACTAACTTAGCACAAGGTGCTTGTGCTGAAACCATATCTTCTAGCCCTTTCATCTTTGTATTATCCGTAAATACAATATCCCCTTGGGGGTACAAATCCACCACGCCTGGGCTTTACTGTATACTAAAGTTATGTCCACCCCGCTATTGGCGACGAAACTATACATCCCACCGCTCAAGTCCGGTATTGTCTCACGTCCCAGATTGACCGATTGGCTGAACGAGGGGTTGGTGAAGAATTGCAAATTAGCGCTCATCTCTGCTTCAGCTGGCTTTGGTAAGACGACCTTGATCAGCGAATGGATTAGCAAATGTGACAGGTTGGTGGGATGGTTGTCTCTGGATGAAGGGGACAGTGAACCAGAGCGGTTCATCTCGTATCTAATAGCAGCATTACAAACGGTCAAGCCTGGAATTGGTGTGGGTCTGATGGCTGCTCTCCAATCTGCTGAATCTCTGAATACAGAAACCCTCTTATCCACCCTGCTTAACGAAATCACGACCATCCCGGACGATTTTATTCTCATACTCGATGATTATCACTTGATAGATTCACCAGTGGTAGATCAATCTCTGGCATTCCTTGTGGAACACCAGCCAGCGCAGATGCACATGGTTATCTCTACTCGCGAAGATCCCTCCCTGCCACTGGCGCGCCTACGAGCCCGAAGCCAAATGATCGAGCTGCGTGCCTCTGATCTACGTTTTTCACCGGCTGAAGCCTCCGAATTTCTCAACCAGGTAATGGGCTTGACCCTCTCAGTGGAAGACATTACATCCCTGGAGACTCGCACCGAGGGTTGGATTGCGGGTTTGCAATTAGCTGCCATTTCAATGCATGGACAAAAAGATGCTTCTGGTTTCATCCAGGCCTTCACGGGAAGCCATCGATATATATTGGATTACCTGCTGGAAGAAGTATTACAGCGCCAGCCCATCGAAGTTCAGAACTTTCTGTTGCGAACATCCATCCTCGAAAGGATGTGTGGTCCGCTGTGTGACGCTGTTTTGGGTAATCCTAATTCTTCCGGGCAGGAAACACTGACTTATCTTGAACGAGCGAACCTGTTTATCGTCTCATTGGATAATGAGCGTTATTGGTACCGTTATCACCATCTCTTTGGGGATTTGCTGCGAAAGAGGTTAAAGCAAAGTTTTACCTCTGAAGGAATCAATCACCTGCAAATTCAAGCCAGTGAATGGTATGAGAACAATGGGTTGATCCTCGCAGCTTTTAAACACGCGGTTGCAGCCAAGGATGTTGACCGTGCCAATCGCCTGATGGAAAACAAAAAGATGCCTTTACACCTTCCCGGTGTACCTACGATTATATTGAATTGGCTGGAGTCTCTACCCATGAACGTGCTGAATGCTAATCCCGCGTTGTGGTGGAAGCAAGCCGCGATGTTGCTGGAAAGTTACCAGATGATTGGGGTTGAGGAGAAACTCCAGGCAGCTGAAGCAGCACTGGCAATGAGAAATTTACCTGACGCCGAGATGGACGAATGGACAAGAAACCTCGTTGGGAAAATTGCGGTTGCCAGGGCTGAACTCGCCGCAACGCTCTACCAGTCAGAAACCAGCCTGGTATACGCGAAGCGCGCTTTGGAGTATCTGCATCCTAATAACACAGCTTACCGTTCTTCAGCCATCCAGTATATTGGGTTTGCCCATTATATCCAAGGAGACCGGGACGAGGCGGACCAAGCCTACAATGAAGCTTTATCTCTCGCCCAGACCGTCGGGGATAATGTGGGCGTTTTGTTGGCAATTACCCGCCTGGGTCAGGTACACGAATTGAGAAACCAGCTTCACCAGGCAGCTGAGAAATATCAGCATGCGCTGCAGTTGATCGGGGAGGACCCGATTCCATTTACGACGGTCGTGTACCTGGGCCTCGCAAGGATCTATTTTGAATGGAATGACCTGGATACAGCTGAGAAATATGGGGAGCTGAGCTTTCAGTTGGCACGCCTATGTGACCAGGTGGTTGACAGGCTAATATTGAGTCAACTGTTTATGTCCCAGATTAAATTAATCCGGGGAGATGTAGCCGGAGCTGCTAACTTCCTGAAGCAGGCGGAACAAAATACACGCCAATGGGAATTCGCTGCCCGTGTGCCGACCATTGCCACCCAGCAGGTGTTGATGCACTTATACCAGGGGAACATAGATGCCGCTGTTCAAATTGCACAGCTGAATGATCTTCCAATCCTCCTGGCGCGCACCCTCATCGCCCAGGGTGATCCGTCCGCTGCGCTGGCTGTACTGGTGCCCCATCGCCAGAAAATGGAGGAAAAAGGTTGGGAAAACAATCTGCTCTCGACGATGGTGCTGCAAACGCTTGCACTCCACCTTGTAGGTGAAAAAGAACCAGCACTTCAGGTACTGTCCGAAGCCCTAACTCTGGCTGAACCGGGTGGTTTCATCCGCCTTTTTGTGGAGCAGGGCGAACCAATGCGGTTGTTATTTTTGGATTATAGAGCATGGATAGAGAATCAGTCGGGCGTACGCATTCATCCATTGAGGGGTTATGTGGATAAACTCCTGGTTGCTTTTACAACATCGCAGGCTGTACTGGTGTCTCCAACAAAAAATCCGCAATCAGAATTAATTGAGCCGCTGAGTCAGCGCGAATTGGAAGTATTACAGCTCATTTGTCAGGGTCTCTCCAATCAAGAAATATGCCAGCGCTTGTTTCTTGCCCTGGATACTGTCAAAGGCCACAACCGCAGGATTTTTGAAAAACTACAGGTACACCGGCGAACCGAAGCCATTGCCAAAGCTCGTGAGTTGAATCTGTTCTAAAAGCCCTCCTTTCTTGCCAGTAATCTAAAACAACACTTCAACCAACACCTCAACCCACACCAAAGTGTCTACCGGTGACGCTTGTGCATGGGTATATTTACGTTGTGGCAGGTCGGTAGTGCAAATTCTTTACTTGCTGACACAATTGATATTTTTTCGATCTAAGGAATTTGGAGATAACAATGAAAGCTATCGTTTATAAAAAATATGGACTACCTGATGTTCTTCATCTCGAAGAGGTGAAAAAGCCCACTCCCCGGGACGAAGAAGTACTGGTAAAAGTCCATGCAGCATCCATTAATGCGGGGGATTGGCATTTACTGACGGGTGATCCTTTCCCAATGCGATTAATGGGTGTCGGGCTTTTCACACCAAAAAACACAATCCTCGGTGCCGACATTGCTGGCCAGGTTGAAGTTGTTGGCAGAAAAGTTCAACAATTCAAGCCGGGAGATGCGGTGTTTGGTGATATTTTTGGGCTTGGTAGTGGCAGCTTTGCCGAATATGTTTCTGTTCCAGAAAGCGTTTTGGCGAAAAAGCCTTCCATCATTTCATTTGAGGAAGCTGCTGCGGTACCCGTCGCAGCCGTCACTGCCCTGCAGGGTTTGCGTGATAAAGGGCAATTACAGTCCGGGCAAAAAGTGCTAATCAATGGGGCGTCTGGCGGGGTGGGGACATATGCAATACAGATCGCCAAGGCGTTTGGCGCTGAAGTGACGGCCGTGTGCAGCACTTCGAATTTGGAAATAGCGACCTCAATAGGCGCAGACCACGTCATTGACTACACCCAAGAGGATTTTACCGAAAATGAACAGCAGTATGATCTCATCCTTGCCGTAAATGGATATCGACCACTTTCCGCGTATAAACGTGCCTTAACTCCAAATGGAATTTACGTTTTCGTGGGAGGCTTGCCAGCTCAAATAATTCAATCACTGTTCCTTGGACCTTTAATGTCAAAAAGTAATGGCAGGAAGATGACAAGCTCTCAGAAAAAAGTAAATCAAAAAGATTTGCTTGTCATAAGAGATCTTCTGGCAGACGGGAAGATAAAACCAGTAATCGATGCGTGTTACCAGTTGTGCGAAACAACTGAAGCTTTTCGCTATTTTGGGAAAGGTCATACCCATGGAAAAGTTGTCATCACAATTTAAGCAAGGAGTAATCAAATAATGGATACAAAAATTATACTTTCTGCAACCTGGGTTGTCGCCACCCTACTTTATCTTTATGGTGATGTATTACGTATTTGCAGCGGAGATTTGGCAAAAAAATCGATGGCAGATATGAATCTTAATCAGTACATTTGGCTGGGGATTGCGGTTTTAATGATGATACCCATCCTGATGGTCTTCCTGAACCTGGTAATGCCCCAGCCTGCGAGTCGCTGGGTGAATATCATTGTGGCAGTTTTCTTTTTCCTGTTCAATCTGATTGGCTTGCCTACCTATGCATCGCTGTATGACAAATTCCTGATTGCTGTCAGCATGGGGTTCAACGTGGTAACGGTTTGGTATGCATGGAATTGGAACTAAATTTGATGATTAACTTGGTTAATACCTCTGAATCAATTAGTAAAACTCATTCAAATTGTTCAAAAAAGGAGAAAAAATGAATACGACCAAAGAAAGTCCCCTCGGGGCAAGTATAAAAACAAATGGAAAAATTAACACGAAGGTTCTGCTCTCAACACTATGGATCGTTGTCATGATCAATATGCTGAAGGCAGATATCCTGTCGCTGTACATCCCTGGAGCAGCTGATGAGGTGGCAAAAACATCCGCAGCCACAGGCACTCCAATCCCGTTTTTAATGCTGGGTGGTGCGATTATGATGGAAATTTCGATTGCCATGATTATTCTGTCCCGTGTGTTGAGTTTCAAGGTGAATCGCTGGGTCAATATCATCGTCAGTTTGATCACAATCGTCTTTGTCGTTGGAGGTGGAGTGTCTTATCCTCATTATTTGTTCATAGCTGCCGTTGAAGTTATCTGTTTATTATTGGTCATTTGGTTTGCCTGGAAATGGCAAAACCCTGAAGCATAACCTGGCTGACAAGCCAGAAGTCAAAAGGTAATACTCATTTGTAGATAAAAAAGGAGAAAAAAATGAAAGCTTTACAGAAATTTGGTGGAATTGCTGCGCTTTATATGGCATTAACACACTTGACGGGATTAATTATCTTCATTGTGATTCTGGATTACATCAGCATCACTGATTTAGGGCAGAAGGTTGCCATGAATGTCGACAACCAGGCGGTCGTTTTTTCAACCAATCTGCTCATGTACGTTTTCTTTGGCTTTTTTCTGATTGTATTTTCACTGGCTTTATACAACAGATTTAAAGCTGGCGCGCCTGCATTGGTTCAAGTGGCAACCGTCATTGGGATCATCTGGGCTGGCTCTTTGATAGCCAGCGGTATGGTCGCGAATGCTGCGCTCACCTCTGTCGTATCCCTTTATGCTACTGACCCAACCCAGGCTGCGTTGACCTGGCAGGGAATTGAACCAGTAATGGATGGACTGGGCAATGCTAATGGTGAAATTCTTGGTGGTCTTATGACGTTGTTGATCAGCCTGGCTGCACTGCGAGCTGGTGAACTCCCCAAGAGGTTGAATATCTTCGGGTTGGTGGTTGGCGCAGTGGGTATCGTTTCGCTTGTCCCCGTGCTAACAGGTACACTGGGTCCAGTTTTTGGCTTGACCCAAATCATCTGGTTCATCTGGATGGGAATTGTGCTTTTGCGCAGCGATCCGGTGGAGGCAGCGGCCAAAGAGGTTTTGAGACCGGCATGGAGTTGATGTTCAGGGGAGAGGGAGTGGGTTGAACCCTCCCTCTCTCAGTCAAATCATTAACAGACGGTGGCGACTTATTAAAACCAAAAATGGAACAAAACAAGGAGAGAAAAATGAAAAAAGCAAAACAATTTGGGGAAACGGTAGAAGGTTATAACATTCCCGTTTTAAACGAGCGGGAAATCAGAGCATCGGCAGGCATCCTCTATTTTTTTATGTTCCTGGCCTGGATGCTGGTCATATTTAAAGAGGATTTTTTCATGATCAAGTTGGTCAACACGATCTTCCTGATAGATTTCATGATACGCATGTTCATCAGTCCTAAATATTCCCCTTCCTTAATAATTGGACGTTTATTTGTCGGTAAGCAAACCCCTGAATATGTTGGTGCAGCTCCAAAAAAGTTTGCCTGGACGATCGGTCTGGTGTTAGCTTCAATCATTTTCCTGCTGTTGGTTGTAATGAATTCAACCAGCATCATCACCGGGATTATCTGTCAAATCTGCCTGATATTCTTATTCTTTGAAGCTGTGTTCGGCATTTGTCTGGGTTGTAAATTCTATCCTCTGTTCCATAAAGAAAAAACTCAATACTGCCCGGGCGGTATCTGTGAGGTTAAGACAAAACAAGAGATCCAGAAAACTTCGTTACTGCAAATTGGCGTTGTCATTGGATTTTTCGCGATTGTCATAACGGCAGTGATCTTGTTTAACGATACGTTTAGTGCAAAACCGACTGAATTGTGGGCTATGGTGTTGCCTTCTCAGTACTGGCTTGGTTCGTTATCGGGTTATGTCTAAGCAAGGGCCAAAATGGGCCTTCTGGTTGTTGTTGATTACGATTGGCTTTGTCGAGATATTGGCCTTTATCGCCTCCGCACCCCTCGGAAACGCACGCTGGCAAGAGACTACCTCTGAGCGCAGTATACATTGTGAGTATTGGCCTGTCGGGCTATTCCCTGTTCAAAGGAGATAAAAAATGAATTCAATCAATAAGACCGCAAGAATTGCAGGTATCCTCTATTTCATGTATATTGTATCTTCGATCATTGGAAATGAGTTTGGTCGCTTTGTATCCGTGGATGCCCCAATAACGGTCAATCACATAATGGATCATGAATCGCTATTTCGTATCGGATTTGTAATCAGTCTATTCTCAGTTGTGTTTTTTCTTTTGGCGGCATGGTATTTGTACGTGTTATTAAAACCGGTGGACAAAAACATAGCTTTACTGTTCCTGATATTAAACTTAGGTGGGTTTGCTATATGGTGTTTTGGAATGCTTAATCTATTTGCCAGCCTGATGCTTTTGAGCGGAGCTGACTATTTGAAAGTATTCCAGCCAGATCAGCAACAAGCGCTAGCGATATTATTTGTCAATTTATACAAAAATGGATATATTGCCGCCCAGATACCCTATGGTTTCTGGCTCTTTCCTCTTGGTTATTTAGTTTTCAAGTCGGGCTTTCTTCCTAAGATATTGGGCATACTGTTGATTGCCGATGGTTTTGGTCTTTTGATATATGTTTTTCAGCGATTCCTTTTACCGAGCTACGAAGTAATATCGTACCCATGTATGGTGATTAGTTTTATTGCGGAACTCTCTCTTACTTTGTGGCTTTTGATTAAGGGTGTAAAGGATCAGAAACCAACCCTAACTGATGGTCAGAAATAAAAATGAATACTATCAAGTAAAAAGAAAAGGTACAAAAATGAAAGCAATTGTATGCACAAAATACGGACCCCCGGAGGTTCTTCAGCTCAAAGAGGTGGAAAAACCTACTCTCAAGGACAATGAAGTACTGATAAAAATTCATGCAGCAGCAGTGACAGTTTCGGACTGTATAGTTCGAAGTGGTAAAGTAAATATCTTGCTATGGATCCCCATGCGCATATTTGTTGGTTTCAGAAGACCAAGAAAACCTGTACTAGGATTAGAGTGTGCCGGAGAAATTGATGCAATAGGCAAAGATGTAAAACGATTTAAAAAAGGTGACCAAATTTTTGCACTTACCGGCAAGCGTTTTGGTGCTTATGCCGAGTACGCTTGTCTGCCAGAAGATGGAGTGTGCATGCCACAAGACAGTATTATGGCATTAAAACCGTCCAATGTAACCTATGAGGAAGCCGCTGCTGTTCCTTCCCGAGGAACTTTAGCATTATATTTTCTCAAGAAAGGAAATATCCTGAAAGGACAAAAAGTTCTCATCTATGGAGCTTCTGGAGGGGTAGGTACTTTTGCGGTACAGCTTGCCAGGTACTTTGGTGCGGAAGTTACCGGGGTATGCAGTACTACAAATTTAGAATTGGTAAAATCTCTGGGAGCCGAAAAGGTAATTGATTACACAAAAGAGGATTTTACGAATAGAGGAGAATCTTATGATTTTATCTTTGATGCCGTTGGAAAAAGATATAGCTCAAAACTACAGTTTAAAAAAGCGCTAACTCCGGCCGGGAAATACATATCAGTCGATGAGGGGACACCAAAGTTATATCTGGAAGATTTAATATTAATCAAGGAGTTGGTTGAAGCGGGAAAGATAAAACCGGTCATTGATAGATTCTATCCGTTGGAACAGATGACCGAGGCGCACAGGTATGTCGAAAAAGGACACAAAAAGGGAAATGTAGTCATTACGGTGGGGCAATAAGATTTTGAAAAAAAGCGAAAGGACATCCATGTTTTTGGATGTCCTTTATAATTAATTTAGAATGTCTGGACCTCTTCTCCTCACTAAACTATATGTTCCGCTGCTTCGGCCAAACATTGTTCTCCGACCGCGCCTGATCGAGCAGCTTGAACAAGAGTCTCGCTTCAGGCCGGAAACTGGCGCTCATTTCTGCACCAGCTGGTTTTGGCAAAACCACCCTCGTCAGTGAATGGATTACCACATGTGGCAGGGAGGTGGGATGGTTGTCGCTGGATGAAGGGGACAGTGAACCGGCCCGCTTCATCTCGTATCTAATAGCAGCGTTACAAACGGTCAAGCCTGGAATAGGGGCAGGTTTGATGGCTGCTCTCCAATCTGCTGAGTCTCTGAATACGGAAGCACTCTTATCCGCCCTGCTTAACGAAATCACGACCATCCCAGACGATTTTATTCTCATTCTCGATGATTACCACTTAATTG
The DNA here is from genome assembly GCA_963765655.1 of uncultured Chloroflexia bacterium. Lineage (GTDB taxonomy): Bacteria > Chloroflexota > Anaerolineae > Anaerolineales > Anaerolineaceae > UBA6170. The sequence goes on from CAVXXH010000003.1 coordinate 1,338,356, forward strand.
ATTCACCAGTGGTTGATCAATCTCTGGCATTTCTTGTGGAACACCAGCCATCGCAGATGCACATAGTTATCTCTACTCGCGAAGATCCCTCCCTTCCACTGGCGCGTCTACGAGCCCGAAGCCAAATGATCGAGCTGCGAGCCTCCGATCTGCGTTTTACCCCAGAGGAAGCCTCCGAATTTCTTAACCAGGTTATGGGCTTGACCCTCTCAGTAGAAGATATTACATCCTTAGAGACTCGCACAGAGGGTTGGATTGCGGGTTTGCAATTAGCTGCCATTTCAATGCATGGACAAAAAGATGCATCTGGTTTCATCCAGGCCTTTACGGGAAGCCATCGTTATATTTTGGATTACCTGCTGGAAGAAGTTTTACAGCGCCAGCCAACCGAAGTTCAGAACTTTCTGTTGCGAACATCCATCCTCGAAAGGATGTGTGGTCCGTTATGTGACGCTGTTTTGGGTAATCCTAATTCTTCTGGGCAGGAGACCCTGACGTATCTCGAACGAGCGAACCTGTTTATCGTCTCATTGGATGATGAGCGTTATTGGTACCGTTATCACCATCTTTTTGGGGATTTGCTTCGAAAGCGGTTGAAGCAAAATTTTACCCAAGAAGGAATAAACGACCTGCAAATTCAAGCCAGTGAATGGTTTGAAACCAATGGGTTGATCCTCGAAGCTTTTAAACATGCTGTTGCAGCCAATGATATTGAGCGTGCCAATCGTCTGATGGAAAACAAAAAGATGCCTTTACACCTTCCCGGAGTGCCTACGATCATATTGAATTGGCTGGAGTCTTTACCCACGAACGTGCTGAATGCAAATCCCACCTTGTGGTGGAAGCAAGCTGCGATGATGCTCAGCAACTACCAGATTATTGGGGTTGAAGAGAAACTCCAGGCAACCGAATCAGCATTGGCATTGAGAAATTTACCTAATGTCGAGATGGACGAATGGACAAAAAACCTCGTTGGGAAAATTGCGGTCGCCAGGGCTTTGTTGGCGCAATCGCAGTACCAGGCAGAAACCAGCCTGGTTCAGGCGCGCCGCGCCTTGGAATATCTGCACCCCAACAATGTGGCTTACCGTTCTACGGCTAACCAGGTGATGGGGTTTGCCCATTACATTCAGGGAGACCGGGATGCTGCGGAACAAGCCTATAATGAAGCTTTATCTCTCGCTCAGTCAGCTGGGGATAACGACGGCGTATTAATGGCAACCACACGTCTTGGCCAGATATATGAAATTAGAAACAAGCTCCACCAGGCTGCTGAGACTTATCAGCATGTGTTGTCGGTGATGGGTGAGGATCCACCTCCGTTTGCCACAGTTGCGATAGTCGGCCTGGCACGCATCCACATGGAATGGAATGAACTGGACAGGGCTGAAAAGTACGCAGAGCAGGGCTTTCAGCTGGCACGCCTTTGTGACCAGGTGATTGATAGGTTAATCACGAGTGAATTGTTTCTTTGCCGCTTAATGTTGGCTCGGGGAGATTCGGTTAGGGCCGCCCGCTTTCTATCGCAGGCGGTACAAAACGCACATCAAAATGAATTCGCTGTACGTCTGCCGAATTTTGGCGCTCACCAGGTGTTGATTCACCTTTACCACGGCGATACCGGTGCTGCTGCTCAAATCGCACAACAAATTAACCTTCCACTCCTCCAGGCGCGCACCCTCCTCGCTCAGGGTGATCCATCCGCTGCACTGACGTTGCTAATGCCGTATCGACAGCATAGAGAAGAAAAGAGATGGGAAGATGAACGGCTTAAAGCGATGGTAATTCAGGCAATTGCACATCATCAGCTTAACGAAAAAGGCCAGGCACTACAGGTGCTTGCTGATACACTGAGACTGGCTGAACCGGGTGGTTTTATCCGCCTTTTTGTGGAGCAGGGCGAGCCAATGCGGTTATTAATTTTGGATTTTAGATCATGGATGGAGTATCAGTCTGGCGTACGCAATCATCCATTGAAGGGATATGTGGATAAACTCCTGGCTGCTTTTACACCATTGGAGGCAGTAATGCTGTCGCCAACAAAAAATCCGCAATCAGAATTAATTGAGCCACTGAGCCAGCGCGAACTGGAAGTGTTAAAACTCATTTGTCAGGGACTCTCCAATCAAGAAATATGTGATCGCATGTTCCTTGCCCTGGACACCGTAAAAGGACATAATCGCCGAATATTTGAAAAATTACAGGTGCACCGGCGTACCGAAGCCATTGCCAGAGCGCGTGAGTTGAACCTGTTCTAAACGCAAACCTCCCCACTTAACCCATTCCTTAACTCAAAACAACACTTTAACACACACCGAAGTGTCTATTCGTGACCTTCGTGGGCATCTATTATCTATACAACAGATAGGTGGTATAGGTCTTTTTGTTAGCCACCAAGGAAAAGGAAGCATGTCAAACAAACTTAGCACACAATCTAATTCAGTTCAGTCGAAGATCTATCAGATCAGGATAAAGGGTCATCTGGATAGTCAATGGTCAAACTGGTTTGAAGGCTTGACCATCACATTGGAAGACAATGGTGAAACACTGCTTAGTATAGTGGTGGCTTATCAGGCTGGATTACATGGGTTACTCAAAAATCAGTGATCTGGGGATAACACTTGTTTCGGACAATAAATCCAATCTCAAGAAACACGCAAAATATGTTCAAAAAAGGAGAAAAAATGAAAACAATTGAAGGAAGTCCGCTTGGAACGAATGTAAAGACCGTCAAAATGAATACAAGAATCCTGCTGATCCTGCTGTGGGTGTTTTATACCGTGAATTTTATGTATTGTGATACCCTCTCATCTTTGGAACCTGGGGTTTTAGAAATGCATATCACAGGATTCACGGGGGATGGAACTGTAAAAATCACTGAAGGATTCTTGTTGGGAACCGCGATGATGTTTGAGATTCCGTTTTTAATGATTGTCCTGTCCTGGGTATTAAAGTACCGGGTTAACCGCTGGGTAAACATTGTTGCAGGCACCCTATTTGTTTTGGCTCAAATTGGCTCATTATTTCTTGGAGTCCCATCTCCAGCATACATTTTTTACTGCGTAGTAGAAATCGCGGCTCTATTACTCATTGTCTGGAATGCATGGAAGTGGCAAAACCTAGAAGCGTAACCTGGCAGATATGCTGGAGATAAATCGTAGTACTCGTAATTATCATTTGATAAAGGAGGTAAAAAATGAATACGACCAAAGAAAGACACTTAGGGAAAATTAAAGAAACAACAAAAAATCCGTTGGATGTGAGGATTATCCTTGCAATGCTATGGGTCGTTGGAATGTTAAGTAGTTTAAATGGGGATACATACCGTCTAAATGATACCGTAGCGTTAAAGTCGTTAATTGACAATACAGGACCTATCGTAGCATCAAACGGATTGTTGTTGGTTATGTCAATAATATTCGCAGGGCATGTTTTCATGGGTGCCTTAACTCTGATATTGAAGGCACCGGTGAGTTGTTGGGCAAACCGGATCGTAGGTATTCTCTATGCGGTAATTATCGTAGGTTTTTGGGTTTTAGGTTTTGTATTGGGATCCCCTACTGGTTATTCGTTAGTTTGGTCAACAGCTCAACTCGTTTTTGCCTTACTGATTGTTTGGTACGCGTGGAAGTGGCATAACCCGGAAGCGTAACTTTGACAGACATGCTGGAGATCAAATCGTAATATTTGTAAATTTCGTTCGATAAAGGAGAAATTAAAATGAACACTTATAGAAAAACCGCTGTGATGGTTGGAATTTTATTCATCATTGGAACGGTTTCCGGTATCCTGGCTGCTGTATTTACTGCCCCTATCACGGCAGGGTCGACTTTTCCACTCAATATATCTGCAAGGGAATCTCAATGGATCATTGGGACGTTACTAATCCTTTTGATGGGATTTCCTCTTGCCATGGTACCTGTATTTTTGTACCCGCTCCTAAAAAAACACAATGAAGTACTGGCGCTTGGGGCGGTAGTCTTCAGGGGGGTGCTTGAAGCTGTGTGTTACATGGGCATGGTGATCAGTAATTTCCTGTTATTGAGGGTGAGCCAAATCTATGGTCAAACGGGCGTTGAAGACACTTCCATTCAAATCCTGGGATCTACACTCATCTCCGCAGGGGATTGGGTATCGCTGCTTCTGGGTCTCGTTTTCAGCATCGGGGGGATGATGATTTACCTTGTGTTTTATCAATCAAAACTTGTTCCTAGATGGCTGTCAGGCTGGGGTTTCATTGGCGCAATATTGTATTTTATTGCCCACATTGAAGGATTCTTTGGAACGCAGCAGGCTTTATCTCTCGGTACGGGTCTGGGGTTATTAATGATCCCTCTTGCCATTCAGGAAATGGTTTTTGCGGTCTGGCTGATCGTTAAAGGATTCAATCGATCTGCGATCGCTGCCCTGTCGGCGAAAACAGAATAGCAGATTGAATTCTTGTACTTTTGGGCTGGCAGTCCAGAAAATGATACTTAATTGCCAGCCCTTGAAAACATGAGCAACAAAGTAAAGACAATATTGGAGGAAGGTATGAAAATGAATTCACCCCAAAAGATTGCAAGAATCGCAGCGTTCGTGTTTCTGATCATATTTTTATTGGGGATGTCCACTGAACTTTTTATTCGTCCGGGCATGATAGTGCCGGGAGACGCCGAGGCAACTGTTAAAAATATTGCGGCTTCTGAAGCACTCTTCCGTCTTTCCCTGGTGAGCGATCTAATCCGCCAGACGCTACTGATGTTATTGCCGCTGATTCTATACAAAATCCTCAAACCGGTAAACAAAACCGTTGCAGCGCTAATGGTCATATTCTATCTGGTCTGTGTCCCTATCTCGCTGGTTAATGAGCTAAACCATTTCGCAGTCCTTCTTCTATCGAGCGGCACTGGTTATTTAACAGCATTCAAAGCAGATCAATTGAATTCCCTGGTGATGTTCTTTATCGATTTGCGCATATATGGCACATTTATCGCCCAGTTTTTTTCCTTTTGGGTGCTTCTCCTGGGTTACCTGGTTTTCAAGTCGGGGTTTCTTCCCAGAATTTTGGGCATATTGTTGATACTTGTTGGTTTAAGCTATACGGTCTCAGCTGGTTTATTCTTTCTTTATCCCGCTTTCGATACGACGATATTTGGCTTATTTACGTTTATAGGAGAGTCATTATTTTACTTGTGGCTCTTGATTAAAGGAGTCAACGTCGGTAAGTGGAAAAAACGGGATATTTCTTTATCACTGTAGGAATTTCTCACAAAAAAAACCAAGAGAAATATTATGAATCAAGATCAAATCGAGAAACATTCAACGGCACAATCACTCATTTTGCATTTACTCCCAGGAGTCCTGGTCGGGTGTTTTTACTTCCTCGCCCTTAAGCCAGTTGCCAAAATGGGCTATCCTTCATTTTTTGCGCTTCTTTTGGCATTCGCTTTTATCCTTGTGCCCTTTGAACTCGGATTTCTATTCGTTCAGGGGAAGAAAAAAACCGGTCGGTTTACACTTCGGGGAATCATCAGTTATCAACAATCAATCCCGTGGTGGCAATACTTTGTGTGGGTACCCATTATTTTTGTGATTGTCGGCGCATTAATGACACTTTTTAAACCCGTTGATTTCTATCTGCAAAAGAATTTATTTTTCTGGATGCCGGATGTAAATACCGGATTGGATGGTACATATTCCAAAACAATATTGATTGTCACCTATTCGGTGTTCTTAATAATCAACGTGTTTTTAGCGCCAATGGTGGAAGAATTGTATTTTCGTGGATATTTATTACCCAGAATGAAGGGTAAGTACGCCATATTGTTCCACAGCTTTCAGTTTGCGGTTATTCATATCTTTTCACCCTGGATGATTATCGCGCGAACCATTGGGTTTCTACCGATAATCCTTGGGACAACAAAGAAGAATATCTATGTTGGCATGATTGTTCACATGCTTTGTAATGCGGTGGGTTTTGTAACCGGGATTATTTATATCTCAAAAATGATGTGAAATAAGAAACCGTGATTACTCAAGTTATTTATTAGTATTTCTTGTCAAGGTAAAAATTAATCGATTCAGTCATGCACAGCAGATCCAACCTTATAGGAGCAAAATGAAAAATTCAAAAAAAGGAAGTGAAGCTTACGTCTTTTTGGGATTAACCCTTGCCTTATCCTGGTTTGTTTTCTGGGGTCCTCTGGCCCTTTTGAAGATCCCAACCATTAGTTTCGTGAGCGATGTTAAAGGTCCCGCGTGGGCGGTCGCGTTATTTATTACCGGAGGTTTTGTACCCTCCCTGTTGGGGATTTTTCTGACCTGGAAAGAGGAAGGGTTGTCTGGATTAGGCTTGTTGGGTCGCCGAATTATTCAATTCAAGCTTGGCTGGCGGTGGTACCTGTTAACCTTCCTGATCGTTATCGCTGGGACTGCTGGGCAGCTAACCATTAATCAGACTCTTGGGGAATTCTTTTAACTGGAATCTTTTTTTGGTTCAGTTGGGTAATTTTTTGCCACTTCTGATTCTTGGTCCACTGTCTGAAGAAATCGGCTGGCGCGGATATGCACTCCCACGCCTCCAAACGAGGTGGAATGCATTGACCTCATCAGTGATCGTCGGAGTGATTTGGGGATTGTGGCATTTACCTTTGTTTATGATGGTCGGAACCTCACAGCATGAGTTGGGAATCCCATTCATTGGCTTCTTGATAGGCATGAGTGCCAATTCACTTTTTTATACATGGCTTTACAACAACACCAAACAAAGTCTCTGGTCGGCCATCCTGCTTCATTGGATATACACGTACGCTGCCCTGGTGGTGATTTCCGGAGTAACCCGTTCTCCTCTCTATAACTGGCTTGAGTGTCTACCCTATGTGATCATGGCTGCCATTGTGGTTTTGATCTGGAAACCTCAAACATTGAGCCGACAGCAGAAACCATCAGGTATTATCGTGAATCAAAGTGATGATGTCTACGAAGTTCACTAGAACCAGGAGTAAAAATGACAGAGAAGAAAATTAAACAACGTTCAAGCAAACCATCAGTTCGAAAGGTGAAAAGAATTATGCTGACCATACCTGTCGTTTTACTTGTTTGTGTTTTTATAATTGGAGGTATGCTACTGGCTTACAGTCCCGGAAAACCTGAACCTTTTGTGGACGAAAACGGAAAACCAATCCCTGACAGTATTTCAGAAAAAATCTTTGTTAATATCAACGGCGTTCAGCAAGGAATGATCATTAAGAGCAGAAATATAAGGAATCCAGTGCTGCTTTACGTTCACGGGGGGATGCCTGATTACTTCCTTACACAAAAATACCCCACAGGTCTTGAAGAATTTTTCACAATTGTTTGGTGGGAACAGCGTGGTTCAGGACTCTCTTTTAGTCCCAATGCTATGAAAGCTATAACTTCGGAACAATTAATTTCTGACACACTGGAGCTTACGAATTACTTGCGTAATCGCTTCGGTAAAGAAAAGATATACCTCATGGGGCATTCGGGTGGAACTTTTATTGGCATCCAGGCAGCTGCACGTGCTCCGGAGTTGTACCATGCCTATATTGGCATTGCACAGATGTCAAATCAACTTGAATCTGAAAGATTGGCATACGATTACATGCTTCAGAGATTCAAAGAAAACGGAAACACAAAAATGGTTCGAAAACTTGAGGCAGCACCAGTCACTTTAAAAGACCCCATACCGGATGCCTATTATCTCTTGCGCGATGGAGCGATGCACAGCCTCGGAATTGGTACTACTCATGACATGAGATCGATAATCATCGGCATCTTTTTGCCTTCCCTTACGTTCCGAGAGTACACAGTAAGGGATAAATTCAATTTGTGGCGCGGCAAATCCCAATCAGGTGTTAGTTCCATTTGGAATGAGATAACAATCACGGATTTGAGTATGCAGGTTACGGAATTTGAAATCCCTGTTTATATCCTAGCTGGTCGCTACGATTACACAGTCAACTTTGATTTGCAAAAGAATTATTTTACGAAGATCAATGCTCCGAAAAAAGGATTCTACACATTTGAAAATTCCACTCACAGCCCATTGTTTGAAGAACCGGAAAGCTTTATTGAAATAATGGTCAATGATGTAGTAAATGGAAAAGTTGATCTTGCTGACAAATGAGCACATCGCACATTGACTAATATTTATTTCAATCTCATTTAAGTGTCGCACCCGCAACCCATATTAATGGATAAGGCAATCCTAAATTTCACCCAAGTATCTTGTGTGGACAAAAAAATTAATTTGATCATAGCCGGAGGTAATCAGTTGAAACATGTTTTTTCCACAAAACAACACTTCGCACCACACCAAAGTGTCTATTCGACAACACCATACTGCCGATATGATATCTATATCTTGAGTAAGTGGAATGGACTTTTTAAAAACTGGTGACAAAAGGAGTATAGAGTTGTCAAACAAAAATAATTCCAAAATAAATCTTAGTCAACCCACTATCTATAAGATCAGGATCAAGGGTCATCTGGACCCTCAATGGACAGACTGGTTCGAAGGCCTAACCATCACCCTGGAAGAGAACGGTGAAACGCTACTAACTGGTCCGGTGGTTGACCAGGCTGCGCTGCATGGGATGCTTAAAAGAATCCGTGATTTGGGAATGCCGCTGGTCTCAGTTTGTCCGGTTTGTTCGCAAGAGAATCGTTCAAATAGTTCAAATAAAAAGGAAAATAAAAATGAATACAACTAACGAAAGTCCCTTTGGGACACTAAAAAAGACTGCAAGAATCGCAGGGTTACTCTATCTCATGTATATTTTGACCCCTATCCTCGCCGAGTTGTTTGCTCAACTCGGATTTGGAGATGCAGCAGAAATAATCAACGTGATGAAGTCTCAATCAGGATTATTCCGCCTCGGATTCATGATGAATATTTTATCGGCGTTGTTGTTTCTTTTGACAGCCTGGGCGTTATATGTACTTTTGAAACCAGTTAATCAGAGCCTCGCATTATTGTTCTTGTTATTAAACCTGGTCGGTGTTGCGGTTGAGTGCTTTAGTTTCCTTCAGTTATTTTCAGGTTGGCTCTTTGTTAGCAAGGCTGATTATTTACTGGCATTCCCGGCAGATCAACTCCAGGCGATGGCAATGCATTCTGTAAATTTATACAAGATTGCGCATATCATCGCCCAGCCATTTTTTGCTGCCTGGCTTTTTCCACTTGGGTATTTGATTTTCAAGTCGGGATACCTTCCAAAATTTTTAGGCATCATTTTGATGGTTGAATGTTTTGCCTGGCTCATGTTTCCCATTCAGTTTTTCCTTTTCCCGAATGAGGTTATAGCAACCATAGCTTCTGCGGCTGGATTTATTGGAGAGTTTTCCCTTACTTTGTGGCTTTTGATTAAGGGTGCAAAGGAACCTAAATAACATGACTACTATATATAAAAATGAAGAAAGTAAAATGTTAACCAGATCCAAAGGAATCTTGAAAAAAACGTTCGTATTGGCTGTGGTTGGTGGCCTCGCTTTCTGGCTGGCTAACTTCGCAATATCACGAACTCCCATCGCTGCGGAGTATAGAGCTGCCCTTTCAATTTCATATATTCCAATGCTGTTGGAAGCTTTGTTTGGCGGTTTGATCATCGGGTTGTGGGTCAGTTATTTATTACTGCGTTTCTTTGACAGAATTCCAGCAAAGGATCCGATTCTAAAATCTATATTGATAAGCTTACTTTTTCTACTCATTGTCACGATCTCAATTGGGAACCCATCAGTTTATCATCGAACGCCTGATAGTTTGCATTATTTCTTTATCGGCTTAGTCTTCAACTTTATCCGGATCCTTGCCCTTGGAGTAGCCATTGGTTACGGTTGCAAGCGGAAATTTTTCGGAAATAATCCAGAGGTGTGTGAATGAAAGCGATTGTCTATTCAAAATATGGTTCACCCGATGTTCTTCAACTCACAGATATTGAAAAACCTTTACCCAAGGTCAATGAGATCTTGATCAGAGTCCATGCGACATCGGTAAATTTCGGGGATATGATGGCACGAAATTACAAGGCGATCTCACCACGCCAATTCAATATGCCTTTTCTCATCTGGCTTATCGCAAAAATATCCTTTGGTCTCAACCAACCCAAGATAACGATCCTTGGGAATGAATTTGCCGGTGAAATTGAAGCCGTTGGCAGTGATGTAAAAAGGTTCTTGCCAGGTGATCAGGTTTTTGGATATTCCGGGGAAAGAATGGGTGCATATGCTGAATACCTATGTTTGCCCGATAATGGAATACTGGCAATAAAACCGACCAATATGACCTTTGAGGAAGTTGCAGGTGTTCCTTATGGAGCCCTCATGGCCTTATCTTTGCTCAGAAGGGTAAATATACAACCGGGACAAAAAGTCCTCATCAATGGCGCGTCTGGTGGCATAGGATCAGCGGCTGTTCAGATTGCCAGGTCTTTGGGGGCAGAAGTGACCGGAGTTTGCAGCACCTCGAAAGTGGAATTTGTAAAATCCCTGGGTGCGGACAAGGTCATTGATTACACCAAAGAAGATTTCACCCAAAATGGGGAGACCTACGATCTGATTTTTGACATTCTGGGCAGGAGTTCATTTTCTCGCTGTAAAAGTTCGCTAAAGCTAAAAGGGATCCACCTCTTTGCCAGTTTCAAGATCAAGCAACTTTTTCAAATGTTATGGACTTCAAGGTCAGGCGGTAAGAAAGTGATCTGTGCGCTCGGACCAGGGAATAATGATGATTTAAATTCCATCAAAGAGATGATCGAGGCGGGGCAGATAAAACCGGTCGTAGACAGATGCTATCCTCTCGAACAAATTGCAGAGGCGCACAGGTACATCGAGCAAGGTCATAAAAAGGGAAATGTAGTCATACTGGTAAACCATCAGCAGCAAATGACCTGAGATTTCCTCCAAGATTCAACATCCATTAATAGGTACTGAAAAATGAGTAAAAATGAACAAAATTTCTGGCTCGATATAACCATCTTTGTGGCGCTTCTGATAACAACCCTAACAGGCTTTTTCTTGTGGCTTGTTATCCCCCACACATTGGATATTTTCTATTTAGGGTTTTCCCGTAGCATGTGGGTAGCTGCCCATATCTGTTTTGGGGTGGTGGGTCTCGCCGGTATTGTTATACACATTGTCTGGCACTGGGGTTGGCTCAAAGCCTTGCGCGGACGACCTCTTGCTGGGATGAAGAAAAAGCTACGCGCCAATCGAATTGTCGATCGGATCATGTGGTTTGCCTATATCGCTACCAACGTGTCCGGCGCAATAGCATGGGCGCTCCACTTTGGGGATGACACTTATGTTGTGGGTGTTCCAGACCGCTTGCATGTAGTGTTTGGAGTCATGTGGACATCCCTTACGATTGTGCATCTTGTTTTGCACTGGAAGTGGATTTCATCCACTTCCAAGCGCTACATCCATGACAATTTAAGAGGGCTAATGACTTTCAGGGGTAAGAATCTATCGTCAAGGTGAATAAGGAATTTTAAAAATGAAAATAATTGTACTAAACGGGAGCCCTAAAGGCGAAGACAGCATCACCTTACAGTATGTTGCATACATTCGAAAGCATTTCCCTCAACACGATTTCAGAATTTTCCACGTATCCCACCGCATCAAAAAGATGGAGAGAGACCTGGAAGCCTTTCAGGAAGTCATAAATGAGGTTCGATCAGCTGATGGCGTTTTGTGGTCTTTTGGACTTTGGGTTTTATGTGTCCCGGCTCAGTATATGCGCTTCATTGAGCTGATTTCTGAGAGAGGGATGGAAGATGCCTTTGAGAACAAGTATGCAGCTGTAATGACCACTTCCATCCATTTCTACGACCATACTGCCCACAATTACATGCGAGCTGTCTGTGAAGACCTAAGAATGAAATTTGTTGATGCCATCTCCTTGGATATCATTGACATTATGAAAGCGGAGAGACGACGAGAGATAACAATTTTCGCAGAGGGTTTCATCAAGGCTATTCGAGAGCAAGAAGTTACCTCAAGGTTTTTCAACCCACTTATATTCAGTGACTTTGTGTACCAGCCAACTGAGCCGAAAACGAGGGTTGTTCCAGGAAATAATAATATTTTGGTCCTGACTGATGCAAACGACATACATACCAATTTGGGTAAGATGATAGCGCAATTCAAGCAGTCTTTTGCAGGTGAGATAGAAGCGATTAACCTGAACGACATTGACATACGCGGTGCATGCCTGGGTTGCATGCGCTGTGGATATGATTACAACTGTACGTATAAAGACGGGTTTGCTGATTTCTACAACCAGCGCGTGAGATCTGCGGATATTATCGTTTTCGCAGGGACTGTCAAAGGCCGTTATCTGTCCTCCACGTGGAAAACCTTCTATGATCGGGCTTACTTTTGGAATCATACACCGTCCCTTGCTGGAAAACAGTTGGGGTACATCATTTCGGGACCTTTGAGACAAAACCCGAATCTCATTCAAATTCTAGAAGCTTCATCCACTGCACGGCAGTCGGCCAATCATGTGGATATCATCACCGACGAATGTGGAAACTCGACAGACCTTGACGCTTTGTTACAGAATTTTGCGAAATGTCTGGTCAGTTTTGCTGATAAAGGGTACATCAGACCGCAGAACTTTCTCGGTGTCGGAGGTCACAAAGTTTTTAGAGACGATATTTGGGGAAGGCTTCGGCCGCTTTGGCAAGCAGATTACAGGTATTTCAAGAAACATGGGCTGTTCGACTTTCCTCAGAAAGACATCAAAACCAGGGTGCTGTCGCCAATTTTAATGTTGCTGACCAGGATATCAGCAGTCCGAAAAAAGTACTACGCCAATGTTAAAACTTTCCCTGCTGGAAGATTGAAAAAACTAGTCGAGCACATAGAGTAGCACACACTACCTCATACAAGAATGCATATTTCCTATCAATCATCACTTTCAGTATATGTACACAAGTAAGAATCAAGGAGTGAAAAAAAATGACTAATCGAAGTAAGACCGCATTAATTCTAGGCATAACCTCAGCCATAATGGTCAGCCCATTGGTGATGAGTATATTTTGGGGTCCGATCCCCCTTTTTCAAAATCTTGGTTTTGATAAGGAATCAATCGCCTCCCCCATTGCCTTGGATACTCGCCACGATCACAGCCATCGCCTATGTTTTATACACAATGAAAGTGATCCCTTTCGTTTTATCGAAGCAGAAAGAAATCTCGTTGTTAAAACTCCTTGGGATTCTCGCAGCGCTGGTCGGTGGCATTGTCGAAGAAGTCTTTTTTCGACGATGGCTTATGGATATGCTCATGTCTGGAGGTGTAACCCCTATCCTCCAGGTTATCATTTCCGGCGTCGCTTTTGGCTTAGCTCACACCAGTTGGATACTTGCCAGAGGCGATTTCAAGTTTACGATTCCTGCAATTCTCTCAACAACCGTTTTAGGTATTCTCCTGGCTATTATCTATCTCGTGGGAGATCGTAATGTAGGACCCTGTATTTATGCGCATGTATTGATCAACATCATCATTGAACCCTGGCTGATGCTGTCTTCAGTCACAGGTATACGGAGTGTCTTTCAAATGAGTCCCTCCCAACAACATGGGAATTAATAGTTGAGCACATCGAAGGAATATAAATTGGGATTCTAACTGTTATCAACAATCAAGAAATGGAGAAAATGAAAATGAAAAAATTACTAATGCTATTCGTTACAATTGGAGTGCTTCTAAGTACGAAACTTTCAGCCTGCACAACGTTCCAAATCCAGGAGTCTCAAACTGCTGGTACAGAATTGCCTCCAAGTATGCCAAATCCCGCCTCGGTCTTTTGTGAGGAGAATGGGAACAAACTTGAAATTCACACTGCGGAAGATGGCAGTCAATCCGGCATCTGTGTTTTCCCGGATGGAAGCGTCTGTGACGAATGGGCTTATTTCCGTGGTGAGTGTAGTCCCTCCGAACAAATCCTTCCAACTCCTTCCATATCTGACGAGACGACCCAAAAAGAAAGTAATGATGAAGCAGGTGAAAATGCCTCAGGTGGTTACATGGCGCCAGGTACTTCAGAAGAAATCGCAGATTGGTGGGGGGTCATTAAAAGTACTCCGTCAGGTGCGGAGTTTGATGACTATTTTGAAAGACAGGATATGGGGCAGATCATCTACTTTGGCATCGATTCCATGGATCCAACTGTACAAGCGCAAATCAAAGAACTACGCGACAGTGGCAAGATCGTTCACATCTATGGCACATTATTCAGCAATGTGCCTGACTACAACGGTTCGCAGATCCAGCCTGACCGCATCGTGGTTGAAGAGTAATCATCATCCCTAAGTCTCGGACCATTCGAGATAGTAAAAAGGAGTAACTATGAGAGACAAAATAGAGGAAGCCCTGAAGCAAAGCAAAGCCGACTACACCGAGATTCGCATCGAGAACAAGCAGACCTGTCGAGTCGCGTTCCGGGGCAGGGACCTCGAAACCGCCAATGCAAACATAGATAAGGGCGGTATGGTTCGCTGCCTGATCCGGAACCAGGGTTGGGGTGTGGCGACATTCAACGACCTTGATGACCTGGTCGCCATGGTGGATCAGGCGTATCAGTGCGCCAGGGTGGGTACCGTTCCCGAACCGATCGAGCTGACCCCAGCGGAACCTGTTGAATGTGTCACCACGGCCATACTAAACCGCGACTTCCGCGATGTTCCCCTTTCTGAGAAGAAAGCTCTCGCCGAACGTTACAACCAGATCCTACTCGGGTATAACAACCGGATCGTCGACACGCAGTCAATCTACTCAGACGTTTTCACCCACCTCATCTTAGCCAACTCAGAAGGTACTTACATTGAACAGGACAAACCCTCCGTTGTGATCGGCGCCTTTGCCACTGCCCGCGACGGAGACAACGTCCAGCAGGCGAATGAGGTCTACTCCAGCACTCTAGGTTTCGAATACGTCCTCGACAAGGATGTACTGGTCCGTAAGGCTGCTATTCGTGCGGTTGAACTGCTGAATGCCAGATCAGTCCAGGCTGGGCAATATCCGGTTGTTATTGACCAGATGCTGGCTGGCGTCTTCATCCACGAAGCCTTCGGCCACCTTTCCGAAGCAGACTTCGTCTACGAGAATCCCAAGGCGCGCGAAATGATGACCTTTGGCCGCTGTTTCGGTCAAAGCATCCTGAATGTCTACGACGACGGCTCTATCCCCAATGTGCGAGGCACAACGCTGTATGACGACGAGGGAACTCCTGCTCGCCGCAACTGGCTTATCAAGGACGGTATGTTGGTTGGGCGATTGCATTCCCGCCAGACCGCGGTAAAGATGGGCGAAGCAGCCACCGGCAACGCTCGAGCTGTCAACTACCGTTTCGCCCCCATCGTGCGCATGACCAATACTGCCATTGACAATGGGACAGCGACTTTCGATGACTTGATCAAGGATATCAAGCTCGGCATCTACGCTTGCGACGCTTATGGCGGAGAGACTCAACTGGAAAATTTCTCCTTCAGCTCCAGCTACGCCTATATGATCCGCGACGGCAGAATCGCTGAGATGGTCAAAGACGTCAGCCTGGCCGGGAACATTTTCACCACGCTTGGGAACATCGACTTAATCGGCAATGATTTCAAGTGGCTGAACACAGGCGGCGGATGCGGTAAGACCGGCCAGTTTCCCCTGCCAGTCGGCATGGGCGCGCCGCACATCCGCATCCAGAACGTTGTTATCGGTGGACAATAGATCAGATTTGCAAACTAACCTGAGGAATGAAATGGATATCTTAACTATGCTAACTAAACAAGCTGAACAAGTCGAACTGTTCAGTCAGGAAATTGAAAAAACGACCGTTGAATACGAAGCCAACCAGCTCAAGACCTGTACCGTCACCAGTACCAAAGGCACCGCCGCGCGTGTCATCCATAAGGGGCGGCTCGGTTTCTCTGCCTCTACTGACCGGATGGCTATGGACAAACTGGCAGCCAACGTCCTCGAGTCGGCTGCTTACGGCGACCAAACGTCGTTCTCTTTTTCCGATCCAAAACCGGCCATCCCGGTCAAGACCTATGACAAAGCCATCGTTGAATTGTCCATCGACCACCTGGTCGAGATCGGCAAGGAGATCCTCGACCTGATCCTGCCGGTAGATCCTTTCGTCCGCTGTAACCTCTCGCTGGCGCGAGGTCTGGTCTCAGCCAATATCCGCAACCAAAAGGGACTTGACGTTTCATTCCAGACCTCCCCACTCACACTCAGCATCAAGCTTGATCGCATGGAAGACAATGACGTGCTCATCCGCTATGAGCAGTTCGGCACGATGGTCTGGGAGAAGGATTATCTAGCTTTCGCCCGCCGGCTGGCGGAACAACTCAAACTTGCCCGAAAACTGAACACGATCAAACCTGGTAGAATGCCTGTTTTATTCTCCCCTGCTGGTGCGCAGGCGTTGATCTTGCCGCTTTGTGAGGCTTTGAATGGTAAGGAAGTCTACAGAGGGACCTCGCCGATCAAGAACAAGGTCGGCGAGAAGCTCTTCGACGATAAGATCACCTTAGTAGATGATGGAACGATGGATGGTTGCTACGGCAGCGCTTCTTATGACGACGAGGGCGTGCCGCATCGCTGCAATGTGCTCATCGAGAAAGGCGTGCTCAAGGGTTTTGTCTATGACTTGAAAACAGCGAACCAAGCCGGTGTCGAATCGACGGGGAACGCAGTTCGCAGCCTGTTCACGCAACCCGACGTGTCATTCGGCAATGTCATTCTCCAACCAGGTTTGACCCCCTTGAAAGACATCATCGCAACGATCGATGAAGGCATCCTGGTCGAGTCTTTGCTCGGGATGGGGATGGGTAACACAATCTCGGGTGCTTTCTCCAATCCACTCGACCTGGCTTTCAAGATCGAGAAGGGCGAGATCGTAGGGCGTGTCAAGGATCTGTCTATCGCTGGTAATGTCTACGATCTGCTCAAAGACGTAGCCGCGGTCAGCCAGGAAGCACAGTGGAATTACAACTTCTTCTACTCCCCGTACGTCTGTGCCCCATATGTTTTGATCCCTGAGATGAACGTGGCTGGAAAGAGCTAGAAACGAAAACAACAGTTCGTAGATCCAGCTGGATCGCATCGAGATCGAGGAGAGACACGCAGTCTCTCAGGATGAAAAGGAGGTCTTGATGGATTTTATATTGCATGCTTATTGCGGCCTTTATTGTGGTGCTTGTCCAATTTTATTAAAAACGAAGTCTGGTATTGGTACAGAGCATTGTTATGGTTGTAAAAGTGAGCAAACTGTAGATTATTGTGTATCTTGTAGAATTAGGAGGTGTGCAACTCAAAAAGGATATGCATTTTGCCTGGAGTGTTCTGATTTAAATACCTGCGAGCAAATGTTGAAGTTTGTGGCAGATACCAATTGGTTAAATCAACAAGGTGTATTGAGAAATATGGAAATGATCCAAAGTGATGGATTGTCAAATTGGCTGAAGTCACAAGACAATCGCTGGCGCTGTATAAATTGTGAAATGTCACATTCCTGGTTCGATGAAACATGCACAAACTGTGGGCAAACTGTGACAAGTTGTAAGGAAGTAGGTATATGAACTTGCTCGTGAAGATATTCGTAATCATAGGCAGTGTTTCGTCCATTGGTTTTGGGATGTGGCATTTTTTTGTCCCCAAGGTTTGGAACTGGTATTCGTTCATCGATCCGAAAGCTTCAGAATTAGTCGTTGCCGTGCGGGCAATTAATGTATTCTTCTCCCTATCGTTGGTTTTATTTGGGGTCATTAATTTTCTGTTTATGTACGGTAATCATGCGAATCGATATTCTGTTCTTGTTATATTGGCAGCAACCAGTATTTTGTGGTTGACCCGCTTGTCATTTCAGTTGTTTTATCCACAAGGTTCGTACTATCCCAGACTTCAATATGGGATGTTGGCAGCATTTGGGATGATTACTTTGTGCCACATGATCCCATTGCTGATCATATGGTTTCAAAAAGATGCCGTGTTACTTAATTAAATTTGGGGAGCATCTAAATCAGGAAAATACGAATCGAGAAAGTCAAAATGGTTAATAAATTATTGATTTTAGGCGCAATCGGAGCTTTTTTCATGGCGACATCTGCCACATTAGTATCTGATATGCATGGAATTGGGGATTGGTTTATCTCATCATTTCAAACAAGAAAAATGGCTTTAAACCCAGCAGCAATTTTCAGTACGCCTTACAAAATTGCCGGATATTTCGGTGAACCATTGTTAATTTTCTCAATTGCTCTATTTACGGTGGGTCTTTTTGGCTGTTGGATTAAATACCAAAAACCTGTAGCCATGATGGCTGTAATTATTGGTGTGCTGTATATACTGGAAAGATTATTTTGGAGTTATGTCACCACAAACTTTGCTAATAATATTCAGATCCATCAGGTAGTAAATGATTATTCAGTTCTCAAACACGCAGGTTTTCTAAAAGGGTTGGGAGCATTACTCGGCGGACTGATTGGTGGGTTCGGATTCTCGACTGTTTTGACGATTCTGTTCTTCCATCTCGGAAACCCTTATGGAATTGCCGGTGGATTAATCGTTATTTGTGCAATGTTGATAAGCATGCCAGCCAAGATTTATTTTATGACACATATATCTTCAACTGTTCTGATTATTTTCATGATCAGTATGGTTATCAAAAATTTTGGTATTGTCTTAATGGGAGTGGGGTTAATGATGGAATCTTTTAGGTGAATTTGATCAATTCTCACTGGAAACATTCCCTATAAAGTACAATTTATTTCGTTTTTGATTCTAAAGAAATCCTGGTATCATCCATGAAAGTATTAGCCCATTCATTACAAAATAAAAAACTGCCTGTAATTACCCTGGCATTCATAGCCTTTATTGCGCTTGGCTTGCCTGACAGTTTATTGGGGGTTGGGTGGCCATCGATCCGTACTGGTTTTGATATTCCTTTGGACGCCATTGGTTTATTTTTGATCGCTTCAGTGAGTGGATATATTCTTTCTAGCTTTATCAGTGGATTTTTGCTTTCGCACTTTGGAGTAGGCAAGATACTTACCGCCAGTTGTTTTCTCACCGGTTTGGCATTGATTGGTTATACGCTGGTTCCCGTGTGGTGGATGATGGTGACTCTGGCAATATTTGCAGGGTTAGGTGCGGGTGCGATAGACGCTGGCCTCAATACTTATGTGGCTGCTTATTTCGGCGAAAGATTGATGCAATGGTTACATGCCAGCTGGGGGATTGGCATTACGATAAGCCCACTGATCATGACGGTAGGGTTAACTTCCTTTAAAACATGGCATTTTGGTTACCAGGTTGTCGGAGGTTTTCAGATCTTCCTGGCGTTTATTTTTTTGATAACGTTACCCATTTGGCATCGGAATCATTCATCCTCCATCATTGAAGAGCAGAAATATCTGACTGATTACAAAACACCCTATAGGGAGACGCTGAAACAAACACAGGTTTGGTTAAGCCTGCTCCTGTTTTTTCTTTATGTTGGTGGAGAAATCGGGTTAGGAACCTGGGTTTATACGTTGTTAACCGAATCGCGCGGGGTAGACACTTTATTAGCTGGTTTCTTTGCAGGCAGTTACTGGTTCACCTTTACGATTGGAAGAATTCTTGCCGGGTTGATTACTTTTAAATCGGGGAAAAATAAACTTGTGATTGGTGGGGTAGTTGGGGCATTGTTGGGTACTGGACTGCTGATCTGGAATCCTTCTGAATTGGCTAACGTGATGGCTGTGGCGATCATCGGTTTTTCCATTGCACCGATTTTCCCGGCGATGATGTCTGGCACAAAAGCTCGTGTGGGAGATCATTTTGCTTCCAATACGATTGGTATGCAAATGGCAGCGACAGGTTTTGGCGGAGCGATAATCTCGGGCTTGATGGGTGTCCTGGCACGGCGTTTCTCATTGGAAATCATTCCATTTATATTGTTCGTTGTGTATGCGAGTTTGTTAGGTGTTTACATTCTAGCAACCAGATCGAGAATAACCAAAAGAGCGACAATCAATGGTCCGCGCGATTAGGCAATTTAATAAAATGACCTTGTTCTCTTTTTTACAATTACGCTAATTTAAATGAATTAGAAATTTTCGTGCAAATATGGACGTGCTGACGGAAAAATCCCTCGCATGACAGTTTGCAATTGGGGATTGGGATTTCCCCAGCCCAAAATGGGAAAATTCTGTGGATCGCGAGTTCCTGCAATCAATGCTGAAAGACCCTGAATGGTCAATTCACAAACAGATTGGGTTACTTTCGTTACCTGCAAGCATCCATCGATTGACTCAAATTGCCAGACCCCTTCATTCCATGGGCAAAGTGGATCGATAATCTTCGCGGAAAATGTCCCTTTACCCGCAGACATGCCCCCAATTTTTTCCACATCGAGTACCCGGTTCATGGCTGGACGAACGGCAGACTCTACTTTGATATCGATATCAGATATCCATAGCTCAGGATATTCATCTTCCGCCAGCCATAATTCCACAAGATTTGCTTGATCCACATGTCGTGCAATCCAATTGAGAAGTAAATACTTTGCCTGGCTGGTTTGATAATAAAACCGAATCGCCTGAAAATTATATTTGGTGACTTCTTCACCAAGTAATCTGTACAACATCATTCCTTCGATATTTCCATTGAACCGAGCAATGGCAAACCAAAGGCGGTTTCGATTTGCGGTTGATAATGCTCCAACATCGAAAATAGCCATACCATGCTGAGAATTCCTCATATTGGATAGGTATTCCCGATAAACTTCATAAGCTTCTCCAATGAGTTTTAATTCAATCTCGCCATCCAGTTCCAATTTCAGTGTGGGTAATATGGATGCTGGTGAAAATTTTGCAATTTTTGTTAGTGGAAAAGCTACGTACCCCATCCGTTCATAAAACGACTCACGAAATGGGTACAGATTTGAAAACACGTTGCCAGCATTTCTATCAGCTTCGAGTAAACTGGCAATGGTTTTCTTGCAATAACCTTTTCGTCGTCCAGCGGGATCGGTGGATACACCCCAGACCCCTGAAGCTGGAAATAGTTTGCCGCGAATATTTTGGGTCATTGCAGTGCTGACCGCGACTGAAACTGGTTTTTCGTTTTCAAATGTAGCGAAGCAGGTTACGCCTTTGCGACCACGAACATTTACTTCCCATTGTTCTTTTTCCTCGAATGGAGGTGAAGGATGCAGCGAATATTGTGTTAATGAATATAGAACATCCAGCATTTCCTGGTCTTGAATCTGGCGGATTGAAATCTTTGTCATAATCTTCCTCTTTCGGTTACTTGGGAAATAATTGATACGTATTTTAGAAGATGGCTTTTGAAGAATATATTAGTATAAATATATGATAGCTTACACTGCATGGCAATCGAAATTTTATTTTAAATATAGAAAAATTCTCAATGAACTTGAGAATTTTTCTTTAAATTTTTTTCACCATTGATGGTTTGAATTTTTATGCTCTTTTGGGCCTTAAGAAAAGCCTGAACTTCCAGCTGCCTTCTCCACTCAAACGAATATCGCGCCTTAGGAAGCGGAACCATGCCAGAACCACCATCAATAGGCTGATTCCCAATAGAGAGAACAACCAGGTGAGGTTCAGATCATTTACATCCAATACTGTCTGAAAATAGTGATAAGGCATGATTTTTGAAATCGTCATCAGCATATCATTCATAAATGCCAGTGATGAAATCATGTAACTGCTGACGACTATGACTCCACTAACAATCGCTGCCAGATTTCGAGATGGTAACAACAAGCTTAATAAGAGTGTGAGCGCTACATAGAAGAATATTTGGACAAAAAGGGAGATAAATGGAACCAGCATTTGACCAACATTCACCCCCAGACTGGACTTTCCTAAGAGCAAACTGAAGCCAATCCAACCCATGAAATGGATGATGAACATCCCTGCGACAACACCCAGGAAACGTCCGAAGAAGAAAGCTGATCTCCCAACTGGATGAGAAATGATTAAGTCCAACCTTCCTCGTTCTTCGTCACTGACAATCATTCCACTGCCGACCAGTATTGAAAACACACTGATAATGATTGGCAACATTGAAAAAGCATACATATGCAAAAATCCGGCTGGTGTCATGATGGAATTGGCATCCCCGCCAAAAAATGCTAGAAATTCTTTCGGATAATTTGCTATCATTTCCTGAAGTTGGCCTTGTTGAGCAGCCATCGTTTCAAACATTTGAACGATCATCAGACCGTACAATCCAATCCCAAGCCCCCAACCCAAAATTTGCCCGCGTAAGCTCATAATTGTGTATCGAAAAGTTGTAAGTAAACGTTTCATTGTATTTTCCTCCTATTGATAGTAAGTCAGGAATATTTCTTCCAAACTGGGATGTTCAGTTTCCAGATCCAGGACGGGTAAAGTGCCAAGTGTTTGTATCACTTGTTGAATATCACCGGTCGTTTGAAATTTAATTTGGTCATTCCCGTTTTGAGAAAGAATGGATACCCCCTCTAAACGGCTGATTGGGGTAATATCAATTTTTTGTTTGAAGCGGACAATAAACCGATTGAGTGTTCTGCGAGTGAGACTTTCGGTTCCAGCTACTTCAATAATCTTTCCAGCTCGAATGATGGCTACTCGCTGGGCTACATTTTCCACTTCACTCATGACATGCGAGCTGAAAAAAATAGTAGTGCCCTGCCGATTGGCCTCACGAAGTAATCCTAAAACTTCTCGCTGCATCAAAGGATCAAGACCACTGGTTGGCTCATCCAGAAGCAATAGCTCTGGTCTATGCATCAATGCCTGGATCACACCTATCTTCTGCTTATTTCTTTTGGATAGGTTTTTAATGGGTTGCATCAAATCTAAATCGAGTTGGTCGGCTAATTTCCGGACATATGACCATTCCGATCGTCCATTACGCATGTCGCTGAGGAAACGTAATTGACGTTCCCCAGTCATGTTGTCATAAAATTGCATTTCTCCAGGCAGGTAACCGGTCAAAGTTTGAACTTCAACGGGATTTTCTTGTGCATTGATACCCAGTAAAAAGGCAGATCCCCCATCTGGTCTGATCATATCCAGTAGACATCGAATGGTGGTGGTTTTTCCGGCTCCATTTGGCCCCAAAAAGCCGAAAATCTCACCGTGTTTCACTTCCAGGTCAATTCCTTTTAATGCCTGGACCTTTCCATAGGATTTGGTGAGACCATGTACCTGGATCGCCAAATCAGGATTGGGTTTAATAGTTTGGTATGTATTCATATTTTTCTCCTTCTTTTATTGTCCAATTTGGTATCTATTTGTTGGAAAGAAATAATGACAAGATTCAGATCCCAAATTTGATTCATCAATCCGCGTAGCGCAGATTGATCGCTTACATTTCCGGTCAATATTGTTATTTGTCTTGAGTGATCATCGAGTTTAGGATCAATGGAAAGATTACCCAGCCATTTCGACCAACTTTCTTTGACCCATCCTTTGACGATGATTTGAAAATGGATATCATCTTGTTTTTGATTTGGGAAATCAGTCATAAAAAACTCCAGTAATTTTTTCGAATATACTGGAGATCAGGTATGTTTGTGACCCTACGAAAGTACTATTAGAGTATTGTTTGTAATCAATAATTATTGATCGGAAATTATTCCAATACTTCTCCCAAAAGAGACTGCCTGCGTTCTATTTTTTACCCCTAATTTCCCAAATATGTTGGTTGTGTGACCTTTTACAGTGCTCAAAGATATGAATAATTTTTTGGCGATTTCAGTGTTTGACAAACCTTGTGCAATCAAACGAAGAACTTCAATTTCTCTTTCACTGAGTTGTTCAATCACATGATCAGATGTGGATTGTGGCAATGAGTTGGTGGATGATTGTTCAATTAAGATTATACTAAGTAGTTTTCCAGCGAAATCAGGGCAAACATGATGCTTGATTGCCAGATTTAATAAAGAGATGATTCGTTTTCCTTCATCTAAAAAGATCCTCTGAAAACCTTCAATTTCAGCTAGAGAAAAGGCAGCTTGTAAAGATTCCAGTGCGGGAATGAGTTTATTTTGCTGATTCAATGCAATTGCTTTGAGAAGGAGTAGTTCAATCAGCCTGCGTTTATTTCCTTTTTTCTCGGAGTATTCCAATATGGGGGAAATCATTTCAATAGCGTTCTCTGGTTTATTTTGAGCTAATGTGTATCGAATCAGGATTTGATTTTCCGTGATAAAAAATTCATTTATTCCACCATATTTTTCAATTTCCTTAATTCTTTCTGTTATTGTTTTTTCTATTAACTCACGGCTCTGAAGCCATTGTAAAACTTGTGAAAAATGTCCTCTTTCTAACCACAATCGTGCTTGCATTACGTCAACGATTCGTTCGGTGATTTGCGGTGAAGGACCCTTTTGGGCTTGAGTTCGTGCCAGGTCGATATATTGTTGCACTAGAGCCCATTCTTTCAGGTTTAATTTCACCCGCGCAATAGCCAGATTCGCCAATGGTAGACCAAATTCGGAATAGGTCTCCATCAATTCAGCTGCTTTTTCTAGATAATGTAATGCTTGATTGAGATCGCCCTGTTCTCGAAGCATTTCACCAAGATTGAAGAAAGTTTTCCCAAGTAATGGATTATTGATCCCGATCGTGCCTTTTGCTAATTCTAAAACTTGATAACACATCGAAATTGCTTTTCGTAATTCTCCCTGCATATAATGAAGACCGGCAAGATTTGTCATCACCAATAAGGTCATCATTGTATTATCTGTTCGTTTTGAAATTGTGACACACTCTTCAAATGCTTGAATTGCAGAAGGTATATCCCCAATCAATGTGTAGCCCATGCCTGATGCGTCGGCAACTAAACACCGATAAAATTGATGATGAGGTTGAATTTGTGCCAGGGCTTCTTTTGAATATTGAATGGCATTCATTGCTTCGTTCTTAAGAATGGCGAGTAAACCATGAATTAATGATAATTCACCCTGAATCTGTTCCAAGTCGACATTTGCTTCGATTTCTTCAATCAGTGAATATATGGAGTCAGTTTGACGTCCATTCAAAAATAATGAAATTCCTAGCAGTACGCTCGCATCCGGATGGGCAAAGAGATTTTTCTTGGGTATCGATTCCAACCATTGCAATAAAACGATGGAATCCCCTTTCATGAACCGCTCTTCAGCAATATCAACAATTTTTTGGATAGCTGATTCAAACTCATGACCGGCTATCGCATGGGTAATCGCTTCTTTGGTATAACGATTTTTCTCAAACCAATGCGATGCCTTTGCGTGTAATTGCGGGATGAGGTCAGGCTGTTGGGTAAATAATTGTTTTCTCAACAGCTCTGAAAATAAAGAATGGTAGCGAAACCAGATGTTCTGGTTGTCCATTGCGACAATGAAGAGGTTATTATCAATCAATTCTTCAAGAATGTCTTTTGAATCTGCTTCCTGGGTTACAAATTCGCATAATGCCAGCGTGAAGCGATCCAATATGGAAGTCTTTAATAAGAAATTCTTGACACGATTATCCAGTTTTTCAAAAACTTCATCCATCAGAAATGCAGCAATAAATTCATGCTCTCCAGAAAAATTCTTGAAATAAAGCGAGCGATCCTGAATATCACGCATGGAAATAGCTGCCAGATGCAACCCTGAAATCCAACCTTCAGTAAATTGGGTTAACTTAACAATTTCCTCAGGTTGGAATCGGGGATATCGTACCTGGTTCAAGAGTTCTTTAGCTTCATCGATAGTGAACATTAGTGCGTTTTGCCTGATTTCGATCAATTGACCATATGCTCGTAAACGGGTTAATGAAAAATGTGGGTCGGATCTGGTAATGATGATCGGGCAAAATTGTGGTGGTAAATGATCGATCAAAAACAACATGAATTGATGAACTGGTATAGCGGAAATAAGATGGTAATCATCCAGCACCAGGTATATTTTATGTGTTGCGTCATTAATTTGATTGATCAATAACGTTGCAAGAATTTCTGGAGATTGAGATTTATGGGTCTGAATTGCTTTGAGAATTTCGACCCCAAATTCAGGAATAATCCTTTGAATTGCTGAAATAAAATAAGTTAAGAATCCGACTAAGTAATCATCACTTTTATCCAGCGTTAACCATGCAACACAATTATTTTCAATAACAGATGATTGGTTAATCCAATCACTGATTACCGATGTTTTTCCATAACCTGCAGGTGCTGAAACCAAAATTATCGACGTGGATTGATTGATTCCATCATCCAACAATTTTGTTAGTCGCCGACGATGGACAAATGAGCTTCCTGAAATGGGGATATTAAATTTGGTAGATAATAAAGGAATGGTCAAAGGAGACCTCGATAAATGGAAGGAAATACGTTAATCCATAATGATTATAGCAGAATGAATTTGGTTATTATTGATATGTATTTACCCTGATGTCAATATCAATTTTTGAAGGCGATAGAATTTAATTTCCTATTTAATTAATTTAACCATTAAACACACTTGAATTACTTGGCATACTCAGAAACCGAATTATGGTTTTTGCATTCCAACCAGCATTGAAGGTAACCATGGAATCTGATTTATTAAATAAACTAAATACTAATTTTGGTTTTTTTAGTTTCTGTCCAGCACAGGAAGAAGCCATCCAATAGTTATTAAGTGGCCAACATACAGTAAAAGAAGCTGAAATTGGGGGTTGTGGGCTAGATCTATTGAATCTTTATAGATTGGCTTAAGAAGAAAAGTTTTCCTGCGTCTCCAAAACTGCAACAATTGGGATTGTTGTGATGGTTTCGGAAAGAATTCTTCTCTTGAAATAATCAAAACTTATTCTTGAATTCTATTTTTGGTGACACTGGAAAGAATAATTTCTTTGCCAGGATAGTTTTTTGGTTGATTAAAAACTCTCCTTAAGACCAATCGTTAACCTAAATTTGGTCAGGTAACGAAATGGATCCTGCAAGGTAAACTTTGACAATCACAAATATACCTGGAAGGATATTATGAAAAATTCAAAATCAATAAATTTTAAAGGTAGTGTTTTATTGGTAACCATCGTTTATGTGGTGATGATGTTCTATTTTTTAGCAACAAGATTTATTTCCATTAATCTCAGTTCAGCGGAATTAATCGTATTTATTGGTCTTTTATTGATGTTGGTAATTTTTATGGTTGTGGGGGTTATTCAATTGTTTTTTCGAATTTTCACGAAAAAATATTCTGAAAACAGCAGTGTGAATGGAAGAACTATGATCAACTTAGTGATAATTTTAGTAATCCTTGCTGGTTTCATTTTAGGATCACAATGGAGAGCTCATACCCCACCTATCCTGAATGAAGAAGGTGAAGCATTGGAAGGAAGTATTGCATCACTGGAAAAAGTGAAATTAGGTGGTGTAGATCAATGGTTGATTATCAGAGGTCAAGATACCAATAATCCGGTTTTGCTTTTTCTTTCCGGAGGTCCTGGTGCATCGGAAGCTGCCAGAGTGCTGCGATTTAACCAGGAACTGGAGGAGCACTTTACAGTAGTCATCTGGGAGCAGCGTGGTTGTGGAAAATCATACCCATCCATCCATCCCAAATCAGAATTAACACTGGGACAATATGAGGCTGACATTATTGAATTGAGCGAATTGTTAAGAACTCGATTTAATAAGGAGAAAATCTATCTGGTTGGACATTCCTGGGGAACAATCATTGGTGCATTGGCTGCACAATCTCGCCCCGATTTATTTCATGCCTATGTTGGAACGGCTCAGATGGTAGATGTGCTCGAAACGGATATTCTCATATACGAGATGGTCATGGAACATTCGCTCAAAACAGGCGACACAGCTTTTGTAAAGACACTCGAAACGCAAGGCAAACCCCCTTATTTAGGAAAAAGACCTATTCAACCTTATTCGACTTTATTCGGTAAGGAGTATGCCATTTTTGAAGTACCCAATATCAAGAATGAAGATTATCGACGCAATGGTGATATTCTGATGTTGATGTTGAAACAACCTGAATATGGCTGGATGGATCGAATTTATTACCTGCTTGGTCTGATGAATACATTTAATGTGGTTTATCCACAATTACAGGATTTAGATTTACGAGAGACCAATACCCAATTTGAATTACCTGTCTATATGGTGTTGGGACGACACGACATGAATAATCCATCCCAGATTCCAGAAGATTATTTTAATCGGATCGAAGCGCCCAGCAAAGAATTGATTTTCTTTGAGGACTCCGGTCATGGGATGATCTGGGAGGAAGCTGCAAAATTCCATGATTTGATGATCAATGTTGTTTTGTCTGAGACATTTGAACAGTAACGGAAAGATTTCTAAATGACATTCATTTATTTCAACAAAGATATAGATATTATCAAAATTAGGCTCTGAATGAGATGAACATTTGTATGAATAAATAATTGGATTGAGATCAATTTTCGTAAAACACACTGTACTTAAGAAATCAATCAACGAGTGAACCTTCATTGGAAATCTCGTTGATTGATTTTAAATTTACGCCATCTGTCCAGATAAATCTGGTTGAATGGATGGTGAAAAACACCTTGTAATCAGGTATAGTATTCTTAAATCCCGTTCCATTTTCCTCCCATCGCCTTCATTCTAGCGCTTAAAGTATCCTTGGAGTCAGAAAATGATCCTCAAAAAAACCGTACTGCTTGTCACTTCATTCATCCTGTTGGTAGGATGTGCAAAAGTTGCAAATCCCAATCCGGTTGCTAAATCAGAGCCAGAATCACAAATAGAAAAAGTTGATATAAAAAATCCAATTGATTGGGGTAAAAAAACAATCGAATTCGAACATTTTTCCATTGAAGATGGTTTATCCCAGAGCGTAGTAAATTCAATTCTACAAGATGAACTTGGTTTAATGTGGTTTGGCACCCAGGATGGTCTCAATCGTTTTAATGGCAAAGAAATCAGGGTTTTCAAACATGATCCAGATAACCCAAAATCAATTTGTAACAATTTCATTCAAACACTCTATGAAGATTCGCATGGAATCTTATGGATTGGGACATTTGGTGGTGGATTAAATCGCTATGATCCCAAAACAGAAACGTTTTCCTGTTATATTCCTGTTCCAGAGGATCCACAATCAATAAGCCATGCTGGCGTCTCACACATCGTTCAAGCAGATGATGGCACCTTCTGGTTGGGCACCAATGGCGGAGGATTGAACCATTTTGATCCTATCGAGGAAACATTTTCCGCTTATCAACATGATCCTACTAATCCACACAGCATCAGTGATGATGTTGTGTTACAGGTGGGTATGGATCCGAAGGGAAGAATATGGGTTGGTACATTTACTGGGGGTTTAAATGTTTTTGATCCTATTACAGAAGAATTTGAACGCATTACAACTCTCAATAATGTACAAACTTTGAGACTAGATCAACAAGGATTCCTTTGGGTTGGGTCTATGGCTGAAGGATTGGCCAGGATAGATACAACCTCAATGGAAATCACATATTTTCCCATGGAAGCAGACAATCCATCCAGCCCTCAAGATAATAACATTCATTTTATTTATATGGATCGAGACGGTGTAATTTGGGTAGCAACCGCTATGTCTGGATTGGCCCGCTATGATCAAAAAGCAAATCGATTTTTTCATTATCAAAATGATCCAAAAGACTCTGGTAGTCTCGCGATCAATAATGTTGCCTCAATTTCTCAGGATAGAGGTGGAGTATATTGGATCGGAACAACTGGGGGAGGGGTAGATCGCTTTGATCCATTAAGAAATAAATTTCAACATATTTTCAATCAACCAAATGATCCCAATAGCCTGATTGATAATAGTGTCTGGTCAATTTTTCAAGATGATCAGGAAAACCTTTGGGTTGGAACGTTCAACGGAGTGACAAAATTTAACAAAGATGGATCAGTAAACCACTATGTTAATGATCCAAATGATCCAGCAAGCATCAGTCAGAACACAATTTTTACAATCAATCAAGACCAGAAAGGGTTTCTTTGGTTTGGTACGATGAATGGGTTGAGTCGTTTTGACCGGGTTAGCAAAAAATTTAATAACTACCCGTATTCTGTAGTGTATAAAATTTTAATTGATGTAAACGGATTTATGTGGCTTGGTACAGCTGGCGGTGGGTTGGTAAGATTTGATCCGCAAACCAATGAATTTACGAGTTATTCAAATGAAGTCGGAAATGATTATGGATTAGGAGATAACACTGTATTATCAATTTATCAGGACGGCAAGCAACAACTTTGGGTGGGAACATTTACTGCTGGTCTGTGTAAATTTGACCAGGTAATTGAAGAATTTGAGTGTTACAGGCATGATCCACGCAATAGCAATTCGATCAGTAATAATGTTGTATTGGACATATTGGAAACAAAAGAAGGGTTATTCTACATTGCGACTGCGGGTGGTCTTAATTTACTCAACTTGAAAGGTAATAGTTTCGAGGTTTATAATGAAAAAGATGGCCTGCCAAATGATCTGGTTTATTCTATTTTGGAGGACGACAATGGCTTCTTTTGGATCAGCACAAATAATGGAATTTCCAAATTTGATCCCATAAATAAATCCTTTCAGAATTATTCAACTTTTGATGGTTTACAGAGTAATGAATTTAACCAAGGTGCAAAATTACGAAATGAGAATGGTGAAATTTTCTTTGGGGGTATCAACGGTTTTAACCGTTTTAATCCACCTGATATTAAGAGTAATGTATACCAACCCCCACTGGTCATTACCCGTTTTCAATTGTTCAATGAACCAGTAGGGATTGGCGAAGATAGTCCAATTCAGGTAAGTTTACCGTTTGCAGAGAAAATCAAATTAAATTACCAGGAAAAGTTTTTTAGTTTTGATTTTGCTGCATTGCATTATTCTGCACCAGAAAAAATCGAATATGCATACCAATTGATAGGGCTAGATGAGGATTGGAATTTTATTGGTAATCGCAACTTTGCCAGTTATACCAATGTGCCACCTGGAAAATATTTATTTCAGGTAAAAGCTACTAATAGTGATGGTATCTGGAACGATAAAATCGCATCCATCGAAATTGAAATCGTTCCGCCATTCTGGCAAACTTTCTGGTTTCAATTATTCGGCTTTGTTCTGATTGTGGGAGTTGTTATTGGGGTTTTCGAACTGAGAATTAGTATGGTTCGCAAGCAAAAAGAAAAATTAGAACATCAGGTAACTGAACGAACGCAAGAATTACGTGAAACTATGTCGGAATTGAAGAAATCGAAAGAAGCAGCAGAAGTTGCCAACAAAGCAAAATCAACATTTCTCGCCAATATCAGTCATGAATTACGAACCCCATTAAATGCAATTTTAGGATTCAGTCAATTGTTGATCAATGCTGCAAAATCATCTGCAGAACCTGAAAAGAATATTTTCAAAGACCAACTGGAAAATGTAGAAATCATTCATCACAGTGGTGAACACCTATTAGCGCTCATCAATGATGTGCTTGAAATGTCAAAAATTGAAGCTGGAAGGATGACACTTCATGAAAAGAGTTTTGACTTAAGGGAAATGATGCAGGGATTGGAGGAGATGTTTCTATTACGCGCAGAAGAAAAACACCTGACACTCACTTTTGATATTCATGAAGAAGTTCCTCAATTCATTTTTACTGATGATGGGAAATTGCGCCAAATCATCATGAATTTGTTAGGAAATGCTGTGAAATTCACTGAACATGGTGGAATCGCATTAGTTGTTGGAGTGAAAAACAATATCGAAGTTGCAGACATTGAGAAGGCAAAAGATCAAATCTCGCTTCAATTTAATATTTCGGATACTGGACCTGGGATTGATCAAAAGGATTTGGAGAGTATCTTTAGACCATTTATTCAGGCTGAAAGTGTAAAGAATAGTGAAGGTACCGGGCTAGGTTTATCCATAAGTAGAGAATTTGCTGAATTGTTAGGCGGAACTCTGACAGCAAAGAGCTTGCCTGGTCAGGGTAGTACTTTTACTTTGGTTCTGCCTGTGATAAAAACAGAATCGCCCGATGAAACCCTTATGCTGCCATCCAGGCGAGTTCTCTCTGTTGAGCATGGTGACCAGATTACAAAAGTATTGATTGTGGACGATAAACCTGTAAATCGAATGTTATTGAATAAATTATTATCTCCTTTGGGTTTTGCAGTGAAAGAAGCTGAAAACGGAAAACAAGCAATCGATATTTGGGAGGAATGGAACCCGAATATCATCCTGATGGATATGCGGATGCCAATAATGGATGGGTATGAAGCCACCCGGCGGATAAAAACAACCATGAAAGGTCAAGCTACTGTGATCATTGCAGTTACTGCCAGTGCTCTGGAAGAGGATAGGGAGTTAATTTTATCTGAAGGGTGTGATGGATATATTCGAAAACCATTTCGGGATGTTGAAATCTTTGAAGAATTTGAAAAACAATTAGGACTGAAGTTTGTGTTTGAGGAATTTCAACCAATATCAGCTAAATCAAAAGAAAAAACAAAATCATTCGATTTTCAACGAGAGTTTTCAAGCTTATCTGCTTCACAAATCAAAAACCTTTACCATGCTGTGTCAGTTGGCGATGTGGCATCAATAAACCAGCTGGTTAATTCAATCGTCGTCCAGGCACCAGAATTAGCCAATCATATCCAAAAAATGGCTGATCAATATAAATTTGAGGAATTACTTAACTATCTGGAAATCGCAAGACAAAACCAAATGTAAGTTAGATGATTCTATTCATCATCGTTTAATTATTTTCAAAAAGAGTCCAGAATGAATAATAATGTAGATGAAATCTTAATTGTGGATGATACACCAGCAAATCTTAAATTGCTTAGCCAGATTTTATCCAGTCATGGGTATAAAATACGGGTAGCTTTAAGTGGTTCACAAGCATTGACTTCGGTGGAATTAGCTCAACCGGACCTGATCTTGCTTGATATTAAAATGCCTGATATGAATGGATTTGAAGTTTGTCGTCAGCTAAAAGCCAACTCCAAAACTAGCCAAATACCGGTGATTTTCATCAGTGCATTAAACGATCTTCAAGATAAATTGCAAGGATTTCATGTCGGCGGGTTGGATTATATTTCCAAACCTTTTCAGATCGAAGAAGTGTTGGCACGGGTTAAATCTCATTTATATATTCGCAGAGCACAGCAGATTTTGCAAATGAACAATGATCGCATGCAGCGAGAATTGAATTTAGCCTGGCATCTTCAAATGAATTTTCTTCCTCAAAAATTTCCGGATGTGCCAAATTGGCAATTTTCGGCTGCATTGCAACCAGCACGTGAAACCTCAGGTGATTTTTATGATGTATTTAAATTACCGGATGATCGTATAGTGGTCCTAATTGCAGATGTAGTTGATAAGGGTGTCGCCGCAGCTTTATTGATGGTGCTGGCATGGTCGTTATTGAGAGAACGGATTTCTTTGTATCCAGAACATCCGGAGCAGGTTTTTTTTGATGTCAACCAGAGAATTTTATCCATTTTAAATGATTTAGAATATGTAACAGTTTTTCTCGGAATACTGGATCCCAATAGTGGAAAAATGGTATATGCCAATGCAGGACACAACCCTCCACTCTGGTTTCGAGATAGCAGTCCAAATCCAAATCAACTAGGTAGAACAGGATTACCTCTTGGCGTATCGGAGGATTTTGGCTGGAGTCAATCTGAGATAATGATCGAACCAGATGATATTTTGTTGGTTTATACTGATGGAGTAACTGAAGCTTGCAATCAAATGGGGGATTATGTCGGTTTACAACACCTGGCAGAATGTGTTAAAGCAATCGTTCTGGAAGACGCAGAAACCATTATATCGAAAATACTAGAAGAATTGGATTTGTTTCTCGATAATGAGCCACCCCAGGATGATTTAACGTTAATCGTGATTAAACGACTAAATGAATAACGCAGAATTGTGAATTTAAATGAGATATATTTCTATTAGCGGTTAGCTCATACAAATTTTTCCAAATTCTGTTTAACGAATTCCCTTGACAGTATTTATGGCTGCGGTATAATTCTGCCCGCTGCCAGTAACAGGCAGCCCGGCAACCCCGGAAGAATGATCTTTTATAAAGCAATAGCCTTAAAGAACACAGAGCACATACCAAGCCCAAATGTGCGTAAAATGTCACGAATTTGAATAACTATCTTGACATAGAAAACAATCGGGTATACAATAATTCTCCCGAACTTTAATAGGGTGATCTGGTCCACATCAATAGATCATTGAAAACTGAAGAGGGTGAAGGAAAACCCCAATAACATCGCTGTTGATAGCCGATGTTGCCAACGTAATAAGTTGCGACAGCATCGGATTTTTTGTCGCATATTGTGGGCAGACCTTTAAGGCAGCACCTTAACAACTGAAGAGTGATAGGAAAGACGAAGAACCTGTTAATTTTTAATCCGCGAGAAAAAAAATGACCGAAGCACCTCGAAAGAGGTGATAAAAGAATATTTTGCGGAGAGTTTGATCCTGGCTCAGGATGAACGCTGGCGGCGTGCCTAATACATGCAAGTCGAACGGGGTATTTGAGCAATCGAATACTTAGTGGCGAACGGGTGAGTAACGCGTTGGTGACCTGCCCCAAAGCGGGGGATAACAGCCTGAAAGGGTTGCTAATACCGCATAAGATCTAGGGAGACTAGAAGCTCTAGATTAAAGGAGAAATCCACTTTGGGAGGGGCCTGCGTCCCATCAGCTAGTTGGTAGGGTAAAAGCCTACCAAGGCGATGACGGGTAGGGGACCTGAGAGGGTGACCCCCCACAATGGAACTGAAATACGGTCCATACACCTACGGGTGGCAGCAGTAGGGAATATTGCACAATGGGCGAAAGCCTGATGCAGCAACGCCGCGTGAGTGATGAAGGCCCTCGGGTCGTAAAACTCTTTTCAAGAGGAAGAGGAAGGACGGTACTCTTGGAATAAGCCTCGGCTAACTACGTGCCAGCAGCCGCGGTAACACGTAGGAGGCGAGCGTTATTCGGATTTACTGGGCGTAAAGCGCGTGTAGGCGGCTTTATAAGTTGGATGTGAAAGCTCCCGGCTTAACTGGGAGAGGACGTTCAAAACTATAGAGCTTGAGTACGAGAGAGGAAAATGGAATTCCGGGTGTAGTGGTGAAATGCGTAGATATCCGGAGGAACACCAGTGGCGAAGGCGATTTTCTGGCTCGAGACTGACGCTCAGACGCGAAAGCTAGGGTAGCAAACGGGATTAGAGACCCCGGTAGTCCTAGCTGTAAACGATGTAGACTTGGCGTTGGTGGAGTAAAATCCATCAGTGCCGCAGCAAACGCGATAAGTCTACCGCCTGGGGACTACGGCCGCAAGGTTAAAACTCAAAGGAATTGACGGGGCCCCGCACAAGCAGCGGAGCGTGTGGTTTAATTCGATGCTACACGAAGAACCTTACCAGGGTTTGACATACAAGTGGTAGAGAAGCGAAAGCAGATCGACCCTTCGGGGAGCTTGTACAGGTGCTGCATGGCTGTCGTCAGCTCGTGTCGTGAGATGTTCGGTTAAGTCCGCTAACGAGCGCAACCCTCGCTGTGTGTTACAAGTGTCACACGGAACTGCCGGTCATAAACCGGAGGAAGGTGGGGATGACGTCAAGTCAGCATGGCCTTTATATCCTGGGCTACACACACGCTACAATGGGAAGGGACAATAGGTTGCGAAACCGCGAGGTGGAGCCAATCCAGCAAAACTTCCCTCAGTTCAGATTGCAGGCTGCAACTCGCCTGCATGAAGTTGGAGTTGCTAGTAAACGCAGGTCAGCCATACTGCGTTGAATACGTTCCCGGGGCTTGTACACACCGCCCGTCACGTCATGGGAGCTGGTAACACCTGAAGCCGGTAGCCTAACCCGTAAGGGAGGGCGCTGTCGAAGGTGGTGCTGGTGACTGGGACGAAGTCGTAACAAGGTAGGTGTACCGGAAGGTGCGCCTGGATCACCTCCTTTCTAGGTAGTGGTTTTGTACTGAGGTACGAGACTAAAGAAATGCCTCATGCGGTGCAGAGGCGAGAGATTAGCAGAAGAAACAGATTTCCTATCACTTCTCAGTTGCTAAGGGCTGACAGAAGGGCCTTTAGCTCAGTTGGTTAGAGCGCGCCTCTGATAAGGGCGAGGTCTCAGGTTCGAGCCCTGAAAGGCCCACCTACATGGAAGTATTTTTCGGGGATGTAGCTTAGCTGGGAGAGCGCCGCCCTTGCACGGCGGAGGTCAGGGGTTCGAATCCCCTCATCTCCACTCGAAAGAATTTTACGGAGTATATGGTAGAGAGTAACAAGAAGCACTAAATAAAAGAAGGCGAAACCAATCGGATCTGAAAATTTGCAGCCCGGTGGTGAGCCGGGCTGATTTGCACCTTATTAAATTTCAATGAACGTGATTTTTCTCCTCTACATAGTGTGGCTGATTGAAAGATGAACCATAGTGAGCGTAGGAGAAACTACGTACAGCACCTTAAAAATCGAATAGAATATGTGTAGGCCAAAAGCATCTAGAAAGAAAAGAAAAAGAACGAAAGTAACCGAAAAAGAAGAAGGAGAGCTAAAGAAGAAAGAAGAACGAGCTCTCCGCATTACGAAGAAGCTACTAAGGGTTTATGGTGGATGCCTAGGCGCCAAATGCCGACGAAGGACGTGGGTCACTGCGAAAAGCCTCGGGGAGCTGTGAACAAGCGCCGATCCGGGGATGTCCGAATGGGGAAACCCACTGGAGCGAACCTCCAGTATCGTATACTGAATCAATAGGTATACGAAGGGAACCTGGGGAACTGAAACATCTAAGTACCCAGAGGAAAAGAAACAATTCCCAAAGTAGTGGCGAGCGAAATGGGAAAAGCCCAAACCAGTACAGCGAGCTGTATTGGGGTTGTAGGGCCAGCTGCATGGAGTTACAAAACTCAAAGTTAGTGGAATGGTGTGGGAAAGCCAGCCAGAGAGGGTGAGAGCCCCGTACGCGAAAACTGAGAGACTCCAGCTGGGACCCTGAGTACTGCCGGGCACGCTAATCCGGCAGGAAGCTGGGGAGTCCACTCTCCAAGGCTAAATACATTTGGCGACCGATAGTGAACAAGTACCGTGAGGGAAAGGTGAAAAGTACCCCGGCGAGGGGAGTGAAATAGAACCTGAAACCATAGACCTACAAGCAGTCGGAGGGCTAATAGGAGGTTGGTGCTGAGTAGAAATACTCGTGCGCACTGCTAGGCCTGACGGCGTGCCTCTTGGAGAATGAGCCTGCGAGTTAATTTTTGTGGCGAGGTTAAGCGAGAAACACGCGGAGCCGTAGCGAAAGCGAGTCTTAATAGGGCGACTAGTCGCAAGGATTAGACCCGAAACCGGGTGATCTAACCATGTCCAGGGTGAAGCGAGATTAAACCCTCGTGGAGGCCCGAACCTACTAACGTTGCAAAGTTAGGGGATGAGGTGTGGTTAGCGGCGATATGCCAAACGAACCCGGAGATAGCTGGTTCTCCCCGAAATAGCTTTAGGGCTAGCGCTGCGAGTTCAGCAACGGAGGTAGAGCACTGAATGGGCTAGGGGGCTTAGAGCTTACCAAACCCAATCAAACTCCGAATGCCGTTGTTCCAGATCGCAGTAGTCGGACTACGGGAGATGAGTTTCGTGGTCGAAAGGGAAACAGCCCAGATCATCAGCTAAGGTCCCCAAGTTTAGACTAAGTGGGAAACGATGTGGAGTTACAAAAACAACCAGGAGGTTGGCTTAGAAGCAGCCACCCTTTAAAGAGTGCGTAATAGCTCACTGGTCAAGTGATTCTGCGCGGAAAATTTAACGGGGCTAAGTCTAACACCGAAGCTATGGGATTACACTTAGGTGTGATCGGTAGGGGAGCGTTCTGTACAGCGGAGAAGGTCGACCGTGAGGACGGCTGGAGCGTACAGAAGTGAGAATGCAGGCATGAGTAGCGTAAAACACGTGAGAACCGTGTTCACCGTAAGTCTCAGGTTTCCGACGCCAGGTCAATCCGCGTCGGGTTAGTCGGGGCCTTAGTCGAGGCCGAAAGGCGTAGGCGATGGATATCCGGTCAACATTCCGGAACTACTGTAAGGGAGCGAAGGAGGGACGCAGCGAGGTAGGCCAGCCCACGATTGGAAGTGTGGGTGTATGACACGACAGACGATGAGACTGGTAGGCAAATCCGCCAGTTGAGTTGAGGTGTTGTAGCGAGTCTCCAAGGCATAAGTGAGTTGAGCCTTGCTGCCAAGAAAAGCTTCTAAGCGATGAACTTATAGTACCCGTACCGCAAACCGACACTGGTAGACGGGTAGAGAATACCAAGGTGAACGGGAGAACCTTCGTTAAGGAACTAGGCAAAATAGCCCCGTAACTTCGGGAGAAGGGGTGCCCCTGAGCGTGACGAGTAAAATCGGTAGCGCATGGGGGTCGCAGTGAAATGGCTCTAGTGACTGGTTAACAAAACCACAGGTCTCTGCAAAGTCGTAAGACGATGTATAGGGGCTGACGCCTGCCCAGTGCCGGAAGGTTAAAGGGAGAGGTTAGTGCGCAAGCGCGAAGCTTTGAACTGAAGCCCCGGTGAACGGCGGCCGTAACTATAACGGTCCTAAGGTAGCGAAATTCCTTGTCGGGTAAGTTCCGACCCGCACGAATGGCGTAACAACTGGAGCACTGTCTCAACGAGGGACCCGGTGAAATTGAAATGGCTGTGAAGATGCGGCCTACCCGCAGCAGGACAAAAAGACCCCGTGGAGCTTTACTGCAACTTGGCATTGAATTTGGGTATGGTTTGTGTAGGATAGGTGGGAGGCTGAGAAGCTAGTGCGTCAGCATTGGTGGAGCCAATGGTGAAATACCACCCTGATCATGTTTAGATTCTAACCCCACACCGTAAACCGGGTGGGGGACCGTGCCAGGTGGGCAGTTTGACTGGGGCGGTCGCCTCCTAAAAAGTAACGGAGGCGCCCAAAGGTTCCCTCAGACTGAATGGAAACCAGTCGAAGAGTGTAAAGGCATAAGGGAGCTTGACTGCAAGACCAACGCGTCGAGCAGAGACGAAAGTCGGGCTTAGTGATCCCACGGTACTGAGTGGAAGGGCCGTGGCTTACCGGATAAAAGCTACCCCGGGGATAACAGGCTGGTGAGGTCCAAGAGTTCACATCGACGACCTCGCTCGGCACCTCGATGTCGGCTCATCACATCCTGGGGCTGTACAAGGTCCCAAGGGTCGGGCTGTTCGCCCGTTAAAGTGGTACGCGAGCTGGGTTCAGACCGTCGTGAGACAGGTCGGTCTCTATCCGCTGTGGGCGCAAGGGGTTTGAGAGGAGCTGTCCCTAGTACGAGAGGACCGGGATGGACAGACCACTGGTGTGTCAGTTGTCGTGCCAACGGCATAGCTGAGTAGCTAAGTCTGGCAGGGATAACCGCTGAAAGCATCTAAGCGGGAAGCTCGCCTCAAGATAAGACCCCTGTAATCCTGAAAAGGAGTAAGATCGCAGGGAGACTACCTGCTTGATAGGCGACAAGTGGAAGTGCAGCAATGCATTAAGCTAAGTCGTACTAATGATCGAGGGCTTCAGGTAATGCGGAGAACTGGTTCTTTTTTCTGAAGGACTACACATACTATTTGAAAAGAAAAGTTTCTTGGTGATAGGAGCGACAGTGGTACACCCGGACACATCTCGAACCCGGAAGTTAAGGCTGTTAGCGCCGATGGTACTTGGGGGGCGACCCCCCGGGAGAGTAGGTCATTGCCAAGAAACTTTTTTTGATTTAAAAAAATCCAAATTATTTAATATTTATATTTCTTTAAAATAACGGTATTCATTAAGTAAATTTCCAATGTTGATTTCCTTAATAGTGCCGTCAAATACATAATTATTTTTTTGATAAAAATTTCTTGCATTCACATTCTTTTCTAATACCCAAATAAAGATACGCTGAAATCCCTTTTGTCTTAATTCTTTCTCACCCCATTGAATTAGTTGGGTACCGAATCCTTTATGATAAAACTTTGGATATAAATAAATAGCGTAAATTTCCCCATCATTTTCCAAACTATCTTGATCACGTGAACGTCCAAAACAAATATACCCAGTTGGCTCTTCCCCCTTATAAACAACACTGTAACTTTCCGGAAATTCATTAATTTGAATTTTCAATTGGTGAGATCTTTTTACAGGATCAAGACTATTGAGAATCTCATCAGGCACAATACCTGTATAAGCTGCTTGCCAAGAAGAGGTATGAATTTGGGCAATAATTGCTGCGTCTAGAACAGAAGCATATCGAATATGAATCATTTTTCAACTTTCAAAAACGAAACCAAGCATTTGTTTTTTAGATTATATATTGACTTAGGATAAAAGGTTCAAATTTTTTATTAATGAGTTGGTCAAAAAATTAATAAAATTTGACAGTTAAGCCTTTACCTTGGTATAATTTGGCTGCGAATGTGGAAGTTTAACATTTATAATTTTTGTTGGTCAAAACGGCTCGGCAGGGAACGTTTCGCCGGGCTTTTTGTTGGAAATAACTCGTATGTCGGGAGGAGGTGAGTAATTTGGCTTTTGTAATATTACGCCCCAATGAATCGCAGGATAGTATATTAAAGCGATTTCGCAAAAAGGTCGTAAAAAGTGGAGTTTTGAGCACTATCCGACGCAAACGATGGTTTGTTTCCAAGAGTGAGTTGCGAAGAGTAGAGAAGAAGAAAGCAGCGCGCCGCGTGAAGAGACGTCAGGTCACACACGAATAGTTTTTTTCTTCCGGGTTATGTGGTTTTTTTGAGTTACGGAGGTGACGATGGCGAAAGAAGAAGATAAGATTCAGGTTGATGGTACCATTATTGAGGCTTTACCAGGTACTCAATTTCGTGTACGTTTAGATAATGAGCATGAAGTTTTAGCATATTTGTCTGGCAGAATGCGAAAATATTATATTCGTATTCTGTTAGGAGATCGTGTACGCGTAGAAATGAGTCCGTATGACTTGAGTCGTGGAAGAATCGTCTATCGTGCTAAGAAACATGGCAAGTTAACCTCTGAATAAAAACCCGGACTGATACGAATAAAAAAATCCCCTCGCAAGGGGATTTTTTGTTATCCTATGATTTAAATTCAGTTTATACATCCTTGTTGTCAAAGGATTGTAAGGCTTTCATGTAATTGGCTCTTTCAAAAGCAGCAGGCTCTGCAACAGATTTATGACTCATGCTGCCACGCATCTGGGTGATGGATTTGTATTCATATTCATTCATCCATTCTTCCAATCCGCGCAGAATCTCAGTGGTACGACCAATTCCGTTTGCCAGAAATTCTGAAGTGATTTCAACCACATTGGCACCCGCCATCATAGCTTTGAGCACATCTTTTTCATTGTGAACACCACTGGTTAATGCCAAATCTGCTTTGATTTTTCCATAAAGTATGGCTACCCAACGCAAAGGAAGTCGTAAATCGTAAGAATCGCTCAAAACCAGGCTGGGTATGACTTCCAGGGTTTCTGTGTCAATATCAGGCTGATAGAAACGATTGAATAAAACCAGACCATCCACGCCTGCATTGCTAAGTCTTTTTGCAAAAGCCGGTAAAGCCGTGTAATACGCGCTTAATTTAACTGCGAGAGGGATGCTCAGCTGATTTTTAACATTTGCCACTAATTCTATCTGTGCATCTTCCAACTCTTTGCTGAGTATTTTTACATCGGTTGGAATGTAATAAATATTCAATTCCAAAGCATCTGCCCCTGCCTGCTCGATCTTTTTTGCATACTCTATCCATCCACCTGTTGAAACACCATTTAATGAACCAATAACAGGGATGTCTACAGCTTCTTTGATCTTGCTTACCAGATCAAGATAAGAATCCGGTCCGATATTGTAGCTTTCCATTTCAGGGAAGTATGTCATTGCTTCAGCATAGCTCTCAGTCCCACGATTGAGGAAATAATCCAATGCATTGCTTTCGTGGGTGATCTGTTCCTCAAATAATGAATACATGACAACTGCTCCAATACCAGCATCTTCCATCTGTTTCACATATTCAACTTTTTTGGAAAGTGGGGAAGCAGAAGCCACTAATGGATTCTTGAGTTTCATTCCTAAATAAGTGGTGCTGAGATCCGTCATTTTTATTACTCCTCTTTTAGAAAATTTAAGGTGGTTGCTTTTTTTTATATTATAACAACCACCAAAAATTTTGATTATTGATTATCACTGTCTCCATTGGTGGCTTTATATTCAATTTTTGCCATTTGTTTATAAAGTTCCCAACGTTTGCTCACATCATTCCTTGCATCATTCATTAATTTTTCTGCACGTGCTTCATCACTCTGCAGGAGCATACGATAACGTGTTTCGTTGTAAGCATATTCCTGAACAGAAATGGAAGGATCTTTGCTGTCAATAATCAATGGATTCTTACCGTTGGCGATGAAATCAGGGTTGTATCGGTAAATTGGCCAGACTCCAGATTGTACAGCCAATTTTTGTTGTTCCAAACCCTTCTGCATATCGATACCATGAGCAATACAATGACTGTAAGCGATGATAAGGGATGGGCCCTCAAAAGCTTCAGCTTCTTTGAATGCTTTCAGGGTCTGCGCATCATTCGCACCCATGGCAATTTTCGCAACGTAGACATATCCATATGCCATGGCGATCATACCCAGGTCCTTCTTGGGCAGTCCTTTACCATTGGCAGCGAATTTTGCAACCGCTGCGCGTGGTGTGGCTTTTGATGCCTGACCACCCGTGTTAGAATAAACTTCAGTGTCCAGGACCAGCACGTTAATATTGCGTCCCGAAGCCAAAACGTGATCCAGCCCACCGTATCCGATATCGTAAGCCCATCCATCTCCACCAATGATCCAGACAGTCTTCTTGACCAGGAAATCCGCCACTGAGAGCAAATGTTTTCCCTTAGGATCCTGTAAGTCAGCCAGTTTTTCTTTGAGGGTCGCAACACGAATTCTCTGGGCATCAATGCCAGAATCTGTGGTCTGGTCAGCATTCAGGATCTCTGTAACGAGATCTGCGCCAATTTGATCGGATAAACTCTGAATCAGTTCTTTAGCAAATTCAGTCTGGCGATCTACAGTTAAGCGCATTCCAAGTCCAAATTCGGCATTATCTTCAAATAATGAATTTGACCATGCGGGTCCCCGACCTTTACTATTGACTGCCCACGGAGTGGTTGGCAGGTTACCGCCATAAATGGAAGAACAACCGGTTGCATTGGCAACAATCGTTCGATCACCAAACAACTGAGAGAGAAGTTTTACATAAGGTGTCTCACCACAACCAGCACAGGCACCTGAGAACTCAAATAATGGTCTGAGTAATTGTGAATTCTTGATTGTATTGGTTTCAATATCTGCCCGTTCAATATCAGGGATGGTCAGGAAGAAATTCCAATTTTCTCGTTCTGTCTCGCGAATAGGTGGTTGTGGTGCCATATTGATGGCTTTCAAACCAGCCTGAGTTTTATTCTTTGCCGGGCAGGCTTCTACGCATAATGAGCAACCGGTACAATCTTCCGGCGCGATCTGAATGGTAAATTTATCACCGGTGACGCCTTTAAATTTTGCCTCGATCGATTTGAAGGTTTCTGGTGCAGCATCTAATAATTCTCCATCGTAAACCTTCATTCGAATCA
The DNA here is from genome assembly GCA_963765655.1 of uncultured Chloroflexia bacterium. Classification (GTDB taxonomy): domain Bacteria; phylum Chloroflexota; class Anaerolineae; order Anaerolineales; family Anaerolineaceae; genus UBA6170. The sequence goes on from CAVXXH010000003.1 coordinate 1,382,010, forward strand.
CGGCATGCGGGCAGACAAACACACATTTACCACATTGAATACATACTTCAGGATCCCAGACAGGGATTTCCAGGGAGATGTTACGTTTTTCCCATTGACTGGTTGCGGTTGGAAATGTTCCATCATGTGGCATGGCACTGACGGGCACACCATCTCCCTCATAAACGACCATGGGTCCGAGAACATTTCGGACAAATTCTGGTGCTTCGTTCGCCATTGCAGGTCGTAACTTTATCGCACTGGAAGCATTCTCAGTATAATTAACCACATGTAAATTGGCTAATGTATGATCTACAGCTTCAAAATTACGATTTACAACTGCATCCCCACGTTTGCCATATGTCTTTTTAATCGATTTCTTAATTTCAGCAATCGCTTCCTCACGGGGCAGTACGCCACTGATAGCAAAGAAGCAGGTCTGCATAATGGTATTGATGCGGTTTCCCATGCCAGTTTTTTCGGCAACTTCATTTGCGTCAATAGTGTAGAAATTTAATTTCTTCGTGATGATTTGTTTTTGAACTTCAACAGGTAACTGATTCCATACTTCATCAGGTTTAAAGGTTGCATTGAGCAGGAAAACAGCACCATTTTCAGCATATTTCAGGATGTCTATTTTTTCCAGAAAATTGAACTGATGACATGCGACGAAATTTGCTTCACCCACACCAATCAAGTAAGGAGCTCTAATTTCATCTGGGCCAAACCGTAGGTGAGAAATGGTGATGGAACCTGATTTTTTGGAGTCATAGTAGAAAAAGCCTTGTGCACCATAATTAGTTTCTTCACCAATAATCTTGATTGAGTTTTTATTCGCACCAACTGTACCATCGGCTCCTAATCCAAAGAATACACAGCGTGTTGAATTTGGATTGAAGATTGAAAATGTGGTGTCATATTCAAGGCTTGTATGAGTCAGGTCATCATTGATACCAATCGTAAAGTGATTCTTGGGATTGTCTTTCTTTAGTTCATCAAAAATGGCTTTAGCCATGGCTGGGGTAAATTCTTTTGATGAAAGTCCATACCGTCCACCGATAACTTTGGGAAGTTCATTGAAAGGAGCCAAACCAAGAGCTTTGCCTTCATATAGACCGGAAATGACATCTCCTAAGAGTGGTTCTCCAACTGCTCCAGGTTCCTTGGTGCGATCCAACACAGCGATTGATTTGACGGTTGCGGGGAGTGCCTTCATCAAATGCTCTACTGAAAATGGTCGATACAGATGAACGGTAATCACACCGATTTTGTCACCGTTCGCAATTAAATTTTTGGCAGTTTCTTCCACGGTCTCCGCCCCAGAACCCATGACAATCACCACTCTATCAGCATCCGGTGCACCAAAATAATCAAATAAATGGTATTGTCTGCCTGTTAATTTGCCAAAAGCGTCCATCGCCTCCTGAACCGTTCCAGGACAGTCGTTGTAATACTTGTTAACTGTTTCGCGAGCCTGGAAGAAGACATCCGGGTTTTGTGCTGTTCCGCGTAAAACTGGTCGTTCCGGGTTTAATGAGCGATTGCGATGGGCAACAATGGTGTCATAATCGATCATGGCACGCATATCGTCTTCGGTTAACTCTCGAATTTTGTTGACCTCATGTGATGTTCGAAAACCATCAAAGAAATGCACAAAAGGTATTCGGCTTTTCAGTGTGGCTGCTGTTGAAATTAATGCAAAATCATGGGCTTCCTGAACAGAACGTGAGCCTAGTAAGGCAAAACCAGTCGATCGAACCGCCATAATGTCTGAGTGGTCACCATAAATCGATAAAGCGTGACTGGCGATGGTACGGGCTGAAACATGAAAGACAGTAGGTGTCAATTCCCCTGCGATCTTAAACATATTCGGGATCATCAATAACAATCCTTGTGAAGCTGTGAAGGTCGTGGTTAATGAACCTGTTTGCAGGGCTCCATGAACAGCACCGGCAGCACCACCCTCAGATTGCATTTCTGCTACCAATGGAACAGTTCCCCAAATATTCTTCAATTCTTGTGCAGACCAGGCATCAGAAAACTCACCCATACCTGATGAAGGCGTGATTGGGTAGATTGCAATCACTTCGTTCAGCCGGTATGCAACCCTTGCTACTGCTTCATTTGCATCGATTGTGATTATATTAGACATAATATCTCCATTAATTTTTTTTCGGTATTATCCGAGATTATTCAAATGAGAGTAAATCTCAAAATTCTTTATTTAATCCAATTCTTAAGTGTAAAAGCGTAGTTCATAAAAAAATAGTAATAATGATCATAATACTGTGAGCGCCTTGTCATAAAGTTCAGACAACCTTGCTGGAAATTTCGTTCTGGATTGGTTTTACCCGAAGGACAGATTGATGCAGGTATTATAATGGAAAATAGCTAAAAAAAATGAGTAATTTGAGAAAAAAAGCACAAATAAATTAAGAATGAAAACCAAGAATTGGAAGTGCCAGAGCTATTGTTGCCAGGGTTTTAGCATCCTGGATTTTGCCTGAACGCATCATTTCCAATACCTGCAAATATGGAATCCTGGAGATATTAAGAAATTCGTCTGTATCAGGGTTGAGTGCTGATGGATAAAGACCGGTTGCCAGATAGGTGTACATATGTTCATTGGAATAACCTGGCACCAGGTAAAAGTCTCCTAATAATTGTAAATTTTCAGCGGCCATCCCGATTTCTTCCTGAATTTCCCGCATTGCACAAACATGAGGTGGTTCATTATCCTCAACGACTCCCGCTGGTAATTCCAATAATTGACTTTCAGAACCCAGCCGGTATTGGGTCACAAAATATACATCTCCATTCTTATCAATGGGCAAAATAGTGACAGAATCATTATGATCCACTAGATCGTAATATTGTTGCTTCTGGTTCGGCAATTCTAAAAATACTTTTTGTACTTTAAATGCACGGCCTTGATAGACTGATTCACGATTGAGTATTTTAAAATCCATAGGAAAACTCCTCATTTAAAGGTTAAAGCGGGGGTGATAACCCCCGCTGGGTACTTATATTTACAACTTAGTGGTTATGGGATAGCGATTACCTGACCAGCTGTGAGTGTATAGGGCTCTTCCAGATTATTGGCGAAAATGATGTCATTGGGGTCAACATCACCGAACTGACAGGCAATCTTATAGATCGTATCACCGGTAAGTACGTTGTAGGTGGTAGGATGAGCAATTAATGCACGTTCAAATTCACTTGGCCAGGTGCTATTGGTTGGAATTGTCAATACCGTTCCTGGTGAAACAAATCCACTTATGTTATTAATACTCACCAAATCATTCGGATTGATATTAAATCGACGGGCTAAACAATACGGAAATTCACCATCCTGCACTGTATAAGTGGTTGGCAAACCTGGTGTGGCAGTTGGGACAACGATGGCTGCTGTGGTGGGTAATGATTTTGGTGTTTCTTCTAACACCGCTTCAGGCGTTGCTGTTTCAGCTTCCTGTGCAGGCTGTTCCGTATCCGCGCTGACTTGAGCTGCTGCCGTTTGGGTGACAGCGATAATTTCGGTTATACGATTGGGGTTATTTTCAGGACCCACAGGAAATGGGATATCCGGTGTATCTACGGCTACATCTCCACCGCCACCTTTTGTTGCTGAGCGTGTACATCCGCCCAGAACCAGGCTTAACATCAAAATGATTAAGATCATTGGATAAACAATTTTTTTCATGAGCGAGATCTCCTTCTTCCAAAACCTTCAAATGGTATTACTCTAATTTTTCAAACCTTATCAAAATAGTAGCATAACCGCGATTCGACGTCAAGTTGGAACGGATTCAGGTTAAAGGAAAAAAGAGATATTGTTTTAATAAGAGGTATGATGAATCAAAGGATCAAAATCAATACCTGTCATGAAGTTAATCGCAACATATTACAGTTCGACTGCAATAAATTATGGCGGAGATGAAAGAAATTGATAAAACAACATCTCATCACTTTTTTCTCCTGTGGCAAAACCTCTGCTATCTTTCTTCAGCGCAATATGCAGGTTTTTATAATTCAGAAATTGGAAAAACAATTGTGAATGTGGATCCTTGACCTACTGTTGAATCAACCCATATACGCCCATGATGACTTTCAACGATTGATTTAACAATGGCCAGTCCCAAACCACTTCCTGGTATCTCAGTTCCAATCACATTTCCAGACCGATAGAATTTATCAAAGATATAGGGCAAATCCACGGCAGGAATTCCAAAACCCTGATCAGCAATCTGAAGGATCAATTGATTTTCTTTCTCTTTCAGCGTAACAGATATGTTTGTGTCTGGCTTGGAATATTTGATGGCATTCGTCAGAAGATTATTTAATAACTGACGAATTTGGATAGGGCTGGCATAAATCAGTCCACTTATATCTGGCACATTGATTTTGAGGTGCATATTTGACTGCAGGAATTTAGGATTCAATTCGTCGATCGCTTGATGGATAAATACACTCAGGTCTAATAGCTCTTTACGGGTGTCAAATCCAGCTTCAATTCTACCGAGATTGAGCAGATCATCTACCAGGCTGGTGATATTATGGACAGAAAATTGAATGCGATCCAGGAAATTTTTTTGAAGTTCCTGAACAGGTCCAGCTCTTTCAACCAGGTCAACGTATCCTAAAATTGCTGTAAGCGGGGATCGAAGATCATGTGATACCGTGCTGACGAAATCACTCTTTATGCGATCCATCTTTTTCAGATAAGTAATATCATGCAATGTGATGGCATATCCTATATTTGTTATCTTTGAGAGGTGAGCACTAAAGACACGTTCATCATCAGCGTTGATTTCAGCTGATTTTCCCAGATACGTCTCAAATTTCTTAATGATTTCCATTAATTCTGTGTCAATGGGATACATCTGTATGGGTGAACCTAACAGATGCTCTCCACTGACTCGCAGTACAGTTTTTGCGATTTCATTAATGACCAGGATGCGAAAATCATTATCCAAGACCAGAACACCATCCTCGATCTGATTAATGATAGTTTCCAATTTTGTTCGTTCAACTAACATATCTGAAAAAATACGGGAATTTTCAATAGCTATGACAGCATATTCCGCCATGGTTGTGAGTAGTCCGACATCTCTTTGAGAAAACACCATTCTTTTATGCCGGTTACTGACGCCTAATACACCAATAATCTGTTCTTTCAGTATAAGAGGAATATATACCAGACTGTGTACCAGGTAAGAGGTTTTTATTTTTTGCGGCGTATTGTCATCGAAAATGACAATCTTGCCATTTTGAGCCACTGAACCGATCAAAGAATCATTCACAGGTAAGCGAAAGGTCGAAACGAAGTCTTCATTGTAATTGCGGGAAGCTCGCATATATAATTCGCCGGTTTTCTCATCAATCAGCATTAAACTGCCTTCTTCTGCTCCGGTTAATTCAACCGCGGCTTCAACAATCATCCGTAAGACAATATCAACATCGAGACTGCTGGTGACCATTCTGGCTAAATCGGTAAGCGTTTCCAGGTCGTTTACTCTGGCCTGGAGCTGTTGGGTGGCCCGGCGTGCTTCTACTAAAACATAATTTCGTAATGTCTGACTATGTGTTAAATTAGCTTGAATGGAATTTTGAATATCTTCCACTGTCAATGGTGTGGAAAGATAATCATTAATTCCTAAGCGCAATGCTTGCTTGAGGGTATGATGTTTTTCATTAATGGTGTAAAGAATAATTGGAAGTAAAGGATATTTCTGTCGATTGCTTTTTATCCAGTCGAAATTGTTCTGGGTAGCAATGTTTTCATTAATGATTACCAACGATGGAATATCTAATGTAAAGTATTGTTGAGCATTCTCTAAACTTTCACTGACTAATACTGCATAACCCATTGACTCAATAACCTGGTGAAGAAGCCGATTGGTTTGAATCTCGGCATTGATGATTAATATTTTTTGAAGTGGTTTATTTTCAGTAGACATAATTATTTTTTATTCAGCAATAGGGATAGATAGAAAAAAAGTAGCACCATACTTCGGATGATTTTCCATCCAGATTCTACCGCCATAATGGGTAATAATTTTTTGAACCAGGTTGAGGCTGATACCAATGCCCCCAAAACGAATTTTTTCTTGTTTTTCGAAATGATTTCGATCAGAAACAAACTGTTTTTTCGTCTGATCTGGGATTTTCCCCGTATTACTGATGGATAACAATGCTTTGGAACCCGTATCCTGATTGATTTTTATGAATATCTCTCCATTTCCACCACAGAATTGAATAGCATTCGTCAAAATTCCGTTGAGCGACTCATACATATGATTGGGATCTGCTGAAACATTGAGTGAATTTATTAGAATCTCTTTCCTGATTGTAAGTCGGTGGTATTGAATGATGGGTTGAAAACGTTCGTAAAGGTCATTTACCATAAGTACCAGATCAAATTTTTGGTTCTGATTTGTTTTCATGGAAAATGGGTCAGCGTGTAGCAGTGATGACAGGTTCTGAATTTCGTGCATAAATGCATCAAAAGATTCATGGTGTTTTTTTGATGTTTCCTTTTCATTTGTTTTTAATGAATGTTGCAGTTCCTCCCATGATTCCTGACCATCAGAAAGCATATTATCCAGATTATTTTTTGTTTTTAGAAATATCTCATTGATGATTTGTTCATTTATTTGTGAATGATGTACCAGGCGGGATAAAGCCTTTTCGCGTGCTTCATATGATCGGAATAATCTGGTATTCACAAACGATATGGAAGCATAATCGGTTACAGCTTCCAACAAACGTTGATCACTTGGGGAAAACGGATCGGGCAGTTTTCGCATCAACACCAACAACCCCTTTACCTGTCGCTGGATTTTTATCGGGACAATAATAATGGATTCCCCCAATACCTTTACTTTAAATCGTTTGATCGGCTCGCCTGATATACTGAGCGTTTCACCTGAGATGGCTACCAGCTGACTGATGCCGTCATCCCAGACTTTATGCATTTTGGACAGGAAGATATCTGGCAAATTGTGTTGAGAAACTAACAAAAAGTTCTTGCCTTGCTCTTCCTGTTTCATTAAAAACCAACCCAGATCTGATTGGCTTACCTGAGCAGAAATTTGCAGGATTTTATCAACCAGTACTTTATGATTTGTAACAGAGGTAACCGCTTTACCAATTGAAAAAATCGCAGTTAATTCTTTAACACGTTGCTGAAGTTGCTGGTTGGTGATTCGTAATCGGTTTTCTAAATTGATGTGTTCACGCCGATCATGAACCTGTTTCAATAACCGTTCAACCACCAACACAACTTCTGTATCTCTGACTGGCCAGGTGATGTAATCAGCGGCACCAAGCCTGAATGCCTGAATGATGTCTGATTCGTGTCCTTCATTTGCAATCATGATGGTTGGAGGTGTGATGCCGTGTGAGGAGAGCGCAATCAGCAAATCTTTTCCGCTCAATCCCGGCAAATTTAGATTTGAAATGATGAGATCAGGATTTATCTGAACTGCTTTGTTAATAGCGCTACTGGCATCAGCTACTTGAAATACTTGATAATTTGGAGAAGCTAATGCCTGATTTGCCAGGAAATCACTGATTTCTGGATTATTTTCAACGATTAAGATGCGATCTTTGATGGTTTTCATAGGATTATCTTAGCATGAATTATTTCTTTTTCTATCATGATTTAGTCTTGAATTTTGAATATAAGTTTTGTATAAGAGTTTTCTAGTTTACTTGACAATGATACCTTGTTCAGCATAATATGAAGGTATGGAATATAAAGATTATTATAAAACACTGGGCGTCAAACGAAATGCTTCTGAGGGTGATATTAAGCAGGCTTATCGAAAACTTGCTATGAAATATCATCCAGATCGTAACCCTGGGAACAAAGAAGCTGAAGATAAATTTAAAGATATTAATGAAGCCAATGAAGTATTGAGCGATCCCAAAAAGAGAACCAGGTATGACGAGTTAGGCGAGTCTTATCAACAATGGCAACAACGAGGTGGTGATGCGAATAACTTCAATTGGGATGACTGGTTTGCACAATCTCAACGAGGTGGAACCCGCGTGGATGTGGGTGATTTTGCTGATATATTTGGTGGAGAAGGCGGTTTCTCAGACTTTTTTAGTTCAATATTTGCAGGCATGCAAGGTCAACCAGGCGGTGGGAGACCTTCAGGCACTCGAAGAACAGCCCCCCAACAACCCAGAGTTTATGAACAACCTGTCAAAATTTCACTATTGGAAGCTGTTGAAGGAACAATCCGAATTCTTCAATTTGATGACAAGAAGATTGAGGTAAAAATTCCACCTGGTGCAAAAACAGGCACAAAGGTGCGCGTTAAAGGTGTTGGTCCAAACCGGTCGGATATTCATCTTGTAGTTGAAGTCCAGAAAGACTCAAGATTTGATCGAAAAGGTGATGATATTTATACTGATGTTTCCGTGGATCTTTATACAGCCATACTGGGTGGACAGATAAAAGTTGCTACACTTAAAGGAGATGTGCTTTTGAGTATTCCACCAGAGACCCAATCCGGAAAAACATTTCGATTGACTGGAAGAGGAATGCCTTTATTAAAGAAACCAAATCAATTTGGTGATTTATATGTGAAAGTAAAGATATCAGTGCCAACAATGATATCAGCTGACGAGAGAAAGCTCTTCGAACAGTTACGTGCATTAAGAAAGTAGAAAATAGGATCTCCTATTAAGAGGTAGAGAAAATGAAAAAATTTGCGACAATTTTATTGGTATTATTATTTGTATTCAGTGCTATGGCTTGTTCATTTTCTGCCAGTTTTCCATTCAGTAGTTCTATCGATCAAACCCCAGCTCCTGCAACTATTCAGGTAGCAACCAGTAGTCCAAACCTTCAGGAACCACAGAATTCTAATTCAGTTACATATAATCCGAATTTACTGGATCTAATGGATCGTGAAGGCTTATTAATCAGTCTTTATGAGAGAGTAAACCCTGGTGTCGTCTCTATCCAGACTCTCAGTGTTACAGGGGGAGGATTGGGTTCAGGATTTGTTTTTGACAAAGAAGGTCATATCATTACCAATTATCATGTTGTCGAAGATGCGACAGAATTAGAAGTTGATTTTCCTTCTGGTTATAAAGCGCGCGGAACCGTTATTGGGCGGGATATTGACTCTGATCTGGCTGTGATAAAAGTTGATGTGCCAGAAGAATTCCTGTTTCCACTCCCGCTTGGAAATTCGGACGACGTTCGAATTGGTCAAACCGTCATCGCTATTGGAAACCCATTCAATTTATCCGGATCGATGACTTTGGGTATTGTCTCCGCAAAAAGCAGAACGCTGTCTTCCTTTCGAGAAGCCTCTACAGGTGGTTTTTTCTCCGCTGGTGATCTCATACAAACCGATGCATCTATAAACCCGGGTAATTCTGGGGGTCCTTTGCTGAATTTAAACGGCGAAGTTGTGGGAATCAATCGAGCGATTCGCACAGAACAGACGAATGAAAATGGGGAACCGACCAATAGTGGTATCGGGTTTGCCATATCAAGTAATATTGTTGGTAGAGTGGTTCCTTTTTTGATCAAAGACGGATTCTATGATTATCCCTACGTAGGTATTACCAGTCAGGAAGATCTGACCCTTATGGAACGGGAAGCATTGGGAATTCAGGAAATGACCGGTGCTTATGTTCTAAGTGTAAGTGAGAATAGCCCGGCATCAAAAGCTGGCTTAATCGGGGGAGCGACAGTAACCCGTATCAGTGGATTACTAGCTGGTGGCGATTTAATTATCGCCGTGGACAACCGTCCTGTACGCTTGTTCTCAGATTTTTTGAGCTATATCATGGCTAATAAAAGCCCAGGCGATGAAATTATTGTTACTATAAAAAGACAGGGGGAAGAAATGGAGGTTCCTGTAGTACTAGACAAACGCCCGTAAGGGTTTGGTTTTAACATCAGTATAGGAGGTAATATGTTTTCTGAAAAAGATCTGCGAGAATTGGTTGATTACCAGGCGCAGCAATCGATGTTGACCATATATTTAAATACGGATCCAACCATGGGGAATGCGGATTCTTACCGATTACGATTGCGTACTATGTTAAAGTCAGTCGAATTGGCGGCAGATGTACAACAAGTTGAAGAATATTTTGACACTGAATATGATTGGGCTGGCAGAAGTGTTGCAGTTTTTTCTGACCAGAGTAAGCAGTTTTTCAAAGTATTTCCATTGGCAGTCCCGGTTCCAGACCTGATACATATTGGAATACGCCCCAATGTCCGTCCGTTAGCTGGACTATTAGATAGCTATGGTGGGTACAGTGTGGTGTTGATTGATAAACAGGGTGCACGTTTATTCCATTTTCATTTAGGGCAGCTTGTTGAACAGGAAGGCGTATTGGGAGCATCTGTTCGTCAGACCAAAAAGGGTGGCAGTGGTGTAACGGGTATGCGTGGAGGTATTGCTTCCCAGTCGCGAGGAATGGAAGAGACAATAGAGCGCAACATGAGGGATGTGATAGACTTCTCCACAAAATTTTTTGAAGAAAAACACATCCGCAGGATACTACTAAGTGGTACAGATGATAACATAGCACTTTTTAGAAGTTATTTACCAAAAATGTGGCAAAGCCTGATTGTTGGAACTTTTCCTGGGTCAATGACAGCTTCCCACCAGGATATCCTAAATAAAGCACTTGAAATTGGAAAGAAAGCTGAAAAAGCCAGGGAAGATTTATTAATAGAAAAATTAATTACCCAGGCCTCCAAACAAGCTGGCGCGATCGTTGGTATAGAACCAACACTTAAGGCGGTCAATGAGGGTAGAGTCCAGACTTTAGTTATCCAACATGGTTTTCAAGTTCAAGGTTTTCGTTGCCCACAATGTAATACGATTACTTCCTTATCCGAGATTGTCTGTAAACAATGCAATTCTGAAGCAATTGGTATTTCAGATGTGATTGCCACTGCTGTAAGCCTGACCCTGAAAAATGGTGGGGAGGTGGATGTGGTTCACAATCTACCTGATTTTGAAAAAGCAGGAAGCATCGGCGCTTTTCTGAGATATTAAAAAAATAGGACAAAAACGGCTGGGCTTGTTTGAACCAGCCGTTTTTTTTCATTTTGTACGTGCTTTTATGGAATCCGCTCTAAATTTTCAAACAATGTTCCCAATTCATCTAAGGCTAAATCTGGTTTTGATGTAATTGATTTTTGGATGGTTTGAAGTCGATCTTCAATTCCGGAAGAAATATCTGGTTCTAAATCGTCCTTGATTGCATCGAAGTAATCAATTGCTAAAATAATCGATTGCCGACTGCTAATTTTATCTACTTTCAATAGATAATATCTAGTGTTAGCAACTTCATATTTCAGACTAAGGAAATTTTTAGAAAATTCGCTGGCTTGTATTAAATCATTGTTTTCTTGATCAAGGGCTTCGAAGTCCGATTGCAAGGTTTCGAATTCAGAATTCATACTATTAAAATCATTGATTAGTTGTTCATATTTGTTGTTAAGGTCATCGAGTTGGGACTCCGACACTTGTGATTGTTTAACCGTCGTATCGAGTAAGTTTTGTTTTGGTATGATAGAAGTGAAATAGGCAATTAAGTATCCTGCAAGAACAAAGACCAAAGCAAGACCTAAGAAAATCAAACTGTTTCTTAACCATTTTGGCATTGGTTTTGTCGGAGGTTCTGATATTGCTAAATCACCGAATTCTGTTTCAGTCGTCTCATATGAACCCTGGTCAGTTTCTGTAGATTCAGTCAATTCTTCAAGCGTTTCTTGGATGCCTCGAGCTTCATCCTCTGCTTTTTCTAATAATTCTTCTTTTTCAGATTCAATTTCTTCTGAAGATTTGGACAAATCAGTTTGATTATCTTTTTCGATTGAAGGTTCAACTTCAAAAGGATCATTTATTGATTCATCGTTTTTCTTGATTGGATCATCAGTTACCATTTTTACTCCTTAAGTTTTCGGGGTTGGTATAGGTGTAATTGAAGAGTAAGTTTCGGTTGGTGAAACATTGTCTTCAACATCAAGATTCACTTTCTGTGGCCTCATTATTTTGAGTGAACCCTTCGGACATCATTGTCCATAAAATTTCAAGATCATCACTTGCTAATATGGGGTTATCCGGTAAGTGACTTATTGCCAGATTCAAACGTGCATCCCAAAGCAAAATCACGTTTTCCTGCTCTTCTGTGGCTGAGAGCAAAAGAGAGTTTAGTAATTCATTTGCCAATTCTAATTCCTGTTTTGCCAGGCCATAATTATTCTGCACAAGGAATAAACGGCTGCGGTTGACCTGCAACAGTACTTTGAATACCTGCAAATCCTGATAAATGGGTTGAAGTTTCTTTTCAACTTCAAGGTTTTCAATGGAGGCTATTAAATCTTTGTTCTGGGCAGTAAGATCTTTGTCTTGATCCATTAAATCGATAATCGATTGATCGATCTTTTGGATTTGAGAAGCCAGATCCTCCTGTTGTATTTGGTAAGCATCGAGATCTGCTGAGATCTGGTCAATATCTGTGATCAATTCTGAAATTTGGTCAGTTGAATTTTCCTTTTCAGATTCCATTTCCGATAGACGATTTTCGAGTTCTTTATTTTTTTCCTGCAAAAGTTCCCATTGCTGATCGATACGTGTATTCAGGTTTTGGAAACTGGTTGTATTTTGCTGAGTGGGGATAACGAGTTCCTGGTAAACAAATTGAAAACCAAAATACAAAGCTACCCCGACTATTATGCCGAACAGGAGAGTCAAAATCAAACGTAAAAGAACCTTAAAAAAGCGTTCAAAGATAGAGGGTTTTGAGTTTTGTTCTGTCATTTGAGTTATTTCCCTTTTTCTGCTGGTCCTTCTATTTCAAGCAACAACTGTAATAATCCGGATCGGAAATCTTCCGATTTTTTGGCAAATTCCTGCAAAGCTAGAATTTCATCCTGAACGATTGTCAATGTTTCAGAAATTTCTTTTATGGCTGTTTGAATTATGCCTATGTCACCCTCCATACTATCAGCGCGATCTTCTAGAACACTCACTCTACCTGCAACAGTCTCAAAAGCATCCAGCCTGGTTCTGATACCTTGAATATCAGTTTGCATCGTCGTTGTGAGATCATTCAGTAATGTGATTTGATTTTCTAATCTACTTGCTTCTGAAACAGTTGCGTACCGCAAGCCGCCATTGGTGGCTGAGAGAATTCCCAGGGTGATTAATATGGTAAGAAGAATTGAGAAAATGGCTGTTCCTAGAAGGCTCCATATTAATTGAGATCGGGTGATTAATTCTTCGGATGGGCTTTTTTCAGGTTGTTTTTCACTATTGATCTCATGCGAGACTACTTTTTCAGAAAAAACTGCATCTTCACTTTCTACTGTTTCGACTATTGGTATATTCTCAGTGCCATGCTCCAGGTCGGTCTGATCATCGTTGATTTCAATTTCAACTTCCCGATTGTGGGTTATGTCAACTGCTTCAACTTTTTTTTCAGGTTCCTCATCGTATATTTCAACTTCTGCTTCAATAATTTCCTGCTCCGATTCCTTTGATGAAACTAAATCGTTATCACCTTCTATTTCTAAGGGTGATTCATCCATTACTTTTTCCAGCCTGAAAATTTCATCCGGATTGTCTTCAACAGGCTCCTGTTCATAATCTCCTGATTCGTCTTCAAAGGTTTGTTCTACTTCTATGGAATCAGGTTTGGTCTCATCCCGAATAGAATCGACAAAGGATTGGAAATCAGGTGGTAGTTCAGAGGATTGATAAGAGAGGTTTCGTTTTATTTGCTCGAGTGAATTTCCACCGATTCCTGAAACTCGGCGCAGATCATCCAAATCTGAAAATGGACGCTTATCTATAATTCTCTGTGCCAGAGCAGGTCCTATACCTGGAACCTTCGTCAATTCATCCAGAGTAGCAGTGTTAATATTTGTTTTTTCAAGATTGTTCATCATTTTTTCCTTTCTTTTTGACTAAGAACAGATCCAACTTAACTAGTATCCAAAACTTGTGGTCTTTCTTCTGGTTGATAGAGTTGTTGGGATTGCCATAAACAAACCAACCAGAAAACCACCGATGTGTGCCCACCAGGCAACACCCCCCATTGAAACTCCACCAGACCCTGACATCGAAATTAGTCCCGACCATAATTGGGTGAAAAACCATAAGCCAAGATAAACGAGGGCAGGAATCCTTATAAACCAGGGAAAAATGAAGACCGGGATAAGAGTCAGTACCCTGGCAGTAGGAAAGAACAAAAAATAAGCGCCTAAAACTGCTGCAATTGCGCCACTGGCACCAACAGAAGGAATATCAGCGGAACCAAAAATCGATTGCACAATACCTGCACTTGCTCCTCCAATTAAATAAAAGAGTATAAATTTTTTGCTGCCGATGCGATCCTCAACATTATCCCCAAATATAAATAAAATCCACATATTACTCAGGAAATGGAGCCAACCGCCATGCAAAAACATATGAGTTACAAGCGGTGTCCAGGTTGGAGGTGAAAAAAGATCCAATCTTGAGGGAATTAATCCAAATGCATTAATAAAATTTTCAAGATCAATGGCAGGCAGTCGTAACTCATAAAGAAAAACGAACGTATTGGCGATGATGATTACCCAGATAATTATTGGGAAAGTACGGGATTGAACTGTATCTCGTAAAGGTATCATCGATCAAATTACTCCTTATACTAGTATAACTGTTCTGAAATTGAAGTGCAAATGAATGCAATTGGTATGAAAAAACCCCTGCTTTTAGGGGCAGGGGTTTTTTGTTTTTTGGCCTAGGTTATTTATACGAGTGTTACTTGTGTAGCCTGCGGGCCTTTTGGACCATCTTCAATGTTGAATTCAACTTGTTGTCCTTCAACCAGTTTGCGAAAACCAGCTGATTGAATAGCAGAATAATGGACAAAGACATCTGGGCCGCTCTCACGGGCGATGAAACCAAAACCCTTAGTCTCGTTGAACCATTTGACGGTTCCTTGAATACGTTCAGACATGAAAATCCTCCTAAAAAAAACTATTGATTGGGGAAGCTTTGTGTTTTTGTCTGAAGTGGGAATATTGCTTTTGGAAAATTAGCTCCGCAGACAGATATCCATTAAAACTTCTTCTGTAAAACGACTTGCTTCGAACTATAAGCAATAATATAGCAGCAGGTTGGTGAATTGTCAATTGAAGATCGAATGGAAAATATATTTATCTTAAAATGGGCTATAATCTCGTTGATGGAATCCCCCAATACGCCCTCTCTATCAGCAAATCGTCAAATTGCTATGGCTGCTGGAACTGTTATGATCGCTTATATTTTCAGCAGTGTGATTAATCTGGCAAAAGGGGTGGTGATCCTCAGAGCTTTTGGAACCGGCATGGAAAATGAGGCTTTTTGGGCTGCCAACCGGGTATCTGAAGTATTATTTAATCTGATAGCCGGTGGAGCATTAGCATCTGCTTTCATTCCTACATTTTCAACATTTTTAGTAAAAAAACAAAAAGAAAATGCATGGAAATTAGCTTCATCCATCATCAATTTAGTGTTGTTGATCATAAGTGCATTAGCGATTTTAGCAGCAATATTTGCTCCACAGGTTGTGCGATACATCCTTGCTCCAGGGTTTGTAGATGATCCTGAAAAGTTTCAATTGACTGTCCAATTGCTCAGGATAATTTTGCCATCAACTGTGATCTTCAGCATTTCAGGCCTGATAATGGGTATATTAAACGCTCACCAGAGTTTCTTGTTACCCGCCTTGGCACCATCCATGTATTCGCTGGGTATGATTTTTGGGGTTGTATTTTTGTCTCCCAGTATGGGTATTTTTGGTTTAGCCTGGGGTGTTGTCGTGGGGGCCAGTTTACATTTGCTGGTGCAATTGCCAAAATTAATCCGGTTGGGTGGAAATTATTGGCCAATTTTTGGTCTTGGTAATCCATCTGTCAGGCAGGTTGGGACTTTGATGTTACCGCGACTGGCTGGTGTGGCTGTAGTTCAGCTCAATTTTCTGGTCAACACCAATCTGGCATCACGCTATTCTGAGGGTAGTGTTACCGGCCTGACGTATGGCTTTACGTTGATGTTAATGCCATTGATGTTGATTGCCCAGGCAATTGCCACCGCTTCCTTGCCAACTTTTTCTGCACAGGCTGCATTGGGTAAATTGGATGAAATGCGGAATTCACTATCAACAGCGTTAAGAGCGGTTTTTTTGCTTTCCATTCCTGCAGCAGTTGGCATGATTCTCTTACGATTTCCTTTAATAAAGGTATTGTATGAAAATGGTACGACATTTACATCAGAGTCGACTGAATTAGTTGCCTGGGCACTATTATGGTATACAGCTGGGCTGGTTGGCCATAGTGCGGTTGAAATTCTCAGCCGCGCCTTTTATGCCATGAAGGACACACGCACGCCAGTTGTTGTTGGTGTCATTGCTATGAGTTTAAATATTATACTCAGCCTTATTTTAGGACCAGTTTTTTTGCGGATTGGCTGGTTGGCAATTGGTGGTTTAGCGCTGGCGAATAGTATCGCAACCGGTTTGGAATCCATTGTTTTACTAATTATCTTGCGCAAGCGCTTAAGTGGACTGGAAGGAAGAAAATTATTCCAATTGCTTTGGAAGGTTCTTCTATCGGTATCAGTGATGGGAATAGCAATATGGTGGCTGGTTGATTTCAAAGAATTGTCGAATGGATTAACGCTTGTGATTGGAGCGATAGCTGGCGTTGGAATATTTGCTTTTTCTTTGCTGGTTCTTCGGGTTGAAGATTTTTCGGTATTGGTAAGATATTTCATGAGAAAATTAAGTAGAAAAAAGGCCTAATAGAATTATTCGTTATAAAGGAGATAAGCATGACTGACGGAATTGGAAAAGAATTTTTAGAAAAGACCAAATATAAATATTTATCGGAATCATTACAACGTCAGGGAGTTCCACTACCCGCTTTGGAATTATCCTATGACCCAACATCTGAATTAATTTCCTTGCCTGATCCGGAAACATTGCCGGCGTACCCGATGGACCTGCGCCGAGCCATCGATCAACGCACTACCTTAAGACGTTATCAGGAGCAAGCATTAACCCAGGAAGAACTATCTTTTCTCTTGTGGACCACACAGGGCGTAAAATCAGTTACCAATCGGCCGGTTACTTTCCGAACCGTTCCTTCTGCCGGCGCTCGACATGCATTTGAGACCTTTCTGGTGATTAATAAGGTGGAAGGGATCAAGCCAGGATTGTATCGCTATATCAGCCTGGAACATGCTTTGTTACCAATGGACATGAATGAGGAAATCACTGAAAAAGTCGCCGATGCCTGCCTGCAACAAAATCAGGTGACAAACAGTGCAGTAACATTCATCTGGGTAGCTGTAACAGAAAGAATGTATTGGCGCTATGGCGAACGTGGATACCGTTATTTACACCTCGATGCAGGTCACGTTTGTCAGAACCTTTATCTGGCTGCAGAAGCCATTCATTGCGGGGTTTGTGCCATTGCAGCTTTCGATGATGATCAGTTGAATGGGGTGCTTCATCTGGATGGGCAGGAATTGTGGGCGATATACTGTGGTGCCCTCGGTAAACGATAATTAAAGAAAAATCCCCACGAAAGTGGGGATTTTTGAATCAATTAAAGATTATTCTAAAGGTAATGGATTGCTACTGACGTAATTAGCCCAATCATTGCCCAGGATAATGACAACATCCACAGCAGAAGCAGGGTCAAATTGATTGGTCAGTCTTGGTTTTCCTAATCCGGCATCTTCATACATCTTGAAAACTGCCTGAATGGAGTATGGCTTCGCATTATAAAGGGTAATAATGGTGACATCAGAAGCCTGGGCATTTGTTTCTTCAATGATATTGAAGCCTTTTAATTTCAGGTATGTGGCTGTCTCACCAGCCAATCCGGTATACCAACTTCCATTTTGTATTGAAACACGGGCATTTTCAATTTTTACCAGATCATAAATATCAACTGGTTCCCCACCAGCTTGCGATTGAATAGCCACTGGACTTAATGGACCACCTGTGCGGAAGACTTCATCCCGCAATAAACGGATTTTATCTGGAATTGGTTTTAAGATTTCCTGGTTATCAGGAGATGTACCAAATTCGACGTAAGAAGCATCAATGATGAAGGATTTAATGAGACTTCGGTCAATTTCCAGTGCCAGGGAAGCCAGACGCAGTGCATCTTCAAAACGCATATTGGTGTTGATGCCGGATGATATTTCCTGATAGAGAATCGGAGCTTTGGCAATCAGCATTGGCCACATGGAGAATTTCAGGATTCTATCCCGAATGGCGTAAACAACTTCCTGCTGTCTGGCTGCGCGGTCAAAATCTCCACCTTCCGTGTAACGAGCACGTGCGTATGCCAATGCCAATGTTCCATCCAGTGTATAAGCCGTACCTGCTTCCAGGATTTGTTTGTATCCTCCGCCGATGGGAACAATTCTCACGTCCATTGCTGGTTTGACAGTTACCCCATCTATTTCATCGATTAAGCGAACAAACGCTGCAAAATCAACCTGTGCATAGTAATCAATGGGAACACCGATAAACTCCTCGACCGTCTCAGCAGCAAGTGCTGGACCACCCCCAGGAAGTTTCCACAATTCGCCTAAATAATACGCTGTGTTAATACGACTGTATTCAAATCCCGGGATATTAACCCACATATCACGCGGGATAGAAAGCATGGCTGCTTCTTTTGTCACCGGATCAATTGTTAAAACCATCATCGTATCAGTTCGCGGGATCTCACCTGCTTCCCAATCACGATAATCCAACCCCATTAAAAGAACTGTTACCCGACTGACACCATCCCAGGGTTCAGGCATTTCAATATCAATTGGATCTATGGCTAATTCCGTCAGAGGGTCTGTTACTTCATTGTTATTGGGGGCAGCTTTTGTACCCTGGCTTGTAACGGGTAACCCTTCCATATTGGTCATTGTCCAGGTTGAAATGATATTTTTAGCCAGGTTAAAAACGAAAAAAGCCGAAATTATTGAAAGAACGACAAAAACCACCAGGATAATTATATTGGTTGTATCCAGGCGAAAATTGGACTGTTTCTGGGGTTCGATACCGTTGTGTTGATCCATACTTTACTCATCATGAGAGCTGGGTATTCATGCTGAAGTGATTCCAGCATTGGATTCCATCTCTTCGTTGTAATTTAACTCATGGGTGGAGGGGGCACTGGCAAATCATCTTTTTTCGTGGCAACCCATTTATCACCTTCATCGATTAACATCACCGGAATATCGTCCACAATGGGGTATTTTCGATCACAATCCTGACAAACGAGCCAGGTATCTTTTACCAGTTCAAGTAACCCTTCTTTTTCACGGACACAAGCCGGGCAACGTAAAATTTCTAATAAATCCTGACTAACCATGTTCACTCCTTATCCAAGATGATCTTTGAATTTTACCACATGCCATTATTTCTTCTGGCAAAGAAACACTTGTTACATTTAGGTCAGGCGTGTTAAAATCTGATTGATATTCCCGTGAAATAAAGCAATGATCTGATCCAAGAAAAGGGCAAGGAGAGACGATTGCTTTCTACCTCAGGAGCAGGCATGTTAGCAACAATTCGTCGCACAAAGCAGGAGTATCCAGGGCAATTCTGGCTGATGGCATTTGGAATGCTCATCAGCACTTTAGGTTCCAGCATGATCTGGCCATTTCTGATGATCTACGTCAGTGAGACACTGGTTGTTTCATTGGCCGTTGTCACCAGTCTGATGACTGTTAATTCTGTTACCAGCTTGATTTTTTCATTTATCGCTGGCCCGGTTATTGATCGCCTCGGAAGGAAGTGGGTGATGGTGATCAGTCTGGTTGGAAATGGTGCCTGTTATATTCTGATGAGCATGGCTGATACTTTGCCAGCATTTGTGATATTGATGGCTTTACGAGGTGCATTTCAACCCCTGTATCAGGTGGGTTCGGATGCCATGATGGCAGATATGTTGCCACCACAAAAACGAAGTGACGGATATTCCTTATTGCGGATGAGCAACAACCTGGGTATAGCGCTTGGTCCTGCGATTGGAGGGTTTGTCACATCGGCTTCATATTCAATAGCTTTTTATCTGGCAGCTACCGGATTGATTTCGTATAGTCTTTTGCTGGCATTCAAAGCCAGGGAAACATTACCTGTCCAAGCTGGGATTGAGAAAATCAAGGAGCGTTTCGGCGGTTATGGTCAAATATTGAGAGACAAACCTTTCATCCAATTCAACCTGACTTTCACCCTCACAACGATCACTGCCTCCATGATCTGGGTATTATTGGCGGTCTATTCTAAGCAAAATTATGGAGTTCCAGAAAGCCTTTATGGGTTTATTCCAGCGACCAATGCTATTATGGTGGTTACCTTGCAGATGTTTGTCACCCGTTGGACGAAAAAGAGAAGACCAATCCAGATGATTGCATTAGGTGCTTTCTTCTATGGGTTGGCAGCCATCATGATTGGATTTGGCGCAAGTTTCTGGACATTCTGGCTGGCAATGGTCGTTATGACGACCGGTGAATTGATTATGGTGCCGACTGCAACAACTTTTTCTGCCAATCTGGCACCTGCGGATAAACGCGGACGCTACATGAGTATTCATGGGATGACCTGGGGGATTGCCAGTGGGATTGGACCACTAACTGGTGGAATATTAAGCGATACAATATCCCCGCATGCTCCCTGGTTCGCTGCAGGTGCATCCGGATTTATCAGCATTTTATTCTATTTTCTCCTGGAAAAAAAGCTAAAGGAAAAAGAAATTAACCGGCCGATCAGAAAAATTGGAGGTTAAATTATCCCCACTTCAAAAGTGCCAATCCGGATAATGTTCGTAAAATAGCAAAGACTAATAATGCAGTGGCAAGCCCCAGAGCATTTCCAAAAATGGGACCGATTAAAGTTCCGATCAGAATCGCAGCATTTGCTCCTAAAATAAACCACGCCAGATATCCTGTTCGTTCGGAAGACGGAACTTTCTCCAATAAATAATTTATCATGGCAGCATTCACCAAAGACCAGGCAAAACCACCCAGGAAAGAAGCCAGATAATATAGGAAGGCTCCTTCGGCAAAAGAGAGAAAGGCGGGGTAAAGACCTAGCATACATA
Organism: uncultured Chloroflexia bacterium; assembly: GCA_963765655.1. Classification (GTDB taxonomy): domain Bacteria; phylum Chloroflexota; class Anaerolineae; order Anaerolineales; family Anaerolineaceae; genus UBA6170. The sequence goes on from CAVXXH010000003.1 coordinate 1,403,131, forward strand.
TTCCAATGCCGGTCAGTTTCTTATTACCTAATAAATAAGTTAATTTTCCCACCTGTGTTGAACCAAAAAACATGGTGACATAAAAAAGTGCATTTCCTAAACTTAAAACACTATCCGATAATCCCAGAACGTTGACTGTGAACACCGGAAAAATCGGAAGAGCCAGATAATGCACCATGTGAAAGAAAGTTAACAGTCCAATTGAACGGGCAAACGCTCCCTGAAGAATTTCAAAATGCAGTTTTCGCCTTATTTCAAACCAGATTTTATTCAAAAAACCTTTTGCTTTTCGGTCAATATCCTTAAAGCTAATAGAGGGGGTTGGTATTTCAGTGTCATACTTGTCTGCCACTGGATGGACAAATTTTAAGTGAACAACGCTCATCAGGGCACCAATAAAACCAATGGCGAATACAACCTGATAATTCAATGGGAAAGGTAAAGTCGTAAGAATTTGTCCACATCCTACTGTGGATATGATCGAGGTAATGGCAAAGACTGCATTACGCCTGCCTGCAACGACCCCACGATATCGAGCTGGAATTGCACCAGCAAAGAGTGCATTAAACCCCACAGCAATAGCAGTTCCTGGGATACCCATGAGTAGAGTGAACAGGATGAGCATCCAGACTTGCAGGTTGTCACTTAATAACCAGGGCAGAAAAATCATCAGAAAATAAAAAGATCGCTGGATAACAGAACTCCAGAAAACAGATTTATCAATCGGTCTGGTTTTTAACCAACTACCAGCTGGTAATGCCAGGATTAAGTTGATTGCAGCAGGCATGGCGGTGAGTAAACCAATCTGGCTGGTGTTTGCACCGATTCTTGCGGCATAAATAGTCATAAAGGATAAAGTGGTCCCATTTAATAAGCCCCACCAGCCAATATCCCAAATCAGATGGCGAATATTAGACCTTAAATAATCGGGTACACCTTGTTGTACTGGAAAGAGGAAGGCAAGCAGTTTACGTATTTTTGCCTGATTAAAATAGGACCTGTTCATAAAATCTGACTCATATCATGACATTCGAATTATGGTCTAAAAATGCGCTGGCACGTATTTAATTATCGATTAAACCATCGTACCAAAAAATTTAAAACCAGCGTTAACAGGATGCTTAAAATGATGGAACCTAATAATGGAACCAAACAGGTAAGGTTCCCACTTTGCCATTTAATTGTTCCTGGAAACTTTTCCCAACCTGATATTTTAGCTATCAGCCAAATGCCACCACCAATAATGGTAATAGCCAGACCCAGAATGACAATCCAGCGACCCATGGTTTCAAGATTTGGAATCATTGATTTTTTCCCTTTATAAATATTATATTCCACTAGGTTTTCTTCTTCAATTAGATTTAACACGGGATTTTTTGCTAAGGTTAATCAGGTGTATAATTTTTGGGGAATGACAGGTTGTCTCTGATGACCTGTAATGGTAAACTAACCCTCAGGTCTATTTACCTGTTATCATTAAATATAAAGGGAAAAAGTATGCCACAAATTTATCCATTTACTGCGATTGTAGGTCAGGAACGTATGAAACGAGCCCTGATTCTGAATGCCATTGATCCAAGAATTGGTGGCGTGCTAATTCGTGGTGAACGTGGCACGGCCAAGTCAACTGCAGCAAGAGGTTTGGCAGCTTTGTTACCAATGGTAAAAGCTGTTTCGGATTGCCGCTTCAGTTGTGATCCGGATAGTCCCAATACCTGGTGTACAGAATGTAAAGAACGGCATGAAAAAGGTGAGCCATTACCCGTTACCATTAAACCAACTGCTTTCATTAATTTGCCTGTTTCAGCCACTGAAGATCGTGTTGTAGGAACGCTGGATATCGAACGTGCGATACAAAAAGGCGAACGTAGCTTTGAACCAGGCGTTTTGGCAGCCGCGAACCGTGGTTTGTTATATATCGATGAAGTCAATTTGCTGGATGATCATGTGGTTGATGTTCTATTGGATTCCGCAGCCATGGGCATGAATATCGTTGAACGGGAAGGTATCTCCTTTGTTCATCCTGCTCGTTTTATTTTGGTAGGTACCATGAATCCAGAAGAAGGTGATTTACGTCCTCAACTTCTGGATCGATTTGCTTTGTCGGTAGAGATTCATGGAATTCTGGATAAACGTGAACGGGTTTTGATCATGGAGCGGAATATGGCTTTTGAGGTCGATCCTGAAGGCTTCCGTGAGACATTCCAACCTGATGAAATGGATTTATCTGAACAGATTGAAGTTGCCAGAAGATTAATTCCCAAAGTTCACCACAGCAGCCGTGATTTAATTATTATCGCGTCACTAACTGCCTCGTTAGGTGTGGATGGTCATCGCCCCGACCTGGTGATCTTAAAAGCAGCCAGAGCACAGGCTGCCTTTGAAGGGCGTACATCCATCACTGAATTGGATATCGCCAAAGCTGCAGAATTAGCATTACCACACCGCATGAAACGTGGTCCTTTCGAAAAAGAAATTGCCACAATGGAAGAATTGCGTGATCGGATTGAGCAATTAAGTGGTGGAAGAGCTGCTGGAAATGATGACGAAGATATGGAAGCTGATCCGAACCAGGACGCCAAACCAAAAGCGGAAAAAAAAACTTAAGCGGGGGAGAGACAACGACTGAAATACCAGACATGGGGGATGCTGTTCCTGATCCATCAGCTGTGTTTCAAAATACAAATTCTAATTGGTGGGAAGGCGGACAAAAAATTAAAACTGGTTCGGCATTTTCTACACGGCGATTAAGTACGCCTTTGGATAAGATAATGCGCCAACGGGCTGGTCGTCGATCGATGACGCGCACACAACGAAAACGGGGGCGTTACACGCAATCGAAGCCATCAATGGGAAAAATAGATGATTTGGCGTTTGATGCAACCATTCGAGCTGCAGCCCCTTTTCAGAAACGCAGGGTTGAACAACGCAAAAAGGTAGCGTTCGCCATTCAACCACAGGATTACATGCGCAAGATCAGGGTGAGAAGAACAGCGAATCTCATCTTGTTTGTGGTAGATGCTTCCTGGTCGATGGCTGTGGCTGAAAGAATGGCAGCAGCAAAAGGTGCGATTCTTTCCTTATTAAATGATGCATACCAGCGCCGTGACCGTGTTGGAATGATTGTCTTCCAAAAAGACCGGGCTACATTGGTCCTCTCACCTACGAACTCAGTTATGATGGCACAACGGGCTTTGCAGGATATCCCTGTAGGCGGTAAAACCCCCTTATCTGCAGGAATGCGGCTGGCATACGAAGTCCTGATGCGGGAAAAGATTACCATGCCGGATGTTATACCTTTGATGGTGTTATTAACCGATGGTGCTGGGAATGTAGCTATGGGAAACAAGTTAGGACCGTTGGCTGAATCCTATCAGATTGCTCGCATGATCGCTGAGGAGCATGTGCATAGTGTGGTCATTAACCTGGAACATCCAGCATTTGATCGGGGATTGGCGCAGGCACTGGCTGATAATTTGTTATCACCCTGTTATTCAATCGAAGATTTACGAGCGGAAAGCTTATATCAAGCGGTAAAACAGGAAATCAGTCTGGTTCAACAAAAAACAAAATCAAAGTAACTGGATAAATTGAAGAACAATACACGAATATTGAAATCGAATCTGGATAATGAGATAAAATCGTAATACGTTTGAAAGTATCTGGTTGCCAGACATAAGAACCTTGCCAGAGTGGTATGGTCGTGTTAGGATTTGGGAGAACAGAGAAAAAAATGGCTTTGAAATCAGAACACAATGCAAGAACTCGATCGATATTAGTAACCATCATAGTAGCATCGGTTGCCTGTTATTGTGTGGGTATTATTTTCCTGCAGGTTGGAAATCGTGTAAATCAACCTACAAGAACCCCAACCATTACAAATACGCCAACTATTACTTTTACCAGTGCACCGCCTCTCAATTTACCATCGCCAGTTGTGTTTCCATCTGCAACCCAAACAGCAACAGTAACTGAAACCTGGACACCAACAGTGACTTTTACACCCTTTGCTACCCGTACCAGAACGATTACCGCGACAACAACTGATACCCCTACAGTAACGTTTACTGCTACACGACCCCCACCAACCGAAACGAGTACAGTACCGCCACCAACAAACACTCTACCGGTTGATACACCCATTCCTACAGATACAGTTGCTCCTTAAACAAAGAAAATACCTGATAAAAGGAAGGCTTATGATTGAACTCAAAGATACACTTAAAAAGCTGATCTCATTACCAGGGTTGTCAGGGTATGAAGCTCCTGCACGAGAAGTGATCAGGGCAGCCTGGGAACCATTGGTAGATGAAATCAGTGTCAGCCCCATTGGAAGTCTTCACGCTTTCAAACGTGGAACAGGACCAGAACCGCGACCCAGTATTTTACTGGCGGCCCATATGGACGCCATTGGTCTGATGGTTACAGGAATTCAAGATGGTTTGTTACGCTTCACCGAAGTTGGTGGGATTGATCCAAGGATCTTGCCAGGTTTACGGGTTACTCTTCATGGACGTAGAGATTTACAAGCACTTGTGGTGCAACCACCTGACTATTTGCTTGATCCGGCCCAACGCGGAAAGTCGGTTGGCATGGAACATCTTTTTATCGATACTGGATTAGAAGAAAATGAGGTTCATGAGCTGGTCAGAGTTGGTGATCTGGCTTCATTTGCGCAGGAACCATTGGAGCTATCCGGAAAGACGATCGTTGGTCATAGCCTGGATAATCGAATATCCGTTGCTGCAATCACCTACTGTTTACAGGAATTACAGCATATGGTTCACACATGGGATGTCTGGGCTGTTGCAACGGTGCAGGAGGAAGAAACATTGGGTGGTGGTTTTACCTCTCCATTTGAAATTAATCCCACGGTTGCCATTGCTATTGATGTAACATTTGCTAAAGGACCTGGAGCAAATGATTGGCGTACTGTCGGTTTATCTAAAGGACCGACACTGGCATGGGGTCCGAATGCGCACCCCTATATCCACAAGAAATTCCTGGATGTGGCTGAACAACTCGAGATTCCTTATCAAAAAGAATATGTTCCCAGACATTCGGGTACAGATGCCTATGCCATGCAAGTTGTAGCGGGTGGGTTTCCAACAATGGTAATAGGAATTCCATTGAGGTATATGCACACGCCGGTAGAAATGATTGCATTAAAGGATATGGAACGGGCAGGTCGCTTGTTAGCGGAAACGATTGTACGACTTGAAGTTGATTTTATGGACAAAATTTCCTGGGATGAGGTGAAAGATGAAGAATAAAAAGATCTTAAATCAAATCCCTGAAATTGGAGAAGAACAGATCAAGTTGCTCGAAAAGCTTTCCAATGCTGTTTCTGTTTCCGGAAACGAGAGCGAAGTTCGGGGCATCGTAATGGAAGAAGTCAAAGATTTTGCTGATGATATGCGAGTGGATGCGTTGGGAAATGTACTGGTTACTAAAAAAGCCAAAGTGGATGATCCGGTTCGCGTAATGATCGCTGCCCACATGGATGAAGTTGGCTTCATGCTTGTGGATGATGAGGGAGAAGGTCTTTTTAAATTCGAGATTGTGGGTGGAATAGATAATCGCCAGCTGGTTGGTAAACCAGTGCTGGTGGGAAAAGATAAAACTCCTGGTGTAATTGGCGCAAAACCAATTCATCTGACTACAGCAGAAGAAAGAAAAAATCCAATCCCACTGGATAGCCTGCGGATTGATATGGGTCCGGGGAATTCAAAAAAATGTAAAGTCGGTGATCGCGCAACATTTGCCACTCGTTTTGAAACCTGGGGTCCCAGTCTGGTGGGAAAAGCCCTCGATGATCGCCTGGGAGTAGCAACTTTAATTGAATTAGTCAAAAATACTCCCGAGAATATCGAATTATTAGCAGCCTTCACAGTACAGGAAGAAAACGGTTTACGAGGGGCACGAATAGCAGCCTACTCCATGCATCCAGAGGTTGCCTTTGTACTGGATTCCACACCAGCCAATGATTTACCGGTATGGGATGAGGAAGAAAATGGTCGATACAATGTTAAATTGAATCATGGGCCTGCAATCTATCGATTGGATGCAGCTACCCTGTCAGATCCAAGGTTAATCAACCATCTTGTTAAGATTGGCGATGAATTTAAAATTCCTTATCAATTCCGCCAACCAGGTAAAGGTGGCACAGATGCCGGAGCCATTCACAAACAGCGTGGTGGAATTCCTTCCGTTTCCATTTCAGTTCCTGGTCGCTATGCTCATACCGCGGTTTTGATAGCCCGCACAGAGGATTGGAAAAACACGATGAAGTTGATCTACGCCAGTCTGTGTAAATTCAGTAGGGACATATTATTGGTAGATCGATAATTCTTAAAATAGAGAATTTGTCCATTTGATAAAAAAACGTTTTCAGGAGTAAAGAATGAAATCATTGATTAAGAAATTGGTAGAAACTGTTGGGCCATCAGGTTATGAATCAAAAATTAGAGAGGTCGTTCGTGGTGAGGTAGAAGCGTACGCTGATGAAATCAGTATTGATGCCATGGGTAATTTGATCGTCAAAAAAGGCGAGAAGAAAAAGGGGGGATTAAAGGTGATGCTTTCTGCTCACATTGATGAGATAGGGGTTATGGTTACACATGTGGATAAGAATGGCTTTGCCAGATTCACCACGATTGGTGGTGTCCGTCCTCACACCTGCTACGGCAGCCGGGTCCGATTTCTAAATGGTACTGCAGGGGTTATTGGTGGAGAACGTCTGGAAAATGCCAACCATGTACATGCCATTGAAGCCATGTTTATCGATGTAGGAGCGACAAGTGTTGAAGATTGTCCGGTTAAGATTGGTGATGTGGCTGCTTTTGATCGTCCATTTGAAGATTTAGGAAATCGGTTAGTATCCAAAGCCATGGATGATCGTGTCTGTGCTGCAGTATTAATTGAGACCTTGAAAAACGTTAAGAATAGTCCACATGAATTGTATTTTGTTTTCAGCACGCAGGAAGAGGTCGGTTTAAGAGGTGCCACGACAGCTGCTTATTCCATAGATCCAGATTTGGGAATTGCTTCCGATGTGACCATGACCGGTGATACCCCGCGTGGGATTAAGATGGATGTAGCATTGGGAAAAGGCCCAGCCATTAAGGTTAAAGATGGCGGCATGTTAGCTGATCCTAGAGTTGTGGATGCCATGGTGCAATGTGCTCAGAAACATAAAGTCCCTTATCAACTAGAAGTACTGTTGGGTGGAACAACGGATGCAAAAGCCATGCAGATTTCACGTGCAGGCATGCCGGCTGGTTGTGTTTCAGTGCCGACCCGTTATGTTCATACACCTTCAGAAATGGTGGATATCAACGATCTCAATAATGCAGTAAAATTATTAACCGCGTTCATAAGTGAACCTATCAAATTAGCATGAATTTAAAAAAACCATTTTCGATCCAATTAAGAAATTTATTTTTAACAATCAGCCTGTTAACAGTGCTATTGCTTGGCGGTTGTGAATTTCAATTGGATTTTAAAGAATTGGTTAGCCAAATTGTTGAGCAAATCGTTCCACCGTCAGCGACCACAGAGAAACCTTTGGTAACCTCACCGACTGTTGAATCCACTGATGTAGTGGCGGTTACCCCAACCGCGCCACCTTTATCGGGAGCTGTTGAACTGGTTATATGGGTTCCACCGCAATTTGATCCTCAATTGGACACACCAGAAAGTGTGCTGTTCAAACAAAGGATCGCTGAATTTGAAGCCAGCCACGATGAAATTTTTGTTTCCGTGCGGGTAAAAGGGGTGAGTGGTGCTACTGGTTTGTTGGAATCATTAACGATCACGAGTGCAGCTGCCTCTCAAGCAATGCCAACTTTAATAGCCCTACCACGTTCAGATCTGGAGACAGCTGTTTCCAGAAATTTAATAATTCCGTTTGATATGTATTCGAGCGAGATTGATGATCAGGATTGGTATGATTATGCCCAAAGGTTAACGGTAATTGGTGGAAGTTCTTACGGTTTACCCTTTGCCGGGGATGCCATGGTTATGGTTTACAGACCATCGATTGTTGGTGAACCACCGGCTACCTGGAATGACCTGATCAGACGAGGAGAAGCGATTTCTTTACCAGCAGCGGATCCTCAATCATTATTAACGCTTGCATTGTATTTATCCAGTGGAGGTGATTTGGAGAGTATCCAGAGACTGCCCCCCCTGGACCTTGAAATATTAACCCGTTTATATCAATTGTATGCTGATGGTGCACAAGCCGGAGTCTTTCCACTCTGGCTAACCGAGATGCAAAAAGATTCTGCAGCCTGGACTGCTTATAATGAACTACGCACCAATTGGGTGATTACCTGGTTATCCAGACATCTTCCGGATCCATCTGATGATTCAACTATGACGAGTATCCCAGAAGTTAATAATACCCCAACAACAGTAGCTGATGGATGGGTATGGTGTTTAACAGATCCAAGAGTGCAGGTTCATGAATTGTCGGTTGAATTAGCAGAGTATTTGGTTGAACCTGATTACCTGAGTGAATGGACCCCATTAGCAGGTGCTTTGCCGGTAAGACCATCCACATTAACCGGATTTAAAGATCAAACGTTACGAACAACTTTGGGTCAAATTGCTTTGTCAGCCCATATACGGCCATCTAATGAAATTGTAAATGTTATTGGCCTGGTAATGCAGGATCAATTTGTGCAGGTGCTTTCTGGAAAAACGACTGCCCCATTTGCTGCACAAGCAATTATTGATCGCATTGGAAATCCATAATAAAAAAATCTTAAATTTTTTCCAGAAATCGTGATTTTCTGATCTGGAAGTATATAATGAAGATATCAAAAAAATTCTGGAGGATTGATGAAGAAATTATTCCAACAGAAGAGTTTTCAAATTATTTCTTTAATCCTGATCGTAGTTTTATTGTTGATTGTTAATAATCAAACAATCTCTGCAGCTAAATCATATGTTGAAAGCAATCTCGGGCCTGGAGAAGAAGTATTTGATGACCTTTTCTTACAGGGGAGCGAAGTTATGGTTGCCGGGCAGGTTCATGGAATGCTTTTTGTTGTGGGAGAAAAGATTGTTATACAATCTGGGGCACAAATCGATAATGACATTTTCTTACTTGGAAGAAGCATTCTCATTGAAGAAAAGGCGACAATCAACGGAAACCTCTATGTAGGCGGGCAGAATGTTGTTGTCCAGGCACCTGTTCATCTGAATCTGGTTGTATCCAGTGTGACATTGGAAATTGGTTCAGCTGTCACAACCGGCAGAAATTTGTTTTTTGGGGGATTTCATTATTCCCAACAACCTGGAAGTACGATTAATGGTAACTTGTATGCAGGCAGTTATCAGCTTGCCATGCATGGAAATGTGGAACAGAATTTTCGGGTGAGTGCTGTATCAGTTGATCTCAATGGTGAAGTAAAAGGAGATGCTGAGATCGCTATTGACGCCAGTGGGGATGATGAAGGCGTCCGTATCTGGTTGCCTTATATGCAACAATTGAATATTCCAGATTTATTACCAACAGGATTGGCGGTGGGTGATCAGGCAAGTATCAATGGTCAATTGGTTTACACCAGCGCTAAAAGTCTGGAAGAAAATTTGCGCAACTTGCCATTACAAGGAGTGGTTGAAAACATAGCAGAGCCAGAATTATCACAGGTAAATGCTGATGGAAAAGTAGTCAGAAAAAACCCCTTTGCCCTACGAATATTCAGAATGGTTCGGCAGCTGGTGGGATTTTTATTATTTGCCGTCATTAGTTGGAAATTTGGAAAAAGATACTTTTCTGAAGCTTCTCAAATTGCTATCAGTAAACCGTTTAACTCATTGGGGGTTGGATTTGTGAGCACTTTGGTTGTCTACTTGGGGGCTTTAGTTGCCTTTATTCTCATCTCCTTAATCGCTATACTATTGGGAGTTTTTACACTCAATCAACTCAGTAGTTTGATATTCTTAATCGGCATTGCTATGATCATTTTTACCCTGGCAGTATTTGGAATTCTGGCAATATTCGTCAGTAAATTTGTGCTTGCCTATTGGGTGGGTGGTTTAATATTGAACAAAATCGAATTTACCGGTAAAAATATAGACGCTTGGAGTTTAATTGCAGGCATAATCCTCTACATAATTTTGAGTGCAATTCCTGTTTTTGGTTGGATAATGGGTGTTTTGGTATCTTTGATTGGTATCGGAGCGATCTGGTATACGTTCCAAAAACACGATGAAGCCGGGATTTTGCCTGATTTTGAATAATTAAAGGATTTACTTTATCAGAAAATGCTATAATCAAGCAAAATTAAAATGAATGGATAGAAGTAATGATGCAAAGGAAAGAATTCCTGACTTGGAATGACGTTGATCAATTGATTGACCATTTAATACCACAATTCGAAACAGAATTTGATGCCATGGTCATGGTAACACATGGCGGCATTATTCCTGGTGGGCTCATTTCTGAAGCTTTGCACTTAGACACAATACTCACTGCAGCTGTTGACTTTCCCAATGAAATGCAATTGGAAGATGAACGAAAAAAAGGCCGTTTATTAGCTTGGCCAAAATTTGTCCAATTTCCGGATGACACATTACTCAATGGTAAACGTGTTCTGGTTGTGGATGACGTCTGGGGATCAGGTCGAACCATCACAGCGGTGCGCAACCGTGTGGTCAGTGCCGGGGGACAACCATATACCTGTGTTTTACATTTCAATCCCTATCGAAATCTATTTGGTAACATTCGACCAGATTATTTTGCAGCGGTTACTGATGCGCATATTCTTTATCCCTGGGAGGTTAACCGTGGAACTGATGTTGTTATGATGCAGGGTGGGGGGCACGAGTAAATTCAAAACCGGTGGTTGATTTATCTTGGAAGCAATATTTTTAGATATTCTTCCACCATATTATCCAGGCTGAACATTCTAACTGCCTGTTCTCTTGCTTTTTGTCGGAAATGGTTGAGATTGTTTATTATTTCTGTAGCTGCATCTGCAAGCGCGGTTACATCCGGAGGTTCCAGCTCCCAATAGTTACTGCCATAAGGAGCTGTCCGGCCAGCGTCATTTTCCAATATTTCTGGTAGTGAGCCAGTAGCGTAAGCCACCACAGGTAATCCACATGCCAGCGCTTCAATAACAGCATTTGGACAGGCGGCATTCAGGTCTGCAGAAAAGAGCAAATGAGCAGAACGATCCAATACAGGGATTTCTGAACGGGGAACAATGCCAGCCCAGGTCAGCCAGATACTGGTTGCATTCGAGACTTTATCGATTATTTCTTGCGGAACTTTACCAGCGACCATCAGCTCAATGGGTTGTGAAAAGCGCGACTGGAGGGTTTCCACCAACTGAATGGCGTTCATTAAACCGGATTCGTTACCCTGTCCTAAATGTCCTTCTACCAACAAAATCCGAATATGATCATCTGGACAATGTTGAGAGCCTTCCGGATGATAAGTTTCTACATCTACCCCATTGTAAATAACGGTTGACTCAACATGTGAGCGCCCATAAGCTGTCTGCCACCAGGATCGGGCAAACTGAGATTGATAAATAATAGCATCCACCAGATGTTTACGAATAGTGGAAAGGATGAGATTGCCATATTCGCTGCGTAGAAAATGTTTGACCCCGGTCTTTTTTTTGCGATGAACCCAGTTCATCCCATTCAGGCGTTGAACAACGCGTATCCCTCTGCGTCGAGCTTGCCAGATGGTTCGTAAGTGTTTTGTCCCTCCAACAACCAGAAGTGTCTTTACCGCTGGATCAAGTGGATCAAATTGGGTCTGAATTCCTCTTGCATGTAATCCCTGGATCAACTTTGCCTGAAAAGAGGTGGGTCCTCCCAGTCCTTCCAGTTTTGGTATTAAGGCAATACTTTTGTGTTGGTTTTCAGGAGTTGTTTGGTTTGTCATGTTAGAATTTTCAAAGTGATTCAGCATTGAAATCCAGGGTTCATAATTTTGAGTGAATGTTTACCAGGGCATCAATGATCTTCGTGGATGCATACCCATCCCCAAATGGATTTTTCGAATGAGCCATCTGATCATAAACCGTTTTATCTTCGAGGAGTTCAATCGCGTTGGAAACAATTCTTTCGGGGTCAGTACCAACCAATCTTAAAACCCCTGCATTAACACCTTCCGGGCGTTCTGTTACTTCGCGCATAACGAGCGTGGGTTTATGCAATCCCGCTGCTTCTTCCTGTATACCACCGCTATCTGTCAACACCAGGTTTGCATGCTTTAACAAATGTGCCATAGGTAGATAATCTAAAGGTGGCAATAATGTTATATTTTCAATATCCCCTAACATGCGATAAACCGGTTCCTGAATGTTCGGGTTGAGATGAACCGGATAGATCACATGATATTGATCTTTATATCGGTCTGCTAACGTTTTCAAGGCAGTGCAAATATCAATAATGGGCTGACCAAAATTTTCCCGGCGATGTGCTGTTACCAGGATCAGTTGTTTTTGATGATCGCCAATATGGTATTTGTCAAAAAGCTTTTGAACAACTTCAGGTGCCGGATGGGAAGTGATGATACGTAATGCATCGATGGCGGGATTCCCCGTGACGGAAATGCGCCAATCTTCTACCCCTTCATTCAGCAGGTTTTGTCTGGCATCTTCTGTGGGCGCCAGATGTAAATCAGCTACAACCCCGGCAATTTTGCGATTAATTTCTTCCGGGAATGGTTGCCATTTATCACCAGTGCGTAAACCAGCTTCCACATGACCAATTTTGATGCGATTATAAAATGCTAACAGGGCTGAAGTCATCACTGTGGTGGTATCACCCTGCACCAATATCCAATCCGGTTTGATTTTCGTCAGAATTGGATCTAAATTTAGTAGAATGGATGCAGTGATTTGTGCCAGGCTCTGGTTGGGTTGCATTAAATTTAAATCATAATCAGGAACAATGTTAAATGCATTTAACACCTGATCCAGCATCTGGCGGTGTTGGGCTGTAACACAAAGATATGTTTCAATATCAGAATGGGTTTGAGCAACCTGTATAACCGGGCACATTTTTACAGCTTCAGGGCGGGTCCCGATAATATTAAGCAGTCTTATCTTAGACATCGATTTCCTTTTGAGAAACCCCGAGCCGATGGGTATTGAATCCAGCAGCCTCCCAGGTTTCTGGCTTCCAGGCACCGACTGTGTCCAGGATAATACGAGCAGGTGTGATGCTTGCCAATTCGTTTGGATTTAATCTTTTGAACTCGGTATGATTGACCAGCAGTACGATTATTTCAGCCTGTTTAACAGCTTCTTCAAGCGTGGTAGCCATTTGTACCCCTGGAACTAAAAAATCGGGTTTAAATGGTTCAAATGCGGTCACACTTGCCCCACTTTCAGCAAGCTTATGAGCAATTTCTATGGCTGGACTTTCGCGTAGATCATCTACATCTGGTTTGTATGCCAATCCCAAAATGGTCATTTTTTTATTTTCAAGTCCACCAAGGATGCGTTTGATCAAATCCACCACATGATCTGGTTGTGAGTCATTTACCAACCGGGCGGTGTGAATCAACGGAGTGATATCCGGCGCAGCTTCCACCAGGAACCAGGGATCAACGCTGATACAGTGTCCCCCAACACCTGGGCCTGGATGAAGTATGTTCACGCGTGGGTGCAGGTTTGCTATTTCTATGGCTTCCCAAACATCCACTCCAAATCTGTCAGCCAGTCGGGCAAATTCATTGGCGATCGCTATGTTAACATCCCGATAGGTATTTTCCATCAATTTCACCATTTCAGCGGTGGTGGCTGTGGTGGTAATAATCTCACCTTTGACGAAAATTTGATAAAGTGCTTTCCCAATTCGAGCTGATTGTTCATCAATGCCACCGATGACCCGGGCATTTTCAATCAATTCTCTTAGAATCTGACCAGGTAGAACCCGTTCTGGTGAATAGGCAATATAAAAATCTTCGCCTGCATGCAATCCTGATTTTTCAAGAATTGGAATCAGAATATCAATGGTGGTGCGTGGTGGGGAGGTGGATTCAAGCACAACCAGATTTCCTTTACGCAAGAATGGTACGATGGATTCAGCTGCCGACTTCACATAGGTCAGGTCAGCTTTCTTCTCATCATAAAATGGTGTTGGCACAGCGATAATAAAGGCATCAGCTTCCTCTGGGTGATCAGCAATGACAAGATTTCCAGATTGTACGGCCGCCTGCACCAGTGTTCTCAAACCAGGTTCATAAATATGAACCTCACCCATCTGTAAACTATTAACGACTTTCTGATTTACATCCACGCCAATCACTTTTACCCCGGATGTGGCAAAAGTGCTGGCGGTTGGAAGACCAATATAACCTAACCCCAGAACACAAATTTTCTTAAAGTTCACGAAAACACCTCTGAAAAAGGAATTTGTTTTTCAAATGTCACTAATGAGTTTTATTATCTCACAAGTCAGAAAATCTGAATACAGATCAAAAATCATCCGGTCTAAAGTATTATTAATAAATTTTTTTCTGGTGGAAAGTGACCCATATCAAAATTTAATAAAAATTTTAATTTGATATACACTAATTCCCAAAGGATAATGGCATAAGCAGTTGAAATTAAAATCTGTTAGAGTGATCTTTTGTTCTGCCACCGGGACGACAAAGAAAATCGTTCGAGCAGTCTGTGCTGGACTTGATGATTGTGATCTTCATTACCAGGATATAACAACCCCTGGAAACCGAAAGAATCCAATTGGAATTATTTCAGAAGATTTATTAATTCTGGCATTACCAGTTTACGAAGAAAGAATTCCACCGTTTGTGAAGGATAGTCTGAATTCTATGATTGGACAGGGGCAACCAGCGATAGCAATAGGAGTGTATGGGAATGTGGGGTTTGGGGTTATTCTGCCGGAAATACAAACGCTGCTCAAGCAGAGAGGTTTTGTAACAATTGCGGGGGCAGCATTTGTGGGGGAACATTCCTTTAGTCACGATAAACTTCCGGTTGCGGTTGGTAGGCCAAATGCTGAGGATTTGCTGCACGCGAAAAAGTTTGGGAATGAGATTGCTGAATATCTTCAGAGCTATCCAGATAATGGGTTTGACCCAAAGCGACTACTCAATGGAAAATTACCTTTGATGGCGCGCATTCTTCCTGCGAATAGTTCGAAATTATTCGCTGATTTCCCTTATTACAAAAGTAATCTTTGCGATCAATGTGGAGTTTGTTATAAAAAATGCCCGGTAGGAGCGATAGATCCAATTACCATGGTAACAGATGATCATCTGTGTACCCGTTGTTTTGCCTGCGTGAGATATTGTCCCAAAAATGCCCGTAGAATTCAATTGAAGAACAAATTGATTGTTAAATTATTCTTTCGAAAAGTGCAAAAGGTTAACAAAGTCCCGTATTGGGAATTTCTGTAAATAGTAACCATCCCGAAATTCCAAAGTGGTTATCGTTGGATTAGATGATCAAGATAAATCCACTGAACTGGTATACTTTGATTATTAATAAATGATCAATAAAATAAATTCAAACAAGTAGTACCTTGTGATCTTATATTGCCCATTAATGCAAATTCTAATAAAATCAAGCATGAGAAAAATCATTATTGGTTTTGAATTGTTGAACTATTAAGGTTCTGGATCGTTCTTTTGAACTGAAAAATAACTTCATTGATGATATTAAAAAATAAATGAAGTCTGGAAGGAAAATATGCCCCCAACCCTGTATTTAATTGATGGTCACGCACT
This sequence comes from uncultured Chloroflexia bacterium, assembly GCA_963765655.1. GTDB lineage: Bacteria > Chloroflexota > Anaerolineae > Anaerolineales > Anaerolineaceae > UBA6170. The sequence continues at coordinate 1,418,864 of CAVXXH010000003.1, forward strand.
TGCTTATCGAACTTTTTTCGCGATGTCATCCACTGGTGGAGATACCATGCGTACATCTATGGGGGAACCAACCGCAGCGATTTTTGGGTTTATGAGTGTTATATTTCGTTTATTGGAAAAGGAAAAACCAGAATATCTTGCCGTTGCCTTTGATACCGGAAGAACTTTCCGCAATGATATTTTCCCGGATTACAAAGCTACCCGCGCCAAAATGCCCGATGAACTCAAGCAGCAAATTGAGCGTATTAGAGAGATTATCGATGCGTTTGATATACCACGCCTGGAAAAAGAAAACGCTGAAGCAGATGATGTTTTAGGTACGATTGCCTACCAGGCAGTGGAAAAAGGTCTGGGTGTCAAAATCATCACTGGGGACCGGGATCTCTTGCAGTTGGTGAATGAGCGTATTATCGTAAATCTTCCCGGGCGTTCCATGGCAGATGCGAAGGATTATTCGGTCAAAGATGTCATTCAAAAGATGGGTGTGCGTCCTGACCAGGTGATTGAATTAAAAGCACTGATGGGTGATTCATCCGATAATATCCCAGGTGTTCCAGGTGTTGGAGAGAAAACAGCATTAAAACTGCTGGGAGAATACGAAACAATAGAAGAAATCTATGATCATCTGGATGATATCCCCGAGAAATTCAAAACAAAACTCGAGAAAGGGAAAGATCTGGCATTTACAAGTAAGGATTTAGCCAGAATCCGGACGGATATTGATATTGCCCTCGATCTTGAAAAATCCAGTACTGCCCACCTTGAATTTAAGGAAGTTGAAAAGATTTTTCAGCAGTTGGAATTCAGAACTCTGATTGGACGGCTTCGGGATTTGGAAGCGAAACATGCGGAGTTCGGTCCATCACAACAGCTTTCTCTATTTGGTGAACCGTTGGATAAGGTTGGTAATCTATCTTTGTCGCAAATTGAGACTATTTTGGTAGATACCAAGGAAAAATTGAGCGAATTAGAAAAAGAATTAGAGGCAGCAGAATTACTTAGCTTCGACACAGAGACAACTGATACGGATCCGATCAAAGCAAAATTAGTTGGTATTTCTTTATCCATCAATGCTGCCAGGGGCTATTACATTCCGGTTGGTCATCATTCATCTGAAAACCAATTGGCTCTTGATACAGTTATAAAAGCTTTGCAACCGTATTTTGAAAACGAGAAAATTAAAAAAGTAGGCCATAATTTAAAATATGATGGAATGATACTTTCAAAATATGGCATCCATGTCCAACCATATTTCTTCGATACCATGATCGCAGCCTGGCTGGTTGACCCAGGATACGCTGGATTTGGTCTGAAAGATCTGGCTGACAAACATTTGAATATCCAAATGACACATATCGAGGATCTGATTGGGAATGGTAAGTCACAAATCAATATGGCTGATGTAGCCATTGATAAAGTAGCAGAATATGCAGCCGCTGATGCAGCTGTTCCCCTGGCTTTGTTACCTGTTCTCAAAGAACTCATGGAAAAGAAAAATACAATCTATGTCTTTGAAAAACTTGAAATGCCATTAATAGCTGTTCTTGCAGATATGGAACAAACAGGCATCTTGATCGATAAGAAATTCTTTTCTGTCATGGAAAAAGAATTAGACCAGCGGTTGACTGAGATTGAGCAGGAAGTTCATAAACTGGTTGGTTACTCTTTCAATATTAACTCCACTCAGCAATTATCGGTTGCATTATTTGAAACATTGGGTTTGAAATCACCGCTAAAGAAAAAAACAGCCAGTGGACATTATTCCACCAATGCAGCTGTTTTAGAAGAATTGCAAGGGAAACATTCTGTGGTGGATTTGATGTTGGAGTATCGAGAACTGTCAAAGTTACAATCCACTTACGTAAAAACGTTGCCGGAGCAGGTTAATCCTGAAACTGGCAGGATCCATACATCATTCAGTCAGACGGTTGCTGTCACTGGTAGATTGTCATCCTCCAACCCGAACCTGCAGAACATTCCAACACGCACGGATTTGGGCAGAAAGGTACGTTGTGGTTTTATTTCCAAACCTGGTTGTGGAATTCTGGCTGTGGATTATTCTCAGGTTGAATTGAGAATTGTTGCACATATGTCCCAGGATGAGGCTATGTTGTCAGCTTTCGCAGCAAACCAGGATATTCATGCAACTACTGCTGCTGCTATATATGAAGTAGCTCTGGAGAAAGTGACTAAAGAACAAAGGAGACATGCCAAGGCAATCAACTTTGGTTTAATTTATGGAATGAGTGCCTTTGGATTAAGCCGGACGACTGGTTTGACATTATCTGAGGCTGAAAATTTTGTTAAGGCGTATTTCAAGAGATTTCCGCGGGTCAAGGAATATCTTGATGACTTACGGAAAATGGCAATGCAGCAAGGATTTGTAGAGACAATGGTGGGAAGAAGACGATATTTTCCCAACCTGGCAACTACCACCAATGTAAATGCAAGAAACCAGCAAGAAAGAGAAGCAATAAATGCTCCGATTCAGGGCACTGCTGCTGATATTTTGAAAATTGCCATGATTAATTTGTCTACTGCCTTGCAAAAATCAGGATTAAAGGCGAAAATCTTACTACAGGTTCATGATGAATTATTATTAGAATGTCCTGTAGAAGAAAGAAATGAGACTATAATTTTAGTACAAAATGTGATGGAAAATGCCTACCAACTCAGTATTCCATTATCAACAGAAGCTCGTTGGGGATTTAATTGGGGTAGTCTTGAAGTAATAGACATAAAAGGTAAGGGTTAAGGGTATGAATGGAGATCAACAAGCGTTTCTAACAGCAATGAATCAAGGGCATTCTGCCGCATGGGATCAAAACTGGTCTGAAGCCGTAAACCATTATCGGGCTGCTTTAGCGGAATTTCCTGAAGATCCAATGGCTTTGATCAGTATTGGTTTGGCACTGTTGGAAATGCAGGATTTTGAGGGTGCTTTGATGCATTATCAAAAGGTCTCTTCCATTTCTCCCAATGACCCTGTACCTTACGAAAAAATGGCTTATATCTATGAGAGCATGGGCAGAATTAAGGACGCGGTGAAAGCTGGAATGCAAGCCGCAGAGATGCAACTTCGCTCGAAGGATGTAGAAAAATCGATTGAATCCTGGCAGCATGTGATTGCGTTAGAACCTGATAACTTAAGTGCCCGCACACGCCTGGCGATGATATATGACAAAATGGGTAAGAAAACAGAAGCTGCAGGCGAGTATTTGGCAGCAGCCAGCATAATGCAAAGCGCTGGTGATAATCAAAAAGCTATTCAGGCTGTACGATATTGCCTTCAAATCGCACCTGATAATATTGATGTGCAGAGTGCAATGAAATTGCTAAAATCCAATCAGCGCTTACCAAAACCTGTGAGAAGTAAGTCTGAAAAACCGATGAATCAAGTTCGGTTAGCAAGTATTAAACAATTACAAGCCTCCGACACTTCCGAGACTGAAATAAAAATGGATCCTGTTGCTGAAACCAGGAAAAGCGCTTTGGAGGAGTTGGCAACCATGTTGTTTGATTCAAGCGATAGCGATTCGGGATCGACTGGAAAACGAGGTATCGCTGCTTTGACACGTGGTACAGGTGGTTTATCCTTGGAACAGTCAGAGCGAACAAGGATCCTTTTACATCTGGGACATGCGATTGACTTGCAATCGGGTGGCAATGAGAAACGAGCCGCTGAAGAGCTTCAACGAGTTCTTGATATCGGTTTGGAAAAAACCTCTGTGTATTTCACCCTGGGTCTGTTCCTGGTAGATGACAATCCCCAAAAAGCTTTGAAGTATTTGCAAAATGCATTACGTAGAAAAGAATATGCAATTGCCTCATATCTTCTCATAGGGAAAATCAATGAAAAACTGGATAATTTGCAGGATGCCACAACCGCTTATTTACAAGCGTATCGCCTTGCTGACCTGATGACAGTGCCGAAAGAATATGTGGATGAACTTAAGCAGTTGTATGAACCAATTCTAGAAGCACAACAGCATGAAACCAATCCGAAAAATCTCATGGCAGTATGCCAGAATGTTCGATCCCAATTGATGCGGGCAGATTGGCGTGAATATCTACAGAAAGCACGCGTTCAAATGCCAGCTGTTAGTGTAGACAACCCTCCTGTTCCATTAATTGAAATGTTGCTTCACTCCCGATCTGGGCAAGTTGTGGAAGCCCTGGCAAATGTTCGTGAATTAACCCAACGCGGTGTTTATCGATCAGCCATGGAGGAAGCATTCCATGCTTTACAATTTGCTCCTACATATATGCCACTTCACCTTCAAATTGGGGAGTTGATGGCCAAAAGTGGACAGGTTGATGATGCGATTAAGAAATATATGCTGGTTGCTGAACTTTATGAGGTGCGGGGAGAATCAAATCAGTCGATTCGGGTGTTGAAAAAAGTTACTGAATTTGCCCCCATGGACTTATCCATTCGCAACAAACTGATTGAACTTTTGAGCAATAGCAATCAAATCGATGAAGCGATTCATGAATATCTGGAAATGGGAGATATCTATTACCGATTGGCTGAACTGGATAAAGCTAGACAGTCGTTTTTATTGGCGTTACGTCTGGCTCAACAATCACGCACCAACCGAAAATGGGCTGTGCAGATACTAACGAAAATTGCAGACATTGATATGCAAAGGTTGGATTGGCGTCAGGCTTTGCGGATTTTTGAGCAATTGCGATCCCTTCAACCGGAAGATAAAGCATCCCGCGCTCAATTAATTGATATTAATATGCGCTTGGGACAATTACCGGCTGCATTAAAAGAGATTGATGATTTTGTAAAAATTCTGGAAGATGGTCAAAAAACGAAAGAAGTGGTTCAATTTTTGAATGAATTACTGAAAGAATTTCCAGAAAATATTCATATTCGGAAGCGCTTAATGGACGCGTTTATCCGCTATGGTCACACATCAAAAGCGATTCAACAAATGGATTTAATGGCTGATAAACTCCTGGATACCGGAGATAAACGTGGAGCAGTAGAGATGGTGGAAGCCATCATTGCCATGAATCCACCAAATTCAAACCAATACCGCCAGCTTTTACAACAAATAAAAACGGAAGGTAAAAAACAAGGATAAATTTTTGGGTCGTTTGTTACTTAGATTACGGCGCATCAAACCTTAAGTATATGCTGCCCCAAAAGGTATTCTCGGATTCATCATTACATTCTGATGCAGTTAGATCCGTAACCATCTCACCTATATTTCCAACCTTAACACTATATAATGTTGCAGGTGTCATGGAAAAATCTGCGTAGCCCAGACTGATTTCGGGATAAAAACCTGTAAAGAAAGTATCCTGTCCTGTTGACCAAGTGACGGTTATACGGGCATTCGGTAGTGGTTCACCTTTGGCATCAAAGACTTCCACCTGGATTAATGACTCGTTGTAGGATGCATTACAGATGATTTCGTTTTCAGACAATTGGAAAGGTAGATCTGAATTGAGATTAGGTGTAGGGCTATTTATCACAATTGCAGTAGATTGTAGGCGAGTGGGTTGCGGAGTAGAAGTTACTGATTGGGTTTCATCTATGGGTTGCGTTGGCATCATGGTTTCGGTTGCAGGCGAGGTCGAAGTTAGTGTGAATTCTGCTTGTTCAGTGGCAGGGAATTCATCTGTGGGTTGAGATTGCACCACAGGTTGTGCAAGAGGATTTTGTATCACTTGCGCCAGATTCAGTAAGACCTGCGCATCACTTTTAGTCTCGCTTCGTCTGGATTGCTGTATTAGTTGTCCGGCGACATCATCATCCCGCAATAACCCCAGGCGAGAAGACGCTCTTCCCAGATCCTGGTTTGCCTGGAAAGCCATGGCAATCATCAATCGATAACGATCTTTATCTGTGGAGTTGAGTGTTTCAGGCGGAACGTTGGAATATTGAACTGGCAGGATTACCATCGTTAAAACAAAACCTAATGCTAAGCCCAGTAATAAACCAGTTAACAAGTAATACGGGGGTTGACGCCGTTCCTCCTGAAATCTGGAGTTCATGGTGCCTCCGTTGTGTTTTCAGGAATCTGGTAGACTTGCGCCAAAATCGCCAATTTTTCGAGATCTTCACGGCTATATTCGAGTTTTTCAGCAACAATAATAGCTTTTTGAATATATCGTAATGGATGCTCTTTCCCTAATAAAACCAATTGACTGGTTGTGTATTCCAGGTTTTGGTGCTGTTCAAAGGATTCTGCCGCCATCAGCACATAATCTGCTAAATAATCACTGCGAAGGTTCGATAGTTGTGTTGTCGCTATTGATGAAGGTGTACGTACCCAACCAAAATAGAATCCGATCAGTAAACCAATTAGAATTGTTAGAAAAAACCAGAAAAAACGCAGTTTGCGGTTTATATTTTCAACCTTTCAGCATTGGGATGATTATTCCATGTCTTTTTGCTGCATCAATGGCTATATTATAACCAGCATCTGCATGTCGTACCACTCCCATTCCCGGATCGGTGGTAAGGACGCGTTCCAGCCGTTTAGCTGCTTCAGGAGTCCCATCAGCAACAATGACCATACCAGCATGTTGACTATAACCAATACCTACTCCTCCACCATGGTGGAATGATACCCAGGTGGCCCCACCAACTGCATTAATCATCGCATTGAGGATCGGCCAATCGCTGATGGCGTCACTGCCATCCAGCATGGACTCGGTTTCACGATTCGGTGAGGCAACTGATCCAGCGTCCAAATGATCCCTGCCAATAACAATGGGGGCTTTCACAATCCCTTTTGCTACCAGTTCGTTGAATTTCAGTCCCGCTTTTAAACGCTCGCCATATCCCAGCCAGCAAATACGGGAGGGCAATCCCTGGAACGGAACTCTCTCTCTTGCCAATTTCAACCAGCGTTGTAGGTGTTCATCCTCTGGAAAAAGTTCAGCAACCGCTTCATCGGTTCGGTAAATATCTTCCGGATCGCCGGAAAGGGCAACCCAGCGGAATGGACCTTTTCCTTCACAAAAGAGGGGACGAATATAGGCAGGAACAAAACCGGGGAAGTCAAAAGCATGTTTAACACCATTATCAAACGCTCGTTGTCGAATATTATTTCCATAGTCGAATACTTCTGCACCACGGTGTTGAAATTCCAGCATGGCTTCCACGTGCCTGGAAATCGAATTTACGGATCGACGCGCATATTCCTGTGGGTCATTAGTTTTCAATTCTGCAGCTGCTTCCACAGATAAACCCGACGGCACATACATCATTACATCATGTGCTGATGTTTGATCTGTGACTACATCAGGTGTGATACCTCTCAGAACTAGTTCAGGATAGATATCAGCTGCATTTCCAATTAATCCAACTGAAAGAGGGTTTTCCTGGTTTATTGCTTCCTCGACCAGTGTCATGGCTTCTTCTAAAGTGTCCACTACAACATCCACGTACCCGATTTGTTGTCGGCGGTGAGCACGATCGGGATCGACTTCCACACACAATCCTACACCTTCATTCATCGTAATTGCCAGCGGTTGTGCTCCCCCCATACCTCCCAAACCGGCAGTTAACACAAATTTGCCTTTGAGAGAAGTCCAGCCTTTAATTGTAGCTAATGCTCCCAATGTCTCGTATGTGCCTTGAAGGATACCCTGAGTCCCTATGTAAATCCACGACCCGGCAGTCATCTGACCATACATGATTAACCCTTTTTGAGATAATTCGTCAAAATGGGATTGGGTAGCCCAATGTGGAACCAGATTAGAATTCGCAATCAAAACCCGCGGAGCATCCGGATGTGATTGAAAAATAGCAACTGGCTTCCCGGATTGGACCAACAAAGTCTGGTCATTCTCTAAATTTTTAAGAGATTCAAGGATGGCATCAAAGGATTCCCAATTTCTTGCAGCCTGACCGCTTCCTCCATACACAACCAGATCTTCCGGCTTCTCTGCCACTTCCGGATCAAGGTTGTTTTGAATCATCCGATACGCAGCTTCTGTCAGCCATGATTTGCAGGTTAATTCAGTTCCTCGGGGTGCTCTAATCGTACGTGGATTCGACATGTTAATCCTCCTGAATGAATGGTCAACATTAATTATAGTATGGGAATAAAACATTCGCACTATCGATTAGTTTTTCCAAAAATACAAAAATCCAAATCAAAGAAAAAGGAAGATAACAAAAACAGCTTAAAAAGCTGCTTATGTTTTTGATTATTAAATAGATTAACCTAAACAAGGTTTGTTAAACCACTTTGCCGATTGAGAGATCCTTTATTTTCTCGCGTTGCTTGTAAATAATGTTCTTGACGACATCCCCAATAGAAACAACCCCAAGCAATTTACCGTTCATCATTACCGGAAGATGTCGTATTTTATTTTTTGTCATGATATCCATACATTCTTCGCAGGTTTGCATAGGATGGATAGAAATAACTTTTTTTGTCATAATCTCTTTGACTAATGTTTCTTTGGATGTTTTTCCTAAAAGAATAACTTTACGAGCATAATCTCGTTCAGAAATGATTCCAACCAGGTGTTCCCCTTCGGTAACCATAAGAGCACCAACATCAACACGCGCCATTAAACGAAGAGCATCGTAAACTGTATCCTCAGGTGTCACTGTCCAGATATCTTTACCTTTGATTTCTAATATATTTTGTGCTGTGATCATAGAATGACCTCCTTCTAAACCATAAATTGAATAGCCAAGTTTCATTCTCATTGTAGTATGTTGAAAGGGCATATTCAATTGAAAATATATGTTTATAATAACACCCAATCAACTTGATAGTTTTTGATAGATTTGGCCGAACCCGGGTAATGGACAAAACCATTCTAATGTCCCCAGTCACTTCAATTTTCTTTGCGGTTGTTGTGTTAAAAAAATTACAAGCTATCAAGGTTTATTTGATGCCAAGAGTCAACACATCATTACAATTAAAGCTAATCTTTACTTTGCAAACCCATTTTTAAGGTCACCGGGGTGGATACTACACCCGATATGACCTTCTTTGCTGCGTAAATTCAGGCTATTTAAGTAATTGCCTTTTCCATGGAACTGTTATACAAAATTGCCTGGTTACGTCCTTGTTTCTTAGCTACCTCGAGTGCCAAATTAGCCTGGTGAAGGAGTAAATCTAATGAAGCAATTCCTCCTCCGGCAACTTCTACTACGCCCATACTGGCAGATAATCGAATTTGACCTTTGGAGGTTTCGACAGGTTTTGCACCAATCAGATTCCTGATGCGATTAGCGCAAATCATTGCATCATTTCCTATGGTTTGAGGCATGATAATGGCAAATTCTTCACCACCGATTCTTCCAACAGTATCGGTTTCGCGTATATTGCTCATTAATAATTGAACCAAAGTACTTAAGACTTCATCACCTGTTGAAAAACCATAAGTTTCGTTTATCATGCGGAGATAATCAGGATCAACAATGGCAAAAGATAATGAAGTATTGTATCTTTTAGAGCGTTTGATTTCATCATCCAATATATTCAGGATCTCAGCACGGTTATTACAACCCAATTCATCTGTGATCTCCAATGTTCTGTTGTGTTGAATACACTTATCAAGATATGTTTTCAACTTCTTGCGATTATTAATTTCATTTGCTAATTTTTCCAGAGTTTGTTGCAATTCCATGTTCCGCAAGCTTAATTTTCCATTTAGATCCAGTACTTGATTTTCATAATTCTGATGTTTCTCATTCAGTATTCTGACCATTTGATTAAATTCATAAGTAGTCTGACCCAGGTCATCACTGAAGCGAGACTCCAAATTTGTGGAGAGATCACCGCGCACCACGTGAGAAATTCCGTTACGAATTGTCTGGATTGGTTTTACCAGGCTGATTTCAATAAGAAATGGGTACAGAATAAACATTAATAGAGAAACGAGCAACATAGCCATAAACTGCATGGATATCGACCAGTGCAAATGATTTCGAAAATCAATATAGTAATCCTGATAAACACCGTTCCAATTAACACTGGTTATCGGTAATTGGTTGTCAAATTTAATCCTGGTAGGGTATTTGTCATTGGATCCTAAAAAGAAACCACTGACCTGTTGCATTTCAGATGGTATGTAAGGGTCATTCATTATATTAACCCGGACATCATAGTAGGAAATATCAAACGCACCCACCGGTGTCAGGACAAGTTGTGTGTTTAAACTGATATCTACTTTCGGATCGGCTGAGGCAAGGAACCAGGTGATGATAGTTTTATCATCCAGATTATTGATAAAGACAGTGGAATTTTCAGATGGAACGAGATCTTTAATGTACAAAGTTGCAATGATAGGATTGGGGTTTCCTGGCAGCGATAATTGATCCAGGTTAACCAGGTTCTCATTAAAGGCAATAAATCCTTTTTTGTTGATTAAGATCGATTCCCAATTTTCACCTGAAAATGGAAATGTAAATTCCAATTCTTCGCTGACAGTTGTTTCACCTTCTGGAAATGTAATTTCCTTTCCTACATCTTCATAAAAAATAAAATCTGAATAATTTATTTCATATACTGCATTGTTTTGTTCAAAGTGAATTGTGCGCAGATTCGGAATGGAGAACATAGTGAAATAATTTGCAGTATTTGCTGGAGTCGTTAACCAGGATGCTGCGCTAATCCCAGTAAGTGTTGTTAATAAAATGATGATGGTGAATTTGAAGAAAAAAGAGGATTTGCGAATCGTCTGATCAATCAAAGCGATGACAAAGAATGTGAGTGCCCACGTCGTTACCAGGGTGAAAATAAAAAAGGATACATTACTCAATCCGTTAATGGATAAGATAATACTCAGTATCCAGAAAATCCATAATGCAATGAAAGAAAAGCTAAAACCCTGAGCTGCAATTGCCAATCTTCCCTCTGGATGGAAGAAACGATGAAACCAACTTTTACTTGTTTCATAAGTTGATAGTTTTATGGTTAAATAGATGAAAAATAACATCAACCAGAAAATTTCTATTACCAGGAACACCTTGATAATGACGGGAATGAGATTCGATAGTGGATGATGGATTAAGCCAGTAAGGTAAATTACGCTTATTATAATAGCTGCAAACGTTAGCAAATTATTTGCCCAGATGATTAATTTGACCTGCTTTTCCCCCAGGGATTTAATGGCAGAAAAGTTAAGAGCAAATTGGGTAAGTAAAGCTAAACCGAAGACTAATAATGTATCATGCACCAACATACCTTCTGCTTGAAATCTCAGGCTGGATACACCGATAAAACCAGCAAGACTTGCAGCTATCAGAATGGTAAATGCACTACCCAGCCAAAAATTTGCTTTCGTGCCATTATTCTTAAGAATCAGGTAAATGGTTATTCCGAGAAAAACGATTGTTTGCGCTATATAACTGATAGAAGCAGGTGTTAAGAATAATTCCATAATAAAATCCCCAGATTTAATGATGTGAAAAAGAAGTAATCAATATTATTATTGTAGCCTAAAATAATCTGGAAGAGGTAATCAGGCAAAAACGAATTCCCAGATACTAGCCTGATTACCCAACGTTATAATAGATAAGCGTTCCATTTAAAATCCCTCATCAACTTGACTGAGGGATTTTATTATTAATTAAACTTACTCTTCTGTAACTTCAACAGCCAGAAGTTTTACTGCTGGAGAATTCCTTTTGGAAGGATCACGTGCAGGAATGGAAAGCAAAACATCCAGACCCTCGGTTACTTCGCCAAACACAGAATGTTTGTTATCCAGCCAGGAAGTAGGGACGTGTGTTATGAAAAACTGTGAGCCATTAGTGTTTGGACCGGCATTTGCCATGGATAGAATTCCAGGTTTACTATGTTTTAATGATGGATGAAATTCATCGCCAAATTTATAACCGGGACCGCCCATACCTGTACCGGTTGGATCTCCACCTTGGACCATAAAATCATTAATCACTCGGTGAAAGATGGTGTCATCATAGAAGCCTTCTTTTGCGAGAAATACGAAATTATTAACAGTTTTTGGTGTTTTATCAGCGAACAATTTTACAACGATATCTCCTACATCCGTTTTAAGTGTTGCTTTGTATTGTTTTTTTGTATCAATCACCATTTCAGGGGGATTTTTCCAGGATTTTGTACTCATTTTATTTCCTTTCAATTTTTTTTGATTTCAATTTAAATGAAACTCATCCACAAATAGAATAAACTTAGCCGTGAACAATCTATGTATTCTAGCATGATTTAAGAAATTGGACTTCTGACAAAATTGGTGTACTCTCAAAAATTAGCGGTCAGGTTGTTTTTGGCGGGCGTACGCCTGCCGAAAACAACCGCTTACTCCGATTTAATGAGATGATACAAAATTTGAAAAAAAAGAGAAACTACGTTCAGCCGTAGTTTATGAAATTAAACAACAAGCACAGTGTAGAGATAAAGTGTACCAGAGCTTTATTGAATGTAAACGAACAGACATGTTGATGGATTTGGTGGATGCAATTAGTAGCAACACCTCAGCCCGGATGGCGGTGGAATTGAGCATAAACCCACATTTTCGGTGGCAATTCACAGCGCTTGACAAAGCCGTGGCAGTGAAAGCTTAACTGGTGGTAACTGTGCATTTGTCGTCCAAGTTGGTGTCTATATTTTTTTTGTTGAAAGTTGTATAATTAATTGTTATTCGATTTGAATATGCTAGTTGTAATAAGATCTGCTATGGCAACGAATAGTAGAAGAATCGCTTGGAGGGGGAAAAAAGATGGGGGGGTTATGGTTTTACTAGTTATGGCGTTGGTATCCTTAGCAGTGTTGAATTTCATCACTTCTAAGCAAGAGTCAGGACAAGCGTTTTCAGAAACAGCAAATACAGATGAATGTGTCGCCGGTGTTGCCGATGGCGACGTCACTGTCGATGGCCGACCTTTGCTGTGGAAATTACGCAATGAAATTGATGAGAAAAATGACTTAAATTATTTTATCTCAGGTGTTGAATATTACTCAGGGCTAGGTCTGACTGTGTATAGTTTCCTGGGAATGGGGCCTACGAAAGATTCTCCCTATGGGTCAGTTCGTCAGGGTCTAAATTCCCAGGGCCTGGCTGTTGGATGGAATGTGCTTGATGACAGCGGTTGGCTATTACTTAACCATAAAGCGTTGGGATACTATAACAATGTTAACCAGGTGCGAGTGTACTTGAATAAGATGACGAATCTTTCAACGCATAACTATTTTATCGATGTTGAAGGAGAGGCTGTCTTATGGGAAAGCCAGATTGGTGTGGATCAGCATTGGGAGTACAATACTCTTGCATCAGCCCGGGACAGTCAGCGGATCGATGGTGACAATGCGGATGGTGATGACAATTACGCGACCGGCACGGATGTATCTCTTTCTGGATGGGTAGTGCGAGCCAACGCACCTGGTCACTTTAACAATGATGGTACCGATGATCTTTGGAACACTGATCGCTACAATGTTGGGCGAGATGTAGTTGGATCCTTGATTTACAATAATGGAAATGGCACTGCTCTTTCGGCGAAACACCTGGCAGTTAACTTCTTTCGTCATGATTCGTTAGCTATAAACAATACTGTATCCAATATGATCGTTCAGGGTGTGCTACCCTATGAAGATCCAAGAACTCTCGACGATGTGGGTGTTGTTAGGCCACACTGAAACCGGTATTTTTGTGCCTGTCTGGATTCATGGAGTAGAATCCGGCGGGGATAATCATGTGCCACAATACCTGAATAATAGCGACGACGGAATAGTTGTTTACACCCCAGCCAAAGCCATGCACAATGAAGGCTATATTGAGGAGAACGTCCAGGCGCGCACCTTGCCATTTGAAGCCCACTTGTTTGATGTGGTGAACGATACGTTGCTTCCGGATTGGCGCAGTCGGGATTGGTCAGATGCTGACGTCGTTAATAATATCGGTGTTGAAATGAAGCGAGTCCAGAACCAGATGGACGCAAATGCATATTGGCACTTGAAATACTTGTACGATCATGGTTCTTCAAGTAACTATGCTCCAAGCGTTTCTATTGACTCTGTTTCCAATAACGGAATGGAAGCTAATTTTTCTGTGACAACTTATGATGCCAACGGCGACGACCTGACTTACCTATTCAACTATGGCGATGGTCAGATCAACTCCAATGAGACGCATAATTATGCCCAGGGTGGTCATTATCTGGTTTCCTGCACTGTCACTGATGAGTACGGAATTTCACAAACGGATTGGATATTTATCACCGTGGAGGAATCAGAGTATTTTACTAAATCAGCTCCCATCAATGGCATAATCGGCCAATCCACCAGTCCAGTTCTGAGCTGGAGTACCAGTTCTGGCGCTACATCTTACGAATATTGCTATGACACGAACAACGATAATCTGTGCAGCAATTGGATTTCCAATGGAACCAGCACTTCCAAAATACTCAGTAGATTGAGTACCGCAACCACTTATCACTGGCACGTCCGGGCTAGTAATGGTGACGGAACAATCTATTCAAATGGCAGTGGATCCGCATTCTGGAGTTTCACAACTGCGGTTACCCCCGGTGATGACCCCACTGACGCCTTTAGTTACTTGCCACTTATCTTAAGGTAAGTTTGCCTAGATTAACCAAGAGAATATTCAGAAAAAGATCTCATTTTTCACGTCTAAATTACAATTTTCTCAAACATGGATAAGGACACAATGACGAACAACACAATCCATTGGGTTGTTCGTCAAAAAATCCAATAATTAAGATAAATAAAAAGCTCTTACGATTGTTTAACCTTGGGAAAGTTAGATTTTTCAGATGATTTTGATGTTATTGATTTACTTTGACTTTTAAAAATAAAATCCGGCTACGATCAATGAAATTTCAAGATTATGATATAGTCAACTTAGCAGCGCCAACATGAATTTACAATTATCTCAAACCTTTTCAGCGCTAAAGTACCGAAACTTCAAACTCTGGTTTAGTGGTCAGATGGTATCCTTAATTGGAACCTGGATGCAGGCCACTGCGCAGGGATATCTATTATTTGAACTTACAGGTTCACCAGCGATGTTAGGCATTGCAGGTTTCGCCAGTGGTATTCCTATCTGGCTTTTTTCTTTATATTCTGGATTAATCTCCGATCGGTTTTCACGTCAAAAGGTGATTTTATTTGCCCAAACTTCCATGATGGTGCTGGGTTTCATATTAGCGATTTTGACTTTCACAGATTTGGTTCAACCCTGGCATATAATTGTTCTGGCATTCCTTTTAGGAACAGCCAATGCCTTTGACGCGCCTGCCCGACAATCATTTGTTGTTGATATGGTGCCAAAAGAGGATCTCACAAATGCTATTGCATTAAATAGCTCTGTATTTAATTTGGGTACGATTGTGGGTCCTTCAGTAGCAGGACTTATTTATGCCTGGTTAGGACCTGCTTGGTGCTTCACCATTAACGGAATATCGTTCCTGGGTGTGATTGGTGCTTTGTTGTTAATGAATGTGCCACCTCGAAAAATTACTGTTCTGAAAAAATCACCCTTTTCTGATCTTAAAGATGGGTTACGATTTGCCATTGGACACGTTGAAATTCGATATCTGCTCATAAACCTGGCGGCTGTTGCAATGTTCAGTTTCAGTTTGATGACTCTAATGCCGGATTGGGCGAATACTGTACTTGGGGGAGATGTCACAACCAATGGGTTATTGCTCTCCGCGCGAGGAGCAGGTTCATTGGCCGCAGCCTTGATGATTGCAAATCTTGGTTCGAGGGTGGTGAGAGGAAAAATCTGGACCTTTGGTGGTCTGGTAATGCCATTTGCAATGTTCTTGTTTGGAAGTTTCCGTGTATTACCTGTTTCGATGATTACATTGGTTGTGCTTGGCTGGAGTCTCATGTCTGTGGTCAACATATCCAATGCTCTCATCCAGACCCATGTTCCTGACCATCTGCGTGGAAGGGTAATGAGTATCTACATCCTTGTTTTCATGGGAAGTTATCCAATTGGCGCGTTACTGGTCGGTTGGTTAGCAGACATGTATGGATCTCCTACCACGATAATTATTTGTGGTGCAATTATCTCATTTGTTGTAGTAGCTATTAACCTGGTGCACCCATCCATCAGAAAATTCAATTAGCGATTTTGTAAATGTTCTCTTAAGTTTTTTGCTTTAGATGATCGAACAATGATGAAAATATTTAGGGTGAGCACGCAGCAAAAAAAGATTATTAAGATCTGGTTTCCATTAGCAGCCTCCTGGTTGTTAATGGGTGTTGAATTGCCAATGATTTCTGCTGTGATGGCACGACTGGCAAACCCGGAGATCAGCCTGGCCACGCATGGGGGGATTGTTTTTCCTTTGGCTTTGATTATTGAAGCACCGGTCATCATGCTGTTGTCTGCGTCTACTGCGTTAAGCAAAGATTGGGATTCATATCAAAAAATATTTCGTTTCATGATGATAATGGGTGCGTCGTTAACTTTTCTTCACTTTCTGGTGGCTTTTACCCCGATTTATGATTTGGTGGTTGTTAAGCTACTGGGTGTACCGGAGGAAATCATCGAAAGCGGAAGAATGGGTCTACGCTTCATGTTACCCTGGACCTGGTCGATTGCTTATCGTCGTTTTCAACAAGGTGTCATGATCCGCTTTGGACACTCACGGGCTGTTGGTGTGGGAACGATTATTCGTTTATGTACGGATGTGGTTGTATTAGGAACTGGCTTACTGATTGGAACCATTCCTGGCTATATTATTGGAGCGACATCGCAAAGCTTGAGTACCTTGGCTGAAGCAATTTATTCGGGGATTCGTGTAAGACCCATATTGAAATATCAGCTAGAACCAGCTAAAAAAGTCGAAACTTTAACCTGGAAGACTTTTTTTTCTTTTTATATTCCATTAGCGCTGACTTCATTTCTCTCTCTGGTCTGGCAACCAATTGGCAGTGCTGCGTTGAGTCGCATGCCCAGAGCACTTGATTCTCTGGCTGTGTGGTCGGTGGTAAGTGGCCTTATATTTATGTTGCGCAGTCTTGGATTGGCACTTAATGAGGTCGTTGTGGCAATTCTGGACCAGCCAGGATCATCGAAAGAAATACGAAAGTTTTCAATGAATTTATCAATTTCACTTGTCGGACTTCACTTCTTATTGGCTGCCACACCGTTGGCTTTGCTATGGTTCAGTTATGTATCGGGATTACCTCCCGCTTTGGTTGAATTAGCCAGAATTGGCTTTTGGTTTGGATTACCGATGCCAATTTTAAGTGTCCTGCAATCCTGGTATCAGGGTGCTATTTTGTATAGCCGAAAAACACATGGTATCCCAGAGAGTATGGCAATTTTTCTGGTCACCGTTTTGATTGTTCTGGGGCTAGGGGTGGTGATTGGTGAATATACAGGTTTATATGTAGGATTAATTGGATTTTCCATCGCGAATTTCACCCAGACCATTTGGTTATGGGTACGCAGCCGGCCTATTATGAATATTGTGAACACAAGAGATGAAAACGTAAGTTGGTCAGATATGTAGGAAAAGATTCACCATCTGGTAAATGAAGGTTCTGACATACATTTATACTGCTACTCTTGTTTTGTATAATAGAATGGGATTGTTAATAAATGAGACAGGAGAAAAGATGGAAAATCAATCTGACGAGATCATTGTTTATAGCACAACCTGGTGTTCTGATTGTAAACGTGCAAAAAAATTTTTCGGTGAACAACGCATTCCTTATATAAACATTGATATTGAAGAAAACCCTCAATATTTGGATGTTGTTGAAAAGATAAATGATGGAAAACGCAGTGTGCCAACGATTGTTTTTCCGGATGGTTCTGTTCTGGTGGAACCGTCCAATGCTGAGTTGGCTGAAAAATTGGGATTACAAACCGAAGCTAAACGATCATTTTATGATGTGATCATTATTGGTGGTGGCCCCACTGGATTAACTGCTGCGATTTATCTGGCAAGAGAAGGATTTGAAACACTGGTAATCGAGCGTGGAGCATTAGGTGGTCAAGCTGGCATGACACAGTCAATGGAAAATTTCCCAGGATTTGATCAGGGTATCTCTGGAAATGAATTTGCGGAACGATTAGGGAGGCAGGCAAGAAGGTTTGGTGTAGAAATCCTACAGGCAGCTGATGTGGCACAAGTGGAGCGTGAAGAAAGTGGATATATGTGTGTTACTACCCGCAATAAGAGAAGTTACGGTAGTAAATCTGTGCTCATTGCGACAGGAGCACATTATCGCCGCCTCGGAGTTCCTGGAGAAGACGGTCTGGTAGGTATGAGTGTCCATTTTTGTGCAACCTGTGATGGCGCTTTTTATCTTGGGAAAGATCTATTGGTTGTCGGTGGTGGCAATAGTGGATTTGAGGAGGGACTATTCTTGACGAAATTTGCCAAACGGGTGGATATCGTTGAATTTCTACCAGAACCGAATGCCAGTAAGATCGTGCAGGAGAAAGTTGCTTCTATGCCAAATATGCGAGTTACTTTCAACCATGAAGTCGTAGAACTGAAAGTTAATGAACGGAAACGATTAAAATCTGTGGTGGTTAAGGACAGAACCAGCGGCGAATTAAAAGAATGGGATTATGATGGGGTATTTGTCTTCATTGGGCTTGATCCAAACAGTGATCTGATGAAAGGCAAAGTGGATTTAGATTCCCGGGGATTTATCATTACGGATAAAACGCTCCAAACCAAAATCAAAGGAGTATTTGCTGGCGGGGATGTGCGTTCGGGTTCAACCAAGCAAGCAGCTGCAGCCGCAGGAGAGGGTGCTACCGCTGCTTTAATGATCCGTGATTACCTTAAAGAAGTAGGATAATTAACTAACCGCCGGGTTTTACCGCACGCATCGCAAAAAAAGTAGGCATGTATTGGTCGATGAAACCACCTGGGTCGTGATCTTCATAAAAACCCGTGATTACAAATCCAGCGTCGATTTGTCCGCCAATCTGATCATTAAACGAATGACTGAATTCAACTGGATTGCCAGTCTCGAGATATTCCTCCAATTGATCAGGTGGTAGATTCTTCAGGTCTGAGTAAGGCAAACGATATCGGACTTCGATTTGTTGTTCACGATCGATTTTTTGCCAATCAAATATATAGTTAATAGGATTTGTGAAACCAGATAACAGAACACCACCAGGCTGAAGTACGCGGAATGCTTCCAGCCAAATGGATCTAATTTCCGGGACAAAAATATTGGAGACAGGGTGGAAAATAAGAACGAAATGATTATCGGGAAACATGGATAGATCACGCATGTCACCTTCAACGGTTACAATATCAAGCGCTTCTCTCTCAGCAACGAATTGATCTTTTTCTAATTGGCGTGGTGAGTTATCCAGAACTGTGACTAAACCTCCCGCAGCGGCTAATATGGGACCTTGCTGGCCACCACCACTCGCAAGACATAATACTGGTTTCCCTTTAAAATCCGGGAACCAGTTTACTGGCACGGGAATTGATGGCGTGAGAACAATGTTCCATTCTCCCTGGCGAGCCTGTTGAATCTGCTCATGATTTACTGGAATCGTCCAGGGGTTGCCTTGTTCTACTTCTTTATTCCATGCTTCTCGATTGTAAGCTCTTATATCCATCTGATCTGTTCCTTTTTGATATTGTACCGCAGGTGAATTGAACAGGTGAAAGAACAGCTCACCGAATTTGGTGAGCTGTTTTCCCAGAATGAAGGGGTTTCTGGCAGGGAATTATTTATTGTCCATATCAAAAGTAAACGAATTTTCCAGACCAAATCCTTTGACTGTGTATGTTCCGGCTGCCAATCCATTAACATCCAGGTTTATATTTTCTTCAAATGGTACCAGCGCCATAGTACACATCATGTCTTCAGGACGTTCTGTAAATATCTGTAACACAAATGTTGATTCATCAATCATTTCAGCTTTGTTATCAACAATCCGTGTGCATCCGTCCGGTAAATTCCCGATAACGGTAACACTTACCTGTAATGGAAATGATTCCATAATATTTATTTTGAGGTCATCTACATAAATGCCATGTTGATTATCATTAGCTTCATCAGGAAATACCAGAATGGGTGAATCACCTGAAGAGTTGCCAGGCTCAATCAAATCATTGAAAAATTGAGAGGATTGCGGTGTTACACGTAAAAAAGAAAATACTGAAACAACGACAACTGTTACACAACAAAGCAGTAAAAATAGTACTGTAATAATAATTATTACGTGATTTTTTTTCATTAAAAACTCCTTCATTTATAGGACGCAATTTGGTCCTTTAATGTTCCAAATTAATGAAGGAATAAAAATTCTAACGATCTTGGATTTTGCTTGATTTGGGCAAGAATCGAATAAAAGGCAGCCCACAGAGAATTAAGCCTGCGCTGATAATGAATGTAAATCTGAGGCTGACAAGATCTGCTAATTTTCCAACGAATAATGTCGCAGATGCCATCAAAACGAAGTTGAACGCCATATAAACCCCGTTTGCGAAGGATCGGTTATCAGGGAAGTTTTCAAGCACAATTGCCATAATTACCGGGGTGATTGAGATACCAAAAAAGCCGAGAAAGATCAACAAAGGAACTTGAAATATCCCTTTGCTGAAAATAAAAAGAAACATAAAAATAGGCGTTCCAATAAATGAAATGACCAGCATTCTTCGGCGACCGAACCGGTCACTGAGAGATCCTGATAAGAAGGCTCCAACCACACCAGCTGTTTCTAAAATCGATAAAGAGGCTCCAGCCACCCAAAGACTTGACCCTTCAGAGGTAAGGTAGGTTGGCATAAAAGTAGATAATGTTGCCACCATCATGGATCGGGCAAATATCAGAATTGCAATGGGTGTCATTACCTTTTGCATCATTTTGAGTCCGGTCTTCCAGGGTATGTGATTGCCATTATTGGGTGGTTGGGTCGTGATAGATTTCAGTTTTCCATAAAGAAATATGGATGTGAACAACCCGGCTATCATTAACCAGGGGATGCCTTCTAATGTTAAGTAACCAATCGCTGTAACGACAATCAGTGGACCCAACGCTCTGCCAAGTTCCCCTCCAACCATCCAGAAGCTCATTCCTCGGCCTAGTTTCTTGCCTGCAAATGTTCCACTAAGGACAGGTCCTATTGCGTGCAAGGATGCAGAACTGAGACCAGCTAATACCAATAAAAAGATCAGAAACCCATAGGTAGGTGCAATACTGAGCAGACTCATGGCTGCACCTGTGATTGCAGGCGTGAGTATGATCAGTAAACGCAGATTTGCCCTATCAGCTAAATGACCGATGAATGGTTGTAGCAAGGAAGGGATCTGTAAGAAAACAGATAACAGACCAGCCAATGTATTTGTCAGGGTGAATTTTTCAATGAGGACAGGGAGTAATGCAGGTAAAAAGGCGGTATAGGTATCATGGACTGCGTGTGCAGAGGAAACGATGGTAACACCACCTGTTTGAAATTCTTCGTGTTCGATGCTTGGTTGAGTGTTCATTTTTCTCCCTGCGCATTATTGTACTGCAATACTGCTATTTGTAAATATCCATGATCCACCAGGCCTAGTAAATTCTTGACTGGTGATTATTAAAAAAATATGTCAATGTCAGGGAAATACCGATGATGACAAAATGATCTTGGCAATTATTTGCAGTAGAATTATTTTTTTCGTTTAGGTCTTGAAAGCATGGTCCAGAACAATAATATTGGCCAGATCCAAGCCAAATCAACTTCCAAACCTCTGGGTGTAGGTTCGCTGGTAGGATCAAATCGCAAGAAAACTAAATCATTTTTATGCTTGAGAATATCTTTCCGGGAAGGTTGGACACCATATTCCTCCATATAACGTGCAATAAATTTTGGATTACGGTTTAATAGCCACTCGATAATATTGATTAACTCATCGTCCTGTGTAACAGGCACCGCTACCATTTGTTCTGTTCCATCAGAGGATTGAATGGAAACTCGAGGGTTAGACAGAATATTCCGGTACCATTGTGATTGAACACCAAATAAATTTGCTATGTACTTAATCCCATTAATTTCAAAATATTCCATGGATGTTTTGCACGGGTTACCCGTTTTATGATTGATCTGGGTAATAATCATGATGTAGCGACCAACTATCGGCCCCAAGCCAAAACGCCAGGCGTAAATAGGTGCATGAGCATAAAATTTTTCAATAACCGTCTTTAAATTGACACCATTTATTTTTTCTATAAGTGAAGGATAAGCTGTCTTTAGTTGTTTGTTCATTTTGTTTACCTTAATCAAGCTATTTGAATTCAATTATTTACACAGAATCATGTGATGATAAATCACTAGCTTCTGCAGCTTTTAAAAGAACCTCAGCTAATTCTCGGGCTTCCTGGGATGTCAGGTACAAATTTGTTTCCGAAGCGCGAAATAATCGTGTGTCATCAAGGCAAGGTTCATAAAAATTTAAACAAATGTTATCATCAAATTCTTTATCGGAATTTTCATAACAGATATTTATAATTAATTCGCCACCTAATAATTTAATTTCCATGATGGCCTCCAATGGCTATTTTGGTTTAAGTATATTTTACAATTATTTCCTGAAAAAATCGCAAGATTCCAGATTGAAAAATAAAGGTTATTCAATTTTTTTCAAGAAGGTAATAAAATCTGTTTTCATTAATGGTTGGGAAACATATTCTCCAGAAATTAAATGAATACCTTTTTGGGTTAAGAATTCCATCTGTTCTTTTGTTTCAACCCCTGTGGCTATCACCTGTAATCCGAGGACTTTTGCCATTGAAATAATCGACTCGGTTATGACAGCATCCTCTTCATTGGTTGGAAGATCTTTTGTCAGCGTTTTAGAAATTCTGATTGCATGAATGGGTAATCGTTTGAGCTGTTCCAGTGAAGAAGGGATAACGCCATAATCTGCCAGGCAGAATTTCACTCCAATACTGGATAAATTGACCATAGATTGAATTGCAATACCCGAATTGTAGATTGTACTGTTTTCTGTTATTACCAATTGTAAAGATTCATTGGGAAAATTACTATCTGCCAGTGCTGAAAGAACAGTTTCAGTGAAATCAGATTTTAAGATCAATTTTGGGGAAATTGAAACAGATAATGATGTTCTCGTTTTTTCTTCTGGGTACCATTCTGAGGCCTCACTACAGGCTCTTCGTAAAAGGAAATCATTTAGAGGAACATTTTCTCCACTATCCTCAGCAACAGATTGATAGTAATCGTTTGGGATAAAACCTTTTTCCGGATGTTGCCAGATAGGAATAGCATCTGCTAAAACTACATTATTGGTTTCTGTGTCAATAATTGGTTGATAGCTTACGGAAATTTCATTGTTCTGTAATGCTTGTTTCAATTGGCTTTCGATCCGAATTCTGGAAAGTGAGTAGGAAAAACCTTCTTTATCATATATTTCGAACCTACCACTTCCATCCGATTTAGCCTGGAACATTGCGGATTCGGCATCTCTCAAAACTTCATTTGAATCCTGGTAACCACGGGATAACATTACTATCCCAATACTTGTTGTTGGATGGATAATTCCTCTGGAAAGATTAAACGGTTTATTAATTTCATTATGTAATCTGCGTATTATTTTAATCGTGTCAGGTAAACCGTAAATTTCTTCAAGCAAAACGCCGAATTTATCATTCCCAAAGCGAGAAATCGTATCCATGGATCTGAGACTGTATTTAAGCCGGCGTGTGATTTCGAGTAATAATGCGTCCCCTACAGAATAACTGTAACTATCATTGATGTTCTTGAATCGATCCAGATCGATGAAAAGGACAGCGGATTGATATTCTTCACGACGGTGAATTCGGCCAAGCGATTGTTCAATAATGCCAGAAAAATACGTTCGGTTAGGCAATCCTGTGAGTGGATCATACATCGCTTCGACCATTAACCTGGATTCTAATGATTTCCGTTGGGTAATGTTCTCTATTGTGCCTACAAATCGATTTGGAACACCATCTTCTCCTTTTCTTACCAGGCCTCTGGCAAGGACCCAGATGTAGGTATCATTCATGTGGCGAATTCTGTGTTCTTTTTCAAATATCGGTGTTTTTCCAGCGATATGATTGTTAATCTCAGTTCGTAATGATTCAATGTCTTCCGGATGAACTCGGGTGAACCATTCGGTGGGGAGATTGTGAATCGATTCTTCCGTATGTCCAAGAATATTACGCCAGGTAGGAGAATAATAACAATGATTATTTTTCAGGTTCCAATCCCACAAACCAATTTTGCTTCCTTGTAATGCCAGTTCGAAACGTTCACGTTTTTCATCCAGGATCGAATTTTTTTCTTGTGTGATTTTTTGAGTTTGGATAAATTGGTTAAATTCGGCAACCAGTTCAGCTACTTCACCCGTGTAGGGATTTTCTGGTATCTTTTCAAAATCAGGCATATCATCCTGATTTAATTTGTTTAAACGGAAAGCCAGATTTTTCACGGGATGGATTAATTTTTGATTCAAAAAAATTGCAAAAATCAGAATGAATAATGCTGTTGTTAAAAACACCACTAATAGGATTTTTAAGAGCAAGTTGTTATTGGCAACCGAATAATTCAAAGGAGAAATAATAAATAATCTCCAATTCGCAGCATTGGTACAAAATGTAGCCTGTAAATCATCACTGTCAATTTTTCCCTGAGAAGGTAGAAGTCCCAAATTGTTTTGGATTGGAAAATCTCCCAAAGGGGACGATAATTTAAGTAGAGATTGATTTTGTGCGTTAAAAAGGTGGTACCCAAAATTTGGTGGTAAATCTTTGAAAATGTCCCGATAAAAGGATAGTGGTAAATTGGCAACCAGAAGAATCCTGGCTCCTTCATCACCTAGTATTTGTACCGCAAAAACTGAGTCATTTTTGGTATGCCAGTATATTTGACCCTCTATGCTATTCTGCATCCATTCTGATAACCAAATATTTTCTAGGGTTAAGTTGGATGGTCCAAAATGAATGGGATCCCAACCTTCTGAGATGATATCCATGCCTAGCAGAGAGCTATATTGGTTTTGGACGATTATTTTTTCAATATCTTGCAGCTGACTTGATTCAGCGTTTCGTGTCAGATCGTTAAGATTTCCTTCATTTATAGAATCGGCGACACGTCCAAGCATGTTATTAATCGTAATAGTTTTTTCATCAACTCTAGCTAATTGATTACAGGTCAGAGATTGGATAGGTTCGTCCAAACTGGCTTTGAGTACATTGTTATCAATCCAAAGAATACTGATCGCCAACCCAATAATTGGTAAAAGAGAGATCAAAAGTAGAAATAGGATCGATTTGTAGTTAATTCGTAATTTGGATATAAGAGAACTCATTAAACCCCAGGACCATGAATCTAAATATAACAAGAATGAGATGGAGACTTCTAATCAAATTATAAGTATAGATGATTATTATTTATTTCACAAATTTTTAACTGAAGAAGGTTTTTTATCCAGCAAATTCTTTTGTGCCTGAAATGGATAATATTTCGCCATAATAAACTCTATGATAATCCCGCATAGGATATTGTTTCGCAATAGATGAGATTAAAAAGTGGTTTGGATCCAGGTCTTGAAAGTAGGATTTTCTGCATTCAATGATTAATTCCGCTTCATCCAATCCCGGAGCAGAAATATGGCTGGAAGGGATAGGCGTCAAACCAGTAGAGTCGAGCTTGTTCAGATCTCGGCCGGATTTGGTACCGATTAATTCCAACGCCCTGCGATATTTCTCAGGAAGCGCTGAAAGAGTAAATGAGTCAAATTTCTCCATATACTCATAGGTGTATCTTTGAGGTCTCACCAGGATAAGGGCAAAAGGTTTCTTCCACATTGTTCCAAAACCACCCCAACCCACAATCATGGAATTATATTTACCTGCATGAAAATCTCCGCTCGTCAGAACTAACCATTGTTTATCCCAAAGGTCGTGTGGTTTAATTTGCCAATCATAAAAATCAATCGTATTGCGGACCATAATACCTCCAGGATTAAATTAAACAGTTATCTGGTAAAAATTTTACCATGAGGATTACCTGGTTTTTTCTATTATTCGGCTTCACTCAAAGACTATAATTGAACAGAATAAGAACCAACTAAACAATCCTGGTTTTATCTTGTTACTGTGAATCCAACTTTAATCGTAACCTGCCAATAGGCAATCCGATTATCTTCGATCTGCCCACGTGTTTCGACCACTTCAAACCAACGCAAATTTTCTACTGTTGCTCCAGCCTGAGAAATCGCATTTTGGATTGCATCCTCAATGTTAATTTTAGAAGAGCCCACTAACTCAATTTTTTTATAAACGTGTTCTGACATTTCAAACCTCCAATTTTTGGTTTTATTGCTATCAAAAACAATAATTAATTATGAACGAATCATTACCAACAACATCTTCGTAGGTGTGATTGCGTTCAAAGCGTGTGGTTGATTGGCTGGCATGATGATGAGATCGCCTGCCGTTAATTCGTAAGAATTTGATGAAATAGTTATTTCCATTTCTCCTTCTATTACATACACACTGGCATCATAAGGAGCAGTGTGTTCACTTAAACCTTCATTTTTATCAAATGCAAACATAGTTACTGTACCTGTTTTTTGATTAATAAGGGTTCTACTGACAACTGCTCCAGTTTGAACCTGTAATATTTTTGTTAGATTCAATACTTCGGGTAATTGCTCTGACATTTAATTTCCTCTTTTTATTTTTAGTATAGCTGATAATCAAACTTGAATTGAATCGATTTATACCCTTTGACGCATCATCTTAGGAAAACTGGGTTGTAGGGTGTTTATAGTGGGCGATCCGCCCACTATAAACACCCTGACGATAAGTGAAAAGACACCCTATCAGAAAGTATTTACATGTGAATTTACTTTCGACAATAAAGTCTGTTAGAATCTTAATGAATAGGAATAAGTTACTATGATGATAAAAAAATATCTACAATATTTTCTGCTTTTATTAGCAGTTGTTTTTACCGCCACTATGCTAGTTGATTCTGTTCAGGCAGCTGACCAGGAATCCTTTTATGGTGAGCCACTGTGTTTGCCGGATGTTTATGGGTATGATCAGATTGATTGCCTTGTGATGGGTCCTGCGGAGTTTCTGACGATGATGGATAAAAAAGGTGTCTCGTTACCGTTTCAACCTTTACCTGCATTCAAACCGGATATTAATTATACGCTGGCACCAGTCCCATACTTGACCGTCGGAGATAATTCTTTTCCGGTGTATGCCAGTTTGGAGGATGCAATTGCGGGTAGCCCTACACGTTATTTGGAAGCAGGGTTTAAATATCTGGCTGTTTCTGAGCGATTGGATCGTGAGGATGGGATTTTTTATCGATTGATGAATGGACTATGGGTGGATGCCAGTGAAGCAAATACCGAGTGCTGTATCCGTTCCGGACGATTCCAGGGATTAATGTTTTATCAAAATCCTGCTAATTCGTTTGGTTGGGTTTTGGATCAAATTGACGTTATGAAATCTCCGGGTATTCAATCTGAATTGGCAGGCAAGCGACTATATCGAGAAGACGTGGTGCAGATTTATGACACAGTAACCATTGATGGCGCAGATTGGTACATGATTGGCGTTGATGAATGGGTGGAACGCAGAAAAGTTCGGCAGTTCCATGTTAACCCGACTCCACCGGAAGGTGTGGATAATAACCGCTGGATTGAAATCAATTTATATGAACAGACGTTAGGCATATACGAAAATGGAAAACTTGTGTTTGCAGCATTAATTGCTACAGGCGTAGATCCATTTTTTACGCGTCCAGGTTTATTTCAGATTTATGAAAAATTAGATCGAACGAATATGAGTGGGTCTTTTGAAGTCGATCGCTCTGATTTTTATTATTTGGAAGATGTACCATGGACATTGTATTATGATGAAGCCAGAGCTCTTCATGGAGCATATTGGCGCACCTATTTTGGTTATCCACAATCACATGGATGTGTTAACCTGTCGATTGGGGACGCAAAAGTTGTGTTTGATTGGGCAAATGTAGGTGACTGGGTGTATGTGTGGGATCCATCCGGAGAGACACCGGAAGACCCGTCATTATATACGGCTGGTGGTGCCTAACAATTAATATAAAGAAATACGCCCTGAATAAAAGCAGGGCGTATTAATTCCATTTAAATAATTTGGAAATATCAGATATTAAATAAATGCAGGTGCAATTCTTATAATCTGACTGAATTCGTCCATCAGATCATCAAAATCTTCAATATTGAATTCCTGCATAAAATTGTTTGCACCAACAATAGCCACAATACAACAACAACAAATGACTGCGACAATCACTGCAATGATGATCCAAAGGGTTTTATTGTTTTTCTTTTGAGGAGGTTCAACTACCTGACCGTAACTTGGTACCTCTGTCGGTCTGGATGGTTCAACCACCTGTCCGTAACTGGGTACTTCTGTTGGTCTGGGTGGTTCTTGATACACAGGTGGTGTTTCAAATTTTGGTGCGTCCTGGAAACCTGATCTGGCAGGTTCCTGGTCTGGCACTTGGTTGAAGCGATCTGAATCGCCCGGGTCTGGTGCGCGAATGGTCATATCATCATTCTGTCCCATATTCTTCTCCTTTACTGAATAACTATTAAAAAATGATTATTTAAGTATACAAAATAAATATTAAAGTACAAATTTAATCCTGATACGACTTCCTTTTTGGACGGCTTGAAATTAACCATGCAATTAAGATAATCAGCAAAACTACAATCAAAATGGGCACAAGAACGGATAGTACTGACACAATCGTCGAAACTACGTCTTCCAGAATGCTGACTGGAACATTGCCTGCACCTGCAGTTGTTGCCGTTACAGCAGGTCTAATCAGTGCACTTTTAACCGCATGAACCCCACCTGCAACCAATAATCCACAGCCTAGAGATAGTATGGGTGATAACTCGGTAAGGACATTAGCGCTGGCAGCAAAGACAATGGCACCTGCTGTAGGTCGGACGAATGTCTGGATAATATCGTTGATATGATTCACAGCTGGAACTTTATCGGCGAAGAATTCGATCAATGAAAGCACCACCAATAATCCAATAATCCACCAGCTGGCTAGTGCATCCCAAGGTTGTTGTAATTTGATTAAGTTGGTAAATCTGGCTAGCAGAGCAACAACCAATAAAGGTATGTACGCATTTAATCCAGCACTGGCAGAAAGTCCAAAAGCTGAAAAAATTCCAAGAATATCCATTTATCTCCTATAAGTCAAACCCCCCCCAAGTTCGGGTAAACGCAAATCGTAACAGGTCAATAACAAACGTTTGGGTGATTGCTATCGTGAATCCAGCCAGTAGAGGTGCCCAAACAGAACGCCAGGTGGTGAAGTGATTATCTTTTTTAATAATCATAACAATTAATAAAGAGTAACACATGCTTAGAACAACCAGGACAGCAAATCCGGAAAGGATTGCGAGAGGATACAAAACCAGTGGATTTTCGGATAGGATTGCCAGGTCCAGGAGGGCCGCTAAACCGATTAATCCCAGGAATTGCTTCCAGTACCCTAATGAGTAATCATCTTCCCAATCTCGCCAAATGGTCTGATTGAAGATGGGAAAAATCACTGCAGCCATACCCAGCCCTAAACCAGTTCCGGTGACTAACCGCAACCAATTCTGGGATGGATATACCGAAGAAATCATCGGAATGAAATTAAGATAAGAATTTACACCATCAATTACAAAGAATAATGCGAGAATTCCCAAAGGAATCAGGATTTTCGTGGGAGGGAACTTACCGCGACGTCCCCAGATTGATTGGTATGCCAGCCCCAGTAGTGCACCCAATTGCATGCCGGAACAGCGCGCACAAAGAGGTAAAGCCCTTTCTCCCAGGTGAAATGAGCGCTCATCAATACGGTGACAGACTGCATATCCAACAGCATCCATCTTTCCCAACAGACCATCAGGAGCAAAATCCAGCCAGAAGTAGGTGATGACGGCTGTCAAAACAACCAGAATAAATTTAATCACCCAACCTTTTGTTAGCACAAATCCGAAAATTTTCATGGAATGATTATAAGATCATCAAAGGCGCAGAGCAAGAGCAAAGGTGGTTTCGAAAATTTGGATAATATTGCTGTCCACAGTGCCTATTAATGCGTGTTGGCAAATTGAACAAGATCGAGTATGATTTTCATTTCATACTATAATAATAAAAAACTTCGGAGTAATCCATGAAGAAAATTTTTGTAGCGGTCATTTTCTTAGTACTTCTAAGCCTCGTTGCTGCGTGTCAATCAACCAGTGTACCAACTGAAGTCATTGAAACACCAGGTACGGCCACTCCAACAGCTCTACAGCCAGAGCCAGCTACACCTACTTCAACATTTACCGTTACCCCTTTACCTCCTACTGCTACACCGTCTCCGGCTTACCCTGAAGAAGGTTATGGACCGACAAATTTTCCTGAAGGTGTGAACCCATTAACGGGACTGGAGGTCGAAGATCCTTCTATATTGGACAGAAGACCTATCATTATTAAAGTGCAGAATCTTCCACGAGCAGACCGTCCTCAGTGGGGACTATCCAGCGCTGATATTGTTTACGAATATTACACTGAATTTGGTACCACCCGCTTTGCTGCCATCTTTTATGGAGAAGATGCTGAAAAAGTTGCTCCTATTCGTTCTGCTCGTTTATTTGATTTCAATGTTGTACGTGGCTATAAAGGCATGTTCATTTTTGGCAGTGCCTACGAAAATACGTATAACCGTCTGGTTAATTCTGAATTTGCCAATCGGTTAATGATTGAAAGTGCAAATACTACAGGTGTTATTTATCGATTTGACCAGAGCAATTATGAAGGTGCAGATACGAGTAAGGTGGCTGATTACACCCAGAGAATGGGAATTGACAACTCTCAACAAAATCTGGATGGCATGTTATTCCAAATGCAGGCACCGGTTGGGGGTGAGAAATCGGATTCTGTATTTGTGCGCTTTTCAGGCGCAATATACAATCGCTGGGACTATAATCCGACAACCCACACCTATTCCCGTTTCTCTGATGTAGAAAATTCCATCGGACCTGAGGATGAAGTGTATGAAAAATTAACTGATAGGGCAACTAAAAAACCTATTGAAACGGAAAATATTGCTGTCATATTTGTCCGACATGTCGATATCGATGCAAGACCGACTGTAGAAGTACTGGATGTCAGTCTCTTAGGTACTGGTGAAGCATATATAGCTCGAGATGGGAAGGTATATGAAGTAACCTGGTCGCGCCCGAATGAAGAATCTGTGCTGACCTTCCTGAATGCGGATGGATCCGTCTTCCCTCTCAAACCCGGACAGACCTGGGTGGAAGTGATGACATTAAATGGCAAAACTGAAAAACAAACCGATGGGAATTACCGCTTCACTCTGGTTTCTGAATGGTAATGTCAATAAAGATTACAACACGATTTGACAAGTTGGAAAATTGTGCCATAATTAAAGAGTGATCTTTGATCACTATAATTTGCCAATCTTTGAAAGAGGAGGTGATGTCAATGACTGATAGTAGTCAACGTACGGCTGTGGCACACCTCCTGATCACTCGATAGGAAAGTGCCACAGCAACCAAAATGAGAACCGCCTCCTCTTTCGCAGGCGGTTCTCGCTTTTAATTGAAAATATTGGGTAATTAGGTTAGTTGTTCAGCACTTGTTCGGGGTGATTTATCCACTCCTGAACCAATTCAAAGAATTTGCCAACGTGCAGGCCATCCACCAGGGCATGATTAGCCAAAAGGGAGAGGGGCATCAAGCGCTGTTGACCCTGATCAAAGTATTTTCCCCAGGTAATCCGTGGAAAGGAATCAGGCGGGTTGAGAGGTAATGGATGTGAAATTTGGGTAAATGATACCCAGGTCATAGTCGTCAGAAATATTAAATCATCTCGCCCTGGCTCATCATGGATAGTGGGGTTCTTTCTGGTGGCTTCAATACCAGCGATTATGTTTTGGTGGAATTCGGAAAAATTGAGGCAATATTGAATCGTGGCAAATCCAAAGGTTTCACCATCCGTAAGAACAGTAAAAGAAGGATGTACCATCGGATGTTCGACCACCTGTTCAGCACGGATGCGCATTCGCAGTTCGGGTATTTGATTGGCAGCACGTGATGTCAGATAGGCAATACAGGAAAACAGAGAAACTTTATTTGCCTTCGACCAGGTAAACAAATTGTCTATGTTTACATTGGCGGTGATATTTAAGTAAGGATATTCTAAATTTTTATACAGGTTGTAATGATCACGCCGTTTCCAATTCGCAAGGTCAATTATTTTCACGGTTACTCCAACCCTTCACATCCAATCCATTCAATGGGTTGATCTGCAAAACGCTTGCGCATGATCTCAATGGATTGTGGATTATTGTCCACCATAATAAAATCTCTGCCAAATTCCAGACAGGCTGCTGCCGTTGTGCCTGAACCACCAAAGAAATCCAGAACCACATCCCCCGGTTTTGATGAAGCCTGAATGATTCGTCGCAGGATGCCCAGAGGTTTTTGGGTGGGATAGCCTGTTTTTTCAGATCCATTGGTCGGCACAATGGTGTGCCACCAGGTATCGGTTGGCAGCTTTCCTCGCGCAGCTTTTTCTTTTCCAACCAAACCGGGTGCCATATACGGAATGCGTTCTATTTCTTCTATATTAAATGTGTAATGTGCGGGATCTTTAGCATACCAGAGGATATTATCATGCTTGGGAGGCCATTTTTTTTTGGTGCGGGCTCCATAATCATAAGCCCAGATGATTTCATTTAAGAATGAATCACGACCAAAAATCTGATCCAATAATATCTTGCAATAATGGACTTCGCGATAATCAATATGGAAGTAAAGGCTGCCATGTGGTCTTAATAATCGATATGCTTCCCTTAATCTTGGTTCCAGAAAGCCTAAATAATCATCAAATTGATCATGATAGGCTTTCTGACCTAATTCAATCGTGCGATATGAACGACCCTGAAACCCAACGCGATCACCGTTCTCATCTGCTACGGTTTTAATTTGTTTGCGGCTTTGTGCTTTTCCGGTGTTAAACGGTGGGTCGATGTAGATCAGATCAATCGTTTCGGAGGGTAAAGACTGAAGGATAGGGAGATTGTCGCTGAAGTAGATTTTATTTTGCATTTCTGAATTTTAACAGGTGTTAAGAGCCTGAGCAAGCTTGAATTCGAGGGAAGATAATCCCCAAAATTTATCAGATTGTGCTACAATTATTAATTGTTCGACAGATCAGTAGACAAGATCGTTTGCAACTCGGAAAGGATTTGCCAGGATCAGCAAGTCCTTTTTTGTTCAAAATTGCTCACGAAAACTGATCCTTTAAAAAAATGGATGGGCGTGTACGTCTGAAAGTGAAAGTAATTAATGAGTTTGTTTGAAACATTGAATTTAAAGCCTGAGCTCAATCAGGCAATCCTGGAACTGGAGTATGAAACCCCAACCGAGATTCAGGAACAGGCAATCCCGGTTTTGATGAGCGGAAAAGATATGCTGGGTCAAGCACAAACAGGTACAGGTAAAACAGCAGCGTTTGCCTTACCCATGTTACAGATGATTGACCCCAAATTGAAAGCCGTACAAGGCTTTATCCTGACGCCAACACGAGAACTGGCCTTGCAGGTTTCAAAAGCAATCGAAACCTTTGCCAAGTTTACGTCTATAAAAATCCTGCCGGTTTACGGTGGTGCACCCTATGGTCGCCAATTGCATCAATTGTCTGAAGGGGTACAGATTGTTGTTGGAACACCAGGCCGTGTGATGGATTTAATCCAGAAAAAGAATGCCCTCGATCTTACCAAAGTACGATTTTGGGTTCTTGATGAAGCTGATGAAATGCTCAAAATGGGTTTCATTGAAGAGGTGGAAGCGATTTTGGCTTATGCCCCTTATGATTGCCAGAAAGCACTTTTTTCAGCCACTTTACCAAAAGAAATCCGCAAACTTGCCAATCGTTACCTGAATAATCCTGAAGAAGTAATCATAGCCGGTAAAACCCTTACCGTTGAAAATACCGAACAACGTGTGTATCTGGTGCATGAGAGGGATAAATTTGCCGCTTTGCTGCGATTACTGGAATATGAACCTGTTACCAATGCCCTTATATTTACCCGCACCAAAGTAGGCGCAGCCGAACTGAGTGATAAGCTAATGGCTGCTCACTACTCTGCAGAAGCATTACATGGCGATCTGGCCCAATCTGCCAGAGAAATTGCCCTGGATCGCTTCCGTCGGGGCTTGACCCGCGTTCTGGTAGCGACTGATGTTGCTGCTCGTGGGTTGGACATTCTGGGTGTTTCGCATGTATTCAATTATGATATTCCTTTTGAAGCAGAAGAATATATTCACCGCATTGGCAGAACCGGGCGTGCTGGTGCTAAAGGGGTAGCCATATCCTTGATCACTGGTAGCGAGATGTTCCGTATCCGGCGATTTGAAAAAGTGACCCAGCAGACTATGTCTGTAGAAAAAATGCCTTCTGAAAAAGATATTCTGACCAAACGACAACTAGAATTTGAAAGTCTGATCGTCGAACGTTTGAATAGTGAAAAACCACCCCGTGAAATCGAATTGGTCAATAAATTGATTGAAGAAGGTCATGATCCTTTGTTGGTTGCAGCTACTGCTTTGAAACTGCTTAAAGAACAAAAAAAATATGTACACATTATGCCGGTTGGAATTGTAGAAGTTGGACAACGCGGGGGCAGAAATGCGCGTGGAGCCAAACCACACAGTGGTGAATCCCGCAGGTTTGAGCATGCAGGGCGATCCAAGGGCAGCCGAACCAGCAGCCATGAACCTGGAATGGTACGTTTATCTTTTGGATTAGGAAAAGCAGAACAAATTCGACCTACCATGGTAGTTGGTGCGATTGCTAATGAAGCCAAAATACCTGGTAAGGCTGTCGGAGCCATCACCATTCAACAACACGAAACCTTCGTGGATGTCTCCGAACAATATGTAGACCAGGTTATTAATAAGTTAAAGAGACTTGAATTTTTTGGCAAACCAGCCAGATTAAAACGACAGGGATAATAATCTTAAAGTTTGGGATGATGACATGATTCGGTGGATTGCCTTTGATGCTGATGACACCCTGTGGGAAAATGAAAAATATTACCATGAGGGGCAAAACCTGTTAGCGGAATTACTCGCTCCCTATCAACCAGCAGAAGTAGTAGAAACCGAATTGCTGAAGACCGAAACCAGTAACCTGTCCTGGTATGGATATGGTATCAAGGCGTTTGGGTTATCCATGATCGAGACAGCAATTCGTCTGAGTGATGGTGCGGTCGGAAGCTCAGAAATCAATTCATTAATAAGACATTTACGGAGTATGCTGGAACAACCTGCAGATCTTTTACCAGGTGTTTTGGAAACATTGCAACTTCTGCATTCTGATTATCAAATGATGGTGATCACCAAAGGTGATTTACTGGATCAGGAACGCAAGCTGACAAATTCACGTCTGGAGGACTTCTTCGAAGCGTACGAAGTCGTCAGTGATAAACACGATAACATTTATGCAAAACTCTTGAAACGATACAATATTGAACCAGGAAGAATTCTTAATGGTGGGTAACTCTTTGCGTTCGGATATTTTACCGGTTGTAAAGATTGGTGGACATGGTGTGTATGTTCCACACCGATTTACATGGGCGCACGAGGTAGTGGCGGATGCCAGTTCACATGCCGATGGATACGTTCAGATCGCTTCTTTAAAAGAATTACCTAAAGTTCTGGAGAATTTAAAACACCAATAGAATCTGGATTTTCAGAGACCAGATAAGATTGGCGTTTATTGTCTATTTATTGAATTGACTAAATGTTTTATTAATCGAGTTGAGAAGTGCAATTCGGGCAGCGTTTGGCTTCGAGGGCAATATCAGTAAAACAGAATGGGCATTTCTTGGTTGTGGGGGCTGCAACTGGGGCTGGTTTCTGCATTTTATTGATACCTTTTACCACCAGAAAGATCACAAATGCAACAATCAGGAAATCGACAATTGCATTGATGAAGAGACCATAATTCAGTGTGGAAGCTCCTGCTTCCTGAGCAGCCACTAAAGTAGTGTATTTCTCAGGGCCTAAATTAACAAACAGATTGGCAAAGTTTATTTTACCCAATAATAAGCCAATCAATGGCATGATCACATCGGCTACAAATGAAGAAACGATTTTTCCAAACGCTCCTCCAATGATTATACCAATGGCCAAGTCCATAACATTTCCTCGCAATGCAAATTCTTTAAATTCCTTTAGCATAAAGACTCCTTTTAAAAAACAATTTAAGTTTGGATGTGAGACTCAGTTCTAATTTCCCGTCACGTTAATGAGTTTTCACACAACAAAAGTATTACACGTTATTTTGATTCTATACCAAATATTGAATTATTTTTAACAAAAGGTGTTTAGATTCAGAATTTATAATTGTGAAATTTGTTGTATTAACCAATCAACCACACCCCGGGCGGCGGCCAGTCCAGTGGAAAAACAAGCAGTCAGCAAATATCCTCCCGTTGGGGCTTCCCAATCGAGCATCTCTCCAGCACAAAATACACCAGGTAAGCTTTTTAACATCAGATGATTATCCAAATCCTCGAACTTTATCCCACCAGCAGTACTGATTGCTTCCTCAATGGGGCGTGGAGCTATCAATGGAATAGCCAATGATTTGATGGCAGCAGCCAACTGTTTTGGATCATTGAAAACAGATCGTGGTAAATATTCCCACAACAAGTTTGCTTTGACACCATGGATGCCGACACTTTTTTCGATATGGGATGAAATGGAGCGTGAGCCACGTGGGCGTGCTAATCTGGTTTCAAGCTGTTGGATTGACCAATCGGGAGCCAGGTCCAGGTAAATAGCTGTCTGACCATTTTCCAAAATTTCATCACGTATGGCTGCAGATAAAGCGTAAATCAGACTTCCTTCCACGCCATATTGTGTGATTAAAAATTCTCCTTGTTGGTATAAAGGTTTTCCCAATGTTGGCTGAAAATTTATCGCCACAGATTTTAGCGGCTTTCCCTGAAATTGATCACGAAAATAATCACTCCACTTTACATCAAAACCACAATTGGCTGGTTTTAGAGGTGAAATTTCAATTCCCTGGTTATGAAGAAGCTTTACCCATGTGCCATCGCTGCCAGTAGCTGGCCAGCTGGCGCCCCCAAGGGCCAGAATTACTGCATCAGGATGGGTGATCACATTTTTAGATTTTGATTGAAA
The DNA here is from genome assembly GCA_963765655.1 of uncultured Chloroflexia bacterium. Lineage (GTDB taxonomy): Bacteria > Chloroflexota > Anaerolineae > Anaerolineales > Anaerolineaceae > UBA6170. The sequence continues at coordinate 1,456,072 of CAVXXH010000003.1, forward strand.
AACCAGATTTTTTTCTTGATCCCATCCTAGCCAACGGTTATTTAAATGGAACGTGACACCCTGTTGTTTTATGCGCTGAATCCAGGCTAGTCTTATGGAAACAGCCTGCATATCTTTGGGAAAAATTTTACCTGAACTGCCGACAAAAGTCTCAAATCCTAAGTTCTGCACCCAGCCTCGTAATTCGGGTGGACCGAACGCTCGCAAAAATGGTTCTAATTCTTTTGCGCGGTTTCCATAACGAGTGAGAAATTTTTCAAATTCCTCATCGCGGGAAAGATTTAATCCCCCTTTACCTGCCACCAGGAATTTACGCAAGACCGCAGGTTTCGCATCATATACAACGACTGAATATCCCTGCGATGCAAGATATTCTGCTGCCATTAGACCAGCAGGACCTCCACCAATGACGATAGTGTTTGAAAATGAAGATATTTTTTCAATCATAGGGTTTTAACTCTAAGGTAATCATACCTTGAAATGTTGACAGGAATTACCTGCTTTTACAAAATAGAAGATCAGGAATTGATGAGAAATCAGGGTCAACTATATATAGAATTATTTTCAATTTTTTGGGGGTTAAATATGAACCTGAAAATATAAGTTGATAACCATAATAAAATTAAACCTGCCAGAAGACCTGGGGCAAAAGCTCCAAAAGTTTCAAGAAGGAAACCACCTAATGTTGGAGCAATTACCCGTGTAGCGCTTTCCAGTGCAGCGGATAATCCCAGGATTCCCCCAAATTCCACTGGCGGAACAGCTTTTGTCAGGGCAGTGTTAATAATTGTGTTTAAGATGCCTGCATTCATTGCAATTGGCAAGAGGATTATTAGTAAAAAAATTAAGCTGGGGGCAAATGCCCAGGCAAGAAAACTGATTGCAATAAATAATGTAGAAAAAAAGATCACTTTTGAATCTGGATAACGATCTGAAATTTTACCAACAATAACTCCCTGGGTTATCACCGATAAGATGCCTACATACGTAAGAATATAGCCAATATTTTGTGCGTTCAGACCAAATCGATATTGACCATATAATGCAAAAATAGATTGGAAAAGTGCGAAAGCAAATCCATAAAATACACGGGTGTGTAAGAGAGGTCCTACTACAGGCTTTTTTAGCGTTGCAAGTAAAGAATTAATGGAGATAGGGGGTTTATTCTGTAATAGAATCTCGTTTTTTCTTTCTTCCGTTAAAGATTCAGGTAACCAGAGGAATACAAGCACTAAATTTAGTGTGGCAATTCCTGCTGCCAAAAAAGCAGGTACAGCATATCCCCATTGGCTCAGGAGACCTCCTAACGCAGGGCCAATTATGAAGCCAAGACCAAATGCTGCACCAATTAAACCAAGCCCGCGCGAGCGATTTTTGACGTCGGTGACATCAGTGATATAAGCTTGTGCAACACTGATGTTCCCTGCAGTCAACCCGGCGACAAGACGGGCAATAAATAACATGGTGAGATTTGAGGCTAATCCCAGCATGAAAAAACTGATGGCTCCTCCGAGGATGCTGATGATCAGGAAGGGTCTACGGCCATAACGGTCGGATAGACGTCCCAAAAGCGGAGCGCTGATCATTTGCCCGGCAGCATAGATAGCAACTAATAAGCCTACCAAGGTAGCGGATGCACCGAAAGTTTCTGCATAAAACGGCAATAATGGCAGGATAATGCTAAAACCAAGCAGATCAATAAAGACAACCAGGAATATTGAAAACAAGCGTTTTTTATCTAACATGAAATCCTTCTTTTGTGTCTTCTCAATAAATCCAGGGCTTTTAATTGTTTTTGACGGGTACCACTGCTAAAAAACATTCCTATTATTGATTGAAAAGATACTTTCTTTTAAAATAATTTTTTACCTATTCTTTTTGATTGGCAAGTTTTCCGTATATTTGTTTTTCAATTAAATTTATATTCCTGCTGGGAGATAAATTTAATATTTCTCCTGGCATTTGACGAGCCAATTCCGGAAAGTTTTGAAAAGCTAATCCTCCCAGAAAAACAAGAGGTTGCTCAAATGGATATTTTTCCAAAATCAAATTTAACGGTTTTAACGACAGAGCACTTTCCCTGGTTGTAGCTGTAAAAAGAATAGTGTTCGGTTTAATGACACTTAATGTTTCCTGAATACGTTCTAAACTTAGATTCTGACCGAAGTATTTAACATCCCATCCCCGCCAACGTAGCATCACAACCAGACTGAGGATACCAATTTGATGCATTTCCCCGGGTGCACAGGCAGCAAAAATTGTTCCTTCACGGGTAGGAACGGATGAAGAATAAAACATGCCCATCAGGTGTTGTTCACAAAATTGGGTAGCAAAATGCTCCACAGCAATCGGAATTTCTCCATTATGCCAGGCGTCTCCTATGCGTATGAGGGTAACTTGAACCACTTCTGTCAGAACCTGGTCAACATTGTAAATCGAAAAAGCACGCCTTAAGATTTCTGAAGCATTTTCGTTTTGATAATTCATTAAATATTGTTGAAAATGTCGAGAAAGAATTTCCAATGAAACCTGATTAACGGTCTCATCGGTCTTTTCTTGATCCTGGTCCATTTCTTTAGCCGGGTCTTTGCCTTCGTTGCGTAACTCATTTAGATATTTAACAGCTTGTCCTATGTTCATACCCGTATCACTTTGTTTTTTCAGCCAACGTAGCAAGCGAACATCATATGGAGAGTATAATCGATACCCCTGTTCTCCTCGGTGGGGAGTGGGTAACCCATAACGCCTCTCCCAGGCACGTAAGGTAACGGGGAGCAGATCCAGCATACTGGAAACAGCCTTTATATTGTAAATTGGTAAAAAATCCTTATCAGTATTGGATCTATTTTTTTGATTATTTTCCATTCTTATTTCCTATAAATAATAAAAATATTTTTATACTATTTATACAAGATTAATTAAAAAACGCACAATGTTTGTCTAATCTTTGAATAAACATTGTGCGTTTTAAAGGGTGTATCAGATATCAGGCGAGTTCTTTTTCTTTCAGGAGGTCTTTGATCGTTTCCAAACCTTCTTCAAAAGACCTGCCAATATAATGGCCTGGAACCATTTCTTGCACCTTCTTATTGTTGTCAAATGCACTGCCAGCATAAGCCAGTGTGGGTGCGGGATCGATCTGATCTAATTTTTCTTTCAACCGGCGCATTTCAAAGGCTGCCAGATCTGAGGATGCGGTCAAAACGATTAAATCGGGGAATTCATAACTTGCATAATCAACGAGATCGTCGACTGGTAAATCCGGGCCTAAATATTCAACACGATACCCCTCGCTACGCAGTAATACTGCCATCATCAAGCTACCCAATTCATGTTGTTCCGTTGGTGCACAGCCTAATTGGACATAGGGTGCATTACGTCGTGATGGATATGCTTGTAATAATGACATTAACCGGGCACGCAGAAAATTAGAGGCATAATGTTCGGTTGTTATACGGATTTCACCTCGGTACCAGGCTTCGCCAATAGCCATCAGTGTCGGAGCAATGATACGATTAAAGATCGTCATCAGATCAAAGCTGGCATGTAATTCGCGAATGATTTCACTTGAGTGTTCTTCATTGTGTTTTATTAAAGCTTCATAAAGCCAGTGAGAGTAGGTCTCAGGGGTTGCTTTCGGAGCAACCAGTGTGCGGGTTGGTGCGGAAGGTACTGCATCCGGCCAGACACCATTGCGGGTCAACTGGCGAAGTTCCAGCACAGCATTGCTGATAGAAATGCCTTCATCCACACGGGATTTAATCCATCGTAGAATGGCTATATCACGTTCAGAATATAAGCGATAGCGGTTTTCCGAACGGTGAGGACTGAGTAAATCGTGCCGGCGTTCCCAGGCGCGTAATGTTACCGGTCGAATTCCGGTCTGGACACTCACGGATTTAATGGTATACCGAGGTTCGTCGGAAAAATCGTTTATTGTGGTCATTTTCTGCTCCTTCAAATTTTGATCAGAACCGAAGTTCTGGAGTCAGCTTATGTAGTCATTTGCATTCTTCTAAAAAATTATTTGTATAATATATTTATAATCTTTTTTTATAAAAAAGTCAAATAATACATACTAATTAGACAATATTTATCATAATAACTTAACATTAAATTAAAATGAGAATCAAGTGTAGGAATCAGTAATTTAACAATTAAAATTGAAAATACCCGATCTAAAAGGATTTATTGAATGAAAAAACAGATTGTGATAGCTTCTACAAACCCTGTAAAACTAAATGCTGCAAAAAATGCATTTCACCTTTTACTTCCTGATACTACATTAGAGTGGCATTCATTGGATGTTTTCTCAGGTGTCAGTAATCAGCCCATGAGTGATGCTGAAACCAGAATGGGGGCTTGTAATCGGGTGAAAGCGATTCGTGATCGTTACCCAGACGCAGATTATTGGGTAGGTATTGAAGGTGGTGTGGATTTTGATGGAATGGGAGAAATGATGGCGTTTGCCTGGGTGGTGATTGATAATGGCCAGCATTTGGGAAAAGCGCGCTCCGGGAGTTTCTATTTACCGCCTGGTATCACTGATTTGGTACGTGAGGGCAGAGAGCTGGGAGAAGCTGATGATGTTGTTTTTGGTCAGCAGAATTCCAAACAGAAGAATGGAGCCATTGGATTATTAACCAATAATCTGATCGATCGCAGCGGCTTATATGAGCATGCACTGATTTTGGCTTTTGTTCCTTTTTTCAACCCTCAGCTTTATTCTGAATAAAAACACCTGCTTACCCCGATTTATTGAGATGATACGAAAAATGATACGAAAAAACCTTAAAACCAAATGTTTTTATGGGTTATACTTGTTGAATCATTTTCCAGAGGATGTGCTAATGGCAAAAGTAATCATTGTGACAGATAGCAGCGCTTATCTCCCCAAAGAGATCGTAGCAGAATATCCTATTGAAGTGTTACCTCTAACACTGATCTGGGAAGGAAAAGAATACAGGGATGGTGTTGATATTTCACCTGATGAGTTTTATATACGTTTGGCGAAAAGTGAAAGCTTACCCAAAACCAGTCAGGTTACCGTTCATCAATATGAAGAGATGTTCCAGAGATTATTGGATGAAGGTTATGAAGTACTCAATCTAGGTATTTCCAAAGGAATTTCAAGTTCATATGATTCTGCGATACAGGCAATGAAATCTTTCGAAGGAAAACCAGTGGAAGTAATAGATACGAAACTTGTTTCCATGGCATTGGGTTTTCAAGTTCTGACAGCTGCCAGGGCAGCCAAAGCCGGAGCAAGTCTGGCAGAGTGTAAAAAGATTGCTGAAGACGCTTACCCGAAAATCGGTGTGTATTTCACGGTTGACACTTTGAAATTTCTGGCAGCCGGTGGACGGATCAACAGTGCCAAACGACTGGTTGGCACCGCGTTGAACATCAAGCCGCTACTGGAAATCCGAGATGGCAAGATAGAGTTGGTGGAAAGTGTCATCTCCAAGAAAAAAGCTATTAAGCGTATGGTTGCTTTAGTGGAAAAAGGGATTAATGGACGTAAGCCACTGCGTATTTCGGTGTTCCATGCCATGGAACTTGAAGCAGCGCAAAGTCTGCTGGCAGAGTTGAAGGAAAGTTTGGGCGCAGAGGAAGCTATTCTCTCACATGTCAGCCCAGTGGTGGGGGCACATGTTGGTCCGGGTACAATTTCGATCGCTTACATGGCTGGTTGACCCGATTTGATCGGTTATATTTTGGTATTAAAAAATTGTAACCAAATCATAACCATTTTTAAATCCCTCATAAACATTTTTTTTCTATAATAAAATTATTTCAGGATTATTTTTAATATGATGAATTCTTCCACAATCCAGTCTGTAATCGAAATCAAAAAAAACTCCCGCTGCCCAATTTGTCAGACTGAGTTCCTGCAAGTTACGGAAACTGAAATGAATGAGAAGTTCATGATGTGTCCAGTCTGTGGGGTGAAATTTAAATCAGCACCAAGCAGTGATCATTTGATGTTTGTGGAAACACCGATTAACTTCCCAAATAATCTGGTGGGATTATGGTTATCGAGGGCTCAAATTGGGAAAGCCCTGCATGATTATCGCATGATGAGCAATCAAAACGGCGTAGATCATCAAGAACCCCGAAAAACACTTAACATTCCAACAGCAAACCCTCTACGGGCTCAAGCAGTCAAAAAAGCGCGAGCTTTAATTTTTGAAGGTAAATCTCCAGAATATGTTCAAAAACACTTATCCGAGGAAATGCAATTAAGTAAATTTGCCATCGAAGAAATTATTCAGGATGCGCTGGCAGTCAAAAAATCAAACCAGAAACAGAAGATGCAAAAAGTGATCTATTTCCTGTTTGCTTTTTTATTGGTTGTAGTGGTAGCGTATATTGTGCTGATGTTGATTTTCGCTTAAATTTGCATGCTTTATTCAAACACAAAAATCGAGCACCAATTTGGGGGAATACTTACTTCCAGTTGGTCATGATCCAGCCGAAAATCTGATTGATTTCCGAAAACACTTTTTAAATGCAGATGCTCCGGAATTTGAATACCGGATAGGGTAATCACTTCGGAATCTGAATTCAACACCACCAACACTTTTTGACTATCTATTTCCCGCCAGAAAGCAAATTGTTGCGAACTGACATACGCCTGACGGTAACTGCCTGTTTGCAAGGCGGGTGTATCCGAACGAAGTTGTGCCAGCTTTTGAATGGTGGCCGGCAGGTTTGCTTCAGGGGCATTCTGGATCAATTGCTGCAGGTTTAATGCAGGCCGTAAGGCCTGATCACTGTAAGTGTTACGTTGCCCACTTATGCCCCATTCACTTCCATAATAAATGGAAGGAATACCCGGCATGGTAAATAGCAAAGCATATAGTGGATAGAGATGTTGTTGTTTCTTCACCTGACTGGCTACCCGGTTCACATCGTGATTATCAACAAAATTATAGAGCATCAAATCACGATATATGCCGCCTTCAGCAAATTGCCGCTGTAGGGTATGGGCGATCTCAAAATAGTTGGCGTCATTCAGGCTGGAGTAGAGACCTTTGTAAGCTTCATAATTGGTGACGCTGTGTAGATGGGCTGGATCTGCCCACTGTTGGTATTGCCCGTGAACGACTTCACCCATCAACCAGAAATCGGGGCGAATGGAAGTGGTTAGCTGGCGTAATTCCTGCCAGAAATCGAGACGTACATGATCGGCTGCGTCGAGCCGTAAGCCATCTATACCCCATTCCTCGATCCAGAAGCGGACAGCCTGGAATAAATACTCACGAACAGATGGATTTGCCAGGTTAAATTTTGGCAGTGTGTAATGTCCGGCCCAGGTTTGATAGTCAAAGTGGTCACCCATCGGACTGGATTCGTCGAAGCGCACCCCTTCATACCAATTCAGGTATTGAGATTGGTTTCCATTTTGTTGAAGATCACGGAAGGCGAAGAAATCACGTCCACTGTGATTAAAGACCGCGTCCAGAATCAAACGCATTCCGCGGCGATGGACTTCATCGGCAAATGCCTTAAAGGATTGGTTATTCCCCAGCCGCCGATCAACCTGGAAATAGTCGGCGAGATCATAGCCATGCGAGCTGGACTGCAGGATAGGACCCAGAAAGAGGGTGTTGACCCCGAGCCATTGCAAGTGATCCAGCCACGGATAGAGCTGAGCAATCCGGTCTTCAGAAGGTTGGTCGAAATGGTTCTCCCGTGGTGCTGCGGTCTGACCGAGTGGGTAAAGATGATAAATAAAGGTGGAAGGTATCCAGTGAGGTGTGTTTTTCATAATGTATTATACCGATTGGTATAGATTCCTTTCAAAATTTTTTTTGTGATGCCAGGATTATGAGAAAATCCCATGCATGAATTGATGAACTGCCTGATTGACACGCGGTTGGTTTATTTCAAACTCACCTTGCAGGACCATGGATGCATACGAGAAAAGTAATCCCTGGAATGAGGTCGCCAGGATCAGTTCCCTTCCGCGCATATTGCCATGTTGTTGAGAAACCTGTTGAAAGAATTGCAGGAGCGCGGATGTGTGTTTTTGTGTATATGGCAGGATTGCCTGATAGGTGACACTCTGGACAGGCGAAAGCCGGATTGCCATCCACAGGCGGATAAAACGGGAATTGTGATAGGCAAAATCGAGATATAGATTGAAGATATTGCGCAGGCTGGTCTGGACATCTCCCTTATATACAAGTGTGCCGGTTAATTGTTCGTTGAACGGCGTCAGGTAATGCTCCAGAATTGCATCTAACAGCCCTTGTTTAGAACCAAAATAGTGGTAAAGGGTGGGCTTGGTAAAGCCTGCATTCTCAATGATCTCCTGAACACCGACCGCGTCATACCCCAGTTGGGAGAAGAGTTGGCAAGCAGTTTGAAGAATTGTGAGTCGGTTATCGTTCATGAGGGGTATTATACCGATCGGTATAGAAAGAGTCAAGGGAAAATTAGGTTTCAGGTGCTGAGGTGTTGTTGAATTTGGTGCATTGCACTTCTGGAGAATTGATGGATGGTGTATTCTTTGAAGATCAAAGTGAGTTGGTTAATCGTTAGGTGCAATGTACCGGAGTTGGAAAACTGCAATGCACCGTTGAGCTGTTAGCTGTGAGCAAGTCCCTCTATATTTCCTTAAAAACTTTCTCCAGCACTTCCAGCGCTTGATGCATAAGCGGCATATTCGCTTGCGAACCCATATGGCCAAGACGGAAAACCTTGCCAGCCAGTGGTCCATAGCTGCCACCTACTACCAATCCTTCAGCCCGTAATTTCTTGTCGAAATCCTGCCAGGTGATACCTTCGGGAAGTTTGACAGCAGTAACAGTGGGAGAGGGGATGAATGGAGGTTCGACAAAAAGCTGATAACCAATCACTTTCAATTGATCGCGGCAGTAGGTGGCGACCAGTTCATGGCGTTTGAACGCGAGTTCCAGTCCTTCCTCCAGCAGCATATCCACGCTGGTAGCAATGGCTGCCATGCCATGCCAATGCGGGGTGTAGGGGAATTCGCCTTTTTGTTGGGCAGTACGAAAGGGGAGCAGGGCATCATAACCCACGTACGCCACCTCTTCAATAATTTCCCAGGATTTTGGGCTGATTGCCAGAAAGGAGATATCACAGGGGGCTGAAAGCACCTTCTGGGATCCACCGAGTGCCAGATCGACATGCCAGGCATCGGTTTCAATGGGAACACCACCGATACTGGCAACCATATCGGCATACAGCAGCGGAATATTGTGTTTGTGTTTGAGTTCACCCAGTTTTTCCAATGGATTTAATGTTCCGGAAGGTGTTTCGCAATGCACAACGGTGATCATTTTGGGCTGAAATTCGATGATGGCTTTTTCAATCTTCACCCAATCCTGCAGCGTTTCATTTTGGGCAAATCCGAGGGTTTTGACCTGTGCGCCGATGGAACGAGCCATATCACCAATGCCATAACCGAACACTCCGGTTGCCAGTGCCAGCACACGGTCACCAGGCCGGATCGTGCTTTTGAGTGCACTCCACAGGGAAAGCATGCCTTCACCGGTTTGGAACAAGATTTGATTCTGCGTGCCGAGTAACGGACGCATTTTCAGTTCGGTCTGGTTATAAAGTGCCATGTATTCCGGTTCAAGATCGGGTGAACCATAATCCTGCTGATAAGCAGATAATATTCGGGTAGGTACCTGCACCGGACCCGGCACCATGGGTATAGGATAAGATTGCATATGACCTCCTTCAGGAGAATATCAAATTTATTATCTCACATCCTCAATTTAAGGGTTGGTCTGGTTTACAAAATTCAGGCTTTGTACAATAATAAAGAGCATAAATGTTTGTCAGGTAATTGTAGTTTGTTTGTTTTTGACGGTGATCACCTGCGAAAACACCCACCAGACTCATAAATTGAGATGGTAATCATTCAGCGAAGGTGACATTAAAAAATCTACTTAAGGGAGAATGGAATGAGTACTGTAATTGAGCGTTTTCTACGCTATGTAAAGATTGATACTGAGTCAGAATTTAATTCTGAAACCTGCCCCAGCTCGATCAAACAATTAGATCTGGCACGTATGTTAAAAGAAGAGTTGGAAGCACTCAGCCTGCAGGATGTGAGCCTGGACGAAAATGGGTATGTCATGGCGACCCTACCTGGCAATACCTCGCGCGCTGTACCGGTGATTGGCTGGATTGCGCATATGGACACCAGCCCGGATATGAGTGGTAAGGGGGTTACTCCACAATGGGTAGAAAATTATGACGGTGGGGATATCATGCTCAATAAAGAGAAGAATATTGTGCTTTCCCCAATGGATTTTCCCGAGTTAAAACAATACACTGGTCAGCCAATCATCATAACCGATGGCACCACTTTGCTGGGAGCAGATGACAAAGCCGGAATTGCAGCGATCATGGCTGTGATGGAATACCTGGTGGACCATCCTGAGGTGGAGCATGGCACATTAAAAGTCGGATTCACGCCGGATGAAGAAATTGGGCGTGGTGCGGATCTTTTTGATGTTCAGAAATTTGGGGCAGATTTCGCTTACACCCTGGATGGTGGGGAATTGGGTGAGCTGGAATTTGAGAATTTTAATGCTGCTGGCGCCAGGATTGAAGTGAAAGGTAGAAGTGTGCACCCGGGTACTGCCAAGGATAAGATGATTAACTCGATCAATATCGCCATGGATATCGCCGGGATGCTGCCTCCCCATATGCGTCCGGAACACACCGAGCATTATGAGGGATTCTTCCATCTGATGCATTTTGATGGCACATTGGAGAAAACCAGTTTGCTGTACATTATCCGCGAGCATGATCATGATAAATTTGAGTGGCAAAAAGGATTGATTGAAAGGGCGGTCGAATATGCCAATTACAAATATGGTCCCGGAACTGCCAGCCTGGCATTGACAGATCAATACTACAATATGAAAGAGAAAATTCTGCCGGTATTTCACATCATCGAGACTGCTCGGGAAGCAATGCTTGCGCTGGAAATCGCTCCCAAAATCATCCCTGTTCGCGGTGGGACAGATGGTGCCCGTTTATCCTTTATGGGATTGCCGTGCCCGAACCTGTTCACTGGTGGACATAATGCGCATGGAAGGTTTGAATACCTGCCAGCACAATCATTGGAGCGATCAGTTGAGGTAATCTTAAAAATTATTGAGTTGTATACTTTCAAAGCTGTTTGAGCGCAATCAGATGTAGAAGAAGATGGAAAAGAGAGGTGTTGAATCAACACCTCTATCTGGTTCTATTGGCTAGCGAATACCTGACATAAACATGAGTGTAGCATTCACAATTTGACGATGTTGTTCCTCAGCTGAGATGGTGGCTTCCAGATCCCCATTCTGTGGACCATAACTGCCAAATTGGGCATGATTGCCGCCATCGATTTCAACCCACTCTGTGTCAGCTGGCAGGTATGGAGCAGCTGCTTTATATTTCTCCAGTGTTGCCAGTCCATCGCGATTGGCAATGATGGAAAGAACCGGGAAACCTGAGCCAGAAAGATCATTGCTCTCAGCCGGGTAAGCTGCCCAGAGGATCAGTCCCTGTATCCCGACTGGATTGTTATAAACATAGGATGCAGCCATCGCGCCACCCAGCGAGTGACCACCGATATACCAGTGGGTTATGTCCGGATTGGCTGCAAGTATCGCATCTGCCCGATCTACTCCAAAGACTGCCAGGTTGAGGGGCATTTTGACCAGGAAAACGGAATAACCGCCATTGGCAATCTCGCGCATCAAGGGTGAATATGCCCGGTAGTCAACGCGACCTCCGGGGTAGAAAATCAATCCTGTGTTGGGGGTGCGATTCGCTGGTGAAAATTGAAGCCAGTATTGGCCCTCTGAAATGGTTACACTTTCATCGGGTTCAAGTGCCTGCAGAGCAGCGGCATCCGGACGAGCGGGGGTGCTACCCCAGATCACAAACCCGGCGACCACCAGGAAAAGGATTAGCACCAATCCGACTAAAATCCGTTTGAAGATAGAGGACTTGCCCTGTTTCTTTGACTGATTGCCAGTCGTTTGCGTATTTTTATTTTTCATCTTTGCTTGAATACCTTTTTTTGAAAATTATAATATCACAGTCAGCGTGTTTTTGGTGGTGATACCCGCTATAAAAAAAACTGCTGAACCCCGATTTATTGAAAGATTATGATGAAGATTAATCCGAATTCTGGAGTGCTTCCAGACGTTGTTTTGCCCAGACATTCTCGGGATCAAAGGTGAGTGCCTGCCAGTAATTGAGGATTGCCTGATCGTGCTGACCACTTTTTTCATAGGAATAGCCCAGTTGTCCCAGCCCCCAGGGATCTTTTGGACGTGCCTGCAGGAAGGCTTCCAGATAGGGGATGGCCTCTTCATAATTTTGTCTCTGGATCAGGATTTCGGCACAGCCTGCCTTCGCCCAATAATACTTCGGATTGAGTTCCAGGGTGTGTTGGAAATCTGCCCAGGCAGCATCAGAATCTCCGATTTCCTGGTAAAGTTCTCCACGCTGGTAGTATGCCCAGACGTAATTGTCTTTAATGATCAGAGCTTCATTAAAATCCTGCAGTGCCAGATCGTACTGTTTTAATTCACGACGTAACCGTCCCCGGTGGGCAAACGCCCAATCGTAATCCGGGTCAATTTCAATAGAAAGGGCAAAACTTTCCAGTGCCTGATCACTTTGCTTTAATCCGCGTTGCACCTCTGCCAGCACGGCATACATCCAGGCATCTTCACCCAACAACGCTTTGCTGATTTCCAGATCAGCCAACGCTGATGTGTATTCCCCCATTTGACGATAAGTCTCTGCGCGTTCCACCCAGACTGTCCCAAATTCAGGTATGATTTCCACCGCTTGATCAAACGCTTCCAAAGATTGGTCGAATTGATGGTGTAGACGGTGAATGATGCCGATGCGGCAATATGCCCAGCCATAGTCACTGCGTAATTTAACTGCGGTCTGGAACGCCCCCAGGGCATTTTCGGTTTTACCCATCTGTTCCAGAATATCTCCGCGAACTGCATACACCCAGGCATCCTTTGGCCACAATTTTCCCAGGCGGTTAAAATCTGCCAGGGCTTTATCAAGTTCTCCAATCATCTGATAAAGCTGACCACGCGCGCTGAACACCCAGGGATAATCCGGCAGGATCTCAAGCGCTTGCTGATACGCATTCAAGGCTTCGTTGAGCAACCCCTGTCTGCGGTACGCTTCTCCCAAACTATAGTGGATCCAGGCGTACTCTGGATCCAGCTCAAGGGCGTGTTGTAAATCCTCGTAACCTTCAGCAAAATTTCCCATATCCAGGTAAACCCGGCCGCGATGAGCCAGCGCCCAGACATAGTTGGGCCTGGCTTCCAGAGCCTGGGTGAATATTTCAATCGCCTGTTCATACTGTTGCATTTCGCGGAGACACTCCCCCAGGGTGGCTAATACCCAGGCATCACCGGGCAGCAGGCTTTTGGCTTTGTTAAGATCGGTTAATGCCAGTTCATAATCTTCCAACCAGAGATAAGCACTGCCACGCTGCGCATAAGCCCAGCCATAAAATGGGTCCATTTCCAGTGCATGTTCGAACATCTTCATGGCTTCCGGGAATTTTGAGGTTTCGCGCAGACAATAACCCAGATGCGCGTACACCCAGGGATCGTTATCATGCTTTTTCAAGTAGGAACGATATTCTTTAATGGCTTTGGGAAAATGATCTTCGCGTTCATACAGGTAACCGCGCGAAAGAATCATATTCGCATCCTGAAAATCGAGCGGATCTTTTGGGTTCTTACCAATTTTCTGGAATTGGCGTTCGGTTGCCGGCATGTCCTTTTTCTCCTACTTTTAATATTGTAGTATGAATTTTTTTCAAAAACATTGATTTCTGATTATCAATCGCAAGTTACGTGAATCAAATGACAAATTATTCTTGACAGAGAATTTATCAGTAGTAAAATCATATTCAATAGAGTGAATATGATTAAAAACCAATATAATTCTCAAATTCAAGTTATGAAATTGCTTTCCCATCCGGCTCGATTGGCCATTTTAGAGGTTTTGCGGAATGGCGAAGAGTGTGTATGTCATATGGAGACTATTCTTGGTTATCGGCAGGCGTATTTATCACAACAACTGGCTGTCCTGCGGGAAGCAGAAGTGATACAAGACCGGCGCGACGGATGGAATATTTTCTATAAGGTGATTCAACCTGATATTTACAAAGTGTTGGATGCGATTCACACTTACACCGGTGGATCATCTGTGCTTTATCATTTGACAGATGAAGCCTGCCCTTGCCCCAGATGTAATGTAGAAAGGAGTGAAACTGAAACTTATGGAACCCAATCAAAACCAGCAATGGAGGATCAATAATATGGTAAACATTAAAGTTTTAGGAAGTGGATGCGCTAATTGTAAGCGAGTTGAAGCAATTGCCAGAAAAGTGGTTGAAAACCTGGGCATTCAAGCAGAAATTGAAAAAGTGACCGATTTTGACGAAATCATGAAATGGCCAATATTATCGACACCTGGTCTGGTGATTAATGAAAAATTAGTCTCAGCAGGTCGTATCCCCAGTGAAAAAGAAATTACTGAGTGGTTGAAATAAGGTAAAAAAATTGAGGCAGCAATTGTTGCCTCAAAAAAATTACTTAATAACATTCAAAAAAATGAATATTATTAGAAAGACAACAACATGGAATCAATACTAAATTATCTGGGAACATTACTCTGGTCAGGTTGGACGGGATTATTAGATTATTTGGCAGCCCACGTGTTGTTGTGTCTGGTCCCTGCGTTTGTGATTGCAGGCTTCATGAGCTCCATGATCCCCAAAGAGGCAATTACCCGTTATTTGGGGCCAAAAGCCAGTAAATGGATCAGTTATCCAGCAGCATCGATTGGAGGCTTCATCCTGGCAGTCTGTTCCTGCACTATTCTGCCCTTATTCGCAGGCATCTGGAAAAGAGGAGCAGGGTTGGGACCTGCAATCACATTTCTATTTGTGGGTCCGGCGATCAATATTCTGGCCATCACTTACACGGGCGCTGCAATCGGATTTGACATAGCAATTGCCAGATTGGTGCTTTCGATCGTTTTCGGTGTTGTCATTGGTCTGAGCATGGCCTGGATCTTCCGGAGAGAGGAAAGTAAGCGCACGGCTGAAATGGTTGCCAATGGGGTCTTCGACCAGACAGCCCAGGTAAAACCTGCTGTTTGGGCTCTGTTTATCCTGCTGGTACTGGTTCTGATTGTTGGCACTCTCCAGATTGATTTGTTGACAAACGTATATGCCAGTATTGATTTACCTTTTGATTGGTCATCCGGAATAGGGAATATATTAACTTCCGTTAATTTAACGTTTCAAGGTGGTTTGTTAATTTTCATGCTATTCATCATTGGTATTTCTGCCTGGAAAGGCTTTGATACAATTTTTGATGGTTTCAATCGCTGGACTTATGTAGCTTTTTCCTTAATTGCTTTGACAATCTTGATCGCTGCTCCTAAAGAAGATGTCGGGTCTTTAGCCATTGGTATCAACGGGCGCTTTATTGGAGAGCTCATTTTATTAGCCAGTATAGGTGTGGTTGCCAGCCGATCCTTTACCAAAGATGAATTATCGGGCTGGGTTTGGGAAACATGGAAATTTGTTAAACAAATTTTCCCGCTTTTGATCATCGGTGTTTTTGCAGCAGGCATTGTAAAAGTGATCATCCCGGAAGCCTGGGTCCGAACCATTGCCGGCCAGAATACAATTATGGCTAATTTTGTGGGTGTCATTTTTGGTGTGTTCATGTATTTCCCGACCCTGGTGGAAGTACCGATTGCAAAAATGTTCCTGGATCTGGGCATGGCACGTGGTCCTTTGCTGGCGTACCTGCTGTCTGATCCGGAATTGTCATTGCAATCCATCCTGGTTTTGAATGGGGTGATGGGTAAGAAAAAAACAGCCATGTATGTTTCGCTGGTTGCTGTAATGAGTACGCTGGCGGGTTATTTATTTGGATTGTTTATGGCCAGTATCTAATGAAAGGATCGATATGGAAAGCAAAGAAATTTTAGAAAAAGCATTGGAATTTCATGGACACCGTTGTTGGGCAAGTGTAGCCGGCGTGCGGGTTGGTTTGGCTGCGTTGGAGAAATTGGGTGTAAAACGCTCTGGTGGTTCGCAACTGTTTGGCATTGTTGAAATTGGAGAAGATCATGGCGGTATGTGCTTTGGTGATGGGGTTCAATACACAACCGGTTGCACCTTTGGCAAAGGAAATATACGCAAAGAGCCTTTAGGAAAACTGGGTTTCACCTTGATTGAAAAAGAAAGCAATCGAGCGGTACGGGTGGTTTTTACCAGTAAATTACAAAAACAGATTTCTGAATCTGCGTTCATGCAACAACGAGCAGCAGGAATTTACCCAGATGAGATTTCTTTGGAAGATCAGATGGAATTGGTCAATCTGGTTTGGGATGCTCCCAAAGAAGAGGTCTTACAGGTTGGCGAGGTTTTCGAATATCCTGGTATATGGATACCAGAAGTGATGGGATTCCGTCCTTGTGATCAATGCGGCGACCTAACTGCACTGGCATATCTGCGTGTGGTAGGAAGCAAGCATGTTTGCATTCCCTGTTCGGGATATGATCGCTAACTGAAACATGGAACCCACAATTTATATCATCAGTGCTATCCTGGTTTTTGTATTCTCGGGATTATTAGCTATGGCAGGATTAGGAGCAGCCTTTTTGTTTGTGCCACTCTTCTATTATTTGGGCGTTCCCCTGGCAGAAGCTACTCCCACAGCCTTGTTACTCAATGTTGTCAGTTTGCTATTTGCCACGATCAATTATTGGCGTGGAAAGCTGATCAACTGGCGTGTGGGGTTACCGGTGTTAATTACTGCCGTTATTCTTTCACCTGTCGGAGCGCGCTTGACACTCCATGTGGATAAGACGATTCTATTAGCCATGCTTGCTGCTTTTTTGCTTTTTGCCGGGTCTATGATGCTATTTTACAGGGCGAAAAAACGGGAAAAAGCACTCAGTAGAACGGTAGAAATAAGCGCTGGAACAGGGGTTGGAATGGTTGCAGGCTTCTTAGGAGGTTTGTTGGGGGTGGGAGGTGGCAATTTTATCCTGCCTGTGCTTACCTGGCTGGGATTGGATGCCAAGGTGGCTGCGGGGACTACTGCATTGGTGGTGGTGTTCTCCTCTTTTTCTGGTTTTTTGGGTCATGTCACCATGAGCAGCCTGGATCCGTTGTTCATTGGAATTATGGCAGTAATGGCAGCTGGTGGTTCTATTGTTGGATCACAGTTAATGAGGACGAAGATATCCAGTTCGCAATTGAAAAAGGTAATTGGGCTGTTATTACTCCTGATTGCTGCAAAAATGATATTTGATCTGGTCAAATAAGGAATCTAAGACGACGAAAAAACAATTAAAATAAATTAATAAAGATTTATTAAAAAGGAGATTGAAAATGAACGAAATTCCAAGAGATGTAAAGGTAGTTGTTAGAGGTCAGAGTGAGAATCCACAACCAAGATGAATCTTACCTCGGGTAAATTTAAAATGGTAATTGATGAACCACAGAATTTGGGTGGGACTGATGAAGGGCCATCCCCAATTCAGGTTTTATTGATGTCTTTAGCTGGCTGTTTGAACGTAACCGGTCATGAGATTGCAAAACAACGGGGATTAAAACTCAATGGCATGAATGTGAACATTGAAGGGGTCATGAACCCATGTGCATTCCTTGGTTGTTCTTTTGAGGAAAGAGCCGGTTTTCAAAATATTAAGGTTACTGTTGATGCTGATTTTGAAAACGCCAGCCCTGAAGAAATAGCTGAATGGCTGGAAGAAACTGAAAACCGCTGTCCGGTTACCGATAATGTTCGCGCTGGAACAAAACTTTCTGTCAGTATTAAATAAACCATTCATTCACTTACCAAGGGTTTGGTTTAAGGGATCAGATTTTTGTTGAATTGTTGACAATGCTGATAATTAGGAGATAGAGTATGGATAAAAATGATGAATTGTTCAAGGCGGGATTATTGCTTCATGGACATAAGTGTCCGGCTATGCCAATGGGTTTACGGGCTGGATTAGCAGCGCTGGAAGCTTTGGGTGTTGAACGGGCTAATGATGGGCAATTAACAGCCCTGGTTGAAATTGACAGCGATCACTGCGCTACCTGTTATGCAGATGGTGTGATGATGGCAACCGGTTGCACATTTGGCAAAGGGAACATTCGTAAATTGGGTTATGGGAAGTTTGTTCTGACTTCTGATTGATAACAAATCAGGTCGTAGTGTACGCGTAGCTACTCGTAATGAAGTTATTAAACGCAATCAAGAATCGGAATTTATTCTGTATCGAAAAAGAGGTGTGCCTGCATCTCAAATCCCGCCAGAGCTTATTGATCCAGGAGTGGATTATATTCTGGCCGAAACCATAGAAAATCTTTTTGCTATTTCAAATGTTCAGGAAGTAAATATAACTCCGGGAAGACCTCACGATTTCAACACGATTATTTGTAGTGAGTGTGGAGAGGTGGCTGTGGAACGCTATGCCCGCATAAAGAATGGTCAGGTTGTTTGCATACCATGTGCAGAGAAAGTGTAAACTTCGGAGACCTGTGAGTACCAATGCACAATCATAATATTGAAAAAAACAGTAAAAAATTATTTTTATCCATTTTCCTGACTGGCCTGATTTTTGTTGCAGAATTTGCTGGAGGATTGTGGACAGGTAGTCTGGCGTTGCTTTCTGATTCAGCCCATGTGTTTATGGATGTATTTGCACTGGGATTAAGTTATCTGGCTGTTCGTGCAGCTTTGTTACCTGCGAACGATCGGCACACCTTTGGATATCACCGCATGCAGGTACTGGCTGCGCTATTCAATGGTGCCACACTCTTGTTAATTTCATTTGAAATTCTCAGGGAGGCTATTAATCGCTTCCAAAACCCGCAACCGATTGCAGCTGGTCAGATGTTGATTATTGCCATAATCGGTCTGGTAGTAAATCTCATTGTTATGTTTGTGTTACGCGAACATGATCATGATGATTTGAATACACGAGCAGCTTTTTTACATGTTTTGGGAGATACATTGGCTTCTGTTGGCGTAATTGTAGCCGGAATTGCAATCTATTTCACCGGTTTGCTGTGGATAGATCCTTTGGTAAGTGTGCTCATCAGTTTATTGATTCTGTTCAGTTCTGGCAGGCTTTTAAAGGAAACAATTCATATTCTGGCAGAAGGAATTCCGGATGGCATGACCGCTTCGGGTGTAGCAGACACCATTAAATCTGTTCAGGGTGTCACTGAGGTTCACGACTTGCACATCTGGACGGTAAGCCCGGGTTTTATTGCGTTGAGCGCTCATGTTGTACTGGAGGATTTTACCTTGAGCGAATCTGAATTCATCATGAGTGAAATAAAGAAAGAACTCCTGTCAAAATACAAACTTGAACACACAACCATACAGTTTGAGTGTTTAAGTTGTGGTCAGGGAATGGACGATCATGGTGCTCATTAAGAATTCTGGATTATTAATCTCAGGGTACTTTGTGAATCTTTTTATCAATAATAGTAAATGTCCTGCCATCGGAGCGATCGTCAATGCCATCAATGAGAACTGAGCAAAGTATGTCCAAAATCAAAAAAACCAGTAAGAATGAAAACCTGCCAAAAATATTCATATTCGTTGGATTCATCGTGCTTGTTGCCGGGATTTTACTGTTCAAAAATCAACCGGATGAACAAAAGAGTCCGGTCGTTTCAAATGAGACTCCGGAACAACAATTAGACCGCTACCTGGAATCAGGCGAAGTGGTTTTTGCCTTCATTCATTCCACTAATTGCCAATCCTGTATTGATATGATGCAAACTGTTGATATTGTTTATCCGGAGTATAAAGGTAAGATCGCCCTGGTGGATGTGGATGTGTATGATCCGATCAATCAAAAATTGTTGCAGCGTGCCGGCGTTTCCTACATCCCAACCCAAATCTTTATTGATCTATCCGGAGAAGGTAAAGTTATCGTGGGTGCCATGGCTCCTGATGATCTGCGGTCAGCACTGAACGAGCTATTGGAGAAAAAATAATGAACATTGATCCGATCTATTTGCAGCCCTCCTCCATTGTCGGTTATTTTCTGGTATTTTTTGGTGGGATTGTCACCAGTATTGGACCCTGTAACGTAGCCATGATTCCCCTGATCATTGGATTTGTAGGTGGATCGCAGCAGGTGCCAAAGAAGAAAGCCTTTTCTATTTCATTTGTCTTTACGCTCGGGTTGGCAATTACGTTTGTCATATTAGGTATGATTGCAGCTGTGGTGGGTGGTTTACTGGGCGGCAATATGGGCATCTGGTACTATCTGGTGGCTGCTGTTTGTTTTGTGATTGGTTTGCAAATGCTGGGTATCATTAACATCAATATACCGTCCTGGTTTGGTGGTATGCGGGAAAAAATAAAGGCAAAGGATCACCTTAGCGCGTTGTTGCTGGGTTTGGTCTCAGGGTTGGTTGCCTCCCAATGTGCTACACCGGTGCTGGCAGCCATCCTGACCTATGTGTTTGCCCAGAAAGCCAGTCTGGTGTATGGGGCAGTGTTGTTATTTATCTACTCCTTAGGTCGCGGGGTACCGATTGTTCTGGCTGGCACCTTTACCGGAGTGTTAAAGAATATACGCATGGCTGGAAAATGGTCGACTACCCTTGATAAAGCCAGTGGCGTGATTATCCTGCTGGTTGGATTCTACTTTTTGTGGATTGCATGAGCTTCTTCTCTACTCAAAAACGCATTTTTTTACTCATATTTTTTCTGGGGGTTGTGTGTGTGCTGGGGGTTAAATCCATCCAGGAAGGCTGGTTTGCTGCCAGAGAACCGTTGGAGATTACACAGGATCCAACTTTATTGTTCTTCAATCGCTCCAAAGCTTGTGAATGTGTTCTGGTAGTGTATCAGGCTGCTGACCAACAAATATCTGAATGGGGACAAAATTATCCGGATCTCGAAATCGTCAGGATCGATCTGGATCGTCGCGCAGATGTAGGCAGACAATTCAATATGTTAAGAGTACCTGCGCTTATCCTGATAAATGATGAAGGACAAAGAATTTATCAACAAAGCGAGTCACTCTCGGATACAGCTCCGTTTGATCTGGAAACCTTAGACCTGGAATTGAAGGAGTATATCGATGGAAAATAAACTGGATTGGTTAATCGATTGGCAAACTGCACTGGATAGTGCCTGGAAGGAGAATAAGGGGGTTTTGTTGCAATTTCATCGGGATGAGTGCGCCGGGTGTAAAAAGATGTATGCCCAGACCTATATGGATGCGCAGGTACAACAGGAAATTAAGGATTGGTTCATCCCGCTGCGACAGGACATTTTTAAAGACCGAGCGATCCGCTCGAAATTATCAGCCTATTGGACACCATCTTTCTTTTTTCTGGATCGCAAAGGGAATCCACTCAATCATTTTGATGGCTACCTGAATGCTGAGGATTTTCGGGTGCTAATGCGTTTAGGTAAAGCAGCGTTGGATATGCCCAAAGGCAGGTACCTGCAAATTATCGATTTGATGGATGATGGGTTGGCACTGTTTCCACAGAATACCAAAGCAGCTTCTCTGTTGTTCATGCGGGGCATGGCAGAATATTTATTAGGAAGAGAAAAAAGCGCTTTCCGCGGTACCATGAAAGAAATTTGTGAACTATATCCTGACAGCCAGGAAGCCAGAATGTGGCCGTGGATAAATTCATAAACAATATCCACGAACCTTGAAAACTTGATTTGATCTGTTATAATCCTTGAAAACCTGACGTAACCGACTTTTTATTGGAAGTAAAGGAGTAATTAAATGGTAGAACGAACCCCCGATATTGTTGTTCAGGATCTGGTTGTAAGTCTGGAATATTCATTAACTGTAGATGGTGAGGTCATTGATTCGAGTGATGGCTATGGCCCCTTGCAATTCATTCAGGGACATCGCAACATCATTCCCGGATTGGAAAAAGAATTGTTTGGCATGCAGATTGGTGAGTCACGTGAAATCACTGTTGACCCTTCTGATGGCTATGGCGAATATGACAACAATGCCTTCGTGGATATCCCCAGGGAACAATTCCCTGCTAATTTTGATTTTGCCATTGGCAAGACCATCCGTCTGAGTGACCCGCAGGGTCGTCAGATCAATGCCAATATTATGGAGATCGGTGAAGCGGATGTACGCCTGGATCTGAACCATCCTCTGGCAGGCAAAGAACTTAAATTCTCGGCCACCATAGTGGATTTACGCCTGGCGACAGCTGATGAACTGGCAGCCGGTCGCCTGGGTGGCGGTGGCTGTGCCAGCTGTGGCAGTGGCGATGGTTGTGGCGGCAGCTGCGGATAAGGAAAGTTGGAGGTTGATCGAAAAAGATCAACCTCTTTTATAACATCCATGGGAAAGAGTCAAAAAGAAATTGTAAAAAGTGACCAAAAATCACTATAATAAGGATTATCCAATAATTATTTCTCCTTAGTCAGGCAATTATGCTCAAATTTTTTTCTTCTCTGCGAAGCCGATTGGCATTGATCATTATTTTAACAGCTGTTCCCGGTATATTGCTGCTGGTGCAGGTAGGTGTCAATCAACGTGAAGCTGCCAAGCAAGATACCCTGAATGAAGTCATTCATCTGGCGGAGGTAGCATCAAGTGTGGAATCTTTGATGGTGGATAATGCCAAATCTTTTTTATTGACAGTATCCCATCTACCTACCGTGCGTGAACAGAGGTATGAAGAATGCAATGCCATCTTCCGACATATGTTTGAGGAACATTTTGATTATTATTCTGCTTTTTATGTGGCGGACCTGGAAGGGAATATCCTTTGCAGCCCACCTGAGAAACATGCGCCCCCAGATTTTGAAGAATGTGATCATTATCAAAATCTGATCCATGCCACCGATTTTACTTTGAGTGGCTATCATATCTGCCGGGTGACCGGAAAAGCGGTCATGTCGGTTGGTTATCCGGTGTATGATATGCAGGATCAATTTTTCAATGTTGTCAATGTCTCGCTGGACTTGATCTGGTTTTACGATTTTGCGAAATATGCCGGTTTACCGGATGGTGGCGAATTAATTGTCATGGACGAAGCCGGAACAATTCTTTCGCATTACCCCGATAACGATCGATGGCGTGGATACCGTTTGCCGGATTCCAATATCGTAGCGCAATTATGGGCGCAAAAAAGTGGCTACCTGATCGGTGAAGGATTGAGTGGGGAGGAAACCATTTACGCCATCAGTGAAATTCAGGGCACCTCTAGGCAACCTGTCCGTGATTATGGGGTTACCAACCCGGATTGCTTTTGAAACCGCCAATTTCACCCTGCAACGTAACCTGACAATTATGGTGGTGGTTGTTTTGTTGGTGTTAATCTTCATGTGGTTCCTGGGGGATGCCCTCATCATACGGCAGGCTAGAGTGTTGGTGGAAGCCACCCAGAAATTAGCCAAAGGGGATCTGACAGCTCGTACCGGCATCTCTTATAAAGAAGGTGAATTGGGGCAGTTGGCACAGTCTTTCGATGATATGGCGGATGAAATTGCCGAACGGGATGCAGAACGTGATCGCTATGAGTCAGAATTAAAAGAATATACGTTGAATCTGGAGCACAGCAACGAGGAACTGCGTAATTTCACCAACGTGGCTTCGCACGATTTACAGGAACCTTTGCGCAAGATTCAAACCTTTGGTGAAATGCTACAGGACCGCTACAGCGGGCAACTGGATGTGCGTGGGATGAATTATTTGCAACGCATGCGCGATGCAGCTGGTAGAATGCAGATTTTATTGAGTGAAACCCTGATGTTCTCACGATCCATCAACAAAGAGTACCAATTCAGTAAGGTTAATATGGAACAGGTTATCCGGCAGGTGTTGATTGACCTGGATTGGCAGGTGGAACAAAAACAGGCACAGGTTGAAATCTCGGAATTGCCAACATTGGAAGCTGATGAGGTGCAGATCACTCAACTATTCCAGAACCTGATCAGTAACGCCCTCAAATTCCATTCACCTGGTCGAAAGCCGGAGATCAATATTTACAGCCCTTATCCCAGGGATGTGACCGACAATGAGGGTATGTGTGAGATCCGCGTGCAGGACAATGGCATCGGCTTCAACGAAAAATATCTGGATCGCATCTTCCAGCCCTTCCAGCGTCTGGATGTCGGTGGGGAGTTCCCGGGGATTGGTATGGGGCTGACCATCTGTCGCAAAATTGTGGATAACCATGGTGGTACCATTTCGGCGCATAGCTCGCCCGGTAAAGGCACCACATTTGTGGTACGATTGCCCAGGAAACAATTTAAAGAAAGGCTTAACAATCATGAAAACGATTCAGACTAAAAAGATTATCCTGCTGGTAGAAGATGACCCGGATGATATTTATCTGATTGGGGAAGCCATTGACGAATGCCAGATGAATGCCCAAATTTACATCGTAGAAGATGGCGAGCAGTTGCTGGATTATTTACATCAAAAAGGGGATTTTTCTGATCCTGATCTGGCACCCCGTCCGGATTTAATCCTGCTGGATCTGAACATGCCGCGCAAAGATGGACGCGAAGCCCTGGTTGAATTAAAAGAAGACCCCGACCTGCGCGGTATTCCGGTGGTGGTGTTGACCACCTCCAGCGCGGAACGCGATATGAAATTCTCGTATGCACAGGGTGCCAGTGGATTTGTGACCAAGCCGGTCAGTTTCAGCGGGTTGCGCGAAGCGGTCTGTAAAATTGGGGATTACTGGATTCGCACCGTGCAGCTGCCGGAGGATAAGCCGGGGGACGAAACAGAAGATAATCTGGAAGAGCAAGCATAACCTGTATTGAAAGCAGTCACAAACTGACCCGAATTAAACCTGCTCAGGTTGGTTCATCGAAACCTGTTTGAACAGGTTTGAATCTGTCAGCCTGTGGTTTTAACCACAGAGGTTGTGCAATAGGTCACGCCACCAGTTATCTTTTTATTTCTGATTGTTGATGAATATTCTGCTGCAGGCGATCAGTACGCATGGCAATATCGGCTTTGTTGATCAGGGTAGCTGGGTCATGCCCATCCTGCGGGTAGAGGCTCCAGCCAATCGCCAGGCGGGCTGGGATGCGCTGATCCGACAATTGTAGCGGTGAATTCATGGCTTTACTGATTTTACTGATAATGTCCGGTACCACTTCCAGATCCTGAATGTCCTCCAGCACCAGAGCGTATTCGTTGTCATTGATCTTGGCAATGGTGTCATCCTCACGCACGGTGCCCATCAGACGACGCGCCAGCAGCACATCCACCTGCTTCTTTAATTCCGGTTGCATATGCTCATGATAGGGAAATGAGATGGTTAAGGAGATCAACAGTGCATTACGCTGGTTGCGTTTCATGCGCATGATGGCATGCCGTCAGCCGGTCCATGAAGATGGCCCGCAGCGGCATCTCCGTGTTGGCGTCATACAATGGACCGGTGGGCGGTTTCAATGGGCGGTGTACCCGCCTGGCGGGTAATTTTCCTGCCAGGCTGCTGGTATCGATGCGTTCGATGGGCTGGTTGTTGAGGATCATGCTGTAAAGTTGCTGCGTTTCGGGGGAAGGCTCAATACCCAATTCACGGGCAATGATCGATTTACACAACTGGTATTGCTGCAGGGCGGCGTTACGGCGGCCGCTCTTGGTCAGCAGGCGCATCAAAAGGCGGTGGGCACTTTCTTCCAAAGGCGCCATTTCCACGTAACGCCAGGCGTATTTGTATGCCTGGTCAAAATTGGAGCGGTGGAAATAAGCTTTGGAAAGAGACTGCAGGGCATTGATCATACTGCGGAAATAGCGTTCACGGTTGAAAACTGCCCATTCCTGAAAAGCGGTCGCATCACTGAGAATCAGATCGCGGAGAAAATCGCCACGATAGATTTCAACCGCTTCTTCCAGCTGATTGATGCATTCCTGGCAATTGTGCAGCTCGATATGGGGATGTTGATTGCTGGTCTCAATGTAATGGCTGAAAGACTGCGTATCCATCCAGACTTGCTGGTGGTCAAATTGAATGACTTCATCCGTAACTTCCAGAAAGCTGTTGGTTTGTTCTTCCCCACCGAATGCTTTGCGCAAGCCCCAGCAGTGCCTGGCGCAGATTCATGCGGGCGTAGGTCTCCGGGCGATTGGGCCAGAAGAACTCAGCCACCTTTTCACGGGTTTGCAAACGCGGTGGTTCCTCCGCCAGGTACGCCAACAGAGCACGCTCCTTACGGGTACGCAGGATTTCGTTGAGGTCATTGCCATCAAAGTGCACACGGAAAGGGCCAAGGAGGGAAATTTCGAGTCTGCTCATTTTTCTAATCTTAATTCACGCTAAATTCACGCTGATTTCACAAGCCGTACACGTCCAATTGTAATAATGATTGCAACCATGGTTCATATAAAGGCCGGATTCTATGAATGATCATCAAATTAATTATTTCTCTTACTTGTTACGGGTGTGGAAAGACAGCGTTGATGGAGAATGGCATGCATCATTACAGGATGTCGTCAGCGGAGAATGCCACCATTATCCGACTCTATATGAATTATATGTCAATTTATGGGATTTGACGAACGAAAACGTCAATCATCCCGATCGGAGTCCATTTGAACCATTCAGACAGCAATATGCCAGAAAAATAGAATAGGAGGGTTATGCAGGGAAAATTTAAGGACGTGACGAATTGTTTACTCGAGCCCAAAACCAAATTTTTAGAATAGGAGTTACGATGAAAGGAAAAAAATTTTTATGGAGTTTCTTGACGGTTATTATGCTGCTCAGCATGACCGTCGGTGCGGCTCTGGCGGAGGATGGGTTACTCTTTCGACGCAACATCTCCAAAACGCCAGAAAATGAAACAGAAAAAGCTGCCATCTACATGATGGACTTTTATGTGCCAGCACAGGCTTCGACAGGATGAGTCAGCACCAGTTATCAACTATCAACCTTGCAGATGGATACAATTGCAGCGATTATGCTGATCGAAATTATGCAAAACCATTGGTCTCTGTCTGGATTGATGATTTACATCCAGTAGAAGAAACCAAAGGTGGTATCACCTTCGGTCATTTTGATGCATTTGTTGGTGTGTCGTTGGATGATGGTACAACCTGGAAGACTACCAATCTTTCCCGATCATCTGATTTATCATCTTTCAATCTGCAGACTGGATATGCCTATCCAGGTGATGTGCATAATGTGGTGCATCAAGTGGTTGGTGACAATATCTTTGTTGCCTGGGTCAGTAAGTATTGTGAAGGTGGCAGCCCGCTATATTCTCTGGATCCTGCAGATACAGAGAATCAGAATATTTCGCTGATCTTGAAGACTACTTATGACAAAGATGCTGTTTATCTGTATGATCTTTTTCGGTGTGGCAGGTGCTCAGGGTTCAGTGGATTATGAAGATCAGGGATTTCCTGAAGTTGGGGAAATTCCTTTTTCCTGTGTCTGGACAGCCCGTGGAAAATTGCTTGCTGGTGATGATCCTTCAACAGATGTAGCTGAAACAATTCATGTAATGTGGACGAAACCAGAACGCTTGACCTCTGGTACACGTGATGCCAACTTGCCGGCTGTGGATTGTGCTGCTGGATGCTGGTTGTATCCTGACCTGGCAGGAAGATCCCGAAGGGTTACGCCCCGGACAGGGTCTTGGACCTGGTGAAGGTTGGTCAGGTGCAGTTGCCAATCAGCAGACGGATATCTGGTATTCCTATATCAGTCTAGGCTGATTTTGATTTGGTTTTTGCGTGACAGAAGATACTATTAATGAACTGATACCTATGCGGATTATGCATTATTGACGATACATACCATGCCGAAACCATATGTTCCCATGGCAGTTCCTACCCGCTTAACAGACAATGCCATGTGTAAGGCTGGAACAGCAACTAACCCAAGTCACCATATTGTTACATTGATTTTGACAATCTTGGATGCCATTGATCCATTAGCTCTTACCAATAGCTCCAACAGCTGATTCAGACTTTTGTGCAACACAGATTTCCTGGACAAATCCAGGAGGAACAACCTTGGAATCTGTGTGTTACAGAAGACAATCGGCTTGTTAAATGGTCGTGTAGCTTCCACACGTGTGCGTCTCAATCTTAAACCCTACACACTGCTGGTGCTGGATGGATACCTCAAAGAGTGCGTGGGTGGTGATGGCAGCTGAAGAATCCAAAGCATTGGGTGATCAGTTGATTGAAGGTACATGAAGATCCAATTGATATTGGTAAAGGATATCTGGTACTACAGCTTTGATATGTTCAAGCCGATCAGATGATTCATGGTTAATCAGGGTGGTATGCTCAACCAACCAGCGGTCTGTAAAGATGAGGATGACGCATTTTGTACAGGTGGTGTCGGATGAACTTTATGAAATTCAGGTAGATACATGGGTTGAACCAAATGAGTTTTACCTGACAGAAATTTCCCGCCGCTTTGCACTGACAACCAACTCGGTAACAGCAGCAGTAAATTCTGAAAGCGGACTCTCGGCTATGTTGATCTACAAACAGGGTATCATCAATCAAGGTGGCCCAGCGGATATCATGCTGCGACGCACACTAATTCCTGATGATTTTGACTCATACGGTTGACAACCCCTATGCCTTCGAGAATATGGATTGTGCTGAATGGGAGTACAACGACGGATCCAACCCCAATTACCTGAAAGGTGTCTGTCTCTCACCGGCGATCAATATTACCGGTACCACGATTGTTCGATGTGATGTAGCTACTGGCGATAATGATGCCTGTGCAGATGCCTTTCCGATTGATGATGATGGAAGTAATCCGATGGATACTGAATTCCAAAAGTCTATGAATGGCGTCAGTGTGATGGTGGTACTTCCATTGATGGACTGTGAGGATGACAACGACCTGGATGACCAGAGCTGGGAAAACCCCTACGATGTAGCCAAAGGTCATCGTGGTTTCCTGGATGGCGATATCGTCATGATGATGTACGCCTGGTCACCGAACTGGAATTCAAACACGGTCGGCAATGACCATTACAATCTGTATGTCCGCCGCTCTTTTGATGGTGGTCTCACCTGGACAACAACACCGGCTGGTTTAGGTGGTCTGGTGCAACCATACATTGAGTATTACTATGGAACGAACATTGGTGAACCTGTTGAGCACTGAATGGACCTATGGTCGCAGGCGAGTTTGAACAAGGACGTAATGTTTCACTGTTGACCGGTAATAAAATCACCATTCTGGATCCCCGCTACAGCCCGACTGGTGGAATGAAGCTCTATCCGACCATTCGCACGGATTGGTTGACTCGACAATCTCGGCATTTCATTTACAGGTTTACCTATGATGATGATCTTGCCCGTGATCCATCCAAATTCTTCATGGTTTACGAGACCGGTGACAATACGACCGTGCCGATAGGCGAAGCGACCCCATTGGATCTGTACTACAGCCGGGCAACCGTCTATGGTGATGTCTGGGAAGTAATGGATTACGACAACATACAGCAGATGACTTGCTGTTAGATCGCTGGCCATGGCTGGAAAACAAAGCTGACATTCTCTCCGGTGAAGCCGGTATGCTGGCGAACCCGGGTGGTACCTTTATGTACTCTGTCTGGAATCAATGGGAAGAAGAAATCACAACTTATGTGGATGAATATGGTATCGAACATGAAGAAGAATTAGTTTTCAACAGCGATATCTTGTTCCGAAGACTGACTTTATTCCCGATGATGTTTCTGAAAGTAGCAGATTACTATCCCGGTCGCAACATTACTATCTCGCAACTCAGGAAATCTTTCACGACTGACAATGACGAAGTGATATCACTCTACCTCTCAGCTCGTGATCTTGATACGTTGGGTGATGATCCTGGCAACATCGATGAAGTATGAGTGGCTGATTAATGGTCAACCGTTCACTTACACCGATGGAGACACCGATTGCTACAAAGACAAACAGTGTAAAGCACCAGCAAGAGTCCTATCAGATATCTGGGATGGTTCTCAATTCCAGGATCCTGGTTGCTGGCGATGATGGCAATAATGTATGGCTGGTACGAATTTTGAAGTGCAGTGCCAAAGATAATGAAGGTCATTGGACCAAAGGTTCTGAAGACCAAGAAATTCATTGCTGCGAACCTGGCGGATTTGAAAGCCTATGGTGCTTATCTGCCCATGATGAGCAAGTAAACTTACCAATTTCACTGTCCCATGATGAGTGGCGCCTGCTTGAACCTGATCGGGCAGGCGCCCAGGGAAAGCAACTATGAAAACAATAAAAAAAGTAACCTTCACCCTCCTCCTCACTTTTATCTTATTGATAGCAGCGCTATTAACCGGCTTAATGCCAGGTGCCCAACGGGTGCTGGCTGAAACAGTTGGCAGCATTCTGTTTTTGTATCCCAATTGGTTTTACGATGGTGTTGAAGCGGGAGAAAATATGGGTAGTGCTGTCAGCACGGCTGGAGATATCAATGGTGATGGATTGGCAGATGTGTTGGTGGGTGCTCAAAAATCTACTCTTAACAATTATCGAGAAGGAGTTGCATTTTTGTTTTTCAACAATCATGGCAGTCTTTCGATTTTGCCAGATTGGAAAATTGGTGGAGGTCAACAAGGATCATTATTTGGATGCACATTAAGTGATCTGGGTGATGTTAATCAGGATGGCTATGATGATTTAATCATAGGAGCCTGTGATTACAACTTAATAGAAGATGATGTTGTTGTTAAATCCAAGGTTGGTGCTGCATTCGTTTTTTATGGTTCAGAATTCTTTACAGCTAAAACATCAGCAGATTGGTCTTTCATCGGAGAACAGGTGGATGGCAAATTAGGTTCTTCTGTTAATGCTGCTGGGGATATAAATAATGATGGGTTTGCAGACGTGATTATTGGGGAACCATTTTATGACGAAAATGAAGGCACCAATATTGGTAAAGCATATATCTTTTTTGGATCTGGTTCTGGATTGAATTCAAGTCCCGGATGGACTGCCACAGGAAATGCCAATTCAGAGTTATTTGGGAGTGCTGTTGCAAACGCTGGTGATGTAAATGGGGATGGCAGGCAGGATATCATTATTGGCGCCCCCAGGCCAGGCAGTTCCACCACACTTCAAATCGGATATGCTTATGCCTTCTACAATTCATCCAGTGGGTTATCCACAACGCCATCATGGTCTGTAACCAATGGTCAGGCTGGTGCCTGGTTTGGGGCAACTGTTACTGGAGTTGGGGATATAAACAAAGATGGTTATGATGATGTGTTGATAGGAGCACCGTACACAAAACAATTGATCAATGGTGCACCAGAAGCGGTGGGTTGTGCATATCTCTACTTAGGTTCCAAAAATGGATTGACATCTACTCCTGCCTGGACATATTGTTCGGATCAGGCAGGTGGTAAATTTGGTGCCAGTGTGGATTCAGTCGGAGATATGAACCAGGATGGTTTCCCTGATTTTCTGGTGGGAATGCCCTTCTATTCTGTAAGCAATGAACACCAGGGAGCTGTGTTCCTCTTCTTTGGAAGCATTAGTGGTGTCAAGGGAGACTCTTTTGAAGCCACCTATGGAAACAAAGCAGACACTGAGTTTGGTGCTGCTCTTGGTGGCATCGGCGATGTCAATGCTGATGGTCGCAAAGATATTATCGTTGGTTCACCCAATTTTAAAACCAGCAGTGATCGAGTAGGACGCGCGATGATTTATTATGCTGGTATTCCTGGTGAACCGGATTTTCAAATTTTTCCTGTTTATTTACCGTTGGTATCAACGGGAAATTAATCTATTGTTGAAAAGAGAGACGACTATGAGTTTGGATTTCATAAAACCATTGCGAGAACGGTTGTTACCCAAGGAAGATCCGGTTCAGGAACTACCCAGCCGGGATTCTCATGTGCGCAACAACCTGATCCTGCACCTGCACCCCAGCCGGGTACCGGCGCAAGCGTTGCGCTTTACCTACACCTGGGGGTTGGGCGGGATCTCTGTCGTGCTGGTGCTATTACTGGGACTGACCGGTCTGCTGTTGATGTTCCGCTATGACCCGCGCGTGGAATACGCGTATGTCAGCATCCAGCAACTGGAGACCGAGGTGATGTTCGGATCATTCATCCGGGCAATACACCACTGGTCAGCTAATTTTCTGGTAATTGCCAGCTTTTTACACCTGGTACGGGTTTTCCTGACCGGGTCATTTAAACAAGGACGAAGTGTAAACTGGATCATCGGTTTGGTCCTGTTTGTGATGGTTCTAGCAGGGAATTTCACCGGATATCTTTTACCGTGGGATCAACTCTCCTATTGGGCGATCACAGTCAGCACCAGCTTGATGGCTTACATTCCACTGCTCGGGACAGCAGTGCGCAACTTCTTCCTCGGCGGACCTCAGGTTGGTCAGGCAGCCTTGAGTAATTTTTACGCATTGCATGTGGTCTTCATGCCAGCTTTGCTGCTGGGTTTCCTTGCTTACCACCTGTGGAAAGTGCGCAAGAACGGTGGCATCACGCAACCGCTGCTTAAGGAAGATGAGAAACCGGAGTTCAAAGCTACCAATCCCCATCTGGTGAATATTGAGATGGCAGCCGGGATGGTGGTGCTGGTGATTGTCGGATTGTACGCGATGTTCAACCCGGCACCGCTGGGATCGATCGCCAACCCAATGGTCTCTCCCAATCCTGCCAAAGCCGCCTGGTACTTCCTGGGTTTGCAGGAATTGTTGCTGCACATGCACCCATTGGCGGTGATGAGTCTGCTGGCGGTGGCGGTGGTTGCTCTGGCGGTTACACCCTGGGTCGATCGGGATTTCAGGGATATCGGCATTTACTTCCGCTCGGCGATTGGCAAACGGGCTGCGGTATTCGGTGCATTGCTGGCGGTATACCTGGTTCCTTTAGCGGTCATTCTGGATGAATTCTGGTACGACCTTCCAGGTTGGTTGCCGGGCGTGCACACCAATGTGACAGTCGGTGTCATCCCGTTCGTGATTACGCTGACGGTTTTTGTCGGTGTCTATTTTCTGCTACGCAGCGGATGGTTGTTCAAGAATGAAAAGACCAATCACAGTGAAACGATGGTTGGCGTTTTTTCGTTCATGATGACCGGGTTAATTCTTTTAACTATTGTTGGCATATACTTCCGCGGCCAGAATATGGCGCTTGTATTACCATTCTAATCATCTGGGAGCAGTGACATGAAAAAAATAAATGAACAAAATCCTGAAAAGGATGGGTCAAGTGTATCAAAAAATGTCAGCCGGCGGGACTTTCTGGGCATCAGCCTGAAAGCGTTGGGAGGTCTGGCTGCCATTGAACTGGGCGCTGCCGGGATCCTGTTTCTGCGATCGCGCAGTCTTGCCGGAGAATTTGGCGGAATCATGACCATCGGAAAGATTGAAGAGTTCGCACCTGGCTCTGTGGTGGAGATTGAGGATGGAAACTTCTATCTGATCTGCACCGAGGATGGCGGATTTATGGCGGTCTACCGGCGTTGCCCGCATTTGGGTTGTACGGTCAACTGGATGGAAAATGAACAGAAATTCCTGTGCCCCTGTCACTCGGCAACCTTTGCCAAAACTGGTGATTTTTACAATAAACTGGTGGCGCGGGCGCTGGATTATTTCCCGGTCACATTTGACAAGGGCATGGTGAAGGTGGATACGACCGCTCCGATCGTGCGGGAACAGCATTTACCGGAACATGTCAGTTACCCGGTTTAGGCGGAGAAAAAGGAGAATCGGATGGATAAAACGAAAATAATCAGTCTGGCAGCTTTGCTCATCCTGGTGATTGCCCTGCCGGTTTACGGATTTATGGAAAAAGACCGTATGGTACGAACACAGGCCGCCCTGGATGACCAGTACATGATGGATGGTATTGAAATTTATGTGCAGAACTGCGCTGGTTGCCATGGCAATGCTGGCGAAGGTGTGGGCATGGTACCGGGACTGAACCGCGAAGCCTTGATCGAAGCGCGCTCTGATCTGCTTTTCAAATCCATTGCCCGGGCAACGCATGGCCGAGCGATGGCATCCTGGCATATTGATGAAGGTGGTATTTTAAGCGATTACCAGCTGAATGAAGTGGTTACCATGATCCAGAAAGCAGATTGGATGGTGGTAGCGCAGGTGGCAGCCGTTCGGGGTGCCAGTCAGTCTTTCGTGGCTGCCGGAGAAGGTGGGGTGGCTTTTATGAATGTGGAGGATATTGACGATCCGCATCATTGTGCTACCTGCCACGAAGAACCGGAGATTCACGCTGACCAGTTTGGCATCAACTGCGCGCGCTGCCACAGTGCCACTGCCTGGGCACCAGCCGTCATGACCAGCCACACCTTTTTCCTGGATCATGGTGGTGAGGGAGAAGTTGCCTGTCAGACCTGCCACCCAGCAAAATATGGTGTTTATGATTGCTACGCCTGCCACGATAATCATCAATATGAAGAGATGAAAGAAGTGCATCTGGTGGAGGATATCAGTGAGTTTGATACCTGCGCGACCTGCCACCCTACCGGTGTGGAAGGCGAAGGTGGACGACTGATTGAAGAGAACCCTGGCTTGAAGTATCCACTCAGTCTGGAAGAAAAAGCCAGCCTGGTAAATGATGCCAGTTTATTGAGTATTGATCCACCATCTGCGGAGGTGATGAATCCATGAAATTTTTATTTGTGCTGATTTATTCAATATGCCTGGGGAGGCAGCACAGGAAGGAGGCCTATGCTTAAGCGATTTTGGTTCAGACAGAGCCGATGGGTGCGCGCTATTATCATTTTTTGTTTTGTCTTGGTTGCCAGTGGCGCTTATTATGTTAAATCTTACGCATCTTACCTGCTCAGTCCGGGCGAATTATCCAATATGGAAGCGGAAGAAGTTATGTTAGGAGGGGTTAAATCGCACGCCGAATTGGAGCGCCAGTGTTCACACTGCCACGCCCCGATCCACTGTGTTACTGACTCACGCTGCCAGGATTGTCATTTTGAAATCGAACAGGATCGCCTGGATGTCAATACCATCCATGGACGCCTGCCAGGGGTCTCTAAATGTCAGACCTGCCATCCGGAGCATCAGGGACACGACGCTGATCTGACGGTGTTTGCCTTTCCAAACATTGATCATTTTGCCATGACCGGATTTTCAATTGAAGCACATGTGACCAATAAAGATGGAAAACAATTCACCTGCACCACCTGCCATACAAAAGTACGTGACATTATCGAAACGATTGACTGCGTTCAATGCCATTCAGAAGAAAAACATGATGAATTAGCAGCACATATTGAAGAATACGGAATCGGCTGTATTGAGTGTCATGATGGTCAGGACAGGATGATCACTGGGTTTGACCATGAACCCTATTTTTCATTACAGGCCGGGCATGCTGATCTTGTCTGTGGTGATTGTCACAGCGAGAAGAAGTATGTGGGCGTTGGAACGGGTTGTACGAGTTGTCATGAAGAACCCGAACTGCACGCTGGCGTGTTTGGCACCACCTGTGAGTATTGCCACACCTCTGAAGCCTGGACACCAGCAGTTCTTACCCAGCATAAATTCGAACTTAAACACGGGGATGAAGAAATCACCACCTGTGAAACCTGCCATGGTGGCAATTACACGGAATATCCGTGTGGTACCTGTCATAATGCTGGGGAAATGATTGCCGTTCATTATCAGTTGAGTATTCATGAAGTTAAAGATTGCATTTCCTGTCATCCAACCGGACGTGGAAAGGCTACGATGCCTGGGCAGCAATCAGCACCGGGTCAATTTGGACAGGGTTCTCCTGATGGGGATCAACCATCATCGACCTCACCCATTATCAATCAACAACCACTGGAACGACCGGTTCAACAACAGAATCAGGGTCCGGATCAAACCAACCCATAATCAGGTACTTACAGGG
Source organism: uncultured Chloroflexia bacterium (assembly GCA_963765655.1). Taxonomy (GTDB): domain Bacteria; phylum Chloroflexota; class Anaerolineae; order Anaerolineales; family Anaerolineaceae; genus UBA6170. The sequence goes on from CAVXXH010000003.1 coordinate 1,491,999, forward strand.
ACGATAAGTCCAGAAAGGATGGGTATTTATGAAACGAGGAATAAAAATACTATTAGCGCTTAATGCGATTATGTTTCTAATATTGGCGGGATTGCTGATCCTGGCAGAAACATATCCATTTCACCCAGGTGATCCACTCTTTGCTCTGCAGAGTACCGCAGAGAGCAGCCGGGTGAAACTGGCAAAAAACCCTGATAAAAGGGTGGCTTTGAGTTTTGAACTGGTGGAAAGAAGGCTGGCAGACCTGGCCATGGTCGATCGACCAGAACATATTCAACCAGCTGTTGAGGCTTTTGATCAGGTACTGACCCAGGCAATTGTGAGCATTCAATCCGTCAGTGAAGCTGAAGCTGCCAATTATTATCAGGATGTGCAGACTCTGCTTTTAAGGGTTGACCTGGTGCTGGGATCGGTGGAAGAAAAAATCGAGGACCAATATCTGGCTGCCTTACATGAAAAAGTGGCCATATTACAATCAGCCACCACCCCATTAGAAATCCAGAAATTGGCGAGGGAACAAACTTTACCATCCATCATTGCTCCCAAAGCCATTCCATTTCTCAGTCAGGATGTGGATCATATTGATTTCACCCTGACGGATGCGCATGAAAACCTGGAATGTGAGCAATGCCATGCCAACGGCGTCTATGTGGATACTGCCACAGAATGTTCCAGCTGTCATATTCGTGAGGAAGTCGTTGCTCGATTAACGGAAGCGGATGATTATGAGATCAAGCGCAGTGAGCGGGTGTATCCCTTCCACTTCAAAGGAGAATGTTCAGATTGTCATGAACCAATTACCTGGGATCCGAAGGAGTTTGACCACAGTGGGGTGTACGACTGTATCTCCTGCCACTTTGACGATTATCCCAAAGATGAGCAGGAAATTGCCTTAGGGTTTGTCAATTTTATTGGATTGACTGCGTCAAAAGTCAATACAACAATTGATCCACATTATCCGGGTGATTGCATCAGCTGCCATACTGACACGGAAGATTGGGCAGAATTTAATTATGATCATCAGATGGAAACCTGCGAAAGTTGTCATGGTAGCCGCGGCTTCATTGAAGAAATGAACAGCGTGATTCATGAATGTACACGGGAGCAAAATTGTGAGAGTTGTCATCAATATGAAAAACATCCATCTTACTATTCAGATGTAACCTGTGATACCTGTCATCAGGATTTGCAAGAATGGCTACCTGCCAATGTAAAGCATGAAGAACTTTCAAATTGTGTCAGTTGTCATGAGCAGGATAAACCAGAGGAAGATCACTACAAGAGCAATTGTAGTACTTGTCATGCGACCAATAATTGGAACTATTTATTGCTCGACCATACCACGTCATCAGATTGTAAATCATGTCATGAGCAACCCATAAATCATAGGGCTGGTGAATTTGTTGGTCAATGTAGTTCCTGCCATTCAGTTAAATCGTGGAAAAATACGACCTTCAGCCATACGATGAGCGACTGCAGCACCTGCCATACCAGTCCGGTCAGTCATTACCCAGCAGAATGTAGCGCCTGTCACGTTTCAAATTCCTGGTTGCAGGTGAATATAAACCATTCGACGCTAACTTTGTGCAAGAGTTGCCATACCGTTCCGGTAATTCACTATCCAGGTTTGTGTCAAAATTGTCACAATTATTCCGATTGGAATGAAACAGATTATACACATAACGTTACATCCGATTGTGCAGTTTGCCATGTTACCCCGATATGGCATTATCCAGGCACCTGCAATTTATGTCATAAAAATACCACAACATGGCATGTTACCTATCAACATGATCTAGCAATACCTTGTAGTTCTTGTCATAGAGCTCCAGTAGATCATTGGGCAGGGGAGTGTTCCAATTGTCATGTGTTATCTTCCTGGGTTGAAGTCGAATTTGATCATACAGGATTTACATTATGCAGTTACTGCCATTTGCGACCAGTAGGTCATCCACGTGGGCAGTGTTCCCAATGTCATTCGACAGAAACCTGGTATATTCCACCCACACCGACACCGTTGCCAACCAACACACCCACACCAACGCCGACACCAACCAACTCACCAGAACCAACGGCGACGCCTACCAACACGCCAGAACCAACGGCGACACCAACCAACACACCAGAACCCACAGCGACGCCAACCAACACGCCAGAACCAACAGCGACACCAGAACCAACAGCGACACCAACCAACACCCCAGAACCGATAGAAGATCCAGGTGAACCATGATTTTGCCTGGACTATGAAAGCCTGTACTCCATGCGAATAGGGGCAGGGTTAGGAACAGGGGCGGTTCATGCAACCGCCCCTGCGTGAATAATAAAGTAATTACTTTCGTACGGGCGGGTTCCGAACCCGCCCGTACGGATGTGCCCTGAACGCAGGTTTATGGATAAGTCAATTTATTGAGAAGGTGGTTTTTAATCTAAAATTAATATATAATAAACATTAATTGAATAGGGACGGGGCTATAAGTGCAATAAAGGACGAAATGCATGAAAAGCGCAAAACCCATAGTGATAGCCCCCATCGTTTTACTGTTATTAATCGTAGTCAATGTTGTTGTATTAGCGAAATTACATCCTTATAGACCTGGTGATACTTTATTTGGGTTGCAGAACGCCGTTGAAAAAACCCAATTAAAGTTGATACATGATGCCCAAAAGCGAGTTGAATTCAGCTTTGAGCTTGTCGAACGTCGCCTGGCTGATTTAGAGCTGGTGAATCAACAGGACGAAGTGCAACCAGCTGTGGATGCTTTTGACCGGTCGATGACGACAGCCATTATGAATATCCAACACGTTGACAGAGATACTGCCAATATCTATTATCACAATATTCAACCTTTGATGCGGCGGGTTGAACAGGTTGTTGCCTCTCTGGAAATGAGATTGGCAAATGCCCATTTATCTTTTTTGCGACAAAAAGTCACTACATTGAAAACCACAAAATCTCCGGCTGAATTAGTAAAGCTGGTTACCGAACAATACCTCTCTAAAATTTTATTCATCCAGGAAGTTGCCCATCATGCAACGGAATTCGTGGTTGTGGAAAACAAATCCATTCAGCGACAATCGATGGCAAATAACACCCAAAATTGCATGGATTGTCATGCGAATGGGGAATACATGGATAAAGCCACCGAATGCTCTAAGTGCCACATTCCGGAAGTATATTTTGTTTCCAAACTTGGAACGGATGATTATCGACCCCAATATTTGGAACAGGATTACCCTTATCACTTTGGCGGGGATTGTATCGATTGCCATAAGACCAAATCCTGGGAACCATTCCAATTTGACCATCGCAATGTGTATACCTGTGTCAGCTGCCACGCAGAGGATTATCCTCGCGAAGAATTATTGGCATCCTCAGACCAAATATTTATGACCAGCCTGGCTAAAAAAGAACTTAATACCATGACATTACCCCATTACCCGGGAGATTGTGCTACTTGCCACACGGACACCACAGACTGGAGCGTGAACGGGTACGAACATCAATTAGACACCTGTGAAGGGTGCCATCGCCTTGATGATCAGTTTACCCATTTCAGTGGGTCCATACTGGAATGTACCAGGGAAACCAACTGTCAGACCTGTCATTCTTACGATGGGCATTCTGGAGCTTTTGGCAATTATTGTGCGATTTGTCACCAGGATGTGCTGGATTGGAAAACAGTTTCGGTCAATCACGCTGGTTTTACCTCGTGTTTGTCCTGCCATGCATATGATACACCTTCAGCTGATCATTACCAGGGGGATTGCAGCCAATGTCACACGACCAATGCCTGGAGTGAGGTATTAATGAATCATGGCCCGCAAGCAGATTGTCAGTCCTGCCATCAGGCACCAGCTGACCATGCCAGCCAGGGATTTACAGCACAATGCAGCACCTGTCATAACACAACCACCTGGGACAATGCGGTCTTTAATCATACCCTGAGCAACTGCAGCACCTGCCATTCAAGCCCTGATAATCATTATCCGGCTGCCTGTACCAGTTGCCATGTAACCAACTCCTGGTCGCTTGTTTCAGTCAATCACTCCGGTTTGACGCTTTGTACGGATTGCCACAACCCTCCCGCAAACCATTATGTCGGGCTATGTTCCAATTGTCACTCGACTTCCTCCTGGAGTGATGTGACGTTCAATCACACCGGGTATACCTATTGCAGCAGCTGTCATACCCCACCACCAGGACATTATTCGGGGCAATGCTCCAATTGCCACACAACTTCTTCATGGGGCAATGTAACGTTTGATCATACAGGGTATACAGATTGCATCAGTTGCCATTCAAGTCCTGCTGGGCATTACCCGGGGGAGTGTACACTCTGCCATAAAACTACGTCATGGAGTGATGTAACCTTCAATCACAGCGGTTATACCAATTGCAGCAGCTGTCATAATCCACCGCCAGGTCATTATCCAGGTGAGTGTTCGCTTTGTCATAAAACTACAACCTGGAGCGATGTGAATTTCAATCACAGCGGGTATACGAATTGCAGTAGCTGTCATTCAGCACCATCCGGCCATTATCCGGGGGAGTGCTCCTTATGTCACACCACCAGCAGCTGGAGTGATGTGAACTTCAATCATACAGGATATACGAATTGTAGTAGTTGTCACACCCGTCCTAGTAATCATCCTGGTGCACAATGCTCAAAGTGTCATACGACCGATACATGGGATATACCGTAAGTTACGTACGGGCGGGTTCCGAACCCGCCCGTACAGGTAAATCCCGCCTGTACATTTTTTATGAAGACGGTTGGAACGCCTGCATGACGCGGTCTTTGACGATAGCGCGGTCAACGATGGGGGCTGGGTAATTTTTACCGATAATACACCCGGATTTTTGTTGGATATCTTGCGGCATGGTCCAGGGTTCGTGGATGTATTGGTGGGGCACCCGCGATAATTCAGGAATCCATTGGCGGATAAAGTCACCTTGTGTGTCGAATTTTTTGGATTGCAATATCGGATTAAAGATACGGAAGTAAGGGGCTGCATCGGTTCCCACACCGGCTGTCCATTGCCAGCCGCCGTTGTTAGCAGCTGGATCACCATCCACCAGTTGCTGCATAAAGTAGTGTTCCCCCAATCGCCAGTTGTGCATCAAATCCTTGGTCAGAAAGGATGCCACAATCATACGTCCGCGGTTGTGCATCCAGCCGGTTTCGTTGAGTTGACGCATACAGGCATCCACAACTGGATAACCAGTTCGTCCATTTTGCCAGGCATTTAATTCATCTGATTCATACCGCCAGGGTATGTTGCGCCGATGTGGATAAAAAGCCTCATGCAACACATTGGGAAAGTGATATAAAATGCTGATGTAGAATTCACGCCAGATCAATTCATTGATCCAGGTTTCCACGCCTTTTTTCTCTTCAGCCAGTACAGCGCTTTCCAGGGCTTTCAAAGCAGCCTGGTAGGCAGTCCGGATGGAGAGTAGACCAAAGCGCAGATAGGGAGAGAGGGTTGAGGTGCCAGGTTGATCGAGCAGATTGCGACCCTGGCTATAGTTAAAGATGGGTGCCTGAATAAAAGTTTCCAGTCTGAGGTGCGCTTCGGTTGCACTGACGGGAAAGTAAGGCAAAGCAATGTTCTCAGGAAGGGGAATGCCAGTCACATGATGGTTGGCAAGGGGTAGATTTTCCGGTGCGGGGTAGGTTGTGATGTTTTTGGATAGTGCTTTCCAGGTTTTACTGAAGGGGGTGAAGACTGTATACGGAGTTTCATCGGCTTTCAATACCTGTTGCGGATGGTGAATAACCAATCCCAGGATCAGTTTAAGCGGTAAAGCGTTTTGAATTTGGCTGTCACGCGTGATGGCGTACGGGCTGTAATCTTCCTCAGCAAAGATGGCATCAATAGGAATTTCCTGTGATAGTTCTTGCAGCACCTGCAGGGGATTTCCATGACTAATAAGCAATCGATTACCTAGCCGGTGTAGCGCTGCATCCAGGTTTTGGAGCGCCTGGAAGAGGAAAGTCTGGCGACGGGTTGGTGGATTCTGGAGTAAGTTCGGATCCAGGATGAAAAGTGGAATAACGGGCAATCCGGTTTGTAGAGCAGCCTGCAAAGCCGGGTTATCCTCCAACCGTACATCTCTGCGTATCCACCAAATGACTGACTTCATATTTTGATTTTAGCATTCAATTGTTAAAATGTCTGATATCAACTCAATCCAAAGTGGAAGCCGGAATCACCGTAAGAAAACTTGTATAATCAAACTATGGTTTTGGAGGGTAACATGAAACGATTGGCAGTATTAACAGGTGGGGGTGATGCCCCGGGATTAAATGCAGTCATCCGCGCTGTGGTCAAGACAGCTGAGAATGAATTCAACTGTGAAGTGCTGGGCGTACGCAATGGCTTTGATGGCTTTATCCAGGAGGGGGGTGTGTTCCCTTTGGATTCGCGCGCAGTACGTGGGATCCTTCCCCGTGGTGGTACGATTCTGGGGGCAGCTAATCGTGGCAATCCGTTTGCTTTGAAAGTAGTTGATCCGGATGGGAGTGTGAGATATGAGGATACTTCCCAGAGGGTGTATGACCGTATCCACAGCCTGGGATTAGATGCCCTGGTTGTAGTAGGTGGAGATGGTACTTTACATATTGCCCAGGAATTACACGAGATCGGTGTACCGGTGGTAGGCGTACCGAAGACAATTGATAATGATATAGGAGGGACCGATTTTTCTTTTGGGTTCGACACTGCCGTTGCTACTGCAACAGAAGCGATTGATAAATTGCACACCACTGCTGAATCCCATCACCGCGTCATGGTGCTGGAATTGATGGGAAGGGATGCCGGGTTCATCACTCTGTATGCCGGGATCGCCGGGGGAGCGGATGTAATACTGATTCCGGAGATTCCATTCCGCTATGAAGCGATCTGCAAAAAAGTCGATGAACGTGTCAGCCGCGGGTCATTTTTTAGCATCATCGCTATTTCGGAGGGAGCGTCCATCCTGGGACAGCAACAGGTCTTCTTAAGGCAGGGTGATGACATTCACCAGGCCAGATTGGGAGGTATCAGTCATCAGGTAGCAGAGTATATCGCCAGGGTGTGTGATGTGGAGACTCGTGTTACCATCCTGGGCCATCTGCAAAGAGGGGGTAGTCCAACGCCCTTTGACCGCTGGCTGGCAACCCGCCTGGCAGCTGAAGCTGTGCGTGCAGTGGGACGTGGTGAGTTGGGTTGTATGTCTGCTTTGCAAGGAAATAAAGTGGTGACGGTTCCACTTTCAGAAGCCCTGGCAATTAAAAAGAGGGTCGATACCCTTGGTGATACGGTATTGACCGCCCGCAGTTTGGGAATTTCGCTGGGAGATTGAGTCAAAACAACGCCTGAAGAACTCATGAAAACCTTCAGGCGTTGAATATTTTAGTGAACATTAAGATTATTCGTGACGCAAGGCTTCTACAGGCTGTAGATTGGCGGCACGGTTGGCAGGATAAATCCCAAAAAACAATCCCACCGCGGTCGAGAAAATGGTCGCTAGAAGAACAGCATCCAAACCGACCACCGGTATCAACTCAGTATTGTTGGCAGCTGCTATTAATCCGACAATATAGGCAATTGACCAGCCCAGGCCAATCCCGAGGATACCACCAAACATACTTAATAATGATGACTCCGTCAGGAACTGGATCAGAATATCTCGTTTACGGGCACCAATGGCTTTGCGCAAACCAATTTCCCGTGTTCGTTCGGTGACAGACACTAACATGATATTCATAATACCGATTCCACCGACCAGGAGTGAAATTGCAGCAATTCCACCCAGAAAGATGGTCAGTACATTGGTGATGCTTTGGGCGGTGGCAACAAAATCCTGCTGAGAGAAGATCTGAAAATCATCCAGACCCAGATCGGTGCGATGACGTGCGCGTAGGATCTGAGAGATCTCATCGGATGCCTGATTGACCAGGTCGGCACTGACAGCCTGTACGAGGATGAAATCCACACGATCACTGGAACGCCGGATCAGGCGGGATTGAGCGGTGGAAAAAGGTATTGCGACGATATTGTCTTCGCTACCGAAAGCGCCACCACCGCGTGGGGTCAAAACACCAATGACACGGAAGGGTTGCCCTTCGATACGGAGGGTCTCACCGATCAATCCATCACGATGTCCGAACAGTTTATCCGCGACTTCCACACCGATGACAGCCACAGAACCACGTCCCAGTATATTTTCCTCACTGATGAAATCGCCTTCCAGTAACGAATAATTTCTCACATCTAAATATTCAGGTGTCACCCCATTAATGCTGGAGGTGATACTCTCGCCACCAAATGTCACCGATAAATTGGAGCTGATATACGGTGCAACCAGTGCGACGGATGGTGCCTGAAAGGGATCTGCTATGGCTCCTGCATCTCCACGGGTCAGAGGTTGTGGATTGCGTACATCATCATTGCCACCACGAAAAACGAAGAGCAAATTAGAACCCAAACCACTGATGGATCCGGTGATGGTATTCTGGGCACCACTGCCAACTGCCAGCATGGCGATCACGGCTGCCACGCCGATGACAATTCCTAAAATAGTTAACCCGGAACGCATTTTGTTGGCATTCAGGGATTCGAGTGCTTCGATGATTGCCTGTCCTATATTCATGCAGGTACCTCCTCACCAACAACCTTGCCATCTATGAGGTTTATGATACGCTGGGTTTGCATAGCAATGCTCTGATCATGGGTCACAATGATGATCGTGGTCTTACGGGTTTTATTAAGATCCAGGATCAAGTCCATAATCTCCTTACCGGATTTAGAATCCAGGTTACCGGTGGGTTCATCTGCCATGATGATAGCAGGATCATTGATGAGCGCTCGGGCGATGGCCACACGTTGTTGTTGACCACCAGAGAGCTCAGTGGGTCTGTGGGTGACACGGTCTCCCAGACCAACGGCGGTAAGAGCTTCAATCGCCTTTTGCTTACGGTCTTTGGTGATACCACCATATCGTAGTGGTAATTCCACATTTGATAGAGCAGTCTGGCGCGATAACAAATTAAAACTCTGAAAAACAAATCCGACCATGTGATTACGGGCAGCAGCTAACTGATCATCGTTCATCTTTGAGACATCAACACCATCCAGAATATATTCTCCTTCTGTGGGGCGATCCAGACAGCCCAATAGATTCATCAAAGTCGATTTTCCTGAACCGGAGGGTCCCATGATAGAAACAATCGATCCGCGCTCAATTTTCAGGTCCACGCCATCCAACGCGCGGACCTCTACTTCACCCATCTTGTAAATCTTTTTTAAGTTACGGGTTTCAATTACCCAGTCATTCATATTAACCTCTAGAATCCGCCGCCAAAGGGTCCACCCTGAGGTGTAAATTCAGTAGGCGGGTTGAGCACGATCACATCACCTTCTTTGACATCACCTTCCAGTATTTCACTCTGCAGGTCAGATGTTGATCCAATGGTGATATCGACCGGGTTAGGAATCAGTTCACCAGGTTTAAGAACATAAACAACACGTTGTCCTTCTCGCAAGCGTACTGCCCGGTTGGGAATAATTAAAACATCTTCAATTTCGCTGACAACGATATTCACCGCTGCTGTCATGCCAGGACGCACAAATTCATCGGGATTGGTGAGTTCCAGCGTAACAGTAAAATTGACAATTCCTGCCGTAATATTAGCAACCTGAGCAACCTGGGTGATGATTCCTTCATATTCTTTGTCGTTGATTGCATCGAAACTGATGCGGGCTGGCATGTTTATTTTTAGTCGATTGATATCAATTTCCGGAATTTCAACATCCACCAAAAGTCGAGATAAGTCATCGATACGAAAAGAAACAGCTCCCGGCGCAATTTGATCACCAGCTTTCGAACGGATCTCTGTAATTGTGCCATCAAATGGAGCACGTAAATTAATGAGGTCAATGGTAGCTTCTGTGGCAGCAATACGGGCTTCCGCAGCCGCAATGTCATCGGGATCTGGTCCGTCTTTCAGACGATCCCATTCGCGAAGAGCCTCATTGTATTGAGCCTGCGCCAGAGCGAGACTGCCATCGGCAATTTCAACTTCCATATCACTGGGTAGCCCTTGCGCATAACGCCAATTGGCTTCCGCGCGTGCCGCTAATGTTTTTGCAGCAGCCCATTCAGCAAACGCAGCTGCCCGTATGGGATCATCTTCGGAAAGATGATCGACATTATCGTAGCGTTTTTCCCATTCTTGGGCATTGTCCTTTAGCCACAATATAATTGGCGTAGGCTTCATCGATTGTGTTTTGTGAAGCACGTTGATACTCTTTCGATTCACGGCGGGTTTCTGCTTTAGCGAGGGCATCAGACGTGTTGGCTAAGTTGGCCTGAGCTTGCGCTTGTGCAATGGTGGAATTTAAGAGTGTATCGAGATTCCGTTTTGCGGTCACCAGGTCGGCTTCTGCCAGAATGATAGCTTGAGAAAGGGAGGATTTTTTCAAAGCAGCCAGAATTGAATCTCCGGTAACTGATTCCCCTAATTCATAATTAATGGTGTCAATCTGACCCGTAGTCTGCCAGCTGACCAATGCTGTTTGATTGGCTCGCACTGTTCCAGTAGCGCCTACAATGGCAGTCAGGTTTCCTCGTGAAACCGTGATGGTTTGAAAAGTGGATGCCATATTTTTTGCTGCATTATCCTGCGCTAATCGCACCCCAAAATAAATACCAGTTCCGATAATGGCGAGGATTAAAATGATTATTATTGTTTTCTTCATACTTCCCTTCCTGATCAAATAAAAAAACCCAGTAATCATAAGACAAAAAATGATTACGGATACTTGGTTAATGTTATGTTTTTTAGGATTGAATATGATCCCCTTTCTTCAAATCAAAAAAAGATTTTTCAGGAATCAAATTTTTTTCCAGTCTTTATTGTAATCCTGATTTAAAGGTTCAACCGTTAGAAATATATTAATAACGTTGCAATCTTAACGTATAAGTCTGTGTTAAAATTGTTGCATTAAGCATACCATTTGCTTTGATCACTGACATTTATTTGTATAATGATTGTATAAACTATGTGGAGAGTTGTAAAAAGAGTAGGAAGAAATATTTTTTGGGGCTTGTTATTGATTCTTGTAACCAGCAACAGTGGTATTCCTTCATTAAAAACCAATGAAATTGTGCGTGTGGAAACCCGTTCGATAGAGTTTGATTATGTCTCCTGGACTTTGGAGACATTGGGAAGAAAAGCTGCCCAGATTTCATTGGGTACGCACCGGTATTTGAGTCAGGAACAACAGTCTGCTATTACTTTAAATTATTTCGATTTGATCAATGAACAGCGTCAGTTAAGGGAAGTGATCAATAATATTTACGCTGATCCAGTGATTCTTAATCCACAGAATCAGGCAGAACCCTATTTGGATAGACAACGCCAGGTTCAGGAAGAATTACGCCACGTTGGCTATCTGTATGAAGCAATATTACAGCATCAGGTATCTTACGTGGCAGGTAACAAAAGCCTTGGATTCATCCACCAACCGGTGCCACCCGTGCAATACCATACCACCTCAATGCCGTATGCATTAATTGTGTCTCCGCGAGAAATTATCCGCCAGGATGCAGATATTTCTTTGTTGCCAGATTTGACACTGGATCAGATCGTCGCTCTGGAAAAAGCTGTCGAAGAAAAAATGAATGTCTCAGCATTGGTGGTTCCAATTGGTGGTGTCGGAGTTTATCCAACGATGGTCATGGAGACCAGCAGTTTGACCTGGTTATCTGAAGTAGTCTCACATGAATGGATTCATAATTTTCTTACCTTGCGTCCCTTAGGAATGCTATATGGGCAAACTCCTGAATTACGGATTATTAATGAAACAACAGCCTCCATAGCTGGTAAAGAACTGGGAAATGCTGTGATTGAAAATTTTTATCCCGCCTTATTACCGCCCCCCGTGGTAGAGTCAACATCTGTTGCAGAGGCAATTGTTGAGGAACCACAGGAACCTCCCACCTTTGATTTTCGAGCAGAAATGCGTGAGACCAGGGTTACAGCAGATATTTTATTAGCTGAAGGAAAAATTGAAGAAGCGGAATTGTACATGGAAAACCGCCGCCTTCTATTCCTTGAAAATGGGTACAATATTCGTCGGCTGAACCAGGCTTATTTCGCGTTTCATGGTGCTTATGCAGATCAGCCGGGAGGAGCAGCGGGTGAAGATCCTGTGGGAGAGGCGGTAAGAAACCTGCGCGAGCAAAGTAAATCACTAGCAGCGTTTGTTCGGCGGATCGCCTGGGTTACTTCTTACGAGCGCTTACAACAATTGGTTGATTAAGTTAGATCTCAAATAAGGATGATTGCATTTACAAATTAAAAATCATCATCCAATCCACCACCTAAACCACCACCCATACCAGGATCCAGATCATTTGCCAGATCAGGCAGATCGCGTTCGATGTCTTCAGGCGATTGGCCTTTCTCCAAACGATTTACTACTTCATCAAATTCAGGCGGCATATCTTCCCCCAATTCACCGGACATCCGCCGCATCATTTTCCCAAGCGCAACGGGGTCATCCTCCAACCCTTCCAGACTGGAAGGATCAGAAAAATCTTCCAACCGGTTATCCTCGGATTTTGCAATTCTGACTCTGCCAATTTTGCGTGTTACCTCGAGGCTACCACAGTGTTTACAAACTACCGTTTTATTACCATATTCCGCATATGTCATGAATACATCAAAGCGGCGGTTACATTCCAAACAGCGATATTCATACAATGGCATATGAGAAATCCTTTTCCTTCAGGTAAATTAACTACATTTTACTATTATATGGGTATAACGTATCATCTCAATAAAACTGGGTAAGTGGGTGTTCTTGGCGGGTGTGCGCCTTCTAAAAACACCCTGGCTGCTAATTATTGAAAGGACACGTTTTAACCAGCTAAAAGTTTGATGAACTGATTTTATCCATTATAATTTGTCTATTATGGATTTATTAATATTTTAATTGAATTTGATTCTATCAGAAAAGTGATTTGAGAAGCCTAAATGGCGAATGATGAGGTCCTATGAGCGATAACAACAGTATATCTTTTGATTTACTCAAGCCTGAACCTTTACTGATTGTGCTTTCAGGACCTTCAGGCGTAGGCAAAGATGTAACATTACAGGCCTTAAAGAAACGTAATATTCCTTTGCATTTTGTTGTTACTGCAACCACACGGGAACCCAGACCAGAAGAAACACATGGCATGGACTACTTTTTCTATAGCAAAGATGAATTTCAAGCCATGATCGATGCAAATGAGTTACTCGAATATGCAATTGTTTATGAGGACTACAAAGGAATCCCTAAAGAACAGGTGCGCAAAGCTATGCAAAGTGGTCTGGACGTTATACTGCGTGTGGATGTGCAGGGCGCTGCAAAATTAAGAGAATTAAATCCGGACGCAGTACTCATTTTTCTGTTACCCAGCAGTGTGGAAGAGTGGCATGAGCGCCTCAATAATCGCCAGACTGAGACCGAAGAAAGTATGAATATCCGTTTGAACAAAGTGAAGTGGGAATTGGAATACCTACCCATTTTTGATTATATGGTAGTGAATCGCCATAATTGTTTGGAAGAAGCAGTGGAGACGATCGTTGATATCATCCACGCTGAACACCATCGCACCATTCCCAGAAAGATAACCTTATGAATACAATGAAATACGAACAACCACCTGAGAGCTACTCCTCAGCACCTCCTCCACCCCAACAAGGAGTACGCGTGGAAGTGGAGAACCCGGCGTCAAAACCCCTGGTTACCTATATCATTCTGGGTGTAACAGTTGTTGTTTTTCTGGCTCAGTTACTGACCCAGAATATTATGGGTATTGATTTGCCTGCTGCCTATCTGGCGAAGTATAACCAGTTGATCCTATCGGGACAATTATGGCGGTTAATTACCCCAGTACTGGTGCACGGCAGTATTGCTCATATTGCCTTCAATATGTACGCACTCTTTATATTTGGTAGAAATCTAGAATACCAATATGGACATGGTCGCTTCTTTTTACTGTATTTACTGAGTGGTTTTGCCGGGAATGTAGTTTCCTTTGTATTAACACCAAATCCTTCTTTAGGTGCTTCGACTGCTATTTTTGGCATGTTATCTGCGCAGGGAGTTTTCATTTATCGCAATAGACGCTTTTTTGGTAACCGCGCTCGTCCAATCCTTTCGAATATCATTCTTATTCTGGGTATCAATCTCGTTCTGGGATTAAGCCCCATGATCGATAACTGGGGACATCTGGGAGGATTGATTGGTGGTCTGGTATTCGCCTGGACAGCTGGCCCACTGTGGGAAATGCGGACTGACTTGCAGGGATATCGTCTGGTCGATCAACAGGAAAAATGGCAGATTTTGATCGGGGCGCTGATCGTTTTTATTGCGTTTGCGGCTTTGGCGATTATTAAGTGGTTCTAATATTTTTGGCCAAATAACTAATTTTGGTATTAATTCTTTCTTTCTTCGCGGATAGATTTATAACATTAAGATAACTCTTGTCTCTCAAATGTTTACATTTTATATATAGATTGATAATATTAGGGGAGATTTAGCTGCAAATTAGTCAAAAAATGTTTCATTATTATTGATTTTGTTCAAAAGGAAGAGTTGATTTCCAAAAAAAGGATCATCGTGGAAAATTTTTCCATTCGCAAAAAACTCTTAAAACTGGTCAATGGGTTTATAGAACCATTAAGAACCAAGCAAACCAGACTCGTGCTTCTTTATATGACTATCATAATTTTTATTGTGGAAACAATAATAATGGTTCTTTTACTATTTGTTCTGGAAACTCCACAAATATATGCCTGGTTTGTTGATGGAATCGTTTTAGTATTTATATTATTTCCGTTTAATTATTTCTTTATTATAAAGCCAATGCTACAACAGATTGAAAAGCAACAGCAAACAAATCAAGAATTAATGAAATCCAACGAAATGCTTGAGCGCTTTTTTGACATCAATGAATTCTTAATTGCTTACTTTGATTCCAAGTTTAACTTCATTCGTGTTAATAAAACTTATGCACTTGCTGACCATCATAGCCCGGATTATTACGTTGGGAAAAATCATTTTGATTTATTTCCCAATTCCGAAAACCAGGCTTTATTTGAAGAAGTCGTAAAAACAGGTAAGACTTATAGTGTGGTAGAAAAACCGATTGAATATCTTCCCAATTCAGAACGAGGAATAAGTTACTGGGATTGGAGTTTGATACCTATAAAAAACCCAGATGAAAATGTCATTGGCTTGATTATGGTTCTAAGCGATGTAACTGCACGGAAAACCGCTCAGCTTGATTTAGAAAAAAGCGAACATAGATTTCGCGCCCTATTCAACCAGACTTTTCAACATTTGGGTTTATTAACACCTGACGGAAACGTAACATTGATCAATCAAACAGCTATTGATTTTACTGGTATTGATCCAGCAAATATCAATGGAAAAGCATTATGGGAGATGCCATGGTGGATTCACAATCTTGAAGTTTCCCAATCTATGCAGGAGGCCATTTCCGCAGCAGGAAATGGTACAACAGTTCGTTGTGTTCATCCTGTTACTTCCAATATAGGTGCGATCGCTACAATGGATATTACCATAAAACCATTATTGGATGAGCATGATAAACCAATTCTGTTAATATTTGAAGCCCGGGATATTACAGATCGGGTACTGGCAGAAAAAAGGTTAATTAGCAACGAAGAAGAAATACAACGATTGTATCAAGCAGAAAAGCAAGCTCATTTTCTTGCTGAAACACTACGAAGTGCAGCTCTCGATCTTTCCAGTTCATTAATCAGTGGCAATGTTTATGAGTTTTTATTAAGTAATATTTACACGCTGGTACCGTATTCCAGCGCTCACATTGGATTATTGGAGGATGAAGATCACCTAACCGCCCGTGTCGCACGCGGGGAGGAAAATTGGCCAGAGGATAAGAAATTTTTTGGTAAAAGTTTTAATATCTTACAGATTCCTTCTTTTAGAGCTTTATTCAGTCAAAATCAGGTAGTCTCTATACCAGACACAAGATTACACCCTAACACTAAATATTTTCCAGGTCATGAATATATTGGTAGTTGGATTGCTATTCCACTCATGGTAAGTGATCAAATCATCGGCCTGTGTTTACTCGAACATATTCAACCTCATTTTTTCACGCCTGATTTGATCGAATGGGCGTCAGCAGTCGCCAGCCAGGCAGCGATTGCCATTCAGAATGCTTGGTTGTTTGAACAGGTACGTGATGGGCGAGAACAATTGCAGGCACTTTCGCGTCAATTAGTTGAAGTGCAGGAATCTGAACGTCAATATATTGCCCGTGAATTACATGATGAAGCTGGACAAACCCTGGCTTCGCTAATGGTTGGTTTAAAAGTTTTAGAAAGCCAAAGCAACGATCCCCAGGCTGTTGTTGCCCAAAGTCGCGAGCTTAAAAAAATCGCCGATGGTGTTTTGGAGAATTTGCACCGATTGTCAATTTCTCTGCGGCCAGCGACCCTGGATCATTTAGGTTTAATTCCTGCCCTGAGACAACATACGGAAATGATTCGTTCTCAACATAATCTGAACGTTCAATTTGAAGTTGTTGGGAAAATTGATCGTCTTCCCACAGAATTAGAAACAGCCATTTACCGAATTGTGCAGGAAGCGCTTACTAACATTGTCCGTCATGCAAAAGCTACCCATGCAGATGTATTGTTAGAACAGAAAAAGGAAATGTTGATCGTCATTATTGAAGATGATGGCATTGGCTTCAACCCAAAAAACAAGACAGAAAATCATCTGGGGTTAGTGGGTATGCAGGAAAGGGCGACCATGTTGGGAGGGTCCATCACATTGGAGAGTTCGCCGGATCGAGGATCAACCATAAAATTGGAGGTGCCATGGCAATTCGAATCGTAATCGCAGATGATCATCGTATTATGCGGGCTGGTTTAAGATCTCTTTTACAAGCAGATTCAGGGCTGGAAGTCATTGGAGAGGCAACAAATAGCAATGAAGTATTGGCACTGGTGAATGAATTAAAACCTGATGTGCTACTCTTAGATATTGGAATGCCAGGTAATGAAAACCTGGAAGCTCTGAAGGAAATCAGTACCGATTCTCATGATGTTCGGGTTTTAATTTTGACAATGCATGAAGATAATGAACTGTTGCAAGAATGCCTACGTTTGGGTGCCTCCGGTTACATCATAAAACGTGCCGCTGAATCAGAATTAATTGATGCCATTTATGCCGTTCAGCGTGGAATGGTGTATGTGCACCCTTCATTGATACAATCCTTGGTTGCATTACCCAAGAAATTGAATACCCGCTCAAAAGAGGTTGAACAACTGACCTCTCGTGAAATTGAGGTGCTGCAATTGATCGTTGATGGAAACACCAACCGACAAATTTCAGAAGAATTGAATATTAGTGTGCGCACTGTAGAATCTCACCGGTCTAATATCATGGACAAACTTAATCTGCATAGCCGTGTTGATCTTGTGCGTTATGCGAAAGAACATAAATTTTCAAAGCTTTGATTTCTTCACAATCGACCATTAATCCGTAGAAAATACGGAGATGGTATTAAGAACTCAGTTTTTCTCCGTATTTTAACCCAAAAATAAATACTGGAATAATACTGTTTTCAACTTGTCTGTTTTCTTCTACTGTAGAAGAGCAGACATTTTATTTTATGGAGGAATTTCTCATTTGAGCATTGATACCAATTTACTTTTAAATATCCCTTATGAGACCTCACTTGCAGCGCATCAAATTTACAGCAATAACCATGTATACCTACAAATCGGGGATAGTTTGGTAAGCATTTTCAATAAAATTGATATCTCACTACTGGATCCTTCTTCTCGTATGAATAGTGACAGTATCTTCCGCCTGGCATTAGCTGGTGCATTTCAATTTTCAGAATCTCTCCCTGATTCATCCACAGCCAGTGCCACCATGAAAAGAATGGATTGGAAATATGCGCTTTTCCTTCCCATTAGTCACCCGGGTATTACCATTAATTCTTTATGTAATTTTCGACAAAATTTATTTACCTCCAGTACTGCCCTGCAAGAATTTGGAAATTTGTTGGAAATTCTTGGGAATTTTGGCCTTTTTCCACATACAAACAGTCCATGGCTTGATCCCAAAGCGACTTTATCACTTATCTGTCAAACAAACCGGTTATTCAGTGTAAAGGAAGGAATGAAATCCGCATTAAGCCTGGTAGTATCTATTGCTCCGGAATGGGTGGTAGGACAGGTTTCTCCACATTGGTATCAGCGATACAAAACGGGGCCTCTGCGGTCACTGGACTTATCAAAGATTTCAGATTTCCAGACAAATGCCAATCGGGTTGGATCCGATATTTTTGCGTTACTAACTGCTTTACAGAAGGACGATGCGCCGGATTTAGTTACAAAAGCAGAAATTCGCCATCTTAGACATTTATTCCAGGACCAATATCTTCAAAATGGCGACATCATCCAATGGAGAACATCTGGATGCGCCAATTGTTTATGCAACTACTTGATGGTTGAAGGAGGTCACCAATAAGTCAATGAAATACGGGATAAATTGGCAGGAGGTTACCCAATCTCTTAGAAATCAGATCGATATTAATTAAATAAGAAAGGAAAACTGGATGAATAAGAATAGAATAATTAATTTATTGGTATTATTGACACTTGTTTTATCACTCTTCATGAGTGGAAATAATCAGGTAGTGGCACAAACCGTAAATCCTCCTGACGGCATAACCCGACCGGAGAAACAGGAAAAAATCACGCAGGAGGATCGCCAGGCTGCAGCTGACCGTGCTGCGGAAGGTGGTTTTTCATTGGATGCGTCTGCAACGATGGATTCACCAATGGCTATGGACATGGGAGGAGCAGTACCTCGCTACTTCAGTCATCCCAATTATGCTAACAGTCCATTGCCGGGCAACATCGTATCGGAATGGAATGACATCGCCCAGAACATTCTTCAACCCGCACCGATGCCGGGAATGCCGATGATGATGGGTGATATCTCCATGGCAACTGCATTTGTTTACTTATCTTACACACAAGCCGCGGTTTATAATGCCTTGATTGCCATTGAAGGCGGTTATTATGCTTATGATGGAAATCCTACTTTTGTAAGCTATATCCCCATGATTGCTAATAGTGGTTCAGGTACGGTGGTTGGAGATGTAATTAGTGACACCAATTATATTACCGAGAGCACCGCGACCCGTGAAGCTGCAGTTGCAACCGCAGCCTTTAAAGTATTATCTCACTACTTACCTGGCAACCTGGTATTACCAGTGAAATACGCAGAATCCATGGCAACCATTCCCGATGGACCTGAAAAGGATGCTGGTATCACTATTGGTGAACAGGCGGCTGCTGAAATTATTGTGTTGAGAGAAAATGATGGATTATTAGCGACCAATACATACACCCTTCCAGCACCTTATCCAGGAGTTTGGGAACCCAATGAAATGCCAATTGGGACAGACATTCCTCCTATGGATCCGTGGATGGCTCAATTAAAGCCATTTTTACGCGATAGCGCAGATCAATTCCGACCTGTTCCTCCACCAGCGCTTGATAGTGCTGAGTATGCAGCTGATTTGAATGAGGTAAAGAGAGTTGGAGGAGTTTCAAGTGTACATAGAACTCCAAATCAGACCGAGATTGCCAGATTCTGGACGGATAATATGGTTATCCAGACCAATAAAGCATACCGGAATATTGCAGAAGAACGTAGTCTGAATTTGCTCGATACGGCCCGTTTGATGGTGATGGGTAACATGGTGGCGACAGACAGCTTAATCGCTACGTTTGACGCCAAATACTTCTACAATTTTTGGCGGCCTGTCGCAGCGATTCAAAGAGCTGACGAAGATGGAAATGCTGCGACGGTAGCTGATCCATCCTGGATGCCAGCAGTAATGACGCCTAATTTTCCTGAGTATGTAGCAGGACATGGTTCTTTTGTATCCGCACAGGCTGAAATGTATACTCAGTTCTTCGGAACGGACCAGATAGAGATTGATCTGGAGAGCAGTGTCACCGGCACAACCAGACATTTCTCTACGGCAGAGGAACTGCGCACAGAAATCGTGAATGCCAGGACCTGGGGCGGATTGCACTTCCGCAATTCCAGCGAACTTGCAGTGACCCTGGGACAAGAAATTGTTCAGAATGCATTCTTGCATTACTTGCGGGAAAACCCATTTAACGATACAGGCGAACATGCTGAAGTCTCTGGTGGTATTCGCAAGTTTGTCAATGAATTGTCAATGTTATGTGACCCGAGCACCGGACCATGTGATGGCACTTCCGCACTCGGTCAATTTATGCCAATCGGCGTGCCTGATACAACTACCTATTCTGGTGTGCTGGGTACCCCAGATGCTGATTATTATGAGATTGCGCTGGTTCAGTACAGAGAACAGATGCATTCTGATTTGCCAGCGACTTACCTGCGTGGGTATGTGCAGCTTTATACTAGTGCTTTGGAGGGTTTGTTGCCTCCAGAACATGAACCGGTACAACTCACAAATGTTCTTTCAGATGGGACTGAAGTGACCCTTGATGGATTCTTTGGGGTGACTGCTCCTCATTACCTTGGCCCGACAATTCTGGCTACCAAGGATCGACCGGTTCGAATCAAGTTTTATAACTTATTGCCCACTGGGATTGAAGGTGATCTATTCTTACCGGTAGACACCACTGTTATGGGTGCTGGTATGGGACCTGATTTTGTAATGCCTCCTATGACACCAGAAGAGGAAATCGAGGAATACTTAAATCCGATGTGTGGTATGGCTTATGATGTAGCAGGTGATCGCATCGCCAAAAACGAAGATTGCTATGCTGAAAATCGAGCTACCCTACATTTACATGGAGGTATCACTCCATGGATCAGTGACGGTACCCCACATCAATGGATTACCCCGGCAGGTGAGAATACTTCCTATCCCCAGGGTGTCAGTGTCCAACCAGTTCCTGATATGGTGGATGACACCGGTGACCCTGTTGATGGTGTCATGACCTTTTATTACACCAATCAGCAATCTGCTCGCTTGATGTTCTATCATGATCATGCCTGGGGCATTACCCGCTTGAACGTGTATGCAGGTGGCGTTGCACCATATCTGATATCTGATGAAGCAGAAGAAACTTTGATTAATAGTGGCCTCATTCCTGGCCCAGAAAGCACCATTCCCCTGGTTGTTCAGGATAAAACATTTGTGCCTGGTGCCAGACAACTATCTGTATCAGATGAAACCTGGGATGTTGAACGTTGGGGTGGCCCCGGAAACTTGTGGTTACCGCATGTCTACTCACCTGCACAAAACGCGGGTGATGAATTTGGTGTCAACCAGTTTGGTCGTTGGGCCTATGGACCCTGGTTCTGGCCGCCAACGTCCAGTGTTGACTCTCCTCCCGTTCCAAATCCTTACTATGATGAGGATTGTGATCCGGATGAACAATGGTGCGAACCTCCTATGATGCCTGGAGTACCTTATAACTCGATGGGTATGGAAGCTTTTATGGATACGCCTGTAATCAATGGGACGGTTTATCCAACCCTGACTGTTGATCCTAAATCTTATCGTTTCCGAATTCTTAATGGAGCGAATGACCGTTTCTTCAATCTCTCCTTCTATAAAGCGGTAGATGCGAATGGTGTTGTATGTGATGCAGCCAATCTAAACCCTGCACCGGAGTCAACTGGAATAACCTGTACGGAAGTTGCCCTGGCTGATGTTGAAGCTGCACTAGAAGACCCGACCATAATGCCTACTCCTGTTAGTGGTTCTGAAGGTCCTTCCTGGATTCAGATTGGTACGGAAGGTGGATTTTTACCTGCTCCTACAGTATGGCCTGCGCATCCAACTACATGGGTGAATGATCCGACAGTATTCAATGCCGGAAATGTCGATCTGCACTCGTTACTGATCGCTCCGGCAGAGCGTGCAGATGTAATTGTTGACTTCTCTGCCTATGCAGGTCAGACATTGATTCTTTACAACGATGCTCCAGCTGCTTTCCCAGCCCGTGACCCACGTTATGATTACTACACGGGTGATGGTGATTATCGAGATACTGGCGGTACACCACCAACCATACCAGGTTATGGTCCCAATACACGAACCTTTATGAAGATCGTGGTGGCACCTGTTACTCCAGCTCCGGCTTTTAACCTCAATTCACTTAATACTGCGTTCAAAGCAAAGAGTCTGGGTGGTTTGGGTATATTTGAAAATGGACAACATCCAATCATTGTTGGTCAGGGTGCTTACAACACTGCTTATGGAACATCTTTTCCTCACGATGGTCCTTCCAATGGAACAGTACAAATCTACGATACATCCTTAACGTTTAAGACACTTCTAGGTACGGACTTGAATATTGTGTTCAAACCAAAAATGATCCAGGATGAGATGGGTGAGGCATTTGATCCGATTTACGGTCGCATGAGTGGGTTCCTCGGGGTTGAGACGCCAGGGGCTCAGGCTGGCAACCAGAACATGATCCTCTATGGGTTCGTTATGCCACCAAGTGAGGTTTTGCGTGGTATTGAACTACCGCCAGGTGTTGATCTGCAACCGATTTCGACAGCAGATGATGGAACGCAAATCTGGAAGTTCACCCATAATGGTGTGGACACACATCCAATTCACTTCCATCTTTTCGATGTTCAGTTACTCAACAGGGTTGGTTGGGATGGTATCATCCGTAAACCGGATGCCAATGAATTGGGTTGGAAAGACACAGTCCGGGTCAGTCCATTAGAAGACACCATTGTAGCACTTCGTCCATTGATCCCACAAATTCCCTGGGATTTACCGAACAGTATACGATATATGGACCCCTCGATGCCGCCAGGAGCAGACCTGTCAGCAATGACTATGCGGACCTTTACCCCGCTGGGTAACCCGGTGACGGTAACGAATCAACTTGTTAATTTTGGTTGGGAATACGTTTTACATTGTCACATCCTGAGCCACGAGGAAATGGATATGATGCGACCGATGTCTGTTGGCGTCAGACCAAGAACGCCAACCAATCTAACTGGAGGTCTGACTGGAAGTGGAGTAACTCAATCCGTGGTTTTGAACTGGGATGATAACTCATTGAACGAGACTTCATTCACTGTGGAGCGCTCGCTTGCTGGGGCAGATGTATGGGTACCGTTTGCTGTTGTTGCAGCAGACGTAACAACCTACGAAGATGTGATTGGGGATGCAGACCAGCGCTATGATTACCGCGTGTTCGCCACTAATACCATTGGTGATATAACCAATTACCCTCTTCCTGTTGGGGATGTTGGTTTCCCCACCGAATCAATGGTTTCTGATGTTTCAAACACCATTGTGATTGATGCTGGAGCTCCTACAGCTTTAATGGGGGAATTACAGGCAGGTCCACAGATTTTGTTGACCTGGGTTGACAGTGCTAATACAGAGACTGGCTTCGTTATCGAACGCGATGTCAATGGTGGAGGTTTTGTTGCACTCTCTATCCCTCCTCTGGCAGCAGACAGCATCAGCTATCTAGATACTGATATAGTTGCAGGTTCAACTTATGTCTACCGAGTTGCAGCTTTATACACTGTTGGTCAATCCGGATGGGCAGAATCCAACTTGATAGAAGTTTTCCCACCAGCTGCTCCTACTGATTTGACCGCTACTTCGGATCTAGGCCCTCAGATCACGTTGAACTGGACTGATGTAGCACTTAATGAAACAGGCTATGTTATCGAACGTGATGTAAATGGTGGAGGTTTCTTGCCATTGACGGCATTGACAGCAGATAGTGTAACCTACCAGACACCTTAATTGTTTCAGGCGAGACTTATATCTACCGTATTGCTGCTGTAAACAACGCAGGTTCTTCATCCTGGGTGGATACTTCATTAAATCCAATCTTAATTCCATAAACACCAATTGGTGAAGGGGGGAATTTCCTTCCTTCACCATGAGTTTCTACAAACAGTCCTCAAGGTTATTAAACCCTTGAGGATTGTTTTTTAATTTACCCAATGCAAAAATATTATTTCTGAATGTCATTTTCCAAAAAAAGGTAACGAAAGGGAATTCGATAAAATTAGAATAATATGATGGTAATAGTCCTAATATAAAAAAGCATGCCAAGATATATGACTCTGGAGGGATGTGAATAACATAAATTTCCTTTAAATTTAACAAAATATCTTTGGAGGTTATTATGGAAAAAACACAGGATTTAAATCCTACAATGAAAAATCTCAAACCGTTTATAGCTCCTTACGCCAAAGCGAATACGAAAAAAGCAATCATTCAGATCGTCAATTCAGTTCTTCCATATTTGGTGTTATGGGGATTAATGATCTGGAGTCTCCAATATTCGTATTGGATCACATTCGGTTTATCGATTCTGGCCGCTTTGTTTTTGGTACGGGTTTTTATTCTGTTCCATGATTGTGGACATAATAGCTTGTTCCCATCAAAAAAGAAGAATGAGATTGTGGGTTTTATTCTGGGAGTTCTGGTTTTTACGCCTTATGAACAATGGTCTCGAACGCATGCCATTCACCATGCTTCCAGTGGAAACCTGGACAAACGGGGGATCGGCGATGTGATGACCCTGACAGTGGAAGAATATCTCTCAAAACCAACAATCGTAAAGGTAGGATACCGGCTGTTTCGACATCCTTTGGTGATGTTTATATTGGGTCCGGTGTATATGTTTCTGATCAGTAATCGAATCCCCCGTCCAATTTTGGGAAAGAAAGAAACGCGATTTCAGATTTATCACAATATTGCCTTATTGGCGATGATCATTTTTATGGGTTTGGCAATTGGTTGGAAAGAGTACCTCATCATTCAGTTGCCGGTTATCTGGATAGCAGGTGCGGTGGGTATCTGGTTGTTTTTCCTACAACACCAGTTTGAAGGTGTGTACTGGGCTGAAAGTACTGAATGGGATTATGTTGCCTCGGCTTTAGAAGGGGCATCTTATTATGCATTGCCAAAATGGATGCAATGGTTTAGCGGAAATATTGGATTTCATCATATCCATCACCTCAGCCCTAAAATTCCAAATTATTACCTGGAAGAATGTTATAAAAATGGCGAGATTTTTCAGGAAAAAGTAAGAAAGATATCATTTTGGGAAGGATTTAAATCGGTTGGATTGGATCTGATCGATGTCAAGAATAATCGCTTGATTCGGTTTCAGGATTTGAAACAAGGCGTGGCGACTGAATAATTAAATAAACAGGAGATAGAAATCATCTCCTGTTATTAACGCTTTTTGAGATATAAAAAGGGTGTTTTGTTGGAATTAATTATTCGATAAAGACTTCGACGTGCTCACCATCATCTTCATCAAAGACATCCACAATCTGGCCGATTTCTCCACTTTCCAGGAATTCATTGATGATGTTTGGGTCAATCCCATCAATTTCCGGGCTGAACTTCATACCCATTTTCAAGCCTGCACCTACCAACCCAAGCGGTAAACGAACGTTAACTCGGGTTTTACCCGTATCCGTATCGGTTACGCGAACACGAAAAAATTTTCCTGGTCGAAAACCTCCTCCTCGATCGTAGCTAGGTGCCGAGGGACCGGTTGGCATAGATTTGGATTCAACCCCAATCGAACCTAAAGCTTCTAATAATTTAGCAGCCTGTTCTGCATTAATTACACCTTCCTGTAACATGGACAGTATTTTGATTCTTTCTTCTTGTGTTGTCATGGCAATCACTCCTTATTATTCGGTTTTCTTCCCTGCTAATTGAGCCTGCGCTTCTTCCGGGCTGATTTCACCACTGGCTAATGCGTCTAAAATTCGCATTCTCTCTTCCGCTGTGAATTTGACTGGTTCATCCGCTTTGGGCTCAAATCCTAATAATCTTAAAATATCCTGCAATCGGTTTCTTAATGTGGGATATGAAAGACTGAGTTCTTCTTCCATGCGATTAAACCTACCCTCACACCGAATGAATGTCATTAAAAAATGCATTTGGTCTTGATTTAGCACGTTGAATGGATTGGCAGTTGGAGCAAAATGTCCCTGGATGCTGGTATCACAATGTGGGCAATATAAACCGGTTACTTCCAGATCATGATTGCACATGGGGCATTGGGTGTGCAGTTTGTTCATCGAACCTCCTGAGATTTCACGTTACTTCTTCTGGTTATCTTTCGTTCTAAATTTTCTATTCTATATAAATTTTTTTTAATCACACATCTCTTTTTATAAATATCTTATCATAAAAAATCAATTTGTCAACAGTTTATATTAATATTATTAAAGAATTTATAAATAATATTTAATTTACTTAAACAGTCGCCAAATTATTCTACGTTTATTAACAAAATGTTAATATAAAAATTTTGAATCATGATATACTGCTTTTGATCCAGAAGTTTTCAATCCAATGGCAATAAATTGAGGGTAGCTATGAAAACACTATTAATTATGCGACACGTAAAGTCGAGTTGGAAAGATCAGGAATTACCTGATCATGACCGTCCATTAAAAAAGAAGGGACGAAAAGATGTTGCCAACATGGCAAAAATTCTTAAGAAAAAAGCTTTGGTTCCTGATCTAATTCTCTCATCACCAGCCATTCGTGCGAAAGATACAGCTAAATTGATGGCTGAAAAATTAAACTTTAAAGGTAAATTGGAATTGGTTGAAAATTTTTATATGGCGGAGCCAGAAACTTATATTCAAAGAATATCCATTGTGCCTGATAAGGTAGAAAATTTATTAATTATTGGTCATAATCCTGGATTAGAAGGCCTGGTTATGACTCTGGGGGATAAAATAGTCTCCTTGCCAACTGGTTCGATTGCAAAAATCTATTTATTTATTGATAAATGGAGTGAATTGACGACTGAAACGGATGGTGAAATCAATCATCTTTGGATTCCAGAAGACTATCGATAAGTGCAATGAGAAGCTGAATTTCAGCTTCTTTTTTTTCCTCAATAAAATAACTTAAAGGTCATGGGTCTATCTGGAATAAGTTGTTTAGATTCTTAGTCTAAATATATGGTGATGATTAATTCATTTCAATGATTTTTATATTGCTACTTATCATCATGTTATACTGGATTCAAGGATAAATATGCTTTACATTGTTTCAACCCCGATTGGAAATTTAGGTGATATGTCACTTCGCGCCATTGAAACATTGCGTGCAGTGGATTATGTAGTTAGTGAAGATACGCGCAAGACTGGAGTTCTGCTGAAGCATTTTGATATTCATAAGCCCCAGATATCCTTTCGTGAAGACAATGAAAAAAGAACATTACCCAAATTGATGGGACTGTTGAATGCAGGAAATCATATTGCATTGGTTTCGGATGCCGGAACTCCATCCGTCAGTGATCCTGGGTTTACATTGGTACGGGAATCACTGGCAGCGGATATTGAAATGACCGCGATTCCGGGTCCGACTGCGTTAATCACCGCTCTGGTGTTATCTGGTTTAGCGGTGCACAGTTTTACATTTCGCGGATTTCCTCCCCGCAAGGCGGGTCCCAGGAAACGATGGTTGGCCATTGATGCTCAATCGCCGCATACACTCATTTTCTATGAAAGCCCCCATCGATTGAAAGCATTTTTACAGGATGCCGTGGAGGTTTACGGGGATCGTCCAGCTGCCATAGCAAATGACCTGACCAAAAAATTTGAAACGATGTACCGAGGTTCGCTGACTGAATTGATCGAACGATTTACGTCCGAATCCATTCTGGGTGAATACTGTGTCCTGATCAGTGGAAAAATGGACCGCTCTGATGAATAGGTCTTAATTCATCGCAAAGAAATTAAAGCGAGTGTTATGATCGAAATAATCTTCGCTCTCAGCCTGTTTGAGTTTTGATACCACCAGGTAAGTTGCCGGAGTCATCAGCACTTCTATGCCGACTTTGAAGATGTAATTGGTGAGCACTAGACTACCCCAGATTACCCAGGGGAAAACGCCCAACAATGTTGCGACGGTTACAAAGATCAGGGTATCAAAACCCTGTCCGATTAAGGTTGAAACGATTGTTCGGATCCACAAAAAGCGACCCGCTGTTTTTACTTTGATTTTTGCCAGGGTTACTGAGTTGCTAAATTCACCTACCAGGTAAGCTAACAAACTGGCGATCACAATGCCACCGGTACTCATGCCACCTAGGATTGAATCGTATGCGCTCTGACCAGCGTATTCCTGCCAGGCTGCTTCTCCAGGTAGGACTTTGACGATCGCCAGAATCAATGAACTGAATACCAGGGCAGCAAACCCAACCCAGATGACACGGCGTGATCGACGGAAACCATAAACCTCGGTTAATACATCTCCAAAGATATAACTGATGGGGAACAGGATGGTGCCTGCATCGAAAGCCAGGGGTATACCGAACAAACTGAATCCCCAATCAACAATTTTGGCTGATGAGGCGATATTGCTCAGGATCAACACGGTCACAAATATGACCATGATCAGATCGTAATAACGATACATCCTTATTTTTTCAGGTTCCTGGATCAAAATAATTCCTTCAAAATTTGATTGCCTAGACTTGCATTATAAACGCAAACAGCCGCCAATTCTACTGCTCTTTGATAATATTGAACAGAGAAAGATAGAAAAGTTCAATTGCACTCTTTGGTTATATAATAACAAGGATGAGATAATTGTAACTTAAGGCCATATGAATCACTTTTTTATTGACCCGCAACACATTCAGGAATCGAGAATCCTATTTCCAGCTGATGTCTCACACCAGATCGTCAGGGTTTTACGTTTGAAAATGGATTCCACGGTCATGGTTCTGGATAACCAAGGGCACCAATATGAAGTCAGGCTGAGAGAACTGGATGCAAATCAATGCATTGGGGAAATCGTTCAAACTCGGAAAATTGAAACGGAACCAGAAACCAGATTACATTTGATGTTAGCCATGACCCAGCGTGAGAAATTTGAGTGGATCCTTCAAAAAAGCTGTGAGATTGGAGTTCATAAAATCACCCCTATCATGAGCGAGCGATCGATTCAAATCGCAGCTTCAGATTTCCAGAAGAAAAAAGAACGTTGGGAACGCATCTTGAAGGAAGCAGCCGAACAGAGTCGCAGGGGTATAATCCCAGCGTTAAGTACTCCAGTCCAAATTCAGGCAGCATTTCATGACCTTGCACCTATGCGACTAATAGCCTGGGAAAATGAACAGAACAGACGTCTGGATGATATTTTTATAAACCAAGAATCTGCTGAGATTTCTCTTTTAATAGGACCAGAAGGGGGCTTTAGTGAGCAAGAGGTGCAGTCTGCAAACTCATTGGGTTGGATACCATTCAGCCTGGGGAAGCGTATTCTACGGATGGAGACCGCTGCTATTGTGGCATGTGCGTTAATATTGCATCATGGTGGGGATATTTAACGGCTTGTGACTTTAATGTAGATCTTGGATCAATGCTCGTCTGGGCATTAAGTTTCTTATTCTTTCACCAGTTGGTTTTCCTCGTCCCAGAATCCTTCCCGCATGATCGCGCATGATCAACAAGGTGGCACTCTGCCCGGTTGGATTCACCAGGTCATCCCCGCGCATCCAGGAGGATAGTTGATCATCCTCGATGATAAAAACGTTATTGCTTGCCAAGCGACCAAAGCGGGTGACAAATTCATGCGAGAGTAGATACTCATTGTCTGACACCTCAGCCAGTGGCAAACCAAGTGATTGAACCGGTATATCCGGAAAATGTTCTAAGAATTTGCCTGGGAAACAATGCAGATTGTTTTTATATTGCCAGATTTGCCAATCATATTTCTCTATCAGGTTTTCCAGATGGATACTATATAATTTTTCTATTTGCTGAAATAAATCCGCCTGTTGTTGTTCAGGATAAAGAAACCAGCTGGCAGATGATAATGGTCTTGAGGGCGGTTGATTGACTTTGCTCTCGATCTCATTTACTTTTGTCATCCGGGCCGCAAAAAACCCTGCTGTTCCAAATCGAAATGGCCAGATACGTGCTGCGTTTGAAACCTGGGGATCGAATGCAAATTGTTCGAATTTATTGATCGCAGGGGCAGGTTTCTTGAGAAGATCCTGGATCGGATCAATTTGTATTTGATGGTGAAATTGATTGAGTATCTCATCCAGCACCATTTCATTTTCTTCCAACGTTAATGTGCAGGTGGAATAAACGACCTGCCCACCTATTTTTAATGCGCTTAGCGCGCTCTCCAGCAGCTTGCTCTGACGCCTGGCGAGATTGTTGATTTCTTTCTGTGTGATAGGTTTGATGGCATGTGAATCGCTCTCGCGTAGCCCTTGCATAGAACAAGGAGCGTCCAACAAGATGGCATCGAATGTCTCCGGAAACCAGGAACCAAAATATTCGCCGGGGTAATTGGTAACACCCACATGGCTGCTACCCCAATTTTGTAAGACGATGCGCAAAGCAGTCAGGCGCTCACGACTGGAATCATTGGCGATGATCAACGCCTGATCATGGGTTCGGCTGACCAGTTGGGTGGTTTTGCCGCCCGGTGAAGCAGCCATATCCAGGATCAAGGGATGTTTATCGAATGCATTGAAGTCAAATAATTCTACGGGTAACATGGATGCAGCATCCTGAATATAATAATGTCCCAAGCTGTGTTCGATGGTTTTACTGATGGGTGATGGGGAATCAGTCACCCAGAATCCTGTTTCGCAAAAAGGCACAGGTTTTAACTGCCATTGGTAATGTTGTGCCCACTGATTTACCATGTCAGGTTGATCAACTTTGAGAGGGTTCATCCGGAAGGATGGGTATAAAGGTTGCTCCAACTCGTTCATCAAATCCTGAACTTCCTGCGGACGTAGCAATGGGAGGAAACGCTCGAGCATGGCTGCCTGAGGTTTCTGTGTGTTCTCCTGCCGTTTTTGTTTTCTTCTAGCCATTATGAAATGATTGTAACAGTTTTAGGCCTGATTGCTATTTTCTAATCCAGAAGATTAATTCATTTTCGATCTGAAACTCCTCGACTGTCCAATTCAAGTCTTTCAGGGTGTCATAGACCAGTCTGCGATGTTGATCGGATTTATCGTGGCGCTTGGTCATGCTGGTGGCTGGTAAAGAGACCAGCAGGTGTTTGACCTTTAATGCCTGCCAGAAATTACGATTACATCCGCGTTGGCGTTGCTCAAAACGATGCGCTTCCTTGAAGAAAAAAGCAACATCCGCTTCTATTTGGGGAGGGTTGATCAAAATATCCTGTTGAAAAACCAAAAGAGGTCTTTGTAATAGGCCGAAAAATGTGTTAATAAAATCAACCCTGGCTTTGATGATATCAAACGCATAATACTGGCAGTTTTGATCAAGATTCATCCAGGGTAGACCAAATGGATGATACCCACAGGCCAGATCAAGGATGGATTGCGGTTTTCCAACCCTGGTAAAAATTTCCTGATAAAAAACTTCCAGGAAGGGAATGCGTTCCTGTGTGGAAATATGGCTTTCAAGGATTTGGGTACAGACAGTTTTAATTGCCGGTTCATCCTGCTGGAAGGCTTCTTTCAGATCCAGTGTTGCCTGAACATAATCACTGTCACCCAGATAGGTTGCTACAATATTATGGAGCTTCTTTCTTACAGCTTTGTGTAAATCCTGAAGCCTTTTATGATGGGGAGATTCCTGGATGTAGAGTGACTCGATTAAATCGGGTGGAATATCCATTGACCGATATTTCGGGGATTGTAGGACTTCCTGAGCATATTGGCTGATTTCATCTTCTGAAAGCGTTAAGCGGCTCATTTTTTAATCAAAAATACCTGTTCGTTCGGAAAAGAAAAGGTCGAAACATCCCATTTGGTGTTGTGTAATAAGGTCTGGAAATGCTCGCTGTAAAACTGACGCATGCCTTTCTTCTTCCCGGACAAAGATTGTGCAGGAAAGCTGACCAACAAATTTTGACAGGGTAATTCTTGAAGGATCTTCGCGCCAATATTTTTATCGATTTGTTCCAGGCAGGGGATGGTCTTTAACACCAATCCGACTTGAGCTTTTTCCTGTGGTATTTGCTGTGTGAGATCGCAACAGTAAGCTTTTCCATTGATGTTAAAGTGTTCAAAAAAGGCATTCAAATATTCAATTTGATCCTCGTATATATCGCAGACCGTCAATTGAACGGAGGAGGAGACTGGCATCCAGGCCAATGCTAAAGGATTGAGCCCACAGGCAACATCCAGAATGGAGTCAAGAGGGGATAAAGAAGCAAGTGTCTCCAGATAAAAATGATCAAGAATCTGCAAACGTTCACGGGTGGAGGCATGGTTTCCCATGGTCTGGATAAAATATCTTGTCACTTCCGGGTTATGAATATCTTGCGGAAGACTTTTCATTTCAGAATGCAAACGTTCATAGTCGATACCCTGTGGTTGGTAAGCTGACCCGACCTGATGTAGTTTATTGCGTATAGCTTTTACGGTATCTTTCCAGGAACGACCTTTTTGTAGTTCATTTCTGGCGATATTTCCGATTAAAGCAGGATGGATAGAGCGGTACTTTGCGCCAACCTGAACCTGTTTCACCATTTTTTCGAGTTGTTCATCCATGGGTTAATATTTGAATTCGTTCCGTTAATTGAGTCATAAAGCGTAGATTATGAATAGTAGCCAGACGTAAAAACAGGCTATCATTCATTTTAAATAAGTGATGCAGATATCCGCGTGAGTAACGGCTGCAGGTCAGGCAATCGCAACCCTCGGAAAGGGGACCTGGATGTTTGATATGCTCCTGGTCGTTGATATAAAGATATTTCAACCAATTACCCGATAATCCCGCGTTGGGTATATCCTGGTTATTGACGAATTGATACAGGCGACCGTGACGGGCATCCCGGGTAGGCATAGCGCAATCGAATATCCCATATCCTAATTGATAACATGCCAGGACGTTATACGGATGACCAATACCCAGAGCATGCATGGGATAATGCTCCGGAACCAGATTGCGGGTGTGGGTCAAAATGTCCGTGAGCAGGTTGCCTTCCCCATCCAATGGCCAACCACCATACCCATAGCCATCAAAACCAATTTTCAACAATTCATCCGCGCAATGTTTGCGCAAATCTTTGATACCACCACCCTGAATGACACCAAACAAGAGTGGGCGGTCCTTATCGTTCAGCTTTTTTTCGGAAATGAGTTTATCAAATGTTTCCCGGCAGCGTTTTGCCCAGGAAATGGTACGATCCACACTGAGTTCCTGTTCAGCATCCGACGCATCCACATGGGTACAGTCATCCAGGCAAATGACCACATCAGCGCCATATGCCAATTGTAGTTGGATGCTCTTTTCTGGAGTCAGTTGAAATTTGCGGCTGGATCCTTCTGGCTGAAAATTAATCCCTTTGGGCGTCATATTCCCGAATTTTGGGTTCTGCCGGATCAGGGAATAAGCCTGAAATCCACCAGAATCGGTGATGATCGGGCGTTTCCAGCCACTCATCGCATGCAATCCTCCCAGCGATTGAATGGTGCTGGTGCCTGGCTTCTGCATTAGATGGAAGGCATTCATCACAACAGCCTGAATATTTGCCTGTTCCAAATCGACACTATCCACAGATCTGACCACACCAAAGGTTGCATCCGGCATAAATACCGGAAAATCAAGGTCTCCATTGGATAAAGAAAGCGAACGAACAAAAGGATAGAACATACTTAGATTATGCCTGAAGAGAGATCAGGCGGCAAGCGATTCATAATTTTTCTCGAATATTAACAATTATTGGTTTTTATTTGTCCATAATCTGGACTTTTCTCGAAAATTTTCAAGCTGTTTCCAATGATTTTCAATTGACATTTTTCCCAAAGGTGTTAATTTTATGGTGGTGTTGGGACGTTTTTTAACGATTTTCTTATTGATCACAATTAATTTTGCTTCTTCCAGTTTTAATAAGTGACCTGAAAGATTGCCTTGCGTCAAACCCGTCAGACGCTGCAAAAATGTAAAATCCACAGAAATACAGGATGATAATGCGGTTAATATCGCCAATCTTGCAGGTTCATGGATTATTTTATCCAATCCAACAATTTCTTCAAAAATCTCACTCATCCTTCACATCCTGGTTGATAGGCAATAATTTTTTTAAGGTGTAATGATCCACCAGACCACCGACAATCATTGCCAGCCCAATCAGCAAGTACCCCCAAACTCCATATAGGTCATTAAAAATCATCTTATAGGGAATCAGCCCGATGGTAGGAAAAAATGCCAGCAGAAATAATGCCACAGAAAAAATAATGTACACAGTCTGCTTGCGAGAGAAAAAAATATAAGCAAATAAAGACGCCCAGGCAATACTGGTAATACTGACTGGTTGCTTGAGCTGGGAATTCATCATCATATCCAAATAATCCACTATAAAAAACATAATAAACATGAAAATGATAATCAGAATAATCTTGAGATTGCTGGTTGATTTCACGCGTCCCATTGTAATTGCATAATAGTGATCAATCAAAATGGTGGCCAGAATGGTTAAAATAATCACCAGGGAGGGAAAACCGATATCCTTGCCTGTTTCAGTGATTCCTAATTGTAAGTAGTTCCATGTTGCTAAAAACAAGAAATAAATACCAAAAGGTAATAACAGCAAACCTTTTAGGTTTTCAAAATTTTTGGTTATCCATCCCATCTTGTGCAAGTCGTTCATTTTTACCTCGCAATTAAGTGTCTGTTATTAGTATATAATAAAAATTAGTTTATGTCAATATATAGTTTGTAATACAGACTAAATAATTTTATAGAGTGTTAAATCGAAAAATAATTATGCATTTTATATGAGAGGAAAGTTAAAAGTTTTGTCATCCATAGAAAACAAAACTTATAAACATCATTAGTAAAATTAGTGAGAATGAAAAATTCAAAGAACCTATAAATTTGGTAGCATCAACCAGGACATTAGACCGGTGACTATCATGGTGAAACTAACGATCACAAGCAAAACGATAATCAACCAGCTTAATTTGGTTTGGTGGGATGGTTTCAAGTAGCCAACAGTTCCCATTAAACGAATCCAAAACATGGTAACCGGTATCATGGTGATGTAAAAACCCAATCCAAAAGCAATTCCATAAAGGGGAGTTACTTGCCAGCCAGTTAAAATGGTGGGGACACCAATCGTTGCCCAAAAGATATAAACATTCGGGTTTAACAAATTCATGGTGACACCTTTCAGGAAAGTCATACCTTGTTTACTTAGGGGACCAATGGATATTGAGATATCTTGTGCTTTTTTTGTGGTGCGATAGGCATCCCAGGCAAGATATAAAATATAGAATCCCCCGATGATTCTCAATACATGCGTAAACCAGAGTGGAAGCTGGGAAAGCAGAAAGAATAATGATAGCATGACTGGCCCATCGGAACCTAGTGGAATCAGTGCCAATGGAAGTGTCCGTTTCCATCCGGAGCGAATGATTTGAGAAAGCAAAAACGCCTGCATAGGACCCGGAAGAACAGCAGCATATAAACCAAAAACAACTCCCTGTGTCAGAAAATACATGGCGTAGGCACAGGGAAAGGCAGAATTTTGTTAAGTATTAAATGCTTCAATGCTTTTCATCATAATTGTGTATAGGATGACGGTTATTATACTTCCAGGGTACCTGAATGCCAATGAACTAATTAAATTCCTATTCCAGATTATATTCCAGCTCAATTTCGTCATGAATCGGGATACCGAAATAACCAACAGTTGGAATTTCTGGTTTTTTTTCTCTGGCGCGGTCTGTTGCTCCGATGTTGATTTTTGTCATCTTAAACCCTCTTTTTTGATAGAAGCGCAGAGAATAGATATTATCATTGGTGGTTACCAGGAATATCCTATTACAGCCCACATTACGGGCATGCTGTTTAACAGCTTCGATCAATGCAGCACCAATCCCAATGCCCTCGCGCAAAGAATCCAGTGTGACTATTTCGCAATCATCTCCATCAAAATTGTAGGTAATGAGCCCTAATGGTTCATCTGAGCTATTGGTCGCTGCTATAAATCCCGGCAAATCCGTGGGGTGGAACACGGTATCATGAGAGACAACGATTTCTGCTCCCCATTGAAATATAAGCCATCTTTTAATCCATTCCCGATCTTCTTTTTGAACATTTCTAATTGTAAATAAATCCATGGGTACCCTTCTTTTCTAATCATGCCCGTATATGAAGCTGACAAATGTGAGAGCTTGGACTATACTTTTATTGTACAAAGCAATGATTAAAAATGAAATAGCCATTTTTTCATTTCAGTTTTTGTGTCCTTTCAATAATTAGCGGTCAGGGTGTTTTTCGCGGAGGTGCGTCCGCGAAAAACACCCGCTTACCCCAATTTATTGAGATGATACAGTTTTTTGTTATTAAAATAAATGTGAAAGGGATCCAAAATGATTGAAATTACGCAAGAGAATTACGAAAATCTGGTTCTAAAATCGCATCTGCCTGTGATTGTCGAATTTGGAGCGGTGTGGTGCGCACCCTGCAAGAGGTTAGAACCAGAATTAGAGAAACTAAACGATGTGTGGAAAGAAAAGTTTATGCTTGCTCATATCAATGTGGACCAGGATCCCGATATCGCCATGCAGTATTCTGTTATGAGCGTCCCCACGACTGTTTTGGTTAAGAATGGAAATGAAATGGAAAGATTTATAGGTTTTAAACCATTAGGCAAGATCATTGAGCTTTTTGGAAATTATATTGAAAGGTAAGTTGATCAAATGACAGATAAACAACAAAAACCATATGGACTGTGGGATAGTCCGATTACTGCATTGAGTGTTTCACAGGGTATCCGATTGAATGAAGTACAATGGGAACCCAATGCCGAATTTCTGGTCTGGCTGGAAGGCAGGTCGGACAACGGCATGCTGGTAGCCAGTCAGGTGGGTGAAGCTGGTGTTGATCTTAATGGAGAAATGAGCTGTCGAGGTGGGGTTGGGTATGGTGGTGGCGAATATTCTGTACATAATAACCTGGTCATCTTTGCAGGTAAGGATGGGCGATTATACCGTCGCGAATTAACACCACAAAAAGCAAGACCGATCACGCCGGCTTATGGTTCAGTCGCTGCCCCAAAAATTTCCCCGGATGGACGACACGTGATCTATGTATTCTCGGATGGCGCGAATGATGTTTTGGGAGTGGTGGACACATCCGGCGTTCAATGGCCACAGAAACTGGTACAGGGGGCTGATTTTTATATGCAACCTGTCTGGCATCCACTTGGAAAAATGATTGCCTGGGTGGAATGGGATCATCCCAATATGCCCTGGGATGGGACCAGATTGAAGCTAGCATCTTTGGAGGTCGACGAACTACCTGGAATCAAAATCATCCAGACTTTGGCTGGTGATGATGAAACAGTCATATTCCAACCTGAATTCTCACCGGATGGACAGTGGCTTAGTTATATCACCAGCGCTGGCGAATGGGATGCTCTGGTACTGGTGAATCTGAGTACTATGGAAAAGCAGGTCGTGTACCAACCGGCTGTTTTACATTTGATGGAACCAGCCTGGATTCAAGGGGTAAGAACCTATGCCTGGAACGCAGATAGCCACTCGATCTTCTTACTACAGAATCAATTCGGCTCCAATAGACTCTGGCAGCTAAACATATTTTCTAAGGAAATCAATAAAATTGATACCGGCATTTACACCTGGTTAAAACAAATCTGTGTTTCTTCAAAGGGAGAAATTGCGTTGATTGCAACCTGTGCCAGCATTCCTGCCCGCATTATCGTTGGGGACAGCAATTCATGGCGTGTGGTAGCCAGAAGCTCCGCAGAAAATATTCCACCTGCTTTTTTATCCTCACCACAAGCCATTTCATGGCAATCCAATGATGGAGTAACGATTCACGGATTATATTACCCACCTTCCAATCCAAATTTTCAGGCAGAAGGGGTGCCACCAGCGATTGTGTATATTCATGGGGGACCGACTTCTCAGGTGACTGCTGGGTTTAGTGCTGCCACTGCTTTCTTCACTTCACGCGGATATGGCTGGTTGGATGTAAATTATCGCGGCAGCACAGGCTATGGTCATTCTTACAAAAAAATGTTGAATGGCCGGTGGGGAGATGTGGATGTCGAGGATGCTGTGCAAGGAGCCAAAGCGCTGGTGGAGCAGGGATTGGCGAATGAAAAACAATTAGTTATTCTGGGGGGAAGTGCGGGTGGTTATACAGTACTGAACAGTCTGATTCGTTATCCTGGTGTCTTCAAAGCCGGGGTTTGTAACTATGGTGTCTCGAATTTGTTTATGCTGGATATGGATACGCATAAGTTTGAAGCCCATTATAATGCGTCTCTTATTGGACATTTACCGGAGGCAGCGGAAAAGTATCACGCCTGGTCTCCGGTCTATCATGCTCACCATATTCGTGATGCCCTGGCGGTGTTTCAGGGAGCTGAAGATAAGGTCGTGCTACCAAACCAATCTGAGGTCATTGTTGAAAAACTTCGCCGACAGGGTGTTCCATTTATATATCAGCTATATGAAGGAGAAGGACACGGTTTCCGCAAAAATGAGACTTTACTGGATTACTATCAACGAGTGGAACGATTCTTGATTGAAAACGTGTTATTTGCCCCGTAAACCAGTTTAGATAAACGAATTTTGACCATGAAGGTAATAAGTGACCTGGGAACACAAACAGGTCACTTTTTAAATCGGTGGATTACTTCATCAGAGATTGTGCAATTTCTCTTTCCAATTGCAGCAGTGTATGCATGCTCTGCGGGAGAACATCCTCAATAGGGACAGTTGTTTTTTCCTTTTCGTGGCGAATTTTGAATTCGACCTGTCCTTGCGATAAACTCTTTTCGGCGACAGTAATGCGTAAGGGGATTCCCAACAAATCGGCATCATTGAACTTTACACCGGGACTTTCCTTGCGATCATCATACAAAACTTCTATGCGTGCCCGTTGTAATTCCCGATACAGGTTCTCTGCGAACTCCAGTGGTTGATCGGATTTTTTGGAAGGTAAAACGACCAGGTGAACCTGATAGGGAGTGAGAGAAATAGGCCAGATCAGTCCAAAATTATCGTTCCTGATTTCTGCTACAGCACCCAGGATGCGCTCAAGATCCATCCATGCTGAACCAATGAAGATCGGTTTGAGTTCTCCAGTTTCATCCTGGAAGTTACAACCTGTTTCTGAAGCAAATTGAGTGTCCGGGAAACTAATTTTAGCCAGTAAAAATCCGGGTTGCTCTGAAAGCGGTTGATTACAACGAGGACAGGCAGCACCAGTTTTCAAAGTGGTGATATCGGCAATGATCTTTGCCTGGAAATCACGACCGTAATTGACGTTTCTGAGATGGTAATCAATTTCATTCGCTCCCGCAACCAGATTGGGAGAATTCGGAACGAAATTATCCACAACAATCAGAGCATCTTTTAAACCAACGGGTGAGGCAAATCCAGGGACTGCCCCGATAGACTGAATTTCTGAATCCGAGGATGGACGCATGTGCCAGGCATTAATCACCCTCGCAAGTTTGGTTTCATTCAGGTCCATATCTCCACGGACAATGGCCATAACCACTTTATCCGTTTTTTCACCATTCTCTATCATTGTGGCAGTTATGAAAACAGCCTTGGCGGTTCGGGAAGCAGGAATATCCAGAAATTTGGCCAGATCCTCGATTGTTTTTGTGTTCGGCGTATGCACTCTTTCGAGGGATTCTAATGGTTCAGAGTCGAAAGGTTGTTTCTCAGCGCTGGCAGTTGCCAGATTTACCTGATATCCACATGCTTGGCAATGAAGTAATGTGGTATCTCCCTGGGGGTGGAGGAAAACGAATTCAAATCCTGATTCTGGTTTGGGTTGCTGGTAATTGAATTCAACCATTGATACTGGCAAAGTGCACCGTTTCAATATATTTTGGAACGACTGAACCAGCCGCTGGTATTGTTGGCTTGCTCCAGTGTGGTCTTTATCCAGTAAAAATGTTTCCAGCCTCGTCACGGATCTGGTAGTCAATAAACCAGTCCGATTCTGTCTTGAAGTCAGTATTCTGGGTTGAATCTGATACAGGAGTCTGGGTAATTGTCGATGAGAGCGGATCGAGTGCTGGATAAGATCTGCCAGATAATGATGAGAAATGCTGGATAAATACATATGGTGAGATGAAGAATCAGATACATCCTGTAGATCACAATCCAAAAAGGGATGGTCTGATCTTGCCAACATTTCCCCAGACAATAAGGATGGAATATTCATTTCCTGTCCATTGAGGCAATTGAGTTCCTGCCGGATCATATTTTTAATTTTTTGAAGACTGCGAGTTGCTAATGGATTCAGGATATAAATATTCGCAGCAACCTGGCGAACATAACCGGCACGTTGTAAGAATTGATTTCCAGG
Organism: uncultured Chloroflexia bacterium; assembly: GCA_963765655.1. Taxonomy (GTDB): domain Bacteria; phylum Chloroflexota; class Anaerolineae; order Anaerolineales; family Anaerolineaceae; genus UBA6170. Next base: position 1,532,424 of record CAVXXH010000003.1, read on the forward strand.
AGTGTTTGCATCAGCGGGAAGTTCACGCAGGGTTTGATTGAACAGTTGTGACATGCGCATTGTGTCTTCCTTATTCGTCCAGCTTTAAGTAGATGCGCTTGTTGATCTTTCCTTTGGACTTGTAATCAACAATATGAGCTTTGCCAATTTCTGAGGTTGCATTAACATGGGTGCCACCATCTGCCTGGAGGTCAAGACCCACAATCTCAATCGTGCGGATTTCGTTAATTCCCTCTGGTAACAAGTTAATTTTTGTGCGTATCAAATCAGGGATCTGGAAAGCCTGCTCCCGAGGAAGAATCTGCACACGGATGGGATGATCTTTCTGAATTTCAGTGTTAACCGACTCTTCGATAATATGAACCAGGTCTTTGCTGAGGGTCTCAAATTCAAAATCCATTCTACCATCCAATGGATCCATATTTCCACCGGTCACCAGTGCGCCATAATCGCGAAAAACAACACCACAAAGCACATGCATCGCTGAGTGGGTGCGCATCAGTTGATAGCGGCGCTGCCAATTAATTTTGCCATTCAGCGCTATTCCCGGTTGTGGGAGGTTTTCGTCAGGATTAAGGGTATGCCAAACCTGATCGCCAATTTTCTTCACCCGAATTACATCAATCGAATGACCATCTAATATGATCCAACCGGTGTCGTTGGGTTGACCGCCACCGCCCGGATAAAAGGCGGTTTGATCCAGACTGAGGGCATGAGATTCTGTATCGATGGCTGATACGACAGCATCAAATTCCTGTAAATAGCTATCTTTTTGGTAAAGTAATTCGGTCATAGGTTCCTTCGGTTTAATGGAGTAGATGTATTTTAGCACATCGTAAAATACGGTTTTCTCGAGTGATAGGTCTTTATTGAATTAGGACGAAAAAAATAGGAGGACATGGGGATTTGTCCTCCTAAATAAAAAAGATGATTGCTAACGAATTATTTTTCCATCAACAAATCATTAGTGAATGCTTTGCTGACGTCAATGGGTTGCATGGTTTCATACTCAACCAACAAATCAACCAATGCCTGCCATTGCTCAAGATCATGCCATCCAATTGCATTTTCATCGGTGATCGGACTGCGCAGATCTTTTAATTCGGAATCCAACATAAAGCGCATATGGTCTCGATCTGTTTCCGGGCCAGCATATTTGAGAACAATTTCAATGGCTTCATCGGGATTCTTTTCTGCATACAAAATCCCTTCAATCGCAGCATCCAGAAAACGAGCCAGTATATCGGATTGATTGGCTAATGTTTCCTCGCTGGTAACATAGGTCAAACCGATGGAAGGAATGCCATAATCAGCGGCGTCCCAGAGATCAATTTCATACCCCCATTGCTGCATCATAAAAGGCTCATTGGATTTGAATACGGGATATACATCCACATTCCCCTCTGTGAGAATTCGTGGATCAAAACCAACATTTACCAGATCAATTTTGCTCATATCAGCACCTGCTGCCTGGATCAATGCAAATAAATCGGGTGGAGGTGTCCCCTTAAACCCAACAATGTGATCTTCCCAATCTTTGGGTGATGTGAACCCGCTGCTCTTGAGTGCGGCAAAAGCCTGTTGCCCGGTCTGTCCGATTAATCCAATCGACACCAGGGGTAATCCCGGGTCTGATCGACGTTTGAGCAGGACAGCAGCATCCTGGGTTGTGACCTGAACTTTTCCTTGTGATACCAACTGCAGATGCTGCCCTGAACCGGGTGAATGTTCGATGGTGACGCTCAAATTTCTGGCAGCGAAGAATCCTTTTTCCTGGGCGACGTAAACACCGACAAATGGCAAATTTGCCTGAGGTTTATAACCTGCCATGAAGGTCATGCTATCGATACTTGGGGTTGATGTGAGGCTGGCTGTTGGTGTAATCGCAGTACAACCAGTCATGAAGATGATGAGAAGGATTATAAGTAGGGATGATGAACGCTGAAACATAAACTCTCCGGAAATTAAGAATTGGTTTGGGCTGGTTGCCAGAAAACAGCTTTTGCTTCTGACCAGGTAATGATGCGATAAATGATCATTCCCGCTGCTGCCAGAATAAAAATAGCTGCGAATAAAAATGGTAAATTTAGATTGGTGTAAGCCATCCACATGGTGCGGCCTAAGCCTCCTGAAGCCCCTGTCCATTCAGCCACAACTGCGCCGATTAACGAAAGTGGACCTGTGATTTTTAATGCGGTAAACAAATACGGAATGGCAGAAGGTGCCCGCAAATATCGAAAGATCTCCCACCGGCTTGCATTCCAGGATTTGAATAAATCATGGAGAGCCGGGTCCACGCGTTGCATACCACTGAGAACATTGATCAATACCGGGAAAAAGCTCATCAAGGCAGTGATGATAATTTTGGGTAGAACGCCAAAACCCAACCATAAAGTTAATAATGGTGCAATGGCAACCATTGGTGTGGATTTGATCAAAATTGCCAGGGTCATGACTCCATCTTCAATACCAGGTAAGAGGGTCAGAACTGAAGCCAGCAGGATCCCTGCGAGGACGCCGATCAATAGACCAGTTAATGCTTCTCCGAGAGTCAAGAATGTTGCCTGGGCGAAGGTATCCGGATGTAAAAGGAGTGTCTGGATCACACGGGAAGGTGCTGGTAATAAATACACAGGCGTACCTGTTAAATATACGCCTAATTCCCATCCGAGGAAAAAAATGAATACGATGCTCAGCGTGATCATGATGGTTTTTCTGGATTGTTTATGCAGCATGCGCGAAGTTCCCATTTGAATCCTGGTGCAGTATAGAACGCAATTTGAATAACAGGTCCTGAAAATCAGGATTATTTTCAAGGCGGGGATGAGGAATTGCATTAGGTATATCAGCCACAATGCGGCCTGGTTGTTCTGAAAAAACTAAAATTCGATCAGATAACTTGATCGCTTCATGGATATTATGGGTGATCCACAGTACAGTGGGAGAAAAATCTTTCCAAAGCGAGAATAATTCTTCGGTAAGACGTTCACGGGTCAATTCGTCCAATGCAGCGAATGGCTCATCCATCAGCCAAATGGGAGCATCCTGAAGTAGTAAACGTGCTAATGCCAGTCTTTGTTGCATACCGCCGGAGAGGGTGTTAGGGTGTTGGTCAGCAGCACCGTCAAGACCCACCCGTTTAAGTACCTGTTCAACGCTTAATTTCAGTTTAACTTTGTCCTTTTGAAAACGCTGTGCTAATCGAAGATTGCCTTCCACTGTTAACCAGGGTAACAAGGCCGGGCTTTGTGCCATCCAGGCGACCTGGCCATTCTCTATGGCCTGTTTTGGATGATAATTTCCAATCTTGATTTCACCATGGGAAGGGGCAATCAGGTTCGCAATCAGTCGAATCAATGTCGATTTACCACACCCACTGGGGCCAATCAGGGCAACAAATTGTTTTTGAGATATATCCAGATGAATATCTTCCAGTGCATGTGTGGTTTTTCCGTTGAAATATTGATGAGAGAGTGATTGAATTGAAATTTGCATGGCTTAATTCTTTTCTGCTGCCAGGCCCATCCAGCCTCTCAGGGTTTCAGGGAAGATGGTAAAAACAGTTTCTACCTGGTTGATGAATCGTTGTGGCGTATCCTGGCCCAGATAACGTTTAGATAATTTGCCAAGCAATGTTGTGCGGGTATCAATATCAGCATTGAGAACTTCTTTGGCAGAACCGCGCATCACGATACGTCTATAAGGAGCCCAGGGTTCGTCTACGGTAAGAGAAACCTGTGGATTTTTGCGAATATAATCCACCCACTGACTACCGTGCCAGGCGAGGATATTGAATTTTTTACCATCCCATTCCTGCCAGACTGGTATCACATGCGGATGACCATCGGGTCGAATACAAGCCAAACGGGCAGTCCAGGGACCGATCAAGAATTGTGTGATTTGAGAATCATTCATGATAGTCGTAGGCTGGAAAGAAGATTGTTGATCCTGATGGTAAGGGCTATATTGAAGGGCACCCAGACGATACGAAATACGGGCAGCCATCGCTCTTAATTCCGGCATCCATTCATCCAGCAGTTGTTGGGTTACCCAGCGATATTTTGGTACTGTGAGTAAAAGGCCGGCAATTGGCTTGATACCGTCTGCACAAATTGGAACAGCAAATTCAAAATAATCATCAATTTCCTGTAAACTATAGCCGCATTGAATTACCTGGTTTTGATAAGGAGGAATTAAAATACGATAAGCTGCAGAGTCATTGGTAAGTGGTTCACCCACGGTATAGACAGCTTTGATGATCTGATCCGCCTCTCTTTGATCCAATAACAAAATTCCCTGTGGACCGGGCACTGCCAATGCAAGGGTTTCAAAAAATGTTTTACCGTGTAATTCCTGTTGAAAGACGTTAATTAAGGTCTGGTAAGAGGGTGAATTTGACCCGGACCAGGATAACAGGCGTGGACCAGCGACATAGCGCCCACGTGTTTCAGATTGATCGAGATAGCCGATATCCTTCAATTCTTTTAGCAACGTAAAGAGTGTGCTACGGGAAATTTTCGTTTGCTCAAGAATTTCCTGTGGACTTAATCCCTCAGGATTTTGCATAAAAATTTCAAGTAGAGCTAACGTTCTTTCAATCGTGGAGGATAAAGTTTCTTTTTTCATAATAAAGTATCATATCTTGTACTACAGTCCAGTATATCATACTTCATCTTATTAGCAAGAGGTTTAAATAAAAAAGGCATCGTTTTGGAAAGATGCCTATAATCATTGATTGATTGTTTAAATTATCGTAAGAAGAAAGTTAAAATGATCAAAATTCCGATGAAACTTCCAGCCAGAATACCAATTCTTTTCAAATCTTTTACCACGTATGAATAATCAGGGTTGAAATCGGTACTTGATAAACGATTTCTCGGGCTGTTTACTACAGCAGCAGTCGTGCTTTCACTGGAACTAACATTTTTTGCTTTTCTGTATTGTTTTTTTGCCATGGGAAACACTCCTCAACCAAATTCTTCGGTATTCAGTTTCATAATTTGCGAGCTTATTTATACCACGTTTTTATATTTATTGGTCCAGTAAAGTCGCGGCTATCACCATTCGATGCGTATCAACCATATATGGATAGCAGGAAATCAGTGTTACAACCGGGTCAGTTGTTGGAGCCATAACCTCTACCTGAAGAGGGCCGACAACCTGTTGTTGTTGTACGACATAGGTGTAGGCACGCTGATTGGTGTATATAATCACCTCATCACCTGGTTGTAGTTGGTCCAGATCACGGAAAATTTCCCCAAAAACATCATTATGTGCAGAAAGAACCAGGTTTCCATTCTGCCCGGGATTGGGCGAATGAATATATTGACCGACACCTTTTTTAAGTTGTTCTTCACCATCTCCCATAACGATTGGCGCATCAACCGAAATAGCCGGGATGCGGATACGAATTGCCTGTTCCGGGCTTGCTGTTGGTAAGGGAAGACTGGCCATAGCCTGCACATGCGCACGAAGATGCTCCGGTATTTCAGACTCGTTGAACCGGACACCGCCAGGATCTGTTGGAGGGGTGTGCCCTGATGGCAAAACAACTGCCTGAATGATGGCTGTAGGGGTCAGGGTTGGCAAGGTCATTGAGGCAATTGCTTCCTGATTCAAATTACGTAAAAGCCCAAAAATATTAAAGAAAATTAAAATCAATCCAAAGACCGCGATTACTTCGATGCCGACCAATACACGGTCAAAAAATGAACGTTTGGGTTTACGATCCGGCAAAAAAGTATCCATATCATCTTCGGAATGAGATACATCCTCCGATAATAAACCGGGCGTTGGCACTGGTTCTAAATTGACCATGCGGTTTGATCTGCGGTATTGGGATGGTTGACGAGATCTTTCAGCTCTTTGCTTCTCGATAATAACCTGGCGCAATTCCTGAATTGACATGTCGTCAACAGATTTTTTTCTTTTACTGGCCATAGGATCCTTTTTTGTGATTATACTCTAATTCGATCATCATTTTTCAAATCCAGATGAGTAAGTCAGTGCAAGATCAATACCTGGCAAATTTGTCATATTTTACGTTAATTGTGATTTAACTATTAATGCAGGGTTATAATTATCGTCATGAAAATCAGTCATGATTTTTCAATTTTTGCAAATTTTTAGGAGGAAGCATGCGGCGTTTCCTGTTTGGTATCATAATTTTTGTTCTGCTTATTTCGTTTTCTTTGCCAGTTCAGGCACAATCCGAGATCACCATTGAAGAAATGCAAGTCAAAATTTGGCCTGAATATGATCAGCCATCTGTATTAGTCATCAACAATATATTTTTATCCGGTGATGTAAAGTTCCCGGCGCGTATTAATTTCAATATCCCGGTAGCTGCTGGTGCGCCACATTCTGTAGCTGTCCGGGAACTGGATGGGCAATTATATCTTTTGGATTATGATATGACTACTTCGGGAGAATGGAACCAGTTGACTTTTACGTCTCCCTATGCAGAAATTTGGATCGAATATTATGATCCATCAATGGATCTGGGAAATCCTCTTCGCAGCTATGAATTCAAATGGATTGGAGAATATGCTGTTAACAACCTTTCACTTGAGGTTCAGCAGCCAATAACAGCCACCAATATGACCTTCAAAGAAAGTATGGGACAGCCGCGAGTCAGCAGTGATGGTTTGACTTATTTTTCAAACGAAGTGGGTGAAATTAAAGCCAACACAAAAATTACAATAAATCTGGAATATACAAAAACCGATAATACACTCAGTTCCAGCATGACAGTCCCTGTAGAACCAGTTACACCTTTGGCGGAAGAGACCATTCAGGGAAAAACATCTTTCACTCAAATATTGCCCTTTATTATTGCTGGTGTTGGTCTGGTGATGTTAGTGATTGGCGTACTTTGGTATATGAACCGGCAAAAAGAAATTCTACCTAAATCTCACCAACGTCATGTTAGCAATCGAAGAATGGCTCCTCGTCAGGAAGGTGATTCAATATTCTGTCATCGCTGTGGTCGACGAGCTGATTCTGGAGATGTATTTTGTCGATCCTGTGGGACAAAGCTGAAAATTGAAGAATAAGATTGTGTTCCGATTCTGTAAAATCCTTCCCTTGATAGTATGGTGTATGGGATTTATAATCAATGCAAGAAATTGGGAGTAGATTTTGAATAACATGTATACGGAACAACCCATTGATCAGGTTGAAACAATAGAAAAAAAACCTAAGTGGCGCGGCTTCTTTTTGGAAATTTTTCAGACGCTCTTTTTGGCGTTGGTATTTTATTTTATTATTGATAGCTTTTTCCCGCGTGTACGGGTGGAAAATATCAGCATGAAACCGACCCTGCAACCGGGAGAATTATTACTGGTCAATAAATTGGCATATAAGATAGGCAACCCACATCATGGAGATGTAATTGTTTTCCATTATCCTGGGAACCCGGAAGAAGATTATATTAAACGTTTGATTGGATTACCAGGAGATGAAATAACGGTTGAAGGTGGCTTGGTCTATATTAATGGTCAATCGCAGGATGAACCATACATTTCCGCACCGCCGTCTTACCGGGGAAATTGGGAAGTCCCGATGGATTCGTTTTTTGTATTGGGAGATAATCGCAATCAATCATCTGATTCACATAGCTGGGGCTTTGTTCCTGTTGAAAATGTCGTTGGAAAGGCTTTGATTGTGTATTGGCCTATCGATCAAATCAAGACTTTGACTTATTCATTAACCGTTAACGCAGCCCATTAAGAGATCATGATGCGCAGGTCCATTCAAAAGAGTAAAGTTTTCTGTCCTTCCTGTCAGGTGGGTAATTATCATCTGAAGTTGGTGACTTATTATGCCTGGCACAAGAATGATTTAATTACAGTACCTGATTTTCCAAGCTGGGTCTGTGATGTCTGTAACCGCATAGAATACGATGAGAAAGCTGTAAATCAACTTAAATCATTATTGGCCTCTTCCACAGATGCCAGAGTTGTGGAAAATGCACGCAAGAAGCCAAAATCCATACAATCTTCCATAAAAAATCAACGACCCCATAAAACAAATAATAATCAATAGACAAATCTGTTAGGTTGATATTGTTTTTATAAAAAAATGCTAGAATTAATAAACTATAATCCTTACACATAAGCTGGGGGGGCATGGCCCAATTCTTGTCGTTTCTTTATCTGATCATTTCACTTATCACCATTACCTTCTTAATCAGTTTTGTTGTTTATGCGATACGAAATCGTAATTCTGTTGGGGCGGTTCTATTCGCTATCTGGCTTGGTTTTATCAGTGGTTGGTTATTTGTACAAAACCTGATTGTGTACTTACCTCAGGATTTAATATCCATTGGTCTCAGAATTGAGCTATTTTTATTAAGTTTTACTCCAGCAACATTTTTACTTTTCATTTTGCATTTTACTGCCCACAAACGCTGGAATAATTCATGGCGACAGTCCATGATATTTATTTTTCCTTTGGCGACCATCATGTTCGGATTAATTACCAGATTTGATACAATGATCTGGAAGAATGTTGATCTATTAACCATCAATAATTTAAATATTGTTGATTTTGATTTCGGTAATTGGTTTGTTGTTTTTTGGATCTATTCAGCTGCAGTTTACGGTTTTATTTTTTACGAAATCAATAATCACAGCAAATTATCCATAAACATTGAAAAAACCCAGGCAAAGATGTTTAAGTTTTCAGCGGGGATTTCATTTGTCTTTAGTTTATTATGCTTGATCCCACAATTTCAACCTGAGATCTTAAAAATTACCACTATTGGTTTTGGTATCAGTGGCATATTAATTGGATTTTCTATTTATCATTATCAACTTTTCGACCTCTCACCATTAATTTATCATTCACTACTAGAAAATATTCAAGACGGAATCATTGTGATTAATAAAAGCTATCGATTATTGCAAATCAATCGAAAAGCTCAAAATCTACTTAATCTGAATGGCAATACAATTGTCGGGGAGGTATTGCATTCCCTCCTACCTGTGAGTTCTCCGTGGTTGAACGCAATTCTCTTTAAGAAAAATGATTTAGTTATCCGTTCAGAAAATGAGCAGGAGACATATTATGAGATTATTTTTTCTCCTTTAGCAACTCGCAACCAAAATCCTAATGAAATCATATTGATTCGAGATGTAACTGAATACAAAGTCAGTAAATTGGCAGAAAAATCCGTTCGTGAAATGGCGGAGATTCGCGCTATGGAGTTGGATGTCTTAAGGAAGGTAGCAGAAAAACTTAATCAATCGGTTGAATTAAAAGATGTGATGTCAATGGGTCTGGAAGCAATTGTCTCATTGATTGGAGCACGATTTGGATATGTGATCCTGGCAGATGAATTTGGCCGGCCTGGTTTAGCAGGCTCATATAAGTTTCCGGAACCAGTTAAGGAAGCATTTGATGCATATCCGATTTGCCCGGTTTGTAAATCTTTTGAACGCTTATTAAATAAAGAATATCAGGAGCCAGTGACTTTCATGCCCTGTAGGGTATTGTTTGATGTTTCGATCTCTTATCCTGGTTTAATCAGCATTCCATTGAAATTAGGTGAACGTCGTATCGGTTTTCTGCATCTGGTGATGGCACCTGAAGTAGTTTTCTCTGGTGATGAAATATCATTGTTACAAACATTGGGTGACCAATTCAGCGCTGCAGTGGAACGTGCCAGGATGTATGAAAATTATGAAAAGTTGGCAATGATTGATTCACTAACCGGATTATACAACCGTAGACAATTATTTAATCTTGGACAAGTAGAATTCAGTCGTGCCTGTCGCTATAACCATTCCATTTCAGTGATCATGCTGGATATAGACTTGTTCAAGAAAGTGAATGATGTTTATGGACACATTATTGGTGATCAGGTTCTTCAGCAAATAGCCAACCGTTGCCGTTCAGTTTTAAGAACTTCAGATGTTATTGGCCGATACGGCGGGGAGGAGTTCGTCATTTTTCTCCCCGAAACCGGCATCCAGCAGGCGCAGAATATTGCCAACCGTATACGTTTATTGGTGTTGGATAGACCTATTATGACGGATCGTGGAGATATCTCCATATCGGTCAGTTTGGGTATTTCCAGCATGCAGGGGGATTGCGATTCTCGCCTGGAATGGGTGATTGATCAAGCAGATCAGGCTTTATTAAAGGCAAAAGATTTAGGCCGAAATCGTGTAGTGATCTGGAATGAAAACCAGTTGCCATTGTATCAAAAATTAGATAAAGCTAAGTAAACTCTTCCTACGCAAGTAGATTTGGACAGAACGATTGAAATATAAAGCGATCCGTCATAAAATGGGTCTTGGTTACAATGAGATTAAATTGAGGTATTTGAATGACGGATAATTCATTATATATTCCAGAAAGCGCGATGGCGATTGTTGCTCATCCTGATGATATTGAGTTTTCGTGTGCTGGAACGTTAGCACGCTGGGCAAAAACAGGCACTCATGTGAGTTATGTATTATGCACCAGTGGAGATGTAGGTATTGCCACCCCAGGAATGACCCGTGAAAAAGCAGCAGAAATTCGAGAAGAAGAAGCCAGGCTTGCTGCAAAAATAGCTGGAGCAACAGAAATCATTTTTCTACGAGAACCGGACGGATTATTACAAGCGACTTTGGAATTGAGGAAGAAAATTGTGCGGGAAATCAGGCGGTTTAAACCGGAGGTGGTTATAACAGGTGATCCCACTGTGGTTTTTGCCAGTGAATATTACATCAATCACCCTGATCATAGGGCAGCTGCAACGGCAGCTCTGGATGCTGTTTTCCCGGCAGCCGGGCAACCTAATCTTTTTCAGGAATTGGAAAGTGAAGGATTTCGAGCTCATAAAACACGCAAAGTTTTCATTTATGGGCAACAACAATCTGAGCTTTACCTCAGCATTGACGAAACCATTGAAATAAAGTTGTCGGCTTTACGGGCCCATAAGAGCCAATTCTCCAATTGGGACCCGGGAGAGCGAGTGAAACAATGGGCATCCGAGCGAGCAAAAGACAAAGGGATGCAATATGCTGAAGCATTCCGGGTGATCACTTTAGAGGACGATGAAACCTGGGAGCGCTTACGCCATTCACAGAACGGTGTTGGCTGATTATTACGGTTTATTCGCCAAACATCTCTAACAATAATGGATTAATCATCTCCCAATTGGGAATGAGAATATTAGCGCCATCTGCAGTGATTGTGGGATAAACCATCTCACGTGTGATAGTTTGACTGTTGATTGTATCTGAGATGATTGCTCGTACCAATGCAACGCTGATCCGCGGGATTTCAAAGAATGGGATATTCGTATCGACTGCCTGTAAACCGGTTGTGATGATCAATGGGATCCTTGGCCAGGCAAGAGGATTGAGCATTTGTTTAACCGCAGCTTTAAGCATCATTTGTCCTCGCTGCATTCTAAAGAAATCATCACTACTCTGACGATCCCTGACAAATGCCAGTGCCTGGTCACCATCCAAATTATAGGTTCCAGACTCATAACCCGACATGGGTTCTTGAATTTCGATGTTGATACCACCCATGGCATTGACAATATCTTTAAAGCCGTCAAAATTGAAACGGACGTAATAATTTACGGTTATTCCAAAATTATCACGAACTGTTTGCACTGCAGCGTCTGGCCCTGTACCTGCCAGGTTTGCTTCAGCAAAGAAATGAGCTGTGTTGATACGGTTCTCACCATAATTGGGAATATTTACCCATAGATCACGTGGGATGGACAGCAAATTGACATCTGGCTTTAGTGGAATAACACTCAAGAGCATCATCGTATCGGTTCTGCCAACAAATGTTCCTTCCGGTGAACGATCGACACCCAGGATTAAGACATTGGTACGATAGGGAAATAGTAAAAAGCCAATTATGATTGCCAGTACAGGAATAATAAACCCCCATACACAACAACCACAACCCTTTCGCTTCCTCTTAGGTTGAATCTCAGGTTCACGTTGCAAAGGCAATCGTGAATTTGAGATTTGAATGGGTTGATAATTGGCGTTTTTATCTTCATGGAAAATCGGTTGTGTTTCCGCGAAAGTTTCCATGGGTTGGGTCAGATCCAACGAACGCTCTCTCTGCTTTCGGATTGGTTGTGTATCTTCTTCAGAAAAATTTACATGTGGATTATTCTTATCCATCGATTGAGTCACTCCAAAATTTGTATTGACAAAGATTATAACCGGATTCTAATGGGAGGACGAAAAGGGGTTCTTCTGCATGGGATTTCTGCAAAGGAATTTTCGCAAATATTGACAAAATAGGTAAAATTAGGTATGATAAGCATATCCCCCCCATTGGGAGGGGGTTAGGAGATAAGATGCACGATCATAAGGAAGTTATTCAAAGACTCAAAATCGCTGAAGGGCACCTGCGGGGTGTTCAGCGCATGGTCGAGGAGGATGCATATTGTATTGATATCATTCGTCAAATTCAGGCAGTTCAATCCTCGCTAAATAAAATCAGCACCAAGATTCTCGAAGGGCACTTACATTCCTGTCTGATCACAGCAGTACAGGGTGATGATCCAAATGAGAGAGAACGTGTGTTATTGGAAATTACCGAGGTTTTTGAAGCAGCAACCAAAGTATAAAAAAAGGAGATCAAATGAGTGAAGTAACATTTAATGTACCCAATATATCTTGTGGACATTGTGTCCATACCATACAAACCGAATTAGTAGATTTAGAAGGTGTTAAGAAAGTAGTAGCTTCCGCTCAAACGAAACAGGTAACTGTCTCATTTGAACAACCCGCAGATACCGATAAAATCAAAGCGTTGTTGACTGAAATCAATTATCCTGCGGTTGATTAATAATTTTTGGGAAGGTTTCACCTGAGTTTCGAGTTAGCATATTGAAAGGAATATCCAATGGCTGAGTCAAAGCACATCGTATTACCCATCACAGGCATGACTTGCGCAAATTGTGTCGCCTCGGTAGAACGAAATATTAAGAAAGAAAAGGGGATCAATTCTGCTATCGTGAATCTCTCTTCAGAGCGAGCTACGGTGGATTATGATCCCACTCTGGTGAAATTACCCATCATTTTACAACGAGTTGAACGTGCAGGTTATGGGGTTGCGACTGGTGAAGCAGATTTATATGTTCAGGGCATGAGTGATGACAATGACGCCAGGCGTCTCGAAAAAGCGTTATCAGCCCAGGAAGGCGTACTGAATAGTAGTGTAATTTTTTCAGCTGAACGGGCAAAGATTACCTATATTCCAACAATTATCAGCCAGCAGGATTTACGAAAAATCGTCAAACAGGCTGGTTTCCAGGCTGTTGAAACAGGTGATTCTGCTGTCGATGCAGAAGCACAAGCCAGGGAAGCTGAAATAAATTATCAAAAGAAGATGTTGATCATCGGTCTGATTTTCACGATTCCTCTCTTCATTCTTTCTATGGGAGCGGATCTGGGTCTGATTAAAGTTGATATGCACAGTAACTGGCTGAAATGGGTGATGTTTGCTCTGGCAACGCCAGTCCAGTTTTATGTCGGCAGGCAATACTACGTCGGCGCGTACAAATCTCTGCGGAATGGTTCCGCCAACATGGATGTGTTGGTTGTCATGGGGTCCTCAGCTGCCTACTTTTACTCCATACCGATTGTTTTGGGTATTTTGCCTGGACATGTATATTTTGAAACCGCAGCTGTAATCATTACGCTAATCAAACTAGGAAAGTATCTGGAAGCTAAGGCAAAGGGTCGAACTTCAGATGCGATCAAGAAATTGATGAATTTGCGAGCTGCTACTGCGCGAGTCATCAGAGATGGCAATGAAATCGAGATCCCTACCGATGAAGTAACCATCGGTGATGTGGTGCTTGTGCGGCCTGGAGAAAAAGTTCCGGTGGATGGGGTGGTGATTGAAGGCAGAACCACCATCGATGAATCAATGTTAACCGGTGAATCTATGCCTGTGGATAAAAAACCTGGAGATATTGTGATTGGTGCTACTTTAAATAAAGTTGGACTCATTCGATTTGAAGCAACCAAAGTAGGCAAAGAAACAGCTCTGGCACAAATCATCAAGTTAGTTGAAGAAGCACAAGGCAGCAAGGCGCCTATTCAGAAACTGGCCGATAAAATCTCATCTGTATTTGTCCCGATTGTGATTGGGATAGCTGTTGTTACCTTTCTGGTCTGGTTTTTTGCTGTTCCTCCTGCGGTTGATGCTGAAGTATCACAATTCACACGGGCATTAATCAAAATGATCGCAGTACTGGTCATTGCCTGTCCCTGTGCAATGGGATTGGCGACCCCAACCGCTGTCATGGTGGGCACAGGTATGGGCGCGGAAAATGGAATTTTGTTTAAATCCAGTGAGGCATTGGAACGAGCAGGAAAACTGGATGTGGTTGTTCTGGATAAGACAGGAACCATTACTCGCGGTCAACCTGCGGTTACTGATATCCGGGTTAAGAATTTTCCAGCTGGAGAAGAAGAATTATTAAGGCTGGCTGCTTCCGTAGAAAAAGGGAGTGAACATCCATTGGGAGAAGCCATTCTGACAGAAGCAAACCAGAGAGGGCTCCTTCTCAGCGATCCGCAAGGATTTCAGGCGCAGGTGGGATCCGGAGTTCTGGCGGAAGTGGATGGAAAAAGAATAGCAGTGGGTAACCTGCGAATGGCAAAAGAGATGAACTGGCAGACTGAAGAATTGCAGGCAGATATTCAAAGATTACAGGATGAAGCCAAGACTGTTATGCTGGTTGCGATTGATGATGTTGTGTATGGATGCATCGCTGTAGCCGATATGCTGAAATCAGGTTCTAAAGAAGCCATTGATGCTTTAAAGGCAATGAACTTAAAAACGGTCATGATCACTGGTGATAATCAACAAACAGCAAATGCGGTTGCTGAACAAGTTAATATGGATCAGGTGATTGCAGAAGTATTGCCTGCTGATAAGAGTGAAAAAGTTAAACAACTTCAAAAGGAAGGTGCCGTGGTAGCCATGGTCGGAGATGGCATTAATGACGCTCCAGCCCTGGCGCAGGCAGATGTTGGCATGGCAATTGGCACCGGTACGGATGTTGCCATGGCTTCAGCTCCTCTGGTTTTGATGGGTGGAGATCTATCCGGTGTTCCAAAAGCGATTCGTTTATCTCGTTTGACGCTATCGACGATAAAGCAGAATTTATTCTGGGCGTTTATTTATAATATTCTCCTTATTCCTGCGGCAGCCATGGGATATTTAAATCCGATGTTGGCAGCAGGAGCGATGGCATTCAGCAGTGTTTTTGTTGTCAGCAATAGCTTACGTTTACGCCGGAAAAAACTGACTGTCCACTAACGACGAATTATCAAATCTCGGCGCTCGATCTTTTTTAATGCAGCATGCGTGATTTTAGGAATTCCCCGCAGATAAAGTTCCTCTAATCGCCGCATCTCTCCGAGTTTTTTGATGCTCAAATCCGTCAGACGGGTGCAGTAACTTAAATCCAGGTAGCGAATATTGCGCATTTTGATGATGGGGTCGATACCATAATCATTCAATCCACAGGCGCTCAGGTTGAGGTGAGTAATTTGAGACAGTAATGGAATAAAACGCATTCCTTTATTACCAACATTGCGGTTTTCGGATAGGTTGAATGAAAATAAACCGTCCACATCCTGAATTTCTTCTATCAAGCTTTTGATCGTTTCATCTTTCAAATTCTTTATCCCAATTTCTGCTACCATGCCCAGCGGAATATCAAAAAAACCGGGTCCTTCATCTAATTTAACCCAGTCTGAATCCATGTGGTTGGCTGGTTTGACGAGTATTTCAATGGGATAACTTGTCTCAATGCGACGATTTGGTTGTTCATTCATACTGGGATTTTATCATAGAAGAGATTTCTGCTTGAATTAGAAAAAAAACACATCCAACGCTTACTAGCTGGATGTGTCTAATTTATTTGTTTTGATTCTATTTCAAGAATTTCCTGATTTCAGGAATTTGCCCGGCACTACCTAATTTCTGATTTTTATCTGCAATGAATTTTGCATATTCCGACATGAAAACTTTTCCAATTGGACGAAGGTCAAAATTTTCCGGATGTTCCAGGAAATATTCCCGATGAACGCGCGTCCAAACCAGACGGCCATCAGTATCAATATTGATTTTGGTGACACCCAGTTCTGCTGCCCGTTTGAATTGTCGATCATCAACACCCTTGGCACCCATAAGCTTGCCACCTGCTTTGTTAATGCGTTCAACTTCTTCCTGTGGAACCGAACTGGAACCATGCATTACCAAGGGGAAACCGGGTAATCTTTGTTGGATTTCGGATAATACATCAAAGCGTAATGCCTGTGTTCCAGAGAATTTGAATGCTCCATGGCTTGTTCCTATTGCACAGGCTAACGAGTCTACACCCGACCGTTCAACAAATTCTTTCGCCTGGTTGGGATCGGTTAATTTTGCATTGGCCTCATCAACTGCAATGTGTTCTTCTACACCGCCTAATTGTCCTAATTCTGCTTCCACTACAATTCCTTTTGCGTGAGCAGCATCCACCACGCGCCTGGTGATGGCAATGTTCTCATCAAAGGTCTCATGACTGGCATCAATCATCACCGAGCTATAAAAACCACTCTCAATACAGTCGTAACAAGTTTGTTCATCGCCATGGTCAAGGTGTACAGCAAAGATCGCATCCGGGAAAATTTCATCCGCTGCCCGAATGATCGATTCGAGGACGATTTTATCTGTGTATGAACGAGCTCCTTTACTGATTTGAATAATAAAAGGTGCTTGCAATTCAACACAACCACGGAACAAACCCATTGTCTGCTCTACATTGTTGATATTGTAAGCACCAATTGCATATTTTCCATATGCTAAATCGAATAATTTCTTTGTCGTTACAATCATAGGTATCTCCTTATAATTAGTTTTTACACAAAATTTGAATCATTTCAAAGGCATTAACATTGTAAATTAAATACCCTGGAAATTCCATTAAATACTGTGATTTATTCCTCACTCCATTTGTTTTATTTGTTTATCAAGATTCAATAAATGAATTTGAAGTTGATTGAGTTCTTCGTTTACCTGATCTAAAGATTCTTTTTCAGAACGAACAAAACGGGTATAGGGAGCAATAGCAGCATTAATTCTTTCCAGACTACGGTCCATCTCATGGTTAAATTGGGTATTCAATGTTGAAACCAATTGCTCACGCAACATTTTTATTTTTTTCGTCAGTTCTATATTGGCTTTTCTTCTTTTTGCTGGAATCACAAACAACCCCAATACGGCAACTGCACTGGCTACTAAAATACCGGTTACATCCGCAGCGAGGGAAGATGCCAGAACGGCAATCAGAGTACCCAATCCAACCGCCCCAACCTCGATTGCTGCGGCGGCTGCAACTGCATTTTGCGCACCTTCTGCAATGTTGGCAGCTTCGATATGGCGATCGTAACCTTCCACCACTCGTTTTGCGCGATTGGCAACACTTTCAATCAAGTGTTCCCGGTTATATTGGAAGCTAGTGTTCAGGTTATCACCCATAATTTTGCCTTGATGGGCATTCTTGCGTTTATCCAGGTGGTCCAAAACAGCCTGCCATTGCCGGAAATCTCTTTCAACCATCCAATCAATAAGTTCCTGAATTTTTTCCTCAATTTGTTGAGGAACTTCAGCAATCACTTCTTGCTTGAACGCATTTTGAATTTTTACCTTCTTTAGCAAATCCGGAATCCGCGCTATCCTTAAGTATTCTTCAAAAAAGATTTGTCCTCGTTGTTCCATTGAATAGAGTATATTTTCGATGTCTGCCATACGAAAATCAAAATCCTTCTTCATATCTTCTTTATAGAGGGTCAATTGTCTTTCCACACTACTAATCACTTCCCAATCCTCATTAAGCAGCTCTAAACGGGATTGAACCACCTCAGCATAACGCTGGTTTAGGTTTAATCCCACCCCGATTGGATTTAGGAACTTCAGGCGAATTCTTTCGGTTTCATCCAGAGAATTCTGAATATGTTTTTCCAATTCTTCAAAATGGCTGGCATGCCAGAGATGCGGATTTCCCATTTTTGCTTGTAAAGCCAATCTTGAGCTAACTGAGAATATTTCTGGTTCGATACCCAGCAAAGAGCGCATATTATCTGTGATGAAATTTTCCACCTGGTGAACTTCCTCATCATTTTGTAAGAGATCTACTTTATTGAGCACCAGCACCAATTTCTTTCCCCAATCACGAATTTGTTGTAGGAAGGCTCTCTCGCTTTCAGACAGGGGACGATCAGCAGATGTTACAAATAAAACCAGGTCAGAACGAGGGATAAATTGACTGGTAATTTCTTCGTGTTTCCGAATAATCGCGTTAGTGCCTGGCGTATCCACAATGCTGATTTCTTTAAGCATAGGAATAGGAGCTCCAATCTCAAGTATGTTTTTATCCGAGATTGTTTCCTGGTGTTCTGTATGATAGCGAATAATATTAATTTGGGTTGTGGTCGGCGTGACCCCTTCTTTTAGTAAAGTTTCCCCCAGCAAGGCGTTGATAAATGAACTTTTTCCAGCATTAAATTCACCAACGATAACGAGCAGGAACAAATCGTCGATTTGACGGATCGACTGACTGAGGGTTTCTAAATCTGGTTTGGATGCGCCAAAACTGACCAGAGCCATCTGCAGATCATTCAGGAGATTCCGCTCCAACGTCAATAAATCTTCTTGGTTTTGCTTGAGTATTCTCATTACATATTCTCCATTACCCTATTGATCATACTCGTTGAGGTTGAAAATTACCAGTTTTTTTTAAGATTTCATGAACGAAGACTAAAGAATTTATATTGGTTTTTTCCTAGTTGTTTAGCGCGATACATGGCTGTATCAGCTTGATTGATCAGTTCTTCAGTTGTTGTTCCATCCATAGGATATACGCTGATGCCAATGCTGGTTGTTACCTGACATAGGTTACCATTGCTTTGGTATGGTTCAGCAATGGACTTAAGGATCTTTTCAGTAATTGGTTTTATCGCTTCAACACTTGTAATGTTCTCCAAAACAAGAATAAACTCATCACCCCCGAATCGCGCGACAGTATCTGCGTCGCGAATATTCGCTGAAAGCCGATTCGCAATCTGGATTAAAAATTGATCGCCAACCAGGTGACCAAACAGATCATTAATGGTCTTGTACCCATCCAAATCCAGGAAGAACACAGCAAGCATTTTCTGATCACGTTTTGCATGTGCAAGCGCATGATTTAATCGATCATAGAGCAGAGATCGATTGGCAACTCCTGTTAATTGATCATGTGTAGAAAGGTATTCCAGATAGGATTCATTGTTTTTTCGTTCCGTAATATCAATTACAGATACAAAAACCTTCTCCCAGGTTTCTTCATATCCTGGTGCAATGGATAAGCGGAGAACGGTGTAAATATTATTCCCAAGGAAATCTTTATGATGGATTTCTCCGATGCATTGATATTCACCTTCTGCCAGTGCAGCGTAAATCTCTCCATTGGTTGGAATTGACTCTGGCAGGATAATATTATGGAGATTGCCAATCAAATCTTCTTTGTTTGAGGCGTTAAATAACCTGATGGTAGCCTGGTTAACATTGATTACTTTGATCTTTCCCATTAATTGGCTCACAACGTCCTGATTGGATGAAAAGAATTCGTGAAAATTCTTAACTCCGATGGATTTAAAGTGATCAATATCAATTTTTATTGGACTGAAATCTTCTTCCCACAAAGAGATTGGTGAATCCTCAAACAGGCTACGATAGCGCATTTCGCTTTCCTGTAAGATTTTCTCAGCTTTGATTTGGTCTGAAATATCCCTGTATAGTCCCAATACACCCACTTTATTATGGTTTACAATGACTGGTACACCAAGAATTTCCACTTGTACGCTGTTACCATTTTTTTGTTTGCGAATTCCTTTATCGGAAACTTTTAGGCTATTTAATACTTTTTCCGTCAGGATTTTTGCTTCATTAAATTGATCCTCATAAGCAATCAATGAATCCAGTTCCTGGGATAGTGCTTCTTCCTGAGAAAATCCAAAAAGCTCCTCAAATGCCGGGTTGATCGAAAGAATGCGTTGGTAATTGTCCAGAGTCACCGTTGCAATAGGGTTATTATCCACTAAAGCACGAAAATATTCTGCCTGAGATTGATAAGCCTGTGTTCTTTCAGATATAGTCTTCTCCAGTTCTTCTTTGTGAACCTGTAGTGCTAAATTAGCAGTTTCCAATAGCTCTTTTGTTGCTATTGCATCCATAATATTCCTGGAAAGGAGGAAGGCCACAAGTCCTATGACGATTAAGAAACCTACTTCCAAAGTGTACATTGATTTGATGATTCCAACTCCCATCAAGGTATCATTGATAAAAGCTATAAAAAGGATCATGGTAGAAAGAAATAAAGGATGCCTGAATTTGTTTTTCTGTCCACGAAATTCCTTGATCACCAAAACTGTGATGATTAAGAAAGCAATAACTCCAATGCCGAAAGTGATTTGCGTTATGATCCCCGCTACACTTTCGTTGATAATCTGCATATTCCCGAAGAAATTTATCAGGTGAAAATTGCTTTTTCTAGTGCTCCAAATAAGTGGGTGAAAAATAAATATTTGTGGTGCTAAGGCAAGAAACGCAAGGGTAATCCATGTCCAAAAATATTTCTTCCAGAAGGTAATATTGAGATAGTGAATTACAAAATAGAAAAAGGATAAAACAAATAAAATAATTGATGCAATCTGCATCCTTTGAGATAAATTCGCGTCAATCAGTGTGGATGAATTATATAGTCTGGTAGTGGATATCCCATATAGCATAACTGCAATCGCACTGCATCCAAAGGAGATCTGAATTTTATCTATTTTTCTTTTTAATGAAATTAATAAAATGAATATACCTAACGCTCCTGAGATTCCTGTGACGATGATGGGTACAATGGAGAGTAAGGCAATCATTAATATGTTTCCTGCTTGAGTAGCTGTATATTATCGAAGACGAATAAGCCCATGAGTTAAATCTTTCTTTATTATACATTACAGAAAAATTTAGCATTTTGTACTCAATTAATAAATATGTAAAGTGATTCATTGAAAAGAAACCTGATTGAAAGTATATTGAGAGTTCAAATGACGAATGTTGCTGCTTATTATAAAAAACAGGTCTTTGATCAATCAAAAGACCTGTTTACTTAATCAGTGGAAAACCAGATTATATCTCAACGTATCGATTGACACGTTGTTCGACAACCTTTAGGGATCCATCCCAGAATGCTTTGTCACGAATATTGATACCAAACCGATTCGCTAATTCTGCAGCTGAACCCAGTCCAGTACTGGAAAGCAGATTTGTATATTCAGGAATGAAGGAATCTCCCCTTTCCTGATAAATGGCGTATAAACCGGTACCAAACATTAAACCGAATGCATATGGGAAATTATAGAAAGAAAGATGGGCTGAATAGTAATGTGGTTTCCATGTCCACATGTATTTATGCAGATAATTCTCATCCAGACCATCACCGTAGGTGGCTTTTTGTGCCCGTTCCATAATGTCACAAAATTCCTCTGGGGATAAATCTGATTTTACACGGCGTTCGAAGACTTCCTTCTCAAAGAGGTAGCGCGAGTAAATATCAACAATTACCTGTGAATCGCCATTCAGCATTCCTTCAAGGATAGCCAATTCTTCTTCTTTGCTTTTGGCTTGTTTGAGGGAGGCGTTCGAAATGATTGTTTCACACATAATGGATGCAGTTTCTGCCATCGTCATGGGAGTGCGTTGTTGCAGCTGGGTGCGATTTGCTTTTTCCATACAATCATTATGGAAGCCATGGCCAATTTCGTGCGCCAGAGTTGAAACCTGATCCAGCGATCCATCAAAATTACTGAGAATACGGGATTCTCCGGTTCCTGGAATATCCATACAGAATGCTCCCCCCATTTTTCCTTCACGTTGTTCTGCATCAATCCAATTGTTATCAAATGCGCGCGCTGCAAAATCAGCAAGATCTGGAGAGAATTTTGTAAAATGATCCAGAATAAATTCTCGGGCTTCCAGGAAGCTGAATTTGGAATCCGATTGCCCAACTGGCGCATAAAGATTCCACCATGGCAATTTTTCCTGACCGAAGCGTTTTGCTTTTGCCTGAAAATATCGTCTGAACATGGGGAATGAATCCTGCATGGCAGAAAGCATGGCTTCAAGCGTTTCACGATCAATTCTGGAAATGTCGATGGCACTTTCAACTGCGTCTTTCCGTCCTCTTTTTTTGTTGAGGGTGATCACCGTTCCTTTTATACCATTCAGAGCTGCAGCCAATGGCTCTTCGACTGATTTCCAGGCTTGCATTTCCTTTTCATACCCTCTTTTGCGAATTTCTTCGTCAGGATGAGAACGTAAATTTATCAGAGCAGGGCCGGGTAATTTCTTTACCTCCCCATCAATTTCCATTTCGACCGATAATTGAGATGTGATAACACCCTGTAGTTTTTCCCATCCAGAAGCGCCACTTAAATTGAGTTCAGAAGCGAGTTCTTCTTCTGCCTGGCTCATCAGAAATTGACTGTAGTGGATGATCTCTTTCAAGGCAAATTCATGGTCTGCGACCGTCCCACCTAATGCAATGATTTCATCAACTTTGGTGCTGATTTTGGACAACCAATTTTTGAAAATCACATCCTGGTTATCGAGACGCACACCTAATTGTTCATATTCCGATATCAAACGAGTAGCCAATTTGTTGTATGAATCAGTACTGATGAAACTGTAAATATAATTAGCCACTTTTCCCACATGAGTTTTGGTATCATTCAGGGTATTTACATATTCGGATAATGCCTCATTAAGCACCTTGGGGTCAGTCTCAAGCGTGAGGGGAGCTAATTTCGTTTGAAAGCAGGACACCAAATCATCAATTACTAGTGAAGTGTCTGAAAATGCTTTCTTAAATTCTTCAGATTCGAGACTAGGAAATATATTGGAAAGATCCCAGCGGGTTGGTTGATCATTACTCATGTGTTCCTCTTTTCATTTATGAATTTAATTACCTAATTTTTTCCTTAGAATAATAAAAATTATACATCTACTTAATGATGATGTGGATGTTCCCATTGATTATCCGGGCCGAAATATTTTTGAATCCATGGATATTTTTGATGTCGGGTTGCCAATATCGCAGCCAGTGCAGTCGTAATCGGAATGGATATGAATAACCCTATGGATCCAACCAGTGTTCTAACAATTTCTTCTGCTATAAAACTGATATTGATTAACATGGCTGGATCCTGATTACTGATTGAAAATAACAATAACATCGGTAACGAAGCACCAGCATATGCAAGCACCAGCGTGTTCACCGTAGCTGCAGCGTGGTCTTTGCCAATATTCATGGCACGTTTGAACAGAAAGCCAAAACTCAAGGATGAATTGGCAGCAAATAATTCGAAGACAGCTGATGCCTGGCTGATGACCAAATCATCCAGAACACCCAGGGCACCGATCAACATTCCGGCTAATAGCAAGCCTTTGATGTTGATAGTTTGTGTGGACATTTGTGAGAGAAAGAGCGCGTTCTCATCTCCATAGCCTGTCAGACGGGTAAAATCAACAAAAAAGCTGGATAACAGACCCGTTAATACCAGTGAAATGAGGATTCCAACAACCGCAGAATGGGTTTTAAGATTCCAGCCATACACCAGAAACTGCGATACAGACAGAAAAATGAAAGCACCTGAGATGCTGACCCAGACTGGATCTTTACCACTCAGTATCTGTGGCAATATATACAAAACAATAATGAGTAGGCTGAAAGCAATCCCGAATAAACTGCGGACACCTTTCCAACCACTGATGAGAATACTAAACAAAACGAATAATAAAAATAAGTAGAAGATCGGTCTGGATCTGACAAAGTCGGTAAAGAACGCCTTAAGCTCCCCGGAATCCGGGCGTTGTCCTACAGTGACTAGGATATAATCACCTTCTTTTATTTTTTCATCACTACCCAAAATCTGACGTAGACCATAATCGACAGTTAGAACTGAACCTTTAAAATCACCTTCAGCCAGTTCAACATCAAAAACCTGGTAATTCTGAAGCGTTCCTCCAAGGTCAGTTTGACCCTCTTCTATCAAATTAATTACTTTAGCACTCACTGTATTCGATTCATAGCCAGTATTGTATGTTACCGAGGAATCCTGTGTATGCAGTTTGATACCTGGTGTGATCATGATAAAAACCACAACCGTAAAAACAACAACCAAAATCAAAGGGATGATAATTGAGTGCTCTTTTTTGAAATTCATATTACCTCTGGAAAATTCATAAAAAAAACGCAGGGATAATCACCTGCGTTGCAAAAATTTATCAAACCAGGAGATTAAATCATATTAACCCATAGAAAATGTTCTAGTAAATCAATTGTTTCCTGTTTTTCTTCGAGCAGATGTTTCACCACATCACCAATGGAAACAATCCCAATCATTTTACCATTATCCATTACAGGTAAATGCCGTAACTTCTTTGTGGTCATGACCACCATACACTCTTCTACTTTTTGTTCCGGGTCGACAAAGTAAACCGGATGAACCATTAAAGCTTCAACGGGTTTATTCATATCAAAACACTCATCATTGATGGCATGCCTGGCGAAATCACGCTCAGAAAAGAACCCTACCACATTGTCATTTTTAACCACTGGTAATCCACCTAAATTATATGCCTTCATTAGTTCCAATGCTTCTCGTATCGTTGCATCGGGATGTGTAACCCATAATTTATTACCTTTATTTTTAAGCATATCGTTTACAGTAGCCATAGTAGATCCTTTCTGATGAGCATCTTACTTAAAAATTATGACAATTCGTTATGAGATAGTCAAGTTTCTGTCTAAATTTTTTGATTATTGCCGGAGAAATAATGAAATATGCAGTTTTTCTAAAAAATAAATATCACTTCTTCAAACCTGTAATACAATAGGGAAGATTAAGGAATAGAAAATGGCTCCTATTGGAAAAGAAAAATACTTTCATAAAAATGATCAACACAAATCAATCAGTTCAAATCTTGATGAAATTGAAACAATCCTTGGCAAATTGGATGGTAGTCAGAGTCCAATCGCTGAAAAAGTTTTTGATATCATGGATGAAATCCAGGAGCAAAAGAAATTTTTACATAATGATGATAAGGTAAAAATTGAAACTCAATTCAGGTATGTAACAAAACGCATTTATTTATCTGCGAAGGTATTGCTTAAAACAATCGGCGGGAAAGAAGTTCTTGAGGAAAAAAGAAAGGCTAAAGGAAGGAACCCTGATCGTTGGTGGTGGTATCTCGATCTTTATTTAGAAGATAAAAGAAAAAGAGATTTAAGAAGAAACGGTCTGATTGGTTTGGTACTGGTTGTTGTTATTGCTCTTCTGGCTCTGGTTTATGATCGATTTCTTGCCCCTCCTCCTGAAGTTAGAGCAAGAATTGATTATGAGACCAGAATAGATGATTTTATTTATGCCGGGGATTATGTCAGTGCTATGTCTGAGATGGAAGGTGCGTTAGCGATTGCCCCTAATTATTATCCACTGTGGATAAAGAAAGGGGTTCTCGCAAAAGTATTAGGCGATGAAGCAGTAGAAAAATCATCATATGACACTGCCCAACAATTTGTTGAGAGTCCAGAATACTTTTATTATGAAAGAGCCAGTATTTTTATGCAATTTGGACTATATGATGATGTCTTAGAAGATACAGACAATCTATTGGCGATTAATGCTAAATCAGCTGAGGCGTATCTTTATCGAGGCTTGGTTTATGAAATGCGAGAAGAAACCTCTCAAGCATTAGCTGCTTTTGAAAAGGCAGCTTTGTTGGCAGAAGAACAAAATAAAAACCAACTTGTGGCCACCATTCGGGTGAGAATGGGAATGCTCATGCAATCTGTCTCCATTCCCACCCAGGAAGAATAACCAGGATTTACTCGGTCCCTGAACTTTCAGTAGCAATTTGACTGGAATAATCATCCACAGTGAGGTTTACAAACCTTTCAGCATTATAGCTGGGAATTAAATAGATGTAATCTGAATCATTCCAAGTGGCATAATAATTTCCTGAACCATCCTGGCTTCCGATTACCAATTTTCCAGAAATGGTTTGACCAGAATCAGACGAATATTCAATATTCATGATTGCCAGGGGAGTGTCAAATCCATATTCAGCTTTTTCTGATTTCGAAACAGGTTCAACAAAACGCAGGGTGGTAAAACCAGTTAATAAACTGCTCCACTTGCTTTGATCAAATTGATTACCTTCTTCCAAAGGCTGCGCGGACCATACTGAATCAGCATCCGGTTCGAATATGAAATCTCCTGCATTATTAGATATTTCAATTTTCTTCACTGAGTTACCGCTGATTTGATAAATCACAGTATTAACCCAACTCGCGATGGAGGTTGAAATCTCAGAAGATGTGAGAGCATTGGTCAGATAAACTTCCGGCTTTCCATCCAACCTGAAATGAATATTGCTGGTAGCTGGGGAAGACCCGAAGTAAATAATCTCTTTGTTCCCATTTACTGTTATCTCAACTTTTCTTTCAAAATTTACATTTGAAATACTCAATCGATCATGGCTGGCTTCGGATCTGGTTACCAGCCGGTTATCCCGGATGGTGGCAAGTTTTTCCACCAATTGTGTTATGGTCTCCGCATTCACTGGAAAGTTATCCTGTAAGGGCAAAACCCATTGGTCTCCTTGTTTTTCAAGAGAGACTAGATTGCCTGTCGAGTCACTGATATTGATGGCTGTGACTGTCTCCACTTTTAAATCGGGAAAGATCAAATTATTTCTGGCTGCAACAGGTCGTTGAAGGAGAAAGACAACCAAAATCAGAATGATTTGTAATCCAAGAATTGCCAGAAAATATTTTTGTATTTTATTCATTGAATGCTCCTTCCCTGGATGTTTTTGATTGCATAGACAGAATGCTTATAGATTTATTCTTACGTTTTCGAATTTGCCAAAATCCATATAATCCAAATAGTAAGATTGCCTCAATGACGTAAATAAAGATTTCCCAGAATGTCTGTTGTTTGGTGTCCAATGGGATTAACACCCGGGTAGCTGATCCACGGGATCGAATTGATAATAAATCAGTATCTTCAACAGACCAGTCAACAGCGTTCTGTAATAGACGCAAATTATTAACAACATAATCCTGCGTCAATCGTGAGGATAACTGCAGAGGAAAATCATCAATGAAACCCGCACTGCCAAATACAACCAACCGGCTATTCGGTGAAGATTGACTGATGGTGGTGAATCCTGGGTTGGTATTCTCTGTTCCATCAGCGTTGGTGAGCGTGGGAACAGGTTTATCCTTGAAGAAAGACTCGAAAGTGCCTTGCATAGATACTGCCAATGGATAGGATGAATACGATTGACCGATTTCAAATCCGAGTTCAGGATATAATTCGAAATCAGGTTGGATATTAGTGCTGGTGGATGTCCAGGCATCAGTACTGGAACTGAGCAAGACGATTGCCTCGCGTTGTTCAGCCTGTTCTTTTTCTATCTGAACGGGTGAAGCCCAGTTCATACTGATGGCAGGCAATCCTGTGACAATCAGATTTTCTCCAGCCATCATCTCTGGCCTAACATCCACAAAATATGGATAAGCAATAGCCTGTATTTCCTGAACCTGTACCTGGCCAACATTTCGATTGACTGCTACCGGAAAATCGGCATTTTGAGAGTCCATCACCAATTGATTCTGAACAAAGATGCCGTAGGAATTGAGCATTTCGATTAAACCAGTCTCAATAGGGGTCAAAGTGAGGTAGCCATTGACATAATCAGCATCCAATTTGTAGGGGCTGATTGCAAGAATGACAGCGCCACCGCGCATGAGGAATTGATCGATGGCGTATTGCTCAATTTCTCCTAAATTTTCAGGAGCAATGATTACGACTGCATCGAAATTATCTGCAATTCTACCAGTGCTGAGATCTACATACTGGAGTTCATAATCACTGTTTAGCTGTTCGAGGGCGAATTGATAACTGGAAATTGCCTGTTGGGTCTGGCCATAAATATCCTGGGTGGTAGTGGGAGGTGTCCAGATGCCGATCACTTTCAGGAATCCGCTCGAAGTTCTTTTCAAAGCCGATTCAATTGCCAGGCGAATATCGGCTTCATTGGCTTCTGTGGGAGGATAAATGATCTGTGCCTGGCCACCATTTTGTAGCAGCAGATGAAAGAAATAGGAATCTTGTGAGAATAGTTCGATCGGATAAGGTTCAATTCCTAACTCCTCAATTAATTGTTGACGCGAAATCGAAGCCCCCTCAACATCCGGGTCTACAATTTCGAAAATAAATTTTCCTTTCGATTCATCCTGAATTTGTATGGCGATCTGGTTGATCAGGACAACTATTTCATTTTCATTTTCTGGTAAAAGGTTTTGAGATAAGAGTAAAGTTAATTTAACGGGCTCCTCGATTTCTGCCAGTATTGAATCGATACTTTGAAAACCGTAGACTGTCTTTTTAACCGCAGATGTCAGATTATACTCGAGGTTTTTAAGGCTGGCATTCACCCCAGTGGCTGTCTGTTGCACCTCGATCAAATCTTCCAATCCAATTACAATGGATTGATCTCCATAGCGAACCAGAATATCAAAATACGCATTGACGATAGATGATTCATTTCTTCCGGCTATTTGGAAAGGTGTTGGTTGGATTCCATAAGCCTGATTGGCTTCTGTTTCTATTTCAGGGTCATCAATGGGGTCAATGACCTCTGCAGTAATCATTCCACGGGAAGCGATTTCGTATTCTTTAAGCAAGTCGCTTATTTGGGGAATGAGTGGAGAAAGTAATGGGTGAGTTTTTTCACTGAGGTAAGCACGAATGAGGAGTTGTTCGGGCAAGGTGGAAGTCAAATCTTTGGTCGTTTGAGAAATGGTGAATTCTTTTTGAGATGTCAAATCCAAACGTAAACCATACAATGGATAAATCCAGATGTTAATCGCGATCAAATTCAAGCAAATCAATGCAGTTGTTCGTAATGTGGTAAAACGGTAGGCCGTGGCTTGCTGAGACCAGCGGAAACGATCAATCGAGAGCACGTTTAACACAATAAAAAAAGTACTTAATGAAGCGTAATACACCAGATCACGAATATCAATAACACCACGTTGGATGCTTTCAAAACGGCTACCTGTGCCAATTGCTCGTAAAATCTCAACCAATGAGGCAGGGAAAAAACTCGTGAAAAAAGAGCTACCTATCAGGTAAAAAGCCCCTCCTGTAATGACAGTCAGGATTAATGCCACAATCTGATTATCGGTTCTTGAGGAAATGAACAAACCGATCGATGCATATGCAGCTGCAATTAATATGGATGCCAAATAGCCACCTATGACTGGACCCAAATCTAAATTTCCTAAAAAAGATACCATGATGGGGAACGGCAAGGTTAATAATAATGCGATTCCAATCATACTCATGACAGCCAGGAATTTTCCCAGCACAAGTTGCACATGACTGGTTGGTAAGGAAAGCAATATCTCCAGCGTACCTGACCGCTGTTCTTCACTCCATTGACGCATTGTTAGCGCTGCAATCAAGAAAATCATCAGGACTGGGGTCCAGGAAAATAAAGGACGAATATCAGCTAATCCCCTTGCAAAAAATCCCTCAACAGTGAAGAATATAATCGCAATGGCAGCTAAATAAGTTCCCAAGAAGATCACAGCCAATAGGGAATTAAAGTAACTATTAAGTTCTTTGCGTGTGATTGCCAGAATTTGTTTCATCGTACACCTCACTCAGCTATGGCAAGTTCGTTAAAGATTGATTCGAGGGTGTGAACATCCTTACGCAGCTCACGCAGTGGCCATTTTTTTTCCACTGATAACTGGAATATTTTTGGTGTGATGTCAGAATCCGGTTGACCCAGAATGTAATAATGTGGATATCTGTTCTGGCCCGTTTCTCGAGTTACCCCAACCACTCCACTTAACTGCTTCAATAGTTTTTCCGCATCTGGAAAATCTTCATCCAGAACCAGGATGGCATTATCTGTATTTGATAGATCGGATAAGTGTGAATCAGCTTTGATCTTGCCATTCATGATCATAATTACCCGATCACAAAGGGCTTCCACTTCAGAGAGGATGTGGGTAGAAAATAGAATTGTACTTTGTTGAGCCAGATTCTTAATTAATTGCCGGATTTCAACGATTTGTGTTGGATCCAGTCCAACAGTTGGTTCATCGAGGATGAGTATTTCTGGTTTATGTAAAATAGCCTGTGCCAGACCTACCCTCTGACGCATACCTTTACTGAGCTGTCCGATGGGTCGGGTAACAACACTATCCAGGTTCACAGCATGAATTGCAGAGATAATGGCAGGAATTTGTTGTTCAGGATTAATCAGACGTAAATCTGCCATCATCTGTAAATAGTCCTGAACAGTTAAGTCGGGATACAACGGTGCATTTTCAGGCAAATAACCAATTTTTGCCTGAGCTTTAGCACGATCCCTTACGATATCCAGTCCATTAATGGAAACCGTTCCACTATCTGGTTCCAAAACTCCGGTGATCATTTTCATCAGCGTCGTTTTGCCTGCTCCATTAGGTCCGAGTAAGCCAACAATTTCGCCTTTTTGAATATCAATATTTGTTGATTGAAGAGCCTGAATTTCACCGTACGATTTGGACAAATCACGAATTTCAATCATTGTGCCTCCCATGTTTTGAAATCAGGAAATTTACTCCATTAATGTACTACTATTTTTGTAATAATTCCATTAGAGATTTATTAAAAACCGCCATATTTTCCTGAGAAACTCGGTGTTTTTTGGTACCATCTCAATAAATTGGGGTAATCAGGTGTTTTTGACTGGCGCAAGCCAGCCAAAAACACCCTGACCGCCAATTGTTGAAAGGAGATTTTTTGATTACTGAATAAACAAAAATCCTAAGACCGTTTGTAACGGGCAATTAACTGTTTACGTCGGAGAACACCGCGGGCGATCACCAGGAAAATTGCCAGAATGGCTGAACCTACCCAGGCGGTAATGGTTACAACATTATCTCCACTTCCATTTTGTGTAATTCCAATGAATGCCCATATGAGCACTAATGTGTAAAAAACCTCAGAACGCTTTAGGGTCATTAATAGACCCAGGATTACACCAACAACCAGAACGATAACAGTCCAGATTGTTTCACTGAGACCAAAACCATCCCAATTTAAGTCCAGCAAGACGACAGAAGCATTTGCAATGGTAGCAACAGATATCCAACCGAGATAAATACTGAAAGGCATATCCACCAACCAGCGTTCATTGAGAGCACTTTTGCTTGTTCCAATTCCCAATCGCAAGTAAATGACCAATAACGAAACCAATAAGCCTAGCATGAGTAACATCGATATGGGGAAAAGTAAATAATGCCAGGCAAAAATCCAACCGCCGTTAAAAAGGTTCGCCAGAATGAACCAAATTCCAATTCGGTCAAGGCGGGTATTATCTTTTTGAGCAGGTAAAACCTGGTAGACCGCAAAAACTGCCAGCGTCAAATAAATAACACCCCAAATGGCAAAGACATATCCGGCAGGGGTGAATAAGGCACCAAATGAATCACTCACTGCCCCGGTTTGGAGATTATTAATCGGAAGAATGTTTGCTAATGCATTGACTGTGATAGTAGCCAGTAAAGAAACAAGATTAAGAATGCGAATTATTTTCATCATACACCTCTTTTAATAATTATTTTTTTCGGAAACCAGGGAACGAAGGCATTGGTTGTCGCCATATATTCTTTATACCCGGGTTTTCTCTCCGCCATAGATTTTTCCAACATAGCGACACCCGAAACTTTAATAAGGAAATAAGTCATGATAATCGGGCTGAAAATCGTCAGGAACCCCAAGGTTGAACCGGAAGCAATCAAATAGAAACCCCACCATTGAGCTGAATCACCGAAGTAATTTGGATGACGGGTAAAACGCCACACACCGGTATTCAATAACTTACCTTTGTTTGAGGGGTCTTTTTTGAAATTTTCCAGCTGAATATCTCCAACTGTTTCGAAAAAGAAACCGATTGCCCATAAAATGATTCCTAAAATTTCTAACAAACCAATACTGGATGGCGTAGCTGTTGCCTGGGTATGAATTAATGGGGCAGAGATCAGAAACATCAGGGAGCCTTGCAGCATGAAGGTTTGCAGGTAGCTATACCACCACCATTTTTTCCCGTACTGTTTTCGCCAGGCCGCATAGCGGAAATCTTCCGGTTTACCTTTGTTTCGCAAGAAAATATGGGAAGTCAGTCGTAGACCCCAAAGCGTGACAAGGATATTGATGATCCATTTACGGGTCATAAATTCTTCTGGGGTTGCAAAAAATACTACCCAGTTGACTAAAACATAACCAAAACCCCAGATGATATCAACGATGCTGGTGTTTTTTATTTTCAAACTCAATAACCAAATCAAGGTCATTAAACCCCAGATAGTTATTGCTGCCAGACCATAAACAGACCAATAACCCATTTATTACTCCTGCTCTTTATTATTCATACCACCGATGTTTTTACGAAATCTATTTACCCGATCACGGATATTTGTAAACTTCGATTCAAACAGGGGTTTGTAGATCTTTTTTTGAATGGAAACAATACAGATTGTTCCTGGACCAACATGTGCTCCAATAGCTGGCGTTACAAAGGAGATGATGGGTTCTATTCCTGGCCAAATTTCCTGTAATTCATCCCGTACCTGTAATGCATTCTGATATGCATCGGCGTGGATAATTCCAATGATTTCAGCAGGGCCTAATTCTCTGGCTATTTCCAAAAAGCGCTGATGAGCTTTCTTGCGGGTGCGTTTCATTTCCACTCCGGAAATACCATTACTCATTTTTGTTATCGGTTTGATTTCCAGAAGATTTCCAATTCCATGCATAGCAAACGAAAGACGGCCGCCTCGTCTCAAATATTCAAGTGTATCAAGTTTGGCAAAGGCATTGGTAAGTGGTTTTTTCTTGAGTATCTCTGCTTCCACTTCATCCAGGCTTGCACCTTTTTTTGCCAATTTTGCTCCTACAAGAGCCAGTAAACCTAATCCCATACTGAGTTGACCTGAGTCGATAACTCGAACTGGAACGGCATCAAAAGCATCAGCGGCTATTTTTGCAACATTGTTTATATTACTTAAAGTTTCAGAAATGTGGATGGAGATAATTCCATCTGCACCTGCATCTGCCAATTTTTGATAAGCTTTTATGAAAGAATCCATACCAGGGGCTGATGTTGTTGGTAAAGGGTTGGCTGTAGGTAGAGCCTTAAAAAAGCTCTCTCGGCTCAATTCAATCCCATCTAGATAACTTTTCCCATTCATATTAACATAACAAGGGATAACCAAAATATCTAATTCTTCAATAAGAGAAATAGGGAGATCGCATGTACTATCAGTTACAATTTTTACATTACCCATCATTTTCCTTTCCTGGCACGAACTCGTAATTTAGACAAAATTATAACAAGCCAATATTAAACGAAACAGACTTTGTACAATCTTTGTATAAGCCAGCTAATTTCTCTGATAGTTTAATTTTATGGAAAATTTCGAATTATGGTTCTAAAAAACATTGTGTTTTTGAAAATTTCATGCAATATGTTGATCCACAATACCACCTGAATTCCCTCGTGAAGAGTTTTCATTGTGAATTTGATCAGGATTGACTTCGAGGACTTGTGGAGAGTATATAGGGAGAATTAATAACTGACCGATCGCATCACCCGGTTTGATTTCTAAAGGATGATTACTGATGTTTGCCACCTTCACTAAAATTTCGCCCTGATATCCTGCATCGACCACACCTGCACCCAGCAGATGGTTGTTGCGTCCTTTAGGTTTGAGTAGACCCACAAACCCATTTGATATTTCAAGTGTAATACCTGTGCTGACAATGGATGTCGAATGAGGTTTAATAAGGATATTGCAATTAGCATAAATATCTAAACCAGCATCATCAGGATGTTTTCGGGAGGGAAGAAAGGCATTTGGATCAATTTTGGCAATTTTAATTGTTTGCATTTGAACTCCAGAAGTCCGATTATACCAATTTTTGGCCTTGAAAAGTGTAATTACTTACTTTCGAAATCTTGACTCAACAGCGAACTGAAAAGAATATTTTGCCAGTTTCGTAATTGATGATGCATTTCAATGGCGTCATTTATAGGTTGTGTTAATGGTAACTTAGACGGATGCAATACAAAGGCTAAGGTTTGATCCCCACCAATTCCGCCATGATGAGCAAGCAGATTCTCGAATGCAGGTATTTGATCCGTTTCGGGGTTATACCGGCTCTGAATGACGATATCCCCAACATTTGAGTATGAAAATAATTTTTCTAATTGCCAGGCTGCAGTTTCGTCGTACATTTCCAGTGGATTCTGACCTTCGAATTCTTTAGAGTTGAGATAATAAATTCCTTCCGCATTGATAACTACAGGTCCGTTGCTGTAAGAGTCAATTGCCAGAAATCCAATTCCTGGATGGCAAATCAATGCTTCAATCAGATTTGGATAAAGTTCTTTGATCTCCTCCAGTAGAAGTCTTTGTTTTATATGTGTAAAGTACAACATTGCCAGGCTGCCGGATGTACATAATACCATGTCTGATTGTTTTACCTGGGTGTCCTTTTGAGGCAAGTCAAAATAGAAATAATTTCCTTTGTCTTTCTTGTATTGTTCATAAATGCGACGGGCTGTTTCGTTAAGTTTTTTATGAGGAGCCAGTGCCATTTGTAATAATGAATTTACATATCCTTTGGTTTCTTCGGATGCGCCTGTATCGACAATCGAATATTGGTCTTCAAGAATTCTTTGGATGAGTTGTTCGAGCGTAATTCCAAATAACTGTTGAAATGGTGCACCTTCGGACAAGCCGTGATCAGAGATGATGACTATTTTGTACATGCGTGGAGCATGCTCAATGGCATCTTTAATGCGTTGAATTTGTTTGTCAATATCGCGCAGTGTTGTCATAGCACCAGGGCTGGCTAGACCGGTGTGATGAGCTACTACATCATAACCAAAATAAGTTGCATAGATGGTCTGTCTCCCATGGAACATATCCTCGATCAATAGATGGGTTGTCAATTCGCGAATGAGGACAGCTGAAATTGTACGTTCCAACGCGAATAGTAGTGTTCTTCGAATCCGAGGAATTCGTCTGGATAAAATTTGAACGGTTGATTGATACAGTTCACGGATTAATTCCAGGATCATCAGGAGAATTGTATGAATATAGTTATAGGGATTAAGAAAAAAATTATAAAAATTACCACTTCTTTTGGGGAGTTTTCTAAATTGAGATAATTTACTCATGGTTAGAATGGATCGGCCAGCATTTCCAGAAAACATATTTCCTAAACTGGAACTATTAACTGCTAATAAACCTCCTTTGTGTTGAAATCGCTGTTCAATCATCGCTGTATCGCTGAGATGATTGGAGACAACCAGTTTTCCACTATCCTTTTCATACCACCGGAAGGCAGGGATGTTGGTGTTTTCTCCGTATAAAATACCCATCTGGCTGGATGATGTCTGCGATGGTAAACCACAATTCCAGGAATGGATCTGATAATTTTTTGCAATAAAGTTCCGTAATGTTGGCATGTAACCATGGTCAACTGCTTTGCGAAGGACATTATAAGACAAGCCATCAATTTCGATGATGACAAGTCCCGCTGGTTGTTCATTTTCTGGGGGGAGATCTTGGGGTTTAAGTTTGGGGATGACGGAACGATAATATGAATCATTTTCATCCAGCGCCAATAAATTGGAAGCTAACAAATTCATAAACGAGATGCCCAGAACTACATAAATAACACTTGGATAATCCATAAAATTAAAACCAGGCATGATGTAAGCAACCAGTACAATAACAACAATATTAAGGAAAAATGAAAACAGTCCCAGGGTTAGCACCGTAAGTGCAATTGTCAACTGCAGAATAAGGGGTCTCAGGATCGCATTTAAAAGACCGATCAAAGTGACAGCTAAAAACGCGTCAAACTCACTGGAAATAACCAACCCAGGTAGCCAACGACCTAATAAATATAAGGTTATTGTTTCAACGATCCAAACAATAAGAATATGACGCATTCTGCGATACGTTGGGTAAGGAAATCTGCCCAATATCATGTTTTTATTGTACACAGAAAGAGACTTTTTTCCATCTACCGTACTATTCATAGAAATTTCCCATTAATACAAAGACAAAAATGCTTGACAATCATGATCCATTTTTCTAGAATTCAATATTCCCAAAAAACTACAATTAAAGATGGCCTTTTTTCAATTTTTAAAAAAATGAGGAGTTGTTTATGGCGACAGAGAATCTTGCAAAGCCAGTAGAAAAGCCTGTGAAAAAACAACGTCGTTGGCGAACGTTGTTTGCCTTGTCCTTCGGTTATTTCATTGACCAGGGTGAAGGTCAGACCATATCAGTTTTGTTTCCCACTTTACAGGCATTGTGGGGACTCAGTTATACCAATCTGGGAACGATTGGAACTATCAGGAGTATTTTACAGGCGATCAGTGCTCCATTCTGGGGGTATGCGGCTGATCGATATTCCAGGAAAAAAGTAATTCTGATTGGTACAGGAATATGGGGAATTTGGACAGCAGTTTGTGGTTTGACACAGGATTTTGGACAATTATTGATCATCCGTGCAATATCCGGAATCGGATTGGGATGTTTGATGCCAGCGACGTTTTCAATTATGTCTGATACGTTTCCACCCAAACAGCGAGGACGAGCATTAGGTGTTTTGGAGGCAATTGGGGTTATGGGAATTGTTGTGGGAACCCTTGGATTAGGGCTGCTAGCCTCTCCCACTTTATGGCGCTGGGGTTTTATTTCGCTAGGCTTGTTCAGTGTAGTCTCCGGTTTGGTCATCTGGTTTATGGTGGATGAACCGGTACGCGGCGCATCTGAGCCAGAGCTTATGGGAAAAATTACTGCTGAAGATGCTGCTAAATACAAAGTAAAATTCAGTGATATTCCGAAAGTATTAAAAATCCCGACCATCTGGGTGGCAATCGCTCAAGGTTTGGCTGGCTCGATGCCCTGGGTTGTGATGGGACTATACATCATCACCTGGTTTGTTAATGTGCGTGGATTAACCGAGTCGTTGGCATCCGTAGCTTTTGCAGGTATTGTGGTAGGCACTGCTTTGTCGAATATTATTGGTGGGTTTCTTGGAGATTGGGCAGAGGGAAAAAGCCCCAAGTATGGTCGTACTGCGATTGGCCAAATTTCAATTATTTCGGGTATTCCATTGACTTATATATTATTTACCCAAACAGACAATTGGTCTTTTGGACAACTAGTTGCATTGTGTGCAGTAACCGCCTTGTTAATAAGCTGGCCTGGTAAAGGCGCTAAAGAGCCAATGATGCAAGGAGCTATCCCACCTGAATTGCGTGGAACAGCTTTTGCGATGGTCACGTTTATCGAAAGCGGTTTTGCTGCCTTTGCTGCCTATATTGCTGGTGTTCTGGCAGACAGAATCGGATTAACCAAGGCAATGATCTGGACCATCCCAGTCCCGTGGATTATCTGCGCCGCCTTATTTACTTTGTTCTATTGGGCATATCCGCGTGATTCAAAAATATTACGCGAACAAATGCGAGAACGGGCACTAGAAATTCAGGAATAATTTTTTCCCTATATCTGAATACGAAGGTTCAGTAAAACTGAGCCTTCTTTTTATTGATCAAGTTTTATCGGATGTGCTGACTAAAAGGGAGTCAGAATGGATTCTATTTTGTAATTCATGGATTGGAAAATAGTTGTTACTATGACCGCTGAAAACAGTCATATCATGAAGACAAAGGAATAATGATGACCATCGATCCGCTGCTTTTTGAGCCCGATTGATTTCTTTTTCTCTTTCGTTTTTTTTGGCTATATATTTCGAATTAAGATAACGGCGCAATATGAAGTAAACCAAAAGAAAAACTATTGGAAATGCGACCTTTTGATCGAATCCTTGTTGCATTCCAGTAATAACTACCAGAAGCAGGATGATACCAATAATAATACCGATAAATATATCTGGAGGAATAATCAGCCAGATGGGTAATCTTTCCAATGTGGGAGGTTTGATATCTCGCAATAAAGATTTGATTTGATCAGGTTGAATACTAAACCTTGCGATGACTTTTTGATCCTTCTCGATCAATCCAAAATATATGTCTTCAACCAAAATTATCTGATCTGATCGAGAACAGGTGGGACATTTGATTTGATATTGTGTAGATAAAGTCATTCTTAATCCTCAAATATGGTTTTGAAAACTCTCAATTGCCAGTAACATTCCCAGGAACACATCTGCCCCTGATGAATTTCCCCAGCGTGAAAGTTCAATGGCTTGCTGTTGAAAGGGGATTTCTGCACTCATTAAAGCATCACTCATTTTTTGAATCCTCGCATCAGCTTCTCCTTGCAAGGCACACTCAAACAAAGTACTGCTGACTGATGTCGTTTTTTCCTTAAATGTTACCAATAGTTGATCCTCGACTTCTGTCATCCAATTGATTTCAGGAAACCAGCGTCTGCGCATAAAAGTCAATCCGGTTAATAAATCATCGCCGGAAGGGGTCAGTCCTCGTCCAGATCCAACCAGAAAATTGGATAACGAAAGAATGGATTCGGTATCTTTTTGGATCATCGAAATTTTTAGAAGTCTGATTGTGTTCCAGGATGAAAAGAGCCATGTATTGCCTGTTTCCAAAGAGAGCGTATCAGTGACAAACGGCAGCAGGAGGGGGGCATAACCCTGTTCGTTTTTCAACAGCGATAATTGATTGGCTGCCTGTGTCAATCTGTTCTTTTGTTCAATATCAGAGATGAATCCAGTAGGTTTTTGTGGGGTATTCCAAATATTTTCGATATTTAATTTTATTTGCTGTTTTTTATTTGTAAGAATAAATTCCCGGTCTGCATGAATGATTTGAACTTCATCCTCATTTTTCCATTGGATAGGAATTTGGTTTTGAAAAATAATATTAACCGGTCCAAAATCATTATTTTTTGTCAGGAAAATAATTTTATCCCCCTGAACGCGCAAGAATAAACCGCTCGATGTGTTTCCCCAAACAACAGCCTGGTTTGATTGAACCAGCCATTCATAAGCGGATTTACCAATCGTAGTTTTATTTAATGAATCGGTAATTTCTGTCATAGGGTGATTTTCCTTCTTGATTAAACCATATATCTAGAAAAATAATTTCATGAATTTCAAATGATATAATTTATTCATGGAACAAATTATTCCTGAAAAAATTAATAACTTAATAATCATTAATAATTTAAATAAATTAGGGATTGAATTCCTCTTAAGTGATGAAAACAATTGTGATGATGTAGTCTTAAATCCAGAGACCCTAATTGCCATACTAGCCAGCTCAAAAGAATCCCGGTTTAGGTTGGCATTAATCCCTTTATTTATTCAACAACCAAAACTTGCATCGAAAGTTCCTGTTGTGTATAAAAACATAACACAACCAGCAAAAATTACTTTACAATTTTATTATTGTGCAGCTATGTTTTTACAGCAAAAATATAAAGATAGATTAATTTCATTTTTAAGATATGAATCCACTCTCCCAATGATGTTTGAAGGTCAACTAGATTTTGTGATTGAAAATAATCCGGATGAGAATCTCAGAAAATTAAGTCTGAATCAACAATTAATTTCTGGAAGATTAATTAATTGGTATGGCACATATGAACACGCTATGAATAGACTAATACAACATTTGGAACATCAGATGCAATGATAGAAGAAGTAAGTAGTGAGAAATTAATATTTTTTCTTGAAACACTTGGCAGACAATATCCCGATAAAGATCAATTGATTTTATTGGGGGGATGTGCCTTACATTTACTCGGGAGTAGTCGTCCTACTTTAGATGTGGATTATGTTGGTGATGATCTGAAAAAGGGGACATTTGATCGTTTTTTAGAAGAAGTAGCTCAAAAACTCCAACTGGATGTTGAAGCAGTGCCGATCGAAAATTTTTTACCTGTGACCGTTGAAGATATGGAAGGATGTTTACTATTTGGAAAATTTGGTGAAATTGAAGTTTTCATACTTAATCCGTATATAATCGCATTTAGCAAAGTGGAGCGAGGTTTTGATACTGATATCGAAGATGTAATATTTCTCATAAATAATAAATACATCGAACCTGAGATAATGACGACCAGGATTCGTAATACCTTATTACAAGCTAATAAATATGATATTGATGGCAACTCTGTAATGAACCATTGGCATGATATTCTGCAACAACTATAGAAGTAAAGAAGAAAAAAGGGATTAAAATCACGCCTTGAAATTGTTTTTTTCTTGACTTTCAAACAAAAAGATGGATAATAAAAATACGAAGTATTGTCAGACAACCTTAATGGTTATTATTTATTGTAGAAAATTGAGGAGGTGCTCGTACTATCAAATCTTGTGATGGTTTTATTCGATACGGTTCATTTATCGTATCGTTTTTTTTGTCAAGAATTGGTATTATTAGAATATATTGAAGTTATTTAATTGAAAAGGAGAAAGAAAATGAAATTTATTGATCTCACTATACCGTTAGGGATTGGTACACCTCCATGGCCAACCTATGAACCATTGCAGGTTAAATATAATAAACGCTTAGCCCCAAATGGAGCCAATGGTCAACTTTTGACACATTCAAATCACCTCGGTACCCATCTAGATGGAGAAATTCATTTCTACACACCAGGAAAGGATATTGCTTCTCTTGACATGGATTTCTTAATCCATGAAGCAGCAATTGTTGATCTGAGTGATGTGGTTGCTGATTATGATGTTTACACCAGCAAAATGATTGAAGAACGGGTTGAAGTTAAAGAAGGCGACATCCTGATCATTCACACCGGATATCACCATTTCGGATGGGATCAACCCACCGCTGATGAAATCCGTTACATGGTTATGCATCCAGGCCCTGGAGAAGAATTTGTCTTGTGGGCAAAAGCCAAAAAACTTCGCTGGATTGGTGTTGATTGTGGCAGCGCGGATCACCCCATGAATACGATTATTCGCAATTGGATGCCCCGCCAAACAAAGCAAGCCGAATATGTATTCAAGAAAAAACTTGGTGTGGAGTTAGCTGAGTTCTTCGATGATGATAAATACCAACAAATGCACATAAAAATGTTCCCGGATCATATCATTCATGCTGAATGTATCGGTGGAGATCTTGACTTGATCCTCAATCGACGTTTACAGGTTGGGTTCTTCCCCTGGCGTTTTGTGGATGGTGAATCTTCGATTGGTCGTTGTGTTGCCATTGTTGATGATGATGAATATGAAGAATTAATGGCAAAGAAAGCAACCATGACAAAGACAAAACATGGTGATGCCACTAACCAGGCTCATGTTGAAAGTATAAATAAAATTAGCGCAGCAAATTTGAGCTAATTTAATTAACAACAATTATTGTATAAAGGAGAATTATTGTGAAATACGAATTACCAACCAAAGCATCTCAAGAAGTTTTAAGTATCGATGCTCGAGAAATCGAAGCCATGTTACAGGGGCCGAAACTGGATATTCCTCCATTCCCAGAATGCATGCTGAAATTAAAAGATGGCCGCATGCTTTACATCCGTGAAGCCAAACTTGAAGAAGTTCCTGCTATGTTAGGCTACATGGAAAAATTGATGAAAGTTGAACACGACTTCTATGATATTGTTGGTTCACGTGTTTATTCAGAAATTTTGGGCTGGAAGCGAAAACGACTCAAGGACGTCTACACCCTGGTAGGTCTGGTGGATGGTGTCTGGGCAGGTTTCGCTAATGGTCGTTTAATGAACGAAGATATTAACATCAGTCTTCACACCATGGCTCTCATTCGTGGCGGCCGTATTGGCGCAGCTATGTATTATGCCAAAGCTTTCTACGGTTTCGAAATCATCAAGAATAAAGAATGGTGGGCAACCTACGAATCATATAACGGTTGGTTGCGCTGGGGTCTTGGTATGGCACAACCCAGCTACCCATGGCCGGATGTCCAGCACGAGCTTGGTGGTGCAAAAGTCTTCTATGTCACCAAGAAATACTGGGATTCAACCGTAAAGGATTATGTCCGCCAGATGGTAGGCGCTGATCTCGACTTCAATGTCACCGACGAAGTTCGCAAAGCGAATGAAAAATTTGTCGTTCCCGAAGAAGTTTTAGTTTAGATTTAAAAATTTACCACTTGGCAGGGAGTTTCATAAACTCCCTGCTTTTTGTTAAGTGACCTGTGTTTCTCAAATTAGTGCCCTGCCTTAGTGTCCTGAAAATTGGTTTTCCAGGCGTAAATCAGGTCTTTTTTTTCAAAAGTGAGAAACTCAGGTTAAATCAATAACAGAGATTCTATTGAATTTAAAAAAAAAGACCTGGGAAATCCTGGCCTTTTAGTAGATAAACATTTATTTTAGTAAATGTCGTAGATCGTATTGTAAACATTGAACTTGCCGGTCGGGGTAACCAGGTTTGGAATTCTGGTTATTTCTTCCAGTGTTTTGTCATCATAGACAACAATTTCACCCACCTCACCAGGAATATCCGCATTACCCCAAATGCTGACCCAGATTTCTGTACCCTGCATGTTGTATTCAAAATGGACTGCGCGTCCATAGGTTGCAGCTTCCCAGCATTTGTAGACTTCTTCCGGATTTTCTTTTGCAACCACACAGATGGTTCTTGAAGTGGCCGGATCCGGGTGCAAGGTCATATCCACCCATATCCATGGGCTGTTAGGGTGAGTCTTGATAAATAAACTACCAGAGCCTGGCAATTTTGTGGTTCTCACAACCTTCCAGGCATTTTCGGGATAGTTTACAGGATCAGTGCCAATGGAGGTGATGACACCCTCACCCAGGTGGGACGCACTCCAGACAGGACCAAATTCAGGGTCAATCCAATTTGCACCTCTGCCCGGATGTGGAATTCCCGCAACTTCGACCAAAGCCTCCAGTTTCCCTTCCATTGCATCAATAACAACAATTGTATTCATGTTGTTGGCGGCGACCATGAAGTATCGTTTGGTGGAATCCCAACCTCCATCATGCAGGAAGCGTTCTGCTTCGATCATCTTTATGGTCGGGTTGACCGGGTCAGAATAATTTACCATCCAGACCTGACCAGTTTCTTTAATATTGACAATCCATTCTGGTTTGAAATGAGATGCAACGATCGCGGCCACGCGTGGTTCCGGGTGGTATTCTTCAGTATCCCAGGTATAACTACGGGTACTGACAATTTTGAATGGTTCCAGGGTTTCACCATCGAGAATTACAAAGTGAGGTGGCCAGTAACAACCGACGATCGCTAATTTATCTGTAAAATCTCCTAACTCACCGGAGTATTTACTGATTTCAACAGAACGTGCATCATAACAAAGTTGAGCTTCGGCTACTTTGGTGGGAATTTCCGTCCAAAGATCTACTAAAGCTAATTTGCCATCCCGACCGATGGTATAAAGATAACGCCCGGTGGCAGAATTTCTTGTGATATGGACAGCATATCCCGTATCAACGTTGGCCACGACTTCATACGTATCCGCATCGATAACAGCGATCTGCCCGGCATCCCGCAAGGTGACTGCCATATAATTTTCCCAATTGCGCGTGGTTTGCGGTTCTGTGGGTCGATCTTTCACAGGCACCAAAAGTTTCCAGGAAGCCAGCATCTGATCTAATGACATTTCAGGGGGTTGAGGAGGTTCAATTTGCAGATATTCAGCCATTATTTCGGTTTCTTCTTTGGTCATGAAACCCTGGTTTCCCCAATCAGGCATACCACGCGGGGTGCCATTGAAGATGATAGCTGCCAGTGCCAGGGTACCTTTGGGCTGCATTAAATCGGGCGTAAGCCCAGGTCCAGTCGCTCCTTTACGCAAAGTTCCGTGACAGCCAGCGCAGCGTTCAAAGTAGACCTGTTTTGCCCATTCCATATCTTCATCTGCCAATCCTGTTTCGACTACTTCTGTAGGTTCTTCTGTTGCGATTGGTGCTGTAAATTCCAACCCGGGTAATCTAGCCATGAAATTGATCATTGCATCAATTTCTGCATCTTTGAGATTACCATCTGCATAGGAAGGCATTAGACCAGCTGCGCACGTACCTCCGGCACAATCAGAAGACAGATGAGCATTCGGATCAAACATTGCCTCTCTTAGATATTCAACTACATTTTCAGCTTTTCCTTTGTAATCTGAACCGGTTAATTGCTGACGGGCTGTTAATCCAATTTCTGATAGATCCGGACCAATAGTTCCTA
The DNA here is from genome assembly GCA_963765655.1 of uncultured Chloroflexia bacterium. Lineage (GTDB taxonomy): Bacteria > Chloroflexota > Anaerolineae > Anaerolineales > Anaerolineaceae > UBA6170. The sequence continues at coordinate 1,576,787 of CAVXXH010000003.1, forward strand.
CAGCATTCTCAACCCCAGGAATCACATGACAGGCAACACAGCCACCTTTTTGGAAGGCATTGGCGGCCAGTGTTAAATCATCCTCCGAATCAATCGATTCTTCCGGCTCTTCAATTTCAATAGTAGGTGCAATGGGTTCGGTTGTTGAAACTGGTGTTGGACTGGCACAGGCAGCCAACATTAATAAAGCCATTAAAACAAACAGCGTTTTTAAACTAATCCTCATGTTCAATCCATCCTTCGTATATCTAATTTTGGTAAGTTTATTGGAAATTATGAATGTATCGTAAATGGACCCGATTATTCCAGAATAAATCAGATATATATTACATTATATGTCTAATATAAGGAAATTGCATTAACTTAAGTTAATCGACGGAATATTGGTGTCCAAATTCGCATGAACGAAATGAATGAAATGATGATACTTTTATTTATTATTTCAAATAGGTATCAAAGAAAGCGATGGTTCTGGTCATAGCTGAACTGAAAAAACCAGAAAGATTGTGATCATCACCCTCATAGCTATAGAATTCAACTTCACCCCCCACAGCCTGGATTTCATCCCTTAATAGCTCAGAGAAAACAATCGGTACACTCTCATCGGCGGTGCCATGATGTAATTGAACCGGTCCTGAAATTTCATTTACAAAACTGTTAGAAGAGATGGATGACCAGAAATCCGGATTCTCCTCATTTGTACCATATTCATTAACCCATTCCTGTTGCCAGCGACGGGCAAATGTGGGAGGTGTTGGGGCTGGTCCAGGTGTATTACGGCGCCATTTGGACATCATATCCGGATAGGAAGCAACAACACCCGCCCAGATTACTCCAGCCTTAATATCCTCTGAAATTACCATCGATCTTAATGTGAGATAACCACCCATGGAATGTCCCCACATCCCAATTTTTTCAGGATTTGCCAGGGGAAATTGTTGTAAAGATGCAACTGCATTCAACACATCGACAGTGTAGCCAGAGTCACCGTAAGCACCCAGGGCAGTCCCTTCCGATTGATCATGGCCACGGTAATCAATACGAAAAACAATGTATTGACTGCGTGCCAACCAATCTACGTAAGCGATGTAGCGTTCGGTGGTGCGATATTGTGTGGGTGGTATATATCCATGATTAAATACGATGGATGGCCAGCCTCCTTCCGGGGGTTCCCCGGTTGGGACGGTTAGAAGGCCATAAATTTTATATCCTTCGGATAAATAATAGGCATAATACCGATTGTAATTGTAAGCAGCCGTCAGCGTGTTTTCAATCACAATCTCACTTCCGGGGTAGGGTGTCTGACGCATTGCCAGGATTGTCATAGGATGCAGGGTTGGGGTAGGTGTAGGTGTAGGAGTGATGGTACTCGTAGACGTTGGACTGGGAATAGATGTATTCGTTTGAGTTGGTGAAGATGTGGGGAGGACGGGTGTTGATACCAGCGTTTCTTTCAGTTGGTTCTGATTTCCAGGCAGATCCAGCTTATTGGTATTCGCAAAAGTACACGCCGTTCCCAGCAGTATGATGACCAGAAAGACGATGAGCCTATTGATAGAATTGAATTTGAAATTCAAATACACCTCATTCATTAATTTTTTTTTCATAAAGCGCAATGCTATAATCTTGAAACCATCATTGCAATCCTATTCTATTGAATGAAAGTTTCAATTGCAACAGTTGTGTCACATGTCCTGATGAAGAAAGGCGGAAAAATGAAAAAAATATTGAAAAATCCTGGACCGATCGAATTTTCTGCTCCCATTATTGAATGGGGTAGCGGTGCTTTGGTTGAATTTCCATTTGACACGCTCGAACTATTTGGCACGGAGGGAAGAATTCCGGTGGTTGTTGAATTTGATGGCGTTCCTTACCAAGGCACGATGTTACGGTATGGGACAGAAAAACATATCATTGTATTGGTTAAGAAGATAAGGGAAGCGATTGGAAAACAAGCACCGGATGTTGTCCACGTGAAGGTGGAGTTGGATGATCAACTTAGAAAAATCACGGTTCCGGACGATGTCCAGAAAACCCTGGATAATCATCCATTGGCTTTAGAAACGTATAAGAAACTTGCTTATACCCATCAAAAAGAATACATTAACTGGATTCTGGTAGCAAAAAGAGAAGAAACACGTCAGAATCGAATTGAGAAGATGATCCAGAAATTACTGGATCAAAGCTAATTGCGCTTACTTGTGTAATTATTTGCGGATATTTCTACGAACCATCTCAGCAATTGTGAGATTATGCCGGCTGGTGAGTTGTTCGTTAATCATCTCAATTTGTTTGCGGGGGGAATAGAAGGCTTCACTCCAACCATAACCTGCGCAGGTTGTATCAGCGATTTGATTACCTTTATCATCCTGACCCCACCATTCACGATAAATCGTTTCCAGGTCTGGCCGGATGTGCAATTCAGGCACATTAAAATGGGCTGAATAATAGTAGTCTGGTGGTAAGGCATTCAGAATGGTTTCAAAAATATGAACCCGCACTTTTACACCGTTACGGCACTCTGAGTCAGCGATGCGACTCAATCCACGAATGGTGGCTAACGGCGCGAGTACTTCGATCCGTTCCAGATTGCGGAAGCGTTCCTTAATTCGTACAATCACTTCTTTCATCACCAACCCACTGGCAATACTATCAGCAATAAAAGCAATTTTTACATCATCATGTTGCGGTTGATTCAAGTCTTTGTCTTTAAACAAAGTCATTTCGACCTTACGATTGTAGACTGGAACAGAGCTATCAAAGACATGGTGGGCATCCAGAATGACCTCATCGGTGTAATAGCCGTAGGTTTCGTAGATGGCTTCGGGCACCTGATACTTCAAGCCTTCGCGCGCGATGGGAAAAATGGCTAAATTTTCCTGTTTGTTGGATGTGATTGTTTCTCGTAAGGGTGGGGCGTTGAAAATATCCTGCATGGCTTTCCACATCAAATTTGCCCGACCAGCACCCATCCATACCTGACCGGGCAATCTCAATGTGTCAATACCTTCCAATTCTTCGGGAGAAATCCCGATGAACTCCATTAAACGGGGTTCGGGTTTTTTCTTCTCAATGTAGATGAAACGCGCGGTAGAAGGGGTATGGTAAAAAACTAAATCAAGGTTGGTCACGTCTCCCAGAAAAATTTTGCCGGGACGATAAAAGCCGCTTCCTTCAGGTTTTTTTGTCTTGTAGGGAAGCGGCTTTTCCATGATCAGGGAGCCTTCGATGAATGTTCTGTCATCTTCAGAAAATTTAAATGGGTAGGTGTATGCAGTCATAATTTGATATTCCTTAAGTTACGCGAAATTACGCCGTTAACATCTGATTTTCTTAAAGAAACAGGCTGAGAGGTTCATCAGCCTGTCCTTAAGATTTTATCATTAATCAAATGAAAAAGGAAAGATTAACTTGATAAAAAGACAAAGAGGAAGAATTTTACTTCTCCCTCTTTGTCATTAAGGAAAATAAGAATTGGTTCGTTAGAAACTAGTTGTTGGCGTTGTATTCGTCCTGTGCAGCTTGTAAAGTTGATGCGATATCCAGCGTGGGATCTTCTTTAATCAATTTATAAACAGCATTCATGATTGTTTCATTCGCTTCGGTTGGTCTTTGTAGTGACCCTGAGGCATTGACACACACACTTGAATTAACAGCAATTGCAGCTTGCTGATAGAAAGGATCCTGCATTTCGGGAGCTGATTGGGCGGACATCAATGAGGGGAATCCAGCACCTGGACCTAGAACATATTCGACATGTCTTCCAATATCACCCATAATCCAATTGATATAATCGTATGTCGCTTCAATATTTGTTGCACCAGTGGGTATACCAAAGGTTATTGCATCGGTATTACAACCGGGGGTCTTCCCGGCGGGTGAAAACATGGGGCGCATAACCACTTTACCATCAGCAATCGCATCTATCATATCCTGAGCAGATCCCGTTTCATATTTTGTTCCATCTGGAGCCGTGAGAGGGTTGATGTACCGGTACCCGAAAAGTCCAGTTGGGATGGCAGCTGCTGATGAATCTTTGAAAGAATCTTCTTCCACAAAACCACCTGCAAAGACTGTATCCGGGTTATATCCTTTGAGCACTGTCTCTCGCAGGAAAGAGATTGCAGCAATATTTTCCGGAGTATTGAGCAGCATATTACCCTGACCATCGTCGTAGGTACCGCCGAAGGAAGACATCAGGTTCCATACCATACGTTGAGCACCGTTTCCACTATAAGCAGTAGAACCAAAGTATGTCCAGGCGAAAATGCCTTCTCCCTTAAGGCGTTCAGCTTCTACCAGGAATTGTTCAGGAGTAGTTGGAAACCCGTTCGGGTAATGATCGGCCCAAACATACACAACATGGGGTCTTGTGGAAACTGGAATACAATATAAGCCACCATCAGCCCCGGTGCAAGCTTTTAGAGCACCAGGTTCAAGATCTGAATACCATGATTGTGCCTTCGCCCAATCGGAAATATCTTGTAACGCTCCATTATTTACAAAGGTGGGAAGGTTACTTGCACCGAATTCAATCATATCCGGCACTTCACCACCCGCGATTACAGCTGCTACCAATTCAGCAGTCATTTTATCCCAGGCTTTGGGGATGTTAACCCAGTTCCATTTGCCATCAAAATCAGCATTAAATTCTGGGATTGTTTTTCTTAGATAGGCATTACCCACACGTTCATCACTGGCTGGGTCTTCATTATCCTGGTCATATTGAAACCAGGTTACGAAATCCTTTACTTCTGCTGGTGCTTCAGGTTCCTCCACTGGCGCTGCAGGTTCTTCAGTTGGTGCTGAAGGTTCTTCCACTGGAGCTACAGGCTCTTCAACTGGGGCTGCGGGTTCATCAACTGGCGTCTCAGCTGGTTTACAACCAGCCAATCCAATTGTAAAGACCACCAATAATAGTACTGTTAACAAGGTTAAATTTTTGCTTTTCATATTCTCTCCTAAATTTATAATTTAATTTATTTTGAAATTTACTCCTACATATTATTCATAAGCAAGCTCCTGGAAAAATATGATTCATTGTGTCTTATCTTCCTGAGGGAATAATTTTCTGGAAGTTTGTTTCTACTGTAAATATTGAATGAAGAACTTTGAAAAAACAATGTAGTTTATTTAAATATGAATACCAATGGATGCTGTCCATCAACATTTTTTATGTTCGGAAAATCCAACCTAACTGGCTCAGTCAACTATCTGTGGTAAGAATATTTTTAATTTGGTTCAAATGGTCGTTAATTGATATTTTTTTAGAACAACTACACACCCAATTCTGAAATAACTATACAAATAATCTAATTGAAAGTCTATTGAATAATTTCCTAAAACTATTGGGAAATTTCCAAATAACGTTGAATATTCCCCTTTGTACGGCGATAATCCCCTGGGGTAACGCCTACTTCCTGTCGAAAAACCAATGAAAAATGACTGAAGCTTGTATATCCGATCATCAAACTAATTTCGGATATTGGAAATGAACTTTCCAATAATAATTGTTTGGCTTTATTAATTCGCAATTGAAATAAGTATTTTGATAGAGTCATCCCTGTTGAATTTTTAAAAATTCTCGATAATTGAGATGTAGATATGGAAAATTCTTTTGATAATTCTTTATGGTTTAACTCCCGATGTAAATGGCGTCTCATATATGCTTCTACCCGTTCAACGAATTCATTTTTTGCCTGAATATTTAAACTGGAAGAATATTCAAGCGTTTCATTATTTTGTAGTGAACGATTTATACCGATCAGTAAACGAGTAACAAGCGCTTCTACATAGTGATAGGTATTATCTCCAGGTTTATTGATTTCACGCACCAAAGTAGTGAAATCATTCTGCAATTCATTTGGGATGGTAATTAAATTTTCTGGTAAATTTTTTAGATTTAATCCGAGGATATTAAGAAGGACATAAAAATATCCGGTGGAACGATAACTATAAGTAGGATATCGGGTAACATCAGGTGAGATGAGGATTGTATCACCGGGATTTAGCTTGTATATCTTCCCATCAATGGAATAATCCACACTTCCAAACACCAGGCAGTACCATTGATAAACAGAATGTGAATGTGGTGGAACATGGTAAGGGAAACCTACTTCATTATATAAAATTTGACGTATGGTAATTGCCGGGATATTTGTTTCCATTTTTATAATTATATTGCGAATTAGTTGTTAATCCATTTTTATTTAATTCTGGACAAAGCTTGCAATGCTTCCTGATAAGTAGGACGTAATTGCAAGGCTATTTCAAAATCAAATCGTGCTTTATCTAATTCTCCCAGTGCCTCATATGCCATCCCGCGCCAATAATGGGATTCTTCCAGACTGCGATTGCTCAACATAGAAAGGGTTGTCTTTGCCAGATCAATAACGGTCTGGTAACGCCCGGTTGTGTAATATGCCTGGTAAGCATCTACTCGATACCAGAGTACCCGCCAGGGACGCTGGTCCTCATCCAGGGTGTTGTAATGGGTAAAAGCCTTATCAAATGCCGTAGCTGCTTTGTCATTGCGTCCCAGCCGGTGAAGTGTCTCTGCCAGATTAAGGAGACCAAAAAACAAATCACGCTCCGTCAACAAGGGCAATTCTGCTTCTGTTTTTTGTAACGTCCTTTGAAAATTCAGCAGTGGGTCATAATCATCCGCCAGAATGGATGCCACCTCATGCTCCCGTTCGGGTGGAAATACCACCAGATAAACGAAATTAAAATCACGCCACCAGCGGGTATTCAGATCATGATAGGGGATCGGAAAATCAGCCATGATTAATGGATCCTGCGTAATTAACGCTGACCAGGCATCATCATATCCGTTGACAACCACATAGTGTCCCATCCACCAATCTTTGGGTGGATGATGACCCATTTCGATCAGTACCGGAAAACCTGCTGCAATCAGGCGTTTGATCAAATCCAGGTTTCCTCCCGTGCGTAACATACCGGAAAGTTGTGTTTGTTGCTCTACAAACACAAGCATTTCTTCCGGCATGACGTTGGCATCATCCTCATTGGGACGCAGGAATGCTTTGGTGGTGCGTTGATCACCCTCCCAGCCCCAGTAGGATAGCAATATAGAGAGACTTGCGGGACCACAATTGTTGAAGCTTTGATACTCATGTACCACCCCGGTAAGTTTGACCGACGCAGGAATCGCCGTTGGCGTCAACGTTATTGTTGGTGAAATGCTGGGTGTGGGAGTTCCCGTTGGTGCGAAAGTTGCTGAAGGGGTTATTAATGAAATCTGAGGGTTTGATTCTGTTGCCTGGCTTATTTCTTCCTGAACGGGAGAAAAAGAGACCTGATCCGGGGGATTGAGGAAGTAGTGGATTTTGGTCTGCAGCGAAGCAAGCCGCCAGGCAATCCGGGAATGCACAGGCGGCAGGAAATAAATACCAACGCAGAAAAGAACAATAATGCAAGTATAAATTAATAAAATAAAGGGTTTTCTTTTATTCATGATAGGGTAATACACAGGCTCAATAAATCATTAACATCTGCTGTAGCTAAACATTCCACTGTGTCAGCAGCGCCATAATAAATCTTAACCTCTCCACTTTTTTCAAGTATCAAACCGCCTGGGAATAATACATCATTTCGAAATCCAATTTTCTCATATGAATATTCAGGAACCATCAAGGGCTCTTTGCTCATACCTATTACCTTCGTTGGATTGTCCAAATCCAGTAACATGACACCAACGGAATAACGTTTTTGCCAGATTTCCTCCCAACCATTTTTACCCCTGTTGGGATCACGGTCTACAGCATGAAATAATGTCAACCATCCATATTTAGTTTTAACTGGTGGAGCTGCCGGGCCAATTTTATCATTTGCAAATGGAACCTGCTCAAGCCATAAAACTCCTTGATGGTTCCCCCAATATTTCAAATCATCCGAATCTGAACACCAGATATCAAAATGGGTTTCCATCTGCCGGCTGTAAACAGGCATTGGCCGCTCGAGACGAATGTATTTACAATTGATAAGTTCTGGAAAAAGCACCATATTCCGATTATCTGGTGTGGATAAACTAAGTACTTCAAAATGATGAAAGTCTGTAGTTCTTGCTACACCCCCTCTCAATCCATGACAGGTATCTAAAGCAAAACACATGTAGCATTGACCATCAATGACGGTAAGTCGTGGATCATAAGCGCGAAGAATTTCGTTGTCATTAGAATGATTAGGAAAAAATTCGGAAGTGGCTTTAATAACATCTTCTACGGTCCAGATTGGTTTTGAATTCACTTTCCAATGAATACCATCGGCACTGGTAGCTAACCCCAGGTTAGTACCGAACAATCCAGGGTTACCCCATTCACCAAAATCATTACGGAATACACATACGTATTCGCCTGAATAAAATGTGACGCCAGCATTGAAAACCAATGTGGCTGGATAGGGCACGTCGTGTCTTGTGAGAATTGGATTTTCAGGATGTCTCAATATTTTTGAATTGGAATGGAACAGAGATTCATTAAGCATAGGTTTTTAAGGTTTATTTCAATTTGTAAATATGAATCGGTTAAGACAATTTTTGCTTTTTGCTATCAATGAACTAATTGTATCTAATCCTGTGAAAAGAGTAAAAACTTTGGAGGGGATTCAGGTAAATCGGCTTATTTTTCCCACTGCTTATTTTGTACCAAAAGTACAATTCACATAGAAAAGAACTTGACGCACATTCTACCCAGGTATATAATTAATTAATCAATTTAATAAATTATTATTTATTTCCCTGGAGCCAACTTGGGCAGTAATCAAGTAACCGCAAAATCCTATAATATTCGTTCCATTTTGAAATCTTTACTCTACCATCAACAAATTTCTCGGGTTGAGTTGGCTAAGCTTACGAGCCTGACGCCAGCAACTATCAGTAATCTGGTGAATGAATTATTATCACAGGGACTGGTTCGGGAAAATGGGATTGAACAGGTGGTGTCCCCACGCGTCGGTCGCCCGAGAATGACTGTCGAACTCATCCCGGATGCTCGTTTTGCGATCGGCGTTCATATTGGAATTGGGGAGTATCAGATTGTTATTACGGATCTATTAGCAAATATTATCTTCTTCACAACACAGAAATTTGAAGTATGTGCACCGGCTAATATTATTATTCAAGAGATCGTAACCCAGATAGAAAACCTTATTGCCCAATCTGGGATTTCGAAAAATCTGATTGTGGGAGTTGGTGTTGGTGCTTCTGGTTTGGTTAATGTGGAAACAGGAGTGAATATAAACGCACCTAATTTGTGCTGGCAAAACATTCCCATTCGAGATTGGGTCAATCAAGAAACCGGATTACCGGTGATTGTGGACAATAATGTGCGATTAATGTGTCTGGCAGAAGCGATGTTCGGGGAAGGAAAAACAGCCAATGTGATGGCTTTTGTGTATGCCAGAGTGGGGGTCGGTGCTGGTTTATTTGTAAATGGAAAAATGTTTCGTGGCATGGCTGCCGGGGCAGGAGAAATCGGGCATAGTATTATGATTCCGGATGGGGGAGAAAAATGCAGTTGTGGTAATTATGGTTGTCTGGAAACATTGGTATCACAGAAAGCAATCATAAGATCTGCAAAGCAATTGACAGAAACAAATCCAACTGGCATCCTGGCACAAAAATTTGGTGATTGTCAAAGTAATGAATTGGATTGTGTGTTTTCTGCCGCCAGGGATGGAGACAAAGAGGTTTTAGAAATGCTCGTAGAAAAAGCAAGATATTTTGGCATTGCACTAGCAAATTTGATCAATATTCTAAATCCCAATTTGATTGTGTTAGGCGGGATACTGGGACAGGGAGAGGAATACTTTTTGCCGGAGATCAAGAAGGTTGTAAAAGAATATTCTTTTAGTCACCTTGGAGACCAGGTTAAAATTTGTGTATCAGGATTTGGGCAGAAAACTGGAGTCATCGGTGCGTCTGCGTTAGCTTTAAGTACTTACTTTTATGACCTCAGTGAAATTCCAGAACAGGAGAAATTTTTTTGAGAACTATCGCTTTAATTCCAATCGCAAGAACAACTTTTGATATCCCATTTGCATCAGAAATATTCCAGAGGACACAAACAGCATTATCACAGGCTGGATTTACGATCACCGGTCCAACAGAATTGGTGACTGATTCCTCCAAAGTGCAGGAAATTATTCATCAAATGAAGGAAATTCCTTACGATTTGATCATTTTGTTGTATTGCTCATTTGCGGATAGTGGTTTAGCAAAACAAATCATCACAGACACAAATGGCCCGGTGTTACTATGGGCGATACCAGAAGTACCGGGTGGAGGAAGATTGCGGCTAAATTCCTTGTGTGGGATTAATCTAACCGGGCACTCTTTGCATCGTAGTGGTTCAGTCTATGATTACTTATACTCATTACCGGAAGATTCAGCCGCAATTGAAAAAATTAAGGTTTTAGCAAATGCAGGTTACGCCATCAGAACTTTAAAGGGTACAAAGATTGGCAAAATTGGACATCATCCAGATGGCTTTGATAGTTGTATCCCCAATCAAACAGGATTGGAAAAGATTTTTGGTGTAGAGTTAGTTCAAATAGAATTAGACACTTTGTTTAATCGTGTCAGGAAGATTTCTGACCATTCAATCGATCACCTTCGGAAGAATCTGGATCAAAGATTGGACGGCCTTGACGATCTTGATCAGACTTCCTTAAAAGGCACATTAAAAACGTATCAGGTCATGCAGGAATTTTCCCAGGAAGAAAATTTAAAAGGTTTAGCTGTACGCTGTTGGCCAGAATTTTTTACTGAGTTAGGATGTGCAGCATGCGGTGCCATGTCACTAATGTCTGATCAACGCATACCCTGTAGTTGTGAGGCTGATTTAAATGGGACTGTTACCCAACTGATCCTGCAAACGCTGAGTGATGAACCAGCTTTTGGAACAGATTTGGTTCACATGAATTTAGATGAAGATACAGCTGTATTCTGGCACTGTGGGTTAGCCCCACTGTCTATGGCAGATCCCAAAGTCAAACCTCGAGGAATTGTTCATACCAACCGTAAATTACCTTTACTGATGGAATTCTCACTCAAACCCGGAGAAATCACACTTGCGCGTTTAAGTGAAGCCACTCTTGATTTTCAGCTCGTTTTTGGCAAAGCACACATGTTGGCGTCCGAAAAGCAATTCTCAGGTACTTCGGGATTGGTGCGATTTGATAATACTGCCAGAAAGGTATTGGACACCATCATGACCAATGGATTAGAGCACCATCTTTCGCTTACTTATGGAAATTTCACAGCTGAATTAGCAGCAATTGCACGTTATCTCAAGATACCTACACTTGAATTATAAGAATTTGGAGGATTCATTAAATGTTGGACGAAAAAACCCTTACAGAATTAACTGAAAAGGCAAAAGAAATCAGAGCGCTTACTATTGATGCCATTGGTTACCTGGGTATTGGGCATTTAGGTGGTTCCATGTCGGTAGTAGAAGTTCTTACCATGTTATATTACCGCCACATGGATGTTGACCCCGCTAACCCACGCAAAGTGGATCGAGATCAACTGGTTTTATCCAAAGGACATGCTGGTCCTACCCTTTATAGTGTATTGGCCGATAAGGGCTATTTTCCCAAGGAGTGGTTGCATACCCTCAATCGAGGTGGTACCCGTTTACCCAGTCACTGTGATCGAAATCTGACACCTGGAATTGATATGACCACTGGTTCCCTGGGCCAAGGATTATCAGCAGCGATCGGTATAGCACTCAGTCACCGATTGGATGGAATCTCCAGCAAAATCTTTGTCATTATTGGTGATGGTGAATCAAATGAAGGTCAGGTCTGGGAAGCAGCACAGGCTGCTGCACAATTTAAACTACATCATATTATCGCTTTTACCGACTACAACAAATTACAACTTGATGGTTTTATGCATGAAATTATGAACATCGAAGATCTGACTGCTAAATGGGTAAGTTTTGGTTGGTTTGTTCAAAGAATAAATGGTCATGATCTGGCACAGATTGATTTGGCTATTGAAAGAGCAAAAAATGAGCCTTTGAGACCTTCCATGATTGTTATGGATACTATTAAAGGAAAGGGTGTTGATTTTGCAGAAAACCAGTCTAACAACCATAATATGAAATTGGATTATGAAACTGCTCTGGCAGCCATTGCAAAATTATAATCATGCAAGGAGAAAAAATGAGTAATCAATTAGAAATGCGTGCTGTATATACAGAAACTCTGCTTCAATTAGGTCAGACAGATGACAGGATTGTTCTGTTAGAAGCTGATCTTATGCGGGCGACTGGCTCAAAAAACTTTAAAGATGAATTTCCCCAAAGAACCTTTAATGTAGGTGTAGCTGAAGCCAATATGGTCAGTATTTCAGCTGGACTTTCTTCCGCCGGTAAACTGCCTTTCGCCAACACATTTGCATGTTTTGCAGCCCGAAGAACGTATGACCAATTTTTTATTTCAGCCAATTATGCCAGGCTTAATGTCAAATTGGTTGGAAGTGACCCGGGAGTCACTGCTGCGTTAAATGGTGGCACCCATATGGCTTTTGAAGATATGGGAATTATGCGGACAATCCCAAAATTGGTAGTATTTGAACCCAGTGATCCCATCTCATTAAAAAAACTTATGCACGCCTGTGTTGAGTATTATGGATGTACCTACATGCGTTTGCACCGTGGTTTTGCGGATATTTTATACGAAGAATCGGACGATTTTGAACTGGGAAAAGGAAAAGTTTTAAGGCAGGGTCAGGATGTAGCGCTGATTGCAACAGGTGTTGTCATGGTAGGTGAAGCCTTGAAAGCTGCTGAAATATTGGCTGAAAAAGGTATTTCTACCACTGTTGTTGACATGCATACCATTAAACCAATTGATCGAAATCTGGTTATTCAGCTTGCAGAGACCTGTGGCGCGATTGTTACCTGCGAAAATCATCAAATTGTTAATGGACTTGGCTCTGCTGTTGCTGAAGTTCTTGCAGAGGAAATTCCAACACCCATGCTGCGTGTTGGGGTGAAAGATCTCTTTGGTGAAGTAGGTACGCTTGATTACCTCAAAGAGAGGTTTGGATTGACAGCAACCGTAATTGTTGAGCATGCTGAACAAGTACTGCAAAAGAAAAAATCCGCACTAAAAATCTGATAGGAGAAATTATGACTGAAAAAATAAGTATAGCCATTGCATCTGATCTTTCTGGTTTTCCTTTACGACAGGCGATTGTAGATCACCTGAACCAAAGAGGAGATATTGACCTGCTTGATTTTGGGATTGATTCTGTTGAGCACCCAAAACCATATTTTGAACAGGCTCCGAAAGTCGCGGAAGCAGTTCAAAGTCAACGGGTTGAAAAAGGGATATTGATCTGTGGAACAGGTCAAGGTATGGCGATTGTGGCCAATAAACATAAAGGTGTGTACGCCTGTGTGGTCGATGATATCTTTTCTGGCGAACGAGCAAAAATTGTTAATAATGCCAATATCATCACGATGGGTGGTTGGATCACGGCTCCTTTTCTTGGTACCCAAATTGTGGATGCCTGGTTAGGCATGGAATTCACACAAAAAATGGAATTTAAACGTGATTTTCTTGAGAATGCATTTCGGCAGGTAAAGGTTCTCGAAGAAAAAAATTTCAAATAACGCGAACTGGGAATTATTCGTAATCTTTTACAAACCGAAATGTATTAGCAAACAATTTAGTTGAACTAGGAGTGAGAAATGAAGGGTGAATATTTTAATCAAGAACCGATTCATGCACAAATTGGGTATCAAAGAATTACATCTGTAAAGCCCAACCATCCAATACCTGGCGGTATGCGATTCTATAGTGAACGTGGACCATTGGATGTGTATTTTTATGCTCCTGGTGTTATTCGGTTTAATTTTCAGGTAAAAGAAGTTTTCGATTATGGATTGCTGGTTGGTTGTAAGAATGATGTGGACAGTGAGCTGATCCATTCGAATTCATCTTTGATTATTCAATCAGGAGATGTATCTATCGAAATAATTTATTCGCCATTCTCGATAAAAATTAAAAACGGAGACAAAAATCTTATTGAAAGTATTACTGATTTTGGAATGGAAGGAAAATCTCGCTTCCATCCCTTCTCTTATACTGAGGATAATACCTGGCAGATATCTTTGGCCTTGAAGAGCGGTGAAGCAATTTTTGGACTTGGAGAAAAATTTGGAAAACTCAATCATCGTGGTGAATTGATAACCAGTTGGAATTATGATTTATTAGGGATAAATTCAGAGCGATGTTATAAAAATAATCCATTTGCCTGGTCTACAGAAGGTTGGGGGTTATTGGTTCACACGCCTGGAAAAGTAATACATGCGGTTGGTTACGCACCATGGTCACACCGAAGTTACATTCTTCGAGTGGAAGATTCAAATCTGGATTTCTTCTTTTTTGTTGGAGATTCCCCAAAAGAGATTCTTAATAAATATGCCGATCTTACCGGCAAGTCACCAGAATTACCATTGTGGAGTTATGGCCTTTGGATGGCAAGAGCCTATTACCAGACGGCGGATGAGTTGCTTAACGTAGTACGAAAAATGCGTGAAAAACAAATCCCAGTAGATGTAATTTTATTAGATGGAAGAGCGTGGCATAAACTGGAAACTCGCTTTGATTTTTCCTGGGATCCAGACCGATATCCCGATCCAAAGGCTTTTATGAAAAAACTGGCTGACCTTGATGTTCGTTTATGTTTATGGGAATACCCTTATATTTCAACATACAATCCATTATTCAGTGAATTGGTCAGTCAAGGGTATTTATTAAAGAATAAAAATGGTTCGCCTTATATCCATTATTGGACACCACCGCCTTATGAAACTTTGTTACCTCAATTATCCCCCAGTGGGATTATCGATTTTACCAACCCCAAGGCATATGAATGGTATCGCGATCAACATAAAGGCCTTTTTGAATTAGGTGTTGCATTAATGAAAACAGATTTTGGGGAGTCTGTCCCGGATGAAGTTGTTGCTTATAATGGTGATAGTGGAGAACGCCTTCATAATGTTTACACATTTCTTTATAACCAATGTGTCTATGAAGCCACCACGCTTTATGGTAATGGAAAGCCTATGGTTTGGGGGCGATCAGCATGGACAGGTAGCCAGCGCTATCCAATGGGCTGGGGCGGCGATCCTCAATCCGATTGGGAGGGATTGGCTGCCAGTATTCGCGGGGTGCAATCCTGGGGAATGAGTGGCGGCGCTTACTCTGCACATGATATTGGTGGCTGGTATGGGACACTGACAGATCCTGAATTGTTTGTGCGTTGGGCACAGGCTGGTGTTATGTGTTCTCACACTCGTTTTCACGGAGTCGGTGAACGTGAACCCTGGATATTTGGTCCAGATGTTGAAGGAATTATCACGGATTGGATTCGCTTTCGATATAGTTTAATTCCTTACATAAAGGAATGTGAGAGAGAAGTCATTCAAACTGGATTACCTGTCGTTCGATCCATGGTGTTGGCTTTTCCAGAAGATAAAGCAGCCTGGGGATTTGAAGAACAATACATGCTTGGCAATTCCTTGCTGGTTGCACCCATCATCCAACCCGGTGGTAATGTGGACGTATATCTTCCGAAAGGCGATTGGTTTCATATCTGGAGTGGAGTTTGTTACAAAGGTGGGCAGGTTATTTCTTTCAAAGGCGTACCCCTAGATGAAATCCCTGTGTTTGGTCGGGTAGGAACCTGTTTGCCTTTGGGACCTGTGGTGCAACACACCGGTCAATTAAAGGAAATTGAAGATATAGAAGAGTTGTGGATTTTTGGTGAACCACAACCGGAATTGTGCCGTAATTTAGCTGATATTAAATGGGAAACAGTAGACGGAAAAAACAAAATTTCCACTCCGCAAGGGATAAAAGTAAAGCTATTTGAACCAGAAAATAAAGAACAGTAGATTTAATTTAATTCCGTTTGGTAAATTTTTGATAAGAAGCAGAACAAAACTTGAGCGGCATTTCTTCTGGAAAACAAAGAACTGAGTAGTTGGAAAGGATAAACATGGTAATTTCAGGTAAATATCTACGTGTTAATCTCTCAAAGAGAGAAGTGAAAACTGAATATATTCGCGAAGAAGATGCACGTCGTTATTTTCTTGGTAGTGGTTATGCGGCTATGCTTTACGCCAGAGAAATGGAACCGTCTGTAGGAGCATTAGACGAGGAAAATTCTCTATATATTTTTAATGGATTAACAACCGGATCGATTTTGCCCACTGCATGCCGGATTAGTTTTTGTGGGAGGAGCCCACTAACCGGGATTTGGAATGAATCCAATCTGGGTGGGCATTTTGGCGCAGAATTGAGAAAAGCAGGTATCGATGGCTTGGTTATCAGCGGTAAAGCAGATCAACCTGTTTATCTTTTTGTCCATGATGGAGAAGTGGAAATTCGTTCTGCCAAACATCTTTGGGGATTGGATACATTCGACACGTATGATCAATTGATCAATGAAACCCATCCAAAAGCCAGAGCAGCTGTGATCGGACCGGCGGGTGAGAATTTGGTCCTGTTTGCAGCAGTGCTCCAGGGGGGTCGCACACATAGTCGTGCTGCGGGTAGAGGTGGCATGGGAGCGGTTTTGGGAAGTAAATTGGTCAAAGGAATTGTTGCTTATGGCAAGGATAAGGTTGAACCAGCGGATCCCAAGCAATTGCATACTTTAGTAAAACAACAGAACCCTGTTATCCAAAGTAAAACGGTTGGATTATCAAACTTTGGCACAGCAGGAGGAGTTGCAGGTGCAGAAGCAATGGGTGATCTACCCATTCATAATTATCTGGTTGGTAACTGGCCAGAAGGTGCAGAAAATATCAGTGGTCAAAGTATGGCAGAACAACACACAGTAAAACAGACCTTTTGCTTTGCCTGCCCGATTGGTTGTGGTAAAAGAGTCGATGCAATATTGAAGGATGGTACA
Organism: uncultured Chloroflexia bacterium; assembly: GCA_963765655.1. Lineage (GTDB taxonomy): Bacteria > Chloroflexota > Anaerolineae > Anaerolineales > Anaerolineaceae > UBA6170. The sequence continues at coordinate 1,593,747 of CAVXXH010000003.1, forward strand.
ACCATTCAAGGAGAAGGTCCTGAATATGAAACATTAGCAGGGCTGGGTGCCATGCTGGAGATAGACGATCTGGACACGATGTTAAGAGCAAATGACTATTGCAATCGGATGGGCATTGACACAATCAGTGCTTCAGCAACTGCTGCTTTTGCTTTTGAAGCTTTTGAAAACGGATTGATTCAAAAAGAAGATTGTGATCAGCAATCGTTAAAATGGGGCAACCCGGACTCATTAATGGTTTGTTTGAGATTAATGGTTGAGCGTCGCGGTGTTGGAGAAATACTTTCATCAGGATCACGTGCTGCAGCCGATCATTTTAAAAATCAATCTGATTTGTATGCAATTCATGTAAAAGGTCTGGAATTAGCCTATCACGATCCCAGAGCTACATTTTCCATGGCAGCGAATTACGCTACTGCTAATCGGGGTGGCTGTCATCTGGAAGGGTTATCTTATTGGGCAATCTACGGATTGGATGCTTCCTCCTGGTCACCTAAGAAAGTCGATCGCTTCTCCAGTGAAGATGCAGCTCAGGAAGCAGTGGCTTTCCAAAATTATTTTTCCACCTACAATCCACTGGGTATTTGCAAATTTATAGGGAAAGCCAGCCCAAGCCCACAATTACTAAGCGAACTGATCAATGCTGCCACAGGCTGGGACATCACGGACGAAGAATTATTGGAAACGGGTGAACGAATTTTCAACTTGAAACGGATCATCAATAATCGTTTGGGTATTTCTCGAAAAGATGATGATCTCCCTCAGCGACTTAAAAATTTCGCTCGTCCCACTGGCGGGTCGAAAGGGAAATTACCCGATATGGAGATCATTCTGAATGATTATTATGCCTTGAGAGGCTGGGATGAACAGGGTCAACCCAACCAGGAGACACTAACACGCTTAGAACTTACCTCATTCGAAAAGTAGCGTGGTAATTTGTTTTAAATGAAAAAATTCCGGACAACCATGTTAATCAAAGGAAAAAAATGGAATTACTGAGTGACAATAGTTTATTACTCATATTGGTTGGACTAATTCTTTTTTTTGCTACAATGGTTCGATCAGTATTTGGATTTGGAGGCGGGTTAATAGCAATGCCTTTGTTAACTTTAATAATTGGTGTGCAGACAGCTGCGCCAATCGCTGCTGCTTTAAATACATTCAACGCTTTATTTATTTTGCTATTTAGTTGGCGCAAAGTGGATATCAGCAGTGCCTGGCGCCTGGTTCTGGCATCGATGTGTGGGATCCCCTTAGGGCTTTTATTGCTAACCAAGGTATACGAAGCTTTGGTTACAGGCATCCTGGCGGTGGTTATCATTCTTTTTTCGGTATACAATTTAATCAAACCGCAGGTGAAAGCCAGGGTAAACAAACACACAGCTTATATATTTGGTTTTTTTGCAGGGATATTGGGAGCAGCGTACAACGCGAATGGACCGCTGGCAGTAATTTTTGGAACACTTCGAAAATGGCCGGCAGATTCATTTCGGGCTACACTGCAAGCTTATTTTTTCCCGGTAGGGATTGTTATTCTTCTTGGGCAAGGTGCTTCCGGATTGATCACACAAGAGGTGATTCAATATTCTTGGGTTTTACTTCCGATGCTTTTCCTGGGATTATTTGTGGGGGATAAAATTAATAAATCGATGTCACTGGCTTCTTTTGAGCGCGGAGTACATCTTTTCTTAATTGCAACTGCAGTTTTTATGCTGATAAAGATTTTTTAAGCAGAAATTTTTCAAAAAGAGAGATGATTAATCTCTCTCAATTCCGACGCATCCTATGAATTTAAGGGCATCTACTTGACATTCTACCTATCTCTTGGATGTTGTGTCTTAATTCCGAACGATTGCTGACATTTCTTCCGGACAGGAAATACTTAAAGGACGTGATTCTCCAGGCGGGAGAACAATCTCAAATTTTTTGTATGGTGGTTGGTATCCGTAATGACCGTATTGGATATCCAGATGGATTTTTATTGGTGATGAAGTTAATGTCAGGTATATTTCGGTAAATTCACCCGCTTTATAATTCATACTGACTCCATCATCCTCCACCAATAATGTAGTTCGTTTACTTTCACCTGAATCGGGGAATATATATAAAAGACGAGTATCATCGGGCTTTTCACCTATGTAACCCATGTCCTGCATTTGTGGCAGGACTGATCCAGCGATAACCAGAAGAGGAATATATTCCAGTGGCGCTTGAAGTTGAATGGTCTGTCCTCCTTCGAAAATGGATCCAGCGTGTATATCCACCCAATTTTTACCTTTTGGTAAATAGACCTTTCGCGTGTGCTGTTCAGGCTCCAATACCGAGGCAACCAGTAAATTTGGCCCGACCATAAAATCAAAAGACTCTTGAAGGCAATTTTCATCTTCAGGAAATTGGTAAACCAATGGGCGAATAATGGGGCTCCCATTGCGGTAAGCTTCAAAAAACTGAGTGTACAGGTAAGGTATGAGACGGTATCTGAATTGAATGGTCTCACGAATAATTGGTAGTACTTCTGCATGCATCCAGGGAGAATTAGCAGTACCATCAGTGTTCCACGAATGAATGGTAAACCGCGGGTGAAAAATACCATTTTGTGCCCAGCGGACAAATAACTCTGCAGAAGGTCGTGGACCAGTAAATCCGCCAACATCATGTCCCGTATTAGGAAAGCCAGAAAGACTCAGTCCTAATCCCATTGGAATATTGTAACGAAGCGAATTCCAGGAAGTTTCGTTGTCGCCAGACCAGGTTTGGGCATATCTTTGTGTTCCAGGTGATGCGCTTCTAGAAAGCAAAAAAGGTCGCTTCTCTGGTGCATTTGCACATTGTGCCTTGAGTGAGCTTCTCACCATTAAATAAGGTTGTAATGGCCGGATATGTTTTATCTTGATTTCTTCTCCAAAACCAAAACATTTCGCATCATCATCCCAAATGGGATATTCATTGTTATCGTTCCAGGTGGCATCAATCCCATAATCCAACAACCATTTTTGCACATTAGAGCTCCACCAATTGAAAGTGGTTGGATTTGTAAAATCAAGATGAGAACCATAACCATCCCAGAAGTAGTCCAAACGAGGTTTTCCACTTTCGGAGTCTTTAATAAAACCACCAAATTCGGCAACTTCATCAAATAGGGGATGGCTATTCAGCAGGCAGGGTTTGATATTCGCCATCAAATGAATACCAGCCTTATGAAAATTTTCAATCATTTTGTTAGGATCTGGAATTTTTTCAAAATTCCAGTTGAATACATATCGTTTTCCATCGAGCTCCTGAACCATAACCAGAGGAGAGATGAAATCCATCGCATGGAATTTGGTGTTTTTCACAATCGGTTATGAATTCATTTAATGCTTCCTGTGCATTCTCTGCATCGGTATATAGCATACTGGATCCCAAGTAGCCCAGAGACCATCGGGGAGGTAAAGCTGGACGTCCTATAAGAGTAGAAAATTTTTGAACAACGTCAGAAATTTGGGGACCAAAGATCATGTAATAATCCAGGTCGCCTGCTTCAGCCTGGTAGTAGCGATATTGTCCATAATAATTATCTCGCTCCTGGCCCATATCAAATATGGATGTACTGAGATTGTCATAGAATAAACCATATGCGAGATTCAAACCTGGAACATAGGTAATATAAAAGGGAATATGTTTATATAAAGGATCCCCATGCTCGGCGTCATAACCCAGGGCATCCAGATTGAGCATTCTCATTCTGCGACCGTACTTATCCAGTGGACCGGATCTTTCTCCAAATCCGTAATAATGTTCATCGGGACGTCTTTCTAAATAATGAAAGACAGTCTCCCCATTCTGATCGTACGAATATGCCCGACGCTGCAGATCGGCAGCAAAGATTTTCTGATCTGGTTGAGTACGCCAGGTAAGGCTCCCATCTGCTGTATCAATTTCCACCTGCATTTTTGCTGTAGACACCAGCACTTTGTCTGAATTTTTGGAAATTTTGTGTGCCGGCAATTTAAAGGCACTTATATCACTCCTTGAACGACCTTCTAACGGAACATCACCATCTTTGTCCGCGATTGACCAGGTGCGCATTAGACGAGGTTTTCCATCGGGAAAATGTTGCACCCGAATGATATCCTCTTCAAGCACGGTAATTTGAAGGGTTTCCTGATGAATCCCACTGAATTTCAGTCCCTGTAATGATGTTTCCTGGAGGGTTAGAGGGCCAGGTTGAATAATTCTCATAATTTATAACAATTTTTCCATGGAATTTAAAATCGCAATCTATCAGAAATATTTCACATAGAAAAGATTAACCTTTCATCCCAGATGAGGAAATTCCAGTGGTGATGTATTTTTGAAGGAAAGCAAATACCAGTGTAATTGGCAACAAAGTCATAACTGTCATTGCAAGAATGTAATTCCACTTAACATTTAATTCGCCCTGGAAGGAATTTAATCCCACCTGTAAGGTGAATAATTCATTTTGACTCAGCACGATCAGTGGCCACAGAAAATCATTCCAGCGCCACATCACCGAAAATATGGTTAATACAGCCAATGCCGGAGCTGCCAGGGGCAACATCACCTGCCAATAGATGCGCCATTCCGATGCGCCATCAATTCTTGCGGCTGCAATCAATTCGTCTGGAATGGTCAACATGTACTGGCGTAACAAGAACACACCTGTTGGCGTAGCAGCACCGGGAATAATGACTCCCCAGAGATTGTTATTCATGTTCAATTCAGTAATGACTAAAAAGACCGGGACAAGGATAACAGAAATAGGAATGAGAAGGGTGCTGATAATGATTACATAAACCAGATTGCGCCCTTTGAATTCATATTTACTTAACGCAAAAGCAGCCATGCTATTGATAATCAAAGTGATAATCGTTGCTAACACGGTCACTATCACACTATTATTAAGGTATTGCATGAAATTAAAACTCTTGAGAGAGTCTGTGTAATTTGACCATTCTAAGCTTAAACTTTTCGCAGGTGTCCGATCATTAATATTGACTTTAATAATTTCACCTGGATTAACCGGATCAACCAATTGAGACTCAATCCCGATGCGTCGAACTTGAGCTAACCTTGCCTGTGATCCGTCCGGGAGGTTAACATCAAATAATGGTAGAGGTTCGTCATATCCTTCCACCATCACAGAATCTTGCCCATAAGGCAGCAAGGAAGGCGGAAATTCAACCAATGCTGCTGGTGTTTTTAATGATGACAAGACCAGCCACAAAACCGGCCCAAACATAAGAAAAATACCAAAGACTAGATATAGATACGAAATGAAATCGGAGACAGAGAATTTTTTTGGATTACGTGTACGAGTGAGGAAGCGTTTGATATCCATCAGGTTTTCCTTTCTATCACACTGCGTCGGATTTACGGGACAGGTACAGTTGCAGGAGGGTGAAGACCATTAATACAGCTGCCATAATCACCGAAGCAGCTGCTGCCAGACCGAAAATGTGGATCTGGTCTGAGAATCCTTTATTGTAAATGTATTGCACCATATAAAGGGTTGCTGACCCAGGTCCACCGCCTGTGAGAACATACACCTGGTCGAAGACCTGCACAGCTCGAATTAACGAAAGTACCAGCACAACCAACATGGTTGGCATCAATAACGGCAGAGTGATGTGCTTAAAACTTTGCCATTCATTGGTGCCGTCCATTGAACCCGCTTCATAAAGGTCAGGTGGAATGGATTGTAATCCTGCCAGTAAGATCAATGTAAAAAAGCCCATGTTAGCCCAAATGCTGATGAAAATTACCCAGAAAGTAGCCCAATCAGAATTTAAAAGAAAATTAATGCGTTCACCCCCCATACCAATGATAAAAGCGTTTAGGAGCCCATCCCGTTGTAAAATCCATTTCCAGATCAGTGCCACGACGACTGGAGAAAGTAATACAGGATAAAAATAAACACTGCGGAAAAAACCTCGGGCGACGATTTTGCGGTTGAGAATCAATGCTGTTATTAATGAAAATAGGATAATGCCGATGACTTGAAAACCAACAAATTTTATTGTGTTGTAAACCGCACGCCAGAAAAGATCTTCCGTACAGGTATTAGGGTCTAAGAAATTCTCACAGGTAAAGAGTACTTTAAAGTTATCTAACCCCACAAATGGACGATCCTGCGGGAATAAATTGGTACCTCCAGTAAAGGAGTAATAAATATTAACGAGCATGGGGAATAATACAAAAATTCCGAATATTAACATGTTTGGTAACAAAAACACATAAGCCATGCGTTTCATGCCGATTTTTCTTTGAATCGGATCCATTATCCAATCGAGAGCATTAATCACAACGCTCAACAAAGCATTCATCACATTCCCAAAGAAATCTTTGATGGTCTTTGAAACATTAATTTTTTGTTTTCGCTCCATCTATGTCTCCGATCATCCAAAAATCATTCTGGGTGGTCATTTTGACCACCCAGATCTACTAATATAAAGATTATTTTTTAGCTCCAGCGGCAATCAGACCATCATCAATTTCTTGTTGCATACGCTCGATTGCTTGATCAAGTGTTAATTCTCCAACAAATACTTGAGATAGACGATCACGAATTGCATTGAAGACAATTGTGTTGTACATATATGCTTGCATGGTGTAAGCCAGAGGATCTAATTTTCCAACCTGTGCAACAAATACATTCAAGGCATCTTTCGATTGCTGAACATCGGTTTGGTACTCAACACCTTTTCCAGCTAAACCAAGATGACCGGGGATGAATAATGTTTTGGCGGAAAATTCAGCCAGATTTTCTTCCTGAGCAAGGAAATCGAGCAACATTGCGACTTCCTCAGGATGCTGTGTGGTTTTAATGCCAACCAAGCCAGCTCCACCAGGCATACCTGTACAGGCGGCTGGACCACATGGGTTTGGAACAGCTTCCCAATCAAATGCATCACCGATTTTTTCGTTAAATTGACCGATTTGCCATGATCCGGACATGTATAACACTGCCTGTCCATTGATGAAGAAATCGGCTGCAGGAAGGTAACCGGTTGCGCCGGCCCAAACATCCATCGGCATTGTGCCATCTGCATGCCAATCAATCATCAATTGAGACATCTTGCGAAAACCTTCATCATCCATTACCGGGAAACCATCTTCACCAAGGAATTTCGCGCCATTGCTGATCAATGGACCAGCGAGTCGATGACCGGTTCGGTCCATCGTCATGGCGAAATCAGTGCCTGTAGCTTCAGCGACCTGGCGGGTAGCCTCAGCCCACTCTTCCCAAGTAACCGATTCTGAAGCATCACTGGGAACTGCAACACCGGCCTGTTCAAAGAGTGTGCGGTTGATGTATGGGCCAGTGACCGTTAATTGGGTCATCATACCGTAGATACCTTCTGTATCACCTGTTGGTCTCATCCAGGTCAGAAATGGGCCAAAATTTTCTTCCCAATAACCGGGATCAGCAACATAAGGTTTGATATCTAAAAAGTATTTCGACAAAATGCCAAATTGGGTCACACGTGCCAGGTCAGGGCCTTCTCCAGCTTCCAATTGGACCGGTAATTGTTCCAGGATGACATTGTAGGCAACATTGTCCAGCGTTACCTTGATGTTTGGATACTCTGCTTCAAATTTATCCAATAACGCCTGCATGGCAACATCTTCATTTCCATCTGTGTACCAGGTCATGCGTAATTCAACATCTTCAACTGGTTCCGGTTCTGGTTCAGGTTCTTCAACTACCACTGCGGTTGGCTCTGGCGCTTTGGTTGGCTCCGGAGCTTTAGTGGGTTCGACTTCGACAACTGGTTCGGGGGTTGGAGCGGCAGGTGCGCATGAAGTAATTATTAACGCAACGACCATTAACGACACGAATAACGTAAAAATATTCTTCTTCTTCATTTTCATTCCTTTCTGAATTTTAATAATTGGTTCTTACTTAGTACTACAAGAAAAATTTTAAATTTCACCTCCTTTGTGATGAGAAAAATCTCCACTTCGTATTATTTTGGACGAGAACACGAGTCCCGCAGTATGAAATTTGATTTTAGAATGATCTGACATTCATCAAAATGAGGATTTCGAATTTTTTCAACCAGTATTCGAACAGCCCAGGCACCTTCCTCATAACGAGGATGATGAATTGAAGTTATGGGAGGGTTATAATTTTTTGCTTCATCAGTATCATCAAATGAAATAATGGACAGCGTGTCCGGAATTCGACGTCCGGCTTGAATAAATACCGGAAGCGCTTGCATGGCAAATGTATCATTAACAAAAACAACGGCTGTGATTTCTGGACTTGTTTGTAGTAGCGTCTTTGCTGCTTCATCACCAGCACCTAATGTAACCCATCGAGCGAGAGGTGTAACACCGGATGCCTGGAGCGCTTTTTGATAGCCCTGGATTCTCTGATTGGTATAACGATATAAAGGATTACCTCCAACAAAACCAATGGCTGTGTGACCTAATTCGAGCAAATAATTCACTGCATCCATTGTTATTTTTACTTCATTACGACCAACTGCCGATATGGATGGATCGGATTCCGTTCGACTGACAATTACATAGGGGATTTGCTGGCGCTCTGCTTCCTCTAATACTGGTTCTTTTTCTCTTGCTCCAATACTCAAGATGCCATCTGGCTGTAAAGCGGGATCTTTTAAATATAAATTACTAATATGATTAGAAGAAATCTTCCTTTCATTGATTGCGAGACGAAGCTGTGCATGATACAGATCTGCTCCATGCTGGATACCTGCCAACAGTTCTGAAAAAACTTGATTGGATCCAAGAATTGCCGGATGAAAGACCACGAACGTTAAAGGCTTTTTTGTTACATAATGAGAATGATTAAAGAAAATGTTCTTTTCTACGGTGTCATCGGAATTATTTTCATTTTGTGAATTTAATTCTTGATAAGCATTAAGAACAATCTGACGTGTTTTATCAGATACACCGGGTTTGTGATTCATTACCAAAGAGACGGTGCTTTTGGCAACACCTGCATGTTGTGCAATTTGATGAACAGTTGGCATTGGTTTGTAACTTCCGTGGGAATTTCTTTATCAAACGAACGAACAAAAAAACGAACGAATTTATAATAGAATAGCAAATCTAAAAATGAAAGTCAAGAAAAAAAGGTGAGTAATTGTTGAAATGGAGAGATGATTTTTGGTCATCTCTCCATAGATGCTATTTAGCCAAGTCCTCCTCATCTTTGAATAAATTGGGATACAATATTGGATAATTTTCCTTCAGCTCCATTCTCAAAGAATTACAAAATTCCTCCAATTCCTGTTCCGCCATATCATGGGCATGTTTACCTGTCTTTAAGGAAATCGCAAAACCACTGCGTAGCTCAATAGGAATATTGAATTTTTTCTCGGCCTGCATGCGCATTACCATCGTAAAAAGACTGGAACTGCCTGTAAAGTAAACCAAAGGGTATTTTTCCTGGATCATTTTCCAGATTTCTTCTAAATTATCATTTTCGCTCATGCTTAACTCCTGATGAATTTCTATTGATATACCAATCAACCTGGCTGATACACTTCAGCCGGTTTTGTTCGCGACTTAATAAGCATCTACGACAGCTTGAATATCAGGTGCATGAATTCAATACAGACCTCCTCTCAGAAATAAAAAAACCCCACGCTGAGAGGGGCAATGAAAAATCGCTCGCCTCTCATCTTCCAGAATTTCCGCCGGATTTGGCACCTTACAGATTTTCTGCAGGTTGTCGAGGTTTCAAAGGGCCGGTCCCTCTACCTCTCTGGATAAGTGCGCCGCTGGGGCTATTTATATTTAAGGATTATTATTTATCAATTTTGGAATTTTTGTTTCTGTGATTGGAAAGTCCATTTTCATCATTCTTGACAGTGATCTATGTCCTATCTATAATCAATTGCATTCATGATAAAAGACCCGAATTTAGATTTTCAAAAGTTTAAGAAAAATCCCCAGATGGTTTTATGGTGGATGTATGCCCGATTAACCACAAAGAGAAGAGCTTTACCTGAATTCATCATTGCGGGAACCGTTAAAGGTGGGACTACCTCACTGTTTCAATACCTGGCTGAACATCCAAACGTGTTTCCTCCATTGAGAAAAGAAATTAAATACTTTGACTCCAATTATTTTTTAGGGGCAAAATGGTATCAATCTCATTTTCCACTCGAAAGCAGATTAGAGCAAAACCGTGCCATCACCGGGGAAGCATCACCAGGATACATGGCGCATCCCACAGCCATGCAACGCATTGCATTGAAGTTTCCATATATCAAAATTATCGTGCTGTTACGGAACCCGATTGAACGAGCCTTTTCCCATTATCATCATTCCGTCCGAGCTGGAGCAGAAGATCTTTCCTTCGAAGAAGCCATCGAACAGGAACCAGTACGCATGAAGAATGAAATGGAAAAAATTTCAGCGGATTATTTTTATCCTCAATCAAATTTTATTCGTCACAATTATTTGTCACGCGGTCATTATGCCGACCAGATCCAGACCATTTTTTCTCTCTTCCCACAGAAACAGGTCATGGTTTTAAAAGGCGAAGATTTTTATGAAGATCCGGGGTTGATATACCGTCAGGTCGTGAACTTCCTGAGTCTGCCTGACTGGGAACCTGAAAAATATAAGGTGTTTAATCGAGGATCTTATCAAGCAGATATACCCGGGGATTTGCGGAAGAGGTTGGTGGATTATTTTCGTTCGCATAACCAGCGCTTGTATGAGCTGTTGGGACGGGATTTTGGGTGGGATAAATAAATAACATCTGGAAATCCAGATGTTATTGTGGGCACGGAGGGACTCGAACCCACGACCTCACGGATGTGAACCGTGCGCTCTAACCAGCTGAGCCACGCGCCCTTAGTGAGGGTGATTATAGCAAATAGCCATCAGATTGGCAAGGGAAGCGTTTTCCACAGCATATTGTAATAAGAAGAATCAGCCTGAACACGCCTGTAGTGAGGTATAATTAGGGTTTGGGGAATCATTTAAATTGAAGGTTTACCAGCCGATGCGCTGATAATTGGAGGATGAACGTACATGGATATAGGCAATATTAAATTGGTGGACATTGATAGTGAGATGCGTTCAGCCTACTTAGATTATGCGATGAGCGTGATTGTAGCCCGTGCCTTACCTGATGCGCGAGATGGATTGAAGCCAGTTCACCGCCGTATCCTTTATGCTATGCATGATATGGGCATTCGAGCCAATACTTCTTATAAAAAATCAGCCCGTATTGTTGGTGAAGTTTTAGGTAAGTACCATCCCCACGGTGATTTATCGGTTTATGATGCCATGTCGCGTATGGCGCAAAACTTCTCGATGCGCTACATGCTGGTCGATGGCCAGGGAAACTTTGGCTCCATCGATGGTGACTCTCCTGCAGCCATGCGCTATACCGAAGCCAGGCTTTCTGCCATGGCCGAGGATATGCTGGCGGATATTGGCAAAAATACCATCGATTTCACGGATAATTTTGATGGATCCCTCAAAGAGCCACTGGTCTTACCCGCCCGCCTTCCCAACCTGTTGTTGAACGGTTCTTCCGGTATTGCAGTTGGTATGGCGACCAACATCCCACCGCATAATTTGCGCGAGTTGGTGGCAGCCATTAATCACCTGATTGACAACTATGAGAATCTGGAAGATGTAACGGTGGAAGATTTGATAAAATTCCTTCCCGGCCCGGATTTCCCAACCGGTGGCATTATCATCGGTCAGGAGTCTATTCGTCAGGCTTATTCAACCGGGCGTGGGCGTCTGGTTGTGCGGGGAAAAGCAGAAATTGAAGAATTCAAAGCGGGCAGACATGCCATCATCATCACCGAGATCCCTTATCAGGTAAACAAAACGACCATGCTGGAAAGAATTGCAGCACTGGTGCGTGAAGGCCGTCTGGATATGATTTCAGATATGCGCGATGAATCCGACCGCAAAGGGATGCGCATAGTGATTGAACTGAAGCGTGGTGCTCAACCGCAACGTGTAATGAACCAGTTATATAAATACACACAATTACAATCCACTTTTGGCGTCAACATGCTTTCCTTAATAAATGGCGAGCCACGAACGCTGTCCTTGAGAAGGATGTTGCAAATCTTCATTGAGCATCGTAAGGAAGTCATTACGCGCCGGACACAATTCGAACTGGACAAAGCCAGACACCGTGCGCATATTCTGGATGGATTATTAATTGCATTAGCCAATCTGGATGCTGTGATCAATACGATCAGACAGGCATCTGATGCAGAAGAAGCAAAAGAAAACCTGATTACACGGTTTAAATTAACCGATATTCAGGCACAAGCTATTCTGGATCTGCAATTGCGCCGTCTGGCTGCCCTGGAACGTCAAAAAATTGAAGATGAATATAAAGAAATACTCAATACCATTGCTTTCCTGGAAGATTTATTGGCAAATCCACAGAAAATACTTTCATTAATTAAAGATGACTTGACGGAAATGTCCAATAAGTATGGAGATGAACGCAGGACCCTGATCAGTTTTGATGCCAAAGAAGAATTCTCTGAAGCCGAGTTGGTGAAGGACGAAGCAGTTCTGATCACCGTCACAGAAAAAGGATATATTAAGCGCACCCGGGCGAATATGTTCCGCACGCAGGGGCGCGGTGGCCGTGGTGTGATTGGTCAATCCATGCGCGATGAAGATGAAGTCATGTTGTTGCTTCCAGCGCGAACCCTGAACACGGTATTATTCTTTTCCGATCGGGGGAAAGTATATTCAGAGAAAGTTTATAACCTTCCCGAAGCTGGAAGAACCGATAAGGGCATCTCAATCATGAATGTTTTGGCATTCAACCCAGGTGAACGCGTGACAGCTGCAGTTCCGGTACCGGACTTTGACCAGTCTGAATATTGTACAATGGCAACAGAGCAAGGAAAAATTAAACGCGTGCAGCTCTCTGAATTTGCTAATGTGCGTCCATCGGGTTTGATTGCCATGGACCTGAAAAAGGATGACAAGCTTGGTTGGGTGCGATTAACCAGCGGAAAAGATGAAGTAATGCTGGTAACTGCTTATGGACGTGCACTGCGTATGGATGAGAGCGAAATTCGTTGCATGGGTCGGCCGGCTGGTGGTGTTACTGGTATCCGCATGGATGCTAAAGATCGTGTTACCAGTATGGATGTACTGGAACCGGATGCTGAGTTATTGGTCATTACCGACAAAGGTTATGGAAAACGAACACCATTAGGTCAATATAATCCCAAGAGTCGTGGGTCAAAAGGTGTTTCGACCATTGATAAACATAATCTTGAGAAGAGCGGTTTAATCTCCACTGCCAGAATAGTTAAACTGGATGATGAGATATCCATGATTTCAACCAATGGTGTGATGATACGAATGAAAGTACGTGACATCTCACAAATGGGACGTTCAACCCGAGGTGTGCGTGTGATGGATATCGATGAAGGCGATAGTGTAGCCTCCATGGCGCGCATCAGTGCTGAAATTCTGGCGGGTGAAGGTGATACATCCGAAAATGCTGTAGCTGAATAATTTGGCTTAATTAAACCAAAAATGCCTGATTGCCAGGCATTTTTTTATTTACCGTCCGATATAAGATCTAAGGCAGAATCATTTTGCCTGATACCAGGAGAAATAACGTGCCCAATACAACAACCAGGATTAATAATAGAGAAGCCAGGATGAAGCGTTGGGCGGCGGTCATACCCAGGAATCGTTTCTCCTTTGGGTATAATAATCGTCGGGCTTCCATAGCGGATTCTTCTTCAATAAAAGATGCTTCGGCTGTATTTCGTAAATCATCTAACATAATAAACCTCTCAATTTTCTGGTTCAGCAGGGCGAAGATGGACATCTCCTACTGTTACCGTTTGTTTTAGATTATTCCCAGTGATTATCTCCAAATCTCCTTTGGAGGTCAAGCCTGATAGTATGCCATTGATTTGAACACTTCCATCTTTTTGCTTAATATATACTTTTTCTCCGCGAAATGCCAGTGTTTTTTGCCATTGATTCATAAATTCGGGTAAATGAATTTGTGATCGCCAGAAAGTAAAGGCGTTAATCAATGCTGCCATGACTTCAAAACGATCAATTGGAAATGGGCTATGATCCTGTAAACAGGTTGCCGGGTAGTGCAGTAATTCCTTCGGTGGAATGGATTGTTGAAGGACATTTACCCCAATTCCTACCACCAACCCAAGCAGTTCTTCAGCGTTCCAGACTGTCTCCGTCAGAATGCCGGCAGTTTTCATACGATCAATCAGTACATCATTTGGCCATTTAATCTGGGCATCCATCTGCAGGTTATGTTTCAATACATCTGCCAAAGCGATGCCAGCCAGAGGGGAAAAAAAGGGCAAGTATTGTTGTTCTCTTGCATCTGGTCTGACGATGATTGACACAGCAATGGAACTTCCCGGTTGGGTCACCCATTTTCGATCAAAGCGTCCACGACCAGAACTCTGATGATCAGCAAATACAATGGCTCCGTCCGGTGGATCTTTTTCCAGCCACTCCAGCGCTATCAAATTGGTGGAATCAATACTGGAGAAAAATTTGAATTGCGGTACGGATGTACTTTGAATTGCGTTAATAAATGCTTCTGGAATTGACATGTATTGATTTTACTGCAATACACAATGAGGATGCGTAAGAAAATTTGCCAGGTTGAAAATTAATTAAAAACAAGAGCCTCAACGATGTGCTGAGACTCCTGGAATAGGATTAAAATGAACAACTAATTGTTGGAAATTTTAATCTTGCGTGGTTTCGCTAACTCAGATTTTGGCAGACGCAACGTGAGAACTCCATTTTTTAATTCGGCTTCCACATTATCAGCATCTACATCATCCGGTAATTCGATTGAACGTTGGAACATTCCTGCAGGTCGTTCCCGTAACAGAAAGCGATCATCTTCGTTTGCTTCATTTTTTAATTCACCTTTTATGGTGACAACATTACTTTCGATTTGAATATCAAGATCTTCCGGTGAAACACCAGGCAGGAATGCTTCGACAAGATATTCATCTTCTGAAACTCTGATATCTACCGGAAAGATTACTTTTGGTTCTTCGATGATTCTTTCATTCACAGCATCCACAGACCGGCGGGCCATTTGACGATACGGGTTTCTTACATAAAGAGTAGGCATTGTTTCCTCCAATAATTTTGTTATTTGTTTTATTCGTTGAAATAATCTTACTTGCTGAATATATATTTTCTGAATGAAAAATATTAATGTTTTATAAATTTGAAACCGGAACTCTAATAAAGAATTAACATTCTTCTCATGGACTTTTATAAGATTCGCGGTAAAATGATGTCAGATTCATTAAAGCAACAATAGTGGATCGGGGAGTTTTATGGACGATAAAATTACAATTATTGAAGGACCACCACCCAGCTTTGAACTGATCGATGATGGCTGGGCCTTAGGATTGAACGAAGGCCCCGGTTTATATGACCTAGCGCTGACACGATTGCGCACCTTTAATGGTCCAGCATTGGTTGAGCGTTGCCATCGAGCCTGGCGAAGAAAAGACACCATTTTTCTCCATTATCGAAATGATTATGGATTGGAAGAAAAAGTGCCGATCATGGCTGCCCGCTCTTCAGATTCCAATGATGGCCAGGTACTTTCTCTGTGGATACGTCGTAAGGCGGGCGAGATTGAGTATGATTTTGACTTCGATGCGGATGATGAGGATGACGACACGCCAAATTTTGATAATTAAATTAATTGAAGAAAGTTATCAAGACCCTGGAAACAGGGTCTTTTTTTGGTTACAGTCTAATTAAACGATAAACGCCTAGGTGAGGGGGGCACCCAAGCGTTTATCTAAACAATATTTTAACATAAAAACAAAAAATTGCAATAGGAAAATTGGGTTTAAATTGAAATAAAAAGTGCCCCAGGAGGGAATCGAACCCCCAACCTAAGCGTTAGGAGTGCTTTGCTCTGTCCTTTTGAGCTACTGGGGCAACAAGGCGATTATAGCATTCAGACCTGGATGCGACAAGGTATCATGCGGGAAAGAGTTATGGTTCCAGGATTTCTACATATTCAAAGCCAATATGACGCGGATAAATTCCGGAATATGAAGCCAAACCCACTCCTACTCCGCCACCACTTTTCAATTTGCTGAAATTTAATTTTTCCCAGATTTGTTTCCCATTCACAATTAACGTAAGACTATCGTAGCGACATTGCCATTCAATGATGTTTTCAATACCTGCACTTGTTTTAAAATTAGATGTGCCACCGTTTGCAAGTCGCACATAAGGGTTTTCGCCATTTTGTTTTTTATTTATGTCGTATTGGAACACTTCGAAAGTACCGCTACTCTCAAGACGTGCTTCATACCAACCATCCCGATTGGCATGACAGACCAAAGTGAAGCCATTTTGGTTAACGCTTGGTTCAATTTTCGTAACTGAGGCGCGTACAATGACCTCATCATATTCGTTATCTTTATAAAAAGAATAAAGAAATACATCTTCACTTAACTGCGATTCAAATTCCAGGCGACCATCTTTAATCTGGACAACCACCTTATTTTTGTTTGAAATAGAAGCAGGAGCTACAACTTCATCAATGCTATCCGGCCAGCATTCCCCAGGATTTTCAAATTCTTCCATCACAAAAGGAGAACATAAAGAAGGAGTCACAGTAGGAGTTTCGGTTGGTATTTTTTCTTCAACTGTGGGTGATGGTGTTTGTGTCCCGTCGCTGGTAGGTCTTGCAGTTGGGGGAGAATAAAATGTTTGAGTAGGATTAACCACGACTGCTTCTGTGGGTTGGATACTATTTACAGATGGCACTTCTATGTTATCTGAATCATCACTTTTATTAATCGGCAGGCTACAGGCAAAAGTGAGAAATAGTAATAAAAAAAATAAAATGTAAAATGGTTTTTTCAAAATTCTCCTCCAAAGATCTTGCATTGTCATATAAAGATATTATAAGAGAAAAATTTCACTTCAAGCCATGGCAAGTGATGAATTAAAAATCAATAAGAAAATGTGACCGCCATGCACTTGGGGAATGCATGGCGGTCTCCAGGGAGGGAATGCTATCAGATAGATCCTGAATGTAAACATTGGGGGAAATGTTAACAGATCTACTGACAGAGACACCTTACTTTAACCATTAATGAGTGTCTAATTGATATTATAGATAATATTTGTACACATTATATTAAAAGAAACTAAGAAAAAATTAATCTTTTTGAGAATTTTTATTTTTGAAGAGATCCAACCAGTTTTCAATTTCCAATTCAGACATTTTTTGTGGATCTGGTTTTCCACCGCTTGGACTTGATGCGAGAACTTTTTCAATCTCCCTGGCAAATACATCCGAAGTAATCGTCTCAGCCTGGCAGGCTTGAACCTGACGCAGAATGTGTTGATCGGAACTGATTACTTTGACATTTCGAGCCTTGCGCCCCATCTTACGGATACGTTGGATTATCGCTTCATCAGCTGTTGATCCCTCCCGTACAAAATGGGCAGTGATTGAACCAAACTTCCGAGTGCCTGCTTTGTCGATAGGCGCTTTATCAAAATAGACTTCCAATTTTCTTCTGGTTAGACGTGCATACTCACTTAATATCTGGATTAACGCCATTTCGTCATCCACCATACTGAGGGTGAGTCCTTTTATCTTCGGTACTAAATTATGACCATCAATTAAAATCATTCTTCAAAATGTCCTTTCATCGTTTTATTTTACGTTGAAAGTATGCTATGATTCAAGCAAATTAAATGAAGTATTGGAAATCTTTAATTTTTACGAATTTTCAAAAACGTGAATAGAACCAGGAGACTGAGTTGAAACGTTGGTTGCCATTCTTGATTGTCAATATAATTGTCTCAGCGGCTACGACCCTGCTTGTACTTACCATCTGGAATCGGATTAATACGGCTAATAGTTTCGTGATTGAATCACCGCCCGCGACTGCCCCTATCTCGACAGAGCAACCAGCTCTGGGAGAGTTACCACCACTTGACACACCGGTTATTTCAATTGCAAATGTATTTGCTGCTGGTGATCTCCAAAATGAATTGTTAATTGTTGAACGCCTGGGAGAAGGCGACCTGAATTTATCAGGTTGGCAGATCATCGATCAGGATAAAAATGCGTTTGTTTTTCCATCTATTGACCTGGTAAAAGGTCAGATATCCATTTATTCAAGGCCAGGCACCAATACGGTCAATACGCTTTTTTGGGGCAGCGATGAACCCATCTGGTCAGCAGGAGAAATCGTGCGTATTTTTGATTCTGCTGGCCAGGAACGAGCTGTGTTTGAGATCCCTTAAACATTCGAATGATACCTTCAGATAGATTAATAGACGAAATCATCAAAAGAGCGATGGAAGCCGGAGAATTTGATAATTTGCCCGGCGTCGGAAAACCCATCGAGTGGAAGGACAATCCATTCACGCCGGTTGAATGGCAAATGGTAGAAAATTTACTTAAGAATAACGATCTTGCTTATCCCTGGTTGGAGAAACGCAAAGAAATAGAAAATTTGATTATTGACTTGAAAAGAAAAATTTTGTTGTTGGTCGCATTAAGTGCTGCGGCTGAAGATGAAATTTCGAATCAAATCCTGAGGATAAATAAGAAAATTTTCGATTACAATTTAAGTGTTCCTGTTATGCGCTTACAAAGAAGAACGATTTCATTAGAAGAAATTCTACTGAGTATCAAACAGGAATAAGATCTTAAAGTGGATTGGAAGTAGCATGACTGAGGCACTATATAGGAAATGGCGCCCCCAATTGTGGGATCAAGTAGTAGGGCAAGATCATATTGTTCAAACCTTAAAAAACGCTATCCGTAGTGATCGTATTGGACATGCCTACTTATTCTCAGGCCCACGTGGCACCGGAAAAACTACCACTGCACGATTGTTGGCAAAAGCAGTAAATTGCCAGAGCAATGATCTCAACACGCGCCCCTGCAACAAGTGTGCGAATTGCTTAGCGGTGAATCAAGGTCGCTTTATGGACCTGATTGAAATTGATGCTGCCTCCAACACGAGCGTGGATGATGTGCGTGACCTTCGGGAAAAAATCGGTTTTTCACCTTCACAAGGAAAATTCAAAGTTTATATCATCGACGAAGTTCATATGCTGTCAACAGCTGCTTTTAACGCTCTGTTGAAGACACTTGAAGAACCGCCACCTCATGCTATCTTTATTCTGGCAACCACTGAGGTACATAAAATCCCCGCTACCGTTCTCTCACGTTGTCAAAGACATGAATTCCGTCGCATTCCTGTGATAACAATTGTGGAATTACTCAAAGAATTAGTAATTGCTGAAAAATTGAAAGTGGACGAAGAAACACTTTTCATGATCGCCCGACAATCCACGGGGGCTTTACGAGATGCGATATCCTTACTGGATCAACTTTCTTCCACTGGTGATGTAATAACGCTTGAACTGGCACAACAGGTTTTAGGTACAGCCACCAACCAGACTGTGATCAATCTGGTTGATATGATCTGTGTGCAGGATACAAAAGGTTGTCTGGATCAATTACACACAGCACTCGATTCTGGTACTGATCCACGCCAATTTGCCCGTCAAATGGTTGATTATCTGCGGGGATTGATGTTAATCCAATTGGGTAACGAAAAGTCCATAGATATTTCCGATGAGGTTCGCCTGATCATGGGTGCGCAGACGCAAAATATTTCTATGTTCAGACTGACTGAATTGGTGAAGTTATTTAACAACGCCGCCAACGAAAGTCGTCTGGCATGGCAACCCAGTCTGGCTTTAGAACTGGCAATTGCCCAGGGAGTTCAATTATTTTATGTCCAAACTTCACAACAGCAAGGGACAAATGTAAATAGAGAGGTCGAATCAAAACCTCCTAAACAAACGAAGAGTAAAGAAGAATCTGGAAATCAAAAGCAGGTTGATCGTGTGATTAATGAAACGGGAAAGAGCGAGGTTGAAAAGGTTTTCGAAAGCCCCACCAGGGAAAATATAACCGATCCTCAAGAGCTTATGAGCAAAGGTGAAGAACCCGATGTGAAAGCTCTTTTTGGCATCAACGAAGTACGGGAATCTTTGACAGAGGTTAAGAATTTAATTCGTAATTATCGAAAGAATACGGAAGCATTGCTGGCATCTGCGCGAAGTTTTTCGATGAAAAATGGCGTGATCATTATTGGGTTTCAAAGTCCGGTGTTAAAGGAAAGAATGGAAAAAGGTGACCACCAGGAGATCATCCAACGTGCCTTCTCCCATGTACTGGGAGCAGATGCAAAAGTAAAGGCTGTGATTATCAACGCAAAATCTAATCTCGTTGATCATGAAGAAGAATTCGAACCGGATAGTCTGGTTAGTGCAGCCCTTGATCTGGGTGGAAAAATTGTAGATAAGGAGTAAAAAATGGCAAAAGGATTTGGTGGAAAAATGGGCGGCGGAATGGGTGGCGGTCAAAATGCGATGATGCGCCAACTGCAGAAATTACAGGAGCAAATGGAAGCTGCTCAGGCTTCTCTGGCTGATGAAACCGTAACAGCCAGTGTGGGTGGCGGTGCAGTAAAGGTAACCATGACTGGTGATCAACATTGCAAATCGGTTGAAATTGCGCCAGATTTATTGCAGGATGCAGATGCTGAAATGCTGCAGGATCTGATCTTAAGTGCTGTGAATATGGCATTGGATCAATCCCGCGAGCTGCAATCTCAGAAGATGGGACCACTGGCTGGAGGAATTCCTGGCCTGGGTTTCTAAAATTAAGATTCTCTTTGGAAAAAAATGCCAATCTTACCTGAACCTGTTCAGAATTTAATTAATGCCTTTGAACGGCTTCCTGGAGTCGGTCCAAAATCGGCCTCCCGACTAACTTTTTTCTTATTGCGCGCTCCGGATGAAGCCAGCAAGAATCTAGCGGACGCTTTACAGAATTTGAAGAGTTCGACAACTTTCTGTGAGCAGTGTTTTAATATCACGATGGCAGGAAACCAATTGTGTGAAATTTGTGCCAGCAATCAACGTGATGATAGCCAGATCTGTGTGGTGGAAGAGCCTTTGGATGTACTGGCATTGGAGAGAACAGGTGGATTTATGGGGAAATACCATGTTCTACATGGTGCCCTTTCACCCATTGAAGGTATCGGACCGGATGATTTAAAAATCAGACCATTGGTTGAGCGCGTCAAAGCGGGGAACATCAAGGAAATCATTATTGCCACCAACCCGTCGATGGAAGGGGATGCCACTGCCTTGTATATCAAACAGCAATTGCTGTTATTCCCGGTGCGATTAACCCGCCTTGCACGTGGACTACCCATGGGGGGAGATCTGGAGTATGCCGATCAAAATACGTTGTTGAGGGCGTTGGCTGGTCGGCAAGAATTGGATTAAAAGGATGATCCCGCTCCATTTGAAGCGGGATCTTTTCTTAGTTACTGCTGAAAGCACATATTCGTTGGTTGCGACCTTCTACCTCAACAACATAATAAGGTACCCAGGCAACCCCGAATAATTCGATAAAAATATCTTTCTTGAGAGGCGTAATGACAATTTCGGTTATATCACTACCTTTTGCCGCCCATTCTTTGTCCAGCTGAGCTATGGCAGCATCCATCTCCTTTTGCATGGCTTCCAGATTCTCAATAGCGTCTTCGACATCTTTTTTTTCATTCTCTAGCTTGTCTTTTGCCTGAGAAGTCATTCTGCGTTTGGTTAGCGAGGACGAAATCGATTTTTTCCGTTTGGAAAGTAAGGCCAGCAGTACTTCTCCATGGGTACCAACCTCTTCCATGCGACGTTGACCCAAGCGATCTTCTGCACTTTCCACATCGCGTTTTTCTTTTTCCAGTTTTTGTTCGAGGGCAGTAATTTTCTTTTCATAAGTCGATTTTACTTTTTCAACTTCAAGCTCCATCTGGTCTTTGATGGCTTGATTGATTTGTGCTTTAAATTCCTGTTCTGAAACCTCAGGACCAGCAAAGAATTTTAAACTCTGACAGGCTCGAATTGTCAGATTATCAGTACGGTAGACCCAATCGAGGAAATCTGATTCCAGAATCTTGATTGTTTTAGGATCAGCCATCCACACTGGCAATTGCTGATAACCTGTTTCTGGCAAAGAAAATCGTTCTATTTTATCCTGGTCAATGGCACCTGAGATATGATCTTCCCATCTGATCATTCGTCCCGTTTCATCTTCCACCAGTACAGATTTTTTTTGCATGCTTTGAACGTTGTATTTTCTGTCCAGATATCGGATTTCTGCCTGGGCGAGTAAGCGTGGATGGTATTCAATTGCCACCATTTTTGAACCACTTGCTAACGAAATATTAGCCTTTTGAGCTGCATTTTGAAGCGTCAAGTTGTTTGGTAGGTGGTAATCAATAATACCGCTGGGAAGAACCGGTTTTAGCAAAGATTGGGTAGTCACAGTCTCAGAGGCTGCAGACTGTGGTTTTACAGGCTGGGTCTTTGGTTCATTGGCAGCAGAGCGTGGACCAACTTTTGCTTTATTGACTCCCACCCCAACCAGAGCATTCAACGCTGGTATTTGAGAACGAGTCATTGGCCCTGCCAGATAATTCATTGCCCAACGGGTATTGAAAAGTTTTAAACCCTTCTCATGGACATTATGGAGTAGGAAAATTCGTTTACCCAAATTGGATAGTAAATGATTGGCTTCTGCTCTGTCAATGTTGCCACTGGCACTTTGTAATCCATCCATGAGGCGTTCTTTATCCTGGTCAGTTTGTAAACGACCTATCATCCAGGTTCCAGCGTTCGAGAGGGCTTTGTAATCCATATCTACTGGGTTTTGAGTTGCCAACACCAGACCGACACCAAAAGCCCGGGCTTGCTTTAACATACGCAACATAATCGGACGAGATGGTGGGTTGGCAACTGGAGGAAGATAACCTAAAATTTCATCAAAGTAAATGAGTGCGCGCAATCCACTGGTCCCACTTTGGCGTCGCATCCAGGATTCGACTGCACCAAATAACAATGTAACGAAGAACATGCGTTCATTTTCACTAAGATGAGCTAAATAAAAGATAGATTGGCGTGGTTTACCATTCTCAGCGAATAACATTTTTTGAATATCCAGGGATTGACCTTGCATCCAGGTTTGAAAGGAAGGGGAAGCCAGGAAGTTATTGAGTTTCATAGCCAGTGCAAAGCGATCTTTTTCTGGGAACAATCGGTCAATTGGAAATGCACCAAGACGGTCAAAAGGCGGGCTTTGCGTTTGCATGATTAAATCACTTAGATCAAATGATTTACTTTTGCTCCAGTAGTACTCCATGATGTTCGCAAGCAGGATGTGCTCTCGGGAGCCGAGAGGATCGATATCATTGTAACCAATTAATCCCAATAAAGCTGTTATGTTGGATGCGATGCGTTCACGGAGAACTTCCTGATTATCATTCCAATCCAGATCCGGTGCAGCAAATGAAGAAAGAATATCAACTGCGATACCCGCTGTGGAACCAGGGGTATAGATGGCAAATTCGGCGGCGTCCTGAAGTTTCTGGATATTTTCTCCGGTTAATCCCCATTCTGCCAGACCATTTTTCCACATCGTGGCTGTCTCTTCCGCTTTAACCTGAGCGGATTTATTTTCACGGCGCGCCGATTCTGGATCAATCCAGGGCTCAAAATCGTTGGGCAATAATTCCGGAAAATGAAGAAGTAAGTTGGTGAGATCTCCCTTTGGATCGATTACAATAGCTGGGATATTCTGTAATGCTGCTTCTTCCATTAAACCCACACATAGGCCAGTTTTACCAGAACCCGTCATTCCAGTCACAAACATGTGTGTGGTGAGATCAGCAGGATCATAATAAATAATGTTATCTGTTAGCACTTTGTTTTTGAAGTCAAATTCTTTTCCCAGATAGAAATCTCGATTATTGCTCATAACTTCCCTCTTTCAATTTGATCTTAACTTTATTGTATCTGAAAAAATATTATTAACAAAAAAACAACCTGGATAAATCCGGTTGTCTTTTTTTAATTTAGTGAGAGCCGGGTACGCCGCCCCCGGCTCTCATTTTAAGGAGGAGAAGAAGAGAAGTCGCCCTTTGTTGATTACAATATTACCAGAACATTTGGAACAATACTTGACGCTTACCCTACGCTTACCCTACGCCAGGGCACCAATTACCTGACAATTTTGATAGAATACCTAAAATCAAGCTTCTACCCTTCCTCATAGAAAAATTTCATGGATGCATATTCATTGGAATGAACCGATTTTTTGATTTGATGAATTGCTATAATCAATTAATTGCAGAACGATCATTGGGAAAACCCATGTTTCGAAATCTTGATATAGGATCGATATTTGGTGGTATATTGAAATTAAGTAATGCTTTGTAGTCAAAACAACATGAAGTAGAGGAATAGAATGGAAAATATCGATCCTATGATAGAAAATCCTGAACCTGATAGCTTGTTTAAAGCGGGTTTTGTCGCAGTGATAGGAAGACCCAATGTGGGAAAATCGACCTTGCTCAACGCAATTCTGGGGCAGAAAATTGCTGCTGTATCCCCAAAACCACAGACGACCCGCAAGCAACAACTCGGAATTCTCACTTCGGATCAGGCACAAATTATTTTCATCGATACACCTGGCATGCATATTTCTCATCACAAGCTGGGTGATTATATGAACAAAGTTGCTGAGTTGGCGTTGTTTGATGGAGATTTGATCTTATGGATTGTAGATGTTTCAGTACCGCCCACAGAAGAAGACCGCTTGATAGCCGAAAAAATATCTGCATTCTCACAAAGACCAGAACTAGTACTTGTTCTGAATAAAATCGATTTAACTTCACCCGAGAAGTTGCAGCAAAATCAAGTGTTGTATGAGAATCTTGTGCAAGAATCTGAAATTATTACCCTCAGCGCAAGTTTACAAAAAGGGGTTGCTGAACTGGTTCAAATCATCATTGAAAAATTACCTGTTGGAGATCCTTATTATGATGATGAACAGGTAACTGACTATTATGAGCGCGATATTGCCGTGGAATTAATTCGAGAGGCGGTCATGCGGCATTTGGAGGAAGAGGTGCCGCATGCGGTAGCCGTTCGGTTGGATGCCTATGAGGATCGTGGTGAGGAGCAAGCTTACATCATGGCAACATTGTTTGTTGAACGAGACTCTCAGAAGGGGATTGTGATCGGTAAACAGGGTAGCATGATCCGTGAAATTGGTAAAACAGCTCGAAAAGAAATCGAAGGCATGACCGGGAGAAAAGTTTATCTGGATTTACGCGTAAAAGTGCATAAAAATTGGCGAAATAATCCTGATGCATTAAATTTAATGGGATACATCGTTCAGGATAAATGAACGATCCAAGATGATTTAATAACCAAATTTAATTAATTTTTGAGCGTCTTTACTAATTCAAGTACTTTTTACGTACCCAGATATGCTTTTTTGACTTCCGGGTTCTTTTCCACTTCCTCTGATGATCCTGAAAGGGTAATTGTTCCGGTTTCTATTACATATGCTTTGGTTGCATATCGCAATGCTAAGTGTGCGTTTTGTTCAACCAGGAGTATGGTAGTCCCTTCTTTATTTATTTTTGAAAGATTTTCAAACAGTTCTTTTACCAAAATTGGGGCAAGTCCCATGGAAGGTTCATCAAGTAACATCAATGTACCTCGATTCATCAATGACCGGCCGACAGCCAGCATTTGTTGCTCACCACCACTCAGTAAATCAGCTAGTTGAGATTTCCTTTCTTCCAGGCGAGGAAAAATTGTAAATACACGCTTGAAATCTTCTTCAATTCCTTTATTATCTCTGCGACCATAGGCAGCTATTTTTAAGTTTTCCAGGACGCTCAAATTACCAAACACCCTGCGGCCTTCAGGAACAAGCGTAATACCCAATTTATTGACGATATCGTGTGGTGAATATTTTAACAAATCTTCTCCCTTGAATTGAATTGAACCTGAAACGACTCTTCCACCCAATTCTTTGATCTGACCAACTATCGACCACAATGTGGTTGATTTTCCTGCACCATTTGCGCCGATTAAGGTGGCAATTTCCCCTTCTTCAACATCAAAGGAGATTCCATGTAATGCCTCGATTGCTCCATACGAAACGACCAGGTCTTTTATGCTCAGCAACATTATGTAACCTCCTCACCCAGGTATGCTTTGATAACAAGTGGATTATTGCGGATCTCTTCGGGTGTACCTTCAGCAATTGTGGAACCGAAATCAAGTACCTGGATTCTTTCGCAAATGTTCATGATCACACGCATCTGGTGCTCAATAATCCATACTGTGACTTTGAATTCTTCTTTGACCCAGCGCACTAAATTAATCAATTCGCCAATTTCACCTTGATTCATGCCTGCAGCAGGTTCGTCAAGGAGCAATAAACTGGGATTCATCACCAAGGCACGGCAAATTTCAACCCTGCGTTGTATTCCATAAGGCAGATTCCTGGGTAACTCTTTTATGTAAGGAACAAGGTTGAACTTATCCAGCAGATCCATCGCTTCTTCAGTAACTTTTTGTTCATCTCTTACCAATCTGCTGGTGAAAAATAGTGAATCTAGCAGCTTATAATCAATTTGTGAAAAGTGAGCAATCCGTAGATTATCAATTACGGATAATTCGTTCCATAATCGGATATTTTGGAAAGTTCTACCAATTCCAAGTGAAGTAATTTGATGGGGATAACGGCCTATCAGATTATTCCCATTAAACGTTATTAATCCTTCGGTCGGGCGATAGAGCCCACAAATCAGATTAAAAACAGTGCTTTTTCCCGCTCCATTGGGACCAATCAGTCCAACAAGTTCATTTTCGACTAACTCAAGGTTGAAGTTATCGACTGAACGTAAACCTCCAAAGTAATGTGTGAGTTTATCAACTTTTAATAAAGCCATTTGTCAATCGCTCCTGGAGAGATGAAAAATATTTTTTCAATTTTGGGAACACATCCAATAATTCCCGACTGCCCATAATACCAGTAGGTCGGAACAACATTAAGATGATTAGCAACAATGGGGTTGCTACCCATCGCCATACATCAAGTGGTCGCAGCATCTCAAGCATAATCGTAAACACAATTGCGCTGATCACCGATCCACTCAGTGAACCCATACCACCCAGATACACCATCACAAGGATATAAGTTGATTGCAAAATAAAGTAGCTGGAAGGATTTATAAAGGTAACCGTATGGGCATGTAATCCCCCAGCCACACCTGCCAATCCACAAGAGAGCATAAAGGCAACAATCTTCAACCAGCGTGTGTTGACCGTCATCAATTCAGATGCAATTTCATCATCCCGTATAGCTACGATGCTTTTCCCCATTGTTGAGTTGACAAAATTCCGAATGATGAAAATTGAAAATACCACCACCAGAAAGGTCCAAAAAATTAACCATGGAAAACTAACCAGATTGTCCATGGCTTTTACAACTTTTCCCATTCCCATAAATCCACGGGGACCACCAATTGCATCGACATTCTCGACAGCACTTTTGAAAATGAAATTGACAGCTAGCGTGACAATCGCGAGATAATCTCCTCTTGTTCTAAATGAAGGAATAGCAATCAATAAACTGAAAAGAGCTGCAGCAACACCACCGATAAGCAGAGAAATGGGAAAAATTAAAATTGATAATTCTTCGGGCAAGATGGCTTTTCCAAAAAAAGGATTGTCGGTGAGTAAATAAACAGTTAGCAGCGATGAGGTATATGCACCAACACCCATAAAAGCTGCATGTCCAACTGAAAACTCACCCATATAGCCATTAATAAGGTTCAAACTCACAGTCAATATGATATTGATGCCTATTAATGAAATAATGAATTGAATGTAATTACTGAACCAACCTAACCAGGATGGCACGATACAAATGAGAAATGAAATCCCAATGAGCAAAGGCATACCAAAGCGTTTCATAGATCCTCCTGGATTTTTCTATAAGATTTACAACCTTATACTTTGGTGCGACGAGGAACACCAAACAGCCCCGTCGGCTTAATTGCCAGGATGAGCAGCAAGACAACAAAGGCAATTAAATCTCGATAAGTTGAAGGTAAGAAAGCTGCTACAAATATTTGGGTAAATCCCAAAATATATCCTCCTACCATTGCCCCACGGATGGAGCCAATACCACCAACCACAGCTGCTATGAAAGCCTGCCATCCAACTAGCATGCCCATATTAAATCGAAGGATGGGAAATGCGGTTCCGTACATAATACCAGCCAAAGCTGCCATTGATGATCCAAGCACAAAAGTAAATAGAATAATTTGATCGACAGAAATTCCCATCAACGGTACGGCCAGGCGATCATAGGAAATGGCTCGCATTGCCATTCCCCAACGTGTCTTTTGCACGATCCACCAGAGAATTCCCATACTAAGGAAAGAAAGCAATATTACGTAAATTTTGATATTGGTGACAGTAATCCCACCAATAGAGTAGATAATTTTATCAAATAGATTCGGAAATTGACGATCACTGGCTCCCAATAAAGCAAGATTACCATACTCCAGTAAAAGACCAAACATGAGTGCGGTTATCACTAGATAAAGTCTATGTGCACCTCGATTCCTCAAAGGTCGATAAGCAATCCGTTCGATCGCAACACCTACCAGGGCTGTAAATAACATGGTGGCAACAATCGTTACCGGAATGACAACCCAACTTGGTAGATCAAATGGTAACTTAATTTCAAAGTTATTGGTTAGAAATGTTCCTATGAAATACCCGGTGTAAGCTCCAACCATAAAGATGTCACCATGTGCAAAATTGATCAGTAACAGTACTCCATATACCAACGTATACCCAACCGCAATCAAAGCTAAAAAACTGCCCCATTGCATGGCATTAATAAAATTCTGGATAAAGAAATCGAGATTCACTAAATCCTCCTTGCAATGATTTCTGGAATGTTCTCGAGAAAATCCAATCTCCCGAACTTATTTATGCAAGCCGGGAGATTGGATTCCAACGATTAACCCGATAATTTATTCACGTTTCCGTTTATGGACAGGCTGTATCAAAGGCGATGAATTCACCATTTTGAATCTGGACAATAACAGCACATTTGATTGGGTCACCTTGCTCATCGAATGTCATTTTGCCAGTAATGCCATCAAAATCTTTGATTTTCGCCATACCGTCTCGAATGCAAGTTCGATCCGCGGTTAGATCTCCAGTAATATTTCCACAATTCTTAATGGCTTGGGTCACGATCATCATCGAATCCCAAGTTAATGCTGCCACGTCTCCTGGTATATAGTTGTAAGCTGCATTAAATTTATCAATGAAATCTTTTGTTGCTCCCGTTGCGCCATTGGCGACATAGTGGGTGCTGAAAAATGCTCCTTCGCAATCAGAACCACATAGTTCTAATAGTTGCGGATCACCCCATGAGTCACTTCCGATTATTGGAATGTCCAATCCAAGATCTTTTGATTGGGATACAATTAATGGCACTTCCTGGTAGTATTGTGGGGTGAAGAGTACTTCACAACCAGATGATTTTATCGATGTTAATTGGGCGCTGAAATCTTGATCACCGGTTGTAAAACTTTCAAATTGTAATACTGAACCTGCACCATGTAACTTTTCCCAGGCATCTTTGAAATTATCTGCCAGACCTTTCGGATAGTCACTGGCAATATCAAATAATACACATGCTTTGGTAGCATTGAATTGATTTGTGGCAAAGTTTGCTACAACAGGACCCTGGAAGGGGTCAAGGAAGGGAGTTCGAAATACCCAGGGTCGATTCAAAGTCGTATTCGGATTGGTTGACCAGGGGCTGATCATTGGTGTCTCGAGGTTATTGGCAACCTCACCAGCCGGGACAGCAGCGTTGCTGGGGTTTGGTCCGACCATTGCAAGAATATTATCCTGACTGATCAGTTTATTTGCTGCTCCCGCTGCTCCTTCAGCTGTTGCATTATTATCCTCGATGACCAATTCCAGCTTGTAATTTTTTCCACCTACATCAAATCCACCTGCATCATTAATTTCTTTTACATACATTTCTGCTGCGAATTTGCTTTGTTCGCCAACTTTTGGCTTGTCACCAGTGATCTCAGCATTGATGCCAATTTTGATTGTGTCTCCACCTCCAGCAGCACACGCTGAAGCAAAAAACGCAGTGACAAGTAAGACAGAAACGATAGTAACGATCAATTTAATTTTCATTTTCTCATCCTTCTCAAACTACACAAGTTATCACAACGAGATTGTTATACGATTGTTACCCTCAATTCGTATAAACCAAAAATTCAAAAAAAACCTATAGTCATCACCTCCAGTTCCATGAAGAGCACTGATTCAGCAGATACCGTTAATGAATTAATTTATAGATTTTTTAGAAAAATTTTCTGATAGAAGCGGGAGTTTGAAGAAGTTTGATGAGCTTGAATCAAGTTAAGAGACAAAAATTTTTCTATCCCTGATTCTGATTAAGAAAAAACAACTTGAATTACAAATTTTATCTTATTACTCAATTGATTAATTCA
Source organism: uncultured Chloroflexia bacterium (assembly GCA_963765655.1). Lineage (GTDB taxonomy): Bacteria > Chloroflexota > Anaerolineae > Anaerolineales > Anaerolineaceae > UBA6170. The sequence goes on from CAVXXH010000003.1 coordinate 1,624,247, forward strand.
TTATACTGATTTGGTATAAAGATGCAAGGAAAATTTTGGTACCGGTTACAGTAACTTGGTACGGTTTGAAAAAACTAAAAATTAAAATTTATTCTGATAAAGTGGTGTGAATAACTCTATTCCTCATCAACAACAATGATATTTCTGTTAAAACCTGAAAAACAATGTCTTGTCCAGAAGATTTAGCGGTTTTCTTTATTAATTTTTCCCACATAATGAAACTTTTAATTTGAATTAATCGATTATTTATAATCAATCACCAGCTCAATTATCATTTCACTCATCAATAGTCTCCTAAAGGAATTCTTGCTGGAAAGGTTAGGTGATTCAAAAGGTACTGGAATAGAAATTTGCACGTGAAAGGCCAATTACCCACTATAATCAATGGTATAGAGTTTGAATTGATTTGCAAAGGTCTTTGGCAGTATCTGAAAGAGGAGTCACTATTTGTGGTCGGGATACATAGGCTCATACAGAGATTTGAGACCAGAGTTGCTTTACATCCCAACGACGTTTTTTTCTATGTGATTCTCAGAAGGGGATTATGATCGGAAAACAGGGTAGCATGTTCCGTGAAATTGATGATACGGTTTGAAAAGAGATCGAGGGCATGACCGGTAGAAATGTTTATCTGGATTTATGTGGAAAAGTGTATGAAAATTGGCGATCATCCTGCTGAATTAAACTTAATGCAATCTCTCGTTCAGGAGAATCCATGACCCTTCCATTAACGATTGCTTTGGCGTTTGTTTTGCCATTGGAATGGGTTGCAGCCGAAAAACGCTGGACCAGGATGCGTGTAGTTACAAAACCATTATCATTGATTTTATTGATTGGTATTTTTACAATTTCTGGAGGTTGGATTCAACCCGGGTATTGGTTTGGGGCTGGTTTGCTATTTTCTCTGGCAGGGGATGTATTCTTGTTACTACGCTCGCGGTTCTTTATAGCAGGTTTATTTTCATTTCTGGTTGCACACATACTTTATATTATTGGATTTAATTTTGGTGCTCTCAAATTAAATAGGTGGGGTCTTGTCCCTTTGCTCTTAGTGATTGGATTTGTATTTCTGGCCTATCCTCGCATTGTGGGAGGTGTACGACGCAGATTAGAACACCGAAAATTGTGGTTACCTGTGTTATTGTATATGGTGACTATTACGATCATGCTTTTTTCTGCGATGATGACCTGGTTTCGTGATCAATGGAACAGTGAATCAGCCTTATTCGTCAGCTTGGGAGCTCTGTTGTTTACGATTTCGGATACTCTTCTGGCTACTGGGCGATTTCTTCGCCCGGTGCCGTATGGAAATTTTTTGGTAATGTTCACCTATCATCTGGGTCAATTAGGCATTGCTATTGGCACATTATTGATGTTGGGTTTGCTGTAACAGATCAGTTCTTTGCTTCCATTAATGGGCGGAAACCCTCCCCGAGTGCTTCATGTGCCTGTCCAATTACCATGAATGCCCGTGGGTCAACTTCTTTGACAATTTCCTTGAGTTGGGGAATTTCCGATTGGGTAATGACGCAATAGAGGACTGTTCGTTCTTCATGGGTGAATCCTCCCATACCATGTAGCATGGTGACTCCGCGCTCGAGTGTTGTAAAAATTCTTTTTGAAACCTCTTCAGGATCATAGGTGATAATCATCGCGGTGCGGTACACCGCTCGTCCTTCGAAGGCAATCTCAGCTGCCAGACCACTGACATAAATGACAGCCAGACCATACAGCGCACGCTCCCAATCGAAGATCAGACCACCCAATAACACAACCACTGAATCGGTTATCAGATAAGAGGTGGAAATGGAAATGCCAAAGCGATGGTTAAGGATGCGGCCAAGAATGTCGCTGCCACCACTGGTACCTTTTCCGCGATATACCATGCCCAAACCGATTCCATACATCAAACCACCATAAATGCTATTGAGGACCAGATCATCGGTCACCCCTTCAGGTGAGATAAACAATACCAGAAAATCGGTGAAGAAGGAGAATATCAGGATGGCAACAGCTGTCCGCAAGGCAAAACGCAGACCTCCCAGATAGCGCCAACCCAGGACGAAAAGGGGAAGATTACCAATTAATATCATCAGACCAATTGGAAAATTAGTGAGGTGATTGATTAGCTGAGCTGCTCCACTGACGCCGCCACTCACCAGAAAGGAAGGTACCAGAAAGAGGCGCATAGCAAAAGCCTGAATGATCACACCCAGGATGATAAAGAAAAAATCTTTGAATGTGGATCGGGTAAATTTCATCGTGGAAAGTTCACGACCTAATAGATTCTTGAAGTCTTTCATGGACATTGTACTCCCGCCTCTCATCAGCTTTTGACTGATTCGGTTTAATAAAATTCCTAAATTTCACCAACAAATTGAGATCAATCTGTTTATTTTCGGATTTATTTATGGTGATGGTATTTAAATGAAACAGCTGTGATTATATCCGGGAATTGTTTTCCTGAACATGGACTATAAAAAATTAGGTTGAAAATAACTTATGAAAAAAAATTTATTCTATAATCAGATTATCAAATCCCCCGGAGGTTTCAATGCAACTCACACTGTTACGAGGATTTTTGATTTTTGTTGGTATTATTTCATTTCTTATTTTCCCAAAAACATTCAGTCTGGCTACAGAAGTAGACATACCCTCGCAATATGATTGGCGTGATGATGGCTATGACTTTCAGGTGCGAGATCAGGATAAGTGTAATGCCGGTTATGCATTTGCAGCTATAGATGCCGTGCAGGCCGCCATCTGGAAAAAGGATTCAATCACGTTAGATTTTTCGGAAAATCATGCCAAAGAATGCAACTGGCATGCATTGAATCATTATCCAGGATTACCCGATACCTGTGATGGTGGAAATTTTAAAATGTTGACCAACCTTTTTACCCAGGAGGGTTTGGTGTTGGAAACCTGTGACCCGTATGAGGATGTAGATTCGGAATGCAAACAAACCTGTGAATTACAATACTATATTACTGAATGGCAACAGTTCAGCTCAAGCTACAATCTGGCATCCATTGAATTGATCAAACAAAAATTAATGGAATATGGTCCACTTTATACTCAGATGGATCCAAAGATTACAGGATTTGAAGACTATTCGGGTGGGTATGTTTTGACTGGAACATCCACAGATCCAAATAATTGGACACACGGGGTGTTGATTGTCGGTTGGGATGATACCTTAGGTTCAGGAGCTTGGATTGTTAAAAATAGTTACGGTACGGACTGGGGCGATGATGGATATTTTTATATTGGGTATGAGATTGCAGGCATTGGCAGTTCTTTGGCAACCGTTACAGATTGGGATGTTATTTCTTCCTTGAACAAACTGCATTTTTTTGATGAAGCCGGGCAAACACATCAAATGAGTATAAGTGACACAAATTTCTTAAGTGGGTCAGTAATGGCTTTGTTTTCTCCTGCACCGAATGAAATTCCACGGGCAGTTGAATTTTGGACAAATGATGCTGCTACTGTATCAATAGAAATTTTCGAGCAATTTGATGGAATCAATCCAGTAAATCTGCTGTATCAATCAACTGATCTTGAAATCCCCTACGCAGGATACCAACAGATCAAGATAAACCAGTACCTGGAAATACCAGAAGGGAGTGAAATAGCGGTTGTATTGAATGTAAAAAATAAATCAAATTTTCATCCTATTGCACTGGATCGTCATGGTCCTATGTCTTCTGATAAAACCTGGTACAAGAATGAGCTAGGAATCTGGCAATCTCTACCAGCTATCCTGGTCCTGAACTATGATGCTACCATTCGACTGCGTACCTTAATAATCCCCGAAGAGTTAAATCATAAGATCTTCCTACCGATCGTTTCTACGAACTGATTATTATTAATGAATTTTACAAACGACAAACCTTTGACAATCTTGCCTCGCAAAGCTAAAATGAAAGAGGATCAAGGACTTCTTTTTCGTAATTAAGGAGGAAAATTGAGCAAATGGGCTGGTAAGCTCGTTATTGGGTTAACCGGAAATATTGGTACAGGAAAAAGCGTCGTTCGGCGTATGCTGGAACACCTGGGAGCTTTTGGTATAGACGCGGATGCGCTTGCACATCGGGCTATTGCCAGGGGTGCTCCAGGATACAAAAAAGTTGTTTCCCAATTTGGTCAATGGATGGTGAATGAAGATGGAGAAATTGACCGAAAAAAACTAGGTCGATTGGTCTTTAATGACCCAGAGGCTTTGAAAATCCTGGAGAACATTGTTCACCCGCTGGTTTTTCAGGCATTGGATTACATCATCAAGCGCATAAAACATAAGGTTATTGTGATTGAAGCCATCAAACTCCTGGAATCAGAAATCAAAGAAGCGTGTGATAGCATCTGGGTTACGAAAACACCACCTGAAATTCAGCTTGAGCGTTTGGTCATACGCCGGAAAATGGGTGTTTTAGACGCCCAGCAACGCATTGATGCCCAACCTCCCCAGGAAGAAAAAACAAAAGCAGCCCAGGTGGTTATTGATAACGCTGGTTCTGTAGAGGATACCTGGAAACAAGTATATGCTAATTGGCTTCAGCTCGTACCGAAACAGGCATCCGAAAGTGAAGCCACTTTGGCTACGGTTCAATCCATCAGTGGCGAATTAACGGTTCGTAGAGGTACTCCCCGTCGATCCAACGAGATTGCGGAATTTCTCAACCAGTTCCCTGATAATGGCAGGTCTTTCACACGCCGGGATATCATGGAATCTTTTGGAGAAAAAGCATTCCTTGTTTTACAAGCTGGTGAGACGATGGTCGGAATCCTGGGATGGCAGGTAGAAAATTTGATTGCCCGAACTGTAGATTTCCGAATTCTTAATCATGTTCCATTTGACAAAGCCGTACCACTTTTAGTCAATGAAATGGAAAGAGCTTCGGGGGAATTACAATGTGAAGTCTCATTGTTGTTCCTGAACGAAAAGATGGCAAAATTGGAACAAATCTGGCACCAGTTAGGTTATGAAATCCGCTCACCTGATGATTTGAAGGTTATTGCCTGGATGTTTGCTGCCAGAGATTCTATGCCAGATGGATCCATCTTGCTTTTCAAAAAATTAAGACAGGATCGCGTGTTAAAACCAATCTAAAGAGAGATTACAGTGCCAGAATTTTTAAATGAGATTTTATTTATATTCCAACGGATAAACTGGTTAAGTGTTCTTGACCTGGCATTGGTGACACTTATTTTCTTCACGATTCTGACGCTTTTACGGGATACACAGGCAACAATTTTATTAAGAGGTGTAATATTTCTGGTTATTTTGTTGACATTATTAACACAATTCATCGAACTACCGGCCTTTTCCTGGTTAATTCAAACGGCGTTACCAGCGCTTTTGTTGGCTATTCCTGTCATTTTTGCTCCTGAAATTCGACGAGGTTTAGAACGATTAGGACGAGCAGGATCTGCGAACCTGTTTCGACGAAATCTAGCCTCGGAAGAAGTCATAAAAAGCAATATGCATATTATCAGTATTGCCTGTGCCCGTCTTTCAGCTCGTAGACATGGTGCGTTGATTGTGATGGAACGAATAGACACATTGCAGGAATATGTTCGTACTGGTGTTTACATCGATGCTGTTATTTCACCAGAATTATTATTGCAGATATTTTATCCTAACTCACCATTACATGATGGAGCCGTAGTAATTTCTGGCAACCGGGTTTTGGCAGCTTCCTGCGTCATGCCTTTATCCGCAAGTGGTATTTTGAATCGCACACCTGAACGGCAAATGGGATTACGTCACCGGGCAGCCTTAGGTTCCTCTGAAGCCAGTGATGCGGTTGTAATTGTGGTTTCGGAAGAGACCGGGTCTATTTCGGTGGCACAAGCTGGCCGTTTGATCAGAGGATTGGATTCTGATCGATTGGAAAATATGTTAATAGCTCTATTCCGACCTGTCCCTGGCATTGTAGATTATATTAATATATTTGGATGGAAAATAAAAATACCAGGTTTTCACCAAAAGGAGGAAGATTAATTATGGGGAACCTCCTTAGAAAATCCAAAAGAGTTTTTCCGGCTTTTTTAACAGCTCTAATTCTGGCAATTACTGTCTGGATTATTGCTGTGACTGCCAGTGATCCTGCAGAAAATCGAACATATCCGCGCAATGTTCCCATCGAAATTGTTGGGCAGGATACAAATCTGGTGATGACCAGCGATTTGCCTTCTAATGTGGCAATTGTTCTTAATACACCACAAACAGTATGGGAAAAAATTATTAATACACAATCCCCTGTACGTGCAGTTTTGGATCTTTCTGGGTTGCAACCAGGAACCCATATGGTGGATCTTCAGATCCAGGTAAGTGTTCGACCGGTTAAGGTCATTTCTTATTCACCCAGAACCATTTCTGTTACTCTGGAAAGCCTTTCCAGCAAGGTAATTCCATTATCTCTGGATATTCGTGGCGAACCAGCAATCGGATATCAGGTGGAGGAACCGGTGGTAGACGTAAAACAGATAACAGTTACCGGTCCGGTCTCCCAGGTTGATAGAGTAGCTGAAATTAGGGCTACCCTGGATATAAACCTGGCATATGAGGATATTTCCAGAATGATTAACGTCGTGGCTTTGGATAAAAATGAAATTGTCATAAATGATGTCACCCTTACACCCGATCGTGTTGATTTATTACTGGAAATTAACCAACGTTATGGTTATCGCAATGTGATTGTATCTGTGAACATTGTGGGTCAGGTGGCAGAAGGATACCGGCTGACCAATATTTCTGTCATTCCATTAGCCGTGACTGTTTATTCATCCAACCCACAAATTGTGAACGACCTCCCTGGCTATGTGCAAACGATGCCATTAAATTTAGAAGGCTTGAAAGATGATGTGGATATCTCCCTGCTCCTGGATTTACCTGAGGGTGTTCTGGTAGTAGGTGATAACCGTACGGTTTTAGTGCGGGTGAGTGTAGCCGCTGTTCAATCCAGTATGCCGATTGCAAACATCCCGATTGAGATAATTGGATTGCCAGCGACGTTGAAGGCTGTACTTGCTCCTGAAATGATAACGATATTGATTTCTGGACCCCTTCCCGTTTTGGATGGAATCAAAGCAGAAGATATCCGGGTCGTTTTGGACTTAACCGATTATGAAGTCGGAACATACCAATTAGAACCAGTGGTAGAATTACTTTCCGAGGAAATCACGGTGGATAGTATTCAACCCGGATTAATCGATATTGAAGTAATCATAGCGCCAACACCCACACCGGGTGGATAAACGCGGAAAGTAAGTAATGAATAAACCGATTGTTGCCCTTGTCGGACGTCCAAATGTCGGCAAAAGTACTTTGTTTAATCGCTTGACAGGTGAACGAAAAGCGATTGTTGATGATATCCCTGGCACGACGCGTGACCGTTTGATGTCTGAAGCAGAATGGACAGGACGCCCATTTTATGTAATTGACACCGGTGGGATTGACCCATCTGTTGGTGGTAGAACACCCCTCTCGATTGGCTCAGCAAATTTTATTGAAGAGATCAAAGCCCAGGCTGAAATTGCGATAGAAGACGCTGATACGATTCTCTTTGTTGTAGATGCTATTGCTGGTGTCACACCTGCCGATCAGGAAGTGGCTGAGATTTTACGCCGAAAACAGAAGACCATCAACGGTGAACTCGTTCCACCCATTTTGCTGGTTGCTAATAAAGCGGATAGTAAAACATTTCGTGAAGAAGTATATCAATTCTACGAAATGGGAATGGGTGAACCTTTCGCGGTTTCTGCAGTGCATGGTACTGGAACTGGGGATTTGCTGGATGCCCTGGTGGCTACTTTTCCAGAGGACCTTGAAAGGGAAGAAGACGAATCGGTTAAAATTGCGTTGGTGGGGAAACCCAATGTTGGGAAATCCAGTCTTTTAAATCGTTTGATTGGTAAAGAAAGAATGATTGTTTCCTCCATCCCTGGCACCACACGCGATGCGATTGATAGCAAAATGGAGATTGACGGATTGCCCATTACCTTAATTGACACAGCCGGGATTCGACGCCGTGGGAAGGTTGAACAGGGTGTGGAAAAATATTCAGTTTTGCGATCCATGCGTGCAATTGAAAGAGCGGATGTAGCACTGTTATTGATTGATGCCATTGAAGGCATCACTGCCCAGGATGCTCATATTGCAGGCTATGTTCTGGAAGCAAGAAAAAGTTGTGTAGTGGTGGTCAACAAATGGGATGCAATTGAGAAAGACACGCATACCATGGTGGCATTCACCGAACAAATTCGCAAAGATTTAAATTTTATGGATTATGTGCCATTGCTTTTTATTTCCGCCAAGACCGGGCAACGAGTAGAGCAAGTGATGCCTATGGCGCTTAGAGTACAGGAAGAACGACTCGCCAGAATGACAACATCGGCCTTGAACCGTATTATCCAACATGTGCAGGATATGCACACACCTTCCAGAGCAGGGCGGGTATTCAAAATGTATTATGGTACTCAGGTGCGGTCAGATCCACCAACCTTCATGATTTATTGCAATGAGCCCAAGTTGGCTCACTTCACATTTATTCGTTTTATTGAAAATACCATTCGTGAAGAGTACCCATTTACCGGAACACCAATTTTTATTGTTTTTAAGAAACGGTCCTAATATACCCGGCTCAAGATCAAATGGATTCAAAACGCATGTCTCGTGATTTAAAGAAGTATGCCTCTCAGACCAATGTCCAATTGATTATTGGAGGATTTGTGCTGTTGTTTGTAGTCGGTCTGGGATTAATTGCCATTATATACGGGACCGGGGCAGCCTTAGTAGGGTTGCTGTGCTTATTGGGTGGGTTAGTCCCAATTGGCCTGGTTGCATTGCTTTTATTTGGGTTGGATATTTTTGTTAAAAAGATCAACAAAGATTAGACATGGATTCCAACCAGTTGAATGATTTATCCTCCAGAAATACCTGGTACTAAGGTAATGACATCATCCTGAGACAATGGAAATTCATCATTTTCATTAATAAGAACATCATTGATCATGATTCTTAAAAAGGGCTGGGATTCCGGAATTTGATGTAACAAATCTCGAAAAGCTGGAGGATTGATTTCTTCCAGCTTATCTAATAATTCTTTTAGTGTATATCCTTCTGGTACGTCAATAATGATTTGACGTGCACCTGCGTACATTTCCAAAATACCGAAGAAACGAACCTTTAAAGAAATTTGTTTGGGATCCATAAGGAAACTATGTGATCTTGAGAGCAACTTTGCAACTAAAAGGCGAACCTTTTTTGGTGAGTTCCTTACCAAGCATCACGCGTTCAAGGTTGGCTGGCAACTGGCGGATTCTTCTTCCAGTGGCATTAGCGATTGCATTCAAAATGGCAGGAGCAGTGGGCACCATGGATGGTTCCGCGATATTCTTGGCACCAAATGGTCCAGCGGAGAATGCTGCTTCCACAAACCCACCCTGGATCTCAGGCATATCCATTGAGGTTGGGATCAGATAAGTATCAAAGTTAATCGACTGTGCATAACCATTCTGGTAATCCAAATCTTCATAAAGTCCATAACCCAGACCGTGAGAGATGCCGCCATATAACTGACCATAAGCACCCTGTGGAAAAATCACTTTTCCAATATCATGAACCGCCCAGATGTTAAGGACATCGGTATGTCCGGTTTTGAGATCCACCTCAACTTCAGCCACCTGTGCGCCGAAATGATAGGCAAAGTAGGGGGTGCCGGTGCCTTTTTCTTCATCCCAGTGAATCTGTGGGGCTGACCATCTCCCAAAAGCAGACAAAACCAATCCCATCTCACGGGCATGCTTCACAACAACTTCCCAAGAAACGGGATCTTCGCTGGGGCCGATATAATCCTCCCCGAAACGATGAACCTGATACACATCGCACTTCAATAAATCCGCTGCCGCCCAATCCAGATTCTGAATCAGGTTTTGCGCAGCAACCCGCACGGAATTGCCTGCCAGAATCGTTGTGCGGCTGGCAACTGTCGGACCGCTGTCTTTGGCTGTGTTGGTATCGGGATCATGTACCCGGATACGTTCAGGCTTGATGCCCAAAATCTCAGCTGCAATTAAGGTAAAGACTGTGCGAGCACCGGTCCCATAATCGGTCAAACCAGACGTCAGGGTAACCTGATTATCAACGTGGATTTCAATGGTGGCGGTGGCTTCATCCAGTCCTTCTGCACCGAGAGAGGTACCATGGAAAAGTGCAGCGACACCGATACCGCGCCTTTTTTCGGATGTAGGTGATTGGTTGGTGAATTCTTTTCGTTTGCGATCCCAGTCGCTCATTTTGCGAACTTTTAAAATACAATCGGTTAGTCCTACCGATTCCGAAAGTAATTGTCCGTGTGGGGTGATGTCTCCGACTTTGAGGCAGTTTTTTAAACGAAAGTCCATGGGATCCATATGTAAAGCATCAGCCATTTCGTCAATTGCCTGCTCAATCCCGGAACAGACTTCGGTATTGCCGAAACCACGGTATGCGCCAGCATATCCGGTATTGGTGTAGACGGTATCAATTTCAACAGAGCAATCTTCATAACGGTATGCACCCATAGCATGGATACTGGCACGCCAGCTGGTGAAGGGGCTTTGGGAGGAATACGCACCCGAATCATAGATGCTTCTGAATTCACAGGCTCGCAAGGTGCCATCTTGATTGGCACCGAGTTTGATGTTCATCTGCATCGAACCACGTTTATAGCCGGCGATAATACTTTCTTCTCGGGAAAAGGTCATTCGGACCGGTCGTTTCGCTTTCAAAGCTAACGCTGCTACCTGCCCGGCTGTCTGATAGTTCAGATCGTCTTTTCCACCAAACGAACCCCCAACGGGAGGAACGATTACACGAACACGGTCAGCTGGTAACCCTAATACTTTACAGAGGTCATTTCTTGGAATAAACGGACTCTGGCAGGAAAGATAAACCACCACACCGCCTTCTGGGGTAGGTATGGCCAGACCACCTTCTGTCTCCATGTAAGCATGTTCCTGCATCACGGTCTTATATTTTTGTTCGATGACGACATCACATTCCTGGAATTTTTCTTTGGGGTTGCCTTTATACACCGGGTAATGACCAATGTAATTAGGGTGTTTCCCATCAGTCCGGTTGGGTCCAATTTGTGGAGCACCCGGTTCCAGTGCTTTTTCCATATCGAATACCCCAGGAAGGGCTTCCAGTTCGCAGATAATAGCCTTCACACCTTCTAAAGCTGCTGCTGGTGTTTCTGCTGCCACGGACGCAATGCCCTCACCAACGTAACGTACTTTCTCAAAGGCAAGCATATACATATCTGATATGGGAAAGCCAAAATTACTGTGATTCACGAAATCATCACTGGTAACAACAGCAACTACCCCGGGTACTTTCAGGGCTGGAGAAACATCCAATTTTACGATACGGGCATGTGGAATTTCACTGCGGAGGGTGCGTGCGAACAACATTCCAGGTAGAGACATATCTCCAACATATTTGGTTTTGCCCATCACTTTATCCAGTGCGTCGACACGTTGAGCACGGTGTCCAACATATTTCAGATCAGACATTGTGATCACCTCTCCCTTTTTGAAAGATTATGTTTTTCATCACGCTCTTTTGCGGTTGTTTCGATAGCGTCAACAATTTGCATATAACCGGTACAACGACACAGGTTTCCAGCCAATGCTTCGCGAATTTCCAATCTGCTAGGATCAGACTTTATGGAAAGAAGCGCTTCTCCAGCTAAAACCATGCCTGGAATGCAAAAACCACATTGAACCGCACCTTTTTCAATGAAATTACGCTGCATATCGTTGGGTCCGCCATCTTCAGCATGGATACCTTCGATGGTGATCACCTCGCGTCCCATCACGGAAGGTGCTGCCACCAGACAACTATTGACCAGTTCGCCATCCAGGAGGACTGAACAAGCCCCGCATTCACCGACCTCACAGGCTTCTTTTGTGCCGGTTAATTTTAAATGATCTCGCAATAAGCCTAATAAAGTGATATCTGCCGGGGCATCTACCGTCATCGGTTCGTGATTTAAAAGGAAATTAATTAACATGGGAGTTATCCTCCAGATAAATTTTCGTAAGCGATCTTTCAGTAATTGCCTTCAAAGTTATTTCTTTATATTCGGTTGACCAGCGTCTGCCGGTGCTTTCGATCATATCGGAAACCAATTGATCCGCTGCTGAGGTAATCAATTCTTTGTCCGGTTTATTCCCCAGCAGAACAGCTTCCACTTTGGGAAAACGAACTGGTGATGCAACCGCTGCACCCGGACAGACACGAATATAGTCCACCACACCTGCAGCATCCACTGTACCAATGACGGCGATACTTAATCGTGAAATGGATTGTGCTTTGCGACGACCTACCTTAATGAAACAACTTTTGGCACTTTCGGATGGTGCTTTGAAGGTGAAATGGGTTAGCAATTCCCCAGGTTCAATTTGCGTTTGATGTGGACCGGTTACCAGATCCTCCACTTTCACCTGGCGTTCGCCTTTTGGAGATCGTAAGTGAGCGACAGCTTCCAGACAGATAAGGGAAGGAAGTGAATCGGCACAGGCAGCTGCATTGGAAACATTGCCACCGAATGTCCCGCAATTACGAACGGCAGGGCCACCGATTGTTTTGCAGGCTTCCACAAGAAATGGTGCAACTTCTTGGAGGATGGGATTCTGGACAGCATGAGAGAAAGTCACCGCTGCACCGAGAGATACCAAATCCCCTTCCTGAGTGATTTGGGATAATTCTGGAATTCTACGAATATCCACCAAACGATCAAACCAGATTGGATTGACGCGAAGAGCCACATAGATATCCGTCCCACCTGCTAAAGGAATACTGCGAATCTCCGGCTCGTTCAGTAGACGAACAGCATCATCCATTGTTTTTGCTAAAATATAATCAAATTTTGCCATCTTTCATCCATTCTTACATTCAAAGTGATTAAAAAATATTATTTGGTCAGGTTAACCAATTGTTTTGTCAAATTCCTTCATTAAATTCAATTCCTGAAGTTTTTCAGGTTTTGGCTTTCCCAATTCATCCCAGTTCCGCAACTGATAATAACGGTCCAACATAGCATCCAGATCTTGAATGATGGCGGAACCGATTTGATTGCCCAGGGTTGTTTTTCCCGTTTCCGGATCTCTTTCATTGGCATAAATTGGCATTTCCTCTGTGGTAAATCGCTTGGGAAGATTATCATCTTTGCGATCAAAGCCTTCGCGCACATTGAAGAGCCGTTCCAGATTGACAATCCGTTCTCCAATTTGCAGCAGCGATTGTTCATCCAGATCGTAGCCCATAATTTTCAATCCTGGCAGGAAATCGGATGGCATTAAACTGTACTCTTCTGTGGTTGTGAACTTGCAAACGCCAAAGGCATCGGATAATGCACAGAAATGTTCACCATAAATGAGCATATCTGCTTTATATTTTTCATTGGAGGATTCCATCAACTCATCAACAATCTCTGGATCAAAAACCTTTCTGGCTGTTTCAAAATTACCTGCAAGATCGATAGCAGGTAAACCATACAGGTGATCGGCACCGCGATTTGAAACAGCGTGTCCCAACCCAAAACCTTTGGCAACGCGGGGTTCCTGTTCTGGAATTTCCAGCCCCTTCACATGCATCGCAAATGCTTCAGCGCCGTGACCAATTTTTTCAGCGGCTCGCATGGTACCTTCTGCCAGCAGATCCCCAATCCCTGTGCGAGACGAAATGCTTTTGATTAATCCCAGTATGGTACAGGCATCTCCCCATTCCAGGTTGAAATCAGCATCGGATAAAATCCCTTTTTCATGGCATTCCATGGCAAAGCCAATCACCTTGCCGGTGGAAATCGTGTCTAATCCAAGTTCATTGCAAAGATAATTGCCTTCAATGATGACATTGACATCATCATTCCAGACTACAGGTCCCAGAGCATCGGTGGTCTCATATTCAGGTCCTTCGGTGTGAATGGGACCTTCAGATCCCTGCCCGACTGATTCACAGGAACATTGTACCGGGCAGAAGCGGCATCCCATGCGCTTGGTACGATATTGTTTCATGCCAGTCGCATCCATGTTGTCAATAAACGGAACCTGACCTAATTGATGGTTTTTTGCCGGTAAATCACCACTGACATTTTTAGAGCGCATCAAAATCACAGTGCCTGCATCGATTAACCCCTGCATTTTGGGATCATTGCGAAGATGGTGATTCAATCTCTTGATCTCATCTTTCAAATCGGGGGGATTCTTACCCTTGCAAGAGGAGTTAACATGGACTGCCTTCAGTTTTTTGGAACCCATCACAGCACCAGGGCCACCGCGGGCAGCAGCTCTGCCATAGTCATTAATGATGGAAGCGATACGAACCAGGTTTTCTCCTGCAGGGCCAATACAGGCAACGCGACCATTGGCTCCTTTGGGTGTGTTCGCTCCTAATAAAATATCCTGAACTTCCCCGGTGCGTTTTCCCCAGAGATGCTCGGCATTTTCAAGGGAAATGGAATCATCAGTGATCTTGAGATAGACAGGGGTGGGGGATATCCCTGAGAATACCAGGGCATCATAGCCTGCCATGGCAAGCTCTGGTCCAAATCCGCCACCTGAATTGGCGTATCCATACCCATCGGTAGCCGGGGATTTGAAGGTGACATGATAACGAGAAGCTGAAGGCCAGGATGTTCCACTGAATAAACCATTGGTAAAAATTAAATAATTTTCCGGTCCAAATGGATCAATCCCGGGTTGCACCAGATCATATAAATATTTAGCTCCTAATCCACGCCCCCCCAGATATTGCTGGAGCAGTTCTGGATCTGTTTCTTCAACCCGGATGACTCCAGTAGTCAAATTTATCCATGCAGTTTTAGCCATTTTTTCCTCAATTGATCATGATTGACAATCACCGAATTTGAAGTGATTCTCATGAATGAAGTGTTTGATTTTGAACCACTTTTGATGATAAAAACAAATATCAGGATACCATTAATAAAGTGGAAATAGGTAGAAAAAAATATTTTTCTAATAAAGATTCTACAAAATCCTGCCCATCTGTCAAGTGACATTTAACTTAAATTTAGTCACAAAGTACAAAAGAGACTTCTTTTTGAGGAAAATGCGGAAAAATGGATAATATACCGTCGTTTATCTTCTATAAGTGGTTGAGTAGTCAATAAATGTTTGGCTTGACGGATCAGGCAAGGTGGGGTAAAATTCTCCTCGTTCAATAAACGATGCGGGGTAGAGCAGAGGTAGCTCGTCGGGCTCATAACCCGGAGGTCAGTGGTTCGAATCCGCTCCCCGCTACTTTAGAAAAACGACCAGAGATGGTCGTTTTTGGTTTTTCGTTAGCCCGGCGCACAGCGGTAGATTTTTCCTCCCAAAGGGACGCTTTGCGAAATGGAGGAATTTCTTACACATCTGTGCACCTTTGGTGTGAACCGCAGCATGCCGGGTTCGACAAAACCCAAACAAATCGATCCATAATGTGTGGGTATCATTCCGATCCTTTTTCGGATGGTTGCAGGTGGAGTTCAAATTCCCCAATCCTGCTACAGAAATCACAGCACAAGTTTCAAAAACATCCTGTTGAAACTTTTTCCAAAGAAGATTTTTTTGGTGGAAACACATCTCCCATTTTGGGAGATGTGTGCTATAATAACATTATGCGGATTATTTCACGTCGTCGCCTCGTTGAGTTTTGGGAGTCTCACCCCGATGCAGAACAACCTCTACGGTCTTGGTATATAGAAGCTAAAAGAGCCAATTGGAATACACCGGCAGAAATCAAAGCTATTTATCGCAGTGTCAGCATCCTTTCTAATAACCGTGTTGTTTTCAACATAAAGGGCAATACATATAGATTGGTCGTGATCGTTGAATACTCCCAAGGGAAGATGTTCATCCGTTTTGTAGGCACTCACGCTGAATATGACCGAATTGATGCCACAAGCATCTAAGAACAAGGATTTTATCTATGGAAATCAAACCAATAAGAACTGAAGCAGATTATGAAGCTGCCCTGGCTGAAGTCGAACAATTATGGGGATCTGAACCTGGTACACCGGATGGGGATCGCTTTGAGGTGCTCTTTACTTTGGTTGAGGCATATGAAGAAAAGCATTATCCTATCCTTCCACCCGACCCGGTTGAAGCGATCAAGTATTATATGGATAGCCGGGGACTAGATCGGCGAGATCTGGAGCAATACATTGGACCGAGTGGTCGAGTCTCTGAGGTATTAAGCCGAAAACGACCACTAACCCTGTCGATGATCCGAAAATTGAATGTAGGGTTGGGAATTCCAGCAGAGATATTGATTCAAAACCCAACTCATGGCTAAATACAGAAAGAAAGATTTTTTAGATAGAAAATTATGCAGCTCCTAGACCCAACGTTTTGTCTCCTATCCATCTATAATTCTTAATAAGACCTCACCCAAAAATGGTTTGAGCGACATTTTTTTAATCATATCCGATTAAGCTTCGACTGCCAAAAGGAACTATCGGTTTATGTGAAGGAATTGCTTATCGGGATTTTTCTTTTTTTACCTTCCAGCCCTGATAAATAAGTTCCATTATTGAATCTGTTAAACCCGGAACAGAAGATTGCACCTAAGTTTTATTATAGGGAAGCACAACGGTTATATCCTTCTCTGTGCGACCAGCTGTCAATAGCCGGATTATTTTTACCACCCATAGTCGGGTAATGTTTACCAGTCATGATCGGGTACATGTTTACCACTAACTTATTTAACTTTTTTGGTTTGCGCTGTCCATCCACCCAGTTGGCATATCTTTCGCCATTAACCCAGATCCGATTGCGATTATCGCGTTGATGCGGAACACCTGTTTGTAGCCAGTCGCGCAACGTGCTTTCCGCGATACCCAGCTCTTCGCAAATTTCACGCGGGGTGTACAGCATTGGTAATAAACCAGGGGCTTTTACAATTTCGGTGTGAGGCAGCTTGGTTCTACGACTATTTTCTACCATCCAACGATACTCTTACTCCAATCAAGGTCTTAATGGGTTATCCGTGGTCGAGTAAACAATCAGACGCCAAACCATTGATGTCGTTTCCTAGAATTTGGTTGATCCGACGGATATCTTCAGAGCTTCCAACAGGGTACTGGTTCTCACTTAAACCAGCGCGAATTTTACTGAGTGATTCAGTCAATTGGCCTGACAGTTTGTTGACGCGTTTTACCTCACGTCGAACAGTGTTCCAGTCGCCAGTTAGTCTTGGGAAAGCAAATTCAGATTCTTCAACCACCGGTGCAGCAAACTCGTCTTCGTAAGATGCGATCTTGATTGCCATACAATGAGCTTCAAAACGATTCAAGCAGCAGTGAATGGCATCTAATTGATCGGCGATATCAAAAGATTCTAACTGCTCGTCAGTTAAATCAGAGAGCTGATATGTAAATCTGGACAAGCGGGTAAGATCTTCTAGAATAGTTGCAAGCTGGGAAGAAAGCCTGGAATGCTGTTTTTTGGTTGGTCTCGTCAGTAACAAGGCGGTCATGGGTGCTCCTTCTGCAAATTGAGTTACGAGTAGGATAACACCCAGGTAAGATTGATCTCAATCTATTAATTTCGATAGGTCAACAACCCTGAAACCTATCAAAATTGATAGATAGATTTTTTCTTCTTCTCCTTGCACAATAGAGTAATCTCATCTATAATTATAATGAACAATTGTTCTATATTAGGTGTTCTAAAATATCGTTACCTCATTTGCGCATACGAATCTAGAATGAAAGATATCCTCCAACCACACACCCAAAAACAAGGTTCTCTCCTGTTTAATTTGCAATCTTCGGGGGATTTATGTTTATTAATCATATTATTTCGGTTAACTTAGGGGAGAATTTCACCGATGCCATCTATTGTTGTTATCAATGAAGTAGGAAGTGTTCTTTACCAAAATGTGTCAGATGATATTCAGGAAGTAGTAAAGGCGATTCGTGATGGTGGAATCTTGCCAGGTTATTCAGGGGTGTGCCCGGAAGTACAGGTTAATGGGTTGATTGTGCTCGTGGAACAACCACCTAAACCAAAAAGATTGGCACCAGCATTATCAGCGAGGCAAGTTAGTGTTTTGCAACTGCTCGCCAAAGCTTACACTCCAGATCAAATCGCGATAAAACTTGGATTATCAGAAGCAACTATCCGATTACATATTAGTGCATTGAAAAAGAAATTTGGCACAGTAAGCCGAGACCAAATGATGGCGATGGCAGGTACTTTAGGATTATGCGATCCTTTTGATTTGACACTTAGCCATGATTCAATTCTCAATCATGGAAAAGATAAGTGATCTAATTAAGTCAAGGGGGATTTGTTGCCAGAATGATGAAAATATTATATGATTAAAGGTGAACATATTTTTCATTATTCTGATTCACATAGCTCGAATAAAGCAAACGACATGTCTAAATTTTCGGCCTGGTTTAACAAAGCATACAAACGATGGAGCCGATCCCAGCCGGGAGAGGAAGATTTTTTAGCCTTTTGTGATCTGTTAGGCTACTCAACTGCCAAAGTGTTGGAGTGGTTGCACGGTGAGTCAGTCCCGGAAGGACCGGAAGTGTTGAGTATTGCAGGAATACTGGGAGTAAAAGTTTACGAGGTGCTAGATTTACAAAAACCTGATCCAGAACTCATAAAAATCTTCCACTCATTTTCTCATCTTACTGGGGAATATCGCAGTAACCTGGCGCATGCATTATGGGAAGCACAAGCAGAAATGATTCGCAATGGAATTATTGCGGACTCAGAAGAAGCTAAACTTATTCTGTCCCAGGCGTTTAATAAGTGGGGGTTTGAATCGCCGAATGATTAATAGTCAAATTTTTTGATTCCCAAATACTGATAATTTACAACTGAAAATTTCCTCAAGGATGTGTTCTTTTAACCAAAAATTTATAGCAACTATCAATAATGAGTAGATATTAATTAATGAACGTATTCTCCCCTGGGAAATGCAGATATTATTACTGACGACTTTCCTTGAGTCTTTACAATTAAGGAAGCATCGAAAATTATTCGTATACATCTTTCCTCTCTTTATAAACTTGCACAAAATGGGAAAATCCCATGCCTAAAAGTTGGACGGTACTGGCGATTCAGGAAAGAATCGATAGATAACTGGTTGGATAAAAGATCGGTTATCAGCAACAAGTCAAACCATTATCAATCTAAAGAAACAAAAGAATAAAATTATGAAGAGACATAATTGATATAAAATTTTGATGGAGAAAAAGACACAATTTGGGGGATATGGTGAATGTAGTTGACCTCTGCAATTTCTTGGTTGATGATTATTCATCATATAATCCAGTTTTATCCAAATCAAAGACTTAAGAATCAAAGCTTATATTGACCAGAGCATACTAGGTGGACTTTTATGGGCTGATCCTTTGATTCAATTGAACCCAACTTTTGAACCCGGAAAATGGATTGATGACCTCTATGGTGAAGGCATTATCAATAAAAAAATGCCAACGAGTTTCCCCGCCGCAATCATCTTCTTGATCGCCAGCCCTCCCATGCCCTGGAGAGCTCTCCAGTTTGTTATTGTATTCTAGTTAAACCACAGCCTATTTTTCCCCTCCCAAGCTTAACCACGATCGCCGATGGACAATTAACAAATCAACATCCATTCCACCTCACCAATCCCCACCCGCCAGCATCCTTCTCCCGGATTGTATCCAAATCTAGTCATGGAGTTTTCTCGAATTTGGAGTGGATTGATCACTCCTGTGTTCGTTTACAAGAAGGTGTTTATTAATTCATTTATAAGACTAAATTTTTGAAAAACCATCATTTTTTTGAAACAATAATAACCCTCAAGTGTGTTTTTCTCATAAAAAATCATACAATTCCGCATAAATTACTCATAATTTGACCTTATTTTTGTCACCTATGACATTTCTCCCTGGGTTATTCCCAAGCATATGCTCGCGCCTTAAAGTTCGACCCAGTTAACAACTTAACCATCCGTTTTAAGTTCAAGACTATAAACGTTAGATATGCCTGCACAGTAAAGCGAATTTTTGTGACATAACGACAACGCCCTAAGCCATGGCTTTGTTTCGCTTCACCAAATTTACGTTCGATTTTATATCGTTCTTTCAATCCAGTCTGGTATTGATTACTTTCGATCAACCCAAGCCAGACTTCTTTATTCTTGTCTTTTTTCTCGGTTCGATTTCGTTTTAGACGAATCGCTGAATGCAATCCTCGTAGTTCCAGATGGTAATGATTATCACCATCATCATATCCTCGATCACCAGCATATGTTTCGACTGGCAGGTTTTGTCCCAGATCATGATCTACCAGCGGTCGAAAATGATGTCCATCATACGCTTCCCCTGAGGTTATTTTCAATCCAGTGATCAGGCCACTTTCAGCATTCATGCTCACATGAGCCTTGTATCCGAAAAAGTGCTCTTTTTGTTCTATGTCTTCCCCTTTTTCATTTTGGACTGTCTTTTTGTGTTTTACACCCCATTTGGCGTCTGGATCACGAGGACCCTTCCCTTTTTTCTGACGTTTTGTTTCTTTTTGAGTATTAACATCCGCTATGCTATGAACACTATCTATGATTTGTATGCTGCCAAACTTCACTCCTCGCAACATTGCTTCTTGTACAATTTCCTGCAGCATTTCTTCAAAGATCTTTATCTTTCCTTTGTTCAGTAGCCGTTCTCTGAAGTGTGTCAAAGTTGAGTGATCCGGTGCTTTTCCATCCACTGCCAGACCAACAAAAAACTTGGCAGGTAAATTCTCATTCACATAGACTTCAACCTGTCTTTCAGATAAATTGTATAAATAGGCAATCACTTCAACTTTTAATAGCATGGCAGGCTCAAAAGGAGGTCTACCTACCAATCCTTGTCCTTTATATACTTTGATCATCTTGTGAGTAAAATAGTCCCAATCGATCAGTTCGCGCAATTTCCTTAGAAAGTGATCTTTGGGTACAATTTGGTCATAAAGATATTCTCCAAAAAAGGATTGTTTGTCTGTTTTTTGATATCGAGGTGATTCCATTTTTACTTCCTTACTCTTTGATGGGTATCTTTATTGAATCAAAATTTGCGCATTTTGTCAATTAATCTCGATTTTTAATTTTGTTTTTCAACACCCTCGTTTACAAATATTTTTGTGTATAATCTTTTTAAGAGTAGATTGCAAAATCATGTTTGAGATCAAAGAGGTTTTACAGTCTCACATAATTCTTTAAGTTTCCTTTTTATCATAATTCCAGCTTATCATAAGTCCTATAAATAATAGTAAGCCATCTCCAAGATTGAATAATAGTAGGTGATTGAGAAAGGCTCAATCTAATGCCTCAGAAAATTCCTTTAATCATAAGACAATCAAGAATCACAGTACTGATTGCTTTATTTTTATGCATGCTTCTACTGGTCATTGGTTCTTTGGACCTCCGTGGATCCTCTAATTTCTCTGCCCTTGGTTTTTTGATTCTTGTCACATGTTTTATTCTTTTTGTGCTTTGGAATGCTTCCTTTATTACCATTTTCACCTCCACGAGTCTCCAAAGCAAGTCTTTTGACCCTCGTTGGCATTGTTTTTGGGAGCAGGTGAAATCGTGGGGTTTGGAGTTTTCGGGCAATGGGGATTACTCAATTTGGTTTAAAACACACGAAGCAATACAACGACGTTACATCCAGGCAGTAGGAGAAGATCAAGCAGGAGATGTGAAAGCGTATTTTGAGCATTATTGTGGCAGCCCACAAATGGAAGACTTTCACAGCGTGCAGCCAACTCCGTTAAATAAAAAGGAAGGTAATTATGAATAAGAAGGGCAAGTATTCTTCAAATATAGGCATATCCTCTTTGCTGGTGTTGTTACTTGTATTGGGGGGGTTGTTTCTCCTCTCTATTCCTGCCAGCGCCAACCCAGACGTGCTTTACGTTGCGCCGGTGGCCAGCGGTAGTGGCGACTGTTCCTCGTGGGCGAATGCCTGCAGCCTGCAAACCGCATTGGCTGGCGCATCCAACGGCGATGAAATCTGGGTCAAGGCAGGGGTGCATTACCCTGGCAGCAATCGCACCTATACCTTTACCTTGCAGAGCGGCGTGGCAATCTATGGCGGTTTTGCCGGGACGGAGAACACCCGAGACCAGCGCGATTGGACGGTCAACGTCACCGTCCTGAGCGGAGATATAGACCAGAATGACATAACCGAGCCCAACGGCGTGGTGATCGACACAGTCAACATCCAGGGTGAGAATGCATATCATGTTGTCACCGGCAGTGAGGTGGCCGAGACCGCTATTCTGGACGGTTTCTTCATTACCGCCGGGCAAGCGAATGGCGATTATCCAAATTGGGACGGTGGCGGGATGACTAACTGGAACAGCAACCCTATTCTGAACAACGTTACCTTCACCGGAAATTTTTCTAACTCTGGTGGCGGGATGGCCAACTGGCACAGCAACCCTATTCTGAACAACGTTACCTTCAGCGGAAACATGGCTGTCGCTGGCGGCGGGATGTACAATTACTCCAGCAACCCCACGTTGACCGACGTTACCTTCAGCGCAAACATAGGTGGCCAGGGCGGCGGTATGGCCAATTGGCAAACCAGCGACCCCACGCTGACCCATGTCACCTTCAGCAATAACTCTGCTGGCGCTGCAGGCGGGATGTACAACTACCAGAACAGCAGCCCCATGCTGACCCATGTCACCTTCAGCGGCAACTCAGCCGACACTATCGGCGGTGGAATGCTCAACGATTGGATCGACAGCAACCCAACGCTGACTAACGTCACCTTCAGCGGGAACACCGCCGAGGTACGTGGCGGTGGGATAGCCAACTTTTATCAATGCAATCCTACGCTGACCAATGTCACCTTCAGCGGCAACTCGGCTGGCGAAAATGGCGGTGGGATGTATAACTACGACAACAGCAACTCCACCCTGACCAATGTCATTTTCTGGGGCAACAGCGCCCCCAACGACGCGGGCATCTATAACCTCATCAGCACGCCCCAAATCTCCTACAGCGACATCCAGGGCTGCGGTGGATCAAGCAGTTGGAACAGCACCTGCGGCACGGACGGCAGCGGTAATATCGATACCGACCCGCTTTTTGTGGATTCTGCCAACGGCAATCTGCACCTGCAGCTCACCTCACCTGCGATAGATACGGGTAATAACGCAGTCCTATCCCCCGACATTCTCACTGATTTGGGTGGAAACCCGCGCTTCGTGGATATCCCCACTGTTCCAGATACCGGTAGCGGAGCTGCGCCTATCGTGGATATGGGTGCTTTCGAGGCACAATATGTGGATGTAACTCTGAGCAAGGCAGTCCTACCAACAACAGCCGCGCCGGGTCAAGCCATTTCCTTCACCTTGACTCTCGCCAACACCGGCAGCATTCCGGCGACTGGTATCGAGGTCACCGACACCATCCCAGCCTGGCTAAAGGGTGTGTCCTTTACCTCAACTCTCACCGTGACCGATACGGGTAATATCCAGCCTTATGTCTGGTTGGTACAAGACTTAGTGCCGGGACAAGGTGGCTCGATCACCGTCAACGGCATGCTAGCCGTACCGCTCGCCGCCGGAACCTATACCAACACTGCTTTAATCTCTGCCACGGACGATTTGCTAGCTGAGAACAATACGGCTGTCATAACCTTCACCGTGACCAATATCGCACCCGTCTTCACCAGTACGCCACTCATCGTGGCTGCGGAGAATGAGCCGTACACGTACACCGCGACAATCCTGGATGATAATGGTGACACAATGACCATCACAGCGACCACCATCCCATCATGGTTGACGATCGAGGATCACAACAACGGTACGGCGACGCTCTCTGGCACACCGACGACTGCCGACATGGACGAACACACTGTCGTATTGCGCGTGGCCGACAACGGCGAGTTGTTCAACACGCAGACTTTTACTATCACGGTTTATACCCGGATCTATTTACCTCTGGTGTTGAGAAACACATCATAAACAGCTCCAACCTTTCCACCTAACCAATCCACACCAGCCAGCATCCTTCTCCCGAACCTCCACACCACGAATTTGGTCAAGGAAATTTATAATTTTAGAGAGTTAACTGACGATAGGTATTGAATTCCGAAAGTTAAATGTTATATTATCTTTAAGATTGGATTGGAATATTATGTTTGAGAATACTGAGTGATTTTCCAATAGTACATGCTTCATTTCGTTGGCTAAAACGCAAAATAACATCGTATCTTAAGTCAGGATAATTAATAAATAGGCTTTTCAGTAATTTCTACCGACCTCCATTTAGAAAGTGCACATCAATCAATCTACTCTGATTAGTTTTGATTAATACTCAATACGGAAGAATAAAACAAGAGGATTAAATCTGTTATGAACATCAATCTATTTACCTTCAATTTAAATCGTAGATCAAAATTCATAACGAAGATTAGTAGAGCTAGGAAATTATCTTTCACGCATATACTTTTTTTTGTCATCGCTGTGATAGTGACAGCCTGTTCATTTACTGATAAGACAACTCTTCAAGGTAATGAGATTTTAGCATGTTCTCCAGGAATCCAATTTTTAAACAATAATGTGATATGCGAAAAAGAGAGACGAGACAATTGGGTCACTTGCCTAATGAATGGCAGCATTGAAAATAATGGTCCTTCCCGAATAACAAACGTCATTGTAACGGTGGAGTTTGGTCGTGAGCTTTTGGGTGTACACAACTCTACATTTAACTTTCTTGGTGATTTTGACCCAGGAGAGCAGGCAAAATTTTCTTCCAATTTTCAATATTTTGAACCTTTATCCGAATACGATATAAAAGTCGAATGTGGTGACTCAATAAGTACTCAACCAAGCCCTGTTCCTACCCCAGCAATTTATTTCACCAGTCTATGGCAAAAAGATGATGTTATCACTCTGGAAATTGATCCTATTTCTCCAACTACACTCTACGCAGGAACCGAAAGCCAGGGAGTCTTCAAGAGTATAGACGGTGGATTTAATTGGGTACCTAGTAATACTGGATTGATCAATTTAAGGATTGTTACACTCGCGATGGATCCAATTCAGCCTACTACGCTTTATGCCGGGTCATTTGGCACCGATGGAACTAATGGAGCTGCTTATAAAAGTATTGATTAGGGAGAAAATTGGATACAAATTTCCAATGAAATGGATGGGGCATATGTATCTTCTTTATTATTAGATCCGCTCACGTCATCGACCATTTATGCAGGAACATCAAATGGGGTGTTCAAAAGCTCTACTAGCGGTGTAGAGTGGACACAACTCGATACCGGAAGTCCTGATCCCTATATCCTTGACATGGTCATTGACCCAATAACACCGACCAATCTGTATGCAGTAGATTTTGGAACACCAAATCAAGGCCTTATTAAGAGTACAAACGGTGGATATAATTGGTCGGATATTGACGCTGGTTCTTGGGACACAGAAATTCTCAGACTTGCAATTGATCCACAAACACCGACTACGCTTTACGCAGGAACGTGGGTAGGGGCATTCAAAAGCACAGATGCTGGCGAGAACTGGAATGAAATCAATACAGGCCTTGGCGATTACGCTATCATTGATGTTCTGATTGTCAATCCTATAAATCCCTCCACTCTCTATGCATCAAAACGGGACAGCGACATTTATAAGAGTATAGACGGCGGGGAGAATTGGTACCCACTTCATTCAAATATCGGTATTAGTTATATATTTACGCTGGCACTGGATCCTGAAAATCCAGAGATCCTTTATGCTGCTACAGAAAATGGTGTGTTTGTTTTGGATCAACGACCATAGAGATGCAGTTTCAAATTAGCTACACAGCCTAACAAAGAGTACACAGAATGCTGGTGGGAGTTTTGCGGCATTCTTCGTGTCAAGAATTTCGCACTAGGGTTGCTTCAATTTTTATCTACTCCCAAATAAAGTCCACACCCACCCATCTCCAGTAACGCAAAAAGTTAGACTCAATCTCATTCCCAGACAGCGCTGGCAGCTCGCGTCCGCCGCAGGTGTCGAGCCGATAGGCGAAGACTGTTTCCGTAGGACCCCCTGGCGCGTGCCATCCCCCCTTTCAAAAGCGCGCTCCGGAAGGTTGATATTGTATAATATATAATATTGGATTGCAGTATCATGTTTGAGATAACCAAGTTTACTTGCAGTTTGGCATACTTCATTAAGTTGGCTATACGGCAAAATTGCAACTTATCATTATTCCGTGTGATTATTCGTTGGGTGGCCTCTCAGTAATCCAAAAAGAGTGAGATGATATCAACGTCGAGACTCCTGTTGCTTTCAAGAGCTTTTTCTACAGATAGTATTAGAAACGGCTTCATTTCTTCTTTGCCATCTCTTCCTTCAAGAATGAGGGCAGCTATTGTTCCAACCGCATCACCAGAGTGGAAGGCAAAGCAAAAAAGTGCAGTTGCGGCCTTTGAGTACTTCTCCATGATCGGCTTCAAACAAATCGATTTCGTTGATGTTGAGTTTCAAGATCCTCAAATCCTGGCTAATTATGATTTGATTTACTTTAGCGGTGGTAACCCTTGCTATCTTTTATGGCACTTACGGCGCACAGGGAGTCACCTAATCCTCAAGCAACTCTATGAGCAGGGTACCTATATGGTCGGAAGTAGTGCTGGAGCCATGATATGGGGAAAAGATATTCGGATTATCTTATCTTTCGACACTGAAATGGACCCAAGAGAGCTGACCGATTTTTCAGGATTGGATTGCATTCCTTATGTCGTTTTACCTCACGCAGACTATATTCGCCAACAATACAGTAATTATGATGAGTCAAAAAGACAAATAAACAAGGCGTTAGGAGTAAATGTTTTGGAAATAGAGAATGAGAAGGGTGCCCTCTTTATAGATGGTGTTCTTAATTGGTTATAGGCCACCCAACACCAGCTCCACCTGACCGCCTTCGGCGTGGGGATGGGATTCAGCGGTATTTTCGAGTATTTTTCTGGCTTCGAGTTTTTTCTGCTCCCGAAGCGAATCCCAGCCCGCCCACACGCCGGTAACGCAAACCGTTAGATTCGATCTCATTCCCGAACAGCGCCGGCAGCTCGCGTCCATTGTTTCCGAAGGACCCCCTGGCGCGTGCCATACCCCCCTTTCAAAAGCGCGTTCCGGCTGACCACTCCGCTGCCTTCACGCGCACTTAAAAGTATATTTATTATTTAGCAGATCACATTCGATTAAATAATCACTTATCGTAAATGTTTTTCTTGTACAATAAATATGAGTTGATTGCTATATTATATCTACGAATTCCATGCCTAATTGCAGCATACCACGCTTCTTTTTGGAGCTCAATTGCAAAATTGCAACGAATAATTTTTCCTTTAATAAATAGTTAGTTCGTCTTTATGTAGTATGAATATCATATTACGAATACTGGTTAGCTAGCTCAATGTAGATCCATAAAGACAAAACACATTGGACATCAAGGATAAGTGAAAATGGGAACCTTCAAAGAAGTTATTAAGGAAAAAGGAATACCGATCCATTTACCTGATACGAAAAGAATATGGATAGTTTGTATTATTTTAGGAACTCTGTTTTGGGTCTTTGGGGTGCTTTTATGGGCACAGAAGGGGATTGATAAATCTGTTCTTTTCTATTACAACCCAATGCGGATGGCGATGGATCCAATTGTCGTCTTATCGAAATGGTTATCATCCAATGGCATGGCTGCGATCACGATCATCTTAGTAGTTTATCTGATCATTTCTAAAAAGGTCAAATCGTTAAATGCACCGGTGATAGTGTATTTCTATACAATATGTTCGTTTGGGTTGAGTGGGATCGCAGGTGATCTATTGAAAGAGGTTTTTGCGCGTCCAAGACCAGCAACAACTTTCGGAAGTGAAATCCTTGCAATAAGCCAAGCTGTAACATTTTCGATTCCGTCCGGTCATGCCACCAAGAGCATTGCTTTGGTACTGCCATTTATTTTGCTGGTGAGTAATTCGAAAAATCTTCACAAGGGGGTAAAAATCGTAACCGGGTTGATAGCAGTTGGTGTTTGTTTAAGCAGGATTGTGCTTGGTGCTCATTACTTAAGTGATGTCATGGCTGGGATTGGTATGGCTTTGATAGGTTTGCCACTTTCCATGATGTTTGCCAACATGCTTTTACGAAGAATGAAACAGGAACAATTACCGAAGCTCTCTTATATTTGGGGCTTTCTGTTGATTTTCTTGACTTGGGTGTTTATAGTTATGTAGGTCGTAAGCAAGTAATGATTTCTCGGACCTGGCACTTTGTAATAGACCCCCATTTATCAGCCTACCACATTGTCCACAGGACTGTGTTCCACCGCGCGGGTATGGTGCACGATTTTCAAGAAATGGCGCGTTAATATTGAGTAGATGAGCCATCCCACCCTATCAGTGACTCAAACTGTTAACTTCGATCTCATTCCCGAACATCGCCGGCAGCTCGCGTCCGTTGTTTTCCCCCCTGGCGCGTGCCATACCCCCTTTCAAAACTCGTTCCGGCTTTAACGCTACCCGCTAGCATTAACGCGCAATAAGGTAAATTTCATTATTCTGTATAATAAATAGTTGGGTCCGATGCCCAAGGAGTTTAGCTAAAAGACCTGGTTTGCAACAATACTGACCAGAGAGGAGCAATTTATGGAAAATCGAGCGTATGAATTGATTCGATCTATTGTTGAAAGCTTTGGAGGCTCGATGATATACGAGCGCGAAGGATTCCGTCACGGGGCATGGGTAATCAGAATCGGTGAAAGTACCGCAACTGTTGAGGCTAGCGGTAACAGGTCATTTCCAGAGCTCGATTGCCTATACGTTCCACGGGTTCCGGAGCCGCGTCACTGGGACGACTACTTGAATGAACTCGTACCGGGCGCTGAGAAACAATTGTTGTCCATGCTAGGCGTCTCAGAAAATATACCTAAATACTTCCCGGATGAGGAGAGGAAGGATCTTGCAACTCTCATTGATCGCACTAAATGGAAATTCGCCTGGACTTACGCTCGTACGTATCCCCACGAATACACAACGAACGTACTATGCTCCTCGCAAGATCATGCAAGGCTTATTGATTGTATTGAACGATATGGCGTCATCGAGCGTTTTGGTGCTTCCCGCCGCAAGTATTTCTACTTTGGAGAGCGCAAGTACTGGCACATGGGTGAACCGCACTCCGAGGATCCTGAGAAGTGGCCGAATGTCATCAACCGCACCTGGGTAGATGTCAGACGTCATGCTGCAAATGTCAAACACCGGTGGACAGCTGAAGAGGTAGATCTTCAGATGCGCCTATGGGAAATCCAACTCGAAAAATCCACAGATCGCCTTAAATCATAGACAGCGCCGGCAGACTTCGCGTCCGTTGTTTCCGAAGGACCCCCTTACGCACAATATCCCACTTTCAAAAGCGCGTTCCGGCTTACCACTCCGCTTCCTCCGCGCGATAAAGAGTTTATTGATTATTGAATAAATTACTTGCTCATAAATAATAACTTTCCAAAAAATTGATCTTGTAGAATTAAAAAGATTGGATTCCAGTATTATGTTTGAGATAACCAAGTGTATTTGCAATATTACATGCTTCTTTTAGTTGACTACACTGCATAATTGCAGTGTATCATAAGTTCGTATAATAAATATTTAGACGTAATCGCTTTGCTAAATGTTCTCTATGACGGTTTTTTTCCTCCATGGCACGAAAAAGCTTTGGATAGTCTGATAAATGTAGGAGGATCTTATGACAGATAAAAACAATAAAAAACAGCTTCCCGGAATATTACGTTTCTTAATTAAGCTTTTTGGAATCATTGTTTTTATACCGATTCAAATAATCTTCATTCCTTTTGCTATTATTGGATTAATAGTAGCAATTTATAAGGAAATGGGAAAAAGCAAGAAACTGGGTGTATCCTTCTCGGCGATTAAAGCGCTTCAGTATAGGTGGATCATGCATTATTTTAACACCAGACCGGATCCCCTTTCTGTTGCGTTTACGAAAAAGTTTCCATGTGAATCACATTTTGGTATGTGGACGACTTTTGGAGCTCTTATCATTTCCCAGCGGTTATTTGGTTTCACTACCAGGCTTGGAAAACTTGTTGAACCAGGTGAAGAGACCTTAGATTCCACAGCGGGTATTCGGGTGCTCATGTTTGACAAGATAATGGAAAAATATGTTGATGAAATGGAGCAGATTGTTCTTCTTGGAGCTGGCTTTGATCTAATAGCTTTGAAATTTACAAAAGGAAAAGATGTAAAGGTTTTTGAACTCGACCAGGTTAACACACTAAACGTTAAAGTTGAAACATTGAAAAAAGCAGGTTTAAAGCATGATTGGATCACCTATATCCCAGTTGATTATTCAAACGAATCTTGGGTTGAAAAACTATTAGAAGCTGGTTTTGATAAAACAAAAAAGACTTTGTTCCTTTGGCAAAGCGTTTCTTTGTATTTAGAAGCTGATATTGTCAAAGAAACACTTAGGAAAATGGCTGATTTATGTGTAGACGGAAGTATCATAGCTCAAGACTTTTATTCCAAAGCATTTATGTTAGGTGAAATTTCAAAATTAGCTACAAGACAAATGAGCATGATAGAAAAATTGGGAGAGCCTTGGAAATTTACAATAGATATGTCAAATGATCCTAAAGCAGCAGTTGAATCATTCTTAAAAGAATGTGGATTAAAAATCACAGAAATCAAACAGTTTGGTGAGAAACTTAATATCGAACCATTTTACTGTATTGTGGAAGCTGAAAAACCATATATGGTGAATTAATAACTATGCCTAACCCAAGCTGCAACGAAATTGGCTCTGTCAATGTTGTACGCAAACGGCAAAAATCAAAGTAAAGCCTTGTGTAAATCAAGTTTGGGTTTAAAACGCTAAGCTGCTGAGCAAAACGTTAGACTCGATCTCATTCCCGAACAGCTCCGGCAAACTCGCGTCCTTTATTTCCAAAGGACCCCCCGCTGCCATACCCCCCTTTCAAAAGCGCGTTCCGGGCGAGCCCACCAAGCCTGCCCTCCGTTGCCTCCGCGCGCAATATTGAGTTAATTCTCATTCGAAATCGTTTTCTTCTGTACCTACTTCAAATAAAATATACTTGTTTTTCGATTCAAGATATCTACGCATTTAAATTAATTCGACGATTCTTTAGATGAATTTTTAACCAAATGGCACGCCACATAATGGTCCGGTTTTACCTCCCGCCATTCAGGTACTTCTTCCTTACAAATTTGTTCAGATATTGGACATCTTGTTCGGAATCGGCATCCGGACGGAGGATTTATTGGCGAGGGCACATCTCCTTCCAGTACGATCCGGTGACGTTTTTCTTCAACCAATGGATCGGGAATCGGAACCGCTGACAATAATGCCTCCGTGTAGGGGTGTAATGGATCATTGTAGAGATCGTTGCGTGGTGCTAGTTCCATAATTGCACCTAGATACATGACTGCGATTCGGTCGCTGATGTGACGAACCATTGAAAGATCGTGAGCAATAAACAGGTAGGTAAGATTGAACTTCTTTTGTAGATCTTCCAACAAATTGACCACCTGAGCTTGAATGGAAACATCCAGCGCAGAAATCGGTTCGTCACAGACAATCAGATCTGGATTGAGAGCGATAGCACGAGCTACACCAATGCGCTGTCGCTGACCACCCGAGAATTCGTGCGGGTACCGGTTATAGTACTTGGCACTTAAACCTACCAGCTCTAAAAGTTCTTCAATGCGCTGCTTATTCTGGCGTTTATCAGTTAGATGATGGATTACTAACGGTTCACCGATGATTTCACCTACTGTCATACGCGGATCTAAACTAGCATAAGGGTCTTGGAAGATCATCTGCATCTTGCGGCGCATCTTGCGAAGTTCTTCTCCCTTAATGGAGGCTAGATCGATATTATCGTAATAGACATGTCCGGCAGTCGGCCGATATAATTGCAAAATTGTGCGCCCGGCTGTGGATTTTCCACAACCCGATTCACCTACCAACCCGAGCGTTTCACCTCTGTGTATATCGAAACTGATGCCATCAACTGCATGCACAGCACCTACTGTCTTCTGCATGATGATGCCGCGTTTGATGGGGAAATGTTTTACAAGATTTTCGACCCTTAAGAGAACTTCCGAATTTTTAACATTCATTGACGGTACCTTCCTGTTTCCAGTTCCACCCAGCAAGCTGTGAAGTGGTCTGGATCAGTTTCCAGTAAAGGCGGATTTTCCGCCAGGCATTTTTCCTTCACAAACTTGCATCGAGGAGAAAACGGGCAAGATTTTGGTTTTTCCATTAAAATCGGTGGAAAACCATCGATTGATTCCAAACGACGGCTTGAATCTTGGTCTACTCTCGGTAAACTATTTAGTAAACCAAACGTGTACGGGTGAGAAGGTTTTCCATACAGGCTCTTAACCGGAGCTGTTTCAATGATGAAACCGCCGTACATTACTGCCATACGATCCGCTAGACCGGCGATAACACCTAGATCATGCGTAATCCAAATCATGGACATACCCAATTTATCTCTTATGTCTTTAACCAATTCCACAATTTGGGCCTGAATGGTTACATCAAGGGCGGTAGTAGGCTCATCTGCGATCAAAATAGTGGGGTTACACACCAATGCCATGGCTATCATTACTCGCTGGCGCATTCCACCAGAAAAAACATGCGGGTAATCTCCTAAACGGTCTTTTGCGTTGGGGATACCGACCAGCTCGAGCATTTCAATTACACGATCATATGTCTTGAAACGGTTCATCCCTTGATGGATTTCCAGCGGCTCAGCCACCTGGCGTCCTATTGAATGTACTGGATTAAAAGAGGTCATTGGGTCCTGAAAAATTATACTGATTTGGGAACCGCGAATTTGACGGATTTCTTTATCCGACATCTTAAGTAGATCCTTACCTTTGTAAAGCGCCTGACCTGCCACAATTCTTCCTGGTGGTGTCGGGATTAACCCAAGCAACGACATAACGGTGACACTTTTGCCACATCCACTTTCACCTACAATACCCAGAGTCTCACCTTCATTTAATTCAAAATTTACTCCGTTTACGGCATGGACAACCCCTTCACGTGTAACAAACTGCGTTTCGAGGCCGCTCACTTTCAATATTTCGCCCATTTAAGTTTTTCCTCAAATTGATAGCATTTCCTTAATATTTTTTCCCATATCCAAATGCACCCTGATTTTCACAATTCTTTGCAGCAAATTCAGAGGCCTGTTTCATTGATTTTGGTACAGATTCCCCATTAAGCCAATTAACTAAAAATTTGGCGATGAAAGCATCTCCAGCCCCTAGAGTATCGACTGCGTCAATCTTAAAAATAGGTTGATGAAAAAATTCCTTTTCAGAATACACCCAAGAACCTTTTTTACCCTGTGTGTAAATTATCATCTTTGGTTTAAACTTTGTTAATTCTTCGGTGAGACTTTCAATTTGATCAAAATTCATCTCGGGTATTGAGAATATCGGGATATCTACATACGGTAAGGTATTTCGAATGTCTGTTTTTTCATTTATACTGTCAGAAAAGTCAAAGGAAAGAATTTTACTTACTTTTTTTAATTGCTCTATTTGTTTTTCAAGACCACTGTAGATACTCGTGTGAACAATATCAAATTTTTGAATATATTCAAAATCGTCTTGTGATAATTCCAGCTGAGAAGAAGCTCCTCTAAAGCTCGACTCAAAAAATCTTTCCCCTTCTTTGATATTCACTTCAACAAAAGAATTTTTTATGTTCTTTAAGATTTTACAATGTGTTACGTCAACCCCTTCATTTTTTAATGATTCTAGTATCCATTCTCCACCTGAATCATCCCCAACAGCACCAATGTAAGCAGAATCAGCACCACAGCGTCTCGCCAATACAGCTACATTTAAGGCGTTTCCTCCAGGAAACTTTGTACGAATATGGGTATAGGTATCGAGAGTGTTGTCTCCAACTCCAATCAGTCTTATCATTTCTAATATTCCATTTTCCCCATATATCTTCGAGTAGATACAGGATGATCTCTATAAACTGCTAAGTGATTTACAAAGTTATTAGAAGCAGCCCCTACGATATAAGGGGCAAGTATTGCTCTCACAGAATTTGGGATTCTATTTAAGTCAAAATCTTTCGCATCGTATACCATCAACTTATCAGTGTGGTTTTTTAAAAATTTCACTGCTCGCTCCCCAATTGGACGAGAAGGATCTTCACCTAAATAAACGATGACGGGTATTGCTTCATCAACAATTTCGAATGGCCCATGAAAAAATTCCGCTGCTTCACCAACAAAAATCTTTAACCAAAGAGATTCCATCATTGTGCATACCCCGAAACTATACGCAGTCGCATAACAGGGGCCACTACCAAGTACCATATAGAACTCTTCATTTTTAAAGCGATTTGCATATTCTCTGTTGATTTCTTCTGATTGTTCTTCTGCTTCAGCTAATAGAGCTGGAAAAGCTTGCAAACCAATCATCATCTCTTCGTGTAAATCCCAATCACCTTTTTCTTGCATCATTGCGGAAATCATTGCTACTAAAATGATGAATTTTGCTTCAAAGCTAGCCTTGCTCTGACCATAACAAAAATGATTTTCTGTTTCTTTTCCTAATGGAGAATCCGCATCCATTGTAATAGAAATAACTTTACACGGAAAAGACTTAATAAATTTTGCAACTTCAACAATCTCCGGTGTTTTTCCAGAATGTGACATTAATATAACCAATGAATTCTGATCTAACATTGCAGGCGATTGACTAATAAATTCTGCTGGATAATACAAATGCGACTCAATTGTTTTTGAATAGATGTCCATCCAATATTTTATGGAAGCCATTTCGTTATTAGGAGCGCCACAGGCAACAAAAAATACTCTATTTAATCCATTTTTGACCAATTCACGCCCAAAATCTGCGGATTGCTGAGATATTTCAAGGGAAGATCTCAAACCCAAAATATATTTATCTCGATAAAAATCTGATACCATACACCATTCCTTTCATTAATCACTAATCTTCAACTATGTCATATTCAAGTGTGCTCTTCGATTCCAGAACAACCCGATCTGGATGGTTAACCGAAACAAAATATTCAAAAGGCTGGTCTGCTTCATCAAAGGTTACACCCCGCATTAATAAAACCGGATCCATTTCTTTAATACCAAGAAAATTTGCCTCATCCTCAGTGGCATATGAAATCCGTACGTTTTCGATACTGTTTTTAGGTTTAATAGAATATCTTTTCTCTAAAATGCTATAGAGAGAAGAGTCCCTGGCGGCCAGATTTTCAGCTACCAAATCCGGAACAAGAATTTTTGGCAAATAAATTGTTTCAATACAAATTGGCTGGTTTGAAATTATACGCAATCTGCGAATTAATACCACGTCTGCAAATTCATTAATTCCTAATTTATGAGCAATCTTTTTATTTGTTTTTTGCACATTAAATTGTAAAAGAATTGACTTAGGATGAAGGCCAACTTTTTGGATGCCTTCAGAAAAACCTAATGGCCGCTCAATACCAACATGTCTTTCAATAGAATGTCTCCCACAAACAAAGGTTCCACTACTAGATCTTCTCTCTAAAACACCTTGGTCAATCAGATTTTCTATTGCTCGACGAATCGTAGTTCGGCTGATAACTAGTTGATCTGATAAATCACGTTCGGATGGGATCTTATCACCCGGACGATATAATTCTTCTACTATTTGTCTCTTTATAAATTTCTCAACCCATAAATAAAATGGTTTTGTGGCATTTTCACTGAAAAGTTCCATTTTGCCCATTTGGTTTCCTTCAGATTGGATATTACAAGGTCTATCGAATTCTAACCGATGGTAATGATCCCATCAAAACTACCAGAGGAGATCATTACCATCAAGCCATCTAATTACTTATTTATATCCCATTCTTCTGCATTCCAGAATGCTCGGCTAAATGCGTTATATGTACCCAATTCCAACCAGGGGGCTCTGCCAGTTACATTGATTCTTGAATACATCATTATCACATAGGCCTGATCATAAAGATATTGTTGAACCTCATCCAAAGCCAATTTCCTGATTTCCGGATCAGACGATGAATTAATACCTTCAATTAAGTTAATTAACTCAGGATCACACACTCCATAAAGGTTAAATCCGCCAGGATTATCAGGGCTGGGAATATCGCAGGCCCAGTCTCCTGATTGAGGGTATGGATCAGGATAGAAACCTTGTGTATAGGCCGAAAGATCATATTCTCCGGTAGCCAGGGTTCCATTATCCGTGTAAGAACCAAATAATGTGCCTCCAGGAACATGTCTTGGAGTAAATTCAATACCAATTTTCAACAAATCAGATTGAACAACAATTGCCACATCTTGACGCAAAGCATCGGTCGTTGTAACAAAATCAAAGGAGAGTTTTACTAACTCACCATCACACATTCCTTCTCGAACGCCATCACCATCCTGATCGGTATACCCTGCACTTTCTAATAATTCAATTGCCTTATCAGGATCATAAGGTCTGGGAACAAGATTTTTATTTGTCCAAACGCTATTTGGCCATTGAGAAGCGGGAACTTCTACGGATCCACCTAACAGATTTTCAATAATTGATTGCCTGTTTATGCCATAGAGAAAGGCTTCTCTAACATTGATGTCTGTAAGCGAACACGGGCCATCCTTCGCGGCTGCGCTATTGGGAAATCCTTCAACCATTTGGGTCGATTGTAGATTAAACAAATAGTGTTCAAAATAGGGGCTAGCAATGAGATCGGTTTCAATATTTGGCGCAAGCCCCATAAGTTTAGGAATATCAACTTCAGAAAAATCTGTATACAAATCAATATCCCCAACTTGAAGACCTGCTAGAGCAGATTCTTGGTCTGGTACGAATCGCACAAAAATCTGATCGATTTTTGGACGACCCTTATGATAATTTGCATTCGGTAATAATTCGACATGGTCACCAGCAACCCAATCTACGACAACAAATGGTCCGGTTACAACACTGGGTATATGGGCATATGGATCACTTTCAATATTTGTTTTTCCTTCAAGTATGTGCTTCGGAAGTATCGCACCAGCGACCTGAGGTCCTTGGGTGAACAGGGTATACCATGGTGGGTAGAGTTCCTTAAAGTAAATTACCACCGTGTAATCATCAGGGAGTTCAATGCGATCAATTTTGTCATATCCAGTTTGCCAAAGAGAGGCATTTTCCTCACTCATGGTCATTTCCCATGTATATTTAACATCAGCCGACGTAAGTGGGGTTCCATCTGACCAGAGCAAACCTTCTCTTAAATGCCATGTTATGGTTAACCCATCATCTGAAATCCCACCATTTTCAGTTGTTGGAATCTCAGTAGCCATATCTGGAACCATG
The DNA here is from genome assembly GCA_963765655.1 of uncultured Chloroflexia bacterium. GTDB lineage: Bacteria > Chloroflexota > Anaerolineae > Anaerolineales > Anaerolineaceae > UBA6170. Next base: position 1,661,689 of record CAVXXH010000003.1, read on the forward strand.
TTTCCTTCACCATCCCATTCAGCTAAGCCTAACATGGTTAATTGTGCAATAGAAAACGCACTGGCCATCGTGGTGAAATATGGTGTGATATTGTCTGGTTCCTGCTTCATTCCAATTACTACGGTCTTTGGATTTTCAGGCAGAGGAATTACCGGTCCTGTGACTTCTGGCTCAGCAATTTCTTCTTCCACAGTTGCAACTGCGACTTCAGGTGAGCCTGGGTCAGTCGTAACTTCAGCCACTTCTGTTTCACTTACGGTAGATTGGCAAGATGTTAGAATCAGCCCTACAATAAACAAAACACTCAATAAAATTCGAACTTTCATTTTTACTTCACTCCTTTTCTAAAAACTAAATAATTTAAGATCTTCAAAAGCATTAAATATAACTTTCCTTTGTGTGTGGATCAAATGCATCCCGAAGACCATCGCCCACTAAGTTAAAACACAGTATTGTGTAAACAATAAAAAATCCAGGTATTACCCACATCCACCATAGCCCACCTTGAATGAATGAAATTGACTGTGTCATCATATTTCCCCAAGTTGCAGTTGGTGGTTGAACACCCAAACCCAAAAATGATACATAAGCCTCCATAATGACTGCATTTGCTAAGCCTAAAGTTGTAGCCACAATGAGAGATCCCACAGCATTTGGAATAAGATGAACAAATAAAATTCGAAGATTCTTTGCCCCCAAAATAATAGCAGCCTGAATAAATTCTCTTTCTTTCAGAGAAAGCACCTCTGCTCGTACAATTCTCGACACATACATCCACGAAGTAGCCCCAATTACCAGAACAACAACAGGAACACTACCGCTAAATGTCCTACCAAAAATATTTAGCACCTGCATGTCTCTTCCAAAATATTTTCCAATAACGATCAATAATAGCAGTGAAGGAATAGATAACATTGATTCTGTAAATCGCATTAATATGGAATCAACCAAACCGCCATAATACCCTGCTAGACCACCTATTAACGTACCTAAACCAATTTGTATAATAACTGCCAAAACACCGATTACTATCGTAATTTGACCTCCATAGATTATCCTCGCGAATTGATCCCTGCCTGTATTATCCGTTCCGAACCAATGAGTTAGCGAAGGTGGCTGAATCCGATTAGTGATATCTGTTTGATTGGCTTGTGTTTCGGGAATCAAAATCGAACCTATAAATATAAATAGAAGCAAAAGAAATAATCCTACCAAACCCAACAGCGCAGTTTTATTTTCGCAAAACTTTAGCCAAATAATTTTTCGCGGTGTTAATGTTTGTGTTTTCTTAATGGTAATTGTTGTCAACTTTATCTTCCTATTTTTTATTTAAGAGCTAGACTTTAATCCAGGCGTATTCTCGGGTCAATCAATCCATAAACAACGTCAGTTACGATCGTCATAATTACAACCGCTGTAGAAATAATTAGTAATATACCGTTTACAACTGGAAAATCTCCACGTTGTGCATATTCCCAAAACAATCTACCCAACCCTGGCCATGCAAATATAGTTTCTGTTACAACTGCTCCACCAAACATTGCCCCAATATCTAAACCCACCATACTCACGATTGGCAATAGGGCATTCGGTAAAATATGTTTATACATAATTTTCTCCGACCCCAATCCCTTCGAGACCGCTGTTCTTATATAATCATTCGACATGGTTTCAAGTAAACTTGATCGAAGAAAACGGGAGTACCTGGCTATCTGAATAGAGGCAATGGTTGTTACTGGTAAAATCAAATGTTGTACCAATTCAATGATGTTGTTATGATTCCATATATCAGTTCCCGTCGGTAAAGATGGTAATCCCCATGCTTTGAATTTAACAGAAAACAAAATAATTAGTATTAATCCAATAAAGAATACAGGCATAGAGTAACCGATAAAACTTAAAGTTGATATGATGTTATCGATTAATGAATACCGCATCTTAACTGCAATAAAACCCAATAAAAAAGCCAGCAATAGCGTTACAATCTCTGCGCTAAGCATTAAGATCAATGTCATGGGGAGGCGTTCAATAATCAATTTCCAAACGGGTTGTTTTGAAAAAAGGGATATGCCTAAATCACCTTGAGCCACCTTTTTTAACCACAAAAAATATTGGACAGGAAATGGCTCATCTAAACCAAGCTCATTGGAAATTCTTGCCTTATCTTCAGCTGAAAAGCCAGATTTACCTACATATTGAGCCATTGGATCACTAGATAAACGCGAAAAGGAAAATATTAAAAACGTATTTATGATAAGAATGAGTATGGCTTGGAGTAATCGCTTAAGGATATATGAATTCAATGATTTACCTCAATTAATTAAGCGAAAAATTTGGGAGCTTTAACAGATCAATTGGTATTACATTGGTATATACCAATGTAATACCAATATAGTACCAATTAGTGCCATTGTCAAGTACTTATTCAGTGCTTGCTACAATCTAGATTATCCATAGAAAAATTATTTTCTGAAAAGGTGAGTTCCGGTCAAAATGTAATTTAGCAGAAACCAAAAACAAACCCTCAAAATGACAACAGGAGAATTTTTTTCAATCATCAAAACCTGGTACGATCTCGAAGATATTATGTATGGAAAAGTGACGAAGGATAGATACTTTATCAGCATGAGAACAAGAAAAAGTCATAGGAAAAGGGCTTGTTCTCAAAACTATTTTCCAGCGTTAAATAATTTATTTTTTACCCTTCAGTCGGGGCTGGATCTACCCAGCACCTCCCATCAGAACTAAATTTTCGGCCAGCTCGGTTCCTGACCTGATCCCCATCGATCTGTTCCCTCCCGTGAGGGGTAAATCGTGTTTTGCTCATAAAAATGCAAAACACCATTTGCCCCACCTTATCCCCGGCCGCAGAGAAAGCGCGCCAAAACAACAGCAGATCGTTTTGTTGCATGCCCCACCGCCACTAACGCAAACCGTTAGGCAGAATTAGACTTTTTTGCTATTCAAAAATATGTTATACATAACTATCCTTAACGGGATGTTGAGAAATATTAGAGTTTCATCAAGGAGTAAAACGTGGAAAATTATGAAGAACGCTTACATGAGCTAGGAATCGTGCTTCCGAGTTTGCCTGCACCAATAGCTAATTATGTACCTGCCAAGCGAGTTGACAATTTGATATTCACAGCAGGTCAGGTCTCTGTAGAAAACGGGCATGAATATAAAGGGAAACTGGGCGACAATATTAGCCTGGATTATGCTCGTGCAGCAACGAAAGCCTGTACAATAAATTGCCTGGCAGCAATCAGAAGTTTGACTGGATCATTGAATCACATCAAACAGGTTGTTTCCGTACACGGAATGGTGAATAGCACATCCGATTGCGAGGACCAAGCCAAAGCAATGAATGGTGCCTCAGATTTCGTGGTTGAGGTATTCGGAGAAATGGGCAAGCATACACGTACAGCAGTCGGTGTAGCCAGTTTGCCTATGGGTTATGCTGCTTCAGTGTATATGATCGTTGAAGTTGGGTAGAGTGTATCAAGTTTGGCACTGCCCAAAACATAGTTGAGCTTTCAGTCAATTAACGGTTCGTCTTTCGTTCACCGTATCGCATTGTCGTGCGCTGAATATAGCTAGTGAATAGTAAAAAAGCGAGAAGCAATCAGTGATGAAAAAAAACAATCAAATCATTGGTGGTTTTTTTATATTAATTTTCCATGATATATTTATTCAATGTCGACTTTGTTGGTAAAAAAAGGAGGAATTAGATGAAACCTGAAAAACGTTATGAGACTCTTGACCCTGAAAACTGGGATGAGATGCGGGTACTTGCACACCGTATGGTGGATGATGCAATTACTTATCTTGAAACAGTGCGTGAACGACCGGTCTGGCAACAAATCCCAGATGAAATAGCAGCTCGATTTAATAAACCAGCACCTCATGAGCCTGTTGGCGCAGATGCAGTATATAAAGAATTTTCAGAAACAATCCTTCCCTATCCAATGGGAAACATCCACCCGCGCTTTTGGGGATGGTACATGGGAGCCGGAACAGTCTTAGGCGCACTTGGCGATTTTTTGGCAGCTATCATGAATCCGAATCTTGCCGGCGGTAATCACGTTGCAAATCTGGTCGAAAATCAAGTAATTAATTGGATTAAAGAGATTCTCAGCTTTCCAAAAGACTCCAGCGGATTACTTGTAGGCGGTGGATCGATGGCTAATTTTGTGGGTATCGCAGTAGCTAGAAATGTCAAAGCCGGATTCGATGTTCGGGAATTAGGAATGCAGGCTTCACCCCAGAAATTAACCGTTTATGCCTCCAATGAAGTACATAGTTCCAATCAAAAAGCTGTTGAATTACTAGGGTTGGGAAATGCCAGTCTGCGGAAAATCCCAGTGAACGATGATTACTCAATTAACCTGGATTTATTACAACAAAGCATCATATCTGACCGTGAAGCAGGATATCGTCCGATCTGTGTTATCGGCACTGCGGGTACTACCAATACTGGCGCAATTGACGACTTGAACGCATTAGCTGATATGTGCCTGCGCGAAGACCTTTGGTTACATGTGGATGGCGCAATTGGAGCAGTGGGACTACTTGCAGAAAACGTGAGACCCAAACTCAATGGCATTGAACGAGCAGACTCAGTCGGGCTTGATCTTCATAAATGGATGCACATTCCCTTTGAGGCTGGCTGCATTATTGTACGCTCTGAAAAATATCATCGCAGCACGTTTTCGCTTACTCCTGAATATCTGGCACATGAAACCCGCGGACTGGCTGCTGGGAATGTCTGGTTCAGCGATTATGGGCTGGAACTCTCGCGTCAATTCCGCGCACTTAAAGTGTGGATGTCAATCAAAGAGCATGGATTGGATCGGTTCGGCCGGATGATCGCACGTAATGTTGACCAAGCGCATTACTTTGGTCAATTAGTTGAGAAAGAACCAAATATGGAATTAACAGCCCCAATCGGTATGGATATTGTCTGCTTCCGCTTCAACCCGGGACGAGCTGAACACTGCTAGCCTCAATACGATCAACAAAGAGATATTAATGCGACTACATGAACAGGGAATTGCAGCACCGTCCTACACAACCCTCAATCAACGCTACTGTTTGAGAATTGCAATCGCAAATCATCGCAGTACACAGGATGACTTTGACTTACTGGCAAAAGAAGTCGTTCGGATCGGGAATGAAATAACCGAAACTGGATGATTGTTGTAAAGCAATAGAAAGCTGAGTCTTGAAGACCCTTACCCAACAAAGCTTACACTTAACGGTTGGGACTGGGCTGAGCGCGTGCGGTATTTTCGGACATTTTCTGACTTCGAGTTTTTCCCGCTCCCAAGAATTGCCACGCTTGCCCACACACAGCCAACGCAAACCGTTAGCCTCGATCTCATTCCCAGACAGCGCCGGCAGCTCGCGTCCGCCGAAGGTGTCGAGTCATTCTCGGAATGTCGAGCGATTTCATCGCGAAGACAAGGCGATGAGTTTCCGAAGGACCCCCTGGCGCGTGCCATACCCCCCTTTCAAAGCGCGTTCCGGCTTACCACTCCGTTACCTCCACGTGTCATTTGGATAATGATCTATAACTCTTTTTTTGGTTAGCAAAATGAATTTCTGCTATACTTTATATCGTCCACACAACGGTTTCTAATAATAAATTCTCAATCATTCCTTTATCCGTATACAACTGAATCATTGCTTTCTTAAAATTCGATCTTCGCATCGAACTATACGATATTTTTGAGGAGGATTTTTATGCAACATAAATTCTTGCTTGGATTATTGGTGGGGGTTGTTCTCGGAGCGGTATTGGCGTCCACCGTGGTGGTGATGGCGGGCAACCTCTCAGGTCCGGGAACGACGCCGGGGGAAACAGAATCGTATACATTGGCTGATATTTATCACAGCATTGACAATGGAGCAGCTGCGATCATGAGTACCTTTACCGAACCGCAGGCAGGGCCGGACACAGCCAGCATGTATACCTTGAACGAAATATACGCATTGACTCGTGAAAGATCTCTGGTGCCCAAAACTGGCCAGACCACTTCTCAAGCGACAGGGGATGATGGCGATTATGAAGCTGGAGTCAATTGGCCAGCACCAAGATTTACAGATAACGGGAATGGCACGGTGACAGATAACTTATCTGGATTGATCTGGCTCAAGAATGCTGATTGTTTTGGTGCCAGGGAATGGTCAACTGCCATAGGTGATGCCAACAACCTCAATAATAGCGAGTGTGGATTAACTGATGGCTCGAGCGAAGGGGATTGGAGACTACCGAACGCTCAGGAAATGCAAAGTCTGGTGGATTTCGCAGTCTTTGCTCCAGCGGTTTCCAATACTGCCGGTTCCGGAAAATGGTCCATTGGTGATCCATTTACCAATGTCGTTTCTGATGGCTATTGGACCAATACAACGATGGCTGCCAGTGCCACCTATGCATTTAGTGTTCCATTAGGCGATGGCACATTACGAGGTTATCCCAAAACAACTCCCTATCGTGTTTGGCCAGTTCGTGGTGGGCAGTGAGTCAGGCGATGAAAACAAAAAAACGATTTCGAAACTTGATGAAGCCATTGGGTTTCGCCATTTGTATCTTATTGATCAGTACGACGCTGGTTCTGGCAGCAGTGAATATCGATGCAATCAACAAATGGGCATGGGGCACCAATGTTGGTTGGGTGAATTTCTCAGCCGATACAGGTGGTGTCACGGTGTATGCGGATCATCTGGAAGGGTATGCTTGGGGTGAAAATATCGGCTGGATTCGCATGGGTACCTGTGAGTCAGGGTCACCGTGTACCTATTCCAATACGTCTGCCAGCGATTATGGTGTCAATAACGATGGGGCTGGCTACCTCTCCGGGTTCGCCTGGAGTAGTAATACCGGCTGGATTAATTTCGATCCGAGTGGTGAGGAGCAGGTGAAAATTGATCCGTTGAGCGGTGATTTCAACGGCTATGCCTGGGGTGAGAATATTGGCTGGATCAGTTTCCAGAATGCCAACGTGCCTTACAAGGTCAACACCACTTGGCAACCCGATCCTCCGCTGGCGAATGCGGGATCAGATCAACAGGTCAAGGTGTCCACACTTGTGACATTGGATGGCAGTGGCAGTTATGATCCGGATAACCAAATACCGCTCACCTATTTATGGACACAGACGGCTGGTGAGACCGTTACACTCAGTGGCGCAACAGAAGAACAGCCTACCTTCAACGCACCGGATCACGAAGATCAACTGACATTTACTTTACAGGTGGCCGATGCTCTTGGATTGGTGTCAGTTGAATTGGAAGAGGTGACCATTCTTGTAGAGTTGTATAGTATTCATTTACCTTTGGTGACGAAATAAATAGGCGACAGCCACCGACATCAAGCTATCGTTTCTTCCATCGTAGTCAAGTGTAGTTTGCCCAAGACAGCCTGCAGCGTACAGCGAGGATTCTGTTGTCTCAACTAGCAGTTATCTACCCCTAAGCATTTTTCTTCTCGCAGGCTATTTCTACTCCCGCCCTCCGTTTGCCACTTAAACCAACCATTAGAATCGATCTCATTCCTGGCAGCGCCGGCAGGCTCACGTCTGCCGCAGGTGCTGAGCCGCCAAGCGAAGGCGTGTTTTCGCCCCCGCCGGAACAGCCTCCGCTTCTTTATTCAGGTCGTCGAATGACATGCCTGGGCTGCAAAGATCTGATCCTATCATTAGTAAACAACTTCCTTACCCACGGTTCAACGCCCCGTTATTCTGACGCAATGCTTCATCGTGGTGCGACGATACCTGTCATTTCACCAACCTTGCAAGCATATGCGCCTGGCGATGCTCGTGATACGGATCAGTAATGCACGTTGTCTCGCGTTTCGATATATGTTATATTATTTTTGTATTTGTCTATTATTCTAAATATATTTTCGTCTTGAGGAATCCTGTTGATCTCGGGGTTCTCATCAGCCAAAGAAAAAAGGAGAATAAAATGGGTCTGTTCAAGAAAGCACTTAGCAAGCCGAATGAAGCCCTTCAATTATACAAACAGGGCAAGGAAGCGCTGCAGCGCAATGACCTGGCAAAGGCGATCCCTTCACTGGAAAAGGCGATCGAACTGCAGGCTGAGATCGGCGAGAAAGAAGGCGAATTTGCTTGCCGTTACGAACTGGGAGAGGCCTATATCCAGACTGAAAATTTCCCCCGCTCCATCATACATCTTCAAAAAGCCCTCGCCCTGGCTGATGAGGTGGGACAGGAGAAGGCGAAGATCAGCATTAACTTCATGCTCGGGCGAGCCTCGCGCTTCTCTGGTCACCCGGATAAAGCCATTCCCTACCTGGAGGAAGCCGCCCGCCTTTGCCGTGCCAGTGGGAAGAACGATGAACTCGCCTCGGTGCTCAATAACCTGGGGCTGGCATATCGCCATACGGGCAATTCCAGTAAGGCTCGCCTGACCTATGAAGAATCATTAGCCATCCCGAATATTAAACAGAATCCGGGTCTGGAAGGCGTGCTCCATAACAACCTCGCTATGACCTACCTAGATATGGGTAGCACGGACAAGGCGATCCAGCACCTGAAGGCCGCCCTGCCCCTGCGCAGGCAGGCAGGCGATATTCGCGGCACTGCGGAGACCCTTCAGAATCTGGTTGAGCTCTGCAACCAGGCGGGTGATTCCGCAGGCGCTGCGCAGTACGGTAAGCAACTGCAGGACCTGATGTAGGAGATGGGCGTGCCAGGAGGCGAATGAGAGATGCAGATCTTTGGAAAGAAAACGTTCTCGAAAGAAGAAAAAGAGAGGCTGCTCCTGCAGGGTGGGAATTTACAACAGCAGGGGGAGAGTAAGCGCAAGGAAAAAGACCTGCTGGGTGCAGTTCGAGACTACGAGCAGGCGCTCAAATTGTACCGTCAGGCGGAAGAGCCGCTCGCCATCGGAAGGGCATTACAGGGATTGGGGATGTTCCACCGCGACTTGGGTAATTTCAAGGAGGCAGAAAGTTATCTCAACCAGTCCCTGGAAATATTCCACTCGCTTTATGACAGCTTCCGCCAAGGGACGACTTATGATAGGTTGGGAACGCTGTATTATCAGATGGGCGACAATCGCCGATCCACGGAAATGTACTTGAAGGCGAGTGACCTGCTCATGGAAGCTGGCACGTTCAAGGACGCTATTTTCGCACTGGCAGCTGCCGCCTCGCTGGAGATCGATGCGAACCACGCTGTACAAGGGGAATTAATCATTCGTCGGGCACTGCAGGTTGTTATGGATGAGAAGATTAGAGATGAGGAACCGCACGTCCTGTATATACTAGGACTGGCGCTGTGCAAACAGAATCGGAACGATGAAGCCATCCCGGTCTTGACCCGCGTATTGCTGCTCGAGGACGAGATGCATATAGAAGCGTATGGCCCCCAGGCGAATAAGGAGTTAAAGAACCTAGGCGCTGATGTTAACATGGAAACGGTCGCGATCCCCATCTCTGATCCACACATCGAAGCTGCCATGGAGCTCTTCAGGCAGGGAAAGCCACAATCCGCCATCGCTCGGCTGCAGGAGCTGCTCTCCAGCTATGATGCGGGTAACCAGGCTAAGGACGCGGCAAGTGCCTGCGAGGCGTTGGGTAACATCCACCAGAGCCTCGGTCATACACAGGAAGCCCTGGACCTCTATGTTAAGGCTCTTGAACTTTACCGCAAGTGTGGCAAGCAGGATTCTGTCGGACGTGTCACCATGGTGATCGGCTTGCTCCAGCAGGAAAAGGACAAGTTCGTCCTGTGATCACCGCTGCGGCTGTCGGGAAGGTTGAGTATGACACCGCAGGATAATCATCTGAGCGATATGCTTGCGCAAGCAGCTGGGTTTTATGAGAGCGGCGAGTTCGACATGGCAGTTGAGGTTTTCCTTGCACTTGAGCAGGCTGCCCGCGCCCAGGGAAACCTGCAGATATGTGCGGTTGCCCTGACAAATCTCGGCGCAGCCTACGGGGGGAGGGGGGATTATCGATCAGCCATGTCGGTGCTCCAGCAAGCCCGCCAGCGTCACATCGAGAACGGGGACTGGTTGGGGGAATGCAAGGTCACTATCAGCCTGGCAACAGCCCTCGGCCATCTGGATCAGCAGCAGCAATCCATGCAGACCTGGCAGGCGGCACTTGACCTGGCACGTCGCATGGTCAATCCTGAACTTGCTGCCATCGCCACGGATGGACTTGCCGGGGCTATGGTCAAGATGGGGCAACCTCAGGAGGGGTTAATAATTTATCAAAAGCTGCTTGGATATTATGAAAAGATCGGGGATGAGATCAAGCAGATCGACACTCTCATCGAGATGGCGCGCGTTGAGATTGACCAGGGGGATACTGCACAGGTGGAAAAGCACGCTCAGCAGGCTTTGTTTCTCGCACGAAAACACAACGATGCAGAAAAGATCGCCTACTGTCTTTACAAGTTAGGAACGCTATATCAAGATACCGGTTTCAACCTGGAAGCCCGCGATCGACTGACGCAAGCGGTCAACTCCTATCGCGCCCTGAACAAGTTACAAGAGCTGGGCATGGCGCTTAATAACCTGGGTATAGTCTACGCCCATTTAGGCATGTACCAGGACGCCCTTAACGTCTACCAGGAGGCGCTCAAGATCGCAGAAACTTGTGGCAGCAAGACGGACCAGGGTGGTACCCTACACGGCATCGGTCACATCTACCACCAGATCGGGCAATTTAACGAAGCCATGGCATATTACCGCCGCGCCCTACAACTCACCGAGGAGGAGGGCGACTGGCACTCCGCTTCATTGACCCTGACCAACCTGGGCGTGGCCACCGCCGACATGGGTAAGGATGACGAAGCCCTGTCGTTCCTGCAGCAAGCGATCTTCTACCAGAAAAAAGCCGGCGACCTGCTCTCTCAGGGAAAAACCCTAATCAGCATTGCTTCGTTGTTCCAGCGTGCAAAGGATTATGAGAGGGCGCTACTGACCCTACAGGAAGCGCTTGCCATCCAGCAGCAGACGGGGGACCGAAATTCTCAGGCGGTCTCCTACATGACTCTCGGGGAGATCATGATCGGGCAGGAACACTTCGAAGATGCGCTGCAGCAATACCAGAAGGCACTGGTTCTTTTCAGGGAGGTCTCTAATCCGGATGGGCAGATCCGGGCGATCTATTCCATGGCGCAGGTGCATGGCCACACCGGTCACCTCCCCGCAGCGGTGGAAGTGTTGGAACAGGCGATCACCATTATTGAAAGCATACGCCTGAACCTGGTCAGTGAATCCCTGCGCACGAGCTATTTCTCGCACAAGCAGAACATCTACGCCCTTTACGTGGAAGTGCTGCTTGCCATGGAACGCCGGGCCGATGCTTTCCGAATGATCGAGCGCAGTAAGGCGCGTTCCTTCCTGGACCTGCTCTCGGAAGCTCAGGTTGCATTCCAGGAGGATTTGGACCCGAAGTTGCGTGACGAAGAGCTATATCTCCTTGCAAACATAAATGAGATCCACAAACAGATTGATACCATACAGGTGGAAGAAGCCGGGCAGGCTGACCAGCTTGCCGCCCTGAGTGGTCACCTGCAGGAGTTGGAACGAAAATATCAGATCAACCAGGGCGAGATCAGGAAAATGAACCCGCGCTACAGCGCGTTGACGCAGCCTGCCATCTGGGGTATCGAACAAGTGCAGCGCGAATTGTTGGATGACCATACCGCCCTGCTGGAATACATACTGGGTGAGGGTGTAAGTACCCTGTTTGTTGTGCTGAAGGATTCCTTTGAGGTTTTCCGCCTGCCGCCCAGGGCTGAGATCGAGCTGCGCGTCAAGGAACTGCGCGCTTCCCTCACATTGCACCGCTACTTGCACGGTGATGCCCTTTACCACGACCTGGTTCAACCGGCGGAGGCGATGATCCGGGGCAAGGACCTGCTCATCGTCGCCGATGGCGTCCTGCATTATCTGCCTTTTGCCATGCTGCTCACCCGCCCACCAGAAGGGAGTGAGGGCAGCTCAGGTCAAATCCCTGGAACGCTACGCTCAGCACAGGCTTTAAATGAGGACAGTCTGTTAACGAATAAACTGGAAGCAGACCTTGCCGGGTTACCCCCATTTGATTTCCCCAACCTGCATTACCTGCTGCTGGATCATTCCATTCGCTACGTTCCCTCCGCGAGCGTGGCATGTTTCATGGCGAAACAACAAACCTTCGTTCGTAGGGGGGGGCTGCAGATCACCGCCCTGGCAGACCCGCTTTTGAAAGGTCAGAATGATCTGCCACCCGGCGCGGTGTGTTCGCTGCGCACCGGGCTAGCACCGCTCCCGTTCACCTCCGAAGAGGTCTGGACCTTGGCAGGATTGTTTGAAAGCGGACTTCCGCAGGGAAAGACGACCGAGTTCCATTCGGACCGCGTGCAGTTGTTTACCGGCGAGAAAGCTACCAAGCAGCAGGTGCTCGCCCTGACCGATGGCAGTCGTGACTACCGTTTCTTGCACATCGCCACCCACGGGCTGTTAAACATTGAAAATCCCCAGTTCTCAGGGCTGCTGTTCTCGTCAGATAATGGGGAAAATTCTTACTGGCAGACATTCGAGATCTTCAAATCCCATATCCCGGCAGAGACCGTCGTCCTTTCCGCCTGCGAGACTGGGCTGGGTAAGGTTATTCGCGGTGAAGGTCTGATCGGGTTGACGCGTGCCTTCCTTTATGCCGGCGCATCTCGTGTGTGTGTCTCACTGTGGAAGGTAGCGGATATCTCGACGCCTGTGTTGATGAAATACTTCTATCAGGACATGCTGGCAGGCAATGGTTCTGCCCGGGCGTTGCGCCAGGCGCAGTTAAAGCTTCTTGAAGAAGGAATGTATTCACACCCATACTTTTGGGCTGCCTTTGTCGTCGTCGGCTCGGCTTGATTGCGTGGTCAATACCTGCTATCTCTCATCGCGCATTGAACTTCGTGGCATCATATTGGAACCATCGTTCATGATTTCGTTCATCGCAAAGTCGCACTCTTTCTTTATCCGGTCATCCTTGTCTCGTTTAAGGGTCTGGATGAATTTCACAACAGCAAGTTTGTTCTCTCTCCCCCTTTTTGCCTGATCTATCAGTACTTGAAAGGTGGTGCTGTCATTATATATTTTTCTGAATTTAAAAACATCTAACCCATCTACCCTGTATTTGCATCGATCGTTGAACTGTTTCTTATCAACAGGTTGAATTATTGGATAATTTAGTCTATATTGTATTAAACTGATCCAGAGTGAGGCTCGCGTCATTTCCCATTGATTCACACAGGTCCTTTCCTGGACTACTACCCTGTCAGACTCAAGAGGTGAACATGCAAATTCAACTTCTATTTGGAAACGGGAAAACTCCGTTCGATCACACGCTCTTGACGGATTACGCCCGGATGGTAACTCGGCTGCATCATCCATCTCTCTGGCAGGTGTTGGATGTCTGTGTTGATGAGACCGGGCAATGGGTGCTCGTTTTTCCTGAGCTGATCGGCAAGCCACTCAGCCTGTCCCTGACTGCTGGCAACATCCACGATCTCGCTGCGCCGTGTTCCATCGCCCTTTCACTGATAAGACTGTTCCAGTACCTGCACGAGTCCGGCTTCCGTAACAGGTTCTTTTTCGACTGGGACGAATGCGTGCATGCCGTACAGGCGACAGACAATTGGTATCTGGTCGTCAGACCGCCCACGCCGGCCCACTTCTCGGATGCCCTCTCGAACAAGTTGGCATTCAATCCGCGCTACACTGCACCGGAACAGATCAATAACATCCTTGAGCACACAACCGGACAGATCATCTCCCTGGCGAGCGACACGTACACCGGTGGCGTCGTTTTGTTCGAACTGTTCACCGGTAAACGGTACATCCAGGACGAAGATCCAGTGCGTCAGACGATGTCACCCAACTCAACACTTCCCCAACTTACGGACCTCCGTCCGGATCTTCCCAAAGAATTGTCTAGTTTTGTCATGCAGGCACTCTCCCATTCTCCCGAAAATCGTCCTCCTCTGAAGGACTGGTCTGTCGTGATGGAGAAATTCGGCGGTTATGTTCTTCCCCCTCCACCACCAGTACAGACAGGCGTATTACCCGCTGGGGATGGAGCTTCTCCCAATGCACATCGCTTCACCAGTGTTCTCAGTGGCAGGATGCTCGAAGGCATTCGCCTCCTGGGACCAAAAGACCATGGAGGTTACAACACACTCTTCACCGGTACCCTCATAGACTCCACCGAACCGCCTTCCTCGCGCCCACCCGTCGGTAAACCGGCCCCGGTTATGCCGCCGCGCGGCGGTGTACCCCTGCTAACGACCCGTTCGGACGACCCACACGCTTCGGTGCGCAGTGTCTTCGATAAGCCGTCCGCGGTCGGGGAACAGCCCGTTCCCATACGCCAGTCTGCAATTCCTGGCGCTGATCCGGTGGATTGCTCGGTGATGGCACCCCCCTCGGTCGCGGGCGGCGCGATGGTTCTTGTGCAGGTCTTCCTGCACACACCCGACCAGGCAGAAGCTGCCCGGGCATTGGCGCAGGAATTTGATGCCGACACGAAGCGCTTAGGTTACCATCCTCTGGAAGTGGACTTGGAGCGCGGATCTCAGGTCATGATCGAGCTGACCATTCCCAAATTGGAGATCGATGAGCCTGTTCAGAAGCTGGTCTGGCAGGGACGGACGACCTCGGTGCAGTTCGGTGTCAGCGTTCCTCAAGGGTTAGATCCTGGTGCCCTGTTGGGAAAAGTGACCCTGCACCTTGAAGGGGTTCCTGTCGGTTCCATCCGCTTCAAGCTGGAGGTAGTCGCCAGAAACAAGGCTTCATTGACCCCGCAGCGGGTTAACTCTCAGGCGCATCACTACCAGGAGGCTTTCATTTCCTACTCTTCCAAAGACCGCGATGAGGTGATTAAACGGGTGCAGATGTTGGAGCGCTGCCATGTCCGTGTTTTCCAGGACATCCTCAACCTGGATCCCGGTATGCGCTGGGAGAAGGAACTGTACCGGCACATTGATAGCTGCGACGTTTTCATGTTGTTCTGGTCCTGCGCCGCGAAGGAATCCCAGTGGGTGGACAAGGAAGTGCGCTATGCACTTGCCCGCAGGGAGAGCAGTGAGGCAGGCTTGCCCGAGATCGTGCCGGTGCTCATCGAGGGACCTCCGGTGCCTTTGCCGCCTGAACATCTTTCCGATCTGCACTTCAACGATCGGTTGCTGTACTTCATGAAGGATCAGAAAAAAACGCCTGGCGCCGGCTAGGGGTGGATACTATCCTTAATAATGTCATTGCGACTAGCCGAGGTAGCTTGAAACCGTTATCGAATCTAAATGCCCCAATTATTTACTTATAAGCACCTTCAATTATCTCAGCTGTACAACTTTTGGTTTGAGGATTGTTTGTTTTAACGTCCAAATTAAATTTCATACGATCCCCAGCAGAAATATCTCCAAGGTAAATATCACTACGACCTACTTCTTTCCCCAATGTGTCATGGCAGATAGCCTGAACATGGAGACAACTGATATCCTCACTACATTCATTGGCGACTTCGCTCAGTAAAGTCATATACGGATAACTTTCATTGAGATAATTTATTTTCAAAATGGAACAGCTCATCGGACTAGGGTCGCTACTTGGGCAGGATGTGATACTTGATACTTTGACGCATCCTGTCATTGTAAGAATAATTATCATTACAACTACAATGAGTAGAAAAAAATTCATGAAAATATTTTTAGATTTAACCATGTTTAATCCTCCCACTTAATATTATACAAGCTACTTTTTGGTTTGTATCCTTTAATGCTTGCTGGTAATATTAACAACTACTCCTCATTCTTCTATTAAAGTCGGTAATACCACCAGATAAAGCGAATGTGGAATTCCCATTGTTTTTACCGAACTCGTTTCCTGATAGGGATATACCAGTATATCGTCACCCACATTGAATATGCCCCCCTCAAGTCATGAACCTAGAATGTTAAAAAGAGTATTGTTGCCAGGTAATTATTCCTTGATATTATAAGAAGGGGATCCGTTAGGCCGATCAGAACTAGGTACAAGATACCGATGTTGAGCACGGTCGCTGGATTCAAAAACATTCACGCCCGAACAGTTGCTTGGAGATTGAGTATAGTCCTTGACAAGTCCATGGAGAAGTAAGCGTGAACGAAACCGTCATCATCCTTCTAGTCATAGTTCTGTTATTTCTGATCGGGAAACTGTTCAAAGGCTCGGAATGTGACCATGCTGAGCAGGTCTATTACGACGCAGCAGGTGACGAGCTGCCAGGCGATCAAAGTGAAGCCTGCTTCTGTAAGTGTCTGAAGTGCGGACGGCAAGCTGTGATCCCATCCGGTTTCCAGAGTGATGCGCATTTCGAAAACTATCTTCATCAAAGTGAACAGGGCGGTTCGCAATCTATCAAGAAAAACAAAGGCGAGTAGGAGCTATCAATGGGTCTGAATTACAGCTACCTGCTATACTTCAAAAAGGAACACCTGTGGGATGCCCTGCAGGGTGTTGATAATATTGCTGAACCATACGATCATTCAACAACCATAGTCCATTTCCCCGACCGTCAAGATCTGGTCCTCCCCTTCAAGCCAAGCTATGGAAAGAAAAATGAAATCCAATACGATGCCCCTGAATTCAATTTAGAAATATCTCTGATCTTCGAGGAGGATCAAGCCATCCTGGATTACCTAACCCAAACAGGAGTTGGTGATGCTTATCGCGCGCCCCCTGACCCGGTCAACCCTAAGAAAGTAGCGATCGGGACCATCGACCTCACTGTCTACGCAGACCTTTCACGGCCTTTTGCATTCAAGAGGCTTATCGATTTGGTTCTTTTCAGATTTGGCACTACGGGTACTCGTATGAGCTATCTCTTTGCAGAATCAACGTCGATCCGAAAGACATTCATCGAGCTGTTAGAAAGAATCCCGGGTGTGTGCGGGATCCTGGATAGAGAAATGGATGGAGGTGATTTGTTCTGGTTGAATGGAAGGCAAATATCAGAACATCTCTCAGAGATATATCTAACACCTAACGAGATCGATGTAGAACTCAAGCGGGGCCGGTGAGAAAGCGATGGTGATAAGTATGGACACACAGGATTTAAGCGCTGTTCAACGCACAGTTTTGAAAGCTTTCGCATGTGCCCTGGGGGGCGCGCTTGTGCTAACTAACCAGCCAATTATTCTCTGGAAACAGTCATTCAATCATTTACAATTGATGGTGGAGAGATAATATGATTGAAAACGTAGACAATGGTCATCATCCACTTAATTGCCCTTCTTCAAGTGCAGAGTATTGGCGGAGTGCAATGAGAGGCGAACATGGACTTATGGCTCAGGATCGGGCGGAAACTGTTAATACAAATTCCTACAAATTCTGCAAATCATGTGATCCGAATTTGCCTCAAAAGATAAAAACTGAAGAAGCGAGAATTCAAACACAGTTGAAAGTTGATGAAAAGGAATCCGGTTCTGTAAAAAATATTATTGCACCAGAATTAACTCATTTCGAAGGTGATGAAACTGAACAAAAACATGCGATAAATCCATTTCATAAATCTATAAATAATGATGATTTCATAACTAAAGCAGAAAAATCTAAGCAAGATTACCCAAATGTGCCTGATGAGGAATTTCCGTGGGATACCTTTTTGAGTAACTTAGCACCTCAGTCATCCAAACCACCATTAATTATTGATAAAAAAGAGACTCTCCAACAAATATATAAATCATTAACCCTGTCCTTAAATACTCTACGTAAAAATCCGCAAGAATTAGCGAGTCAGCTTACAGGGCACCTTCTAGATTCAAAAAATTTTGGAGTACAAGAATTCTTGAGTTCACTTGAGGAAAAAGTAAACCATATATGGTTACGTCCACGACGCGCTTGTCTTCCTGGTCCAGAATCTCCGATTATTTACTCATGGCCTGTCCTTAATGAAGTACCTGCATGTCGGTTAATTGTCTCTGAAAACGGCGAATATGTAGCCTCAGTTTCCAACAATCAGAGGTGGATTTGGGAGATCGAAACTGGGCAAATCCTCACTCCTGTCGAGAGTGAACAGTTGTTTCTCGGGGTTGATTGGTCTCTCTGGAGGGAGAATTTGCCCGATCATCAATTCTCTGATTCCGGAATTGAAAAGTGGTCTATGGAAACTCCTTCAGGATCAATTACGGTAGCATGCATCTTGGATCCTCCAAGGCATGCATTCCACAGAAGTTATTCTAATTCTATAAACTGCAATGAAAATGGTGAGATTAGCAATCTGTATAAGAATTCATATTCTATGAATTTTGCTAGTGAGGGCTTTTTAGCGCCAGCTCTTTTAAGAAGTAGAGACAAAGTTATTTGTGGTGGTTTAGGGGGTATTATCTCAATCTGGGATTTGGCATCTAGAACCCTTGAGTCCACCATGACCATTGGCAATCGTACGATCGTAGCTATTGTTGGAATGCCGGATCTCATGCGCTGTGCAGCCCTCACGCTAGATGGACAACTTCTCATCGTTGAAACCAACGGAAATTCAGAAAAAATCAATAATTACTTGTCTCCCCCCAAAAATCTATTTATATCCATGGACTATTCTATTGCAATTACGACCCACATGGATAGCTCCATTTTAATTTGGTGCACAAACTTTAATTCATCAGTTTTACGAAAACCAAACACCTCCGGCCCATTCGAAGGCTTCTTATTAACACCAGATCTCTCGTTCGCCATTATCACCGGGCACGGTGATGACGATTACGACGGTTGGTTATTGACCGGAATCAATTTGACAACCGGTGTTGAAGTTTTCCATTTTGAGACAAGGAAATCTAGTGAGATGTTCGGTTCTTTGTTTCTCGAGATACACGATAATCGGAAATATTTACGAATTGATCCATTAGATTTAAAATCCGCACCGAGTGGTGCCAGTACTTCGTATAATGATGTTTCATTATGGGTTTCTTTAACTTCAGGTGATGTTACAAAAGGTAAACCACCTACCCTCAATGGAAAGAAAATTGAATGGGCAAACCGAGAAATGTATAAGGTAATAACCGGAAAATTGAGTAGTAACCCAAACTATGTAAAGAAATTCGTCAATCTGGAATTCGCTAGGAAAATAAACCTAAGAAGTAACAGCCGTTCAATCCTATTAACCCCTGATCTATCGTTAGCCATTGTTAGTGGACTTGGTGAGGATAAATACGACGGATGGTTGCTAACTGGGGTCAATTTGGAAACTGGTTTTAAAGTTTTCTCTTTAGAGACAAGGATGCCTAGTGATATGTTTGGTCCTTTATCTCTAGAAATACACGATAATCAGAAATATTTAAGAATTGATCCGCTAGATTTAAAATCCGCACCAAGAGGTGCCAGTACTTCTTATACTGATGTTGCATTATGGGTTTCTTTAACTTCAGGTGATGTTACAAAAGATAAACCACCTACCCTCAATGGAAAGAAAATTGAATGGGCAAAAAAAGAAATGTACAAGGAAAAGTCCAACGCTTATGGTAGCAATCCAGGTGATGTAAATAAAGACACCAATCTAGAATTAGTTGGGGGAATTAGCGTAAAAAGTGACTATCGTTCCATCCAAATCACTCGTTCCGATGCCCTGCTAGCGCAATTTACCGTTGACGAGGATATTCATTTTCTAGGGGTCTCTCCTGTTGATGATACCGTGATATATGTGACTAGGGCGGGGCTATTCACACTCGAAATTGTTGGGATAAAATGAGTTATTAGCAGTAAAAATGCTAACTCGCGCACCTGCACTTCATTGTAGCGTCCGGAGCGGTTGGCTTCCCAATTCTCGCTTAACTGCTGAACAAGGTTGTGGATAATCTCTGATGCGGACATGGTTTCCCTCCTCAGATTTCATGCAATAATTTCAACAATGAAATTATTATGAATTTTTTACTTAATATAAATTTCCAGGATAATAATATTTTTTTACAACACGTTAATTTTATACGCCTCCTTCCCAACAGAAAGCTTAAAAAATATACATCAGCAATAATAACTAGTACATGTTTTCTATTTTATTGTATAATACTACTTGCCCGCATATCTATCTAAGTTACAGCTTGGTTACCTCAAACACTTCATGTGTGAAACCCATGTACTGCAGGACCAGTCGGACCTTCTATGGCAGCAACTTGACAACCGCTTGCAGCGGGTAGATGAGCCAAATCCACGCGTTCAGGCACGTGAGATTGCTCGCAGCCGCAAACCTGGAACAGCTACGTGGATGAAGAATATGACTCCATCCCGCGAGTCGAATGCTTTGATCCGGACCCTCACTGGCCATACTGGCACCATCGATGCCTGTGCGATCAGCCCTGACGGCAACTTCATTGCTCCGGCAGTGAGGACGAGACGCTCAAGCTTTTGGAAGCAGCCAGCGGGTGGGTGCTGCTCAACCTGAGCAGTCACACCAAAGGGGTCAGTGCTGTTGCATTCAGCCCGGACGGGGTCAGGATTGTTTCCACCAGCTTTGACAGGACGCTCATTGTTGGTGATATAGATGGAAAAGCACACATCTTTTAGCTGTGTGATAACATGTTGTTAAGATTCGATACAGGAGAAAAATGAAATGACTGAAACCTATAATTGGTCGAACTTCTATAATGCTCTATGCAAACTCGGACCTCAATTACTTCTCGGGATTGACAATTCCACGCTGGAGATGATTGAGGAAGTAGCATTGAGTACGGACATGTTTTGGTCGGATGGGCTGCAAGAGATCCTGACAGAAAATGCAACGAATGGTGACCTGCGAGCCGGTGTCCTATCCGTACTTGATAAATGGAGAGAAAATGTTCTCCAGGCGATCGACAATGATTTTGGTATCGAGCTGAACTGGAAGAATATAAATATTGATACAACCAGCCCACTTATTGATGAACTTGTCGAGGCTGCGCAGACCACTGGTTGATGATCAATCCATTTACCAGAAAAGCTTTCTCACACGTACTCACATGTGAAACCCATGTATTGCATGACCGGCAGACCTTCTCTGGCAGCAGCTTCACAACCGGCTGCAGATCATGTAGCAGCACCTCGCATCAGAATTTCATTTTCCACCGGCTCGGTTCCTGACCTGATCCCCATCTACCTCTTCCATTCCGCAAGGGGCAAATCGTGTTTTACTCATAAATCCAAAACACCATTTGCCCCACCTTAACCCCGGCCGCAGAGAAAGCGCGCCAAAACAAAAGCAGATCGCCTTATTGCCTGGACCCGCAAAAAGAGCGCGTGCCAGGCAAACAACGCCTGCAGGTTGTTATCGCGCGCTAATCCCCGTCGTTCTGTTCCCTTCCATCGATCTGGTACGCATAGAATTTTCTGGAAAACATTTCGAAACTTCTGACCACGAGCGAGTTGTTCCATGCGAGTGCCGCTGCGCGCTGGAAAGCCAGGAAACGACACCTGGCAGGCGCGCCATGTTGGGCGGGATTGAGCTCCCCGTTCTTTTTTACTCTGTTTTTGATGTTTAAGTTTCCGTTCTCTTTTTCTGGTTTCTCATGCAAAACAGGTATGGGGAGCTCTTCCCCGCTGCCCGAATGTTTCCAGAAAATAGAATAAAATTTTTTATGATCGGATTGCATGCGAAATTTTTCATTCAATGTTGGGCTCTGGACAGTCGGCCCGAGAGGATGGGTCGGCTGTCCAGAGCTTAATCGCAATTGCTATTAGAATATGAAATTATCCACATCCATCTAGTATTTCCAATATTCACCAGAAGCATCATTCAATTATCCTAGTCTCAATAAATTTGAATAAAAGTTATTTCATTAATTAAATTAATAATTGATGTCATAATTAAGCTAGCAAATAAAATCCATATTTGGAGAATTTATCATGGTTAAATGGGACCTTCGTACAGAATATGTAAAAATTGGCACCTTTGGTGGATGTGATCCGAGTAAAATTTGGAATCTAAAAGATAAATCTTCAGGTCTTTCAGCTTGGGATGAGCTAAAAACACTTGCAAGAGAAGGATGGGAATTAGTTAGTGTTACACCTTTAGCACATGCAAATGGTGAAACAATCTATGTACTTTATACTTTTAAACGACCAATTCTTGATAATAGAGATATTTAATTTTATATAGCGAAGTCAAACCTTCCACCCAGGAAGCGCCGGCAGACTCGCGTCCGTTGTTTCCGAAGGACCCCCTGGCGCGTGCCATACCCCCCTTTCAAAAGCGCGCTCCGGCTGACCACTCCGCTGCCTCCGCGCGCAATAAGGTAAATTTAAACGCTCTTAGGGGGGAAAACATTTGCGCAGAGTATTTCGCCTTTGCAGGCGCGCTGCCGGCCACGGCTGCCGTGCTTCTTTGCTTATTATTTAATTATGTTTACCATCTTTCTAAAAAAATATCTCACATCAAATTTCTTTCCGAGGACATCTCCGAATCTTCTTATCCATTTACTTTTGAATTATTGTTCTAATCTTAATCTATTTAACTTAATCCTAAATATCATTTGGATTATTGGCAGTCATTTGAATTAAATACTTAATTTTGATAATTTCTTTCCAATTTAATTTCAAGAATTTTTATAATAACTATAATTAAATGTAACCATTTTTTCCTAAGTATTTACTATTTTACGTAGAATTTTTAAGGTCTAATATGGATTCGATTTTTTTTCAATTTGCAATAGGTTTTATCGTTGAAGCAATAGTCATTTTTGTATCGAATAAGTTCAAAAGTGATTACCGTCATCAGGTCACTATTCTTATTCTTGGATCTTTGGTTGCTCTTTTTGTTGGAATAAATGCAAAACCTCATGGCACTTGTGAAAGTTGGAATTTAGGTTCAGATTTCCTAACTTATCCTGACCAAGAAAATCCTAATCGTGATTCATGTGGAAATTTAAACGTTTGGTATTTTTTTCAAAATTCTTCCGTTGATCTTAATGTATCTGACTATACACTTTTAAAGAATTTCATCCCCAATGCATTTGGAATAACTGGTTATCAACAATGGCAAGGTAGTTATCCTTGGAAAAATCAACCAAACGTTAATTTTCCTTATATAGGTATAAATACTGATAATGAGACAATAATTGTTGGAACTGCAATGCATCCTACTAAATCTATAGCAGTTCATCCATGGGAAGATAAAAGTCCTATATTAATCGGCTGGAAAAGCCCAGTACAAGGTGTCGTAGATATTTCAGGTTTTGTCAGAGATCTCGATACAGTAGGCGGGGATGGAATATTGTGGTTAATTAAAAAAGAAAATCAGGAATTAGCATCTGGGTCAATATTAAATATGGGTCAACAGCCTTTTCTTAATGGGAATGGTTCTGAAAATTTAAGAAATGTTTATGTGAATAAAAACGAATTTATTTATTTTATAATACATCCTAATGAAAATGATTTATATGATACAACCCAAATTGATATTCAAATAAATTTACAATGACATAATTCGAAAACATCTTCCGATTCTAAAATCAAAATTCAATGTTTATGCCCACAGATGATCCTTCGCAACACCGCTCCGCACTTCACCTTCCGTCATTCCGTCCTTTGCGGATGGCTCAGCCCTGGCAGCTTACAAAGCGGAAAAAGACCCGCATAGTACCGCGCCCGGACAATTTGCTACTGCGGAAAAGCATCCGCAGTCATCCCGGTATTTGCAAACCCCAAACATACAATCCTTTGGGGTTTGCCAAAACCGGGTAACGCAAATTGGGCGCTAGCTGCTGCAGTCTGGTCACCGCTGCACTCCTCCACTCCTCCAGTGTTCACCGCGTCACTTCTACACAGCAAATCGTGGATCATCCAACACCGAGCTCATAGCCACACCAGCCCCATGGATTTATCCAATACCTGGATTTGATCACAAGCCAGCCGGATGGGCAGACCTCCCCCGCCGTTCCGGACGACATCGCCCTGCCCACCAGCTTTCTTCCCTTTCTAACGAGCATGATATACAAAAGGGACGAAGAAATTTTGTCTTCGCCCCTTCAACTTAAAATCCTTGTGGAGATAGTTAATCGGTTAGATCGCCAAACCTGCGTTGGCACCGTCTCGGACAGCACCGTGGATGTAGGCTAAATCGTCCTCGCTACGGGCATCACCGACCAAAAATCGTTCAGCAACCACTCCCTCAAGTTCATTGTAAAGAGTTTCATTGCGTTCAAATTGGGTCACGACCATCACGGTGTCACACTCAATGGTTTGCTCCACACCCTCCTTATCGACAACAAGCAAACCAGATGGCACCTCTCGGAGTTCTTTGACTTCCAAAAGCATCTTGACTCCTACCGCCTGAAGCCATATGGGGTATTTGAGAATCTGCATGATCCCTACTCCCTTGCCAATTTGTGGTGCTGTATCAACCAATGTTACTTCTTTACCCCGATGGACGAGGAACTCCACTGCTTCCAGGGCAGCCAGATCGCTTCCAACGACAACTACCTTCTTCCCCGTGGGTAAAAATATCTTGGTGAGAGCTGCCATGGCATCTGGGCCGAGCAACCGTACAAACCCGCTTGCTTTGTGCTTCAGTTCTTCGGTGGAAATAACTTTAGAGCCCTTCAGAGGAGGATCTTTCGGCTTGCCACCCACTGCCAAAACAACTGCATCCGGTGCTACTTTCTTAATCAACTCAGCGGTTACTTCTTTTCCATAATGGACCTTTACTTTTAGGTCTTTGAGTTGCTTCTGTAACCAGGTGAGCAATAGAGGAATCTCATCGGGACTATCACTCTTGATAAACGATGCCATTGGCAACAAGCCTCCAGCAGAATTTGCCTTATCATAGAGCGTAACATCATGTCCACGCAAGGCCGCCACCCTGGCTGCTTCCATTCCGGCTGGACCAGAACCAACAACCACCACTTTCTTTTTCTTATCGGCAGGTTTGATAGCCATTTCTACTTCATGTCCCATATATGGGTTAACACGACACTCGACAGGGATGTTTAGTAATAAGGTATGCAGGCAGTGTAAGCAGGTGTTACATTGGCGAATATCATCTTCTTTTCCTTCTTTCAGCTTGGTGGGGAACATTGGATCCGCCATAAATGCTCGGCCAAACGCAGCCATCTCAATTGGTCCTTCAGCGACCATTTTCTCGGCAGTTTCAAAAGAGAGTTTTCCAACACCTGAAACAGGGATGTTAATCGCTTTCCGCACGGTGATTGCATCTGGGATAAGTGCACCATCAGGGATACTATCGACAAATGGTTTGACATCTGGCGGTCCCATTACCGCGACATAATCCGGGAATGCTGCCATCCAATATGCTCCATATCCATAAGCAGATAACTGAATGTATTCAGCACCAGCAGCTTCAAACATTTTTGCAAATTCTGCTGCTTCTTCTGGAGTGGTTCCAAGAGGATCTCCCCATTCATGCGTGCACAGGCGAGCACCAATCAAGAAATCAGGTCCGCATAATTCTCTAATACGCTTCAGTGTGGTAACAGCAAATCGTGCGCGATTTTCGAGTGTTTCAACCCCGAACTCATCAGTCCGTTTATTCTGTCTCTTGGAGAGGAAAGCGTTTATCAAAGCGTAGTGCGCGCAATGCAGTTCCACTCCGTCAAAACCGGCTTTCTTGCAGCGCAAAGCCGCTTGTGCGAATTTCTCAATTAGATCCAGGATTTCCGTATGGGTGAGTTCGCGTGGAACAGCCATGTGAGGCTCGCTTGCAGGTTCGATGGATGACGGTGCAATTGGTTGTCCACCGTTTGGCTGAAGCGGATTATGTGCTGGACCTGCGTGCGTGATCTGTACCACAGCCGGCACATCATATTCGTGGATAGCGGAGGCGAGTCGGGTCAATCCAGGTACAAAACGGTCATCATCCAACCGTAAATGGGGTTGATTTGATGCTCCCAATGGGTAATCGCAAATAGATTCTTCTACCGTGATCATACCGGGTTGTCCCTGGGCAATACTTCTGTAGAAGTTAATCAAACGGTCTCCCACAGAACCATCCTGTTCTTCATAGATAAACCATTGGGCGGTTTTTATGATTCGGTTCTTGAGGATGACCTTATTGTTCAACTTTAATGGTTGAAATAGAGCAGAATATTTTTGTGCCATAACAAGTCCTTTCGTTTATAAAATAATGTGTAGGGATTTTGATTTTCAGAGTTGTAAACACTGAATTAAAATAATTATATGATTACATAAGCAAATCAACTCTATTTAATAGCCACCAATTGTGATTAATATCACATACTTTTTATGTGAATATTTCACCACTTTTCTATTTGTGAATAAGGTAAATTCAGATTTTTTCACTGATCAAATTAAATAAATCATTTTAAATATGTCAGTTGTAAACTAATAAATTTAGAAGCCACATACATACTTATAAAAACAATTTCTAGAGTATTTTTTCCATTAAAGGGTCAGTAAGAAAGCATTCTTGAATCTTTAATCGGTTCCTTACATATTGCCTCGTGAAAAAGTTGCTAAAAATCCAACACTTATCCCTACACCGAGCTCCAAGCCACACCGGCACAATGGATTTATCCAATATCTGGATTTGGTCACTTACCAGCTCAAATTCCTGCCATCGAATTCCAAACTTAGGATAATTAAATTAAAAAAAGGAGGATTTATGCATCAAAAGATTGAAATAACATTTCCTAAGGAATTAATTCGAGAATTGGAAATTTTTACTTAAGATGAGGGGATTACATTAAATGAATTCATTTTCTGGTCAATTGGAGAGAAAATTGCAGAAATAAGAATGGGAAGAGTAATTAAAAACCTTCAACAAAACAATCCAAACCTGATCCGCAAAATGATCCAAAATCATACTCTCCCAACCAATTACTTCGAGCTGCTGAAGTTTCGAAATATTTAGATATAAGTAAGCCTGAAGCCTACAAACTAATTCAGAATCGGAGAATTTCCAGTAATCAGAATTGGTAGGTTGGTGCGAGTAAAATTTTCAGACTTGGAAAATTATATTGAGACCAACAGGAAGTAGCTCACTAATAAAATTATACAGCCAATCACCTTCACTTTCACAGTCCTCATTTCAGTCCAGTCACACTACTGGACACCACACGAACACTCTTCTGCTCAAAATCCACAGAGAATCCCGACGACATCCTTTCCTCGACCCAGTCTCTAGCCCCCACAATCCGCAGATCGCTCAGTGGATACCCATTCAGCTAATCCAATGCTTCACAGCGGCACATCATGCTATACGTTCAGAGTGATGTACCCTTTTGAACAATCACTTTGCATGTCATACTGGATTTCCAAGTTTTTATATCAGACATGCAGGAAAAGAAATCCTGCATGTCTGAGTTGGTTTAGAATTCGTCGAATAAATCAGTAGATGCACCACCATCTATCCAATATGCCTCGTCATCCCCTAAGCGAATTGCATTTTCGAATTGCTCAGTGAGGGAGCCTTCGTCATCTTCCTCATTTGGCGAGCTCTTGAAAGCCAGGAAAGTGGGTTGATCCGTGGTATAAGCGCGTAAGGAATTGCGCCAGAAAAGCACATCATCATCATTTTGAAGAACCTTCTGGATTCCTTTCGCCAGGTCAATTAAAAAGTCTTCTTCCAATCGATCTGGAGGCAATCCGTGGTCAGACAGGGTGTGAGCGATCTCTTCGGCGATTTGTCCCCATGTGATTGAGATAGCCGGTTTCTCCATAGAAAAACCGGCGTGCGTCAGAATTTTGGACACCTCAAAGCCTGTTTCCAGGTATTCCAGGTGTTGTAATTTGGTGAATTGATCCATTCGATCCTCCATGAAATTAGTGGTTTAAAAAATGCAGGTTGATAGGCAATCATTGCTGGCAGGTAGACCCCGCACATGCGCTTGTACAGCTCCACAAGCAGGTAAACATCATTTGCAGCGTACTTCCGGAACGTTTTCAGTCCCATGTTGACCACATGAGAACCATCCAAACCAGGTAGCGGGTTATTAATCCCGTAACGTCTGCAGACCCACTTCAAACCTTTGACAGGTCCCCAGTTGTAGAGGATAGCTATTAGATCGGTGGTGGAATCGGTTCGAAACTTGGACAGTTGTGGCTGGATCGAAACTTGAATACTCAGGTCAAATGAACGTCTGAGCAAGTAAGGCAGGTCAAAGCTGATAATGTTATAGCCGCAGGAGCGGCCATCTGCTTTCGCGAACGCAGTCCAGAACAAGCGGATCAGATCGCATTCCGACCTGGTTTCAGGGTCGCCAATCAGGTGAACTTCCACCTGGCTTTCCATCCCGCTGCAAAGCGGGATGGCGATGACTTTGCCCAGATCTGCATCCAGGGGTGCCTGTGCAATCTATTCGGATTTCTTTTCGGTGATGTACTGAGTAATTATTTCAGCGTCTTTGCAATTGGCCGGATCAGTCGGCTCGGGTAGGAGCGCAACTGCATTTTGGTTGGCCGTCGTTTCAATGTCGAAAAATAAAATTGAATTTTTCATTGAATCATCTCCTTGTGTATTCGTTTGTTTAAACGAATTGTGTTTCGATGCTATGTGGTTGCCTTCTACCGAGGATGAAAGAGGTAGCCTGTTCCGCTTTCGCTGCGGCATACAGAACCATCTGCTTGTCATTCTGAAGAGTTTTCAGCCAGGTTTGGATATATGCGGCAGAGGATTCGATTTGCGGATCAATGCCAGCCTCAGCACACAACATAGCCGAGGTAATCTCAGCCACCAGTTCTTCGCGAGAGTAGGAAGCATCACCCCAGGCAGCCATCTCCATCAATTCGGGACGGAACAGCCGGCTGCTATGTCCGGTGGCATGCCCTAATTCGTGAAAGAGTGTGGCGTAGTAGGCCTCGATGGTATAGAACAAGTTGCGCGGAGGCGTGACGATCAGATCATCCGTAGGGCGATAATAAGCCTTGTTGCCGCGACACTCTATTTGCGGTGGCTCAGGCATTGCCAGAACAATCGCTTCAGCAGTTGCGACCGGGTCGTGTTCCTGTACCTCAAGCGGTTTCAGGTCAGAAGGCAAATCAATACCCTCGGTCTGGTCGTAGTTGTAGACTTTGTAATAACGCAATAACATACGCGTCCGCTTTTTCTCGTCTTCGTCATCTGTTTCATTCGGCCGGAAGCGGTTTATAGATCACGACCGGAACAAAGCGGCCGAATTCACTCTTTCTCACTCGCCCTTCCAACTTGTGCACTTCATGCAATGTCAGCCAGTACGGGCCAAATCCTGCGAGGGAAGCTGCCAGGCTGAGCAAAAACCAGTTAGTGCCCGAATATCGCCGCCGTCGGTAAAGGTTCATAGGCTTCGCCGAAGGTTGGTTCCAGGGGCAGCGCCAGGGGACAACGCCTTTTTCCAAAGCGTCGAGTATACCCTGTACAACAATCTCTCTGACGTTCATGTAATCCTCCAATATATTTTTGAAATCAGGGAAAGGCTGCTGCCTTATCCCTTACTAATCCATCAGTTGAATCCCAATCCCTTTTCCTTTAGGGACACCCAGCGGGATAATCCAATGACCAGGTGATCCACAACGCTTACATCCAAGAGTTTTCCTGCCTGGACAATGGCGCGGGTCACACTGACATCTACTGGACTGGGTGTGGGATCTGTGCTGGGATGGTTATGTGCGATCAGGATTGAAGCTGCATTCCGTTGTAGTGCCGGTTTGAAAAGTTCACCGACACGCACCATCGAAGAATTAAGGTAGGGTAGGAATGTGGCGAGATACTTTTACAGGCACTTTTCCACAGACCCCCCTCCGAACCGGACTTGATACTTTCGTATCATCCGGCTCTCTAGAACCTTATATATTACGGATAGGTAATGGCTTTCCACCATGTATTGCATTGTGGCATTTTACACACACTACCAGCGTTTTTCTGTGCATTGCAATCATTCTTATTACCCAGGCAGGTTTCTCTTTCTTCCCACGCCAACGGTTTTTCAGGTCAGCCAGTTTGTGAATGTGATGTACTTCGCATTTTTCTTGCGAACCGCAAATTTCACATTCATTGGCTTGCATCCTTTGGACTAGGTCAGTACGTGAACTGAGCGTGAAATTTCGTCGTCCGTTGTTCTCGTCAAGTATTTCTGTACCAGGCTTGACGACTTTTAAAGGAATACCGCCCCAATAGATATACCGTGTTCCAGTTTTGGTTGGCACTTCCACAACCAGAACCTTATAGGGATATCCATTTACGGTGCGTTTTCCGCCGTACTTTTTGTAGATACGGGCAACCGTGGACTTGAATTTGCTTGCCAGTGTTTTTGTCAGTGAAACTTCCATGACGTATTTAAGCTTGCTTAACGCCTTTCTGTCGGTAGCGAATTTATAGTACTCTGCAACTCCACGAAACCGTTGTTGGTAAACATCAATGATTTGAGCGTCCGAAAACGCCAATAATCCAGCTTCGTGAATGGGTTTTTCGCCACGCATATAGCGTTTTGCCAGTTCATTGACCTTGCCGAAAGGAATACCTAATCTGATACATCCGTTGACACTTCGGGTTTTTGTGAATGTGCCTATCCGGGGTGAAATCTTGTCGTCTGCGTGGTAAACACTGATGTCGTAACCTAAGAACTTTGCATTTTCGGTACGTGAATGTGTGATAAGGGTTTTGGATGCACTCATTTCGAGGTGGAGTTTCTGCTGTAGAAACGCGCTGATGGCTAACTTGACAGCCTCTGCTTCCAACCGGGGTCCGATGTAACTCAGGATGAAGTCATCTGCATACCTGATATATTGTAACCGCCGGAATTCAGGGTCGTTCACATTTTGTGAAGGTATTTTTCGGCGTTGTTGTTCGAGTTCTTTTACTCGTTCTGTATCGCCTACTTTCCTTGCACGTCTGATGAGGTAACCCAACCGGTTGTATTCCAAACTAAAGGCACGTTTCTTTCCACGTGAATATTGTGGTATTAGCACATCCTCGATGTAAGTATCCAGTTCATGCAGGTAGATGTTAGCCAGAAGTGGACTAAGTATTCCACCTTGGGGCGTTCCGCTATATGTGCGGTGGTAGTGCCAATCTTCCAAATATCCTGCTTCCAGTCCCATTCTTATAAGATTGAGTAACCGACCATCTTGAATATCTCTTGCGAGAATTTTCATGAAAATCTCATGGTCAATATTATCAAAACATCCTCGAATGTCGCCTTTTATGAACCACGCCGCTCCTTTGAACTTATATTGCAGGCTAGCCAGTGCTGTATGACATCCTTTGCCAGGGCGAAAACCATGCGAACTTTCCCGAAAACGGGGTTCGTAATAGGCTTCCAGAACCATGCGCAGAACTTCTTGCACCAACTTTTCCGTAAAGTTCGGAATACCAAGCGGACGTGTCCCTCCGCTTTTCTTGGGGATTTGAATCCGGCGGGTAGAACGGAATTTAAACCTTTCATTTCGCAATTGCTCGATTATGTTCTGTATTCGAGCAAGGTTCATACCATCTGCCGTGTCATTTTCTGTTCCCACAGTCAAAGCGCCACGATTTCGGGCAATCTTGGCATACGCAGCAAGAAATAAATCCTCACTGAATAGACTTCGATATACCCGTGATAAAGGGGTTCGTTTTTCACCCATCTTACATATTGCTTGTAGAATTTGTTCGGCTTTTTGCATTTCGCATACCTCCATGTTCTTTCAAGCTAAAGTTCCTAACCCCCTTCGCCCTGTGGTTGGCTTTCCCAACCGCCTTGGGTGGTCGTTACACCACCGACTACTATGGAGTTTCCGTCGCCATAGGGCTCGCACCCCTTAGGCGATCCCGCAGTACAGTCATAGATGACGTTTTCAGGATGATTTAGGATTTCCGTTCGTGGTTTGATAGGTCTCATTGACCATTGTTCCTGGTTGGAAGATTTCGCATGGCTAGGTTCGCTCGAGCCGCGTCAACCAGGGCTTGACTTAAACCGCTGTGTCAAGAGAGTACCAGTCTCCAACTCGCCACTGGAATTCAGGCAATTCAGCTTTATCCATATCATCCAGGTCTTGGGGTAACTATCTCCGGTAAACGGTTTCCCGGTTTACCCCTTCTCCGACATGCTTTTGTCCCGTACGGGTTTCCCTTTTCGGTAAGTCGGACGACCTCACAGGTATTTCCTCAACCTGTGACACATTTTGTGTAATCATCTATGCCGTCATGCGGCGCACCGAGCCATGGTATATCTCAATCACATCCAACATCCGGTTGCGTGTGTCAAGCGGCATCACCACCAGGTATTCCTGTTCGCGATGCGCCAGCATCGGCATCAAGATTTGAGCAGCATCTCCAGGTGAGTGAATCGTCGGACGTTCATCTTCTGGTTGAAGGAGTTTCCGTCCGAGTGCTAAGGCTGCTTTGAGCCGCAGGGCAGTCAAATTGCTAATACCCGGCACTTTGGCAATCTCATTCACATGTGCCTGGGCAATCTTCTGGATCGTGCCAAATTGCGTCAGCAGTCTTTCAGCGGATTCGATTTGATTGGCACCGCCAATGATGACAGCCAGCAATTCAGCCAGGCTGCATGCGTCTGAGTCTTTACTTACCCGGAAAGCAGGTTGCTCTCGAACGGGTAAATGCTTGAGTCGGGGAAAGGTGTAAGTTTGCGGATATGCAGTTTCGATGAGATACGGTTGGTTGTCGTTCATGTCTATCTCCTTTGAAAAAAGGGGACAGACCACCCCTGGAGGGATGCTGTCCCCTCCATTGGGGTTGTGAGTTTTATTCAGTGGGGTCGTAACCAGTTTCCAGAAAAACCTTGCGGTTGATGGCTTTGCATTCCTCCCAGGTCATCAATTCATCCCGCCTGACACCGGGGTAACCGGGAGCGGGTTGGATTAGCCAGGGATTTTCAGCAAAGTTTTTTTTGATCTTTTCAGTTTTGGCCTGTAGAAAATGATGCAAACCACCATTTGTACAACGCCAGCCCAATGTTTTTGTGTATTTACCGTCCCAATTCCGATCACGATAGGTTTTGCTTCCGCAAATCGGACAGGGTGGCATTCCTTCTGGGTCAGGGGCACGAATGCCACCGGCTTGAAGATAGAACCGCACCGCCTCAATCGCCTGGCAATAAGGCGCGCCACACGAGCATTCCTTGGTTTTGTTGACGCGATGGAATCGTTGTGAACTCCCAGAACCAAAATCAACCAGGTATAAATATCCCTGGACAGACACGGTTGGCGTAGCAACGAAGGAGTTCTCTCGGACCATTGGACTTTTGATTTTTTTCTGGATCGTGATGCGACTTCTTTCGTGAAGAACTGGTTTACTCGGAGAAGGTGCGGTCTTCACGCCTCGCCTCCTTTCGGGTGCTGGGCGCACACCGTGTACGCACTTTCCAAGAACCAGTCTGCAGTTACACTCTGATCGGGAACAGGCAGTTGGACTTTTATTTCATTTTCCTGAGCTGGTTCTTCAATCAGTTCTTCATCCGGATCGCTCTCAACTTGAATGTCCCTTAAGTGCGGGATGAGAACGAGGGACGTGCTATCCTGAAATGGACCACCATGACTGTGCTTGGTAAACGGTTCCAGTCCATACAGAGCACGTACCCAGGCTGTCCCAGGTCGTGGCCCCTTTCCTAGAACCTCAACCGGGATGTCTGCATCTCCATAACAAGTGCCTATTGTGATTATTGCTTTAACCATGTGTTCCTCCTGTGTTTTTCATCTAAAATTGAAAAGGACACACCTGAATTGGTATGTCCTTTGTTGTGCTTCGCCTTTGACTAACGGAAGCGTTAGAATGGGATGTCGCTTGCATCCGGATTCGCACCAGACTGACCATTCGCGAAGAGCTCCTGATCATACTGATCCTCATGACCGGAGAGAAAACGCACGATAGAGGCAGTTACCTCAAATGATGCGCCGATCTTTCCATTGCTTTCCCAGATACGCGGTCCGCCCGTTTCTGGATCCGGAGTAAGACGTCCTTCAACCAGAACTTTGCTTCCTTTATGAAGGAATTCATTGCAGGCTTCAGCTTGCTTTCCCCAAACGGTGATGCGAAACCAGGTGGTTTCCTTAACCGGCTGTCCATTTGTGCCGTTATATCGGCGGTTGGTTGCGACTGACAAGGTCGTGACCGGTTGCCCGTTGGGGGTGAAACGCATTTCAGGGTCTTTTCCCATATTTCCGATGAGAATGATGGTTTGGTACATTATGATTTTCCTTTCTGATTTATATGAAGTTGGTTTTACGCAGCAACAGATGCTGCCGTGGTAGTGCTGCGTTGACCTGTCAACCAGGTGCGCAGTTCATCTTTGGATGATGGGGCTTTGCCAGTTTTTTCCTTAAACTGGTCATAGGCTTCCTGTTCGTAGGCATTGCCGTTGACACTGACACCGTTGCCATATTTGCGCACTACCGCTAAGGTAGGTGCAGGTATTGAAACAACGGGGCGTGAAGACTGCGAGACAGTGGGTGAATTTGCGCCAGTAGACCGGCTCTGTTCTAATCCGGCATTTTGTGCAATTTCTTTGTCGTACAGCGAATTTCCAAACTGCTCACCCATCTGACGGAAGCAGCGCTTCAGACAATCTGTCGCAGACCCAGCTAACGCCATATCCAGAGCTTCTGGAGTGTCTCCTGTGAAAACGCAGCGTCCCAAATCAGCATGGCAGTACAATTTTCCATCGAGGTCGACGGTCACCTTACCGGTGATATACACCAGGCCAACTTCCTCGACCTTAACATTGCCGTTGGTATCGAGTGACGGGACTTTACGCTTTTCTTGCTGGTTCCAGATCAATACTTTTTTTTGCCAGCGCACGATGACCGGTTCACCAATCAGGTCGAAAGACCAGGTAAAGCCAAAAATGCTGTTGGCGCGGTCAATGACATCGTATCCTTCCAGGTAAGGTACAGATCCCATTCCTGGTGCTTGCCTGCGTTTCACTCGGGACATATCCAGAGGTTGACGCAGTTCCCAGAGGACGTTGTCCCCTTGCGGGATGTGGCTCAACCGATCACCCAGGCCCCCTTCGTTTGAGGGGTTTGAATCGTTCATGTGGTTCTCCTTTTCTGTTAATGGTGGGATTTGATTTTGCGCCGCTTCTAATAAACGGACGCCTTCAATGTGTTTGCAAAGAATTAGTGGTCCTCGCTGTTGGAAGTCCATACAGGTGCAGGTCCAGTCATACCCAACAAAATCAAAATGTGAGGGTTTCAATGAAACGACATAGGGTAACTTGTCGCCATTTTTAACCGTCCATTGTTGGGGTGAAGTCCGGGTGACCAGGAACTTACCAGCCAGGATGGCTGAGCGTGCGCGCTCAGTTCGTTCAGCCTGTGCTTGAATGAGATCTTGTGTTACTTGCATAATCCTCCTTGTGAAAATATCCAACGTTGAATTGAGAAAAACAGGTACGAAAGACCAACCCTTGGAAAAACGCCAAGAGTGTTCCAACGTTTTTGACTACCCGTGAAAAATCACAGGGCAGAGAACGCCAGGGGAGAAGCCAGTTGCTTCTTCGCAGGCATTCGCTGTCCTGTCAAATTGTGTTTTTGTGGGTGGATAAAGAATTCTTTTATCCACCCACGTGATATGTGCCCCCTTCAAACAGATACCCGACAGGGAATACCAGGGAGGGGGATTGTTTTCTCCATGTGATATGAACCTTTCTGCTTCTCAGCACGCCAAGACGTCTCAAGAGAGGAAAAGGCTATTTGTTAAAGTGCAATCCTACAATCCGGGGACCCCCGGAAACAAAAAGGAGGATCACTCACTCCCAATTCAAAAGGGAGCTTGACGATGACAGGTCTCGAAATCCAACTTGCTTTACGCAAGGGATTCGGGTGTCATCTTGTGATCCTCCTCGTAACCCTGAAGTATTAAGAATTCACTTCAGGTCTGACCTCATCCATTCGCGAGACATTGCGTATGTTGATCATAGAATCTTCAAGGGTGAAATCTCCCATGAAAACTCTGATATCCTAATGATTGGATGAGTTAATCAGCAGTTGTGTCAATTTCTCCAGAAGCAGATACTTTTTCACTTGCATCATTTTCTGTTTCGACAGGCTTACCAGTAGTAACTCTTCCAATTGATCTGGTTTTTTTCTCTTTAGGCGAGGCTGCATCCAACACGATGATGCGCCTGGCAACCGCTTCAACCACATTTCGGTCAATAAACACCTGGTTTTGCGAAAGATCACAGGCCTTGATATCCACTGCCAGGTCAGCACAGCTCTTGGATTTCCGGGCTTTACTGATAAATTCTTCCAGGCTTTCCCGGTAATCCCGAGATTGAATGAAACCATGCACCCGCAATCGCATACCTCGACGGATATGGATCAAACCGTTCGCTCCTCCATTGACCCGAACGTTGATGTAATCACCCGCATCCCGTTCCAGATCAAGTTTCTTGGCTGGTAGATCGCTGTCACGATAAATTACCAACCGGAAGAACAGATCATCCATGAATTTCCATGGCTCACGTACCACAATCCCTTCCAAAACGACTTCATTGATCAAAAGAACCTCCTTGTGCCAGAATCTTCCCGATGGGGAGATTTAAAATAAATTGCCGGACAGATCCCAGTGGGTTATGTCCGGCCAACGATAGAGAAATATGAATATTTAGTTGTAATAAGAGTATACCTATAAAAAGAGGCTCATCCCAGATGGTCAATATCTACTCCATAATGACCTCGCTTCTGTTGGGATTTCAAAGGTATTAATGTGTGATTGCGCGTAGTTTAGCCACTCCGGTTTGCGTTACAAGCACCTTGGGAACTACTGATGGAAACAGGATAGATAAATCTGCGGATACAGAGACCCGTACGGTGTTATCTCCTCCATTGACCTGAATGTTAGTCACGAATGCATGAACCCCTTTGGCAGACAAACCGGTTGTATTGGAAGTGACATAAGATTGAGCGTTCCCCCAGGTTCTTGAAGTGGGAACAAGTCTTCCGGTATCTTGGAAAACTTGCTGATTGATCTCAGCGGATGCTGCAACTGCTGCAGCGTCCGCTGCCTTTGCCACTTCTGAAATCGCATAGAAATAGCGGCCCAGTTCAATTGCCAATGCCAGGGCTGGAATCATCACCAGCCCGATGAACACCGCCCAGAAGGTCATTGAATAACCCCGCCGATCTCGCAACAGCATTACCAGCCTTCTTGTCGAAATGTCAGAATCGGCTCGGACCGTAAATGTCTGCCCGGGTAATCCAGGAAACAAACTGGTCAAGGGAGCCATGAAGTTAGGAACACTACCACTTACTTGAATCTTTAGAATGCTACCGGCACTTCCTCCGGGAGCCAAGACGCTAACAGAAGTATTCTCTAATATCCCAGCTTGAGCGATTGCCGACTTAGCTCCACTCACTGCATAACAGGCCGGGCATTGCTGTGCCACACTTCCCATGCGAGCACCATGCCTGGCTGCAGCTTGCACCGCTTGTTGGGCGTAGACTAACATTCCCAGGTTCACGATAGCCAACATCACCATAATCGCTATTGGGGTGGTAATAGCCGCTTCTAGTAATTCCATCCCACGGTTATCTTTGAGAAATTTCATTGACCTCCTTGATAAAAATCGTTCTGCCAGATTTGCTATTGCTGGTAGAACATTGAAATGGTTAAATTCTTCCAGCAACATCTGTTACAATGGCAGCGATATTCTGTCCCAGCAACCGGTAAGCACCATAGCTGACCAGGACAACCACTGCAATGATCAAGGCGACCTCAGTCAACTCGATTCCCCGGTTATCTTTTAGGAAACGCAAAGCCAATCACCTCCTTCCGTTTTACGAAGTCCTGCGTACAGGTTTGTTACACAAAATATGGATATAATTTTCACGGATAATGGAACCATCAAACTTTTCCCAAGAAGTAGGAGAAATATGGATAGACAACAAACAACAAGGTTCCACAGAATATCGATGCAACAAAAGGAATCTCTCTCTTCTTTTGTAGGCTTGCAATTACGCCCTGGATTCCCCCGGAAACCGCAATGGGGATCAGAACAATTGGATTCCCTAACACTAGCGTTGCTGCGATCAATAGTTTCACATCTGCGCCACCCAGAATTCCAAATTCCCACAATAACCAGAATCCGAGAATGAGGGCACAAATCAAGGCTGTTGCAGGTTGGAAAATTGCAGAAAATGCAGCTAAGGTCAAACCGAAGGCCAGACGTTTCTCTCTTGGGTTGAAATCTGCAACATGGGTCAAAGCGATGGTCAGTAGCACGGGAGCCCACAATCCAACAAACAACGCATATACGCCGGCACCAACTAGCCCTCCGACGGTTAATGGCATCGGAACTTCACGGTCACGCAGATCATAGATCGTGCAAACGAAAAACAAGGCTAATAAGGCAATGCTGGCGATCAGAAGGCGCTCCTTCCATTCTGTTATGAAGGAAGTGCTGAAAAATAATAAAGCCGGACATGCTCTGAATCCCAGAAGGTTCTGTCCGGCCAACGATTAATTAAATGATTGTCTAGTTCTAATTATAGTGATGGAATGTTGTTATCCAAGGTGGGAAATACTTATTTTGGCCAATTTTCTTGACAAATTGTCTAGCCCCAGTCCATAATAAAATATTAACCCTTTGCACGGTTGTGTGGAACATCCTTATTTCCTCTGTAAGGGGGTATTTAAGTTGACTTCAGGTGGAGGTAACAAGGATAGAAAATCTTTCTATACTTTATGCAAATTTCAAATTCAATAATTTCAAAATAATAGATATGAAAATAAAATAGGAGAAGGCAAACCAAGGAAATTTGCTTTTTTTAAATCTCCTCTTTTATCATTTAGGCAGAGTGTCACCTAATAAGGAGAACCAAATGGCGGACCAAACTTTAAATCGTTGGATAACTGTGAATGGTTTTATAGAGCCTGAGTTTCGTGATTTGGTGGTTGAGATTGCTTTAGAACAACGTGAGCAAGCATCTATAGAATTACGAAAAATGGTAAATGGAGCTTTATCAAGTATTGTTGTGCCTGGTTTTCGCAGTTTTCAAAAAGCTCCAATAAAAGTGGCCATCCCGTATGTAGTAAAGCAATTTCAAAAAAGACGCGAAGTAACAGTAGCAATTATATGCTTATGGTCTGAGGCTCAAAGATAAAATCACCGAATTACAAAACTTAGCAACAAGTAAGGGATTGACATTTAAAACACCATGGACATGGAATGAGGCATCTATAGGGTATTATGCTTTTGATGATATACCCCAACTTCATTCATTAGTTGAAGAATTAAGCAAAACAAAAGACAAACCGGAAATTGACCATTATATGTTGGCTGAATTATGGTTAAGCGGTTCTTTTACTGAAACAGTTCAACCTGATTTAAAACCTATAACAAAGGAGAGTCATCTTACCAAGCAAATGATCCAGCCAATGCAAGTGTAGTTGGTGTTAATCGGGAAAAGGATGATGAACCATCAGGTTTAGAAGAAACTAGTGATCAGCAGGAAGGTAATGAAAATACGGAACCAGCCGATCCACTACCCATTGGACCGCCATGAACAAACTGATACTAATTGGGATGAGTTAAATCTCAAGAACTCTAATTAATGTCAATAATCAGATTCAGTTTAAAATCCAAGAAACGAAATCTCACTTCTCATTACTATCGCAATCTGCTGATAGAAAGTATTAATAATCTTAATTTTTCTGAAGTAGATAATATCATTGAACAGATGAAATTGATTATTCCTGACTGGAAAGCAAATTTATGACAAGTTAGAAGGATTTGAGAATTATTGCTTTTATCGGTTAGAAAAAGAACTTACTCTAAGGTCAGATATTGTTTCCATTAAATTAAATAGTAAAGCCCGAACTTAAAAAAATGATCGATAATTTTAATGCAATTTTTGGCATATGATGAGGAAAAAGAATCGCTCGCCAATATAATAGACCAACTCAAGCATGAAATATATAAATGCTGAACAAGTATTGTCCGAATTGGATGATGATTTAGTCTCAAATGGGAGAAATAACGAGACTCCGACAATTGATTTCGAATTTGGGGAAATGACATTGACTCAATTAAAAGAAATAGAAATTAAGTCACGTAATTACATGTCCTCTCATTTCTGCAAATATTGAACAAATTCGTACCTCAATTATCAGTCATATTCAAAACCAATTAGCGAAGCTTCTTGAATTTATTTCACTCCCATCAAAAATCATAGTTGATGAAATCCCTTTAGATCAAATATACAAAATGGATCTTACGTCTTTTGGGGGGATTAAAAATCCGAAAACTAAAAAAACCCTACAAACAGAATTAAATAAATATAATCTGAAAAATGAGTCAAGTAATATTATAGAGCATGCATCCTCTCTAATTAAAGGAATGGAACTATCAAGATTTCCTAGGATTAATTAATTGTCTTTCAACAAATAATCGTGACCTGGAAGTTTTGTTATTCCTCTTAGCAGCTACATTAGGAAGGGAAAATAGAGAACCAATGATTTTTCCTTCAGTGGTATATGTCAGTTTTTTAAGAGGTTGTAGCAAACTTGCTGATTACGATAAGGAATACGAATTGATAGGAAGCGTTCTGTCGGTTATATTATCTGGATACGAACTTAAACAAGATGAATTGATCTATGAGTTGTGTTTTATAGGCCTATACCTACAACATTTCGGACTAATACAACAATCTGATGGTTTGTTGTGGCAAATAGCGACAGAGTGGCCAATCCAAGACATGGTGGGATGGAGAAAATTGTGGCAGGCAGCTTTGTTGGGCGAAAAGTACTCGATCTTTTCCGACGACTCTGAAATTGCACTTCGGATTAAATTAAATCTGGCAAAGACAAGAGCAGAAAATGTTTTTACCAAAGATGGTGCACATTTTTATAAATTAAGTAGCTTGCGAAGCGTTCGCCATATGACGATGATGGATCGTTTACTACAATCTATGTTTGAAATATTGGTAAAGTTAAAAAAGTATGAAATTGAATTAGAAAAAGCCAATTCAGAGAAATTGCCTGGGATAATTTCAAAGATAGCAAAAAAGATAAAAGATGATATCCAAGACCAATTAAGCGATTTAAATTTAGCTGATATGTATGATAACGGGATTCGTGAGGATAAAATCATTGATTCAAATCCTTTTTACCAACGAACCTCTTATGGAATCCTTTATGAATGCGCGAACAGTCTAATTGAATATAGCCAATTCATATTAGATTATTGGAATTTAATATTGCAAAGAATGGACGGTGTCGACTGTAATATTCTTCGTGCAGAATTGGAATTGATTCCAAATATTTCGGAAGAAGGTAAAAAGGCAGCTTTATGTGTTATTCAAGCTAATGAAACTGAAAAGCATCCTAAAGAAGAAGTAATTAATGTCAATCAACTTAATCAACTAATTGTTTATGGGTTACTCAACAAAACTGGGTTATCTTTAATTCTTCCTAGAGTTTTGGGTCATATTATTGAAACTGAACTAGAGTGGTCGACCGTTCTAACTTTCTTGTTGCAGGATATTGGATCTTATCAAGAGCCATCGGAAATTGCTTCATACTTATTGGAACATAAGGCACCCGATCATGTACTAAGTATTGTCCAACATATTCCGTTGGATTTCCAAAATCAGGCACAATCTTTGCGAAGTGAATACGAACACCGATGTGACCGGTTATTTCTTGATATTTTACAACTTGGTGGAAAAACAGATGATTTATCCAAAGCAAGGGAATTGGGTCGTTGGGGATGGTTATTTTCCGAATTGAATCGTCGAGCAGAAATTTTACGCTTTAAAGCAGAGAATGAGCGCCAAGAAATTGAAAAACAAATTCGCCAATACCGCAAGACCATACAAGATCTAGATGATCAAATTTTTGAACTACAAAGTTGAAATCTCTGTTGATGTTAATTCTTCAATTAAATCGTAGGATTGGAAATCGCTCGCAAAACGTATAGTAATCACAAATTATTTATTGCGTTAAATGAATTCCTTAGCGAAGTTGATTATAGAATTAAGCACAAATCATGGTCACTAACTCCCATTCAACAGGCGGTTGATCAACTTGAGAAAGAACTGGAAGGGGCGAATGAAAGTAAAGGAAGATTATTATCTTCAGAAAGTCTCCTAAACCATCTAGAACAAAATGAATTAACCCCTTTGGGGTTATCAATTGACAAAATTGCTTCATCCGAGATTGTACACGAA
Source organism: uncultured Chloroflexia bacterium (assembly GCA_963765655.1). Lineage (GTDB taxonomy): Bacteria > Chloroflexota > Anaerolineae > Anaerolineales > Anaerolineaceae > UBA6170. The sequence goes on from CAVXXH010000003.1 coordinate 1,703,761, forward strand.
TAAGTATTTTAAATAATTGGATAAAGATAAGAAAGGTGAAATAGTGTTCAGGGGAAGGATCTTACTCAATCTGAGCTTTCTTCAACACAAGGATTGTTTAGCTATTTTTCCCGAATGATGTCGATGACTCGTTTCGTAACAGAAAACGGCAAATCATTGGATACAGTTGATCCTATCGTATATCAATATTGGGAAATGCGTTATCCAAGAACTAATGCATTGGACAATCAGTATATTCTTATGACTCTTCCAGGCGATCCACCAACGACAAACAATTTGCAGTTTATTGAAAATTTCATAGATGAGAAACAATACTTAGAATATTATTTTATTTTATTGTTTGTTCCTGGATGCACTGAAAAGACTTTTAGGCGATTACAACGTAAAGGATTAGTTGTTATCGATGAAACACGCTTAATTGATATGCTGATCGCAGAAGCTAACAACAATAATCCTATTGGGGTTTTACGTCCGTTGGTGTTAAATGCCATCGAAGCAAATGCGGATATTTTTATCACGAATCAATCTGTTAACGCGCGCACATCAATATTTCTTGGAAGAGATTAGTTTAGTTGATCGAATAGCAAATGGAGGTGATAATTATGCTATATATGGGGGACGTCGGATTGGTAAAAGCTCAGTTATGAAAGCAGTTGAACAACGGCTTGAAAAACGTGGATATCGTACAATTTCATTATCAGTGGAAGGGGAGAAAGAATTTGGAGATACTTTTATCTCACATCGCCTATCGCAAATGCTTGATATTGATTTGGATATGGGTCAATCAAACAGCTTAAAAGAAGCCCTGATTAAGTTAATGGAAAATGACCCAGAGATCAAGCTAGCAATCTTCTTGGACGAAATTGATCGATATATCCAATTTAACACTGAACGACACACATTGATTGAAACTCTAAGAACCTGTTCAGACACATATGGGAATCGATTTAGAGTAATCATTGCTGGATTTATGAGCTTATATGATTGCTTACATGGCGGAGGACCATACTCAACTAATAGCGACCCTTGGATGAGAATGTTTACAGACAATCGTGAATTAGAGAATTTTAACACCAGCAAATGCCGAAGCAATTGTTCGTGAAGGATTCGTATCTATACTAGGATGGAAATTTGAAAACCAAGCAATCCCACAAAGAATTGTTGAACGCACTGGTGGGCACCCGGCATTTGTTCAACAATTCTGCTTAAAGTTCATTAGAACGAGTTCGTCCTCGAAAAGACCAAACAATATTGCTGAGCGATGTAGAAGCAGTGTTTGATGATCCAGATCCTCGCAATTCATTTGTTGCATATGTACGTGATACTTTTAATTTGAATCTTGAACCGGTAAGTAACTACCTTATCCTTTGGTTATCGTTGGATGCAAGTGATGCTCAGGGATTTACAATGGATAATATAAAAAATATTGCGAATCAGAGTAGTGTTGAAATTCCAGAAGAGTGTATAAAGCGCAGTCTCGGATTTGCTTAAAGTTACAAGTGTGATACGAGAACGGATGACAGATGTATTTGATTTTACTGTCCCGGATTATCCGATGATTCTTGATAAATTGGGTACAACGTCTCATATGGAAGAGCTCGAAAAGAAGCTCAGAACCACTTTCAATAAAAGCTGAGGGGATTATGGATATTTCAGAGATCATAACTCGAATAGCACACCAAGTAGATACTAAGCCAGCCAATACGTTTTTCATTAATGGGGCTCCAGGAACAGGAAAATCTTATCCTGTTAAAAAGTCTTTCAGATGATTTAGTGAAAGAATTTCCGAAAATTAAAGTACTTGGGCCGTATAAAGAGACAACAACTTTTCCGATTAGTCAGCCAGTTAATTACGAATTTACATGATCTAGGGTTATTTATTGGAGATGCCAGATCAAAGCGTTACTGAAGACCTGAATAGTACTTGGTTTTGGCTCAAAAATAATTTAAAGGTTTCCCTAAAGCAGTCATTCTATTATCTTGAGTTGATATTGATCAGATTTCGTGGAACGATTATGACTCACTTCGGATTATCTTTTCGAGTTTACGATATCTTGAACATTTTTGGGACTCAAGGCAAGTTCAGTTTGTCTTTGTGCTAGCAGGTTTTTGGGATCACCCCGGTTTAGAAGAATATTATGGATTGATACAACTCTCATTTCCGTATACTGGTAGCTACAATTATCTAAGATGGGAGGGGATCTCTTGCGACGATTTCGCTAAATTTCTCACACGACATGGATCCTTCGTTTATTCAAAAAACGGATATATTAATGTACTTCATGAAATTTCCGGAGGGAATCCGACAGTCATGAAGGAAATTACCAGGAATATTGATCCAAAGGTCATAACGATTTACAATCTATAACAAGCGACTGATGTTACAGCGACTAAAGGACCAGGTTTGTGAATTAAGTTCCTTGGATACTGGAAAGAGTTACCTGATGATTCGATTGAAACTCTCAATAAAATTTTAATGTTGCGACAAATACCAATTTACTCATTACAAAAGTTCGACAGAAAGATTGTTGTTAATGGGAATTGCTAAGGAAAAACAATCACAGGATATCCGTTGTATCGTGTTACGATCCTGGTTTGTTGAATTAATGTTACGTCATTTTGCGACAGACCTAGGATTATCCAATTCAATTAGTCAGAATTCAGATGTGAGTGAATTGATGCCAACATAACCATTCTTAAATCAAAAGGCATTCCATCTTTTGCAAGAAATTGAAATACTTTTAAGGAATTTTATAGTTACTCAGTTATGGAAGTATAGATCTGAAGGTGAACCGCTTTTTCAGGGTGGTTTTATCAAGATTATAACTGTTCGCCAAAATGGGGATGTATTAAAAAGCGAATTGAAAAGGATGCGCAAGAAGTAGCCGATGATTGGCGAGATCGAAGTAGTCAGAATGGATTACCAGATTATCTAAATCCTGATATTGCTTATTTATCATTACCAGATTTGGCCGGCATTTTATCTGATCTGAGCAGAAAAAATGGAGTAAGAAATTGGGATCAGGTATCTAACAACATCTACAAGATAGTAGTAAGCATCCGTGATGCTGTAATGCATAATCAACTTATTGAAATTGATGATTTTGAAAAAATCTACATTCTCCAAAACCAAATATCTACTGTACTTAGCACTGAGTACAATATTTTTACCTGTTAAACTCTTATTGGGGGGGGTGAAATCTGTCGATATGAAATCACAATTATTTCCTACAATGGTCCCCTTTATTTCAAAAGAGCTAAGCTTCTTTAAACCAAACACCAATAAACTAGTCAGCACTTGTGTTCTAACTAAAAATGACAGAACCAACTTTCAAGAAGATTACAGATGCCAACAAAATGGGTAATCCTGGTAGTCGGTGCAAACTGATTTTCTTTTCCCGAATCGCTGATACCAAACCTAAGACTAAAACCACAATAAGATGAGTTGCTAGAAATGCAAAGATAAAGATTTCACTGGGCCATATCAGACAAACGGTTATGGCACTGACCGCATCCGCCCCACCCCACCACTTCAACTCCCAAGCAGCCCAAAAACCGATGATCGCCAGAGCTGCGAAAGGTGAAGTTTGAACAGAAAGGTATACACCAAGAAATAATAACGGAAACCAGGTGATCATTTTCCCGATCTCCTCCCACCCGAATAGCTGGGATATTCTTTCTCGCTCACTGACGGCTGCAACCAAGATGGTAAGCAAAACTAAAGCCCAATTTCCCTGCCAGGTTCGATAAAAGCATGCTCCAATAAGCGGGATGATCACCCAGGCACTGTGTGGGATCTCACTTTTACGAATATCGAACCAGGATACAATCCCTAACCAGACCACAACAAGAATAAATATTATCCAATCCATGGGATACCTCTAACCTAAGGTTTGATCTGCCCTTCGATACGTCGGATGTATTCTGCACCACTGGCACACCCGCTGGAAAAATTAGCAGCTATGCTATTCCAACTATTTGGGTTTCCGGTCTTTCGAAGCGCCTGATAAACACAACCGGCTCCAGCGTGATAATTTGCCAGAACCAAACGCCAATAATCCTCAAAGCTCAACAATGCTGCAGGAGATTTCCCTGTAGCCAAATAAATAACTCGTGTAGATTGCAGACAACTGGCGTTGAGGGTTTCCGTCAATACCTGTACAGCCTGTTTGCCTTTTTCAAGGTCCACCCCACCTGCACAACTCGGGCAGGTGGCATCAATTTCTTTCAATACCAATCCGCGTAGGAGCAATTGGGTCGATGAGTCAAGAAACTGGTATTGGGTGCTACAACTTTTCCCTCCGAACGCTTGCCGGCAAATGCTTTGGTAATAATCCGGACGCCACATCAGGACAAGATCAGCGCCATATCCAGTCATCTGACCTAATCCAATCTCACCCCGTGTCCAATTCGCCGCTGGCCAGAATTGCGATTCAACCGCGATGACTGCTTTGACCACTTTCGGGGGCAAATCGTTGGATCGAGAGTAGGTAAGGATCGTCGGATCATATCGGTTCTGCCAGACTTTCACCTGATCTGTGGCGAGTTCGATACCACAACCGTTCGCAGAGCCATCTGGATTCAAACCATTTGCCGGGCAGGTAGAGCCATCGATTAGTCCGGATGACAGTAGCTTTGCAGCCAAAATGTCATAGCGGTTGGCGGTAGTTAGATCTGTGTTTTCTTCAGCCGGCATCAACCAATCTGGGATAGAGGTTGGGGTTAGACCATATGCTATCTGGCAAGTTCCCCCGCCGTCTGCTTTCACTGGTAAAACATTCCAACTGGCGGTAGTCATCACTGTAAGGACGACCAATAGAAAACGGATTATGGACGACCATGCACGGGATGCCATGCCACCTCCCATACTGCGCTAACAGTTCGATAAGTCTGACCGGAACTATCCTGTAAATCTGCCCAGGCAGTCCAAATACCTTCTTCGGTGGTGCCAAAATTGAGATCTCCAGAATTTTCAGGAGTTACAGACCAGGTTGATCCACTGCGGGTCAGAGAAATCAGAGCACCCGATGGTGTTCGAACCCATACAAGAATCGAATAAGGTGAAATACCACCTGACACGGTTCCAATCAGGGTTTGTGCAGGTTGTCCAAGATTTGGCGCAAACAAGAGCAATCGTGCGTAAGTCACCGAAATCGTTCCGCTCAGCGGCGCAACGACAATCACCGTGACCGAATCACTGGCGGATTCATACTGATTCGAACAGGTAATGGTATAGGTATGGGTTCCGGTGACGACTCCATTCAGGGATCGACTTCCAGTTACGACAACATTTCCCGTCCAAATTCCATCTGTACTCAGCGCTGTGCAGCTGGTTGCATCCTTACTAATCCAACTCAGCGTAAAGCTGGCAGGAGACACTATGGTTATCGGTCCATCCTGGTTATTGACCTTCAAATCCACGACAGGCGGATTGTAGACAATGACAGTGACACTGTCCGAAGCAGATCCAATTGGATTGGAGCATGTCAGGGTGTAGGTAAAGGTTCCGACTGTAATACCGGAGTAATTCGAAGAGCCTGTTTGGCTCTTACTTCCACTCCAGTTTCCGGAAGCGGAACAGGTATCCGCATTGGTCGATGTCCAACTCAACGTATATTGGGCTGGAGAAGTCAGGCGAATCGTCCCATCCTGGTTGTTGGCCTTCAAATCCACACTGGGCGGGAGAGAGCAGCGGATCGTTTTATTAGTTCCCGATAGGTCAAACCAGGAAGCGTTATAGGGGTTTTGTGCCTGAACCCGCACGGTGTGTTGGACATTGGGTGAGATCAATCCCCATAAATCTTGAGTGAACCCACAAGTGCCGCCCGTGCATGTTCCGGTCAAATCCGCTCGATATTGGTTTGCGACTCCATTGGCTACCGTATTGCCATCTACCAGGATGCGGTAATTGATATCCAACCCAGGAGCGGAATCTTGCATCACCCAGCCATAAGCGCGGCATTGCGCTTGGGGCACAGTTCCAGACGACCCATCATGGTAACCTGTGAAAGTATCCCGATATGCCCAAATCAATACGAAATCTTCAAAATCGTGGTCATATCCGCCGTTGCTGTTATCTTCATCCCAATCTCCCCAGCATTGTGGGGTACCGATGATGGTATCCCCAGAAGCCAGAAATGCAGTCATCAGGCTGGTGAAATCCCTACCACCTGCGCTTGGGTTGTAGTTCTGCGAGTAAAAATAATTAGGGCAAAAATAATCATGATGTGGTGTTTTCCAACCCACATGAGGATTTGCACACCCACCAGAACCACAGTTACCTCCATAACAATCGCAGCCCTTAACCTGGATGGTTTCGCCGGCGGTAACCGTGATTGGGGTAAGCACAGTCTGGTTGTTGATCACATCCATATAGGTGCAGTTTTGACCTACCCGGCAGCCATTGCGGATAAAGTAATAACGCGAAAAATACCCCGGAGAGCCTGATGTAATGACGTTCCATAAAACAATTTTTCCGGCTCTGGGAAATGTGATCGATACTGGATTTGGATTATATGCAACAATGGGATGGCCATAATCGGCGAGTGCAGAGATGGTGATCACCAGACCAATCACAACCGCCAGGATTAATCCCAACATTGTTTTCTTGCGAGTTGTTAGATTTGATAATAATTTTTTCATTGAGCAACCCCGGCAGACGCAAATACTCGAACGGTTTTCAAATCAATCCCAAAAATATCCAGAATTGTCCATTGAACTGGTACTTCCAGATACACCCCGACCGCAGGCTCATTGCTTGACCAGTCGCTCAAACCTTCTCCCAGCCGGACTGGACGTGGTGGAAATCCAGATACAGTTCCGCCAAGGGGGTCAGGTAACACCCGGATTGAAGAGGTATATCCAGTAATTCCACGTGCCTGCATGGCAGAATTAACTAAATTTTGAGCTTCAGTACTGGCTACGGCTTGATCCAGTTGGATAAAACCGGAATTGAGAACAGTGTCCCAGTCCCGGCCACGGGATGCGCCGGCAAGTGCAGCTTCTTGTGCTACTGAATAAGCCCAATTACGCGCCGCATACAGCCGGTAAATATCCACCAAACCTCCTGCAATGACTACCAGAATCAGAATGGTTAGCAATCCCCACACGGCAGATTGTGCTTTTCTTTCAAAAATCATGGGTATCTCTCCACGATTCCCCAGTGCTGAACCCGTATCGTCATGATCGGTTCAGATAGAAATGGAATATCCGCCTGAAACGGAGCAGATGCTTCCAAGATGAAAGTCGTACCAAAAGGACTTCCTGAAAGCCAGGCTGAACTGCGTAAAGTCCCGGCTGCATCAAAGACCTGGAGGGTCGTAGTCACACTCTCACCCATCACATTCTGATTGGTACCATCCCGAACCAAGTCTCTGGAATAACTCCATTGAGCGGGATCCAGGGACAAGGCACGGACGGCAGCACCAGTACTGCTATCCAGAGCTTGCCTGATGGCGACTCCACGGCTGAGCTCAAGGCCACCGAAGATTACCAACGCCAGAATCATCAGGACGAGCAAGGCTTCCACCGCTGCCTGGCCTTTTTGATCTTTCCTAAGACCCGATTTCAGCATTGACATCATTGAACTTGACCTTCAAAGTGGAAAAAACTTCCCAGAGTGCACCGCCAACCAGAGCGATAAAGATCGCCAGGACAACGATATATTCGACGACACTCTGCCCATTTCGATCATGCAACATGATTCCTCCTTCTCTTTGATCAGGGGATGATTGGTGGCCGGCTTTCTAGAATGAAAGCCGGCCACCTTCAAACAAAACGATGATTATGGATGCGCGGCAGGCACAGCGATACTGTTGATCCAGTCCGCAATACTACTGCCCTGGGTACCGATATTGCTCAGGATAGCCCAGACGGCTACTGCGCCCAGAACAACAGCAATTGCCAGGACGACCACAAATTGTGGAATTTCAGATGCTTTCTTATCGAACAACATAAACAGTCTCCTTTCCCCGGATGGGGCATTGAAAAAGATGGGTTAGAAACCGCCGCCAATCGACACCCCGGAAAGGGTTTTCAGGATGCGATCAACAAGCGGGTAAAACAACAAGATAACGATAGGACCGAGGAGAAACGGCATAGCCAGTAAGGTGATGCGCATGGGCAATCGCTGCATCTGTTCTTCTGACTGGTAACCAATCTCTTCGTTCAACTCTTCGATAACACTGGCTATCGCCTGATCAACATCGGAGACACCTCCGGACTGCTGGGCAGCTTGGACACGTTGAACAACGTGCAGCAACTGCGGGGATTTCAAATCTTCCGCCAGTTGGCTGAGTAAATCCAAACCACTGCGGGCAGAACTGCCCTTCAATCGCTTTTGCAGGCGTTGATATACCGCTGATGTTTCCAGGGTGGTTCTGCCAATACTCTCCAATCCCAGCAAGAGCGATCCTTGCAGGCTCATATGCAGACGCACATCAATCAGAAACTGACGAATTTGTCCGACCATGAACCTTTTACGCTGCTGAATCAGGTAGCGTTTGGCTAACCACACTAGGCCAGGCAATGCCAGGAAACCCAGCCGGATGCTGGGAAGATGCGGACCTAGTACAGCCAAAAGAACCAAGCCGATCAGGGCTGCACCCGCATAGAGGGTTCCCCAGGGGATGCCTCCGAATCCTAGAATTGCTTCTTCTGTTCTTTTCTCTTCGTATTGGTCTTTGTTGCCGAGTCCGAGTGCATGTAATCGTCCACGCCGGACTGGGCGGCTAAGCCTCCTTCCTGTCTCAAAAATTATGGAAATTACGGTATTGGCAACCATGCCCACTCCGATTGCCAGACTAAAGCCCACCACCAGGGAAAAGGTATCCATACTTAGACCTCTCCATAGCTCAATTGGTAGACTTCGTACTCAAAATATAGGCTGGCCAGTACGACCCCACAGATCATGACAGCCAGTAACACCCGATGGGAGATGTCTTGCAAGAAAAAATCACGCCAGGCAGGAGACAACACTACAAAAGAAATCGATGCGGCAACCACACCTTGCAAGAGCCGGATCGTTCCACGCACCAGCGAAAGCGTCTGGCGAGTCTTGGAGCGTAGCAGTTTTTGGCGGTGCGCTTCCTGCTCAAGGGAAACGAGCAACTCATCCTGAATTTCGTCGGTGAGCTGGGCGTTATTAGCAATCAGAGCTGAAAGCCTCGATGTGACATTACCGGGTAATCCCTTTAGCGCCTGGGCTGCCTGGTGAGGTGCTTGATGCATCCGCAAACGGCTGGCAACCTGTTCAACGGCGCGGTTCATTGCCCCCACAGGCAACTTGACTTGCGTCAGAGCATTAAGGAGGGAGTGATCAACACTCATCAAAGATCGGATCTGCAAAGCGACCGTTTCAGCATCTTCATTGATTTGTGCTCGTTCGACCTGCTTTTGTTGAAAGTTGATCCATGCCAGGATGGCCATTCCGATCATCAAGACAAGAGGTGAAAGCATCAAATCATGGACAGCCATTGCCAACATGGGTGTCGCAATGAGCAATGCCAACCGTTTCCAATCCAATTCGTGGTGTGCCTGATATGGCTTATCTTGAATGACACCCATGGCACGCAGCCGCCGGCCTACCCAGGACATAAATGTCCTGCGCCAAGTTTTCACGACAATTTCAATACCTGTCAGCAAAGTGTTGTAAAGCGTCAGAAAAATGCCACCGGCCAGAAATATCGCCCCGGCATCAATCAGTAATCGAAACGGACTCATACCTGCTCCTCCTGGGAGACCCTTTCACGTTCCGGTCTGGTCCAATAACCACGCGGCGGTTTGGATATACCCAATGCTCGGCAACGTTTTTCAACCGCCTTATCTGAAACACCGTACAAGCTGGCGATCTGGGTAGTAGGAATTTCCCAAACCATCTGGCGTAATTCTTCCGGATCAATCTCAAATTTACGCGATGCAAGTCTGCGGCAGGTGTCATTGTGGTAAACACGCCGGTTTTTTTGAGAGGGAGGAACTTTGAAGGGCAACCCACAGTATGGACAATGCAAAATCGCTGAATTTCCCCGAAAACGGTGAGCCAGTTTCGACAGGGTCGTAAGTTCCAGATTTTCACTTGTCAGGTTTTGAGGATTTCCATCCCTGTAAATGACAATCTCTCCAGGATGCAGCCACCGCCCTAAACAGAGCGACATCAAGTGCCGGCTCAACATCACCATCCCATCTTTACGGGCTAGAGGATGCTGAGGGTCTTTGAATTCCTGCTGCCCGGTTTCAGGGTTGGTGATGGATTGAATGTTTCGCTGATAATCACACGGTTCCATATTCACTCCCTTTACTTGGCAGTCAGGAGATTTTCCTGGTTGTTTTCTGCGGATACAATTTGCCAGCACAGGAAGCCGTAATAGGGATAGGTCGGCGGTTCCCAGCCATAGCGGATAAACCCGTTAGATAAACCGGTTCCCTGGTCATCGAGCACGAGCATGGTGTCGATCATCTGGGCCAGATGACAATAATCAGAATCGCAATCCTCCCAATACACCCCGTTCTGGGTGACATAATCACCCTTCAATTGGACTGCTATCAATTGGCTTTCCCGAATGGGTTGAGAAGTCAGGGAATATGCAGGCTTTCCTGCAAATTGGATTTCCGTCGCTGCCCAGGTAAAGCTCAGATCACCATCCGCTTCGAGGTAATAGACTTTAACTAAACTGAATGGTTGGATGAAATCAATTTGCTTGGTCTCACCTGCCACTCCGTAGAACCGCCAGGTTCGTTCTTCTCGAATAAACCGCAGCCCCTGCCAGGGAGCATTCCGCAATTTGTCTTCCAGTTCCTGCTTTGTTCGATTAACATCCTCCGAAACCTCGACTTTTATAGGTGTTGGATCCACCTTCATAGAAGCATTGAGATTCACGAAAACAAAAACCAGGCATCCTACAACAACAAGTAGAAATACAACGATAAGGATCCACTTTAAGAAGCGGTTCATTTCATTCCCTCCATCTGCTGATAAGCCAGCTCAAAGACAGGGGTGTTCTGTTCACCTTCTGCCCGGTAGAGATAATCCAAACGATAATTCCCGGTCGCATCAATTCCTTTGATCGTCGCAATGGCTTGTAAGGTGCGTTGAATTCTCCCTGAGCGGTTGACTCTTCCCATCAAGGCGACCACGTCCAAGCCCATCGCAACCATCGAGCGCACGGCTGCCAACCCCAATTCTGGTGCGGCTGCCAGGGCCAGCTGTTCCAGGCGCAT
>CAVXXH010000004.1:0-496114 GCA_963765655.1 uncultured Chloroflexia bacterium
AACCTCCACACCACAACCTAGTTGGATTCTCCACGAGCTGACTTGGCATAAGAATCGATCTCATTTACGAGCAGCACTAAAAGTATATTTACAAATGTTTCACAAATATATATTGTTAGGTTATTCACGTGATGATGTTCTGTATCATAATTACAGTAATATAAATGCAGATAATCACCGACATGAAAGAAGGTCGACAATGAGCATTTCATTACGAGAAATAACCCAAGAAAATTTCATCGCTTGTATGAGGCTTTCAGTACGAAAGGATCAACCTTTTGTTGCGTCAAATGCTTTTTCAGTTGCGGAATCAAAAATATTCCCTAACTGGATAACGAAAGCAATTTATTACAAGGAAGAGATAGTCGGGTTTATGATGTATACAAAGAATTACGAAGAGAAAGAATTATATCTATGCAGATTTATGATAGATCAAAAACATCAAGGGAATGGATACGGGAAAGGTGCATTAGATAAATTGAAAGAAATCGCCATGAGTGATGAAAACATTAATAGGATTACATTGAGTACTAATCCAAAAAATGAAAACGGTATAAAGATATATGAAAAATTTGGTTTTATTGATTTGAACTATATGGATGATGAAGAAGAAGTATTTGCTCTGGAATTGAAGAAATAGCTAACATTGGTGTTAAACGTATCGTCAGTCCGTCGAATAATTAATGCATCGTTACGCTCTTTACCCACAATTGAAAACAAGCACAATCGCACCTAACAAATCGTGCACAAAACTAGTTGGACTGGCCAAAGGGTGTGCAGTATTTTCGAGCATTTCGCCACGCGTTGCTTAGAGTTTTTCTGCTTCCAAAGAGCGTCCACACCCATTCCTGCGCCAGTTACGCAAACCGTTAGACTCGATCTCACTCCCGAACTACACCAGCAACTCGCGTCCGCGAGCGGGAGTTTGTTTCCGTAGGACCACCCTGGCGCGCGCTATAACCCCCTTTCAAAGCGCTATCTGGCTGACCACTCCGTTGCCTCCGCGCGCAATAAGGTTTACTTTGATTATTGGGCGATTACTTACTAAAAACAATTTGCTTACCAAAAAATCGATCTTGTATAATAAATTTGATTGGACTTCAATATTTTGTTTGATTTAACCGAATGTTATTGATATAAAGCATACTTTTTAAGTTGGTTTTACAACATAATTGTCGTGGTTCATTATTCCTTAATAATAATTGTTGACTAGCTAAAAGGAGATGTTTGCATGAATTCAATCCTGAGAGTCATTTGGAATTTTGTGTTTAATTTAACTGGGCTGGATGTCTCCTTTGATGCCAAATATAAAGACTGGTCTTTTTACTTTATTGAACTCAGGGCAAATCATCAAAAGGTGAAAAAGATGCTTGAAGAAAGGCACTTACTACCCAAGGAAATCGCTCCTGGTGAAACAAGACTGCAAATTGTAGGATGTGAAATGAAAGCAGTTCAAATTTCAGGACCCTATAGTGAAGTCTCAATTCAGGTACCTGTTGAACCACTTGATGATAGCTTTGGCGATATATTCACGCATCTTTTCCTTCCAGTCAGTACCGAAGCGGCAAGGTGGCCAGGTATTGATATTTATGGTTTTCCGAAATTCATTGCCAATATAGATTTTGCAAAGGATGAAGGCCGAATTATTTGCCGATTAGCAACGGATGAAGACCCGATCCTGGAATTCAGTATGGATAATAAAGTTGGCATAAAGAAACGAATAAAATGGGAATTTTACGGAAATCGAAAACAGCGAATCGTAAAAACAACCTTTGAATTAGAAGGGTTAATTTTTGAAGGCGAATCCAACCAGAATGTAGGTCTTGTGCTCGGAAAACACGGAATTGCTGATACTCTTAGCGAGTTGTTACTTTCAGATGAAGTTGTGCGAACCATGACTGGGAACAATATTTCAGGCGTTCTGAGAAAGCCAGTTTTAATCAAGCTTTAATATATTGCCAGCTCGTTATCGTTTGCAGGGGAAGGAATTGGTTTAATGCCGACGAACCGGAGAGGTAGACTCAATCTCATTCCCAATCCTCACCAGCAGCTCGCGGTCGTTGTTTCCGAAGGACCCCCTAGGTCGTGCCATCCCCCCCTTTCAAAAGCATGCTCCAGCTGACCACTCCGCTGCCGCTGCACGTATAAAAATTCATCTAGATTATCGAAAGGATTATTTTCTAAAAATTATTTCCTTACCGTGAAGGTGAATTTTTTAAAAATTAGTACGATGATGAAGTATTATGTTTGAAATTATTAAGTGGATTTGCAGGGTAGTGTACTTCTATTAGTTGGTTGTACACCATTATTGTCACCCTCCATTATTCCGTGTAGTTTATAAATAAGCTGATACTGTGATGATTTACTGGGTTACTAAATGCGAGCACTTTATGCGTCTAGCACACGGAAAGAAACTCGATATGTTGATGATTGCTTCTTAAAACAGGTCACAATAAAAATGGATATGAAAATGGAAAATCTACTGAAGGATGAATTAACATCCATAACTAAAAACTTTTTCATTTCACTTGAAGAAGGAGATATTGGCAAATGGATTGAATTGTGGGCAGAAGACGGTATCGATAAAAAGCCATATGCTACAGGCATGTTTCCAGAAGAGATAATTGGTAAAAAAGCCATCTATGATGTTTGGAAAGGTATTACCAGGGTATTTGATAGTATAAGTTTTCCAATACATGAATTTATTGTGGATGAAGAAAGAAGAACGGTAGTTGTTAGATCGGATGGTGAAGGACTTATGAAGAATGGGAATCTTTATCAAAATACCTATATCTTCCTATTCCACTACGACCAGAACAATAAAATTAAGGAATGTTACGAATACTTCAATCCTTGTGTTGCCGGTAAAAATTTTGGAGTGTTGGATAAACTAAGATACTGAAAATTTTTTTAGACGCTTTTCAATGCAAAACACTGGTTGATTTCAATCAAACCTACCTAACAAATCGCTGGATTAGACCAAGAACTCGGGCGGATTGGGCATTGATCGTGTGTCTTAGGCCAGGAAAGTGAGCAGCCGGAGCAAATGTCTCCAGCAGCTCAGCTCAGCTCAAAAAGTGAAACACGATCGTATTTCCGATTTTTCAAGGATTTTCTTCACTGACCACTTAAAGCAAAGAGGTTGAAATGAGAATTTCAACATCTTTTTGTGGCGAGAGTGGGACTTGAACCCACGACCTACGGCTTATGAGTCCGCTGCTCTGCCAACTGAGCTACCTCGCCGTAAAACACCCTAAGTCGCCCGAAATTCTACTACAACAGCCCTTAAATGTCAAATTTTCCCAAAAAATGTAACATATACTTTATATTACATAATAATTTCTATGTAATATATATTGAGCATTTTTTTGAGAAAAAATCATTCATTTCTTCTCTTTTCCTCTGATCTAAAAAAATGACACACTATTTCATCCAGCTGAATGCCCGATGTGATTCCTTCAATTCATCCTCACCCAGGATACCGTAAATGTCACCAGTGATAGACACAGAGGAATGCCCAAAGATCTGGCTAACCTCAATCAATGAAGCACCATTCTTGATCATTCCTCTCGCTGCTCCATGTCGCCAGTTATGCGGATTCCAGTCATCTGGCACACCAGCCTTTTTTGCCAATCTTTTCATTGCCTGGTAAATTCCTGATACCGTAATGCCATGGATCTTGTTGTTGGTGCCCCCCTGCCCAATTCCTAAAAACACATAAGGACAATCACACTCCGGCCGTACAGCCAGCCACTCTTCTAAAGCCCGTTTAGTTCTACCTTGAAAGTAGACTTCACGGGCTTTTTTGTTTCCACCTCTCCCTTTTTCATGGACTACTGCCACACCAAAGATCAGGTCCAGATCACTCATTCTCAATCCCGCAACACCAGCAGCTCTACACGCAGTATCAGCCAGAAAAAGAACCATGGCCAGATCCCTGGGACTACCCTCTGCAGCTGCAATAATCTTGTCCCTGGCAGATTCCTTAATCCCTTTTCGAACAGCCTTCGGTTTTGGTGGAAGCTCCAAGCGCTCTGCTATGTTGCGCTCCAGATAACCCTCCTCCTGGCACCAGTGAAAGAACCTGCGGCAGGCCCTGACATGCCCATGCAAAGTTAATGGCGACATCTCACCATCAACCGGCGCTCTGTTAGGGTGATCAATGTGGGTTTGATCCCTACTTGCCAGTTCAGCCCTCCACCTCCGCAGCATTCGTAGCTCAATCTCTCCTAAAAAACAATCTCCCAATGCAATGGACAATGAGGCCAATTTCTGGCGATACCACTGGACAGTCCTTTTGGACTTAACCCCTTCCATCGACAAATAAAAATCTTCGAGTGCATCTATCAAGCGCATTACAAGCCCCAAGTAGTAGTGTTTTAGGCAGTGCTAAAGGGACCAGACACAGCTTAAAACACCGGATTTCTAAGCCGTAATGCGTCTGGTATATGTTTTCAATTTCGCGAAGGTATATCGGACTTTACACGGAGCCCGGGTGGATTGGCCGATCTGCCCGGGCAAATTTTCGAGGTTCTGCACAACCGATCGGAGTCCCAACCACGAGGCTTGATCGGTCGCGCAGTTAGAAATTTTATATCAATTTTTTCCAAAAGTCAACCAAAAATCATCAAAAATCATAGGAGTTAACAAAAATGTCAGGTCAACAAAACCCCATCAATCAAACTGAATTCTCACTTGCTTCATTCAGAAATGCCTACCTCACCCACTCCCTGATCCAGCTTCGCAAAGACCTGGAAACCGTATCCCCACTCGATCAATTGAACATCCCGGCCGATGAATTATTGTTCCGTTTTTTGGTTGCGATGGATCTTCCCATCGAAACTATCAACCAGATCCTAGGCACCGGTTACCCATCCTCATAAAAAAGGACAATCCATGCAAAACATCAGCCCCCTCACCGCTCTCCGATCCCTAAAAGGTGCTCCTCTCTCCTGCCTGGTAGCCCTTATGTTCGCATCCCAACCGGCAGGAAAAGAATGGCTATCCCGCATCACCGGCTATTCAGACAAACCTGTCTCAGCTGCCCTCGATTATCTCCTCGAGATGGGATTTGTGACTTCCAGCGGCAGATACCACGCCTGGCAGATCAACCAGCAGGCTATCCAACTCCCCCTCGAAACCACACAAATGCTCTCAGAATCGAGTCGAAATTTTTCCGACTCAAACCCTACTACTACTGCTTTAATAGTAGAGAGTAATGAACAAAAGCTAAATGCAGTAGCAGGCAAAAAAAGGACTCGGAATTTTTCCGACTCCCACGAACTTCTCCAATCCGCTAAAGTTGGCGAACCCATGGCAACCATACTTGCAGATATGGATCACACCTCCCCCTATTACATCGCCTCCCACATCCTGAAAGCCCAGGAAGATAATATCTCCACTTCCCTCCTGATCCATCGCATGAGAGAAAAAGATCCTGCCCCCGACCTGAACCAGAATTACCACCTCCTCGGTTGCGATTGCCTGGATTGCGATCACCTCCGCTTCTCACCGGAAAAAGGCCTCCTAGATCCTTCGGATTTTGATGTCAGGTGTTTTTATTAAAAATCACAAATTAATTTAGTAATTTATTAATTAATTCAAATAAAAATTTTCGAATTTATTTAAATCAAATTCGTTTAAAAATCTTTTTTTTCTTCAATTATTGAATAACGTCAAATCTTTAATATAATGGAAATTAAGCTAAGAAAATTTATTATTAAGGATAATGAAAATGAGAATCATTTGGGGATTATTTTTTATTTGGGATATTTTTGTTTTAATCATTTTGTTAAAAGGTCAATCTATTCCAGGGTCTCCAATAAAGGAAAATCTTGGTGGATATATTTTATTTAATGTTTTTTGGATGTTATTTTTTGGTTATTTAACATTTCGGAAAAAGGGGGATAATCGGAATGATCGTATATCAAGTGTATTCAGTAATAACACTGAGACAGTAAGTCAGAGTCATTCATCAAGTTCCTCAGACGGGTATGTTTCTTATAATAATGCAAGGAAAAGGGAGTTTGAGGCGATAGAGGATGCGAATTACAAAATTAAGGAACAGAGAATGGCTGATCAACATTTTGAAGCCGAACAAAAAGCAGAAAGAGAAGCTCAAGATGCACGAGACTTTCGACAGGATCAAATTGAGGCTTCACTAAGAATGGATGAGGAATATAGTCAGAATCGGCAAGATCAATTAGATCGAGAAGAAGAAAGAAAGAGTCAATGGGATGAGGATCATGATTATTGAAAAAGAAAGAAGTAATCGTCTAAAAAAATAAACAGAACGGATTTTAGGAATATCACCAATAATATGATATTAAAGAATCACGCTCCCAGGCTTAACCAGAATTATCATCTGGTCGGTTGCAAATGCAGCCAATGTTTTCACTTTGTTTATAGCCAGGATAAAGGTCTCTTGCCTATCGAGGAATTCGAATACAAATCTTATTTGGATTCTGTCACCATGGAGAGCATTTAGGTGTCAAATATGCTTGTCACCTATCAAAACATTTATATTGGGAAATCTGTATAAATCTATAGACCTGTACCAACAAGCTTTAGATCAATCCCGGATAATACAAATGGTAAGGGTCAGGAAGTTTCGATGTTCAAGGTGCGCCAGGTATTGTAACGATGGCTTGCTCCATCAGGATATCGGGGTCATTCCACCCTTTCTGATCCATCAATTCGATGAAAGCCCGGCGAAAGAACAGGCCAACCTCGATACTGACAGAACCATAAGTTGGAGCGGTAAAAACGAACGAACTTGTATCGCTCTCCATGGCTTGGATTCGGTTATCGCTGACCACCCTCGTCGGGTTCCAGTACGCGCCTGTTGGGGAAACTTCGGTCCACAGTTCCATTAATATTTTTGCATACCCTTGACCAGGCAGACCAGCGTAATATCCCTGTTCTGGGTCACCCACCCCACCCCAGGCTGGGACTGTTGGCCCGTCTACCTGGGTCAGGCGGGTTCCATCCAGACCCTCAGCCTGCACCAATAAGATCATCTGCCGTAAGGGTGAATCAGTTGGAACGTGATGACCTGTTTTGTCATTGAGGATCGTGACAGTAACGGAAATCTGGTCCCCACTACGGACTGCATCCACTGAAAGCGTGACTGCGTTCTGGAGCAGGGTCTCGTCAGACGCACCGGGCATGCGGTGACTAAAAATGGTTTGCGGATCGCGCAACACACCGCCTTTATCCTGAAGGGCAAAGTATGTTGCCCCAAGATGCGGCATGTGACAATCCTGACAGGATCTCGACGAGCTCAATCCGGCATTTTTTGCTTGTTCCGGGTCACTGTAAGGACTATCCAACCACTCGCCGAATGAATTGTAGATTATGGTATCCCAGAACAAGCCAAAATGACAGGGCGCGCAATACTGGCTTTGCCGTTGGATGGGGGTGAAGGTATCTTCTCCGGGAGCCACGTCATCGAACGGACCGGCAAAAAATTGATGTTCATCCGGAGGGCGCCGGAACTCATATGAGAGAACTCCTGGCATGTTGGCGAAGGGTAGACCAGATTCGGGATTAAGTTTCACATCCCAGACCTTGTGGCAAAAATCACAGGGAATTCCTTCGCTGTCCATACCGCTGACGGTGGTGGGGTCTGTACCATACGGAGAGTTGATGGACGCAGCAGGCATGTGACAGGCTGCGCAGTTACCAGCGGTGTCGGGAAAATCGAGTTTGTAGCCGGGACCGTAATAGGGCTGAGTCCAATCGGGGCGAAGCGGAAAACTCCCGTAGTCGCGGATGTAGCCGTAGCGGGTGAGTGGACTCTGGTCACCTTCCATATTCGTTCCGGAGTACATGGTCAGGAAACGTGGGTTGACAGCAGATTGCGCATGGGCGTCCAGTAGCCACTCGTCCACTGGCAGGGAGATTGTCAGATTGGTGCCAATTGTGCTATGACATTGCGCACAGCCCTGGTTTTCACCCTGACCTTCGTGAAAAGTGGACGGCAGCCAGGCGTAATTGGAATTATCGGTGTTGTGGTGAATTTTAAGAATGATTTTCACATTCGCTGCACCGGGTTGTACATCTGCTACGCCGTTGATGTAATAGCCGGAAGTCCAGGCGGTGATGAAGATCGGCTGTCCGACTGGAATATCCAGAAAGCGAGAATCGTCCATCGCTATCAGTGACTGTTTCCAGGTCCGTGGCCTTGACCCTTACAGTCGCACCGTGGATGGGAGCATCGTCCTGGTCTACAACGATGCCTGTTACATGTGTTGGCTTGGTGGAACAGGCATATAAGGCAACCAGTAAAAGAGGAAATCCAGATATATAGAAATTTTTTTATCATGCTATTTATTCGTGCGTTGCAATTATTTCACGGCTGTCCAGTGGCGATGGAATCTCCCATGCGCCATATACCACTCGCAAATGACCCCGCATATAGAATGGAACTATCTTGCGAAAGTGCAAGATTGGTAAAGTTACGAGGTAACAGACCGGTATTGATGGATTGCCATGATTGCCCACCATCCAGCGATACGAAAATGCCTGAAAGCGCAGAAGCTGCATAGATCAAATCAGGGTGGTTGGGATCCGGTAATATTTTGGTGATTAGTTCGTTCGGATCCATTCCGGCTGCTGCCTGGTTCCAGGTTTTTCCACCATCGCGGCTAAGCCAGACACCGCCATGTTGCAAAGCTGCATAAATAACCTGTGAGTCATATGGATCATAAACCACATCGGCTACAACCCATAAGTTAAGCATAATCATCGGGTTGTTCCGTGACATATGCTATCCACTTGATGAGTGGCTTCGGTAAATGACTCCACCTCCGTCCAATTATCGCCGCCGTTTTTGCTGTGAAATAACCCCATTATCGTTGCTGCATAAAGCTCCTGGCTGTTTTCGGGGTGTACAGCGATACGCAGCACTGCTTTCCATTCAAAGGGTGCCCCGGTCAGTTCCTGCCAGGAATAACCACCATCGTTTGAGCGATACATGTTTGGCATGGGGTCCGTACAAATGTCAGTATACCTATCGCAGGCCGGGTTGTAAAAACCAGCATACAGAATGTTTGGATCAGAAGGCGCAATGGTGAGCGAGCGCATGGATGCTAAATCAATACTCATACGCCCGTCAGATGTTTCAATGGACAGATCAACTACTCTGAGTTTTCGTCCATGTCAGTCCGTCATCCTGGCTATGCCACACGTTGCCACTGCTATCGGCAACGATCAGGCCATCCGGAGTGCGCACGATCTGTGTGGCAGCAGGTACATTTAGTCCAAGCCAGGTCCCTCCTGCATCAACGCTGCGGAATCCACCGGTATTCGCCCCGGTCATTAGCGTACGACCATCACCCGCCATCACCAATAAGCCAGCAATCGTCGCGCCAGTATAACCCGTGCTGGCATCCACCCAGGTCTGCCCGCCATCTGTGCTCAGGAAATTGCCTCCACCATAATTATTATCGAAAATGCGGTAAGGATCACGGGGGTCAACCTGTAAATCTATCGGCATTCCAGCCTTTCTATCTGCGGTTGCCAGATCAAACGTTTGCCAGGTCTGTCCGGCATCATCGGAACGCGAGATCATTCCTTCGGTGGCTGAATACCAGATGTTAGGATCGCTCAAGGCGATTTCGACTGCATCCGATTTGGTCGGTCCATTCTCAAGGCGTGTCCAGATGTCACCACCGTTGTAGGTGATAAACACACCACCGATCCCAGAATTGCTGACCGCCGCAATCAGGATATCAGGATTCTCCGGGTGCATGAATAGACTGGGAATGATCAAACCGCTCAAGCCATTGGCTTCGTTCAAAACAGTCCAGGACTGCCCGCCATCATCGCTCCGCAGGATACCCACCCCTGCAGGATTCTGTGGTGTGCTGTTGATCGCAGCGCGATCGAAAATGCCAGTTGTAACATAGATGCGATTGCTGTTGCGCGGGTCAACCCAGATATAGCGGGCGACGTTTTCACCCAACCAGATGCGACTCCAATTCTGGCCGCCGTCGGTTGATTTATAGACTTCCCCACCATAACCACTGGCGTCTGCAATCTTCGTCTCGGCGGACCAAACATAAGACATAATCTCGCCTGCCGCATAGATCACGTTGGGATCATTGGGGTCGATCGTGATCCCGCGCATACTGCGTCCTTGCTCGTTAATACCGTTGTCCATTTCCATCCAGCTCACGCCGTTATCGCTGCTGCGATACACATGGCCGGTCAATTGAGTTCCCACCCAGATCACATCGTAATTATGTGGATCGATCGTAAGGCAGAATATCGGTACATCGTTGCCAATTCCTGCTTGAATGCCTGTATTGCTCGGAAACCACATCAGACCGCCATCATTACTCTTAAAAACCCCGGCATGTGCATCGGTAACAAACATCATATCTGGGTTATCAGGCCTCATGCGGATGTCGTACCCCAGCCCTCCAGGAGGGCCACCTGTGGCTATCCACGAACCCACCTGATATGCAGGCGTGCCGGGCGTGACAGATTCAGGAGCATTTGGCTGTTCTACCGCCCCGCTGACAATGATCTCGATCATGCTCGTGTCAATAAAAGTTCCCATATCCACCGCCAGCTCGTAAGGACGCGTCTCCAATGGACAGACTTCCATCTCACCTGCTTTGGGCACCTCTTCACCATTGAGTGTCACGAAAAAGCCTTTGGTTACCACCCAGCGCAAGGTGGTGCATTCACCAGCCTGTAGACTTGTGCGGTCGCTGGTGAATGTGACTGAGTTGCGCTGGCGATTCAGTTGCCTGACCACCGCAAGAGGCAATGACGCATACCAGCATTCCCAAAGAAATACTGCGGAAGAAAATGGTTTTCATTTTTTATCTCCTAATGATCATCTAGTCCCTTTCGTTGGAGCAAAGGTTTCTTATGAAGGAGAATATCCAGCCCAACTGTTATTATACAATACGTTATTCTGAAATTTCACGTCGAATAAATTTTGCTGTTATTTTCACCCCGGAGGGATGATGGTTATTGCGGAACTCACATAATATTAGAATGGTTTTCTCCTTTTGCCTACTGCGTGCTATGCATCACACCTTTTTTCTCCAAAGCCAAACTCCCCAGCCAATCCATCCCTGGATCCCACTCCGCACCTGCCAGCGTCCACAACTGCCCCCTGGAATCCATTCGCCACTCCGCAGTCTCTTTCCGCTGTCACACCACCAGATTGCGCTCTGCATCCACCATGGCATCCAGCTTGCGCCCATCCACAGCCCCCACCCGCAGCAGATCAAAATAATTAGTTCGAAGTACATTTTCTTGGCTGAGAAGATTATCCAACAGCTAGAAGTGTGGTGATGAATCTTTCTGCAAAATACCCTTATCGGGCAATTTATGAACAAAGTGTTTCCTGAAAAAACAAACTTTTACATG
The DNA here is from genome assembly GCA_963765655.1 of uncultured Chloroflexia bacterium. Lineage (GTDB taxonomy): Bacteria > Chloroflexota > Anaerolineae > Anaerolineales > Anaerolineaceae > UBA6170. The sequence continues at coordinate 11,392 of CAVXXH010000004.1, forward strand.
TCTCCACCCTTTATTTCCATTTTTAAGATGGACTTGAAATAACCAGTTCCAACGTCTGATATTATGAGATGGATCGCTAAAAATGATGCAAAATGGAGAGAACTATGCTAATCTTAAGAAAGATACACTCAAATGAACACTATTATGGGGTGAATCATAGCAAAATTTATTCAACGCGGATTTTCAATAATACTTATAGTATCAAACCTGCACTATTAACAACTATGGGAGGTTCTTAATGAAACGGTTATTTCCAAGCATTCTTTTGTGTCTTGCCCTGCTGGTCACGAGCAACGTGCTGGCAGCTAATAGCACCTGGGTGGAAGTCGGTTCGCCCGGCTTTTCCGCAGGGGAGGTATATTACGTGTCCCTAGCGCTTGACATCAACACGCCCTATGTGGCTTATACGGACATTGCGAATGCAGGAAAAGCAACGGTAATGAAATACGACGGCGAGAATTGGGTGGCGGTCGGTTCACCCGGCTTTTCCGCAGGACTGGTAAATAATGTATCCCTGGCGCTGGACAGCAACACGCCTTATGTGGCTTATAATGAGGAAGAGAATGCAGGAAAAGTCACGGTAATGAAACACGACGGCGCGAATTGGGTAGCAGTCGGTTCGCCCGGCTTTTCCGCAGGAGAGGTATATTACGTGTCCCTTGCGCTGGACGGCAGCACACCCTATGTGGCTTATCGGGATCAAGTGAATGCAGGAAAAGTCACTGTAATGAAATACAACGGCACGAATTGGGTGGCAGTCGGTTCGCCTGGCTTTTCCGCAGGAGAGGTAACTTCCGTGTCCCTGGCGCTGGACAGCAGCACGCCATATGTGGCTTATACAGACGGTGTTAATGGATTCAAAGCCACAGTAATGAAATACGACGGCGCGAATTGGGTGGCGGTCGGTTCGCCCGGCTTTTCCGCAGGACCGGCATATTACCTGTCCCTGGCGCTGGAGGGCAGCATACCCTATGTGGCTTATACAGACTTTGAGAATGCAGACAAAGCTACGGTGATGAAATTCGACGGCGCGAATTGGGTGGCGGTCGGTTCACCCGGCTTTTCTGCAGGATCAGCAAATTTCGTGTCCCTGGCATTGGACGGCAACACGCCCTACGTGGCATATTATGATATTGCCAATTCAAACAAAGCTACGGTGATGAAATTCGATGGTGCGAATTGGGTGGCAGTCGGTTCGCCAGCCTTTTCTGCAGGATCGGCAAATTACGTGTCCCTGGCGTTGGACGGCAGCACACCCTATGTGGCTTACAAGGATGGAGCGAATTCATCCAAAGCCACGGTGATGACCTACGAACAGTCTTATCAATTGTTCTTACCCCTTGTGACCAATGATTAGGAGCTTCGATCAATAAAACTATTGATTGGTTTTTGCGTCAGTTATGCTTGCTGTAGCCTATGAAACCTTCCCCTTGGTTTTGCAGGCGATTTACTGAGTGGAGATAGATCCTGGTAATAGTAAACGGCTTCAAAAATAAGTAAATAACCAAAAAATATCTCTTAATATAAATTAAATTACTTGTACCTACTAACTCCCTGCCAAGTTCCATCAGATAATTTATCTGAAGTTGTATTAGATGATGGGTTTCTAATTATTAGTCTGTGTATCCAGATAAACAGACTAATAATTGTTCAAGTGGAAAATTTTTAAGCTAACTAGAAATATTAAGGAAATTATTATACAAGTTTTACCACTCTCCCTCCTCCTACCCCCTCCACTCCCACCCCTCCAACCGCACCACCTCCCCAAACTCCGTCACCGCCAATCCCCCCAGCCAATCCATCCCCGGATCCCACGCCGCACCCGCCAGCGTCCCCAACCTTCCCCTGGAATCCATTCTCCACTCCGCAACCTCTTTCCTGCACCACACCACCAGATTGCGCTGCGCATCTACCATGGCATCCAGCTTTCGCCCATCCACAACCCCCACCTGCAGCAGATTCTCGATCTCTTCCCGGCAGGGCAGCCGCAACTCTCTCAACAGCAAATACTGCACCTCGCTGCTCTCCATGATCCGCACCCCATTCAATAACTGACCTCCAACCCCGGCCATCCGTTCAATCTGCGCGCTCGTCTCCTCCGATCCCAGCAACCTCTTCCAGTTTTACTGTATGGCGGTTTTTTTCATTTTTATGGCTTTTGCGGAATTTTTTTCCTCTTATGTCTTTTTACAGCAATTAGAATCCCCGAAAGAACCAAAATCAACAATAAAAGAATTGGAAAAGCTATGCAGATTGTGCGTATTGTTGATATTCCAGATGTTTTTCGTTCACCATACTCAGTGGCAATATTTCCCTGAATGTAAATATAGCCCAATTCTCCACAAAATTGCTCTATGCTGTCGTAGTTGCCATCCCATTGGTGTGAACCGGTTTCATTTTGAATGATTTCGCCGTAATTGATTATCCATGCCTGGGGGAGTATGTATGAAGCATATTCATCCCCTCCCTGATAATATCCGCATTCTTTAGTCTCTGGATTATAAGCAATTCCTACCGGCATGGGTGCCAGAGCACCGAAAAAGAAGGAAAAAAATAGTAACACGCTATTCATTCATTGCCTCGCTACGAGACTAATTAAAGAATCTTATACCCGGTCTCCACGTCGAATAAATTTTGCCAACATTTTCACCCTGGAGGGATGATGGTTATGGAGGAACTCACTTAATTTTAGCATCATTTCCTACATTGAATAACATTTTTGCGATCCATTTTATTAAATCGTAAGTTAAAATTGATTTTTCTCGGATTTACTAAAATACAAATAAAACAGCCAGAGAATCACTGGCAGTTTTCACCCCCTCCACTCCTACTCCTCCAACCTCACCATCTCCCCAAACTCCGTCACCGCCAAACCCCCCAGCCAATCCATCCCCGGATTCCACTCCGCACCTGCCAGTGTCCTCAACCGCCCCCTGGAATCCATTCTCCACTCCGCATCCTCTTTCCGCCGCCACACCACCAGATTGCGCTGTGCATCCACCATGGCGTCCCGCCTGGCGAGAATGCACCACATCAACCCGTACTACCTGATCGGACATATTCTCCAGGCGCAAAGGGACGATACCAACATCCGTTTGTTGATCCATCGCCTCAGGTCCAGGGATCCAGCTCCCAGGATTAACCAGAATTATCATCTGGTCGGTTGCAAGTGTAACCAGTGTTTTCATTTTGTCTACAGCCACGACAAAGGTCTCTTACCGTTTGAAGAATTCGATTACAAATCTTATTTGGAATCTGTCACCGTTGAGAGCATTTAGGCGCAAATTATGCTTGTCACAGATCAAAACATTTATATAATAAATCCAAAAAGGGGATTTATTGAAAACTCATCGCACATTAACCAACACATCACAGGAGAAGAAAAATGGATCTCATCAAAGTTAGCAGTCAATCACGAACAGCATCAGTAGCAGGTACCATCGCCGGGTCAGTCCGGGAAAATGGGAGAGTGGAAATCCAGACCATCGGAGCTGGTTCCCTCAACCAGGCGATGAAAGCTTTGATCCTTGCCAGAGGATACCTGAAAGACGATGGATTCGATGTTGTCTTCTACCCCGAATTTGTGGATCTCGATTTCGATGGAAGATTGGTCACAGCAATTAAAATCATTGTCGAGCCAAGATAAACAAAACAAATCCAATTATGAGGTATTAAGTTGTAGAATAATTATTAGGTTGAATTAATAATCTTAGAGCGGTGTGGTATTTTTAAGCCAAAAAAATAATATTTTTTCATTCCTCACTCCACAGCATCCAATGCACACCTGAATCCAATCGTATCAAAGAAGTTGTTAGGATCAGCACCTGCCCGTTGAACGACCCTGACACCATAGGAAGGATTGTTCCATCCTCCTCCTCGAATTACCCGGTATTGCGCTGATTGTGGCCCTCTCGGATTTTTCTCCGGGGATATCTCATAGTATAAAGGGCCAAAGTAATCGAAAACCCACTCCCACACATTTCCTGCAGTATCGTATAATCCAAACAAGCTCATCCCATCTGGATAGCTCCCGACAGGAGCTGTGTCTCGATATCCATCATTTTTGTCATTATCAGAAATTTCACCAGGACATCCATGGTCACAGAAATTTGCCTGATTTCCTTCAGCAGGTGTGTTTCCCCATGGGAACAATCGTGCATCTTGATCTCCCCTTGCAGCCTTTTCCCACTCGGCCTCTGTTGGAAGTCTTCCTCCTATCCATCTGCAATAAGATAGAGCGCTCATATAGGTAATATTCAATACTGGATAATTATCATAATCCGGATTTCCATAGTAACTCTCTCTAGTTCGGGATTCCTTTGATTGTGGCCGAGGACATGCACCAGCAGATACACAGGCTTGATACATTCCATTTGTAACTTCATTCCTGTAAATCCAATACCCATCCAAAAACACTCGATGCGAGGGTCCCTCAGCACCCCAATAATAAGGATCAGTGTCCTCATCAGATCCCATTAAAAAATCCCCAGCAGGAATTAACACAATTTCAGCCTGATCTTTTTCATTGATCTTTATTTCGGCTGCTAATATCGAAGGTGTTGCTGTCGCTGAAGGAATGGGGATCAAAGTTGGTGTTTCAGTATCCATGATCAATTCAACGGTTAGAGTAGGGGTAACTTCCAATGGCAGGATATCTTTTTCTTCAATTAAATTTGATAGGTTCTCCAATGTGGGAGTTTGAGTTTCAATAAAATTAGAAATATCAATTGTTTCTTCAACAACAAGGGTTGGTTGTTTTTTCTGTAAAAAATTCATTGCTGGTGCAGGTATTTGACCTGTGATAAATAAATATCCAACAACTATTAATCCTACACTAAATATGCTTGAGCCAACTAAAATTGGTAACAATTTGTGAGGTTTTACATGTGTAGTCTTTACCTTATGAATTTTCAATAGTTCTTCTTGCTTTGTTTGAAAACCACAATATGGGCAAAATTGAATGTTTTTTGGAATTTGATTTAAGCATTTTGGGCATTGGTTTTGGTCTGATAGCCTGGTTTCAATGATCTGTTGATCTGGTAATGACTTGCCTGTTGTAGGACAAAACTTTGCTCCAAATGGGTGTTCCTGATTACAATAAGGACATTTCATGATATTTTACTCACTTTTTTATTTCTATTTCGAATATATACCAAAACCCCAATTATTATGAAAAGAAATCCGCTAAGGATGATTAAAATTCCAACAATTGGCTTAAATTGTTCGTTGCTGTTATTAATACTTTGTTCGGTTTGAGCGTTGACAGGTACTCTAACCGTTGATTTTTTATTATCGACTTGGAAAGTAATTCGCAAAAATTCAGGTAACTTCTTGGGAGCTTGAAAGCTTATATCAGTTCGATATTCCATTCCAGATTCAATTAAAGGTGTTTTAAATTTTATTTTATTTTTCGAATTGATTAAGAAAACTTCAAGGCTTCCGGGATCTAATGTCCCTCCACCAATATTTTTGAAAGTAATTGGTATTATTACTTCTTGATTAGGTCTAGCAAAGATCGGTTCTTCGACAAAGACAATTCCAACTCCGATCGGATCTCCTCTAAAAGCAACTTCTTCCATCACTTCATTATTTATTTCTATGACATCAATTGTAGAATCATAGGAATCAGAAATAATTTTTTGAACTTCCGAACTACCAAGTTCCTCTTTGGTCAGTTCTGTTGCCATTAGTGTTTTTATGGTGCTCAATTCCAATTGAATAAACGCTTGGACAACAAGTACAGTCTGTTCATCCAAAACTTCATTATCTGATGGTGCGATTAAAGTAAATCCTTGTTCAATGGAGTTATTCAATTCGACCACTAAATTAAATATTTTTTGGTATTGCGATTTCGAAATTTCATCTTCATCCATAGTGCTGGATCTGATTTTTTCAACATGGTTTTGATATTCACCTAATAATTCGAGGTGGTTTTCTTTGAAGTTATTCCATGCAATAGAATCTACAGATGAGGTAGATGGTAAGATAGTCAAATTCTGTCTTCCACTTGCTGGAAATGAACAGTCTGGTATCGTGGATGCGTCTGGATTGAATGCTTGTTCTCCCGCTGCTTCTCCAAGAGCAATATTACAATGTTTTGCTGGAAGAATAAACTCAAAAAGCTGCCAAAAATTTAATAGAAGGAATTCAATTTTGGTTGTAATTTCTATGATAAGCGCAGGTATCGCTGCAATACCTGATGTTTTCACTAATTCAGAAACATCTGAAACGATCGTTAAGAAATCTAGTCCCGCCTTATTATCCTCGAAATTTTCATGTGCCACATTCGAAAAATTCTCAGAAGTTTTTTCCAAGTACTCCATTGATGAATTCGCAAATTCAACTTCTCGTGTAACTAACCAATTAGGAGATTCACCATAAACACTATTAACACCTTTATCAATAGTTGGTTGAATGGCTTCATTAAATTTCTTATGGTTTGATATGGCAAAGATTAACCTCGTCACAGTTTCAGGTAGCAAATCAAAATATCCAATTTCGGCTATAGATCCACCTGAAGAGAGGAGCATGAAAATAAAATCTGTTAAATTATTGTATGCTTCCAAATCATTTGGATCCTGAATATAACGATTAAGTAATTTTATCGAATGTTCTATCGCTGAAAATATGGTTTTTTGAACCAAATCTTGCTCTGGAAAAAATCTCAGAAATTTAATATATTTCCGAACAAATTGAACAAACGACAAGATCATAGCTACCATTCCCCCCCACGCTTCTCCCTCATCATTCGACACTGATTCGAAATTTCTTTGAATTACTCCTATCGTTTCTTCCTGGAGAACAAACCTCTCAAAGGCTTTGTATTTCTCTTCATCTATTTCGATTACTTCATTTTTTAGGTCCAGGATTAATTTTTTCGCCTCTGCTTCATCCATTTTTGGGATATAGGTGCCATCTTCTAATCCTAATAACCATTCATAAGATGGGGTTTCGATATTATTGATTGCTATCTGTTTTCTCTCAATCAGGGGATTAATATTTGGTACTGATTTTGGGGATGTCCAACCAACAGCAAAATAATAACTATTGTAAATCGCTGTAACTCCTCCAAGGTTGTATATTTCTTTGGAAATAATGTTAAAACCTTTCAATATTCCATTATCATTGATTATGAAATATTCACCAGACGGACTGACATCAAGTAGCTCACCATCGGTAATTGTTTTTAAATTCCCAGTTTTATCTACTTCAACAACATCTAAATTGTCTCTTGATTGACCGAAAGTACCATATACACTATTTTTATCATTTGCAATGTGAGTTAGATTAATCTCACTGTTCTCATCGATTTTTATAGATATTTGAGATTTATTGGATGAACTTACATCCAAAATTTGAACTGTATCATAGTTATAACAAACAGTGGTTTTCTCTTCTTGCCATTCACAATTATTAGCTAATGAGATCTCTTTATGAAGAGAAGGATCATTAATATTTAGAAACTCATAACCTCTCCCATAATATTGGAAAATAGAATCTCCAAATCCTTCTCCTATTCCACAACATGGAAAAAGAATGTAATTACCATCTGGGCTGATTGAAAGTTTCCCCATCGGATAAGCAAAATCATCGTATTTCTTAAGTAGTCTCTCAGATTTTGTCTCTAATGTAATTTCATAAAGATCATTGATTAGTGCTCCTTGTCGATTGTATTTATTTGATCGAAAAAAATAAATTTTATCGGACTGATTTCCCCAATTGAATTCTTCTACATCACAAACTAACACAGAATTCTTTGCTGAAACAACGTCATAAATATTTATACAATCATCGTATTTATAAGCAAATTTTATCGAATCAGGTGCCCAAAAATAATCAAAATAATATGGTAATTCGGAATTTTCTTCTAATGTTGTAAGAACTTTTGAAAGAACATTATATATTAGTAATTTTTTATCCACCTTAATTCTCAACCATTCCGTATCATAGGACCAAGAAAAATCTGGTGGATGATTTACGTCTTTAATTTTTGTAATTAATTCTCTGTCCGTCCCATCAATGTTCATGACAATAATGTCATTATCTTGTAGGAATACAATTCTTCCTTGTTCTTTCTTGTTGCTATTTTCTTGATCGTTTACATTTGCTAAAACTATTCGGTGTTGAAAACCTATCGTTGTGAGAATCAGAGAAATGCTAATAACACATGTAAAAAACTTTAACAAATATCGATTAAATGAATTTTTTTTCATTTTTTCTCCAGGCACTCTTGTCCTAATAGAATCAAAAAAATAAGCGTTTTGTATCAATCGAGTTGAAAGGAATTTTTCCTCCCTTTTATTTATTTTTCATGCATTTAGGAATTTTTTGTTTGATAAATACATTATATAGGACAATTTTAAAATTTTCTAAATTTATTTCGGTTAATACTTTCTAAATATCATATTTTTTGGGCTTAGAGATATAAAAATTCAATATCATATATATAATTACTCGTGTGACTTAAATTATTGGTCGGAAATACCTAATTCAACGAAAGACATAAAATTATAGCTTCTAAAGGGAGGTTTAATTAATGAAATGTCCCCATTGCCAACAAAAACATCCTTATAACGCAAAATTTTGTCCGGTAACAGGATTAGAAATTCCACAAATTGATACAACTCCTGAAAAAGAAGAGTCTGAATCTTTTGCGTGTCCTAATTGTGGTTTGCCGATAACAATCGTCGGTAAATTCTGCCCACACTGTGGATATCTTATGAATAAAAGTAGAAATGGGGAAAAGAAAAAAAATGGCAAATATTCACCAGTAACTCAAGTTCAACCAAAGAAAAAACGGACACTGCATTTTATTGCAATTATTCTTGTTCTCCTTTTTGGATTAGCGATACTTGCAATTGGCTTTATCTTCTTCCAGAATTATCTACCCAATTCTATACTTACATTCTTGAATTTACCCACCCCAACTTTGCAATCAGAAAATAATATTGCCATGGAGTCAGTTTCAGATACTGAATTTTCAAAAATGACGATCACACCGAGCCCAAGTCTAACCTCCGAAACTAAAGAAACCACCAAAACCCCACCAATCGCACAATTAACACAAACTCCTCAATTCACTCCAACCATCGAAATTTCTGTGGAAACTGGCATTTCCATATCTTATACCCCACCACCACCTGAAATAATTGCTCAAACCAAACTGGATGTTGAATCTTTCGATTGTAATTCAGTCACAGATGTATCGGTTATTGAGTGTGAAGCTTTGGTTGATCTTTACGAAAGTACAAATGGAGCCGGTTGGGGAAAAAATAAAAATTGGCTTACGACACCAATAGTATCTAATTGGTATGGAATTACTCTTGATTCGAATTTTTTTGTAATTAGAATAGATCTTTTTGAAAATAATTTATCCGGATCAATCCCTGATACGGTAGGGAATTTAACATACCTTGAAGAGATTTTACTCTCCCATAACCAATTATCTGGATCAATCCCTGATACAATCGGAAATTTAACAAACCTTGTAAGCTTATACATTCCCTATAACCAATTAACTGGATCAATCCCAGACACAATTGGAAATCTAACAAACCTAGAAAGGCTTTCCCTCGTCTCTAATCAATTATCCGGGTCAATACCAGATTCACTCAGAAATTTAACGAAACTTGAGAAACTTGCCCTCACCTCTAATCTATTATCCGGATCAATCGATGATATATTTGGAAATTTTATCGACCTTTATTGGCTTGATCTAGGTTCTAACAAATTATCCGGATCAATACCTGATACATTAGGATATTCATCGAACCTTTATTGGCTTGACCTCAGCTCTAATCAATTTTCTGGATCAATCCCTGATCCATTAGGAAATTTAAATAACCTTTATTGGCTTGACTTCAGCTCTAACCAATTAACTGGATCAATCCCTGATACATTTAGAAATTTATCAAACCTTTATTTTCTTTCCTTCAACTATAACCAATTATCCGGACCAATCCCTGATTCATTAGGATTTTTATCGAACCTTAGTCATCTTGACCTCTCAGTAAACAAATTAACCGGGTCAATCCCTGATACATTAGGAGTTTTATCGAACCTTAAGTATCTATCACTGAGCAACAACCAATTTTCCGGACCAATACTTGATACTTTAGGAGATTTAACAAACCTTGAGTATTTTTCCCTCGGTCATAACAAATTATCTGGCTCAATCCCACAAACTTTTTCTAATTTAATCAAAATTTATAAATTTCAGTTTTCAAATACAGATCTTTGTGAACCAGACACTGACGAGTTTCGTACATGGAAAGAATCGGTAAAAGATTGGTCTGGTACTGAGATCATTTGTGCAGACTGAGTTGTTAGGAATTTATTTTCTTAACTCTTGAAATTTTTTTAATCCAAAAATTATATATTTAATTTTCTATATAATTAATCATGTAGTAAAAATTATTGGCTTGTGATCTAATAAAACTAAACAAAAGAATAATAGGTTTAAATGAGGGAGGAATACCCATGAAATGTCCCCATTGCCAACAAGAACATCCGGATAACGCAAAATTCTGTCCAGCATCAGGTTTAGAAATTCCACAAATAGAAATAAAAGGAGATAAAGTGGATCCTGGTTCCATTACTTGTCCTAATTGTGGAAAACCAATATCAATCGTCGGTAAATTCTGCCCACATTGCGGATTTCTCATGAGTAAAAGCGGAAATAATGATAAGACAAAAATTGTCAAACCCACACCTGGATCTCAAGTACCGAAGAAAAAACGCAAACCTCTAATTTTTGCAACTATTTTTATTATCATTTTTGTTTTGGCATTATTATCAGTTAGTTTTATTTTCTTTAAGGATTATCTACCCAATCCCATTCTTACATTCTTGAATTTAACCACACCAACTTTGCAATCAGATAACACCATCGCAATGGAAAAAGATTCTAATTCAACAATCCCTACAATGACGATCACACCAAGCCCAGCTTACACCACAGAAGATAACGAAGCCACTAAAACCCCATCAATCACACAATTATCACCAATTCCTCAATACACCCCAACCATCGAATTTTCTGAAGAAACTGGTATTTCCAAATCTTATACCCCACCATCACCAGAAATAATCGCGCAAACCAAATTGGATGTTGAATCCTTCAATTGTAAGACAGTGCTTGATGTTCCATATAATGAATGTAAGATTCTGGTAGAACTTTATGAAAATACGAACGGTGCTGGATGGCTCAATAACGAGGGATGGCTTCAATCAGCCTCAGTTGCGTCTTGGTATGGAATTGATCTCTGTAGCTGGGGTGACTTTGTTGGATCAATACAATTGGATAACAATCAATTATCAGGTACATTACCCGAATCAATTGGTGAATTAAGTTCAATAAATACTCTTTCATTGTCAAGAAATCAATTAACTGGAAATATTCCAAAATCAGTTGAGAGTTTTGGAAATATCTATCACCTTGCTTTAGATAATAACCTGCTAACAGGGGAAATACCTTGGGTGCCATCTAATTTCATAGTTGAAATAAGGTTAGATCATAACAATTTTTCAGATTCTATACCCGATACACTTAGTAACTATGACTATTTGGAGATTTTAAATCTAAGTTCAAACCAGTTGTTCGGATCTCTTCCTGATTCAATTTCTGAATTTAGCAATTTACGATTATTGGATGTGTCAGACAATCCATTATCTGGCAGTCTCCCTGAAAATTTCGAATTGTTGGTTAACCTCTATAAGTTTGATTTCCGCAACACCTTAATATGTGATACAACGAAAAGAGAATTTTCTAACTTAAGGGAAACCGTTTATGAATGGGATAGTCCTTTCCCTATTTGCCACGATGAATATACAATCCCTGATAGTGAAGTAGAAGTAATAACCAAACAATTGGTTACATCATTTGATTGTAAAAATACCACCGATGTACCAACTTCAGAATGTCAGGCTTTGGTAGATTTGTTCGAATCTACCAATGGTGCAGCATGGACAAATAATTTGAACTGGTTGGATTCTTTCACAATCAATAATTGGTTCGGTGTTAATGTAGTAAATAATCACGTATCCTCTGTTGAGCTTCCAAATAACAAACTTAATGGTACTATCTCCGAATCCATTGGTTCATTATCTTTTCTTACAAAACTTGATTTATCAATTAATCAATTGAGTGGCCTCTTACCTGGTGCGATAGGAAATCTATCTAGTATTACAGTATTGTATTTACATGGTAATCAATTTTCAGGTAACATTCCAGTATCTATCGGTAACTTAATCAATCTCGAATGGTTAAGACTAGCGAGTAACCATTTGACTGGCTCTATTCCATCCGAAATTGGAAAATTAAATAACTTAAAAGAACTTAATCTTTACGACAATCAATTGTCAGGTCCCATTCCTGATTCAATTGGAAATTTATCGAGCTTAACTTATTTTGGTTTAGGAACAAATCAATTATCTGGGTCATTACCAGATTCGATTGGCTTGCTTTCAAATCTTAAGTTTCTATATTTATACGAAAATCAATTCACCGGGAATATACCAGCTTCAATCGGTAAATTACTCGATCTTCAATGGATTTTATTAGATAATAATCAATTTTCAGGTGAGATCCCCCAAACGATTGGAAACTTTAAGAATCTAGAAAGACTAGGGTTACATTCCAACCAATTAATAGGGTCAATTCCAGAAACTATTGGCAATTTGAAAAATCTTACATATCTCTCCCTTTACAATAACAGTCTTGAAGGAGAATTGCCCGAACCATTAAGAGAATTGTCAAAATTAGAATATATTTTAATATTCAAAAACCAATTGTCTGGCACCATACCGGAATGGATTGGGGATTATGAAAATCTTAAATATTTAGATTTTCAAGCTAATAAGTTTTCTGGAGTTTTACCAGAATCCATAGGTAATTTATCAAATTTAGTATTATTAAACGTGTCAGGTTATCCGATTGAAGGCTCATTACCAAATTCAATCGGCAATTTGAGTAATCTTAAATATCTATCTATAAAACGTAGTAATTTTGGAGCAATACCGGAATCAATTTCAAATCTTTCAAAACTAACTATTCTTCAAGCTGATACTACAGAGGCGATTCCGAAATCAATCGGTAAATTATCAAATCTACAATATCTTGATATCAAAGGATTTGTTGGACCAATACCTAATGAAATTGGAAACTTGCAGAATTTAATTTACATGCGTGTAGAGGGAACTTATAGTCCACATATTGATGATAGTCTTAATTCCGAAAGAGTCCCAGAATCTTTTGGAGAATTAAAAAATCTGAAATATCTATATTTAGGAAGTAATAAACTCTCAGGGAAAATCCCAACATCCATTGGAAATTTAGAAAATCTAATTGTTTTGAGTTTACACAGCAATAAATTTACTGGTTCAATTCCTGATTCCTTAGGTAAACTAACCAATCTTAAACGGTTATCTTTATCTTATAATGAATTATCTGGGTTAATTCCAGGTTCTTTTAAAAACCTATCCAATTTAGAACAACTCGATATTTATGGTAACCAATTATCTGGTCAGATTCCTGAATTTTTAGGAAACTTAGTGAATCTTAAGTCGCTTTTCCTTGCCAAAAACAACTTCACCGGTTCACTTCCGGAGTCAATTGGATATTTAGAAAACCTTAAATATCTTTATCTCGGATCCAATCAATTATCAGGGTCAATTCCAGAGTCTTTAGGAAGATTAGAAAGTCTTATAGTCCTTGATCTCTATTCCAATCAATTGGTTGGGGGTATTCCAAAGTCATTTGAGAATCTATCCAATCTACGATATCTTGGATTAGAAGAAAATCAATTGTCTGGTACTCTACCTGAGTTTTTGGGTGATTTGACAGAGCTAAGGTATCTCACCCTAAATGATAACAATTTCAACATGTCAATTCCCTACCATTTAGGTGATCTTGCCAATCTACAATCTCTTAGATTAGGGAATAATCAATTTTCGGGCAAAATACCATTATCTATTAGTCAATTACATAAACTTGAAGTACTTACCTTGGAAAATAACCAGCTTATTGGATCAATACCGGAAGAGCTTGGCCAATTATCTAATATATCAATTCTTTACCTGGATAATAATCAACTTACTGGATCAATTCCAGATTCCTTTAGCCAATTAATCAGCCTTGAAAATCTCACAGTAAATGACAATTTGCTAAGTGGATCAATTCCCAATAGCTTCTCAAATTTAATCAAAATGAAAAAATTTAATTTTTCTAATACAGATCTTTGTGAACCAGACATAGAAGAGTTCCGTGCCTGGAAAGAATCGGTAGAAGATTGGTCTGGAACAGATATTATTTGTGCCTATTAATAATTTTTTGTCGTGAAATTTAATTTATTAAATCTTAGAAATAATCCTTGTTCTACAAATAAGTTTTCATTTATTTAATAATCTCTTCGTGATTTGCTCTTTTACATTTGTTCTACATATATAAATTAATAGTCATACTTATTTTTTTGTAGTACATATTATTGGTGGGTAATACCTATTACAACGAATAATAAGAGATATTCACTTTTTTAATAAGGAGGTAAATATGAAATGTCCCCATTGCCAACAAGAACATCCGGATAACGCGAAATTCTGTCCAGTATCAGGTCTGGAAATTCCGCAAGAAGAAGTAAATGCGGAAAATGAGGATTTCATAATCTGTCCTAATTGTGGAAAACCAATTGCTATAGCAGGTAAATTCTGCCCTCATTGTGGATTTCTAATTGCTAAAAGTGGTAATGAAGGTGAGACCAAAATTGTCAAACCTATACTTGCTTCCCAAGTGCCTCCAAAGAAAAAACGTAAACAACGTTTTCTTGCAACTATTTTCATTCTTATTTTTGTTTTTGCGCTAATTGCAGTTGGCTTTATCTTTTTCAAAGAATATTTACCCAATTCCATTCTTACATTCTTAAATCTGACCACCCCAACATTGCAATCAGATCATTCAATTACGAAATCAATCAATCCTACAAAAACTGAGTCACCTACTACAACTGAGTCACCTACCAAAACTGAATCACCTACAAAGGCTGAAACCCCAACCATTAGTTTAGGAATAGGATCAAGTATCCTTAATGTATTTGACTCAAAGGAGATGGTTTACATTCCGGCAGGAGAGTTTCAGATGGGATGTGATCCAGATCACAATGGAGGATGGCCATGCCAACCGGAAGAATTGCCCTTACATAATGTGTATTTAGATGCATACTTATTCGATAAATATGAAGTAACTAATAGTCAATACGCCATGTGTGTAGATTCTGGAGCTTGTAATTTACCACTCAAGAATAGCTCATATACTCGATCATCCTATTTTGATAATCCTATCTATGCCAATTATCCAGTAATATTTGTATCTTGGTATGATGCAAACGATTACTGTACATGGATAGGCAAAAGATTACCATCAGAAGCAGATTGGGAAAAAGCAGCTAGAGGTTCTGAAGACACCAGAGCTTATCCATGGGGAGATCAAACACCAGATTGCACTTTGGCAAATTTCATTTCTGATGGTGTTAAGTGCGTTGGTGATACTACTGAAGTTGGCAGTTATCCATTTGGTATATCACCTTATGGTATCTTTGATATGGCTGGAAATGTTGAGGAATGGGTTAATGATTGGTTATCTGTGGATTATTATAGTATTTCACCTTTTAGTAATCCACTTGGTCCAGATACAGCAATTTATAAAGTGAGACGGGGAGGAAGTTGGGGTCAATGGAATTGGACGATACGAGTTGCTGAACGTTATCCCTCAACAATAGATCCTACGTCTCAAGATTATTGGAAAGGTTTTCGTTGCGCATTATCACCTTAAAGTTCAATTTTATCCATATATCTTTGGGGATTTAAGTGGTTAATAATAGTACTCAAGTATTTCTATAAATGAATCTCGCTGATACTTAACATGAAAATAATCTGCAGAATCCTATTCTTCAATAAGCTAAAAAATAAATTTTTCTATATCGAGAATCATACAAATCAAATCATATATAATTATTTGTGTAGTTCATAATTTCGGTGAGTAATACCTATTACAACGATTAACATTAGGATTCAAACCAGGAGGGAAATATGAAATGCCCCCATTGCCAACAAGAACATCCCGATAACGCAAAATTCTGTCCGGTATCAGGTCAAGAAATTCCACAACCAGAAACAAATGTGCAAAATGAGGAACCTGAATCAACTACCTGCCCGAATTGTGGAAAACCAATTGCCACCGTAGGTAAATTCTGCCCTCATTGCGGATTTCTGCTGGCCAAAAGTGGGATTGAGGAAAAGACCAAAATTGTAAAACCCACGCCTGCTTCTCAAGTGCCTCCAAAGAAAAAACACAAACCACGTGTTCTTGCAACTATTTTTATTGTTATTTTCGTTATTGCAATGTTAGCCATTGGCTTTTTTCTCGTTCAAGATTACTTACCGAATACAATCCTATCTTCTGCAATCCATACTATTCCATCACATACTGAAGAAGAGGTCATTGAATTTGAAACAGAAACAATTGCAACCTCAATTCTTCCTCTAATTACTCCTGATTCTTCGGAAACTCCAGAAGTTTTTGAAAAAACTGAGATTATCTTACCTCAAATAACAGCAATAAAGACTCACACATCAATTCCAGAATTATCGATTCCTATAAATTGTACAGTTGATGAATTTGGTTGTGCTAAGATTATAAAAGGACAAACGATAAAAATTGGTATGGGTGCTCCTCTCACCGGTGATTATGCTGTATTTGGTGTGGACATTTCCCAAGGTGCTACAATTGCTGTAAACGATGCCGAAACAGTGGAAGGTTTTACTTTTGAACTGGTAGCTCTGGATACTCAGGGTTCTCCAGATGGTGGCGTTGCAGTAGCGAAAAAAATGGTTTCCGACCCAACAATCGTTGCTATTGCAGGGCACATTTTCTCTGGTTCAACAGAAGCTGCCTTACCAATTTATGAGAAAGCTGGGCTCCCAATGATGTCTCCATCAGCAACCAATCCCCCATTAACCGCTCTCGGTTCCAAAGTTTTCAATCGGGTTGCCTTTACTGATGCGATGCAAAGCCAATTTGCTGCTGATTACCTCTACAATAAGTTAGATTTCCGTAAAATTGTAGTTTTACATGATGGTCGAGCATACGGAAAAGGGTTAGCTGAAGTGGTGAAAGAACAATTCACAACCATGGGTGGTGAAATTGTTGGATTCGAAGCAATCACTCCCGGAGAATCAGATTACACCAAGATATTATCAGCTTTTGCTACACAGAGCCCACAAGCAGTCTACTTTGGTGGTTATGTAGCAGAAGGTGTTGTTCTGACCAAAAATATGAAACAGAGTGGTTTGGAAAACGTTGTCTTCTTCGGTTGTGATGGCACATTTGGTACTGAATATATTAAAAAGACCGGCGCGAATGGTGAAGGCGCTTATGCCGCTTCCGTTATTCCACCTGAATCAGTAGCGAAAATGAAATTCGATGCCGCATATCTGGCAGCCTACGGTGTGGAAGCTGGTACTTTATCTCCCTACACATGGAATGGATATGACTCGGCTGCAGTATTAATAGCAAAAGTAAAGGAAGTAGCACTGCTAGGTGCTGATGGAAATCTGTATATTCCACGTGGTGCCTTGGTCAATGCTGTGCGTGCAACCAGTGGTTTCTCCAGCATCACCGGTATCATCACCTGTAATGAGGTTGGCGAATGCAACACATCTGGTCCAACATTCTTTGTCGTAAATGATGGGAAATGGGTAGAAGCACCATAGTTTTATTGCTTTGAATTTATTTTTTAAGTCTCGCCAAAATAAATTTCTTGAAACTTTGGACTAAAAAAATAGGATTAAACATCCTTCTCATTTCACGGGAACCAACCAATAATCTTCCCCATCCCCTTCTACAGTCCAACCAGTTAAACCAGTCTCGTTAGACCTGATTTTCCACCAAATCCAATCATTAACACAGATTGGGCCATCCAAAATTGTCACCCTTTCACCAGGTTCAATATATCCAAGAATAGAATAAGAACTCCCAGCGTTTGACCTCACACGATTTGATAGCGGGGGGTCCTCCGATACTTTCGCAGTGTAATCAACTCTGAGGCGAGAAGGATACAATCCTGGACAAGCAATCCATTCTTCTCCGAATTTTGGTGTAGGAGTTTGTGTATTTGTTAGTCTGATTGTTGGTGTAAAAGTCGAAGAGATGGTTTTTGTAATTGGGATTGTTTCTAATTTTGTAGGTTTAGGTGGAAGAATGGATTGTGTTTCTGTTATTTCTGGAGAAAATTCCATGGTTATTTCATACTGGCCTTCAATAGGATCTTCTTTATTATTTGACAATCCCAAAGATTCTGAGAGCGAATCTTTTTCATCAATTTGGGAACTTTGATTGATGAGTTCTAAACTTTCATTTCTCTTAAGTATCAGGCTATTAATACCATCAAAATTGTTCAAGAGTATGATTGTTCCACCAATAATTGAAATGATCCCAGGAAGAATTAAAATTACCCATACTATATTAGTTGAACCCTTCTTTGTTTTTTTCTTATTCTTTACATTCTGCAACTGCTTATCTGAAAGATTAAAGGAACAATTAGGGCAATGGCTCCAATTTTTCTGAACTTGCTTGTTGCAATTTGGGCATAACAGAGTTTCAGGAGGTTTTTCTACTTCTTGTTTTTCTTGTGGAATTACTTTTCCAGTAACTGGGCAGAATTTTGCTCCATCAGGATGGTCGCCAGAACAATATGTACATTTCATAAACGTAATACTCTATTCTTCAATCGTAATTACCCAAAGATGGGATTGATCTGTTATGTAAGCAATCTGTCTTCCATCACCCGATAATGCAAATGATTCGACTTTTCCCCTTGCAATCTGTGGATCAACCAGAATTTCTTTTGATTGGTTATTAATATCCAATTTATAAAACGATGATCCACCTTCTTCAAAATTGTAAATCGGATAAATTATTGAATCACTATCAGGGATCCATTGAAAAGGTGAATTTATATAATTTATTTTGGTCTCTGTAAATTTTCCATTTTCCAATACAAATTTATGGAATGTACTATTTGAATCAATACATCCCAACCGGTATGGGTTGGTCGGATCCCATTCTGCGGAAATTATTGATGGAATTGAATATACGTGATTGATGTTATGTCCATCGATCATCCAGATCGATAATCCTTCATGATTAAGAAAGCTCAACAACTCCCCATTCGAGGACCCACGGATTTCTTTTACCGGAAAATAATCCCCCAGGTTTTCAGATTGATATACTTGTAAAGTTTCATTTGGATTCCCATACCATATTTTGAGATCATCAAGAATCGAATATCCAGATCCGGGTTCCCAACAGATTGTGACGATAGAATTATCCGTCATCCAATAAACAGGGCACTCTCCGCTGCCTATTTCTTTTATCTCTCCTCCATTAATCTGACCAAAATTTAATGAGGGTATTAAAGCTGGAAAAATATTAGCTACATATGAATCCCCTCTAGGTGAAAACGAGATACTTAATAAATAATTAGGTATTTCAAATATAACCTGATCATCATCAAAATATGAATGAATTTCCCCATTGCTGTTCTGATAAAACAGTAATTGATTATCTGTTGTCCATGAAGAAAACCCTACGTCTTCGTTGATTAACTTTGCTTTTGGTTTATATTTCAATTTATATTCGACTTTTGTTATCTTTCGCGATTGTATGGAGATTTTAGTTTCATAAGGTTCAAAACTCTTGTTTGTAATCCTTAATTTATGTGTGCCTGTTCTAACATCAATTTCTAGCGGACTAACCCCCACAGATTGCCCATCTATAAAAACCTCGCTACCTTCTGGAAAAACAATAATTTTTGCTATCCCGGTCTTATCATTTCTAAACAGATTGAATTCCAATTCTCCGGTCTTTTCACCAATAAGGAAAATGATTACAACTCCTAGGGCTAGAAGGATGATAACAAGAATACCAGAAATTATTATTGAAGTTATTTTTTTATTCATAATTTATTGTCCCGGGCATTTGCAATTTTCTTTCTCAGTACATGTTTCAAAGTTTGTTCCATCATACTCATCAATAATTTTTACCTCTGCCCAGTTTATTAACCATAGATCTTTTGGGCCAGGGCACACATTCAATGAATGTGCATTTGGATTTATTAATGTGGCCCCAACTGGTGTATAAGGAGTAGTCTTAAATTTTTCTTTTGTTAAAATATCACCCCACCAGAAACTTTGAAAATGTAAATGCGGTCCAGTAGAATACTTACCTGTCGATCCCATTAGGCCAATAATCTGTCCTTGTTTTACTGGTTCTCCTTTTTTGACCTTTTCATCAATTTTTTCTAAATGCCAATATAGTGTCACGAACGAACCATGATCTATCGCAATAGAATTGCCTACAATAGAATCAAACTTAGCATAATAAACTACTCCTTCTGATACTGCTCTGACATATTTATTGGGTACTGTGGTTATACAATTAAGGTCAATTCCTGAATGTAAACTTATATGGAAATCATTAGTTCCACTCCAGGCTGTAACACAGCTCATTTTTTCATCTGCTTGGAATAGCCCTTCTACATCCGAGCCAAAAGGCCATTGGAAATTAGGAGAATCAAGTGAATAATTTAAATCTATGCTTGGTATATCATATCCCTTAACAATAATGAGAAATTTGTTTTTAGTACTGTCATCCTTAATTGAAATTAATTGTTCAGTTTTTACCCCAGTAGACCAGTCAATTATTTTCATTGGTTCTTCCACAGAGTAAGGGATGTCGATGTCTTTTATAAGACTTCCACTTCTGTATATTGAAAGACAAAATCCTGGATATGCTTGTCCGGAAATACTAATTTTGGGTGGCACAGGATTTTCAGGGTTTGGACCAATAATTATGGGCATCACATTTTGAGGGTTCAATATCATAATTTCGCTGTAATCACCTTCACTTCCATCAACAGTTATAGTTGCTGCAACAAATAAACTCTCAATTTTTAACTCAACATCTTCAATTGTCCATTTTCTTGAATCAAGGGATATATCGTTCTCACCAGCTAAAGTCACAGTACCTAATAATTCACCTCTGATAATCTCCCCATCACACCCATTAGGTCGAACTGTATATAAATTTATCACAGGGGGATTTGTAGAATTAAGATCACTTTGGTTTGGTGAAAAACCGCTAAAAGTCGCTATTGTCGGAGTAGTTATTGGGGGTTTAGGCTCTAGGATTATTGGGATTGGAATTTGCCCTTCGGGCAATGCTTTTAAATAACCTATATATTCTGTAAAAATTGAAAGATATGGAGATATATTTGGAGGTATTCTTGGATCATCGGAAGGAACGTCACATGCAAAACTTAAAATTGTTATCACAACAACAAGAATGAGTAGATATTTTCTATGAGGGGATTTCATTCGACTTTTGTCCTGTGGATATGATATTTTGAAAAAGAAATAATCAGTAATGTATTGGAGAATAAAAATATACAAACGAGCATGATCAAAATCAATAAATAGTCATTTTGCCCATCAGATTGAATATTCTCTAAAGGCAAATTCGACTCAACCAGAATGTGGTTAATCTCATTCATTTTCAATTGCCAGGTTACCTGATTTCCTATTAATTCTTGTCCATTATGATAGACTACCATACCTGGCATCTCAACATCATATCTCAATGTTAGTTGATTCATTTCTTTGTTCATCATCGATTGCACATTTGAATCCATACCTGGTATTTTTTCAAAAAATCCAGCAGTGTCAATCGTAGCAAAGAACCTGTATACCATCACATCACCATCAGCATATTTTTCAGCAAAAACCCATGATGCTTGTCCGGAATCTTTTGATACCTTGGATAATTCTTCCAGGCTTCCAAAGGATTTCTGAAATAGTATTTCTTCTGTTTGTCCATAATCAATATGATCAACCAATAAACCACTTCCCCTCAGGCTTTTCTTCCAGGATTCCAAATATCCTTTAAGTCCAGGCACTTTTCTGAAAAATTCCATATTTTCTTTTGTGTCAATCAATGATGTTAATATAGCCCCGCTGCCATCGGGATTTAGAGATGTTTTAATATTTAATTCACAAGCGCTTGTAAGAAATGTAATCAATATTAACGTCAAAATCGGTGAAATTATTTTTTCCTTATATCTTGAATAACGAAAAGACCTCCAAAAAAGAAAAGTTACACAAAAAATCATCCAAATTACCACAAAAATGGCCAGTCGTATCAACCATAAACCCTCCCAAAGGGCGTTTATTGGATCTTTATTTATCCGTTGAACTCGGAATGCATTTATCAAATTTGTTTCTTTATCATAAATACCACTGACTTCTATAGGATCTCCAAGTTTGAAAAAGCCAATATTTCCACGATAAAAAACCGATACATCACTTCCTAACCCTGATATTTCAAGTAATGAGGCTTGTGGTAAATCTTCTGTAATTTCCTGTTCTAATGGAGCTATTCTGCTTAAAATGCCTTGAATTTTATATGCGTCTCCATTTTTGTAAGTTCTTTTTTGTGTCGGATCCCCTAAATTATGCAAAATAAAATTTGAACCAATTTCACTTGGATTGTAATATTTATTAATAATTAAATTGGTTTGCTCCAGTTCTCTTTCTGAAATCCTTTTACTTGATGTTAATTGAGGAAACTCAGGGGCTTTTACCGTCAAATATTCTGTGATTTTTGGGTTTTCTTGATTGAACCAATATATAGCCAACCCAAAAATACTCGCCAAAATTAAAAACAACATGATCGAAGCCACCCAAAAGATAATATTTTTGGGTGGCTTTCCTTTGTTAATTGGTTTTATTTCCTGTGAATGTCTTGGAATTATTTTTTTTTTGTTAGTAATATCTTTGTCCGGAATTTCTACTTTTGTTGTTGTTGTGAATTGGAATTGAGTTCCACAATTAAAACAATATTTTGCATCTTCCGGAATTAAGTGGTGACAATTGGAACATTCTTTTGTTACCATATTGCTCCCTAACTTTTGATTGCCACTAATGAAAAAATTTTATCTTGTATTTAATAATAGAGTTATCAGACCATCATAAGGTTGAAAAATTGATTTGCTGTCTTTTCCATTAACCTTAACTGAAAATAATTCAGATACTGGTCTTCCTCGTTCAAGATCTTCTACTTTGCTATAAACAATGTTTCTTCCATTGTTAGTAAATTGGAATGACCACACATCGCTATCAATTCTTACTTTGTTATTTCCTTCTATATCACAAACATTTAATGTCCCACCCTGATTGTTAGAATTGTATTCTATGTAAGCAATATGCTTCTTATCTGGTGAAAATTCATAACCATATAAATTACTTCCCCGATCAATTTGAGTGTGATTTTTTCCATCCAAACTTGCCAAATGCAATTCAATGTCATTTCCTTCGTCACTTACAGTGTAAAGAATATTTTTTTCATCCTCTGATAACACAATTCCAAGGAAATTGCTTTCAGAATTGTTTCTAGCGGATAGGTTTAAATATTTGTCAACCCGCAATTTTGAATTCTTTTTAAGATCCAAAACATATAAATCATAATAACCGTCAACATAATCTAAAATTAATAATTTATTGTTGTCTGTTATTGGAATAGGAATTCCCATTCCCTTTGCATCATAAATCTGTGATGAAATATTATCTTTTATGGTTATTTTATTTATCCCATCTTCATCGGTAACAAAAATAGATTTTCCATCAGATGTTGTTGGAAAGTATGCTCCTACAAGACCATCAGATTCAATTTCTCCAATCCATTCCTCGCTCCCGGTATTAATATCAATTAAATATAATGAACTGAATGTTTTATCTTCACCCTCAGCTTTATACGCAATCATTTTGTCTTCATTTGGGTCATAACTCCCATATGAATATTCAAGGAATTCAGCAATCTGGTTTCCTTGCATATCAATAAAAATAAGTGAGTTATCAGTTGTATCACTAAAATTACTTAAAACATACCCATAATATTTTCCACTTGGAGAGAATCCTATTGGGAAGAAAGTTCTTCCATCTAGATCTATTTCAACATAGATTTGATTTTGTCCAGATATTGGAATTAAAACAATTTCTTCGTTTTCATTGCTGTATACAGCGAAAAAATCTTTATTTTTAGCAATATTAGCATCTTGAAAATATGAAACATAATAATTTACCAGATTTACTCCATCAGGGTCGCTAAAAATTTCCATTAAATCGTTGCCATTTGGCCTTATTGAGTAAATCTCAGTAATTTTTCCAGTATCGGATGATTCTTGAACAGTATAAATTAATTTTTCAGGTGCACTGAATATACCTTTATCAAAGAATCCTGTGAAATATAAAAAGGCTGTACCAGCCACAATAATAATAAGGAATACTAAAATTAAACCCCCAATTATTAGAGGTTTATTTTTTTTCGAAGATTTCTTAAGAGAATCCCCTTTATATTCAGAAGCTAAGTACTCTTCATTTTCAGAATATTCACTTTCTTCAAAAACTACATTCTCTGTTGCTTCAATATTTGGGTTAAATTCAGAAGCGTCAGATTGTCTTTGTTCGTTTATTTCGTTCTTGGGGGGCAATTCTCCTGTAACGAGATCTGCTCCACAACTCACGCAAAACTTGTAACCTTCTTCATTTTTTGTACCACAATTTAAACAAAACATTTCTCCCTCCATTCAATTAATGTAATCAATACAGAATAAATTCATAATTAATTCTTAAAAATATAGGAAATTCATATAAATTTGAAAACTTGATAATCCCCATGATAGTAATGAAACACGAATGATAAGGGTTTTTAAGGAGATTAATCCTGTAATAAATTAATTATATTGATAAAAAAAATTATTACAATAAATTTTTATCTATTTTCAAGTAATTCATAATTCAACCCATGACCTTGATTATCAAGTGATAAAATGGTAACCATCCCTTCAAGGTTTTCTATTCCGACAGTTATAGTAAAGCTTCCGGTATTATTCCAGTGATGTATATCGTCATTAATAGCCAATATTAATTCTCCTCCCAGGTCAATATTTGAAGTATAAAATGATCCGACTAAAAACCAATCACCTTCATCAATTTTTCCAATCCATCCCCGGATCCCACTCCGCACCTGCCAGCGTCCTTAGCCTCCCCCTGGAATCCATCCTCCACTCCACATCCTCTTTCCGCCGCCACACCACCAGATTGCGCTGCGCATCCACCATGACGTCCAGTTTCCTCCCATCCACAGCCCCCACCTGCAGCAGATTCTCGATCTCTTCCCGGCACGTCAACCGCAGCTATTTATTTGTTACGAACTCCCTCCATTTATCCCAGAGGTCATTTCAATTGGAGGTTTCTATGCCTTCAACCCTCATGTTATCTTCTAATTCACAATCCAATTTTCAATCATCTCAAATGGTGCGTTTTATCGCACCTTGCGCTCAATTCTTTGTTTGCTCATTGTTGGTGAATTTCAAACCCGACAATGTGGATATTGATTAAATGGTAGCCTCAATATTTGATGTTTAGAAAATAATCGAAATCAGAAAAATTCTTGAAACTGCCATGGAATTATCCATCCAATGCACTGTTTATCGGGAAAAAAGTGCAAATGCAAGACTCGACAACCCAAGAACAAAATCTCCGGTTTGAATATTTTTTCGCTACTTCAGAACCATTGGCAGGTACACAAACAAAGCATATTCGTACGATCCAATATCACAGCCTGCACCCTGCGGACGAGTTACGCCGCGTTGGTCTGTAGCAGGGCATAAAAGATCATCACCATTGTCTATTGCATCGGAACCGATCAGCAAGGCGTGGGTTTGGGTCGTTCCGCCGTTATCAGCCAGTGGACCAAGCAAAGGATCTCCGGAAAATTCGGAAGAACAAGTGTCATCTTCGACCCAATTATTTGAATTTGTTCCGATAGACACCATCGTTAACACAATCACCACCTGTCATAGAATTGGCAATGATCGTGTTGACATAATTCAACGTGCCATTCAAACTATTGTATATTCCACCACCACCCCCCCACCAATCACCAACAACTGCAGAATTACCTGAAAACGTGCTGTTTGTCACTGTAAGAAAACCGCTGTGGCCATTCCAAATTCCACCACCTTGATCGGCAGAATTTTCTGAAAAGGTGCTGTTTGTCACGGTTGGTGTTCCTCCTGCGTTATATATGCCACCACCCCGCTCGTCGGCAGAATTACCTGAAAAGGTGCTGTTTGTCACGATCAGGGCTCCAAATGCGTTATATAAGCCACCACCTTCATAACCGGCAGAATTACCTGAAAAGGTGCTATCTGTCACGGTCAGGGTTCCTCCTGCGTTATTTATGCCACCACCTTCATAACCGCCAGAATTACCTGAAAAGGTGCTGTCTGTCACGGTCAGGGTTCCTCAAACTTCGTTATATATGCCACCACTCCGCATGTCGGCAGAATTACCTGAAAAGGTGCTGTTTGTCACGATCAGGGTTCCTCCTCCAGTGTTCATTATTCCACCTCCATAACCATCAGCAGAATTAACTGAAAAGGTGCTATCCGTCACGGTCAGAGTTCCTTCTGAGTTATATATTCCACCGCCATCATACACAGCAGAATTACCTGAAAAGGTGCTGTTTGTCACGGTAAGGATTCCTCCATAGTTCATTATTCCTCCTCCACCGCCATCATACACGGCTGAATTACCTGAAAAGGTGCTATCTGTCACGATCAGGGTTCCTCCTCCATTGTATATTCCACCTCCCAAATAGGCAGAATTACCTGAAAAGGTGCTGTTTGTCACGGTTAGGGTTCCAGAATTGAATATTCCACCTCCCATAATGTTCATAATGGCAGAATTACCTGAAAAGGTGCTGTTTGTTACGGTTAGGGTTCCTCCTGAGTAGTTTATTATTCCACCGCCATCAGAAGCGGCAGAATTACCTGAAAAGGTGCTGTTTGTCACGGTTAGGGTTCCTCCTGCGTTCATTATTCCACCTCCCGACCAAAAACTGCAGAATTACCTGAAAAGGTGCAATTTGCCACGGTCAGATTGCCGCTGTCCTCAATGGAAATACCACCGCCCGTAATATGATCCCATTTTGAATAATTAAACTATCGAACATGGCAACAACCTCTGAATCCTATAACAAATACGGCATAAACCATCTTATCGTAGCACCCTCCTCCATCAATCGTGATGGGAACGGCAAGCGCAGAACTATCGATGACCAGATTTTTGTTTATATTTAGTGGGACGCCACTATAGATCACCTCACCCGACAAACTGGAATCAAATATGATCGTGTCATCCGGATCTGCGTCAAGGATTGCCTGGCGTAGTGAGCTGGCACCACTATCATTTGTATTTGTGACAGTGATGGTTTCTGCAGACACAGATCTAACGTTGATTGCACTGCCGAACAGCAAAGACAGTACAGCAAAGATGGACAATACATGGGTCAGTGACTTGATTCTTGTCATGGTTTTATTTCCTCCCGGGATTCTGATCAGCTATAGTTTTTTATTTAGATAGATTTTTGGAATAAAACTAATTTATTTGTTTTCAGGATTGAATAGGGAAGACCTTACCCATTTTTCAATCTTTATAATTAAAATGCCAAATTACTGGATAGACCCGTTAGTATCCGTTCTTTCTTTCCTTAATCCTTTTTCAGGAAACCCTTTTATTTATTCAATTAAAAAAAATAAATCAGAAACAATGATCCTGGTAGCTGATATGTACATTAGTGGGATAATTATGTGGTTTGATGGGATTGTATGATTGTTAATACTGTATCATTTATTGGATTAATATACAACAATTACATTACATGCAAGTGATCAATGGCGGGAGAGAGCACGGTCTGAGGTGAACATCCAGCTTTTGTATTTAGAAATATGCAGGCGTCGAAGTCAGACGAGTCGAGAATTCCTTGTTCTGGAGCAAACTCCCCCTCTCTACCCCCTCCACTCCCACTCCTCCAACCTAACCACCTCCCCAAACTCCGTCACCGCCAAGCCCCCCAACCAATCCATCCCCGGATCCCACTCCGCACCTGCCAGAGTCCGCAACCGCCCCCTGGAATCCATTCTCCACTCCGCAACCTCTTTCCGCCGCCACACCACCAGATTGCGCTGCAGCATCCACCATGGCATCCAGCTTCGACCCATCCACAGCCCCCACCTGCAGCAGATTCTCGATCTCTTCCCGGCACGTCAAGCGCAGCTATTTATTTGTTACGAACTCCCTCCATTTATCCCAGAGGTCATTTCAATTGGAGGTTTCTATGCCTTCAACCCTCATGTTATCTTCTAATTTACAATCCAATTTTCAATCATCTCAAATGGTGCGTTTATTCGCACCTTGCGCTCAATTCTTTGTTTGCTCATTGTTGGTGAATTTCAAGCCAGGTAATGTGAATATTGATTAAATGGTAGCGTCGATATTTGATGTTTAGAAAAAAATCGAAATAATTTTTGAATTAAAATCCCAACTCCTTCTTCTTCAACGAAACAAATCTTCCCTCTCCCCTTCCAATTACAATATGATCCAGTACTTCAATATCCAGGAGTTTTCCTGCCTGTACCGCTGCTCTTGTCAGATTAATATCCTCCGGGCTGGGAGACGGATCACCACTGGGATGATTATGGATCAAGATTATTGCTGCGGCATTCAGTCGGATGGCTTCTTTGAATAATTCCCCAATTCGAACAGTTGATGAATTTAATGAGCCCGTATAGAGGTTAACCATCTTTTGAAACCTGTTACGAGTATCCAAGAGTATCACCCTTAATTGTTCCTGATCCAGAACCGCCATCTCGTATTGTACAAATTGAGCAACTTCCTCCGGGCTGTGGAAGGAGACCTTCTGGTCTTCTAACACTCTTTGTTTTGCCAGGCGGTTTCCAATCTCAATCGCAGCTTTTAGTTGAGCTGCTTTCGCTCTACCCAGGCCATGTTCCTGGCAAACTTCTTCATAACTCGCCCGGTGTAATCCGTACAGCCCCCCAAAATTTTTCAACAAGCGTTGCCCCACCATGACAGCACTTTCCCCCTGAACCCCAACCCGTAATATAATAGCCACCAATTCAGCTTCACTTAAGGCAGCTGGACCATATTCAGCTAATCTCTCACGCGGTCGCTCGTTCTGGTCAAGGTCCTGAATCCGGTAAATGCGATTGTTCATTGGAAACTCCATTGTTGCTGTATTGATGTTCAGTTGAGTTACTTTACTTAATAACGAGAAATAAATCAAGCTCCACCGGGTGTGAAAAATCTCATCCATGCTATAATTTCAGGATGGAGAATTTATGAATTTCGATTTATCCTCTATGAATAGTTATGTGTTAATTGCCACTGCTTTTGCAGCAGCATTTTTAGCCACTTTATGGGTGAGTCTGATTATCTGGACGATACGAGACGTTCGAAGACGTTCCAAAGATCCGATGGCTCGTATATTGGCTGTTCTTATTGTGGCACTTTTATTCTTGCCTGGAATGCTGATTTACGCCATTCTCAGACCAGCAAGAACGCTCGATGAAGAATTCCAGCAGTCTCTGGAAGAAGAAGCTTTATTGCAAACAATTGAGGATATCCCTTTGTGCCCGGGTTGTTCCAGAAAAGTGCAACAAGATTGGATCGTATGTCCCAATTGCCAGACAAAACTAAAGAAAAAATGTCATCATTGTAAATCACTGATGGATTTACCCTGGAATATCTGCCCGTATTGTGGCACGACTGTCCCTGGCATGCGAAAAGAAAATATTCCCCTGGAGGATATTCTTCCGCCCATTACCCCCACACTGTTCGATGACATTGAAGGTCAAGAACAATCCACTGAGGTTTCATAAAAAGTGATTAATTATTTAAGACCAATAGAACCTGTTGATTATTTAATTGTTGGACACATCACACAGGATGTAATTCCTGATGGATATGTTCCAGGAGGGACTGCTTCATATTCTTCGTTAACCGCACATGCTTTTGGATTGAGAGTTGGCATCCTGACATCCTATGCGCAGGATGCTATTTTGCCTGATTTGAGAGACATTCAGGTTGTCAGTACGATCAGTGAATACTCAACTGTATTTGAAAACAAGTATACAAAAGAAGGCAGACATCAACGCATCCTGAGCCGGGCGGAAATTTTACATCCCAACCAGATCCCGCAAACATGGGCTTCACCAAAAATTGTACACCTCGGACCCATAGCGGATGAAGTTGATCCATCATTCTTAAAGGCTTTCCCAAATTCATTTGTTGGTGTCACACCACAGGGTTGGTATCGTACCTGGGATGCGGATGGAAAAATTAGTTTTAATAATTATATTGAAGCCAAACATTATCTTCAGTATGCAGATGCCGTCGTTCTCAGCATCGAAGATCTTCAATTTGATGAAGGTCTCATTGCTGACCTTGTGTATGGAATTCGTGTCCTTGTGATCACTGAAGGATCGTGTGGTGCCAGAGTGTATTGGAATGGAGATGTGCGTAATTTCCGAGCACCAGAAAAAGGTGAAGTAGATGCAACTGGAGCAGGTGATATTTTCGCTGCCTCATTCTTTATTCGATTAGCTCAGACAAAAGATCCCTGGACATCAGCCCGATTTGCTACCTATATTGCAGCCAATTCAGTAACACGTAAGGCTATGGAAAGCCCCCCAACGGATGCAGAAGTTCAGGAAAATTTAGTCGAGATTATTTAAGACACTCAGGAACATATGGCAAGAATTTTCTCATTAGTAAATCAAAAAGGCGGCGTAGGTAAGACAACCACAGCCATAAACCTGGGCGCATACCTGGGATATTTTGGACAAAGAGTGTTATTGGTCGATTTAGATCCACAGGCGAATGCTACTTCATCTCTTGGTATCGAGAAACAAAATGTCAAACATGGTACGTATGAAGTATTGATTGGATCTCAGCCAATAGCCCCTAATATTTTACATAATCCTCGCTTAAAAATATCATTATTACCTTCTTCTCCATCATTAGCTGGTGCAGAGATTGAACTGATTGATCTGGATAATCGCGAGTATTTATTAAAGCGAGCACTTGCAAACGTTTCAGATCGTTACGATTATATTCTGATCGATTGTCCCCCGTCATTATCATTGTTGACGGTCAATGGATTAATTGCTGCTGAATCAGGGGTAATTATTCCGGTGCAATGTGAATATCTTGCATTAGAAGGTTTAGGGCAATTGACACAAACGATCCGAAAAGTTCAGGAATCATTATTTCCTGCTTTACAAATTAAAGGTGTCGTTTTAACGATGTACGATGGCAGAACACGCTTAGCACTGGATGTAGTCAGCGAAGTACAACGCCATTTTTCTGATCAGGTTTACCAGACGATTATTCCCCGCAGTGTCCGCCTGGCAGAAGCGCCCTCCTATGGCACACCCATATCAGCGTTTGCACCAGAATCATCAGCTGCAAAAGCATATGCTGCTTTAGCTAAAGAGATTCTTGCACAAGACGGTATAATAATTCCAGTAATCGAGGAATGAGGTTTTAAATGGCAAAAAAACCAGGGTTAGGTAGAGGATTAGATGCATTAATACCAGGTTCCAGACCCACAAAAACGGATGATGAACTTCAGACATCCGAATTACCCATCGAAAAGATTCTCCCTAATCCACATCAGCCCCGCACCATAATGGATGATGAAGAACTTCAGGAACTGGCACAATCCATTCGAGCACATGGCATTATTCAACCGCTTCTGGTAATTCCGAAAAACGATCGGGATGAATATGTATTAATTGCCGGTGAACGCAGGTTGCGGGCAGCAAAATTGGCTGGTTTACAAAATGTACCTGTGATTTTTAGACAGGCCAACCAGCAGGAACACCTTGAATTGGCATTGATTGAGAATGTCCAGCGAGCGAATTTATCCCCTCTTGAAACTGCCGATGCTTACCAACAATTAAGCAGTGAATTTAATTTGTCACATGAAGAAATTGCGAAACGGGTTGGAAAAAGTAGAGTCTCAGTGACAAACACCCTTCGATTATTGAAATTGCCAGAAAAAGTAAAACTTGCATTGGCAAAAAATAGCATCTCTGAAGGACATGCCAGGGTACTTTTAGCCTTAGCTACACCACAAGCTCAATCAGCAGTTTTGGATATCGTCATTAAGAATAATTACTCCGTTCGACAGACCGAAGAATTGGTAAAAAAATACAGTGGAGATCGGGAAACAAAATCTCCCCCAAAAGTCAAAGATCCAGAAGTCAAAG
Source organism: uncultured Chloroflexia bacterium (assembly GCA_963765655.1). Taxonomy (GTDB): domain Bacteria; phylum Chloroflexota; class Anaerolineae; order Anaerolineales; family Anaerolineaceae; genus UBA6170. Next base: position 43,635 of record CAVXXH010000004.1, read on the forward strand.
CGTTGGAAGAACGCTTTCAAGACAAATTAGGTATGCGAGTAAATTTGGACCATCGCGGGGATAAAGGCAAAATAATTATTCATTATTATTCAAATGAGGAACTTAACTCGTTAATAGAACGTTTCATTGAGGATTAATTTGTTATGTTAATTCTCCAGAATGCAAGAATTTTAGGATCAGAAAAACATTCAGGATTGTCTGAAGCCGTGGCTATCCACGACATGATGATTGTGGCTGTTGGAAGTAATGCAGATATTTTATCTTTGGCAGATAGAAATTCAGAAATTCTTGATATGCATGGAAAGACAATTTTACCTGGGCTAACTGATTCTCACATTCACTTGCAACATCTGAGTAGAAGCCTCACGATCGTTAATTGTGAAACCGAACATGTCCAGGTTTGTTATGATCTATTAAGAGAAAAAGCAAATGGAACAGCCGCTGAAGATTGGATTCTCGGTCATGGTTGGAATCAAAATCAATGGGCAGGTGGATTCAACGATATAGATTTGCTCCACCAGGTTTCTGAAGAACACCCCATCTTTATTACAGCAAAGTCATTACACGCTGCCTGGGCAAATAAACGAGCACTTGAAATTGCAGGTATCACACGTGAAACGTCTGACCCCCAAGATGGAATCATAGGAAGGAATGCTGAAGGTTATCCAAACGGCTTATTGTTTGAAAATGCAATGAAATTGATGAATGAATTCATTCCTGTTCATTCTGGTCGAATGTTAATGGATAATCTACAAACAACCCAATTGGAATTATGGAAAGTTGGTATCACAGGAGTTCATGATTTTGACGGTGCTGAATGTTTTTCAGCATTGCAACAATTAGATAATCAAAACAAATTACAACTCAGAATTCTAAAAAGTCTGCCTTTACAGAATTTAGAAGCTGCAGTGCAAACCGGGCTTCGAACTGGTTTTGGATCTGATTTTCTGCGTATTGGTTCAGTTAAGTTGTTTGCAGATGGTGCGCTAGGTCCTCAAACGGCAGCAATGTTGGATCCATATGAAACAAATCGCAATAATTCTGGAATTCTAATGCTCTCCAGGGAAGAAGTTATCCAATATGGGAAAATTGCTACCCAAAATGGTCTCTCACTTGCGATTCATGCGATTGGTGATAGAGCCAACCGGGAAGTCATTGATGCTTATATCGAAATAAGGCAATTTGAACGGGATCATCATTTACCAGCCTTACATCATCGAATAGAACATGTCCAAATTCTTGCCGAACAAGATCTCAATCGATTGGCTGAAAATAATATAATCGCATCCGTGCAACCGCTACATTTGATATCTGATATGGATACAGCAGACCTTTTTTGGGGGGCGAGATCCCGTTATGCCTATCCATTTAATAGTCTTTTAAAAAATGGAACAAAACTCATTTTTGGATCTGACTCCCCTGTCGAAAAATTCAACCCATTTTTAGGGATGTATGCAGCATTATCAAGATCAAAATTCAATCAACTTTCATCCACTGGCTGGTATCCTGAAGAGAAAATTTCTATGGAAAATATCCTGGCTGCTTATACGATTAATCCAGCCAGGATCTCTGATTGGGAAGATAAAATCGGTAGTATATCGGCTGGAAAATTAGCGGACTTAGTTGTTTTACCAGTCAATCCATTTGAAATAGAACCTTTTGAATTGAAAGATTTATTGCCTTCCGCGACAATGGTTGCTGGTCAATGGGTCTGGAAGAAGGAAGAATTCTAATGGCTTCCAGAAAAAAAACTGTTTCTCCTGAAATATTAGTACCAAGAATTGGTGAATATTTAGTTCAAAAGGAAATTATTACCCTGCCTGAACTAAACAAAGCCTTGTTCATTCAGCTGGAAAAGGCAAAACAGGGAGAGGAAATTCCACTAGGTAAAATCTTGGTTGAGATGAATTTAATCGATCAGGAGACTCTGGATGAAGCAATAACAGAACAATTAATTCGATTTCGTGATGCGCTTGAACAAAGTAACCGGCAATTGGAACTTCGTGTGCAGCAGAGAACTGCCGAATTGCAAGATGCACTGAACAAAGTTAATGAATTAAACCAACTTAAAACTAATTTTGTCTCCAATATCTCCCATGAATTAAGAACTCCGTTAACTCACATAAAAGGATACCTTGATTTGATAATATCAAATGACCTGGGTCCATTATCAGAAGAACAAAATCAAGTATTGGAAATCATGGGAAAAGCAACGAACCGCCTGGAACAATTAATTGAAGATCTGATCATGTTTACATTTGCTGAACATGATCAGGTAATTATCTTTCCCAGTGAATTTGATCTGGTAGCAGTTACCCAGGAAATAATCACTAACTTTCAAACCACATCCGTACAAAAAAAATTCAAGCTCGTTTTTTTCCCTGATACTTCATCCGCCTTTGTGTTTGCTGATCAAAAAAAAATAGCCTGGGTAATTAATCACCTGATTGATAATGCGATTAAATTTTCAAAAAAAGAGGCAATAATCGAGATTTCCATTTTCTTGACACAGGAGGCGGTTAACGTTAAAGTCAAGGATAACGGGATTGGCATAAAGGAGGAGCGAATTCACGAAATTTTTGAGCCTTTCCATCAATTAGATAGCTCTTCTACCAGGAAAGCTGGTGGAATTGGTCTGGGACTTGCACTTGCTAAGAAGATAATTGAATCACATGGTGCTACACTTAATGTGGATTCTAACTTTGATATCGGAAGTACTTTTGACTTTTCGTTAAATAGATTGAATAATAAAAATGATTGAGCCAATATTCTCAATAAAAACAGAAACCCTCTATTCCTTAAGTAAAATATGTTGGGAATCTTCAAATTGGAAGCAAGCCCTGGATGTAATTTGCAGTGAAATCCGACCATATTTCATCTTTGATAACCTGGCTGTTTATCTATATAATGAATCCCATTCTGACCTGGAGATTGCCTACGCCCGAGCGACAGGACGTGGAAAAAATAAAGAAGCGGATGTAGCATGGGGTGAAAGTATCATTTTAGAGGTTATAAAGAACAACCGCACAATACTCTCTGAATCTTCTGAAGAAGATTCGGATCGATTGAAACGACCCCATATCTTGGCAATACCACTACAATCCAAAAAAGCTGAGCTAGGTGTAGTTGTTATCATCCGGTTTGGGACGCCAATTTTCTCAAGAGACCACGTCAATTTTGCTGAGTTTATGTCTTCACAAATTTCATCTATGATTCTCAGACAAGAGCGTGAGTCCATGATCAATCAGTTGCAGGACCACATTCAAACACTGCAAATACAGGATGATTTTATTTCGACTCTTTCGCATGAATTAAAAAACCCAATTGGATTTATAAAAGGCTACACAACCACGTTACTCCGTCAGGACACAAGTTGGAGTATAGAAAATCAAATTGAATTTTTACAGATTATTGACCAGGAGACTGATCGATTGAAAGAATTAATTGATAATCTGTTAGATTCGTCGCGCTTACAATCAGGTAAGACAACATTAAATATTCAGTTGTTACGAATTGATGCGCTGCTGAATGATGTAATTTCTCATGCCAGGATTCACCATCCAGAACTTCAGATAAATCTTGATATCCGTCAGGAATTGCCAACTTTTCACGGAGATCCCAGACGATTGAAACAGGTCTTTGATAACCTGGTATCAAATGCAGCAAAATATGCCCCTGGAAAACCATTGCTATTCAGAATTTACAAAGAAGCTCAAGGCATAACAATTGATGTAAAGGACACCGGTCCTGGAATTCCTACGAAAGAACTTGAAAAAGTGTTTGAAAGATTTTATCGATCTGAGGCACACAATCAGGATTCCCGCGGATCCGGCTTAGGATTATTTATTTCCAAGAAAATTATCGAAGCACATCAAGGTCAAATTAACGCAACTTCCAATCCTGGCAAAGGAACAACGATCCATGTGTTTCTACCTTTTATCGAAATTTAGCATTATGATCACCTGGAGGTGCTTATGACAAAAGGAACAAAAATTTTAGTGGTGGATGATGAAAAACTATATCGGCATCTGCTTGAAATGAATTTAGGTACTGAAGGGTATGAAGTTATAACAGCGACAAATGGAGAAGAGTGCCTCGATCTGGTATCAAAAAAACACCCCGACCTTGTTATCCTTGATGTTATGATGCCAAAATTAGATGGTTTTTCAACCCTCGAACGAATTCGCCAATTCAGTGAAGTTCCAGTCATTATGTTGACGGGAAAAAATGAAGAAAAAGATCGAGTAAAGGGACTTAATTCTGGTGCAGATGATTATGTGGCAAAACCATTTTCTGCCACTGAGTTAATTGCCCGGGTTCGATCTGTCTTACGTAGATCACTCTCATCTGAAACATCGAAAGCAACTCGTTTTTTTGAACACGGCGATCTAAAAATTGACCTGGCTCGTGCAGAAATCTGGCGCGATGAATCCCCAATTTTCTTGTCTGCAACAGAATATAAATTATTAATTCAATTTGCTCATAATGTTGGAAAAGTGTTATCAGCCGAAGAATTACTTTCTGCTATTTGGGGGCCACAATATCGCCAGGATAAAGAGATTCTCTGGGTGAGTATTGCCAGATTGAGACAAAAAATAGAGAAAGATCCTCATACTCCCATTCACATCGTCACACGATCGGGTCTTGGGTATCTGATGCCCCCTATGGATACAATGAAATAATAAAAGAGGAAAAAATGATTACTCAATTTGAAGGAAAGGGAAAAATATTCACCTCCAAAGTAACGAAAGGTCAAAGCGAAGTTCTCATTCAAACAACTACTCAGCAGATACGTGGTTTTTTTCATGTTCAAATGGATCTGCGTTTATTGGATGAATTAAATGAAACCAATCATTTTTTAGCGTTGACTGATGTTGAAATCCTGGATGTAAATGAAAAAGTACTCCATAAATCAAATTTTCTTGCCGTCAACACAGATCAGATAATCTGGATTTTACCCTTAGCTGAAAAATTAGAGACATAATGGTGAAATGTACATGAACCCAAATGATTTCTTAAAATTAAAACAACATATTCTGACAATGATCGCCAGAGAGCTCGAAAGTAAAAGACCTCCTTATCGTGAACGCGATGAATTTGTTAGAAACAATCTGGATATTGCTTACCAATCACTGAATATTAAATTACCGCAAACAATACAGAAACAATTATTCAAAGAAATTTTGGATGATATTTTAGGCTTTGGCCCGCTTCAATCCTTACTAGAAGATAACACCATTAGTGAAGTGATGGTGAACGGACCAAATTCTGTTTACATCGAACAAAATGGAAAATTAATAAAGACCGGAATCACCTTCGAAGATGATGATGCAGTTATGAGGATAATTGAAAAGATAATTATGCCGCTAGGTCGAAGAATTGATGTAGATACCCCAACGGTTGATGCACGTCTTCCTGATGGTTCACGCGTAAATGCTGTCATTCCTCCGGTAGCAATTGATGGGCCAATAATTACGATTCGAAAATTTGAAAAAGGCCGACTTTCAATTGACCAATTGGTTGAATTTGGCTCTATTACCATAAATATGGCAAAATTTCTAGAAGCCTGTGTCATCTCCCGACTAAATATTATGATATCGGGTGGTACAGGTTCTGGAAAAACAACGCTGCTAAATGTATTATCGCGCTTTATTCCGGAATCTGAACGAATTGTAACCATCGAAGATGCTGCTGAGTTGCAATTGCAGCAGGAACATATAGTCCGTATGGAAACAAAACCAGCGAACATTGAGGGAAAATATCCGGTTTCCATTCGTGAATTGGTGAGGAACTCGTTGCGCATGCGTCCAGATCGAATTATTGTTGGTGAGGTTCGAGGTGGAGAAGCGCTGGATATGTTGCAAGCGATGAACACAGGACATGATGGTTCATTAACAACCATTCATGCTAACACTCCCCGCGATGCACTATCCAGATTGGAAACGTTATGCTTAATGGCAGGAATGGATTTGCCAGTCAGTGTAATTCGTGAACAGGTTGCCAGTGCTATTGACTTAATCGTGCAACAATCCAGATTGAGTGATGGTAGCAGAAAAATCACATCCATAACCGAGGTTGCTGGAATGGAAGGTCAAACGATCGTGATGACTGATATTTTCAAATTTGAAAAAACTGGCATCACACCGGAAGGAAAAGTGATAGGCGAGCTCAAACCGACAGGAATTCGTCCGTTCTTCACACCACGCCTTGAACAAAACAGGTTTATTCTCGGCCCTGAAGTTTTTGGTGCCAGTGTTGCGCAAATTTTAGCTTCCGGACGGCAACGACGTTAAAACCCTGCTATAATTTTTTTAAAGAATTTCTAATTGTCAGTGGATAGGGATACCATTATGAAAAATAACAAACTTTACGCACAAATTCGTAGTAAAAAATTAGGGATTTTATTAATGGATGCTCGTCTTTCAAAAAAATCCTCGGTCAATGATATTTCAAAACAAACTGGAATTGCTGAAGATCGATTGATACGATTTGAAAATGGCAGTATCTCCCCCAGCTTGCCTGAATTAGAAATATTAGCATACACATATAATCTGCCCATGAATCATTTTTGGGGAAAAAACATCCTACACACGACCATAAACGGTGATTTAGAAGAAAAATTTCAAACATTATTGAAGATCCGAAACAAAATCATTGGTACAAATATAAAATCAAAACGCCAGGGTAACCAGATAACAAGCGAGGAACTTGCTGAGAAATGCGAGATCGCCAATGATCAACTAACCAGGTTTGAAAATGGTGAAGAAGAAATTCCTGTACCCTTTCTTGAGATTATTGCCAAATGCTTAAATTGCCAGATCGAAGATTTTTTCGATAATCAGGGGATAATTGGTGCCTGGCGCAAAGAATATACGGAAATTAGTAGTTTGAAAGAACTGCCACATGAATTTAGAGAGTTTATTATTAAACCAATCAATGCCCCTTATCTGGATCTGGCGATGAAGTTAAGTGAATTAGATGTCAAAAAATTACGTCTGGTTGCAGAAGGGCTGTTAGAAATAACTTTATAATCGCTATGAACATTAATGCTGAGATATCCAAAGCTAATGACCTTTTTAAACAAAAAAAATATGTGGAAGCTGCCTGCCTATTTGAAACAATTGCTGGTACATATCAGGAATTAGGGGAAGTTTGTCTAACTGCCGAGATGAAGAATAACGCCAGCGTCGCTTACCTGATGGCTGGCGATCCTCAAAAATCATATGATGTGTCAAAAGACACACATTTAATTTTTGAAGGGACGGATGATTGGAAAAATTACGGTCTGGCTCTGGGAAATCAAGCTTCTGCATTGGAAAATTTGGGCCAAAAAGACCTGGCATTAGAATATTATCAAATAGCTGCTGAAAAATTAAAACAGGCTGGTGAGAATGAATCCAGAGCATATGTACTGAAAAGAATTTCTGCCCTTCAGATCCAAAGGGGAGAACAATTGGATGCCTTGGGTAGTATGACAGCAGCGTTGCACAATTTACCGCAACTATCCAGAAGAGAAAAAATCTTAAAAAAATTAACCGACCTTGCGATGAAAATTGGTAATCGATAAGATTTAACCATAACAATGTATTCTTCATTAGAAATTCGCCCAGCGATTGAAAGTGATCAACCAGAGTTAAACTCTTTTTTAAGATATGAATTTTTTATTCATCAACACCTGGATTGGCAGCCTGTTTTTGATTGGCTGGGATTTCAACCCTTTTATCTTGCCATTCAAAATGGTGAAATAATTGCATGTTTGGCTGCACCCAGTGACGTAACAGATGTGGCCTGGGTACGATTATTTGCCTGTTCATCATTATATTCACGAATAGAAATCTGGAATCTTCTTGTTGATAGAGTTATCACATCATATCAGGGAAATATTTCAACGATTGCTGTACTTGGTATTCATCAATGGTTTGTTGATTTGTTATTGAAACAATCCTTTATAGTTCATCAAAATATAATTACGTTTGATTGGTTCACAAATATTATTTCTCCACCAAATTCGTTGCCAGGTTTAGTGATCAAATCTGCAGAATTTGTAGAATTAAGTGAAGTTGCTAATCTGGATGCTCGTTGCTTTGCTCCCTTGTGGCAATTGCCAGAGCAGTCCATGAAAAAGGCCTATCAACAGGCTGGATATTCAACAGTGGCAATTTATGAGGGGAAAATTATTGGATATCAAATGAGTACAGAATCCTTTTCTTCAGCTCACCTTGCTCGCCTGGCGGTTGATCCGGATTTTCAGGGGAATAATATTGGAAAACTTTTACTGTTTGATTTATTTTCACATTATTCTTCGTCGGGGATTCACAAAATTACCGTGAACACTCAGGATGATAATTTTTCATCAAAAGCATTGTATTCTCAAATGGGTTTTCTCCAAACGGATGAAAAATACCCGGTTTTGATTCGAAGAATTTAGCAAATTTTTTCGCATACTTTATATTTTTGATTGACTTTATCCTATTTGCGCTTAAAATTCCTCCTAATAATCGGAGGATTAATAATGGGTAAAAGACAGGAAATCAGGAATAAGCGAATTAAAAAAGCACAAAGTAAACGTCGCTATGTATTAATCATTGTAATTGCAGTATCCCTTCTCATTTCAGCATTTGTGATTTATCAATCTCAGAAACCCGTAGGGGAAATCAAATTGATTGAAGAGAAAACACGTCCACAAACAGATGGATTAACCATGGGCAATCCTGGAGCACCTGTCGTAGTTGAAGAATTTTCAGATTTTCAATGTATCGCATGTTATCGCTTTTGGCAGAATTTTGAAGAAGACTTGATAAATCGCTATGTGGCATCAGGTAATGTTTTATTCAAGTATGTGCCTTTCAGTTTCATTGGTAATGAATCTTTTCAGGCAGCTGAAGCAGCATATTGTGCAGAAGAAGAAGGACGATTCTGGGATTATCATGACACCTTGTTCCTGAATTGGAATGGTGAAAACACAGGCAACTTCAGTGACAAACGTCTTGTGGCATTTGCCGGTTCGTTGGGATTGGATGAAAACAGTTTCAAAGCATGTTTAAACAGTAACCGCTATAACAGTGATGTTCAGGAAGGTTTACAGTACGGAAGAACTTTTGGTGTCAATGCCACCCCAACTTTCCTGGTAAATGGAAAACTGGTCTATGGTGACGCTTTATTTTCAACGATTGATGAATTATTAGGTCAATAAAAAAATCAAAAATCAGGTCTGAGACTTTTCTTATCCGACCTGGATATTTTAATTAATAGATTCCAAGTAAATTAAATATCCAGATAACCAGAGGTAAAATAATAAAACCAGGTAAGAAGTTGGCTATCCTGATTTTTTTGATTTCCAACAAACTACTAACAGCAATCCCCATCAACATTATTCCGCCTATAGCGCTGAATTCAGCCAAAATCTGATCAGACATTATAAATTGTAGTTGGGTTGCCAATAATGAAAGTCCACCCTGATAAACGAGTATTACAAGACTGGAAAATAAAACCCCTATTCCCAGGCTGGATGCAAAAGCAATCGCTGCAAATCCATCCATTATTGCTTTAATGACCAGCGTATTATAATCGCCGGTCAAGCCATCCTGAATGGAGCCCAGTATTGCCATTGGTCCAATCGAAAAGAGTAATGAAGCTGTCAGGAATCCACGAATGAATTTTGCACTTTCAATTCCTTTGTTCCTGTTAAACTTTCTTTCGAGAAAAATACCCAGGTGGGATAATGCATCCTCTATTCGCCACCATTCACCGAACAAAACCCCAATTAACATACTGATTAACACAACCAGCGCATTTCCTGTTTGCATGAACAACCGTATGCCATAAGCGAAAGTGAATAATCCTAAAGCCATCATCACGGTATAACGGACTTTTTCAGGCAATCGATTTCCTAATAATAAACCAAAAAATCCCCCTAGCAGAATTGTAGCAACGTTGATTATTGTTCCGGTTAGATGCATCACTTCACCAATGTTTGATCACCTTTGCCAACAATAAAGTTTTCGTATAATTCTAAAATAAATAATAATGAGGATAATCGATTAAGAAATCGTAATAACTCCTGATTTTCAATAAAGCCAAGATCCAGAAGCTCTGCCAATCGTCTCTCAGCCCTTCGGACAATCGTTCGGGATAATGCTAAAAATGCTCCACCTTTTGTATCTCCAGGAACGATAAATTCAGTAGGAATCGTTGTCTTTTGGCTTATATTTTCAATGGTATCTTCAATCCAGGTGACACTTTCCTGATTAATCGCACGGAATTTTTCAGCAACATCTTTTTCTGAAGCTACTTCTCCCATAACAAGATAAAGTTGTTTTTGAACCTTTAATATAATTTCCTGAATCTCTATCGAGCACACAAACGCTCTACATAAACCTAAAGCTGCACTGGCTTCATCCAGGCTCCCAATCGTTTCCATACGGAGATCATATTTCTTAACGCGATCTTTTCCTAACAATCCAGTGGTTCCATCATCACCAGTTTTGGTATAAAAGGTCATTTCTTTTCTCCTGGCTGTACGAATTTCCTATACAAATACCAATATTTCTCCAGTGGAAAAATCTCCATTAATTCACTTTCCCAAATAAAACCACTTTCCAATGTCGAATATTTATACTTTTTATCCAGAATGGTTAATTGTTGAAGGTGTTGCCCTCTCTCAAACTCATCCAATTCATCAATCAATAAGCCAATCATCAATCTGACCTGCAGTTTACTATTCATTTGAGGTTGAGAGAATTCAGAATCTACACGTAAATCATTTATGAATTGGTTCCACTGGCGAATTCTTACCGGTAATTCTTCAGAAACTTTTTTTTGCCAGTTTGCCAACCATTTATTTCTTAGCTCTATAAATTGATTCAAAATTGAATCGATATCTAATTTTTTTTGGTTTTGAAGAATTAACTCGGAGATCAACAAACGACCTGCACTGATTCTGATTCTACGCTCTGAAGGTAAAAATTCTTTATTGGATACATTGAGTTGCCAATATATCTCGTTAGAAAAGAGAAATGGTTTCCAATCCGAAAGTATTTCTTTTAAAATTTCTTCTTCTAATTCAACCTTCCACATCACTCATCACCACTTGAACTTTCAAGGGATGGTGTTGCAATGGTCTCAGGTCTTGGTCCGATAATATACCAATTTTTCACTGTCAGAAAACGATCGCTGGTGTCAAACATCGGTCCGACTGTTACTCCTTGAATCTGTTTTGAAATAGCAAAATTGTAAACAGGATAAAAAAGTGGGAGTGCAGGGAGTTCTTCTTCAAACACAACCTGGAAATTTCGATAGAATAATGACCTGTCAATCAGGTTGGTAGTTATCCTTGCCTGTTCAAGATAATCACTGGCGACAAAATTGTCCCATTGTGAATAATTCTGTCCCCCAGTTGCCTGCACCTGGTCCCAAAATGGGTAAGGATCAGGGTCTGGTGTCCAGGAAAGATCCAGATCAATTAATGCAGCCTGGTATGAACGTGGATTGAGATAAGAATTGATTAATTCAGAATAGGATACCCCACGAATATTTACAGAGATATTTAATGCTTCCCAGTTCTGTTGAATCATCTCAGCCAATTGACGGTGCGTTTCACTGTCTGGATAAAGTAGTTCAAATCTAAACTCCACTCCATCTTTTGCTCGAATCGTTGTGTTCTCACCCCCAAGAACATACCCGGCGTCTTTTATTAATTGTGTAGCAATATTTTGATCAAATTCAACAGACTTAATACCATCATAGTATGCCCAGGTACCCGGCAAGATGGGTCCATCTGCAATAATCGCCTGACTGTTGAAGATTTTATCAACCATTTTTTGACGATTTAATCCAGATAATAATGCTTTCCTTATGTTGACATCCTGGAAAAATGGCATTTCTTGATTTTTAAGATTGAATAAAATCAGTGTTAATCGAGGCTCTCTTGCAGTATACAAGGCCAGATCAGGATTGATTAATACATCTCCTAAAATTGAAGACTCTACTTTGCTAACCCCCAGTACCAATCCATCCTGAAAAGCTTTTAATGCGTCTGAAGAATTTTCATAATATCGAAACACCATTTGTTCGATAAGGGGGGGATCTTCATAATATTCCTGATTAGCTCGGAGAATGACCCCTTTAATCTGATTGTTCTCAGTAATTAATCCCTCAAAAGCATAGGGACCACTTCCAACAGGTTGTAGATTAAACCCTGAATCTATCATTTGTTGAAAGCTCAGGCTACCTAATAAGTGCTCAGGAAGAATACCGAAGGAAAGATAATCTAGAAAAGGCGCAAAAGGCTCCTCAAGGCGAAATTGAATGGTTGTCTCACTCAATGTTTTGACATCCACCTCGGTCCAGAAGGATCGAATATCATCAGGTACCACGCCCTCACCGTCTCTGATCATATTGATCGTAAATAATATATCATTCGTGGTCAGCGCTTTACCATCATGCCATTTTACATCAGGACGAAGGGTAATATTGTAAATTGTCCCATCTTGAGAAATACCATAGGTTTCAACTAATTCTAACTTGGGTATACCTCGTTCTTCAAAAGTAATCATCCTGCTGAATAACAATCGATTCAACTCACGATCGGCTGAATTGTAATAATCTAATACGGGATTTAATCTCTGAAATTTTCCAACCAATGCTTCAGTATACACACCCCCCTGTTGTGGTTCAGGAACTTCCACAGAAGATGATGCATCCGGTTTTTCATTGATTAATAAAATTCCACTCACCAGACCGGTAAGAAAAATAATGAGTAATTGCCAACGTAATTTTTTCATAAGGTTTATCTTTAAAGAAAATAGGGCGACCATCTTTTCAGTTTTGTATCGCCCAGGATGGTTCTATGAATTTGGTATATTGAGATGAAGTATAAATATCTTAATTTCGAATAATCACTGCTGTAATCGTTAAAATAAAGAATAAGACACTCAATCCGATGGTAATATAAAATAAGGTTTTCTCAATCCCACGTCGAGCCGTAAAGACACCTGAATCGCCACCGGTTAGCCCACCTAACCCTACACCCTTATTTTGCATAATTACACTGATTATCAGTGCAACAGAAGTTATAATCAAAGCTACATCTACGTATAGAACCACGCTTATCCTCCAATCAAGAATTCAGGATTACCCTGAGAAATAACAGATCGAATTATAACGTTTATAAGGGAAAATAGTCAACCTGTGGAAGAATTAGTGATTAACCTTCATATTCATAGTATATATTCTGATGGTAGCTGGACACATCAAGAAATTGCAGAAGCTGGGATTGCGTCTGGATTGGATGGATTGATCATCACCGATCATAACGTTTTAGTTCATCACCTGGATGGTTACTTTCATAAAAATGGAAAGAAAATTCTGGTTATCATTGGTGAGGAAATCCATAATAAAGTCCGGGAACCGCAAAAGAGTCATCTCATCACCTTCGGACAATCCAAAGAACTTTGTAACTATGCTGATAATCCTCAACAGTTAATTCGTCAGGTGGAGAAAAACGGTGGTTTATCCTTTCTTGCCCATCCATTTGAGGATCCTCTACCACAAGTGAATGAAACTGCAATTACCTGGGAAGATTGGGATATAGATGGATATACAGGTATTGAAATTTGGAACCACCTCAGTGAATTGAAAAACGAATCCAAAAGTTGGGTACAGCTACTGGCAAATGTATTTTTCCCAAACAGATATGGACATGGACCTCATCCATTATCATTGAAAAAATGGGATGAATTGATATTGTCCGGAAAAAAAATGACGGCCGTTGGTGGTTCTGATGCCCATCGCTTAGAGATGAAAAAAGCCTTTATCACCCGATTTATATTCCCTTATCAGTTCCATTTCAAATGTGTTAATAATCATTTGCTTATTCCACACCCATTGACCGGGGAATACCTCATCGATCGGAAAATAATCATTAATGCATTTAAACAGGGAAATTCATTTATTGGATATGACTTACCGGCTTCAACAAAAGGATTTCGTTTCTATGCCCAGGGAAAACAAAACACAGCTATTATGGGGGAAGAAATCGAATTGGATTCATCCATAACATTTCAAATAAAGCTTCCTGAAATATCAGAATGTAGATTAATTCATAATGGGAAAATCATAAAGATCTGGAACGATCTGGAAATCTGCACTTATATTTCAAAATCACCTGGCATTTATCGGGTGGAATGTTATATTCAATTTTTAGGCAAAATGCGAGGTTGGATATTTAGCAATCCAATCTATGTTCTGGATAAACGGAAATAATCATGCCACAAAACAATGTAACTCGTTTCCTGCAAACCAGAAAAATTCCCTTTGAAGTTTTTGAAATTCCTGGTGGAAAGAGAACCGCACAGGAGACAGCAAATTTGTTGAAGGTGCCTGTTGGTCGAGTCTTCAAGACGATAGTTCTACAGCCTGTTTTCCCTGGTAAACCAATTCTCGCCATCGTTCCAGCTGATAAAACTGCTGACCTAAAGGTAATTGCCAAATTTCTGAATGAGAAGAAACTTACTTTCCCCACCCCGCAAGAAGCCGAGCAAATAACTGGTTTACAGACAGGTGGAATTTCAGCACTGGCATTAATGAATAAAGGCTTCCAAATATTGCTGGACATTTCCGCCAACGAAACGGATTGGATGCACGTTTCTGGGGGTGAAAGGGGAATTAATATTAAAATTCAGGTAAAAGATTTTATAAAAATAACCAAAGCCAGAATTGCATCAATTAGCCGGTCACTGGATGAAAAAGAATAGCTTTATCCTTTAACCACGGCTAACGGGACTAATCTGGCTATTTTCCTTGCAAGGCCCGCCCCACAGACTGCTTCAATGACTTGGTCCACGTCTTTATATGCACCAGGCGCTTCTTCAGCTAAACCAGACATAGATCCAGCTTGAATGTAAATTCCCTTTTTTTCCAGATCGATTTTTAGTTGGTCTCCCCGAATTGCCTTTTTTGCTTTTTGACGGCTCATCAGACGCCCTGCACCATGGCAACTTGAACCAAATGAGCGTTCCATGCTTGTCTTCGTGCCTGCAAGCACCCAGGAAGATGTTCCCATACTGCCAGGGACCAATACAGGTTGACCTGTTTTGGAAAATTCGTCCGGGATGCCGCTTGAGCCTGGTCCGAATGCTCTCGTTGCACCTTTTCGATGAACACATACTTTTCGTTGAACCCCATCCACTAAATGATCTTCAATTTTTCCAATATTGTGAGCAATATCGTACACCTGATAAAGTTGCCAGTTTTTTACCTTTCCCGCCAATACCTGTTCGAATGCTCTTCTTGCCAGGTGAGCCAACACCTGTCGATTACAAAATGCATAATTGGCTGCCGCGCGCATGGTTGCCAGGTAATCCTCCCCTTCCTGTGAATTCAAAGGGGCACAGACCAATTCCCGATCTGGAATCTTGATCCCATATTTGTGAATCGTTTTTTGAAAAGATTGAACGGTATCACTACAAACCTGATGACCAAGACCGCGGGATCCACAATGGATCATAACCGCAAGATTTCCTTGTTGTAATCCAAAGATTCTTGCTGTCTCCTCATCAAAAACCTGTTCGATCAGGTCAATTTCAATAAAATGGTTGCCACTTCCGAGTGTTCCTAATTGAGGCAACCCCCTTTTCTTTGCTCTTTCACTTAATTTTTTGGCGTTCGCCCCTGGAATACAACCGTTTTCCTCTGTTCTGCGTAAGTCCTGTTGGGTGGCATATCCATTTTTAATTGCCCATTGAGAGCCATCTTCACATATTTCTTCCAACTCTTTCAAAGATAGGTGAATGCCACCTTCAGATCCTACACCACTCGGGCAATGATGGTCCAAGGCAATAACCAGTGGTTGAATTTGATCTTTTACACTTTCATAGGATATCTGTGACGCCAGCAAACGAACACCGCAATTGATGTCATAACCAATTCCACCCGGCGAGATGACACCTGTAGAAACATCGGTGGCTGCCACTCCTCCGATTGGGAACCCGTATCCCTGATGCATATCTGGCATCACAACGACCGAACCTACCACGCCTGGAAGTGTCGAAGCATTTATAGCCTGTTCAACAGATAAATCGGATAAACTCTGTTCTAACATTTTTCGGGTTGAAAATATTCTTACCGGCACACGCATATCAGATCGGAAATTTCTGGGAATTTCCCACTCATATTCACTTATCTTCTTAAAATCAGTTACAGCAACCATAACTCTCCTAATCCATCATACATCAAAAACGATAACAACCGAATACCCTTGCTTTGATTTATTGATTTTCAGGTTATGAAAGGTAACTGCTTTAATTTCTTTTCGCATGCTCATAATTTTCTTAAAAAGTAACCTGCCATTAATTTTCTCGTTTTTCACATAAATTTCCGTTACATTTGCACACATATGTTCTTGTTGAATTTTATAATTACATTCATTCAATAACCCAACTAACATACTTTCCAAATCGATATCTTCTATGCAAAATTCATGGTACTTTCCAGAATCATTAATATCCACGTCTATTTCAATGATGCTGTTCATGCCAGCAACAGATAATTTGAAAAGATCTTCTAGGGTGGTAGCCCAAATTCTCAATGAAATATCTGCAGTGTGTTCAACTTCCACAAAACCATTCGGCTTATCGGGTGTCATTGCCAGTTTTTCCTTTCGCTTTATAATTATAAAATATGAGATCTATATTTGAAAAAATTGAAAAACAATTGCAGAATTTAATTGAGAGCAGAATTCAAATATTCCCCTGGAACTCTCTCCAGAAATCAGTCGCCATTTCTATCATTCATGAGTTGCGTGATGAACTGATAAAAGCAATTGATAATAACGAACCATTACCCAATATCTATTCTATTTCTGTCCATCCAGAAATCTATACAAATCTAAGTTCTGATCAGCAATGGATTCAAGAAATCCAAAAAACTTTAAGCGAAAGTGCTGAAGACTACGACTCATATTTCACGGGAGAAATCAGCATCGAATTTTTTGCCGATCCTGAAATCCTCAAATTGAATGAATATAGAATTAACTCTTATTCAGTTGTTAATGAAATTGAAAAAACTGCGGTACTTAAAACAAATCAAAATGTTCGCGAAAATAAAATATTTAGATCCGATGCATATCTCTTGCTCCCAAATAAAGATATTTTCCCTTTAACGATTGCAATCACCCAAATAGGTAGAAAAAATGACAACCATCTAATCATCGATGATCCTATCATAAGCAGGAATCACGCACAAATTCGTAATATAAATGGTAACTTTGTAATTTTTGATTTAAATTCAACTTCCGGCACGTTCGTAAATGGCATTAGAATTAAACAAGCTTTGCTTCGTGCAGGTGATGTCATTTCAATTGCGTCTTTTCCATTAGTTTATGGAGAAGAAAGCGACTCGAATGATTTTGACTTTGGTTCCACAGCAGAAATTCCAAGAATTGTAGAGTAAAAATGACAGCTATAGTGGTGCTCATCTTAAGAATCATACTAGCAATCCTTTTACTAGGGTTTGTGGGGTTATTGTTTTTAACAACCTGGCGTCAATTAAAAACACAGATAAAGCTGCTTTCTCCTGATTTATCGTTCAATATTCGCATTTCATTTAAAGAAAATCCGGAACAGGAAGTATTTGTAATAAAACAAACAGATGTTCTCCTGGGGCGTGATCCTAACTGTAAGGTTCATATTCCAGATGAAACTATTTCTGCGCAACACGCAAGGTTGTATTTAATTGATCAAAATTGGTGGATACATGATCTGAATTCAACCAATGGAACATTTCTTAATGATGAACGTATTGACCAACCCTGTATTTTAGCTGACAATGATATTCTGCAAGTTGGTAATGTAAAACTAATTATTCATATAACCAATTCTCATTAATAATAATCTTCGAAGGAGTTACCAATGTCTCACAAAATTGATCTCGGCGTCATTGGAGGAACGGGTATTTATCAAATGGAAGGTGTTTCAATCAAAGAAGATCTGGTGGTAGAAACTCCGTATGGCCAACCCAGTTCACCGATCTTCATTGCTGATGTAGAAGGGAAAACAATTGCTTTTTTAGCACGACATGGTATCGGACACCAAATACCACCTTCTGAAATTAATTACCGGGCAAATATATTTGCTTTAAAGAAATTGGGTGTCAAAAGCGTGGTTGCGATTTCTGCCTGTGGATCATTACGCGAAGATTTTGCACCTGGTGATATTGTGATACCAGATCAAGTTGTTGATTTCACGAAGGACCGTGTGAGAACATTTTTCGAGACAGGGTTGGTAACTCATGTAAGTACCGCAGATCCTTTCTGTCCACATCTATCACAGTTAATATATGAATCCGTCGTAGAGACTGGGACGAAAGTCCACAAAGGTGGTGCTTTCGTAACGATTGAAGGACCGCGGTTCTCAACCAAAGCAGAATCTAATTTGTTCCGGTCCTGGGGAATGTCTATTATTGGTATGACCACTTCACCCGAGATCTTTCTTGCGCGGGAAGCTGAGATGTGTTATGCAGCCTTTGCGCATGTAACAGATTACGATGTGTGGCATATTAATGAAGAATCAGTAACTGTTGAGATGATCTTAAAAGTCCTCAAGAAAAATGGTCAGGTAGCCAATGATTCAGTTTTGAACCTCATTAAAAAACTTGAGCCTTACGATTGTGAATGTCAGCATGCACTGTCCAGTGCAATAACCACCCATCCAGATTATGTGGATTCAAGCCAAAAAGAAAAACTCAGCATATTCATTAATAAATATTTAAAGTGAATCAGATCAAAAATCTTTTCTTTGTTGATAGAAATCGTCTTCAATTAAGCCTCTTTATTTTGGGTGGTTTAATCCTGTTTCTGTACAGTACTGTACTTACCTTTGCGCCTGTTATTCGGTCAACAAGCTGGCAAAATCCAATCAAGTGGGAACAATGGGTTGCATTCGTGGTATGGCTCATTCTCAGTTTCTTGATTCATATATCCAGTGTCCGTTACTTACCCAATCGTGATCCATATATATTACCGATCGTGTACATTTTGACTGGAATTGGGCTACTTACTATCTTCCGTCTTTCGATTGCATTTGGATGGCGCCAATTAATCTGGTTTAGCATTGGTTCTTTTGTTTTATTTTTTGGCGTCAAACTGCCAACAATTATCAACCTGTTGCGGCGATATAAATATATCTGGCTCTCTTTAGGTTTGCTTGTTACAGTTTTGACATTCTTTTTTGGGATTTACCCTAGTGGGGAAGGACCTCGTTTATGGTTAGGATGCTGTGGAATTTACTTCCAGCCCTCCGAACCGCTGAAACTGTTGTTTATCATCTACCTGGCTGCATTTTTTGCTGACAACTGGGCATTTCGAAAAAACCTGTCTGTTTTAATCATTCCTTCATTAGTCATGGTTGTAGCTGCCATTCTGATTCTTTTTGCCCAGCGAGACCTGGGAACTGCAACTATTTTTCTGATCATATATGCATTTTTTATTTTTATCGTTTCAGAGAAAAAACGAGCTGTCTTCATATTTTTTACTATCATCGTCATAGCTGGATACTTTGGATACCAGAATTTTGATGTCATTCAGATCCGAATCGATGGCTGGTTGAATCCTTGGGTAGACGCATCCGGTGGCTCATATCAGATCATTCAATCCATTCAGGCAATTGCTGCAGGGCGCATTTTGGGAACAGGACCGGGGTTAGGAAGTCCAGGGATTGTCCCAGTTGCTATTTCAGATTTTATCTTTGCTGCAATCAGTGAAGAATTAGGTTTATTTGGAAGCCTCTTTATTATATGTCTTTTTTCTTTTCTAGCATTCCGCGGATTCTCGATCGCCATCAAGGGGAGAAATCAATATCAACGGTTATTAGCATCAGGAATCACTATATTCCTGTCAATCCAATCCATTCTTATTATCGGGGGAAGCACAAGATTTTTACCCTTAACAGGGGTGACACTGCCATTTATGTCCTATGGTGGATCCTCCCTTTTAACTGTATTTGTGGCAATTCTCATCTTACTCTGGATCAGTCAAAATCAAACGTCACGAGCTGTTGTTCAGGATGAAGCAAAACCTTATTTATTAACATATTCAATGATTATTATCATTTTTATTTTTATTTCATTGATCACAACTTATTGGGCTACCATACGATCCGATGGATTACTATCAAGAACCGACAATTTAAGGAAAATCATTAATGACCGTTATGTTCCTCGTGGAGATTTGCTGGATCGCCAAAATAATCCAATTTTAATCACGACCGGTGATCGCGGATCATATGAACGGTTATTACTCGAGCCTTCACTTTCTACCACTGTGGGTTATAACCACCCATTATTAGGTCAGAGTGGATTAGAAGCAAGTATGGATCCATATTTGCGTGGATTAGCTGGAATTCCAACTTCAGATATCTGGTGGAATGAATTGCTTTATGCCCGACCTCCGGATGGCAGGGACATCAGAACAACGATTGATCTGACCAGGCAACGCCAATTAGTCAATACCCTCCAGGATTTTAATGGAGCAGCTGTAATTATGAACGCAAAAACAGGTGAGATTCTGGGTTTATGGTCTTCACCAAGTTACAATCCTGCTCAACTGGATGAAGCTTGGGATGAATTATCGATTGATGAAAACGCCCCTTTGATTAATCGTGTTGCGCAAGGAAAATATGAAATCCGGGAAATATCTGGATTATTTTCTTATTCGTATTTAATTGAAAATTCCATCGAAATTGAAGAGGATAATTTCTTTGAAACAGGAAATTGTGCTTTTCCATTATCAAATCAGGAAAGAAACTCCTTGCAAATTACGCTTATGAATGGATGTGAAAATGCCAATCAATTCCTGAATTCGTTAATTGGTGATGGTAAAGAAAATGAAATGATTCAGAAATTTGGATGGAATGAAAATTATACATTCGACCTTCCTTTTGAGCCAGTAACTTTGACAACCCCTGACTCTCAACAGGCACTCAGTGCTTTTTTATTGTCTCCGCTCCAAATAGCCAGGTCAGTCTCCGCATTTTCAAACGCAGGTGAAATGCCATACCCCAGATTGACTTTGGCAGTTAATACACCTAACCAGGATTGGGTGATTTTCTCTTCTAAAGAGCCAACTCGAGCGATAGATACG
Source organism: uncultured Chloroflexia bacterium (assembly GCA_963765655.1). Lineage (GTDB taxonomy): Bacteria > Chloroflexota > Anaerolineae > Anaerolineales > Anaerolineaceae > UBA6170. Next base: position 64,768 of record CAVXXH010000004.1, read on the forward strand.
CTTAATGCAAACCAGACAGCCAATTACTTCGGTCGAAAAGATTATCCTGCCTGGGAAATAACCTCTTCAAATGATCCAGGAGAAAATCTTACCCACTGGTATGTTACTGGAACGATGCCAGACTGGCAAGCGACACCTTTGGTTTTTGTATTGACGCTCGAAAATGGCTCTTCACAAGAAGCAAGAGACCTTGGACGTCGGATCATGGAACAAATTCTTACGACTGGGAGTAATTAATTTCAAGAATTTTGAGTTTAGCAAAATCTAGGCAACTTTTACCAGGTGATAATTCTTGCGGCCTTTTCTGAGGATTAAGTAGCGATTTTCTATCAGAGCGTCAGTTTTGATGAGTTGATCAACCTCTGTTAAACGATTGTTATTGAGGTAAATACCGCCTTCTTGAATAGATCTTCTTGCCTCACCTTTAGATTTAGCAACACCACAATCGACCAGTAAATCAATAATTGGTTTTCCACCAGCTTCAAAATCGGTTCTGGATAGTTGAGTGGATTGTACATCTGCAAAAATTTCTTCAATATCTGATCCCGTCAATCCTTCTAAACTACCACCAAATAAAACCTGTGTAGCCTCTTCTGCTCTGCTCAAAGCCGTTTCGCCATGTACAATGGATGTTATTTCCTTGGCAAGCCTCTTTTGGGCTTCTCTCTCTTCTGGACGTTCTGAAACAGAAAACTCTAATTCATCAATTACATCTTTAGATAAAAAAGTGAAATACTTCAGATAATTAATGACGTCTTTGTCATCTGTATTCAACCAGAATTGAAAGAATTTATAAGGAGATGTTCTTTCAGGTTTTAACCAGACAGAACCAGATTCAGTTTTACCAAATTTTGTGCCATCCGATTTTGTAATCAATGGATATACCATTCCATAAACTGAATGACCGGTTATCCGGCGCACCAATTCTCCCCCAGCTGTAATATTCCCCCATTGATCACTTCCTCCAGTTTGCAAAATACAATTTTCATTCTGATGCAGGTGAAGGTAATCATAAGATTGCAGCAGCATATAGCTGAATTCTGTGTAAGAGATCCCCTCCTCACGATCAATTCTCGATTTAACTGAGTCCTTCGCCAGCATGTAATTAATCGTAAAATGCTTTCCAATATCTCTGAGGAAATCTATCAAATTCAACTTCATTAACCAGGATGCATTATTCAATACCCGGGCAGGATTCGCCTTAACCTTAAAATCGAGAAAATGCGCTAATTGCTGCTTGATTGATTCAACATTTTCTTCAATGATTTGATGGCTTAATAATTGTCTTTCTGCTGACTTGCCACTGGGATCACCGATCATACTCGTCCCACCACCCGCTAATGCAATCGGATGATGTCCAAAGCGTTGTAATCGGGCTAATGCCAGTAAAGGAACCATGTGCCCAACATGCAAACTGTCGGCTGTAGCATCGAAACCATTATAAACGGTAACCTTTTTCTCACCTAAAATGCTGTCTATTCCGTCTACGTAGTCAAAAATCATTCCTCGCCATTTTAGTTCGTTAAAAGCATTCGTAATGATTGTCATGTTATCGATACCACCTTTCGTGTAAAGTATTGGCAATTCTAACATGAACAAACACAAACCTGTGAATTCAAATCTAAACAGACACAAATCTTGAAGGATTGATTGAGTTACTTAATATTGAATGGTAAATTTTTCAGGATTTGTAAATATTCCTTAATGCACTTTCCAAATCCGGATATGTGAATTTAAAACCTGCGTCTATTAATTTAATTGGCGGGGTATTTTGACCATCGAGAACCAGAGTACTCTTTTCACCTAATAACAATTTCAATCCAAAAGAGGGAGTTGGAAACCAAAACGGCTTTTTCAGGACCTTAGCTATCATTTTTCCAAATTCTTTATTTGTAACGACACCAGGAGCAGTCAAGTTAACCGGACCCGAAATGTTTTTGTGTGTTAACAAATATTCTATCGCTCTGACCTCATCCTCAAGATGGATCCATGAGATCACTTGTCGGCCACTCCCCAAAGGACCCCCTATCAAAAGACGGAAAGGTAACACCATAAGTGGTAAAGCGCCAGAATTCTTATCCAAAACAACCCCTGTTCGAATAATAACCCTGCGAACACCAACCGAATCCAATTCATTGGAAGACGCTTCCCAAACTTTTGCCACACTCGCCGGGAAATCCATTCCATTGGTGGACGATTCATCAAAAATCGCTGAGGTGCTTGTTCCATAATAACCTACTCCGGAAGCTTGAATGAATACTTCTGGCTTATGATCAGAGCCAATGATCGCATTCGTTAAAACCTTTCCAACTTCAACCCGGGAATTGACAATTCGTTCTTTTTTGGTGTTGGTCCAGTAACCACTTCCAATACTTTCTCCTGCAAGATTAATGACAGCATCAACTTCGTTAATAATTGAATTTAAAGAATCAGCCGATTCGAGCTCCCACTTCAAGAAATGCAATGCATCTGTATTTTTTCGATTTGATACATTGCGGGTTAAAACAGTAATTTCATTACCCGATTTGAGTAAATTTCCAATTAAAGATGTGCCAATAAGACCTGTTCCACCTGAAATAAGAATCTTCATTGTATTTCCCTCAATTCAAAATATTGAGTTATTTTCAAGTCAATATCAAAATAATATTAACTTCAATTGTTTAACAAACTTTTACAGAATTTTAACTATTTTATAATATAATCTCTCAAATTCATTTTCACATTCATTGTATAGTTATCAGGATCTAAGAACAAGCTATTATTCATTTTCAACATAAATGACTTATGCGTGATAATTAAAAGATATTTAGAATCTGCTATAATTTCTCAAGGGATGATGTCTGATCAAGTACTTGTGCTTAATGCAAATTTTGAACCAATCAATATCTGTGACTTAAGGCGCGCCTTTGGATTGATACTCACAGAAAAAGCGACTCTGGTAAGTAATGGTCGTGGTTATTTCTACAGCATCAATCAAAAGTTTCCGATCCCATCCGTTATCCGACTCCAAAGAATGATCCATCGACCAAGAGCACAGGTTCATTTAACCCGCAAAGAAATATTTCGGCGCGATCATTTCACTTGCCAATATTGTGGTCATCATTCTTCGAATCTCACGATCGATCACGTAATCCCTAAACGCTTAGGGGGTGATTTCTCCTGGGAGAATCTGGTTACTGCCTGTTCTGTATGTAATCATAAGAAGGGTGGTAGAAACGTTCACGATGCTGGAATGAAATTATTGCGGATTCCCAAACCCCCGCCTGGTAATGCAATCTATCTTTTCGCGAGAAATAACTTCACAGATGAGGAATGGCTACCCTTCCTGCAGGGATGGTAATTTCATTAGGGTATTAACCACAAAGCTAACTTAGGTGTAGCCCAAACTTCAATCATAGCAGCAAGAAACATCATGGGTATTACCAAACCTAGCATTATTTTTGCCCAACTGGCAATTGACTTAATCCAAACTTCTCCAATCGTTTGTTGGACATCTGGTGTGGCGAGCATGACCCCAATTTGATAAATTGCAGCTGTCGCAATGACTGCCGCTGGAATTTCAAAGATCCCATGAGGAAGGATAAAGCCTATGAAGTAAGTACTTACACTCAGACCGGCATACCCTAATAAACCCATTATGTATCCAACAATTCCGACAGAAGCGAACAATGGCAGCACACCAAATATTCCCAGCGTTATCACACCCAGAATAAAAGCTAACAATAATACCCGAATATTCTGCCAGAAAATTGAGATAACCGGAGAAAAATTACCAAAAGACCAATTCTGACTCAATAGCGTCAGTTGTTCTTGCATATTTTCCACACCTAATTGTTCAATTGGAAACTCAAATTTGGTTATTTGTGATTTTCCAACAAAAAAAGCGACCAGAACAAGCAGACTGACTATTAAAATGGAATAACGAATTTCTTTGATGTAAGGAAAAACTTCAAATTGATACCAATTCTTAAGGTTGGTTGCATTCCCAAGAAAATTCATTCGGAACACCTTCCACCCCCAACGAAAGTTGAGAACATCAATGTCTCGGCCCAGTAATTCTTCCCGGCTAAAATGTGCCAGCCCAATTCTTAATAATAATATCGCCAGAATAGATAAGCCAAAAACAACCCACCATAGGGTTGCATAATTTCCCCAAAACATTACAATACTTTCCCCCTGAATCAACAATGCCATGGGGATGATAATAAAACTCGCCAGTAAATTCGCTGCGCGAACCGAAGTCGCCTGAGTTGAAACAACCACGGCTCCGGCAACCATCACAACAGCCTGAATAATCGTAATCGCAACAATTTGAATGATTAAGTGCCATTCCGGCAAGGGAACATCATTAATGATCAATCCAATACAATACACCAAAATACCAACAAAACTGGCAAACAATGGCGGTACGATTGAGGAAATCAATTTTCCAATATAGATTTGCCAATCCAATAATGGTGTATTGAATAAAGGTTCAATACTCCCGCGTTCTTTTTCTCCCACGAAACTCTCTAAAGCAATTACCAACGAAACCGATATCGGGAAGAAGCCAACAATCATCATCGAAAATGGAACCAGTCGTTCACCAACGATTGAAGCACCATATCGATTGACGAATTGGAGAACTTGCGCTGTGGTGAAATTCATTAAAAAAGGAAAGAATATTGTTAACCCAAGGATGGGAAAAATGATGCGCCAATCCCGAAATTGATCGCGTACCTCTCGTTTCGTAATCACCATGGCTTGTTTCAGTTGATTAACTATCATTGTTACTCATCTTTATCTGGTTAATGGCACTCAAATAAGCATCTTCCAACTTGATTGGAACTTCTTCAAAGGACAATAAATTATATTTTTCGGATAGTAACCGAATCAAATCTGGATTTTGTATGTTCGGTTTCTCCACCTTAAAATAAATGGAGCTTTCATTTCGGTTTACAATCTGAATACCATCGGGTAATTTAAGATTTTTCTCAATATTCGGATTAACAAATTTTGCAGCAAACACAGGTGACCCTACCAATGAAATTTTTACTTCCTGCATGGATTGATTTAAGATGATATTGCCTTCCTGAATGATTGCAATTTGATCACACAGTTCTTCAGCTTCCACCAGATTATGTGTGCATAAAATGATTGTTCGGTCTTTGTTACTTAAGCTTTTTATGGCAGAACGAACGATCTTTGCACTTTCTGGATCCATTGCAGAGGTTGGTTCATCCAGTAATAAAACCGGTGGCTCATGAATGAGTGCTCTCACAAGAGCCAATTTTTGACGCATTCCTTTTGAGTATTCGCCTAGTCGTTTCTTCCGGTATTGAACCATCCCTAATTGTTCTAAGAGGGGATTTATTTTATTCAGTGTGTGGGAACGTGAATATCCATAGAGTTCACCAAAGAAAATCAGATATTCATCCGCGTTCATTCTGCCATACAAACCATGATGTTCGGTTAATACTCCAACCATCTTGCGAACTTCTGAAGGTTGGGTATACACATCATAACCGGCGATTTTTGCCCAACCACTACTAGGTCTGAGTATGGATGACAACATTCGAACTGTAGTGGTTTTTCCAGCACCATTCGGTCCTAATAATGCAAGGATTTGCCCAGATTGGACATTCAGGTTTATTTGATTAACTGCCGTAAAATCATCAAAGATTTTGGTCAGTTCATGCGTTTCAATCAACTTTCCTCGCTTAAGAAATTAATTCTGTTTTTCCTATCCAGCTTTCTGAGGAACTGCTGGAAATTCTTCTAAACTCTGTTTATCTTTTAATATCGTTCTCTTTAAAACGAGAATGATTAATGAGGAGATGGCAATGATTGCCATGGTTGTCTGGTTTGCATTGATTCCACCCACGTTAGACGGATCCAGTCGGATAAATTCCAATAAGAACCTGCCGATTGGATATATAACCAGATAAATCAGGAAAATATCACCTCTAAATAATTTCTCTTTTAATTTTCTCCCAAGAATTAATAAAACTGCCATATTCATTAAATTCCACAGAGATTCGTATAAGAACATTGGGTGGTAATAAGCCACATCCATGTATTCTGCTAATCTGCGGGATGGTTCAATAAAAATTGCCCAGGGTAGGTCCGTTGGTGCACCATATAATTCCTGATTAATAAAATTTCCCCACCTGCCCACTGCCTGAGCAAGTGCCAGTCCGGGAGCGATAATATCCACCCAGGAAGCAAAACTCAATTTCTTTTTCCGGGTATAAAGCCATAATGCCAAAGCTCCACCCATGACTGCACCTGGAATACCCAATCCCCCTGCACGTACATTAATCGCATCCAAAGGATGTGTCAGATAATATTGTGTTGTAATTCCCATTTCGACCATGGAAGCTGGAGGTGTGAGAATATGCCAGATTCGTGCACCGATAATACCAGCAATCAGTAGCCAGGGCATCACATCCCAAACTATATCTGAATTATGGCCACGTCGTTTTGCTTCAACAGTCGCCAACCAGGCTGCCAGAACAGCCCCAAACATAATAATAACGCCGTAAAAATGAATAAATAATTTACCAATATAAAAACCTTCAGGCATTTTTCACCTCTATTTATTTTCTTTATTTAATCCCACGACATCCCGGGCAAGATAAGCCTGTTTACGAACTGACCAAATCCTTTGTAATGCGGTGAAATTAGCCAGGAGTGCCAGAACCCATAAGGCAACCATGGGAATATTGAAGATTAGACATGGAATCAGAATGATCAAGCGTTCTAACCTGGTCATGATTCCAACTTTTGCATCATAATTCAATGCCTCTGCTCGTGCCCGATTGTAGGAAACCATAATGGAACCTGCTGCAGCAAAGAAAACCAGCATGATTGCTAATGTGTTATGAATTTTGGCATAGTGAAATAACAAGCCAGCAAAAACAATCAGTTCCGAATACCGATCAGTGACAGAATCAACAAAGCCACCAAACCTTGTTGGTTCATTTCTAAGCCTTGCCATGGTGCCATCCAACGCATCGATGGGAGCAAAAACTAATAAAATAATGCCGCCCCACATGATTTCACCAAAAGCAATAAATATTGCTGATATAATGTGACCGACCAAACCCAGGATGGTGATCATATTCGGTTTGAAACCAAGGTTATTTAGAAAATTCCCAATCGGGTCTAGAATTCCTTTGAATTTCTTTCTCATCAGGTCAGAAAAGCTTAATTTTTTCTTTTCAGATATATCCAAAATCCACCTACAATTTCAAAATTTTTGATTTGCTTATCCTATCGTACGGCTAAAGAACTGTCAAGACAAAAGCTTGGAAATCTTTATTCCTCTTCCTCACCAGCATTCTTCATATCTTCCCAATTATCGTTTGAATCAATCATTACTTCTCGATCCTTCCCTCCGCCCTGACTGGGACCGACAACCCCCATTTCTTCCAATTGATCTAATAATCTAGCAGCTCTAGGGAATCCAATCCGAAGTCGGCGTTGTAATAATGAGGCCGATGCTCTGCGACTTGTTTTCACCAATTCAATCGCTTGCTTCACCAGATCATCTCCCCCCTCTTCTTGCATTACCTTCATAAGACCTTCCCAAGGCGCGGGTTCATCTAACTTGATTAGTTCTGATTGTCGCCAGAAATCAATAATTTGATCAATTTCGTGGTCAGTAACAATTACACCCTGTGCCCGTTGCGGAGCTCCTACATCTGGCGCAAGGAAAAGCATGTCTCCTTTTCCCATCAAAGATTCCGCCCCATTAACATCCAGAATAACCCGGGAATCGATGGATGATGCTACCGTGAAAGCAATTCTTGCTGGGAAATTGGCTTTAATCAAACCCGTTACAACATCAACGCTTGGGCGTTGTGTAGCGACAATCAGATGCATCCCTACAGCTCGAGCCATTTGAGCCAATCGTACCAGGCTATGCTCTGTTTGATCTGGTGAAGATAACATCAAATCAGCCAGTTCATCGACGATAATCACAATTCTGGGTAAAGTGGCTTGAATTTTCTTCAACATTTTTGTGTTATAAGCATCCAGATCTCTCGCTTTAGCCTCTTCTAATAGGCGGTAGCGCTGATCCATTTCTGATATTGCCCAGCGTAAAACCCCCACCATGCGGTCAATAGAAGTTTCTACTTTACCCAGCAAATGAGGGACACCATTAAACCTCACCAATTCAACCATCTTTGGATCCAACATTGCTATTCGGAGATTATCCGGGGAATTATTCATCAGCAAACAGGTCGTGATGGCACTGACACAGACCGACTTTCCTGATCCCGTTGTACCTGCGATGAGCAGATGCGGCATCTTGATCAAATCAGCGATGACTGGTTGACCGGAAACATCCTGTCCTAATGCAAGACTTAATGGCGAGCGGAGTTTTTGAAACACTTCGGATTCGAGTATTGGTCTTAAACGCACCATTTTAGATTGCATATTCGGTACTTCTATACCAACATATGATCTGCCCGGAACAGGAGCTTCTACCCTTAACCGTTCAGCTGACAACGCTAACGCAAGGTCGCGGGCGAGAGAAGAAATTTGAGATACACGCACTTTATGTTTACTGACAGTGCCATCTGGATTCTCTTTTTCAACGAACCCTGGTTCAACCGCAAATTGTGTAACAGTCGGGCCGATACGATAACCGGCTACCCTGGCAGGCACTCCAAATTCGTCCAGGGTTTTTTCTATTTGTTCACCCATCACCTGCACCTGAACATTATCCATCACAAAAACCTGTTCAGCAGCTAATAGGTCAAAAGGAGGTAAATTTTCCTGCCGATCAATGTTAGGCGCAGGTGTCATAACAGTCTGGCTTTTAAGTTTCTCAAGGATTTTTTCATCTCTCGATAATTTTTGTGTTAAATCATCTTCAGAAGAATTTAAACTGGTAAAGCCTGCTAATTCATCCAATCCTTTATTTTGAATATAGGCTTCTGTCCATGCATCCAGTTTTTTGATGAGAAAAGAGAAAAAACCAGTCCCGAGAGCAAAACTGATGATGAAAAGAAAAATAAGCAGAATTGAGAGGATTGGTTCTGGCATAATTCTGGAGAATAAATTTGCCAATCCCCAACCAATAAATCCTCCATCCATCCCTGCTTCTGCCCTTTGTAAATCCATGCCCCCATAAATAGAGAGTAAAGCAATTAAAACAAAAAAACTTAATTCAAATGCTAAAACACGTGATAATGGGAACTGAATATCTCCGAAAATTCTTTTTCGAAAACTCCAAAATCCAATCGCTGCAAACACAATAACAAAACAATAACTTCCCCAACCAAACCATTGGGTTAGTAAGTTGGTCCAATTTGATATGAGACTTCCTACCGTCCAACCGATCAATCCAAACAATGTTAATACAGCAATTGCAAACATGGAGACACCAAAAAAATCCAGACCATATCTGCTCAAGATGGGTTGAATTTTGCTTAACCAGTTTGGGTGATGATCAGTTGGATTTTGATCTTTTTCCAGCGAATATTGTTTGTTTTTAATGTTCTCTGATTTTTTACTCATCCATCAGACCTAAACCTAGCCGTCTTCTTTCTATATCTATGTGGAGTATTTTAACAGGTACCACCTGACCGGTCATAAACATACTGTCAAGATCTTTTTGTGCTGATCCTAGCTGAATGGACGAAATATGAATCAACCCTTCCACACCTTCATCCAGGCGGGCAAATACCCCAAAGCGGGTGATAGCTGTCACAGTTGCTGACACAATGTCACCTATGACATACATTTCTGCCAATGACTCCCAGGGATTTCTGAACAGACGTTTTAGGCTTAATGCAATTCTGGCACTTTCTTCACTGACTTGTAATACCAGCACTTTAATAGGTTGACCTAACGATAAGATCTCTCCTGGATGCTGTACCCGCCCCCATGACAATTCTGAAACGTGAATCAATCCTTCCACACCACCCAGATCTACAAATACGCCAAAATCCGTTATATTGGTGATGATACCGTTGACAATCGATCCAGTTTTCAACGTCTGAAATAATGCTTTCCGACTGCCTTCACCCGCCAGAGCAGCCCTCTCAGACAAAACAACTCTTTCCTGACCTGGCTCACATTCGATAACTTTTAACCTGATCGTTTTTCCAACATAATTTGTCAGAATTGAGCGTTTTTCTTCTTCCTCACATTCATTGGAGGATTCAATCAGGTGAGATAATGGCACAAATCCCTGAATACTATCCCCTTGAACTAATAATCCCCCACGATTGAATCCCTGAACAAACAACGCCACGATCTCATCATGATCAAAAACAGATTGAACCTTTTCCCAATCTACTATCAAAGCACCTGTGGATAGTGATATTCTTGTTTCGCTATCCTGAACCTCGGGTTCCAGAATTTCTTCATCAGCCAGTACAGATGCCCACCACCCTTCATCCATAGGTGGTAAATCTGGTTCATTCTTGATTTTGCTTTGATACATAAACATCTTCCTCCAAACCAACCAATTTCTTGAGATTTAAACTCAAAAAATCAGAAAAGATTGCTCATAAATCAGGGATACTGTCTTCATTGCGTGCTTCTTTTTCCATTTCAATAATTTTGTTGGCAACCGATTCGATCGCTACCCTTTGTTTTCTATATAAATCTGCCTCTGACATGGATAATTTGATGGCAATTTCCCGAACTTTTCTTCCTTCCAGAAACTTCATCTCTAAAATATTATACAGTATCCATTCAGCTGTAAAGCGTCTTTCACCCTCAGGTTTTACCTGGTTTATGGCATCTCTTAAAATCGAGCGTAAGGCATTTGCTTTATTGCCTTCCCCTTCATCAGCGGCTTCCTGAACTACCTGCAATTCCAATAATGGATTATCAGTTAATTTTGGTCCACCCCAAAAATGAGTTAGTGCATCTTTAACCCAGGTCGCCAAATCTCCACTTTGAATTGGATCAACTACAGAAAAGACTCGTTCACGATCAAATCGACCCCGAGAACGTAATTGTTGAATGGTATTAACTCTTGAGCTTAATTTTTCCATAGAATCAAAAATCTCAATTTGCATACGTCGATCACTTAATGCTGAAGAAGCTCTTTCAACCATCATTGTTAATGCACTTTTTTGCTCTTCGTCCAGTTCTTGCACATTAATGCCAGCTAATCCCAGGATTCCAATCAATTCTTTTTGCTCCTGATCCCCATTCGTTCTTGATTTTAGAGGAAATAAAGAAGCATTTTCCCACTGGAAAATCTCAGGGAAATCACCATTTTCTATAACTAATTTGGATAGCTCATCAGAAATCTTCTGATCGTTTAACTGGATTTTTCCATTTGTAAGCACCAATTCAAGTCCATCTTCATTGATCGAAACAATAAATGAGCCAGATGCCTGTAATCTATCCATCAGTGCCGATAAAATCATCTCCAGAAACTCCAAAAGATCATTACGGGTTAGTAATCTATTTTCCAGAGTCTGTAAGATTTCAATATCCTTCTGATCATTCCCATAGAAAAACCACTTCTCACCCAATGGAGACAATAGTGTGATTAAATGTTGAAATATTACAATTGTTGCCACCATGAAAATCGGTATAAACAATTCAAAATCATAACCAAAAACAGCCCCTGTTCGTCTGACAATCGTTGTTAATCCCAGTGTAATACTTGCAGTTACAGGTCCACGCATAATCCATTTAAGCAATCTGGTTTTTACTACCCGATCTGACCAGGCAACTCCAAAAAATGCCACTGCATATGCCATCATAATAATCAAAAAGTAAAAGACCAGATTGCTAACCGTGGCTACGATCCAGAACATTCCATCAAGGCGATCTGCCACACCAGATCCATACAACAAGAATGGGAACGATCCAATAGCTGGTGCCAACGCACCGATAACTAAATACCCCATCCTACGTCGACTGACAGGTGTGACGGTGCGAATATATGCCCTGAAAAAATTGATCCAGGAAAGTAGCATGATGATCCAATAGTAGACTGTGAATAATTCTGTGATCAGCGTTCTTTCCAAATGCGGCGCAGAAACCTGGTCTGTCGTAATTGACCCTACAAGAATATCAAATGGGATAAGAATTAATAGGAATAAAGAGAATAAATAAGTAATTCGAACAGCCCAACGCCTTCGCCATCGGCTGGGACGACCCGTCGTAGCGACAAGGGCATCAGAAAAATGTAAATAGGTCGGTGGTAATAATACGATTCCCAACCATTGTAATTTGAGCCAGAATTCCATATTTGTTTCATCAATAGCGATGCCACCTAAGGCCTCAGCAGTGAATACAATCACCACACAAACCAGAATCATAGCAAAAGACCGGGCAACCCGATCTTTGAGATTAAATGTTAGCGCATATAATAACAATGAAAATGCTGTTATTGCTATCCCAGCTGTAAGGATATCGTTTATTGTCCGAACAAGATTAATGAAACCTTCAATCCAATTGACCATATTAAATTACCAATAAATTCGTTTCATTTTAGATATTTGGAAAAGAAAAGAGCTATGTCCTTATTAGGATAATATGAATCATTATATCCGGAAAACTCAAATCCTAATTTAAAAGCCAGTTTGATCGCCGGATAACTTTTAGGTGGCACTTCAAGTGTAAGTCTGCGGTTTCCCCGTTGAATTGCCCAATTTTGGGCGGCTAAAACCATGGCTGTTCCAACTCCCTGCCGCCTTATAGGATTATCAACAACCAGGTCTCTGATAACAGCAGATTGAATTTCCAATACTTCAATTAATCGGATGTAACCAACGTGCTGACCATTGTGGATTGCAACCATTAATCCAGGTGCCTGTTGCCATTCATTTTCCAATAATTCAACTTGTCTGGGATAAGCAACCTGGGTTGGTCTTGGTAAGCGAATTTCCCGAAATGAGATCAGGAATTGACCGTCTTCAATCGTTCGGTCCATTTGCCAGACATAATTTGACTTACAGGAATGATCTAAAGAGATCAACTCATTAATATCTGCGGATACTGCTTGTCGGATTTCAATTTGTGGCATTTTCTCTCTCCATTATTGATTAATTACTCGTACAGAAACGATACAGGCAGGGTATTCATTATTATCATTATCTAAAACAACCAACCGTAACAAATAATCGCCTGGAACTATCTGGGATGTGTTCCATAAGCCAATTTGATCTTCGATGACTACTTTATTATCACCTGCAATTGTTTTCCAAAATACATTTCCGGGTTCAGTGTACTCATATTTATAAAAACCAAAATTTTCTATATTCACCGTGCCAATTAATTGCACAACATCTTCAATTTCAGATGCTGGTTCAGGAAAAATCCATTCGATTTCTCCAGGGATGCATCCATCCTGGGTTAAAGTAGGAGTTGGGGATGAAGTTTCATCATTTTCCACAAAAGCAACTGGTGGATTCGTTGGTGAAGGGGAAGCCAGAATATCGATAGTTGGTGTAGCAAGGTTGGTCTGGTCAGGCATTAAACTGCTGGAATACGTCACAAAAAAAAACTCACCTACAAATAGAATAAATATAAGCAACAAAATGGAAAGCGCTGACCTGAATTTTCGTTGAGCAATGTCACGCTCCAAACCAAAAGCTGCTTCACGCCAGTTACCGATCGCTGTAAATAATCTGGAAAAGAAAATGAGCGAGATAAGTCCGAGAATTACATAGAACCAGATCTCAAACTCAATTAGAAAATCAAGAATTTCAGTCATACCAGACCATAACCACCGCAATCATTATAGTTTGGAGAGTAATCCCTGAATGATAGTTGTTAGTCTGGGAGCCAATACTTTACCAGCTTCCAACACTTCATCATGGGTTGTAGTCGTGGAACCATCCAGGTTGGCTTTATTGCTGATACCTGATATACCTAATACACGTAGACCACCATGCCGGGCGATAATAACTTCAGGAACTGTAGACATTCCAACCGCGTCAGCTCCAATCGCCTTCAAAAACCGAAGATCTGCAGGTGATTCAAATGATGGTCCAGACAAGGAAACATACACACCAGAAAATGTTTTGATGTTGTTTTCATCCGCAACCTTTTTTGCGTGATGATAGAGAACCTGATCATAAGCCTGACTCATATCTGGAAACCTGGGTCCAAATTCATCCAGATTTGGACCACGCAGAGGGTTGTTTCCAGTCATTGCAATCATTGCAATGTGATCGGATAAAAACATAACATCACCGGGAACATATTCCGGATTAATAGCTCCTGCTGCATTGGTAACAATTAATATTTCGACTCCCAATCTTTGCATAACTCTGACCGGTAAAGTGACTTCCGCCATGCTATAACCTTCATAGTAATGTGCTCTACCTTGCATAGTGATAACCGTCTGGCCTTCAAGTTTTCCAATCACCAATTGTCCAGTATGACCATGTACAGTCGATGTGGGCCAATAAGGAATATTTTTATATGGAATATAATCAGGTTCTTCAATTGAATTGGCTAAATCACCCAAACCAGAACCCAGAATCAGCCCTACTTTCGGTTGATATTTTGTTAAGTTTCGAATAGCCTGAGCTACCTCATCGATTTCAGCGAGAGTAAAATATTCCTTCATAAATAACCTCCACAGTCTGTTGTGAGATTGAATACTATCAATTAACAAAAAGAATTATTTCGCGTCTGACTTGAAATCAATTCCTTGTATTAATATGTATTAAATTATATCAGAATATAAATATAGGCTTGAGCAAGGACCTTAATCGGACATGATCTTCAAAAAAATATCAGACACTTCAACAATATCATTATCAGAAATTCCATAATGTGTCACCAATCGGAAACCTCTGTTTTTTGATGTGCCAATTAAAACGCTCATATTTTTTAATTCTTCGATTACCTGGATATTGGTCCTGGGATCACTATCAGCCAGGTCAATGAAAACCATATTTGTCTGGGGTGAATTTTCTCGCACATGAATATTGGGAACATATCGTAGTTTCCCTGCCAGAAGCTGTGCCCGTTGGTGATCCTCTTCCAGACGATCCACCATCGTTTCTAATGCAACAATACCTGCAGCTGCTAAAATTCCAGCCTGACGCATTCCCCCGCCCAATTGTTTTCGAATTCGACGAGCTCTGGATATGAAATCCCTGGTTCCGCTCAACACACTTCCAACTGGCGCTCCCAGTCCTTTACTCAGACAAAATGTAACCGAGTCTACGCCATCTACCAAATTATGAACTGGTATTCCCAGTTTGATGGCTGCATTAAAAATTCTTGCGCCATCCATGTGTACAAATAACCCATTACCCTTTGCGAATTTCACTACATTTTGGATGTATTCAGGCGTTAAAACCACGCCACCACACCGGTTATGAGTATTTTCAAGCGCAATTAACCTGGTAGTTGGAAAATGTACATCCTCGGCTCTCAGCGCATTTTGCAAATCCGATAATTTCATCGTTCCATCTGCTTGATTTGGAACAGTATGAACCATAATGCCACCCAGCGCAGATACACCACCGACCTCGTAATAAAAAGTATGAGCCTGATCGCCCATGATGGCTTCATCGCCTCTTTGGCAATGGGTTAAAAATGCGATGAGATTACCCATTGTGCCAGAAGGAATAAATAACCCTGCTTCTTTACCCATTCTATCAGCTGAAATTGCCTCCAATCGATTTATGGAAGGATCTTCTCCATAGACATCATCACCAACATCAGCAAGCGCCATAACTTTCCGCATCGCTTCAGTTGGAAGTGTTACAGTGTCAGATCGCAAATCTATCATTCTTTCTCCTGTGTTTAGTGGTGTCGAAGTTGTTCTAATAAAAGGTTCATATCCTCTGGAAGTGCTGCCTCAAACACTCGCGGAGTTGTCTCACCCGGTAAAACAAATTCGATTCGATACGCGTGGAGCATTTGCCTACCCGCATCCAGTAATTGTTTTCGATGTCCATAAACCCGATCACCAACGATTGGACAACCTAAAAATGCCAGATGAAGCCTGATCTGGTGGGTCCTTCCGGTATGTGGAAAGGCAGCGATCAAGGCATGCTGCTCAAATTTTTCAATAACCTTATATTCTGTGACAGATTCCCGACCTCGACTGATAGGGACAATAGCCATTTGCTTGCGGTGTGAAGGATCCCTTCCTATCGGTGCCTCCACTCTACCAGTTGGTGTTGGAGGAAAGCCATCTGTCAAAGCATAATAGGTTTTATGTACACTTCTTTTTCGAAACTGATCCTGTAAAAAGCGATGAGCTTTATCATTTTTCGCCAGGAGGATTAACCCAGATGTATCTTTATCGAGTCGGTGAACAACTCCTGGGCGATGCTCCCCTCCGACACCCTCCAAATCTGGTGCATAATTGAGTGCTGCATGCACCAGCGTTCCAGAAAGGTGTCCTGAGGCAGGATGAACAACCATCCCGGCTGGTTTATTAACAATCATCAAATCAGAGTTCTCAAAAACAATATCGAGTGGAATCTGTTCCGGAACAAGGCCACTTTCTACAATCGGAGGGATCGTAATGGAAATTTCACTCCCTTTTTCGATGTTTATACCACCTTTTAATACTGGTTTTCCGTTAACAGAAACCATACCTCCACGAATAAATGACTGTAGTCGGGATCGTGAGAAATCCGGAAATTGATCAACAAGATATTTATCCAGACGTTGGCTTTCGGGTAAATCAAATTTTAAATTAAAAACATTATTCATAACTACTCAGACTTTTTCCAACAAATCAGTATCATTTTCGAGTTGAGTTTCCTGATTTAAACCTTTTTTCTTCTTTTCCTCAATCTCAGCGATCCAAACACCTAAGATCAAAACAACCACACCGATCGTGATACTTGCATCGGCAATATTCCAAACCGGAAAATTTCCAACAGAAACAAAGTCTGTTACATGCCCAATCGTCAATCGATCGATCAGATTACCTAATGCGCCACTGAGTTGTAAACTCATCGCCAATCTCAATGACCAATCTGATTCTGGCACTCTGGGGAAGTAGAAAATAATTATCAGGGCAACAATAATTGCAACGATGGAAAAAATATCACCAAATCCCTGAAACATGCCAAAAGCAACACCCGTGTTTGGTACATGTACAATTCTTACGTAAGGCAACATCCAATCCCATGGCACCCAGGTTTCCGTCCATAAATCCAGATTTTGGCGAACAAGGTATTTTGTATATTGGTCCAGGCTGATAATGGTAATCGCAGTTATTATTAATAATGAATAAGCTCGTAATAATTTTTTCAAAAAAGACCTCATTGTCACGTAAAAAACTTGTGCATTCCTGCATTCACAATTTCTACAAATTAAAATTTCCTTTTTGATTTTACCGTACTTTCAAGATTTTCTTGTGTCCTTTCAATAATTAGCAGTCAGGGTGTTTTTGGCAGGCGCACGCCTGCCAAAAACACCCGCTTACCCCGTTTTATTGAGATGATACATTTTCTTTTGAGAATAGAAAAAGTTGACCTCCATTCGAATCTGGATGTTTTACATATTCCGAAAATTCATTAAGATCCATCAGGAAATCCGAATACAATAAATGAGCTTTGCATGATGATAAACAATCGCTGGCACCGAACCCTTTTACAGGGACATTGAAGGCAAAATTTTCTTGAATTTTCTGACACCATACGCATTCTTGATTCGTTTGGAATGTGATAACGGCTGCTATAAAAATCATTTGAGGACGCAAATAGTCAAAATGCCAAAATTTTTTCTTTTCCCTTGAGAGATGGTGATTCATTCTAGCCCGTAATCCCCCACCACCTTTTGCACTTCCAAAGTAATAGTAATATCCTGAATCAAAGAGAAATGTTCCCAATTTACCAATCGAAACATTAATCGAATTTTTCAAGTGAAATATCAAGCAGTAACTGCCAATTTCATCTGGTATTTCACCAACAACTTCGAAATTTTTCATCATAAAAAATCGGCTTTATAACTTAAAATCCAGACAACCCTTCAAAAAAAGGAATTGTCTGGATTTTTTTTCTTGGGATTACTTACAATCTCTCGACGCCCAGTTTTACGGTTTCTCCATCAAATTCACTCTTAATCTGTGTCATTTCTGGACTCGGTTCACCTGCCACTAATTCAAGTGTTAAAGTTTCATTTTTTATATATTTAGAAAACTCATTGACAGCTTGTGCTAATTTAGGTGTTGCAGAATAAACCAATCTGATCCGGTCAGAAATTTCGAAATCGGCTGTCTTTCTTAAATCCTGAACACGCCGAACAAACTCACGAGCCAAACCTTCTAACTTAAGTTCAGGTGTGATGACCGTATCTATCGCCACGGTGACTAATTGATCTGCCTGCACAATCAAACCTTCAACTGGTTGAGTTTCTACCAACACTTCTTCAGAGGAAAGTTCGACAATTTCATCATTCACAACCACTTTTAAAGATTCATTATTAGCAACAGCTTTATGTGCTGATGAATCTCCTTGTAATTTGGTCATTGCCTCCTTCAACGCAGGGAATCGACTTCCAAAGCGCGGACCTAACAATTTATTGTTGGGTAAAATACGATAGCTGACCAATTTCTCGGCTTGTGAAACTGTTTCGAAGAATTTGACATTTAGCTCATCGCGAATGATCTCCACGAGAAAATCGGGAAGTTGATATTTCTGGTCAGTTGTGTACACCAATACGCGTGATAATGGCTGGCGGACCTTTAAATTAGCGCTTGCGCGTGCTCCTAAACCCAAACTGGCAATACGCCGCCCTAAATTCATTTGCACAACCAAATCACCATCCAATGCATTTTCATCCATCTGTGGATAAATGGTATGATGAATACTTTTATAAGCGTTTTCGTACATCGACCGTACCAGATTCTGATACATGACTTCTGTAACAAAAGGAACAATAGGGGCCAATAAACGGCTGAATTTAACCAGCACATGATAAAGCGTGGCATAGGCAGTATTCTTATCTGCATCATGTTCACTCTTCCAGAAACGTCGGCGGCTTCGGCGGACATACCAGTTAGTCAGATCTTCAACGAACGGTTCAATCATCAAAGTCACAGCAAACGAATCTGAGTTTTCCAGCGCTTCATTTACCCGACCGGTAATGTCATTCAAACGAGCCAGAATCCAGCGGTCTAATGGATTGTCACTGATCGGTGTTGCTCCTTCTGGTGTATGCGGATCAAAACCTTGGGTATTTGGCTGCCATCCATCCATGGAAGCATAGGTAACAAAGAAGCTGTATACATTCCAGAGCGGGATCAGAAATCCACGACGTACTTCTTCGGCTTTGTTATAACCGAAGAGCAGATTGTTTTCAGGTTTCTGGGAACAGTACATCCAGCGCATTACGTCTACACCCATCTTGTCAGCAGCTTCGTTAAATTCGATGGAATTTCCCCAGCTTTTATGCATCTCGCGTCCGTCTTCCGCCAGCACGGACGCATAGCTGAAAACTTGTCGGAATGGTGGCGTATTATCCAGAACTGTTGCCATCACCAACAGGCTATAAAACCAGTTGCGGAACTGACCAGGGAAGGATTCACTGATCCAGTCCGCTGGGTACCATTTGCGCCAGTTGGTTGGATCATTTCGGTAGCCAATAGTGCTGAAGCTAACAATACCGGCATCCAACCAGGGATTGCCTACATCAGAAATACAATTCATCAGTGCGCCACATTTGGGGCAACTTATTTTGATGGCATCTACGTAAGGCCGATGTGGTGTATGTCCTTCGAATTGATCCCTTCCCTGCACAGCTCGTTCCTTCAATTCGATATCATCTCCGATAACTTCATGATGTTTACAGGAATCACAAACCCAGATTGGTAAAGCCAGACCCCAATAACGTTTCTTTGAGATCATCCAGTCGTGCATGTTCTTTAACCAGTCCAATTCACGGGCATGACCGAACTCAGGAATCCATCGAATCTGATCAACTACATCCATGATTTGATAGCGCAGACTGCGATCTTTCTCGTCAGAAGTCAATTCCTCGCGCGGTTTGTCATAGGTTTCACCCATGCTCACGTACCATTCATCCACCAACCGGAAGACCAATTCTGTCTTACAACGCCAGCAGGTAGGATAGCGGTGCGTATAATTTTCCACTTTGTACATGCGATTATTTTCTTCTAATGCCTTAAAGACATAAGGAGCCACTTCTGAAACATGCTTACCAGTGAATAAACCATAATGGGAAAGGAAAACACCCTCTTCATCTAGTGGTGCCAGCATGGGGAATCCATGCTCACGGCCTAACTTGAAGTCTTCGGCACCACAGCCAGGGGCAATATGTACGATACCGGTACCTTCTGCATCACCCACATCATCCCATAGAATTACCTGGTGAGCCTGAACTGCATTGATCCTGACATCCTTGACCAGATCTCTCAATTCAGTACGGCCGCCGATCATATTCGCTGCTTCTAATTCATCGAATGGCCCATCGTAAACCCAACCTTCCATTTCGGAACCTTTTAACTCTGCCAATACCTCAAACGCACCTTTAAGCATGCGTGTGGTCCCCTTAGATAGGTAAAAGATTTCGTCTCCCTGCTTAACTTTAACATAAGTTAATTCCGGACCAACTGCTGCAGCAACATTGCTGGTCAATGTCCATGGTGTGGTAGTCCATACCAGCAGGGATTCTCCTGAACGGTCGCGGAGCGGAAATCGCAAGGTGACGCTGATGTGGGTCAGTTCATCATAACCATCAGTAACGATCTCATGCTGACTGATTCCTGTTGCACAGCGCGGACACCAGGGCATTACATCAGCACCTTGATACAGCCAGCCACGTTCCCAACAGGTTTTAAGAAAACGCCAGATCATATAGTTATTTTCGTTAGAGAAAGTAAAGTAGCTTCCACCTATATCAGCCGAACCCAGCCTGCCTACCAATTGCTCAACCGTATCAGTAACCGGGCCGTTAGGACCAAGTACAGTCATCACCTGCGTTGGATTTTCAACTAACTTGTCTGCCATCTCACGCATTAATTCGGGGTCATTCCAGTCCATCCAGTAACCCAGACGAACAGATTGTTCTGTTTGCACAGCAGCATAACGTAAAACGCGCTCTTTGCATTTGAGTACGAATTTCGCCAATCCGTAGTCCTCGATATCTTTTTTGGTAGTAAAACCTAACGCTTTTTCCACTTCTACTTCCACCCAAAGGCCTTGGCAGTCAAATCCGTTCTGATAACGTAATTCACGCCCGCGCATGGTCCAAAAACGATTGAACACATCTTTGTAAGTACGCCCCCATCCATGATGAACACCCATCGGGTTATTTGCTGTAATAGGACCATCCTGAAAAGACCAAGTTGGTTGTCCTTTATGTAATTCTCTCATTTTATTGAAAGCATCATTGCTTTTCCAAAACTCAAGAACCTCATGTTCCTGTTCGACGAAATTTATCGTACTTGATGCTTTTTTAAACATCTTTGTTGTCATTGTTATACTACCTCTTTCTATCAATAGATAATAAAAAACCTTCCTCCTGGGTAAACCATAAGGTTTACGCACTCAGGGACGAAGGTCGATATTCATACTTCGCGGTACCACCCCGCTTCCCATCTTTCGACGGACACTTACCAGAACACCTGACCAAGAAAACATGGTCCGTTATCCCGAGCCATTGGTAACGGGCGGATTCCCGGCGTACCTACTCAGGCATCTTCCTGTTTGCCTTTTCAGTTTGCAGCTCCGGAAGGATTTTGGGCATTCATTTCAACCCTGGCTCACACCAATTCCAGGTTCGCTGTTTGATTAAGAATGCTTACTCGTTTCCATCATCGCTTTTTTTAAGATTGTCCCAAATCATACCAGAATTCTTGAGAAAATTCAATTATGAGCTTATTTTGATTATTCTTTTTGCTAAATCTCTGGTGCAGGAGGTTTATCCATCCATTTTTGAACATAATGAGTAATGGTAACCATCAGGAAAAGGTACATTGCTACCAACATTAATCCACCTACAAGCCATTGACCAAAAAATGCAAGCAACAGACCAATAATCATTATTCCGGTAATGGAAAGCATCAACCGTTCGTAATAATAATTGTTTTTTCCCTGTAATAACGATGAACGATACATCAGGTAAATTCCTGCTCCGATAAGAAGTGTCCCAGATAACAGTGCCAGTAAGAAAAATTGATTGCTTTTTAGAAGAGGTACATTTACAACCATAACCCCACAGGAAGCAGTTGTCAAACCAGTTCCACGGCTACTGATGATGTTCACTCTGAATAAAACAAATCTTTTCCAGGCGGCATCTTCAGGAAAAATATACCAATGTAGTACTTCAGATTCACCTGGCGCCAGTTCCAACGATGTCTCATCTGAGGCAACATAAATCACATAACCTAAAGATTTAAACCCTCGAACAACTTTCTTGACATCTTTGTCAAATTCATTTTCAATTCCCAAGGAGATCACACCAAAATCATTGGTTGTTATCAATTGAGGGCATAACAAATTGTACTCAGACCTATCTGCATGGGTTGCTGGTTGGAAAGTGTAGCCTTCAAGATCAGCCCACACAGATCCTGTCCACAGAAATAAACCAATGACCAAACCCAAAACAAACAGAATTATTGCCGTTATGAAGAAAAACTTCGCTTTGTTAGACATAGGATTCTCCAAAATAATCTACGCTGCAGAGTATATCACAAGCGATAAAAATCATCTGAGGAGTTTTTAAAAATTAAGGTGAATTCAAACGCTTCTATGAATCCCCAAAAATGAAGGGCTCTCCAGCACTTCTTCAGAAATTCTCGACCTGTTCCCTAATCCACTATTTCATAAAATAAAGGCAGTGGTTCACATTTTTCATCATCAATTTTATGTGCCTGAAGCACCTTTTGCTGCGCCAATTCCAGTTTTTCCTGAGAATTAGCATGGATGGTAAACAAGGGACCACCTGCAATCACATAATCCCCCACTTTATGATGAACAATAATTCCAACTGCATGATCAACTGGATCTCCCTTTTTAGCTCGTCCTGCACCTAAATCAACTGAAGTTTCACCAATTACACGTGCATCAATCCAATGCACAAAACCATTTTTATCTGCATTTGTTGTTTCAATGTACTCTGCTTTTGGTAATAAATCAGGTTGATCGATATACTGCACCTCTCCCCCTTGAGCAATCACCATTTGACGAAACTTTTCCCAGGCTTTACCATTCTTAAGCACATCTTCCACCATCTGGCGAGCTTGATTCAAGCTCTTAGCTTTCTTTCCCAGCATCACAAGATATGCTGCTGCAGCTAAACAATGTTCTACAAAATCATTTGGTCCACCACCGTGAAGAGTATCAATTGCTTCCAACAGTTCCAATGAATTTCCAACCGCGTTTCCTAATGGTTGGTTCATATCTGAAAGCATGCACACTGCTTTTATCCCGGTTATTTGTGCGATTGATACCAATAACCGCGAAAGCGTTCGGGCATCTTCCAGAGTAGTCATAAAGGCACCTACTCCAACTTTTACGTCCAAAACGATGACCTGGGCACCACCCGCTATTTTTTTACTCATCACCGAGGATGCAATTAATGGCATAGAAGGAACGGTTCCAGTGACATCCCGCAAGGAATACATTTTTCCATCGGCCGGAGCTAAATCCCCGCTTTGACCGGACAACACAATTCCGATTGATTTTAGTTGTTGGATAAATTCTTCCCTGGATAAATCAACTCGATAACCTGGGATCGATTCCATTTTGTCCAAGGTGCCACCACTAAAACCTAATCCACGACCAGACATTTTTCCAAAAGGCAAACCACATGCAGCAACAAGCGGTTCTACAACCAGGGTTGTTTTATCGCCAACCCCACCGGTAGAATGTTTATCCAGGCAGATATCAACCACATCAGATAAATCGAGGATATCACCGGAATGAGCCATAGCCAGGGTTAAATTAGTGGTTTCCTGGTCAGTCATTCCATTCAATAAAACAGCCATTGCCCAGGCTGCAGCCTGGTAATCTGGTATATCCCCACCAGTAAATCCGTTGATGAAGAATTCAATTTCATCTTTGCTGAGTTCTTGTTTATCTCTTTTTTTGATGATGATATCGACAGCTTTCATCATGTCACCTTCCTTCAGACCCCTATTAAAAAAAGAAAGAACGCCTGGAGTTTTAGAAAGGCGTTCTTATCTGGTTATTACTTTTGTTTTTTAAGAATGATTGTTACTTTTCGATTTGGTTCTTCACCAACACTCTCAGTCGCCACAAGCTCATGATTCCGCAACTCCAGGTGGATCACTCTGCGTTCATTGGCTGGCATGGGTTCCAGATTTTGCCTTCTACCGGTATGAATGACCTGCTCAGCCATTCTGCGTGCCAGCACTCTTAATTGTCTCTCACGCCGTTCCCGATAACCCTGTACATCAATCATCAGAGGAACCCATTCTCCATATTCTTTGGCAACAATCAGGCTGCTTATATATTGAAGTGAATTCAGGGTTTCGCTTCGGCGGCCGATTAATATACTTAAATCCCGTCCTAATATTTCCACCTGTACCATTCTCTGGTCTCGTTCATCGATTGGAGCAACAAATTTGGCTTCAACCGTTGCTTCGATATGCATTTTTTGTAGCAATTCCCAAACGACATCTTCTGCCAATTTTAAAATCGGGTCTTTTCCTGTTTCTACGGTGTCTGTAATAACTGGAGATGGTCTTTCTACTTTAGGTTTATCAGCTTTTGGTTTTTCGGCTGCAGGTCTTTCAGATCTGGGTTTGGATTCAGGTTTCTTCTCTTCCCCATTTCGTATAGAAAGTCTCACTCGAGCTTGTCGACTTCCTAACCCAAAAAGACCTTTACTACCTTGATCCAATACTTCAACATCCAACATATCTTGTGCTATTCCTAATGTCTTTGAACCTTGTTCAATTGCTTCTTCAACAGTAGGAGCTATGAATTCCTGGGTAATTTTTTTGTATTCCATAAGAGATCCAACTTTCTACTTTTTCCGTTTTGTTGAAACTGCCACTGGTTTAATTGGTTTTGCGCCTGGCAGAAGATTTTTCCAATTGACTTTTCCTAACATTGCATATTGAGCGATACCTAGCAAGTTAGAAACCAGGAAATATAAAGATAATCCCGAAGCCAGGGTCAATGCCAGATAACCCATGAAGAAAGGCATGTAAATATTCATCATGTTACCCATCATTGCTGTCTGATCTTTAGGATTCGAAGATGGAGGTTGGATTAGCTTGGATTGAACATAAGTGGAAATAACCACTAAAATGGCCAGAATCGGAATTCCGAAAGATAAGAATGGGAGGTTCAATCGTTCTGGTTGTCCTAAATCCATCCATAAAAATTGACTATTCAAAGGAATGATGGTTGAGACATCAAGAAAATCTGAATAGACATGGCGGACCAAATTAAGTACTTCTACTGGAGTTGCCGCTAATGCAGCGATAATACTCTGGTATAAAGCGATGATAATCGGAAATTGGATCAAAGTGGGCAAACAAGAAGCAAATGGATTGATACCTTTTTCTTTGTAATACTTCATTTGTTCCTGGGCTAATTTTTCCTTGTCGCCCTTATATTTTTCCTGTACTTTTTTCCACTCTTCGTCCTGTTGCATATTCTGCATACCTTGAGCCCCTTTAATTTGCTTAACCATCAAAGGATGAGTGATTAAGCGAATTAAGATGGTAAAGAGAATGATCGCAATCCCGAAGTTGCTACCAACAATACTGTAAATGAATAGTATTACATTTATAAAGGGAGTAATGATTATTGCATCCCACATTTTTTAACCTACCTCTACTTTTCTGGTGTGAATTTCCAGATCTCATTGCCATTAAAATCGTAAGCTTTGATCACTTCTTCCCCTTGAGAAATACCCAAAACCAACAATCCGTCAACAATTACTGGTCCAGTGTACAATTTTCCAGTAATGGAGCGAGTCCACAAAATGTTTCCATTGAAATCCAAAGCAACCAACTTGCCATTTTCACCCGCAAATACAACACCATCGGGCATGATTGCTGGTGCTCCGGAAACCATCTCACCCATCACATAATCCCATATGGCATTTCCATCCATGGCAGACACCGCAAATATTTTTCCTGCGGTATCACCATAATAAACAACACCATTGTCATAAACGGGTTGAGACCATAAACCTACCTCGGATTTATTTTTCCAGATGACCGCACCATTCTTTGCATTTACAGCGACCACTTCATTAGCCAGAGTCGCCACAAAAATTGTATCTGTGTCGAAGGATGGGCTGTAAACGATTGCACCGCCCATATCAACTTCCCAGATTAATTGGCCACTTCTGATATTAATCGCATATAAATAATGATCCATAGAAGAAAGATAAACCACATCTTCATGAACAATCGGAGTGGACCAGAGAGCATGGTTGGTCGTAAATTTCCATTTTAAATTACCATTCAGATCCAATGCGTATAAATTATGATCCGCATTCGGTGCCAGAATTGTGTCACCGACTACCAGAGCCCCACCGATATAACGGTTTTTTGCGTCTTCAAATGTCCAGGCTACTGTACCGGATTGAATATTCAACGCCGATAAAGTGTTTTTATAATCGCCAATGATTACATTTGATCCATTGATAGCAGGATTCGCATAATAAGTTCTCGCTGCTTCAACTTTTTCAGGGTATCGCCAATTCATCGATCCATCTTTTAATCGCAATGCATAAACCTGATTTGCATAAGCAACATAAACAGAATTCTCATCACCAGAGATACCTGGCCAACCGCTGGCATTCAGCATTCCACTACAAGCGGACAAACTTAATGTCAGCATGACAAACATTATGATTATTAATAATTTTTTCTTCATTGAACTCTTTAATTTCAGGGGGTTGTTAAACTCAATAAACCTGATTCATTCAGGGTACCGGGTCATAACCACCGGGGTTAAATGGATTGCAACGCAACACCCGCCAAATCGCCATCCATAAACCTTTTATGGCTCCGTGTTTAAAAATGGCTTGATACCCATAATGAGAACAGCTGGGGTAAAAGCGGCAGGTATTAGCCGGTAATGCTGGAGAAATTAGTTTCTGATATAAACGAATGAAAACCAACAAAATCCAGCGTGGAAAATTCCTTAAATTAAACGGTAAGGAATTTAGAGTAGGCTCATTCGGATACTCGTGTAGATAACTCATTCTCTTCCACTTTCGTCCAAAAATAATCCTGCACGCTTGATTAAGTCAATCTCAGCTGCGATAATATCATCATAAGCAGCATTCACAATTGGTTTTCTTGCCAGAAACACCAGATCCCAACCAGGCTGAATATTTTCCATCAATCCGCTCAAACTGGCTCGCATCCGGCGTTTCGCACGATTTCTTGTAACAGCATTTCCAACGGCCTTACCAGCAGATACTCCAATTCTGAGTAACCCAACAGGGTTTGGCAATTTGATCAAAACGAGTAGAGGATGAGCATAGGATTTTCCTGTTTGCTTTACCTGTTGAAAATCGTTTGATCGCGTTAATCGATAGTTGCGTTTCACTCATTTACCTGTCCGCAGAATATCAGATGACAGGTTTAATCCGAACAAAGAATTAACTTTACCAGGTAATTCTTTTAACATGAGGCAGTGTTACTGCTAAACTACTGCGTCCACGAAGACGACGGCGTTTTAATACATCACGACCACCTTTGGTTGCCATGCGAGCTCGAAAACCATGCACTCGAATTCGATGTTTTTTCTTCGGTTGGTATGTCCGCTTGGGCATAGATATTTCCTTTCAAAGTTGATATTGTACAAAACTAAAAACCGACAAGCGATTATTATACCGCAACGGAGTATTGTGGTCAAACTTGGTCAGCTTTTTTTCATTCTTTTTCCAGTTCAATTGTTCAGCAAACTTTGAAATGAGCTTGCGATATAATTACTGGATATCAAGAACAAATTCTACCAGACATTGTTAGATTTGGGAGATGAAACCATGTTTCCTCAACATATCACGAATAAGGTTGCAATTGTCGGTATTGGCAATGTTGGAGCTACGCTTGCATATGCACTAACGCTTTCAGGACTGGCAACTGAAATTGTGTTAATAGACCGTAATACCCACAAGGCAGAAGGCGAAGCCATGGATCTGATGCATGCTGTCCCGTTGGTTCGGCCAACCAGGGTTTATGCGGGTGATTATAAAGATACTCGAGGTGCCGCAATCACAGTCGTGACCGCCGGAACTGCTCAACGACCTGGCGAAACACGCTTGAATCTTGCTCAAAGAAACACGGATATTTTTAAACAGATCATCCCTGAAATCGTCAAATATAATCCAGACGGATTAATCTTGATCGCCACAAATCCCGTGGATGTGTTGACTTATGTGTCCATTCAGGTATCTGGTTTACCTGCTCAACGTGTATTTGGATCAGGCACCATCCTTGATACTGCCCGTTTCCGTTATCTGTTATCTACCCGTTTTGATGTGGATCCTCGCAGTGTTCATGCATTCATCATTGGAGAACATGGCGATAGTGAAGTAGCTGTCTGGTCTCTGGCAAATATCGCCGGGATGAGTCTGACAGATTATTGTAAAACCAATATGATGGCATGCAGTGATGATGATCTGACCGAGATATTCACACAAACGCGGGACGCTGCTTATCACATTATTGAGCGTAAAGGAGCAACCTATTACGCTATCGGAACTGGTCTGGAAAGAATCATTGAAGCAGTACTACGTGATCAAAGCACAGTATTATCAGTTTCCAGTTTGATGCAAGATTATTATGGTCTCCAGGATGTTTGCTTCTCCTTACCATCTGTTGTTGACCGTGGTGGTGTTGAAAGAGTATTAAAACTTAAATTAAACGATGAAGAAAAAAATGGATTGGTAAAATCAGCCAATATCCTGAGAGACACGATTCAAAAACTGGATTTCTAAAAAAGATTATGCGAATTTTTAAATAATTGCTTCAATTGGAATTGAAGCAAAAATAAAAATTAAAAAAGCCAGCTTAAGACCCTGGTCTTTTTTCCACCATTGGGAACTAATTCACAGAGTTCTTCGTCTCATGCATGTAGGTCTAATTATTAAGGAGTATGAAATGAGAAACATAAAACTTTTATTAAGCATTATTGTGATTACATTTTTAGCCGCTTGTAGCCCAGGCAATTCGCCCACTGTCTCACCGGAAGAAATTGATAAAGCATTAAATGCAATCCGTACAGAAATCGCAGCGACGTTATCAGCAGAGACAATTAATGAATCAACTGCTACTGCTTTGCCGCCAGTACCAACAATTGAACCATCACAAGAACCTTTACCAACAAATGAACCCACACAAGAACCTTTACCATCTTCCACCCCATTGCCAACTGCTACAACAGTGGTTCTGCCAACAGCAATACCAGCAACACCCACTGCCACTGCGACAGAGCAACCAAAAGCAATGATTACCATTATTGGCGTGGAGAAGAACATCGCTGTTACGGTACAGGCAGATCTTTTCCCAGTCAATCAAGTTTTTAAAATCCGGGTAGGTCCATATGATACCTTCTTCAAGGATTATGCAGAGGTCGGAACGATCAATTCAGGTAACGGAGGAACGTTCAAATTCACAATTCTTCTACCCGAAAATGTGAAAGATGAAGAGAGAATCACTGTTAGGTTGGATAGTAGTTCAGGAATTTATGCTTACAATTACTTCAAAAATGTAACCAGCGGAACCATTCCTGCGGTAGCAACACCGGTCACCAGCTCTATTTGTCAGGTTTCAAGCTCCCCAGCATTATCCACAGTAATGAAAGCTGGAGAAGATTTCGATGCAGTCTGGACAGTAAAAAACATCAGTGGAAAAACCTGGGAAACAGGGACCATGGATTACAAATACATCCGGGGCACTGAGCTGCACAAATACGAATCTTTGTTTGACTTCAACGAAACTGTCAAATCCGGGGATTCAGTGAAAATCAGAGTAGATATGCTTGCCCCACTAAAAGCCGGTACGTATACCACCAATTGGGCTCTAACACAGGGGAGCAATGTGCTCTGCAACCTGCCGATCACCATCATCGTAAAATAAAATCCAATTTGATAACACAAATGACCGTCAGCAATGGCGGTCTTTTTGTTTATAAACCAAAAATCCAAGATTATCATAGGATTTAACCTAAGATTAATTCGTTTTACATAATAAGAAACACACTACAAAGTAACAGAACCAAATACTTATGAAATTTATTCAGCTGAAATTAAATCAACACCATAGTATTCAGCAGCGCAAATATTTATCCAATGTGTTGAATTGGTTTGTATTGGTTCTAATTCCATAAAATTTGTGGGGATCATTTTTACTACCAAATGGGTTTCATTAGCCTTTATTTTCTCTCTGATTTGAGTTTCTCGTTCTTCCCATCGGGTCGCAAATACGATTGCTTCAGGCTTTAATAAATAAACTTGTCGCGCTTCAAAAATAGGAACTGCAATTAAAAAATATAATATGTAGAAACCAATAATTAAAGAAAGAGTCTTTTTGTGATCATCATTTATTGTGATCATTTCTTTGAAAAATAGACCAATAATTATTGAAACAAAAATTATTAAAAACACTAATAAAAAAGTTGGGAAAAATAATACTCTAGTTTCCGGAGCTTGTCCTGTCACCCAAGTAGAAGGAAGAAAGCTGGAAAATATCAGTATTAATAATCCAGAAATAATTATGATAGAAAATTTAATAACATTATTAAAAGATATTTCTTTTCCAAAATAAAAATATTTCTTAACATAATAAGTTACGAGAATCAATAATGAACTCATTGGCCAAATAATATTTATGTTTTTTACAAACCATAAGACTATATATATACAAAAATATTGGATAGAATTATATAGAAAAATCAGCAATCCTTGATTTGGAAGAAGTTGCCTTAATCTGATTTCATTTCCAGGTGCTGACACCATAATTACTAAGCCGATAATTGACCCGATTAATGCAACCATCCACAAATTTTTTATTGATAGAAATCTTTGTTTTATAGACAAAACAAGAATAATCAAACCAAGTAATACAATCTGTAAAACAGATAACACCTCTGAAAATCCACTTCCCACAAAAGCCAGGAATAATATGATGAGACCAAAAAGTAAATTGGAAATCCAATTTTGAAAAGGAAATTTTTTTCTAAATAAAATAATTAGTCCGAATAAAATAAAAACAAAATTAATAGGGAAAAGGTAGGTAACCGCACCTGTCATCCAATATAAATTCTGACCAATATTTGGTAATGTAAAAAATGTTGTGAAAATAATACCAACTGTTAATAATAATGAAAATATTCGACGGTTATTAATTTGGATATTTTTAACAATTGAGTAGATCAGAAAATAACCCGAAATTAAAATCATGAAAATGAAAATCGTTGGTAGATACTTAACAATATTTGAATCGAACAATTCAAATATTGAAACAAAGAAGGTAAATGAAAATCTACCAGTCCAATTGTTATACCAAAATGATTGTGCGGGCCAAAAACCTAATGTAGCAAGCTTTCCCGAAGTGCAATAATCATCAGCAATGTAGCGAGAGTAAATACCTATATAACCATGCACCAAAATTGCAATGAAAAAAGTCAGGATCAATAAAACCATGATAGAAAAAAATAAAATATGTTTTTTGCGTAACAGGTCAATATCAATATTCATTTGTTTATCAGTATATTATTATTTTTAGATATCCGGATTCAATTCATATGTGAAAATATGACGATAAGATTAATGATTTTAGAAATTTATTAACCCTCAATATTATACATGCATAAGGAAACGATTTATATTTAGGTTTGGATATTTAGATGTTCACATTGCTATTTTGTGTCATTCTATCTTAGCGGTCAAGGTGTTTTTGGAGGTGAATTAAATTAAAACCACCCACTAACCCTATTAATTGAGGTGAAACTTTATACTAATATTCAATTTCTCCCCAAAGTCCATGACTGGAAAAGCGCTGAATTTTAACATTATTGATTTGATTGGCCAGGTTCTCAGATGAATTAGTGGCTATGCGCAAATAATTGCCGGACAGTCCTTTCATGAACCATCTGTTATCTGGCATCTGTTCACCGCTCTCCCATAAGACTTCGACGGTTTTGCCCACATACCTGGATTGGTAACGATGTGTCATCTCTGCAAAAACTGCCCGCATGGCAGCGGAACGCTGTTTCCGGATCACTTTCGGAATTTGGTCTTCATAATTGGCTGCAGCCGTGCCCGGACGCGCAGAGAATGGAAAAATGTGTCCCCCCGCAAAATTCACCTGCCGAACAAATTCCATTGATTCTTCGAATAGTTTATCTGTCTCACCTGGAAAGCCAACGATCATATCGGTCGTAATGGCCATATCAGGTACCACTGCTCTCGCATCCTTAACAATGCGCATGTACTTCTCCGGGGTTGTTTTGCGAGCCATCCTTTTCAGAATTTCGACAGAACCAGATTGTAATGGTAAATGTAGGTGCGGACACAATCTGGGATCCCGCCACAGACTGAAAAAGTCCTCTCCCAGATCCCAGGGTTCCAATGATGATAATCGCAACCGATTGATGGATGTTTCCCTTAGAATAGCCTCCATTAAATCTCGTAGGTGTAGTTTTTGATCAATATCCTTGCCAAACGAACCTAAATGCACACCGGTTAGAACTATTTCCTTCACACCACCATCCTGTGCATTCTTAACATCCACCATTACCTCAGCCAGGGTTCGACTGACGCTTTTTCCGCGGGCTACTTTGGTAATACAGAATGTGCAGAAATTATCACAGCCATCCTGGACTTTTAAAAACGCCCGTGTCCTCATGTGCTCCCCAGGTAAAGGTTCCCTTGCCAGTGGTTCCAAATCGAATATCAGAGGTGTGATTCTTCAAGAAATCTGTGACGAGATGATCTTTGTTTTCATTCAGAACGACATTTTCCACACCGGGCAGATTTAAAGCTGCTTGAGGTTCCAATGTTGCCCAGCACCCGGTGGCGATAATTTGTCCAGCTCCTTTATGGGCTGCCTGGCGGATCTTTTGTCGCGAGTCAGAGGCAGCTGCGCTGGTCACTGCGCACGTATTTACAATCACTAAATCAGCGTTTGAAGCATCGCCTACAACAGTATGTCCTGCCCTTCTGAATTGAGCAGCCATCAATTCAATTTCACTCTGGTTGAGACGACAACCAATCGTATCAAAATAAACGTTCATATTTTTTGGATCAAAAATTAAGGTTGGAAAACAGTGAGATTATCAAAATAGATATCTACGCCTGCCTCATCAAAACTACCTGCAATAAGACCAACATCTCCACTTGCGAAGCTGCCATCCTTAATTGAAAATTGATTCACTCCATTAATATCCAAAATTAATTCATTTCCCTGACAGGTGGCAATTAAATAATTGATCGCCTCTCCCTGATTGACAGACGGGGCAAATTCCATGGTTTCGCTGTTGATCAACTGGTATACCCCTTCTTCCACTTTTATTATTCCAGCATAACCATCACTGCTGATCACAAACGCATAATAATTCTTTTCATCTCGCATTCTACACATAATACCAAAGGTATTATTATCCGGACCAGCGATCTTAATGGCTTCTACCTCAATCCGAACATCGGTAAATTCGTAACCCGGTTTTGAATAGAAATCCAGATGAGGTTTGTCAACAAAAAAACGCAATCCATCTGCCTGATAAATCACGTAAGACCCATTCTGGTTCCAGGTATTCCAACCACTTTCGGTCGATGAAAAAGTATCGCTAAATAATACTGTTCCCGACGGGGGAATCTCTGTTGTCTTTGGAAAAACCAAATCCACAACTGAACAGGCACTTAATATGATGATCATCAGCAAAGAATAAATTAATTTTTTCATCGAAAAGAATTTTAACATGAATTTGGGAATGCGCTCATGGGCTCAGGAATTTATTTGCCAATTGAATTATCGCTTCATTTTCAGCAAACTCGATGCTGCGTTTCAAAAAATAATTGGAAAGTTGCGTTTTGTTTTGGAAATAAAAAAGCTGTCCCAAATGCAAATTTACCAGTGCTGCTTCTGGAGCTTCTTTATAGGCCGATGTTAAGAATCGTTCTGCGGATGTGTAATCCTCCAATAATAAGAACAACCATCCCAATGAATCAAGGGCTTCCCAATTTCTCTCATCAATCAGGAGAGCCTGTCTTGCAGCTGGCAAACCAGTTTCTTGAATTTCAACCTTGTAATCTCCACAGAACCGGGCAAGATTAATCCAATAATGTGAATTTCCTGGTGCTATTTTTGTGGTTTTTATAAATGCCTGCAAAGCTTTATCCACATTTCCAGTCAGAATGTATGAATTTCCCAGTTCCTGTTGCCAGATAGCTTGCCCAGGCTCATCAATGGATAATTCCTGATAAATCTCCAAACTGTGCTCAAAATCATTTTGTGAACGCCAATAGGAAGCTAAATACGCTCTGGCTATGATCGATTTTGGTGAGATTATAAGTGCTTTATTCAGCGCAAAATAGCCATCTTTGCCCAGGTTAAGTAATGCATTTCCATAAAGCGCCCAGCCTTCTGCATAATCGGGATCCAGACGAGTTGCATATGCATAAGAAGCCGCTGCATAATCCCATTCATCGATGGATGCCAATAGATTCCCGGATAATATCAATTGATAAACAGGATTCTCTTCCTGTTCAATTATTTCAATTTCGGGTAATAGAGATTGAATTTTCTGTTTGTTTGAATTTGTTATAGTTGTTAAGGCAGCATCAGGTTCAAAAATAATTTGGGAAAAAGCCAGAGGCTCAATAAGATCTTTATTTTCAGGATCAATCTGCTTCCACTTTAATAAGGTTTGGTAAGCACCAAACCAGTCGTTTTTCGATTGTTGAATCTGGACTAATTTTCTTAAATCTTCAACTTTCAAATCTGACTTATTAATAATCGACTGCCATGTGGCATAAGCATTCTCCATTTGATTGGCATCCCAATAAACCTGTCCCAGGAGAGTGGTCTGTTCGATCGTCAGTGGTGAGATTGAATCGGCCATTGTAAAAGAATGAATGGCATCATCGTAGTTTCCAATTTGGGATTGTTTTTCTGCTAACCTGATCCATAAATTAGCTTGCCAGGGTTGTTGTCTTAAAATCGAATGAGCAATTTGAATCCATTCATCTGATTGGGTTGCTTTCTGGTTTGAATCCAAACTTTGCCAGCGGGATTCGATTGATTTTGAATATGGAGTTAAATCCAGGTATAGGGCGAATAGAACAGGCAAAAATATGACGAATATTGAGGGTAATAATTGGTCCAACCTTCTCATCATAATAGAACCCCTATCCTGTTCAGGCATTAAACCAGATCAGAATCAAACTAACATATTCTGCCAGAGTCTGACGCCAGCCCTGCGATGATAAATACCAGGTAAGTGGTTTATACCAGCTATCCTCTACCGGGTGAACCAGAACTCTAATATCGGTATCTTTGAATTCTCGGTTAAAGATGATCTGAGTTCGCCGAGTGTGATAAGGCGCAGTAATCACCAGAATCGATGTAATATTGCGTTGATTGGCTACCACTTTTACCGCCATTGCTTCTTCAATGGTAGAAGATGACTCTCCAGCAGTGACAAACATGGAATCTGCTGGTACGCCAGCATCAATGGCAATGCGCATCAGCTTTTCACTATAAGTCTGTCCTTCTCCTATATCTTCCGTATGTGTTTTCGTGACTACAAAGTATTTTCCATATCCTTTTTCATACCACTTAATGGCTTCTTCCACACGATCCCCCTCATCACCGCTGAGAACAACAATAGCATCTACCGGTTTGACACGATCGCCCACTATTAAATAAGATCCTGCACCAATTAACCCAACCCAGATGATGATGAAAATAACCAATAAAACTACCAAAAATATCAGGCATCCCTGAAACAATGGTTTTGATTTCTGAGTTGAGTTTGGTGCAGCGTTATTCATACTTACGCTTTCTGTTTCACAATCTCCAATGCCTGCTTCATCCGTTCCAATCCTTCCATCATCGTACTGCGTGGGCATCCAAAATTGAAGCGTACAAAGCCTTCGCCGCCTGGTCCAAAAATCTTGCCATCATTGAAAGCTACACCAGCATCCTGAAGGAAAAATTCATAA
This sequence comes from uncultured Chloroflexia bacterium, assembly GCA_963765655.1. GTDB lineage: Bacteria > Chloroflexota > Anaerolineae > Anaerolineales > Anaerolineaceae > UBA6170. The sequence continues at coordinate 100,843 of CAVXXH010000004.1, forward strand.
GGGCTCTTATCGATTTCTAAATCGCGGCAATCCAGCCATGCCAGATAAGTGCCTTCAATGGGTGTGATTTTAATATCCGGGAGATTTTTCTGTAGAATTTCAACCAGCGCTTGATAGTTACCTTCCAGGTAAACCAGTAACTGCGATAACCATTCGTCTCCATGCTGATACGCTGCCAAAGCGGCCGTGTAGCCTAATAAGTTCACTTCCGGTACAATACCAACACGTGCTTGTTTCAGCTTATTTCGTAATTCTGGATTTTGAGCCACGGCAAAGGAAAATCCCAAACCAGCAATATTATAAGTTTTACTGGGTGCCATCAGAGTAATGGTCTTTTGGGCAATTTCTGGACTGAGGGAAGCAATCGGTATGTGATGATAACCTGGAAAAATAATATCAGCATGGATTTCATCCGAACAGATATGAACATCTTTTTTCAAACAAATATCAGCTAATTGTAATAATTCATCTTCGGTAAATACTCTTCCCACTGGATTATGCGGATTACACAGCAAAAACAAACTGGTGTTGGCATCAATTGACTTCTCGAATTGGTCAAAATCAATCTGGTACCTTCGGTTTAAATCCATTTTAAGAGGTTCATCTTTCCTTCGTGCTCCAGCATTTTGAGGAGCTGACAAAAATGGATGATAAACAGGCGGTTGCATCAATACCTGTTGATCGGGCTGTGTAAGTGCTTGTATGACCAAATTAAAGCCATTCACAACGCCTGGCAAAAAAACAATATCTTCCAATGAGATCTTCCATTGATATAAATTGCTCAGACGTTCCCTGATCGTTTCTTTTAAAACCAGGTTTTCTGATGGATACCCAAAGACACCATGTTTGACTCTGGCTTCCAAGGCATCGATTACCGGCTGTGGAGATTTGAAATCCATATCTGCCACCCAAAATGGCAGGATTTCCTTACCATAATGGTTCCATTTAATACTCTCGGTTTCTCGTCGGGGAATTATTTCATCAAAGTTATGCTGCATAGAACCTCGTATTTTTGCTTGTACCCTGCATCCTTATTCAATTTTAATGCCTGGATACATATTACGATTATACTTTCAGTAGAAAAGGTTGTCGATGAGCAGTAACTGACAATGAAACACAATAAAATCATATTGTCCTGTAAAATTAGGGAAAAATGGTCGTTTCAATCATTAACGGTTCACCCCGAATACTAGATAAGTTACAAAAAATGGATATAAACAATGAATTTACCTTCAATTAATTTACTGACCTCCCCTGGCTGGAAAGACTATGAATTGGTCGACAGTGGGAATGGATCAAAACTGGAACGTTATGGAACATATTTAATCAAACGGCCAGAACCTGAAGCGATCTGGACACCTTCCAAACCCGAAAAAGTTTGGAGCCAGATGCATGCCGAATTTCTACCGACTGCCGAGAAGAATGGCGGGCATTGGATTGAACATCGTCCCATGGAAGAACGCTGGAAAATGCAATACAAAAATCTGACTTTCTGGATTCAGAAATCCGCCTCACGTCATTTAGGCGTGTTTCCTGAACAAGCGGTGCAATGGGACTGGATTCAACAGCAAGCCAGTATTCCAAATGTGCGCTTAAATGTGTTGAATTTATTTGGCTACACCGGAATTGCCAGTATGGCCGCCGCTAAAGCAGGTGCTTTTGTTTCGCATCTGGATGCTTCGCGTAAAGTGAATCAATGGGGGCAGGAAAATCAGGCACTCTCCGGGATATCCGACCAATCCATTCGCTGGTTGGTGGACGATGCTTTCAAGTTTGTCAAACGCGAGATTCGCCGCAACAGCAAGTATGATGGCATTATTCTTGATCCACCAAAATTTGGCCGTGGTCCCAAAGGGGAAGTCTGGGAATTTTACAAAATCCTGCCTGATTTATTGGATAGTTGCCGGCAAATATTGAGCGATAAACCAATCTTCGTTTTAATAACTGCTTACGCCATTAAAGCATCTTCTTTGACTCTTTATTACGGTTTAGAAGAGATGATGAGAAAGCATAAAGGCACCACCTCTGTTGGAGAGGTTGTTTTAAGCGAGAAAAACGGCAAAAACGCCATCTCCATGGCAATTTATGGCCGCTGGACCTCTACACCTTAATCAAAGGAATTACATCATGAGTACTCAAACAAAATTTGCAATTATTGGTGCTGGTGCTATGGGAGAAGCTGTTATCGGCGGATTATTGAGGCAGAATCTGACATTCCCAGAAAATATTCATGCTTCCGAACCGCGCTCGGAACGTTGTGAGGAGTTGAACCACAAATATGGGATTAAAACTTCCGCTCATAATCTTGAGGTTGTGAATGACGCCGATGTAGTGGTATTGGCTGTCAAACCACAACGACTGGAAAAAATCCTAGCCGAATTGGCTGGACATATTCCTGCCAAAGCGGTTGTGGTGAGTATCATCGCCGGCGCATCGATTGAGAAACTCTCTACAGGTCTTGCTCATGATGTCATCGTACGAACCATGCCCAACACACCCGGTCAGATTGGTAAAGGCATCACCGTATGGTTTGCTCCCGTTACTGTTTCTGACCATCAATTGGAAAAAGCCCGCATGATGCTGCAAGCTTTGGGTGAGGATGTTCAGGTGGATGAGGAATATTATCTGGATATGGCGACCGCTGTCTCTGGTACAGGTCCCATGTATGTTTATCTATTCATGGAAGCTTTCATGGATGCAGCTGTCCATCTGGGATTCTCCCGACATGTCGCAGAGCAATTAGTGATTGAAACCATTCGGGGATCAGTAGATTATTACGAAAGTCAATCTGTCCACGTCGCTGATCTTAGAAACAAAGTTACCTCGCCAGGTGGCACATCAGCTGCAGCTTTGTATTACCTTGAGAAATCTGGCTTCAGAACAGCTGTGTCCCGCGCCATCTGGGCAGCGTATGAACGGTCACAACAATTAGGCAAGGGAAAATTAGATCAACATCCCGAAAAAAATAACGAAAATGGAAAAATTGAATAATTTTTCACCAAAGGAGTTAGTTAAATATGAAGTTTCGTAATCTCGGAAATACAGGCGTCAAAGTTTCAGTGGTTGGTATTGGAACCAACCGCTTTGGATCGGATAAAACCCCGCAATCAGAAGTAAATCGAATCATTGATCAAGCCTTAGATTTGGGGATCAACCATCTCGATACAGCTGATGTCTATCAGTCCGGAAATTCCGAAATCGTTTTAGGAAACGCATTAAAGGGGAAATGGGATCGCTTCTTTTTGGCGACAAAATTCTTCTACTCCAGTGGAGATGGCATCAATGATCGTGGTGCTTCTCGGTACCACATCTACAATGCGGTGGAAGCCAGTCTGAAACGACTCCAGAGTGATCATATCGACCTCTATTATGTGCATCGTTGGGACGCTGAAACCCCCATTGAAGAAACACTGCGTACATTGGATGTTCTGATCCAGCAAGGCAAAGTTCGATATATTGGGGCATCTAATTTCGCTGCCTGGCAATTAGCAAAATCAAATTTACTGGCTGAATTTAAAGGGTGGAGCGCGTTTGCAGCTGTGCAATCTCATTATCATATGTTCGAAAGAGATCTGGAAAAAGAAGTAATCCCCTTCTGTCAGGCTGAAAAAGTGGGATTAATTCCATACTTTCCTCTGGCAGGCGGCTTCCTGACCGGTAAATACCAGAAAGGAAAACCAGCACCGGCTGGTTCTCGAGGTGAAAGTAGTGAATATGTTCAGAAGTATATGACCGACATAAATTACTCGATCCTGGAGAAATTAATCACGTTTGCAAAGAATCACGGCCATGAGATGAACGAATTGGCAATTGCCTGGTTACTGACTCAACCCCAAGTGGTTTCGGTAATTTCAGGTGCAACCAGCCTGGAGCATGTTAACCAGAATGCCATCGCAGCTGAATGGGAATTAACACCAAATGAAATCGATGAGGTTGAAAAAATCTTAAAGGGAAATTAATAAATTTCTTCCTGTTTTGATTTGACAGAATTTCATACCTCTTCTAAACTATTCCAATGCTTGCACGCGTTTTTTCTTGTGGCGTCATCGGATTAGAAGGCGTCATCATCGAAGTAGAGGTAGACTCAAGCAATGGGCAATCCAAAGTGTTGATTGTAGGTCTACCCGACGCAGCGGTTCAGGAAAGTCGTGAACGCGTTCAGTCGGCTATTAAAAACAGTGGCTTCACTTTCCCTCGTAAACGGGTCACCATCAACCTGGCTCCAGCAGATGTGCGCAAAGAAGGACCCGCCTACGATTTACCCATTGCGGTTGGTGTTCTGGCCGCCAGCCAGCAGATCAACCCGGTCAAACTTCAAAAGAGTCTGGCAGTGGGCGAGCTCTCTCTGGATGGCACCTTACGTCATGTGCGCGGCGTGCTTCCCATGGCAGCCTTGGCTCGCCAGGAAGGTTTTCAGCGTTTGATCGTTCCAAAAGTCGATGCTGAAGAAGCAGCCTTGATACCAGATCTGGAGATCATTGCCGTTGAATCCTTACGACAATTGGCTGACTGGTTGCGTGGGGAAATTGAAATTGAGGTCCCCAAACCATCCTTCTCCCTGGATGAAGCCAGACTGCAATACCAGACCGATTTTCAGGAGATCAAAGGTCAGGAACATGTCAAACGTGCTTTGGAGGTGGCTGCCGCTGGAGGGCATAACGTAATTATGATCGGGCCACCAGGCTCAGGTAAAACCCTTTTAGCAAGGGCATTACCCTCAATCATGCCCACCATGACCATCGACGAAGCGCTGGATGTCACCCGCATCTATTCCGTGGCAGACCAACTCCCATCCGATATACCGCTCATGTGCAATCGGCCATTCCGCTCCCCCCATCACACCATCAGCCATGCCGGTCTGGTCGGTGGTGGAAACTGGCCACACCCCGGTGAAATCTCTCTGGCACACCGTGGGGTCCTCTTCCTGGATGAACTACCGGAGTTTGGTTCCCGGGTATTGGAGGTTATGCGCCAACCCATGGAGGACAAAGTCGTCACCATCAGCCGTGCGCAGGGATCCCTCACATTTCCTGCTAATTTCCAACTGATCGGAGCGATGAATCCATGCCCATGTGGATATTATGGGGATCCGATCAAGCCCTGTACCTGTGCCTTAGGTATGGTGCAAAAATACCAAAAGAGAATTTCCGGTCCCATGCTGGATCGATTTGACATCCATGTAGAAGTGCCACGCGTGGAATATGATAAATTGACTAACCAACGTCTGGGTGAATCTTCGGCAACGATTCGCGAGAGAATTGAGATTGCCAGGCAGCGTCAAATCAGTCGCTTTGCGATTGAAAAAGATGCTGAAGAGAATCATAAACCCGGAATGACTTCCAATGCTGATATGGGTGTGGGAGAAATCCGCAAGTTCTGCAAACTTGATGATGCTGGAGAAACACTCATGCGTGCCGCCATGCGGCAGTTGCAGCTCTCCGCCCGTGCCTTTCACCGTGTGTTGAAACTTTCCCGCACCATTGCAGACCTGGCAGGCAGTGAACACATCGCCCCCAACCATCTGGCAGAAGCACTACAATATCGACCAAAAATCATGCTGGATAATTAAGAAAATTGAATGAACCTTTAAAATTCGTCTACTGATTCATTCTTCCTAATTTGCTTGAACTTTAATGGTTTCTTCTGAACATCAGTGGAAAACCTACTCTTTCCGATTCCAAGAAAAGCATGTGGAAGATTAAGGCACAATCATGGATTTCCTAATTATGTTCGTATCTGACTGGAAGCGAACTTCTTTTATATGTGTGAAAGAATTTATTGATTGTTTATGGTAGCTTTTACACCGATAATCAATGCATCTTTTTCCACTGAAGTGAGTCGGGCTTCGGGATGCATAATCAAATAGATTGCCATTGGCATCTCACCTTCTTGAATTACTTCGATAATTTCATCTTTTTCACGAACATGTCCCCAATCAGAAAAGTTGAGTTTTTCTCGCCCTTCATTAACATCTCTCTGGACAAGCCATGAGACAGGGACCACGTTGCTATACCAAAGCCAAACAGTCTCGTTACTATGGCAATCGTAACAAGCTCGCTGAGCCAGTTCTCTGGTTTGTGGTGAATCCCATTTTGGTTCTTGAACAACAGGAGGATTCGTATGCTGTCGACCAAAGAGAATCAATTGAATTATTAAGAAAACTACAATCAAACCAAACAGGCCAATAATAATCATTTTCTTCATATCTTAAACTCCTTTTATTGATTGTTGGATTCTCTAAGCGTAAAAATTTCTCAAACAACCAGATGCTTCAAAACCTATATTTTATTCAAGTATGATTGAATTAAAATCATAATCAGAATTCAATCATCCTTTTTTTTATAATTTCTTATGAATTTCCGGGTGGCAATTCCTTTGGATGCGGTGGTTCTGGAAGTAAGTCCAACACATGATCGGTTAGACTCTTTATCACATCATATCTCGCAATACTGACACCTCCATTACCAACAGTATAAGGGTATGTGCCAAACCATAAAGCGCGATCTTTGGTTTCAATAATAGTTCTCACCAAATTCTCAATTAATCCATCTTTTTTTGTATATGATAGCCAGTTCTGACCATCAAAACGACTGATACCTTCTTCGGTTCCAAACCACATTTTCTTTTGAGAATCAATCATCATGCAATAGATCCGATTATCTACCAATCCATCTTTTTTAGTTATCCGATGCCAGCTGCTTCCATCAAATATACTTATTCCCTCAACCGTTCCAAACCACATATTTCCACTCGGATCTTCAAACATAGAATAAACGCAATTATTGATCAAGCCATCTTTTGTTGAATAACTTCGCCAACGATTCCCATCAAAACAACCGACCCCGGCACCGATTCCGTTTTCATAGGTTCCCACCCAAACACGTTCATGTGAGTCGTTGAACACTTTCAGGATTTCTAATCCAGGTAAATGATCACGGGTCGAATATATGTCCCAACGATTATTATTGAACCGAAAAAGTCCCCCACCACTAGAAGCCGCTCGCCAGCAACCAGCCCAAAGAAATCCATTTTGATCGAAGGTGATATTTAATAAACTCTTGCCTGCTAAGCCAGCATCTTTTATAGTGTGATCATCCATTACATTCAACCCATCATCGGTGGCGATCCAGATTCTGCCTGATTTATCTTCCCGTATACAAGTGACTTCATTGCAGTGTAGACCATGCTTTTTTGTGTATATTTGCCAATTTCCAGATGCAAATTTTCCCAGTCCACCGCCCCAGGTACCAATCCATATATTTCCAAGGGAATCCTCAAAAAGATCGTAGATCCAGTTATGCGGCAAACCATTTTCCGTGGTAATGCTCTCCCAGGTCAATTGTTCAACGTCCTTACTTACCTGGAGATAACGTCTAAACAAGGTTTTTAATTCTCCCCGATTATGAAAATTAAAAGGATGTTTTGCTAATGATTGGCCGGTCATTAATCTCCTTCAAGATTTGGAAAAAAATTCTTATATTCCTGAACAAGATCTTCAATCTTTGACCGCCAGGACAGGATTTTTTCAGCTTCTTCAATTATTCTGGATAGGATATCTTTTCTTTGGTGCTCCATTTTTATTACAATTTTTTCTGAATCCTCACCATCGTGTTCTAACAATTCTTGTTTTAATCTTTCTACTCTTCTTAGTAATTTTCCGAATAATCGTTGGTAAACATGTTCAGTATTTTTCAATTGTTCCAGATTTTCAAGCGGATCCAAATCAATTTCTGCTTTTAATTCGCCACGATATTCTGTGATATACGCTTCCATGAGTAGAAAATCCCCTTGTTGGTACACTTCAAATACTGTTTTAAAATCCTCTGCAGATGTATCGGATGTGTCTGGGTGAATTTTTGGCAAAACGATACGTTTAAAATCACGAATTAATTCCTCTTTTGAGATAGCCTCAGACACATCGTCCGCATCGGTTTCAAAGTACAAATCAATCAGTTTTTCTTCCAGATTAATTTCTTCTTCAAAATCATTCTCATTTGCCTCGAAGGCAGCATCGCCATGGGATAATACCCTTCGAATTTCGGTTTCTAATTCTGCCTGATCTTTAAAACTCCCATTTTGGATGGTATGTTGAATTCGAGAGTATTCACTTTCCAGATATTCCCGCTGTCTTATGGCCTGTTTAAGTCGGTATCCTGGTCGAATAATGTATTCAAGAAAAAGGTTTTCTGCCTGACGTAATTTTTCCCGCCATTCATGAAACTGATTGAGCGAAGATATGATTTCTTCTCTGACATGATTAATATCTCCCACCAAAATCTGGCAAATTAGTCTGATTTTTTCCTCAGACTGTTCCAGCCTGTGCGAGATGTCTGAAAACTCCTGCCATATCTGTGCTGGAATGTCTTTTCTATGCTGATTGATTTTAGATTCTACTTCTGAAAGGAGTTTTCGATTTCGGATAACATCTTCGATATGACGATCAATATCTGATGACATGGATCCTCCTGTCTTTATTCTACAGGGGAAATAAAATCATATCGCCGAAATTTGACTATATTCGATTTTACAGAAGACTTATTTTTTAAATTTTATATGTGTCTTCAAAAAGGTTTATTTATCTCGCATCCAGGGATCATTCAGAATTTGTTCAAGTTCTACCGGAAGAATATATACTTCTCCGATATCTTTTGAGATGGGCTGACCTTTATACCAGAATAATTCCCCTTCATACTCTCTGCTGAAAATTCCATATAATCCAGGAACACTTTCCAATAATTGGCAGAAAGTTTTACGAATTGAAGGAGATGCATCAAACAACAAACTCATTTTTGTACCAGTTGTTCCAAACTTAAAAAGCACAAAATCATCTGATTTTTTACCTGGAAACCAGCTGGAGAGGTCATTATAGATCGTCAGATAAATATATCCAATAGCAACCCGATCCGTGCTTTCCAGATCAGGTGGACCGCGAAACTCTTCTTCATTCCCAATGATTCTTAAATATTCCAAAATTTCTTCATCTAAATGAAAATAAATGGATGTAGCAAAGGAGAATTCCGGATCATTGTAATTAAATTGATTATTATTGTATTTGGAACTAACCAGCGGAACGAATATCTTTCTATCAGGAAAATTAATTGTTGTGGGAGGTTCATGATGATCAGTGATAGCCACCAATCCATCTAGTGCATTCCAGAGGTGTTTTCGTTCAAAATACAAAATGTAATCGTAATTTAAACCCATGTGATCCTTGAATTTCTCTTATTCAAACATTTTGAACTGGTTGGATTGTTATGATAAAGGACAAAAATTGAGAACTTGTGGATAGCCATTCCAGTTTATAATTTCTTTTAATTTAACTAATTATTTTCCTTTTTCCAATTAATATCGAATAAGAAAATTAATAATCCTCCAAATGGAGGTTAGCAATTGCATTACCCATCATTATTCCAAAAAGAAGCGGAACTGGTAGTAAAAACCACCATTCTACAATTAATTGCGGCCAATCAAGCCAAACACACAACAATCGGTTATATAAAATTAAGAATGCCGATTCCAGTAAAAAACCAAAAACCGTTCCCATTAAAAAACCAGTGCGAAATTCTAAAGGATTTAATTTTTTCATTTTTGATTATCGTTGACCTGGTATCTATCTATTGATTTCTTTCAATATGAAATTTTGAAAATATTTATAAAAAAATTTCTCATGATTAATTTAAGGACTTATGGATTATAGATATCTCTTCAGGAGACATAAATGGATCATCGATTTCAAAATCGACAGATTGATTATTTATCCAGAATACATCACCACTTTCTTCCCGATTTAATAATCCACAAAGTGCTCCATATTTTTCTGCAAACCAAAGGAATTTTCTTCGAATGGAGGAGGATTCAAAAAATAACCAGCTCATTTTGGTTCCTGGAGTACCAAAATCAAATAAAACCAAACCAGAATCAAAATTTTCAGGAATTATTTGATGAATATCAAGGTATATATAACCAATTGAAACAATATTATTGTCTGTTGCAGGTGGGCCTCGAAAAGCATCTTGATTTTTCAAAAGACTCAAATAATCTGTTATCGGTTCATCTTCTTCAAAATATAAGACTGTGGAGAAAGAAATGTTCGGATCATCAAATTTGAATCCTTTTTCTTTGCCTGACCATGAATCTAGAGGAATTAAAATATCCATGTCTGGAAAATGAATTTTGGTAGGAGGGTGATGGTGGACTGCCATATTAACCACACCCTGCAAAACATTCCATAGTTGCTCTTTATTGAAATATAATTTGAAACTATAATCCAATCCCATTTTCAATCTCTATTAGGGAAACTGTTTGAATCATCATCCCCAATTAATTAAACCTAATCCGCACTCACTACATACTTTAAGAAATTTGCGTAATTCCAATATTTCATTAGGTGTTCCTCTAGTCCAGCAATATTCATCGAAAGCTTGTTGGGGATCACAATTTAAAAATGCTGTATACATCTCTCGCACAGTCTCAGGTGGTATCCATTCCTGAGTCAAACTTACACCAGCGATATCCAATATCATCATCACATACACTTTTCCACGAAAACTACCATCATTTCCACCACCACTGAAAATCCCACCACACAATTCAATATTTGCTTTCCCAAAAGCATTTCTATCTTCTTCGGTTAAGACGATATCATCAGGTGACCTGGATGCAAATGTATCAATGCCCATTGATCCCAACTTTCTATTTTGTTCAATGATGACGGATAATTATTACTTTTTCTATTTTACAATTTTTTGAACTTAATTACTTTAGTAGTTTTGTGTGGAGAATTCTTTCAATTTCATCTGGTAGCATAAATTGATCATCAATAGACAAGTTATACTGCCTACCCTTATGCCAGAATACTTCCCCTCCGCCAAATTCCATATTGAAAACACCACATATCCCATCATTCTTTTCAAGAAATTCAATAAAAGTTTTACGAATAGAAGTCGATTGTTCAAACAATAAGCTCATCCAGGTCCCTACTGTATCAAATTCAAAAAGAACGAATTCATTTTTTGTGTCCTCGGGAATCTTCTGATGAATGGTTAAGACAATTTCACAAATCGTTAATTTTGCAGGTTCACTTGATTCAGGAGGGCTGCGTTTGATCCCCTCCAAATCATTGGTTTTATAATATTCAGCTAAGGTAAGATCTTCCTCAAACGGAATGCAGACAAAGAATTTGAATTCAGAATCGTCATAATTAAAATCAGTTCTGGTTGAAGTAATTGCTTCCAGGGGGATTTCAAGTGAATATTCCGGAAATTGGATTTTGGTTGGTAGATCAAATTTTTCGGCTATTAAAAGGAATCCTTGTAAAGCATCCCAGAGATTTTCTTGTTTGAAATAAAGTAAATATCCAAAATTTAGTCCCATAATTGATACCACTTAATAAAAGACTCTTAGGAATTCACAAGTAATATTAGAAATACTTCAGAAAAAAATGGTGTAAGGGATTTATTAACTTCATCGTCAATATTCACGTGCAACCACTATTCGGAATCCAAGGCTTGAAAACCAAGGTGAATGAGATCGGTATGGATCGTGATGTGACAAGTAACAATTATCTCTATATGTAACTCGAATTCTTATTGCATCATCATGAAATGCACCACCGCGTATCACTAAAGCTTTTTTAGGATCGATTACTTCGCGTCCATCCTTTGGATTGTAGGGATAAACATACTCTGGTTCAAACAATTTTTCTCCCCATAAACTGCACGTCCATTCCCAAACATTTCCTGCCATATCTACACAACCATATGGACTATCTCCATTGGGTGAATATTCACCCACTGGAGTTGTTGATCGGATAACATCTCCAAAATTGCGTGCTTTGATAGAAGTGGTCATAACATTTTTTCCAAAGTTGCAATGATTAATACTAGGAAGTTCGTTACCCCACGGGAAGAGTCGTTTAGCTGATGCTTCCTGTCTAACCACAAAAGGGCCTCGTGCTGCTTTCTCCCATTCCGCTTCACTTGGTAAGCGTACTACTTCGTTATAGTCAATCATTCCTGAAGAACGCCATTTATTTGTCAACCATCCACAATATCTGGATACATCCATCCAATTCACATACACGATAGGATGATCTTTGTTCTTTTGTATTACTTTTCCTGCATTCCAAGGATAAGATGATTCCTGAACAAATGATAAAAATTGCTTTACGGTTACCGGTGTTTTTAATATCCAATAAGATGGTAATTCCACCATATGTTGAGGTAATTCATGATTAAAAATTTTTGGTAAATAACCTTTAAATTTTTGGATTAAATCATTCACCTCACTTTGATCTGTACCCATCATGAATGGACCTGATGGTATTTCGATCAAAGTACCAAATCCTTGTATATCTTCTTTCGTACGTAGAGGAGAAGAAAAAGGAAATTCAGAATTGACCTGGAATTGATCCGATGATGAGTCTTGGATGAATGTGGAGTTTATAAATAATGTAATGACACATTGCAGGGTTGGGCATGCAAATTCTGTGTCGAGTTTATTTCTTTGAATTAGATGTTCGATTTGGCATGCTGGACATTTCACAAAGAATTCGTTTCCTTTCTTATATGCAGTAACAACTGTTGGACTTATATCCAATCCCATAAATTCCACTAAATTCAACCCACCTAATTCATCAGCACAAATTGCGATTGGTCTATAAGGATGAGTTGTTATTGAATTATGGCCAATTTCTGGAACCTCGACAATATTTTCATTTTTTTGAATGTTCCATATCCTCAAAACATTGTCGCTATCTGTATACAATATTTTCTTTGTATCCGGAAACAATTTGCAATTCGTAATTGATCTCTTATGAACCATTTCCGATTTTAATTCCCCGGATTTAATATCCCAAAATTTGATTGTGCAATCTTTGCTTGCAGAAAGTAAATTATCACCATCTGGCGAGAAAGAACAAAAAGTAATATCTCCTTTATGGCCTTTAAGTTCAATTATTTTTTTCCCATTATTAACATCCCAAACCCTTAAGATAAGATCTTTTCCTGCTGAAACCATTCTTGTACCATCGGAATTAATGGCACAATTAGATGATTCTTTTGTGTCATCCCCAAAATTCAGAATTTCCTTACCTGTTTGTGTATCCCATTTGATTAAATTCGAATGGTATGATGAAGCGATCACCCATCGATCATCCAAATTCAACGCGAAAGGATTTCTTGCTCCTTTAATCAAAGATCGAACTTTGCCACTTTTAGCATCTAAAATTGTCAATCGTCTGTGATCTGCACTAATTATTTTGGTTGAATCTGCACTGACTGTACAGGAACCTGTATTCAATACTTTTATTGTTTTTCGGGCTCTAGCAAAATTTTCTGGATCCCATATTTTTATATTTTCATCCCATCCAGATGTGACAAACCAGGAACCATCCGGGCAAAAAGCACTCCCGAGAATTCCTCCTTGATGACCAATGATATTTTGATTATCCTCTTCTCCTGTCATATCCCAAAAACGAATTGTGTTATCCTCACTTGCAGAGAGGCACCACATTCCATCAGAACTTATCGAACATCCCTTGATAGAAGCACTATGACCAATGAGTGTTTTAATACATTTACCAGTTTCACTATCCCAGATTTTTAAATTGTTGTCATCACTTGCTGAAAGGATCCAATTTCCAGCCGGGCTCATCACACAACTATAAATTAAATCAGAATGACCTTTGAGGACAAATAATTCTTCTTCGGATGTGACATCCCAAATCCTCAAAGTTTTATCCCAACTAGCAGAAATAATTCTCTTATTATTTGGACTAAATGCACAAGCCATCACTGAATTTGTGTGACCTGTTAACATCTTTACTTCTTGCCCGTTTTCAACTGAGAAAATTCTAATAGTTTTATCTGCACAAGCTGATGCAATTAATTTTCCATCTGAACTGATTGCACAACCAAATGGGACATTACGATAACCACCGCTAGTAAGAGTTTCACCTTTGAAAGTTCGTATTTCGGTTCCTGATTTTACATTCCAAAATTTTAATGTAGCATCAGAACTACCAGAAACTATAAATAAGCCATCAGAACTGATTGCACAACAATTTACAGAATTTGTGTGACCAACAAGAGTCTTAATTTTCTGACCAGAAGATGGATCCCAAATCATGAGAGTTTTATCATTACTGGCTGATACAAACCAGGTTCCATCAGGGCTGATTGCACATGCGTTTACAGGATATGTATGGCCAACAAGGGTGAGCAATTCTTTCCCTGTGGATATATCCCAAATTTGTAATTTTTTATCATCACTGGATGTAACAATCCAGGTACCATTCGGACTGATAGCACAACTTAAAAACTTGGCATTTTCACCTGTAATGGTTAACATGCGTTCTTTTGACTCGCGATATGGTGTTTTAACCCACGCCCATGGTTTTGACCCAGGATTGCTCCGTATTGTTCTCTCAGAAAATATGATCTTCTTGACTTCGTTACACTCCCACTGTAAACGATTATATAATTGTTGCCAAAGTAAGTGAGGGTCATTAAATAGAATATGTGATTCCTTACTTAAAGTCACTTGAAAAATTTTTAAAATTTTAGTTTGATCTTCACGAGAAAATTGAAGCATTTGTGTCTCCTTTTTGTTTCAAATAAAACTGAAAAATCTTTCGATTTCTGTCAAAAAGGAATTCGATTTCATGCATGGTCTACCGGCAATCCATTTTTAGATCTTCTCCATAATCATTAACAACCAAATATAATAAATAAATTTGTTGCTGCCCATTTGTTTGTGATAGGTTCCCCTCGCCTACCTCATTCAAAGGAGAAGGAATAATATTTTTTAATTCCTCTGGAAATTGTTCACTCTCGAGAAATACAACTTGGGGTGAATAATTATCAACTGTCTGACTACTATAACCTGTTTGAACAGCATCTTTGTCTCCAATATAACTTCGAAACTCACCCACAAAAAAATCGCAACCTTTTTGACCATGAGCAAAGTTGCCAAACGTACTTCTCATTGAAATACGCTCAGAACCCTGTGGGTGTTTAATCTTTTCGAAGTCTTTCTCGAATTCCAACAATTTTGTCTTTCCAGTTATTTTTGTTAAAGTTGGTGATAAAAAACGTGGAGTGAAAAATATCATTAAGCAAATGATAACCATACCTAGCAATGCAAATAAAGGACCTAAACTTGTATTTCTGTAATATGGCATTGGCATCTCTTATCAAATTCCTTTTCTATGTTAAATTACTCGACACCATTAGTCTTTAACTCCACTATTTATTTTCAATCATTAGGAATCCCTACTAATTCAAGTAAATGCAATCGAGCTCCTTCATCGCCTACAGCTAGTAAAGGTTTCGAAGGTGATAAATCAAAATTTGTCAGTGATAACAAAGGAAAGGCAGCAACTTCCTTTTTTGATTCAATTTGCCACACTTTTATTAAACCATCTTTACAGATTGCAAAGAGGTGATCTCCTTTGGGATTGAAAGAAAATAAACCAGGTGCATTTATTTCAACAGAGTCTCTTTGGCCAACACCAACGATTTCACGAAAAAGACTCCCATTAAATGTTTGAATAATTTTTAATTCTTCTGGTTTTTTTTTCGAAAAAATGGAATTTTGTTTCTTATCCTTGGGGATTTCTGAAAATAGAACTTGGCCACTGCCATCCGCAGCAGCAATTAAATCTCCATCTTTACTGAAAGCAATGTGCTTAATTGCGGTGATTTGGTTTGTTAATTTAAATATAGGTAATTTTGTTTGAAAATCCCAAATAATTATTGATTTATCATCACTTACTGAGGCAAACCTGCTTCCTGAATTATTAAAAACAATCATAATGACTGAATCCGTATGTTCATTAAGTATTTTTAACAACTTGCCATTTGAGGTTTTCCAAATTCTTATCGAATGATCTGTACTGCCTGTGACAATAAAATCACCGGAAGGATCAAAAGCCACTGTAGTCACCCAGCCTGTGTGCCCTTTAAGTTTACATGTTTCCCAACCATATTTAGTATCCCGAATATACCCATTGAAATCATTGCTACCTGTAGCCAAACAAGTTCCTTTTGGGCTATATGCCAGGTCATAAACGCCATATTTATGCTCCATTTTAAATGCTAATGACCCTTCCTTGACTTCCCACACTTTTGGAAAAAACCTCCCCAATTGCATCGTTGCGATTCGAGTACCATCGGGACTGAAAACCAATCGATCATAATAATTGACTGCATCCTCATCATATCCAAATTTAGAGATGAGATCACCGGTGTTTGGATCCCAAACACAGATGGTGCGGTCGTCTCCAGTGGTTGCTAAAGTCTGGCCGTTCGGGCTGAAAACAACAGAAGTAATACTCCCTATATGTCCGAAAACTTCATTAGATTGAACTTCATCTGTTATCAGCCATACTTTTGCAGTTCCATCGGCACTGGCTGTTACGATATGATTCCCATCAGGGCTGAAATCAGCATTTAAAACCGATTGATCATGTCCAGAGAGTTTAATTAATTCTTTCCCATTAGTGATATTCCATACTCTTGCAGTATTATCACTGCCACATGTCACAATTTTATCGCCAGAAGGATTGAAACGAACATCCAGGATTTCAATTCTTCTTCCTGAGATAGTTCCCGCTGATTCCGCTGCCCATTCTTCATGACCTTGAAATGTTTGAATTATTTCTCCTAGATTAAGATCCCATAAACTAACCTGAGTACCTTCATTCGTTATTATTTTCTTACCGTCGGGGGAGAAAAGTGGTGAGCCATAAAGTTCATCAAGAATTTTGATTTTCTGACCAGTCTTTACATCCCAAAGAATTGCAGATGGATCACTGCCTTTTGTCAATAATTTCGATCCTTCAGGACTGAATACGACACTACTTACCCCGCCTTTATGGTCGGATAAAGTCAAAATCTCTTTGCCAGTATTGGTATCCCAAAGATGGATCGCTGAATTCTTGATAATCCTATATTTTCGGTATTCACGGCTTTGTTGATTGACACCAGTCTTTATCCAATTTCCGGTAGGTTCTTCTCCTTCTTCAACATCTCCATAGCAACTGGTTGCGATAATCGATCCATTATTATTAAAGGAGATTGCAGAAACTTCTCCGACATTTCCTTTAATTTGGTGTAATTCCTCTCCAGTTTCCGCATTCCAAATTTTCACCTCTGAGAGAGAAAGTAATTCTTTTCTTTGATTATCATTTAAGTAACGGATTTCCTCTTTCGTATATTTATCTTCAATAGTGGCAATAAGCTTGCAATCCGGTGAAAAAATTGCTTGTTTTACCCATCGATTCTGGCTATCTAATACAAAACACATTTGTGAAGTATTTATATCCCATACCATTGACTTGGAATAAAAATTTTTTTTTGTGTCAATTTCCGTAAACCCTTTTGTCAGCAATAGAATTCTGTTGCTATCTTTTGAAAAAACAGCTGATTTCACTTCATAAGGTTGGATGTCAAGTTTGATCAATTCTTTACCGAAATCAGCTTTCCATATTCGTACTGTGCCATCATCACTGGATGTAGAGATAAGTTTGCCATTTGGACTGAACTGAGCACGATTTACTTGATCATTGTGACCAGATAGTGAAAATTGAAAAGCTTCGTTTTCTCGTGGACGAGATAATGAATGGAACCATCCTTTGTAATTGGATTTCCTTCTATCATCGAATTCAGTCCTGATGATAAATTTAACTTCCTCTCCTCCCCATTGCAGGCGATTGTACATTTGCTGCCAAAGTAAGTTTGGATGGCGGCTTATAACATGTGATTCTCGTACGAGCGTCCGATTATAGGCTTTTAATATTTCTTGTTGATGTTTGATTTCATCCAAATTAGGTAGCGAAGTCATTTTATCCTCCTCAATCCATCTCAGAAAAGAAACTATTCAATTTCAGTGATGTTTGACAATCCTGGTGAGGGCAGGTGATCAATTTACCAATCTGGCTTTCATGAATTTGTGCTGTTCTATTGCATACTGGGCAATATACCTTGTAAACCTCCCTATATTTTTCCACAGTTCTGATCAAAGGCGCTTTTCCTACTTTGACACCAGCATCATCTTCATAGAAAGTGGCTAATGCTAATCTGATATCATTTTGTAATTGTTGAACGCCATCGGATGTGATTTGTTCAAATCCATTTTCATCTTTGGTGTGGGTAATTCCCACTTCTTCGGCCTTGTGTTCTAAGAATTTAAAATCAGTTAAAACTTGGAAAACCTCCTCTCTATTTCCAGCTTTAGTGAGGTGGTAAGGCAACTCGCTAAGACCATGTAAGTGATTTCCAGTCCAGCTTTTATCCTTGTTAGGATCCGCTTTCGCTTTGAAATAATCCGCTAACTTTTGGTGGTAATACTTGCCTTTGTTATCCTTTAAAAACTCCTCTCTGGACACTTCTCCCAATTCACGATGATAAAAATTCAATAATGGAATCTTTTCCAATAAGCGCTCACTCAAATATGGTGCCAAATCGAAAGATAGCCGTGACCAAAGAACGATTGGTAAGCGTGGACCATCTGGTTTGATTAAGACATTCCGTAGAAATTCAGAAACCTCCTCAGGAGGGGTACGGATATCTTTTAACCAATTCAAGGCGACACGCTCTTCTTCCTTGGAAGGTTCTAATTTTGGTTCTATTTCTACTTCCTTGGATGGTCTTTTGTACTCAAGTGCTCTTTGCAATAAATCGGATGGGACATGATAACTCTTTTTGAAAAACCAATCATATACTTCAAAGTCTCGTGATAGCAAATCAACCAGTTCGTCCTCAGATAAACCGTATCGAGATGCAGCCAAATATCCAAGTGCATGGGATACTAATTTTTCTCCATGGTTACTCTCATTCATTAACCGGTCAAACATGTTGTTTTTGATAATCCCATGTATGCCGGGTGATAATTTCTCAACTGGTGTGTAAGACTTCCATAATCTGGCTTCTTCAAATGCCAGTTTCAGGTATAAAGGATTTCCTGGAGTGATGTTTTTTCCTTCTTCCAAATCTTTAGCCATAAATTTAATCAGGACTTCATCCATTTGATCTGTTTGAAGCGTTCTGCCAGCATATGTCAGCCAATGTTCAAGAAGTACCTCACCTTCCTTCCGGGAAAGCCCACTCAAGATTTCAAACTTTGATGTTCGATCTTGAAGAACTTCATATGTGTCTTCTTCTCTGGTTGTGGTAATAAATTTTACATTTTCAGGTAATTCTGCAGGAAGCCAATTCAGGTTTCTGGCTCCATGATTATTTGAAAGTTGATCCAATGAATCAATAAACAAATAAAGTGGTTTTTCACTTTTCACTAACATTAACTTTTTGTGAAAAGTGGGTATTAAATCCTTATATTCATTCGGAATATCTGTTTCACTTTCCCCATAACAACGAGAAATCTCTTTACATAATCCTTCCAATAAATTCCGTCCATCAGAGGAAAGTGGGGTAGCTCCAATGAAACGAAACACGACTATTGCATCTTGATATTTCTTTTGGGTTTCTTCCACAGCTTTAGCAATGAGGGCAGATTTTCCTGTACCACCCGTTCCAACAATTCCGAAAACCTGATTTTCATTGGAATATATATAATTATTTATTATTTCCAAAATTTCTGTGCGACCGACGAAGAATTTTAATCGTTCCTCTGCAAAGGAATGATGTGCGTTCCCTTCAGAATCCCAGTATTTACTGACATTAATTTTTTGAGGTTTGCTTTCAACCTTTGACTTTGTGTCTGGATTATTAATTTCTTCCAGAATAATTCTTTCTAAGAATGAATAGACATCCTGGCATAACTGATCAATATGCTCCGAGGTAATTCCTGCGCCTGTCCAGGCAGCTTTGTAATTAAAAACATTCTGTTGTAATTTTGATATCAACCTATCTTTTAAGTGATTCTGTTTGTCCAATGCTGTTTTATCAACTATCCATTCATTTTCAATCAAGTTCATAAAATCCTTACCCGTAAAATCAACCAGCACCTGATTCATCAGACCTAATATTTCTTTTTCAGGTGTATTTTTAGGGGTATTTTCATTCAGTTTATAAATTATTTCCGCAAATTCCTTTGCTGCAGCATCACTTCCAACGTTTTTCAATTCAACAAGATGTTGTTTACTTATATTTGAGATACCAGCTGGGTGTTCCACATCTACTCTATTTTCCAAATCCCCTAAAAATTTAATGGCATCAAATTTTTCTGGGAAATGATCAATGCTTCTGAAGAAACAGGCTACATGTTCTGGTGAGTCTTTCTGCTTTTCTGCACCAGCAGCTATTTCTTGTTCCGTCGCAGATGCATAGAATGGTAATTGTTCCTCGAAAGATAAAGAAATTCGTAGGGCAGCATCTGAAAGAATTTTCTGTAATCGCATTTCAACAGGTTGCCAGTTTGCATATTTCTCAAAATTACTACCTTTTTCTCTTGGTTTTATAAGCCATTCCGCAGGAACAGCGTTTTTATCCAGAATGTACCAATCTTGCAGGAATTTACGATCTTCTTCCTTTTCAATACTGCCCAAAATTCTTTTGAAAATCTCTGCATTTATTTGTGGAGAAGGAGGCAACCAACCATATCGATCACCCAACAGAACAATAAAATTCGGGCGTGGGCTGATTTGCTGGCAACGTTCGACTTCACCTAAACAAATGTTCATTGCTTGTTGGTCAAGTGAAGCTTCTTCACTTACTCCCCAGCGTAAATCAATAACCTGAAAGCGGTAATTATGTTTTGCTGCCAACTCTCTCAATCGTGGAAAAACACGAGCCTGGAGAGCATTGCGCTCAGCTTTCAGATCGCTGAATGTTGAACTCACAAAAATACGGAATGTGCGTGCAGTTTGCGTCACGTTCAATACCCTCCCATACTTTCAAATTTATTGAGGTTTGCTCAAGATAAACAGACCACGTGAACTATCTGTCACAAACACAAATTCATCCGTGGCAAAGATGCTGGATACATCATCGAGTTCAGCATATTTGGCAACCATTCTTGGATGGGCGTAGTCGTTGATATCTATTGCCACAATCCCGCTCTCCAGAGTCTGGTTCCAGGTGCCGTGATCGAGACCAAAAGAAAAACTTAGGTAGACTAATTCTCCATTGACAGATGCTTCCATGAAGCTTTGGCGACTGGAGGCGCCGGACGGTATGAGTTCATAGTTGCCAACCAGTTCCATAAACCGTCCTAATTTGATAGGCTTGGCAGGATTGCTGATATCCAGGATAATTAAGCCTTCATCCCATCCGGTAACGTAGGCTCTTTGGTCGACCAAGATAATACTGGAGCCCCATCCGGTATCAACACTGGCGATTTCAACCGGTTCAGCAGGGTTGTGGAAATCAACAATATGTAAACGGTTGGCGATCAAATAAACGATACCGTCCTTAACTGCAACACCAGGATATGCGACATTGGAAAAAAAGGAGAACTCACCAATAGTCTCAGGCTGTGATGGGTCGCTTACATCAACTGCGATTAAAGAGTCGTTGCGTGTCAGATATACAGTTTGATCTTCTACCGCTAAATATTTGATTGAGCGGTGCCCCATGGATAACTCCCCTAAAAAGTGGGGATCTGAGGGATTCTGGATATCCAATAATATTAATCTATCGCCCAATGCTGATGATCCGCTAATTTCACCCTGTTCAGTAACATATGCAATTTGACTGTCGACAATAACGTTTTGAGCATTATCAAGTGGGAATGATCCTATTTCTTTCGGATTTGAGAAATCGCTCACATCCACTATTTTCAGTCCATCTCCACCATTGGCGATATAGGCTGTGTCGTTTTGGATAAACACATTCAGTGCTTCGCGGGAGGTCAACCAGCTGCCAATCAAGTTAAAGCTTGGAGGCGGTGTTGGCGTGATAGTTGAAGTTAGGGGCTGTGTTGAGGTTATTGTTGGAGAAACCACACCCAATTGACCTATCGACATGTTTTCTGTTGGTGCGAATGTAGATAGATTTTCCATCAGCTTTGGGAGGAAAATCGCAGCCATAATCCCAAGTCCGACAATACCCAAAATTATCGGCAGTGTGATCATTGGCTTCCATCTCTTCGCAGGTACTTCAGGGTGTGCTTCTGGAGGATTGAGGTTTTCTTTATAATCGGTTTTTTCACCTCCAGACATAAAATGATGTAAAGTTGTTTGCAGCTTTTCGATATGCTTCTCGAGAGGTGGTGTAATGGCATCCAACCAATGTTCCGTCGACAGGAAATAAGCCATAGCACCAGTTGGGTCAATGTTCTCAATACGAAAGGGAATAATGATCACATTGTTGGCAACTGCTCTCTCTACTTCCCTGACAACTTGATTAGAACGGTTAGAATTATCTGAGAGAATAATTACCATTAATTTACTATTCTGAATCCCAGCAATGATAGCTTCCCCCCAGGAAGTCCCTGGTGTAATATCACGAGGTGCTACCCAACAGCGGATACCTCTATTTTCTAAGCCAGCGACAACCGCATCAGCAACCGGCTTGTCTTTGTTTGAATAACTGATAAATACATCATGAGCCATAATATTTACCAGATTTGTGATTGATTTGAGAAAGATAATACAAAATTGAATGAGGGTTACTCAAATTAATTATTTTGGGACTATGTAACAATTTTCTTAATATTTTGAAAAAATTCATGAAGTCAGATTCACCTTTTATTATTATGCTTTTTATCTCGGATCTCTGATTATTCTTTATCCTATATTTTTCTCCATAATATGCTCAACAATCGCTTCCGCAGCCTGTTGATAGGGACAGAAAAAGTGGATTTGCGGTTTTCGGGAAAGATCCAATAATTCAGACAATCCACTATGATGTAAACGTACCCATACTGTGACCTCCGGATTGATTTGCTGAATTTTATAAGCGACTTCCAGATTAAGTGCATCTTCTCCCGCAGTCAAAATAACCAATTTTGCTGAGCGGATATTTGCCTGCTCCAATGTTTCTACATCTGCCATATCGCCCTGAAAATGCACTGTTTTATTGTTATCTAATCCCAATTCAGCCATTAATCCAGATCTGGGATCTATCAGAACTAAATCAATCTGTGGTTGTACAAGGATCATTCGCTTGAGTAATTGTCTTCCCATTTCGCCAACGCCACACATAACCGTATGTTGATTAAATGTTTTCACCACCATTAAATCCCATTCCTTTCTATTCACATGCCGCTGCATGTAAATGGAAAAAATTCTCAATACACCTTCACCAAGAATGATTGCCATTCCAATTGGCATTATAAAAGCCAACAATACTGGAACTATTTTTCCTCCGGAATCGATACTATTAATAGATGCCAGGTAAAAAGCATCCAACAATAATTGTGGCCAACCTGCATCCGGAGTATTTCCAAAAATTCTGAGGAGAACTGCTCCCAGAACTAATAATAAAACAAACACTGACAGATTAATCCAGATTGAGGAAAAAATTATCCTTAAATCCCGCCAGATATGTTTGATCATGTGATTCGCCTCTTTGTGATCTACTATGTCAGTTTTACAATTTTATAACCAACATTTTCCAAAATCCAGGGGATGGCAAGTGTAATCACACGATCCAGATCCCTGTAATGTTCACTGAGTATTTCATCTTCAGCAACACCCATTTTTTGTGTATAACATTTTCCATACACAGTTTCAGCATTTTGCCTTTCTTGTTCATCCCAGGCAACCATTGCATCGTGGTGTTTATTTGGTTTGTTTTTTACTGAAGAATACGACCAGCCAGCATCAATATGATGACGTACCCATCGAATGTGTTCTAAACTACTGATCTTTTCAAATTCCTCATCATTCAATTTGTCAGCCGTGATTTTCGCATCCAATGGGACAATCATATAACCAACTGCGGAAAGTTTCTCAGGAATTTTCCTGGCATTATGATAATTTTGAGAGACCTCATCTTGTGGCATATTATCCGGAAGACTTTTCATCTCATCATATTGTTCTTGAAATTCTTCTTTTGTGATCGAAAGCGGATGTCGATCTTTGTCAATTGAAAATACCAATGAATAAATTGTGTGTATCCCTACTGCCATCTTCTCTACAATTTGTTCATCCAAAGTGATATCATTTACAAGGTGATAAAATGCTTCACCACCTTCAAAATATTTAGGAGGTTGAGAAATCAATTCATAGAATTGTTGTCCATCCACATGTAAATTCATTTGGGATTCAGGTGGTAAATCTGAGCGGTGATATTTATCTTTTCCAAATAATTGGCTGGTCTTAAAAATAGTTTCCATCGACCGGGTTCCATGTTTATATTTAGGGACCATCAACAAAGCATTTAAAACACCATCATCAATTTGAAGAACCCCATTTGTAAAAAGGTGCCTGTATCCAATTTGAAGCAAACTATTGACTAAGATTGCCCTGCGAATAATATATTCAGGATCTCCATTCTTTGCCATGTTCACTAGGGTGATTTCATCGATATCTGTTTCACAATCAGAATTCTGGGATGCATACGGTAAGACCGGGTTAGGTCCCATTACATTAATAAATCCTTTGATGCGACTCAAGAAATCAGGTCCTTTTTCAGCTACTTTATCGTGAGCTTTGAGTTCAAATTCCTCCATGCTTGAACAAGTTCCACCCGCGAAAACAAATATTGATTTACCAATATTATGTGTCAATTGACCTTCTTGAAATTCACCATCCTGCATGGGAGCTAGAAAATATCGTAACCAGGCGAGATTCTTACTATCAAATTCATCCCAAAAGACTAATGGAGTCTTCCCAGAAAGAGAGATATCACGAACAGCGTGAAATGCCTGGTATAAATCTGTCGGATTATCTTCATTAAATTGTGAAAGATTAAATGTAATGTCTTTGATTTCTTGATCAGGTAAATCCAGAGCTTTTGCCAGTTGTTTGATGCTGAAAGACTTGCCGGATCCAGGAGAGCCAAAAACAGCAATCGAAAGTGGTTGACTGTTCTTGTTGAGAAGGTATTCTGTGATTAATGATTTGAGGTGATGCAAAAATTCGATTTCTTTTCTATCTACCGTAAGCAGGAAATTATATTTCGCGATTGGAATATTCCAACTTTGTAATGCTTTCATTGGACCATATAACGCAATCTGCCGTGCTAGAGAATACAAATCCCACTTTGTCATTCCCAATAATGACCAATCTTTCGGATCATGACCTTTATCGCCTGGTTTTTTCTGACAATATGATTCAAATAATG
This sequence comes from uncultured Chloroflexia bacterium, assembly GCA_963765655.1. Lineage (GTDB taxonomy): Bacteria > Chloroflexota > Anaerolineae > Anaerolineales > Anaerolineaceae > UBA6170. The sequence continues at coordinate 126,033 of CAVXXH010000004.1, forward strand.
AAAACTCCAATGGAACTGGGCTAAACTCATGCGTCTTTTTAGATCCGTAAATTTTATTCATCTCAGAAGGAATGATTTGAAGCGGTAAACTTCCTTCGGATACATTAGCACCTTCAAGTGATATGGCTCTTCTAGCAAATAAATGAGCTCTAATGGATTGATCAAATTGCAGTTCCTGGCTATTGGAAGGAAATAGAATCTCCTTTGAAATTAACGAGACTAAAAACTCCAAATCACCAGGCAGATATCCTGGATGAGCTCGCTCCCAATAACCTTCATTGCCCATCGAATCAAAGAATAATTTAAAATCTGGTTTTTTGTTTTCGCCAACCATTGGATTATGGATTAACAAAGTGCCTGTGCTGCCAAAGGAAATAATTATGTATTCGATTGATCTTAATGGATGGAGTTTTATATTTCGTTTAAAATAAATTTCATTAATAATATCTTGAACAGTTTGTTCCCAGGATAAACCTTTACTGATTGAGGTATTTAATTTTCGTAAATCATCAGCTCGTATTACAAGGATAGATTTAGCTCCTCCTTTTTTTTGAAATTCTTCCCAAAGACTACCCTCAAATAATGGTGAAAAACTCCTATAAAGAACCCATTTGTCTGTTAAAATAGTGGAAAGATTGGCGATTTTCTGGTTTCTGATATCCATTCCCCAATCCTGAAATATTACTAAATCAGCATTTTCTATTTGAGTTATTGCTAAATCAACTACTTCAGTTTTTAATGATTGCCCAACATGAACAATTTCCTGGACTCTCCAGGGTTTATTCTTCAAATCACTGTATTGTTTCCAGGTAACAAATGAATGATTAACAGAATTATTCACCGGATTCATTTTCTCAAGCAATTCATATAATGTATTCATCCCATTGATTGACCAATCGATGGTTTGTCCAGCTTGATCAAAATAAGTTTTAACAATTTCAAGGAATTTTTGAGTGCTAATTTCTCCCCAATATTCCTTAAAAACATTTTTCCTAGAGGAAGCAGGAACAATGTTCCAGTGAATCACATTATCACTCAATAAAAAGATATTTTTTTTCATTTTTTAGTCCTTTGGGAATGTTTGTTGAAAAAGGATAAAAGCTATGCAATAATCAATATTCATTGTACAGAATTTTCTGGCAAAAAAAAAGAAAGTTAATTATTTAAATAGAAGATGGAAAAAAAACATCTGAACCTACTCAAGGTAGCTGTAACTGGACATCGATTTATTAATCATAAATCAATAATAATTAATTCAGTCCACCAATTATTTACCGAATTTTCAAATAATAATGTCGGTTCAGAAATTCATCTTTATTCTGCACTGGCAGAAGGTAGTGACCAATTAGTTGCTATTGTAGCAAAGGAATATCAGCATATAAAACTTATTGTTCCATTACCATTATCAATTGATGATTATTTGAGAGATTTTGAATCACAAAAAGCAAAACAAAATTTTCATAAATTATTAAATTTTGCTGATAATATAATTTACCTGCCTACCATCCACAACCATCAAACTGCATATCAAAATCTGGGTAAATTCCTCATCAAGGAATGTGATTACTTAATCGCAATCTGGAACGGAATCTTCACAAACAAAAAAGGTGGGACAGGAGAAGTAATAAAAATGGCAATCGAATTGAAAAAACCTGTTTATTGGATTTTTAGTAATAAGGATAATGAAATTATTGATTCTCATTTTCGGGATGTTAAACTATTAGGTGAAATTGAAATTATCAATCAAATTTAATCAATCTAATAATAATCCATCAAAAAAATTTTGATAATAACCAAATAAGGATTTAGTCATTGGATCATTTTTAACCAATATATTGACAGGTAAAGTTCTTGCACTTTCACGAAGGAAAGCTAAATGACCAACAACAATACGTTCTTGATCAATATAATAAGCCCAAAAAAGTGGTGGGGTATTAATAAAATGGATTTTGACAGATAAATCTTTGTATTTTTTTGTGAGATTCAATATTTTTCGGATTGATTTTCTCTGAATAGTTAAATCCTCTTCAAGATAATCTTCCAATATTGATGGATCAACGGCTTCACCTTCTCTCATCCAATATAAATAATTCCAACAATCCTTAGCTGAGGGATCAACTAAACATAAGTGAATTTCAATATTAGGTGGCAATTTTTGAGAATAAATAAATCCAACCATCAAATCTATCAGAGAGTTTGCGGAGATTCCATAAAAAACCAACTTATACTTTACTGATAAAATTAATTCTTCCTCAGCGCTTGCACTAAGTTCATTAATAAAAAGACTTGTGGAGCTTCTTACAGGTGATTGTGAATTTTTATAATCTTGAACTGGATTGATAATTCCTTCATTTTCATAATTTATTACTCGAATAATTTCATTTGAAAGAGATTTAATTGTTTCATCAAGTTTTAAGTTTATTTCCGGATTTTGATATGATAGAACACGAAATGGAGCGATATCGAAGGGAACTTTATCCAAATTTTCAATATCACAAATCATTATGGTTTTACTTCCATTCGAATGAGCAACTCCTAATTCATAAAAAACATTTGGATTAAACGAAGATATGTCAGCAATAATGACATTTGCTTCAAAAATTTTCTCGAGCATTTGCTGATGTATATGTCCTTGAGAATCTTCATCCGCCCTAGTACATTTAATTTCACACAATTCTACTGCAGGTTTTATGATTCTTTGATAAACAGGATCATATTTCTTTGCGAAAGGCATTATTACGAATGCATATTGAATTTCTTTAGTTTTTGGGTTCATAATTTATATTTGCAAATAAAATCCGAAAATTCTTCTAATTGTTACTTTAATTATACTAATTGTATTTTTAAGAAATAACAATCTATCCATCTTGCTTCTAACAAAAACACGGATCAGAATTTAATATGGATTAACAATTTATCATGTGGTCACTGCACATTCAATTTCTCAATCATTTTCTTTACTTGTAATTCATTTTCTGGTTTATCAATATCCTCAAACAATTCCCAGATTTCGTTATGCGATGCAGCATCTCCCGGTGCCAATACCGTTTTTGGCCCCAATGTCTCCAATTCCAGAAACTGATCATTGCAATAACATTCGCTTGAACTACCCATATCGCAATAATGAGCTTGAGTATCAAATGGAGCGCGTTTAACAAACAAACTACCATCCAACCAATAAGCCAGCCACCCTCTGGGGTTCGGAAAACCTACTTTAAATGGTGAAGCAACTTTTGCATTCAATAATATGAAACCATTCCCCCACTTCACAATTGGATCATTCATATCCGTATAAGGCCAAATAGCTACTGATCGATTTGGGAGAAACCCTGTATCTGTTCTGTTCTGCGGTAAAATCGCCACGCCCCCGGTCCGAAATTGAGTAATCGCCCAGGGTGCGCATTCCAAAGGTTGATTGCCACAATTTTTAAGAGCATGCTCCACTGAAACAAGTGCTTTGTAAGGATCCAGCTTCAAACGAATCGTTTTCTCAATCCCGGAATTCTTTTCAATATCTTTCTTGATCAAAACGGAATCACCATCTTCAACAATTTTTACCGGTTGATCATCATATTCGTAGGTTAGCGGCACTTGTTCCGGTGCCATCCACAATCGGTGACCACCGTAAAAATGGTATGGATTTCCATCCGGCAACTGAGTTGTAAAATCCGGTAACTCTGCAAGGAGGTTCCTTTTTCCATGGAAATTTATGGCCAGAATTCGTGGACCGATGGAATGGGAAATCGTAACCTCAATATTGTTATTTTCAATAATGACGCAATCTTGATTTGAAAATTTTACATTCTTCATGGGTTTCCTTGAGTATGAGATTGGAAAATGACAAGCGTCATTATATCATTTGAGATGCCATTGCACTTAACCTAGGAACCATTTAGGTGGAAATGCTGAATTCAAGATAACAGTAATGATAATCAAGCCAACAATTACAAAAATTATTGTAATTTTTGAACTATTTCTATTTTAATAAGTCAGCAAATTTTTCCCTAAATTTCTTTACTTTTGGATTGATTACCACCTGACAATAACCAGCCCAGGGATTCTTTTCAAAATAGTCCTGGTGATAATCTTCAGCAGGATAGAATTCTGTCAAGACATCAATTTGGGTTACGATCTTACTTCTCCATAAGTTAGATTGGTCAATTTTCTCAACAATTTCTTTGATTTGCTCTTTTTCTGATTCATCTTTCACCAGGATGATGGAACGGTATTGAGTGCCTTTATCCGCCCCTTGGCGGTTTAGAGTGGTCGGGTCATGTACCTGAAAGAAGACCTCCAGTAATCCACTCAAAGAAATCACTTCAGGATGATAAGTAATTTCTACTACTTCCGCATGATCGGTTCTGCCAGTACAAACTTGATCATAAGTGGGTGATTTTACACTTCCCCCAGCATATCCAACGACCAACTCCTCCACTCCGGTTAGATTCTTAAAAATAGGATCCAGACACCAAAAACATCCACCTCCTAATACAATTTTTTTAAATTTCACATTCATATCATATTCCTTTTCTACCAGTATTAAGAATAAGTATAAGGAATTTCTGGGAAAGTTCAAAAAATAGCATAACCTGTTAAAAAGAAAACCGGCAAAAATAACCGGTTTTCAGTCTATGGAATTGTAATGAACTATTTATTGACCTGGTATCTCACATCACCTTTTTCAAAGAAATCAATGATCTGTCTGATAGCCGCTAAACCAGCATTTACATTGGCTTCTTCTGTCTGTGCACCCATTTTCTTGGGGGTGAAAAAGAAACGTCCAGTGAATTTTTCTTTGATTTCTGCAGCGCACCCAGGTTCGATATCTGAAACATAGGAAAAATCGGATCGGTCTACAAAAACCTTGAGTAAATCTTCTTCGTTAACGACTTCCTTACGGGCTGTATTAACCAATGTGGCCGGTTTTGGCATACTGGTTAATAATTTATAGTTTACAGAGTTTTTTGTTTCTGCATTCGCTGGAATATGTAATGACACATATTGAGCCTTTGCATATAACTCTTCAACTGTTCCAACCCAATGGACCCCATCAGCTTCAATCTGCTCCCGTGGTATATACGGATCAAAAGCAAAAATCTCCATTCCAAAGCCCTTGGCGATGGCAGCTACACATTTGCCTACGTTTCCATAGGCATGGATGCCCAGTGTTTTTCCTTTAAGTTCCGACCCTGCTTTGCCACAAAATTGTTTGCGTGCCTGATAAATTATCATACCAATCGCTAACTCAGCCACTGCATTGGAGTTTTGTCCTGGTGTGTTCATCGCAACAACGTTGTGAGCAGTTGCAGCAGCCAGATCAATATTGTCATAACCAGCACCGGCGCGAACAACAATCTTTATATTTTTAGCAGCATCCAATACTTCTGCGTCCACAATATCACTACGAATGATCATTGCATCCACATCTGCAACTGCTTTGAGTAAATCAACTTTTACGGTATATTTTTCTAATAAGACAATTTCATATCCTGCATTTGTCGCAATCTCTTTAATTTGACGAACAGCATCGGCCGCGAAAGGTTTTTCAGTAGCTAATAATACTTTCTTCATCATAACCATCCTGACTTATTCGATTAATTAATTGATTTTTTCAAATTCCTGCATGCAATTAACCAATGCCTGCACACTTTCAACAGGCATGGCGTTATACAAAGAAGCTCGGAAACCACCTACATCCCGGTGTCCCTTGATCCCAACCATTCCTCTTTCACTGGAGAATGTTTGGAATTCTTTTTCCAGGTCTTTGTATTCCTCATTCATGACAAAGCAGACATTCATTAAGGACCGATCTTGTTCATCCGGTACTGTGGTAACAAAAAGCTTATTACGATCAATTTCATCGTAGACCATTTTGGCTTTTTCGTGATTGATCTTCTCGATAGCCTTCAATCCACCAAGATCCTTCAACCATTTCAATGTCTGCAGTGCTGTAAAGATGGCAAAAACTGGAGGGGTGTTAAACATTGAGTTTTTATTGATATGAGTTCGATAATCAACCATCGTCGGCAGTGGACGGCTAACTTTCCCTAACAATTCTTCTTTGACAATAACAAATGTCAGTCCGGCGGGGGCCAGGTTCTTCTGAGCACCACCATAGATTAATCCATATTTTGACACATCCATTTGACGACTGAAGATATCTGAAGACATATCTGCAACTAATGGTACGGGAGAAACCAAATCTTCTTTAATTTCAGTTCCATAAATTGTGTTGTTCGTGGTGATGTGGAAATAATCTACATCGGTTGGAATACTATATCCACGTGGTATGTAGGTAAAATTCTTATCTTCCGAGGAACCTACCACCACAACTTCACCAAATAATTTCGCTTCTTTGGTTGCTTTTTTCGCCCAGCTACCGGTCACCAGATAGGCAGCCTTTGTTTCCAATAGGTTATAAGGAACGGTGAAGAATTGTGAACTGGCACCACCACCCACAAACAAAACCTTATAACCTTCAGGAATGTCAAGCAGTTCTTTGAAAAGTGCCATGGCTTCTTCATTGACTGCGTCCACTTCTTTGCTACGATGCGACACTTCCAAGAGAGATAAACCGGTTCCGGCAAAATTAATTACAGCTTCTGCTGTCTTTTCAATCGCGCTTTGAGGTAATATTGAGGGTCCTGGATTAAAATTATGTTTTTTCATTTTCACGTCCTTTTTTGTATTTGAATTTCATTTTCCTTGACATGCTTATTATAAGGAAAAGAGTCTTAAGTTACATTTGACAAACATCCATATTTTCAAGATTTCTCTCTTTATATCCCATAAACGACTTCTTGAAAGATCAATTATGTGTCGATCCATCGGGCATTATTGTCCCAGATAGTGATTTTGCCCGTAAAATTTTATAATCAGGAACATTGGATCCGGTTAAATCAGCATCTGTGAGATTTGCGTTCGTCAGATCAACACCGCCCAGATTTGCATCAATTAAGTTAGACCCTGATAAATCCGCTTCCATCATATCAGCTTCAGCTAAATTTGCTTCACGTAAATCTGCCTTGTGCAAATTTGCACCACGAAGTCGGGCTTTCCTTAAGTCTGCCCCAATTAAATTTGCGTTTTCCATGTTACATCCACCCATATTCGCTTCAAGTAAGTTAGCACCTCGCAAATCAGCTCCGCTCAAGTTAGCATTGGTTAAAATTGAAGAAGATAAATCCGCCCCTCTCAAATCTGAGTCACTCAGATCTATATAACTCAACCACAATGGTTTTTCCTGATTGAGCAACATGTAAACTTCAAAACGAGAAAATTCAGACATAGCTACCTCTTGAAGAATGATAAAAATTAAATTTTAACTATAATATATGTCAATTTTCGATCAGGGCAGGTAATTATAAAAAATTATCCTGCTTCAATTGTATTACATTTTCAATGATTTAAATCAGCTGGTTTTTATGAAAAGTTAAAAAGACCCATCGTTTTTTGATGGGTCCCAAAAATTTCAATTTTCAATTAATCTGTCGATGCACACCGGAATCCTAAATTCTCATACCAATATTTAGGAACAGATTTATAACGCAAAGTAGAACGTATCCACCATGTTCCATTGCTCCATGGTCCGCCACGCCAGATGTATTGATAACCATCCTTTGCTTCACGACCATCATCTGGGTCGTAAGGATAAGGTTGTGGAATGGAACTCGTCCATTCCCAAACATTTCCTGCCATATCCATTACGCCATAAGGGCTTGCACCACTGGGATAATTACCGACAGGAGCTGTATCTGCAAATCCATCATCAAAAGCTGGATTTGCATGTTCCCTCGTACAATTTACATCACAAAAATTTGCCTTATCTTCAGTTATTGGGTCATTTCCCCATGGATATCTACGTCCATCCGTCCCTCTTGCAGCTTTTTCCCATTCAGCTTCAGTGGGTAATTTTCCACCAGCCCACTCACAAAAAGCATTTGCCTGCCACCAATCTACCATTATTACTGGATAGTTATCAAATTCTGGATTTCCATAATATTCCTGGCGTGTATTTGAAAAGTTTACCCAAGGAGCTGTACAAGCTCCATCTGCCACACACAAGGCATAGCGTGCATTGGTCACTTCATATTTATCAATCCAATACCCATCCAGATAAACAGTATGCATGGGTACCTCCGGATACGCTACCCCATTATTCAAAGCGTGTTGGGCATCTGTGTCTTGTGTACCCATAATGAATTCGCCTGCAGGAATGAAAATTTGTTCAGACTGATCTTTTTCTAAAATTCTAAAATTCGGATCACCAGCTTCTGTTGGAATCACAGTAGGTTCCAGCGTCGGTGTAGGAGGAACAGATGTTTCAGTCGGAACTAGAGTTGGTAAAGCAGTTGGTTCTAAGATTTCTTCTTTTGTAGGTTCACTGGTATTTGATGGTTGCTGAATTGGTTCAGGAGGTAAATCAGGTGTACTGCATGCACTTAAAATGATTGACAATAGCAACATAACAAACATCAAAGATTTAATTGAATTTTTCACAGGTATTGCTCCTAAATGAAGGAAGGTAAAGCTGGTTATCCCAAAAACATCATCCAGTCTGAATTAATAAGACAAATTTTACTACCAAATTCAACCTCTGGCAGCTGATCATACTTTCATTAAATTACAAATAATAATTAGCCAACCGGAATCTACTAATATTCAATCATTTTTCCCAGTTTCGTTTGTTTTTTTTGATGACGTTTGACAAAAAAAAGGATATAATGTCTCAATTCAGGGTTTTTATTCCTATTTAATTCGTTGGGTGGTTGTTATTTGATGAAGAATTTCAAAAAAATTTCTTTTCTGGCATTAATCTTCATCTTTGTTTCGATTTTTGCTTCTTATAACGTATCTGCACAGGAAGATACTGAAGTACAAGAACGAATTAAAATAATTGAAAACACATTTACACAATATACATGGCGGATGGTAACAAGAACTGGCGTTCCCGTCTGTACTGTTGTTATCAATCATGAAGGCTTCCCAACCGGACAGGAAACATTAGCAGCCTGTAACGAATCCTGGTTAGGGCTCTTTCCAACACCAACTGTCATTGCCACCGGTACACCAACTCCACAACCAACTTCCACACCAATTGATGTGAATCAATTATGGCTGGATACATATTGGGTTTTTGTTTCTTCTGAGGAAGTCACTCAGGTAACAAAAATAACTATTCCTGACATAATTATCAACATTTATGCGCCTGGAATACCTGTGAATGCTCCATACGTGGTAATAAAGGCGATTGAACCATATTCTGAGTACAAAATAACCAGAATAGCAGGTACGGTCAATGAAGAGCCGTTTGAATGTTTCTCAGACCAATGCATTGTACCTCTAATGCAAGACTCATATATACGTTTTTGGGCTGAAAGCAGTTTTGGCGATCAAACCAAAGTGATCACCTCTGTTGTTAGAATTTTCATCAGTAATGAATACTATAATGTTCGCATCACATCTATTGATCAACTGTTAGGTTTCACAGATTCCTGTCGAGAAATCTGGCGTGATACGGCTTATGGCGAATCACCTGAATGGGTGGTTTTTCCTGAATCACCTGATTTGTTAGCCTCATTTGATAAATTGCATTATCTGGCAGGAAAATTGATTTTAAACAGATTTGTGGATGCATCATCCTGTCCAAACGGTGGTCTGTTTGCCAATGGTGCACCGAATGCTTGTGGTTTGGAAGTCGTCGAGGATGCAATGTTTGCCTGGCAAAATCGATTTGATCCGATCATCTGGGCTATAGGAAGAGAAGCAGGTATTCCCCCGATTTTTATCAAAAGTATTATTAAACAGGAATCCCAATTCTGGCCAGAAAATGCCCGTTATTTGTACGAAGAATACGGATTTACACAGATAAACGAGTTGGGTGCTGATGTTGCCTTACGTTGGAATGAAGACTTAAAAAATCAGATATGTTCTGGTCTGCTCTTCAATTGTGATGAATCATTTGTAAGAATGAATGCGTTTGAACAGGCAATGTTAAGGGGTGGATTGATCCGCTCCATTGATGCTTACTGCCCTGCTTGTGAAAATATGTTAGATCTTGAGATTGCCGAACAATCTATTGCTATAACCGGACAGGTAATTAAGGCCAATTGTTCTCAAACAAATTATATAGTTAATGATCTTGAATTAAAAGCAACAATATCCGATATGTGGAAATTCACAATTCTTGCATACCATGGTGGTTATTATTGTTTGAGAAATTCACTTGAAATTGTAAAGGAAAAAGGACTGGAACCTACCTGGGAAAATGTTTCTGCCAATCTGGTGTGCCCGGATGCTCGTGATTATGTTAATTCCGTCTGGGAGAACCTTACCAGCTTCCAGCTTTACTATGCACCGCAACCTACTTTGGCACCAGAACAATTACAACCGACGGGTCAAAGTGACCTGGTTCAATTTCCACCCACGGTTACTCCCACCTTCACCCCCACCCCTAAAACGTATCTTGCAAGTGGAAAAATTAATGTTTTCCTCTACATAGACACAAATTTGGATTATGTAATGGATGAAAATGAACTGATCGATAATGCTAACATTCTTGTGGAATTTGCCAATGGGTCAACAATAACAGTCCCTGTGCAAAATGGTGAAGCAATAATTGAATATGCAAATCAATTCAAAGATTCTGATGTTACCATTACTGTCCTTGAAATTTATCAATCCACTCAAGTTAGAATACCTGAGAGTGGTGAACTTTTTACAATTTTGCGAATTTCACCACCTGAATTACCTGGATTACTACCGTAAAATCAGGAAATAAATATGAATAACAACAAAAAAAAAGAAACCAAGAAAAAAGAAAATCCACGTACGAATGAAGAATTGGATATGAATCTTTCGTCCAATTCAAACATCGATCATGATGAAAATGAAAAAGATCTTGTTTCAAGATTGGATGATATCAAGAAACTTGCATCTGATTATTACATGGATGATGAAGATATATCTAAAGAATTCTGACTCCACTGATGATGAGGAACAATTTTTTGAAGAGGATTATCTTGACAGACTCACCGAGACTGATGAGGATAATACTTTTGAAACGATTGTATCAGCTTCTGACAACCTTGAATCGAGGCTTGACCAAATAATTGACGATCAAGAAAGTAAAAATAAAGAAAAAAAATCAGCAGACCCGACTTCATTATCCGCGTTGCCTGCACCACCTCGAAAAGCAGAAAAACAACCGGTAATAGAAAAACAAAAGAATTCTTTTTCTATAGATGAAATTGAACACGATGCTGATGAATTAACGGAACAAAGTCAAACAAATGAGGATTTTGTTGATCGTATTGCTAATTCTCTCAATGAGGAAATGGATTCCCTTTCCTCTTTACCTGAAAAAGATTCAATCGACGTTTTCAAGACCTACGAAAAAGATTTAGATTCCGAAATTATTCAGGATATGGAACAAGAAATCGTTAATGCTGAAAAAGCTTCAAATCCTTTTATTTTTGAACCAGACTTTTCAGACTCAGATGATTTCATAACAAATTTGGACAAGATAGTAATTCCAGAAGCAGAACTTGAAAGATCTAATGAAAAGGATCATCAAGAAGATATGTTTGAAAACGAGACGAGGCTATCATCCTCTTCCTGGAAAGATCTTCTGGACTCAACTGACGATGAATATTCAAGTGCTAATCTGGAAGTTTTTGACTTTGACGAGGAAAAATCTTTTGATAACTTTCTTCAAGAAAAAAATGGATCAGCACTGAAGGAAGAACCAATATTCCCATTGCTTACAACGCGCGAAGAAGACCATAAAATCTCAAACGAAGAACACCAAAATCTTCAAAAACCACCATTTACAGAAATGGACGACGAAATTGCTCAGGATACTGAATCCGTCGAAAGCTTACGGAAATCCTTTATAGATGAATTTGATCACACTGCTTTCGAGGAAGAAATAGAAAAAAAGAATAAGAAAAATTGGTTTACTAGAAATATTGAGTCATTCAAGAATTGGTTCAATTCCCTCGGAGTACCCGAAAAAATACTTATTTTCCTAAGCTTTTTTATAAGTCTGGCGGTTATCATCTCTATTGTTTTAATTGTTTCTCAATGGAGCATGAATAAACGTGAAATTGCCAGCCCACCCCCTGCCATCGAAGCAACCGATCAGGATTTAATCTATCCTACCGGTCTCCAATTACCTGGTGGTTGGTTCTTTTTCTTACAACGAGGAGAAATACAGGACAACAAATGGGAACCGCAAAACGCCGAATGGCTGGCAAACACAAAACTACGAAAAGTTATTGCTATACCCTGGTCAAATCAATCTGAGACTGTCGTTCAATCTCTCACCACACAAGATGAAATCAGTATCTTTATGAACAATAATGACATCATTGTTTATCAGGTTGAAGAAGTTCTCCAAATATCTCGGGATAATGTGCGAATTCTTTCAGACACTGAGCCATCTCTGGTTGTCATTTTATTCAGAGAAGACAATGAAGATCGATGGACAATCATTGCAAAACCAAAACTTAGCGAATAATATGATTAGCTGCTGAAATCAATCAGCAGCTTTTTTTTATATGAAGAATGCAACCTTAAATATCTTATGTAAATGGATGCATTAATGACATTTTACATATATGAGATAACTTCTTAACCTTCTATAATCATTATCATCCACTAAATGAGGTCACTATGTGCGGTATTTTTGGAATTGTTAGCAAACAGGATAAACTTTTAGGTCCAACATTAATTGATGCGGGTTTACGACTTTCCTATAGAGGGTATGATTCTGTTGGAATAGCAACAATAAATGAAAATGGAAAGATTGATTTACGGAAAGATGCCGGGAAAGTAACTACCGTTGCTGAAAAATTTAATTTTAAAGAGATGATTGGCAAACGTGGGATTCTCCAACTGCGTTGGGCAACATTTGGAGAGCCTTCGATGGTAAATTCCCAACCCCATCTTGACTCGGAAGGATTGATGGTTGGTGCACATAATGGCAATGTTGTAAATAATGCAGAATTGCGTGAAGAATTCATTGCTGAAGGAATGATTGTACGATCTACAAATGACGGTGAGAGTTGTGTCCACGCAGTTGAACGATTTGTTCGACAGGGTTTTTCCATGATTGACTCAATCAGAAAAGCATATGATGTACTCAAAGGTGATTATGCTTTTGTCATCGCAAAGGCAGATGATGACAAATTATATGCCTTCAAGAAACGCTCGGGTTTAGTAGCAGGTATTGGAGATGAATTCACAATCGTTTCATCGGATTTACCCTCCATTCTTCCACTTACCCGCAATGTTGTATTTATGAATGATGGAGAAATTATTGAGCTTTCCGACCACGGATTTACAATTTTTTCTGTTTCCACTGGACATATCATTGATCGATCAATTGAGATTGTCGAAGAAACCATGGAAGTTGCTCAAAAAGGTGGTTTCGATCACTTCATGCTCAAAGAGATCAATGAACAACCTAAAGTCGCTGAAGAATTACTACACCTTTGGAATGATTCTCCATCAATAGATGTGACTGTAGAAGCCCTTAGGAATGCTCGTAATATTTATTTTGTTGGATGTGGAACAAGTTTCAACGCCTGTGTTGCTGGTGCGGTTTATTTCAATCGCTTATGTGCAAAAACTACCATCCCGATAGCTGCCCCGCAATTCATTGCCCAATATGACCGTGCGATTGGACCTGAGGATGTGGGAATTTTTGTAAGCCAGAGCGGTGAAACGAAGGATGTCCTCAATGCAGTGGAGATTGCCCGAAAACAAGGAATGAGAATTTTTTCCCTTGTCAATGTTGTCGGATCGACTTTAACAAAATTATCCGAAAAGTGGTTACCACTCACGTGTGGATATGAAATTAGTGTCCCAGCAACAAAAACATTTACCAATCAGCTCGTTGGTTTTCTTTACCTGGCATATAAAGTTTCTAATAAAGACATCTTTGACCTGAATTCCCTTCCTGATTACATGCAAAAAACAATCGAGGAAACGAAAGATCAGGTAAGAGAAGTTCTCCCATATGTTCAGGATTGGAATGATCTATATTGTTTAGGGTATGGGATTACATACCCAATAGCGCTGGAAGGTGCTTTGAAATTAAAAGAGATTACCTACGCACATTGTGAAGGAATGTTGTCCACTGAATTTAAACATGGGCCATTAGCAGCAGTAACAAAAGATTATCCAATAATTTTCTCCACAATTCGAGAAGATATCCCATTAATTATTTCAGGAATTAATGAAGTTACATGTCGAGGAGCCAGAGCTATTGTGGTCGGTCCGGATGACGAAAGATTAGAATCGAATGCTCAACACTCAATTACCATCTATGAGCCTACTCCAGAAATTGCTTCCATTTTAGCCATCATTCCTCTGCAACTACTTTCATATTATATGAGTGTAAACAGAGGATTTGATCCTGATTTCCCTCGCAACTTGAGCAAAACATTAACAGTTGATTAGTGAAATTTACTTGAATTTCCCTTTAGATCCAGGCGTTCTTTCTTGGATTAGCTTTATTTTCAAACAAAGGCTTGGAGTTTATTTATTTTTGACACGAATTCGCTTTGTTATCCGTATATAATTAAAATAGATGAGGACGGTAAAAAAAGCAATGAACGAAAAAAAATTATCACGATCTAAAAAAGAACGAATGATAGGTGGTGTTTGTGGAGGATTAGCGAATTACTTAAATATTGATCCCACCATCGTGCGACTAATTTTCGCTTTAAGTTTCATTTTCTTATTTCAAAGCAGCTTATTGATCTATTTATTGTTATTAATTATCATCCCAGAAGAACAATAAAATCATCTAAGGAGCTTCAAGCGGAGCAAGTTGGCAAATCCTAACTCATTTTTTCATCCTCTCATGTGCTTGTGTGTCTGCCAGACAACCCTGAAGAAATTTATTACATGATGAATTGGATGGATATGACTGGTTTCATTTCCGTAAATTGTTTTGATTGGAACCCAGCCAATTGAATAATTGGCTTTTATGCAGGTGGAGATAACATCAACTTCAAATTCAAAACCTGATTCTTTGCTTTGTAAAACTTTTTCCAATAACCTTCGACTTAATAAACGATAACCGGATTGATTATCCAAAATTTTCATACCCATCGCCCAGGAGAAAGCCCAACCTCCAATAGTATTGGCAATTCTTCTGGAAAATGGCATTTTGCTGAAATCGCGATATCCTATGATCAAATCCATTTTTTCCAGATCAAAAAGTGAAATGAATTTTGTGGCTTCCTGAACATCATGCTGACCATCAGCATCTAACGTAATTACATAATCACATTCCAAATTTATTGCTTCCTTAAAACCCCTTTTTAATGCTTCGCCCTTGCCCTGGTTGGGAATCTGCAAAAATACCTGAGCTCCATTCTTTTGAGCAATTATTGAAGTAATATCTTTTGATCCATCATCAACCACGAATGTTGGTAAAATTTTTATCGCTTGAGTTACGACCAAACCAATATGCTTTTCTTCGTTGAAGGCTGGGATAATAATAAACCCGATTTTATCCGTCATTCGTTCTCAATTCTATTAAAAAATTGCGTATTATTTTTGAAATTATATCGCACTCAAGGAATGTCCATTCAAAATTTTATAAATTAAACGAAAATGTTTTTCAATTAATGAAGAGTCATAAGAGTAAATTAATGAGACCTATGTTTACAACCTTACAAAATTAAAAGAAATGTAATGAGTTTTCAAAAAACACTTGCATTTCAATTCGTTTTCCGCTAAAATGTGGTTAATTGTGGAGATAAGTGGGAGAAAGTGGAGCGCCGGGATGCCGGCGTTCTGCGATTATAGGAGTCTTAGAACTTATGTTCCTTGGTACGTACGAACACACATTAGATACAAAAGGCAGAATGACGATACCCGTTAAGTATCGTGATTTAGTATCTGGTGGTGCCTATATCACAAAAGGTTTTGATCAGAATCTCATGGTCTTGACTGAAGAAATTTTTCAAAAACTTTACGATCGTGTTACCAATATGAACATGGCCGATCCTACGGCTCGAGAATTAAGGAGATTAATGTTTGCCAATGCTTTTCCAGTGGAAGTCGACAAAGCTGGACGCATCCTTATTCCTCAGATTTTAAGATCACATGCCTCTCTCAATGGAGATGCATTAATCTTAGGAAATGGTAGTTATTTTGAGGTCTGGTCTCCTAATCTCTGGCAAGTTCATTCAGAAAAGCAGATAAGCAGCGATGCAAACAACGAACGTTATGCCACGTTAGACTTATCACTCTAATGGATGGTCAGCTTGCAACTCCCCCCCATATACCTGTACTTTACCATGAAATCATAAATGCGCTTGCTCCCTACTCTGGTGGCCTGTATATTGATGGAACTTTAGGTGCTGGTGGTCACGCCATGGGGATTTTAAATGTTTCTACTCCACTCGGTAAATTACTTGGATTAGACCTGGATCCCCAGGCGCTGGTTATCGCGAACCAGCGCCTTTCTATATTCAAAGACCGGGTTTTTATCCGGCAAGGTTCTTATGTCGATATGGCATCGTATGTAAAAGAGATTGGATGGTTTTTTGTTGATGGAATTATTCTTGATTTAGGTGTATCGTCCATTCAGCTTGATACAAAAGAAAGAGGGTTTTCTTTTCTTTATGATGCTCCATTAGATATGAGATTTGGTGACCAGATAAGCATGAATGCAGCAGATCTGGTCAACTCATTAGCAGAGAATGATTTGGCAAACATTATCTGGAAATATGGCGAAGAAAAATTTTCCAGAAAAATAGCCAGAATAATCTGCCAGAACAGACCAATCAAAACGACCTTTGAATTAGCGAATCTGGTCAAAAAAGCTTATGGAAACCAACATAGCCAGATCCACCCTGCAACTCGGACATTTCAGGCAATCCGTATCGCAGTAAATCAGGAAATGCAAGCCATTGAATCAGTTATTCCTCAGGCCATTCGTCTTCTAAAGCCTGGAGGAAAATTAGCTATTATATCCTTTCATTCATTGGAAGATCGGATTGTAAAGTCAATTTTTAGAAAAGAAAGTAAAGATTGTATATGTCCACCGGATCAACCCATTTGTACCTGTAAACATTTCAAATCAATAAAGGAGATAAACAGAAAACCCATTGAAGCATCACCAGATGAAATAACCAACAACCCTCGCGCGAGAAGTGCAAAGTTAAGAATTGCAGAAAAACATAATTTGGCATGAGTATTGCAAACAATCATCATTAATATCGGTAGGGACGCATGAACAAAAGATACACACAAGCTCATCAACAGAAACCGTGGAGACTCCAGATTCAAAGGTTTGGTCTGGTACTCCTTTTATTGGTTGTGCTTGTTCTGTCTTTTTTCATGAACCTAAATTTCACTGCCAGAGCTGCTCAGGCTGGCGTCCAAGTCCGATTATTAGAAGCAGAGAGAGAATCGCTGATTCGCTCAATTTCTGCTAACAGTACCAATCTTGCCTTATTAACTTCAGCAACAACCATGCAAAACCGGGCAAAAGAATTAGGGTTTGTTCCTGCAACCAGAGCTGATATTGAATATTTATATATTCCCGATTACATCGGAAAACAACCGGAACCTGTAACAATTCCCCGATCGGTTAGTGAGCAGGAAAATTTCCAGATGGTACCGGCCTTTACCCAATCGATCTGGGATTGGTTGTATCAAGGAACCTTTATTATGTTAGACAAAGAGGGTCAATAACATGCAACGAGAAAAGATTCGTTTTTATTTTGTTGGTATTGCAATCATTTTATTTTCTATTACCATTATTTTTCGATTGGTACAAATACAAACAGATCCGGTGTTTCAGGAGATCAGCGAGAAAGTCGGAAACCAGGCAACCTATAAACCCAAAGATTTTGAAGCTGTCCGTGGGAATATATATGATCGTTGGGGAAATTTGCTTGCAGGTAATCATGAGGTTTATGAAATCGGCGTAAACCTGAATCAAATTACGGAGAGTAATAAAAATGAAATCATAAATTTCTTATCCAGCTTGACTGGATTAAATAGAGATTATGTAAAAACCAGAGTCGAAATTCCATATCAACCAGAGCCATTAAAAGAAAATTATGCAGTGTTTTCAACAATCTATAGAAATGCTACTGAAAAAATGGTTGAAGAAATTTCGATTGCCCAGGATACAAACCGTGCACTTTATCCAATCACTTGGAATGGCCGCCTTGAAAGAACTTATCCCGATCATCGTTTAGGAGCAAATATTCTTGGCTTTTACAGTTCTGAAGGTTTCTTTGGTGTGGAAGGTTTTTATGACAATATACTTTCAACCATTGAAACATCCACGTTTATCTCTATGAACCCCTACGATGTCATGGAAATACCTGAAATTCCTCATGGCGCGAGTGTTATATTGACAATAGACCGTGAAATTCAAGCCAGAATGGAAGAAATTCTGGATCGTTCCATTAAAGATTCCGGGTCAACATCTGGCACTATCATCGTGATGGACCCCGAAACGGGCGAAATACTGGCAATGGCGACAACTCCACGTGCCAATCTAAACCAGTCATCTGAACAAATTCTGGCAGAATATCCAACCCTTAATGTGGATGGTTATGATATGCAAACGCCATTCAATCGCGCCATCATGCAAACGTATGAGCCTGGTTCTGTCTTCAAAATATTTACATTGGCAGCTGCACTGGATTCCGGTGCGATAACCCCAGAAACAGAATTTCTCGATACCGGGGTTGTAAATATTGGTGGCATGACGATTTACAACTGGGATTACGGTGCCTGGGGTTACCAGGATATGACAGGATGTATGCAGCATTCATTGAATGTTTGTCTGGTGTGGATGGCTCAACAAACAACCACTAAAACCTTCTATGAGTATCTCTCTGCCTTCAATATTGATAGAAAAACCAACATCGATATGGATGGAGAAGCCATCTATCCTTTCCTTTCACCCAGTAACCCCACCCCATTTGGATCAGATCCCAATGCGCCCCGCTGGTATGAAGGCATGATTGGTCCACATTCATTCGGCCAGGGTGTCTCAGTCACGCCTATCAGAATGATATCCTCGATTGCAGCGATAGCAAACGACGGTCGCATGATGGCTCCTCATATTCAAAAAGCTGTCGTTCAGGACGGCAGGGTCAGATACTATAATCCGAAAATTGTTTCGACACCGATCAAACCTGAAACAGCACAGACAGTCACCGAGATGCTGGCGAATTCATTGGAAGATGAAGCCTCCGATGCATTGGTCGCGGGATATCGTTTAGCAGGAAAGACGGGTACCGCTGAAATCCCTAGCAAACAGGGTTATGTGGCTGGGCAAACGAATGCATCCTTTGCTGGTTGGGGTCCGGTGGATGATCCCAAATTTGTTGTGTATATCTGGCTGGAAAAACCTCAATCTAGTATTTGGAGTTCAGTCGTTGTAGCGCCGGTGTTCAGTGAAATTGTAGAAAACCTGGTAATTCTGATGGATATACCACCCGACAAAATACGAATGGAGATGGCAAGCAGCCAATAAGGAAGAAATGCTTACAGTAGCCGATATTTTTGAAGCCTTAACGTCTACCAGACCAACTGCCCCGCAAATAATTAGCGAGGCAGCGGTTGATTCACGACAAGTCATCCCCGCTGCACTTTTCATTGCCCTCGAAGGTGACTACCAAGATGGGCACCAATATGTGAATGATGCTTTTCGTCGGGGTGCACAGGCAGTTCTTATTGAAAAAGAAGTTGAGTCACAATATCCAGTCATTGATCTGAGAAATAACAATTTACCAGAAAACTTACCTGCTCTTGATCAACCGGTTACGTTGTTGGTTGTAAATACGCTGGACGCCTTACAAAAAATTGCAGCATTTTGGCGCAGGAAACTAAATATCCGCGTCATTGGAATTACGGGATCTGTGGGTAAATCCACCACCAAAGAATTAATTGCTGAGGTCCTCAGTCAGAAATATAGAACCTTAAAGAATATTGGGAACTTGAACAATGAGATCGGATTACCCCTATCCATTTTACGAATGACAGAAAGTCATCAAAGAGCAGTCTTGGAAATGGGTTTTTATGTGCCAGGTGAGATCAAACTCCTTTGTGAAATAGCAGATCCAATCACTGGAGTGATCACGAATATTGGCGCAGTTCATGCTGAAAGAGCAGGATCTTTAGAAGCGATCGCTCAAGGGAAAGCAGAATTGGTTGAGTATTTACCGTCTACCGGAACAGCCATCTTAAATTACGATGACCCCTTTGTCCGGGCCATGGCTGAAAAAACTCATGCCAGCGTTCTATATTATGGTTTGAACCCCCAGGCTCATCTTTGGGCAGATCAGATTGAAGGTTTAGGCTTGCAGGGCATCCGGTTTTGTCTGCATTATAAAAACGAGAGACTATTTTTACGAGTTCCGCTAATCGGTCAACATTCTGTTCATACAGCGTTACGAGCTGCTGCAGTTGGACTGGTAGAAGGATTAACATGGCAGGAAATCGTAAATGGATTACAACAGGGTCACACACAGTTAAGACTTGCAGCAGTAACCACACCTGCCGGTGCGCTTATCTTGGATGACACCTATAATGCGTCTCCCGACTCAGTGCTGGCTGCCTTAAATCTATTGAATGAATTACAAGGGGAAAAATGTGCAGTTCTGGGTGACATGTTAGAATTGGGCCTTTATGAAGAACAAGGGCATGAAATGGTTGGCGTACGAGCTGCACAGGTGGTCAAGCGCTTGATCACTGTTGGTGAACGTGCCAAAATAATTGCATATGCAGCCAAACGCTCAGGCTTACCCGGAAAAATGATTACCAGTGTTGATACTGTGGAAGAAGCCATTAATGCGTTGCAAGGAACATTCAAGAAGGATGATGTGGTGCTGATTAAAGGATCCCATGGATTACATATGGAACAAATTGTTTTTGCCCTGGAGATTGAAGCATGACCGAAACCCCTATGGCATTAGCATTAAGTGGCATTAGCTTTTTAATGGCTGTAATTTGGGGTCCGCCATTACTCAGGATATTAAAACATTTCAAAATTGGAAAAACCATCCGTGTTGAGGGTCCAAACTCCCATATCAGCAAAATGGGTACTCCCACCATGGGCGGTGTCATGTTTCTTGCTCCTGTTGCATTATTAACCATTCTCCTGAATGCAGCCAGTTTATTGGGTTTCAACGTATTAGGACGTTCTGTAATGCTTCCATTAGGAACATTATTTATCTTTGGCGTTTTAGGGATGATAGACGATTGGGAAGGGATTCGTGGTGTTCGAAAAGGGATTGGTATGCGAGCCCGGACCAAATTTTTCCTTCAAGTTATTATTGCAACATTTATTGGCTTAACCCTCAAATACGTTTTGGATGTACCGGAAATGTACTGGCCCAGCCTTAAAATGGAAATTCCTCTTGGAATTTTTTATGTTCCCATTGCCATTGTTACCATTGTTGGTTTCTCGAACGCTGTAAACTTAACCGATGGATTGGATGGTCTGGCTGGTTTGATCTCAGCAACAGCTTTTACCGCCTTCGGAGCGATTGCATTAATTCAAGGTCAATTTTATCTGGGGCGTTTCTGTTTCACGCTTGTTGGTGCTATTTTTGGCTTCTTATGGTTCAACGTTCACCCAGCGCAATTGTTCATGGGAGACACAGGATCTCTAGCCCTGGGGGCTACCCTCGGTGTGGTGGCGTTAATGACTGGTCAATGGTTATTGCTTCCCATTATTGCCATTATTCCCTTAAGTGAAACCCTGAGCGTCATGCTCCAGGTGGCCTATTTTAAGTTGTCAGGAGGACACCGTTTACTCAAGATGTCACCTTTACACCATCATTTTGAATTAAGTGGATGGAGCGAAACCCAGGTCGTACAACGATTTTGGTTGGTAAGCTTGATTGCTGCTTTGATTGGAATTGCATTGGCATTAATATGAAACCAGACTGGATGGAAAAACAAGTTTTAGTGATAGGTGCTGCCAGACAGGGATTAGCGCTGGCTCGATTTTTAGCCAATCATGGTGCTATCGTCACATTGAATGATGGACGACCAGAACTGGACTTGCAAACTGCGAAAGACCAATTAGCAGATCTTCCTATCCGCTGGGTTCTCGGTGAACATCCCCTGGGATTATTACAAGGCACGGATCTTGTTTGTGTTTCCGGTGGTGTACCACTTGATATTTCGCTTATTGTAGAAGCTGTAAACCAGAACATTCCTTTATCCAACGATTCTCAGATTTTTATGGACAACGTGCCCTGCCCTGTCATTGGTATCACCGGTTCAGCTGGCAAAACAACCACCACGTCATTGTTGGGTGATATAGCTCAAAAAGCAACCGGTGTAGAGCGAAAAGTTTGGGTTGGAGGAAATATTGGCAATCCGTTGATCAATAACGTTGAAGAAATGAAAGACAATGACCTCGTGATTCTTGAATTATCCAGTTTTCAACTTGAATTGATGACGATTTCACCTAATATAGCAGCCATCATGAATATCACGCCAAACCACCTGGATCGCCATGGTACTTTAGAAGCCTATACGGCAGCTAAAGCAAATATCCTCAAGCACCAAACATCAAAGGACTCCGCGATCCTCAACCGGGATGATCCAGGATCTTTTAGCTTAAGTTATTTGGTCAAGGGGCACCTGATAAGTTTTGGATTTTCACCCATTCCTGAAGATCATAATGGTTCGTACATTGAGAATGATACTGTTCGGGTAACAAATAATGGAATAAGTGAAGAAATCTGTAAGCTTGATGAAATCACGCTTCCAGGAAAACACAATATTTCTAATGTTCTGGCAGCCAGTGCAATTTCACGAGTTGCTGGCTTGAACAAAGAAGCAATCAGAGCTGCCATTCTCGAATTCAAAGGTGTTCCACACCGTTTGCAATTTGTTCGTGAGTGGAATGGAATTCAATGGATAAATGATTCAAAAGCAACGACTCCGGAAGGGTCCATGGCGGCCATACAGTCTTTTTCAAATCCAATAGTTCTTCTATTAGGCGGAAAAGATAAGAATCTACCCTGGGAAAATTTATTACAACTGGTTAACCAAAAAGTAGATCATGTTATTTTGTTTGGCGATGCCGCAGGTAAAATACTCGGTTATATAAAAGATATGAAATTTCAAAATCAGAAATTCACTTTAGATGTATGCAATCATCTTCAGGAGGCTGTTATCACTGCCAGCAAAATTGCTGAGCCAGGTGAAATTGTTTTATTGTCACCAGGTGGTACCAGTTACGATGAATTCAAAGATTATGAAGAGAGAGGAGAAAAGTTTCAATCATGGGTTCTAAAACTTCAATAAAGTCAAAAAGTTCTACCCAGCCAAACTTCAAAATCCCCTTCTTGAAGACGATTGATTTTCCGTTGTTATTAATAGTTTTGGCACTGTACTTATTTGGTCTGGTGGTTCTCTATTCAGCTTCAATGCCGATGGCCTACTATTCAAGTATTCCTACCTCACCCTGGGATTATGTATCCAGACAGGCATTATTTGGACTGATTGGTTTAGCAGGTGCATTCTTTATTGCCTGGATTGATTTTCGTGTCTGGAAAAAATTTATGCTTCCAGCTCTTGTTGTAACCTGGTCCGTTCTGTTTTTGGTTTTGATTTTTGGATCACTCCGGCATGGGTCTACCCGCACATTTTTTGATGGAAGTGTCCAGCCTTCTGAATTATCCAAAGTATTAATTATTTTATATTTATCCTTCTGGATTAAAGGACGACAGGAAAATCTTAAAAAATTGACATTCTGGGTGATTCCGATTGGATTCATTATCGGTGGCACTGCTGTGTTGTTAGCCCTGGAGCCGGATTTCAGTGCCGTTTTAACGCTTGTCATGATCAGCAGCGTGATCCTCTTCCTGGCAAATTTGGATTGGAAACAAATTATTCTGATCGGTTTAGTTGCTGCATTATCCTTTTTTGTAATCATCCGTGTCACCACCACAGGAAGTACACGCTGGGGACAATTCATTACCGGTTATAACGATCCAAATCTAGCCCTAACCCAGGTGAAACGGTCGATTGAGTCAGTTGTCAATGGTGGTTTCTTTGGCGTTGGTATCGGACAGGGTACTGTAAAATTCACCGGACTCGAGGTAGGCCAATCCGATACCATTTTTACAGTAATTGCGGAAGAGGCCGGATTGCTAGGCAGTATCGGTGTTTTGATTTTATACCTGCTCTTGTTATGGAGAGGTTTTAAAATTGCTCTGGAAAGCGAGGATATGGCAGGCCGGTTAATTGCCGGTGGGATCAGTTCTTGGATCGTTTTGGAAGCTTTTATCAATATTGCCAGTCTTTTTAACATCGTTCCCATCGGTGGTAACACCCTACCTTTCTTCAGTTTGGGAGGTTCAAGCCTGGTATCCATTCTTACGGGAATCGGGTTCGTATTAAGTGTCGGAAGAGTGAATCAGATCAAGAATATTCAAGAAAGGAGTCCATTCAGTGCGGTTGTTGATTTGCGCTGGCGGGACAGGCGGAGGAGTTTACCCCGCACTCGCCGTCCTGCAAGCCATGGAAGGCAGTTATAGTGATATCCTCTGGGTCGGCGGAGAAGGTGGCATGGAAGAAGATTTAGTCAAACGCCTCAAGCTCCCTTACCAGGAAATTCCGGCAGCTGGTGTGCATGGAATTGGTTTGCGTTCCCTGCCTGGAAATATTTATAAACTCATCAGAGGAGTCATTAAATCTGCTCAAATTCTTAATCAATACCAACCGGATGTCATTTTTTACACCGGTGGGTATGTTGCTGCACCTATGGCAGTCGCTGGATTTAAGAAACCTTCCGTATTGTATGTCCCCGATATCGAGCCAGGTATCGCTTTGAATTTCATTGCAAAATTCGCGCATTCAATTGCCTTAACCGTGGAAAACTCTAAAAAATATTTTAATCAGTCTAAAAAATTAGTAGTAACCGGTTATCCCCTTAGAAAAGAATTGATACGATATTCAAAAGTTGAAGCCAGAAAAGTCTTCAATTTACAAGATCGCTTACCTGTATTGTTGATCTATGGCGGAAGTAAAGGCGCTCATACCATCAACCAGATAATCAAAAAAAATCTGGAGATTTTATTAACCAAAACCCAGATTATCCACGTCACAGGAAATTATGATTGGGAGGATATTAAGCAGGTATATTCCGATCTTCCTGCAGAATTATCTGGGAATTATCGAATTTATCCATACTTACATGAAGAAATATCTGCGGCCTTCTCCTGTGCAGATTTATGCGTTTGCAGAGGCGGCGCTTCCACATTGGGAGAATTACCATTTTTCGGATTACCAGCGATTGTGGTCCCCTATCCTTATGCCTGGCGCTATCAGAAAGTCAATGCCCAATATCTTGTTGACCACAACGCAGCAATTATGCTCCCTGATGAAGAAATGGACAATAGATTGTTGCATGAAATTGTTCAATGTTTAACGCTAACACATATCGTAGATGAAATGAGATCAGCGATGAAATCATTATCCAAACCAGATGCTGCCCATCAAATAGGGAATCTGATTACACAACAGTTCAACTTAGCCAGCCAGAAAGGTGGTCATGCATGATTTCATTAGATGTAATCTTTTGGATGTATGTCTGTTTATTTGCCTTAATTGGAGCCATGCGTGGTTGGGCACGTGAATTGCTGGTCAGTTTCAGCGTTATTCTCGCATTATTTCTACTCTCTGTTCTGGAACGCTTTGTCCCCTTCATTCGTGATACTTTGATGGTCAATAATCCGGATTCCTTTTTCTGGTTAAGATCCATTCTATTGATGTCCCTGGTTTTCTTTGGATATCAAACTCCAAAATTTCCCAAACTAGCCAGTTCAGGTCGGTTCATCCGGGAAAAATTCCAGGATGTTTTATTAGGGCTCTTTTTAGGAGCGGTAAATGGGTATTTAGTCTTCGGTAGTCTATGGTTTTTCCTGGATGATGCCGGTTACCCCTTTTCCTTTATTATTCAACCCGATATAAATTCTGAAATTGGCATCGCTGCACAGGAATTACTTGCTTTTATGCCGCCTGAATTACTGAGCGCTCCCATGATTTATTTTGCCGTAGCCATCGCATTCGTGTTTGTTCTGGTGGTTTTCCTATGAAAAAGCACGTGTTTTTTATTGGCATCGGTGGCACCGGTCTGTCCGCAATTGCCCGATTATTGAAAGAAAAAGGGTACATCGTGAGCGGTTCTGACCAGCAAATCTCGGATTTAGCCAGAGATTTGCTCTCTACTGGTATCACAGTTTACCAGGGACATTCCGCGGATCATTTGGTGGGTGTCGATTTGGTCATCCGCTCATCAGCAATTCCAGATAGCAACCCCGAAGTGCAGGCTGCCCATGCTGCCCATATCCCGGTTTATAAACGTTCTGATATCCTCGCTGAGTTGATGAAAGATCAGCAAGGGATTGCCATTGCTGGTACGCATGGGAAAACGACCACCACTGCCATGATTTCAACCATGTTACAAAAATTAGGTCTTGACCCCAGTTATATTATTGGCAGTGTCTCAAAAAACCTGGGTAACAATGCCCATTTTGGATCAGGTGATTATTTTGTGATCGAAGCTGATGAGTACGACCGCATGTTCCTGGGGTTAGCCCCCACCATCGCAGTGATCACCAATTTGGAACATGACCATCCGGATTGTTACCCAACCTTTTCGGATTATCTGCAGGCTTTCAAAGACTTCACTGAAAAAATTCTCCCTGGTGGACATTTATTTCTTCAATTTGAGGATGCTGGTAATCAAAAATTGCTCGCTTTTTTGAAACATCCTACAATCATCACCTATGGAGTTTCTCCGGAATGTGATTATCATGCACTAGACATTATAGAAAATCAGATGGGAGGTTATCGATTCTCCGTCTTTCACACCTCCCAGGACACATCCAAAGAATTAATCACTGTTGATTTGAATGTTCCCGGTACCCACAACGTCCTGAACGCGCTGGTTGCTGTTGGAGTAGCGCATCAATTGGGTTTGGATTTGACCGCAGCTGCGCAGGCATTGTCTGAATTTAGCGGCACCTCCCGCCGATTTGATATTCTTGGGGAAGTGAATCAGATCACCATCATCGATGATTACGCGCATCACCCCACCGAAATACAGGCAACCCTCCAGGCAGCCAGGAGTCGCTACCCGGGCAGAAAAATCTGGGCGATCTGGCAACCGCATACCTACTCTCGCACAAAAATTTTGTTTAATGAATTCACGAATTCTTTTACACAGGCCGACCATGTGATCGTCAGTCAGATCTATGCTTCCCGCGAAAAAGATGATGGCTTTTCCTCATCTCAGATAGTTGATGCTATGCAACATCCAAATGCCCGCTATATCGCATCTCTGGAAGATATCACCGATTACCTGGTCGAAAATCTTTCATCAGGCGATGTAGTGCTAGTATTTTCTGCCGGTGACGCAACACAAATCAGTAAAGACGTTTTATCCAGGCTTACCCAACAGGAGAAACACCATGAAATATGAGAATGATTTTGACACAGAAGTACAGAAAGTTGAATTATTCACCTTTCTACCCACCATAATCCTTCCAGCTGAGAAAGGTAGCGTTGATCGCAAACCTAAGTTGAATGAAAAAAACCGATCAACGATCCAAAACAAAAAAGAAGTTGTTCACAAATTAATCAAGTATTTCAAAAACGCATAAAGGTTTTTCTCTCATGACGCATCTGCAATCAATTGGTATTCTTGAAAAGAAATTCGGTAACAGGCTACAACAGCAGGTTGCTCTGCAAAATTTTGCTACCGCCCGGGTAGGCGGTGCTGCTGCCTGGTTTGTCACCGTGAGAAATGCCAATGAACTCGCTGATGCTGTTCAAACCTGTTGGGACTATCATTTGAAGTTTTTCCTTTTAGGATCGGGATCGAACGTTTTGTTCAGTGATGAGGGTTTCGACGGCCTGGTAATCCTCAATCATGCCAAGAAAATTGAAATGAAAATTTCAGGTGAGCATCCCACATTGTGGGTTGAATCAGGCGCGAGTTTAGGATTGGTCGCCCGAAAAGCTGCCTTAGCTGGCTTATCCGGACTGGAATGGGCAGCCACAGTCCCGGGCACAATTGGTGGTGCCATTTATGGAAATGCTGGCGCCCATGGAAGCGATATGCACAGCAATTTATTGTTGGCTGAAATCTTGCAACATGAAAAAGGGAAATCTATCTGGAAAAAAGAAGATTTCCAATTCAGCTATCGTAACAGTATCTTCAAACGCCAGGATGAAAGTGGCGTCATCTTATCAGCAACCCTCAACTGCCAGTACGATGACCCACAAAAGATCAAAGAAAGGATGAATGCTTTTAGTGAACACCGCCGCAGAACGCAGCCTCCCGGAGCCAGCATGGGTTCCATGTTTAAGAACCCTCCTGGGGATTACGCAGGAAGGTTGATAGAAGCAGCCGGCCTCAAAGGTTACTCAATCGGTGGAGTTAAGGTCAGTGAAGTACATGCGAATTTCTTTGTCAATTCAGACCAGGCAGTAGCCCGCGATATTTTTGACCTGGTGCAGCATGTACAAGCAACCGTCAAAAAAGAATTCAATGTCGAACTGGAGTTAGAGGTAGAAATGATTGGGTTCAATCAAACAACAAATAACAATCAAACAAATCATGGGAAGGTTTCGATATGAACCAATTAACGGTAGGTATTTTATTTGGTGGTAGATCGGGAGAGCATGAAATATCGCTCCTCTCCGCTCGATCCGTTCTGGAAAAGATTGATCGTCAGAAATATAAGGTTGTCGAAATTGGCATCACTCACGATGGCATCTGGTTGGTCGGTTCCGATGTCTTAACGGCCTTTGAAAACAAAGATCTGACCAGCTTAAAACCAGCAACACTCATTGCCGAACCAGGTGGAAATGTTCTTTTTGCCCGGGAACAGACCGCTAAGGGCATTCTCCTGACATCATTTGAAAAGTTGGATGTGATTTTCCCGGTCACACATGGGCCTTTCGGAGAAGATGGAACCATCCAGGGATTATTAGAGATCACCGAAATTGCTTTCGTGGGGGCTGGTGTCTTGGGTTCATCCGTGGGCATGGATAAAGCAGTCTTCAAGCAGGTGATGCGCGCTTATCAGATTCCAGTGGTGGATGATATGATTTTCACCCGCAAGGAAATTGAAGCAGACATGGACGAGGTCATTGAAAAAATCGAAACGATGAAGCACTACCCCTACTTCACCAAACCAGCCAATATGGGCTCTTCTGTGGGCATCAACAAATGTAAAAATCGGCAACAACTCATCGAGGGATTGCTGGATGCCGCCCAATACGACCGCAGAGTCCTGGTCGAAGTCGGACTGGAAAAACCACTTGAAATTGAGATTTCGGTTCTTGGTAATGAATTCCCACAGGTATCAGTACCTGGCGAGATTATTCCGGGTGATGAATTCTATAGCTATGATGACAAATACATTAACGGCATATCCAAATTAATCATCCCTGCCGAATTACCACAGGAAATGGTCACCCAAATTCAGGAAACAGCAATAAAAGCCTATCAATTAATCGATTGTGCGGGTATGGCAAGAGTCGATTTTATGGTGGACGAGAAAGAAAATCGTATCTACCTCAATGAACTCAATACCATTCCTGGTTTTACCAAAATTAGCATGTACACCAAACTTTGGGAAGCATGTGGAATTTCTTTTACTGAATTAATCGATCGCCTGATTGAATTAGCCCTTGATCGCCAAAAAGAAAATGCCCGGTCTATTCATCATTACCGGAGGAGAACCTTATGAGAAATGCAACCAGTATCCCGAGAGCCACCCTGGTGCGAGAGAGACAAAAAAACCAGACTGAAGAAAAAATCAAACGCACGACCAGGGTAAATCAACCACCTGTTCAAAAAGCGTCCACACCGATGGTCAGCCGCCGTGGAGCGTACGCGGTCGCTTACCCTACGATGCCCAAACAAACAAACCACCGCCAATACAATTACGCTGTTGGTGCCACCGGAGCTGAAATTCGTTTACCCGCTATTTCATCCATTAACATCGGATGGCGTTTCCTCTCATTTTTCCTGGGAATTTTTTGTCTGGTAGGAATTTATTTATTATTTAATTCAACAGAATTTCGCGTCAATCAAATCCAGACCAGTGGATTGTTGCGCCTGACAGTTGCTGACCTGGATGCCGTTATGAAAATTCAAGGTGAATCAATTATCTGGATGGATGCCAATCAGGTTAAACAGGATTTGACAATTGCCTTCCCGGAATTGAAGGACCTCCAGATTTCAGTTGAGTTTCCCAATCAGGTAAAAATTTCTGCTTTTGAGCGCCAACCGGTACTTTTATGGCAAACTGAAAAGCAAGCTTACTGGATGGATCAGGATGGTGTCTTGATCCCACCGCGTGGCGATGCCGGTGATCTGCTGACCATTCAAGCTTCCGCCGCTCCCCCCATGGTAGCATCTCCACAGGATCTGAGTACATCGTCCATGCAACAAATACTGGAAGATGGCAAAACAGCTCAATTATCTGTCGCTCAATTGCAGGGTTGGGGAGAAACAGTCGACCCGGTCATGATTGATGCCGCATATCAGTTGATATCTTTTCTTCCTCCAAATTCACAAATCCTATATAATCAAACTCATGGATTAGGATGGAAAGCCGAACAAGGATGGGATGTGTTTGTTGGGTTGACTTTAAACGATATTAACTATAAATTAAATGCTTATCAAGCACTTATTGAAAAATTTTCTAAAGAAGGAACAAATCCCAGCATGGTTAGCATAGAATTTGCAACCAGACCTTATTATCGGGAGTAAATCGTATATGGAAGAACCAATTGTTGTCGGAATTGATATAGGTACCACCAAAGTATGCACGTTAATTGGCCGCATTGAAGGCGACCATGGCATACGCATCCTTGGTGTGGGGATTGAACCCTCCGCGGGAATCAAGAAAGGCACTATTATTGATTTAGCGGCTGCTTCCCAATCGGTTGCCCGATCGGTGGAAAAAGCGCAACGTTCCTGTGGTCTGGAAGTCTCCGAAGCCTTTGTTAGTCTGGCCGGTTCGCAAATCTCTTCTGTCAACAATCGCGGTGTTGCAGCCGTTACAGGTGGCGTTATTGATATCAATGACATGCATCGGGCATTAGAAGCCGCACAGGCTGTAAATATCCCGCATAATCGCGAAATTTTGCATGTGATCCAGCGCGGCTTCATAGTCGACGGGCAGGACGGCATCCGCTCCCCTATCGGTATGCACGGCTACCGACTGGAAGTGGAAGCGCACATCATCACCGCGGCTGAATCAACGGTGGAAAATATCCGTCAGGCTGTGGAAGGTGCCGGGATCCAGGTGAGTCAATTCATCCTCAATCCACTGGCATCTGCTGAGGTAGTACTTTCCGAGACCGAGCGCAATATGGGTGTGATCGTTTGTGATATTGGTGGCGGAACAACTGATTTAGCTATTTACATCGATGGCGATGTCTGGCATACCATGGTGCTTGCGGTGGGTGGCAATCACATCACCTCGGATATTGCCCACGGACTGCGCTTGCCCATGGATGAAGCTGAGAAAGTCAAGAAACAATATGGTCACGCCATCAAAGCCGAAGTCGGAGAGGATGAATCCTTCCGGGTACGTAGCTTTGGCGATGACCAGGCAACACAAATTCCCAGGCGCGATTTATCTCACGTCATCGAAGCCCGCACCGAAGAGATCTTTGAACTGGTCTTACAGGAGATCAAGCGCTCTGGTTATGATGGTTTATTGCCAGCCGGTATGGTATTGACAGGCGGAAGCAGTCTTTTACCAGGTATCCGTCCGCTGGCGAGTAAGGTATTAGGGTTGCCAGTTCGACTGGCTAGGCCTGAGAATCTGATGGGTTTGGTGGATCAATTGCATTCACCAGCATATGCCACCAGTGTCGGGTTACTCTATTTTGCTCTGGCGATGAACGAATTGGCAATGCCTGCGCGTGGTGGTGGTCGATTTGTATCGAAAGGAAGTGGACCGGATTGGTTAGGGAAGATTGTGGAATTCCTTAAAAAGATTTCACCATAATTTCTTGATCATCTGACCATGACCGCAAACTGTTTTCGGGAGGAAGGATAATGGAATTTCAATCAGAATCATTTGCAAGAATTAAAGTTGTTGGTGTTGGCGGCGGTGGCTGCAATGCAGTAAATCGCATGATCCTGGAAGGCATGTCAGGAGTTGAGTTTATTGCTGTCAATACCGATGCACAGGCGTTACTGCTTTCCAAAGCAGAAACAAGGGTGCGTATTGGTGATAAAACTACCCGGGGTTTAGGTTCGGGTGGTAATCCAGAAATTGGTCAGAAAGCTGCTGAAGAATCAGCAGAAGATCTGTACGAAGTATTACGCGGATCAGACATGGTCTTCGTCACCGCCGGCTTAGGTGGTGGTACGGGTACAGGTGCTGCAGCAATCGTGGCTCAAATTGCCAAAGAAGTTGGTGCTTTGACCATTGGTGTTGTTACACGACCATTCACATTTGAAGGTGCCCGACGAACAAAATCAGCTGAAAGCGGTATTACCCGCTTGAAAGAGCATGCAGACACCTTGATTGTCATTCCGAATGACCGCTTATTGCAGATCGTTGATAAACGAGCAAGTTTGCAAGATGCATTTCGGATCGCAGACGATGTTTTACATCAAGGCATTCAAGGCATTTCTGAATTAATTACAGTTCCAGGAATGATAAATCTTGATTTTGCTGATGTTCGTGCGATTATGAGTGAGGGTGGCGCAGCTTTGATGGCGGTCGGTCGAGCCTCAGGTGAAGATCGTGCCAGAATTGCTGCAGAAGCAGCCATTTCCAGTCAGCTTCTTGACATCACAATCGATGGAGCCCGCGGAATTCTCTTCAATGTAACCGGTGGCCCAGAACTGACTCTCTTTGAGGTCAATCAGGCTGCTGCCATCATTAAAGAAACCGCACACCCAGATGTAAATCTCATCTTTGGTGCTGTCATCGATGAAAACATGGGCGATGAAGTACGCATTACGGTCATAGCCACAGGTTTTGACCGCGCAGGTGTTCGCCAGAACCCGGCTTTTGAAGCGAAACCGGTGAGCAAGAGTGATGAAATAAGACCTCACACTCCGACCTCACCGCATCGACAGGAAAGAGTTGCAGCGGCGCCCACTGAATACCAATCAAGTATGATCAATACAGAAGACCTCGATATTCCCGCTTTCTTACGCAATCGCTCACAACGCTAAGCGGGTCTCCTCCCAGATTCTTACAGCTTTTGCCTTCAATGCCGTAAGAATTAACGAAGGGGGCTGTGTCGAAGGAATTCGCTCCACTACATCGTTCAAAAATTGATCCATTGGTCCTTCCACTTACTCCACACAAAAAGCGTCTCAAATAACTCCCCACAATTTTTTGAGACAAAAAGAACACCGGAACGCGCACGGTGTTTTTTTATTTTTATTGCAGGTTTCTCCCCCCAAATCGCCAGCTCATCTCCCGGATTTTTTAACATTAAACTAGATTGCATTTATTTACTTGCGATCCTACACACCAATTTATGGGAAAATTTTCAAATCCTAAGGCTGATACCCCCAAATATTCACCGAATATATGGGTGAATTTATTTAAAATTCTTCCATTTATTATAGTAGAATTTTTTTTCTATTTTACACAAAATTTTAAGTAAATCGTTGCTTAATTTCCTTGCACCTTAAAATCTCTTGTGCTACAATCTAACCCATAGATATAAGCCATATTAATTTATTACCCCCATATATAGGGGTTTTATTGTCGTAGTATTTATTATATTTTTTTTAATTACAAATTCATTGATACAACCCGCATGAGGGAGGATTCTTGAACTGTCCGTATTGCCATAGCGATAAATCAAAGGTAATTGATACCACTCATGATTCGAGAGGTGGCGTACGACGGCGGCGGGAATGCGAAAGTTGCCATCAACGCTTCAGCACCTACGAACGACCCATTCTGGCAACCCCACTCATCATTAAAAGAGACGGCACCCGCGAAGAATTTGACCGTGAGAAATTACATCGTGGCGTCCGCATTGCCTGTGTCAAACGCCCTGTTACCGCAGCCGAAATTGACACACTGGTCACCGAAATCGAAACAGCTTTACAAAAAATGGGACGCGCGGAGGTCTCATCCCGCGTTGTGGGTGATATGGCCATCAATGGCTTAAAAGAACTCGATCTGATTGCCTATATCCGTTATGCCATCGTTTACCTGCGTCTGGATGACCTGAATGCCATCAGAAAAGAAATCGATCGATTGTTAGAATCGTAATTTATTGGAGGTTGATAATGACTGTAGTATCAAATTTTAATCCAAAGGTTAGTAATTTCGGATTGCTGCCAACACCCCCACTCCCGGGAGGACTGCCTTCGATTGAATTATCTGAAAATTCACGGCAGGTTTTGGTCAAACGCTACCTCCGGCGTGGCCATAATGGTGAGCCTGTTGAAACCATTGAGGAAATGTTTTGGCGTGTATCCTATCACGTAGCCAAAGTGGAAGAAAATTGGAACGGCGATCCTATCGAACGTGCCAAAGAATTTTATAAGATGCTGATTGACAAGCGTTTTTTTCCTAATTCTCCCACCTTCACCGGTGCTGGTACACCTCTGGGACAATTAGCAGCCTGTTTTGTGCTGCCTATCGAAGATGATATGGGTAAAACCTCCGCTGGCATCTTCCAGACCCTGCGCGATGCTGCTCTCATCCAACAGACCGGTGGTGGCAATGGCTTTGGCTTTTCGCGCTTACGTCCCAAAAATTCCCTCGTCAAATCCTCCGCCGGCAATGCCACCGGACCTGTCGGATTTCTGCGGGTCTATGACCATGCCTTTGGGGAAGTTGCCCAGGGCGGTACCCGTCGCGGTGCTAATATGGCAGTCCTACGTGTCGATCATCCGGATATCGAGGATTTCATCGCCTGCAAAACCAACGAAAACGCTATAACCAACTTCAATATCTCTGTCGGCATCACTGATGATTTCATGCGCGCAGTGGAAAACGACGACGATTGGGCATTGCGCTTCCCGGACATCAGTCATCCCGACCACAAGCATTTTAAAGGCACTATCGATCAGATCGAAGCTGCTGGATATCCCATCATCACCCATCGGACCGTCAAAGCCCGTGATCTGTTCTCCCAAATTGTGAAACAGGCACATCACAATGGCGAACCGGGCATGCTTTTCCTGGATGCAGCCAATCGTTCCAATCCCGTACCACAATTATATGAGCTGGAAGCCACCAACCCCTGCGGTGAGCAATGGCTGGGACCCTACGAAAACTGTTGCCTGGGATCCATTAATCTCTCGCGTCATATCAACGAGGATGGTGTCATCGACTGGGAACAATTGCGTAAAGATGTGGAGCTCTCCACCATCTTCCTGGATGACGTGGTTGAAGCCAACGCTTACGTCCCGGCTGTCCCACAGCTGCGCGATGCTGCCCTGCGCGCCCGTCGTATCGGACTTGGTATCATGGGGCTGGCAGACATGATGTTCTTCGCCGGCATCCGCTATGGTTCCCCCGAAGGACAGGACTTTGGTGCCCAGGTGATGGAATTTGTGCGCTACCATTCCATGCAGACCAGCATCGAACTGGCAAAAACCCGTGGATCATTCCCGGCCATCACAGGATCCATTTACGATCCTGAAAATCTCACCTGGCAACCTCCTGTCAGTATCCTCGATTTCCAGAGTGATTACGGCCGTCCGGAACTGGATTGGAATGCAATCACCGAGCTGATTCGCGCACACGGTATTCGCAATGCGGCTCAGACCACCGTCGCCCCCACTGGCACCATCTCGACCGTTGCCGGTTGTGAAGGTTACGGCTGTGAACCTGTGTTTGCGTTAGCCTACATTCGTCACGTTAACGACAACGGCAATGATCTTCAATTAACCTACGCCAGCCCGGCTTTCGAAAAAGCACTCGAGCGACTGGGAATGAACGAGGAGAAACGCCAGGAAACATTTGGAAAAGTAATGCAACAGGGCAGCTGCCAGAGCCTGGACGAAATTCCAACTTATGTTCGCAAGGCCTTTGTGGTCTCATCGGATATCACAGCAGAAGAACATGTGCGCATGCAAGCCGCCCTGCAGGTCTATGTGGACAACTCACTCTCCAAGACCATCAACTTCCCGGCCGGCGCTACCGAAGAGGATGTTGCTTCCGCCTATCAGCTCGCCTGGGAATTGGGCTGCAAGGGTATCACCGTCTATGTCACCGGCTCACGCGAGACCGTCGTGCTCGAGACGCACGCCACCGCCAAAGAGAAGGTAAAAGATACCACCCCTGCCCCAGCACCAGCACCTTCCTCCGCTGCCGAACAATCAATTTTATGGTCAGAAAGCAAGAAACCACGCCCACGCTACCTGAATGGCTTCACTTATCAGATCGGCACTCCGCTCGGAAAAGCTTTCGTGACCATCAACGAAAATGGCGATTATCAACCTTTTGAAGTCTTCATTAATTCCGCCAAAGCCGGCTCGGATACCGCTGCCGTCTCTGAAGCGATCGGCCGCCTGGTCTCTTACATCCTGCGCCTGACCTCTACCGTGGAACCCAGCAAACGCATGCGCGATGTCATCAGCCAGTTGAACGGCATCGGTGGTGGACGCCCACTCGGCTTCGGACCCAACCGTGTGCGCTCCCTGCCAGATGGCCTGGCACAGATCCTGACCGATTATATCCAGGGTCGTGAAGAACGCCTCTCCGGTTTGCCCAATGGCGAAAAACCCAAAAACGGACAGAAACCCTGGGTAGAAGTCCCTGCAACCCAACACATGATGCAAATCGGCGATCTCTGCCCCGAGTGCGGCCAGGCCGCCTTTGTCAACGAAGAAGGCTGCCGCAAATGCTACTCCTGTGGCTACTCGGAGTGTTAGGAAATCTCGATAGATCTTGTATGGGCATCCCTTGTGGGTGCCCTTTTTTCTTTAATCCCCTTCCTTCGCAAAATGCCTGACTGAGCAAAAGCCTTGCTCCCTTGCTGTATAATATTTTTTAGATCGTATTTATCTAAATATATTACAAATTGCGGTAAATGTGCTCTGTAACCTGATCAAGTATATCGCAACGAACACCTGATGGAGGTAATCGAATGTCCACGTTTGTGACAAATGAATTATTAAAGGGATTCCTCGAAGCTTTCAACCGCCATGATTTGGATGCCATCATGGATTATTTCGCGGAAGATTGCGTCTTTTTCATGCCGCGAGGCTCAGCACCACGTGGTGATTGTTATATCGGGAAAGATAAGGTGCGAGCTGGTCTGGCAACACGATTTGAGGGAATTCCGGATGTTCATTACGGAGAGGATCGACACTGGGTGTGTGGTGATTTCGGAGTCTCGGAATGGACGCTGACTGGCACGATGGTGACAGGGAAAAAGATCGAAGTACGCGGGGTCGACTTACTCGAATTCGCTGAGGGAAAGATTATTCGAAAGGATTCTTTCTGGAAAATTCTCGAGTAAATTCTTGTAGTTGCTAACCCACTAAAAAGATAGGACTCTCAACCCTAAATCCCCCCACCTCAGTAAAAAATTTATTTTCCTTCAGCCTAACAAATGCTCACGTCCATCCTATACGGGTGAAGCAGTTGATTATTATATTACGATTGCAAATTATTGTTCAATATCAACTGCTTCTCCCCTACCCACCTTTTGCGACTTTTACTCTTTGCACCTTTCCCATTACAATTGATCATACAACAACACTTGAAAGGATCATCCCTCATGATCTACACCGCCATGACAAAACTTGCCTTGCAAATTGCCTTCGAAGCCCACAAGAACCAGTTAGATCAAAGCGGAATGCCTTATATCTATCACCCCTTCTACCTCGCCACCCAGATGAACTCTGAGGATACCACCATTGTTGCCTTACTCCATGATGTCGTCGAAGATTTCAGATATCACCTTCACCACCTTACAAAAATTCGGATTTTCCGACCGAGTGATTGAAGCATTGAAACTTCTTTTTCATGATGAATCCACCCCTTATCTGGAATACGTTGCAGCCATCCAATCCAATGAATTAGCCCGCTAGGTCAAACTTGCAGACCTTGCTCATAACAGCGATATCACCCGCCTGAATTCAATCGATGCCACCGTAAAGGATAGACTGGAAAAGTACGCGAAAGCGTTCCAAATATTATCAGGAGCCATTAGCCCTTCATTCGAGTTCTGAATTGATAAGGGATGAACCCATCCCCCTGGACTCTTCCAGATTATTTTTCCTTTCCATTTTTCGAAATCAGAACGGTAAGATTGTGAAGTATTCCATTGATGTTGAAAAAGCGAATGACAGCCATTATGAAGTATCCATTCAAAATATCAGAAGATTGGAAGACTATTTGATGAAAGAATATCACTCAAAAGACCTGACAGCTTGTCTGCAGGCGTTTTTTAAGTTTCACAACGAACCCGATCTATCCGATCTCTTCAGCGAATTGGAAATAGAATTTGAGCAATATCATTTTGATTCCTATGATTAAGTAAACCCTACTATCTGAACCACCATACGAATGGATTACAATCTCACATTGCAAACTATGAAATTATCCACTGACCCACAACCCACAACTTACATCTACAAGGGCTTCCTTGACCTGGCCAAGGCTGCCTCCGATGAAATCGTATCCTCCCAGCCAGACATCATCCTGGTGCTTGCCCATGGAGGCTGGGGCGTATTGTGGGTTCTAGAAGCCTTATGGACCGAAACCAAAACCATCCCTTTACCCCCTACTGTAATACTCAACATCGGTCGCGAAAAACTGGAACGCTATAATCAGCAACGCCATGAGGCAAATTGGGTACACACCTATCCATATGTAGCAGATTATCCAGGTGACATCGAAAACGGTTATTTTCTTGCCTGGTTGGTCCATCAGACGGATTGGCAGGATGAACTACGTGAAAAAATCCTTCACCAATTAGATGGGGAAAATCCTGAGCACATTTTGGTGCTGGACGATGGCGACTTCACTGGTGGAACCCACCACATCATCCTTGGACTACTCCAGGTGGTTTTTCCAGATTGCAAAACCAGCATGCTGGCAGGTGATGTCTTTGAATGGAAAGAAGAAATAGCCCAAATCTGGTTGAATCAACTGGGTTATTCAAATGAGGACCAGGATAAATTAATCCCGGATGTGGCCAGATTGGTCACCGGCACATTGGACACTGATCCTGACTCTTTGGATTGGCAATTCACCACGGCTGATCATCCTCAGGTGACAAAATTGTCATCTTACTTGGCTGTCGAAAAATTGATAACCTTACCAGATTGGACCAAAACACAAATACAAAACACGATCAAAAATTACTTACACTATGCTCCACCCTCCACCACCCTCATCCTGCGTCCACAACTGGATTTATACGAACTGATATTTAAATTTATCTGGATAAATAAAGGCATTACAGTCAATGAGTTAGCTCCCCACCTGAGATTATCACCTCAAAAAACCACAGCGCTACTGAATAGATGCGTGAAAGAAGGGTTCTTGTTGAAGATTCTAAAGGGGAAAAAATCTTTTTATGAACTGCACAGCTAAATTGTTGGTAAGTAAGAAAGAGTGGGTTCGAATCTCTCCTATTTGCTTACCGATTCATAAAACCAGGAAATAAGATTGATCTTATAGGTTCAATTATTTCTTAAATGATAGAATGAAGAATGATTAGCAAATCTTCCTTATTCAAATCTGACCTTCACCACCGCTACTGGTCATACCTTCACACCTTCCATCCGGATTGGTTTATCCCCCTTGACCCTAAACATCTAACAGAAAAAGGACCGCCGGTATTTCTTCCCCAGTTTGCTGACTTCAATGTCATAGTTCACCCGGAAGCCAATCTGGATGAAAAAGAGCGCTTATTAGCCTACATTCCCCCCTATAAACGCCACAAATGGTTCCGCAGCATGAACAGCTCACAGACATTGGCTCAAAGTGTTTTCGGAAACCTGGCGATCCATGGTTATCTGGAAACCCTTTCAGACTTGCAGGATGACGAAGGTGGCGTTCTTTTCGGTGGTGCTCAGCTAAACCCCGAACATTTCTGTATGGAACACAAAGTTAGCTACCTTGGGGAATCTCACCCCACCAGCCTGGATGGGTACTTTGCTGGAGAGTACCGGGTAGCTATAGAATGCAAATTCACCGAATATGAAGCCGGCAGTTGCTCGCACGTGCGACTAAAACCCGGGCACCCCACCTGGTGTGATGGAAATTACACTTTAGAAGGTAGAACAAATCCTTGCCCTTTAACTACTAAAGGGGTGAAATATTGGGA
Source organism: uncultured Chloroflexia bacterium (assembly GCA_963765655.1). Classification (GTDB taxonomy): domain Bacteria; phylum Chloroflexota; class Anaerolineae; order Anaerolineales; family Anaerolineaceae; genus UBA6170. The sequence goes on from CAVXXH010000004.1 coordinate 166,356, forward strand.
GTATGTGCCTGAATTATTTGAATGGAAAAATGATGAGGATCTTTCACCCTGCCCCTTGTATCGGAATTATCAATTGGTGCGTAACTTGCTAGCAATTGGAGTGCAGCCGGATGGTTCCTTTTCATTGGATAAGGGGCATTCTGTCCTGATCTACGATCAGCGAAATCCCGCCTTTCAGGAACACGGCAAGGGATATCAGGCATTCCAGAAAACCAGATCAGCGCTTAAAAATCCAAACATGCTATGCAAAGCTAGTTGGCAAAGCATCACAGCATTTATAAGGAGAAATTCAATCCTTCCCTGGTTGACTGATGAGTTAGAGAAAAAGTATGGATTGTAGGGGAACCGTCAACAAACCCACAGGATGATATTACAAAATATGGGCGAAGCATTCGGGACCAGCTCCACATCCAATCCACACATAATTTCCGAATGCTTCTCCCCTACACCACCCATCCAAAATCATTCATCAACGAAATTGACATGATCGTCATTCGTTTATATCATGACCTGCGGTCATTCGTTTCCTAATCGTTGACGGAATTCGTTGACGGCCCTACCCACTCACCATCAACTCCCTCAGTCCCCGAATCACAAACCCCTCCGTAAACTTCGGTTCCTCCACCAGCGTCAAATCCGGCATTCTTTCCAACAAAATCCGGAACACCGTCTGCAGTTCCAACCGAGCCAGCGGTGCCCCCACACAATAATGAGTACCCAGACCAAATGTCAATAGCGGATTATCCTTGCGGGTCAAATCCAGGTCATTCGGGCTGGTGAAGCGGGTTTCGTCGCGGTTGCCAGAAATGTACATCAACGCCACTTCTTGACCACGCTTCAGTGGGTACCCGTTGAACTCCGTATCCTCCAGGGCATAGCGCTCAAACATCGGTAACGGCGTATCATAGCGCAGCAGCTCATTCACCCCCGTCTTTAGCAGCTCATCCGATTTCCCGGCAGCCACGGCATCCTTTAATTGCGACAGGGCTTCCTCATTGCGCAGTAACGCCAGCAGCCCCAGCGAAGAACCATTCACTGTGGCTTCATGCCCGGCGTTCAGCAAAAAGATTGACGTCGCCGCCAGTTCGGTATCGGTCAAGTGGCTGCCATCTACCTCCGCTGTCGAAAGCAGGCTGATCAGATCATCCTGTGGTTGCGTGCGCTGTTCAGCCGCTAGCTCCAGCACAGTCTCCATAAAGGCATCCGCTGCCTGGTTGGCGTTCCCAATGTCCTCCTCGTTATAATTCATCTCATACATGCGCACAATCGCTGATGACCAGGGCCGCAGGTTGTGACGGATTGGTTCGGGTATGCCCAGCAAATCAGCAATCATCACCACCGGCAAGGGCTCAGCGATCTCGCTTACGAAGTTAAACGGCTCATGCTTTGGGACAGCGTCGATCAGGGCGTGCGTGGTGGTCTCCAGCTTCTCCCTCAGGCTCTCCACCTGCCGCGGTGTGAACACCTTCGAGACCAACCCGCGCAGCCGGGCATGCGCAGCCCCTTCCATATCCATAAACACGTTATCTTGAAAGCGCCGAAAAGATGCCAATCTGGGATCTGGCGGCGGCCAGCCTAATTCTTCGCGGCTGTAGCGGTGCAACATCCCACGTCCAAAACGTTTATCACGCAACAAATCACTGATATCCGCGTGCAGGTTGAAAAATATGCGGTCATATCCCGGATCACAGAAAACCGGCAGCTCACGCCGCAACTCCGCCAGTTCGGGATACGGATTTGCAATAAAATCAGGTTCATTCAGTGATATGTGATAGTTTGGTATTTCCTTCATTTTCCCTCACTTAACCGTCTCGGTCGGATTTTCATCTTCTTTGATTTTATTTTACTGAAATTCTCCGGCGTTTCAATGTGTTGGACAGGGTGTTTCGGGTGGATAGAAGGCTAACAAAACTGAAAGACTTGTAGCGTCCCACTTAAAATACGCTACAATCGATAGGATGATGAAACCTTTGTTCCCGCTCCTGCTCCTCTCCATTTTTCTCTCCGCCTGCACACTTTTCACCACTCCAGCCATGACCCAAACGAGTGCAGCTGCGACGGAAACAGCGCTGCATTTCTCCGCCACTCCCTCCATCACCAACACCAGCACATCAACCCCCTCTCCCTCCTCCACCCCCACCCTGACCTCTACTTCCACGATCACCAACACGCCAACCATCACGAATACTGCTACCGTCACCCTCACCCCGACGGTCACACTCACGCCCACCTTCGACTTCCCGGATGTGAAAGTTCATACCCAGGCACACTGCCGCTATGGTCCTTCATCTGCATATCTACACGCAGCTGATTTATATCCCGGCGATACCGGCACGGTGCGTGGACGCTTCCTTTACTCCAAATGGCTGCACGTCAAGTTCGACAAGCTCAATTACTGGTGCTGGGTCTCGAACTCGGTCATCGATGTGGTCGGCGATCTCAACACCGTGCGCTATATCGTCCCCGATCTACAATCCGTCGGTTCCAACATGTACGGTCCTCCGCCGAATGTGCGTGCCAGCCGTGACGGAAATCAGGTCACCATCTCCTGGGATCAGGTCAGCATGACCGAAGACGACGACCGTGGTTACTTCATTGAAGCCTGGGTCTGCCAAAATGGTGCCTACCTGTGGTGGACGGTCTCATTCCCCACCCAGTACACCACCAGCTATACCGTCACCGACGAGCCTGGTTGCACCAATCCTTCCTCTGGCGAGCTCTACACCGTCGAAAAGCACGGCTACTCCCTGCCAGTGAAAATCCCCTGGCCGTAGAAATCAGTCAATCCGTGCGAACAGGCACTTCAGGTACTCCCCTTCCGGGAAATTCACTGGATGATCCAGTGCATGCCCGGTTCGTTCCATCTCTTGTATCTTCCTTCCCTCACGTTGCACGGCTGCACCAATCGCGTCAAAAAACGCTGTAGCTAAAACCCGGCTTGAACAGGAAGCCTGTACCAGTACGCCCCCTGGGTTCAGAACTCCCAGCCCCAAACGCGTCAATTTTTGGTAGGTAGCGATAGCCCGCACAATCTGGCTCTGGTTCTGTGCAAACATCGGTGGGTCCAGAATCACCAGGTCATATTTATGTTGGTTGCTCACCGCTTTTTGCAGATACTCGAACGCATCTGCTACAACGGTCTCATGCTGACAAGCTCGGATCGCAGGCACATTCAGATTGTAATCAAAATTACGCTTTGCGGATTCCAATGCCAGCGGATTCAAATCCACACTCGTGACTGCTTTAGCCTTCCCCCGGGCAGCATACATGGAGAATCCGCCGTTGTAGGAGAATACATTCAACACGGTTTTCCCGGCTGCCAAACGCTCCACCCGTGCCCGGTTTTCACGTTGATCCAGATAAAAGCCGGTCTTATGCCCCTGAATCGGATCCGCTTCAAAGATCAAGCCATTCTCCCGAAACAACAGCCGCTCCTCTACTGGCGCTCCATCCAACACGCTGCCATCCGTGATCCCATATGCCACCTTTACCTTCTCAGTGATATTGCGGCTCAGGCGTATTACCAGCGAGCTATAGCTGAAAATTTCCTGCAAACACTCCGCAATCCACCCCAGATAGCGCACCCAGGCAGCGGTGTAAATCTTGATCACAAAAACAGCCGCATAGCGATCAATCACCAACCCGGGCAAACCATCATTCTCGCCAAACACCAGGCGGTACCCATCAGTATTCTGATCCTGCAATACCTTCCTGAGTTCATAAGCCGCTTGAATTTTCCTCAAGAACCAATCCTGATCAATTTGAGCTGGTTTTGAGAATTGCAGGATACGAATACGAATGATTGAATCCGGGTCCCACAATCCCAGCGCGAGAAAATTTCTCTTGGCATCAAAAATTACCGCCAGATTCCCCACCTCCCCTGCATGGCTCTGATGGGTGATCGAATGATCAAAAATCCACGGGTGTCGCTTACGAATCATCGTCTCAGCTGCAACGGTTACCCGTACAGCAATATTTCGTTTAGTTTGGAATGAGCTGTAATCTGGCAAAGTCAAGTTCATACCTCCATTATTGGTGAGAAATGGAAAAAATTCAAATAATCCTGTTCTACAGAAGTTTTGATCTATTATTATTTGTCCTATAATAAACCATATCCAAATCTCAGGAGGAATAAATGCGTTACGCAATAGCAGGCACAGTTTTACAAAGTCTCGAAATTCAGCTTGATCCAGGTGAATCGATGTTCACCGAATCTGGCGGGATGGCATGGATGAGCGATGGAATTGATATGGACACCAACACCAAAGGTGGTCTGATGTCCGGTCTTGGCCGCGCTCTGGCTGGAGAATCCTTATTCATGACCACCTACACCAGTCGTATTCCCAACGGTATGATCACCTTCACACCCGAAGCTCCTGGAAAAGTACTACCGATTCAATTGGCACCCAATCAAATAATCATTGCGCAGAAGGATTCATTTATGTGTGCCCAAAGCACGGTTAAACTCGAAATGCACTTTCGTAAAAAATTAGGCGCTGGTTTGTTCGGAGGAGAAGGCTTTATTCTGCAAAAGTTAACCGGCCCCGGCATGGCATTTTTAGAGATCCCCGGTGAAGTCAAAGAATACAATCTGGCACCCGGCCAGGTGATGAAAATCGATCCAGGTCATATTGCCGCCTTTGATCCGACGGTCAGCTATGACATCACTATGATGAAAGGCCTCAAAAACATTGTATTTTCTGGTGAGGGTTTGTTCCTGGCCATTGTAACCGGTCCAGGACGATTATGGCTGCAAACTATGCCTATTGCCAATCTCGCTGAAAAAATCAAAAAATATATACCAACCAAAAGCAGTTAATTTTCCAGCAATTGATCAATCCATTTGAAAAAGCTCTATAAAACTTTTTAGAGCTTTTTCTACATTGGGTTAATGCGATAATTTTTTGGAAAACCGAGAAATTTCATGTAAAATCAAAATGGTAAATCTTCTCAAAGGACACTTTCATGTCAAAACATCTTGTACTGGTTGCTGGAAACATTGGATCGGGAAAAACATCTCTGACCGAACGGATCGGGTCGCGATTACGTTGGCGCACAGCCTTTGAATCGGTCTCCGATAATCCCTATTTGCCCGATTTTTATGCAGATATGGCAAAATGGTCATTCCATTTGCAGGTTTTCTTTCTTGGTCATCGTGCCGAACAACATCTTGAGATGGCAAATGACCCGCGCTCAGCGATCATTGACCGCAGTATTTACGAAGACGCCTTCATTTTTGCCCGCGCTTTGCATGACATGGGCAACATCTCCGAACGGGATTACCGTACTTACCGCAAAATCTTCGACTTAATCATCCGGAATTTACCAGCCCCGGCGTTGCTGGTGTATTTGAATGCGCCGGTACCGGTATTGATGGAACGCATTCGTATGCGCGGCCGCAGCATCGAAACAGGCATCAGCGAGGATTATCTCAAACGGCTGGATTCCTACTATGCTGAATGGCTACAGTCCTTTGATTTTTGCCCGGTGTTAACCATCCGCACGGATGATCTTGACTTTGTTCACAAATCCCGGCACCTGGAACTGGTTGTCAACCGCATTCAGGAAAAATTAACCGGTAAAGAAGAAATGGTGTTCACAGAATGAAACAAAATATTCTAGAAACTAATTTTGAAATTCCAGGCAGGAAAAAACCCTACGTAATGGCACATCGTGGTAACAATGTCCTTAGTCCGGAAAACACAATAGCATCCTTTAAACAATCCTTTCAGGATGGCGCTGACATTCTGGAAACGGATCTCCAACTCAGCAAAGACAACCAGTTCATTTGTATCCACGATGGCAGCATCGACCGTACTACTGATGGAACCGGCCTGGTCTCAGACTATACTGCTGAGGAGTTGAAACACTTTTCCGCTTTTTATGGCAGAGAAGAATTCAAAGCTGAACGTATTCCCTTGCTAGACGAGTTGGCTGCCATTCTCCCTTCAGATGTTGCCCTGGCACTCGAGCTAAAATCCGAACGCTTCCTGGAGGACGAAACCTGCCAGAAATTGATCGATCTCCTGACCTTAACCGGCATTCGGGATCGCACTTTTGTGATTTCCTTTTCCAAAGCACGTGTGCAAAGCCTGCACCGTCTCGCCCCAGATATCCCTGCCGGGTTGATCACCATGTCCGGCTACTCCCCTGACCCCGAGATGCAGATCATCGGCCCCTTCTGGCCATTGGTGTTCCTCAACCCATTCTATATCCGGCAGGTGCGCAAAAACAAACAGATCGTTTGCCCCCTCGATCCCACCCCGGATAAGCGACTATGGATTTATGGAAAGATGAAGGTGGATGCAGTCCTGACGGATAATCCACAGAAAACCTGCAAAATCATCCGTAAATATGATCAATAACCAGAAAGGGATGATCAGAAATTTTCAAAACCGCTCTGATCTGGAATTTGCTGCCAGTTTGACCAAATTTGAAGGCTGGCATAGTGAGACATTCCTGGAACTCGAATCCTTTTTCGAACATGATCCTCTGGGTTGCTTTCTTCTTGAGCGTGATGGTATCCCTGTTGGGATTTGTATCGCCACATCCTACCAGTATAAAGGGTTCATTGGAGAATTGATCGTCGAAAAACAATTTCGGAATCTGGGTATTGGCAAAACCCTCATGAAAGCAGCCATCCATTATTTGCAGAATAAAAACCTGAGTGGAATTTTTCTGGATGGTGTCCAAAAAGCAATTCCCCTGTATGAAGACCTTGGATTCAAAGCGATCTGCCGATCATTGAGGTTTTTTGGCCAGATACCGGCAGAAGAATCTCCGGATGTTCTGCCCATGAGCAAGGAAGATTTGCAGGAAGTCATTCATCTGGATAAGCAATACTTTGGTGATGATCGCAGCTTCTTCCTGCAAAAAAGATGGCAGAATTATCCTGATCTGGCTTTGATATGGAAACAAAATCACCAAATTGCAGGCTACCTGTTCGGGCGGGTTGGCACAGGTGGATGGGTTACCGCTGGTCCTTGGATTTGCCTGAATGATCTATCTGGTGATTTAACATTATTGTCTCACTTTCAGGCGAAGATCGGCAATCAACCCTTCAGCATCGGGATACTTGAAAACAGAAAATCGATCATTCCACAAATTGTGATGGCTGGCATGCAACCACGTCCGGATCCTCCCATCCGTATGAAGTTGGGTATGGGCAACAATCCAGGGGATAATCATCAATGTTATGCGATTGGTTCTCCGGCAAAAGGCTAAACCCGGAAACCGTACCTGTATCCTGTAACTAACTCCAATCGCGCAAAAAGAACCGGATATCACGAGGAGGAAGTGTCACCATCTGGTCATCCATGACGAATGTCTTTTCATTCCTGGTGAAATTGAAGGCAATGCGATGGTTTCCGCGTTGAATCACCACCACACCATCCGGTAGATCCAGAATACCATCAAAATTCAAGGATTTCATGAAGTATTTTAAAATGGATCTTAATTGTTCATGATTGGGATAGAAACCTAAGTAATAAACTTTCCCGGCACCAAAATCATGATCCGTAATGGCAGCACGGCCAGACATTGGCCCTCCCAAATAACGCGAGAGGATATTAACGATTTCGTTTTCATCCGGTTGGATCGATTCAGTCCAGATGCCAACATCCCCATATAAACCGGGAATTTCGGAACGGATGGCAAACTGCACCTCACTGGGTAAGGATTGCCAGTCATTGATGGTCCCGCCTACCAAAGATCTCAGTAGTCCCGGCAAGGGCTCGTTAACCATACTATTTGATTCATTTTTACTGCCAGACCGGGAACCAAATAACAGGGATCCTCCTCTGGCAACATATGCTTCCAAACCGGCGATAATATCCGGATCACCGATAAACATCAAAGGAGCAATTACCAGACGATATTTACTTAAATCAGCATCGTATGGTACCAGATCAGCATTAATACCCAATTCAACCAGCACGCGATAATAAGAAAAAACAGCTCGTAAATAATCATAATCTTTTCGATGAGGTTGGATTTTAATAGCCCACAAGTCATCAAAACGGGTCAGAATTGCCACTGGCGAATTGAGCGGTTCATCCCGTAATTGTTGCATAACAGGCGATTCTGGCAGTAAATTCGCAACTTCCTTATACCCTAAATCCAACGAGCCGTCATGTTTTAACAGTCCCGATTGATAACTCTCCTGCGCAAAACGGGTAGCCCGCCAACGGAAATAAACAACAGTCTCCGCACCATTCGCCACCGCATGCCAGGTCCATAATCGAACTGTTCCAGGGCGAATACCCGGGTTGATTTCTCCCCAATTCGTTTGCCCTACCTGTTGCTGCATTACCCAGAATGGTTTGGATTTTTCACCGCGCACCCAGGCATGAAAGAAACTTGTGATGTAAGGGTCACCTACATCATAAGAAAATTCTGGTATAGAATCCCAGGGAGCATATAACCGTTTGGTAAACAACTCTGCCTGTGCTGTTGGAGATGAATTCCATGATAAAAAGTCCAGATCGTTTCCTAATTTATGGGTATCCACTTCAAAGGAGCCAAAATCTGGATTATGAGTGATGAATTGGTTTTCAGTATTCTCTCGAAGGATATCAACCTGGATCTTCTGATATTTTATAAATGAATCAGAGGAAAAGCGATGATAATCCAATACTTGGGAAGGATTGGGAGTAGCCACGGTCAAATTCGGTGGATAAATCTCATTCCAATTGGTATAAACCTGACTCCAGAAAATGGTTCCCCAGGATTTATTCAGATTATTTAAGGTCTGGTATCGATTGATCAGCCATTCTCGGAATTGCTGCACACAACGGTCACAATAACACCGCACAGAATGATGGGCACCGAATTCATTATCCACCTGCCAGCCAATCACCGCAGGGTGTTTCCCATAGCGGTATGCTAATTGCGTGACAATCTTTCTGGTGTAATCATGGAAGGCTAAATTATTAGGGCAATAATGGCGGCGCGAACCAAAATTCTTACTCACTCCATTTTCTGCTACCGGTAAAATATCTGGATGTTCATAAATCATCCAGGAAGGTGGTGCTGAAGTCGGAGTGCTAAGCACCACCTGGATACCTTCATTGTGTAGAATATCCAGAATTCGGTCCAACCAATCCCACTCATACATGCCTTGTGAGGGTTCCATTTTAAACCAAGCGAATTCACCAATCCTGACGATTCGTAAACCCAGTTCACTCATTGCCCTGGCGTCAATTTGCCAGACTTCTTCGGCATTCTGTTCGGGATAATAACACACACCTAATTTCATATTATTGCACCTTTATCTGGTTGAAATTGTCATCTTTGTAAGAATTGATTTAACAAAAAGAATTGGAAATCATGGAATGGGAATTTTCAATACCTATGAAAAAACAGAAATATTATCAAGGATTTATCATTGATATAATCTCTATAAAACCTCTTTATTTTATTATATATCAATAAAAAATTGGTTTTCTTTCCAGACGCTTAACAAAATAGATGATGGTGATCCCCCTTTTTATTATCTGATTTCGCTTGGATAATTTTATAATCATCTAATTTGCAACCTTTTACCTATCGTTTGCGTATATTATGATGAAGCAAAAAATGGAGTATTTGTGAATAATATCGAGCCTGATATTCTGAGACTTTCAATGAAAGGCGATGAAACTGCTTTCAACCAGATCGTTGAGAGTTTTCAAAAGCCAGTATTTAACTTATGTTACAGAATGTTAGGCAACACGGAAGCAGCAGAAGATGCAGCACAGGAAACATTTTGGAGGGCTTTTCAATCGATCAAAAAATACAACCCTGATCGTTCTTTTGCCACATGGTTACTCTCCATTGCTGCACACTATTGTATCGATCAGCATCGTAAACGTACGCTTCCAGTTTTGGATATTGATGATTATTTGGCTGAAACCGCACCGGATCATAATACACCCAATCCAGAAGCAGTGACGATACAAAAAGAACACCAATCACAAATTCAGGAATTATTGAATGAACTGCCAGAACTCGATCGTGCTTCTATCGTTTTGAGATATTGGCATGAATGCTCCGAAGAAGAAATTAGTCAGGTACTGGATATATCAATCAACGCAGTAAAAAGCAGATTACACCGAGCGAGAAAGAAATTAGCCATAGCCTGGCAAACACAAAACCAGACTTCCTCAACAGTAGAAAGGATGAAAAATGGATCACCAGCCTTTTGAAGAATGGATATTTGAACAAAAAGAAAGAACGAAAGAGGATAGCATAAAATTGAACCAGCATTTACTTGACTGCGATCAATGCACTGATCTGCAATCAGCCTGGGGTCAGGTTGAAACGTTATTATTCCAGTCTTCTATTGTAGCTCCAGCACCCGGATTTACACAACGATTTGCTACCAGAATGGAAATCAATAAAGAAGTATTACTCAAAAAACAGGCCATCAAAACATTGATTGGTGTTGGATTGATATTAATCGTTATTACACTTATTTTAGGAGTCATATTCTTCCTATCTTACACAACCGGAGAGCTCATTGTAGGAGCTGTATCCACCTTTACAGGCTTTGTCCAGGCCTTTATTAATTTACGGGCAATGGTATTTCAATTCTTTCAAAATCTGCCTCCCATCGCCATTGTATTTGGATGGATAATTCTGATTGTTTGGGGAATTATCCTTACTCCTCTTTGGGGGTTTACAGTTTGGAAAGTATCAAAACAAGGAGTTTTAATAAAATGAAAAAATCAAAAAAATTATTATCGATTTTCATATTGTTGATGCTGGTTCTCGCTCATGTGAGTAGTGTTTCAGCAAACACTTTAATTGATCCACCGCCAACCATCAATGAAGATAAGGTTGTCCTGGGACAATCATTTACTTTAAAGGAAAATCAGACACTCAATGGTGATCTGGCAGTAATTGGTGGAACCGCATCATTAAAAACCAGCTCGCAGGTCAACGGTAACATTGCCATTATCGGTGGTGTGCTGGAAATTGATGGTATTGTTACAGGAGATATTCAGGCCATTGGGGGAACTGTAACACTCAACCAGAATGCTGTGATTGAAGGTTCCTTTTACAATTTTGGGTCAAACCTACGTCAAATGGAGGGAGCCCGAATAGAAGGTACTCAAATATCTAATTTGCCATTTGAATTCGATTTTGGAAAAAATGATGTTCCGGATACTACCAATATTCCCCTGGAAGCAGCCAGGAAGACAACCAACTTCATCACAAAATTCTTATGGGCAATTTTGCAGATCATCGCCATGGGTGGTTTAGCTATGCTTGTTCTTTTGATTGCTCCTAAATCAACAGAACGGATTTCTACCGCCATAGGAAATCAACCTTTCACTAATTGGGGCATCGGATTGCTAACTGCCTTCGCCTTCCCAGCTGTGATCCTGGTGTGTTTGGTCACAATCATCTTTATTCCGCTAGGTTTGATTGGCATCATGGCATTGATGGTAGCCCTCACCTATGGATGGATTGCTTTAGGGTATGAAATTGGTAAACGACTCTTCGGCTCGAAATCCAATTTATCTCCAGCATTAATTGCCGGATTGGGTACCATTATTCTTTCTGTGGTAGGTAAAGTGATTGGAGCAATTCCCTGTATAGGATGGTTGCTGGTAAGCACATTAAGTATGTTCGGATTAGGCGCAATTATTCTAACCCGGGTTGGTACGCGTGATTATCCCGAAGTTATACCCCAATCTGGGATGAGTACTTCATCTAAACCGACAAGGTATGATGTGATCCCTTCATCCCCTGAACCGCGGAGTGATGAAAACAATTTCGAAAATGAAGAAAATATTTAAATTGAAATGAGGTTTGAAATGAAATTGAAAATTATGTCTGTAATTTTTATCCTATTGTTTACTTCTTTGGCTTGTTCATCCAATGTGAATTTGCCCAAAGTCGCAACTTCTGAAGTAACCACGTACACGATTAACGAATCTGTCCCGCAAGGTCAGGAGAGTTCTGATCTGGAAATCGCAATGGGAGCAGGACAGTTGAACATAACTGGTGGTTCAGATAATTGGGTATCCGGAGAAGTTAAATATAATGTTTCCATCTGGAATCCTGAAATTCAGAGAACAAATTTTGGTATACGAATTATCCAGGAAACCAATAAACAATTCGTAATCCCCGATGAAAAGGTCATCAATGATTGGAATATTCAACTCGGTGATCATCCAACCAATCTGGAAATCAATGCAGGCGCTTATCAGGGAAATTTGGATCTGAGTGGAATACCGCTAACCAAATTAAAGGTTAGCGATGGAGCTAGCCAGGGTAAAATTCGCTTTGACACCTTGAATCCCGTTGAAATGACATCATTCCACTATACAACAGGTGCCTCACAGGTTGAGATCATCGGATTAGCCAATGCCAATACGGATAGCATGGTCTTCGAAGCTGGTCCTGGGTCTTACACACTCGATTTTTCTGGTGATTTACAGAGAGATATTGATATTGAAATCAACTTTGGTTTGGGTGATGTGAAAATCATTATTCCCAAAGGTGTATCAGCTTACGTCATTGTTGATGGTGGCTTGAACAATGTTGAACTGAAGGGCACCTGGAATGTATCCGGTAACGAATATAATTTAGATGGAAATGGACCTCGATTGTCTTTTGATGTGAATATGGGCATCGGAAACCTGCAATTGATCAGCCAACCATAATTATTTTTCTCTTAATAAATAGCATCCTGAACATTGTGATTCGGGATGTTTTTTTTAACTTTTTTCATCCTTAACAGAATTTCATCAAGCTCGTATAATCAACCTTTGTGAATGTAGAAGGAAATACCATCATCCCAATTATCATCGTAGGCATTACTTATATTGGTATTGCTTTCGGCCGAATCCCTAAATTAAGAACGAATCGAACAACAATCTCATTAATTGGTGTTGGCTTGTTGCTTTTATTAAATCAGGTGTCCATTGATGAATTTGCGGGTTTCATCGATATGGATACGATCATCCTCCTATTTGCGATGATGATTATCAATGCGAATTTACGATTAGCAGGTTTTTTCCAGGTAGCAGCCAGTCAAATCATTAAATTTGCCAAATCTCCAAAAATCTTACTTATCCTAATTATTTTTTTAAGTGCCACATTAAGTGCGGTATTTCTAAATGACACAATTTGTTTGATGATGACCCCATTTATTATTGACATAACCCAATCATTAAAGAGAAATCCAATCCCCTATTTGATAGGTCTGGCGACAGCTGCGAACATTGGGTCAACAGCTACATTGACCGGTAACCCACAGAACATGATTATTGGAATTGCCTCTGGGATCGGCTACCTCGATTTTCTGAAAGCATTGGCACCGATTGCAATTCTGGGATCATTATCTGTTTTTACAATACTCGTAATGTTGTATTCCAAAGAATTTCAGGACCACTCAATTGAAATTCGGGTTGATAAAAAGAATAGGGTCTATAAACCTTTACTGACGAAAAGTCTGTTTATTATCGTCGGGTTGTTAATTGCTTTTCTAATCGGTGTCCAGGTTTCAACTGCTGCCTTTATTGCTGCTGCTATTCTCCTTATCACCCGGCGTCTTTCCCCCAATAAAGTGTTCGCAGAATTTGATTGGAGCCTCTTGGTCTTCTTTTCATCATTATTTATTCTGACAGGAGTATTGAATCGAACAGGTTTAATACAATCTTTGTTTACAAATTTAAATTTAGCTGACCGATTGAACCCCACAAACCTGACGATATCAAGCGCAATCCTCAGCAATCTGGTTTCAAACGTTCCAGCGGTTTTGTTGATGAAACAAATAATTTCTCAACTATCAAACCCTATTCCATCCTGGTTAACACTTGCATCTGCAGCAACCCTGGCAGGAAACCTCACTTTATTAGGATCAGTGGCAAACCTAATTGTTGCAGAAAGTGCCCGTAACAGGAATGTAAATCTTACTTTCTGGGAATATTCGCGAGCTGGAATCCTTATTACAGTATTAACCTTGTTAATTCACTGGGTCTGGGTCACCATTTTTATCTGGTGATACATCTAAATAATACTTCTTTTCCAGAATTCTCCGATAAACCACCGGCAATATATAATAGCGGAAAGGTCTACCCTGACGTATACGTCTGCGGATCTGGTGAGAAGCAATTTCGAGCAATGGCGCTTCTATGAAACAGATTTTCGTGCTTATACCGGGTATCTGAGTTTCGAGCAAACTCATATCTATCTGATCACCTGGGCGACGCATAACCCCCAATCCATTCACTTCAACGAGCATTTCAGCTGCCCTATGCCAGTTAGGGTAATCATGCAATGAATCACCACCAATTAGGTAAAATACTTCCGCACCGGGATATTCTTGTTTTATGAGTTTTACAGTATCCAATGTATAGTGTGGTCCCGGTCGATCAAGGTCTACACGACACATTTCAAAGGTGGGATCATTCATTAAGGATAACCGCACCAATTCAAACCGAATCTCAATGGGTGTTAAATGCTGATCCCGTTTGTGGGGAGGGTCAGGCGTCAGAACCCATAAAAGACGATCCAATTTCATCTGAGAGGTAGCTTCTGCAGCTAAGATGAGGTGACCTAAATGGGGAGGATCAAAGGTTCCACCAAAAATCCCTATGCGCATTCCTAATCCTGCCATTCCAGTTCATAATCTTCAATGAATACGCTTTGACCTTCCTCAATGCCCATGTCCCTTAGTGCTGCTTCAACACCTAACGTTTCCATTAATTTTTGGAAGCGACGGAGTGAGCCTTCATGTTCCCAATAGGTCATCTTTGCTGCCCGTTGAATCGCTTTACCTATGACCCGGAAACCACCTTCCTCTACTTCGATATGGAATTCATTTGGATCTTCTTCCGGACGATAAACTGGCATTTTCTCCGTGACTTCAGGTTCAGGGGCTTTTTGTACCAGTTCCAAAACTTTCCACAATACAGGTTGTAAATCCTGATGGATTAATGCGGAAATTGCCATTGGTTGATACCCTTTTGATTCAAGAGTTTTCTTTACACCTGGCCATTTTTCCTGGGCTTCCGGGACATCCATTTTATTAAAAATCACCAATTGAGATTTTTGTTTTAGAGCCGGGTCAAATAAAGCCATTTCAGAATTGATTTGCGAGAAATCGGCTATTGGATCCTCCGAGAGACCATCCAACATATGAATCAATACTCTTGTGCGTTGTATGTGTCTTAAAAAGGCATCTCCCAATCCAGCTCCCAAATGAGCACCTTCAATCAATCCTGGAATGTCGGCAAGTACCAATGAGTTGTCCATATCCAGATTGACAACGCCTAGATTCGGTTCCAGAGTCGTGAATGGGTAATCAGCGATCTTAGGTGTGGCATTTGTGACTGCTGCCAGGAAACTGGATTTTCCAGCATTGGGAACACCAACGATGCCAACGTCAGCAATCAATTTCAATTCCATGCGTAAGTTTTTTTCTTCCCCCGGTTCACCTTTTTCCCCAACACGCGGTACCTGATGTCTGGCACTAACGAAGTGAACATTCCCCTTTCCACCCCGACCCCCCTTGCAAATTAATAATTCCTGATCTCGTTCAACCAGGTCACCTAATAACTCGCCCGTGTCATCGTCATACACCAGGGTTCCAGGGGGTACATCAATATACATTGTATTGGCAGAGCGACCTGTCATTTTTTGTTTAGCGCCATTTCCCCCAGGTGAAGCCAAAAACTTCTGATTGAATTGGAAGGAATGAAGTGTATTTAAAGTGTGTTTGACACGTAATACTACATCGCCACCACGACCTCCATCTCCACCATCAGGTCCACCTCTCGGTACATATTTTTCACGGCGAAAATGTACAGCACCATCACCACCTTTTCCGGAGGCTACAGATATTTTGGCTACATCAATAAACATAACGGCCTTTCAAATTCAGGGATCGGATTTTCTCCGATCCCTGTTTTTCACTTTTTCTATTTTCCAAATTTTGCTTTGAGAATTTCTTCCAGAGTTGGCTGCCCAATCTCCTGCAATTCATATCGTACACGTTGTAATGGTTTGTTAACCTTAATAACACGATTAAGATCAATAGGAGTTCCGGAAACAACCAGATCAACATCAGAATTATTAATCGTATCTTCCAGGTCTTTCATTTGTTCCGCACCATAACCCATTGCTGGGAGAATGGTTCCGGTTTCTGGATATTTATTGTAGGTATCGACAATGGTTCGAACAGCAAATGGACGTGGATCCACGATCTCTTTTGCGCCAAATCGTCGGGCAGCCACATACGCAGCACCGTATTTCATGCCACCATGGGTCAAGGTTGGACCATCTTCCACAACCAGGACTCTCTTACCTCGGATTGCTTCAGGATCATCCACAAACAAGGGTGAAGCTCCTTCGATAACCAGCGCGTTGGGGTTCAAGCGATGGATATTCTCACGCACTTTGATCACATTTTCAGGATCAGCGGTGTCCACTTTGTTGATGACAAATACATCTGCATGGATGGTATTGGTTTCACCAGGATAATAACTGGTTTCATGACCTGGACGATGAGGATCAACCACGACAATGGCCAAATCTTCCTTGTAGAATGAGAAGTCGTTGTTTCCACCATCCCATATAACTATGTCAACTTCCTTTTCTGCCTGACGCAGAATGGCTTCATAATCAACACCGGCATATACAATGACACCATTATCAAGATGAGGTTCGTATTCCTCACGTTCTTCGATGGTGCATTCATGCTTATCAAGGTCACTATATTCAGCAAACCGTTGAACTTTTTGTTTGGTTAGATCACCATAAGGCATTGGATGTCGAATGGCAGCCACACGATAACCCATGTCGCGCAAAATTAAGGAGACACGACGGGTAGTTTGACTCTTCCCCGAGCCAGTTCTTACTGCCGTCACAGAAACAACTGGTTTTGAAGATTTAATTTGGGTATTATTCATTCCCATAATTCTGAAATCTGCGCCTGCTTCATTTACCAGAGCAGCTTTGTGCATCACATATTCATGCTCAACATCGCTATAAGCAAAAACAACCTGATCAACATTTAGTTTTATGATTAATTCACGCAACTCAGATTCTGGATAGATCGGTATTCCTTCCGGATACAGTGATCCAGCTAATACCGCAGGATATCGACGTCCTTCGATATTAGGGATTTGGGTTGCAGTGAATGCCACAACCAGATAATCACTATTATCTCTGAAGTACACATTAAAGTTGTGAAAGTCGCGCCCAGCTGCGCCCATAATAAGGGTTCGAATGGTCATTTGTTTTTATTTCTCCTTTTCAATTTGAATTTTTTTAACCATCGGTTCACATCGCTTCTGGGGCTGTGATGCCCAGCAAAGTCAGATTATTTTTCAAAACCTGACGGGTTGCCATTACTAAGTTAAGCCGTGTGCTTCTGATTGGTTCTCCTTCAGAGAGAACCGGGCAATGGGTATAGAAATTATTAAATGTTTTTGCCATTTCATAGGCATAATTGGCAATTTGTATTGTTCGATATTCACTTGCTGCCCGCTCAACTTCTCCTGAAAATCTTGAGATGAGATCTATAAGCTGGATTTCCTGAGGTGATAATTCATAAGAAATTTCAGGTGGGTCAATAACAATATTCCCAGCTTTCTTGAGTATACTACCACAGCGCACATAGGCATATTGAATATATGGTGCAGCCTGGCCATTAAAATCAAGCGCTGACGCCCAGTCAAAAGTTACAACTTTGGTATTTTCTCTTGCCTGCATGGGATACTTAATGGCTCCGATACCTACCGCTCTGGCAGTTGCCCATTTTTGATCCTGGCTCAAGTCCGGATTTTTCTCCTGAACAACTTCAAAAGCTCGATTAGTGGCTTCACTGATTAAATCTTCCAACAATACGACTGTGCCTTCTCGAGAAGCCATCACCACATTGCCTGGAAGACTGACCAATTCATATGGGACATGTTCACATTGTTTTGCCCAGGAGTATCCTGCAATCTCCATGGTTTTGAATACCTGGGTAAAATGCAATGATTGTCGTACATCTACAATGTATAAAGACTTCTTTAAGTCAGGATAATCGCTAAATTTTTGTTTTACTAACGCCAGATCTTCGGTGGCATATAAAGCAGTTCCATCTGACCTCAGCACCACCAACACGCGATATTGTTCTTTGTTTAACCCCAATTTATCGTCTATCTTGACAATTACTGCGCCATCAGGACGTTCATCCGTGGCTATATTTTTATCAATCAGTTCCTGAACGATTTCTTTGCCTGGTTTTTCCATCTGACTATTAAAATAATAGACATCAAAATGGATATTTAATGTGTCATAGATCTGATAGAAACCCTGTAAAGACCATTCTCGGGTATCTTCCCATAATTTAACAATATCTGAGTCACGTTGATCCCAGCGTTTATACAGTGCTCTTATTTCTGGTTCCAGGTCGGGATTGGCTTCTAATTTACCATTTGCTTCAGCATAGATTTTTCCCATCCATTGTGTGATATTTTCATCTGGTTTTTCACCTGCATGATCCTTTTGATAACACCACAACCACTTAATTACATGCAGTCCCATATCACCTGGATAATTTGCCCTTACCACGTCATACCCGGCAAAATCCAGAATCCTGGCTAATGTATCACCTAAAATAGCAGAACGCAGATGCCCCACATGAAACGCTTTGTGAGTATTGGGCTGGGAAAACTCGACCATGATTTTCTCATTTTTTCTGTCTGATCGGCCAAAATCAGCTTGTTTCTCCAATACCTCATCCAGAACCCGACGAGTATATTCTGCTTGAGAAAAATAAAGATTAAGGTATCCGTTGACAGGTTCAACTTTCTCAAATCCAGATGGTTTACCAATATAATCTGCTAATAGGATCGCCAATTCATTTGCTCTTGCTGGAACATTTAGTTTGAGTTGTTTTTGACGTGCTTCTGTTGCAGCTAAAGAAAATAATGATGTGGATATTCCCCAATGCCCACTGAATGGAATCCAATTCCATTGAATAGAAATTTCAGGCAGTTCATGCTGCCTGGTAAAATTTTTTATAAGTTCTTCTACATTTTTTTGTTCTAGATCAAACATTTTTACCTGTATCTAAAAAGCCATCAAAAAATTATAACATTAAGCCCGGATAGTTATTTTATTTTGATATCTAAAAATATCCATTTGGATGGATGGTTAACAATTAATTTTGGAAATTAAACTTAAACCAAAAGCGGGAGGTTTTCATCTCCCACTTACGGTGCTTAATGTTAAAAAACTTACTTTTCTTCTGATTGTAAGTTCGCAAGTCGTTTCATTAAACGACTTTTGCGGCGTGCAGCATTGTTCTTATGAATGACACCTTTTTGTGCAGCCACGTCTAAAGCTTTTACAGCTTCGAACACACTGGCCATCACAACTTCTTTTGACTCCTCTTTCTCGATTACAATTCGAGCTTTAGAAACAAAAGTACGGGCACGTCCTCGGTAAACACGGTTGAGTACACGACGTTTTTCATTTTGCTTGTTGCGTTTGATCGCAGATTTTATATTTGCCAACTTATTTCCTCCAATTCACCTGATAAGAAGATTGCTCTTCCTGAGAAGGGAACTGTTTGTCCAAAAAAATTTCCTTACGAAGGGCAGCCCGCGAATTATACCAGAATTTTAAAATTTGGGGAAAATTACTTTTCCTGTAATGCAGCCAAACCAGGTAATACTTTTCCCTCGAGCATCTCCAATGAAGCGCCACCGCCGGTGGAGATATGAGTAACCTTATCAGATAAACCAGATTGATTGATGGCAGACACTGAGTCCCCACCACCAATAATGGAAACTGCTTTGGATGCAGCAACTGCTTCTGCAACACCAAAAGTTCCTTTGGCGAATTTTGGCATCTCAAAAACTCCCATTGGACCGTTCCAGACCACAGTTCCAGCTTCAGAAATCACCTTGGCATATTTTTCTACTGAAGCGGGTCCAATATCCAGGACACGCCACCCAGCAGGTACATTTTCCACAACCGTCACTTTGCTATCAGCATCATTAGTAAAGGCGTTACCTAAAACCAGATCAATTGGGAGGTGTATTTTTTCTCCACCTTTAGACAATAACTCTTTTGCGGTTTGTATAGCTTCATCTTCAACCAGTGAATCAGCCATTTCAAAACCTTGCGCTTTCAAAAATGTATTGGCCATCCCACCGCCGATTAACACAGCATCCGCTTTTTGTAATAAATTATCGATAACCCCAATTTTGTCACTGATCTTTGCACCGCCCAGAATGGCAACAAATGGTCTGGCTGGATCAGCAATAGCCTGACCCAAATATCGGATTTCTTTTTCCATCAGGAACCCTGCAACAGCTGGCAAATATTGCGCTACACCTTCTGTGGAAGCATGCGCCCGATGAGCTGATCCAAATGCATCATTGACATAAATATCCGCTAATTTTGCAAATTTCTTTGCCATTTCTGGATCATTCTTAGTTTCTGCTTTGTAAAAGCGGGTATTTTCCAAAACCAGAACCTCACCAGGTTGTAATTTGGCTGAAGCTGTTTCTGCTACCTCCCCGATGCAATCTTCTGCAAATATTACTTTATTTGGAATTAATGTAGCCAAATGCTTTGCAACCGGGGCTAAAGAAAATTGTGGATCTGGTTCGTCTTTAGGGCGACCAAGATGTGAAAACAAAATCACAGCTGCCCCGTGCTCCAATAAATAATTGATCGTTGGTAACGCAGCAGTCATGCGGGTATCATCTTTTATCTTTCCCTCTTTAATCGGGACATTAAAATCTACCCGAACCAATACTTTTTTTCCCTTGACATCGATATCGGTAATACTTTTTTTGTTAAACATAATCTTCCTGTTCCTGAAATAAAATCATTTGAATTTGATTTAAAATGATGCGTATTCTACCGCAAGAATTTCGCGATAAAAATACGCATCACAATTTTTCCTTAATAATTGATTAGAGTAATTTTGCCATTTTGGCAGCTAAATCTGCAGTTCGGCAAGAATAACCCCATTCATTATCGTACCAGGCAACGACTTTTACCATTGTTTCGCCCAATACCATGGTATTTTCTGCATCGATAATCGATGACCGCGAATCACCTTTGAAATCCATGGAAACTAATGGCTCAGTGCAAAAGCCTAAAATACCCTTGAGAGGACCATCTGCTGCAGCTTTGAAAGCAGCATTCAATTCTTCCACTGTCACAGGTTTTTCAAGTTCAGCAACAAAGTCAACGATGGATACAGTTGGAGTTGGTACGCGTAATGAATAACCATCAAATTTCCCTTTGAGATCAGGAATTACCAATGCAACCGCTTTTGCAGCACCAGTTGTCGTTGGGATAATATTCAAAGCAGCTGCTCGAGCTCGTCGAGGATCGCTATGCGCCACATCCAGAATTCGTTGATCATTGGTGTATGAATGAATGGTTGTCATCATACCGCGTTTGATCACCCAATTGTCATGAACAACTTTTGCAGCTGGTGCGAGACAATTGGTTGTACAGGATGCATTGGAAACGACGTGATGGACAGCCGAGTCATATTTATCATCATTGACACCTAAAACGATTGTGAGATCTTCATTCTTCGCAGGTGCTGTGATGATAACCTTTTTTGCTCCACCTTTGGTAATATGGACATCAACACCAGGTTTACCTTTGGCAGGATTGCCAATTTTGTCACGGAAAACTCCGGTAGCTTCAATAACAATCTCTACACCCAGATCCTTCCAGGGTAAATTGCTGGGATCTTTTTCAGCAAAGACTTTAATCGTCTTGCCATTAATAACCAGGTCTGCACCATCTACCGTGACAATTCCCGGGAAAATCCCATAATTTGAGTCATATTTGAATAGATGTGCATTGGTAGCTGCATCAAATAAATCATTAATTGCAACAACCTCAAGCGTGTCTGGATAAGTCTCCAGAATTGCTTTTAAAACCTGGCGGCCGATGCGACCAAAACCATTTATACCTACTTTTACAGTCATACTAACCTCCTATTATTTATTCGGACAAATTTTACCACTGAATTGTAAAAAAGTTCACAAATCTGAATTCATCTCGCGGCTAATTGGTCCGGTTCTTTCATTATATAAATCTAAGATTACAGATGCAAGTTTTGTGGAATCATGTCTCCACGGTGCTTCAGTATCACTCAGATTCGCACTATAAATTGGGTAATCCTTATCGAGCTCATCATCGATACAAACATATTCAATATCCGCTGGTAATCTTCCATTGCAATTGTCGTTACAGATAACTACATCAAATATTCCTTTTCCTATTATTTTCTCAATTGCCTTAATATGATCACCACATGTATAACCTTCAGTTTCTCCAGGTTGTGTGGCAACATTACAAATCAGAAATCTCAATCCCCGGCTGGCGCGAATAGCTTCAGAAATATCCGGAACCAATAAATTGGGAATGATACTGGTGTACAAAGATCCAGGACCCACGATAATGATATCAGCATTAAGGATCGCCTGTAGAGTTGGTGGAAAAGCTAATGGATTATTGGGTTCCAACCAGAACTCTTTTAATTTTTCCACCCCTTCTGGGAATTTCGCTTTCACCGCGAACTTTCACTTCTTTGTTTGTATCCTCCATCTGGACTTGCGCAACCAGACGGACATCATGTAATGTTGAGGGAAATACCTTCCCCTGAACAGCCAAAACTCTTCCTGACTCTGCCACTGCTTCTTCAAAACTTCCAGTCAAATCCGTTAAAGCCGTAATCAGAAGATTCCCTAATGAATGCCCATTTAACCCGGCTTCTTCTCCAAATCGGTATTGAAAAAGCTGGGTTGTTAATTCTTCATCATTGGATAATGCTGCCAGACAACTGCGTATATCTCCAGGAGGAAGAATGCCGATCCGTCGCCGTAATTCTCCAGACGAACCTCCATCATCAGCAACAGTGACAATTGCAGTAATATTGGATGTATATTTCTTAATTCCACGTAATAAGGAAGATAACCCTGTACCACCCCCTATCACCACAATTTTTTTCCCTTTGTCAAGTTTTTGAAATTGACTGACTGTATCAACCAGATGTTTTCCCGGACGTAAGAACGGTTTTAAAAGGGTTCGATTAATGCCCCAGACTCCAATAATGATCATTAATACTCCCCCCAAACCAAAAATAAGCGCTCGAATGGGACGTGATAAAAAGCGCAAAGATAGAAATGCAACCACAGGAAGATACCAGGTGTCCGGAGTATTGCGATACATATCCAGAACAACCACTGCAAAACCCAAACCAATCAACATGGAACCCAGAATGATGAGTAAACCCCACCTTTTTACGCCAATTCCAGGAGTAAACCAGCGGAAGAATCGAATTATTTGATATGTAAACCTTTTTTTGAATGATTGTTGCTTTGAATTCATTGAAATTATAATAATTCGGTTTATAACAAGAGTCAATAAATTAATTGTAGTGCTGCAAACTCAAAACCTTTTTGTTTTTAAGATTACAAATTCGATATTCAAAAATTGGCCAAACACTCCCTGACCTCTAATGATTGAAAGAACACAAATTATCTTTATCCATTTATTTGTGACAAAATGACTATTATTTTTACTAATTTGGCTATGCTATAATTCTGTTTAATGGAAATCTATGTTGTCTCAGATGTTGGTGGTACACAAATCAGGGTTGCATCATATGATGCAGGAACATTAAACCCAATAAAACAAAAAAAAATAACTACCCAGGCAAAAGGCCAATTACCAGTAGATCGATTAATAAAATTAATACAGGAAATTAAGGAAGATCACACAATAAAAGCCATTGCTGTGGCTGCGCCTGGTTTTCTGGATCCAGATTTGGGAATTGTTTATGAAGCACCCAATATTCCTGGGTGGGAAAATTATCCTTTACGAAAAATATTGGAAGATGTTTTTAATATTCCAATTTTTTTAGGCAATGACGCCAATCTGGCAGCTTTAGGAGAATGGAAATTTGGTGCAGGTATCGGACATAGTAATCTTTTATACCTGACGATTTCCACTGGTATTGGAAGTGGCGTAATTGTGAACAATAATTTGCTGCTCGGCCATAAAGGACTGGCGGGTGAATTTGGACATGTAACTGTCTTGCCAGATGGCCCCATGTGTGGGTGTGGAAAACAAGGCCATATTGAAGCCATAGCATCTGGTACTGGGATATTGAATTATGTAAATGAACAAATATCTGCTGGAAGAAATACAATCTTAAATAGACTTGAGAAAATTACTGGAATAGATATCAGTCAGGCAGCACAGAATGGAGACGCATTAGCCATTGAAGCTTATAATCGGGCAGGTTATTACTTAGGCATTGCTCTGGCTAATTTTCTACACATGCTAAATCCTTCCATTGTGATTTTTGGGGGCGGGGTCTCTTCTTCTGGAGAACTTCTATTCGAACCGATGCGCAAGTCCCTGGACGAAAGATTAATTTCCCCCGCATATCTGGATGGATTAACGTTCACGACAGCCCAATTAGGAGATGATGTTGGTCTCAAGGGAGCCCTGGCCTTATTGGTAACAAAAATGTCTTCAAATCTTCAAGGTTACCCTTAAATTTTTTCTAAAGATTCAATACCTAAATCTAACATCTATTTGATGTAAAAACCAAACTCACTAAATCTAATTAAATATGGAGGAAAATTAATGAAACCCATGAAAGTGCCCGGACCAAAGGCCAAAGCATTTATCGAACGTGATCTCAATGTTGTATCACCGTCATATCCTCGTGGATATCCTTTTGTAATGGATCATGGGAAAGGTACAGAAGTCTGGGACGTTGATGGAAATCATTTTCTTGATTTTGCTGCCGGTATTGCTGTAGCTTCAACCGGGCATAGCCATCCTGATGTTGTAAAAGCTATTCAGGAACAAGCCGAAAAATTTATTCATATTTCTTCAGATTTCTATCATGAAAAATGGATTGAACTTTCCGAAAAATTGGCTGAAATTTCCCCTTTTCAGGAGGATACCCGTGTTTTTCTTACCAATTCTGGTACTGAAAGTGTGGAAGGTGCCATTAAGTTGGCGAGATACCACACCAATCGTCCCAATTTCATTGGTTTTTTAGGTGGTTTTCATGGCAGAACCATTGGTGCTGTCACATTTACAGCCAGCAAGCCGAATTACAAACGTCGTTTTTTCCCATTAATGAATGGTGTGACTCATGTTCCATTTCCTGATCCCTACCGACCCATCTTAAATTTAGAACCTGGACAGGATTATGGTGAAAGAATCATTGAATACATCGAAGAACAGGTGTTTGAAAAGATTTTACCTGCTGACGAAGTAGCTGGTATTCTGGTTGAACCAATTCAGGGGGAAGGTGGCTACATAGTCCCTCCTGCTGGATTCTTTCCAGCTTTGCGAAACCTATGTGATAAGCATGGCATTCTTTTAATTGCAGATGAAGTTCAGGCAGGTATGGGACGCACCGGGAAGTGGTGGTCAATAGAAAATTTTGGTGTAGAACCGGATATTATCACCTCGGCAAAAGGAATTGCATCCGGAATGCCTTTGGGTGCATTAATTACCAAGAAATCCGTTATGAGCTGGCCTAAGGGCTCTCATGGAAATACCTACGGTGGAAACCCTATTGCCTGTGCTGCATCGCTGGCAACTATCAACGCCATTCAAAATGGTTATATGGAAAATGCATTAGTGACAGGCAGTTACGCACTACAAATGCTCAAGGAAATGCAAAGCAGACATCCTTCCATTGGTGAGGTGCGCGGAATTGGTTTCATGATCGGTATTGAATTTGTAAAAGATCAACAAAGCAAGAAATCAGATGCCAACATCCGCGATCGTGTTGTCGATCTCGCTTATGAATATGGATTACTTACTTTGGGATGCGGCAAGAGTGTCATCAGAGTCTCCCCACCTCTCTGCACAACCAAAGAACAGGTTGATGAGGGCCTTGAAATTCTGGATTATGTCATTTCACTGGCTGAAAACGGGTAAAATTGTCTTATGTTACCTGATTTTCGAGTTCGGCAAAGAGATTATTTATTAGATATTGCCCGGGCTTTAGCCGAAGAACTAAATCTCGACAAACTTCTTGAGAAGATTCTGAATGTATCTGTTGAAATGCTAGCTGGCCAGGCAGGTTTTATTGCTTTAAAATCTGAAACGCAAGGTTGGCATGTTCGTGTCTGGCATGGATTACCCACTCCACTGGTGAAATATATCGAACCTTATCTGACGCAAATCACTGAAATTGGGAATGAACCAGGCCAATTAGAACTGACAAAAATTAATCAGATCATCAATGAATTAGCTCGCTCTGGGAGTTTTGGTTTGTTGAACGGTGTCGGAATCCCACTGGTCGCCCGTGGCCAGGCTGTAGGTGTCATTTACATCTTTCGAAGTTACTCAGGATCATTTTCAGCGAATGATCGCACAATCCTTGGCAGTTTTGCTAACCAGGCAGCCATCGCAGTTCAGAATGCGCAACTCTATAATCAGGTCAACCAGGAACGCCAGCGTATGTCAGCGCTGCTCGATACTGTAGCGGATGGCATTATGATATTATCGCCAACACTGCTTATTGAACGCTACAATCCAGCATTTCAACGCATGTTACAAATCCCGGTTGAAGAAATTCAAAACAAGGAACACAATCAATTAGTTCAATGGATGCAACCTCCCATTGGAATTACCTTAGAAGAAGCGGTTGCCGGTGGTTGGCCATTAACAGCCCATGCACATTTGTATGTGGAAGGTGATTTAAGGATAGGGAATTCAAAATTAAAGTTACCGGTTGGAATCACCTACGCTCCATTAGTGTCACCAGATAACATCCTGTTAAATATCATTGCCACCATCAGGGACATTACTCGCTTTCGCCAAGCTGAAGAATTGAAAAGTACATTTATATCCATCATCAGTCATGAATTAAAAACGCCTGTCGCTCTAATCAAGGGGTATGTTAGCACTTTACGACGAGAGGATGCCCGTTGGGACAGGTCAATAGTGCAAGAGAGTTCTATCTGTTATCGAAGATGAAGCTGACCGATTGGGTTCATTAATTGAGAACATGCTGGATGCATCTCGATTGCAAGCTGGTGGTTTATCCATAAAACGATCAGACGTTTTCCTACCGGAAATTATTAATCGTATGGCAAAACGTCTTCAAACACAATCCTCGTTGCACAATATTGTAGTTGATATGCCACAAGATTTTCCCGTCATTTTCGCGGATGAATCCCGTTTGGAGCACGTTATTTCGAATTTGATTTCGAACGCCCAAAAATATTCGCCAAAAGGAGAAATCCGAATATCAGGTCAGATCCGCCCGGATGTCGTAATTGTTTGTGTCAGTGATCAGGGACCAGGAATTGCAGTTGAAGACATACCGCATGTTTTTGACAGATTTTATCGGGCACCGGATATGGCTCGCAACACGCGTGGAGCCGGCCTGGGATTATTTTTAACACGTTCGATTGTAGAAGCACATGGGGGACAGATCTGGGTTAATCCTGAATCAGGTATGGGTGCCCGTATCTGTTTCTCCCTTCCGCGTACAACCGATCAACTTCCTCAGAAATTGTCGGTGGTATAATCTTTTTCAATATTAAATTTTACAGAGAGGCCTTTTATGCCAAAAACACAAATTAGTTGTCCTCGCTGTCGTGCACCCATGACAGCTGAAATTCAGCAATTATTCGATTTAAATACTGATCCAGAAGCAAAGCAAAAATTACTGAGCGGTGCTGCCAATATGATGCAATGCCAGGCATGCGGTTATCAAGGTTTGTACCCAACCCCGATTGTTTATCATGATCCTGAAAAAGAAATGTTATTAACCTACTTCCCGCCAGAATTAGGAGTATCCATCAATGAACAGGAAAAAATGGTAGGCCCATTAATTAAAAGAGTAGTTAATGATTTGCCTATGGAAAAACGTAAAGCGTATTTATTTCAAGCACAAAGCATGCTCACATACCAGACGATGATGGAAAGAATTCTGGAAGCTGATGGCGTAACAAAAGAAATGCTCGATCAACAACAGAAAAAATTACAGCTGATTCAGAGATTACTATCCACACCCAGCGCAGACTCAAGAAAAGAGATTATCAAACAGGAAGAAGCTCTGATTGATGAGACATTTTTTGGCTTATTGAACCGCCTGGTAGAAGCAACGGTGGCTCAGGGAGATAAGCAATCTGCACAACAGTTAGCCCTTTTCCA
Organism: uncultured Chloroflexia bacterium; assembly: GCA_963765655.1. GTDB lineage: Bacteria > Chloroflexota > Anaerolineae > Anaerolineales > Anaerolineaceae > UBA6170. The sequence continues at coordinate 194,526 of CAVXXH010000004.1, forward strand.
GCAAGAATTATTGCAGGAAACGAAAGTTGGCCAGGAAATCCAGGAAAAAATGAAATCTTCCCAAAAAGCTATGGAAGATTTACAGGAAGCTGCAAAAGCAGGTCTGACAAGAGAAAAACTTCTGGATCTTTTTATCGAGGCACCCGACGAAATTTATATTAATACACTGATTGGCATGGTACGTTCAGGCCTGGATTATGAATTCTTTCAGATCCTGTCGCAAAAGATCGAGACCACTTCCGATTCTGAACAAAAGGCAAAATTGTCAACATTAAGAGATTTTCTGGTTGAAGTAACCCGTCAAATCGATGCTCAAATTCAGCAAGAAAAACAGCATGCCAGAGAAACACTCCATAAGATTTTAGCTGAAGTTAATATAGAAGTCGGGTTGGAAAAATATGGCAACGAGTTGAACGACTTTTTTGTGGAGGCAGTCAAGGAAAGTTTACAGGAAGCACGCAAAGCAGCTGATCTGGATAAAATTTCCAAATTGGGTCAACTGAACAGCATGATAGAAGAAGCCAGTAAACCCCCTGCAGAAATTCAATTTGTAGAAACACTTCTTCAAGCACCTGATGCGGAATCAATCAAAACTTTATTAAATGAAAAACCCGAAGTAATCAATGATGAATTCTCACAACTATTGGCTAATTTGATCACTCAGACAGAGCAGCAAGGAAACCAACAGGCGTTAGTAACCAAACTTAAAGAAATTCAAAAAGTTGTCATAAAGGCACTGATGGCAAAGAATTTGAAAGGCTAAGCGAAGAATGGAGAGAGGCTGATCTTCAAAAATCAGTCTCTTTATTTTTATAGATTTAACCAACGAGCTGCTATTTTAGGGAGGTCTGAGACCGAACCTGTTTCTAATTTACAGGATGGTAAAGACTCTACAAAAAAGCGACCATATTTTTTGCTCTGAACCCTGCGATCCAGAACCACAACAATGCCACGATCAAATTGAGTTCTGATAAGTCTTCCAAAACCCTGTCGAAAGGTTAATATCGCTTCAGGAATGGAGTATTCATTGAAAGGGTCATCGAAGGTTTCAGATCGAGCAGCAACAATCGGATCTGACGGAACTGCAAATGGTAATTTAATGATCACCAATACGGAGAGAGCATTACCAGGAATGTCAACCCCTTCCCAAAATGCTCGTGTACCCAGTAAAACAGCTCGATCCGTTTCGCGGAAGCTTTCCAATAACGTATTTGCTGATGCACCTTCTCCCTGTTCATAGACCTGAATATCAGCATCCACCAATCGCGGTCCAATTGCCTGGGAGGTTTTCTTTAATTGTGCATAAGATGTGAATAAAGCTAACAATCGCCCGCCTGTTGCTTTACTTAACTGAACAAGTGTATGTTCAATCATCCTTTGATAAGCGGATGCCTGAGCAGGTTCCGGAATATCGTTCGGCAGATATAGCATGGCTGAATTCTCGTAATCGAAGGGTGAACCAACAATTAGCTCATCAGCTTCATCAGCATTCAGGCGATTGCGCAAATAGTCAAATTCACCATGGGTTGTTAATGTCGCTGAAGTTAATATGATGGATGCTTTCTCATGCCAGAGATATTTTTCCATCAAGCTACCAATATGCAATGGAGCTATTTGTAAAACCATGCGTGCCGAATCCGGTTGTTGTTCAATCCAATAAATATAATCTGGTTCTGGTTTTAGTATCATTGCATATAAAAATTGTTCGGCTTCTGCCATGCGTTGATGATTAAAGCTCAAACTCCCGATGGCTTCTTCAATATCTTCTGCTGGGCTATTTATCGAATCGCTTAAATCCTTCAGAAATTCCTTTACTAACTTAACCAGCAATGTCATTGTTTCATTTGCCTGGTCATATTGAATTTCCACTTCAGACCAGGCAGGGACAGTTCGTGTTGCAGGCAGGACCCTAACTTGTTGTGCGTATTGTCCAATCGGTTGGAAATCCCTTTCAGATTCCAAAAATGCTTGTAAAGCATCAAAGAATGCATTCCAATCATGTTCCAATCGGAATGCAAGATCTGTAACCCGCTGACAAATCGAGAAGGCACTGGCAAATTCAGAAGGTTTGAGTATATTTTTGAGAGAGGTAACCAGACGTCCTAAAACGCCACTGGAAACACTTCCCAATTCACGCAACATTCTTTGCATATCATTTTGAGTAATCCGGTAACTGAGGGTATTGGTGCTGGCACCTTCGAGATGATGTCCTTCGTCAATAATCAGATATTCATAAGGAGGTAAAACGCGGCTTCCCGTAACTACATCGGAAAGCAACAATGCGTGATTGACTACCAATATATGGGCTGTTTGCGCAGCTTGCCGAACCTGGTAGAAAGGACACATTCCCCCAGTCTTTGCCATGCAGGTTTCAGCATTGCAGTTTTCATCATCGGCGCTGAGCTTTTGCCAGATCTCTCGTTCCATGGGACTGTTAAGATTCAAGCGTGTCCGATCTCCATCGCCACCATCATGCAGCCAAACCAAAATTTTCGCAATTACCCGCATTTCCTCTTTCGTTTCAGGTCCGCGGAAACGAAATGCTTCTAATCGTCGTGGGCAGAGATAATTCGCGCGTCCTTTTATCACGACAGACCTTAATGGGATATCCAAGGCAGAACATAGATCAGGTATATCTTTATTAATCAGTTGATCCTGGAGAGCAATCGTGTTGGTAGAAATAACAACCCGATGATTATTCGTCAAAGACCAGAAAGCGGCAGGTATCAGATAAGCAAATGATTTTCCCGTGCCAGTTCCCGCTTCTACCATTAGGTGATTTTGATTGCTGAAAGCGGAGGCGACACTCCGCAGCATATCTACTTGTTGCGTTCGATATTCGAAATTTTTAAAGTATTTCGAAAATTCACCACTAGGTTCAAGAATTGAACTTAATTCGTCTTCATTGAGGGGTGTAATATCAGAATTCGGTTTTAATGGTTGAGCAAGAATATCGTTATCCAAAAATAATCCATCAAACAAATTCTGATTACGGGTATATTTAGGCTGGATGGGTGATTTCTTAATTCTTGTTTTTAGTATTTCCTGGAAGAACCAGAATCCATCCCAATCAACTGGCTCTCCCATACGAACAATTTCAGCCAGGAGATCTACGGGTAATTCAATTGCCAGGTCATACAGTTCAAGAAAGAGCTGATGAGTCATTTTCGCATCATTAAGTGCCCGGTGTGCACCTAGATTTGGGATATTCAACTGCTGACAAAGCCCAGAAAGGTTGTATCTTGACGCTAATGGCATGACGACTGCTGCTATTTCATATGTATCTACAGCCTGAACATATCGCAAAATATTCGCCTGGAACAGAAAACCCAGATCGAATTGGACGTTATGCCCCACCACCGGACAATCCCCCACAAAATCAACCAGTTCCTGCAATATAGCTGTCAAAGGTGGTGCTTTTTGCACCATCTGGTTATTAATACCTGTCAGTTGGGTTATTTCTGGAGGAATTATTCGATTAGGATTGATTAATGTTGAAAATTCTGCCTCGATTCTGGATGCAGAAAAACGTACCGCACCAATTTCAATAATGGCATCTTTGCGTGAATCTAATCCTGTGGTTTCGATATCGAGGGCTACCAGAGAAGGCATTCAGGCATTATATCATTTAAATCATTTTTGAACAAATATTCTAATCTTCAATTTAATAACACTTTGATTTTTCATCCGTACGCAAAATCTACTATAATCGTGGATATACAAATGGCGGAGAAGTAGATGAATGAGAGACAAATAACCACATTGGTTTTTGATTGGGGAAACACCATCATGGTAGATGATGGACAATTTACTGGAAAAATGATGGATTGGCCAGTAGTTCAGGCAATCGATGGGGCATATGATACTTTGAAAATGCTTTCTTCGGAATACCAGCTTGTATTAGCCAGCAATGCGGAAGATTCTTCAACATTAGATATTTCCCGCGCTTTAGGCTTGGTAAATCTGGATTCTTTTTTCCATCAAATTTTTACATGCAATGAATTATCAGCTAAAAAACCAAATCTACTTTTTTACCAAAATCTGATGGGGAAAATAAACCAGCCAGTTGAAAAAGTTATTATGGTTGGAGATGATTACATAAGAGATATCGTGGGATCCAAACTGGCTGGCTTGAAATCAATCTGGTTTAATCCTTCAGGATTACCCTCAAGTGGTCATCTACCCTTTCAGGATATGGAAATAAGAAACCTCAACGAAATTCTGGAGGTATTAACACATCCTTTTTTGCCCGATGTGCAAACCTGTATTGGCTGGTATATGGAATTAGGTGCAACTCACACATTGTTATCGCATGTGCAGAATGTGGCTGCTATCGCTTACCAAATAGGTCTGTGGCTGGAACAAGCGGGCTTGATGGTCAGCCCATTATTAGCACATAGGGGTGGTCTCACGCACGATCTATCAAAATTACAGGAACAAACCGAAAAGAATCATGCAGTTCTAGCAGCTGAATTCCTTGAATCGAAAAAACAATTTAAGTTGGCAGAGATAGCTCGTCGTCATTTGATTGGTGATCTGGTTTCAGACAAGACAAGGCCACAAACCTGGGAGGAAAAAATTGTCAATTACGCTGATAAGCTTTCCGAAGGTAATGCGATTGTGTCCATTGATGAAAGATTAGAAGCTTTACAGCGTAGATATCCTGATTTCGCTTCGAAAATCAAAAAGAACACGCCTTTTGTCAAAGCTCTTGAGGATGAAATAATCACTGCAATAGGAACAACACCAGGGAATTTAATAACAGACTTAAAAAAAGCACTATTTAATAAAAGTTCTCACTCCTCGAAAGAAATGTTGTAGTAATTATAAATAGCCGAAGATAGTTGAGCCATCACGTAGTTCGCATTATCAAAAATTAATTGCACCGGGTGATACATAAAAATAACAAGTGCGTAATTTCCACCAGTTGTGTAAACAATTCCAGCGTCACTGATCGCATGGATCAGGCCATCAGTCTCTGTGATCCAACCATGTTTGTGTGCTACCTGAGTCGCTTCCGGAACACCTGCCTGGATGAGTACACCAATTCTGTTTCGTAAGAGGTAGTCGATCATGCTTCGACACTCTTCCTGAGTCATTTGATTTCCAAAGACTGCTTTCAAGGCTCCCCCATCCTGCACAGCACATTGATATATATCTCCCAGCAACATACCCATCTCAGTTGAAGTAGTCTGGTTATAAATGTCAGGCTTGGTGTCCACATCACTACGGCTATTTGCTGGCGTTTGTATGCGACGCAACAAAGGTGCTCCGGGATAGAAATAACCAGCTAAGAATGTATTTTCAAAACCCAATAATTCTAAATCTTCTGTGACAAGTAACGGTCCCAGGTTTCCACCAAGTGCACCTTCCATCAACCTGTCAGCTGGATCATTCTCTGATCTTTCAATCATTAATTCCATTTGATTTAAAATCTCAGTTGAAATTGGATCTTTCCCCCGATTAAACACCGAAACCATAATTGGGATTTTCATCGTACTGGCAGCTGTAAATGCCACACCTGGTCGAATTGATTGACCTCCCTGGTAAGCGAAATTGATTTCCTGATAATTTTTAAGATCAAGCAAGAAGACTTCAGTTAGTCCATCGAATCCAGTGCTATCCAGAACCTGCTTCAGTAAAATCTCAAGGTTTAGATATGAAGGCCTGGAAGGATCGATTTGGGTATATGTCAAATTGACAATTCTCCGGGTAGGTGATTTCAATGCATCTTCGATCAAAATTGCTGCACGATCGACATCCAGTTTAGTCCCAGGATTACCAGGCTGGAATTGGGTACTGCCTGGGATTGGAATAGCATCCGTCGCTGGTTGATCGTACCGAATAGCTATCTCTTCTGTTAAGTAGGATTTCAATCTTCCGTCAGAAAGTGAATACCGCAGAGGAATAGGATCAGGATTGGGAAATCTGCCCCATAAAAAATCCCAGTATCCACTCCAAAATGGTTGAGTGATCCTTTGTTGGTCCGCAGCAGTTAACATACTTTCAAGATCCAACTCAAAACCGATAGCGGATGGTCTGATATGAATAATTGCTTCGTTATATCGAATTTCCACTGCCAAACTGAAAGCTTTTATGAGTCGATCAGCTGCAGTCTGACGGTCCAAACCACCAACTGGTACTCCTGCAATCACAGAACCAATTGGTAAACTGGCTCGAATTCTACTGTAACTAATTAATTGAACAACAACAATTACAACCGTAATAACGATTAAAAAGATGGATATGACTCGAGTGATGACAATACCGATATTTCGCATGATTACCAACCGATTCTACCAGATTCTGACCGGTAATTTTATCCACTTAGGATATACTTAAAAATTATGGTGGATCACTCTCAGGAAATTCTGGAAATTCTGAGCAACATTCATTTTTTTGACATGTTGAATGAAGATCAATTACTCACTGTCAGTGAGCAACTGGATACTGTTTTCTTCAAACAAAATGAAATCATTTTCGAGGAAGCAACCGCAGCAGATGGATTTTATATCGTCCTAAGTGGTCGCGTCTCCATACAACAGGAAACAGATCATGATCCGGATGAAATTTCCATTTGTCAGAAAGGTGATTTTTTCGGCGAGGAAGGCCTGGATTTTGATAAATATAGAGAAGTTACTGCAAAGGCAATCACGAATGTAATTGCGATCCATATTAACCAGGAACAGGTTGATGATTTAATGGAAGCATATCCAGAAATCATTGAGCCTATCCGGTTGACGATCAAAAGTTATCGATTATTCCTTAAACATCCATTTAACTGGCGCGGCCCACGGGAAGCAGTACATTTTGTGGCCAGAAAGAATAGTTTCTTCCTCTGGTTAGGCCTTGTTCCTCCAATTGTTCTTGGAATTTCTTCTATCCTGTTGTTTTTATATTTTTATTTTGCCGTTTCAACGCAAAACACCTGGTTGCCGATTTTTTTCGGTTTATTAACAATAATATTTTTGGGTTGGTTTCTCTGGAAATTGATTGATTGGTCAAATGATTTTTCCATCATTACCAACCGCAGGGTAATCTCATTAGAGAAAGTAGCCTTATTTTATGAAAGCCGCCAGGAAGCACCGCTGGATGCAATTCTCTCCGTTGAAACCAGAACCTCCCAAATGGGTCGCTGGATTGGGTATGGGGATGTGGTCATTCACACATACACCGGGATCATCAACTTAAAAAAAATGTCCAAACCAGACTTAATTGTCAGACTGGTTAATGATGAACGGGGAAGGGCTTCCCACCAGAGCAGCAAACTTCAAAGAAATTCTAAAGAAGATACGCTTCGTAGTCGAATTGGATATGATCGTCGTGAATCGAGTGATTATGAAGAGGAAATCGATGACAATGAAGCAGAAAAAATGGAAGTCCCACTCAAAGTCAAATCCAGTGGGTTGATGGAATTTTTGTCTACTTTTTTTGGATTGAGAATTGAAAATAATGGTGTAATCATTTATCGAACCCATTGGTTTATCCTTCTCAAAAAAGTGCTTTGGCCGAGTCTGGCATTGATATTACTGGTATTAGTATTTATATATTCAGTATTTGAATTTTATCCTTCCATAAATTTTGACATGATCCTGTTGGTACAATTCGGAATCGGTTTGGGGCTGTTTGGGTGGTGGTTGTATCAATATTGGGACTGGCGTAATGATCGGTACATCGTTACTGCTGATCAATTAATTGATTTATACAAAAAACCTTTAGGCCAGGAACAAAGAAGATCTGCCCCGATTAAGAACATCCAAACGGTCGAATTTGAGCGTTTAGGATTGATCAGTCTTATCCTGAATTTTGGTACAGTATTTATTCGTGTGGGTGACACCACTTTAACATTTGATTACGTTTATAACCCCTCACAAGCCCAACAGGATATATTTGAGAGATATCAACAATTCAACGAAAAACTGAAAATGAGAGAAAAAGAAGCTTTACGTGATGAAGTTGCAGAATGGATTGAGATCTATCACGAGGTTGTACAAAAAAAATCCAAATCAGAGGAAACTACTCCAGATGAAGAAAATTCAGGGTACAATATAGGAGAATTTTAGAAAATAAGGCGGGTTGTCCGTTAGTAACAAGGTGAAAAATGGCGTTAAGAGAAGTTGTAACAATACCCGATGAAGTACTCAGAAGGAAAGCGCATAAAGTAACGAACTTTGATCAAGATTTATCTACTCTTATTGAAGATATGTTCGAAACGATGCGTCAAGCTCCCGGTGTCGGACTTGCTGCTCCACAAATAGATATCTCACAAAGAGTGATTGTTGTTGAGTATGCCGAGGATGAAGCAGAAAAACCAAAATCATTTGCGGTTATCAATCCAGAGATCATAAAAACGTCTACTGAGACTGAACTGGGCATTGAAGGATGTCTATCCATTCCCAATTTGGTTGGTGAAGTAGAGCGATTTTCTGCTGTTGTTGTAAAAGGGTTTAATAAACAAGGTAAACCAGTTAAAATTAGATCCTCGGGATGGATGGCAAGGATCTTTCAACATGAAATTGATCATCTGGAAGGAATCCTTTTCACCGACAGAGCCACACGCATCTGGCAACCTCCTCAGGAGGAAAAAGCGGAACTACCCGAATAGGGATACGCCCCATTCCAGTACATGTTTCTTACCCATTTATCGTTAACTAATTTCCGTACCTTTAGCCGCCTGGACGTGGATATGCCCAGGCGGATTCTTTTGCTGGAAGGAGATAATGCCCAGGGAAAAACCAGCCTTTTAGAAGCAGTTTATTTCTTTTCAACATTTACTTCCATTCAATCCAGCACAGACCGGCAGGTGATCAGTTTTTTAGCGCTTGAAGAAGCTCTTCCTGTATGTAGAATGGTAGCTGGTTTTTCACGTAGTGGAAAAAACCATCAAATAGAAGTCCGTTTGATCCTGGAACAAAATGGTTCTCAAAATGGCTTGCGTTTCCGTAAAGAAATACTGGTAGATGGCAATAAACGCTCAGCCCATCAGGCGGTCGGATTGTTCAATGCTGTTATTTTTCTGCCTTATATGACACGGATCATCGAAGGTGGACCAGAAGAGAGAAGGAGATATCTCAATCTCGCATTGGCTCAGGTAGTACCTGGATATGCAAAAGCCCTCAGCGAATACATGCAAACGCTCAACCAGAGAAATGCATTATTGAAACAAATCGCTGAACGCAATACCGATATTTCTCAATTAAATTATTGGGATGATTTGTTGGCAGAGAAAGGATCTTTTCTGCACTTTTCCCGATCGAAAGCAATTTCCGAAATTGAATTATTAGCAAACCAAATTCACCGTTCATTGACCAACGATCAAGAAATCTTACAATTTTTGTATCAGCCTGCATTAGTTGAAGAATATGATCCTTCAAATATTGTTGCATCAGCACAGAATACTACGCAAATAAAAGAATATTTCCTGGAAACCCTAAAGAAAAAACAGCGGGAAGAAATCCTACGAGGTGTCACAACCATCGGCCCTCATCGGGATGAATTGCGATTTCTTGTCAATCATATTGATTTGGGGAATTATGGTTCACGTGGGCAAATCCGGACGACGATGCTGGCATTGAAACTTGGTGAATTAGAATTTATGAAGAATCGAACAGGTGAGAAGCCAGTACTTCTATTGGATGAAACCCTGGCTGAATTGGATCATCAACGCAGGGAACAATTATTACAGTCCATTTCGGATGGTGACCAGACCATACTTACGACGACTGACCAAAAATTGTTCTCTCCTGAATTCACCAATCAATCCACGATCTGGCACATTCAACAGGGAGTGATTAAAACCTGATTTCAGATTTAGATCAATGGCTGCCTGGCTGGAATCCCAGTTCGTCTTGGATATAATTTCGGGGTAATGGCTTTTTTATCTATAATGACAAGGTAACGTTCTTCCACCACCCCGGGTATCGTCACCGGTAATAATTGGCGTAAAGTCCCACCTAAAATATGGATCGCTTTACCGGCTTTTTGTGTTTCCGCAGGTCCGCTCTCCCCTTTTTGAGCAATTACACCACCCCCCAATCTAGCTAATGGAATTAAAAATTCAACCAGCACTGGTAAGTTTGCGACTGCTCTCGCTACTGCCCACTCAAATTTCTCGCGATATTTTGGGTTTTGACCTAAAACCTCAGCCCGATCCTGAACAAGATTTACATGTTTAAGGTTAAGAATGTCAACAATATGCTGACAAAATTTTGTCTTTTTTCCAACAAATTCGACCAATGTTAATTGCATGGAAGGAAAAATAATTTTCAGGGGAATCCCAGGAAAACCAGCCCCTGTACCGACATCAATTAAACTCTTTGGTGGATTATCTGCCCAGGCAAGAACACAGGTTAACGAATCCAGGAAGTGCTTGTTGCGAATCTGTTCAATATCCCGAATAGCAGTCAGGTTGAATTTTTCATTCCAATTCATTAGTTCCTGTTCATACAGGCGAAAAGCATCCACTTGAGCACCACTTAAACGAACATTCAATAATTGCTGTGCATCTTGTACAAATTGATCCATGAATCCCATTATATCGAAAACCTATCTTTGCCGAAGATTATTTTGGCGATTTTTGCTACGGTAGACCTAATTCTTATCAAGGGAGAAGAAGATTTCTTTATATATTCTGGATCTAAAAAAGACTGTCTCATTGATTCAGAATCCGTAAAAGGAGATATTAATTGAGTTGCCCGTCCAACTTCAATCAGCGTATGTGCATCTGATCCAACGGTTCCTCTCAAATTATTCACCCGCGCATATTCTTTGGCTTCGTCATTGATGGTTGCAATAAATGACCGCGCGTTAAAAATTTCTATTGCGTCCACTAAAGGTGTAATTTCTATTAAATCTGCCAATTGCCAGCCATGTCGGAGATGATCAAAAGGGTGAGAAACACTGATGAATGCATTCTGATCACGCAATCGTTTGATGGCTTCCAGAGGCTCTAAGCCTCGCGGTATTTCTTCCTTAACAAAAAATACTAATAACTCGCCTTTGGTTGTTAAGACCTCTTCTCCAACAATGATCAATTCTGGATCCAGCGTTTTTGCATATAAAGCTCCGCGAATCGTATTATGATCTGTAATCGCCAATCTGTCTAACCCTCGTTTTCTGGCAATCTTGATTAAATCCTTTACTTTCACCAGACTATCAAGAGAAGCAGCTGTATGGCAATGAAGCTCAATTTTCCACTTTTGCATATCGTTTTTCCTTGAATCCCAGTAATTCCAGGGAGAACATCCAGGTTAATAATCCCAGGGTGATTCCAAACCACAAGGTTGCCAGGCGAATAATTAGGGTTGCAAATGTGGCATTGGTAGGATTCATTCCTACCAGTAGGGTCAGCATCCCAGCAATGGATGCCTCTGCAGCACCTAACCCACCTGGTAAAGTGGATACAGCTGCAATGACAGTTGAAAAAGCAAGAATAAATACCGCATTAGCAAAGGTTTCCTGGTTTGCGGGTAAACCCAGAACTGTCAACAAATAATAAAAACCTATGCCTTCAAACAACCAGGAAATGGTGCCTAAACTAACTGCCAACAGGGTTGCTCCCGGACGAAAGACAATAAAACTGCCTTCGTAGAATTCGTATAAGTGGGGTGATAATTTTTTGATGATTGGAATTTTTTTTGTCAGGTTAAGAAACCAATATGCAATCGGTTTTATTTGAGAAATTATAATCAACCCGATCAATAAAACAAATACCAGTACAAATGCATACGAATATTGCGGATACGCAATGACACCAAAAGTTGAAAGTAATAGGACTGCCAATCCATCACTGATTCGTTCAGCAACGATAACGGAAACACCCCGAGATACTGGAATCCCCGTCATGTCCTTCAACCAGACACCTTTTAATACTTCTCCCGCTTTGCCTGGTGTCATTGCCAGCGGAAAACCAGCAACAAATAACCTTAAACTCAGCAGAACTGGAAAATCCTTCACACCAATTTGATTAAGATAAAAATGCCATTTCACAAACCTCAGGAGATAATTAATCAGGGTGAAGCCCATCATGATCAGTAATACTTGCCAGGGGAATTCCCTTGCCAGTTCCAATATTTGTCGAATATCACCCACAAAAGTAAGAACCAGTAATATCAGGAACCCTAACAATAACCAGGGTAACATTTTCTTAAGGATTGTTTGCGTGGAAAATGAATTCTCCATAGGGCAAATTATACATTGATAATGGAAGAGGCCATGATAGAAAAGTTTTTAATTCTTTATTTAAAATGCACTTTCCAGCGCTACTCTTTACAGAATTTTATCCAGAAAACTTGTACCAATTTGTGGTGGTGTGAGTGAGAATATTTCTGCGATGGTTGCGCCAACATCAGCATAGGACCCACGTATTCCAAGATCAACATTTGACTTGATTTTTTTACCAAACACAAGCAATGGACTGAATTCACGTGAATGATCCGTGCTTTCAGTGGTGGGATCAACCCCATGGTCTGAAACAATCATCACGAGGTCATCTGGTTTCAAGTTCTCCAAAATTTGTGGGACAAAACTATCAAACGCTTCCAAAGCATCTGCATATCCGCGGGCATCATTACGATGACCATAAATCTGGTCAAATTCAATAAGATTGGCAAACAACAAACCTTTGAAATCCTTCTTCATGAAATCAATCGTAGCAAGAATTGAATCTTGATTGTTCGTCGTGTGATTGGTAACACTGATCCCCCGATTACCAAATAAATCATCAATCTTTCCAGTCGCATACACTTCCAATCCAGCTGCTAGCAATTTATCCATTATCGTATCACTCTCCGGATAGCGAGGATAATCATGACGCCGGCTGGTACGCTGAAATTCCCCTGCCCGTTCACCAATGAACGGACGAGCGATAACGCGACCGACTCCATATTCACCGATCAACATCTTTCTGGAAATTTTACATAATTCATATAGTTTTTCGATTGGAATGACATCTTCATGGGCAGCAATCTGGAACACAGAATCACCTGAGGTGTAAACGATCGGTTTTCCGGTACGCATGTGTTCTTCACCATATTCCTGGATCACGGCTGTTCCTGAAGCTGGTATGTTGGCCAGTACGTCCAATCCTGTCAAATCTTTGAATTTCTGAATGACTTTCGGAGGGAATCCTTCCGGAAATACCGGAAATGGCTCTTTCAGATTAATGCCCATTAATTCCCAATGGCCGGTGACAGAATCTTTTCCTGATGAAAGTGGTGTCAATTTTCCAAATGCACCTTTGGAAGGATCAACCAATGAAACTCCTTTCATCGGAGTAATTCTGCCAAATCCAAATACTTCAAGATTTGGCAAATTTAAACCCCCAACAACCTCAGCTGTGTTCGATAAAGAATTACTCCCTGTGTCACCATATTGATCCGCATCAGGTGCAGCTCCAGCACCAACACCATCCAGAACAAAGATAATTACTCTCTGAATTTTTTCCATTTTGTCTCCTTTACTGACCTTAATTTACATTGTATCACCCATTTATTGAGAAGAGATTGTATGTAAAAAAAAGCAAATAATCATAAAAATGACTAAATCTTCTTAATTAGATGCTATAATCTATCGTGTTAATTTAATTCCATAAATCACACAAAAGAAAATTTTTCGGAGGAGAATCATGAAAAAAATCATTTTTGTATTGATGTCAATATTGATCGTAACAAGTTTTGTTTTAAGCGCTTGTGCCCAGTCAAAGACAACCGAACCCGAGGTAAATGAAGAGGGATATCCAATGGATCAAGCTCCTGTCGACCAGGCAGATCAGGGCTATCCTGCAGGAGAACAGCCACCAGCCGATCAGATGGATGCAGGCTACCCTGCCCCAGATGTCGTTACAATTGCGACTGATGCAACCTTTCCACCATTTGAAATGGTTGATGAAGCAACCAAAGAATTAGTGGGGTTTGATATTGAGTTGATGCAAGCAGTTGCTACTCAGGCAGGGATTCAATATGAGTTTATTAATCTACCATTTGATCCAATGCTGGCTGGCTTATCAGAATGCCAATATGATATGGCAATTGCGGCTATAACAATTACCGATGAACGCAAAGCTCAATTTCTTTTCAGTGATCCCTATATTGATGCGGGACAGATCATTACTGTGAAAGCTGGTAATACGGGAATTACTGGAAAAGCCGACTTAAACGGAAAAATCATTGGTGCTCAATTGGGGACAACCGGTGAAATTGAAGCACAGGCGATTGAAGGTGTTGAGTATAAACCTTACGACACCTATGATCTGGCATTTCTTGATTTAATTAATGGTCAAATTGATGCAGTTATCGCGGATTATCCAACTGCATTAGGCTTCATTGAGAAGAATCCGGATAAACTAATGACAGTTGGAGAGGTCTTTACAAGTGAATTTTACGGTATCGCTATTTGTAAAGACCGACAGGATTTGTTGGACAAAATCAATCCAGCATTGAAAGCAGTTATCGACTCAGGATTTGTCGCCGATCTGGCAGCTAAATATCTGGCAGGCGAATAATTCATTCATCAAAAAGCCTGGGAGATTAATCTCCCAGGCTTTTTAAAATGGAGACAGAAGATGGTTTCTTCAAACGATTTAAATGGATCAAAAGCAAATACACAAACCAAAAAGAGTTTTTATTTTGATCGATGGTGGTTGTTACTTTTAGCTGTCATAGTCATTATTCTATTATTAATCATATTCAAACCAGACCCCTTCAGACGAATTCTTTTCTTTGTATCAGACGGTATTGGGGTCACAATTTATACCACCCTGGTTTCATTTATCCTGGTATTGGTCTTTGGACTGGTTGCGGGGCTTGGTCGAATATCAAAAAACAAATTATTAAATGGAGCAGCAACTGTCTATGTTGAATTAGTACGAGGAATTCCTTTATTGGTTCAATTGATGTTTTGGTATTTCGCGTTTCCATCAGTTGTTCAAAGTCTGGGAAATTTCTTGTCTTTCGAACCTCTATCAACTTATCGTGCGAATCCAATCCTGATGGCAATCATAGGTCTTACGTTTTGTTATGCAGCTTATATGAGTGAAGTGTATCGCGCAGGAATTCAAAGTATTTCTAAAGGTCAAATGGAAGCGGCTCGCAGTTTAGGAATGAATTATTTCCAATCCATGAGATTCGTTATTCTTCCTCAGGCAATTCGTGTGATTCTTCCACCAGTAGGAAACGAATTTATTACTTTACTCAAGGACTCCTCACTCGTCAGTGTTGTCGCTGTAGCAGATATTACCCGGCGTGGGCGTGAATTTATGGCTGCTAACTTCATTCCAATTCAAACCTGGGTAATGGTGGCTTTACTCTATCTGGTGTTGACACTCTTTTCCGCCAGGATCGTAACCTGGATTGAACGAAAAACTAAGTTGGAGCGCTAAAGATGGAACCAATTATACATATTGATCAAATACATAAATATTTTGGCCATGTTCATGCCTTGCGTGGAGTCAGCCTGGATATCTATAAAGGTGAAGTCGTTGTTGTTATTGGCCCATCCGGATCAGGTAAATCGACTCTTTTACGCTGCATCAATCGACTGGAAGAATTTGATAAAGGTCAAATCGTCGTAGATGGAATAACACTCGATTCTGCTGAGAATATCAACGCTGTCAGGACAGAAGTTGGTATGGTCTTCCAACAGTTCAACCTTTTTCCTCACCTCAGTGTTTTGGAAAATGTAACTCTAGCTCAAACCGTCGTGAGAAAACGCAACTCTGCTGAAGCAAAAAAAATTGGCATGCAATTATTGGAAAAAGTTGGTATTCCAGAAAAAGCACAGGTCTATCCATTACAGCTTTCTGGTGGACAACAACAACGGGTTGCCATCGCGCGTGCCTTAGCTATGAATCCAAAAATTATGTTATTTGATGAACCAACCAGTGCCCTCGATCCGGAAATGATTCAAGAGGTACTGGATGTCATGATGACATTGGCGAAAGAAGGGATGACCATGGTGGTCGTTTCTCATGAAATGGGTTTTGCCAGAGCTGCTGCCAACCGGGCAATCCTGATGGATGAAGGACAAATTATTGAAGAAGCGCCACCTAATGTATTGTTTACAAATCCAACCCATGAACGCACCAAGCTATTTCTCAGCAAAGTGTTGCAATAATGATTCTTTTTTGTTAGCCTATATTCGTCAGTCAAAAAAATCTCTGATCTCTGTTCTTCTTTAGAATTGGATACTGTATAATCGTTTTATCAGAATTCATATTAGAGGTTGCATGAAAAAGCGCTACTTACATTGGTTTGGTTGGATATTTGCATTGCTAGGATTGACGATTTTTGTTGTCAACGTTCCTGCTTCCCCTTTGCAATCTTCAAGCATATCCATGATCAGCCCCAGTAGTTGCCCAACCGGAGGTTGTGCACCAGGTCAGAGAATAAATTTTCGGACGAGTTTTGATTTACTTAATTACGTTCCTTCCCCAGATACCAATATTCAAGTCTGTTTATTTACCCCAGCAAATTGGGCAGTATCAGATGTCGAATTTGATTTTATTGGAAAATTATCTGGAGCAACCTACACAAATGATACAACTCAATGTGGACCAATCCCGACAAATTATGTTTTAAGTAAAGGTGTTTCTACAGCGTTGACAACCAACTTCTTTGGGGATGCATTGGATTTTTATTTCCGGATTGGAAATTCTGCCAGTCTAAGTGGTTCAACCCTAATCAGAGTTTTTGAAAAAAATGAGATTGGATGGTCTCAACCTGAACAATCTTTCAATTTTTTATCTATTTCTCCTGTTAGTAACTCAGTTTTCGTAGCCAAAGATGCGACATCTTGTGGATCGAATAATCCGTGTTACATAAATTCGAAAGACGATCTCACCACCGGTATCGGAACTGGATTAAAGGATGCAATTGATGCGGTTGGAACTGGTTCAACTATCAATGTGATTGGAAATTATCCAATAAAAAGTAATTCTGTGACAATCAACAAAGCTATCACACTACAAGGGAATAATAACGCATCGCTTACCAGTGAATCATTCACATGTACCCAACCCGTATTAATATTAAATAATGCAATCACCATTCAGAATTTATCCATAAATGATGGGCCTTGCAGTCTGCAGAACCGTGACTTACTGGTCATTGATAGTTTACAAAATATTAATATTTTTTCAAATAATCTTGTCTATGGTAAAGATGCCATTCGGATCATTAATAATCAAGGATATTTAATAATTCGGTTTAACAATATTAAAAATAATAGTGGATATGCAATAATTAAACCGAATGCATCTGGAACCGGACAAGTAATTTCCACAGCCAATAATATTCTCAACAACCGTTCTGGGGTACAAGTGAGTTGTAGTGTCAAAGAACTTGGATTGATGGATCACAATTATTGGGGAATTGGTATTCTACCAAATATAGCTGCACCTGATTGCACATCTCAATCCGGAAAACGATTGGGGAGCGCAATCATAGACAACCTGGCAAATCCTGGTGTACAGGCACAACTCGTAACCGTATCATCTACGAAGAAATCATACTTTGAAAATAGTATTGCTTTTCAACGGCCAACTACCACTCCAGATAACCCGGATTTTGACATATTCATCGTAAATCACGGTAATAATGCTGCCAATACACCATTTCTAAACTCCGGTGCTACATCCACTCTGGTTCCCTGTAATAATTACTATGACATTTTTCTCGCACAAGGATTAACAAACATTCAGCAATTAAATATATTCATGAAGTATGATCTCAATGCAGCCTGCATTGCCAATGTTGAATCCAATACTTATTGTGGCCAAAGCAATCCTGCATTGTATCCCTTATGGTGGTTTGACCCTGATCAGTTGATCACAACTGGATGGAATACAACCGGGCAAGCTCCTAATGGCCCATCTGCTGCTGGTGCCAGTGGTCAGGTAACAACATGCCATCTGACAAATAAGGAGATCTCGGTGCAGATTGATTCCTCGGGTCGACCAGGAATTTCCAATGACCTGAATTACACACCTTTTGTCGTTGGATTGGTTGGTCAACCTGCTGCGGCAGTATTAACCAGTTTTGCCGCCACACCGGGTAATATGCAAGTGACTATAAATTGGTCAACTGCCAGTGAATTAAATACCAGCGGTTTTTATGTTCAAAGAAGACAAACAGGAACTTTAGCGTTTGATCGGGTAAGCGACTTCATAGCTCACACAGGTTCTAATTCCGCCGGCGCAAATTATTCTTTTGTAGATAACGACGTATCCAATCTGACCAGTTACGACTACCGTCTTGAGATTATTGGGACTAATTTACTCTCTGTATATTCCAATATTATCAGTGCTACACCCATTCTCCCACCAACCAATACCTTGACCTCCACAACAACCTTAACATCTACGATTACTCAAACTGCAACAATCACACTTACACCAGTAACTACCACCTCAAAAACGCCAACAATCACCCTTACACCATCGATCACAACTACACCAACCGTGACAGCAACAAGGACTGTTACACTAACACCTACACGCACTCGTTTTCAGACTGCCACCAGAACTCGGACACCATTTCTCATCCCTTATCGCAGTCCAACCAGAACACGAGTGGTTGTCAGCACAAATCCCAGCGGATACCCAGCCCCAACAAGTGCTAATTCCACTCCTGCCAGTGGTTATCCTGGGCCAATCAGTGGAGCTACTCAACCCAGTGATGGCTATCCAATACCCGGAGAAAGCACTCCGGTGGATAGTGGATATCCTGAACCAGGAACTGGGGATGGACAAACCACTGTAATTCCAGACATTGGAACGACAGACCGGACTCTCCAACCTGGCTCAACGATCATATCGAAACCAACCGGATCTTCCAAACCAATAGATAAGGAGAAATCCACAAATTGGGTTTATCCAATATTAGGTAGTATTATTGGACTTTCTTTGGTATTATTGGTCGGTTATTTTCTTTGGAAAAAAGGGTACATGGCTTTGCCATTTCTAATAAAAGATGGTGAAAGTTCCGATCATTCACTTGAATAGGTACAAGAGGGTTTTTTTTGACTTTTTAATTTGAATGTGCTATTCTTTTTAATTGTTAAATAACAAGAATTGATACTTAAATTGGAGATTAATAGATGCAGCGAGAACGCGTATCTGAAAATGTATATTGGTTTCAAAGTGAAATTTATGCTCAAGTAACCGCCGGGGTCATCACTGGACCTAAGTGGGCGGTTGTTATTGATACATTACCAGTTCCTGAAGAAACGATCGCAATGAGAAACTACATTGAAGATCATCTTGAAGTACCGGTACAATACATTATTAACACTCATTTTCATGCTGATCATACCTGGGGAAATTGTTTTTTTCCCGGAGCAACAATTATCAGCCACGAATTGTGCAGAAAACTTCAACTAGAACAAGGCCAGGCGTCATTGGATTTAGCAATTCAGCAAAATCCAATTTTTAAACCCGTAAAATTAGTCTACCCACACCTTACATTTGACAGTGGCAATATGTCTTTACGGGTAGGGAAAAAGAATTTAGTTTTATTTCCTACACCAGGGCATAGTGAAGATGAAATCTCAGTTTTAATTGAAGAAGATCGGGTTCTATTTGCAGCCGATGCATTTTTACCGATCCCATATTTTGTCAAAGGCAATATAGACAATTTAATGGAAACCTTAAAATCATTCACCAACCTTGGATTAGAGAATATTATCCAGGGACACGGCGATATCATTCTCCGCGGTGAAATTGAAGAGACAATTCAGCAAAATATAAATTATTTAAAGACGCTCAAAAAGAAAGTTAAAGATGCTTTAAAGGATAAATATCCTTTACGAGCTGCAGCATCTATAGATATTGAAAGCTGTGGAAAAAGTCGGGTCGTATTAGCAGGATTGGGTAATTCCCTTCATCAAAACAACGTAAGGTACTTACTCAATCAATATGCCTTGGAAGAAGGAATTGACCTGATAGATTCACCTTTTGATGATTTCGATGATGATATTGTTGATGATTAAAAAAGTTATATGGCTCTTATTATTCTTGAAAAACTTTCTTCTTTAACCATTTCGCGCGTAAACCTACAACGCGTTCTGTCCCTTCAATCAAGCGTTTGATGTTAGGTCGAAGAGCCCAAACCAACACTAACAATGCCAGTGCGCCATAAATCACAAAAGCCCAGGGTGATAACCCCATGATTGCCCGAATGATAAAAACAATCATCGCAATAAAGGCTATACTCATTGTCGTGACCGAGGCGTATCCAATAAACAGGTAAATCAAGAATGCAACCGGGAGAATAATAAATCCGATCGGATTCCAAAGCGCAATTGCGCCGCCTAAAGCTGTTGCACCACCAGCTCCACCACGTAATGCCCATTTCCCATCTTTCCGATGGACCAAAAATATCGAATAGTTATGACCAATGATGGCTAATAATGCTGCACCCACCTGAATCCAGGGTTGTTGTGGAACCAACCAACTTACAACCCAGGCTGTGGCTGCGCCTTTCAAAACGTCCAGGGCAGCGGTTAATAGACCTGCACCAACACCAGCCGCTCGCATAGCATTGGTTCCCCCTGTCCTTCCTGACTCCACCTGAAGCACATCCCGGCCGTTGATCAATTTAACTACAAAGAACCCAAAAGGTATGGATCCCATTAAATACGCAATTAGTAAAACAAGTAGAACATTTCCAAATTCGATCATTTATCCCTCATACTCATATGTTTAATGAATAAACACTTGATGTTGATATTCGTTTCGGTATTTATATAATAACCAATTCCATCTCAGTGTAACATTCATTTTCAATAAGAAAAGCTTTTATCTTCCAATTATTAGATTCAGGATAACAGATAATAGTTGCAACTCCAGGGTATAAAAATTCTTTAATGTCCGTTTCTGACGGTTTAGAAGGTCCATTGGGGTGTGAATGAAAAATCCCCAGTAGATCTAATTGTAAAGTTTCAATCTTTTGCAGTGCTTTGAACAATTCCATCGGGTCCATGAAATACTTAATGGGAGAATGGAGTTGGTTGGTTACCGGTATTTCAATTGTAACTTTATTATCGCATCCTGCCAATAAGCCACATGATTCTTCTGGAGATTTTTGACTAACATATTCCAGAATTTTCTTTGAAATGTCAATGGGAATGAGTATTTTATCCATTGATTAATAATGCAAGTGTAAAAAGAAATATAAAAAGTACGAAAGGTTCAATTAATAAATTTATGCCTTTCTTACCTTCATTTAAACCTGTGATCAACAAAGTCAGAGGGTATGCAATCCCCACGAGAATCAAACCAAATGATAATGGCGGAATCGGGAGATAATGTAACCCCAACGCAATCTGACCAACAAAGAATGCAATACCTATTGACCAGAACCAGTTCCAATCACCAGATGTCCGTAAATACAAACTGCGGGAAACAAGAAAGAAAATAGTTATTGAAATAGCAGGCAATAATAAAAACAACCGCAGACCTGAAGCTTGTAACGCAATAGCTAATACGAGAAATAAAGCAAAGGAAATGGCGGTTAATCCCAAACTGGCAGGCAAATGAGATGCGCTATTGGAATCTACAACTAAATATTCAGCGACCAGAATAAATGCTAACAGGATGCCACCAAAACCTACGACTATCCACCATTCAATACCAACTTCGAGAAATGATAGAGGAACACCTATTACCCAGGCTGTCAAAGCAGGCACCAGTCCATGGTGAATAAATGTTTTATTTTCTTTATTTGGGTGAGTTTGGATTAACCAGTCTGCTCCAAAGGCAGCCAAAAAAGCCACCAGTATGGAAACCAAAGTGCCAAAGTCTAAATCGTAATTAAAAACAGCCCACGGAAAACGGATAACAATACTCTGTGCAGGAATTTGAACAAATGGCACCAAACCATATGCCAAAATTATCACTGCAGATATGATACTGAGACGACTGAAATCTGGCAACTGATTGTTTTTTGGCATATAAAAATTGT
The DNA here is from genome assembly GCA_963765655.1 of uncultured Chloroflexia bacterium. Taxonomy (GTDB): domain Bacteria; phylum Chloroflexota; class Anaerolineae; order Anaerolineales; family Anaerolineaceae; genus UBA6170. The sequence continues at coordinate 216,482 of CAVXXH010000004.1, forward strand.
AACGATAAATGAGATTTATTACCAGTTATTTTAGAACAAATAACCGAGAATGTGATGATGTGTGGTAAAATTAGGGGTTGAATGAATATAAAAATTGATGAACAAAAGCTTGCTCCACCACAATTAATTCCTACAATTCTTGCAGGGTTTAATACAGTTGCCAATCATATTGGATTAATTTTGTTTCCCTTGGGATTGGATTTATTAATCTGGTTTGGACCGCAATTAAAGCTGGAAAAATTATTAAAACCGATTTACTCCAACGCAATCCAGTCATTAATTGCTTATAACAACGCTGAAATGCGGCAACTTCTTGAAGCATCACAATCCGAGATGGAGTTGATTCTGGGTCGCATCAACCTTATGAGCAGCTTATCTACTTTTCCCATAGGAATTCCAAGTCTTTTATCCAGGCAGGGAATTAACGAAACACCTTTGGGGGCTTCAGCAATTTTTGAAATATCTTCAATTGGATTGATTTTTTTTATAACAATTTTATTGATTTTTTTCGGTTTATTCCTCGGAAGTTTGTATTTGAGCGCGATTGCTCATACCACAAATCCAAGTGAAGAAAAATTAAACCCTGTCAGCTTGATCAAAAAAATGGTTAAAGGCGTTGGATTATCCATATTATTGGTGGTAATTCTTATTATTCTTGTGATGCCTGTATTATTTATGATTTCATTATTTTCATTATTCAGTCCTGCGCTTTCGCAAATTCTCTTGCTGGTTTCAACTTTTATTTTGATCTGGCTATTAATTCCATTAATTTTCTCTCCTCATGGCATTTTTGCCAGGGATATGGGGATATTACAATCCATTCTGCATTCAATAAAAGTAGTACGGTCTTATCTTCCTGGTACAGGTATGTTTTTGCTGGCAGCAATCTTACTTGCACAAGGTCTTGATTTACTGTGGATAGCAGCGCCGTCAAATTCCTGGTTAACCCTTGTTGGCATTACTGGACACGCGTTTATCTACACAGCATTAATTGCTTCAAGTTTCATCTATTACCAGAGAAGTTGTGAATGGACTCAGGAACTATTAGAGAGAATAAAGAATATTAAGAAATTATGATCAGCTTATTATGATAGGCACAGATCCAGGAGGATAAGTGGCAGAAACCACCAATTTAAATAATTCATCATATGGCGCAAAAGATATTCAGGTTCTAGAAGGTCTTGAAGCTGTTCGTCGTCGACCAGGTATGTACGTTGGTGGAACAGACATTAAAGCGCTGCACCACTTGGTGTATGAAATTGTTGATAATTCAATCGATGAAGCATTAGCTGGGTACTGTAATGATATTAGTATCAAGATCCATGCAGATAGCAGTATCACAGTTAAAGATAATGGACGCGGTATTCCGGTTGATATTCATCCAGAGAAAAAAGTATCTGCACTCCAATTAGTCCATACCGTGCTACATGCAGGCGGCAAATTTGGACATAGCAGTTATAAAGTCTCGGGTGGATTACATGGTGTTGGAGCTTCTGCCGTAAATGCTTTATCGGAGTGGTTTAAGGTTACAGTCTATCAAAAAGGGCTGATGTATTCCCAGGAATATCGCCAAGGCATTCCGCAAGGTCCTGTGGCAGTAATAGGAGATTGCGATCCAGAATTAACTGGAACACTCACTTCATTTAAATTTGACAAAGAAATTTTTAAGGATGAAATCGATTATCGCTTCGAAACACTTTCTCAAAGATTCAGGGAAATGGCATTCGTTACCCGCAAGGTAAAAATTCGATTGGTGGATGAGCGCAATAACCGAGAGGCTACTTATTATTTTGATGGTGGCATTATATCCTTTGTTCGTTATATCAATCGAAACAAGGAGAATTTACATCCTGTCTTTTTTGTGGAAAAAGAATTGGAAGGAATCAGTGTTGAGACTTCTTTACAATATACTGATGCGTACGCAGAATCTGTGTACTCCTTTGCGAACACAATCAATACCATTGATGGCGGCACTCATATGACCGGTTTGCGTACCGCCCTTACCAGAGTCATCAATGATTATGCCAGGCGCAACCAGTTAATCAAAGAAAACGATCCCAATTTCTCCGGTGATGATACCCGTGAAGGTTTGACAGCTATCGTAAGTGTAAAAGTTCCTGATCCTCAATTCGAATCTCAAACAAAAGTTAAATTAATGAACCCTGAGGTTCAAACTGTTGTGCAGCAAGTCGTCACAGAGGGTTTTGCAGAATTTCTGGAAGAGAATCCAAATGCCGGAAAGGCTATTGTTCAAAAATGTCTGACTTCAGCCAGGGCAAGAGATGCTGCCAGAAAAGCGCGAGATCTTGTCATTCGAAAATCTGCATTAGAATCCATGACCTTACCCGGGAAACTGGCAGATTGTTCCTCCCGTGATCCATTGCAATCCGAAATTTATATCGTCGAAGGTGACTCGGCTGGAGGTTCAGCGAAACAGGGACGTGATCGCCAATTCCAGGCCATCCTTCCTTTGCGTGGAAAAATATTAAACACAGAACGAGCTCGATTGGATAAAATTTTATCGAATGAAGAAATCAAATCCATGATTTCAGCATTGGGTGTCGGAATTGGAGATAATTTTGATCTCAGCAATCTGCGCTACCACCGCATTATCATCATGACAGATGCTGATGTAGATGGAAGTCATATCCGTACCCTGTTGCTTACCTTCTTTTTCCGTTACATGCAACAAATTATCGAAAATGGTAATTTATATATTGCCCAACCCCCTCTATACCTGATTTCCTATAAAAACCACAAAGGATATGCTTATACCGAGCAGGAAAAAGAAAAAATCATTTTGGAATTAGGCGTGAGTCCTGATAAAGTTGGTTTGCAACGTTACAAAGGTTTGGGTGAAATGAATCCGGAACAATTGTGGGATACCACCATGAATCCTGAAAACCGCACCTTATTACAGGTTTCTATCGAGGATGCTGCCCAGGCTGATTTAACATTTGACATGTTAATGGGGCAGGCTGTTCCTCCCAGAACGCGCTTCATTCAGACACATGCGCTGGCTGTTCAAAATCTGGATGTCTAAAACCAGGTCTTACCTATCTAAAAAACGTTGACCCATTATCAACGTTTTTTCCTTGAATAGAATTTCAAAATTCAGACTACTTCACAACAATGAGGCTATACAAATTTTCATTGATACCAAATATTTTAGTGCTACACTGTTTAATATTTCAAATTTGTGCGAGGTGAAAATGGCAAGAGCATCTGTTTATAACGCCCAGGATTTATTTGACTTCATGGTTCGTTTTTTTATGAAGTTGGGAGTACCAAAAGACCGTGCAGAAATAACCGCCGAGATTTTACAATCCGCAGATCTACGTGGCGTCAGTTCTCATGGAATTATTCGTTTGCAGACATACTATGGTAGCAGATTACAACAAGGGTTGATTAATCCATTAGCCAATAACGAAATTATCCGGGAAACACCTGCTTCTTTGGCGGTGGACGGAAAAAACGGGTTAGGTCAGGTTGCTGGGAAAGACGCTATGTTACGATGCATTGAAAAAGCAAGAACTTCTGGTGTGGCCATGGTAACTGTCAGGAACAGTAACCATTATGGGATTGCTGGTTATTACGCTATGATGGCTCTCGAACATGACATGATCGGAATCAGTTTCACCAATGCGCAGCCATTGGTTGCTCCCACATTTGGAAAAAATCGGTTACTGGGGACGAATCCCATCGCTGTTGCTGCTCCTGCTTTTTCTGAAAAACCCTTTGTTTTAGACATGGCAACCAGCATTGTTCCGATAGGCAAGGTGACAGTATTTGATAAAGCTGGAGATCCACTCCCGGAAGGATGGGCGGTAGATTCGGATGGAAAAACAACAACCGATCCAAAATCCGTTTTGAATGGAGGAGCTTTATTTCCCCTTGGAGGACCTGAATTATTACGGGGATACAAAGGTTACGGATTAGCTCTCTGGGTTGATATTTTCTCCGGTGTCCTTTCTGGTGCAGCATATGGAAAAAATGTAGCCAATCCGAGTAAAACTGCAAATGCCAATGTTGGACATTTTTTTGCTGCCATGCGATTGGATGCATTTCGAGATCCGGATGAATTCAAACAGGATATGGATGCTTTATTCCAGCAATTAAAAAATGCAGAAAAAGCTGCCAGTCAGGATCGAATATATATCCATGGTGAAAAAGAATTTGAATTATCCGACAAATACAAAAAAGATGGGATTCCACTCTTAGAAGAAGTGGTTAAATCATTGCAATCTGCGGGTGAATCAGTGGGAGTTCCCTTTGATTTACATTCATTAGGAGAAAAAGATATCGATCCTGCCCATGCGGGTAATTAATTTTCTTTATCCCTGAAGGATTACCAACGCCTCATTCCCTTTCAACAAAATTTTTCTATCTTTGATAACCGGGAATGTATCTCTTTTATTACTGATTAATAACTTCCATTCTCCAGTTAATAATAGTGAACTCAATACCAGCCCAACGTTTCTTTTACTGAAATTGAGTGCAACCAGGGCTGTTTGCTCCGATGTTTGCCTTACATAAGCCAAGATTTTATGTGGATCATAAGTAATCGGTAAATACATTCCTTTTTGTAGTACTGGAGTAGATTTTCTAATTTGTAGCAATTTTTTGTAATAGTTCAGAAGTGAATTTTGATCACCTGATTGTAAATATACATTCCTCCAATGATGGTTGGCATGAACAGGCAACCAGGGTTGAGTTGTAGAAAATCCGGCAGATTGTTCTGCATTCCACTGCATTGGTGATCGACACCCATCCCGACCTTTGTAGAATGGCCAAAAATGCTTGCCTACGGGGTCAAGTACATCAGATTTTCTTTCGACTGGGATATCCCGCATACCAATTTCTTCCCCATAATACATAAACGGAGTCCCCCGTACCGTTAGCATTAAAGTTGCCAACACTTTTAAGCGGTCATCATCTTCACTTTTGGTGTATCTGGTTGCAGACCGGATAACATCATGGTTATTTAGAACATAGTTTGGCCAGCCTTTTTGATCCAGAACATTTTCCCATTGTTGGATTGTTTTATAAAATGATGACGGTTTGTAATGGTTGTTTAGAAAAGAAAAATCAAAGGCTGCGTGCAATGCCTGATCTCCCATATATTTCACTGCAGTATGATGATCACCCATAAAAGTCTCCCCCACAGCATAACGTTCAGGATAGGAATCAAGTAGGTGACGAAACTTTCTTAAAAAATCGTACATTTCCGGCTGATCGATATCATGTTTATGTTTTTGTTGGTCAAATTTTGTTATACCTGTTTTAAATGGGTTATTGCTATAATTTTGGTCCTTATAATATGCATTAAAAACATCCAAACGAAAACCATCTACTCCTTTATCCAACCAGAATTTGATCATATCCAGTATTTCATTGAAAACTTTGGGATTGCGCCAATTCAAATCAGGTTGCTGTTTGCTAAACATATGGAAAAAATATGCTTCGGTTTTGCTATCCCATTCCCACCCGCTGCCCCCAAATCTTGATTGCCAATTGTTTGGTACTTTTCCACCAGATTTAGGTTCTTTCCACATATACCAATCCCGATATGGATTATCCCTGGACGATTTTGATTGTTGAAACCACTCATGTTGATCAGAAGTGTGATTAAGAACCAGATCCATGACCACTCTGATATTGCGTTGATGAGATTCCCTCAAAAAAATCTCAAAAGCTTCCATACCTCCAAATTTCTGATCGATGTCACGATAATTGGTAATATCATATCCAAAATCGTCATCAGGACTTGGATAGACAGGGGACAACCAGATCGCATCAATGCCTAAATCTTCTAAATAATCCAGTTTTCGAGTAATTCCAGGTAAATCACCAATTCCATCATGGTTTGTGTCCATAAAAGAACGTGGATAAATTTGATAAATAACCCCGTCACGCCACCATAAATAATCCGACATCCGTTCCTCCAAAGGTATCAAAAAAGGGAAAATTCAAAAAAAGAGAAGAAAATGACTGATTAATAAATTTTATAGTAAAAAAAAATTTCCAAATTAGACATGGACATCCAAAAACCTTGATTTGAAAATATGATTATGGTAAAATAAATCTTGCATTACAGAATTTAGTAGACCTCAATGAAAAGTGGGCAACCCCCACTTTTCTTATTTAGTAAGTATTTTTTTTGTGGGAGAAAAGCCAAGAAATGAGAAACGAATTTACCCTTGCTTTCAATGAAGTGCTGGAAGAAAAAGGTCTTCCGCGTGAAATCATCATAAAAGCGCTTGAATCGGCCATGGTATCTGCCTATCGACGATCGGTGAATGCTTCACAGGCGCAAGTAATTGATGGAAAAGTCGATATGGAAACCGGTAAGGTGACAATATTTGCAGAAAAAGAAGTGGTTGAAGACGTTCAGGATGAACGAACAGAAGTAAATCTGGAAGAAGCTCGACGCTTTGATGCGAACGCCGAATTAGGCATGATGGTATCAGTGGAAAGCACACCCAAAAATTTTGGCCGTGTTGCTGCTCAAACTGCTCGCCAGGTAATTCAACAAAGAATTCGGGACGCTGAACGCCAAGCCCAATTAGATCATTATGCGGATCAGATCGGTGAAATTATTTCTGGCGTTGTACAAGCCAGTAACGCTCAAGGGTTAACAATCGGTCTGGAAATGAAAGCTGAAGGCACCATGTTGCGCAAAGACATGATTCCCGGCGAACGATTCCATGTTCATGATCGTGTGCGTACCCTGGTGGCTGAAGTGAAAGACAGTAATCGAGGTCCTCAAATCTTGCTTTCCCGCACACACCGTAATTTCCTACGACGGTTGCTAGAGACCGAAGTGCCCGAAATTTATCACGGTATCGTAGAAATTCGATCTATTACTCGGGAACCTGGTCAAAGAGCAAAAGTTGCTGTTTCAGCTACCCAATCCGGTATTGATCCGGTTGGTGCCTGTGTAGGATTACGAGGCGTTAGAATTCAGGCGATTGTGCGCGAACTGCATGATGAGAAAATCGATGTCATTGAATGGCATCAGGATCCATCACAATTTATTGCTCGCGCAGTGAGTCCAGCCAAAGTCAGCGGTGTGTATCTGAATGAATTTTCTGAAGGTGGTAAAACAGCTACGGTGGTCGTGCCCGAAGATCAACTCAGTCTGGCAATTGGTCGGGATGGCCAGAATGCACGTCTGGCAGCCAAATTAACTGGATGGAGAATTGACATTAAAAGTGTCCAGGAAGCATCAAGTGACGCGCTCTACCGCCTGCAGAAAGATCCTGGAATGGTTGAGATGGCTGAAAATGAAAAAGACAACATGGTCAAAGTTGAAGAATTATTGGCCAAGAAGTCTGGTGGCGGAATTCTTAATGTTGAAAATTATGATTTCCTCAACAAATTCGTTGAAAGAGTTGAGACACGAACATTCATTCGCAGCAAATTAGATGAGGAAGCTGAAAGAAGTAGAATGCAGGCTTTACGTGCCCAAATTCCACCCAGCTACTTCGACACGACCATTCTTGACTCGTCATTACCAGAACATGTAAATTACATCTTGCAGGAAGCTGGTCTTAATACCATTGCCGAGTTAGTCACTAAAATGCTACAGGCACCGGATGACATTCTACGCTTAAATGGTATTGGTCCAAAAGCAATGAAATCAATTCAGGACTTGATGGATTCTTTACCTGAAAAGCTTGCATCCGAATTATCTGAAAGTGCTGTTATTACAGAAGAAGTAGAAGATCTACCAGAAAAACCTGTTGAAAAGTTACAAGCAGTTGAAACCATCGAAGAAGAACCCGTAGTTGAAAAGGTACCTGAAGTAATTGAAGATCTTTCTCTTGAGACTGTTACGATTGAACCTGAAGTCGCACAAATAGAAGAGATTAAGGAAGATTTGGTAGAAGAAACTTCAAAAGAAGAAGAAGTTCCTGTAACAACTCAAGATGAAGAACTTTCATTCGATGAACTTTTCGCCCTACAATCTACCAATATTGAAATTCCTTTTGTGGAAGATGAGGAAGAAGACCTCTCAGATGATAAGAAAGCTAAGAAGAAAAAGGATAAGAAAAAGAAGCGTCAGGTTAAGGTAGAATACAACGAAGAAGAGGATACTTTGATTTATAGAAAGATTCACAAACGCAGTGATGAGATTGATTGGGAATAATTTTAAGGTGAAGAACCAAAGAAGATGGTGAAAAAAGCTAAAGTTAAACGGCCAAAACATATACCACAACGAACCTGTGTCGGTTGCCGAGAAATACAAGCAAAACGAACGTTGACCAGAGTAGTTCGCACCGATACAGGGATCGTTATTGATCCAACTAGTAAGATGCCAGGCCGTGGAGCATATATTCACAATCTACAAAAATGTTGGCAAGCCGCCCTGAAAGGAAAACTTGCCAATGCATTAAAAATAGAGTTAACTGACGTAGACCGGAAAATCCTTCTTGATTTTATGCAGAAATTACCGGAAAGCGTAAATGAAGAAGAGCATGATGGATAAACTTTGTTGTTGTTTTAGCTGATACGTTTTATAGGTAAGGCTCGAACAGCGCACATCAATCCTGAGCTCGAAAAGAGTTTAGCACAAAAGTGCAAAATAGCGTTGGAGGTGCGAAATGAGCGAAAAAATAAAAACTATCGTTTTACCAAACAGTATTACTGTTCGCGAACTGGCTCAAATTATGGAGACCAGTCCGATTCAAGTTATTAAAGTGTTAATGGCAAATGGGGTCATGGCCAATATCAATCAGCAAGTTGATTTTGATACAGCTGCAATCGTTGCCTCGGAACTTGGATTTGAAGCCATTGTCGAAACCTATGAGGAAGAAGAGATTGCTGAAGTTGGCGAAATTCCAATGTGGCGCAAGATGATTTTGGATGAAAACCCAAAAGAATTAGTCAATCGTCCTCCTGTTGTGACCATTCTCGGGCATGTGGATCATGGAAAAACAACTCTACTAGATGCCATTCGCCATACGGATGTTGCCGCAGGGGAAGCAGGTGGCATTACCCAGCACATTGGAGCGTATCAGATTGAGCACAAAGGACAATTAATCACATTCTTAGACACACCTGGTCATGCAGCCTTTACCGCCATGCGATCACGGGGAGCACAGGGCGCTGATATTGTCATTCTTGTGGTTGCGGCTGACGATGGTGTTATGCCTCAAACCAAAGAGGCAATTGCGCATGCAAAAGCAGCTAGAGTTCCGATTATTGTTGCTCTTAATAAAATTGATCGTCCTGATGCAAATCCTGAATTTGCAAAGCGACAATTATCTGAAAATGGTCTGGTCCCAGACGATTGGGATGGTGATACGATGATCGTTCCAGTTTCTGCCAAGTTAAGAACTGGTATTGAAGATCTGCTTGAATCAATCCTATTAACATCAGAAGGGATGAGCATTAAGGCAAATCCAAATGGTAAAAAGATTGGTACCATCATCGAAGCTGAAATTGACAAATCTAAAGGTGTGATGGCAACATTATTAATCCAAAATGGGACTGTCAATTCTGGTGATATTGTTGTAGCTGGCAGTTCATATGGCCGGATACGAGCGATGTTTGATTATAAAAACAAACCCATTCAAAAAGCAGGACCATCCACACCGATTTTGATAATGGGTATGAATGATGTTCCTCAGGCAGGCGATATTTTCCAGGTTGTTGGATCAACCAAAGAAGCTATGTCAATTGTTACAAAAAGAAAAATAGCAGATAAAGATTCGCGTTTTGCTTCTCCAAAAGCTACATTGGAAGAATTGTTTAGCCGAGTACAATCTGGTGAAGAAAAAGAACTACGCCTCATTATTAAGGCTGATGTTCAGGGTTCTCTGGAACCAATCATGAACTCATTAAATGACCTGGCAAGCAAAGAAATCAGCATCAATATACTACATGCTGAGACTGGAAATATCAGTGAAAATGATGTAATGTTAGCCAGTGCATCAACAGCCATTATAGTTGGCTTCAACGTCACGGCAGATTCAGCTGCAAAACGAATGGCTGAGGGTGAAGGCGTTTCCATCAGATTGTATCAAATCATTTATCGCTTGATTGAAGATGTGGAAAAAGCATTAAAGGGTATGCTGGAACCAGAGTATGTTGAAGTGATCATCGGAAAAGCAGATGTCCTTGCAATCTTTAAAATTCAGAAAATTGGTGCAATTGCAGGTTGTAAAATTACGGCAGGAGAATTTAAAAGAAATGCCAAAGCTCGTGTTGTTCGTAATGAAGAAGTAATCCATGAAGGAGAGATTAGCTCTTTGAAACACGAAAAGGATGATGTACGAGAAGTTCGCACTGGATTTGAGTGTGGTATCGGGCTAAAAGGATTTTCTGATATTGAAGTTGGTGATACCATTCTATGCTTCACCAAAGAGCTTTCAACAGTAATTTAGAATGCGAGGAAGTTAATGCCATCAAAACTACGATTAACAAAAATTGGAGATCGAATTCAACAGGAAATCTCCGAAATGTTGGTACGTCAGGAAATTTCAGATCCAAGGTTATTAGGGGTAACAATAACCGATGTAAAAGTAGATCGTGAATTAGCATATGCTTCCATTTATGTTTCTGCATTAGAAGGTAGTGAACGCTCCAAAGAGATTTTACAGGGTTTTGAGAGTGCCAGTAGTTATATACGGAAATTATTATCCATGCGGATTGAATTACGCGCATTCCCGAGATTACGCTTTTTTTGGGATCCCACACCGGAGCGAGCAGATCGTATTGAGCAAATCCTTTCTACAATTCGTGATGAAGAAATATTAAACCCTTCACAAACTTCGGAGGAAATAAATACAGATGACGATTCCATCTCAAGAGACAATTAAAGCTCTCTTCACGGAAGCACAATCAGTGCTTCTGGCTTCCCATATCCGTGCGGATGGCGATGCAGTAGGCTCTTTACTTGGTTTAGGGAATGCATTAAAAGAATCAGGTAAAAAAGTGTTTATGGCTTTGAGTGATGGATTGCCTTCAAATTTCCACTATTTACATGGAGCAACCCTTGTAAAAAGGTCTGTACCGAAAGATCGGAAATTTGATTTAACAATTAGCCTGGACATATCTGACATGGATCGGTCTGGTGGAATCTTCGGAGATCGAGAAATCATCTTAAACATTGATCATCACATTACCAATACCTTGTTTGCCAAATATAATTTCAATTATCCAGAGTCTGTTGCCACCTGCGCATTAATAGCAGAAAATTTAGAAAATTGGGGCTTATCAATGAATGCTGAGACTGCCTCATTGTTAATGACCGGAATAATTACCGATACAATTGGTTTTCGTACCTCAAATATGTCATCAAAAGCGCTGAGAATTGCAGCAGATTTGATAGATAACGGCGCAGATCTGCCAACTATATACCAACAAGCCTTGACGAATAAAAGTTTTGATCAATTAATTTATTGGGGTTATGCATTAAAAAAATTAGAACGGAATGATCGAATAGCCTGGACAACGTTAACCCTTGATGATCGTAAAGATGCTGGATACAATGGGAACGATGATGCCGATTTGAATTCAATCCTATCAAGTATTCTTGATTGCGATATAACCATCCTCTTTGTTGAGCAAAATAATGGGCATGTGAAAGTCTCATGGCGTGGAAAATCAGGCTTTAATGTATCTAATCTTGCTCAATCATTAGGTGGCGGTGGTCACCCTGCAGCATCAGGAGTTGATCTTGAAGGCAAATTGGAAGATGTACAATTTACAGTGATTAAAAAAACTTTAGAATTGTTGAAAGAAAATTAGTAAATGAAAAATTCATTGAAATCTCATCCAGTCCATACCGGGGAGCAACCAAATGGAAAAAGAAAATAAAAATTTAATGAGTGGTGTAATTGTTATTGATAAACCAATTGGCATGACTTCACATGATGTGGTGCAAATTGTTAGAAAAGGGACAAATATTCGCAGAGCAGGCCATACCGGAACATTAGATCCACGTGCTTCTGGCGTTTTGGTGGTATTAGTTGGTCCGGCTGTGCGATTAAGCGAGTACGTTTCTGCATCAGATAAACGCTATCAAGCTGTAATTCAATTAGGCACAACGACAGATACATACGATGGTGACGGACGAGTCTTATCAACCACATCAGTAGATATTTCAGAAAAACAATTTGACGATGTCTTACAATCATTTGTTGGACAAATTGATCAGGTGCCCCCACCCTACTCCTCTGTAAAAGTCAAGGGTCGGCATGCGTACGATATGGCTCGCAATGGAGAAGAAGTAGATCTTGAACCCCGCACTATTAATGTCTACAATTTGGACTTATTGGAGTGGGCTCCACCAGAAGCTGTAATTGATGTATATTGCTCTTCAGGTACTTATGTGCGTTCGTTAGCCCATGATCTAGGTGAAAAATTAGGATGTGGTGCACACCTGATTGGTCTTAGAAGGACAAAATCCGGACGCTTCACCTTGCGTGATGCTGTGCCCCTGCGTAAATTACGCGAAGCTTTTGAAAATGATACCTGGCAAAATTTAATTATCCCCGCAGCTGAAGCTTTATCCGATTGGCCCGCCGTAGAACTTACCACTGAACAATTAGATATCGTTCGCCATGGTCGCAGAATTCCTGCTGAATCCGGGGGTGGAACAATGGCACGCGCAATTAGTGAAGAAGGCGAATTAATTGGTTTGTTAGAATTGGATCCTGAGACACAGGAATGGCAACCTAAAAAGGTTTTCACCTCCTAGCATTACTTACAAGATGGTGATCAGGTTTATGAATCATATCAATGAAGTAAACCCATCCAAAAACCAGGTTGTATTTGCCACGATCGGAGCATTTGATGGTGTGCATATAGGCCACCAACACTTAATCCGTTCGATGGTTAAACAGGCTTACACAGACTCAGCCCAATCCCTGGTGATCACTTTTCATCCACATCCTGCAGTACTATTGAGATCTTTACCACTGCCTTTTTATATAACTTCCCCTTCTGAAAAACAATCAATTTTTCAAAAATTGGGTGTGGATTTTGTAATGGATCTGAAATTTACCAAAAAGATGGCAGGGATGGATCCAGATCAATTCATGAAATTGCTTCTGGATCAATATCCAATTAATCAACTCTGGTTAGGGAAAGACTTTGCTTTAGGTCAAAACAGATCTGGAAATCTAACAGTGTTAAGAGACATTGGTAAAAAAAGGGGGTATTCAATCATCGATTGCCCTCATGTAGTAGATGAACATGGAAAAATATCATCTTCAGAAATAAGGAATTGGATTAAAACTGGTAATTTTCCTCCAACTACCAGGGCACTCAATCGATATTATTCCCTTCAAGGTAAAGTAACCTACGGGGATGCGCGCGGCAGGAAAATTGGATTCCCAACCGCGAATTTAGAAGTATGGGGGGGAAAGCTTATACCAACTCCTGGGGTTTATGCGACCTGGATCACGATTGATGATAAGATTTTTCCTTCTGTTACAAATGTTGGCGTTCGACCAACTTTTGAATCAACAAATTCGATCCCGAGAATTGAAGCCCACATTCTTGATTTTGATGAGAATATTTACAAGAAACAAGTACAATTACACTTTGTTGAGAATATTCGAATTGAGAAAAAGTTCAATTCAATTGGTGAACTTATCAATCAAATTCAAAGAGATGCAAAACGAGCTGAGGAGATTCTGAATAATGTCCCAAAACAGACAGGTCTATTTACTTGATCCCCATGATTTAACCCCTGAAACGATTGCAGTTACATTTGCAAAAACATCCCGCTCCCCACAATCCTTTCAGGAAATCGCCGATGAACTGACCGATGAGAAATCAGCTGAATTTCATGAAAAATGGGTTGTGGGTTATGGTCATGCTTCTGTTGCTGAACATGCGGTTTTACACATTGCAGTAGAAAATATTTCCAGATTAGCGGTTGAATGTCTGGAAAGCAATCGTCTCGCCTCTTATACAGAAAAATCAACTCGATATCAAAAGTGGAATGAAAATAGCTTTTTTATTCCAGCAGAATTGGATGATAGACCTGAATTAAAAGATAAATATATTCAAACGAACCAATTGCTGTTTCGAACTTATATGGCTTCATTACCGATCATTCGGAATGAGGTTGGGAAAAAAATTCCCAGACGAGCAGATGAAAGTGAAGCTGTCTGGGAACGTCGTATCCGCTCTGATTATGTGGATGTTTGCCGATTTCTTTTACCAGCGTCATCACTGGCAAATGTAGGCATGACGATCAATGCACGGGCTCTGGAGCATGCAATACAAAAAATGCTATCCCATCCATTGGCAGAAGTGCAGGCGATGGGCATTGAGATAAAACAAGTTTCAAAAAAGAATGTACCTACTTTAGTGAAATATGCTGATGCAGTACCTTATTGGGTAAAAGCAGCTCAAGCATTTACGGAAACATCGAAAACAGTTAAGCAGTCACAAACATCAAATGATTGGTGTCAATTGGTCGATTATGATCAAAATGCAGAAAAACTTGTTCTTGCTGGATTATTGGTACGAAACAGTCATCATAGTTATCAGGATGCAATGGATTTTCTTCAAACGCTTAATCAAGACCAATTGGATTTTTTGAGTAAACAGGTATTAGATGATATCAGGCGTTTTGACATACCTGTAAGAGAATTGGAATATGCCACATTTACGTTTGACCTGATTATGGATCAAGGTGCCTATTTTGAGATCAAACGCCATCGCATGATGACGCAAACGGCCCAAGCTTTATCCACACTATTGGGGTATTCAGTTCCAAAAACAATCGTAGATGCAGGATTTGAAAGCGATTACCATCATGCAATGAAATTAGCACATCAAACATTTCTGGACATTTCTGACTGGAATCCGAATGTAGCCAGTTATGTCGTTCCGAATGGGTATAATCGCAGGCTCCTATTACGCGCGAATATGCGTAGTTTAGATCATCTTATTAATTTACGCAGCGCTCAAAATGCGCACTTCTCTGTCCGCCGAATTACTCAGAGAATGGCTGAAGAAATCATGAATACCAATCCATTGCTTGGGCAATTGATACGAAAAAATCAAAACGAAACATGGCAGTCCATTGAAAACCATTATTTTAGTAAAACTGCCCAAAAGCCATAGAGAAGTGATCAGAAAAGATTTTTGCTCAACAGTTTAGGATAGTTTGAATTTCTCTGCTGGTATCCGATTGTAATCCTGTGTCATACCAGTTCCACATTTCATCCAGTAATAGGTCGGAAAGTGGCTGTATTTTGGTTTTCCTCTGCTCATCTGATAAAGCTTTGTCAATTTGAATTTTCGTATAATCCGGGTGACCATTTTTCCACGCTGCCAACATGCGATAAGCTGACTGTGGTCGTTCCACCCATGCGCCACAAAATGAAAAATCTGCATTCATAACCCAACAAAGTGGAATATTTGTATATCCTTTTTGAGAAAAGAATTGCGTTAATTCTGGATTTTCGGGTCTGATAAAAATTTTCATTTCTAAATGGGGGGAAGCTTCCACAATTTTCGCAATAATAGGTAAATTCATGAGACTATCTTTACACCATGCTTCTGTAAGCACCAGGATTTTTCGAACCTGGTTGAATTCCTTCAGTTTCTGGAATTCAGCAGATGTGATCCGAAGGTTATTTACTCTTTGCTGCATTTCTTTTTGTAGAATGTCCATTCTTCCAATATATTCTTGTAGAGACAGTCCTCTGTTCCAAATTTCTTCAGTTATCATTCAATATTCCTTGATCTCTTAATTTATATCCATTTATTTGTAATTATCTGCAAGTGAATTACTAAATATATCATTATTAACTTTCTTCAGTTGCCATTTTTCTTGAACATTTTTTTAGCATCAATTTTCCTTACCAATTGCAACTTGTGATTGTTCCTATCTTTGTTTTTTCGTAAAATCCATTATGATTGGAACTCTCGTTTTTTTGCCTTCTTTTTATTCTATGGAAATTTGGGACTACCATTCTGAGAAACAATTTGAGCTGCTATTGATGAAGCCATTGAAGCAAAGAAATAGGGTGAGAAACGTGTAATATTGTTCAACTTATCCGGTCATGGTCACTTTTATTTGACAGCCTACAATGCTTACAATTGTGGTGAATTAACAAATAATGATTTTCCAGAAAATGCCATCAAGGATATCGAATCACATTTGCCAAAAGTAAATATTCCCGAATTGGCATAGATGGTATGGATTCCACAGAGAAGCTCATAACCCTAGCTTCTCTGTTTTTATTTAATTGCTTTATTCCGCCTGGGGAAGCGTAAAATGGAAAATAGTGCCTTTTTTGTTCTCGCTTTCAAACCAAATCTTTCCCCCTTGCATTTCCACCAAACTACGAGTGATGTTTAACCCCAACCCCGTCCCGGATGAAGTCCGAATGTCAGCATCTTCAGAGCGGAAGAATTTCTGAAAGATCATTTTTTGATCTTCTTCCGAAATCCCGAGTCCATTATCCTTGACCATTATATGGGTGACCCATTTTGATGGGTCCGATCCCCAATCATCCTTTGATTTTTCTGCGATTAAAAAGATCTCTCCATTTTTTTGTGTGTATTTATGAGCGTTGCTGATCAGATTGGTCAGTATCTGCAATACGCGGTTGGGATCAGCCCAAACTTCTGACAAATCCTCATCCATTAAGAGGTGAAGAGTCTGTTGTTTCTCTTCCAGTTGTCTCTTCGTTGATCGAACCAATTCATTCATTATTTCTTTCAAATCAAGCGCTTTCGGTTCCATTCTCATGCTACCAGCCTCAATTTTCGTCAGATCGTTTAAATCCGAAACGAGAGTATTCATACGATCTGTGTTATTTCGAATGGTGGATAAGAAATTTGCCTGGGCTGGTGTGATAGATCCAACTGCTCCGGTTGCCAACAATTCTGTGTATCCTTTGATGGACGTCATTGGATTTTTCAATTCATGCGCTACCAAAGAAACAAATTCACTTTTTGCCTGGTTCGCCTCCTGAACCTCTGCATACAGCTGGCTATTGACAATGGCAATTGATGCGTGTTCGCATAAACGTACCAGGAAATTCATTTCATTCTCATCTAAATAACGATCATCGAAATTTTCCAGCAACATCATCGCGATGATTTTTTCATCTCGTCGAATGGGTATGAGAATTTGTGTGATTGCTTCAGGATGATATTGAGTGGTTTCATTCACCATCACCTGAATTGGGTGAAAACTTTTACTATCTTTTTCTGTCTCAAAAAATTCCGATAAGGATGATTGATTCTCTCTTTGGGTTAAATGCTCCGGATTGTACCCAGAAGATGCCATGAATTGAATTTTCGCCTCAGAAATCAAGCCAACCCAGCCCACATCACATCCTGATTGCCGAATTGCCCAGGTCAAAGTAATTTCCATTGCTTTTTTCATATCCAGACTGGTATTCAACTCCCGATCGATGCGCTGCATAACTGATAATTCTTCCACCCGTTTCGCCAACTCCTGGTCTGTACGGCGATACAATCGTGCATTCTCCAATGCAATTGCAGCCTGAGCAGCTAAAGCAGATAAAAGCTCTTGATCATTGTTTGTAAAGCTCATTCCATCCTGGTGATTCACCAATTCAATCAACCCTAATACCTGATTCTTCAATATCATAGGGATGATCATTAAAGAATTAATCGGCATCTCATAAAAAGAATTGAGTTCCTCAAAAAATTTATTCTCAGAATCGGTTCTATTCATTAACACTGGGTTTTTCGAAAGAAGAGATTTTCCGATCAAACCATAATCAATCGGGACTTTTCTCAATAGTAAATCTTTCGATTTGTTTCCAATGACAGCCTGATAAAAAAGTTCCTGAGTTCTATCATCCAGGATGATTAAGCGTGCTTCCTCACATTTGACCATATCTACTGAATTATGAAGGATCGTCCCATATAACTCTTCAATTTCCAAAGTGGATGTCAGCTTTCGGGTTAAATCATTTAATATCGACAATTGTCTGGCATATTGCTCAGTTTCTTCCAGTAAGCGAGCTTTTTCGATGGCTCCTGCAACAAGATCGGCAATCGATTGTGCCAATGATAATTGGTTTTTAGAAAATTTCTTATCCTGCTCTCTCTCACCAATGATGATACATCCATTCGTGATTGCACCAGTATTTAAAGGAACAATAATGATTTCCTTAAGTTTTGAATATAAAACTGAATAATGTAGTGATAAACAATATTCCACGTAATTGTCAATGATCAAACCTCGACCACTTTCAATGACTATCGTTTCTATGGATTGACTTTGTGATAAGAATTTGTTCTCTTTTTCTGAAATGCGTTGGTCTAACTCAACAAAAAAAACATAGCGCAAGGATTGCGTTTGCTGGTCTCTTAAGATGATATAAAAATCGCTTGCAGGAATTACCTGTGATGTTTGGGCATAGATCAATTCATAAATATCATCCAGCACTAAAGTGTAGTTCACACCCTGCACTATTCTGTTCAGAATATTCATATCACTGATACGTTGCTCCAACTCAAGTTGATGGTCCTTACGAATATAAGCATTGGTAAATGAATCAACCAGAGGTTCGATTCTTAATATTAATTGAGTAATTTCACCGGGTTGTAGATTATCTGAATTAAAAGCCAGCCATCCTTCTAACCTATTTTCTATATAAATTGGAATGAATACATTAGCTGCTAACAATTCCAATTTCTCTTTTTCATACCTTAATTCAGTGGGCAACTGATCAACCTCAGAAAGAATTAGTGGGGATTGATACCTTACAAAATATTCAACAAAATCGGAATCAGAAGAAAACCGTAGATCACTTGTTTTTCCTCCCAGGAATGGATAAGCATAATATTCGTTGCTTAATGGTTCAAGAATAAAGTGATGATACGGGTTGGCATTGGTCAGTTCTATAATTTGATGTCTCAGTTCTTCATAAATATCTTCATTTTCCAATGGATAACTAACTTCTATATTGTTATCCAAAGACACGGAGTTTCCTTTTTCTTTGATTGGAGAATTTGATCTGTCAGAAAATTTTTGTTTTTCCAACAACAAAAAAATAAAAATAATGGGTAATAGAAACATTATTAAACCGATGAACAAAGGAGGTTGCAAAAAGTCCTGAAACCTCGATCGATCAAAAATGCTTGCTCCCAAAACGATCAATCCGATGATGCTGTAAATGATCAAAAAACCAATTAATCGGCTTGTATCTGATAATACTGTTTTGTTTTTTGTCTTATTTTCTTCAAATTTGATTAATCCTCCAATAAATATAGGATACATTGCGATTGGAAGCAGAATCCATGGTGTTATTGGCGATATTGTTTCCTTTGCCATTTGGAAAAGCAAAAAACAAAAAGGAGTCCAACCAAGAACAAAACCAATGGCTGATATTTCTTCAATTTGTATATGGTTTGATTTTTCTTCTCTCAGAATATGGATAACTCCAGACAAAAGAGCCAATCCCAGGAGTATCCCTGACCATAAAATGATGACGGTCTCAGGTAATATTTGGGGTAATGGTTGGATTTTAAACTTTAAGAATAAAGAACCTATCACCACCAAAAAAGTTAGGAGGAAAACAAAAAGCTTTAGATTTTTGTTGGCTTTTTTATTGGTTAATCCAGGTAAAAACTGAAACCAAAAAGAGTTTGATAACAATAAAACAGAACCCAGCCATATAGATTGAATAAAAATGGATGGGAATGTTGAATAATAAGAAGTGCTCACCACACAGGCAATCAGACCCAGGATCATCGGAAATAGGGTGAATTGTTCTCTTTTTTGATCAAATATAAAAAACGCAATTGCAGAAACCAGAAACACCCACCCGAGAATATACGGGGTGGTGAAATAAAAAAATCGAGCATATATCCCAAAATCCCGACCTAATTGAGAAGTTTCCGTAATACTCAAAAATTCAACTATGGAAATCAATAAAACATAAATCGCCACAAATAAGAAGAAAATCCATAACCCTGGTTCTCGTTGTTTATCTGGTAATTTTACATTCATGTAAACCAACCTAAATTAAGGATTTTTGGGCTTTGTTTTCTTTTGTTGAATTTGAGAAATATCAAGTTCAACGGGTACATATTGGTTTATAAGCATTTTTAATAAAATACGAACACGATCAGTACCTTCCAATTTCATATCAAAAATACCTTCATATCCCTCAAATGGACCAAATCCAATTGAAATTGGAGTGCCGCTATTAAATTCTTCCTTAATCTCGATCACGGAGTCCTCAGAATCCCCTATCTTTTGTTTCAAAGCAAGAATTAAAGGTTCTGGAACAATCGAAGGCTCACCTCCAAATGCGACGATTCCTTTTGAGTGTGGCATCCATTTTATAGTAGAATTTCCTATCATCTCAGGTTCTGTTCTTATAAAAAGGTAACCTGGAAAATAGGGTCGAATTTTCCGTGAGCGAGGATTTACCGGTTTCACTTTAATTTTTGGATAGAAAACTTCAATTCCCAATAATTCGATTTGTTTGAATAAAAGTTGTTCCTTGTTTGGATGGCTTTGAATTACATACCAGAAAGATGACATTTTGTTTAACCACCATTTTTTTTATTTTCTTCCAAATTAAATTATACATGAACATGACACCCCTGTTCTGTAGTGTTGAAAACAGAAAATTAAATGTACAATTTTCTATTCACTTTTCGTAATGATTACTGCAAATATGATCGCTATCACAACAAAAGCAACTAATCCTGATATCGGTTCGTAATTGGTAATCGTAAAAATTGCCGGGGAAGGTATTGCAGATTCTGAAAAGGTAACCATGGATGTTGCATATAAATTGTTCGCGAAATGCAAACCAAGGGCAATTTCCAATCCTTTTGATCTGAATGAAAGCCATCCCAATAGTAATCCGATTCCAATATAAAACGGCATGGTAGTCAACATTCCATATGCGGTCACTTCAGGATTTGCACCGTGTAAAACACCGAATAAAATTGCCTGCAATACAATTCCCAGCCAACAATATCGAAATAAGCGCGTCAACCCATGTAACAGGTAACTCCGGAAAAGAACTTCCTCTGCTGTGATTTGAAAGGCGATCAATAACAATGCAATCAACATATACGGTAAAAAAGATAATAATGAAAACGAAAGGACATAATTCCCGGGCTGCAAAAACGAAATAACAATATCAGCCAGTCCTGACAAAACAAACCAGATGATGGCTGACTTGATCAGCAAAATCCAATTGAAAGTAGGTTTTTGGGTGAAAACCGATTTGACAGATTGTTGGTGTAATAAACGAATACCAGGCACTAAAAAAACCAACAGTCCAGCAAAAGGCAACATAGTAACCCATAATAATGTCAAGGGTGGGAAATTATAGAAATCCATCGTGCCTTCTAATACGGAAGCAATAACTAAGAATATCGCCTGAGTAATAAGAGTAACCCCGACAATAATTATTATCAGCACCAGATATCTCCAGAATTCAAATTTCCCTTCAGGCAGAGAGCAATTTATGTTTTTTGTTTTATTAAGTTCCATACAACCTCAAAATAAATCCATTAATTAATCATGATTTCCACAATGGGCTTTGTACATAGATTTCCCAATCTTATCATGACAAAACACCGATACTCTTTTTTCAATTAATATTTTATCTAACGCCACGGTTTCGTCAAATATTCAAAACATATAGACATTTTCTAGTAAATTACTATACTTTAAATTGATGAATTTTGGGAAACCACCGTATTTTTCTGATAAAAAATCCTTTCCTCCTTTGATTTTGGATAGGTTTCTACCGCCGTATCCATTCGGCGCATTATCTGAAATGCTTGGTTATTGTGGAATTGAAAAGAGTTGGGTTCTCGATCCCGTGGGAAACCAACCGCTCAGTGCAATTGAGTTGGCTCAAGCAGGTTACAAGGTATTTGTTGCCTGTAATAATCCAATTCTAGGAAAAATTTTACAGGTTATCTGTGCAGCTCATCCATTAAGTGTATATCAAGCTGCCATTGCTGATTTTGGTGCTTTGAAGCGTGGTGAAGATCGACTTGAAAACCAGATAAAAGCGTTGTATATTTCTCCCTGTCCGGATTGTTTCTCAGATCAAACAGAAGTCAGATTTCTTTGGAAAAAAAACCAATCAACTCCATTTGCAAGAGAATTAAGTTGTAAAAATTGTGGTCTTAATGGAATTTATAAAATCTCGGAAATTGACCAGGAAAATTTTAGTCAAATCGGTAATATTCGATTGCATCGTACGAAGGTATTACAAAGAATTTTTCCAGGGAACACTGACATACCAATCGCTGTAACAGAAGTAATCGATTCTTACCTGCCCAGATCATTAGCCGTTATTTCTTCCGTAATCAATAAGTTAGATGGTTTGAACACAACAAGTGAAAGAAAAGACATTCTTGAGGCTTTATTGGTCCATGTATTTGATTATGGAAATATGCTTTGGGGAATAGCATCCAGCAGAAATCGACCAAAACAAATATCAATTCCAGCAGAATTCTATGAATACAATTTATGGAATATTATCGAAGAAGCAGTCTCAAGAATTAGAATAATTGACAATCCTATTCCGTTTACTTATTACCCCGAACTTCCTCCTGATTCTGGAGGTATCTGTTTTTATCCAGGCAGAATCAATTCATTCAAAGACATTGAAAAATTACCCGAGTTTCAAGGGATAGCCACTGTGCTTCCACGACCTAACCAGGCTTTGTGGACATATAATGCTGTCTGGAGTGGCTGGATTTGGGGTTACGAGGCTGCTCAAAAATTAAAAGGCGCATTAGAAAGACGCAGATATGATTGGATCTGGCACACACAGGCAATTCGGACTGTGTTTGCTTACACTTCAAAACTAAAAGTACCTTTCCTGGCGATCGCCCCAGAGTTGTCCAATAGTTATATATTGGCATATCTATCTGCTGCATCTTCTTCAAATTTCGATTTGAAAAATGCTGCTTACCATCCTGAACTGAAATCTGGTCAATTCTATTGGTTCCCAAAACGATCAACAATGGATGTAGTATCGAAACATGATTTGTCAAAGAACATAAAGAAATACCTGGAGATTAAGAGTGAATCAGCAAATTATCAGGAATTGATGTCGATATTTTTGATATCTGAGACAATCGAACAAAGAAATACTTTTCGACTTGACAAGTTTGATAATTCGCTCTTTATACAAACACAAAAAATATTTGAAGAAACCATTTGCGATAAAGAAAATTTTGTACAGGTGGATGAAGATCAACTGGAAAATGCAGAATTTTGGTTAACGAATCCACCTGGTATTTACCAACCTGTGAGTGACCAAGTCGAAGGATATTTCATCCGTTTTATCCAGAAAATTCCATCATTCACTTTGGAGCAAGTTGCTCATTTCATCAACCAGAATTTACCTGGGTTGTTGCCAGTTCCTAATATATTCCTGCAAAGATTGCTCAGTTCCTATTGTGAATTTCATTCTGAAGAAACAAATCGGTATAAATTAAATTCTCAGGAATATATTCAGGCAAGAAAAAGCGACATCCAACAAATGAGTAAATTAATTCAATCTATGGGATTAAAACTTGGTTTTACTGTTGGTAGTGATCATCCAATTAATTGGGTTTCTGACCAGATAAATCCGAATTACAAATTTTATATCACTGCGTCAAGCATTATTTCACAATTTAAATCCAAATCAGAACCAGGTAGTTTTGAAACAGTCATCGTCTTTCCAGGTAGTCGTGCAGAACTACTCAGTTACAAATTAAAAAATGACCCGGTTTATCATCAGAATTTCGAAAAATATCATTTTGTAAAGTTTCGCCATTTACGGACTATGAGTGAAAACCCAGGTATGAATTTCAAAACCTGGGTTCAAATATTGGATTCTGATCCAGCTGTCTGGCAGGAAGCCAACCAGCCAGTGCTGTTTTAACCATCTCTTTAAGGAGTTGGTGTCAATATTGGCAATGGAGTTACAACAGTCGGCACCAGGGACTGTTGTGTTGCAGTTGGAGTAACTGTTGGCGGAAGAGCTGTATTTGTCGGTGTTGCAGTTTCCGTTACAGTTGGTGTGACTGTAAATGTTGATGTAATCGTTGGTGTTTGAGTAACTGTCGGTGTGGGCGTCGAAACCTGAATTCGTATGGTTACCTTTTTCTCGGCATAGCGACCATCTTCAGACGATTCTATCCTGATTCTCAATGTGTAATCTCCAGGCATAATTTCATCCTCGAATAAATCCCATGTATAAATGAGATCTACATCCTGAAAATTCCTGTCAAATTCCACTAAATTTTCCCATGAGGATGGATCTAATCCGCGACCATAATCAAGCCGCATCCTTCTGTAATTATGGGTTGCATCCACAAGTGCATAAATATCTAATGGATTGGTTGTTATTGTCTCTCCTTCAGATAAACCAGCAAATATGATTTTCGCCCGAGGATCGTCAGCCTTACATTCCCGTTCGGGAACAAACAAAACCGATCTCCCAAAACCCAAATTCTCTGCCCAATTACTCCCATCAGATGTATCTTCAATCCATTTTACAGCCCATTTCTCCTTAACATTGAGAACAAATTCTTCTTTGGTAAATTCATTGCATGCTGAAGATGCTCGTAAACCCGTCCAGGTATCGATATTAATTTTTTGCCATAGATCTTCCGTTCTTGGCAATGGTTGTTGATCGAAAGCAAAAATTTCCGTTTTTTGATTAGGACACCATTCAGAAGGTTCTGTTCCAGAAATTGTGCAAATTATTTTATCCATTATTCCTGCAGGCCGCACAAAACTAGCAGAATTATTACCTACCAATCTGTTAACAGCAAATTGCATCGTTTCAGCCCAGATGGGAGCTGCTCCGGTTAATCCACTCGTATCGATCATAGGAGAATAGTCAGCATTACCAACCCAGATTCCAACAGCAAGGTCGGGAGTAAATCCTAATGTCCAGTTATCACGGAAATCATTGGTGGTCCCTGTTTTAACAGCTACCTGGAAAGGAAGGTTTAAGATCGAATTGGCACCAAACATCGGGGTTCGGGCTTGATTATCGGACATAATTGAGCTGATTAAATAAGCATGTTCCTCGCGAATTACGCGATTTGGGGTTGGCTCCTGATATTCATAAACAACGGTACCTAAATGATCGACAATTTTAGTTATAGCTACCGGGGGAATCTGGTTTCCTGTGTTGGCGATGGTTGCATAAACGTTGGTCAATTCCAGTAAAGTCACATCTCCTCCACCCAGAGATAATGACATGCCATAATCTTCTCTTGTCAGGGTGGAAATCCCGATTCTTTTGGCAAAATCAACGAACCCATCAGGATGGGATGTATTGGGATTATCGTAAATTCCCACAAAATCGAGAGCTTTGACAGCGGGAATATTAAATGAATTTGCTAACGCTGCTCTTAATGTCACTGGTCCATGAAATCGATTGTCATAATTAACAGGTTTATATGGTTCACGAGGATCGCTCGGATCGCCAGATGGTGGAAATTCACTGGGAACATCCCAAATTAATGTGGCTGGCGTCCATCCTTTTTCAAAAGCAGCCAGATACACTAATGGTTTAATGGATGAGCCTGGTTGACGTGGGGCTAAAGCCATATTGACCTGACCGGAAATACTCTCTTTATAAAAATCAGCTGATCCTACCATGGCTAAAATTTCACCAGTCGATGGGCGAATAACAATAGCTGCTCCGCTGGTTGCATTTTTATCAGCTAACCCAGCAATCTGGGTTTCTATTACAGATTGAACTTTATTCTGAATGACTGGATCCAGCGTAGTATAAACAGTAAAACCAGAACGATAAATGGTTTGGGGATCAAACTGGCTTTCCAGCTGTGTACGGATGTAATTTACCCAATGTGGATGGATCATACTATAGTCATGAGGTTTAAATTCGTAGAGTTCAATTTCCTGAGCAGCACTGGCGATTTCATTAATACAAACTCTTTCCAGATTCGTGCTCACATAAATGCAATTCTTTTCCTGAGAAAGCTCATACATCAATATTAAAACTTGCTTTTGTCTGGTTAACGTCGCTTCCCGATTAGTGAAAATATCATAGACTGCTGGTGCTTGTGGTAAACCTGCCAGGAACGTAGCTTGAGACAAAGTCAACTTCGCAGCTGAAGTATTAAAGTATGTTTCTGCAGCGGCTTGGACTCCATAAGCCAGATTTCCATAATTGTTTTCATTCAGAAATATCTCAAGAATTTCCTCTTTGGAATACTTGCGGGTAATTTCAGCTGCCAGAACGATTTCTCTGCTTTTTCGCTCATAAGTACGTGTGTATCGTTCACTATCATCCAGAAGGAGCATTCGAGCCAATTGTTGAGTAATTGTCGATGCCCCAGAAACAATATCACCGGCTGTGTAATTTTGCCAGAAAGCTCTGGCAACTGCCACTGGATCAAATCCAGGATGGTTGTAATATTCTTTATCTTCGGTTGCAATGGTTGCTGCTATTAAGTAAGGTGAAATTTTCTCCAGGGGTACATAAGTACGGCGACCGGCATTTGGATCAATAATTTCATAAATTGTATTTCCATCTCGGTCCAAAATGCGTGTTGTTTCAAATTTTGCTGCTTTTTCTCTTAATTCCTCAACAGGTGGTAGAGCTTGAGCAATTTTATAGTATTGGTAAACACCAAAAGAACCGGCAGCAATCACAATAAATACGATAATGAATAATCCGATCAGCACCATGCGGATAAAACATCCCCAGGCTTGTTGAAAATTACTTCCATTCGAAGTTTTTG
The DNA here is from genome assembly GCA_963765655.1 of uncultured Chloroflexia bacterium. Classification (GTDB taxonomy): domain Bacteria; phylum Chloroflexota; class Anaerolineae; order Anaerolineales; family Anaerolineaceae; genus UBA6170. The sequence continues at coordinate 243,203 of CAVXXH010000004.1, forward strand.
GTGGTTTTGGGGTTTTTGTCTTTTTACTTTTTATAGGAATCGGTGGAGCGGTTTCAAAGTTGGAGGGTTGCTGAGTTGGCTTATGTTGCTGCGTATTTCGAAAAGCTGCTGGTGAAACCCGGGTTGCCTGGGTATCATTGACATTCGCTTTATTCGGAAGAATAGGTTGGGTTGCACCAGGCGGTGGTGGTATCACTGGTGTATGTATTGTTGGAGGTGTATATAATCTGATTGGACGTGGAGGTGTTTTTTCTATTTCTTCTTCTAAAGGCGTAATTTGATATTCTATTGCTTTGGGAGTTTCTTTTTTGGATGTCTCCTGTGTTTTCATTGAGTCATCAGTTGGGATTGAACCAGAAGTATTTTCAAGATCATTTTTTTTATTTTGGTCACCAGTTGAGAGTTGATTATTGTCCTGCTCCTGATTGGTGGTTTGATTTATCCTGGTTGGATCATCTTCAATAATCTCAGGATCAATTTCCGATTCATTGTCTGAAGCCATGGATTGGTTATTTTCTAATTCTGATAATTCTTCCGAATACCACCCTGCTGTAGACTCAGGATCACCCGTTGGATGTCGATCGTTCATATCGACATGTTTCCCATTTTCTGTATGATCAGGTACATCATGGTTACCTTCCATGCCTGATTTTTGTTTGGGGGCTGTTTCTTCCAAAGATGCGTCATAATCTTTTTGTGATGCTTCTAAATTCTTTAATTGATCTGCATCCGTATGATCGTCTTTATTTGAATTATTTTGAATTGGTTGGTCATTTCCCATAATATTTTCCAAAACTATCTATTAGCTAAATTCTTAGGTAATTCTAGCATATTTCATTTGACCCCGAATAACTCTCCCTTTACAATCAGGCTATGTTTCCCACAAGTATTGCTCCACAAGACCCTTTCAGTTTGATACTTGTAAATGATTCTCAACACTCACAAGAGAAAATATCATTTGATAATACCTGGGAAATTCAATATGAAGGTGGTGAGTTAGGTGGAATTTCTCTTTACAGCACACTTGGGTTACAGGCATTAAGTTTGAGAATCACACCAATTTTTTCAAACCTCAATGAAAGTAGAATCAACCTAAAACAATTCGAAAAAAAACCAATTATTACTGAAAATTTGCCGAATTACACGAATATTTCTGTTGAAGTTTTCCCAGGGATTCATTTCAGCTTAGAATATTTCATTTCAAATTCACATTCCATTTATGGTCAAGTTTCCATTAAAAACAAATCTACGAAAAAATTCTCTGGCAATCTTCAATATCTTGTTACCTTAAAACCTTTATCCGGTGGGGAGCAGATGAAAGGGATGCAATCTGATTTATATTATGTTTTAGAAGGAAAAACGAAGGATCTATTTCCATTTTTTTATCTCGGTGGACTATCACAATCCGGAAAACTGGGGCAACCATCCATTGCTAGCAATTTTGAAATTGATTCAGATTCTTCTCAGCGCCTCAAGTGGTGTCTGGTGTTTGAGCAAGATAAATTCCAATCACTGGAGAGAGTAATAGATTTTCAGTCCATTGATTTTGATAAAGAGACCACACGAAATAATTTATTTCATCAAAGAGATATCTTCTTTTTTGATACAGGAAATCCTGACTGGGATAATGCACTTCTTTTTAGCCAAAATTCTGCCAAACAATTATTTGTCAAAGATACAGGAAAAAAACAAAAATTTTCTTTGGTTCAAAGTCGCCATCCAGAAAAATCAATATATCATCCAGAAACAACAAAAAATTGTAAAAATGAAGGAATTTCTCCCATACAACTATGGTACTTCCTGCAGGTTTTACCAAAACATCACTATATGATTCAGGATGTATTTGAAGAATTTATAAATTTTCAAAGAGAAGACGGCTTCATACCTAACCATTCAAACCCTTCAAATTTCCAATCTCGTTTTCATGCTTTTCCAATTTTCGCAACGATCGCTCAAGAAATTCTTGATATTCAAAGATCTCAGGATTTTGCAATCACCTATCTGAATAAATTAATCTCCTATTTGCATTATTGGCTATCCATTTCTTCGGATGAATCCAACCCTCATTGGGAAAATGCAATGCAATCCTTATATGAGGATTTACCGATTCATAATCAATGGGACAAAGATGGCTATGGAATAAATTCCCTGTGGATTGAATCACCATTTCTTAATAGTCTTTTAGCAATTGAATGTGAAAAATGTTTACAGATTGCTGATCAATTTAAGATTGATTTTCCAGAACGTAATTGGTTGGAAGAACAAAAAACAAATTTAATTAAGAGGATTGACAACTCCTGGAATCCAAAACAAAAATATTTTGCTTATCGTGATATTCAAACTAAAAAAACTCCAGGTAAAGTATCTATCCTGAAAATTAATGGTTCTGGCATTCATACTTTGGATAAAAATTTTCGATCACCTCAAAGATTAACTGTACGTGTCGTTACTCATCCGGAACTTTCCAAAAAAATCACTGTTGAGATAAGAGGTTTGCATAAAAACCATGAGGTTTATGAAATTATTAAACCAAACAATTTCAATTGGAGTACTACAACAGGCTTAAGTACTACCGAAAATGTGTTTGAGAGAATATCTTCCATAAATATCCTGGGGCTTCCCGATGACAGTTCAGTGGAAGTCACTACATCACAGTATTCCATGGTGGATTTAAGCTTATTTCTCCCTATATTAATTAAGGACACCAACAAAAAACGCATCCAACAAATGGGAGATCATTGGCTGGAAAAGGAATTTTTGAGTAATTTTGGGCTTTCATTGCTTCCAAAAAAATATCTGTTAAACAGGAAAAAACACATGAATTTAGTGGATTTACCTTTAAATTCGTTCATACTGGAAGGGCTGATTGATAACCAACAATTTGATCTGGCAAAGAAGGTTTTTAATAACTTAATGAAAGTGGTTATTAAGAATTTGCGATTATCAAAAAAATTCTTTAAACTATATGATGCAAGTGATGGAACTTGCAAAGGTGAATATAATATAATTAATGGGATGATTCCATTGAAAATCTTTTTTAGATTAATTGGCATTCGTCGCTGGACAGATACTGAAATAGAGTTTATGGGTTCAAGTGTATTTAAAGATGATATAAAAATTTTTCATCGTGGACTTAGGGTAATTTGCTCACAAAAAGGACATACAATTATTACATCTGGTGAAAAAATTATTGAACTTAATGCCAAGAATTTTCAAAAAATTAAGATCCCATCCTAAATAAGAAAGGATCAAGGATGAATTCTCAAACAAATACCCCAGAGACTTTACTAATTGCTGTAATTCAATCACAGGATGTTGACCATGCTGAAAGCGCATTGGAAAAATTGAATATTCATATAACACGCTTAGCCAGCACCGGGGGATTTCTAGGAAGAAGAAATGCGACCTTATTCTTAGGCCTACCAGCTGAAAAGGAAGAAATTATATTGCAGACTTTAAAGAAAACCTGTCGTCAGCGTGTAGAATATATTGCTGTACCACTTGAAAGTGCGCCTTTGCCATTGCCTGCACCAACACCCATTACAATTGGGGGAGCTAATATTTTTGCTTTAGATGTTGAACACTTTGAGGAGATTTAGCCATGAAAATGATTATTGCTATCGTTCGAGATAGAGATACAAATCCTATTTCATCTGCCCTAACCTCAGCCGAATTCCGTGTCACACACATCGCTTCCACAGGAGGTTTTCTCAAACGTGGAAATTCCACCCTGTTTATTGGCGTAGAAGACGAGAAAGTAGATCAGGCACTGGAAGTCATTCGAACGAATTTAGAACCTGCAGATGATCCTGCACAAAAACGGGCAACCTTATTCGTATTAAATGTGAATCATTTTACGCATTTTTAATTATTTCTATGTAAAAATAAAAAGCAGAAAATTGATTCTTCAATTATCACTCAGGTAATGTGCAATACAAGAATTTCATACGACAAAATTCAAGTGTTGGCATAAAAATTGTAATAATAAAATTCATCAATTCAATCAAAAAAATAAGGAGTAGGGAATATGAAATTTGCTGATGCGTTTACTTTTGTTTTTCAGGATCCAGATTGGTTTAAGAAAATCATCATACCTGGATTGATTGGGTTACTCATTCCTATTGTTGGACAAATTTTCTTGTTGGGGTGGGCATTAAAAGTTACTTTGAATGTCATTAGAAATAATCCAAGTCCATTACCAGAAATGGAATTTGGGGCAGATTTAGGTCGTGGGTTCAAAGCCTGGGTGGTTGGTCTTGTTTATTCAATTCCTATGTTAATTTTTTATTTACCAATTTTCATTTTGTCAGTGGTTGCCGGAGAAAGTAATGAGCAATCTCTGGCTATAGTTGTTGCAATAGCTGGTATTTGTTTTGGTTTCTTAATGCTTTTATACGGACTCGTCATGGGCTTAATGCTTCCTGCTGCATATGCTAAAGTTGCAGTAGAAGATTCGATTGGAGCTGGTCTTGCATTCGGTGAGATCTTTAAAATGGTGAAAAACAATCTTGTAACCTATTTACTAATTCTCGTAGGAACACTAGCAGCCAGTTTTATCGCTTCATTAGGATCAATCGCCTGTGGTATTGGTATTTTAGTGACTGTCCCATATTCATTTGCGATCATGGGACATCTATATGGCCAGGGATACTTAGAAGCAAAAGAATTAAAAACGCTCTAATATATATATAATAATAAAAATCCCTCAAGAATTAAATTTTGAGGGATTTTTTTAATCATGAAATTCTTCTACTTGATAGATTGACACATCGAGGAATTTCATTTTCCATCGATTCTGGTGATCCCCCATTTTTCGACAAAGATGTGCCAGAAATTCTTCTGGATCTGGAAGCTGTTCCCAAACCTGCGGTAAAAAAGTAGCTTTACGCAATCCGTCCTTTATTATCACCCCATCGACTCCAGGTCGTAATAAACCAGGAAGTTCCAGCGGATTTTCGTATTTTAAATTGACTGGAGCAGTTAATCGGGATATTTCAATGTTAAGATTAGAAATTTCATTGAATGACACTGGAGGAAATCGATAATCCTCCCTCGCTGCGGCAACAGCATGATGTTGGACATCCTGCACCAGTGGTTGATAGGCTTCTAAAGCCCCGATACAACCACGTAATTGTCCATCATTTTTTCTATGTAAAGTGACAAAAGAAGCGCCATATTTACGAAGAAGGTTTGAAAAGCAAGCTAAGTCCAAATCATCTAATTTTTTATTCTGGGTAACATTAACAATGGCATCACGTGCGACAGCCAAAAGAATTTTCTTATCCTCATCCGTTAAGTACTCATCCATTTTTTTCTCCTAATCGGAAATAATTTCGATCGTGATATAACAATGGATCGCCTTGTTCGATCTTAGCAGCTACTACTTCTGCAATAAACAGTGTTGAAATTCCCAGGTTAATTTCCTTAATCACAGCACAATCCACCCATGCCAATCCACCTGAAATCAATAAAGAAGGACTCTTAAGAGAAAAGGTCTCATAGCTTGCAAAACGATCTTCATTTTCTTCAAATTTTCCTGAAAAACGATCGCTGATTTCCTTTTGTAAAGAAGAAAGGATTGTTACCCCAAATTCATGTGAGTTTTTAACCAATTCACAGGTACGAGTATTATTAGCCAGAGTTACTACAACAAGTGGTGGTTCTACAGATACGGAGGTAAATGAATTGACTGTCATCCCATGGTAAATACCTTGAAATTGGCTGGAAACGATTGCTATTCCGCTTGTCCAATTTCTCATTACCTGTTTTAATTCTTCAGCTGTAATACTCATTATCATCCTTCTTCATTGATAAGTAATTGTTAAATTTGATTATACTTTTTTCGTGTATATTTATAATAGGTTTGTTCGATCCTCTTTGAGTGAATTTTTTCATTCTGACGCTATAATATTTACTTGCAATCAAAAAATAAGAATGGTACTATCTAAAAATGTTCAAAAGTAATCGGATTGATGCAAAATCCACACTAAAAGAAAAAAATAATTTTCATGCTGGAAACGCAATTCTCAGTATTATTGGAATTGCTATTCTATCTGCCACCATTTTCACCATGTGGACACCATCCAATTTGTTCTCCAACCAGATGCAAAATATTTATGACATCTGGCAAGCCCAATCCAATGTAGCCTACCCCACTCCAACTCAATTACCGCCAGCACGAATTGGTATTGTGGCTGGGCATTATGGAAATGACTCAGGTTCAGTTTGTTCAGATGGTTTTACTGAAATGGAGGCAAATTTACGAATTGCTACCCTGGTGGTCCAAAAATTGAAAACTATTGGTTACACAGTTGATTTATTAGAAGAATTTGATTCCAGATTGGAGCAATATGCTGGATTGGCGTTGATATCCATTCATAATGATTCCTGCGATTATATCAATGACTCTGCAACTGGTTTTAAAGTTGCTGCTCCTTCCGAAAGTCAGTATCAAGATCGCTCCGAAAGATTAGAAAAATGCTTAATTCATCGTTATCATGAAATCACAGGCTTGAAATTTCATGTCAATACCATAACACCTGACATGACCAGTTATCACACCTTCAGTGAAATTAGCAGTGAGACTACAGCTGCAATCATTGAAACAGGTTTTTTGAACCTCGATGAAGAAATCATTCGTTATAAACCCGAATTAGTTGCGGATGGTATCGTTGCCGGTATTGAATGTTTTATTGGCAAAGAAAACGTCCCGGATAATTATTTATCTGAGATGCCATAATGGATAATTCACAATTTTCAGCCTCACAGGCACTTTCAAAAGCCCGTGAGCATTTACGCACCAAGAATATTTCTGAAGCTCTTCATTGGGCGAAGGAACTTATCCATTTAGCGCCAGACCAGGAAGAGGGATGGCTGATTCTGGCTGCTTGCTCACATCCAGAAGATAGTGTTCGTTACCTTATCAAGGCTTTGGAAATCAATCCGGGATCACAACGTGCACGTCAGGGAATGGATTGGGCAATAAAACGACTAAGAAAATTGAAGCAAGAACAACAACATCCAGTCATAAAGCCTCCCTTAGCACAGGTGAAAGTGGTTAAACAAGATAGTAAACCAGCCAAATCATCACCTGGGAATACGCTATGGATAAAAGTAGCTGGTTTGATTGTTTTTCTGACCTTGATTATCTTTGGTACCTGGTTTACTTTCCCAACGATAAAAACAGTATTTGCCAGGCAGCCTGTATCCCAAAGACCAGTTGGGGCTATTCAAAAGCTGACTATCACACTTACCGCTACGGCTACCGCGACCTCCACGTCAACACCAACAGCAACGGCGACAGCCACTTCCACACCTACGAGTACTCCGACATCCACCTCTACCCCTACTTTCACGCCTACATTCACCCCAACTTTCACACCAAGACCAACAATGCCAACAAATTATGGGGTTGAAATCCCAGCAGAAGTGGATGAGAACACGCGTTGGATCGACATTGATTTAAGTGATCAAATGTTGTATGCCTATATAGGTGAAAATGTTGTGAATTCATTCCTTGTTTCCACTGGAACTTGGAGAACACCAACAGTTATTGGAGAATTTCACATCTGGGTGAAATATCGATACGCAGATATGCGTGGTCCCGGATATAACTTGCCAGATGTTCCTTACACAATGTATTTTTATAAGGGTTATGGTATCCATGGCACTTATTGGCATGATAATTTTGGAACACCGATGAGTCATGGATGTGTGAACATGCGAACGCCTGAAGCTGGTTGGCTATACGATTTTGCCTCCGTTGGTACACTGGTGAATGTACATCCGTAGCAAAGGTTTTAATTGGTGAGAATACTTTCTGAAAACCAACCATTAACCAGAAGGGATTTTTTAAAAAGATCATCTTATGGGCTTTTGGGTTTAATGGTGCTTCCACAACTGAATAATCATTTCTTTTCCAGGAAGCAGACAATTCTCTCTGACCTGATCCCTTCACATGGTAGAGTGATTTCATCTACCGTTGATGTATTCAACGCCCCAACAAAAACTTCAAAATTAGTCAGTACCCTCTGGCAAGATCATGTTCATCCCATTAATTCAGTGACTGTAGGTGAAGAAAAACCATCATACAATCGGATATGGTATGAAATGGGTGATGAAGGTTTTGTTCATTCTGGGGAAATACAGCCTGTGTGTATTCGAACAAATCCTGAAGTAGAAGAAATTTCCTCCAATGGACAATTAGGGGAGGTAACAGTACCTTTTACGAACGCAGTCTGGCATCCCAAATCATTACATTTGATTACCTATCGCTTATATTATGGGACGGTTTTTTGGATTAAAAGTGCTGTCAGGGATAATAACCAGAAACTCTGGTATAAAATAGCAGATGATAAGTGGAAGATTCATTATTATGTGGAAGCAACCCATATGCATCTTATTGAACCCGCGGAAATCACTCCAATCTCACCTGAAATTCCTGCCGATCAAAAATTAATTGAGGTTCGATTACAGGAACAGGCAGTAATTGCCTATGAAAATGAGGTTCCAGTTTTTTTTGCGAAAACAGCGACCGGCGCACGCTTTATTGATGGCGATTATCGCACACAACCGGGAGTTTACATAACTAATCGAAAACGCCCTTCCCGCCATATGGCAGCGGGTGACCCTGCTGCACCCAATAGCTTTGATCTGCCAGGAATCCCCTGGGTTACATATCTTACTGAAAGCGGTGTCTCGTTCCATGGAACGTATTGGCACAATGATTATGGTAAACCAAGAAGCCATGGTTGTATTAATTTAACCCCGGCTGATGCACAATGGATTTACCGCTGGTCATCCCCTTCTGTTCCATTTGGGGAAGAAACTTACATAGAAAAGACCGGGACAAGGGTGGATATTTTCTAACTAACTTAAAATTCAATAAAAAATCGTGATCAGATTCTTTGAAAATGTTAATACTATTATGTTATTCTTTACCTGAGGAAAATTATAAATGTCGATACACGCTTTATTTGCCGGATTAGTCTTTGATGAAGACGACAGCCAGGTTGAGAATGTTTACATAGGACAGGATTCCTGTTATGTTGTGAATGATCATGGGTTTAAACGCCACATATTATCAGAAACAATCGATCGACAGGTGCTGAATCAAATGAGAGAAATGATTGAAGGGAAAGAAGATTTTATCAGTCAACAAGCAGCAAAAATGCTTGGTCAGGATGATATTTTCACCTATGCAATGATTGCAAATCAATTGAAAAATATGGACGAACAGTTTGACAAATTACTTGAAACCGGAATCCCGCAAGAAACCAGATCTTATATGGGTTTGATGGGATTTAAAATCGTTGTAAATGTACATGGAGATGTCATTTCTGTAAATCAACCAGGAATTGAATCAGGTGATGAAGGAGAATAATCATCTCCTCCATCAAAGATTTGATACAATTAAATTAGGAACGATCATCTTTTCAAGGTCTGGAGCAAAAACAGATGCCTTCTGAATTTATTATTGATGTAAATGAATCTGATTTTGAATACGAAGTACTTGCTTATTCACAAAACACCCCTGTTGTTGTGGATTTTTGGGCTACCTGGTGCCGACCATGCAAAACACTCAGTCCATTATTAGAAGCATTAGCTTATGAAGCAATGGGAAGTTTCAGACTGGCTAAAGTAGATGTTGACGCTAATCCTAACTTAGCTCTTCAATTTGGTGTCAGAACTGTTCCAACCATCAAGGCATTTAGTGGTGGACAAGTGGTCGGTGATTTTGTCGGGGCTCAACCAGAAGAACGTGTTAGAACATTTATCACCAACATAACCCCTCCCAGCAAAGATAGTTTAGCTCAGGAAAAGGGATTAAGTCTCCTGGCAAACCATGAATGGGCAGAAGCCGAAGAAAATTTCCTTGAATTAATCGAACTATATCCGGATCGGCCAGAAATATTGTTAGGTCTGGCAAAGGCACAATTAGGGTTGGGAGATCCTTTCGAACCTTTGTTAATGTTGAGAAATTTTCCAACCAGTAAACAATATGCTGCTGCTGAAAAACTATTACCTTACGCAGAAGCTCTTGGCTATCTGAAACAAAATAATTTGCCTCAGGATAATGATCTTGACTTTGCTTTTTCCAATTGTATTCGGTTGGCATCACGAAATAATATCCCCTCTGCACTGGATGGATTATTGGAAATCCTCAGGCAAAACAAAAAATATCGCGCTGGCTTGGCGCAAAAAGTAATCCTCGCCTTATTTGAATTATTAGGCGAGGATGATGAGCTTACCAGATCTTATCGAGCAGAATTAGCTTCTATTCTATTTTGAGATAGTGCGCAATTTTTATTCCTGTTTCAATCAATATTAATTTGACAGTGTCAGAACAGTCCATGTCGTTGGATCCACTAATTTCCGGTTTCGTAAATTCGAAACCATGCTTTGTTGAACATTCTGGCTTGAATCATCATTATCAGACACGGAAAACCCAAATCCATACTGTTGACCACTGGCAGGTGTGACATTGAAAACTTTCCATGGAATTGCAATTTCTACCCGATAGATACCATCACTTTCAGAGGAAGCAACGATTGCATCATTGATCCTGCCTGCTTTTCCAGATGGGAACCAAAGGTAGACTTCTTTTTCTCCATCAACGCCACCTTTACCAGGTGAAATCCCGATCTGAAAATCATCTGTACTCAAACTGGTTGTACTTAAGTCACCATACAGGTTTGTATCAAACAGAATCTCAAGGCTATCGCCTTTGTAGATGTCCTGACCGGTCGCATTTTGTACATACTTTTCGTCCAGAACTTTTACAGCAAGGTACAGATAAGTCTCATTCCAACCAACCGCAAAGGAGCCTTCTAAATCATCGGAGTCATCCCATTGACTGGCTCCATGAACAACATATTTTGCCGGGTATTTGGTCGCATCCCATTCATCCCAGATAGAATCCATAATAGGTGGTGTTTTCATATATTTTCCAGTTACCCAGGTTCCTCCCCTTACAGTTACTGATGTATTGGTTGCAATTGGTGGTAATGAAGTGGTTGTAGGAGGAATTACAGTCGGATATGCTGTGATTGTCGGTAAAGCTTGCGTAGGCGCTTCTGTTACAGCACTCGTTGGTTGAACGGTTGGCAATAATGGTTCTTGTGTGTTGACTGGAAATTCCAGTGGAGGGTTTGTAGCCTTAATTTCATCGACTGAAAACAAAGCTGTCATGGTGTAGTTAGGTGTGGGGAAAAAAGGAGTTGGATTTAGATTGAGAAAGGATAAATTACATCCTGAGAAACTTAAAACAATAAAGAGAGCAATAATAGCTGTTATTAATTTTTTTGGCATAGTAGACCTCCTGAAATCAATTTAATTATAGAACATTTGAATGAAAAAAATACCCCTTAATCTTAAGACGAGTGAAGAGATATTTTTGTTCCATCATTTGATCTCGAATTTTCCCAATCTTCTTTCGATATATCCAGATAGGTATCCCATTGCTCTAAATGCGCAGGTCTGGTTTTACTGGTGAATCCCAATTTCCTGTATAAATTCCACGCACTTAAATTGTCTGGATGTGGATCCACATAGACTCGTTTGGCATACCCCTGAAGGAAAGCCTGTTCAATGGCAAAACGAAGTGCAAATTCCGCTATTCCTTTTCCTTGTGCTTCAGGAAGTAATTTGATATCCAAAGCAGCTAATTCATAAATTGAATCCACATGATAAAAAGCCTCACCACAAAAACCCAATTCTTCGTGATAGATTGAATAGTGACATCGATATGGTTTGGAAACCGCCCATGGCAACCAATCCATTAGTTTAGGTAAAGTTATTCCAAGTCCATGGGGATACCCAACAAATGACATGACCTCACCATTATTCCATAAGGACATGATGTTCAACAAATCTTCTTTGGAAGTTTCTTTGATGATTATTTTTGGTTCCATTTTCCAATGACATCAAATAAGAATAGGGTATAAATCTGAAATAATTATAACGAACTGAACACAGTATCAGGTTCAATTATATTGGGATTAAACATTAATTCGTCTTCTCCCCTTAAAAAATTAAGTAAACAAACAACTTGGAACAGATTCGTATTTTTCTCTTAAATACGAAGAGCAACCTGAGCGAAGGCAATTGATAAATTCAAATCTTCCTGTTAGAAAGAATAATCTGATGAAGCTATTTTCTTATACAACAATCGCTTAGTCTTCTAAATCTTTGACCTCTTCTTCAATGGAAGAAGCATCAAGTAATTCATCCAATTCTTCCTCTTCTTCGATGAATGAAAAATATAATAAAATTCTGCCTAAGACGAAAAGAGTGATAGCAAATAACACATATTGTGCAATATTAGACATATAAAAACTGACAATTTCAAATTCGTTTCCAGTAAATGCTAATTGCCCCTGTTGGATCATGGTGGAAATATAATTGGCAGAATATACTGCTGCCCAAATTGAATACACAACAAGTAAACCTGCAATAACATATAAAACCGTGCTCAATACTGGTAATTTCTTTTTGTCCATAATAAAAAAACCTTTCTAAATTTTTCATACGGTTTTATAAACACCGTATCTTTAATTTCCTCCCTCACCGAAAATATCAAATAGATTATTTTTGTATCTTTTTCCTAATCTACAAGAAAAAAGAAGGAAAAATGACTCAAATTCAATATTTGAAGAAAGATAAGTTATTGTATCATTTGAATGGTATCAATACCAATGGTTCAGACGCTATTGAATTTTTAAATTTCTGGGGTAACAATCAATTTTTATATAAGATTGATAAAAGTTCTGCGATCATCTGGCTACAAAAAATTGTAAAACTTTTATTTCTCCACCAGGGTTAACAATGCAACACATTCAATGTGAAATGTCTGTGGAAACATATCAAAGGGGGTAATTTCAACCAGGCGATAACCACCTTCAAGTAATCTTTTTAGATCTCGTGATAAAGTAGAAACATCACAGGATACATAAACAATTTTATTTGCTTTGAACGCCAAAATCGCTTCCAGGGTTCTGGGATCTATACCCGCTCTAGGTGGGTCCAGGAGGATCGCTTCAGGTTGAATTTCCAGTTGAGGAACAATATCTTTTACAGAACCTACATACAAATTAATGTGATCAAACACATCGAGATTAATAGCAAAATCATCACAGGCAGAAGATGATTCTTCAACGGCATAAATTAATTCATAGCGATCCGCCAAAAATCGAGTAAATAATCCCACCCCACAATAAAGTTCCAGAAATGATTTCCCTTTGGTGGGCAAATATTCACCAACAACATCGATCATTTTTTCAGCTTGAGAAATATTGACCTGAAAAAATGATTCTGCAGAAACATGAAAGAATTGATCCTTAACCTGGTATATCAGGTGGTCCTCGCCTGCCATCACAATTTTGCCCACATCACTTAAATGAACAACTGAAACAGGCACATCCAGTTCTAGGGAAGGGATTTCCTGAAAATTTTCACTTTCCAATATCAGCATTATTTCTTCTTCTAAACCTTCCCGAATATGAACTCTCTTCAACCCGGGGAATTGTTCCAGATCTAACATTTTCCATGTTTGAAATATTTGCTCGCCAGGTAGAAGACATTCATCAATCGGTATGATCTGGTTTGAGCCAAAAGCTTGAAATCCTAACTTTCCGTTCAAATTGACTGAAAATTGAAGATTATTACGATAATGAAATTCATTCGGAGATGGAACAATATTCATTAAAATGTGTTCACTGAATCCTTGTATTCGGGAGAACTGTTCCAAAACGACCTGTTGCTTAAGTTCCAACTGTTCCTCATATTCCATATGCTGGTAATGACAACCCCCACATTGAGAGAAATGTTTACAGGGTGGATTGATCCTTTTTTTGCTTTGTTCTATTAAATCAATCAAGGCAGCTCGAGCATATCCTTTTTTGTCCTGAGTAACCTGAACCACAGCAATTTCGTCTGGTAAAACAAATGGCACAAAAACAGGTCGATGATCCGGTAATCTTGCTAAAAATTCACCCCCATAGATTGGTTTTTCGATTTTTACTGAAATTTGACCTGATTTAATTTCCATTTTCATTCTCAATTCATGTACAATACTGATAGTTGATTTTATTATTCAATGTCGCTTACATTACTGATCATTATAACAAATAGGGTCTCAAGGGAATTTAATAAAGATCAATTTTTTATTGGTTTTGTAGTGAATTAATACAGACAAATATCATAAATTTGGTATATAATTCTTAATGTAATTTAATGTAACAACCAATGTAAATTTTGTGATAATGAAGTCCTTAATGGTTGTAATCTGTTAATAAATAAGTTCTCACACCCAATCTATTGGAGGAGCGAACAGATGATCAAGTTAAAACCAATATTTAGTTTCATCGTTATCTTGATTCTGATGGTCATTATTGGCAGTATTTCGGATGCGAATGTCTCAGCTCGGGATAATCCACAGGAAATCAGCCCCGTTTCGCGAGGTGCACAAATTTATGACGATTGGACAAGTGTCATTTCTGAGGCTGCCATTCCGATTGGTAACCACCCTATCTGGTCACGGCAGTCAAACAATACCATTTCTGGCACAGACACCTGGCGCTGCGTTGTTTGTCACGGGTGGGATTATCAGGGAGTCGCAGGAGCTTTCCGGTCAGGTTCTTACAGCACCGGTTTCCCAGGGCTATTAGAAGCATCTTCCAAGGATAAAGCAACTCTTACAAAAGCTTTAGATGGTTCCGCTGACGCTCAACATAATTTCACATCCATGTTGAGTGAAGACGATATCGAAAGTGTCATTGCATTTATTCAAACCGGATTGATTGATGATAATGAGTATATTGATATTGTCACCCGAAAAGTCACCGGGGGGGATTTGGTGAATGGCAAAGAAAAATATGAACAAGCCTGTTCCAGTTGCCATGGTGATGACGGGTCTCTAGCAACTTTCCGTTATGAAGGTACTGAAGTATCTCTGGGAACTTTAGCGGTTCAAGATCCCTGGCGCTTCCTGCATCGAACCCGCTTTGGAACTGCACGCGCTCCAGAAATGCCTTTGGGATATGAATTAGGTTGGACGCCAGAAGATGGACGGGATGTAGTTTATTATGTCCAATCCTCCTTACCAACTGGTTTTGAAGTTTCGGCTAATGAGCCAATGGAAATCGAGCCAGTTGCAAATCTTGGTGGACCTGCCGAAAATTGGTTTTCCGGGATCGTCACCGCCTTTGGTGCTATGGCGACAAGTCTTGGTTTTGCAATCCTTCTTGGGGCAGTGTTTGTTGGAATCATTCTGTTGCTGGTGTGGTTATTGCGCAGCCGGCGAGCGTAGTATTTTTATAATAAGGAGTCTTTTATGAAATCTTCTTTACCTTTATGGCAGCGCTCAGGTGTTCGGATAGTCGGTGCATTGGTGCTGCTGATTCTATTGGGAGGAGCTGTAGGTGGCATTTATTACACGCAAATTCCACCTGAACAACCCATTCCTTTTCCTCATAATTTCCATATTGGTGTTGGAGCCCAATGTTCTTACTGCCACACAGGTAGCGCAACAGGACCAGATGCAGGCTTGCCGACCACAGATAAATGCTGGGGTTGTCACCAACAAATAGAACCCCGCAACGATAACTTAAAATTGGTAGCCAGTTATGGTTCTGAAGGAAAACAAATTCCCTGGGTTCCTGTTGCTATACAACCTGATTTTGTTGTCTTTTCGCATCAACCACATATCAATGCAGAATTATCCTGTGAAACCTGTCATGGAGATGTTACGCAAATGACAGTTGCTGAACCACAAAAAGGTCAGAATATGGGTTGGTGTCTCGATTGTCATCAAAAAATGTCCACTCCGGAAGAATTTGTTTTACTTTCGGATTGCGCCACGTGTCATTACTAATCAAGGAGGAAATCAATGACTGAAAAAATCTCAAGGCGCGATTTTCTAAAAATCTCCGGAATTGGTGTGACAGCAGCAACAGTTATTACAGGTTGCGGTCCATCATCGCGGTATGTGACCAGACAGGCTTATGCCAATATGCCAGAATATAATCAGACAGGTGTGAGCACATATTACGCGACAACGTGTAAAGAGTGCCCGGCTGGTTGTGGCTTGATCATAAGAACCCAGGAAGGTCGTGCAATTAAAGCTGAAGGAAATCCTGATCACCCGGTCAACCAGGGAAAAGTCTGCTCACGAGGATTAACTACGGTACAAGGGGTCTATAATCCGGATCGTATCACAGGACCTCAAAAGAGAACCAGAGGCAGTCGAACTTTCACGAGCATGGAATGGCAGGATGCCATCAATACAGTAGTGGATGGATTGAAAAATCCAAAAAAAACTGCTTTTCTTCTGGGGTTGCAGTCTGATCATTTATTCGATCTTGTTCAGGAGATCTCAGAAAAGGGAGGATTTTTCCAACCAGTTCGATATGGCACATTGGGAACTCTCGAAGGCAGGACCACATTATTGAAAGCTACTCAGGAACTCTATGGTTTTGATCAGATACCATTCTTTGATATAGGAAATGCTGACGTGGTATTTTCATTTGGGGCTAATTTTTTGGAAACCTGGCTGTCACCATTAGCCTACAGTCGTGGATTTCGTCAGCTTCGAAAACAGCCATTTGGAAAACGTGGATATATTGTTTCCTTTGAAGCCCGTCAATCTTTATCGAGTGCCAACGCTGATGAATGGATCCCCATTAAACCAGGTACCGAAGGTCAGGTTGCTTTAGCAATTGGAAAAATTGCTGCCACAAAAGCTGGAATTACTACTCCTGCGTTATATACAGATATTAACCTGAACGAAGTATCCAAAATCTCAGGTATCAGCATGGAAAAATTGCTTCAACTGGGAGAATTATTTGGTTCAGATAACAAAGCAATCGCTTTACCAGGTGGATTTGCGTTGACAACCAGAAATGGTCTGGATGCAGCCAAAGCGATACTGGCTTTGAATGTTCTGGTAGAGAACACTTCACAACCAGGTGGTGTCTTCCCAACATTTGGGGAAAATCACACATCCGATTTTGCCACAGTAAAAGCGTTGATAGCAAAAATGAACGCAGGAGAAATAGAGACGCTCTTTATCCATGGCAACAATCCAGTTTTTGAACTGCCTGCATATGCAGGTTTTCAAGCCGCATTAAAAAAAGTAAAAACAGTGATTTCATTCAGTACTTTTGAAGATGAAACAGCGGTTGAGAGCGATTTCATTTTCCCGGATCATGCTGCGTTGGAATCCTTTGGATATCAAAGAGTTCTATTGGGTAGTGATCGTGAAGCTTATTCATCGATTCAGCCGGTTGTCGCCCCTATTCATGATACAAAAGCCACTGCTGATGTTATACTGGCAGCCATTTTAGCCCTTGGTGGAAATCTGGCTTCGGACATCCAGTACACGGATGAAGTCGATTTCATTCAAAAAACCATTACACCTTTGATTGAAAAACAAGGCTCCTATTCAGCTGGAGAACTTCCCACTTTCTGGAGTAAATGGCTTCAGTTTGGTGGATGGTGGAAGACAACCTCAGAATTAGGAAATTTCGAGGGAGTCATCAATCTGGATCAAAAATTATCATTTTCGACTCCTCAAAGTGCAAAAGAAGGCGAGACATTCCATCTGGTTTCATTTGCCACACAGATGGGCGATGGTAGCGGTGCGAATCGTCCCTGGTTACAGGAGACTCCCGATCCAATGACAACTGTCACCTGGAATTCTTGGATAGAAATTAACCCAAAGATGGCTGATCAACTTGGAATTCATGATGATGATATCGTTGAAGTCAAATCTTCAAGCGGCGATTTCGCGGTGGAAGCCATCGTATATCGTTACCCGGCTATTCGCCCGGATACAGTGGCTATTCCATTTGGCCAGGGGCATACAGCGTTAGGTAGATTTGCTGAAGGAAGAGGCTGTAACCCAGCGATTGTTTGGTCAACCGAAGTCAATCAAGCTGGCGATCTGGCCTTATCAGATACAACAGTCACAATTAAACCTACAGGAAAACGACGCCCATTAGCACGTCAGGAAAGCAAAGAAGGTGTCTATGGTGAACATTAGAGGTAGAGACAAAAAGGAGAACCATTATGACTGAATTACTTGCAAAAGAAGCACAGGACGAAAAATGGGGCATGGTCATCGACCTTGATATTTGTAGTGGTTGCCAGGCGTGTGTCACCGCTTGTTCGATGGAAAACAACATTCCTTTCGTTGGCGAGGACGAAATGGCGTACGGACGCGGAATGCAATGGATGCGTATTCGCAGATACTGGGAAGGTGAATATCCGGAAGTAACCCCTAACCATCAACCCATGTTATGCCAACAATGTGGCAGCGCACCTTGCGAACCCGTTTGTCCGGTTTTTGCAACACTCCATTCGGAAGTCGAAAAAATCAATCTGCAGGTTTATAACCGCTGCATTGGTACGCGCTATTGTGCCAACAACTGTCCATACCATGCTCGCACGTTCAACTGGTTTGATTATGAAATTCCAGCACCCATGAATTCATATCTCAATCCGGATGTCACAGTACGCAGACGAGGTGTGATGGAAAAATGCACTTTCTGCGTTCAAAGGATTGTCAAAGGCAGACAACAAGCTTCTGCTGAAGGCAGAGAGATTGAAGATGGCGATGTAACCCCGGCATGCGTACAGGCTTGCCCAACCGATGCGATCACATTCGGAAACCTCAGGGATCCTGAAAGCAGGGTGAGTAAAATGGTGCGCAGTGATCAGGCTTATAAAGAATTAGAAAATCTAGGTACAGAACCCAGGGTAACATATCTGAAGGGAGGGAAATCATATGGCGGCTGATGTAAAACCGTTTATTGGTTCACAAGCAAGTCCACATCAGGAATCTGAAGCCGAAGATTTACGCAAAGAGCACCTGATGTTGGATCCGATGCCACGCGATGAAATGAATCAAATGGTCATGGAAGCCATGACCACCACCACACGTAAATGGTGGGCATGGGTGATTGGTCTGGGATTAGCAGTTGCTGTCTTATTGTTTGGAGCCTGGGGATATATGATTGCCACTGGTATGGGCGTTGCGGGTATTCGCCGTCCTGTTTTCTGGGGTATTTTCATTGTCACCTTTGTCTTCTGGATCGGCATTTCACATGCTGGTACATTTGTGTCTGCCATCCTGAGAGTCTTCAAGGCTGAATTTCGGCGTCCCTTCACCAGAGCAGCTGAGTTGATGACCACCTTTGGTCTGGCGGCTGGCGCTATCTATCCGTTAATCCATTTGGGTCGTGTGTGGGTCTTTTATTGGATGATTCCATACCCAAATGCACGCTGGTTGTGGCCAAATTTCCGTTCTCCTTTGGTTTGGGATTTATTTGCTATCACCACCTATTTACTGAGTAGCACCATTTATTTATTCTTACCTCTTATTCCAGACATGGCGATGGCACGCGATCGCACAACTGGATGGCGTCATTTCGTATATAAACAGCTCGCATTAGGTTGGCGTGGGACAGAAGCTGAGTGGTTCCGATTACGTAAAGCAATTTCTATCTTTGCTTTCGCTATCATCCCTGTGATGTTCTCGGTTCATACCATCGTTTCCTGGGATTTTGCAGTCAGCATGGTATCAGGATGGCAATCCTCCATCTTTGGACCATACTTTATCATCGGTGCGATTCTATCCGGTGTTTCAGCGGTGGTAACCATTCTATACATTTTACGATCAACCATGAAGAATATGGATTATTTCATTCGAAAAGAACACTTTGATGCCCTCGGTAAACTAATTTTGGTCTTCTCCATGTCCTGGGCATACTTTTTCTTCAATGAATACATTCTTTCCTGGTATGGTGGGGATGCAGCAGTGAAACAGGTTCTTACCCTACACGCAGTCGGCCCATCAGCATGGGTCTGGTATACCATGCTCATCTGTAATGTTGCCATTCCCTGGTTGTTCCTGTGGAACAAGAAAGTTCGGCGTACACCCTGGTTGATGTTCATCATCACCTTGCTGGTGAATGTAGGCATGTATGCTGAACGGTACACCATTATCCCTCTGACATTAGGCCATCAGAGAAGCCCATTTGATTGGGGCATATACAATCCCACCATCATCGAGGTCAGCATCGCACTGGGCACCTTATGTCTGTTTATTTTCCTGTATTTGATTGCTTCCAGATTCATACCGCTTGTGCCCGTCTGGGAGGTCCAGGAAGGTCAAATGAGCCATACTTTACGAAAAATCGGAAAAACCGAAATTCCCTCGGTTACTGAATTGGAATAGGAGGAGAAAATGGAAACCAATGTTCGTATGATCCTCTTCAAGGAAGACCAGGTTGACCAGGCTTCTGAAGCCATCGAAACACTTCATCACCATGGAATTTCTGATAAAGATATTTCTGTTATTTCTGGTGTACCATTTTCTGAAAAAATACTGGGAAGACCGATGTCATGGACGCGGGTACCTCAAATTGCTGTTGCAGGTGCCTTGTTTGGCTTCATTATTGCCATGTTGCTGAACTTTCTGGTTCCAAACATGTATAAATTATCGGTTGGTGGCATGCCGCTTACACCTATTCCGACATCAATTGTCGTTACATTCGAATTAACTATGTTGGGGTTGTTGATCAGCACATTTTTGGGTGTTTTCATTGAAATGCTTTCACCCTCATTTGGTCCCAAAGGCTATCATCCCAAAATCGGTGATGGTTATATCGGCATACTATTCAATTGTCCGACACATGCGGATGAGGATACCTGTTTTGAATTACAGGATTTAGGGGCAGAAATTGTTGATGTCGAGGAGATAAAACAACCATGATAAAAAAATTAATTCTCGTTATGGGGGCTTTGGTCACCCCTCTGATCATCGGTTTATTGTTTACATATGATGTCATCAAAATTGACTGGGTTAGCTTGATGGAAATTCAGGCCAGTTATCGCCCTATGGAAGATCCCCTGCCATTACCTGCCCGATCCATTCCTGTTCAAGGTGCAGCCTACATTCCTGAATTGGGTGTTCCAACGAATCCTATTGATGCAAAGGATGAATTTGTCGCTCGCGGAAAAACCTATTACGACACATCCTGTGCATTATGCCACGGCGCGACAGGCGAAGGAAATGGTGGTTTTAGTGGTTTTCTCAGGAAATTTCCACCAGTCAGCCTGATCGATGCAGATCGATCCTCTTTGAGTGATGGTGCAATTTTTGTAACGATTACTGAAGGTGTGCCTGGAAAAATGCCACATTTACGAGAAAATCTACCAACCCCAGAAATGCGTTGGGATGTGGTAAATTATGTTCGGTTCCTTCAAGATCAGGCTAATCCATAATTTAAATATCGGATTCGATCAAAAAGCTCTCTTGCGAGGGCTTTTTGTTTTTCGTAGTCATATCTTTTTAATTTTTTTGCCTAGCTCGTTTTATTGAGATGATACTCTAAACCTATAGAAAAAAAATGTTATTAGTGCGTAGTGTGAAATGAATAATTCAATGCCGTTATAATTATTTAATATTTTACTGAAAATTATTGATTGGATTTCATATGGTTTATACAACAATTTATCTTATCCGGCATGGGGAAACAGATTGGAACCTTGAACAAAAATATCAGGGACAGCAGGATATTCCCTTGAATTCAACCGGCATTAAACAGGCTCAACTCATAGCAGAAAGTTTGAATGATCATCATTTTTCTTCTTTATACAGCAGTGATCTCATGCGGGCATTTCAGACTGCCCAGGAAATAGAAAAAAAAGTAAAGTTACCCATTTACACTCACCCTGCTTTACGGGAAATTAATCAAGGTGAATGGGAAGGTAAATTTATCAAAGATGTGTTGGCAGCCAGTGGAGATGAAGTACGGGCAGTGTATCAGAACCCTTACACATCTCGCAAGCCTGGTGGAGAAAGTATTGCCGAAGTAGCTGAACGTATGTATGCATATCTCGATCATCTGGCTGAAAAACACCATCAACAAACAATCATTGTCGTTTCTCATGGATTGGCAATAGCCACCGTATTATGCAGAGTAAGGGATTTGCCATTAGAAATGGCCATCCAAAACATCCCTGAAAATACAGGTGTTGAAGTAGTAGAATGGTTGAAAAAATAACCTTATCAGAGGTTTGTCATACATTAAAAACCACCTTTAGAATAAGGTGGTTTTTTTGTGGCGGAGAGAAAGGGATTCGAACCCTTGATACCTTTCGGTATACGCGCTTTCCAGGCGCGCGCGTTAGGCCAGACTACGCTACCTCTCCATTCGGTCCTTTTGGACGCGTCAAAAATTTTACCATTAACGAGCTTGATAGGGAAGGAACAGAAAGTTATTCAAATAGAGTTAGATCCTTAAATCTCGAACCAATCAAATTCCAATTTTTCCTATTGCAATATCCCTTCAAGTAAATTATAATATCGCCACGCGGGCGGTTAGCTCAGTTGGTTAGAGCGTCGCGTTGACATCGCGGAGGCCGTAGGTTCGAGCCCTATACCGCCCACTACAAATGAATAAACAAAAGCTATGATCAGGACGATTAAGTGTTCTGAAACTCCAGAGAGAAAAAGCCATTGGCTGAAAGCTTTTTCAGAAGAATGAACACCGAAAACCACCTGTGAGCTGAACCCTGAACCTTGAGGAGTAAGGCAACCGGCGCAACCGTTATCAGCATAGACAAGATGCTCATTTTTTGAGTAATCTGGGTGGAACCGCGAGAAGTTCTCTTGCCCCAGTGGCAGGAGTTTTTTGTTTAAATACTGAATAAAGAGAAAGAGGTGAAAAATGGCCAAAAAAGTTGATGAAAAATACGAAGCTTCACATTTATTTAAAGTGAGACACTCAACTGCACACGTCATGGCACAGGCAGTTCTGGAGAAATTCCCGGATGCCAAATACGCCATTGGACCTGCCATTGATGATGGCTTCTATTATGATTTTGATCTTCCACGAAACTTAACTCCAGAAGATTTGGATGAAATTGAAAAACGGATGAAACACATCGTCAAAGGAAATCATAAATTCGAAATGCAGGTTTTGAGTGCTGAGGAAGCATTGAACATTTTTAATGATCAGCCTTATAAAGTCGAGTTGATTCAAGGGCTTGAAGAAGGTGGAACTGATGAGCATGGTGACCCATTGGATGAAAAACCCGAGATTTCTATCTACAAACATGACAAGTTCGTAGATTTATGTCGTGGTCCCCATGTGGAGAATACCAATGAGATCAACCCAAAAGCACTTAAACTTTTATCTGTTGCTGGTGCTTACTGGCGTGGCGATGAAAAACGCTCCATGTTGCAGAGAATTTATGGTACTGTGTTTGAGAATCCTGAAGATTTGAAGGATTATTTATGGAGAATCGAAGAAGCAAAGAAGCGCGATCATCGCAAAGTAGGCAAAGAATTGGATTTATTCTCCATCAATCAGGAAATTGGTCCTGGTTTGATCCTTTGGCATCCCCATGGAGGACTTATTCGTCATCTAGTTGAAGATTATTGTAAACAGGAACATTTGGCGAATGGCTACGATATTGTTTATTCTCCTCACATCGGCAGAGCACATCTCTGGGAAACCTCAGGTCATCTTGGTTTCTACAAGGAAAATATGTTTGCTTCCATGGAAATTGACGAAGATGAATATTATGCCAAACCAATGAACTGTCCATTCCACATTATGATTTACAAAAACAAATTACATTCCTATCGGGATTTCCCTATGCGAATGGCTGAATGGGGTACCGTTTACCGCTATGAACGTTCCGGTGTTTTACATGGCTTGTTACGCGTTCGAGGATTCACCCAGGATGATGCACACATATTCTGTCGCGAAGATCAAATGCCAGAAGAGATAGACCGAACCCTCAATTTCTGTTTGCACATTCTGCGTCATTTTGGGATGAATGAATTTCATGCTTATTTGTCAACCCGTAGTCCAGAAAAATCTGTTGGCGAAGAGTCCGAATGGTTGATAGCACAGGATGCTCTCCGGGATGCATTGAATAGGGCAAACTTAAACTATGATATTGATGAAGGTGGTGCAGCATTTTATGGTCCTAAGATCGATCTGAAAATGATTGATGCGTTGGGACGAGAGTGGCAACTCAGTACCATTCAATTTGATTTCAATTTGCCTGAACGATTTGATATGACCTACATTGGCGAAGATGGCCAGCAACACAGACCTCTCATGATCCATCGGGCCTTGTTGGGTTCAGTCGAGCGCTTTATGGGTGTGTTAATTGAGCATTATGGTGGCGCGTTCCCCGTATGGTTGATGCCGGTTCAGGCTTCAATCATTCCGATTGCTGACCGCCATATCGACTTCGCACATGAAGTCGCTCAGCAATTAAAAGCCAATGGCATGAGAGTGGAAGTGGATGATAGCAACGAACGTATGAATGCAAAAATTCGTAATGCTCAACTGCAAAAAATCCCCTACATGTTGGTGATTGGTGACAAAGAAGTTGAGGCTGGTCAGGTAGCATTGCGTATGCGCAATGGAGAAAACCCCGGCGCAATGGCAGTAGAAGATTTCATTCAATTTGCTCAAAAACAGATTAAAGAGTTAGCATAATCGGTAAGAAAACAGAGGGTTTCGAAGCAAAAAATCCTCTGTTTTTTCATAGAACAGGAAATGAAACACTAAAACAAGCGTGTATTATTGACGATCATATTTATGATATGGTATAGTATAAAAGTTCTTTTTTAATATAATTATTAATTTGTTTAACTTTTGAAAGGAGTAAGACCATTAGTACATCAAATTTTCGGGTAAATGAAGAAATCAAAGTAAAAGAAGTTCGCTTGATTGGAGCTGGAGGAGAAAACGTAGGATTAATAACTGTTCAAAAAGCAATGGAAATGGCTCGCGAGGCCGAGTTGGATCTCGTAGAAGTTGCTCCAGGCGCTAATCCCCCAGTTTGTCGTATCATGAATTACGGAAAATTCCTGTACGAAAGAACTAAAAAAGAACGAGAAGCTAGAAAAGCGCAAACAAAAATAGAAACAAAAGAAATTCGATTGCGCCCCAAAACGAATGAACACCATCGTGGTTTTAAAACGCGGGATGCAAGACGTTGGCTAGAAGAGGGAATGAAAGTCAAAGTTACTGTTCGTTTCCGTGGTCGCGAAATCACATACCCTGAAATCGCATTGGAAGACCTCAAGGAAATTGCTGAAGAATTATCAGATGTTGCCACGGTTGAACAGAAACCAGACCTTGAAGGCCGGAATATGTTTATGTTATTGTCACCAACCAAAGGTGTGGGGAAGAAAGCGAAACCCGCCAGCCCCAAACCTTCAAAAGGAAAAGTAAAAGTTAATTCAACGGATGAATTAGTAGAAGATTTGGAAGAATTGGAAGAATAATTTCCAGCAACTTATCAGAGTTTTCACCTGTCCAAATCATAAAACCTATAGTATAATTTGCGGTCGCGTGTCTTAAACGACCGCAAATTTTATGAATTTTTTAGAAGAGGAGATTAAAAGTGCCTCGTAAAGCAAGTACTGGCAAATTCAAGATGAAGACCCATAAAGCAACATCGAAACGATTTCGCTTAACCGGGTCGGGCATGTTGGTTCGAACAAAAGGTGGCAAAAGCCATTTGCGCCGTCGCACATCAAAACGTTCCAAACGCTTGTTATCTGAAATGATTGTAGTAAAAGGTAACAAGATTGCCCAACGTATTCGTCGCCTTGCCCCTTATCTCTAGGGATAGGCTGGTCGTATTCATTATTAGTGCAACTGTTGGGTGTTAAACTGGTTAATCCCGGCGCCCAGGGGTCTGCAAAGGAGTAAAAAATGGCACGTGTGAAAGGTGGCCCTAGAGGTTATCAACGCCACAAGAAAATTCTAAAAATTACCAAAGGTCAATACGGAACCAGGAGTAAATTGTTCCGCCGCGCAAATGAAGCGATGTTAAAAAGCCTCTGGTATGCATTTCGCGATCGCCGTAATCGTAAACGCGATTTGAGAAGATTATGGATTACTCGTATCAATGCTGGCGCACGCTTGAATGGCGTCTCTTACAGTCAATTGATCCACCTGATGCGTAAAGCAAATATCACCATCAATCGAAAAATGATGGCTGATCTGGCAGTGCGTGATCCAAAGACTTTCAGTGCGATCATTGAAAAAGCAAAAGCAGCCTAATTCAATCCGATTAAAAACTTATCCGGCAGGTTTATCACCTGCCGGTTTTATTTTCCGGTAAAATTAAGTTGATGATTACATCCAACCAAAATCCAAAAATCCAGAAAACTCGAACGCTCCTGCAACAATCCAAAGAACGGAAAAATTCTGGTTTATTTGTTGTGGAAGGTGTGCGACTCTTCGAAGAAGCACTCCAGGCAAATTGGGAGATTGATTATATTTTACATAGCAATAACCTTTCTATTCGCGGGTCAGAATTGCTTAATCAGGCAGAGGAACGGAAGATTGCCATTGATGAGATTCCCTTTTCTTTGATGAGAAAAGTTGCCGATACAGAGCATCCTCAGGGGATTATTGCGGTTGTACAACAAACCAGAATACCAATCCCCCACCCCCTTAATTTTGTTCTGATCTGTGACTCAATCAGTGACCCAGGTAATTTGGGAACCATCTTGCGATCTGCGGATGCTGCTCAGGTTCAGGCAGTGTTGATTACTCCTAACAGCACAGACCCTTATTCACCCAAAGTCGTCAGGGCTGGAATGGGAGCACACTTTCATATACCAATTTATCTGGCCGGTTGGCAGGAAATATATGGGATCTGTAAGAATTCTGAAGAACCATTACATATCTATCTGGCAACCGCTGATGGTACGGCAAGTTGCTGGGAAGCTGATCTATCAAAACCATGTGCGATTATTGTGGGAAGTGAAGCCTCAGGATCAGGAAATAATGCTCATGAAATGGCGGATACCAGGATCAATATCCCCATGCCCGGTGAAAGTGAATCTTTGAATGCCGCTGTAGCAGCCAGTATCTTATTATTTGAAACCGTAAGACAGAGGTGTAAATGAAAATTCGATCCATTACCAGTTTCTATGATCCAGGAACGTTAAAAGCCGATTACACCCTGGAAGTTTTATCTACTCTGGCAAAAGAATGTAAACAAACCTGTATTGCGAATGGATACGAAGTCCAGACAGTTCGTTTGGCAACCATTCCTTATTCCCTGATCAAGCCCGATGAAGATGCCGGTCAACTGATTAAACTGACCAAAGCAATGGAAACCAAAGCCAAATTGAATGGCTTTGATTATCTATCCCTGGGACCAGCATTAATTGGTCAACCAGAAAGTTATGGGATAATTCCTGATCTACTTTCCGAGACAGATATCACTTTTTTCAGTGGAGTTATCGCTGATCAGAGAACCGGTGTCAGCATTAAAGCAATCCAACAATGTGCAAAAATAATTTCTCAAAATGCTGCATTGGAAGAAAATGGTTTTGCCAATTTACGGTTCAGTGCCTTAGCGAACGTTAAACCCTTTGGACCATTCTTTCCTGGTTCTTATCACCAACCGGGTCAACCGCCTGCAATCAGTATTGCGATCGAAGGCGCAGATGAGGTTATCAATGCATTCAACAGCGCAATGAACCTGTTAGAAGCTCGGGAAATGCTCTTAGAAATCCTTGAACATCATGCCAACCAATTAGGTCTGATTTTCTCGGAATTATTAGCGGACCAGAAAGTAGTTTTCCAGGGATTTGATTTTTCAGTTGCACCATTTCCTGAGGACGAGTGTTCACTTGGTGCAGCCATGGAAAGTCTGGGCGTTTCACCTTTAGGAAAACATGGATCACTGGCTGCGGCTGCATTTCTCACTGACACACTGGATCGGGGAAATTGGGCGCGTTGTGGTTTCAATGGTCTCATGTTGCCGTTATTAGAAGATTCACGATTATCACAAAGATCTATCGATAAAACGCTGACCATTAAAGATTTACTAATGTACTCAGCAGTTTGTGGAACAGGTTTGGATACTATTCCCATTCCCGGATCAACAACCCAGGAGCAAATTGAGGCTTTATTGCTTGACATTGCAGCACTCTCTTCGCGATTGAATAAACCACTTACAGCCAGATTGATGCCTATTCCTGGAAAAGAAGCTGGAGACCTCACAAATTTCGATTTTGAATTTTTCTCAAATGGAAGAGTCCTGGCAATTGATGCAAATGCATTGTCAGGTTTTTTTAACAATATCTACGAAGAATTTAAATTAAGACCCAGACGGGTCAATTCAATTTAGCTGTTATCGGATTTGATTAAAATTAATGATAATTAGATTTTTCTGACAATCCTCATATGTATCGAAATAAACGCGTTCAGAAATTGGAATATTTGCCTGATCCAGTAATTGAATCGAGAGTTGCCCGGTACTATTCAAAGGAGTATCACCCAGCGTAAACTCAAACCCTGATGGCCCATACGGAGACGATTCAAGAGTCAGGCTGAGTAAATCAACCCGTTTCCCATTATAAGTTCCGCGTAACCATACTCGGACACCCATCACTGGTCTCCTCTGCAAATCAAACACCTGACCAGCTACTCCAACCCAATTACAGCCAGAATTCGGCTTTAATAATGAGCTTTCAATAGTATTGATATTCTGTAAAACAAATGCGTAATAACCGCTAAAAGGCGTTTCTGTGGGTGGCACTGGTGTTACTTCAGGGACAGGGGTACCATTGCTATATGTTCCCTGTTCCGTGGCAGTAGGCATGAGGGTTTCAGTAGGGACTAACCCCAATTCTGAAGTAGCTGTTGGTATTAAGTCCAGCGTGGCACTGGGTTGTGTTGGGTTTTCAATCACCAATGCTTCAGGCAGATCATAGGGAGGTAATGGGTTATAAACCACTTTTGGATTCAAATAAATGGTAACCTGGAGAGCGATGACCACTACAATTGCCACCACTATCAATCCAGTGAAAATATTCAAAATCAGATCCAGAATTTTTGTTTTCGATGTTTCTTGTTGCAATTTATACCTCCCAATGATTCTGAATCTTAATTTTGACTCAAAATAACTGAGCTTTTTGCTTTCTGATCCGCTAACCAGCCAATTAAAGCAAGCCTTTGCTTCTGAAGGAGTGCATCCTGGGTAAGTTCACGATCTAATTCGCGTTCCATTACCTCAACAATGTGATATCCATAGGAAGACTCAATTACCTTTGAATATTCTCCAGGTTGCAAGTTAAATACCGCCTCTTCAATTTGAGGCAGAACCAGATAATCTCTTGGAAACCAACCTAACTCCCCTCCGGCCAGTTGGTCATACCCCCAGGCATAATAATCGAAATCAGCTCCGTTTTGCAGCTGATTGTAAATATCATCGGCGAGAGTTTTGCTGGAGACTAATATTTGCCTTGCTCGTATTTGTTCTGCCCTTGTTGGAACCTGGCTGATGAGATAATCTCTCATCCAGGCTGCTTCAATTTGCAATTTATAAAGGCGCTCAAAACTTTCTGGTGAGTAATAGTTATCGAGTAACCATTGTTGAAATTGATTTTCACCACCAGTTTCGATCACCAAAGTTTCGAATTTCCTGGTATAGGAATTCTGATCCAAAATAAATCCAGAGGCTCTGGCACCCTGAGCTAATAACAGCGTGTCAGTCATCGTCTCGAGAACAATTTCCCGTACTTGATTCTCATCGATTTCTTTCTCAAGTTTTGTTGCAGCTGCTTCATAACGCTGAACTTCATCTTCATAGTCACTCAACCAGATTCCTTCATCATTAATCGTCGTAATCATTGGTTCAGATGGAGTTGGAACGAGCGTAGCTGACTCCTCAGGAACCGCAATTGTTTCAGTACTGATTATTATGCCTGGATCTGGAGTTTGAATATCTGGTGGTATAGTAGTCTGCGATGTCGTACAACCAGTAAGAATCAAAAATGAAATGATGATAAGAAATAATTGCTGAATTGTGATTTTCATTTGGTTGATTATAATCCAAAAAAAAGCAGGTCGTGGGAAACCCACAACCTGCAATTTTGTAATTAATTTGATTTAGTATTCCGGCATTGGTGGTCCAGCAGGAGCTTTATTCTCTTCTGGAACATCAGTAATCAAAGCTTCAGTAGTCAGGATCATGGCTGCGATAGAAGCAGCATTTTCCAGGGCACCACGGGTCACTTTTGCGGGATCAATCACGCCACATTTGACCATGTCGCCATATTCGCTTGTGAGAACATCGTAACCGATCTGCTTATTGTTGCCATCTTTTTGTGCTTTGCGTACATTTTCAATGATGACAGAACCTTCCTTACCAGCATTCTCAGTAATTCTGCGCATCGGTACTTCCAAAGCTTTTCGCACAATATTGACACCAGTTTGCTCGTCATCATATTGCATCTTCAAACCATCCAGTACATGGATTGCATTGATCAATGCAACACCACCACCAGGGACAATACCTTCTTCTACTGCTGCTCGTGTGGCTGAAAGAGCATCTTCAACGCGATGTTTCTTTTCTTTCAGTTCTGTTTCGGTTGCAGCACCTACACGGATAATTGCAACACCACCAGCTAATTTAGCCAGACGTTCCTGCAATTTTTCGCGGTCATAATCACTGGTAGTTTTGTCGATCTCAACTTTTATCTGATCAATACGACCTTTGATCGCAGCTTCTTCGCCTTTGCCACCCACGATGGTGGTATTGTCTTTATCAGCAACCACTTTTTCAGCACGACCAAGGTCAGCAACTGTGGTGGTTTCTAATTTACGACCAGTTTCTTCAGAAATGACCTGTGCACCAGTCAATGTAGCAATATCCTGTAACATTGCTTTGCGGCGATCACCAAATCCAGGGGCTTTTACAGCCAGGACATTGATCATTCCACGAATTTTGTTCAGTACCAGGGTTGCCAGTGCTTCGCCATCAATATCTTCTGAGATGATAACCAGATCACGTTTTCCAACCTGAACCATCTTTTCCAAAACAGGCACGATATCGGCTGCTGCAGAAATCTTCTTGTCATGGATCAAAATATAAGGTTCACTGATGACAGCTTCCATATGTTCGGCGTCGGTTATGAAATAAGGTGAAATGTAACCGCGATCAAACTGCATACCTTCAACATATTCCTGTTCGAATTCCAAACCTTTGGATTCTTCAACGGTAATGACGCCATCTTTTCCAACTTTGTCCATAACATCCGCGATTAATTCACCGATGGAACGATCCTGAGCAGAAATCGTAGCAACGTTAGCGATTTCGTTCTTTTCACGAATTTCAATAGCCTGGGATTTGATTTCGTCGGCAACCATTTTGGCTGCTGCTTCAATGCCACGTTTGAGCAACATTGGGTTTGCACCAGCTGCCAGGGTTTTTAAACCTTCGGTTACGATTGCATGCGCGAGAACAGTTGAGGTAGTTGTACCATCACCTGCAATGTCGTTTGTTTTTGTTGCTGCTTCTTTGAGCAGTTGGGCACCCATATTTTCAAATGGGTCTTCTAATTCAATTTCTTTTGCTACAGTCACACCATCATGTGTAATGGTTGGTGATCCAAATTTGCGATCCAAGGCCACATTACGGCCTTTCGGACCTAAGGTAGTTGCAACAGCATTCGCTACTACATCTATACCATTACGTAATTTCCGTCGTGCTTCTTCACCAAAAACCAATTGCTTTGCTGCCATATTTTTATTCTCCTGTAATTATTCTTTTACTCTTCAACAATTGCTAAAAGATCGCTTTCCCGTAAGATGAGCAATTTTTTGCCATCAACTTTAATTTCGGTTCCAGCATATTTTGCAAATAAGACGACATCACCTTCATCAACATCCATCTTAATGCGATCGCCATCATCATCACGGTCACCAGGACCAACAGACAAAACTTTCCCCTTCTGGGGTTTTTCTTTTGCGGTTTCTGGTAGAACGATGCCACCTGCGGTAACTTCTTCAGCTTCGATCGGTTCGACCAATATCCGACTACCTAATGGTTTTAATTTCATGTGCACTTCCTCCTGCTTTTGCATAAAGGTAAAATTTTGGATTTTTAGCACTCTCTATACAAGAGTGCTAAATCGTTTCAAATCTTACCTGTGTTTAGGGTGAAAGTCAAGAGGAAAAATTGAATTCTTATAAAATTCTGATACAAAATTTAGATAGATAAATCAATAAACATGTGAAATTTATTAACGAGTAATGCCATAAGTAGCACAAATCTCTTCACTGGTATTTACAATACTCATCACACCATCATTATTATTAAAATCTTTTCGGATCGTATCAAAGACCGCTAAGGCGCGTTCACAATATCCTGTTCCTTCCCGATGCATTGCAGCCAGAACAGAGCCATATGAGTAATAATAAACAACTGTACTTTCAGTCAAGGGTAAACCGACAATGGTATAAGGAGGTACTTCCTCATCAGGGGTATCTTCTGAACATTCCTGACGGACAATGCAACTTTCTAATGCTGTGCATCCATCGATGGCACAGGCAAAGGCCGGTATGGAACCCTCATAATTTCGCGAGCGAAAATAAACCAACCCTAATTGGGAATATACATAGGGGTCTTCCGGTGTAATCTCTAAAGCACGCATGACATTTCTGGCAGCAATAAAAAACTCACCTATTTGACTGTAAGTTCTGGCAATACCCAGGTATGGAATTGGGTCTGCTACTTTATTTTGTTCGTTGATCTTTGCAGCCAGAGCGAAATATTCCAATGCTTCATCATATTTTTTCAACTCGCGATAATTTACCCCAATGGATAAGTGTATAAAAGTTAAGTTTGGATTAATTTCTGCAGCTTTTTTATATGCTTCAATTGCTTCATCATAACGACCACCCTGTGATTCAAGCACAAAGCCATAAACCCGATACGCATCAAAAGAGGTGTTATCAATCGCAACTGCACGTTCAGCGAAATCCAAAGCTTCGTTATAGCGTAGTTGACGCATATAAATTTCAGCCCGGAATGCTACTGCTAACACATTATTGCTATCCAATTGCAATGCTTTTGCAGATGCCTGTTCAGCTTTAAAAACAAAATCATCCGATTCGTCACCTGAATATGCAGGGTTCGAATACCAATCGTATGTTAATGAAAGGATTGCATGAGCGCTGCTATCTTCAGGATTCAATGCAACTGCTGTTTCCGCTGATTCAATAGCCTCTTCCAGACGTTGTTTTTTCTGAGCGTCTGTTGTAAGTAAGTTTGAGGAATAGGTCTGAATACGAGCCAATTCAGCCCAAATGGTTGAATTATTGGGTTCCATTTCAGCAGCTTTACGATAAGCTTCTACTGCAGCCTGAATATCTCCCGCCTGAAATTGGGTTTCGCCTTCCATAGCGTAGGAATTAGCTGTTCTGGTGGATGTAGGTGTTGGTAAAAATGGTTTTTCAATATTTCCCGCATCTACTTCTCTCAAGACAAATGCAGCAATTAAAATAAACAACACCAGAAAATAAATTCGAATGGAATTATTCTTGCGCTGTGGCCTAAAAAGATGATTATCATCAGGGAGTTTAATTCCCATTCATTAACCCTTCAAAATCAGATATAAAACCTGATTAATCTTCTTCTTCTACACTAATTCCAGTGCAGATATTTACAATTTCACCTGCGTTATACACAGTAATTTCATCTCCACTGACATTTTTAATCAAGGCTTCCGAAATCTGTAATGCCTCAGAGCATTCATCTGAACGCGCTAATGCCAGACCATAAATTTGGTAGTATTGGGAGATGGTACCATAATCCAGCGGTAATGCTTCAACAGTTACACCGGCTTCGCTGGTTCCACCACGGATGACTAATCGCAACATGTTTATGGCATTGGGATATTCAAAATTTCTATAATAGAGAACGCCCAGATTACCATACAAGTATGGGTCATTTGGATCATCAACAATTGCTTTTTCAGCGTATTGGATAGCTGTCGCATACGAACCCTGGGTCTGATAGACTCTTGAGAGATAGACATCCGGCAAAGGATCAGAGGGGTTGAGAAGATCGGCTTCAGTGAACGCTTGAACAGCTAAATCATACTCAGCAACATCCGGATAATAATACACTCTCCCCAGGCGCATATACAATTCTGGAATGTATTTATTGATGGCAACTGCGGCTGCGTATTCCTGAACAGCTTCGCCATAACTTCCCACTAATTCGAGGATGTATCCCCTCGCCCTGTGTGTCTCCAGCGAGTTTGGACTCAAATCTCTGGCTTTTATTGAACTGGAAATCGCATTATCAATCACGCCAATTATGGATGTATTTGATTCATACTGCAGTCCATACACTTCTGCAATGTAGGCATAGGGAACATGATTATTGGGATCTAACTCAATTGCCCGTTTGAGTGATGCAGTTCCATTCAAATAATCTCCTGATAATCCCTGTGCCCAACCACGCAAAGCATATGCCATTGCATTATTTTCATTGATCAATAATGCGTTACTTGCCTGGTCCAGTGCCTCATCATATCGTCCTAAGTAAATTAGCAATCGCGATAGAGAAATGTAGTTACCAGTATTCGTTGTATCAGCAAGAATCGCCTGGCGGTAAGCCTCAATCGCCTGGGATAATCTTCCTTCGTTTTCTAATGTCTGAGCATCGGTAACAAAAGATTCTGGCGCTCGGGTTGGCGTTGGTGTAGGGATAAAGAGTGGTGGTACATCCGCAATGACGACCTGATTGACATAGATACCCACGCCAATCAATATGACCAACAGTAGAATCCTGATCGGATTTCCACGCCGCTTGTGTTTCTTCATGTTCAATCGTTTATTGCTAAGATACATACTATCATCTTACCATTATCATTTTTTCTTCGTCAAGATGCATCGAATGAATTTTCTTCCTTATTAAGTAAATTATTAATCATTTCCATAAATCGCATATGGTAAATACAACAAACCACAATATGGTTGGCTTTTTTCAATTCAATACCTCTGCTAAAAAAATATTTCAACACTGAGCAAATTTTACTTGCTATTCAATAATCCTCAAGCTAAAATCATCACATGAAATTTGACGTTTTCAGTCTTTTTCCTTCCATATTTCAATCATATTTTGAAATTTCGATATTGCAGAAAGCAATCGAGAAAAATTTAATAGACATAGATATTCATAACATTCGAGATTGGACATTTGATAAACACCATGTCACCGATGATACTCCTTACGGTGGAGGCGGGGGAATGGTCATGAAAGCAGAACCCATCTTCAGAGCAATCGAGGATGTGTTTGGGGAAAATTCGAAGACCCCGATCATTCTGATGTCACCTCAGGGTCGATCCTTTACAACACAAATTGCAATTGAACTATCAAAATACCCACAAATAGGTATCTTGTGTGGCCGTTACGAAGGTGTAGATGAAAGAGTTATTCAACATCTTGTCACCGATCAGATTTCCATTGGTGATTTTGTCGTAACGGGTGGAGAGTTACCGGCATTGATAGTGATTGATGCTGTTGCTCGATTTATACCTGGCGTTTTAGGAGATCCGGAAGGCGCATTGGATGATAGTTTTGGGAATGGGTTATTGGAATATCCTCAGTACACACGACCAGAAAATATCAGAGATTGGCAGGTACCCGACATTCTAATATCCGGTCACCATGCAAAAATCGAAAGATGGCGTAGAGAACAATCATTATCCAGGACATATTTTTTGAGGCCTGATTTATTATCGACAGCAGATCTAAGTCATGAGGATATTACATTTCTGGCAGCATTAGAAGAAAAAGAAAAACTAGGACATTTCCAAATTCTAAAGTGATCTGGTTATTTCAAAAGACATCAATTTCATTTTAAACGTCAAAAAGGGAGATCAATAATGCAACAAAAACTGAGTTACCCGAAAACATTTTTACTAGGCTTTGGATTTTTTGGTGTCAGTGTCATCTGGTCTGTTTACAATGCTTTTGTACCTTTATTCCTGGATGGCAAATTTGGGCTGAGTGCTGCGTGGATTGGTTTTTTTATGACATTAGATAATATTGCAGCTTTTCTCATTCAACCATCTGTCGGCGCTTTTTCTGATCGATTACGAACTCCAATTGGACGTCGTATGCCTTTTATATTAATTGGCGCACCAATAGCAGCTATAGCCTTCGGTTTAATTCCTATTGTTTCAATACTTCCACTATTTGTTCTGTGTACGAGTACATTATTAATCAGTATGGCGCTATGGCGAACACCTGTTGTTGCATTGATGCCGGATATAACTCCCTCCAGATTTCGATCACAAGCAAACGGTGTTATCAACTTTATGGGTGGTGTCGGTTCCATCATTGCATTTTTAGTTGGTGCAAACTTATATGATAAAAACCCGAATTATCCCTTCTGGTTAGGATCAGCTTTGGTGATTATATCCTCGTTGCTTGTGTTCGCGTTTATTCGTGAACCAAAAAATGTGGAACTTTCGGCGGATCAAAAACCAAATCTTATTCATGCTCTACGTGAATTAATCAAAGAGAAAGAGAAAAGCCCTCTGCGAATTTTGGCTGCAATATTTTTCTGGTTTGTGGCCTATAATGCCATTGAAGCGTTTTTTACCCTATATGCTGTAAAACATTTACATCTGGAGGAATCAGATGGAGCCAGGTTATTAGGACAATTATCATTAATTTTCGTGCTAATGGCTTTACCTTCTGGTTTCATTGGTGCCAAATTTGGACGAAAACGTACCATCATGACAGGTATATTCATAATGGGTTGTGCTATATTCTCAATGTATATCCTGCCAGTCGATACTTTAACTGTTCTATTCACCAAACTCCCAGTTGTTGGTAATTTTTACTCTGTGAGTATCGTTCTGATGGTTGCTGGTTTTTCCTGGGCATTGATCAACATCAATTCATTGCCAATGGTCGTTGACATGACTACTGATAGTCATATTGGCACATTTACAGGGCTTTACTATCTGGCCTCAACGA
The DNA here is from genome assembly GCA_963765655.1 of uncultured Chloroflexia bacterium. Classification (GTDB taxonomy): domain Bacteria; phylum Chloroflexota; class Anaerolineae; order Anaerolineales; family Anaerolineaceae; genus UBA6170. The sequence goes on from CAVXXH010000004.1 coordinate 280,046, forward strand.
TGGCTGCCATCCTCGGTCCAAATTTAAACGGTTGGATTGTGCAGTTGAGTGGCAATAATTACAGCCTGATGATGTTATTCTCCCCGCTCTTTATGCTGGCTGCATTTATCATGATGCTAGGCGTAAAACGTGGAGAAGCGAAAAAGGAATAACAATAATTTAAGCAAAATTGTTAACATTATTTACGAACAATTCATGTAAATTATCTCTTGTATTTCATTTTCAGATAGTGATATACTAATGCTGATGCGTCGGACGCGTATCAATATCCATATTTACTTACATTATTCGGAGGAGAATAAAAAATGTCTAAAAAAGTTTCTGTTTTAGTAGCAATTCTTGTTTTGGCGTCAATGGTTTTAGCAGCCTGCCAACCCGCAGCACCAGCTGAAGAACCAGCCGCACCCAAATTCAAGGTCTGTCAGGTAACCGATACTGGTGGTATTGATGATAAATCATTCAATGCTACTGCATGGTTAGGTATGCAAAATGCTGAGAAAGATCTTGGCGTTGAAGTCCAATATCTGGAATCACAACAACAATCAGACTACGAAGTCAATTTGAACACATTTGTCGAAGATGGTTGTGATTTAATCGTGCCCGTTGGTTTCCTTTTAGCAGATGCAACCAGTGCTGCTGCTGATACAAATCCTGATCAAAAATATGCGATCGTGGATGTTGATTATTTAGCACAACCAAACATTCTTGGTAACGCAACCAAAATTGATCAAGCTACATTCTTAACTGGTTACTTAGCCGCTGGTATGACCAAAACCGGTAAAGTTGGAACCTATGTTGGTATCCTCTTCCCCGCAACCCAGGCATTTATGGATGGATATGCAATGGGCGTCGCCAAATACAATGAAGTACATGGTACAGCTGTGGAAGTCCTTGGTTGGAACATGGAAACCCAACAGGGTCTGGAAGTTGGTAACTTTGAAAGTCTGGATGACGGTCGCGCATTAGGTGAACAATTATTGGATGAAGGCGCTGACATCATCATGCCAGTAGCTGGTCCTGTTGGTCTTGGCACATTAGCTGTCCTCCAGGAACGTGGAACTGGTCTTTTGATCGGCGTCGATAATGACTGGTCAGTTGCCAATCCTGATAAAGCTGATTTCATTTTAGCCAGCGCACTTAAGAAAATTGATGTGTTCGTGTACGAATCTATCAAACAGGTTGTTGATGGGACCTTCAAAGGTGGCACTCCTTACATCCTGACACTTGAAAATGGTGGAACAGGCCTTAGTTATGGTTCAAAATGGGCTGATCAGGTTCCTGCTGACTTAAAAGCGGAAATTGAAGGTTTGATTCCCGGAATTATTTCTGGTGAAATCGCAACCATGCCAACCCGCTAATATAAATTGATATCTAATACAAAGGAGCCAGGATAAAACCTGACTCCTTTTTCAATTATTCAAAATTTTTCAATGTGATACAATAATTTAAATTTTCCATTAACCTGATAAAAAAAGAGGTATAAATGGCTCCAGTTCTTGAACTTCGTGGCATTACTAAAAGGTTCCCAGGGGTATTAGCCAACGACCATATTGATCTGACCGTTGAAAAAGGGGAAATCCATGCCTTGCTGGGGGAAAACGGAGCAGGGAAAACTACCCTAATGAATATTTTATATGGGTTATATCACCCCGATGAGGGTGAAATCTTTGTCAACGGTCAAAAATTAGACGTCCGTTCTCCCATCGACGCAATCAAATCCGGAGTTGGTATGGTACATCAACATTTCATGTTGGTTCCGGTATTTACGGTCACCGAGAACGTTATGCTTGGCGAAGAGTATGTTAAAGCGGGCGGTGTTCTCGACCGAACCAAAGCTGCTAATAAAATCCTCGAAATTTCCAACACCTATAATCTGGATATTAATCCGGATGCATATATCAGCGATATTCCAGTTGGTTTACAGCAAAGGGTTGAAATCATTAAGCTTCTCTTCCGTGAAGCGAATATCCTGATTATGGATGAACCTACTGCTGTACTTACCCCTCAGGAAGTAGAAGAGCTCTTTAAAATCATGCACACGATGATTGAGCAAGGTAAATCAATCATTTTCATCACCCATAAATTAGGTGAAGTGATGGAAATTGCTGATCGCATCACTATAATCCGGGGAGGAAAAGTTGTGGGTAGTACCACACCAGCAGAGTCAGATTTGAGCGACCTGGCAAGCATGATGGTCGGTCGTGATGTTAATCTTGAAGTTGATAAATCAGATAGTGTTCCCGGTGATGTTATTTTTGAAGTTGAAAATCTTAAAGTTTTAGATCCTATGGGAGCATTAGCTGTTAATGACATGTCTTTCAAAGTCCATGCAGGCGAAGTATTGGGGATTGCTGGTGTCCAGGGAAATGGTCAAACTGAACTGGTACGGGCGATAACTGGTTTAATGCAAGCCGTGGATGGAGAAGTACGACTTTGTGGTGAAAATATCACCCACCTTTCACCCAGAAAAATCACTGAGATTGGCTCTGCACATATTCCTGAAGATCGCCAGAAAGATGGTCTGGTACTGGGATTTCCGATAACAGATAATCTTGTCCTTAACACTTATTATCTGGAACCTAATTCAAAATCAATCTGGATGGATCAAAAAGAAATCAATGAAAATGGCAAGAAGCTGGTAGAAAAGTTTGATATCCGCACACCCAGTCCATTTGTTCCAGCCAGTAATCTCTCGGGAGGAAATCAACAAAAGGTTATTGTTGCCAGGGAATTTTCCCGACCCATAAAATTTTTAGTTGCGTCCCAACCTACCCGTGGACTGGATGTCGGGTCCATTGAATATATTCATAAACGTTTAATCCAAAAAAGAGATGAAGGTTGTGCAATCCTTCTGGTTTCAACCGAATTAGATGAAGTAATGCAATTATCTGACCGCATCGCTGTTGTTTATCGTGGAAAAGTATTGGACATCCTGGATGCAAAGAAAGCAACAAAAGAAATGGTTGGTTTATTGATGGCAGGGATAATCCCTAGCGAAGAAGAAAAACAAAAGCTTCTAGCAAAAAAGAAACAGATTTTGATGACTTAAAGGAACCGAAATATGGAAAATTCAACAGAAAACAAAAAGAAATCTTTTTCAGTATTTTGGGATGAGTTTTCAAGAAGCAATTTCCTGGTTATATTATTGGCAATATTTACTGGAATCCTGCTCGGTGGGGTACTGGTTGCCATCACGACCAACGAAGTTTATGCAGCTTTTCGAGAATCAATCTGGTCCGGGTTCGGTACTGCCCTCAGAACTGCCGGGAATACCTATGTAGCCTTGTTTACAGGTTCTGTCGGTGATCCAGAAAAAATAAGATTAGCATTTACCAGTGGTGATCCATTGGCCATCCGCCGTGCCATCAACCCATTTTTTGAAAGTCTTGTCCAATCCACTCCATATATTTTCGGTGGTTTGGCAGTCGCATTAGGTTTTCGAGCAGGCCTATTCAATATCGGTGTGGAGGGTCAAATTTTCATTGGAGCAGCTACTGGTGTTTGGGCAGGTTATGCGATCACAGGACTCCCAACAATTATACATATTCCTCTGGCTATGCTTTTCGGTGCCCTGGGAGGTGCGCTCTGGGGATTTGTCCCAGGCCTGCTAAAGGCTAAAACCGGAGCCCACGAGGTCATCACCACAATCATGATGAACTATATTGCATTCAGGTTTGTGGATTGGCTCTTAAAATTCCCTATGAAGGATCCCAATGAATTCACGCCGAAGACACCCTGGATTTTAGAGACAGCCAAATTACCGAGACTATTTGATACTCCAATTCGTTTTCATATCGGTTTTTTCATTGCTGTCTTAATGGCTGTTGTTGTTTATTATCTGTTATTTAAAACCACCTGGGGCTTTGAACTACGTATGGTAGGTTCAAATCCCAATGCTGCCCGTTATGCAGGTGTAAAAATTACAAAAACAACGATCCTGGCCATGGTTTTATCCGGAGCTTTAGCGGGTATGGCAGGTGCGAATGAAGTACTGGGTGTCAATTACCGTTTGTTGCCGGCATTCTCAAGCGGATATGGTTTTGATAGCATTGCTTTGGCATTATTAGGAAAGACGCATCCGCTGGGAGTCATTTTATCTTCACTGTTATTTGGTTTCCTACGGAACGGTGCCAGATCGATGCAATTAACGGTAGGTGTGCCCATTGACATCGTATCCATTCTTCAAGCAGTCATTCTTGCATTTGTTGCTGCTCCAGCGATTATTCGAACAATTTATCATTTAAAAGAATCCAAACATAAAGAAGATCTTGTAACCCTGCGCAGCTGGAAAGGATAAAAAATTATGACGACAACAACAGATGCTCAGATTGGACAAAAAAGCCACGGAATCCTGAAATTAGAACGACGTCGTAGAATTACGATGGGTATTCTATTTTTGGCGGCTGCAATATTTATCTGGTTAGTTTTTGCTATAGATGTTGAACCAGGTTTGGAAACACGATTCATGATGAATCCTGGGGGTGGTTCTGCTGAAGCAGCGGACTGGGTCTTTCCAAGTCTTGTTGGTTTAAATATGATTGCTGGAATCCTTGCCCTGCTGGGAGCATTTCAAATTATTCGCGGATTTGGCAAGTATACATATGGCGCACTTGCTCTCGTTTCTGTGTTGTTCATATTTGGTTTCCTGACTTGGGCTACAGCCGGTGGGCAAACTAATCTAGCTGGTTTGCTACGAGTTATGGTTGTTCGCGCGGTTCCGTTAACATTGGGGGCGATGTCCGGGATCCTCTGCGAACGTGGTGGTATTATCAATATTGCAATTGAAGGTATGATGTTGACGTCCGCCTTCGTAAGTACTGTGTTCGCGTCTTTATCTCATAGCCTGATCGTTGGTCTCCTGGCAGGTGTCATTGCGGGTGGTTTGATGGGGCTCATTCATGGGTGGCTTTCCATCAAATATAAAATCAATCAAATCATTTCCGGCACTGTAATCAACATTTTTGCAACCGGTATAACCTCGTATCTTTCTTCCAAATATATTCAAAAAGTGGAATTTCAATATTTAAATGAGCCGGGTATGTTTCCTCAAATTAATGTTCCCATACTATCTGAGATTCCATTTATTGGACCCATTCTATTCAGCCATAATATGTATGTATTTGCTATGTTTTTCTTTGTAATTTTGTTAACTTTCATGCTCTTCAAAACGCGCTGGGGGTTACGCTTACGTTCTGTGGGAGAACATCCTAAGGCGGCTGATACATTAGGAATTAATGTTCACAAAACGCAATATATGGCTGTAATATTAGGCGGCATGATGGCGGGTTTTGGTGGCACCTATTTTTCTCTGGGATCATCTGGTCGCTTTGATGAGGTCATGACCGCAGGAAGAGGGTTTATCGGTCTGGCAGCTATGATATTTGGCAATTGGCATCCGGTCGGTTCAATGGGAGCTGGTCTTTTATTTGGATTTTTCGACTCCCTGTCGGTCAAAACTTCATTATTACAAGTACCCATTCCAAGTGAGTTTATTGGCATGGCGCCATACCTGGCGACCATCATTGTTCTGGCAGGTGTGATTGGCCGTGGTCATGCTCCTGCTGCCGAGGGCGAACCATACGAAAAAGAGTAAACAATAAAAGATCAAAAAAGGACCTTTCCAGGTCCTTTTTTGATCTTTAGCCTTTCAAAGGATAATATCCAAACTCCTCAACTGCATCAACCATCGCTAATAAATTTTCTGCAGGCACCTCATTCATAACCGTATGAACGGTGGCGAGCATGAATCCCCCACCCTTTCCAAGAATATTCATCACCCTTCTGACTTCTTGTTTGACTTCTTCCGTTGTCCCATGCGGAAGTATTTTCTGGGTATCCATTGCCCCACAAAAAACGATCCGTTTATCATACTGCTTTTTTAATTCTTCCAGGTTCGACATTTTTCCTGCGGATGTCTGGATTGGATTAAGAATATCCACCCCAATTTCGATGAAATCTTCTATCAGATTAAACACATCACCATCGGTATGGAAGAATACCTTTGCTTTGGTCTTCTGTTTAATTAAAGAGATCATTTCAGCATGTAATGGTTTCAACATTTTTCGATACATTCTGGGTGATATCATCAAATTTTCTTGTGTTCCCAAATCATCACCAATTTTAATGATGTCTATCAAGTCCCCGCATTGATCCAAAAAATGTCCCATATTGGTTAAGCATAGTTTATTGATTCGGTTCAAAAGTTCCTGGGCAAAATCCGGTTCCATCGCCATATTGGATAAAAATGTTTCCATTCCCTGCAAACCAATTGCTCTTTCAAATGGAAACATAAGCCAGGGAGTAGCTATGATAGCAAATTGGTTTTTTTCATGAATTTTCAAAGCCTCTTCACGAACATGGGATGTGCGATAAGGATCATCCATATCCGGCCAGGGGTATGACTCCAGATCTTCGATCGTCTTAGCATCAGGCATGGGATGGACACCCGGATACCAGTTATCTGGCCCAATTTCCATCTGTCCGTTGCCCCAATCATCAAAAAAAGGAGAATGTGGAGGACGTGATTGGTTACGCTCATAGACCTCTTTAGGGAAACGATCCAGAATACCACGAGCATCGCTATGTAATCGTTCCATCACTTTTTCATCCGGGAGAACTGACCCTAGTTCTGGCCAGTCATAAAGATATCGGTCTTTACTTTCTATTCCTAAGATCTTCTTAATTCCTCTATACGGTCTGATCTTTATTCCGGTAGCATTGCTGACGCCAAGGATGATTGGGACTCTGTCTGGCACTTCATAATTTAATACGGTCTGCACTCTTTCACGTGATGTCATAGTCATATTTTTTCTCCAAATTATCTGTTTTTAAAAATTATTACAACCAAGGAATTGATTGAAACAACATATAAATGAATTCAATTTAAATAACTTACCAAAATACTGATCAAAATTCTATAAGAGTGGTCATTTCAAAACTGGTAACATGGGCAGGTAAAAAATGGAGAGAAATGGTAGACTCATATTGGAATTATTTAACTTAACGATCGCATTTTAAGTATTATAGCAATTTTTCCTCATGTCTTTCTTTTACAATTAGGATGAATGAAAATAAAAAGAAAATTTCTTATAGAATCGAGTTTCCTGATGAACACAATTGAAGTAATAAATATATCGAAAAGCTTTGGCACACAAATAGCATTGGATCAAGTTTCGTTTGAAGTTAAACCTGGGGAGATCTTTGGATTATTAGGTCCAAATGGTGCCGGAAAGACTACCTGTATTCGTATTGTCCTGGATATTTTTAAACCAGATAGTGGTTCAATAAAGATTTTTGGCAATGGCATGAACGAGGAAAAAAAGGATCAGATTGGATATTTACCGGAAGAAAGGGGCTTATACCAGGATATCAATCTTGAAGAATGTTTGAATTACCTGGCATCATTAAAAGGTTTATCATCGCTTGAAAGTCACAAACGGATCAATGAGTATCTGGTAAGGTTCAATTTGGACGAGCACAAAAAGAAAAAAGTAAAGGAATTGAGCAAAGGTATGCAACAGAAGGCTCAATTGATTACTACGCTTGTTCATGATCCCAAACTCGTCATTATTGATGAACCCTTCTCAGCCTTGGATCCTGTAAATACTCAAATGGTAAAAGATATTTTGCGTGAACAAAGGGATTTGGGTAAAACAATCGTCATGTGTACACACCAGATGCATCAGGTCGAAGAATTATGTGACCGTCTGGTTTTGATCAATCAAGGAAAATCCGTCCTTTATGGAGCTCTGAGTGACGTGCAAAAGACATATGCTGGTCATGCGATCCACATTCGAACGGAAGATCAAATTCCAAATTCATTGCCAGGGATGAAAGAATTAAAAAGATTGGAAAGTAATCATTTGTATCAGGTGGAGCTCGTTCCAGAAGTCTCTCCTCAGGATTTCCTTAAATCATTGGTGCTTGCCAATATCAATATTGATCAATTTGAAATTGCTGCTCCCACTCTGGATGAAATCTTTATTCAAGTTGTAACAGAATCAGGGATGAAATATGAATAAAACCTGGTTAGTGATTAAACATGAATACTTGAAACATGTCAAAAAGAAACGCTTCATATTAGCAATTTTGTCATTACCTTTTTTCATTCTACTAATGGTGGCAATCGGTTTTATATCGGTGATTATCCAATACAACGATGCGCCGGTAGGTTACATCGACCGGAGCGGCTTATTGGCAAATTCCATTGAATATCAGGCAGAAGCACCCATTGGCTTCATGAAACCCATTGATTTTATTCGCTACAATGATGAATCTGAAGCTGAAACAGCATTGAACAACAATAATATTCAAGCTTTTTATGTACTGGAAGAAAATTTCATCGACACCAGGGAAATCAAAGTGATTGCGAATGAATCTCCTGATTCGAGTGTAAATGTCGAGTTTTATACTTTCTTCAAATTGAATGTGCTTAAAGATCTACCTGGAGAGATATCAGATCGTCTCATGGAAGGTGCTAGTTTCGATGTTAAATCAACTTCGGACCAAAAATCTACTAATGAGGATAATATTTTGGTTTTCATATTACCTTTCCTGGCAGGATTTTTATTCATAATGGCAGTCAATATCAGTGCCGGGTATCTTCTTCAAGCAGTGGTGGAGGAAAAAGAAAATCGTACCATGGAGATTATGGTTACATCGATATCTCCTACCCAATTAATGACAGCAAAAGTTATTGGGAATTTAAGTGTCGGATTAACCCAACTTGTTGTCTGGATCATATTCGGAATCATCGGCATTTTCGCTCTATTTCGCTTATTTCCGGATTTGCAATCCACAAAAATAGATTTTTCTTTTCTTCTATTAATGGTCCTGGTATTTATACCGGCATTTGTGATGATCGCTGCGATGATGGCTGCATTAGGGGCAACGACAACGGAAACGCGAGAAGCTCAGCAAATAGCTGGTATTTTTACAATTCCTATGGTGTTACCCTACTGGTTTATGCAGGTGTTGATGGAAAAACCAAATAGTCCCTTATCGATATTCTTTAGTTTGTTTCCATTCACGGCTCCAATCAGCCTGCCAATGCGAGTTGCTTTTTCTAATGTACCAACCTGGCAAATAGTAATCACCATAAGTCTGTTGATTTTATTTGCAATTGCTGCTCTCTGGTTTGCGGGTAGAGCATTCCGATTGGGAATGCTACGGTATGGCAAGAAACTTTCATTAAAAGAGATCTTCACACAAAGGCCATAAAATGAATAAAACCTTAATTGTACTTAAAAATGAACTGCTTACGACAATCAAGAGAAAATCCTTTATCCTGACTTTGCTATTGCTACCGTTGGTCGGTTTGATTTTTACATTCGTTGTAGGTAACAGAGACCAAACCTCCGGTATAACCAGCTTAATTTCAAAATTAACAACCTCAGAAGATGAAAAATTATCAATTGGATTATTGGATGATACGAAAAATATTACAGAAATTCCTGATGAGCTAAAGGATCAAATCCAGATATATACCACACAGGAAGCTGCCAACCTCGATTTGGATTCAGGCATTATCAAAGCTTTTTATCTCATACCGGGGGATTATGTGCAAAAAGGCGAAATCGTCGTCTATCGACCGGATTTTAATCCCCTGAGTGCTGACAATGACAACTACCTGATTGAAAGGTTGATCAATTCCGAATTAATAGCAGAAAATCCAGAAATCATGAATCTGGTGAATACATATCCCGAATTCAAAACTGAATTATTAAGTCCTGAACCTCAACGCGACCCTGAACATCAATTGACTTTCTTTCTGCCTTATATCGTTACTTTCCTTTTTTATATTGTGATATTAGGAAGTTCGAGCATGATGTTAAATAGTATTACCAATGAAAAATCCAATCGGGTTATCGAAATATTATTGACATCGATAACACCTATGCAATTATTGAGTGGAAAAATTATTGCTTTAGGTCTGGTTGGATTACTTCAAACCATTGTCTGGAGTGGAACCGGTTTATTTATTCTCCGTTTGAGCGGAAGAAGTTTTGCTTTACCAATCGAATTTCAATTACCAACTTCTATTCTGGTTTGGGGAATTATTTTCTTCATCCTGGGATATATATTATACGCAAGTTTAATGGCAGGAGTTGGTGCCTTAGTTGCCAATATAAAAGAAGCGTCTCAGGCTACAACTATTTTAATCATACCAATGGTTATCCCACTGGCTTTGCTGGCCCCTGTTATTGAAAATTCGAATGGAACATTGGCTGTAATCCTAAGTCTCTTTCCTTTTACCTCTCCGGTGTCGATGATGACAAGATTATCAGCGGGTAGTGTCCCAACCTGGCAGATTCTGCTTGCCGTCGTTCTGTTAATCTTTTCAGCATACTGGATTGTGCGATCAGTTTCCGGTCTCTTCAGGGCTCAATATTTATTATCTGGGAAGGAATTCAAGTTTAAATATTTTCTGGATGCTATGATGGGAAAACTATAGGTAACAATAAAACCAAATATACTCAATTCTTGTAGTATGTTTTTCCATGTTTTACTTGCTTGTAAATTTTCCACATGATATAATTTTTTTATTCAGAACGAAACAGATAGAATTTCTCTTTCCAATAACAATCCACTTATGAATTCTTGTGCACTTCTTGAAGGATATCCTTGCACGAAGACTATTTGCTTAAAACGATACCCTGAATAATAAAATCTTACCTTGTCTAAAGGAATCCCTATGATTAATGTACCTGATCTTGAAAAAAGTTCTCTGGCAGAATTAAGAAAAATCGCAAAAGATTTAAATGTGATTAATTCAAACCGGCTCAAGAGAGAAAGTTTGATTGTTCGTATTGCTCAACATTCCACTGAAGCGAACGAAGAAGGCGAAGAAGTACGAGGCGGTATCCTCGAAGTTATGCCTGAAGGTATCGGTTTTTTAAGGCAAAATTACAAACTTGGAAAAGATGATGTGTACGTATCACAGGCTCAAATCAGAAGGTATAACCTTAGGAGTGGCGATCTTGTGATTGGTTACGCACGCCCACCTCGCGAATCCGAACGTCATTTTGGAATGGTTAAGGTTGACTTTATTAACGGTGTTGAAGCTGAAAGTGCAAGAGAACGGCAACATTTTGATTCTTTGACCCCAATATTTCCTGATCAACGGTACGATCTGGAAACAAACCCAAAAGTTTTATCGACACGGCTTATCGACATGATCGCACCCATCGGACGTGGACAGCGTGCTATGATTGTTTCTCCTCCTAAGGCTGGAAAGACAACTATTATTAAAGAATTATGTAATGCGATTACAACCAATAACCCGGATACCTATGTCACACTGGTACTTATCGGTGAAAGACCAGAAGAAGTCACCGATATGGACCGCTCGGTAGACGCCGAAGTAGTAGCATCAACATTTGATGAACCTGTTACAGCTCATGTCAGAACATCCGAGATCGCATTAAGCCGCGCTAAACGGTTGGTAGAATTAGGAAAAGACGTAGTAATTTTAATGGATTCACTCACCCGTCTGGCACGAGCATACAATATGTCAGTCACCCCATCCGGGAGGACACTCTCTGGCGGTATGGATCCTTCGGCTCTATATCCGCCAAAACGGTTTTATGGTGCTGCACGTAATATTGAAGAAGGTGGATCGCTCACCATAATTGCAACTGCTTTAGTAGACACTGGATCTCGACTAGATGACGTAGTTTTTGAGGAATTTAAGGGTACTGGGAATATGGAATTACATCTTTCCAGACGTTTACAGGAACGCCGGATTTTCCCGGCAATTGATATTGAAAAATCTTCAACCAGGCGGGAAGATCTCTTACTCAGCCCAGATGTACTTCAAAGAGTCTGGGTTATGCGCCGCATGTACTTACAAATGATCTCCAATCCCCCTCAAGGAGCAGGCATGGATATCTCCGTTGCTTCCGAAGCAATTCTACAACGCTTGTCAAAAACGAAAAATAATGTAGAATTCTTAGAGAATCTAACGGAGGCTATGTGAATTTAGGTAAAAAACAAGAAAATAACAATCAACAATCCAACACAAACAATCTAATATCGATCATATTTTGGGGGCTGGCATCTATAATGTTAGCCCTCCTGGTATTTGTTTCAGTACAGTTTTTCAAACCGAGTCAGACTGCATGGACTCCGGACACAAGTAATGTTTCGGCAAATGTACCTGATTCTGCACCTGCAACACTTCCAAATTTTGAATCGGTAGATGATGATTTTGCGCTAATTCGGTATGCAAATCCAGTGACTATTATTCCTACCAGAGCAAGAACAGAAGCAACAACTTACACTATCGAAACTGGTGATTCAGTGTTTGGCATTGCGACATTTTTCAACCTGACACCAGAAACAATTTTATGGGCGAACAAAGATACGATGAATGATGATCCCCACATGATTTCTGTTGGAAACGAATTGCGAATTCCACCCACTAATGGTGTTTATTATGAATGGAAGAAAGGGGATACATTAGAATCGGTCGCCGGACAATTTAAGGTTGATATAGATGCAATTCTTGATTGGACCCCTAACAAAATTGATCGAACCGACCCGGTTCTCACACCAGGCACGTATGTAATGATCCCGGGGGGTAAAAGGGAATTCCAACAATGGGTTGTTCCCACGATTCCCAGAGGTCCTGCTGGTGTAAATAGCAGCATTCCTGGCGCTTGTGATACTTCAGCGGGTGGTGCATATGGTACCGGTACTTTCATATGGCCAACGAATAATCAGTTTATCTCTGGTAATGATTACTGGTCAGGTCACCTTGCTATCGATATCGGAGCGATGACCGGCGATAATGTTTACGCATCTGATAGTGGTGTCGTTGTTTATGCTGGTGGTATCAGTGGTGGCTATGGAAATATGATCATGATCGATCATGGCAATGGCTACCAGACACTGTATGCCCACTTGAGCGTAATAAGCGTTCGCTGTGGTGCCAGTGTATATCAGGGATCTGTGATCGGTGCTGCGGGTAGCACCGGAAATTCAACTGGTCCTCACCTGCATTTTGAAGTCAGATTTATGGGCGGTTTCTTAAACCCCCATTATGTTCTGCCGTAATCATTCAAGATTTAGAAAACGCGTTCCTTGTGAAAATCAACCAGAAACGCGTTTTTAATTTATCTTTATAACAATGAGACCGGATCGACCGTAACAATTGTGTCCCCCAATTCTCTATTGGATAACACTTCGATAGGTCGAGGACCACGTAAGATAATTTGCCACCGATAAATAGCATTCAGTTTCGGAAAGAAACACGGGACAGGACCAATGATGTCAGTTTGTTTGTGGTTACCTTCATTGATCCAAAAAGTAATTTTTTCAGCCATGGATTGTGCGAGTAATTTGGCTTCGTTCTCATCCTGGTGTCGAAATTCCAGTCGTATCAAACGTGAAAAGGGTGGATATCCGAGTTTTGATCGATATCCTAATTCATGTTCGTAAAACGAACTAAAATCGTGTTTAGCAGCCATTCTTATGGGATATTCATCCGGCTGATAGGTTTGAAAGATCACATTGCCCCCAAGTGGACTTCTTCCTGCCCTCCCGGCAACTTGCGTTAATAATTGAAAAGTCCTTTCAGCTGCTCTGAAATCGGGCATTGATAAGCCAACATCTGCCAGAATGACGCCAACCAGTGTGACAAAGGGAAAGTCAATTCCCTTTGCTAACATTTGCGTTCCAACCAGGATATCTGCTTTGCGGTCAGCAAATTGCTTTAAGAGCACTTCATGAATGCCTTTTTGTTTTGAGATACCTGAATCCATCCGGATCACCCGGGCTGTAGGAAATTGTTTGCTGACTTCCTGCTCTACCCGTTCTGTTCCGATACCAAATTGACGAATTTGACTACTTTTACATTGTGGACAGGTAATTGGCATCTGACGCGTATAACCACAATGATGGCACAATAAGTGGTTTTGATCCGCATGAAAAGTAAGCGGAATATCGCAGCGTGGACATGATAATCGATAACCACAACTACGGCAAAATACATATGTTGCAGAACCGCGTCGATTTAGGAATAAAATCGCTTGATGTTTTGCATCCAGTGTTTTTCGGATACGATCGTGTAATTCACGGCTAAAAATCGATCGATTCCCCTGTTTGAGCTCACGCCGCATATCAATTATGGTAACCTCTGGCAAAGGCAATGCTGATAATTCATGGTGAGATTGATCTCTTGCAGCTTGAAACTCTGACTTAACAGCTTCAGTATGGGCAAATATCCTCAATGGCATCCTCAAAATTGGCCATTTTTGTTGAGTTGCTTTATACATCATTTCGATGCTTGGTGTCGCACTGCCATAAACAATCATTGCTTGATTTAATTTGGCAAAGACCTCAGCTGCATGAATGGCGTTGTATCTGGGTTGAATATCATCCTGAGAATAGGAATCGTCATGCGCTTCATCGACAATTATTAATCCAAGGTTTTCCAGGGGAGAAAACAATGCTGATCGAGGACCTACAATTACCTTCAACTCTCCTTTGCGAATTCGACGCCATGTGTCGAACCTGGCTCCTTCTGATATTTGTGAATGAATAATCCCAACTTTGTTCCCAAATCGAGCCTGAAACCGTTTTACGGTTTGTGGTGTGAGACTGATTTCCGGAACCATGACAATTGCTGTTTTGGATTGATCTAAAACTGCTTTCACCATACGTAGATACAATTCCGTTTTACCAGATCCAGTAACGCCATGAATTAAGGTAGGTTTATGAAAATCTTGCTGATTGATCATGTCTTCCAATTTTGACCAGTTTTGTTGCTGATCTTCTGTCAGAATTGGAGGATCATGAGAAATCTTTTCGTAATGTTCCAGCGGATCTCGTATTGACTCAATCTCCCCGAAATAAATAAAGCCCGCTTCTGATAATTTATTCAGATCCGCAGAAGTCGCACCTGTTGCCATTGTTACCATGGATGTTTCAATCCCATCAGGATAATTCGATGCTAGCCGTAAAACTTCTCTGCGGCGGTCAAATGCTGTTCCCTTTCTGCTGATTTCACTCAAACGAAGATCGATATCTTCTGTTTTTATATTCAGGTGAATGGTACGTACCATTTTTGCCTGAACACGAGGAGGGGCAAGGTAAGTTTGTGATTGAACAATCCCTAATTGAATTAAGCGTCGGATGGATGCTTTCCAATTTACTCTGGCAAAAGCCCGGTTTAATTGAGCGCCGCGCGTTGCTCCTTTTTCCTTTAGGTGTGCAACAATTCTTCTTTGTATAGGTGATAACGGTATATCCGGATTTATTTGCACCAATTCATATAAACTATCCACCTGTTGACTTAATCCAGATGGTAACATCAGTTTATAGCATGCCGAAATTGGCGAGAGTGTCTCTCTTGCCATCCATTCAGCTAATTTTTGTTGTTGAGGGTTGATTACTGCATGTGGGTCTATGACACTGTCAATAGGTCTGGTTTTGGGTACCTGTGGTATAGAAACAAAAGCCTGGATGATCCCCTGTGCTATTTGTCTTCCAAAAGGAACCAATACCAATGCCCCCACTTCTAGTTCATTTTGAAATTCCTCAGGAACATGATAGTCAAAAACACCTTCTATTCCAGGAACATTGACAATTACCTGCACATACATCTGCATGCAATGACGCTACCTTTATGAATTAGTTTTAATAAAGACACCAGCACCGTAACCCACCACGGAAGAAAAATCTCCAGTTTGTGTTCCTGATGTTGAGTGATGCAGAATTTCAATTTTATCAGCCCCAAGCATTTTACTGACCGCCATGCTGATCATGACAGCACCCAATCCACAGGCATATCCTTTCCCTTCCATTTCTGTACGATAAACATTCTGGACCGAGAAGGATTTAATCTGATCAAGCATCTCTTGATCCAGGCGTTCTGCCACTACTTGAGGATAGAAGTGTGAGAGATCAGTGGAAGCTACAATCAAAGTTTTTCTGTCCTTAATCAATTCAAATAAATATTTTGCGAACAACTCACATCGATGTGGATCAATGCTTCTAACCATTAAAGGTAAAAGAGAAAAATCACCTTCCAGAGCGCATTGCAGGAAAGGAAGCTCAATTTCTAATGAATGCTCTTCATCATAAGGAACCTGGACCATTTTGATGTCTGTGTCAGGAATTGTCTGAGTGAACAACAATTGGATTAATTCCTGGTCAACATGAATTTTCCCAAGTGGCGTCTGATAATATTCATGAGCACTGGTTAAAATCATTGCCGGATGATAAGAATGAAACGGGGATAGAACTACTACCAGATCAAAATGTTGCTTTCGAACACTTTGAAATCCATACGCAGCTGTCTGACCAGAATATCGATATCCAGCATGTGGAGCAATCACACCAATAATTTCTCCACCAAAATTAGGTATATTGGTTTTATCCAGGAAATTATTGATCTCTGTTCTCAGAATTTGAGCGTTCCCGCTATACCATTGACCTGCGATCTGAGAAGGACGCGTTTCTGTGATTCTATTCATAAGATCCTTTCCATCATATTATACATGTCTGAAATAAAAAATGACCGTTTATTTTTCAAAACGGTCATTTATAAAAATAATCTACTTTATTGTAAAAACAATTTCGGATCTACACGACCATATTCATCATGACGCATTTCAAAATGTAAATGTGGCCCGGATGAGTTGCCTGTGCTTCCCATTAATCCGATCACATCACCCTGGAAAACTGAAGCGCCACAACCAAAATATATTTCGCTCATGTGGGCATACAGCGTTTGCCATCCACCACCATGGTCAATTACAACCATAAATCCGTAGCCATAATCATTCCAACCTGAATAAACAATAACGCCATTATCAGAAGCGTACAAAGGATCGCCTAAATAACCACCGATATCAATAGCATAGTGATTGGTAGCAGGAGAGTAGTCATATCCGGAGATAAACCGTTGCGGAGCTGGCCAGATAAATGTGCCAATTCCCACTGCCCCGTCCATGATCACACCACATGCGCCAGGCCCGATGTTTTTTGCTACTGCGGGGTTATCTCTTGTGATTCTTGGAGCACTCCAGGTAATAAAGTCGCGTTTACCACCGGGAACAAATAATTCAGTACCAGGTTCGATATTTGGTGCAGCAAAATCACCAATCTCATCTAAGGTCAAATTATTTCCTGGCCAATCAATGATTGTCTCGGGTGAAACATCATAATATCGGCTTACACCATTTAGTCCTTCCCCAGCACTCCAGGTATGAAGTACCCCATTCTGGGGAAGAATATTCAATTCAACCCCCGGAAAAAGTCTGTGAGGATCGTCACCTAACGTATATAAATTTCCCCAAAGTAGGGTTGAAGGATCCAAATTAAATTTCTCAGCGATTCCAAAAATTGTGTCCCCTTCCACCACAGTATATTTTTCGATTTCATAGCGTGGTTTTTCTGGTAAGGTGGTATCCAATTGAGTGATCCTATCTAATGAAACAGTTGATACTTCAGGATCTGGAATTGAGAATTCTGGTAACTGAACAAGTGCTGTTGCTGTTGGTGCTTCAACCTCTGCAATAACTGCCTGAGGTTCGGAAATCTCGCCTTGCAAGTAAAAGCGCCCCATTACCCAGACAACCAATAATATAAGAGCGATCGACGCAATAACTGTACCTACACGCAGACTGGCTTCCCCCAAACCAAATCGAACAATATTATCCCAGATGGAGCGCCAATTTTTTCTGGCGGTAACATCTTCTTCCTTCACGTCTGGAGAATTATTTAAATCTTCTATTGACATAATTGTTTAACCTCTGAAGTGTCATCATAACAAATGAAAAAACTGGTGTCAAGCTAAATACATTTCAGTAAATCAAAAATAAAATTTTTCTTAATTTTCTTTTGACTGTTGATTGTTGGAATTTTTGGATGTCCGATTTTTCTTGAACGGAACCATGAATAGAAAACCAATCGCAATAATTGCTTCGCCTATCTCAACGCCCCTCGTCTGCCAGCCTCCGAAATAGGGTGCATCTGGCAATGGATGACTGCCAAAACCAAAAACATCTGCCATTCCAGTGAAGACAGCTATTACAAATCCCGTAGCCACTAACCGTAAACCAATATCTGCTAAAATGCTGGGGGTTTCTCAATTCCATAATGCCATCATACTGATATAGCCACCGAGACACATTATCGCTAGCCCAACCAAAAACATACCAATCTGGACAAATCCAATCACCGGACTGCGATCAAGACCAAATATTGAGGGACGGGCTCCTAATAGAAATAAAAGAAAACCGAGAATCGTAAAAACTATCCCCAAACGTATCCTGAAATATGGTAGTCCTTTGGTTGAAATTGATTCTTGTTCAAAATGAATATCCTGTTTCGACGAACTCATTTAGAAAAAATCCTATCGAGTATTCTTTTCCAATTCATGGCAAAAATTGAACTTATTTCATCTTGATTATAACCACGAGTGGTTAAAATAGCTTCCAATTTCGGTAGATCACCAATAGATAATAATTCAAACGGAACATCCGGATAACCAAATCCACCATCGAAATCAGTCCCAATAGCCACATGATTTGCGCTACCGGTGGTCTGGCAAATATGATCTATGTGATTTACATAGTGTTCCAAAGTTACTTTATCATGTGCGAATGATTTTGTCCAATTGGCTACTAAGAATTGATTATAAGGCATTACTCCCATAACCCCATCTCGCTCAGCAATTCTACGGATAATTGGGTCCGATAAATGTCTCTCTCCATCCACTCCAAATAATAAAGATTTAGCATTAGCATGTGAAGATAGTATCGGTCCTTCATAGATATCCAAAGCCTGATAGACTGCTTGTTCACTCATATGGGCGATATCTAAACCCATACCTAAATCACCCATAATCTCTAGTAACAATCGTCCCGCATTGGTTAATCCACCAGGCTCATACATCCCACCACTATACCTACCACCTGCCCAGGCTGGGCCAACAATTCTCACACCTTTCTGGTGCCAGTCCTCAATTTCTTCGGGATGAAGCAATCCTTCAGCACCTTCCAATAATAAAACTAATCCGATTGGATAAGAGTTTTGGGAGGTGTTTAATAATCTTTCCCAATGATTTTGATATTGAGAATTGTTCCGGAGAATGTTAAATTTTTCTGGGTTGTCGCCTTCCAGTCGATAATAATAATCAACTTGGTGCTGTAAAAGTAAGTTTGCTTCTTGAAAATTCCTGTAAACAACTTTTTCCCAATCCCCGGTTTGGTATTTTTTATGCATTACAAATAACGTAGAGAAGATGATGCCGACATTTGCCTTCTGCCAATCAGCATAACCCAACATTGCATGCCCATTCCATTGTGGAATGTCAGTAAATTGTTCGACCTGGCGAATATCAGCAGCAGATTTTGAATAATCTCGGTTGAATGTTATTGCTGCGTAAGCGATATCTTCATGTGCATCAATCAGGATTTTTTTCATGGGCAACCTTATTGAAAAAAAGCGCACCTTCAGGCGCGCTTTTGAAATCATTTGACAATTTTGTTATGACTCTTGATTGGGTTTTTCTTCTGGCAGAACTTCCAGTTCTTCATCTTGCTGCTGTTCTGGTTGAACTTCCGGTTCTTCATCTTGCTGCTGTTCTGGTTGAACTTCCGGTTCTTCCTCTTGTTGCTGTTCTGATTGAACTTCCTGCTCAACTTCTAGTATTTCTTCCGGTTGAATCTCTTTTTGTACTTCAGGAGTTTCTATTTCATCCAATTCAACTTCGTCCAACAGAATATCCTCAAGAGTTTTCCAGTCCATTTCTGCAAATGCCATGGAATCTACTCGACGAATACTGAGACCAATCCGATGATTTTCTGGTTCAATTTTGATGACGCGAAGTGTGATTGTTTCACCTTCTTTGAGCACTTCTTTTGGGTGTTCAATTCTACGTTCACTAATCTCACTGATGTGGATCAAACCTTCCAGATCCTCTTCAATACGGGCAAATGCACCAAATTTGGTTAATCGCGTAATGGTTCCTTCTAATAATTGGCCGACTTCATATTGCCCAATTCTGTTAATCCAGGGATCATCCAGTAATTGGCGTATCGAAAGACCAATTCGTTTTTTCTCACGATCAATATTGATAATCTTGACTTTGATTTCCTGTCCAACTTTCAACACTTCAGAAGGATGTTGAATACGGTCCCATGAGATCTCTGAAAGGTGGACGAGGCCATCAGCACCATTGATATTAACAAAAGCACCAAATTCTGCCAGACTGGTAACTTTCCCAGTGCGAACATCACCATCCTTTAATTCACTCAGAATCCGATCTTTGATCGTTTCACGTGTTTCTGAGCTGGCAGCCCGTTCAGATAAAATTAATCGGCGGCGTTCACGATCAACTTCAATGACACAAACGTCAATTTCATCTCCAACCATTGGACTCCAGCGTTTTTCAGGTGTATCACCAATTAATCCAGCTCTACGGGAAAGACTGATCTGTGATGCTGGAACAAAACCATTCAGGCCTTCTAATGGAACAATTAAGCCACCTTTGTTGTATCCACGAATAACACTGCCGTAGGAATCTTTTGTTTTCAGAAGTTCTTCAGCTTTGAACCACGATTTTTCCTCCATAGCCCTCATTAGTGAGAGTACTAAATTGCCATGGGAATCTTCTGGTGTCAATACAAAAACCCAAATTTCCTGACCAACAGCTAACTTTTCTAATTCTTCTTGGGGAATCGCATCAAATTCACGACCGGTAATAATACCTTCTGATTTAGCGCCTACACTAACCAAAATCTGATTTGGTGAAATGCTGGCAATGACTCCTTGCTTGATTTCTCCAGCTCGTGGGAAATCTATATCCATGCCTTCTTGCTCGAGCAATGATGCCATATTGTCTTCTTGCAAATTTTCAGGTTTTTCTTGCTCGAGATTGGTGTCTTTTTGCTCCATACGATCTACATACTCCAATTTAAAAGATTTCCAAATTATATGAAAGAATTGCGTTCTTGGCAAGCTTTCGTTAAATTATGGTTAAAATGTGAACTAAATTGTCTTAAAATTATCAATGACGGCGTCTTTTTCTTTTACTTTTAGATTTTTCGACCTCTTGACTGATGGGAATTTGCTTTTCTTCAGTTGGGTTCACTCGGTCTTTCTCTATTGTTGTATTTACCCGTTGCGATGGCCTGTAAGTAAACATGCGATTAACCAAAGCTGAACGGATATCTTCCAACAATGTCTTGAACAATTCAGAGGCTTGGGACTTATATTGAACAAGCGGATCCCGTTGCCCATATGCCTCCATACCAATCGAAACGCGCAGTGCTTCAACCTTTGTTAGATATTCCACCCACATTTGAGAAATAATCGATAACAATAGTTCACGATAAATTTCATTTCTTACTCGTTTTCCAAGAATATCCCGCAGGATGATGCGTTCTTCAGAATTAAATTCAGGAATTATTTTTTCTTTTAACTCCTCGAATTTTTCTTGCCCGATTTCTTTGACGATCAAATTTCAATTCTTTTCATCAAGATTTGATAGAGAAACCTGGTTAAGTTGAAGTCGGTTCAATTCATAAATACCCCATACCGATTGGAGAGCAATTAATGCATCCTGTAAATGTTCCAGTACCGAATGAGTAATCTGAGATTTATCCTGTGTTTGTAAAGCATGAGCTGCCAGGAAAATATAATTCAACCGGTTGTACCGCTGTTTTACCTGGCGATGGGTTTTTCGATCAAAAGCCAATCGACTTCCCTGAACAAGTGAGATCATTAAACGGTAAAAATTATCCTGATCGATTGTGTTTGAATCAATCTGTCGAAGCCAATTATCAATGTCGATTGATAACTGACCTTGTTCACCCAGAAGCGCATTTTTTTGTTTGGCGAATGCATCATCAACAGCATCTAACAAAATATCGACTGATTCATCCCAACTTTTCCCCTGAAAATCTCCTGGTTTTACGTCCAGGTTATTGAATCTGACTGCAAATGTCCCAACCGCCCTGGAAATGTTAATACTTAATAAGAATTTCTCAATTTGATCGCGAATTTCATTTTCAATTTCATTGGAGCCTTCCATCAATTCCTGTATTTGTCGTGCGTTTAGCTGTAATGGAGTCCGAACAAGATTAGATAGTTCTTGTAATTGTTGTTGTGGTTTTATAGGTTCAAGATTTTGTGAGTCTTCTATTCCTGCTAAGAACGAATCAAGCGCATCAAATCTTTCCAGTTTTTGCGTTTCAACCGTTTCATCGACCCGGACCAGGAATTTTTGTGAGCTATCTATTGCATGTGTAATTTCTGCATTCAAACTGTCCTCAGAGAGCTTGAGCAAGAAGGGTTTTACTTTATCTTTTAAAACTGGAAAATCACCCAAACTGCTACCATACTCTTCTAGAATTGTTTTAAGGTGAAAGGCAGGAAAGAATACATCCTCATAGTCAATGGATGGTTGAATATCAGCCAGATATGCCATCAATTTCCATTGACCTTCCTCATCCAGCATAGCATTATTAACCCGCTGTTCAAGATCCAGCTTAACCATTTCCATTACATCTTCAGTTAAATCTTCCTTCACAAAGACGCGATCTCTTTGAGAATAAATTCGTTTCCGCTGCATGTTAAGCACGTCATCATATTCCAGCAAATGCTTACGAACATCGAAATTTGAACCTTCAACCCTCTGCTGAGATTGTTCAACCAATCGCCCAACCAGACCAGATTCAATCGGGATATTTGCATCGACATTGAACCGACGCATTAGTCCATCCACCTGCTGACCGCCAAACAAACGCATTAATTCATCTTCCAATGAGAGATAGAACCGAGATGATCCAGGATCTCCCTGACGGGCAGCACGTCCACGCAATTGGTTATCAATTCGCCGTGCTTCGTGACGTTCTGAACCGATCACATGCAACCCCCCCAGAGCGCGGACGTTTTGCATATCGTCCATGGCTTGTAAAAATTCATTAACCGAATCACTATAAATTCCATACAATTCCGGGTCCATATTTTTCAATAGTTGTCGCTTATCCTCATCCCTGAGTGTATAAGGATCTATCTGGTTCCTTCTTAATACCCGGGCAATATCTGCATGAACTTCTTCACTGATTTCGCCACCCAATTTAATATCAACACCACGACCAGCCATATTCGTGGCAATTGTTACTGCAGCGAAAGCTCCAGCTTTGCTAATAATCAAAGCTTCTTCATCATGTTTTCTGGCATTCAAGACCCGATGGGGAATCCCCGCACCTAAAACGTCATTAAGACGCGACGAATGTGTGTCAGGTAAATCCAGAATGTCTAATCCCCTTATTAGATTTTCTGGATCTTGAGGATTCACTGATTCAAGCCCTAAATCCCGAGCAAATTTTCTCATCTGAGCAATATTCAACTGATCCAGAGGTTCATTCAGAAATTCCAATTCCGGGACTTTTTGCTCGATCATCTCGCGATCATTTTTCTGCATCCAGGCATCCCGAATGAGAAAGGTTTGCATTAATCTGCGAATTGCTTCCATTGAAAGTCGATCTGATAATCGGTCAGAAAGCTCTACTGATGTTGTGCCAATTAGTTGAGGTCGACCCAGAATATGGTAAAAAAGTATTTCTTTTCCAATGGATCGTAATTTTGCTTCTTCCGTCCGGTACACGATATCCGGATAATCCTTCCGTTTGTAGAAAACAGGTTTCTTCTCCGAATCGTCACGCTTTGCATAATACGTGTAACGATATCCTTCCTCATCTTTATCTTCAATGGTTGCCATGAGGGCATCTTTGCCAAACGCTTGAAATTCAAGATTGGTCGGGATCGGTAGCACATCCAGTTTGTAAATTTTGTTGAATTCTTCTGATTCCGTTTCAGCCGTACCGGTCATACCTGCCAGTTTTTCATACATTCTGAAATAATTCTGTATGGTGATGGTTGCATATGTAACATTCTCAGGTTCGACTTTTACACCTTCTTTGGCTTCAACAGCCTGGTGTAAACCTTCCGACCATCTTCTACCTGGCATCAATCGACCGGTAAATTCATCCACTATGACAACTTTTCCACCCTGAACCAGGTAATCCTTATTGCGTCTGAATAAATGTTGCGCTTTGAGCCCCTGTTCCAGATATCCTAATATTCTGGCTTGTTCTGGAGAAATATCCTCTGGTCGTTCAGGGTCACGAATAGGCATTTGCAACAAATCTTCCACATGTGCTTCACCCAATTCAGTTAAAGCTACATAGCGATCTTTCTCACTGATCTCATAATCTTCCGGGTTCAGTTGACGAACTACTTGCGCCATACGCACATACCATTCAGTTTCGTCCGAAGCAGGACCAGAAATAATCAACGGGGTTCGTGCTTCATCAATCAGGATATTATCAATTTCATCAATGATCGAATAATAATGACCTCTTTGGACCCGATCCTGCAGACGATTGGTAAGATTATCACGCAAATAATCAAAACCAAATTCACTATTGGTTCCATAAACTACATCTGATAAGTATGCCTGTTGGCGGTTAACCAAAACCAATTGGTTTTGATCTTCAATGGATGAAGTTTTTTCAAGGTCTATGATAAATGCTTTTTGGCCATTCTCTGTACGGCTGGCCATTTGCAAAACACCTACAGAAAGTCCCAAAGAGATATAGATAGGAGCCATCCAGCGTGCATCACGCCGGGCAAGATAGTCATTGACTGTCACAACATGGACACCTCGACCTGTGATCGCATTTAAATAAACAGGTAAAGTGGCAACCAGTGTTTTTCCTTCACCTGTGCGCATCTCTGCGATTTTTCCGCGATGCATGGAAATACCACCGATCATCTGCACATCAAAATGACGTAACCCCAATGTTCGTTTGCTTACCTCGCGAACAGTCGCAAAAGCTTCGAGTAAAAGCTCATCCAATGTCTCCCCATCTTGAAACCTTTGTTTGAATTCATTCGATTTATTAAATAATTCAGTATCTGATAATTTTTCAAACTGGGGTTCCAGCTGGGTTATCAATCTGGCAAGGTCCGCTGTCTCTTCTATTTCTTTTTTTTGTGGATCATATCCAAATACTTTGGCTATCTTATTTAGCATTCTTTTCCCTTTAGTAATCAACAAAATGTTGAATTTTTTGTATTATTGCAATAAATCGGGGTAAGCGGGTGTTTTTGGCAGGCGCGCGCCTGCCAAAAACACCCTGACCACTAATTATTGAAAGAACACAATTTATTTAAATTTTAGATATTCGTTGTCTTCAAGTCTGGTGGAAAATTATAGCATAAGCGACGCATTCATCGATATGAAGGATCCACCTTTTGAGAAATAATTCAATTAAAAAAGGCTCTGTGAAGATCACAAAGCCTTTCGTCGTAACCCTTTTTTCTAAATATGGATCGTTCCACCCACTATTCCGTGAGCTGCTTCCATTATTACTTCACTCAAAGTCGGGTGGGCATGTACATTGCGAGCAATTTCCTCAGCTGTCAATTCCATACTCTGTGCCAGTGTTAATTCAGGCAATAATTCTGATACTTCAGGCCCAATCAAATGAGCACCTAAAATCTCACCATATTTTACATCAGTGATAATCTTAATAAAACCACCAGATTCGCCCAATCCCAGCGCTTTCCCATTGGCCTGGAACGGGAAACGCCCAACTTTGACTTCATATCCTTCTTCCTTCGCCTGTGCTTCAGTCAGACCAAAAGAAGCCACTTGCGGATGGCAGTAAGTAGCCCGTGGCATCATTCTGTAATCGAATTTGATCGTTTCTACACCAGCGATATTTTCTGCACAAACAATCCCTTGAGCGCTGGCCACATGGGCTAACAATAATTTACCAGTCACGTCACCAATTGCCCATATTCCTGGAACATTTGTCGCCATTCGGTCGTCAATTTCGATAAATCCCCGTTTATCCAGATTAACACCAACCTCTTTTAAGCCAATATCAGCCGTATTGGGTTTAAATCCAATTGCAATCAGGGCTTGCTCAGCTTCCAGGATTTTTTCTGAGCCATCCTGAGAAACAGTTACTTTTACACCTGTTTTGGTCGTCTCCACTTTTTCGACACGATGTCCAGTGAGGGATTTAATGCCTGCCTTTTTAAAAGCTTTTTCCAGTTCCGTGCCTATTTCTTCATCTTCTAGAGGAACCAGACGAGGAAGCATTTCAACAATCGTAACTTCAGTGCCATAACCATTCCAGATGGTAGCAAATTCAACACCGATGGCACCTGCACCAATGATGATCACGGATTCTGGTTGTTTTGTTTGTAAAATTGCTTCCAGGTAGGAGAGTATTTTCTCACCATCAATTTCTACACCAGGAATTTGCGAAGAATGTGCACCGGTAGCAACAATGATATTCTTCGCCCCAACTTCCTGAGTGCTGCCATCTTCAGCGGTGACAGTGATTTTATTTTTTGCTGATAGATGCCCTGCACCCATGATGACATCTATGTTGTTCTTCTTCATTAAGAAACCAACGCCTTTTGTCAACCTGTTAGAAACCTGACGACTGCGTTTGACAGCAACTGAATAATCCAGCTTTAAGTTGTCAAATGAAAAACCAAATTCTTTTGCACCATTTCGCAAGGTGTAGGCAACATCCGCATTTCTTAATAACGATTTTGAAGGGATGCAACCTACATTTAAACAAACCCCCCCTAGCCATTGTTTATCAATAATAGCTGTTTTCAAACCAAGTTGTGATGATCGAATGGCAGCAACATATCCACCCGGGCCTGCTCCTAATACGACAACATCATATTCACTCATATTACTCCTCTACTTATCAGACAAGTTTCTGTTTTATCAACATGAAATTATATCAATTACCTGTCTAATTTCAGCACAATTTCCGTACTTTTATTGCCAATTTTCCAGAACAGAAACAATTTTTGCCAGGAAATTATCAGCCGTTGATCCATCTAATATGCGATGGTCAAATGTAAATGAAAGGTAAACCATTGGTCGAATGGCAATGGCATCATTAATAACTACCACCCGTTTCTTAATGGCTCCTACACCCAATATACCTGCCTGAGGTTGATTAATAACCGGGGTAGCAAATAAAGATCCAGCTGTACCATGATTGGTGATGGAAAAGGTTCCATCTGTAACATCATCAGGTTTTAGCTGATGGCTTCTGGCTCGAGTAACCAGGTCTCCAATTACCCTAGCTAAACCAGATATGGAATATCCATCCGCATTTTTTATGACTGGAACAATTAATCCTTCTTCCAATGAAGTAGCGAGTCCAATATTGATTGCATTTTTAACAAGAATACCATTCTCAGTCCAGGTAGAATTGACCAAAGGATGTGCGCTTAAAGCCAGCGCGGTTGCAGCAACAAAATAAGATGAAAAAGTCAATCTTATACCTTGTCTGGAAAAAAGTTCTTTGTTAATCTTTAGATGATCACTCACCAGTTTCATGTCCGCTTCCATAACAGTTGTCACATGTGGTGAAGTATGTTTACTCATAACCATGTGGGCTGCGATGGCTTTCCTCATTTTGGTTAGTGGAACCAATTGATCACCCGTTGAACCTTGTGTTTGCGTTTTTGCCGGTGCAACAATATCTTCTTTGTTTTGGCTTGCAGATTGCGAAGTTTTGAACCGATCCGGGAATTGTAATTCTGTGGGTCGGAATAGATCACCTTCACCAGGTGTTTCCCAGGCTGCCATTTCTAATTCAATTTCCGAATTGTCAGATTTTTCAATTAATTGAAGTACATCTTTTTTGGTAATTCGACCTTTATTTCCAGTTCCTGTGACTGTTGACAAGTCGATATTATTTTCACTTGCTAGTCTCGCCACAACTGGTGAGATGAAACCCAGGTCTCGGTCTCGTCCCGCCTCATGTTTTTCAGGTATTTCATCCGATTTGGTCTGAATGGGTTGAGGAGCTTCAGCGGAAACCTCTTCTACATCATTTCCCACTTCAGTAGGAACTTTCTCTCCAGGCTCCCCAATCCACCCTAAAATTGTTCCTGCCTTGACCGTGGTGCCGTCCTCAACCAGTATCTTCAACACTGTGCCGGATGCGGGGCTGGGAATCTCAGTATTTACCTTGGCAGATTCAACTTCCATGAGAGAATCAAATTCTTCAACGTGAGCTCCCTCTTTGACCAACCACTTGATAAGTGTTCCTTCTACGACTGATTCTCCCAATTGAGGCATGATTATTTTTTCCGGCATGCTTACCTCCTTTTAGTAACGCGCCAGTTCTAGCGCCGATTTGAAAATTTTCTCTGGATTTACCATAAACCATTCTTGCATTGGATGGCTGAAAGGTACAGCTGGTACATCCGGACCAGCTAAGCGACGGACAGGAGCATCCAGATCATTGAATCCATGCTCAGCAATTATTGCAGCAATTTCACCACCATAGCCACCTGTCAGGTTATCCTCGTGAACAATCAGAGCTTTACCTGTCTTTTTGACTGAATCCAGAATTGTGTTACGATCTACCGGATAAAGGGTTCGTAAATCAACCACCTCAGCTGAATAACCTTCCTGTTCCAATTGTTCCGCAGCCTGCAATGCATAGAAATGCATCATTCCATAGGCAAAAATTGTTAAATCCTCACCCTGCCGTGATACCCGTGCTGGTCCAATCGGTACTACATAATCCTCATCAGGAACTTCACCTTTGATCAGACGATATCCTTTTTTGGGTTCTAAAAAAATAACAGGGTTTGGATCGCGCACTGCTGATTTTAATAATCCCTTCGCATCGTAGGGGCTGGAGGGAATGACAACCTTTAATCCAGGAATATGTGTAAAGAATGCCTCTACACTTTGTGAATGGTATAAACCGCCCCCAATTCCACCACCATATGGAGCACGAATGACCATTGGCACTGTCCAGGTAGCATTTGAACGATAGGTCATCTTTGCTGCTTCACTGATAATTTGATTAAATGCTGGATAAATAAAATCAGCAAATTGAATTTCACAGATTGGTTTCATCCCGTACAAAGCTGCTCCAATTCCAACACCAACAATGGATAACTCTGCTAAAGGCGAGTCAATTACGCGATCTGCCCCATACTTATCAAATAATCCCACAGTAGCCCTGAAAACCCCCCCTCGTTGCCCAACATCTTCCCCCACGATGAAGACATTTTCATCTCGTGCTAATTCTTCATCCATTGCGTCACGGATGGCCTCGACCATTGTCTTTTCAGGCATTGGGTACCTCCTCAACGTACACAGGGTAAGCTGCTTCTTCTGCGGCAGGATAAGGAGCATCTTCAGCTGTTTTCACAGCATCTGTGACCATTTGTTTTGCTTTTTTATCCAATTCCTCCAAATCTTTTTCGGTGTAAATCCCTTCATCCATCAATCTTTTTTGCATCAATAACAGTGGATCAGATTTTTTATTTTCTTCTACTTCTTCTCGTGAGCGATATGTGCGATCGTCATCGTCTGATGAATGTGGGGTTATCCGGTACATTTTCGCTTCCACCAATGCTGGTCCTTTTCCATTCCGGGCTGCTTCTGCCAACTCTGAAATAATTTCATAAACCACAAAAACATCCGTTCCATCAATCATTTGACCAGGAAGTCCGAGACCACAGGCTTTATCTGCTGAACTCTTGACAGCCATCTGCATTTCAGGGGGAACAGAGATTGCATACTGGTTATTCTCCACCATAAAAATAACCGGTAATTGGTGGACTGCCGCCCAATTAACTGCTTCATACCATTCCCCTTGCGAAGTTGAACCTTCACCAATTGTTGTTAAAACTACTTTCTTTTCTTTTTTGATCTTCATGGCCAGACCGATGCCTGCTGCATGAACCGCCTGGGTCGCAACCGGCGCAGAATGACTGACAGCATTAACCCTTCTTAATCCAAAATGACTGGGCATCTGCCTTGATCCGGAGCTCGGTTCCCCCGCCTTACCCATTAGACTTAACATAAATTCTTCTGGGGTTAATCCCAAACTAACCATCAATGCCAGGTCACGATAATAAGGAGTAACCCAATCATGTCCTCGTTTTAATGCAAATGCTGCTCCCACCTGTGCCGCCTCGTGTCCGATGCCGGATATGTGAAAGGCAATTTTTCCTTGCCGATGTAATACCCAGGCACGTTCATCCAGACGACGTGAAAGCAACATCATCCAGTACATTTCCTTTTTTAATTCACGGGATAATTCCATTCATTTTCCTCCTTATGAAGATCAAACTGGTTTGAGATATTCTCAAACCAGATTTGATTAATATTCATATGTAGTGTATCAAAATTCCACCCTGGTTTCAAACGTTACCATTTACACGTGTAAAAAAATTACAGTCAACTGGTTTGGTTAATGGTAATACGATGATTTTCAATAATGTTCAACATTTCTTCATTTGAGGCAAACTTGAAGCTCTCAAAGCCTCTTTCAGCTGCTATTTTATTTTCCGCAAGCAGTAGCCCATTCAAATCAAACTTATCCACGATTCTTTTATTCCTGGTCCGTATAAAGCTTTCGATCTGTTCAATGTCTCCACTGGGAGGATTTTCCAACGTCTGCAAATACATATCAATAGCTTGTGCTGCATTAACACCATCTTTTCGAGCATTCCCTACCAATCCATCACTTGTTTTTCGAGCCCATCCAGCCAAGAAAACATCCTCAATTATCGTTAAAGAAACTGGATCAAAGCTTTCATATGAAATTCCATTGATTGGATAACGAGGTTTTGGGTTCTTTACAAACTCATTGCGGTCAAATGGCAATCCAAAATTAGGATCAATCGCATCACCAATGGCAAATATTACGGTATCCACGTCCATCATTGACTTTCGACCAGTACCTCTCGCTTTGATGGATCCATTCTCATAAATGAGTGTATTTTCTTCGATTTCTAACGCCACTATTCCATGCTCATCATTTCCCAAAATTCTAACAGGTGAAGCTAAAAATTTAATTCGGAAAATTGAGCCTGAATTCGTTTCATCCGCATTTGGAAATGCATCCCGGATGAATTTTACCGATTCATAAGGATCCTGTCCCAGAGAATTCATGAGTGGAGTAGCACGATCAATTTCTGCAAGATAATCCTCCATATCGAGATTTTTTACGATATATTCAAGTTCCTTACGAGTGAATTTGACTTCTGCAGGACCTCGTCGTGCAATAGCTGTGACCTCATCAACATCTTTTTCTGTAATAAGATAACGGGCAATATCCATCATCACATTGCCAACACCAATGATGGCTACTTTTTTTCCGATTTTAAATTCATGACTACTGAATGGAGGAAGTTGATTGAAGTGATAAACGATATCTTTGGCATGGTAGCATCCGACTAAATCTTCACCGGGTACACCCAACCATTTCGTCCCCTGTGCACCTGTTGTCACCAGGATTGCATCGAATCCAAGGTCTCGTAAATCTCTTAAAGAAATTTCAGATTTTTCCCCCACCACAAGATTGCCAAAATAAGAAACATTTTCATTAGCAATAATCGAATGAAACTGTTTCCTTAAACCCTCTTTTATTTTATGTTTCGTGGGATAAATACCATATTCTGCTAGTCCACCAGGTTTAATATCCCGATTTAATAGAGTCACCTTGTGATCGTTGTTGGCTAATTCTTTAGCTGCAAAAATTCCTGCAGGTCCTGCTCCAATAACCGCAATACAACGTGATGTATTAATACTCATTTAGAATAATCCTTAAGGTTCAATAATAAAATCAACTATTTATATAATTATAATCGGATATTCAATCAATTAATGATTTTTTATTTATTAAAGGTTGTGCTATATTTTTTTAAATGAGAATGTAATCTATTTGTTCACCTGATTAGGTAATTGTAAATTGATGTCCTGATAATAGCATAAATAAAGGTTGATTATGGATAGTCCGACAAAAATAAATCTCGAAAATGGGTTATTGGTTCTATTAAAAGAGATCCACTCAGCGCCCATTATTAGTCTTTGGACTTGGTACAGGGTCGGGTCGCGCTATGAAAAACCTGGCTTTACAGGAATATCTCATTGGGTAGAACATATGCAATTTAAAGGAACTGAGAAGTATCCATCAACTGTTATGGATCGATTAATCGCGCGAGAAGGTGGTGTTTGGAATGCATTCACCCATGTGGATTGGACCACATATTTTGAAACGATGCCTGCCAATAAAATTGATTTAGCCATGGACTTGGAAGCGGATCGAATGGTGAACAGCTCATTCTGTCCCGCAGATGTTGAATCTGAAAGATCTGTGATCATATCTGAGAAAGAAGGCAAAGATAATGAGCCATTCCTTAGATTGGCCAACGCGGTTAACGAAGCTGCATTTTTATCTCATCCTTACCGAAATGAGGTAATTGGAAGCCTGGATGATTTGCAACGAATTCAAAGAGATGACCTCTACCATCACTACCGAAAATACTACCAACCAGCCAATACGATTATCTCTATGGCTGGTGATTTTGATACATCAGCCATGATCGAGAAAATCCAAAATAAATATATTTCCATTCCATCTGAATTTCTTCCTGATCCTGATATTCAACCTGAGTATGAAATACAGGAGAAAAAAGAAATATTATTATCTGGTCCAGGTGATACCATATTCATTCAAATTGCATACCGATCTCCCAGCGCTTCTGATCCGGATTTTTTTGGCTTTACGATTTTGGATAGTTTGTTATCGGGTCCAGCCAGTTTGAACATGTTTGGAGGTGGAGGGACATCTAATAAGACCAGCCGTCTATACAAAAAACTCGTTGACAGGAGGTTGGCTGTAAGTCTGGCAGGTGGACTTCAGGCAACAATAGACCCCCACGTATATGATCTATCCATCACACTCCACCAGGGGCAAGATCCTGAAATTGTTATCAGAACGATTGATCAGGAAATTGAAAAATTAATTGAAAAAGAATCCTGAAATCGGAAATTCAAAGAGCAGTAAAACAAGCTCGGGCCATGTTTGCCTACGGTCTGGAAAACATCACCAATCAAGCTTTTTGGCTTGGATATTCGGAAAGTTTTGCAGATTACGATTGGTACTCAAGTTATCTGGATCGGCTGAATGAAATAAAACCACAAGATGTGCAAAGGGTTGCTGAAAAATATCTCCATCCCGAAAAACGAGTTATCGGTATCTACCATCCAGATTTTTCTGAAAGTAAGCAGTCAATATGAAAAATCAAAATTTGTGGAATCATTTACCGGGCGAAGATACAATCAAACGTGATGTTTTGTCTAATGGCATAATTGTATTAACAAAATCTAATTTTAATAGTCCTTCAGTTGTAATCAGCGGTTATTTAAATTCTGGTTCAATTCATGATACAGAAGAAAAGCTGGGGCTAAGTCTTTTTACATCCTATGCGCTGATGCGAGGATCTGTATTTCACCGCTATCGAAGAATATACAATGATTTAGAGACTGTTGGTGCAACCCTTGGATTAAGTAGCAGTATTCAGTCCACAAGTTTTGCTGGAAAATCTCTGGTTGAAGATTTGCCGTTATTGCTGAAAACTTTATCAGAAGCAACACGCTGGCCAATATTTCCACCAATCCAATTAAAAATTCTCCTATCTCAAATCATTACAGGCTTACAAATACGCGAACAGGATACCAGCGAACGTGCTTCATTAAAATTTGACGAGGTGCTTTTCCCCAACCATCCGTATGGACGCTCCGAAGAAGGATCGATAGAAACATTAAGAAGAATTAAAAGATCAGATCTCGTTAAATTTCATCAACAATTTTATGGCCCATCTGGAATGGTTATCACTATTGTTGGCGCGATCGAACACCAAAAAGCCGTTGATCTCGTATTCCAGGTATTAGGAGATTGGGATAATCCAATCTGGGTGCCACCACCAACGATACCTGAGGTCCCTCTTAGGAAATTTTCTTATCGTGAACATATACCCATACCTGGTAAACTTCAAACTGATATTATCATGGGCAGTTATGGTCCCCAAAGAACATCGAAAGAATTCTTGATTGCCTCATTAGGGAATAACATTCTCGGTCAATTTGGTATGATGGGAAGAATTGGTGAAGTTGTCAGAGAAAAATCCGGGCTTGCCTATTACGCTTCTACCGCTTTAAATGCCTGGCAAAGTGCAGGTTCCTGGGAGATTTCAGCCGGTGTAAATCCAAATAATATTGAAAAAACGATAGAGATTATTCAGAATGAAGTATCTCGTTTTGTAAGTGAACCTGTCTCTAATCAGGAATTAGCTGATTCCAAATCAAATTTAATCGGATTAATTCCCCTTTCAATTGAGTCAAATGCCGGAGTTGCAAATGCTATTATCCGAATGGAAAGATACAAATTAGGACTAAATTATTTGCGGGAATATCCAGGCATTATTTCGGATATTTCGAAAGAACAAATTCTTAAGGTATCGCAAAAATTCCTTGACCCAAAAAATTTTGTTGTTATCAGTGCAGGAACTTGAGATTCGTATGTTGAGAAATGGTGTTGACATAATTGAAATTGACCGTTTAGAGAAAATAAATTCTGAGATCAGGATACGTTTTATTGATCGTGTGTATACAGAAACCGAAAAAGAAATTTGTGGAGGTAATTATGCCTGTTTGGCAGGTCGATTTGCAGCCAAAGAGGCAGTATCAAAAGTCCTTGGAACAGGCATAGGTGAAATAAGATGGAAAGACATCGAAATATTACGGGGAGAAGAAGGTCAACCCATCATAAAGTTGCATTCCAATGCCAAAGTGAAAGAAAAGGAATTAGGAATTCATCATTGGGCAATCAGTATTTCACATAGTAAAACTTTGGCTATCGCTTTTGTAATCGCTCAGTAATTTTAAGGATAATAATCAGCAGTTACAGGTAAAATTGATTACCTATGAAAATTCTTGCGGTTAGTGATGTTGAGCTGGGATATTTGTATCAACCAAGAATTGTTGATCGATTTTACGACGTTGATCTCATTCTGAGCTGTGGTGATTTACCTCATTATTATTTAGAATACATGATTTCGATGTTGAATATTCCTCTGTATTATGTCAATGGGAATCATGCCAATAAGCTAGAATTCACTACTGGCGGAGAACGAAAATATCCATGGGGAGCCCGAAATATTCATAAAAGAAGTGTCACGGATGATACGGGATTATTGTTAGCCGGGATTGAAGGTTGCTTAAGATACAATTGGGGTGATTTTCAATATACACAATCTGAAATGTGGACTTTTGTTTATAAATTAATCCCAAATTTATTCCTAAATAAACTCAGATATGGGCGATTCCTGGACATCTTCTTGTCCCATGCACCGCCCTGGAAAATTCATGACGAGGATGATTTGCCTCATCAAGGGATAAAGGCATTTCGGTGGCTTATAAAGGTCTTCAAACCTACATATCACCTTCACGGGCATATCCATGTCTATAGAAATGATGTGGTGACAACTACCCGGTACATGAGTACTGATGTGATTAATTGTTATGGTTACAAAGAATTAATTTTTGATATTCGTCCTTACATTAATAATGAAACCATCTAAGCGATTTGTGGTCTCATTCCAATCCAAATATGGTCAGGGGACAGTCCTAAATTATAGTCAAATTCAATTTCAGAATTCTGAGTTCGAGTAATTTTCCTTCAAATTTAGGGTTCAAAAAACATACAGTTGGTTCGCTGCCAAATTTCTTCTGATAATATTGAACGGCGAATCTGATTTTTTCATGGATATTTTTATGCGGGTCGTTATCGAACCAAATCATTCCTGTTGCCATAATCCTCCAACAATTATTTACCTTGCAATTTTGGTGCCCAAAACCTTACCCAATTCGATCCAATTTTTGTAACAAAATTCCTCTCAGGCTGTAATTGCTCCAATATCCCTGCAGGTAACAATTTCGATTTAATTTCTGATAGATTTCTATCGATATGCCCAAAAATTCTGGTCTTGTGATGATCGAATGGATGCAAAAGATCCGGATTTTTCCTTATATCCAAACCGGAAACCACCCATATTCTGGAAGATGCACCATGAGTAAGTAACCACTCATAATTTAGACGAGCCTGAATATCCAGATGACCGATCAATTCGTTATCATCGATGAAAAGAATAGCCGCAGGACCATGATTTCTTCCTGAGAGCCTGTCATCCGCTTTCTTCGCAAGGTAATGAATCCATTCTTCTGCACTGTTCTCATATTCCCCCGATACACCCGCACAATATGAATATTGAGGATCAAAAACCTGAATAGTTTCCATCCACTTTTCCGGAAAATGGCTGATGGTAATGAATTGTAGACTGGTGGGCTGAGAATAAGTAACCAGTGATTTCATCATTACAGTCATTAGTTTGCGGATGGAAGGTAAGTGATCGTTCACAATTAAAATTGAACCTGGTCTTGGATCTTCAAGATCAAAAAGAATTGGCATGTCTCCTGACTTACCTAGAATTGCAGTTAATTCAGGAATATTTGGATGTCGTTGAACCAATTCATTAAATGAATAATCTGATTCACCGTGTGTATCCTGATTCTTTCTACTCAATTCCTTTTGATAAAATTTATTATTTAGAGCTGTTTGGGGATAAATTGCGTTTGTCATTGGATCCTCCAGAATATTTGTTCTATTATAGAACATTTATTCTTATTTTGTCAAGAGGACAAAATTATTGTATTCTTAAGCAGTAAAAAAATATCAATATCGATTTTCTTATGTCCAAATTTGAAAATACGTTAAAATTATTATTGATTTACTGAATATCCGTTTCCATGAGGAGGTTGCCGTGATAAAAGAAACAATCAAAGACGCCGAAACACGTATGAAGGGTGCAATTAACAGTCTTGAGGAAGATTTAAGTGGGATCCGGACTGGACGTGCGCACCCTGCATTAATTGACAAACTTCCAGTTGAGTATTACGGTGTTCCGACACAATTGAACCAGTTGTCAACAATCAGTGTTCCAGAACCACGGCAACTGATGATCAGACCTTTCGATGCATCCACCATTAAAATTATCGAACGGGCAATCATTGCCTCAGATCTTGGGTTAACCCCGAACAATGATGGAAAAGTAATCCGATTGAATTTACCAATTCTTACCGAAGAGAGAAGACGTGATCTAGTTAAAGTAACCAATAGTCGTCTGGAAGACGCAAGAATTGCCTGTCGAAATGTTCGTCGTGATATCATCAAAGATTTACGCGAATTTGAAAAAGAAAAATTAATCTCTGAGGATGAATTGAAGAGAGCAGAAGACGAATTGCAAAAAGTGATTGATCGTTATATAACGGAAATAGATAATATCGGTGAAAGAAAAACCGATGAGATTATGGAAGTATAAAATTTGATGGAGCCGAAATCAAGCACTCTGGAAGAATTACCAACCAATATTCCCACCCATGTGGCGATCATAATGGATGGAAATGGACGTTGGGCTCAAAAACGCGGATTACCTCGTCTGGCTGGTCATCGTGCTGGTACGGAAAATCTTCGAGAAATTATTAAAGCATGTGCAGAATTCGGAGTTAAATACCTTACTATTTATGCCTTTTCGACAGAGAATTGGGGTCGTCCTGCTGATGAAGTTGAAGGATTAATGCATATACTTGAAGATGTAATTGACCAGGAACTAGAAGAATTACATCAACAAGGTGTACAGCTGGTTCATATCGGACAATTGGAAAGATTAGATCCCAACTTGCGGGATAAAGTAAAAAAATCGATTGATCTCACAAAAGACAATCATCGTCTAACTGTTTGCATCGCCTGGAATTATGGGGGTCGCGATGAGATCGTGTGTGCAATTAAACGCATCATTGAAGATGGACTTAAACCGGAACAAATCTGTGATGATATTGTGAGTAGTTATCTTTTCACCACTGGTATCCCTGATCCCGATTTAATCATACGAACTTCCGGAGAAATGAGAATAAGCAACTTTTTAATTTGGCAATCGGCTTATTCAGAGTGGTATGTAACACCTATTTTATGGCCAGATTTTAATCGTGATGAGTTTCGAAAAGCTCTCATTGATTTTGGTCAAAGAGAACGCCGGTATGGTTTGGTAATTCCCTGTCAGGAAGATTGAACCAGGAATGTTGCTAACCCGTGTAAAAACTGCATTTGTTCTTCTTGCTCTGGGACTATCGGCAGTCTATTTCAGTGGATGGGCATATTTTTCGTTCATTACCATCCTTCTTTTATTAGCTGCTCACGAATATTCCCAAATTTATCGCAAAGGTGGATTTCATCCGAATACCTTGATTATTTTGGCAACTGTGTTTGGCCTTTCATTATTCCGGTTTTTGTTTGAATTTCAGTACAATGACATCATTTTAACACTGTCATTCTTGATTTCGATGGCAGTTCATACATTCCAATACGAAACGGGACATGAAAAAGCGCCTGTTGATTTTGCTCTGACAATAAGTGCCATTATTTATTTTGGTTGGATTGGAAGTTACTTCATATCAATCATGTTTTTACCAGATGGACAATGGTGGTTATTACTATCAATTGCAATTATTGCTTTCGCTGATAGTGGCGCATATTTTATTGGAAGTCGATTTGGAAGACATAAAATGGTTCCCAGGTTAAGCCCTAAAAAAACCTGGGAAGGATATATTGGTGGCGTCCTTTTGGGGATATTTGGTGGGCTTCTAACTGGCTTGGCATTTCATCAATTTATTCCATCCATCAATTTATTTCATGGTTTGATCTTAGGCGTGATTTTGAGTATTATCACTCCTTTGGGCGACCTGGGGGAGAGTATGATGAAACGGCAATTTAATGTAAAGGACTCGAGTAACATATTTCCCGGGCACGGCGGGGCCATGGATCGAATAGATACCTGGGTTTGGGCTGTGGCTATCAGTTATTATTTAATCATCTGGTTCTTTTAAATACAAAGAGAGGTCTAAAATTTGACCTCTCTTTGTGTAATTTATTTCAGGCTATAAACTAGATTTGCGTCTGCTGAGATGATCATTTGTCCGGATGCAATCGGGGCGGCAGAAGCTTCTGAGTAATAACCACCACCTTTTGCATCATAAACTGGTTGCGGATTGCCATTTGAGTACACACTGATGTTTTGTACTTCTCCAAGGCTTATACTTGCCAGACCTGCCAGTTCCTGTGCTTTTTCTGTGGCATCCTGGATTGCTAAGCGACGTGCCTCAGATTCAGCTTGTTTCCGATCCTCAACATCAAATGAAATGCCATTTATCTGATTTGCTCCACTACGAACCACTGCGTCTAAAATCTCGCCCAGGCGATTCAAATCTCGCACTTTTACATTCACTGTGTTCTCCACCACGTATTTCAAATCCATGGGAAGTCCATCCATTCCATAATTCTGATATGGATATACGTTGAATGCTGTGGTTTGAATATCCAGTGGATCAATGCCCATTTCAGAAAGAACCGCTGAAATTGATTTTGCCTGTTTGTTATTATCAGCTAATGCAGTGGCTACATCCAGTGCTTCACTTCTCGTTCCAATATTTATGTAAGCAATGTCAGGGATAAGATATACTTCGCCCCGGCCTGATACAGACATTGTTCGTAAACTTTTTTCATTAACACCAACGGCTGAACAGGAACTCAAGATTACAGCCAGTAAAACAAACAATGATGCGAATAACATTTTCTTCTTCATACTACCTCCAAAGATATTTTGTAATTTATTTTGTATTCTTAAGACGATGAACCAATAAAATAGTTCCCAAATAAATTAGGGTTGTTGGAAAATTCCAACAACCCTAATTCGCTGCATAGAAAAATAATTATGGATTAACGATTTGCAAAGATCCGAGCGGAAGGTTAACGTTCAAAACATAACCCTGGTTAATCTTTGAATTTTTTGAATAAATCACATCGTCTTCTCTCACAAAGCCATCACCCAGAGAAACACCGGTCATTCCAGAATCTAAATAGATCGTTACCGGAATTCCTTCCGGGACAATGATGACCATCTCACCAATAATGCATTCAAGGTCTGCAGAGAATTCATCACTTTCTGGCAGTGTAACTTCCATCGTTCCAATCACCAGTTCAGTATCTAAATTCTGAACATCTAATCCAGTCAACAAAAGTTTCTGAATTCCTATTATTTGTTCGATATTGATACTGAAAGGCACATTAGTATTTAATGATAGATCCCAGGGAAACCCATTATTCATGTTTTTAGAAGGAAGAATAACATTCCCAGAAGTGGAAATTGAGATTTTTTGAGTTTGACCACTTAATTCTGATTCGATTTTGATTTCTTCACTATTAGAAGTAAGGATCTCGCCTTCGATTAATTGATTGGTAAAATCACCTGAATCAATCGTTAATTTACCAACCAGCGGCTTGATATTAAGCTCAGCTTGTTCAAAATCTCCAACTTCAATATTGATAGGGTGTGATATGGCATCTTTTACCAGTGGTGATTGTGAGGCAAACCAAAACAATCCCAACACCAGTAAGATTGAAAATCCTACTCCAATTAAAGAGCCGACAACTGAGCGACCACGGAAGATAATTTCCAGACCTATGGCAACGATTAAAATGGGCCAGAAGTTGATAATAATCTGCCAGGTACTCATCGAGAAAAAACCAAAATTGGCCAGAATTAATATGGATCCAACACCAAAATTGATGATTGCCCCGGTCCATTTTCGATTTATCAAATCATCTATGCCACCAAAAACAAATATGATTGGCCAAAATCGAACAATCAAATTCCATCCATTCCCTGGAATTAGATTAAGGTTGGTAAGTAATAAAATTACGCCTATAAATATGATCAATAAAGGGAAAAAGATACTACGATCTGATTTTCCACCGGGATAATTCGAATTTTCTGACATGGTTCCTCCTCAGGTTATCTTTTATGAAGTAATGTTCTGACGACCAGAA
The DNA here is from genome assembly GCA_963765655.1 of uncultured Chloroflexia bacterium. Taxonomy (GTDB): domain Bacteria; phylum Chloroflexota; class Anaerolineae; order Anaerolineales; family Anaerolineaceae; genus UBA6170. The sequence goes on from CAVXXH010000004.1 coordinate 320,863, forward strand.
AAACACCAACCACAATTAATATCACCGCCCAAACCAAGCTCGATAAATTGAAATTTTCAAAGAAAGCAAAAAGGCTGACAACAAACAAGATTCCAGCTGGAATTAATGGCCATTGGCGATTTCCTTCCAGACCAGGCAAGACAGTCAACAAAGCAAATGTCAGGGCAATTCCCATCAGGAATACACCTCCGCCGTTAAACTTTGTTAGTCCATCAACCAGAATCGTTGCTGCCAGAGAAGCCATCACGCCTGCAGGGATAATCGCCCACCAAAAATTCTTATTCATTAAGTAAACGATCCAAAAGGCGAGACTGATGGCAATAAAAAATATGAATCCTCCGATTTCACCCTGAAAATTAGGAAATATGGATGAAATCAGAATTATTAAACCTAATCCAATTAGAACAACACCTGGGATGATTGCCCACCATGCTTTCCGATTTTGAAATAAATAAACGATGAATGCTGCACCACCGAATACAAACAGCACCCCCCACAAAAGCCCGCCAAAGGGGATAATACTTAAGGAATCCAAAAATGAAGCAATTCCAACGATTACGAGCAATCCTCCTAATAGAATACGCCAATTATTTTTTATGGTCATTTCTCACCTCTCTCTATCTGATAAATTTCAATAAATTCCAAATATTCTTGAATTTATTCTCATTAATTAATACGATAAAACTCCAAAAAAGTAGCATTTTTCTCTTATACAAAAATTATACAGCGTTTCTTTTTACTCTTGACACAACTATTAAATACAATATAATAAGATAAAACAAGTCTTATTTTGGAGAATTATGAGATTCAATTGCATGTGTCTGGGGCGGGGCCTATTATAGCCGTCGCCTGAGATAAACAGATAATGAACAGTCATCTATTTCAGGCAGCGGTTATCAAGCCCCGCTTTTTTATACTTAATCACCTGATAAAGAGATGGCTGTATTTTTTTAAAGCATAGGAGAATCAAATGAGAATTGCAAATAATATTACAGAATTAATTGGAAATACCCCTTTAGTACGGCTTAATCGATTAACCAAAGGGTTAAATGCTGAAGTTTTAGCAAAATTAGAATATTTCAACCCTGCCCATTCTGTCAAAGATCGAATTGGTGTGGCAATGATTGATGCAGCGGAAAAAGCCGGATTAATTGACCAGAATTCAATTATTGTAGAACCCACCAGTGGCAATACGGGAATCGCGCTGGCATTTGTTTGCGCTGCCCGTGGATACAAATCAATTATTATCATGCCAGACACCATGTCTACAGAACGACGAATGTTACTGCGAGCGTTTGGAGCAGAATTAATTTTAACACCCGGAAATGAGGGAATGCCTGGAGCAATTGCAAAAGCAAATGAATTAGCCAGAAATGACCCACGGGTTTTTATACCGCAGCAATTTCAAAACCCTGCGAATCCAGATATTCATCGTCATACAACTGCCATTGAAATCATTAATGATACCGACGGTCAATTGGATTATTTTGTATCTGGTGTAGGTACTGGCGGAACCATCACAGGTGTTGGTGAAGCTTTAAAAAGTCACAATCCTCAAATTAAAGTGATTGCCGTAGAACCATCGGACTCGCCGGTACTGTCAGGTGGAGAAAAGGGTAAACATCCTATTATGGGAATTGGAGCTGGTTTCATCCCGGACGTGCTCAATACCAATATTTATGATGAAATCATTCAGGTATCTGGCCCAGATGCTTTCGAAACTGCTAGAAATATGGCATCTCAGGAAGGTCTTCTGGTAGGCATTTCATCCGGAGCAGCAACGTGGGCAGCTTTACAAATTGCCAAACGGCGTGAAGCATCAGGGAAACGAATTGTCGTCATCATTCCATCTTTTGGTGAACGCTATTTGAGCACACCTTTATTTGAAAATTTTAAGGATTAGGTAAGATGAAACATTTATTATCAACTTTAAAATCTGATCTGGATTGTGTATTAAGCCGTGATCCTGCAGCCAGGAATAGACTTGAAATTATCCTGCTTTATTCCGGATTACACGCTGTCTGGTCTCACCGAATTGCTCATTGGTTCTGGAACCTTAAACTCTTTCTGATTGCCAGAGGGATATCACAACTTTCCAGGTTCCTGACAGGAATTGAGATCCATCCAGGGGCAAAAATTGGAAATGGATTCTTTATTGATCATGGAATGGGCGTTGTCATTGGAGAGACTGCAGAAGTAGGTGAAAATGTTACACTGTATCATGGTGTTACATTGGGTGGTGTCAGTACTGAGAAAGGGAAACGGCACCCAACCATTTTAGATAATGTTGTCATTGGAGCCGGAGCAAAAGTATTGGGTGCGATTGAAATTGGGGTGAGTAGCCGCATTGGAGCAAATGCAGTTGTGGTCCACACAGTGCCTGAGAATTCGGTAGTGGTTGGCGTACCTGGACAAATAGTAAAACGATCTAACCAGGTTGTTAGTTCTATACCAGATCTACATCATGATTTGTTGCCCGATACGATTGGCAAAACCATCGAAGCCCTATTGGAACGCATGCAAAAAATGGAATCCAAAGTTGATCAATTTTCACACTCTCATCCAATGCTCACAACCCTGGAAAATGGCAATGGTAAAGAAAAATTGAATATTCACGCACCCGTAGATGGTGTCTGGCAAGGAGGAGACTTCTCAATTTGAAAATTCAAGATTTTATTTTCGAACGAAACCCCTAAATGCCACGATGATTAATCCCATCAGGCAAATTATTGCCATCCCCCAGCCAATGGTTTGACGTTGGTTTTTCTCCATATTGTAAATGGAAAAAGGTGGTTTTGGTGTCGGTGATGCGGTGGGCGTAATAGTTGCTGAAGGTTGCGGTGTAATCGGCGTTTGACTGGGGGTAATGGTTCTTGTCGCAGGTATGGATGTATTTGTGATGGTGGGTGATAGAGTAGGTGTCGGTGCGAATTGCACAACCAGACGTTCACCAACAAAAATAACCGGCGTTGGTAAGAGATTGTTCCATTGGATAATATCAGCAATTGTGACATTATAGGCAATGGCGATTGACCAGAGTGACTGGCCATCCAATACCTCATGAATGATCGATCCATCTAATTGGGGAGTGGCAGTCATCACATCACTGACGAGATTTGGATCAGGTGTGATCTGGTAATTGATGGTTGGTTGAGCAGCCATTCCTGTCTGGATTTCCTGGACCTGCAACACATAATAAACCATATCATCTTTGACTGCGACACCTGCACCAACTTTCCCAAAGGAGTAACCTACAACGGTGTTCATGTTTGTTGAGTCTGTCCACATCGAAAATACGACCACCTGGACAGTCAAATTGGATCCCCCAGCGATGTTTTCAAGAAACCCCAAACTACTCAGGGTAGATCCATCTGCGCGATTGTGAGAAATCTGTCCAATTTCTGCCATGTATTCAGCGTGTTGTTGTGCAGAAGCCATTAAGGTATTATCAATTTCAAAAAGCGCTAACGAGTTATTCTCTCGCACACTATTTACCGTATCGATTAAATCTATGGCAGAATTGGCTTGCGCTTGAATCAACTTTTCAGGCTGCACAAACGTTATAGCCCCGATCATGAAAGATATAAAAAATAAAATAAAAATTCGACGCATTGTTGGGTATTATAACCGATGCGTCGAATTCTTACCTTTATTGAATTTGATCAGGACAGAGATCTTTCCTGAAAATTTGTACCCATAGCCTCAGCAATTAGCAAAAAATCACTAGCTGAAACCATACCAATGACCAGACCATTTTCATCTATCACCGGTAAATGATGAATGTGTTTTTCCCTCATGAGCATAGCACATTCTTTTATTGATAGCTCCTGGCGTACAGCAACGATTGGGGAAGACATGATATCTTTGACTGTTAATTCTTTTGGATTTCGATTTTCTGCAACTATTTTATCGCTGATATCCCTAGAAGTAATAATTCCATAGTCAGGATTATTATCGCTTTTTCTAACCAAAACACTATTGATATACCGGCGACGCATAATACTAAGAATCTCGTATACCGTTTGATCTGGATCCACAAAAACAACCAGATCCATCATCCAATCTTTGACGGTATGTTTCTTATGCATTTCGATTGTTCTCCTTTCCAATAAGACACGATTATGCTGATAACTACTATTAGTATATAGAATCGTGTGACAGAAAATCAAGTCATTATCTGGTAGAAAATCACAATTTCCATTGATTTAAGTACTCAAATAATGAGTAGGCAGTCATATCCAATTGTAAAGGCGTTATTGAAACGAAGCCTTCTTTCAATGCGCCATAATCTGTACCTTGCTCTGGAACACCATGTGGGAATTCTCCTCCAATCCAATAATAAGGGATACCACGCGGGTCGTCTCGAATCACCAATGCATCTCGATATAATCGTAAGCCTTGTCTGGTAATTTGAAATCCTTTTATTGCTTCGCTTTTCAGATACGGCACATTAACACTCAAGATGGTTTTTGGTGGCAGCCCATGATTGATGACATGTTGACAGATCGACACGGCAATATCACTTGCTGTTGAATAATCCAGATCTCCTTCATGATTTTCAGGCGAATCCAATGACACCGCTACAGCAGGTAACCCTGAAATAGCAGCTTCAAAAGCAGCGGTAACTGTACCAGAATAGGTGACATCATTACCGATATTTGCATGTGGGTTAATGCCAGATACTACCAAATCAATTTTTTCTGTAATGAAACCCAATAAAGCTAAAGCAACACAATCAGATGGCGCTCCATCTGAAGAATATGCTTCGAAACCTTCTATCAAATCTACCCTTCGAACTCTAAGTGGTTTATGAAGTGTTTTCTTGTGTCCGGATACTGACCAATTTTTGTCCGGCGCTAATACAGTCACTTTTCCCAGTTTGGTTAATGATTTTGCTAATTGAATAATCCCGGGAGCCAGAATTCCATCATCATTTGTAACCAGAATGTGTGTCATTAATTCTTCCTGTAATATCTGAAATTTATTTTTTATTCAATAACTCCATTATAGAATAATTAGTCTCATCATGTGATTTTTAGTTTTGTTTTCCCCTACTTTAGGACATTTTTATTTTGGGCAGACTAGGACATTTCTATCTTGCCTTGATAATCGCCTTTTTATCTGGACAATTCAACAAACACTATGATATACTATCGTCGCTGCTCAATGCAGCATATTACACACGTTCTCTGACCATATCAGCGTGCATCCTGGATGTTCTGATCAAATGGGTTGACGAGAGCGGAGGATTAACGAAAATAAATAAGGAGAAAGAAAAAACAATATGGCATCTGTAATTTCCATGAAAGCGCTCTTGGAAAGTGGTGTTCACTTTGGTCACCGTACCAATAAATGGCACCCTGGTATGCGTCCCTTTATATTTACGGAACGCAATGGTATTCATATCCTTGATTTGCAGCAAACGGTCAAGGCAATCAATTCAGCCTACAATATCGTCCGCGATTCTGTAGCAGCTGGTGGAACAATTCTGTTCGTTGGCACAAAACGTCAGGCGCAAGAAACAATCAAAGAAGAAGCTATGCGCTGTGGTATGCCCTACGTTACAGAAAGATGGTTAGGTGGCACCTTAACCAACTGGACAACAATTAGCCAACGGATTGGCGAATTGGAACGGTTAGAAAAATTGCACGAGACTGGTGATATCAATTCTTACACCAAAAAAGAAGCCTTGATGATCGATCGTGAAATAAACCGTCTGATGATCCGGCTAAGTGGTGTTCGCAACATGAAAAAAATCCCTGATTTGCTCTTCATTATTGATGTTAGCCGTGAAGAGACAGCTGTTCATGAAGCGAACTTGAAAGGTGTTCCCATCATCGCAATGGTCGACACAAATTGCGATCCCCGTAACATTGATCATGTGATTCCCTCCAATGATGATGCAATTCGAGCCATCAAATTAATGGTTTCAAAAATTGCTGATGCAGTAATGGAAGGTAAATCATTACGCAAAGATGACGATCTCGATGAAGAAATGACACCTGGCGAAGAAAAACCAGTGGTTGTCCGCCGTCGCATGGAAGAAGATGCAGAATTGGCTGATGAGACATTATTAGGCGCTTCAACTTTAGCAAAACTTGATGTTGAAAAAGAAGAAGTTGCTGAAGAAGTTACTGTAAAAGCTACTGAAGAAGTTGCGGATGAAGAAATCGATAATGTCGTTGAAGATCTTGTTGATGTCGAAGAGGAAGAAGTTGTCGTTAAAAAACCTGCAACAAAAGCCAAAAAGACTACAAAAGCCAAAGTAACCAAAAAAGCTGAAGAAGTAGCTGAAGTAGTTACTGAAGATGTTGATGAAGAATTATCAGTCGAATCTGAAGAATTGGATCAAGAATAGAGCATTCCTTTGTTTGGAATGAAAGAAAATTAGGGATTTTTTAAAAATGGCAATTTCAACTGAAGATATCAAAAAATTAAGAGAATCCACCGGCGCTGGCATTTTGGATTGCCGAAAAGCACTGGAAAGCGCAGATGGAGATTTAAACAAAGCATTAGATTTCTTACGCGAAAAAGGTTTGGCAAAAGCCGCCAAACGTGCATCTCGTAATGCCTCCGAAGGTGTTGTTGAACTATACAATCATGGCAATGGCCGCGTTGGTGTAATGGTGGAAGTAAATGTAGAAACCGACTTCGTTGGTCGCTCGGAAGCTTTCCGTGAGCTTGCTCATGAGATCGCACTGCAAATTGCAGCATCGTCACCAGAATACATTCGTGAAGAAGACATTCCTCAGGAAGTATTGGATAAAGAAGCTCAAATCGCAGCCGCCAAAGCGCGTGAAGATGGAAAACCAGAAGCTATCCATCCACGCATTGTTGAAGGAACTTTGGAGAAATTCAAAAACGAAGTTGTGTTGATGCGTCAACCTTATATTCGAAATGAAGACATAACCATCCAACAGTTGATTAACGAAAAAGTTGTTGTATTGGGTGAGAATATTGTCGTTCGCCGATTTGCCCGTTGGGCATTGGGCGAAACCACTTCTGAAGAAGAATAATTACATAAAAAAGTCAACCACATGGTTGGCTTTTTTTTTAGAAGGACGCAAAAAAAATGGAACAAATCAAATACAAAAGAATTTTATTAAAACTTTCGGGCGAAGCCTTAGGAAATAATTCCGGTGTTGGAATTGATCCACAATGCGCTGTAAGAATAGCAAAACGTGTCAAGGAAGTACGTGAGATGGGTGTTGATGTCGCCATTGTGATTGGTGCGGGGAATCTTTGGCGAGGGAAACAAGGTCTGGATCTCGGTATGGATCGAGCAACTGCGGATTATATGGGAATGTTGGCTACTGTGATGAATGGTTTGGCACTGATGGACGCACTTGAGTCAATTAATGTGGTTACCAGACTGCAATCCGCGATTGAAATGCGTTCAGTTGCTGAACCTTATATACGCCGCAGAGCAATACGCCATATGGAAAAAGGGAGAGTGGTCATCTTTGGTGGTGGTACCGGTAATCCATATTTTTCAACGGACACCGCTGCTGCTTTACGAGCGATGGAAATTGATGCAGATGTGGTTATAAAAGCCACCAAAGTGGATGGGGTTTACGATAGTGATCCCAAATTAAATCCGAATGCCGTAAAATTTGATCATCTTTCATATATTGATACTTTAAACAAAAGACTCGAAGTCATGGATAGCACCGCCATATCTTTGTGTATGGAGAATAAGTTACCAATCCTGGTCTTGAATCTTTTTGATCCCTCTGCATTGAAGAAATCGATATTAGGTGAGCCAATCGGCACGCTGGTGGATGACACGCCATAAAAAAAGAGGCTGACCCAATTTGGATCAGCCTCTTTTCATCATCTACTATAATTTTTACACATCCTGAAATTCACCTTCAATTACCTCGTCTTCATGCTCATTACCTTGATTTGTATTCTGTGATTCAGAAGACTCTGTATTTCCAGCGATATAATCCTTCAGAGTTTGTTCTAATTCCTTGGTAGCTTCCTTGATTCCTGTTGTATTTTCACCCTTGAATAACTCTCGAAGAGATTGGATTTTCGTTTCCAGGTCTTGTTTCATTTGACTATTTATCTCAACAGATTCTTCCTTCAATTCTTTTTCTACTTGAAAGATGACCTGATCTGCAACATTTTTAGCTTCAATTAATTCTCGTTTGCGTAAGTCATCCGATTCATGTTGTTTCGCATCCTGAACCAGTCGATCAATTTCGACTTTATCCAGGTTCGTTGAAGCAGTGATGGTAACTTTTTGTTCTTTACCTGATGTCTTATCTAGTGCTGAAACATTTAAAATACCATTTGCATCGATGTCGAACGTAACTTCGATTTGTGGGATTCCTCGAGATGACCCTGGTATTCCCTCCAGACGGAATCTTCCCAGGCTGATATTATCGGTTACAAGCTGTCGTTCACCCTGAAGAACGTGTACATCGACCGCTGGTTGATTGTCTTCTGCTGTTGAGAAAATTTGTGATTTCTTCACTGGTATGGTTGTATTTCTTTCAATCACGCGGGTCATTACACCACCTAAGGTCTCAACACCCAGCGATAATGGCGTTACATCCAAAAGAAGAACGTCCTTTACTTGCCCTGATAAGACACCAGCTTGTACAGCCGCACCCATGGCAACAACTTCATCAGGGTTTACGGATTTGTTCGGTTCTTTTCCTGTTATCGACCTTACTAGATCCTGAACCATGGGCATTCTTGATGAACCGCCAACCAGAACCACTTCATCAATTTGGGAGGTTGATAAGTCAGCATCTCTCAAAGCAGTCTCAAATGGCTTGCGTAACCTCTCAACCAGATGAGAAGACATCTGCTCAAATTTAGCCCGACTGATTTTTAGAATCAGATGCTTAGGACCATTCATGTCTGCTGTGATATAGGGTAAATTTATTTCAGTTTCTAAAACAGAGGAAAGTTCAATTTTTGCTTTTTCTGCTGCTTCACGTAACCGTTGTAAAGCCTGACGATCTGATCTTAAATCAATCAGATTTTCTTTTTTAAATTCATCAGCAGCCCAATTAACCAACTCTTCATCCCAATCATCACCGCCTAGATGGGTATCCCCACTTGTGGACTTGACTTCAAATACTCCCTCACCAACTTCTAATATAGAGACATCGAAAGTACCGCCCCCAAGATCAAAAATTAACACTTTTTCATTGATTTTTTTGTCCAGGCCATATGCTAACGCTGAGGCAGTTGGTTCATTAATGATGCGTAGTACTTCCAAACCAGCAATTTTTCCTGCATCTTTGGTAGCCTGACGTTGACTATCATTAAAATATGCTGGTACAGTAATTACTGCCTTTTTCACTGGTTCCCCTAAATAGGATTCTGCGTCTGATTTGAGTTTTGCTAAAATCATAGCAGAGATTTCTTGGGGTGAATATTCCTTACCGGTGATCGGAATGTGTACACGCGCTTCTCCAGATGGTCCTTTTACTACACTGTAAGACACCATATCAATTTCCTGTTGCACTTCATCATATTTTCTGCCAATAATGCGTTTTATGGATGATACTGTGTTTTCAGGATTTATTACTGATTGGCGTTTTGCATTTTGTCCGACCAACCGTTCTTTATTTTTATTAAACGCAACCACGGATGGACAAAGGCGTGAACCTTCAATTGTATTGATCACAATCGGATCACCACCTTCCATAATGGCTACGACACTGTTTGTTGTGCCTAAATCGATACCAATAATTTTTGACATCTAGTCTCCTTTAGTATTAATAAATCGCTACTGTTAAGAGTAATGTCTATACAATAGAATCGTGTTAACAAAAAATAAGAATAAGATATGCATTTATTTCTTTCATTGTTTCTTGTTTTTATCTGAAAGGCTATTTATAATCTGAATAGGAAATGAGGAAAAAATGAAATTAATCAGGTTAATCACCGTAACATCATGGATATTAGTAGCCATACTTCTTCCGATCCAGTTTGTTTATGCGCAGACTTTATCACCTACAATCATTACCATCAAGGTTCAGGGTCCTTTAACCCCGGCTATAGTCGGATATATTGAACGCGGATTATCAACTGCCGAAAGGCAGAGTGCAGAACTATTGATACTGCAATTAGATACGCCTGGTGGCAGTATTGATTTAATGAACACCATTGTCCAGAACATACGATCGAGCGAAATTCCAGTCGCGGTCTATGTTGCACCCAGAGGAGCGATTGCTGGAAGCGCGGGAACGTTAATCACGCTGGCTGGGCATATCGCTGCCATGGCTCCAGAAACAGCCATCGGAGCTGCCAGTCCCGTAGGCGGTCAGGGCGAGGACTTGGGAGAAACCATCGAAGCCAAACAAAAAGAGATATTGAAAGCCTCCGTCAGATCGCTAGCTGCAAATAGAGGAGCAGAAGCAGTTGCATTGGCAGAGGATACGATCGAAAATGCGAAAGCCGCATCTGCTGAAGAAGCGCTGGCAGTAGGTTTAATTGACCTGATTGCCAAAGATTTTAATGATCTGGTTGAAAAAATCAATGGCAAGACTGTTGAATTGGCTTCAGGAGTAAGAGTCCTGGAGCTTGATAACGCTGTTCTTTTACCTGTCGAGATGAGTTTTATCGAAAATCTCCTGCAATTATTGACCAACCCAAATATTCTGTTTATTTTGTTGACCATTGGGGTCCAGGCAATTTTTATTGAATTATCCAATCCAGGAGGATGGGTCGCAGGATTTATTGGAGCAGTTTGTCTGATCCTGGCAGTATATGGGCTGGGGGTCCTACCTGTAAATTGGTTTGGTATTCTGTTTCTGGTTACTGCATTTATTCTCTTTATATTAGAGATAAAAGCTCCAGTTCATGGTGCATTAACCGCTGCTGGAACAATTTCTTTTATTGTTGGATCATTGGTGCTATTCAATTCAATCGAGACCCCAGGATTTCCACAAGTATCCGTACCGTTGGTCGTTTCAACAGGAATTCTCTTAGCAGGTGGTATTTTTGTCGTTCTGCGATTTGCCCTTCAGGCTCTTAAGACACCCGTCCAGACAGGAATGGAATCATTAATGGGTTTAACTGGTTATGTTGTTTTACCGCTGGAACCTAAAGGCACTATTCAACTGGCTGGAGAAGAATGGAGTGCTATCACGAATGATTTTGGAAACTTACCGGCTGGAACCCCCATTCAAGTGATTGATAAACGCGGTATTTCATTAATTGTTAAACGGATTGAAAAATATTAAAATGAAAGCAGGGTGTTGAACACCCTGCTTATCTCTTTACTTGCTATGCCCGCCAAAAACCCCGTCTGATTGGCCGGATATCTTCTGCTGTAACGAAGGCATCCTTATCCATCTCAAGGACGATTGTTTCAACTTCATCCACTTTTCGCCGTAATACCGCCACGTAAAGAACAGACACCATCCCACTTCTCCCTCTTCCAGAGACTTCTGTAACTGCGAAACCCGAATTTCTGAGTGCATCAGCAATTCTTGGTCCAGCCATTGGGCTAAAAATGGTCATATGAATATGTCCTATAGCCAATCTGTTTTCAATACTCATTCCCACAACATTTCCTGTTGCAAAGCCGGCTGCATACGCAATGATGTTAAGAAAATTATCCATATTGGCCAATACGGATGTAATTGCAATCACAAACAACAAGGACTGAAAGAAACCTAATACCCAGGCTAATCCTTTTCTTCCCCGGAATACAAATAATACCCGGATCGTATCCAATGACATATCCGATACACGTAAGAAAAAGATGATCAGAATAATCAGGATTGGAGAGGATGGTAATGGCATAAGAACCTCTTATTTATCAACATTATTCTCAGCGGCTCCAGCATAAAGATTATTCATATATTCCTTCACCATTCTTCTCGTGGAGAATTTTGGAGCATTGGAGCGTATCGTTTCTTTTATGCGCGCAATCCATTCATTTGGTAAATTATCTGCCGATCTGGATTGATAATACAATGGAATAATGTCATTTTCCAGAGTTTCATAAAGGTCTCTTGAATCAATCTCATCCTGTTGATTGGTATCCTGATATTCAGTGTCATCACCTATCGGCCACCCGTTTTTGCCATTGTAACCTTCACGCCACCAACCATCTAAAACCGAGAAATTCAATACGCCATTCAAAGCTGCCTTCATGCCGGATGTGCCGGATGCTTCGTTTGGTCTGCGGGGAGTATTCAACCATACATCCACACCCTGAACCAATAATCTGGCAATGTTCATATCATAGTCTTCCAGGAAAATCAACCGCCCACCCATCCGGGCATCTTTAACTGCACGATAAATTTCCTGAATTATCAATTTCCCTGGCTCATCAGCAGGATGCGCTTTTCCAGAAAAAATTATTTGTACAGGCATACGTTCGTTGGTCACTAACTTGAGTAGTCGTTCATAGTCTCTGAGGATCAGATTGGCTCGTTTGTAAGTTGCAAAACGTCTGGCAAAACCAATCGTCAAAGAGTACGGTTCCATTAAAACGCCACTGGCAACAACCTGAACCGGGTGAAAATTACCTTGCTGCCATTTGCGCCTTGCAACTTCATTGCAATAAACAGTCAATTTTCGTTTCAAATGTTTTCTGACTGCCCAAAGTTCAAAGTCTGGGATTCTTTCGATGTTTTCCCAAATTTCAGGATCATCTGCCCGATCCATCCAATCCGGAGCCAAATATTTCTGGAATAAAAGGTTGGTTTGTCTGGCAATCCAGGAACCTGTATGGATTCCATTGGTAATGTGGGTAATGGGAACTTCGTCTTCTGCCCTGTCAGGCCATAACCAGTTCCACATTTTTCTGGAAACATCACCATGTAATTCAGAAACTGAATTCATGTGTTCTGAGAGCTTTAGCGCTAGAACAGGCATCACGAATGTTTCTCCCCAGGTTTGAGCCTGTTTTCCTAAATCGACAAATTGATCTCTGGAAAGGTTTAATTTTGGCCAAATTTGGGAAAAATATTTATCTATTAACCAAATCGGAAATTGATCATTCCCAGCAGGTACTGGAGTGTGGGTAGTAAACACATTATTCTTTTTAACAATTTCTGTGGCTTCATCAAAGGATTTTCCCTTGTCAATCATTTCCAATATACGTTCCAAAGCTAGAAATGCTGAATGGCCTTCATTCATATGCCAGACCGTTGGTTGGTAACCCATGAGACGTAATGCGCGAACGCCACCCATTCCCAATAAAATTTCCTGTGAAATTCGAACTTCGAGATCGTTGCTATATAATCTCGATGTTAATTGGCGATCATTCGGTGAATTTTCGTCCAGATCGGAATCCAGTAAATATAAGAAATTTCTGCCGATATTTACCTGCCAGATTCGCGCAAAAACCGATCTGCCAGGTAAATCAATGGAAATTGTAAGTGGCTTCCCCTGTTCATCTGTCGTTGGAATGATTGGTACTTCGGAATAATTCAGGTAAAAATTGCGGGTTTCCTGCCAGCCATCCTCCGTAATAGATTGCATAAAATAACCATTTTTATAAATAAAACCCACACCCACCAAAGGTAACCCAAGATCACTTGAGGTTTTCAGGTGGTCACCAGCCAGTATTCCCAAACCTCCAGCGTAGACTGGTAAACTTTCATGCAAACCAAATTCAAAGGAAAAATACGCAATTTGTTCTTTTCCTAATTGAGGATATGTTTGCGCAAACCAGGTATTTTTCGCTTCAAGATATTGATCAAATTTCTTCATGACAGCATCATAGTGATCTAAGAAATAAAGATCTTTAATCGTTCTACTTAATAATGCCTGATCAACCTGCTGTAAAAATGCAATTGGATTATGATTCAATTTATCCCATAACGGTTTATCAATTAATCTAAATAATTGCTGAGCATCATGGTTCCAAACCCACCACATATTGAACGATAATTCTGACAATCTTTGAATTCTGCGTGGCAAACTGAAACTAACAGGTATTTTAGATCGGTTCTTATTCATTTTTCTCTCTCTCATTCATTCGTTATTGAATAGATAATTGCAGTAAGGCAATAAAATAAAAATACCAATAAAAGTGAAAATGTGCAAGGTAAAAGGCTCTTTTTGTAAGCATCTTTTTTTCATTTTTTAGAATTATTCATATTTTCATTTTTCCTTTTTTTAGCTTCTGGTTGAATTTACTCATTTTTTACCAGTGTTATAATCGGGATATGTTTAATAAAAATTTAGCCAGAATAATTCTTGGAATGATCCTGTTTTTTTCCCTGGTAGTGATCGTCCTTTTTTCTGTTCCCAGTTTTCGAGAAAGAGTTTTGTGGCGGGTGGATCAATGGAAAATTCAAATCGACTATGCATTAAATCCCCCTGAAGCTGTAGTATTTGTACCGGAGGCTGAGCAGATTCAATTTACACCAATTCGTAAGGTTACTCCAACTATTACGGCGCAACCATCGCTAACTCTCACTACTGATGCTCTCATTGAGACACCGACACCAACGCTTGTACCCACCCCCCTTCCATCTACTTTCAAACTGGAAGGAATACGATATCAGGATCAACATGGTTTATGGAATTATTGTGCTCCCGCCAACCTTGCCATGCAGCTTTCCTACTGGGGATGGGAAGGTGACCGCATGGATACAGGTGTTGTTCTTAAACCTTTTGAGAAAGATAAAAATGTAATGTTGTATGAAATGGCAGATTATGTCATTGATCACACAGAATTTCAAGCAATAACCCGTTCTGGAGGAAACATTGCCCTTTTGAAAAAACTAATTGCCAATGGTTTTCCAGTACTAGTTGAAAAAGGCGTTTTCATTCGTGATGTTAATGGCAAAGTATCCTGGATGGGCCACTATGCAGTCTTGAATGGTTATGATGATGAAAAAAAGGAATTTTTAACCCAGGATTCTTACTTCAAACCTGATTTTCCAATCTCATATGACGATCTGCTCACACAGTGGCGATCCTTTAATTTCATCTTTTTGGTGGTTTTTTCTGCTGATTTGGAGTCAAAATTAGTCAATGTCCTGGGTGAATATGCAGACGATCTTAATGCAGACCAGATTGCCTACCAGAATGCCAATCAGGAAATTTCCACCACCCAGGGAAATGATTTGTTTTACGCATGGTTTAATCGTGGCACCAGTATGGTGCAGTTACAGGACTATGCAGGTGCTGCCGAATCCTATGATCAGGCTTTTCTGGTTTATTCTCAATTACCTGAAAAAGACCGTCCATGGCGCATGATGTGGTATCAAACAGGACCGTACTTTGCCTATTATTATAGTGGTCGATACCAGGATGTCATAAATTTAGCAACACAGACAATCGATTCAGCCAGTGAGCCCTATCTGGAAGAAAGTTTTTATTGGCGCGCTCAGGCTTATGTTGCAATTGGTTATACCCAGAATGCTATTGAGGACCTGAAAAAATCGTTAGAATATCATCCGAATTTTATACCTAGTGTAGAATTATTAAAGCAGCTTGGATATACCCCCTAGTCAAACTCTTAGATGATAAAACTTTTACATTTTTCAGATGCCCATATTGATATAATATCCCAAGGTAAACGTGATCCTCAAACAGGATTACCAATTCGAGTACTAGATTTCCTGATAGCTTTAGACACCATCGTGGATACAGCGATCAATGAGAAAATTGAGCTGGTTATTTTCTCTGGTGATGCCTACAAGGACCGTACGCCGGTACCCACATTCCAACGCGAATGGGGTAAACGGATTATGCGTCTTTCACAGGCAGGTATACCGACCGTTTTATTGGTGGGCAACCATGATATCTCCCCTGCAGCTGGAAGAGCAACTGCCATGCAGGAATTCAACACACTTTCGGTGCCGAATGTACACCTGGTGGCAAAACCAGTTTTTATTTCCTCAAACCAATTGAATGATTTACCCATCCAAATTATTGCCATTCCATGGATAACCCGTAGTGGCTTTTTATCAGCACATCAGGATGATTTACTAAAAATAGATGAGATAGACACGAACATCGAGTCAATCATCTCTCAAATTATTGATCACCTCATGGAAAATCTGGACCCGACATTGCCAACAATTCTTACTGCACATGCTTCCGTGCAGGGAGCAGTATATGGTGGTGAACGTAGCATTATGTTGGGACATGATATTGTCTTGCCAATCAGCTTGTTTAAACGCAAAGAATTTGATTATATCGCCTTAGGACATATTCATAAAGCACAGAATCTCAACGAATACGGTCATCCACCTGTTATTTATTCTGGATCCATTGAACGAGTAGACTTTGGTGAAGCAAAAGACGATAAATTTTTTGTGATCGCAGAAGTGGATAAAGGGAAATGTGATCTCTCATGGCGATTATTAGATGGCCGTCCCTTTATTGACATCCCAGTAGATTTACGTGAAATTAATTCAAATGAAAATCAATTATTACCAAATCCAATTGAAATAAAAAATTACCTGGAAAATATCCTGATCGATTCTGCTGAGGTTGAAGATGCAATTGTACGTCTGACATTGGTATACCCGAAGGATTGGGACTATCTCATCAATGATAACTGGTTTCAGGAACGATTTGCAACGGCATTAGATTTTCACCTCGTTCGAAAACCAATCTTTTCCACACGCCTTCGATTAGGGGATGATGAAAGCATATCAAACCTGCCACACGAAAAATTACTTGAGCTGTATTGGGAAAGCCAGAAAGTCTCTCCAGAGGAAATTACCACACTGCAAGTAATCGCCAAAGAAATCATCTATAATCAGAATGATGGAGAAATATTTAACTGAATAAGGGAGTATGAACAACATTTTTTTTAGTATATTAATAATTTTTGTTTTGATCATCATCAATGGAATTTTTGCGATGTCAGAAATCTCACTCATTTCTGCCAGAAAAGTCCGATTACAACAAATGTCCAAAGATGGTGTACGATCTGCCCAGGTGGCACTTGATATTTCTGAAAACCCAAATAAATTTCTATCCACTGTTCAAATCGGTATTACATTAATAGGTATTCTTTCAGGTGCTCTTGGTGGTGCATCCATCTCGGCTGATTTGAGCTTGATTTTTCAGAAAGTTTCCTGGTTAAAACCGTATAGTGAATTTTTATCGGTTGCCATTGTCGTTTTGCTGACCACGTATTTTTCCCTGGTTATTGGAGAGTTAATCCCCAAACGCCTGGGTATGAATTCACCAGAAAAAATTGCATCTGCGGTAGCCATGCCAATGAAGTTCATTTCTAGGCTGACATCCCCTATTGTGAAGCTTCTCAGTGCTTCTACGGAAATTGGTTTAAAAATACTTGGGATCCAGAAATCAAAAGATCCCATTATTACTGAAGAAGAAATAAAAATATTAATGAAGCAAGGTACCCAATCAGGAATTTTTGAATCCGCAGAAGAAGATATGGTAACTGGTATCTTTCGATTGGGTGAAAGATACATCGACTCTATTATGACACCACGCACAGAAATCGAATGGATTGACCTTGAAGAACCATTCGAAGTGATATTGGAACAGGTCATCAAATCCAATCATAATCGTTTCCCAGTAGCAACCGGTGAATTGGATAATGTACAGGGGATGTTGTTAGGTAAAGATTTACTGAGTAAGAGTCTGAACGGTGTGATTCCATCCATTCCAGATATTATTCAACCGCCCTTATTTGTCCCGGATAGTACATCAGCCTTAAAAGCTTTGGATTTGATCAAAGAAGCGGGATCACATGCAGCATTAGTCATTGATGAATTCAGTGGTGTGTTAGGCATGGTAACGTTATATGATGTACTGAAATCAATCGTAGGATCGATCCCTACCGCTGGGGAAGAAGAAGACATTCAGATCATTCAACGGGAAGATGGTTCGTGGTTGATAGATGGTTTAATAGCCATTGATGATGTCAAAGAGTTACTAGGAATCGAAACATTACCAGAGGAAGACCGCGTAGGGTTTCAAACTCTGGGTGGTTTTATGATGACCATGCTTGATAGCATCCCTGAGGTTGGTCAGTTTTTTGATGTTTACAACATGCGCTTTGAAATTATGGATATGGATGGGAAACGGGTTGACAAAGTTCTGATAAGTCAAATCAACCAGGAAATAAAAATAGATGATGAATCGGCTTCAGAGATATGATTCCTGTAAATCTCAAGATTCAAGGTTTTTTATCCTATAAAGAACCCGTCGAAATCAATTTTGAACAATTACATCTGGCAAGTATTACAGGGCTAAATGGCGCGGGGAAATCTTCCATCTTAGATGCCATTACATGGTCTCTATTTGGGTATGCAAGAGCAAAAAATGATCAAGTGATCAATCAGCAATCTGATACTGCCCTGGTTGTTTTGGATTTTGAATATGAACAGCAATTATTCAGAGTCTGTCGCACAAAACAAATGGATAAAACGCAAATCCTTGAATTTTATTTTAGAGATCAAGGTCCTCAACAATGGCGTGCACTTACCGAGCATTCTGTGAGTGATACACAAAAAAGAATTCAATCCACATTGCGAATGGATTACGACACGTTCATCAATGCATCCTTCTTTTTGCAAGGAAAAGCTGATCAATTTACCCAATTAACGCCTGGAGATCGCAAAGCTATACTGTCAAATATACTTGGGCTGGAAATTTGGGAAGATTATCAAAAGAGAACAAGAGAAATCAGGAAAGATCTCGAATTCGAGAAAAAACGGTTGGAAAGTCTCCTGATTGAAATAAATAAAGAGTTAGCTTATGAAGAGCAGGTTAAAATTCAGTTAGTACTGACTCAAAAAGAACTGGATGAAAAGAACAAATCAAAAGAAAGTCATAATCAACTTATAGATCAAGCTAAACAATTGGATTCAGCCAGAATAAATACTGCATCACAAATTAAACAACAAAAAACAGACATTGAAAAATTATCTTCAACCCTGGATAAAAATAAAAAAAGACAGCATGAATTGTCAATCCAGGAAAAAACGTTACAAAACCAGCTCCAAAATGCTGCGCAAATTGAAGAAAATTATAAACAATGGATAAAAGTGCGACTCGAGTTAGATGAATTTAACAAAAAAGCAATGGTCTATCAAAAAGCCAATCAGGAATTAACAAATACTAAATACGAAATAGATAAAGAATATAAATCTCTCAGCACACAGAAGACATTCCTGGATGAAAAGCACACTGAAATTGAAAAGTATAAACAAATAATTCCTGAAATTGAAACTCAGTTTGTCCTTCTCATGAAGAAGCAGGATGAGTTCTCAATTTTGATTTCGAATAAGCAGAAGCTGCATGAAAAGATTCAAAATCTACAGGGTGAGATCTCATCCAAACGAGAAAAAATCAGACACCTGGAGCAGCTCAATGATGAAAAACGGGAACATTTAAAAGAATTCCGTGGGGCAGGACCAGAATGCCCATTTTGTAGCCAACCACTTACCCAGGATCATAAACAAAAATATGAGGATTTGATCATTAAAGAAGGTGTTGAGCGCAAAGGAATCGTTGAAGACGAAAATAAAATAATCGAACAATTCAAAAATGGTATTGACGAAGCAAGGATAGAATTAAAAAAAATTGAAACGGTTGAAAAAGAATCTGCTCTATTACAAAATCAAATGACAGAAAAACGTGTGAATAAAGAGCGTATGCAAAATTCAATCGATGCGTGGGAGAAAAAACAATCTTCCGAATATCAAATAATATTACAACAATTAGAAAATCGATTCTTTGAACAGAAATATCAATCACAAATGATTTTTCTGAATCAGGAAATCAATGAGATAAACTATGATGCAGCCAATCATTTGTCCATTCAGCAAATGGAAAATCAGCTACGAGGCACAGAAGAAAAATACCGCAATCTGGAAGCAGCGCGCGGAAAACTGGATCCCATTTCTAATCAATTGAATGAATTAATGAATGATATCAAGAACGATGAACATGACTTTACAGAGAAATCTGAAACGCTTAAAACGATGCAGAATGAATTTGATCAACTATATGCCAATTTACCTGATATTCTCCAGTTGAAAAGAGAATTGGATGCAATAGACATTGAGCTCAGTCATATCAGTCGCCGATTAGGGGCTGAAAAACAAAAATTAGATACGATTGATCGCAAAAAAATTGAAAAAGACAAGAACCAATTGGAGTTGGATCAGCTCATTGTAGAAATCAACAGGTATCAGAAACTGGAAGAAGCCTTTGGTAAAAATGGTGTTCCAGCTTTATTAATTGAACAGGCTTTACCCGAAATTGAAGCACATGCTAATGAGCTTCTGGATCGATTAACTTTGGGTCAATTATCCATCCATTTTGAAACCCAAAGTGAATACAAAGATAAAAAGAGACAGGATAAAAAAGAGACTCTCGAAATCCTGATCAATGATGCCAACGGCCATACCAGAGCCTATGAGATGTTTTCTGGTGGAGAAGCATTTCGCATTAATTTCGCGATCAGGCTGGCACTTTCACAAGTTCTGGCAAAACGATCAGGTGCCCGTTTACAAACTCTGGTGATTGATGAAGGGTTTGGCAGTCAGGATAACTCCGGCCGCAGCCGTCTGGTTGAAACGATCAATCAGGTTCAGAGAGATTTCTCAAAAATTTTGATTATCACCCACCTTGAAGAACTAAAAGATGCCTTTCCTGGAAGAATTGAGGTAGAAAAAACGCCAAATGGTTCCCAGGCAGAAGTGATCGTATATTCATGAAAATCCGTTTAGCTATTCAGCAACGAGTTATCCCGGCTTACCGCGCTCCTTTTCTGGAATTGTTGGCAAAACAACCAGAAATCGAGTTGGGAGTGATTGCAGGTGCACCACAGCCCGGAGAAATGATTACGATCGTGGATCAGTTGGATGGCGTAGATTTTCAATTCACTAAAAATATTCATTTAATGCAGGGCAAGTTCTATTTTTGTCTCCAACCACAATTTCCAAAGTGGGTAAAATATTGGCAGCCGGATGTGTTGATTGTGGAAGCTAATCCCCGATATCTATCTACTCCTTCTGCTCAGCGTTGGATGAAAAGTCAAAAGAAACCTGTGATTGGTTGGGGATTAGGCATTCCACAAACATCTGGGCCATTTTTATTTATACGCAACAACTCTCGCAGACAATTTTTAAAATCATTCAACAGTATCATTGCCTACAGCCAAAAAGGAGCCCAACAATATATTCAGTCTGGGTTTGATCCAAAAAATGTTTATGTCGCTATGAACGCCACTGCAGCTTCTCCCCAGGACCCTCCCCCAAACCGGATAATTTGGAATAAAGATTACTCACCAATTCTGTTGTATGTAGGCAGATTACAGCCCAGAAAACGATTGGACTCGCTCATTGAAGTTTGTTCCCAGTTACCCGAAAAAATCCAACCAGATTTGTGGATTGTCGGGGATGGAGCCATTCGTTCTGAATTAGAAATTCTGGCTGACAAAACGTATCCTAAAACTAAATTTTGGGGTGAAACATTTGGAGAAGAATTAGATTTGATTTTTAATCAGGCAGATTTATTTGTCTTACCCGGAACGGGTGGTCTGGCGGTCCAACAGGCAATGGCACATGCACTCCCTGTGATTGTTGCTGAAGGAGATGGGACTCAATCTGATCTGGTGACCGATGAAAATGGATGGAATATCTCTCCCAATAATTCACAAGCATTGATGGAAACCATTTCGTCAGCGCTCAGTTCTCCAGAGAAGTTGCATCAAAAGGGGCTGGCTGCTTATCAGACAGTCAAATCCAGAGTGAATATTGACCAGATGGTCTCTGTTTTCATAAAAGCAAGCATGGAAGCTTATACCAGGGGAATTAGGCAATGACCACCCGCATCCTGTTAATCGCTGACGGTCGCAGTGCCATCACAAAAAGATGGATTGATATGCTTCACTCGCTTGATTTTCGAGTTTCGCTGGTGTCCACTTACCCATTGACCTCGAAGCCGGATGTAGATCGGATTTTCATCTTACCAGTTGCCTTCAGTGCAGCCGGAGAAGGTAGCAAAAAATTCTCAGAAAATAACCTGAAAAATAAGTCGGATAAAAATTGGAAGAAAGCGCTGATCCAAAACGCACGACCCATTGCAATGAAAGTTCGCTATCTTCTTGGTCCAACCACCTTGTTAAAATATCAGCAACAGTTACTGGCAATTATTTCTGAGACCAAACCCGATCTGGTACACGCATTGCGTATCCCTTATGAAGGCATGCTGGCCAGCATTACTCCCCCGGAGATTCCATTGTTGATTTCTGTCTGGGGAAATGACTTTACTTTGCATGCAAATGCGAATCGCAAGATGAAAAATCTCACAGAGCAGGTGATGCAAAGGGCAGACGGAATTCTGGCTGATGTATTCCGCGATATCAGCCTGGCGCGTCGATGGGGGTTTTCAGAAAACAAACCTTCCCTGGTTGTTCCTGGTGGTGGTGGCATCCTTTTCAATGAAATTGAAGCAGCTAAACTGGTAGTAAACCCCAACCTAATCCTTCCATTGGATGCCCCGGTAATTGTTAATCCGCGTGGAATCCGGGCTTACGCTCAGACAGATGTTTTCTTCGAATCCATTCCATTGGTTCTTAAAAAACTCCCAAGTGCTATTTTCCTTTGTCCAGGTATGGAGGGAAAACCTGAAGCTCATCAATGGGTGGAAAGATTGCAGATAAATGATCATGTCTATTTGTTACCAACCTTGCCACAGGAAATCTTATGGTCCACCTTTCACCGATCCGAAATATCCGTTTCCATCACCACACACGATGGAACACCAAATACATTGTTGGAAACAATGGCTTGTGACTGTTTCCCAATCGTTGGCGATATTGAGTCCTTAAGAGAATGGATCACCCCCGGCGTGAATGGATTTCTTGTTTCACCACAAAGTCCACAAGAACTGTCGGAAGCAATTATTACTGCTCATGAGAATCCTGAAATCAGACGCAAAGCAAAAATTTTCAACAAAGAATTATTGCGATCGAAGGCAGATGCTGATTTAGTTCGAGATCAACTGACTCAATTTTATGGACAGTTTTCATCAGAAAGATCCTGCCATCCATCACTTTGAAATAACTTTACAATTATTTGATTTGTTAACAATCCCCTTACAATTACCTAACAACAGCCCCTTAGATTGCTTGCTGCGTGCTATTTTTACTCTGAAGTATGTACTGAAATACTGTAGGAGTAAAAATGAAGTTATTTTCAAAAATATTTATTCGAATTTTCATGTTGCTTGGTTTAATCGTATCTTTGGGTTCCAATATTTTTCAAGTAAATGCAAACACTAACAACCCACCTGTAATTACAACGATTGTACGAAATATTGACATCCCCTTTTCAGTAACCACACAGGATATTGGGGTTGCCAGAACACAAAATGTAAATTTGAATACGAATGCTTTTGAAATAATCGCTCAAAATTTGTTCAACGATAATCACACAATACAAACAGCCCGATTCCAAATTTTTCCGGATCTGGCGTTTGATGCCACTTTTGATCAAATAGATAATACGATTCACTCAGGTTACATCATGTCCGGAAAATTAAATAATGATCCAGACAGCTCCATTCTCATCGTTTCCACCGATGGAATAGTAAGTGCCAATCTTGAATTTCATGGGAAACAATATCAATTAAGAGACAACGGACAGGGTTTGTATCAATTCGAAGAAGTTGACCAGACTCAATTCCCAGAAGAATTGGACATTGTTCCAGAGTTATCTCAATCCTCAGAAAGTGTTTTCGAGCCATTACAGGAAAACACTTCAGCTGATAGTGGACATATTATTGATGTTCTGGTTGTTTATACCGCCGCGGCTCGTTCAGGCGCTGGTGGAACAACCAATATGGTCAACCTGATCAATCTGGCAGTCAGTGAAACAAACATCGGGTACGAACGCAGCGGAATTTTTTCCAGAATGAGATTGGTGCATACATCTGAAATTAACTATGATGAAGCCATCTTAACCACCTCTTCCGGATGGGGAACAACACTTTCGCAATTAACCAATCAAGATAATGTAATTGACGAAGTACGAAATATGCGTAATACCTATGGCGCTGATCTTGTTGTGATGATTGTTAACAACATGACCTACTGTGGTATTGGCTGGTTGATGACCCCGAATTATATAAATGACTCAGTAGGTAACAGCCTTGTTTCCCGTACCTGCACTACCGGATATTATTCCTTCGCTCACGAGACCGGACATAACATGGGTGCTCATCATGATCGTCTGAATTCCGGTGGCGGAACTGCAATGTACAGTTATTCCTATGGCTATCAAGCTCCGGATTCCAGCTTCCGAACTATTATGGCGTATAACTGCACTTCAGGTTGTTCGCGCATTAATAACTGGTCAAACCCAGAGGTTCTCTATAATGGAAAACCAACCGGTATCGTTTCAACAGCGAGTAATAGTGCAGATAATCGCCTGACTTTAAATAACACTGCTCCTATCGTATCAAATTTCAGAGCAACAAAGGTAGTACCAGTCGCACCAACAAACCTGGTTATTCAGGATGTAAAAACATCAGAGGTAACTGTAACATTCACTGACAATAGTACAGACGAAACGGGTTTTAAAGTGGAACGCTCTTCGGATGGGGATACCTGGTCATCATTCCTGACATTGGCAGCTAACACAACATCATTCGTGGATCAAAGTCTAGTTTGTGGGGGACAATTTTTCTATCGGGTTTATGCTTACAACCAGAATGGAAATTCTTCTTACAGTAATTTAGCCACCACCGGATTGATGAACTGCAGCCCTCCACCTCCTCTGACTGAAATAAGCGTTTTCCCATCCATCTCAAGCATAACATTGGACTGGCAGACAACCGATAACAATGTGACTTATGTTGTTCAAATTCAGGATGAACTCACCAGAACGATGGCAATGGATCAAGGACTTGAAATAAGTCAACTACCCATTACACTCACCGGTTTGGAAAAAGGGACCACATACATCATAACTATCACAGCAACAAATGATTTTGGCACAACCGTTAATGATCCGATTACTGTTCATACGATGTCCGCTGTGGTATATCTGCCACTAACGTCAAAACAATAATATTATTAGAAAAAATTTAAAAATAAAAAAACAGGCTTCCTTAAACACTAAATGAGCAAGCCTGTTTAATTTTTTGTTTTTGACCCTATTCATCAGGTATACTAGACAATATAAAATCATATTCCCGTTGAAGGAGGTAATTTTATGGGATCTGAAGGTAAATTTAAATTAACTTATGGAACCATGTTTAGTCCACCAGAAGAGTTTCACGCTGCGTACGAGTCAAACCTGGCTGCATTACGAAGGACATTTGGCCAGGAATATTCCATGATCATCGATGGGAAAGAAGTATTAGCCAGCGAAAAATTTGAAAATCGCTCACCCATAAATACCAATCAGGTATTGGGGATATTCCAAAAAGGCAACGAGAAAAATGCAAATGATGCGATCGCCGCAGCCAAAAAAGCATATCAAACCTGGCGAAAAACACCCTGGCAGGAGAGGGTAAGTTTACTGCGAAAAGCTGCGGATCTGATTGAAGAGCGCAGCTACTATATCGGTGCTGCCATGTCCCTGGAGGTTGGTAAAAACCGTATGGAAGGAATTGGCGATGCAGTTGAAACCGCTGAATTAATTCGTTATGCTTGCGATCAAATGGAAAAAAATAATGGGTTTGAAAATCAGATGGGAAGTGATCCATTTGTTGGTTTAAAATCCACCAATCTTTCTGTTATGCGACCATATGGCGTCTGGTTGGTGATCAGCCCATTCAATTTCCCGGGTGCATTGACTGGTGGACCTGCTGGCGCTGCTATGGTAGCTGGAAACACAATCGTTATGAAACCAGCAACAGACACTCCTCTGACACCTTACTTGCTGGCCAAAGCCTTTTTAGATGCAGGTATTCCGGATGGTGTCTTTAATTTTGTTACCGGTCCAGGTAGCACCCTGGGGAATGCACTGGTGAATCATCCAGATGTGGCTGGTATTACTTTTACTGGTTCTTTTGATGTTGGTATGGGAATATTCCAAACTTTTGCTCAGAACGGACGTTATGTCCGACCAACCATACTGGAGTTAGGCGGCAAGAACCCCACCATCGTCTCAAAATATGCAAATATCGAGGATGCAGCCCTGGGAATTGTACGCTCAGCGTTTGGATTACAGGGACAGAAATGTTCTGCCTGCTCCCGTGTGCTGGTTGAAGAATCGGTTCACGATCAACTTGTTGAGCGCATGGTTGCTCTTACTGGAAAATTAACCATTGGTGACCCAACGGAGCGCAGTGTTTTTATGGGGCCAGTCATTAATAAAAATTCCTACAAAGATTTCCAGGATTTCTCAGCTGAATTATCCCTGGCTGGAAGACTCTTAACCGGTGGCAAAGTGCTGACCGATGGAAATTATTCAAACGGATATTTTGTTACCCCAACTTTATTTTCGGACGTTCCATTTTCACATCGTCTATGGAAATACGAGATGTTCCTGCCTATCACTACCATTGGTAAGATCAAGAATCTCGAAGAAGGAATGCAAATAGCCAATGATGTGGATTATGGTCTCACATCCGGGTTCTACGGGACAACTGAAGAAGCTCAATGGTTCTTTGACAATATTGAGGCTGGTGTAAACTATGCCAACCGACCACAAGGTGCAACAACCGGTGCCTGGCCAGGATTCCAACCCTTTGGGGGCTGGAAGGGCTCTGGATCAACTGGAAAGAACGCGGGTGGTGTCCATTATCTGCAGATGTATATGCGCGAACAGGTTTACAATCTGGTCACGAAAATGTAGTCCAATTAGAAACTCTGTATTAGAATAATGCTGTCCTACCAATAAGGGCAGCATTTTATTTATGAGTGAATTAAGATTTAAATTTGGAAAATTTTTTATTATCCTGGGGGGATTGTCTTTGCTATTGTTTGTTTTCTCAATAATTGCAGATAGCGTGAATTTTTATCTGATTATTACTGGCATCCTGCTCATTCTTTTTGGTACAATCTTAAGGAAGAAAACAAAGGTGAAGGAAACTGAATCGAATGAGTTTGATTCAACAATGAACCGTCGGAGAAAATTCCAGAATTCCAGGTTCAAAGACCATGATGAACAGGAAGACCGACAATCCAGAAGATCCCGAAGATCCTAAATCCACATCAAAAGAGAAAAACAATGTCAAAACTACATACATTATCAGAAGCCATTCAAAAATACGTTCACGATGGTGATGTTATCTATGCAGCCGGATTCACCCATATGATTCCATTTGCTGCAGCGCATGAAATTATCCGACAAAAGAAAAAGAATCTTACAGTCGCTCGAGCTACACCCGATTTGATCTATGACATGCTCACAGCTGCCGGGTGTGTGAAAAAGGTAATTTTTTCTTATATGGGCAATCCAGGCGTGGGATCATTACGTATTATGCGGGATGCGATTGAGAAAGGTGAAATGGAATGGGAAGAATATTCTCATTTTGGCATGATCTCGCGCCTACAGGCAGGTGCCACAGGCTTACCCTTTATGCCTATGAATCCAACGGGTGCTCCCAGTCTGGAGAAAGCTAACCCCAACATTAAACGAATCACGGACCCTTATACGGGAGCGGAGGTGATTGTTGTCCCTCCGTTGCATCCTGATGTGGCGATTGTTCATGTTCAACGATGTGATAAGCATGGGAATTCACAAATTTGGGGAATTGTCGGGGAACAAAAAGAAGCTGCTTTTGCCTCCACACATGTCATTATCACAGCTGAAGAAATTGTAGAGGAAGATGTCATCCGCAGTGATCCAAACCGTACAGTGATACCTTCCATCATTGTGGATGCAGTCTGCCATGTGCCATTTGCTGCCCATCCTTCTTATACACAGGGGTATTACGACAGAGATAATCCTTTTTATCTGACCTGGGACGAAATCAGCCAATCCCCAGAAAAAATACAAAACTGGCTGGATGAATGGGTGTATGGTGTGAAAGACCGTGATGAATATTGGGA
The DNA here is from genome assembly GCA_963765655.1 of uncultured Chloroflexia bacterium. Taxonomy (GTDB): domain Bacteria; phylum Chloroflexota; class Anaerolineae; order Anaerolineales; family Anaerolineaceae; genus UBA6170. Next base: position 348,803 of record CAVXXH010000004.1, read on the forward strand.
AAAACTGGGTGAAGAAACCCACAACAGATTAAAAGTCAGCCCTCGATTGAGTTCACCCATCGACTATGGAGATTACTGATATGAATTACAACAATGCAGAATTAATGACAGTCAATGCAGCCAGGTTACTTCGCGATGGGGATGTTGTCTTTGTTGGCGTGGGTCTTCCCAATCTGGCGTGCAATCTTGCCCGAAGAACCCATGCTCCCAATCTGGTCATGATATACGAAGCAGGTGTGATTGGAGCCCGTCCATCTCGCCTGCCACTCTCTATCGGAGATCCCTGTCTTGTCAGCGGCGCCACAGCCGTCTGCAGTATGTATGACATCTTTAGTTTCTATTTACAGAGGGGAAATGTGGATGTGGGGTTCCTGGGCGGTGCTCAAATTGACCGCTTCGGCAATATCAATGCCACCGTCATCGGAGATTACAATCAACCGAAAACCCGACTGCCCGGATCTGGTGGATCAATGGAGATTGCGGGATGGGCAAACCGTAGTTATATCATTACCCCTCATCAGAAACGTAGATTTCCCGAGAAAGTAGATTTTATAACTTCAGCCGGCTTTCTAACCCATCGAAAAGAAAGAGAAGCCAGCGGTGCCAGAGGGAAAGGTCCCCAGGGAGTGGTGACTCACCTGGGTATTCTAGAACCCGATGACAATGGAGAGATGATACTGGCTGCTTTGCATCCGGGAGTTAATGTTGATATGATTCAACAAAATACAGGTTGGGAAGTTAAAGTATCTCCAAAATTACGGGAGACTGATCCTCCCAGCGCAGAAGAATTACGGATTCTGAGAGAAAATCTGGATCCAACAGGAATTTATATCTGATGAATGATAAAACCAATAAAAAAGTAGAAATATTAATTACGTTCCCACTCTCTGAGGACCTGATCAATAAAATCAGAGATGTCTCACCTCAATTGAAAATCACAATTCTACCTGCAAAATCAACACTTGAAATTGATGAAGAGGTCTGGAAAAAAACCGAAATATTAATCACAGAACGGGTAATACCTTCTTCGGAAAAAGCACCAGCACTACAATGGATTCAATTCAATTATGCTGGAATTGACTTTGCGCTGAATGAAGAAATATTCCAGAAACGATCTTTGCAAGTCACAACTTTGAGTGGCGCTGCTGCTCCACAGGTGGCTGAATTTGTGTTGACCATGATGTTGGCGTTGTCACACAAATTGCCATCCATTTTAAAATTTCAAATGAATCATGAATGGCCTCCAGATCGCTTTTCCCGTTTCACACCCAGAGAAATTCGCTCCAGTACAGTCGGTTTGGTTGGGTACGGGAGTATTAGCCGGGAAATTGCCCGCTTACTCACCCCGTTTGGTGTAAAAATATTAGCCTGTAAAAACAACGTCATGCAGACTCAGGATGATGGTTATCAGATTGCTGGTCTTGGAGATCCTAATGGCGATTTATTTACTCGCTTATACCCTTATCAGGCGATCAAATCTATGATCAAAGAATGCGATTTTATTGTCGTGACAGTACCACGCACAAAAGAAACTTATCATATGATTGCAGAAGAAGAATTGTCTGTTTTGAAACCAACAGCTTACCTCGTGGATGTCAGCCGGGGTGGCGTTGTAAAAAATTCTGCCCTCAAAGCAGCCTTGCAGGAAAAGAAACTGTCTGGTGCTGTCCTGGATGTGTTTGAACAGGAACCACTTCTGAAGGATCATCCCATGTGGGATACTCCCAATCTTATTATCTCGCCTCATATCGCAGGTGTCAGTCTTTATTATAATGAGCGTTCAGCCAATTTAATTATTGAAAACTTAAAAAGATATTTGAATAACACCACTTTACTCAATACTTTTAATCCAGATGTGGGTTATTAATCAATACGATGATTTTGACTCGATCAGACACAGGAAAGAAAAAATCTTTTCGCAATAATTCTCGTGTTATTTTTTTTGATCTTGGTGATACGTTAATTTATTTTGATGGCGACTGGAATAAAGTATTACAAAGGTCAACCAGGTGTTTATGGCAGAAACTGGTCAGTGCTGGTTATCCATTGAACCAGGTACAATTCTCCAAAGATTTTTCAGATAGAATGCGTAATTATTATGTGGAACGCAATAAAAGTATGGTTGAATATACCAGTTCCAGGGTTTTAAGAGACTGCCTATCGGATTTGGGATTTCCGGAACCCGGTTCAGACATAATCAGAAATGCTCTCAACGCTATGTATTCAGTATCTCAGGAATTCTGGAATTTGGAAGAAGACACTTTGCCGACACTCCAATGGCTACAGGAACAGGATTTCAGGCTGGGTCTTATTTCCAATGCTTCTGATGTTGATGATGTATATGCTTTATTAGGAAAATTCGACCTGACCGATTATTTCGAACATATCATCATTTCTGCTGAATTTGGGATGCGTAAGCCTCACCGAGAAATCTTTTTGGAAGGATTGCGAATATTCCAGTCAAAACCACAGGATTGTTTCATGGTTGGCGATCGATTGGATATGGATATTTTAGGCGCTAATCAGGTAAATATGCCATCGATCTGGATAACAAGGCAATCCATTCATAAAGGTACAGAATATCAATTTGATGTAAAACCGGATTATGAGATTTATGCTCTGTCGGAGATAAAAGAAATCGTCAAATCAACTGGAAAGTAATTTCAATCAACCATCCAGGGTTGGTCAAACCAATCAACTACATGATCCTCAAGATCATCTAAATCAATATCTTTTTCATTCTCTATTTTTCCGCGCACTGATACGCCAATTTGATGTATGGTATCCCGGTTACCACTCACCAGGTGATGCCACCAGGGTAAATCTTTCCCTTCTGCCAGCAAACGGTAAGCACAGGTAATTGGCATCCAATCCAAGGTTTGAATCAGATTAGCATCGAGTACGAGACAGGTTGGAACGATCTTTTGTCTGTGGAGATAATCAGTACACTGACAAGTTGACTCTTCAAATAATTTGCAAATGACATTGGTGGTGTAATATTCTCCCTCCTCACCCTCCAGACGGAATAAACAACATTTTCCACAGCCATCACAAATCGATTCCCACTCTTCTTGAGTAAATTCGTCTAATTTTTTCTTCTTCCAGAAAGGGTTTGTTTCCAAAGAAATTTTCCTTTTGAATTTATTTTTTTGAACCGAGAATTTTGTTTACTTGTGTTGTCAATACAACATCATTCATGTATCATAATGGTGGAAATCATTTTGATTTTATCATTCTTTCGAAGTGGATAATCTGCAACTAAGAGGGAGAAATTCATGAGTTCATTGACCTTAGGCGTCGTTGGTTCATCATTCAAAGAAAACGAATTACGGGTCCCAATCCATCCCGAACAATTGGATTGGATTGATTTAAGTGTGCGCAAAAGAATGTTCTTTGAAGTTGGATATGGCGAACGTTTCCAAATTTCTGATGATTGGATCAATGATAGAACTGCTGGATTGTTACAAAGAAATGAGGTGTTTGAGCATTGTGATGTTGTTATCCTCATTAAACCTGATCCTAAAGATATTCCCTTCATTCACCCCGGAAAAACGCTGTGGGGATGGTTACATTGTATTGAAGATGTCTGGATTACAAATGCCGCTATCAACAAGAATCTGACAATGATCGCCTGGGAAGCCATGCATAAGTGGAATCGGAAAAATGAATTTCAATATCATATTTTCCACAAAAATAACGAAATTGCTGGTTATGCAGGTGTGTTTCACGCTTTGCAACTACGGGGAATCGATGGCCATTATGGAACACCGCGAAGGGTCATGATTATTGGATCAGGGTCAGTCGCCAGGGGAGCCTTGCAGGCGTTTAAAGGATTGGGATTTAAGGACATTCACATCTACAATCGCCCATCCAAAACCTTTATTGCACCTCAATCTTATGAAGCCACCTATCATCAGTTAGAAATGGATGAAAATGGCAGATTGATGTCCATTAACGCCGATCGCAGCAGGAACCTGTTTATAGAGGATATCGCTCAATCAGACATCATCGTGAATGGCATCCGGCAGGACTTTAAACAACCCATCATGTTCATGAGTCATGAAGAAGTCGGCCGACTGAAAAGATCAGCTTTGATTATTGATATTGCCCGCGACGAAGGGCTGGGATTTCCATTCTCAAAACCAACATCTTTCATTAATCCCATCTTCACTGTTGGGGAAGCCTGGTATTATGCTGTAGATCATACTTCATCCCATTTTTGGAACATCGCTTCCTGGGAAATTTCGATCAGCTTGTTGCCATACCTTTCAACCATTTCGCGTGGTGCCCCATATTGGGAGAAAGATGAAACAATCCGCAGGGCTATTCAGATCCAGAATGGAAGAATTGTAGATCCAAGGATCCTCTCATTTCAAAATCGGGATGCGGAATACCCCCACATTATCAATCCTGGTTAGAAGATCAGCCTTCCCAAATCCCCATTTCCCGTTGAAAATTGGCGTTATTTCATTCAGGACCAATCATGCAAACCAATCGAAACTTAACTCGCATTCAAGCTGACTTACTACTTTTGCTTACAGCTGCTGTTTGGGGCAGTGGTTTTATTGCGCAAAGAATCGCAGCACCCACTATAAACATATTCTATTTCAATGGTGGTCGCTTTCTTTTAGGTGCACTCCTACTGATACCGCTGATACGCTTCAAGCTTCAAATTGAGAAACAGAAGTTTTTCGGTGTAATGCTGGCTGGCTTTTTACTATTTTCAGCTGGCGCATTTCAACAAGCTGGCTTGATCACAACCACTGCCGGGAACGCCGGATTTATCACCGGGCTGTACGTGATATTTGTCCCCATTTTTCTGTGGTTGATCTGGCGTGATAAACAAAAATGGAATGTCTGGGTTGCTGCATTTGTGGCTGTGATGGGTATGTTATTGCTCAGCACCGGTGGTGAGCTTAAATTAGCCCCCGGTGACCGTCTGGTATTGATTGGTGCCTTCTTATGGGCTATGCATGTAATTGTTGTGGGTCGTACTGTTCAGGGAATGCACCCACTTCATTTTGCGATCGGGCAATTTCTGGTTTGTGCCTTTCTGAATTTTGGAACCGGATTAATCACCGATCCACAGGGCTTCTTTCAAATTTCATCCCTGTGGTGGACTATTCTTTACAACGGAATCGCCTCCGTAGCCATCGGTTTCACTTTACAGGGTGTGGCACAAAAATATGCACCGCCAACGGATGCAGCCCTGATTTTGAGTATGGAAGCGGTTTTTGCAGCGGTTTTTGGATTCCTGTTTTTGAGTGAACGTTTCAGCACAGAACAACTGATCGGTGGAATACTGGTAATGGCAGCTATAATACTGGCACAGGCAAACTTCTCCCAGAAATCTACTTGAGACTGAAATGTAATGAGTATATTAAGTGTTCACAGGTTAACACTTTTTGCGTAATTTGACGTAGAATTTTAATCATTTCATGATTCGGAGGTGAAGGATGAAAAACAGAACTGCAATACTGATTGGAAGTATTTTAATCATTCTGGGTGCTTTTTCTATTATCGACGCACTTTTTGGTATTAATCTTTGGGCATTAATTTTCCCATTAATTCTGATTGGGTTGGGGGTTCTAATTCTCTTTCGACCGAAAACTTTACCGGGAGGAAATAATTTTATCCTGCGATTTATAGGTGAAACAAATAAATCCCATGAATGGACTGTAGAACCAGTAGAGTATTGGAGTTTCGTCGGCAGTATGAAATTAGACCTTTCTCAGGCAGTTATTCCCGCAGGTGAGACATCCATCGTTATGTATAGTTTTGTCAACGACCTGGAAATAACATTGCCAACGGATGCCGGATTGAGACTTAACGCCAGTGGTTTTGTACACGACACCAAAGTCAAGGGACACAAGGAAGATCATTTTTTGGCACCTTTTGAGTACGAGACTCCGGATTATGGAATACAAACCAAAAAGATCAACATTCGGTCTTTATCATTTGTCTCTGAAGTTGAGATCCTTTAGATAAGGAGTTATAAATGACATCGATCGGAAAAAAACGTACCTATAAACCAATTCTCTCCATGGATTTCGACGGTGTGATCCATTGGTATCGCAATGGCTGGAAAGGCACAGCTGTCATCGACGATGATCCAGTGCCAGGTGCTAAAGAATTCATCGAAAATGCTCAGAATTATTTCACCATCGTGGTGTTTAGCTCGCGTTCGAGCACAGAGGAAGGGATTGAAGCCATGCGAATCTGGATGGAAAAACATGGTTTTCCCAAAGTGAAATTTTCCAAAGATAAACCAAAAGCCTTCCTGACGATTGACGATCGAGCCATTCAATTTAAAGGTGAGTGGTTTGACCCTGAGGTGTTGTTGGGATTTAAACCCTGGAATAAAGAATAAGCTTCAACTTAAAATTAAATACTTATCATCCCTGTGTGATTTATAAAATCATTTTTATTCATAGAACAAATTAGCAAAGAATTAATGTAAAATTAGGGGGATGATTGTTTGTTCGCAATTATTAAGCACAAGGAGATCTGCATGAATGATTTGTTTGACCATGCAATGGGCGAACGATTGCGACAGGAAGCCCCGCTGGCTGCCCGTATGCGCCCAAGGACGTTTGACGATTTTATCGGGCAGGAACACATTATCGGAGAAGGGAAACTGCTTCGTCGGGCTATCCAGGCTGACCGTTTATTTTCATCCATCATTTTTACCGGCCCTCCTGGAACTGGTAAGACCACTCTGGCTCAATTAATCGCTTTACATACCAAAGCCCATTTTGAGACCATTTCAGCCGTGTTGGCAGGCGTGGCGGAGCTCCGACGGGTCATTCATGAAGCGGAAGAAAGGCGAAAATTATATCAACAGCGAACGATCCTATTCATTGATGAAGTTCATCGCTGGAATAAAGCCCAACAGGATGCGCTCCTACCCCAGGTTGAATCAGGCATGCTAACGCTGATTGGAGCAACCACAGAGAACCCATATTTTGATGTCATCCCAGCCTTGGTTTCGCGCTCACGCGTTTTTCAACTGCAACCTTTGGAAGATGAGCATCTCTTAAAAATCCTGGACCGTGCTCTCTTCGACCCGGATTATGGTTATGGAAAACACCCCATCATTCTGGACGACGATGCCCGCAATCATTTGATTCAGATGTGTGGTGGGGATGCCCGTAATTTACTGAACGCTCTTGAGCTTGCCATAGAGACCACAGCACCGGATAAAACTAAAACGACTCACATTACTCTGGATGTCGCCCAGGAGTCCATTCAGAAGCGGGCGGTTTTATATGATAAAAGTGGTGATGTTCATTACGATACCATTTCTGCCTTCATCAAGTCGGTGCGTGGCAGTGACCCAGATGCAGCACTGTATTGGCTAGCAAAAATGATGACAGCCGGCGAAGATCCACGCTTCATTTTACGCAGGCTGATCATTCTGGCAGGTGAAGATATCGGTCTGGCTGATCCACAAGCGCTGGTAGTTGCGAATGCTGCCGCAAATGCCTACGAATTTATCGGTTTACCGGAAGGAATTTTTCCGATCGTGGAAGCCACCTTGTATTTATCAACCGCACCAAAATCCAACTCTGTCATGGCATATTTTGATATTATAAAGCGCATGGAAGCAGAGGGAATGGGACAGGTACCGATCCACTTGATGGACAGTAACCGCGATGCCAAAGGTTTTGGACATGGCAAGGGATATTTATATCCGCATTCATTCGAAGGCCATTTTGTAACGCAACAATACTTGCCCAACCATCTGGCAGGTATGCATTTTTATAAACCTTCCGATCAGGGATATGAAGCCAATGTGCAAAAACGGGTAGAAGATTGGCGGAAAAAACAAACGGATGGGCTGAAGAAAAATCAATCATCTACTCAAAAAACTGCACCCAAAAAGGAATAAATATGGCAATTATCTTATTAATCCGTCACGGGGAAAATGATTGGGTGGGGAAAAAATTGGCAGGCAGACTGCCAGGTGTACACCTCAACCAGAATGGTCGTAACCAGGCAGAAGGACTGGCAGCAACCCTGATAAATCTGCCTATCAAAGCCATCTACAGCAGTCCATTGGAACGAGCGCTGGAAACTGCTCAACCACTGGCACAGATAAAAAAGATGGAAATATCGATCTGTGAAAACCTGAGTGAGATCAATTTTGGAGATTGGCAGGGGAAAACCATCAAGCAAATGCGCAGACTTAAATTATGGGACACTGTCCAGAACCATCCATCTCGAATGCAATTCCCCAATGGAGAAAGCTTCATGGGTGCCCAAAAACGCCTGGTGGATTGTATTACTCAAATTTCAGAAAACCATGAACCATCCGACCTGGTCGCCTGTTTCAGTCATTCAGACGCCATCCGGTTGCTGGTCGCCTATTATCTCAATGTGCCCTTGGATTCATTCCAGCGAATTCACATTAACACTGCATCTATCAGTACCTTATTGCTGACAAAAGAGCATATTTCTGTCCCATATGTAAATCTGATTGATATCAGCAAGTTTACCTATCAATTTACAGAATCGGAAAAGAAACCATCTACACAAACATCCAGGACCAAATAAAGGATTGAGAATGACAAAAATCTTATTGATTCGCCATGGTGACACGGATAATGTTGAAAAAGTTTTGGCTGGACGGATTGACAACCCTTTGAATGACGAGGGGGTCTCTCAATCACTTCGCATTGCAGAAGTGCTCAAACATTTAACCATTCATGCCATTTACGCCAGCCCCTTGAAACGTACCCAGCAAACAGCACAGCCATTAGCAAGTTACCTGCATCTGGACGTGAAAATAAACAATGAATTGAACCAGGTCAATTTTGGTGATTTGCAGGGTCTATCTATTGACGAACTTTTCCAGGATCCGAATTGGAAGATATTTGAGGAAAATCCTGCCTTGGCCAAAATTCCTGGAGGTGAGGATGGATTTATTGTCAGAGAACGGGTGTCAACGGCAATGCTAAAGCTTATTAATCAATATCCGCAGGATGCAGTGATTGCCATCTTTTCACATGGTAGCATAATTCGGCACACCATCAGTTATTTTATTGGACTACCTTTGAAAAACCTGAATCAAATTAGGATAGCCCCAGCCTCCATATCCACCCTGAACATTTCCGGGGATAAGGGAAAACTGTTACATCTCAATCAGGAATTACCGGTAAATTGGCTCTAATCATTGAAGATTCCTCCAAATTGCAACCTTTTGCATAAAAAGTGATCTAAATAGAGTAACTTTTTAATTTAAGAAAAGGATTCTGCATGGAAACATCATTCAATTTTGAAATGCCAAAAAACCACAACAAAACCTGGGATGTGGTCATTATCGGGGGAGGACCAGCCGGTACTACCGCAGCCATCTATACAGCCAGAGCTGGATTGTCCACCCTGGTGATTGACAAAGGATTGACAGCAGGAGCTTTGGGGATCACCTCAAAAATTGCCAATTATCCTGGCATCAAGGAAGAGATCAGTGGATCCGATTTACTGCAAATTATGCGTGATCAGGCTGAAAGTTTTGGTGCAGAATACGACTCCGATAAAGTGATTGGTACAGAATTGCGTGGGGAAATTAAGACAGTGTTCACTAACAACAATGTCTATTCAACCCGCTCGATCATTATATCCACCGGTTCGATGGGACGTGGGAAACGAGTTAATGGTGAGGATAAATTATTGGGCCATGGGGTATCTTACTGTGCCACTTGTGATGCTGCTTTCTTCAAGAATATGGATGTGGCAGTAGCTGGTTCCAGCGATGAAGCGATTGAAGAAGCACTGTTCCTGACGAAATTCGTGAGTAAGGTTCATTTCCTATCTCCAACCCCAGATCTGAAAGCACCCCAGCACTTGATTGACGAACTACTGCAGAATGAAATGGTGAGCTATTATCCAGGTGCCAGTCTTCGTGAAGTGGTGGGTGAGAAAAATGTGGATGCGGTTGTTTTTTCCCAACGTGGACAAGACGTACAAACAATCCCTGTCAAAGGGGCTTTCATTTACCTTCAGGGTGGTAAACCCATCACCGATTTTCTGGCTGGTCAGATAGAAATCAGTGACACTGGATGCTTGATTGTCGATAAGGAATATCACACACCCATACCTGGTGTGTATGCAGTCGGAGATGTGCTTTGTAATCATGTCAAACAGGCAGTGATTGCAGCCGCTGAAGGTGCTGTTGCAGCGATTGCGGTTGAGAAAGAATTGAATGGACGAAAACAGATGATGGTTGATTGGTCGAAATGAAAATAAAAAAGCCTTTAAAGAACAAAAAGAAGCAAAATAGAAACATTCAGATCATTATTGGGATAGTTGTCATCCTACTTATCAGTGTGTTGTTGCTATCCCTGCAAAATTCGCAACAGGCAGGTGTCCAAAAAGCCATCCAGGGAAAATCCGTTGGAGACTTTTCACTGGTTGACCTTGAAGGCGAAACCATTCATCTCAGTGATTATCAGGGCAAATATGTCTTGTTGAACGCCTGGGCGACTTGGTGTCCTCCCTGCCGTGCGGAAATGCCGGATTTGAATGAATTTCATCAGGCACATCAGGATAAGGGATTTGAAATCCTGGCGATCAATGCCGGTGAGACCAGAGATATCGCTGCTCAGTTTGCGGACACTTTAGGATTGGGATTTAAAGTTGTTTTAGACTCTGATGGTTCCGTATTAAACGGTCTGGGAATCACGGGTTTCCCCACATCGATTCTGATCGATCCGGAAGGAAAAGTTGCTATGATCCATATTGGCATGATTTTACCGGATGACCTGAACAGCAAAGTCCTCCCATTCTTGCAATAAAAAAAGCCCAAATGATGGAGTAAGATCCCATTTCATTTGAGCTTTTTGAAATCGAGTATTCTTACTTCTCGGCTAATAATTTTTCAAGGCGATCTACAATACTACCCAGATAATTGAAAGCTTTCTCCACCGGCTCGGAAGAAGTTAAATCCACACCTGCTGCCTGTAATGCATCCAAAGGATAGACGGAATTTCCAGCACTCAGGAAAGTGAGATATCGATCAACTGCGCCAGGTTGGCCGGCCAGAATATTTTCAGCCAGGGCATGTGCTCCGGATATACCGGTGGCATATTGATACACATAATAGTTCATGTACATATGGCTGAATTGTGACCAGGTAACACCAACACGCTCATGATCGAAAGCTACTTCTTCTCCGTAGCCCTCGTGGAATAACTCGGCACAACGGTCAATCATGACTTTGGCATTCATGGCTTTGCCCTGCTCCAGACGTTGGTGCATATCCAATTCCCATTGCGCCAGGGTGGGCATGATGAAGAAGTAGCGGTGGAAATTCGACATGGCTTCTTCGATGAGCGCGAGTTGGAAAACAGGATCGGTCTGGGTACGCAATAAATAATCCCGCACCATAGCCTGATTGAAGTTTGAAGCCACTTCAGCGACAAACAAAGCATAACGTCCATGAATGTAGGGTTGGGTATGTTTGGTGTAATAGGAATGCATCGAATGTCCCAGTTCATGTGCCAGCGTGCTCAGGCTGAAGACATCGTTGTTGTAACTCATCATGATGAAGGGACTGGTATCATACACACCACTGGAAAACGCACCCTGGCGCTTACCCTGATTGACGGCCCAATCCACCCAGCGTTCAGTCGTGGCACCTTTGTTGAGAATGCCAACATATTTTTCGCCTAAAGGCTGCATTCCTGCGGTGATCCATTCAATCGCCTGCTGGTAGGGAACCACCGGTTTTTGGTCGGTCAGGGGTGCTTTGATATCAAATTCTTGAAATTCATCCAGTCCCAACCATTGCTTACGGATACGCCAGTATTTATGCCAGGTGGGTAGATGCTTACGGAAAACACTGATCAAATTATGGAAGACTTCTTCAGGAATATTGTTCGGGAATAAGGATGCTTCCAGACTGTTCTGAAAACCGCGCACATCGGCAACGAAAATATCTTTCTGTAATCCGGCAATCTGCAACCCAGCCAATGTGTTCTTGTTTTTCAAGAAAGCATCGTTATAGTTTTCCCAGGCTGTTTTGCGTACATTACGGTCTTCATGACTGATCAGAGCCCCGTAATTACCCTGTTCAATGGGATAGGATTGTCCTTTTTCATCGGTGGCAACACCAAACTTGATGTCCACATTTGTCAAGCTATTATAGGTCTGCACAACGGTGCTCATCGGTTCGGATGCCATGGCCAGCACATTTTCGACCTCAAAGGAGCGGACTTTGGTTTGTTTGCGTTCGAGTTGTTCAAAATAGGTTTTGTAAAGCGCAACATCCTGATCCTGCTGGCACCATTCTTTTAGGGTTGGAAATCCAATCGCGATCAATTCCGGCTCAATAAAAGCGGTGGTGGCATGCAGTTTGGCATACTTTCCTCTGGCCTGCACTGCGCGTGCCTGAGCAGCCTGATCAGAATTATCGACGGCACTACCCAGACTGGCATACAGGAAAATCTTTTCCATCTCGCGACTGACTCGTTCCGTCACCTTCAGGCATTTATACAATTGCTGAGAGCTTTGAGATAAGGTGTTTCGGAATGGGTTAATCTGTTCGATTTCAGCTTCAATGCCATTTAGGGCTTTTTCCCACTCCTCCACGGACGGAAAGATAGCTTCCAGGTTCCAGGTCTGTTCAACAGGAACTTCAGCACGTTTTAACACTTGGTTTGCTTCCATTTTCACCTCGGCTTAAATAAAAAATTGTAGGTACATCTCACCCCATCCATCCATATAATTATAGTGGATTATCTGAATCGGTTGATGAATTTGGATACCGAAGTTTAAAATTATTTTTTGTTGGTTCATACATTATCTCACATCATTTTTACAAACAGATGATGCACAATGCCATCACGCCGGAAAATGTGCTGGCTGTTAATTTCATCCAGACAATCACCTGCGATTGTTTGTGTTTTACCATCGTTCAGGAAAACTTCAATGCCAGATTTATTGGCCAGTTGAACCACAATCGGTACGCCACAAAAAGTGAATGCCAGGCAACCAGGTGGTATTTGGATTTGCTGGGATTTGTCGTTGACATCCTGGTACTGGATCGTCTTTGCTTCCGAAAAAAGTTCGCTGGGGTCAAATAACAGTGCATTGAAATGAAGACAACCCTTATTAATCACCAATCCGACTTCAGCCTGTCTGGCAATGATTTCTTCTTTCACCAACCCTGTCATGCCAGGCTGTTTTGCCCCCTGCCCTTTGGGAGTATGCGAATAAGGATCGGTGGGAAATGCACCAAATTCAGCTGGAGATTTATATAAGTCCAAGGCCTGCACGAATATCCTCATATTTTTCAACTAACCCGGTGGAGGAAGAGTCTAAATTGGTATTTCAGAGCGTTTTCCTGGACAGCCAGCAGCAGTTTAGAAACCATGTGCCAGTAGACACTCCCGAGTCCTTCGTAAGCAAAGAATTTCCCTGACCGTCCTGTAAACTCGGCATGGTGGAAATACATCCTCAAATAATTCAGCTATTTTTTCTCTTTCAGCAACCACCAATTCTCTCAATTCTGGTTTATTTGCCAGTTTTTCTAAAGCTTCGTACACATCTTTGGCATTGTGCAGTTGACCTCCAAAATGGTACATTCCATCCAGGTCTCTAACAAGCAATGTTTTATCCTGCATTTCAGCCAGAATAGCTGGCAAGCGCAAATCTCCAATTTGTTCTTTCGAAATAGAATTTTTGGATAGAAAACCCGGTTGGGGTTTATCCGGATATAAAATGTAAGTGTTCTGATCTTCTCGGAAGAGAGCGCTCTTCCGTAAACTTTGCAAAAGTGCAAGTGATTCATCCCCGGAAAGCAATCCTGAAGAAAGAATAGAAACCTGACCCTCCAGCATTTCCTTTAGATGGCTGATGCTGGCATTATTTTTACTTAAGTTTAGAATGTTATAGGTGTGATAAAGCTGATCACTGCGTTTGTTAGCACGTAAGGAATGTTCAATAAATTGTTGCGCCAGGTCTAAGAATTCAAGCAAGTCATTACTGCTGATTGAAGACAAATTTCCTGAGAAATTCTGCGAGTAAATTTTCCAGCGATAATCGCTACCAGACCGCCCAAGCGCATCCATCATGGCACGGCGTTGTTTGTCAACAAATTCTGACACCAGGTTAGGAGAAAACTGCTCTAAGATCTTTTTCATTTGCATAAAAAGCAGGGCAACTTCTTCGCTTATATTTAGATTGAGAGATGTTTTCTCACACAACAATTCTCGACAAAAAACAATATACCGGCGCAAATAACCCAGGGTAACTACGGATAACCCCTTACCAACCAGTGCATTATTGGCATCATTCCACTCTGGACGTTGCGTGTTCATCCAGATACCACCTTCTGGGACAAAATTAACAAGTTTTGCTAAAAGCAAAATGAGCAATTTTTCCCCGAGGGAGCGATGTAGAACCTGACTATCTGAATCAAACATTAATTTTCCATCTGTACCAAACGATTTAACTCTTTCAGTAATCTCGTCTTCCAGCGTATCATCAAAATGGATGGTATTGTACGGATCCTCTAGCAGGTCAGAATACGGTTTGATGCGGTAAGGAATATTCGCAAAGCTCAGGATGTGCGCTTCCAGGAAGTCGCTCAGATCGCCCTGGATGGACCTTTACACTGATTTCCATCAACTTTAACAGGTAAATAATCTGATGGTCACTCCAATAGCCAATATTCGCCCATGGGTTTCCAGGTTCCGGAATTTCCCAATCCAGACCTGATCGTGTAATCCGGTAAGGATTGTATCCATCAGCTGTGGTAGCGCTCAGAAATGTGAAAATCATTCCTTCCACAAATTCCGGGTAGGAATACGACAATGCTTCCCAATTCTGGAAAATATCGCGCCAGTTGCCTTCATAGTCCAGGCGCACAGATCCATCCGGTTTTTTTATATTGATCGTAAACTTATTCCAGGGTCGACTGGGATCTCCATGTCGACGACTAAAAGTCAATGGTAAATAGATATAGCCCAACCGGGTGAGATCAGTTGAACCCTGGGTCTGTAATCGGGCATGTAAGTCCCAAACATGGATTTTCTCAGGCAATTTCTCCAAAAATTCAGAAAAAGTCTTGTGCAATTGGTGATGATGGTTAAAGACAAACTCTGAAAAATCAGCACTGTCAATCCAATACTGGTCGGCAAAGGTACCACCGCGCATCACATTAAACATAACATTCGAAAAATGATGTGAAGTTCGAAGAACATTAGCACTTAACTGTAAACCATCAGCGCCGGCAACAATTTTTTCCAATTGGCGCGTGTTGGCATTTATATCTTGCTCAATTTCCAGGGCAAGATCAGTTGGTTCTTTCCTGAGATGATGGATCAAGTCTACAATGTCTGCGGCATCTTGTTGAACATCAGCCACAAAATACCAGGTTGATTCCTCCCCAGGTGGCAAGGTCAATTTAGCATGGATAAAATATGCGCCACGGTGGCCACATACATCTACTTCTGGTGATATTTCATTTCCATCTCTGAAATTCTTCTAATTGATTGGAAGAGAGTAAGTGGTTAACCGGCTCTAATCCAACCTGAAAAATTGTCGTCGCCAATAATGATTCACTCGGTTCAGCTAAATCAGTCAAAGTAGCATTTAATGTATAGATACCCAAACCTGTTTCAAGATCTAATTCACTGCGTTTATAAGCATCCAATAAGCAGCTTAAGTTATTCTGTGTAGCAGAAGAAACATTTGCAGGCAGAACGTTCTGCAAACCATCTAACAATTCGATTTGAATAGAAGATTCTGAAATGTTCGAGCTCTTTAGAGAAGAGGTTTTCACAAAACCAAATTTTTCACCGGTGGACCAGGAGGACGTAAATGTTAAATTCAGGCTTTTATTAATTTCTTCAAAAATTACTTTGGTGCCAGGTACATTTTTAAATAAGTTTCTTTCAATCAGGTACTTCCCACATTGACGAGCAGAAAATGGTTCCCATAACCAGGTTTGATTTTCATGAAAAATTCGAAATATGGTCTTGCTACCCGTATTATCGTAATTATCATTTATTTTATCTTCTGTGTAGTAAGGGAAAAGAGCCTGTTCAGCACTGACACGGCCAGCAGATAACCCACCTGTTGAACCTATAAAAAACCAATGGTTAGAACTGCTTACCAGGTTTATGAAAAAAGGAGATAACACATCAGAATTGGAGATCTTATAAAATCTTTCATTTTGAATATTTATGAATTCTCCAGTTGTGTCAATGGTTGGTTTTTGATGTAATGTGTCCCTGATCCAATTTCGACGCAAATCTTTGTTCATGTTAACTCCCGATAACCTTAAATAATTAAGATTGAGATATTCTTACCCAATCAATCATATAACGAACTTCGTTTTTTTGTATGGCTGAAACAGTTTCCTCAGGTAATCCATAATATGGTTTCTTTAAACCATTGATTTTATAAGGATATCCACCACCGATTGCAAAATTTATAACTATACTTTTTGGTTGATCAAAAATCCATGGACTAAAATATTCAATCATTGGTTTTGTTACCCGATAGACTAACTTATCATCAACGTAAAATTCCATACTTCTATCTTGTCGTAAATTTAATGCATAAACATGCCAATTTGTAACATCATTGTAAGTAGGAAAATAGTAATAATTTACCAGTGCTGCATCTCCAGAATATCCTTTTCCATGCACTGCAGAACTGATCCAATCCGGTTCACCAACATACTCCATAAGATCGATTTCTCCACAACCTGGCCATGATCCTTGCCCGATAAGCCAGAATGCTGGCCATAAACCTGCGCTGAATGACATTTTAATTCTTGCGGAGATTTTGCCATAGAGAAATTCTATCTTTCCCTTTGTGTCAATTCGTCCGGAAATGAAATCAAAAGATTTACCTTCCCTGGTTATGTAGTTGGGATGATATCTTGGGTGCAACACCAAAACACCATTTGCATCTGTCGGATCACCTGGTTCTGTGTAAACTGTTTCTGATGAGTTAACGTAAGCTTGTTGTTCATGGTTGAAAATATCACCAGTGACCATAACATTCCAATGATCGCGATTAATCCGGTCACTGGTGAAATCTTCAAAAAATATTTCTTTATTCCGTATTACGCTTGCTTCATTTTCTTGTGTCATACCAAAAACTCAGCAGACTGAGTAACATGCCTGTTTATCACTCGATTAATTTATTTTTTGGAAGACACGGACGTAATCTACCAGGTATGTTTTTGGAAATACAACATCCAACCCTATCGGTCCAGGTAATTGTCCACCAAGAGCAAGGTTTAAAATTATGAAGAATGGCTGATCAAAAACCCATTCACGATCTCCAACGTCAGCATAAGTAACAGTGTGATACAACTCACCATCAAAATACCAATCGATCTTTCCTTTTTCCCATTCGATGGCATACGTATGAAAATCATCAGCAATATTGAAAGTTTGCCGGTTCCATTGCCCAATGCCAAGTGCTCCTGAGTACCCTGGACCATGAGCGGTACCCATAATGAGATCAGGTTCTTTTCCGATATACTCCATAATATCAATCTCACCGCAATCCGGCCAATTTGATCCATTAAATGAGGAACCTAACATCCAGAAAGCAGGCCACAAACCTTTGCCTTCAGGGACTTTTAATCTGGCTTCTATGCGACCATATTGGAAATTTTGAAGACCCTGGGTTTTTAATCGTGCTGAGGTGTAATATGAATCTTCGTATTTTTCCTGTAAAGCTTCAATAACCAACATGCCATCTTCTATCCGGGCATTTTCTGAACGATCTGTGTAATATTGGGCTTCACCATTACCCCATCCACCAGCTCCAATGTCGTAGGTCCAATTTTTAGTATTGATGGACCTACCATCAAATTCATCATTCCAAAACAATTGGTAACCCGGTGGGGGAGTAATCTCTGCTGCTTTTGTATTACAGCCAGTCAGTGTTGTAATTAATACTACAAGCAAGATTAATTTAAGGATGATATTGTGTTTTCTATCCATTCTTTACTCCAAAAATTGCCAGATATTTATGAGGTCAAATTTCTATCGCGTTTTATTATCCTTTAACCGCGCCAGCTGTTAAACCGGAGACAATCTGACGTTGCAAAACCAGGAATAAAACTAACATTGGAAAGGTCAACATCAGAACAGCTGCTGCCAGTGTTGGCCAATTACTGCCATACACACCTTGGAATACGATCAAACCACGAGTAATTGGATAGTAATCTTTATTGGTAAGATAAATGGTTGGAGCAATGATCTCATTCCAAATACCAATCGCATGAAGGACAACGACTGTGGCAATCGCTGGTCGAATTAATGGTAGGACAATTGACCACACAAAACGGAAGTATCCACAACCTTCCATTGCTGCCGCTTCATCCAACTCTAAAGGTAGTGTTTTAATATAATTCACAAGAATGATAATACCAATCGGATTGACCAAAAACAGCATGATATAACCGATCGGATTATTATATAGACCCAAACCTAAGATAAGTCGAAACTGTGGAATGAGCGCAGGTGGTAAAAATAATGCGATAACAAAAAGCGTCAGGAGTGGTGCAGAAAATTTAACATATTTTCGCGATATTGGAAATGCCACAAAAACTGCTGTAACTACATAGATAAACGTTGCCGTGAAAGTGTATATGATTGAATTCCAAATATATTGTGGAAAATTTGCTTTTTCCCATGCATCAGCAAAATTACTGAAGTTAAATGATGTTGTAATTCCGGTTGCATCTTTCATAAACTCTGGCATTGTTTTTAATGCTGTATTCACCAACATCAACAATGGCCCAAGGTAAGCCAGTACTAACAGAAATAGGAAGATATATGATGCTATAAGCCCCCATTTTACTGATTTTCCATTGGATTCTTTAGCGTTTTTCATCCCATTATCCTTTCTTCCCGACGTTTTAAGAAGGTTTGAACAGACAACCCTATCACTAATACCAAAACGAATAACACCATAGATGCTGCTGCGGCGTAACCCTGGCGGAAACTGCTGGTTACACTTCCTGAAGTTTGTCCAAAGCCTACTGCATAAATCAAATAACCTAAGACCTGTGTTCCATTACGGTAACCAATTAAGATCAGGAATAACTGCCAGGCTTGTAAACTACCAATGATATTCAAAAGTAAATTTGTGTTAACACTGGGTGTTAACAATGGCCAGGTAACATTCTTAAAAACTTGCCAGTTATTTGCACCATCCATTTCGGCTGCTTCATACATTTCAGTTGGTATAGTTTGTAAACCAGATAAAAAGATCATCATGGTGATGCCCATATTCGCCCAGATTTGAATGATAATGACCCACATAAATGCTTCCGTGGGTTGACCACCTAGAAATTCAGAGCGAAGGCCAAAAATCTCAAATATCTTCGCCATTGGGCCACCGAGAGGATAAAGGAACAGGGACCAGATCAAACCTTGAATGACCGCACCTAGAATAACGGGCATAAAGAAAAGAGTTCGAAAGAAGTTGCGCCCTCTAATTTTTGGATTGTTTAATATAACCGCTGTGATCAACCCAAATAAGAATTGAATTGTGGTGACAAAAACTGAAAAAATTAACGTACGACCCAGCGCATCGAAATTATCTTTGGATGCCTGTCCCATAAAAAGGAATTCTTTATAGTTATCCAACCCAATCCAATTAATGGTTGCACCTTTCAGACCGGTTGTATCTGTTAAAGAGAAGATTGATGTAGCTAAAGAAGGCCCGAGCGAGATAACAAAGTAGAAAACTATACCCGGGAGTAATAGCAAATAAGGGGTTAATCTTGATTTACCCCGACCAAAATGGTAGTTCATTATCCTCCTCCTTCTATATAGAAAAGGCTTTCCACCGATGGGTGGAAAGCCTTTTCAACGTTATTATTTACTTTACAGCATCGAGGCCAGATTGAAGATCGGCTTGAACTTTATCAGCTAATTCTTTTGCATCGTCATAAGTACCAAAGGGTTTGAAATAAGAAGCCCATGGATTAGCGAATTGTCCAGCACCCTTGGGAGCAACCCAATATTGTTCATAACCGACACGGAAGTTTGCCAGATATGCAGCAACTTCGGCACCGATTTTGGTGTCCAATGTGGCGGTTGGTTGGGTTGGAATGAATCCAACCGCATTGGCAAATGCCTGGTAATTTTCAGGGGTTGAGAACTCAGCCAAGTAATTTATGGCTGCTTCTTTGTTAGGTGTATTGGCAGCAATTGCCCATCCCTGATCATATTTACCAAACAAGTACTTATTATCATCTGCATTATCAGAGCCTGGGAAGGGAATGTATCCCCAATCAAACGCAGGTTCTGCAGCCTCGATTGCGGAAGCATACCAGGTTCCACCTGGGAACATTGCCACAGCGCCTGAAGCAAAACGACCAGGAGCAGCATCACCTGCTACACCACTGGCACCAGATTCCATCATTTCCTGGGCATAGACTTTCATCTTTTCCCACATATCAAGCGCTTTTGCATCATTCCATTTGATGGTTCCAGTCCAAAGGCCTTCAACCAGAGCAGCCTGGTCAGGATAAATAGAACCAGTCAAACCGTAGGCTCCAACGAAAATTGGCCAACCATCCTTACCACCAGCAGTCATACAGGGGGTTCCTGCAGCCGTGAATGTTTCACATGCTGTGACCAACTCGTCCCATGTTGTTGGAACAGTAACATTATTAGCGGTGAATAAATCTTTGTTGTAATAAATACCGCTATATGAAACTCTACCAAGATTGACTGCGTACACTTTGCCATTAAAACTTCCAGCATCATCAATGGTGGCTTGATCATAATTCTTCACAAATGCCTGATCAGAAATATCCAGCAATAAACCAGCTTCAATCAATTGTTGCCAATTGGGTTTATCAACCATCTTCATATAGGGTTGAGCAGCATTCGCAAAACCAAAAATGTCAATCACGTCGATATCATTTGCAGTTAATCTTGTTTGGGTAACAGTACTCAAATCATTTGCATTGACAACTGACATATCAACAGTCACATTTGGATATTTTTCACTGAAACTTTTGTTAAAAGCTTCCATGAATGCCACCATTGGAGGATTTTGGTGGACGAGTACTCTTAAGGTTACATCTTCAGCTGGTGCTGGTTCATTGGATGCACCATCAGAAGTGGAGGGAGCAGTTTCTTTGGGGGCACAGGCGGCCAAAAAAATTGCAAAGACCATCAAAATAGTTATTAATTTATAGATTTTCTTAAACATGGACGATTTTCTCCTTCGTGAGATAATAGATTTTTTTAATTTTTAGACGAATTTGCTGGGGTTGATCAGACCTATTTAATTTTAAGAACCTCACCTCCTGATTATCATTGTTCTTTTCGTGATCGGGACGCTGCCAAAGAGCGAGCTGCTTGATTGGGTTGATAACCATTTTCACGGATCACCTGCCAAACTCGTGCACGGATTTCAGATCGCACTCCCGGTCGATCATTAATCACTCGGGATGCTGTTGCCAATGATACATTTGCCAGCTCTGCTACTTTTCGTAAAGTTATAGACATAATTGCCCAGTTCCCTCATTCCCAATATGAGACCGCTTTCATTAACATTGTATAGACATGAAAATCGTTTTACATGGACAAAAAAGTGGATGACATGAACGATTCATAGAACCTGGATAAATTTTCATTTACCCAAATTCCAACATTCAAATAAGGTAGCAAAAAAAGGGATTAGGGCAAAATACGATAATCACCAGGAGAAACCCCTGTTTCCCGATGAAATATTCGGCTGAAGTATCCACTATCTAAAAAACCAACCTCAAAAGCTATTTCTGTAATGCTCTTTTGACTAGCTTTAAGCAAAAGCTTTGCCTGATTGATCCTGAATCGTTGTAAATATTTGATGGGTGAAATACCAAGTTCTTGTCGGAAACAAAATGTCAGGTAATCTTCTGATATATTGACTAATTGTGCTAAATCATGCCTGGATATTTGTTCAGAAAAGTGAGCATGAATATACGACATCGCTTGTCTGACCGATCTTTGTGCTTCCTGATTTAATTTGCGTTTTTGCTCTAACGCATTGCTAATATGAATTGCAGTTTCCTCTCTGCTAAACATACCCTTGTTTAAAATAGTTGCTACACCTTGGCTTAAGCGAGCCATATCTTCCTCAGTTAATACTTTTCCAGTGACAACAATTACAGGAATATCACGAAGCTTTTTGTCAGCCCGCATAGCTTCCAAAACACCAAATCCATCCAGTATCGGCATTTGCAAATCTAATAACACCACATCAACTTTTTCATGCTGAAGTATATTTAATGCTTTGAATCCATCCTGGGCTTGCAAAACGCGATAAGACGAAGATTGCGATTTCACAATTCGGGAATGAACCTCTAGAGTATTGGGGTCATCATCCACAACCAGGAATGTCTGTACAGCCTGATCAGATTCAAACATAAGACGAACATGATCAAATGCCTGGGTTAAATCTGAAAGCTCAATTGGCTTGGTAAGATAATCTAGATTCAGTAACCCATCGCCTTCCGATGAGGAAGCATAGAACATGATGGGGATTCCCCTCGCTAAATGGCTATTCTTAATTTCTCTCAATATGTTCCAACCTGAAGCTGATTGAATACTTACATCCAGAATAATCGCATCAGGAGGAGACTTTGATAATATTGACATCCATTCAGATGGCTTGTCCATCAAAACTATTTTCACTTCGATTCCACGATTTTCTAAGAGATTGCAGATCTGTTTGCTGGTGTTTTCTCGAGTTACTAACATCAAAACATTTGGTTTGATGTTTGATACATTGAAATTATTCAATTCCTGGTTAGGAATTTGCCCAACAGTGGGTAATGTAAAATAAAAACAGGATCCTTCTCCCTCTATTCCAGTTGATTCCAATCCTATTTTTCCATTGTGTATCTCAATAAGCATCTTGCTAATTGAAAGTCCCAGACCTAAGCCTGGGTACCCCAGAGCAATGCTTCGCTCTGATCTACGAAATTCGTTAAAAATTACAGTCTGCTCTTCTGGCGGTATTCCCAGACCCGTATCACAGACGCGAATTGTCACGCTTCCGTCACCACTTTCAACTAATAAACTCACTGAACCAAAGGTAGTGAACTTCACAGCATTATTTAAGAGGTTGAGCACAACTTGTCGTAACCGTGTTCTATCTCCCCACACGTAGGGACCACTTTGAGGTACATCGGTTTTCCAAAGCAAACCTTTATCAGCTGTTAATTGAGAACCACTATCAGCAACTAATTTAAGCATCTCACCTAAATTAATCAATTCCATATTTAATCTCAATTGACCGGCTTCGTTCGTTGCCAAATCAATGACATCACCAATTAAACCGCCCAGATGTTGTGCATAAGCATTAATGCGACTAATATCTTTTTGAACTGACTCTGGCAGCAGTGATTTTTCTTCATCACTTTCTTCCATCAAGATCCCACTTAAGCCTACGATTAAGTTTAAAGGGGTCCGTAATTCATGGCTTATGGTAGATAGAAAGTTACTTTTCATTCGATTTGCTTCTTCAGCTAAACGACGTCCCTCAGTAGCCTGCCGATATAACCGGGCTTTATTGAGAGCACCACCTAGTTGCTGTACAATTGCTCCATACAAATCAAAGTGCTCAGAATCAAACACAATAAATCCAAGCTGACTGGTTGGGTCCACAACAGGGATTAAAGTTAATTGAAACGGTGTGTCAGGATTAAACAAACCCGGAGGTGGAAACTCCTGAATGTCGGATTTGATTGGCGGTTGATCAAGAGCCAATAAATTCTGAATAGTCCAGTTTTGAACCAGATCTTCTTCCTTACTTTCTACTGAAGCTAATATTGCTGTATTAATATCCATAGCTGGCAAGTATTTTGCCAGGATATCAAAAATCTGATTTTCATCAAGAGCATTTAG
This sequence comes from uncultured Chloroflexia bacterium, assembly GCA_963765655.1. Classification (GTDB taxonomy): domain Bacteria; phylum Chloroflexota; class Anaerolineae; order Anaerolineales; family Anaerolineaceae; genus UBA6170. The sequence continues at coordinate 372,691 of CAVXXH010000004.1, forward strand.
CAATCGAGCAGTTAATAAACTGAGTTGACTGGCTTTCCAGCGCTCATCGATTACGTACTGGCTATGGTATCGCTGGACCTGGAGACTGATCTTTAATCTACCATCACTAATCATATTTTTGCTGATGGAACCTAATGACAGATTTGTTCCAGATGGTTCACCACTCCACTTTTCCAGTAAAGAAAGGGCAGCTTGCCAGATGTGTGGATCATCACCACCGACTGTTGTTCTTCGGAGCGTATCATCAAGTATTTGGCTAAAAACTTGACTATCCCCAGATTGAATTCCACTCATAAAAGCTTGCACCAGGTGTTGGGATAATGTCTGGCATTTCTCTTCAGTCAGGTTTTGTGCCTGGTTCATAACAGCGGATGACATTAAACCACCAAGATTAAGAATCTGCTCGTCACTCCCTTGATATGGTTTATCCTCAACAATCCCTGCATCATTTACTTGATTCTGATGGTGATTACAACCACATGATTCCCGGATAACAAGGCGGGTCTCCACATACGTACGTTCATATAAATTAGTATTACCTTCCAGGTGACCAAGAAGCAATTCAACCGCATGATATCCCATTGAGAATAAAGGAACATGTATACTAGTGAGTCCAGGCTCATTAACAGCCCCCTCAATTCTGTTATCAAAACCAATAATGGCAACATCTTTTGGTATTTTTCTTCCTGTCTCCTCAATTGCTTTCATTGCGCCTAATGCAGACTCATCATTACTGGCCAGCACAGCTGTAAATTCAATGCCACTATTCAGTAGCTCCTGCATAGCAAGATAACCCCCTGAATAAACATGCCGGCCGTAAACAATCAGGCGTGAGTTCTGTACAAGATCAAATTGCTCACAACCCAATTGATAAGCCATCAAACGCTCTCCACTATCCCCCTCCATATCCTCAAGTGTACCTGCAATGAAGGCTACATGCTGGTGTCCATGACCTTTCAAGTGTTGCAAAGCATCCAAAATACCGCTAGTGTTGTGGGCAACAATCGATGGACCTTTTTCACCAGAACCAATAAATAGTACTGGATGTCCTGCGGCCATCAACTTTTTAACATATTCGGATCGTGCTTTGGAATGAAGTGGATTGGCAATAATGAGTCCATCCGTATTTTCTGGTCCAATTGGCACATAATCATTTTCTGAGGAAATGATTGGCCAGGCTGGCCGAAGAGGGTCGGTTGGACTGGCTGATGGTCCAAGTCCACAACCTAAAAGTAAATTACAACCAAAATCATGAGTGGCTCGACTGATTCCGCGAAACACCGGATCCAGATAGCTGAGGTTCGTAGCAGTCCGGTAAAATTGCCATCCCGCTAAAACACCCAGGGTTGGTTTACTATTACGGATATTATTACCCATTTTAATATTTTATACCATTTTAGTGGAATTAATTATCATCCAGAGCTAAGGGCTCGAATAACATACCCTGAGTAGGTACCCGAAACAAGGGCTTAAGATCCACAACTCAACTAATTGAGATGAGCGAAATAAATTACGAATATTTAATCAGTTTTTATGATGTATTTATTTTTACGTTTTCCAGAACCTTAACAACTTCATACGAGAAAACAAGACTGGTAAGAATAAGAAAATAATGACACTAATGAACAAAAATTAAAAAAATTCCTGATTTCTCAGGAATTTTTGTGAGCGCGCAGGGGCTCGAACCCTGAACCAATGGCTTAAAAGGCCACTGCTCTACCATTGAGCTACGCGCCCATAACGACTGAAAGTTTACTATAAAGAATACCTGATGTCAACATGCTGGTTTACGAGGTATTTTTTAATATCTTTGATTCTGGTTACAAAAAAATCCCTAATGCATTGATGCTATACTGCTTGGTTTTTGGAATATTAAGTTGTTAAAGTACAGATTATCAATAAGATTTGTCATTTCAAGGTTACACGACTTATCAAAACTCATCTCTACGTCATATTTGCATATTAGCCTTATTTATCATACACTTATCCTATCTTTTTTTTTCGTCCTGAAGGAGTTTTTTTTATTATGGATCTTGAATACAATACCTTCTTACGTGATCGCTATCGGGTGGAAAAACAACTCGGAAGAGGTGGTATGGGCGCTGTGTATCTGGCGTTGGATACCGTATTGCAGATGAAAGTGGCTGTGAAAATTAATCAGAACCCTCGCGAGGAAGGACGAGAACAATTCTTACAGGAAGCACGCTTGTTGGCCGGTTTACGCCATCCCAATCTTCCGCGGGTTATCGATTATTTTGTGATTGAAGATAGCCAATATCTGGTTATGGATTTTATCCCTGGTGATGATCTAGGCACCATTGTCAAGCGCGAAGGAAAACAAGAAATTGATAATGTGCTTTATTGGGCAAAACAACTCGGAAAAGCCTTAAATTATCTACATACGCAGGAACCTCCTGTCATTCACAGAGATATCAAACCAGGCAACATTAAAATCACCCCACGTGGTGAGGTAATCCTGGTGGATTTTGGTATTGCAAAATCATCGGATGTTACTCAGGAAACATCTACCGGTGCAAGAGGTCTTACCCCCGGTTATTCACCTCCCGAACAATATGGTTCTGGACGGACCGGACACTATTCAGATCAATTTGGTCTGGCTGCTACGCTCTACAATGTCCTGACCAATGAAAAGCCTGTGGATGCAGTTGAACGTCTACTAGGTCAGGCTACGCTCAAACCGATCCATGAATTAAACCCGGATGTCCCACCTCACGTCGAAGAGGTAATTACGAGAGCACTATCCATCAAACCGGAGGATCGTTATGGTTCGATCCTAGAGTTTGTTCAGGCTTTAGGGCAATCCAGCATTCCTAGTCCGGACGAAACAATGATCGCACCGGTGCGAACAACCCCAGCACAAAAACCCCTACCCGCCATGAAAGCAGAGGCAACCCGTGTAGGAGCCTCTGCTCCCGTTCCCTCCACACCAGTTTCTACACCGCCATCATATCCTATCTCACAACCTGCACCAAAACAAAAATCGAAGTTAATCTGGTTGATTCCAGCCATTTTAATTATTGGAGCCATTGTTCTGGTAGGTGGTGGATGGTTCATTTGGAATACTTTTTTGGCAGGAAAAGAGACTCCTCCCCCAGCAACGGCTAATGTGATCTTGTTTACGGAGACATCTGCTCCTGTGGTTGTTCCAATCGAAGATCCAACTTCAACAAACACCCCTGAACCGATCCCTACCGAGACTCTCGAAGCTACCCCAACCAATGTTCCTGAACCAACCAGCGCTCCTACCCAGGCCTTTCCCAGCATTGGGCGTGATGGGATAGTGGCGTATGTCAGTGATGTTGCAGATGGGGAGACATTCCAACTCTGGACGATGAAAGTGTACCAGCAACCAGATGGAACTTTGATTGCCGGAGATCAGATCCAATTAACAACCAATCCAGGAAACAAATCTTATCCCAACTGGTCACCTGATGGGACAAAAATTATCTTTTCCGCTGATAGTGGTGATACAGAAAATAAAATCGATCTTTATTCAATCAAAATTGATGGAAGTGGTTTATCCAATATCATTGCTATCCCTGGCAACGAAACGGAGGCAGCCTGGTCGCCGGATGGTGAGTGGATTGTCTTTACCACTGACAGTCGCACCGATGGTATCAAGCAAATCATGATTGTGAGACCCAACGGATCTGATTTACGCAGATTAAGTACCGATAAACAGGAATTTTCCCCGGAATGGTCCCCTAAAATGGATCGATTAGTTTACGTTCTCCCATCATCCAGTTTGCGGTATTTATGGATGCGAGATCCGCAAAATGATTTCGTAGACATGGACCGAGATATGTTCTTCATGCGTCTAAAGTACATGGGAGATCCGGCCTGGTCTCCTGATGCCTTATGGATGGCTTACACCAACGTTCAGGGACGAACTCAGGATGTTTATTTGACACGTATCCAATCCTTTGGAATGGAAGTAAAACGATTGACAACTACAACTTTTGACTCTTATCCGGCATGGTCACCAGATTCTGAATGGATACTCTTCCAGTCCAACCGTGATACAAACATGGAAATTTATATTATGGATATCGATGGCCAAAATCAGACCAATCTAACCTTGAGTCCAGATTCTTCCGAGATGTACCCTGCCTGGCAAGTAAAGTAATCAAAATTAATAATCAATTACAACAGATGGCTCACGTAGTCATCTGTTTTTTAATACTATAATCAACATATCTGATTCGTTTATCCCAAAATAGAGGTTAATATGATTGTTCGTAATTGTATGAAAAAAAGGGTTTTTTCCATCCATGTTGATGAAACAGTGGCCGGTGCAGCAAAATTAATGCTGGAATATCATATTGGCACCCTACCCGTAGTCGACGATCACAACAAATTAATTGGTATTTTCACCCTGCATTCTTTGTTGCGAATCGTGTTACCTGACTTTATTGAATTCGTAGCAAACTTTTCTTTTATCAATAATCTGGGGGCATTCGAAAACAGAATTCCTTCAGAAGCTGAATTGGATATCCAAATTAAGGAGATCATGGAAGATCCAATATTCGTACAGGAAGATTGGAGTCTGGTTCATGCTGCCGCTATCCTGCATAATGAAGAACTGGCTGATATTCCAGTTGTTGATGCTACCCGGCATCTGGTTGGTTTAGCATCACACGTAGATATCGGTACGGCAATCATCCAGGGTTGGAATCTTTGAAGCGTATTTACCCGGAATTGAGTAAATGATCACATTACCCGTAATTATTTCAATTGTAATTTTTATCGTTGTACTGATATTCATATTTTCAGAAAAGGTAAACCGCACCATTGTTGCCATGGTCGGTGCAACTTTAATGGTTGTTTCAGGAATCTATTTCGGTTTTTATAATCAGGAACAGGCAGTTGAAGTCGTTGATTTTAACACCCTGGGTTTACTTATCGGCATGATGATTTTGGTAGGCTTATTAGAACCGACTGGCTTTTTTCAATTTCTGGCAGTAATGGCTGCAAAAATATCAAAAGGTAAGCCCATCCGTTTATTGATTTTTTTAACTGCTGTAACTTCGATTGTCTCAATGGTTTTGGATAATGTGACAACCGTGGTGCTTATCGCCCCAGTGACAATACTCATCTGTGAAATCCTTGGATACAATACCAGACCATTTCTGATTTCAGAAGCTATTTTATCCAACATTGGTGGCATGGCCACCCTGGTAGGTGATCCCCCCAATATCTTAATCGCCTCAGCAGCAAATTTTACCTTTACTGATTTCCTAAGAAATGCTCTTCCAATTGTTCTGGTCACATGGTTTGTAACGATCGTAGTCCTCAATTATTTATTCAGGAAAGAATTACAATCATCCAAGAACATTGATAATGCAGCCGTGGTTGCTCAACTTAATCCCAAAGAAGCAATAAAACAACCTCAGATTGTATTTAAAGTTTTAGTAATGATTGCAATAGCATTAATTGGTTTTATCTTTGAAGATCTTATCAATTTAGATCCATCAGTAATTGCGATTGGAGCTTCGTCACTTGCATTATTATGGGTAAACCCCGCCAAAGTCAAAGAGGTATTCAATTTAGTTGAATGGGATGTTTTAATTTTTTTCAGCTCTCTTTTTATCCTGGTAGGTGGATTAGAAAATGCAGGAGTGCTCCATTACCTGGCGCAGGCAATTCTCTCTATTGGAAATCTGCACCCGGTAATTTTAGGGTTAAGTTTATTATGGATTGTGGCCTTGCTTTCAGCGATTGTGGATAATATCCCGATAACCATTGCGATGATCCCTGTCATTTTGGAATTAGAAACCATGGGAATTCCTGTAGCTCCCTTATGGTGGGCATTGGCTTTTGGTGCCGGATTGGGTGGAAACGGTACAATTATCGGATCAACAGCAAATGTGATAGTGACTTCACTTTCAGAACGAACGCGTTATCCAATTTCACCAATGTTATGGAATAAAAAAGGTTTGCCGGTCATGTTTATTAGTCTGACCGTTGTATCAGGTTTGTATGTTCTATTCTTTTTCCTGGTCGGATTTTAGTTGCCAGCTTATTTTGGCCAGACCCAAGCTCTCCACATATGTTGAATCACCCAAAAGAAATCTCAATTCATCTTCAAAGATTTCGATAGGGGCAGTTACTTGTTCAGAATATCGCAGACAACTTTTTTCTTCTTCCAGAAGAATTCTGGTGTGATCCAAGGTTACCTGTCTATTATCATTCAAATCTAATGGATGCAGAACGCAGTAAAATGGTTTTAGAAACCAGGGATGTTTTCCTGATTTTTCAGAAGCAACCTGTAAAGCACATTTATGATCTATTCTCAAAAAAATACAGGTTTGTCGTTTGAATGGTCGATTTCTACTGACAAGTCTGGTGTGAATCACATTCCCACTCAACGTAAAAGAATCCATTTCAATTTCACTTTGAAACCAGTCCCCCAGACCGTATATTGTTGGATCCATGCAGGATTGAATTATTTCAGCATATTCAACTATTTTTTCTTTTTCCTGCAGATCGATCCAGACACCGAACACACAACATGCTCCGTGACATTCATGTAGCTTGCATCGCTGCAAGTTTTCCAGAATAAACATTCGGGGAGAAATCGTTAAAGATTCAGACATTTGATAATTCTATCAAAAAGCTATCAATGAAGGCACTTTTGATCTTAATTGAAAGGACACTGTATATACTAAATCATATATTTATTGTTATCATTATCGTAGAATAAATTTCAAGTATTAAAAAGTTGGTAAAATATTTGCAACAAGATATAGATTATATGAAAAAAATGAATCAATTCTATAAACATTATAATAATAAAGATCTGAAGAGTATCATCCTTCTTAACCGGTGGGAAGAAATAACCCATTATCGATCCTGTTTACATGATAAAATTAATCAAGGGGAGTTTGTAGAATTTCCTGATCGGTTGCCGAAAAAAATGCTAACCTCTGAGGTAACTCAAGAACTTCAAATATTGAAACAAAAGGCTTTTGGAAAAAATCTATTTTATCAACCTGTTATACAAGTTTATAAATTTTAAATGAATCAAACAATCAACTCGAAGAATATGGGGACGGCTAAATTATCAATAGCTAATACTATGGTAAAGATACTTTTTATTGACGACGACACACATACACTTTCATTAATGGAGCAAATTGCGTTTATTTTGGGACATAAAGCAATTTTGTGCCCATCCGCAAAAGACGCGATGCGTATGGCAATTGAAACCTTACCAGATTTAATCATGCTTGATATTAATATGCAGGAACTTAATGGATTCGATGTTGTAAAAAACTTACGCAGCGAAGAAATAACCAAGAAAACACCTATCATCATACTCTCAGCTAGTGAACCTGATTTTGAAACAGAAAAGGCTATTGATGTTGGGGCTGATGGATTCATTCCAAAACCATTAACCATCAGAGATCTCGAGTCTGTCGTAGCGAAATTCAATATATAATTCTTTAGATGAAATTTGGTCTTGTTCTTCCAAATTACGGCCCACAGGCATCACGCTTCGCTATTATTGACTCTGCCATCGCAGCTGAAAATAATGGCTTTGATTCTGTCTGGTTGACTGATCATCTTGCTCTGCCAGAAGCGGATGCTGACTTATTTGGCCATATTTATGAATCCATATCGACCATGTCATATCTGGCTGCCAGTACCAGAACGATAAATCTTGGATTATCAACACTGGTTTTACCCCAACGTAATCCCATCGAAGTTGCAAAGTCCCTGGCGACACTGGACAATTTATCGGGGGGTAGATTGATTGTCAGCGTTGGGATCGGCTGGTCAAAAGGTGAATATCAAAACCTTGGATACGACTTCCATACCCGGGGTAAACGCATGAACGAAGCCATTAAAATATTGAGAACCTGTTGGCGCGGTCAACGCAATGTGAGTTTTCATGGTGAATTTTATGATTTTGATAATATGGTCTTCTCGCCAACCCCAGTTCAACCAGGTGGACCTCCTCTTTGGGTAGCTGGTGATTCTCAGAAAGCACTAAAGCGTGCAGTCGGATTGGGTGATGGCTGGCATCCGAATGCAAGTTCACCCATGGAATTAAAAGAATCCTTACGTGATGTACAATCAATTATTCAAGTGCGTCCATTTACAATTGCTGTCCGATCAGGCATACTTCTTGGAACTCATCATGAGGCAGAACGAAAGACAATTATTTCAGGCAATAATGAACAGATTATTCAGCAAATCAGCGATTATCAAAATGCTGGAATGAGTTATGCTCTGCTCAACTTCAAAGTAAATTCCCAATCTGAAAGAGAAAGAGCCGTCAAGCAATTTATGCAGGAAATAGCACCAGCCTTTAAAGATTAATTATGGGAAATACAAAAAGAGTCATTTATCAACTTTTCAAAACCAGACGAAGATTATTAATGATTTGCCTGGCATTTCTCATGGTCGTAATATCTGCTTGTAGTGAACAACAACCTGTTCCTGAAGCAACAGTCCCAGAAACAATCGCGACAATTTTTGACTCTCCTACTCTTTCAATTACATTCTCAGCTACCCCAAAAATTATTCCTACAGACCCAATCACAGCAACTTTTACCCCATCAGAAACAAGTACATCCACTTTCACACCGGAACCGACGTCTACTTTTACACCTGATCTTTCAGCAACAACTACATTGACTGCAACAACTACATCGACTCCCACAATCACCCTCACATCTACACGCACAAGAATTCCATCAAGAACACCATATCCAACCCGAACACTCAGACCATCACGAACACCGACACTCACCCAAACACCCACCCCCCCTTTAGCTTATTTCCGGATTAATAATATTGGCCCTTTTTCTTTTGTCACCTCCCCGATTCGCCCCGAAGCGATTGTCAGCCCGGGCGAAGATGGGTTGATCATTGTCGAATTAATGGGTGAGGATGGCAGAACAATTACAAAGGAAAATATTAATTATCAGAGTTATTTGGGAAGACGATTTGGAATTGCGCCAGAAGTAAGTTTTGAATTACAAAGCGTATCGGAGTACGGCAGATTATCGATTTATACAAAGGATCGTTATAGTAGAATGATGGCTTTAACTTCAGTGGATCTCATTTTGTTACAGCTGGGAAGTAATAAAATAACCCCTCCAAAAGACTTAACCGAGCCGTATATCATTCGTCAACCAGCCGCAGATGATACGATTCAAGGAGGTGTCATTGTCGTTCAGGGTCTGGCACGCATACTCAGCACTGCACCCATTATCATCGAGTGTATTGACCCGGAAGGAAACATTGTGGGAGATACAAGAATTGAAATAGAAGCTCCCAATCAAATCTTAAGCCACATTCCATTCGAGGCTTACATTCCTTATTCTGTGGATGAAAGCACGAACATCCGCTTCACTGTGCGACAGGAGAGTTCATCCCGCTTACCAGGAACTTTATACTTATACAGTTTTGAAATTACGCTGGAACCTTAGGTAATTCGCTTACAATTTCAAAAAAATTTTCTTTCAAATTTTGTAAACTCTCAAGAGCATGATTTCGAAGTCTTTCACTTAAATCCAGCTGGTTAAATTGATCTTCATCAATAACAATTTTCCTTCCATCGGGAAAAACCCATAAATCCAAAGCAAGGTCAGCATAGGAAATCTGGTGTTCTGTAATGACCGCGGGTTTACAGATGTCACAGTACCATCCTTTCAAGCTGTTATCATCCCGGTCTCGTATTTCGAAAATGTTGTACCAACGATCTTTGAAAAAGGCTTCCAAAAAGCGGTCGTTGCGCTTAATCACAATATCGAGCAAAGTAGTATCATCCCGATTAAACAAAGCCTCTACCATTACTGTATTTTTTTCCCGAAGCAGTTCCCTGCCTTCATATCGCCAGGTTTCAACACCCTTCGCATTTTGTTTTATCACTGTAATTTTGCTCATTTTTCATCCTGCAGAAGATTTATCTGATGCGGGTCAATTGAAATTTTGATGGTAGATCCAATGGATAGCGGTTCATCCACCAGAAAGGAAAACTCCAGGTCATCGATTCGTACTTTCACCCGCCATTGATTGCCTAGAAAAACATCATCCAGAATTTGTGCCTGGAATTGATTAATATTGCTTTCATTCATGGTTAATGTATCAGGTCTTAAAAGTAAAATGATTGGATCTCCCAATTTTGCATTTTTGGGTAACCCAGTTTTTATTGAAAAATCACCAATCTTCGTATTGACAATTAACGGTTGAGTGGATTGGATAACACCCTCAAGCAAATTGGATAAACCAATAAATTTGGCTACCCAGGCATTTTTTGGATTTTGGTACACTTCTTCCGGGGATGCATTCTGAATAATCCTGCCTTTATTCAACAAAACAAGACGGTCGCCAATCGTAAATGCCTCTTCCTGATCATGGGTAACATAGATGGCAGGGATATTACTTTCATGTAGGAGTAATCTCAATTCATCCATCAATTGTTCTCGCAAATTCCGGTCCAGGGCACCCAACGGTTCATCCAACATTAATAAACGGGGCTCAGGTGCCAGAGCTCGAGCTAAGGCAACACGCTGTTGCTCTCCCCCTGAAAGGTCCGCAACCTCGCGATGGCTGAACTTCTGCATTTTTACTTTTGAGAGCACAGAATTTACACTTTCTCTGATTAAATCGGCAGGTAGATTTTGCATTTTCAGACCAAATGCCACATTTTCAAATACGTTTTTATGGGGAAATAAAGCATAGTCCTGAAACATGAACCCAAATTGTCTTTTATGTACTGGTACATCCTTTAAATTTTGATTGTCCCAATAAACATCCCCAGATTCAGGTACCTCAATTCCGGCGATGATACTCAATATCGTGCTTTTTCCACTACCTGATCTACCTAACAGACAGATTGTTTCACCTTGTTGAACTTCAAAACTCACACCTTGTAATAATGGCTGATTTTCATATTCTTTGTAGAGGTTTTTCACGGATAACATGTTGAACTCATTTCTAAAACTCTTTGATGTTTGGTAATTTTAGGCGATCGATCAGGATAATCGAAAGTGCACAGATAATCATCAGAATGGTGGACATTGCCATAGCTTGCCCATAATTCAATCCACCAGGTTGTGATAGATAGCGATAGATGGCAATTGGTATGGTTGGCTGTTCTGGTCGAGCCAGAAAGGTTGTGGCACCAAATTCCCCCAGCGATATTGTGAATGCAAACAACGCTGCTGATATAATGGCTCGAAACAAAATCGGAAACTCCACCTGCCAGAAAGTCCGCCAGGGGGATGCCCCCAATACCATAGCAGAATATTTCAACTCGCGCGGGATGGAAGCAATCACGGGTTGTAAAATCCTGACAACAAATGGCATGGCAACCAGGGAATGAGCGATGGGGACCAGCAAAGGAAAGGACCGAACATCGAGTGGTGGGTTATTGAAGACCAGTATAAATCCCAAACCTAAAGTAACCGCAGAGGTTCCTAACGGCAACATCAGGATGGGATCTAAGAGTTTTCCCCAGCGAGACTGTGATGATATTACTTTGGCAGCCAAAAAACCCAAAAATAAGGCGATTCCTACGGTTATTAGTCCAAAGTATAACGAATTAAAAATTGCATCAATGGGAGGAACATAAAATAGTGATTCACGCCGATTTAAAAACAACTCCTGATAATAAACGAGTGAAAACCGATTAATAGCCAACCCACCTACATTTCTATTGGTATTTGTCAACAAAACAGAACGTAAAACCAAAGAAAGCAAAGGAGCTGCAAATAAAACAATCAGATAAAACATTGTGCCCATTAGAAAAGATCTTTGTTTCCATCCAGTGATAGGCTTGGCAACTTCTTCAGGATCTCTGGGGGTTAAGGCAACCGATTTCGTTTTGATTAATTTTGTATACAAAATTGTCAAAACCAGTGTGAAGAGTAATTGAATTGCAGAAAGCAATCCTGCGACTGGTAAATTGAGCATGTGCAGTGCCTGGATATAAATTTCAACTTCCAGTGTGGAAAATTTCGGTCCACCTAATAATAAAATCACAGCAAAACTGGTAAAGTTGAATAAAAAGATCAGGAGTATTGCTGAAAGGAGAGCTGGTTTCAATAAAGGTAACGTGATTTTTTGCCAGACTCGCAGCGGAGATGCTCCTAACGTTCTGGCAGCAAATCCTATTTTTGGATCCAATTGGCTCCAGGCTCCACCCACAACACGGATAAAAACAGTGGAATTATAAAAGACATGGGCTAAAAGAATTGCTCCCAATGTATTTAAGATTTGAATCGGGGGTTGGTCTAAAGAAAAAATTGTTTGTAACAGGAAATTGAGCCAACCTTTAGGTCCTAATAATGCATTAAACCCCGCAGCAACAACGACTGTAGGCATGATAAATGGAATGGTTGTCAGCAAACGAATGAATGATTTTCCAACAAAACGGTATTTTGCCATTAAATAGGCAGGTGGAAAACCAACAATAATCGTTAGTAAAGTGGATAGGATGGCTTGCCAGATTGTAAAAAACAAAGGCTGAGTGATAACCTTCAAGGACATGGATGTAAGTACTTCCTGCGTTGTTGCCTGCCATGCCATTCTGAAGTTTGCAACCAGCGGCTGGAAATAAAAAATCAAAAGGAATGCAAACGGCAAACTCCAGAGCAAAATAGTTGGAATCGACCTGATATACTTCAGGGTCTGTTTCAACAACTTACCTCAAAACGACCAGTGTCCAATCCTGTATCCATTTCTCACGGTTCTGTGCAATCAAATTCAAATCTAATCTTGCGGGTTGGTCCGGTACCTGGGCAAATTTCACAAATTCAGGTGGTAATTGAGCTTTTTCATTTGCAGGGAAAACAAACATCTGCAAAGGTAAATCCTCCTGAAATGGTATATCCAGGAGGAAATCAACAAATTTTTCTGCTAACTCCCGCTGTTGGGTCCCTTTCAATATTCCGACAAACTCAATCTGGCGGAAGCAGGTATTGGGAGAAATAATGGAAGCTGTAGGAGCATCCGTTAAAGGTGTCTCAGAAAAAATAACCTCCGCTGGTGGACTGGAACCATAGGAAACCACCATCGGCTGATTTCCTTTCCCGGCAGATGCGCTGAAATTGCTATAATATGCGCTCTCCCAATCATTGACGACCACCACACCATTTGCTTTCAAATCAGTCCAAAATTCCAGATATCCTTCTTCTCCAAATTCGGCTATGGTTGCCAGCATGAATGCAAGACCTGGTGACGAGGTAGCTGGGTTTTCCACCACCAATAATCCATTATATACAGGCGATAATAAATCACTGAGTGAAGATGGAATGGAGAGCTGATTTTCATCAAAATAGGCTTTATCATAGTTGATGCACACATCGCCAAAATCAACTGGCAAGGCAAAATTATCAGGATCCAATCGGAGTGAATTATTAATATTTACAAGCATGGGACTGTTGTAAGGTTCAAATATTTCTTCTTTCAGAGCTCTGGTTAAAAAAGTGTTATCCACACCAAAAAATACATCCGCCTGAGGAGATCCTTTTGTTAAAATTGCACGATTTAGTGCAGCCCCCGTGTCACCAGATAACAGGAAATTGATCTCTATGTTATTTTCTTTCTCAAAATTGGCAATCAGATTTTCACTGACTGCAAATGAATCGTGTGTCATGACGTTCAATACCCGCGGTTGGGTATCCATACCTGAGGGTGTTTCTGCTCCTTGTCCACCATTACAGGCACTTAACAGGATCACCATCAAACTGGTTTCCAGGATTAATAATTTACTATTTTTCATCATATTCCTCATTTATTTCAGATTGTAAGCTGAAACTATGAACACATAATAATTCTCCAGATCCAAATTCTATTTTTGCGGTTTGACCTGTCATTTGATTACTGATTCCTCTTGATTTCCATCGAAGCAGATCCTCACCTTCCAAAGGATATATCAGTCCGGTTGTATTTACGCTTGAAACAACTTCACTGATGGGAATTAAGCTCACTATGTCCCCTGAAGCACCTTCAATCATCTGTTTGGATTTACAATAGAAAACTTCACTATTTTTCGTTAAAATTTTGATATTTACTTCCAGGAATTTTGGATTGGAGAAAAATAGAAAATTTCCGAGGAAATGGTCAATTCTTCCACCTGTTGCACCCAGGATGAGAATTTCATCAAATCCCAAATTCAATACATAATCAACTGCCAGTTCCAAATCGGTCTCATCCTTGTGAATTGGAAATTTGATAATGTCCACATTGTTATGCTCGAAATATTCCAGATCTGTTAAATCAATTGAATCCAGATCACCGATGATGATATGGGGAGACAAGCCAGAATTCATCACATGCTGTAATCCTCCATCAACAGCTACCAACAAATCCGATTGATTGATTTGCTTAACATTTCGATCATTCTTTTCAAATTCGCCATTCACAAATAAAGCTGCTTTCATTTCAATCCTTACACTCGCAAGAACAAAAAACCCACCAGTCGGCGGGTTGTAAATCATTGTTGTGCATATTCCTCCGCCGGCATGATCCGGATCAGGTTTGCGGGTCGAGAACTTTTTTTGGTTCTCCTCTCAGCCCAAATGGACTCCCCGTTGCTCCTTATATTTTCATAGTATAAGAGAATTGAGGGCATTGTCAAGGACATTGACACATCTTCAACGTAACTAAATTTTTTTATAAAACACAATTTTTTAATTCATCCCTCATTTTCAATGAAAATAGCTCTCAAACCGTTAAGAAAGCATTATCCTGTTATTTTTTATCATTTTTAGGGTCTGGAATTGGACAATATCCAGGTACTGGAAATAGGAAACGATTTCTCGCAATCCAATCATAAATTTTTGATCCAAGTCCAAGCTTGATCGAAAGCCAGAAAATAGGAATGAAAATCCATAGTAACGGTAAATCGAATGAGATTAACAAGACAGCATCCATGCCTTCTTTTCGAACATTCCCATTCTTCACAACTTGAATCCGATTTATAGCCTTTTCTAAGGGTATATTATATTTTTCTAACAAGCCGGGAGTAAATAAATCAAGGATCGTTAACTTATTCATCCAGTCCAGTTTCTTCAGATTCCTGGCACTGGAAACACAAAATGGGCAGGTGCCATCATAAAAAACAATCGTAACCATAATTAATTGATTTCCTCAATCTTTTCGAGCTTCAACTATCTTACTCGACGCTGCCATTTTTCTTTGATCTGTAAATTTTGGGGGGAATCATCCTCACCCAATTCCAGAAACTCACTCAAAAGCCTTGAAAATTTACTACTCTCATCCAACATGGGAAAGTGTCCGGACTGTTCAAAGATAATAGTGTGAATATTCGAACGAAGTGATTGAAGTTTTTCTATGGATGGAACCCTGACGACAGAATCGTTTTGACCAAAGACCAATAAGGATGTTTTCTCAAATAAATCCAGATTTCTGAGTTGGCTGGTCACATCAAGCTCTGCAACTGATGTTTGTATCGCAACCGGATCGTTCTTGGATTCGTCACTTCTTACAGGCTCTGTATCAATTCCTTTTCCCAATAATTTATCTACAAGTCCAATGTGGTCACCTAAAAGTAAACGGGTATTCAGTAAATCAAATGATAAAGGCAAAGAAATTGATAAAATTTTCTCTACCATTTCAGGATTATGGAGAGCAAATTCATATGCCACAATAGCTCCAAGGTTATGACCTACAATCGAAACCCGAGATAGACCAATTTTTTCGATAAAAGCCCCCACAAACGCTACCTGGTCTTCTATTGTGTAGTTATTGTTCTTCGCACTATCGCCAAAACCCCATAAATCAAGTGCATAAGCTCTGTTAGTAGATGACATCGTTTGCATTGTTGGCACCCAATACCGCCAGGAACCAACCCAGCCATGTAAAAATAAAACCGGTTTTCCACGACCGATCACTTCGTAATGAGCTAATTGACCATCAATGAAAATCGCACTCATGCAGCCCCGTCAAGAATCGCTTTAAGCCTTCTGTTTAGGTCATCCGGCGCAAATGGTTTTAGTAAATAATCCACAGCACCAGCTTGCAAACCAGCTTTTATTTCCGAGTCCTGTCCTTTGGCGGAAAGAAATACGATCGGTATATGTTCGGTTATTGGATCGTTTTTTATTTTTTCACAGGCTTCATATCCAGACATAACAGGCATACGTACATCCAACAGGATCAAGTCAGGCATGATTTTCTTTGCCATCTGATATGCTTCTGCACCATTTGCAACAGAGACAACTTCATGTCCGACATATTTCAAGGTAAATTCGATCAGATCCTGAATATCCTGTTCATCTTCTGCAATCAGTATCTTTGACATTAAACATTAACCTTTTCAAATTCGATGGGGATCATAATTGTGAATGTTGATCCTTCTCCTGGAATTCCGGAAGATTCCATTTTTATTTTTCCTCCATGCATTTCGATGAGGGTGCGTGCAATTGACAAACCTAAACCTGTTCCTGCAGAATTCACCTTAACTGCATTCTTTCCCCTGAAGAATCTTTCAAAAATATGTTCCTGTTCTTCTTTGGCTATTCCAACTCCAAGGTCTGCAACCTCAATTTTGATAAATTCCCCCAGGGATTCCAATGATATTGTGATCTCACTTTCATCATACGAATATATCCTGGCATTATTGAGAATATTTAATAGAACCTGCTCAATTCTTTCCGGGTCGGCAACGATGGATGGAATTTTACCTATTAGATTGATTTGATAGGAAATATGTTTAGAATCCATTAATGTGGAATTTTTGTGAATTTCAATAATATCTGTTATTTTTGATAACAGATCGAATAACTCAGGCCTCAGAATAATATGCCCGGATTCAATCCTGGAAACATCCAGAATATCATCTACCAGTGATTTTAATCGGTTTGTGTTTGACTGAATAATCTCCAAAAAGTGCTTCTGTTGTTCATTGACATTACCAGATGCGCCCATCAGTAAAACTTCTACATATCCTTTGATCGATGTCATGGGTGTCCGCAGCTCATGGCTGATATTGGAAATAAAATCAGTCTTCAATTGGTCTATCTGAACTTCGGCAGAAATATCTCTAAAAACGGAGACAGTACCCAGAAAGTCATTACGCCACATAACAGGGGAGAGATGCACAGAAATGACTTGTTTTTCATTTAATTTAATTCTTTCAGAAATTACTGAATCTGTAACGATTTTTGAAGGTTGATTAGTCCAGTTAATAATGGTCGAAATCCAATGTTCAATTTTTTCTCTATAATATGTCTGCAATCCCTGTAATGAGCTATCGATGGCATTCTCATCTATCCGCAAAATATTTTTTGCAGATTTGTTAATGAGCATAATTTCCGATTTTGCACCTGTAACCAGGACACCATCAGCAACTGCTTCCAGAATAGCTTGTGATCGACTGGCTTCAACTTCCTGGTCTCGCAACATCGACCCAAGATTTTCGGACTGATCACGTACTAATTTGAAGATCTCTAC
This sequence comes from uncultured Chloroflexia bacterium, assembly GCA_963765655.1. GTDB lineage: Bacteria > Chloroflexota > Anaerolineae > Anaerolineales > Anaerolineaceae > UBA6170. The sequence continues at coordinate 390,145 of CAVXXH010000004.1, forward strand.
ATTGTTCAAAGCAATACTGATCTGACCAGCGATTGCTTCACCCAATTCCAGATCGCGATTCGTAAAGAAAGCGGGCAATTTCTGGAAAATCGATAAGATGCCTAAAACCGACTCCCCAAATCTCAAGGGGATAAATATCCAGCTTGAAAACGGTATCGTCTGGTTTTCTTTGGAAAGATCTTCAACCAGAATTGATTTTTTCTCTGTAAGTACTTGATTGAAATAGGTTTCTATGGAATCTATTCTAATTTCGGTTTTTTTATCCCAGGGTTGATGTATTGCCTGAAATGTTTTCTTTCCGTCATGGACATACACCAGACTGCCTGACACATTCATGGAATAATTTATCATCTCCAATGTACTATCCAGAATCTGATCAATATCCATACTTCCAGATAGTTCATTTGATATTTTTAGAAGCATCTCTGTATTTCGATGTTCCAAAACCAGTTCTTTGGTGCGTTCATCAACTCTTTCTTCGAGGTTCTCTTTCAATTCAAGTGTCTCTGACAGTAAATACGAATTATTGATAGCCAATGAAGCTTGATTCGCTATTGTCATTACCAATTCAGTTTCATTGTGCAAAAAGCGTCTGGATGTTGGAGATTCCATTCCAATCCAGCCAAATACCCTGTCTGAACTTAGTAAAGGTATAAACAATACTGATTTTGTTCCTCGCTGTGATAAATATTGGTTGAGATAAGGACCGATCGCTGTTTCTTCATTGACATCCTGGATATAGGCTATACCGCTAGACTGAATTAATTTCTCAAAAAGAGGTTGTTGATTAACGAATAAATTGTTGAAATTTTCAGACTCTGGTTTTTGAAATGACAATTTAATATCACCATTTCCATCTATTAAGAAGATAGAAATCATTTCACAATGGATACTATTTGACACGGTGTCGGCGGTTAACTTTGTGATGTGGGATATATCCAACGATTGATTTACCTCAGATGAAAATTGGTTCAACCAGGTCAATTTTTGAGTTCGTTCATCAAGTTCTGAACCTCTTCTAAGCGAATTCTGATACAGACTGGCATTATCCAAAGCGATAGCTGCCTGAGCAGCAAAGGCTTCAGCCAATTGCACCAATTCCTCATTGTAAAAATCCTTTTCTTTTTTCTCTAAGGCGATCACTCCGATAACTTCTGTTTTCGAAATCAGTGGAATACCCAGCCAGGACAAATTTTCAACTTCCATTAATGATGGAAAGCGTATATCTTCTCGTGTGTCTGCAATGACAACAGATTTTTTTGTGTTAAACATCTCCTGAAAAAGCAATGAATCGTCGATTTGCACTTTCAAGCCCGTTCTGTCTTCTTTATCGGTAAAACCATCTGCTGCAATAACTTTTAAATGGTTCTTCTCTTTTTCCCACAAGGTCGCCGTTTGATAATCAATCAACTGTCTCAATAGATTCAACAATGAATTTTGTAATTCTTTCTTGTTTAGACTGGCTGAAATGGCTTTAGAAAGGTCTGAAAGAATTTTTAATCTTTCTGATTGTTTTTCAGTGGTTATGAATAGATCAGCATTTGCTAAGGCTAAATTCACCTGTTGCAATAAAGAAAGGGTAATCGATTCATCCTCAAAAGAAAAAGCTTTTTCTTTATTGAAAATCTCCAGCACCAGAACCCCAATACATTGATTGGATGAGAACAATGGTGCTTGAAGGCAAGCGCTCGGAATTTGATTTTGAGTAGCTCGCAAATATTGAACTGCCTCTAGTTCAGTCAACCTGTAACTTACAGGAAAATCCATGTCATTCAATAAAAGTGTTTTTTGATGTTCCCATACTACAGTCTGGAGACCAGGGCGTACGAATTGAATTTCGAGTAAGCTTTCAGAATAGTTACAAAAATGTTCAGGTTTTATAGATTGATCATGTTCATCCCACAAACCAACCCAGCCTGCGTCCGCAGAAGGTACAAATTCCATCAATACTTCCAATAATTCTTTCAATATAAGCCCAGGATGAAGACTGGTAATTTTCTGGCTAAACTGATTGATTTTTTGCAATTCATCAATCAATTTATCTTGTTCCATTTTTTCATTGATTGCTTCGAGCGTTCGCATGGACAAATTCGCCTGATCTACCACATATGCCAATTGGTTAGCTGCTGAGTGGATCAGTTGAATATCACCCTGATCAAAAAAGCTAAGGGTATGACTACCAAACCAAATTTCCCCAATGCCTTGATTCTTTACAATCATTGGAACAGCAATGGCTGATTGTAAATCGCATTGATCCACTATATTTTGATAAAAGTCGGGAATGGGTGTTGTTTCATCAAATTTCCCAATTACTAAAGGTTCTTTCGTATGGGTAACTGTCCCAATAAAGTCAGAGGATGAAAGAGATAATTCACCCTCATTTAGATCAAGTTGCCATTTGCCATAGTTCGAATCCGGATTCCACTCTAATTTCATGCTGGCTTGATCTACCAGAAATAATCCGCCCACATCAGCATGCAACAGCAGCGAAAGTTCATTGACAGAAAATGCTAACACTTCACTCAGGGTTGCTGTTGAACTGGCTAAGGATGAAATTCTTCTCAATGTTTCTGCTCGTTGTGTTCTTTGTTTTGATTGAATAAGCAGGTAAAGATTTTCTATGAGAGGGGCTGTTTGATTAGCAACGATCATTAATAAATGCATTTCGTCCTGTGAAAAAGATGTTGCACCATTATGATGATTGGCTGCCAGAATATAACCCATTGGCTCGCTGCCTGGAGACAAAGGAATCAATACAGCTTCCCTGATGGATGCAGCACTGGCAAGATGAGATAGACCAAGGTCAGACCACTGCTGGTTATCCATCGCATTTTCAACAATCAATACATCCTGAGAAAATATAATATTCCCTGCAGGGCTGTCTGGATTAATATTGATTCGGATGATATCAACAATGGGATCAGGTAAACCTTTAAATGGTTTTTTGGCTTCCAGGATATTCGTATTTTCCTGATAAAGAATAAAACCGAAAATGTCGATGGGTAAAAGGTTTTCAAAACTATTTAATATATTCTTGAATAATTCTTGTGGTTCCTGAATTTTGCTGAATGAGTAGGATAATTTGGCTAAACCACTCAATTCCAATGATTTCCGCTTTACTTCCTGGTTCATCCAGGCGTTATACAGACCAATTGAAATCTGATTCAAAAAACCTGGTTCCAATTCCTGTACCTTTTTTAAGATTCCTGACAATTCGATATTTCCTAAGATGATCACACCTGTGACAGCATTGTTGATCCATAAAGGGATCCCAATAAGTTCATGAAGATCAGATTCCAATATTTCCTTAGACAATGGGTATTGAGTGGCTTCCAGATCGTCAAGATAAATTTTTTCTTTTTTCTCAATAACCTGACCTGCAAAACATTCATTCACGTAATAACGTTTGGGGGATTCCTGAAAATCGTTATTATCTACTTTCTGGAATGGATAGGAAATAATCTCTTCTTTTTCAACATCCCAAATCGCGATCTCCACGTAATCCGCTGGAAGTCTATTTTGAATTTCTTTAAACAATATGTGAATAATTCGATCCAGTTCTTCGTTATTTGATATTTTTTCCAGAATATTCAGTGATGATTTAGGAAATACATCTTCATCTAGTCGATATTTATTTGGAGTTTGGTCTTTGATGAAAGATACCAACATTCCGTCAGATGTTTGGTAACTATAGATAGCATACAATTCACTATTTAACTCAAAATTGTATCTACCGGGTTGGGAGAATATCTTATAAAAATCTTTGTTTTTCGCTTTTTTGGCAAGCAGGTTTATATCAAATTCTTGCCCTTGTTTTTGATCCAGAAGATTGGTAACCTCAGAACTTTGATACTTAACTTTGCCACCCTTCTCAACCAATAACACTGGGTGAGAATAATCAATCCTTTCGTCCAATTTAGTCGTAGGGAAATCTGCGACTTCCGGCTTAAATCTTATTATTAGCAAAATTGAAACCCAAAGGATGCCAATTATTGCCAATGTAATCAAGCCTATGAAAAGATAAATGATCACCCTAATTATCCAATTTTATCTCTGAATATCATTTCTACGTTCTTCAGCAGCTAATTCTGTGATTTCTCGAATATCTGCAAACTCATGCGTATGAGGGGATACCATGCCAATGGATAAAGTCATCAATGGAGCTTTATCCTGGGTATCTTTATCAATTTGCACAGACAGGTAGCCCTGATCTCGATCCATAAAATTGTAATGAGTTTTAATGGTTTCTGTAAATTTTTCCTTAAGACGGGTAAATAACTTTTGTGATTGGCTGAAATCTGAAATCAGGACGAAATTATCACCGCCAGCATGACCGATAAAATCATAATCCTGGGTGCCAACCTCATCCAAAATGTCTCCTAATAATATGCCAGTAAATCGTAGAACATCATTGGCTGCAATAAATCCATACACCTCTTTAAATGGTTCCAGGTGATTGATGCGGATATCGAATAATGACCAATTTTTCTCGCGAATGATTTTTCTTAATTGGTCTTCAATTAATCTTCCAGAAGGTAATCCGGATTGGGCATCTGTCAGGCTTTCTCTTTCTGCTCTGGCAATTGCATTCTGAACTCGTAAGCGTAATTCCTCAATATCGAACGGCTTGGTAATATAATCATCTGCCCCCAATTCTAATCCCTGTAATTTATCACTGCGCTCATCCTTTTGTGTCAGGAAAATGATCGGAATGTGACTCGTGCGCGTGTTGATCCGCAAACGACGGCATACTTCATATCCATCAATATCAGGTAACATGATATCTAAAACAATTAAGTGGGGCATTAGTTGTCTGGTTTTATCGAGGGCTACTTCTCCTCGAGGAGCGATATCCACGTCATAGCCAAGCCCCGAAAAATAAATATTCAACATATTTGAAATATCGTGATCATCTTCAACAACCAGTAGGCGTCCTTTACCCATCTATACCTCCAAATTTGTGACTGAGAAATAATCGAACAATTGCATCATCCGGTATCAAATCTCAGAATTCGAATGACTTACTAATTATACTTAATCTGATTAACTATTGGGATCAAAGAGACGTTGATTAATTTCGGTAAATAGACGAACCTTTATTGGTTATCCATTTTCTCTGGGATAGAGTTGAGGATGAAGGTCAGATTGTTTTAATTTGTGGTGATCACTTTCCTCATATGTAATATCATGATCGATCACCCGTCTATCATTCGAACCGATTAATATCACATCTGACTCAATCGTTCTGGCTGGATAAACAACCAGACCAGACCCGATCCGACAATTATGTCCTACACATCCCCCTAAGACCGGTCGATTTGCACTACCCAATTCACCATTCGCATCTCTCGCCCGCAATTCAACTGGTAATAAATTGAAATCTGTAAACGTCGTTCCGGCACCAACAAATGAATTACGTCCGACTACACTCATCTGAAGACAGGTATTCTGGGCGACCATGCTATTATCCATTAAGGTGGTCATAAAAAGAGAAGCACGGAAAGGAAGAAATGTGCCATCACCAATCACAGACAGCATTAAATTGCACCCTTGAGAAATATTTACATTATTCCCAATAATACAATTTTCAATTACCACCCCGGCACCAATTGTAACATTATCCCCAATCGTAGTTGGCCCATGAATAACAGCACTAGGGTCTATGGAACAATTTTTTCCAACCGTGACCAATTTTGAACAGGTTAATAATTGCTTACCTTCATACATGGATGTGAATAACACGCTCAACATAAATTTCGGATCATTTTTTAAGCGCACTTCAAATCGAGCACCTCTGGCAAACAATCCAAATATCGCATCGGCGATGAAAACATGCACCCAGGAATCGATGGCAATCAGACTCTGTAACGGAACCTGATAAACCAGATCACCCTGATTAAAAGCCATGTAGGTAGGCACATGATAGTAACCAATCTCTTGCGATTGCAGATCCATGACCAATGGTTCAACCTCATCAGTTGGACCATTCGGGTAATACCAAAGATCAGCAAAATAGAGGTCATCCTTTTTATCATAAGAGCTTGAAAGTGGCAGACAGTGCTCTCTAAAAGCAGCATCTTCGATTGTAAATGCTGCCCGCACAGCACAATTTTTTTTCTTTGCAAGGTCGATAAACGATTTGATGAACGTCTCATCGAAGAATAAATTATCCCGAAACACAACACAGGATTTATTTTCAATCGGAATTTTCTCTCCCGGAGATATATCTATTTCCTGATTGGTGTATGGTGCCAGAGCGTCTCTTTGAATTAACCATAAAGGTTTATTCAAGATTCTCAGATCTCTCGCTGGTTCATTAAACGGTAATACCTGCCTGTCGGAGCGCAGAACAATTCGAAAATCTAGCATTAATTTCCTAAAGGTTTTTTATTGATTGCAATCTGGAATAAAATGCCTGAACCGGGATCACTCGTTTCCTCCTCCATGGGATAGTAACGGCCACCACTTGTCCAGGTGAAAAATTCCCGTAATAAACCGATCGTATAGGGGGAGTAGAAGCGATTCCAATTTGGAACTGATCCATTTGCTGCTACTTGCCAATACCATCTATTTTCATCCTCATGAATTTCAATTCGGACACCACAATTCTGGTGTGCAAATTCAGCAAGTTGCTTCAATCCAAACACGATTCTTTGTTTAGAATTCATTAATCGATAGGAGTTCTCGGTTAATGAATATTGTTTACCATTGCTTCTCAAAAAATATCGAAAACTTGCTTCCCCAATTCTATGAGCAATACCGCAAGACCCTCGTTCTCCAAATAGCAACGGAGCTATTTCCAATAAATTGAATAACTCTTTTTGTGTATGCGAGTCGATATTTAAATAATTTTCATGTACAGAAGCGGATCTTTCAAATAAGCTTTTTTCTGGTATTCCAATCGTTTCTCTTACCCCCTCAAGCAATATGTTAGTCATCGTACCAGAGCAATTTAGAGTTGATTGATAGGTCATTTCTTAATCAGTCTCCTGATTTATGAATTCATGGATAAGTTGAAAAAATAACTTCGGTTCTTCAAGCATTATAAAGTGACCGGATTTAGAAAATATTTCAATTTGTGCGTGGGGAATCCCTTGTTGCAATGGTTTATATTGAGCGGGTGATACTATATTATCACGTTTTCCATACAATCCCAATACCGGAATTTTAATTTTCTCTAGTTGGAATCTTAAATCAACCTGATTAAGTGAACGAATGCTGTTAAGAAATGATTCCAGGTTTGTTCTTGAAAGATCATGATCAATTATCTCAGGAAATTGAGGGTCGTTACATATCATGGGAGAAATAATTTTTAATATATTCCGAAATAAACCAAAGTTTCGAAATAAGAATTCCGCTATACTTCGCTTCCCAGCCAATCTCAAGGGGAAACTCAGGGATTTACCTTCAATGGGGGAGCCAATAACAGCAACTTTTTGGATGCGACTCGGATCATTTATTGCTGCCATCAGACTTACCGTCCCCCCCATACTATGGCCTACCAGTGGAGCATTTTGAATTCCTAATTGATCCATAAATTGCCTGATCAAATCAGCAAAATCCTGTACATTATAAGAAGATAACTTACCATTGGAATCACCAAAACCCCAAAAATCAAGCGCATAAGCTCGATTTGTTTTTCCGAATTCTGACATGGTCTCCTGCCAGAGTCCCCATGATCCCAGCCAACCATGTAAAAATATTATCGGTTTCCCTTTACCAAAAACCTCGTAGTGTAGTATTCCTTTATCAGTTGTGATGGACGACATCAGTGCGAACTACTTTGCCTCCATCTCAGCCAGGATGGTATAAAGCAACTCCAGAAGGACCTTCTTAACTGAGTTTTTATCATGTGCCACACAGGGTAAAAGTTTAATTTTAGGATCCAACCGTAAAGCAAAACGCATATCTTCGAGATCCCAAGCATCGTCTAAATCTTGTTTATTTGCCGTGACAACATAGGGAGTTGGTGCATAGGCACGAAAAGTTTCCAAAATGTAGCGTGCTTCCCTAAAAGTCTCAGGTCGGGCACTATCAACCATTACGATAAAGCCCAACATACCTTCTGAAAGAATTTCCCACATGAAATCAAATCTTCTTTGGCCTGGTGTACCAAACATATAAAGTACTAATTCATTATCGATTGTGATTCGCCCAAAATCCATGGCTACGGTAGTAGCACTCTTGATTTTCTCTGATTCGAGGGAAATTTTTCGTTCCGTGGAGACCACATCAATTTCACTGATTGACTGGATAAATTCTGTTTTTCCTGAACTGAATGGGCCTGTTACTACGATTTTTACCGTCTGCATAAATTACCTGTTTTCAAATTGCCCGAATTCTATCAATAATTCGATTAATCAATGATTTCTGTTCTGTTTTATTCGTTTTTGGTAACACTCTCGGTTGTATTTTCACAGTCTGTTCTCCAGGACGAATTACTTCAATCAAACCAGCTTGAAGTAAAGAGTACACTATTCTTCGGATCTCTAATTCATTTAATTTTGTTGCTTTGGCAATCTGACGCATGGAATTTTTGGGATTTACATAATAAACCACACGCCATTCTTCCACGCTAAGATTTACATTCCTGATATTGATTCCAGGGCGATCACTGAATTTTAGTGACATATCCAGCGAGGGGATTTCCTGTTGTAATTGTTCCCACTCTCTTAACTGTCTTGATCCTTCTATGATCAGGTTTTCAAGATCCATCCGGATCGGAATTTTACCAGATGGCTGCATAGTATTTACTTCGAACTGGAAAATACCTTCCACCCAGGTGAATAACTGACGAATAATACCTACAAAATGCTGTTGTAAACTCTCAATGATGTCATACTGACTTAGATACCCGGCATTAATTAATAGGATCCCCAGCTCTTTATCATTCAAATTGGCTGCACGTTCAGATAGGATGGAATATTGGCGAGAGCTAATTTTTTTATTTCTTCTTAAAATACCTGCTAAGGAATTATCCAGATGATCCAACTGGGCGTATATCAATTTGCCTTCACGAAAAGTAATCCTGGCTACATCAGCAGGACCCTCTACAACCAGGGTTCCAGTTTTGCAGGCAAGATTTACAAGGTTTAATAATTGGGTGATAGTAAAATCGCGCAGGTTACCTTTTAAGGCCATTTGATTTCCATATCTTAACCATGACTTGAGAAATTATACAGGTAAGCAGCATGTAAGTCAATTAAATCTTGTTTACGAATTCGATAGGTAATTAATCTTCCCTGCATCTGCCAGAAAATCTCCAGTATAATTTTTCCAATCGTGATATTTAATAAGACTGATTTAAGGATGAGATTATTTCAATGCTAAATATTGTCAGTTCACTTAATGGTCAGGATCTGGGATTTTTAAAGATCATTGCCAATGCCTGGGGAATAGAAATCAAAGCACCCGATGCTTTTACCGCAAGAACTCAATTAGCAATGGAAATGGACAATACAGAGATCATAAAAGAAATTTACGAAGTGCTTCCTGAAAAAGTTCGTCAAGCCTTTGATACCCTGTTAGATAACGAAGGAAAAATACCCTGGGCTAAATTTGCTCGTGATTTTGGTGAAATCCAGGTGATGGGATCAGCCAGGAGAGACCGTGAACGACCAGACCTTAATCCACTTACGCCAACCGAATATCTTTGGTATAAAGCTTTTATAGGCCGTGCATTTTTAAGTACAGATACAGAACCTCAGGAATTTGCGTATATCCCGGAAGAAATATTTTCCTGCCTCGAGCCAGTCCATATTCAGAAAAAACAAATACCAGGTCGGTCTGCCACATCCAAAGAAACGCAAACCATTTTTCCTGCTTCCGATAGAATTCTGGATGATATTTGCACATTATTAGCTTCAATCCGTAATGGCTTTTCATTAGATTCGCTTCACGACTATTGTGATATTCCAGTTGAATTCTTAAATAAACTTCTTATTGATATAAATTTGATTTCCGAAAAGGGGATATTGGATCCTGATCAGGTACGATTATTCTTAGAGTCTTCACGTGAAAAATCATTATTAATACTTGTCAATCATTGGAATGAAGATAAACAATTAAATGAAATGGAATTAATTCCGGATTTTATCATCGAAGGCGTTCTTGATCGCAATCACCTTAAAGCCCGTCAATTCCTTGTGGATCAAATCTCTCTGATACCAGCCGGGCAATGGTGGAATCTCGAAAGTTTCGTCTCGTATGTCTATCAGATCAATCCTGATTTTCAGCGCCCCGCCGGGAATTATGACACGTGGTATATCAAGAAGGCTGAAACTGAAGAATATTTGCGCGGTTTTGAGCATTGGGATGCAATTGACGGAGCTTTTATTCGATTTATACTCACGGGGCCATTATTCTGGTTGGGATTGGTTGACCTGGCTTCCAGCTCTAGTGATGGCGAAATCCTGGCCTTCAAATGTTCCAATTGGTGTGCAGATTTATTATCCAACCAGCCACCTGAAGGTATCAAACAGGAAGATGTCAAACTCCTGATTGATTCATATGGAAAAATTGTCATTCCTCTACGGTTTTCCAGAACTATTCGATATCAGATATCCAGGTTTTGCGACTGGAATGGAAAATCTAAAGATGGATATACTTTTCAAATATCACCTGTTTCGTTGCAACGAGCGAAAGATCAGGGATTAAAAATAAGTCATTTTTTGAAAATTGTCCAATCTGTAATACCTCATCCATTTCCGCCCAAATTAAAGACAGCTTTGGAAAATTGGGAAAATCATGGAACGCTAGCTCATTTCACCCATGCAATCCTGTTACATGTTGCAGACCCAGAAGCAATCAATCAATTGCAAACCACATCTGTAAAGAAATTCATTCAAGCAGTTCTTAACCCAAATACAGTTGCTGTGCTTCCAACCGGATTGGAGCAGGTTCGAAAAGCATTAATCGAAATGGGATATTTAAGTGAATATAATCAGTAGTAAACAGAGGATTTATCAACAATATTCCATATAAAACATGTTCTTTGTAACCATGGGCAACAGCATGCTTCGGATATAATCAAATTATCAAATTAGATTCACCTGAAAAGAGGTCTACATGTCAAACCGATTAGTCTGGGCTGAAGAAGCGATTCAATCCTTAAAGGACAATGGATTATATAATCAAATACGCACAATCAGTTCTCCTCAGGGTGCCTGGTTGATTGTGGATGGTAAGAAAGTTTTAAATTTTTGTTCGAATAACTACTTGGGGCTGGCTAATCATCCAAAAATGGTTGCGGCTGTCAAGAAAGTGGTGGATGAATATGGTGTTGGTCCTGGTGCGGTTCGTTCTATTGCTGGAACAATGGATGTGCATCTGGAATTAGAAAGTCGTCTGGCTCGATTCAAAGGTGTGGAAGCCTGCATCTCATTCCAATCCGGATTTTCGGCCAATCTGGCGACCATCCCCTGCCTGGTTGGTAAAGAAGATGGCATCCTCTCAGATGAACTGAACCATGCTTCCATTATCGATGGCTGCCGGTTATCTGGAGCAACCATCATCCGTTTCAATCATGCGAATGCTGTCGACCTGGAAACTAAAATTTTAGAAAACAAAGATAAATATCGCCGACTCCTGGCAATTACTGATGGGGTTTTCAGCATGGACGGTGATATTGCGCCATTAGACAAGATTTATGAAGTTACCAGCAAGTATGATGTTATGTTGATGGTAGACGATGCTCATGGAGAAGGCGTCGTAGGCAAAGGCGGACGAGGGATTGTGGATCACTTTGACTTGCATGGAAAAGTGGATATTGAGGTTGGTACTATGTCCAAAGCCTTCGGTGTCATGGGGGGAATGGTTGCAGGGAATGCTAAATTAATAGAATGGATTCGACAACGTGGCCGACCCTTCATATTTTCATCGGCATTAACACCAGCTGATGTAGCCGCCTGTTTGACAGCGGTAGACTTGTTAGAAGAATCTACTGAACTGGTCGATCGTTTATGGGAAAATGGTAATTATTACAAAGCTGAAATGAAGAAATTAGGGTTCGACACAGGTTTATCCCAAACACCGATCACACCCGTCATGTTAGGGGATGCTCAATTAGCCAAAGATTTCAGTAAGGAATTATTCAATGAAGGTGTTTTTGCGATGGCATTGGCTTTTCCAACCGTTCCAGTAGGAAAAGCCAAAATCCGTGTCATGATTTCTGCAACGCACACAAAAGAAGATCTCGATCTTTGTTTGCAGGCCTTTGAACGGGTTGGGAAAAAATTACAAGTAATTTAGATATTATTAATTTACAGATAGTTACTTAACGAAAAACACGCCGTCTGGCGTGTTTATTCTTAACCTAATTTTGTTTATTCAGCTTCGCTGAATGGATCATATGCTGGGTTTGTACCTGCCCACACACAGGATGGTTGAGTCAGAAGATTACATTGTAGACCATGTGAACATCGATGCCCCACCACTCGAGGTGGTTGATCGGGTAGATATTCAGGCGGCAAAACAACATGCACCTCTAACTGAACTTCACAGTCAGCATGTTTACAATATTGGGTTTTCGCTGGATACCATCTTTTTTCTGCCATTCTTACCTCCTTCGAGTAGTATTCTCGAAATTCAATTTTGATTATACCATTTTCAAATTTTTCAATTTCAAGCCTAATTTGACCTCAATTGATAAAGAGTACCATTGTGTGAAATCATATATATTTCACCAAACACGTCCTCTCCAAAAGAGCTGATATTTACCCCTGTACTGAATAATTCTGATGAGATCCAATTGCCTCCTTCACCAGGCAACAAACCCCACACTTTGCCAGTACAAAAATCGCCAAAAACATACACTCCATGCCATTCTGGCAATTCTTCTCCCCGGTAAACATATCCACCTGTAACCGAACATCCCATACTGTGATCATATTCAAAAATTGGATCGATTAAATCAGCTGATTCGGGTGGTTCTCCTTTGAATGTGTGTGTCCCTTCCCGATAATACCACCCGTAATTAAGACCTGGTTCAGGGTTGGCTGGTGTAAAGTTGATTTCTTCCCAATTCCCCTGTCCCACATCAGCAATCCATAAATCTCCTGTCAGACGGTCAAAAGAATATCGCCAGGGATTTCTCAATCCCATTGCCCAGATCTCGGCTCTTCCCCCCCCCGCCTGGTAAGGATTATCAGAGGGAATTGCATACACTGCCTGATTCTGCACGGCAATTCGAAGCATCTTTCCTAATAATGTATCTGGATTCTGTGCTCGCATCTCAGGATCACCTCCAGAGCCACCATCTCCCAAACCGATGTAAAGGAGGCCATCAGGTCCAAATACGAGGTTTCCACCATTGTGGTTTGAATAAGGTTGCTCATACGTCAGAATAATCTGTTCACTATCAGGGTCAGCTGATTTCCGATCCTGATTGGCAACATACCTGGCAATTACTGTATCACCACCAGGATCTGAGTAATTCAGATAAAAGATACCGTTTGTCGCATAATCGGGATCCAAGGCAATTCCAAGCAATCCTTGTTCAGAGGCTCTTGAAGTGAGTTTATTTTTTATATCCAGGAATGGTTCATTTTGTAAAGAACCATTCTCGATCATACGAATGACTCCATCCTGTTCAAGGATGTATAGGAGAAGGTTGCCATCAAAATGGGATGCCATACCCAAGGGCTTTATAAAACCTGAAGCGATTTCCACCCACTGATATTGAGATGTATCTGGAAATGTTGTAATTGAAACTGGTTTCTCTTCCGTTATTTCCTCAACAGGAAGTGAAGTTTCTTCAATCTCTACTTCGGCGAATGTTTCGGTAGGACTAGGTGTATTAACAATCGCAAGGGTTGCTTTCGGTACTTCAATAACCTGAGGTGTAAATGTAACCTGAGTCTCAGAACATGCAGTCAATAGCAATAATACAAGGAAATTCAAATATTGAAGTTTTTTTAATTTCATATCTAAACCTTACTCTATATTTCAATTATAACAATTCCATCGATTGAATCCGAAAGAAAATATACAGTTTGGATCGTTATGAATCTTTACTAATCATTTTTTTTCGTTTAAATCGAATATAAGGAGCTGCCAACTTGCGAAGCCAATACTTCCACACAATTGGTTGCCACCACTTACCCCCATCACGATAATGAATTTTTAACATGTCTGGCCAGCAGCGATCATCTTCCGAGATTGTTTTAGCGTCGCCATGTAAACGGAAGTTCGCCCACAATTTAGGTAAATACAAGATATTGGTTAATTTTGCCAATCGCAGCCATAAGTCATAATCCATGGCGAAATAAATGGACGGGTCTAAAGGCGCTACTTGTTTCCATAGTGCAGCACGCCAGAAAGCTGCCTGTTGCGGAATATGAACATATCCTGTCCTTAATTTCTCATAATCAGTTTGTTTTGCATTGAATTTACCGATAATTCTGTCATCTTCATCTATAAAATTACAATCTCCATAAACCATTCCTACATCAGGATGATTGAGAAGATAATTAACAGCTTGAGATACAGCCAGGGGTTCATAAGTATCATCCGAATTGAGCCAGGCATAGATTTGTCCATTTGCCTTTTCAAAACCTTGGTTGATCGCATCAGTTTGCCCCTGATCCTTTTCTGATTGCCAATAAGCAATTCTAGAAGAATATTTCTGAATGATTTCCACACTATTATCGGAAGAATATCCATCCATAACGATATATTCAATATTCGGATAATCCTGATTCGACACCGACAGTATGGTTCTCTCAAGATATTTCCCCTGGTTATAAGATGGTGTGACAATTGAAACAAGCGGTTGCATGGATTAATCCTCAATCTTTTGGTTCAGGTAAAAAATAATATAGTCACCGGTCTCTTCGCGAATTTGATAACCATCTACCATTTGAATTCTATTTTGAATTATCTTTTACCTTTCTTCTATTCACTTTTTAAATCCGGTCGTTTTAGCAAATATCTGATTTTTAAGTATATAAATTTCAACTTTTGTAAACCAAGTGGAGCAAGTATGGCATATAACATGCGATGCCATTCTGGAAGAATAGTGAGAAAATCCGATTTCATACCTTGCCAATAAGCATTTACAGCTTGTGAATATTGACCTCCATCCAATAAATATCTGGCATTCATACGATGAGCACCAGCCAGAATTTTTTTATGATTGGATATGAAAATTTCATTTAGATCCGGATTTTTTCTCATCCATTCTACCAGCTGGTATGCTTCTCTTCCAAATTCAGCAGCATGGGCAACATTTTTTGCGCTTGCATGAAAACGAGCGGCTGCCCAGATTCGATTTGAATATTTGATTTGCTCGTTCGATGCCAACCTTAACCATAGATGATGGTCTAATAGAAAATGGTAAGACGTATCCAGTCCGCCTGAGGATACCAACAAATCTTTCCTCATAAATACTGCCGGTTGACCGATTATCTTAAATTGCATCAAATCCACCAGACCCCAGTGCCCATATTTCATGATATTGGTTATTTCCCCCTTTTCATTAATCGACTGAACATCTCCGAATACAAATGCAATCTCGGGATTTGATTCCAATAATTCGATTGCTTCAGAAACCACTCCTTCTACATACATGTCATCGGAGTTCAACCAACCAATATATTTTCCATCTGCATGCATTAATCCTTTATTGAAGGCATCAGCCTGGCCCATATCATTTTCAGACACCCACCAGGCTAACCGATCAGCATATTTCTTAATTATTTCCTGGCTACCGTCTGTAGAATTACCATCTACAATGATATATTCCAGGTTGGGATAATCCTGATTTAAGACAGATACCATCGCCATTTCCAGATAATCTGATTGATTATATGACGGGGTGATGATGGAAATGAGTGGTTTATTCATAATAATTGTTAGTATAGATAACTGGTGGATGGAATTTAAAAGAGCTTGTTGTAATCGACTTTTTCGAAAATTGTTAACTTACCACCAATGGTTGCATCCAGAACTTTCCTTCCATCCTTTTCAAAAGCGTCTCTCGCCATTTGATACCCAATTTCTGATTTTTCTAAATCAGGCAACTGCCAGCGAAAGCCTTTCCCAAAGTATCCCGGATGAAAATGGTTGGGATCATCTCCCTCGGAGACAATCGTTGTATTCGCTTTTCCTTTCGTTTCGAAATTATGGTCAACACCGATCAGGATAACCTCAGTAAATCCCATAAAAAAAGCAATTTGCAACGCAACATACGAAACCGTAGCACTTTCCCACAATCGGTTCCTGATATCTTTTGCAAATTTCGGTTCCGTATATGTTGTATATAGAAAGAACAAGTTTTCCTGTTGCGTTAGCCAACGCTTACCTGCTCGCCAGGAAACAAATCGAGGGATTTGTAGATCCAGAATTTCATTTGCACATTGTTCAATGACCAGATCGTTGACTGAAACGTAATAACTGGTTTTAAAACCCATATCATCAAAAGCAAGATAAATCCGGTTCATCCCAAATGTATATTCATTTTTTAATTTTGTCAGATCAGTTTGCTGTAAACTGGGACCATTCCCCAGAATGAAGCATCTTTTGCCTTTATGAATATTTCGGAACTGATCAAGATCTTTGCGAGATTTGACCCTCCAGGAATGAAAATATGCTTCAGGAATTTCTTTGCTACGCTTAATCACATCCAATGTATCACGAACAACTGTTAACACTGGCACTGGAAGAATTTTTTTGATGTGATTTTTCATTGCTATTCCGTACTGAGTTTTGCAGTTGCCCCACCATCGACTACAATGGACTGCCCAGTCATAAAAGATGATTGTTCGTCGTCAGCTAAAAAATAAATCGCATGCGCAATCTCGAACGGCATACCAATGCGGCCATTGACAGTCCGTTTTGCCAGATTTTCCAGGCGGACCTGATCCAGATGAGCTGAAAGCATAGGAGTTTTAACAGCACCCGGAAGGATAGCATTCACCCTGATATTATCCTGCGCAAACTCGATCGCCATGGAGCGTGTCAGGGCAAGCAAGCCCCCTTTGCTGGCTGCATAACTGCCCACACCGGAAGATGTCGCAATTGCATGCACTGAGGAGACATTTACGATTGCTCCTCCACCCTTATTTTGTAATAAAGGATACGCTAATTTTGCGCCTAGAAAAACCGAGCGTAAGTTCGAAGCCATCACAGCATCCCATTCTTCAACAGTTGTCTCCAACAATGGTTTTACAACTTGAAGAGCTGCATTATTGATGACTGCATCCAATGAGTTTGTAAAATTTTTTACGGCGCTATAGATCTCCTCCAACCGGGAAGGATCAGAGATATCAGCCTGAATGAATAACCCATTGACTGGAAAATTATCACCATAATCACTCCGGTCAACACCTATAACGATCCAACCCTTTTCCTGAAACAATTGAACCGTAGCACGGCCGATTCCACCGGCTGCCCCTGTGATTAACATAACTCGTGGTTTATTGTTCATTTTTTTCCTGCCATTAACTTGATCTAATTTTATCGAATCCAGAAGTGTCTATCCCTAAACCGATCAAGAGATTCTTTATCGTATTCCAATGCACTCTTTCCCAGGCTTGGGGGCTGGAGTTTGAATTGTGTGGTGCCAGCATGACATTGTCAATGGATAACAAAGGAGAATCAAGCGGCAAGGGCTCAATTTCAAAAACATCCAATGCAGCACCAGCTAATTGTCCCGATTGAAGCTTTTCAATCAATGCTTTCTCATCGACAATCGGTCCTCTTGCGGTATTGATTATCACAGCGTCATTTTTTACAAAGGTTAGTGAATTTTGATTAATGAGATGGATGCTGGTTGGATTTAGGTCACAATTGACACTAATGAAATCAGACTGTCTCATTAATTCTTCAAGCGGAACCATTGTTAATCCATGCTCGAGGATAAAATCGGGTTCAATGTCACGAATATCGTTACCCAGAAGTTTCATGCCAAACACTTTTGCCCGCTGTACAACTGCCTTCCCAACATTACCAACCCCAATAACACCCAGAGTACATTCATTTAATGATCGTCCAGGAATTTTTTCCCATTCGCCGGATTTCATAGCTACATCCATCCAGGGCAATCGTCGGGCGAAAGCCAGTATATAACCAATGACACTGTCAGATACCGGCAGAGTGAAAGCATTTGGTGTATTTCCAACCATAACACCGACTGAATTGGCATAAGACTTATCGATCGAATCAATTCCGGTGCCCCATTTTGAAATTACTCTTAAGCGTGGGAGGCAAGCGTCAATCACACGTTTTGTAAACCTGTCATCTCCACAAATAGTTCCATCAATCTGTCCTGCAAATTCCAGAATCTCCTCTTCCGACAATCTCTCATGCACTTCGGGAACAATTACATCAATCCCATAGGATTCTAGAACAGGAATAAACCTTTCTTTAAATGGAATCATATATGGTGCAGACAATAAAATTGTTGGTTTCATAATTCTCCCAGGGAGTAGGTATCGATATGGATTATACCAAATCGCTTTTTGACTGATGAGAGATCATCAAATCAGCTAATTGAAAATCGAGTTCCTCATCAATGTCAAATGCTTCCGAACGATCTACTTCAAACATCATTGGTCTTTCGCCAATTCGATTCCGGTGTTCTACCAAAGTTTTGCGTTGAAATATATATATACAGGAGTTTTCTTCAAAAATGGGTGGCAGATCCTGGGTTCTTAACAAAATGGATGGGTTATGATTGATCGGCCTGGTCAATTGATCCCAAAATCGTGTATGAAGTTTCGTTACCGAAAAAAGTGAATCATATGCGGGCATATTATCAAGTAACTGATTAATTGCTTTTGAGATTGTCTCAGACTTTAAAAGTGGGTTGGTGCTATGAGTTTGCAAATATAAATCAGCCTCAATTTTATCTGTATCATGTAAGAGGATTTCATTCATCGGGATTGTATCTGCGCATAAATGTTCTGGTCTGTGAAGGATCTTTATAGATGGAAAGTAAATTTTTATCCCCTCGATGATTTTTTCACTGTCTGTGTCAACAACAATTTGATCGATTTCGGGTACTACCAATAGACTGGATAAAATGTAGTGATATAAAGGTTTTCCAGCAATCAATCGAAAATTCTTTTCAGGAACTCTTACAGAATGATGACGCATTGGAACCAGAGCTGCAATTTTCATTTTTCTATTCATTTCTCATCCTTTCCAGTTAATTCCTGATAATGAATCGGTTTGATTTCACGTTCCATCTGCTTGATCTGATGGCTGTTTCTGGGATAGTAAAAAGTCTGTTTTAATTGCCATGTCAATGGACCTGATTGGTGATACCCCAAATAAGTACCATAGAATTGGGTCCAACGAAAGCCTAACACACTCTTCCAAACCTTACTAATTATTTTATCCCTTCTGGCAATTTGTAGATCATTTTTTACATTAGAAAAGAAAGCTGAAAATAGATCGAAAATACTAAATTGTTCTTGTGGATAAATCATTTTAAACGCCATACCTTCACGGCGATATCGGTTGGAAATCCCACGCCAGGATTCATTATGGACATGAATAATTTCTGCTTCAGCCACATAGGCAATTCGATACCCCTGTTCATGAGCCCAACGCGCCCAGGCTAAATCCTCCAGACCAGGCAAGGTCTCATTATAAGCGTTTTGTTCCCATGTTTTTTTTCGAATGGCTGCATTGGCATTATTACAAAAAGGATGGTCCTGATTTTGGGTTGAGATATCTGGAAACCAATGTTCAAAAATTCTATGCTCTGAAAATTGCGTGGTATCCATACCACGTTGTTTACCATAGCTGATGGCCACTTTTTCATCTTCAAATGGATCCAGAAGTCGTTCCAGCCAATCCGGATAAACTGGATATACATGTGCACTGGCAACAACAACAAAATCTGCAATAGCATTTGAAATTCCCAGATTGAGCGATCTCCCAAACGTAAAATCCTGAGGTTCAATGTTTACGATTTGAACGCCATATGCTGAAGCAATCTCAACAGTGCGGTCAGATGAACCAGAATCAACCAGAATGACTTGCACATCCTGAATATTTTGATGGCGAATTCCATCCAAAAGTCTGGTTACTTGTTTTTCTTCGTTGAAAGCGCGAATGACGATCGAACAGGTAGGTTTCATCTTTCTAATTCGAAAGCGGTTTCTTTCAAAATCCCTTCAGAAATTATTCGTAAAGGTTCGGAATTTTCAGGTAAAAGATCACTCCAATTAATATCCCTTAGTTGTACATATCCTTTCCATACTCGATCCTCTTCCAAAAATTGATCAAATGGCAATGATACTCGGTACAACTGGGTATACATGAATTTTCTTGTATTTTCAATAAATTGATCAGGCAATTTCACTTCCAAGGCTTCCAAGAATTCTTCAAAGGTCCGGATAAATTCATTGCGTGTCTCTGGAAAATAAACCGTTTCTATCTGAGTAAAGCGTGATTTACCAGCACATAAAACAGGAACACCTAACAAAGTCGCTTCCAGTCCTATCGTTGAGTTATAAATCATCACAAATTTAGATTTTTGAATTAAATCATAAGAGCTGAAATATTCAGTTGCATCAACAAATACAACATTTTCCAACGCATCTACCCGATTTAATTTTGCCCATTCAGCGACCGATTCACGGCTCGCTTTTCCAGGCCTGGCTTCATCGGGATGAGCACGAATGACAAATAATGTATCCGGATTTTTTTGGATAATGGTCAGAACCTGATCCAGCCAATCAAACATATGCTCAAATACCACATTGGCATGCGATTGACTTGTGTCAAAAATTACATTGGTAAAGATAGGAACAATTTGTTTAAACTTAGCTGATAATTTTATGAATGAATCGCTTAAGGTTCGCATGGTAGGCCAGAAGCGTACACCTGCCATTGTAAAATTACCTTGAAATCTTTGTTCAAGATATTGATCCAGGATTTTATTCTGATTTTCATCGAGTGAAAAATTCTTTGTTATTTTTATCGGATAGGCAGTTGCCTGTTCATATGTAAAGTAAGCACTAAATGGTTGCAGACCAACTTCATGGGTGACAACGGGAATATTATTTTTTTGAGCGATCCATCGAACTGTCGCTTCTGGGAAAGACATGCCATTGAATACAACTACTTTTTGTGGTTTTTCTTTCATTACTAACTTGGAAAACTGAGAAGCAATACTTTCTGCAGCTAGAATATAATTTTTGAACAATGTTTTTGTTTCTTCGTTTTCTGGTAAATGATAGCACCTTAAAACCCAGCGAATACCAGGTAATACCAACGCACCGAATGGGATTTCGTTATATTGGTACTCAGATAATTCTTGGATGGACAAGTCAGAAATTTGTTTTTTAATTTTTGATGAAGATTGGTTCCTGAACCAGGCAACCTCAGAATGTTTATACATTCGCTTCGATTGTCTGATGCAAATTGTGCAGGGAGGGTTATCCAATGGTTGGTTGAGAATACTCCCCAACATGCAATGATCCATTCCAGCATTACAAACAAACTGAATAACGGGAACTCCTTGTAATTGAACGCTCCATTTCGTGATCAAAGCAAATCCAGCGTTTAAACTCATCCCTTGCAGACGAGTTGACACACCCATAAATACCACAGGCTGCTGGTTGGTTAATTTTGATTGCTTTTTAATTTCTTTTGCCAGTTTCTCCAAGCGCTGATCATTAGCATTATGAATCCATCGTTGTCGAACACCAGCTTTTATCTGCGAAAACTTTTGAATCATCAGAAGGAAGTAACCCTGCGCAATTTCTGTAAGGATGATTTTTCACTATCGTAAACTTTCTTGACACCATCCCCCATTGCTTGCTCGGTTACTCGAATATACTTGACCAGTTTTTCCATTCCTTGTGGCTCTACAGAAGCTGCTTGATCTGAACCCCACATGGCTCTATCCAATGTGATGTGTCTCTCCACCAGACATGCCCCAATTGCTACGGCTACTGCAGAAGGTACCAAGCCAACTTCATGACCTGAATAACCGATCGGACAATCGAATTCTCTTTGTAAAGTTTCAATCATTTTTAAGTTGAGTTCATCAGGAGGACATGGATATGCACTGGTTGTATGGGTTATGACCAGATTTTCACTTCCGATTTCCCGAATAGCAGTTCGGATCTGATCCATTGTGGACATACCTGTCGATAGAATGAGTGGTCGTCCTGTTGATCTTAGTTTCTTCAACAAAGGAAGATCAGTCATGGAAGCAGAAGGCACCTTATAACAGGCTGGAGAAAATTGCTCCATAAAATCAACGGATGGTTCATCCCAAACAGACACAAACCAGGTAATTCCCAATTCTTTACACAATTTATCGATTTCACGATAATCCTGTTCACCAAATTCAACCTTATAACGATAATCTAAGTAACTGATATAGCCCCAAGGGGTATCGCGCATTTGGGATTGTTGTTCTTTTGGGACACAGATTTCAGGGGTTCTTTTTTGGAATTTAACTGCATCCAATCCTGCTGAATATGCTTCTTTAATTAATCTTTTGGCGATTTGTAAATCACCATTATGATTGATCCCGATTTCTCCAATAATATAAACCGGATAACCATCACCAACCATTTTATGATCGATTTGTATCTCTTTTGTCATTTTTACTCCTTTGCTCATTCTCTTCTGGATTGTAACAACAGGTCACAAACCTCACGCACAGCACCCTGTCCACCATTGTGACGCAAGACAATATCAGCCTGCCTTAAGGCTACTGGATGCGCATCAGCAACGGCTAAGGCACAACCGACTTCGGGGAAACAGGGTATATCATTAATGTCATTGCCAATATATAAAACATGTTCGGGAATAATCTCATGATCAAATAAATATTTTTTTAGAACGCTTGACTTTTCTGCAACACCTTGAATTACCGGTAGATCTAATTTTTGGCAGCGAGCCTGGACAACCGGGTTTTTTTCTGAAGAAAGGACAATCATTTTAAACCCGGCTTTTTGTAACAGATTTATTCCCATTCCATCCCGTCGATTGGCTGCAACCATTTCAATGCCATCCTGATTTACATAGACTCGATCATCCGTCATGACACCATCAAAATCAAAAACAACCAGTTCAACAATTTCCGGGATTGATCTTCTTTTATTCCCCGGGACAACCATCTCCAGACCACCATACCAGACCAGCCATTCAGCTCTTTGCCAATCAGATGGTTTGTCAATATCCACTGTAAAATCCGGATTGATGTGAATGGGTTTTATTTTGTTTCCCGACATAGATTTTTTTTCAAGGATAACATTTGTTCGAATCACATCAATATGGCCTGTTTGCCAATACGTATCCGGTAATGCTTGTCGAGCTGAATTATATGGTTCATCGATTCCCTCGACACCTAATAAACTTGTCATAAACTTACTGTCCAGGTCAATTCTCCACATTTTGTAGGGGTTTTGTCCAGAAGGAACCACTCCACGAATTGAATCTATCGCGGGATCACCTAACATGATCTCTATTGCTTCATCTACAAGATTTACCGGTCGAATGGGAGAAGTTGGCCGTAATTGAATAACCAGATCAGGGAAATAATTCTCAGTTTCTTGAAGAGATTTAAGGAGATTTTCGAAAACCGGAAAATCCAGTGTAGTATCCTGAGCAAATTCAGCCGGTCGCAAAAATGGAACTTCTGCCCCATAAGTTCTGGCTACACTGGCGATTTCCTCGTCATCTGTCGAAACGATGGTCCGGGTAACGTATTTAGAGTTCAATGCTGCTTGAATGCTATACGCAATCAGTGGATACCCAGCAAAATTTTTGATATTCTTACGGGGTATTCCCTTGGATCCTCCCCTAGCTGGGATAACCGCCAGAATTTCAGGTTTTTCTTTTACCATGCTGTCCATCCACCATCTACCACTAAATTTGCTCCTGTCATATAAGAGGATGCATCGGATGCAAGGAACAAACACGCGCCATTCATCTCATCCTGATCAGCCATCCTTCCTAAAACTGTTCGGGCTGAGTAGCGTTCCGTAAAGGTTTCATCATGCTGATTATAAACGCCACCCGGTGTTAGTGCGTTTACCCGAATTTGAGTTCCCATATAGTATGTTGCCAGGTATTTTGTAAGCCCCAACACCCCTGCTTTAGAAACAGTGTAAAACACGGGTTTATATTGCCTGGGTTGTCCTTCCCGCTCATATAATCTTTGATCAGGTCCAACCAAACCGTAGGTAGAACAAATATTGACGATTGAACCTTTATTGTGCTTAAGCATCTCTTTTACGGCAGCCTGACAACATAAAAACATTCCTGTCAGGTTCACATCCAGCGCCGATCTAAACATATCGACAGGATAATCTTCAAAACTATTATTATGTTGTCCAGCATGTTCATTATCAAATTTAGGATCCATGGCAGCGCTGTTGATCAATCCGCTCAAGATCCCGTATTCCTTGATTGTTTTTGCTACCATATTCTCGACACTATTTTTGTCTGTTACATCCACCTGAACACCGATCGCCTGATAACCAGTTTTTCTCAACCCATTCGCAACTTCTTCGGCTTTTTCGATCAGCAAGTCGGCGACCATCACACCTGCGCCAGCTTCAGCGAGAGTCTTTGAGAATTGACGCCCTAATAGACCAGCTCCACCAGTGACGATCACTGCCTTGTTCTGCATATCAAATTTTTCAAAAATATTACCCATGATCCAATCCTTCAGTTGATTGTTGATGAATTTTTCGAACAATTTCTTTTATAAATGATTAATCCAGGTCGATTCTCTTTTTTTCCATCTGACTCTGATAAATGACCGAAACGATTTTTTGTATTTTAATTCCATCTTCAAGAGTACACATTGGTTCTTCGTTACCTTTGATAAATTCAATGAAATTTTTCATTTCGTCCAAAAATAAAGTGTTTCTTTCAAAATCGGGAGAAGGAATAAACTCATGCCAGGCATCATCTTTTGCAGAATAACATCTGGCTACTCCGTCTTTATTGTCCCAGGTTATTGTACCCGAATCGCCAATGATTTCTACTACATGTTTTCCAGGTCTTTGTATGTAATTCAAATGAACGTGACCCATTACATTTTCAAACAATAATGATATATCAGCAATACCTTCTGAATCAATCTGTAAATGATCGATAGAATTATAGGCACTCCACACGGAATGAATTTCACCAAACATCCAGCGGAAATAGTCTATCGGATGGCAGAGCGTGAGAATAACTCCCCCACCCAGATCCTTCCTGGCACTATAACTCTTACGATGATCTTCCCAAGGATGCCATCCAGGTAAATACTCTCCCCAATGTGCACTTGCTGAAATAACATTTCCAATTAACCCATTCCCAATCCAGGTCTTTACCTGATTCAATCCAGGATGAAATCGGTATTGAAACCCAGTCATGGCCTTGCCACCACCAGTTTCTAGCGCAGTGATTAGTTCAGGAATTCTTTCTAGGGAGTCAGAAATGGGCTTCTCAAAGAAAAGATGACAACCTTGCAAAGCTGCGGGAATTGCCATATCAAGATGTAATCCAGTGGGATTACTTATGATTACAGCATCCGGTTTGTGCGCCAGAGCTTTTGCTATATCCGTCTCAACAACAAAATCCTTGATTTCCTCTGTATCCAATGTGCTTTTATTTGAACGCAATAAAACAATATCGTCATACCCAAGCGTGATTAGATTCCTGAAATGTCTGCGACCAATTGAACCAAAACCGGTGATTAGAAAACGCATGGCTAAACTCCTATCTTAAAGTGCTTACCAATTTTGGAATACAGGAAATTTGCAACCTGTATTCCAGAACTGGCATCTGTATATGTAATTTCATTCTCAACAAATCTCTTGCGATTTTCTTCTTGATAAAATTCTTGATTCAATGCAAGGTTGAGGGCATTTTTTACAGTCTCTTTATCGAATGCTACCTGACCTGCCTGTGCATCCCTGAATCTCTTGTGCGTTGGCCATTCACCTATTTCTTTCAAAGATAGTGAATATTTATTCGGGTCATTCCACCCACCAGGAACATCAATACAAATGCTGACAATTGGTCTATTATGGATGGCAGCTTCTACTACCATGGTTGAATATACGGTTGTGAACACATCAGAATACGCCATCATGGAGGTTTTTTCGGGCATATCTTCTCCGGAATAATATCCTAATTCTCCACCCAAAGGCACAGGTTCAACCATTTGGATGTATTGGTTGTCAGATGCTAATTTCCGAATTGCATCTTGTTCGGCTTTAAAGTGCGGATCATCCAAAAAATGATTTGGGTGTAAACGAATGAGTAACTGTGCAGGTTGATCCAATTGATCATTTTCAATTAGATCCACCAAAGTTTTTATATTTTCAATATTGGGGGCAAAGGTGACAAAACTGCAGGCAAAGGAAATCAATTTTCGATGAGGATCAAGATGCTGTAAAGTAAAATATTCATCTTTTTGCATCAACCATATTTTTTTATAATAACCATCGTAGATTGGTATTCCGCCAACATGTATCTGTCGTGGATCCCAATCCGAACCATCCACCAATTCTTGTTTTTGAATTTCTGACCAACAATTGATCCAATCTATCGGAGCTCCGGAAATACTATAACTACTGGGATTATCCCAACCCACTATGACCGCAGCAGTTGGAATGTCTTGTTTAGCTGCTTCGCGTAATAAATAGCGGTCATACCGCCATCCAGGAGAACTGGCAACCACCAATTCCGGTTTGTATTTAGTGAATAAATCCGAATAGATAGTAGGGGTGAATTTCAATTGTTGTTGATATACCATCTTTCTCACGATCCTGAATTGACGCATTAAAAAAAGAATAGACCTGATGAGCGGCATTATGAAGCGTCTTTTTCCTTTTGCTTCAAATTCAACCTGGGGTATCTGGCTATCTAAAGCTGCTGTATTAATTTTTTTGGAAGCACCAAAACGCCGTAAATGGTGAAGCCAATATTGAATGATCGGTTCTTTCTGATTGCTATATTTTCTTGCTTGATTTATTCTTAAACCTTCAAAATAAATACCTGGCTGGCCAAATTTCTTTTCGATTTGGTTCAATAATGCGTCATCTGTTAAAAAAACAATTTCCACACCTTTTTCTAATAAGGTTTTTACAACATCAGTTTGTAAAAAATAAACAATTGCCAATCCATGATCTGCTGAGATGAAAATTGTTTTTGAACTCATGGCCTTACTCCTGGAATGATCATCGATCATAATATGCGATGAATATTCTATGATGAATAAATAATAAGAATCGTTTTATAAAAGGCAGATCAATTATCCTTGATGACTTCTTCGCTTCTACTTTTCCCTTGGCTTTGTTTATACCCATTCTTTCGAGGCTGTTGCTCATGTTGTCTGCCAACGGCTCAGCGGTCATCAGACGTAAATAACCTGCATCATTCATGCGCTGGTCAAGTTGTCGTACCTGTCCCATTGGACGATCCATAGCGAATGGAAGAAATTGTTTGATAATTGCTTTCTTTGTTAAGAACTGCCAGTGAGATGCACCAGCAAACACAATTTGATTTTTATAATCAATTTTTTCGATATCATTTTGATCATAATCATTTTGAATATCATCAATATTTTGGCCCAGACTTAAATTGAATTCAGCAAAAACCTCCCAGGGGACAAATTTACCGCTTTCAATTTTTACCTCACCGCTATCCTGTGCCCATTGGATCGTACTGGTGATATATTCTTTTTTGGTAATAAAAGGCCTGGATGTGACCATGCCAACATTTGGAAATGTCTCTAAAATATGTACACTCTTGGATAACCAATCTTCATGGAAATAAACATCACTGTCTGCATACGCAATGATCTCCCCGGGTGCAGCATCAAATATTATATTCCAGGCACCACCTTTACCAAGATTCTTATCGGAAAGGATCAAAAAATGAATATTACCAGATCTCTGTTCTTGCAATAGATAATCCTGAACTTCTTCACAACTTCCATTGTCAAACACCATCAAATCAAATTCTAATTTTGATTCTTTTCTGATACTGGAAAGGCATGCATCCAGTACTTTTAAGGCATCCGCATAAAACCCACTCAGGTAAGGGATATAACTAAGAACTGCTACCGTGATATTGGCAGGTTTTGCAACAGTATTCACAAATTTAGCCGGATTTTGACCTTTACGCATAATCTTTCCGATCTGTATTTTTCCTGGAGGAAATCCAATTCCGCAATTCCATATAAGCCCTTTTGGGATGAAGGATTGCGAAGAATATTTGCGCTATCCAAGTAGATTTTAGAGTAATTAATGGGAATATTTCTACTTCTCTCCAGAATTTTTTCCAATCTAATGGATAATTCCTTACTTTTCCATTTTCAATTTCATAATTCACATCCATTAAGGTAAAGATGGTGCGGCGGCCGCCAGCCAACCGAACGTTTTCATTGGTTTCAGGCAAACGATAATGAGACTGTCCCCCGGGTAAATGAGAATAATCATGATTTTGGTGAATGATCTGGATCGATTTTGTGGCATCAATCACTGGCCAGTCATTACGACGCGCTTGATAAAACATCCAGTTATCCCAACCAGCTCTTCCTACTGCAAATTCTGGCAGTTGGAGAAAACATTGTCTGGGATATATAAAATAATCACTTCCACCCCTGGGATGGAGTTTTCCATTCAATTGACATTCTTTTTTTAAGGAAGTTTGCCAACCATTAGAGAAATCAATTCGCTTTTGTATATCCATATCCAAACGTTGACCCACCAATAAAAACTTATCAAATTTCTGTAATATCATTTGGGATACATCCAGAAAATCAGGAAAAATAATAATATCCGCATTAATATATGCCAGCAGTGGGCTTGTATTCATTTTTCTTCCAATTTCAAATATGGATGATATGAGTGGAGTGTTTTGCGAATTTCTTTTCACATCAGGCACAAAATGAACATCCAATTCTTTTGATACTGACTCTACCCCTTCTTCATCTCCAATTAGCACTATGGAAACATCTTGACCTAATTTCTTCCAGGAACGAATAGCATTATATTGAATCGTGGAGATATGAGAATCTTTGAAAGGCTTAGGAGCTGTGAAAATTGTTAGGTTCGGATTTTTCATGATCGTCACTTATGCTCAATATATCGATTATCAACATCAGCAACGTTTTTAGCACTGATCCCGGTATTGATTCTTTCTAAATCTGGTTGACTTTTAAAGAGATCAATTACTTCCAACCAGGAAAAATCAATGCGTGGCGAAAAGGATTCGAAAATTTTATTGATCAACTCGAGATCTTGCGGAGTATCAACCGTCCACCTTTTCTCTCCATAGTCCGGTTCGTGATGTGCTAACAAAATCTTAAATCGTCCTGGTTGATCATAGAGATAAGGCATAACATGTTCACGTTCAAATTGTGATTGAGCTTCCTTCCAGGCTTTTTCTAAAGCCTTAAAATGAACGATTTCAATATCCAAACCTATGGGAAATGTTCTCTTCCATGGTGGTGGGAGCCGATTAGCTGCAAAGTCGACATCTGAATCTAAAAAGGATTGGATCAACGAATTGATTAACGTAGGATCCATAATGGGACAATCAGCGGTAATTCTCACAATAATATCCGTTTGAAATTTTGATGCTGCCTGATAATAGCGATCCAGAACATCAAAAGGATGTCCTCTGAAACAAAAAACGCTGTTTGAATTACAGAAATCTTCAATTTGATCATCAGCTGGATCATCAGTCGTCGCAACAACCACCTGATCTACCATTTTTGCTGAGGAAACTCGCTTGATCACATGATACAGCATTGGAAAGCCTGCAATATCGATTAACACCTTTCCTGGTAACCGACTTGACGTCATCCGCGCCTGAATAATGGCAACAATTTTCTGTTTCTGTATCATTGATTTAAAATCAGGACTAACCTGAGCGGTCTCCTTTTTTAATATCTGGGTTCAAAGCTAATTGATACGCATTTAATAATTTCTGAAAATTTACTTCCCAATTCGCTTTCTTCTCTGCGGATTTTCTAGCTTCTTTCCCAATTTGAGAAAGGTGGTCTTTGTTTTTGAATAATTCTAATATGTTGTCAGCTAAATTTTCAACACTTCCAGTTTTGAACAACCAACCGTTTCTGTCGTGATCGATCCATTCTTTATTTCCTGGAATATCGGAAACGAGTACAGGCAATCCGGAGGCTAATGCCTCCATTAATGATACGGATGAACCATCGCTATAAGAAGCACTGATATAAAGATCCGATGCATGATAATAATCTGGAAGGTCTTTTTGTCCAATAACACCACCCCAATAGACTCGATCTGATAAGCCTGCTTCTTCAAAAATCGATCTAATTTCTTCTTCTTGAGAACCTTTCCCTAAAAGAATTAATCGTAGATCTGGTTCAGATTTTGAAGCTTCTACAAATGCTTTGGCTACGATATCCATACCATACAATTTTTCCCATGATCGCAGTGAGAGTATGATAAATTTATCCCCCCACCCCAGTTGATGTCTCAACTCATTATTAACACCAGGTTGAAATTTTTTAAGATCAATTCCCCATGGGAAAATAACGATCCGATTTTCTGGAAATCCGAATTGTTTTGCTTTATTTTTTACAGCTTCACAATCCCCAATTAAAATTGAGGTTTTTTTTAAAGTAAATTTTGTTACCCATTTCCAAAAGAAATTTTTCTCACTATCAACCAGAATATCCGATCCCCACGACATGGTAACCAATGGAGTAAAACCAGTTAAGGATGTTATGAATCCACAAGTTTGAATTGGTCCTGCGTGAACAATATCAGGATTAATCTCATGGAGTATGCTTCGCAATTTTTTTATTTGTCTAAAGATATTCTTAATGCTGAATTTTCTTTTGTTAAGATTTGGAAGAATATGAATTTTTTCTGGTAAAGAATTCTCATTCAAATTTGTATTCTGCATTTCGAGTCGCAGATAATACACATCCATATCGGTTTTTGATAAAGAAGTCAGAAACCGAACATCATGGGTGGTAAGATCACGACTGAAATATAAAACACGCCTGGGAGAATTCATTACCTACCAATACCTTAGACTACATCCGTCCAGCGAATTTCTTTACCAGCAGGAATATCTCCATTAACCGTGGTGCCAATCACTTTTTCAATCTCAAAGGGTTTGATGGCTCCATTGGTCGCAGGACGAAGAACATCCAGCATTTCTCTGCTGATAACCTCACCTGCCTTTAAATCTCTGGCTGCTCGAACACAACGCCTTTGAATAATAGAAGTCTCTTGTTCATTTTCGACAATAATTTTATCTGTACTTCCTAAGGCAGCTTCTAATTCTCTTGTTCGTAATACCATATCAGCCCATGAACCAGGATCCATGGAAAATGGATGATCTGGACCTTCCCTTTGTGTATCATCCGTGAAATGTTTTTCAACGACACGAGCTCCTAGAGTTACTGCGCCCAAAACAGTCGCATGCCCCGGTGTGTGATCTGATAATCCTAAAATCACATCCGGGAATAAAACTGCATATGTTTTCAGAACATTAAGATTGACGAACTTAAGATTTTCCAGGCTGCCCGTGTAATTCGTGTTGCACTGCATTAATACCAATTGGGGATTGATCTTTACGATTGCGTGGACTGCACGTTGAACTTCACCAATATTGGATGCACCGGTTGCCAGGATCACAGGTTTTCCTTTGGACGCCATATGTTCCAATGCCTCAATCCAATCGATTTCACCAGAACCCACTTTATAAGCTGGCATGTATTGATCAAGATAATCGATTGCATCAAAATCATAGGGTGAGGAAAAGTAATCGATTCCAACCTCGTCACAAGTAACCTTCAATTCTTTAGACCAATCAAATGGGACGGATGCATCCTGATATACATCGAAGACAGATTTTTTCCATTTGGATTGATGGGATTGCTGTCCACCCAGGTTTTTAAAACCATAATCGGAAACGATTTTTGCTGCCTGAAAATTTTGAAATTTTGCAGCATCTGCGCCAGCCTTTTTTGCTAAACGAATTAAATACTTAGCTCTTTCCAAGCTTCCATCATGGTTCGCTGCTATGTCTGCAATAAAATAAGTGGGATGAGTTTTCCCAATTAGACGATTTCCAATCTTGATTTCCATTTTTTTCTGCCTTTCTAAAACAATGATGCTAATTTTCTATTGAATAATTCCTGATCTTTTGAGCATACCCATTTTGATAATCCTCGTAAAACTGATTAATTCCATCCAGCGTGGTGGGTATGGATCGTTTTAGGTCAGTAGATAACTTTTTCGTTGAAAGAGTTAAATTTAATGATCTTTCAGCCATTAAATTACTTTTGGTTACCGAAATTGGATTAATGAGTGATTGATCTAATCCAAATTGATCGGCAATTGCACATCCAAATTCATATTTTGTCATGTGGTCTGAACTGATCACGTGATAAATACCTGATAGGTCAGCTTTGACCATATCTAATAATAAATCTGATAAATGATATACATATAATGGGCAAAAATTCACATCAATAAATCCATTAATGGGATTCTTAGAAATCAAATTATTGAAGAAGAATTCTCCCAGACTACGAGTTCCACTAAGACTCCATCCAAAGAAATTTACCCTCGCAATAATGGCATCAGGATTCTCGTTTTGTACATTTTCTTCACCAGCTCTTTTTGTTTTTGCATAAACTGATAGTGGATTGGTAGGATCATCTTCAGAATAATTACCGGATTTTCCATCAAAAACTGCGTCTGTAGAGATGTGAACAAATTTCACACCTCTTTTCATGCATTGAAGAGCAATCTCGCCTGGGACGACAGCGTTGGTATGATAAGCAAGTTCTGGATTTTTTTCACACTCTTCCAAATTCGCAATGGCAGCACAGTGGATGACTGTTTCAGGCTTGTAATTCTCAAGTACATCTTCTTCAAAATTGTCGGTCACAAGATCCATTATTTGGATCTCGAAAGGCAATCCATTCAATGGGCTTGTATTTGCAATACCTAAAACTTCATCATTAACAGAAATCTGTAATGATAAATTGAGTCCAAGTAAGCCACTTGCACCTGTAACCACAAACCTGGACATTAAAGTTTCCCTGCCAAATAATCCTGTTCGATCGGTGCAATGATTGAATTAATTTGACTCACATCCAACCAGTTAGAATTGGTATTACTAGCATACCGAAATTCATCCGAGATTAATTTTCCTTGTTTTTCCCAATCACGACCAAACCATAATGCCTCAGCAGGTTGAACTACATACATGTCTTCTAATTCAACAGTTGTTCTGGCTTCATCTTCTGAGATAAGTACTTCGTGAAGTTTTTCCCCGGGACGGATGCCAATCACATTAACTTTGGCTTCAGGAGCGATTGCCTTTGCTAAATCAATAATGGACATACTGGGGATTTTAGGCACAAAGACCTCCCCACCATGCATCTGTTCAGCACATCGGATGACAAATCGTACCCCTTGCTCTAGAGATATCCAGAAGCGGGTCATGCGATCATCCGTAATTGTTAATTCACCATTATCCCTCTGTCGCAGAAAAAACGGAACCACACTTCCCCTACTTCCGACTACGTTTCCATAACGCACACAGGAGAATCGTGTTTTCCTGCCACCTGCATAAGAATTACTCTGAATGAACAATTTTTCAGCAGCCAATTTTGTGGCTCCATACAAATTAATGGGATTAACTGCCTTATCTGTGCTCAGTGCGACTACTCTCTCAATGCCTGCATCCAGTGCAGCATCGATAACATTGCTGCTGCCCAAAATGTTGGTTTTGATGGCTTCCATGGGATTGTATTCACAGGCAGGAACTTGTTTCAGTGCTGCGGCATGGATAACAATATCCACCCCTTCGAATGCTCTCCGCATCCGATCTAAATCGCGAACATCACCAATAAAATAGCGTAGATTAGGCGCATCGAAACCTGCTGTGCGCATCTCGTGTTGTTTTAATTCGTCACGACTAAATACAATCACCTTGGCTGGATTGTATTCATCCAATAAAATTCTCGTTAACTTTTTTCCAAAAGATCCTGTTCCACCAGTTATTAATACTACTTTTTTTGACCAATCCATATTTTTTCTCCATTTTTA
Source organism: uncultured Chloroflexia bacterium (assembly GCA_963765655.1). Classification (GTDB taxonomy): domain Bacteria; phylum Chloroflexota; class Anaerolineae; order Anaerolineales; family Anaerolineaceae; genus UBA6170. The sequence continues at coordinate 424,185 of CAVXXH010000004.1, forward strand.
TTTTCGAATAACGATTAATGGATATTGACCGTTAACGCCAAAGTACTCGGGAAATTTTTCCTCAAGGCCATAAAGAAATCTCAACCAAATTTTTCCACCTAAAGCTTGATGAAATACAGCTCTCATAAATCTTACATTTACACTTCGCCACACAAAAATACTCAAATTCAAATCAAAGAGTTCTGTTCGTAGCCATTCAGCAGTTAATTTCTCTATGTAAGTACCTGTATCTCGTATGCCTTCAATTTCTTTATCTTTCTCATTGATCGGGGTTGTAGCCATATCACTATATTGGTTCTCCTGGCTTTTTTGTCTCCATTTGCCAATTCTCTCAAATGTTTTTCTAAGCCATGCCCACTTCTTCATTAATTTTGACTCTGTCCAACCATTTACAAGGACTGCATTGTGATTGGATTTTAGAACGCAAAAAATACTTTGATATGCTCTCTTTTGATCTGTCAGTGGTAAATGATGTAATGTATGCAAAGAAACAACCCCTTCAAAACACTCTGATTTGAAAGGTAAGTTTGCTACATCCCCAACAACAAATAAACCACTATCATTTATTTTTTTCCTTGCTTCTTGGAGCGCAACAATGGAGATATCCATGCATACTCTAAATTTATATCCATCCATGTAAGTCAGGTATGCCGGATATTGAATGGGACCAGATCCAGCATCCAATAAGTATTTTCCTGGCCTGACTAAATGCCTATTAATCCGTAGATGACATTTTTCTATATATTCTTTAGCAACCGGTCGTAAATCTTCATATCTGGCATTCTGATAAAATCCATCGGATTCCATCCTCCAACCTATTTGATCATAAAAATTTCGTACCTGTTGTTTGACTTCTAAGTCACTCACAATTCTTTATCCTCATTCGTTGAAATTGTCCATTCCAAAGGTTTTCCAACCAAATTCTGGAATGATTCTTCATATTCATTTAGGCCTTCAGGGCTAAACACCGTATTAAAGTCATGTTGTCTGTAATCTTCCCACATACGCACAAGATGCCATGGAAATGGTTTAGGGAAATCAAAGAAAAAGTGGTAAGCATATTTCCAGGCTAAATCAATTTTTTCTTTCGGTAGACGGAAAGAAGCAGGATTTTCCAGCATAGCCCCTAAAAGCTTATAGTAATTCACATAAGAATCCGGATCGATTGTAAAACCTCGATTACGATAATGGGTTTCACCGACTACGATTGCGGGAATTCCACTCATTGCCATTTCCATACCCACTGTCGTTGTATAAACCAGACCGATGTCTGTAATTTCAACAAGATCATATGTGTTAACTTTATCCTCGGGTTTTATCAGGTGAATATGCTCGGGTAATTCTGGCATGAGTTGATGAATAATTTCAACCATGGATACTCCGCGTGATTTAATTTCACCTGGATGAACCCGAATTACTAACTGGGTATCTTTTCGGGCAACAAAATATTGGACTGTTCTCTCGATCCATTCAGCCATGCTTTTTGTGAAAACCTGTCGCCCCAGGGTGAGGCTATCGCCTAAAACATTTGTAGCCAACAAAACAATCGGTCGCTGGTCAAGTCCTAAATTATTGCGGGTTTTTTCTGCCCCTTGCGTTGGGATTCCCTGCCACAAACGTGAAAAATTCTCAAATAAACTAGCTTTTTGACGGGAGATCATTAATGCTCGAACTTTTTCCAATTGCTCACCAGAAAGTTTCTCATCTAATCTTGCTTTCCAGAGTTCATTGGTATCCTGCCGCATGATTTCACTGTTTTGAGCAATCCAGAATCTATTCCTCTGGTCACTGAATTCGTATGTAGTAGTAGGAATTTTTAAAGACCGAGCTACACGATAACATACCCCTAACTCCATAATGGTTCCATTAGGTACGATAACCACATCGGGTTTTTCTGCCCGTAACCATGCTAATAATGATTGGGCAGCATCACGGTTTCTGCGATATCTTAATTTATAAATGTCACTCTTAGGATCTATCTCTTCAATTTGTTCTGTATACTGGGAATCAAAAATACTAACTTCTTTAACAAAATTTTCTATATCAGTAGATAAAGGTACGTAAGGAGCTCGTTTTGATAAAAACGACACCGCATTAATGATTGGTGAAGTTTTTCTTAGTATATTTTTGGCATAAGCATTCTGACGCCTCAAATCAAAACGGTTAATGGGGAAACGCCATTCACAAAATGGTAAATATCCCAAAGTAACATCATGCCCTTGTGAAGACAAAGCTAAACTCATCAGAGTTGCATGTTCAATCCAGTAATGCAATGTGGCAAATATAAAAACTTTTTTTCCTTTTGGTGCAGTAGATCGTAATTCGGCTGCTTGTTTGACTAATTCAGGAAGATTTTTATCCAGATTCTGTAATGAAAATCGGTTAATTGGTTTTCCCTGTTGTCTAAATAACCAATACAATTCTGCTGTGTAGGGAATATTCCCAAAAAATTTCTTAATTGCTTCTTTTCCAACGATTGCCATATTATTTCTTCTCAATTTCCCAATTTAGTCTAGGACGTGTTGGTCCCAATCTTTGTTCTGGCCATTGCATTCCAGGTGCTCCCGCTGGATCTATATTGAATGTAATGGCGCGTTCATCCTGAAAGTACCTACGAATTCTGTAGGTGCTGGCGTTGATACCAACGACAAATCGACCCTCATTAAATGTATCTGCTGGGATTTTGCATCGGCTAATAATACAATCCGGGCTCACGAACTGAAAACTCTTCATACTTTTGTGGTTCATCGGTATCAAATGTTGTAAAAATAAATTCACCGCGTGCACTCATCAAGTAAAAACCAACCCTCAATCCCGTGATGGCATCATCGAGTTGATATTCAAACTCAATCGTCATCTCTTCAGTTGAACGAATTGTATTAACTACCAGACCTAGTTCATTTTTTATTCTCAATGCTTTGGGTCTGAATGGCGCGGCATTATCAGGGATTTCATCGATATTCCAATCTCGTTCACCGGTTTCTGCAAAGCCACTGGATAAATAATAATCAACCGCTTCAATTGAAGGTGCACGTTTGACAATTCTGCCTTTTTCCATGACTAAAGTTTCTGTCGTCAGGCGCAGAATTGCTGACATATTGTGAGAAACAAAGAGAACTGTTCTGCCTTGTTCAGCCACATCACTCATTTTTCCCAGACATTTTCTTTGAAATTCTGCATCCCCGACAGCAAGAACTTCATCAACAACAAGAATATCAGGTTCGAGATGAGCTGCAACTGCAAAGGCGAGACGAAGATACATCCCACTTGAGTATCTTTTTACAGGAGTATCAATAAATTTTTCCACTTCAGAAAAATCCACAATCTCATCAAATTTTTTCTCGATTTCGGTCCGCTTCATGCCTAATATGGCACCATTCAGGTATATATTTTCACGCCCGGTTAACTCTGGATGAAAACCAGTACCAACTTCAAGTAAAGAACCCACCCTACCGTGTATTTCACCAATTCCACTGGTTGGATCGGTCACCCGTGAAAGAACCTTTAATAATGTGCTCTTACCAGCTCCATTCCTACCTACAATACCGATAACCGAACCTCGTTCAATGTCGAAACTGATATCTTTTAGTGCCCAAAGTATCTGATTATCAGAAGCAGGTTTTTTCCGAAATGGTGAGCGAAACATGGATACCAGAAAATCTCGTAATGTATCCTGGCGTTCATACATAGCGCCTAATTTGTATTTTTTTGATAATTGATCTACATGAATAACTATGTCAGTCATTTATATAATATCCGCAAAAGTTCTTTCGGTATTTCGAAAGAAAATAACACCTGAAATGAGTATTACCAAAGTAATTGTGATCGACACGATAAACAATGGACCAGGATCGAAATTTTCGACATATTTACTTCCTAATATCGCCCAGCGAAAACCTTCAACAACACCTGTCATTGGATTCAAACCCAATAAAAAGCGAAACCTTTCTGGAATTAATGTTGCCCCATAAATAACCGGGGTCGCATATTTCCAGATTTCGATGATAAATGGTACAAGATGATTGATATCCCGAAATCGCACGTTCAATGCTGAAAGCCATAAACCAAACCCTAAAGCAGTTAACATCGCTAAGAATAAGAAAACTGGTAACATCAACAAATTCCAGGTTGGGATAATTTGATAATACAACATCATTCCGACCAGGACAATTAATGAAACCAGAAAATCAACCAACCCGGATAAAACACCAGCGATTGGAATTACCATTCGTGGAAAAAACACTTTGCTGATCAAATTAGCACTTCCAACCAGAGTAGTTGAGGACCGGGTTAATGATCCAGCAAAATACAACCAGGGAAGTAGTGCTGCAAATGAGAATATAGGATAAGGAATTCCATCAGTTGGAACTTTCAGCAATTGTCCAAAAAGGACTGTGAATACAACCATGTTTATGACTGGCTGAAGAATCACCCAGGAAAAACCTAATACTGTTTGTTTATAACGAACCTTTAAATCACGCCAGGTAAGAAAATAAATCAATTCTCTATAATCCCAGAGATCTTTTAAATTCAAAGCAGCGAGCCCTTTAGCAGGTCTCAAGTAAGTTATAGGAATTTGATTTTGAGTATTCGCCATTTTTTATTTCGAAGAGTAAAAATTTTTCTTTTACTTTATTTCATCTTTATGGTCACGGTACCAGGCTATCGTATTCGCTAAGCCTTCATCAAAAGTCATTTTTGCTTTGAATCCAAATTTTTCTATGGCTCGAGTTGTATCCAACCCACGTCGTGGTTGACCATTCGGTTTATCCGTATTCCAAATCAATTTTCCGCTAAAACCGGATAGCAAAGCAATTTTCTCGGCCAGATCTTTAATGCTGATTTCGCGCCCGGAACCTAAGTTGACAGGCAGTGATTCATTAAAGAATTCTGTGGCTAAAAGAATTCCCTCAGCGGCATCCTCAACATAGAGGAATTCCCTGGTCGGGGATCCATCCCCCCACACTTCGATTTCCTTTATTCCTTTTTCTTCAGCTTCAATACATTTACGAATCAATGCTGGAATTACGTGTGATGATCTCAAATTGAAGTTGTCACCCGGTCCATAAAGATTCACAGGGAGTAAGAAGATTGAATTATAACCATACTGTTCGCGATAAGCCTGCGATTGAACTAATAACATCTTTTTAGCCAGACCATAAGGGGCATTTGTTTCTTCTGGGTATCCATTCCAAATATTATCTTCTTTAAAAGGAACAGGAGTAAATTTTGGATAAGCACAGACGGTTCCAATGGCTATAAATTTTTTAACCCCAGTTTGCCAGGCCTTATGCATCAATTGAACACCCATCATTAAGTTATCATAAAAGAATTCAGCTGGTTTTTCGCTATTAGCGCCAATCCCACCCACATGGGCTGCCAGGTGAATAATCACATCTGGATTGGAATCAGCTAACATTCGATCAATATCAGCAGGATCTACCAGGTTGTAATCCTCAATTTGAGGTACAAAAATATCGTTTGCACCTCTTTCCTGCATTTTACGAGTCAATACTTTACCAAGAAAACCCGATCCACCGGTAACAACAAAACGTTGATCTTTCCAGAATTCGCTCATTCTGTTTGACCCTCCATAAATTCAACATGTATTTTCAATTCATTAATCCGAAAAACTGGCATATGGTTATCAATTTCCACTATATGAATATTCTGTTCCAGACAGGTTAAGCGACAAATTTCTGCAACTTCACCTTCACCATCAATTCGGACTTCTTGAAATCCAGACTTTCTCAATTGCTGAATGGCTTTCAAGGATCTTTCGCGTACTAATCGATACAAACTCATTGATGTCTGAATATAATCAATGGCTAAACGAGCACGTAATGCTATACCTTCAGGAGTAATAATATAGCGAAGTTTCCGACGCTCCGCTCTGCGAACCTTTACATATCCTTTATCTATTAATCTTTTTAGATGCCAATTTATAGTACCTACAGCGACACCTAATTGAGAAGCAAGTGTAGCTTGCGTAGCATCTGGATCAACAGATATGTGTTCCAATAGAGCTAATTCGCGGTGTTCATTTTCTGTGTAAGTAGTCATAATTCAAAATTCAGTTGCTGAATTATAAACCGACTGTGCAGATAGGTCAAGCCAGAAAACTCAAATCCTCTACATTAAATAATGGATTAAAAATGAGATGAGTCTTGAAAGCTGATTTTTTCTCGATGAAACAAAAAGCACACCATCAGAGAAAAAGATGATGTGCTCCTGCATATCTAAGCTGAAACTTGATTGATGGATTGATAATCGATCAATATTTTATGGGGTTACTGTTGGTACATATTTGCTTTCTGCATCAGATTTAAGCGAGAAATTAATGATTGCCAGGTTTTGTTCACAAGTTCCATTCATCTGGAACGAGTAGATACCACTGAGTGGATTACCCTGCACATCAAATAATTGGACCCAGAAGATCCCGGGGCTATTAACCTGACCCAAAAATATTTCGTACCCACCAGGGCCATATGATTGAGCCAATCCACTATATCCTAGAACTTCAACCATACTGTTATTCACAGCGCCTTCTACTACAATCACAAGTCCATCTGTTGGTTCAAGATTCTCGGCAAATATTTGCCCAGCCACACCCATCCAATTACAGCCAGCTTCGGGATGAACAAAATTAGTTGTATACAAAGGCTCAACTGACTGAAGATCATATGGCAAAAATGATCCCGGAACTGTTTCCTGCAATTGGTTGAATTCCATTATTGGGGATTCAGATGCATCTACAACTTGATTTTGATCAATTTTCTCGGAAGATTCTGTAACACCTTCCGTTGGAACAGGATTATCAACGACCAGTTCAGTGGTGGAACTGATAGAAGGATCAACAACTGGTGCCGGATATCCCATATTGGGGTCTGGAGATAACTGGGGAGTTTCCTGAATATCAATCAGTGCTTCTGAGTCATTTACTTTGAATTCTTCTGTGGGTTCGACTGAAAACTCTTCAACTGGATTTTCAGGATCATCAGTCTTTTCAACTTCATCAACAGGAACACTTTCAACAGGTTCATCAGTTGCAATTAACACAACTAATTCATCACTAAACATTTCTTCCTCAGCTGGGGAGAAGAAACGATCCATAGCAGTGATTATTTGCGAAAGTTCCTCTTTTAATGAGAAACTTGTCGATTTTTCCTTTAGTAAAGTAGCCTGTGACTTAAGATCTGCTTTTACAATATCTGGATCAATTTCATCAAACCATCGAAACCAGGCAGCGGTTACCATTAGGACAAATAATAAAATCAATAAAGCACGTTTCATCAGAACCTCCGAAATCTCACATAAATTCTTGTGAAATTAAGGTGCAAGAGTTGTGCCTAATTCAATTACAATAAATATTATTGAAATGAATAATGATACAATAATTGTCCTTTTACATAATCAATTTCCTTTTTTAAACAAATAAAGATAAAGATTCCCTATGTATTTTATTTATTTTTATAAAAAAAATATTAAATTCATTTCTAGTCAAATTGTAATATTTTTTGTTGTATTTTTTCTTTCACTTGGCATATTCCTAAGGTTGAAACAATATCTCATGAATCAATCTTTATGGCTTGATGAATCCATGCTTGCATTAAACATAGTCAATCGAAGTATTTTGGGATTGTTACAACCACTTGACTTTAATCAAGGCTCTCCCCTCCTCTTTTTAATTATTGAGAAATTTTTCATTTCTGTCTTTGGAAATAATGAATTTTCTTTACGATTATTTCCACTAATTTCTGGAATTGCGGTTTTGTTTTTGGTTTATTTCGTTGGAAAAATTTATTTCTCTGAATCTATCGCTTTAATGACATTGTTTATTGTGGCTATCTCTCCACAATTAATCACTTATTCAACTGAAGTAAAACAATATTCTACTGATGTAATGGCAACTTTAATAATCTTCTTTTTATCTTCTAAATGTACTAATTTAAAATCAACAAAAAAAGATTTCATAATTTTAGCCATTATAGGTTCTTTTTTAATATTCTTATCTCATGCAGTTCTCTTTTCATTAATAAGTTGTTGTATTGTTATGCTTATATACTGGTTTCCAAACCGTTCTACAATTTTTAAGAAATATACTTTCTTAACAGTCATCTTATGGTTTTCTCTATATATAATATTTTTCATAATTTCATTGAATAGCCTTTCGAAAAATAATACATTGACTGATTATTGGCAAAGTTATTTCTTTCCATATCCGCCTTGGAATAACATTGATTGGTTGAAAATGAATTTCGTTAATAATTTGCGAAATCTATTTGAATTCCAATTTGATCCAATTTTTTTCTTGTTTTTCCTAATCTTAGGTTCATTAATTATTCTTTTATCAAAAAATAGAGTTTTTTTATCGATTTTCTTTTTCCCTATTCCTATTTGTTTACTTTTCTCTAGTTTTCATATATATCCATTTGGTAATAGGATGATATTATTCATTATTCCTATTGTTTATTTTGTTCTAATATTTGGTATCTGTTCTTTTACTAAGTTTTTTGTATCATTAATAAGATTAAATTTTTTACAATTAATCCTTCCAGTAACTTTTCTTATCTTTTTTTCGATAGGCTCTTTATGGGATGCTTATGAAAATGTTCGTTCACCTACTTATCGGGAACATATACGGCCATTAATTTATGAATTATTTAATTCTCAAGATTCATTTGATGCAATATATGTCTATTATGCAGGTGAACCAGCTTTTACATATTATTTAGATTATTTTGGTTATGATTTAGAAAACATAAAATGGGGTTCAAATCATCGTCAAAATCCGGAAAAATACATATTAGAAATAGAGAGTATGAATTTTACTGGAAATGTTTGGTTTATTTTTACTCATAATTGTTATTGGTGTTGTGTAAACGAAAAAGAATTTATCAAAATGTATCTAGATCAAAAAGGAAATATGAAAAAATATATATATTATCCTGGAGCTTACGGTTTCTTGTATTCATTTGAAAAAACAAAGAACTAGCAGAAACTGGCCTACTATAGATCTTATGTCTGCACTCATATTTAATAAAAAGTACAATTTATATATTTTTTTAAAAATTAAATATATCACTCTCAACTTATACTTAGATATAATTATTGTAGATTAATTTAATAATCCAAATTTTTTTACTCGAAATTTTTGCCAATAATAGTGTGAAATAATTGAATTGGATAAATTTAATGAATCTATACCTTAATTAAAAATTATCATATGTTCACTAAGAATCAAAAAATGATTGTGATATACTAAAAAAAATGAAACTAATCATTCAAATTCCCTGCTATAACGAAGCTCTCACATTACCAGAAACGCTCAGTCATCTTCCAAAAAAAATCGATGGAATTGACCAAATTGAATATTTGGTGGTTGATGATGGTAGTCAGGACAACACTGCAGAAGTTGCAAAAGAGCATGGTGCTAACCATGTCATTCGATTAAAAAAGAACCAGGGATTGGCTGGTGCTTTTAAAGCGGGTTTGGATGCCTGTATTCGTTTGGGAGCAGACATTATTGTCAATACCGATGCGGATAATCAATACGTTTCAGCAGATATTCCAAAATTAATTGAACCCATTTTAAAACAAAATGCAGAGTTGGTGATTGGCGATAGGGGTGTTGCAACCGAAGAATCATTTACTCCACTGAAAAGAAAACTACAAATGTTCGGAAGTTATGTGGTATCCAAAGCCTCTGGATTGGACATCCCCGATGCGACCAGTGGTTTTCGAGCCATGACTCGCGAAACAGCGTTAAAAACAAATGTATTATCCAATTACAGTTACACCCTGGAAACATTGATACAGGCTGGAAACCGCAATATCAGTGTTACTTCAGTACCGGTGCGCACCAATTCTCCCCGCCGGCCATCTCGGTTGATGCACGGGATTTGGGATTATCTGGTGCATTCTACGATAACGATCATTCGTGCCTACGCCATGTATCGCGCGATTCGGGTATTTTTTGGGATTGGTATTATCTTACTAGTAGCAGGAGGCGCATTAGCAGTCAGGTATTTTGTGTTTTTCATTCAAGGACAAGGAGCTGGTCACGTGCAGTCAGTCATTCTTGCAGCGATATTGCTAATAGTAGGTTTCCAGACAATGTTGAATGGGCTATTAGCAGATTTGATTGCGAGTAATAGGAAGATGTTGGAAGAGATAATCGCGACATCAAGAAAATAGAAAAATTCCCAATTTTTCCAAAGACACATTTTCTCCGATTGTGTATTCCGAATTCGAAAATATCTCATTATTTTTTTGGACAATGAACTTTACAGAAAATAACCGAGAATGTTTCAAACAATAAATAATTTTTTTAAAGGCTCGGATTTACGAAGAAAATTAATTAGTGATGGAATTAGAAGCCTAATTTTTAGATTCCTATTTATATCCTTGTCATTTCTCATAAGTATTGTGTTAGCACGATTTTTAGGAGTTGAGGGGTATGGGATTTATGGTTATGCTTTGGCAATAGTATCTGTGCTGGCAATTCCAGCTGAGTTTGGGTTACCAACTCTTGTTATGCGTGAAACATCCAAGAATATGGTGCAAAACAATTTCGGGTTGATTAAAGGCATATGGAATTGGGCATCCAAAATAGTAATTCTGTTAACAATATTGATTTTCGTGGTTTCATTTTTTATATATCGATTTTGGGGTGACCATTTAGATCAAAAATATATTCTCACAATCATTTGGGGATTATTACTTGTTCCAATTTTAGCATTTAGTAATCTTAAAAATGCTGCATTAAGGGGGTTAAAGAAAATCGTTTTAGGTCAATTAGGAGAAAATCTTATTAGGCCAGGTAGCTTCCTTGTTATGATCATTATTATTTATTTCGTAATTCCCAACAATATTTCTCCTCATCTTTTTATGGCAGTCCAATCCTTCGCAGCTGGGATTTCCTTACTAACTGCATCGTTTTTATTATGGAAAAATCGACCTAAAGAAATAAATTTATCATCAGCAGTTATTAATGCCAAAAACTGGCTCTCCAGTTCATTGACTCTTGCATTAGTAAATGGAGTTGCTTTGTTGAACAAGGGGATCAATTTGATAATTCTAGGATTATTTGTTAGTTCTGCTGAAATTGGTATTTACAATAGCGCTATTCAAATATCAATCTTAGCATCTTCTGGTCTTCAAGCTGTAAATCTAGTAATTGCCCCACAATTTGCCAGTTTGTATGCTCAAGGAGATCACAACCGTTTGCAAAGATTAACCACAATCAGTGCCAGAGTGGTTTTAGCGATCAACTTGATAATAACAGTATTTTTTATAATATTTGGAAAATTATTCTTAAGAATTGCTTATGGCCCCGAATTTGAAGTTGGTTATGTTTCAATGTTGATTTTATTAATTGGACAATTTATAAATTCTGCAACAGGCTCAGTCGCATTTCTATTAAATATGACAGATAAAGAGTATTTAACCATTCGAGGAAGTCTTGTTGCAGTTGTCGTTAATATTGTTTTATCATTTTTTCTTGCTCCAAACTTGGGGAGAAATGGCGCAGCAATAGCATCTGCTATAGCAGTTGCAATCTCGAATATCATTTTATGGTGGTTAGTTTATAAACATTTAAGAATTAATAGTCTGGCTTTTAACTTTTTCAAAAAATAGTATTCATTTTCCAAAATAGTCATTATTAAGAGTAGTTCATTAAGTTGATAAGTGTTGATATCGTATTAATTAGGATAAAGTCCATAATGTAATATAATCAAAACAATGGAAATTTCAATCATCATTCCCAACCTCCATTCTCCTATCATTGACCAGACAATTCAATCGATATTAGATCAAAAGACGCCATACACCTACGAAATAATAATAGTGGGTCAGGATAAATATAAATTGATAAACCAGTTTATTAATGAAAAAGTTCAGTTTTTCGAAACTGTTAAACCAACACCACCAGGCATTGCAAGAAATATTGGTGTAGAGAATTCCTCAGGAAGTTATATCTTTTTTATTGATTCTGACTGTGTTGCTTCTCCTCATTGGATTGATTTACATATGGAATTACACAAACAGCATCAAAATCCAATAGTTGTCGGGGGCGGTGTTGCTTTTTCATCAGATAGATATATAGAGTTGACTGATAATATAGCAACATTCCATGAAAATATGGTACACATCAAACAACAGAAAAAAGAGTTACTACCATCATTAAACTTAAGTCTACCAAAAATTCTCTGGCATCAAATTGGCGGATTTGATCCTTATTATCCATATCCTGCAGGTGAAGACGCTGAATTCACAACCAGGATTTTCCTTAACTGTAATTGCCTTTACTTTATTCCTCAAGCATTTGTTTTTCACAAACCAAATAGGCAAAAATTCAAAGACATTTTCATCCATGCATTTCGTTTTGGGATGTTTTCAATAAAAGGAAATAAGAAATATCAGAAGCAATTAAAGATTCCTCTATTATTAAAAAATAAAACCTTAAGCATAATCTTTTCACCAATTCTATCATTTTATGTTATATGGAAAATCATGTGTTATGAAAGATTACCAATAAAATATTGGCATACTTTACCTTTGATATTCATTTTAAAAATCATTTGGTGTTTTGGGTTTGCTTACGCACCAAATAATTCTTCTAGGATTTAGATGGTTGTTGATGGAAAAATTGTATGAGCCATTGATCTGGATAGTAATACCTACGAGAAATAGATCGGCAGATTTAATTGATTGCATTAAATCTGTAAAAAATTTAAATTACATCAATAAAAGAATTGTTGTTGTTGATAATAACTCAGATGATGACACCGTAAACCAGCTTAGTAATATATATCCTGAGATTGATTTGCTTATTTTAGAAAAGAATTTTGGGGCATCATTTGCAACCAACCTGGGTATCAAATTCGCGTTGAAGAATAATGCAGAATTTGTTTTACGTCTTGATTCTGACACAATTTTGGATGAAAATTATCTAAGTATTTTAATACAACCTATACAATTTGATTCAGAGGTTGGAGTTGTTTCAGGCACAATTTACTACTATGATCAACCTGAAAAAATCTGGTTTACAGGCGGGTATTTAAAAAAGTGGGATCTGAATATCAAATTTTTATCTTACAACAATAACCAAATCCTTAATAATAGTGATTTAATAGAAGTTGACCTGGTACCTTCTACTGGAATGTTAATATCGAAGAAAACTATCGAAGATTTAAATGGTTTTGACGAGGATTATCTGGTTTATTATGAAGATTTTGATTTTTGTCTAAGAACAAAGAAATCTGGAAAAAGGATTCTTTTTGTGCCTGAGGCGAAAATGTGGCATAAGATATATTCCAATAAGAAAACATTCTGGACTGCTAAAAATTGGAATAGGAGTAAAATGATTTATTATCGTAAACACGCAAATAATTGGTTTCATTTATTATTCTTAATCTGTTATGCGTTTTTATATTCTGTATTTCGAGGTATTATTCCGAAAGAGGATAGAGGAAATCGAGGTCCTTTATTACCAACCATGTATGGTCTTTTACAAGGTTTATTCCAAAAGTTAAACTTCCGATCTTAGAATTTTCCTTTGATATCATTTCCCAAATCTCTTTTTACAAGCATTCCTTATTATCGTACTGATTCCTTCATAGATACATTCAATTACAATTTTTTTAGAATTAAATGTTTTCGATAACTGGTATAATCCCGTAAATTAATCCTTTTATGAAAGTATGAAAAAGTGGAAATTCCAAATTTTTTAATTATCGGAGCAGCAAAGTCAGGCACTACTGCTTTGTATCGTTATTTAAAACAACATCCTGAAATATATATGCCGGACAGAAAAGAGCCTCATCATTTTTCATTTGATGACATAACTAAGAATACGAACGGTCCTGGAGATTATGTCCGAACTGCTATAACTGATAAACAGGAATATCAAAGTCTATTTAGTAATGTTAAAAATCAGAAAGCAGTTGGAGAAGCATCACCAACATATATTTATGTACCTGGAACTGCCGAGAGAATTAATTCAGAATTGCCAAATTCAAAAGTAATAGCAATATTACGTCACCCAGCAGATAGAGCATTTTCTGCTTACATGCACCTTGTCAGAGATGGACACGAAACAATTCTTGATTTCCAGAAAGCATTAAATCGAGAAAATGAAAGAATTGAAAATAACTGGGGTCCAATATGGCATTATAAAAAAGCTGGCTTATATTACGAACAACTAATGCCATACTTTAAATTGTTTCGCAAGAATCAGATCATGATAATTATTTATGATGATTACAAAAAAGATCCTGCCAAAATTAACAGATCAATTTTCAAATTTTTGGAGATAGATGAAAACTTCCTACCTGACATGAGTGCGAAACCCAATGTCTCAGGAATTCCGAAAAACAAATATTTACAAAAGATAATGAGTAATTTCTTTGATAGAGATAATATAATCCGCACAGTATCTAGAAATTTGTTTTCTGAGGAAATTCGGTGGCGTTTTACGAGTTATATGCGAAATCAGAATCTACAACAGATTAAGATGTCACTTGAAGTTCGTTCTGGGTTAGTTGATTATTTTAGAAACGACATAAATAATTTACAATACCTAATTGATCGTGATCTTTCGCATTGGTTGATTTATTAATTATTTAAATAAATTGGTGTTATTAACCAATATGGCTTATTCAAAAATAACCCAAAGGTGTTATGGTATCTATTGATCATATCTGAAATAATAGATAAAAATAAATGAAATTATTTGGAGGTTAAAATGAAAAAAGTTTATATATCATTAAGTTTTGCTCTCGTGTTTGTGATGATTGTTGCAGGCACAGGTGCGGCCGCTCTTCCTGGGACAGGATGGTGGACATTTTATCAAATTCAGAATGTTGGTTCAACCACTGGAGAACTTACAATGATGGCATATGACAGTTTATCATCTGCCACATATTCCAGCAGTTCTTTCTCCTTTGATCCGGGTGAAGCATTAGCTTACAATCCAGGATTGTTACCCAATTATCCCTCAGGAGATCGTATTGGATTTACAACTGAATTGCCGTCTGGTTTTCAAGGATCAGTAGCAATTTCGTCCAGCGTTGAAATTGTGGCAATTGCTCAAATTGGCAACAATACAGTAGGAACTGTTGGTTCCGGTGGAAAAGCATCTTCATTCTATCAAGGTATCGGTGGTGATTTTGCTGACACTAAAGTTAGCTTCCCAACTGTGAAACACAATTTTGGTGGACAAACAACTACCTTCTACGTTCAGGCAGCTGGTGCAGATGCTAATGTGACCATCACATATAAGATGAATGATGGAAGTACTTATTCACAAACAAAAACTATTCTAGCTAATAGAATGTTCATGTTTGATCCATTGAATGCAGGTGTACCAGCTGGAAGCACAGTTTCAGCAGCAGTCAATCCATCTCTAGGTGCTGCTACAGTTGTTTCTACAACAGGAAAAATTGCAGGTGTGGTAGTAGAACATCCCCACACTGGTTCACCCGCTCCATTTGTTCTTTCAACCAGAGGTCTCATCAGCTCTGATTCAGGTACGGTCATCATTGCCCCAACCATCAAAAATGCTTTCAATGGTGGGACGACTGGTTTCTCAGTTCTTAATACTGGAACAAGCGATGCTTTAGTTGAAATTGTTTTGACAGTTACTAATGCCTCAAATTCAGCACTAATTGGGAATGTCTATAAAGATCAAGAAGTCATTCCTGCAGGAGGTTCGACTGTCTTTAGTAGTTTCCGTAATAATTTAGGTGGTCTTCCTACAGGAACATTTGCTGCCGGAGTTGTAACATCGCTTGATAATACAACATATGATCCCCAGTTATTAGTTGGTATGGTTAATGAAACCAATAACTTTGGTAAAGCCACTTATTCTGCTTTTGCAAAGGATTCTGCGACAACCGAAGTTGGTCTACCAATGGTCAAAGAAATGTTTGCAAATAGCACGACTGGCGTGGCTATAGTCAATGTGGGTACAGATCCAACCTATTTCTATGCAACTTATACAGATCAAAATGGTGTTGTTCGCCAATTCAGAACAACTGATGAAGTTGAACCAGGCGCGGCAGTTTCATTCTTTACTGTTTACAAAAACTTGAACAATAAATTTACAGGTCTGGCAGATTTCTCTGTCCTGTATGGCACAAAAAATAGTGTTGTAGTTGAAAGTGATGGTGTTCAACCAATTGTAGCTCTGGCGCAAGAATCAGATCAATATCCATGGGATGGTTTATTAGATGTGAAAAACTACGAAGGTTTTGGGCTTGAGTAAACAAAAGTAGTTTCTAGATAACAACGAGCTGTATTATAATCAGCTCGTTGTTATTTAATCTACAAGGAGTGTTAATTTGAAATATTTTAAACTTTCATTAATTCTTGTTGCTTTATCAACTGTTATCATTGGTTGCACTTCAAAAACAACACTGACAGCGTCAACAGAAGAAATGATTATGAGTACACAGACCCTTGAAGCTTATCCTATACCAGGTTATCCATCTCCTTATGGTAGTGAAGTAGGATATCCAGCTTTTCCGACTTTCGCTGCTGAAGTCGCTTATCCAATCGTTACAGCGACCAAAGATCCAAAGATGAACGGACCTAAATTTGAAATTAATGAACCGGTTGTTGGAGGAACTAAAGTGGTAACTGGTACCGGACCTGCAAATGTACCAATAGTCCTGATTGATGTAACCGAGATGGGAGCCCTCTTAGATCAAACAATTATTGATGAAAATGGAGATTTTATTTTTAATTTAGATGAAGAATTGATTACTTTTAATGCGATTGGATTGCAAATTGGTGACTTAAGTGAAACAAATCTTAATTATGAAGATTTTATATATAGTGAAGATTATACCGATAGACCATTAATAGGGATAGTATTCGACATTGCACCAGTTGTTCAACCTTAATTCTTTTTTATTCAAATTAGAAATTACTTCCAAAAATTATTGCATTTTTGGAAGTTCAGCTGTTATACAATTCAAAAATCTCAATCCATTTTTAGAGATTGAAAATTCTACGACTATATTTTTGAATGGCATTTCTAGAAATCTCATTAATCATTTCTGGATTATCAAACAATTCTTTTAATGCGTTAGCAAGGTTTTCCGGGTCATCGCGATCACAGAAAATTAATTCTTTGTAATTTGTAAATTGGCTTCTTATTGCTTCGCTATCACCAGTTATTACTAGTTTTTCCATTGCCATACTTTCATAGATCTTATTTTGTACCGTCATCAGAGATTGTGGAGTCTTCCCAAATGCACCCAACACAACATCGGCTTTGTTAATATAATTAATCAGTTCTGCTTGTTCCATCCAAGAAATAAACTCTACATTTTTTAATTTGTAACTTTTGACCATTTCTAAACACAAATTTAACTCCGGACCAGTTCCTATAAATTGAAATATTATAGATTTTTCATTTTCAATACATTTCGCAGCTTCAATTATGTAAGGGACTCCATGATTTGGAATAAATGTCCCGTAATACAAGACAGTAAAAAATTCTTTTGGTGAGAACAGAAATTTATTTTTGGTGTTAAAAACCTCATCGTCAGCGCCAGTTGGAACCAAACAGAATTTTTTCAATGGAATATTATAATTTTGATTAAACCAACTTGCGTATTGACGTGTATCTATAATTAATTTGTTCGGTAAGCGTAAAGCTATATACTCAACCAATTTCAGAAAATTCACTGTAAATGGGCTCTTTCTTTCTAATTTTCTCTCAACCGAAATGAGATAAATCGACATGAAAACATCCCAGATTACTGGTTTCTTAGAAAAAATGGATAATAATTTCGCAATAAAAATATCAAAATGGCCAGGATATCCAACTACCAAAATATCAAATTCTGGTAAGGAACAAAATTTTCTCAATAAAAGATAATAGGAAACAATAAATCTCTTCCATAATCTCGGATTCATCAAACCCTTTTTTACAGCATTAACACGGTCTTCAATACCTTCCCACAGATTTTCATGACATTCAATCACGTCTACATTATTTTTTTTCAAACCTTTGATCATGATTCTATTTCTAGAATATTCAGATCTATAGGTACCAAAATAGCATACAACTATTCTTTTATTATTTTGCATATCATCCACGGCTAATTATTTTAAAATTTCAATAATGATTTATATACTGTTTTTTACTTCTGATATTGGTACTTTGAAAATTTTATTTACATTCCTTTGCCACTGATTTGTGTCCAGAAAGTTTTCAAAAATATATATAAATCCATCCAAAGAGACCAATTGTTAATGTAATAAATATCCATTTGTTTCCTGATACTAAATGTAGTTTCATTACGTCCCATAACCTGCCACCATCCAGTTATTCCTGGTTTAACCCGAAATATGATATCTCCCTCAAAACCTATCTGATCAAGTTCATTTGACATATATGCCCGGGGACCTATTAAGCTCATATCACCCTTTACGACATTAATTATTTGAGGTAATTCATCTAAACTAAAACGTCTCAACCATTTGCCAACTCGGGTAATTCTTGAGTCATTTTCAAGCTTATGGTATTTTTCATATTCAATTTGTAAATCCGGATTGTTTTGTAATAAATCAAATAAGATTTCATCAGCATTTTTTACCATCGTTCGGAATTTGATAATTTGGAAGGGTTTTTTATTTTTACCTATTCTTTCCTGTGTATAAAAAATGGGGCCATCAGAATCCAAGCGAATTAGTATACCAATGATAAAAATAACAAAGAAGATCGGTATTAATAAGATTATTGATAAAGTAATATCAAATATTTTTTTGATGAAATTCGTAATTGGATTTAGAAGATTGTGCTGCATTTGGAATGCAGGACGACCTTCAATGTCAACTGATCTACCCCAAAGAAATCCAAAGGAAACATTATCTAAAACAAATATTACTCTAATAAACAATTTTTCAATTTCTAATAACAATTCTGAATGCTTTTTCCTAAATTCCCGGGGAGGAATTGAAACTATCAATGTTTTTATATTTCTTTGATGTAGGAATTTGAGAATGTTTTCTGATATAGGATAATAGGGAAATTTTGTTGAAATTCTACGTAAATCAAAGTCATTGGTTTCTACATATAATCCAATGACTGGACGAAAACCTAATCTCCGACATTTCTTGACATCATTAAAAATTAAATCAATATCATCAACACTTCCAATAATTCCAATAGGTTCACCCCACCAATCATTTCCCGAAATAATTTTCCTTAACGTAAATCTTCCAATAGGAACCAATATACTACTTATCGCCCAACTTAATAAGAAAATCCCTCTTGAAAAATTGGAAATAGGCGTAGAAATAAAAATTAATAATCCCATCAAGAAAAATGCAATAAATATTGCTTCTACTAAAGCTTTCATTTCAGTAACAGCAACTTGACCTCGCCCAGGATAGTTACCTTTTAAAGCGATGATCAAAATATTAGAAATTAGATGAATAACAAATAGATCAATTGAAAGATCTTTAATAATTTCCCCACCTATTGTTGGGATCAAGAAATATCTAACAATAACTGCAATGAAGTAGGAAATTATTAACATTAATAAATCACAAACTAACAAATAAACAATTTCTAAAGCAAGCTTCTCTTTGTTAATTGTTATTTTGAAAAAATTTTGAATATTATCCATATGCGCAAAATCTCAATTTTTATTTACTTGATTTACCAAATTTTGGTATTTTTCTCGAAATATCGAAAAGTCAAATCTCTTTACACTATTCAGAATAATCTCTTGGGAAAAATTCATTTTTTCAAATTGAATTATGGCATTCTCTATATCTTCAACCGTCTGCTTCTTAAAAAAAACTCCATTTATTTCATTTTTTACAGTTTCTAATGCGCCACCTGATTCATAAGCAATAACTGGTCTACCAGATGCGTGTACTTCTATCGGGACCATCCCGAAATCTTCATTTGAAGGGAAAATGAGTGCTTTGCATGTCGAATAATACTTTTTAAGGGTTTCATTATCAACGTAACCGAGAAATTTAATGTTAGGTTTTGATATGGATTCTAAATTCTTACGTTCAGGTCCATCGCCAATAATTATCAATTTTCTATTGAGGCGATTACAAGCGTTGATTACTAATTCAAGTCGTTTGTGTGAAATCAATCTCCCAACTGAAAGATAATAATCTTGAGGATCACTAAGATAATATTTATTCACCTCTACAGGTGGATGAATCACTAAAGCATCTTTATTGTAAATATAATTTATCGAATTTTTCATATTTATACTATTGGTAATTATATGATCAATTCGAGAAGTATACCTAAAATCAAATTTTTGAATATTTGGCAAGAATTTTTCAATAATTTTAAGAAGAAATGAGTTATAAGGAAGGCTGTCATCCGTGTACGAAGACCTGTTCCAAATAAACCGAAAAGGATTATGTAGATAACAGATATGTTTGCCTGATTTGGGAGAAGAAATAAATTTTGCCAAATAGGAGGATGAAGAAAGAACAATATCAAAATTATCAAATTTCGAATTTAGCATAAAAATCAACCAAATCGGATAAAGGAACTTAAATTGTCTCTCATTCTTAATAAAATTCGATAGGTAATGAGTATGAATATTCTTTGTTGTGAGTTCTTCAAAGCATAAATTTTTAATATGAACCGATGTAAAAATTGGTGCGTCTGGAAATACTTTACTTATGTAGTAAGCTAAACGCTCTGCTCCCCCCTTTGTAACAAAGGCATCGTGAACAATTGCGATTTTTAATTTTGACATTAAAATGATTATAACAAATATTTGATATACTTCTTGTCGGAAGCGAATTCGCAACAAAAACCTCCAATAATATCTTTTATTAAGATTAATCATATGTTATGGGTCTTAAAAAGTACAAAAATGACATTCTTTTAGTAATAATAGTAGAAAGCATAATATCAATTTTATGGCTTATACTAATTCCTTCTGATCCAAAAAATGCTTTTTTTCTTGGTTTCTCACAAATTCGTTTGGCTCAAGTTATTTTTATCATTTTAGGGACTTTTTTTTTACTTTTCTCGATCAATAATAGAAATTTTTCAAGTTATTTCAGAAAAATTATTACAAAATTCTTCTCAGAGAATTTTCTTGAAATGGTAAGTTTTGTTAGTTTCTTATTTTTACTTATCGTATTATTAACACCCTCATATCAACTTAAGCCTTATTCTGCAGAGTATGAAAGGTTTCAGCCAATAATATTTTGGGGGTCAAGTATTGTAGCAAATTTCTACTTTTATAAGAAAGTAATAAAAAGGGAATTTAAACTCGATTTACTTAAAAATACATTAGAAAACAAAAAACTCATATTTTTATTTCTTGTATTAATCTTAATATTTTCTGGATTATGGATATTTTTAAATATAAATTCTGATAATCCTCAAATTAACAATTTGGTTTTTTCACCTCCAGCCCCATTAACTTCTCTCCAGATTTTTATTTTATTTTTTATTTCTTTAATATTTTTACAAAAATTAAATTTTCCAATTGATAAATTCTTCAACTCAGTCTGGTTTCCTTTATTAATTTTTATTTTTTCTTTTCTGATTTGGTACTTGTTACCTTTACCTTGCACAAATGACTTAATCGGCCCTTATCCTCCAAATTACATTTGTTATCCATCAAGTTCTGATGCAATTTATAGTATTGCTTCTCATTATGGACGTCTTGGGAATGGTATATACAATCAATGGTTTACAGATAAACCTGTTTATATTTTCTTTCTCATGATTCTTCAGTGGATTTCAAGTCCAAAAATTACAGATTATATTACTCTTCAAATTATGGTATTTGCACTAATACCAACCATATCCTTTTTATTTGTAAAGAAATTTTTCAATTGGCAATCTGGACTATTTTTTGCTTCATTAATCATTTTTCACGAAATTAACCAAATCTCTGGTTATCAATTTTTTGGAGGTGTCAATTCAAAAATAGAAGGGACGGAGATATTTACTGCATTATTATTATTGGTTTTTGGTATTGTTGCTTTCGTCTGGTTCTTAAAACCAAGCAATAAACTTCTTGCCATAACATCTGGAGGATTACTTGGTATATCATCCTTAGCAAGATTAAATCCTTTATTTATCCTCCCGTTTGTAATAATATTAATTTTTGGGGTTCATCGAGGAATAAATAAAAAATCAATTGTAATGTCTTTATTTTTTGTTATTGGCTTTTTTGTTGCTTTCTCTCCATGGTATTTATTTTCTTCTGACAGTGATGGCCAAAATTATCTCTTGAAGAAAATTGAAGATGTGTTGAGCACAAGATATAGACCTATACCTGAAGTAGAAATTCCACCTAGCTCATTTTTTGAAAATAATGAAAGTATGGTGAAAACAAAGCTATTAATAAATAGGAAATCGAATATTGAAGCAGATAATGCAATAACAAAAATTATCTATCATTTTATAAACAATTATTATCAAATTTATTTCACTTTGCCAAGTAAAATAACATTTGATTCCCTATCTCATCATTCCTCTAACCCAATTTGGAAAGATCATATGGGTTTCCCCATTTGGCATTATTCTTTAAGTATTCAGAATGCAATACTTCTGATAACCAATTTTGCTTTGATCATTTGGGGAATTATTCAAAGTTTTTATAAGCATAAATTTTCTGGATTAGTTCCTCTGATTATTCAATTTGGGTATATTTTCGGGACCAGTCTTGCATTAACCTCAGGTAATCGTTATCTTGTACCAATAATTTGGGTTACTTTTTTTTATTTTACTATTGGAATAATATCAGTAATTCGATGGATACTAAATATCTTCTCAAGACCAATGAAGGAAAGCAAACCACAAGCGATCATTATTAGTACAGATAACACTAAAGACACTGCACACCAAAAAAATTTAACCTATTTCGTGCTATTCATTTTTTTTATTCTTAGTTTTGGATTAACTAAACTAAATATAATTCCTGACCGTATACCAACATCTTCCAAGATGGATCGCACAGAATTACAGGAAATTCTAATAAATTTCCTTTCGAAAGAGGATTTAAATAAGGTCATGAATGAGAATGAAATTGTTGTCTATCAAGGTATCAGTTATCATCCAAAGTATTATCGTAATTATTTTTATGCTGAAGCTCCTGAAAACTTTGAACTGCTTACACTAACAAATGAAGAAGTTCTTGTAAGTTATATCCGGAATTTTCCTGATAATTATTTTTCGGACGAGAGTAAAACTACAATAATTGGTTGCCCAATTAAAAAAGAAAACCGATGGGGGGCTGATTTCATAATCGTTGATGCTTTGATCATTATTCAAAATGATGCTGAAAAATCAGTATTTGTATCTCCAAAATTAGAATTAGGGTGTGAAAACTTAAGCAAGAATAAGTAATATATATAGAATAATTACTAGTGAGTTTTTTTGTAAAAATTGACAATGTTCAAAAGCAACAAATGATGAAGCATTACTAAATGGTTAAAAGCTCGTATAAAAAATATGTCAAATAATTTGCACAATACGAAATCAACATCAGATAATGATGTACGAAAAGAATTTGCCATTCAAATTCAATTACTATCGGAAAAAATAAATATTCTTGATAATGAAGTGTTAATTGAAAAACAAAAAAATAAAAAACTTCAAAAACAACTTAACCATATTTATGAAAGTAAATCATGGAAATTAATACAACTTATAAGAAGAATAAAAGATAAGTTTTTCAAAAGGAATAATTTTATCCATCAAATTGTAAAATTTCCAAAAAAAATAATTTTCAAAATAGAAAACAAAATAAAGAAAGACAAATACCTAAGAAATCAGGAAGCATTGATTAGGAAATCAAATTTATTTGATGAAAAATGGTACTATCAAAAATACAAAGGAGAAATTTCAAAGTTACAAAGACCTATTCGTCATTTTTTACTTATTGGTGCATCAAAAGGATTTGATCCAGGTCCAAAGTTTAGTTTGTCTGCATATAAATCTGTTTATCCTGACGTCAGAAAGCCTGACACTAACCCATTACTTCATTATATTAATATTGGAAAACCAGAAGGAAGAATAAATCCGGTCTTATTCTCTGACAAAGAATACATAGAAATTTTATATAAGAAGAAATTTGAATCAATTATTGATTATAAGAATCCAACAAGATTTTCAGAAAAAATCCAACTGTATAAACTTTTCTACCAAAAACAAGTTTTACGTAAATTAACTGATAAATTAGAAGTAAGAAAATTTATAAAAGAAAAAATTGGTGAAAATTATTTAATTCCATTAATAGGTATCTATAACTCATTTGATGAAATTCAACTAGCTAGCCTTCCTGATCAATTCGTAATGAAAACAAATCATGGTTCTGGTTGCGTTATCATATGTAATAATAAAAATCAACTAGATTGGAAACTGGCTGAAAAAAAATTTCATAACTGGATGAATATTAATTATTATTGGATTCATCGCGAATTTAGTTATAAAGACATCAACCCCAAAATTTTTTTAGAAAAATATTTACATAATGATTTATTATTTGTTCCAAAAGATTTTAAATTTTCATGTTTTAATGGTGAGCCGAAAATAATCGAAATATATTCAGATCGGTTTATCAATCTAACCTCAGCATATTTCGATTTAGATTGGAATAGATTATCTTTTAGAAAATCTAAATCTACAACAGAATATCCAATAGAAAAACCAAAACAATTAGACGAGATGATTTCTATTGCCAGGACGTTATCAGCAAGTTTTCCTTTTGTTCGCGTCGATTTGTATTTGTTAGATGAAAAAATATACTTTGGAGAAATGACTTTTTATCCTGGTGCTGGTTTTACGAAATTTTACCCTGATGAATGGGATACAATCGTCGGTTCTTGGTTCGATGTATCAAGTTTTTATTAATCGTCATTAATTTTTACATTCTTAGCACACATCTTGCACCCATAACATCAACAAAACTGTGAGGTTGTTATGGGTATGCGATTAAATCATTCGTTCTTCTGGATAAAAATTGTCGGGGTTGTTATTATCTTGCTCATGCTCAGTGCATTCATCAGACCAAAAGAGAAAGAGATTGGTCAGGCAAAACTTGACAGCATAGGCATGGGGTCATCGATCCATTTACGGGTGGGAACAGATGGACTCCCTGGTGCATATCAACAGCTTGAAGATATGAATGTGAATTGGGTACGGGAGGAGATCCCCTGGCGGGAAGTGGAACAGACACCTGGACAATATCAATGGTATTACGCCAATGGAGACACGGAGCGTGATTTTCATTTTATGTTGGATGAGGCCGAAAAATATGATCTGGAGGTCGTGGCGGTATTATCTACCGGCCCTGCTTACCTGCCACATGTTTATCCGGACCAGAGCGTAGATGTAGATTTATTGGTCGAAAACTGGAAAAACTATGTCCAGGCAATTGTAGATCGCTTTGGGGATCAAATCGATTATTGGGAAATAAGTCCTCAGGCTAACAACTCAGAGACCTGGGGAAACGTCATGTTCCCAACGAATCTGGATGCAACCAGCCAACCTAATCCCTTTTTATTTGCACGTATGCTCACAACAGCGGAAAAAGTCATTAAAAAGCATAATTCGAAAGACACTGTCATTTTGGGTGGTTTATATAGTTCACCTGCCAATACTTGCGAAACAACACCTGTTATGTTTTTGAATGAAATTAAAAATGCCGGTGCCTGGAAACACTTTGATGTGATTGCGATTAATCCTTACTGGGAAAACAATCCACCCGAAGCCTGGATGCCGCGTGGACCAGAGGTTGATTTGGAAACGATGAGCTGCGATTCATCGAGCACACGAAACTCTAATCTGGTAAATGAAATACAGACAATTCGCGATTTTGCCAACGAGAATGGCAAGAAACCAATCTGGATTACTGAAATCGGTTGGAGTGAAGATTGGCTATCTTATCCCGCTGCACAACATTTGATCAGAACCGATCAGGTTGAAGCCAATTATGTTGTGAGAAGTATTATCCCACTGATATCCGAAGATAAAGTCGAGAAAGTATTCTGGTACTCGTTATATGAAGACCTCGAAAATCCCGGGTTTGTTTTGGGATCAGAAGGTCAACAAGCATTGAGGAATATTGGAAGACTTCTGGGAGGAGCACGATCACTCGGTCAATTCCAGCAATTAAGTAGTTATGCGACGCCTCAAGATTTGGGAATTTATGAGTTTCGATTTCGGAAGGAAGGTCGATTGATTATCTATGCCTGGACAGCGTCCGGTGGTGAATCTCCTTACCCGGTTACTTTCAATGATCTGCCTGGAAAGAACTATAGAGCCTATGCTGCAAACACACAGGATTTAAGCATTGAAGGTGGAATGGAATTAACCGTTTCCTCGGATCAATCGTTGACAATTTACGTGAATGAATTCCCGGTAATTCTTATCCAACAAAATCCAAATTTAGTCTCAAGCCTCACTCATCGCGTAGATGATGGACTGGAGAAATTAGTCAATAATCAGAAAGGTCGCATAGATTCCTGGTTTGATACTCAAATATCAAAGTTGGGAGAAAAAGCTTTGGATTGGGCAGAAGCGAAAATATATAACCTACTCAATCAATCATTTGATAGAATAGAAGAGGACATGTCACTCCGGAACAATTAAGATTTTCTAAACGTCTTGTTCTATAAAACAAAAATAAGGCACATTCAATAATCTGGGTTTGGCTGACCCCTAATAATTGAGAGTATACAAACAAAGAGAAAAATTATGAAATTAAATAAAAGAGTTTTACTTGTTTTCATTGTAGGTCTACTCGTATTAACTTCCTGTAATAAAACAAATCAAGAAACTGAAACGGTCATTCTAACGGATACTCCGGATTTATCATATCCTGCTCCGATTATTACCGATTCACAGATGAGTGGATACCCCGCTGTTATTAAAGAACCAACGCTTGAAGTTGCCTACCCGGCTCCTATTCTCACTGATACTCCACCCATGGATGAATCTGATTTTATGGAACTCATTTCTGAATTAACTTTGGAGCAACCCGCCAGGCTGGAATGGTGTACAGATCAAACTTGTATTTCCGTTATTGGTTACGATTATCTGAAGGTGCTTTCTTATCCTGAATTCAATGAATTATTTTCCTATGTCATTGCTGAAAATGAAATTTTATTAGATATTTCCCCAGATGGGAAAACATATGCGGTAACGAATAATAATGAGGATATACTTCTAAGAAATTGGGAAGTGGCAACTGAAAAGGTTATTCCAACCAGCATATTCTTTATGAGCGGTGAATTTTCTCCAGATGGTTCGAAACTCATGGTGACAAGTATGGATGAATGGGGAGCTCTTATTTTCGATATCGAGACCGGTGCACAAATGGTTAAACTAACCGGGTTTGAGACTGCTGCTCCAGTGTATGATGTGCGCTTTGGCCAGAGTAATGATTTTGCCATTTGGATCGCCCGGGGAACAATCCAGGTCAGTGAAATCTCCACCAATCAATTATTCCCAGCCATATTTCATCAGGATTTTATTATCGGTTTTGATATGAACCCTGCAGGAACTCTTCTGGCTACTTCAGCTTCTGAAGCTGTCAATGATGAATTCATGCCAACGGTTTTTATAACCGATTTTAAATCGGGTGAGTTGATGCACAAATTCACGACTTCAAAGGCAGTTTATGGCTTGAAATTTTCACCGGATAATTCAAAGCTGGTTTTGTCATTGGGCAATTCTATAACCTTATATGATTTGGCTACGCAACACGTTGCCAATCAATTCGTGTCCGAAACTGAAGCCATATCTCAAGTTCTCTTCTCCCCGGATGGAACAATTTTAGTAAGTAATGGTGAAGGATTAATACTTAAATTCTTTAGGTTAAATTAAAAGAGTTTATGTAGAGGATTCCACATAAACTCCAGTAGATACAAATCTATATGGATTACTTGTTTTCCCGGTAGAACTGATTTACTTTATCCCAGTTCACTACTGACCAGAATGCTTTGACGTAATCGGGTCGACGGTTCTGATAGCGCAGGTAATATGCGTGTTCCCAGACATCCAGGCCTAACACCGGAATATGACCTTGCATAAATGGGCTATCCTGATTGGCTGTGGAATAGACTTCCAATTTCTTTTGACTATTCAAGACCAACCATGCCCAGCCAGAACCAAAGCGCGTTGCAGCCGCTTTTGAAAATTTCTCAACAAAATTATCAAAAGTACCAAAAACATCCATTAATTCACTGGCAACGTCACCAACAGGCTGATTGCTACCACCTGGGGTAAGAACCTTCCAGAACAATGAATGGTTGGCATGACCTCCACCGTTGTTAATCACAGCCTGGCGAATTTCCTGAGGAACATCATTAATGTTGCGAAGAACATCCTCAATTGAATCCATAAAGAATCTAGGAGCATTTTCAAGTGCTGCGTTAAGGTTATTTACATAGGCTGCGTGATGTTTTCCATGATGAATTTCCATTGTCTGAGCATCAATTGCTGGCTCTAAAGCATCGAATGAGTAACCTAATTCAGGTAATACAAACTTTTGTGTCATTATTTCACCTCTTTCTAAAATCCCCAATTTGTTATTTATTAGATATTTATCATATTAATTATTATATTATCTTTGATAAGGAAATGTCAATCAACTTTGTATAAACGTTTTATAAGAAATCTATAAAACATTCTGCGTTTTAATCTGATTCCTATACAAAAACAGTATGATTATAAAAAATTGATGTGTCTTTTCAATAATCTGTGGTGAGGGTGTTTTTGGCGTGCAGGGGTACGCCAAAAACACCCACTTACCCCGATTTATTGAGATGATACAAATTGATCATTTATTAATGGTATTGGAGTTCAAGGAGGTACAAATGAAATGGTCTTGGAAAGTTGCCAGAATTGCAGGAATTGATGTGTTTATACACAGCACATTTTTTATATTGATTGCCTGGATAGGATTTTCTTATTGGATAACCCAACGTTCAGTAAATGCAGTTGCCAATGGAATTATCTTTATCCTCTTGTTGTTCCTATTTGTGCTGATGCACGAGTTCGGTCATGCTTTAGCAGCCAGAAAATTTGGAATCGCTACACGTGATATCACCTTGTTACCCATTGGTGGTCTGGCACGGTTAGAAAGAATGCCAAAAGAGCCAAAGCAAGAATTATGGGTTGCACTTGCCGGGCCTTTAGTGAATCTTGTATTGGCAGTTCTGCTTTTTGGGTGGTTATTCCTCACAAATGGCTTGAATGGATTAACCAATACGACTGTGACAGAAGGTTCATTATTACAACGCCTGGCAATCGTGAACCTGACCCTTTTGCTTTTCAATCTGATCCCTGCTTTTCCAATGGATGGCGGACGAGTATTACGAGCTTTCCTGGCGATGAGAATGGAATATACACAAGCTACCCAGGTTGCTGCAACAGTTGGACAGGGATTTGCGCTTATCTTCGGTTTGGTTGGACTACTGACTAATCCCTTCTTAATCTTTATTGCATTGTTTGTGTGGATTGGTGCCAGTCAGGAATCCAGCTCTGTACAGGTCAAGGAAGCAATTTCAGGTATCCCCATCAAGCGCGCCATGTTGACTCAATTTCAAACGCTTGATTACAACCAGCGATTATCAGATGCTGTAGATGCCATTCTCACCGGTTACCAGCAGGATTTCCCAGTTATGAAAGGGGATGAAATGGTAGGCATCCTGACCCGTTCAGCCTTAGTTCAGGGGCTGGCTAAAGATGGTCCTACTGTAAACATTGCCAGTGTGATGGATCAATCATTTGTAACGGCAGATGTAAATGAAATGTTAGAGCGAGTATCTGAACGATTGCAAACCTGTGGTTGTCATACTGTGCCAATCTTTGAAAATGAACAATTGATTGGCCTTGTGACCATGGACAATATTGGTGAATTTCTGATGATTCAATCAGCGCTGAAACGTTCTTCAGCTCAACAAAGTATTTGATAATTCAAACCAATTTGTAAGGATAAAAAAATAGAGCTGCTCTCATATTTAGAGCAGCTCCTTTTAATATGGATGTTGCTTGTATGGTTTCGATTAATATTAATCCATTGGACCTAAGAGTTCCCAAAAGCCTTTATCTGGCAGAAAATGCAATTCTTTTGCGGGCGTTTTGTGAATGATATCCACAATACGACTCACCAATGAGGATATGTGAAGAGGCGAATGGGAAATGACCGGGACATGAGTGAGTAATTCTGCAACTGCTTTGGAATTTGGGACATCTTCCAAATGATGATTTTTATCTTGTTTCAAGAACAAAATCTTATGCAACGGAGCAGTACCTGAACCTGGTCGGACCTGAGTCAGATTCGTGAATGGGGTTGTACTGATTTGCCAGCCGGATTCACCTGGACTGAGAATGATCAAATCATCGTTCAAGACTTTGCAGCCTTCTGACAACCTGCAGACTGTTGTTTTTCCTGCACCTGAGTAACCTGTGAATATGTAGCCAAGTTGATTTCTCACAATGCCAGCCGCGTGGAGCATGACCCCACCCAGGGAGAAAATTCGAATAGCGGTAACAACTCTGAAAAAAATCTCCACACATTGCAGACCTACATTTGGATTAATCCAAAGAATTGCTGGGTCTGAAGCTTCAATGATCCCGTGACACCCTTTACCAAAATAATGGCAATGATTGCCCTCCCATTTAGTAACAGGTTCGATGGGATGCATTGAAAAATCTTCTTCGGTGATCACGATATTGATGTCACCTAATTTTAAATTTGATAGGTTTCGAGCAAACTGATACCACCTGACAAGAGTCAGATACAACCTTGCGTCTTGTGTTGTAATCTGCAGATAATATTCTCCAACCGGTAGGTGAAATTCAAAATCAGTCATGATTGGTTACCGGAATAGGTTTTCTGCCATTTAATGTAAAGCAATATAGCCGTGGCTAACAACACCAGTCCAATCCCAATTTCAACTGAGCCTTTATGTTTTATGCTTATCTCAATGGATTCCAGATCCACGATTTCATTATTGTTATTGATCTCCTGCAAATGGTAAATATAGGATTTTCCCGGCTGAACATCACGATCCATGTAGTGGTAACTTGTCCCTGAAATGGGGGATCCCTGTGCCAGAATGAGTTGCTCGTTGATTATTTGCCCATTCTCTGGATCTGTCAAATCCTGCCGAAGCAGGTTGAATCCAAGGGTATCGACTTCGCTTTCAGTCATCCATTCGATCCGGACAGTGGGCGTCAGAATTTTATATATCCCAAAGCTCAGGAGAAGGATGCCCATGGCGATGAAGACGAGAATTGCTTTTTGATGATGTCTATTTATGAAAGCAGCGATGCGATCGATCAATAAGCACCCTTTCCGGAGAGGATAACTGCGAACGATTTCCAGATGATTTTCAGATCCAACCAGAAGGTGTAGTGCTGGATATAGTCCAACTCGACGGCCAGACGGCTTTCCAGGTCGAGATCGCCACGCCCACTGACCTGCATGGGACCGGTCAGGCCAGGTTTGACGGCCAGGCGTTGGCGCTGGTAGTCATTGTACAGAGGCGACCACCCAGCTTTCTTCCGGACGTGGACCTACCAAGACTCATCTCGCCACGCAGGATATTCCAGAATTGCGGAATTTCATCCAGGCTCCAGCGGCGCAGGAAACGACCCACACGCGTCACCCGCGGATCATTCTGAATTTTGAAAACCGGTTGATCGAGCTGAATGCTGTTTTGTTCCAAGGCTTGCTGCAATTTTTGCTGAGCATCCTCGACCATGGTGCGCAGCTTATAGATACGGAATGGTTTGCCGTTTTCACCAATGCGTTCCTGTGTGAATATGGCTTTTCCAGGAGAATCGAAACGAACGATGATGGCAGCTATCAATAAAATTGGAGACAGCAGAACCAGTGCGATGATGGAAGACACGATATCCAAGGTGCGTTTGGCAAAGCGCTCGATGAAGGTAAGCCCACTGCGAGGAGGCATTTTAATTCGAGGTGGTAGCAGAAAACCCGCCAGCAGACCAAATCCCAATGCAAGGGCTCGCACCATCAGAAGAGGAACGGCTGAGATCAGTACCAGTGGATCATTTTTGGCAACCAGACGCAGAAAGGGTGATGCACTTACAAGAAAGAGCAAAAAGACAACCAGAGCGACCCAGAGAAGCGGCGTGTAAAACAACGAACCAACGATGGCGAGACCCAAAAGCGCTATCAGCAAAATCTGTGCGCGTTGCGAAGCCGGTGTGTAACTGTCGGAGAGGGTCTTTTCCGGCAGCCAGCGCAGCATAAAGGCTTTCCAGTACCCAATGCCCCATTTGCGGCGGATGTACTGCCAGAGGGTGAGATCGTGGCTGTGATAGACATGTGCTGCGGGCTGGAATGCCAGGTGATAGCCTTTGCGTGCCAGACGGAAGGAGAACTCCTGATCTTCCACTGAAGGCACCGGGAAGCGTGGATCGAAGCCACCATTCTCGAGGAAGATGCTTTTGCGGTAGGCAGCGGAGTAGGTATCGATAAAGTCGATTTTGGGCAGTTTTGCCAGCGCCTGATACTTATACTCGAATTCCTGCTGGACGAAGCGTGGAACTGGCTTCTTTTCCCGGCAAAGATATGCGCCTTTGACGCCAATGACGTCCGGATTGTTGAATGGAGCTACCATTTGTGATAGCCAATCTGGAGTGGGGATGCAATCGGCGTCGGTGAAGCAGACCAGATCTCCCAGCGCATGCTCGACGCCGGTGTTACGGGCAGCTGCCGGACCGGCGTTGGGTTGCCTTATGACTTTCACACCCAATTCTTCTGCGATTTGGGCTGTCTTATCCTGAGAACCATCATCGACAAGGATGATCTCGTAATCGCTGCCATGTGTGAGACCTTGCTGGTGGAGAAGCGCACCCAGGCAATCTGCGATGGTTGCTTCAGCGTCTCTGGCTGGAATGATAACGGAGAATTTAGGAGCGCTGTTATGCATGCGCCTCCTTATGCTTGAAGTGCCTGGGAAGTAGCAGAAGTAACCCGGAGATTAGCAAAGGCGGCAGGGTGACGATCACGTAGAGGATGATTGCAAAGGCCACTGCGCGTTCATCCGTGACAGCATATGGGATGAGAGCCAGCTGAGCGAAGAAGGTGAAGGGACCGAGATTTCCGGGCATGAGCGCCGGTAGGACGCCAATATAGACCAGGATAAGTACCAGAACATGGCAGCATCCCATCCCAGATCAATCGCGAGAGATTGGAATACCAGCCGGTTGGTGAGCGCCATCACGACCCAGATGAGCAGCGTGATCCCAAGAGAAGGCAGCAGCTTGCGTGGATCGCGTAACCAGAGACTGGCCTGCAAGAACTGGTCGAGTTTACGTTGGATTTTTGCCAACCAGGGTTTTTTGCTTTCTCCGGGGAACAACCTACGCCAGAGTGTGGGTCCAAACAAGACTGCCAGCAAGAGCAGGATGGTCATGATGATGAGCAGTGGGTAAAGGCTGCCCATGGTCTCGAGTGCCAAAGGCGGGCAGGTTGGTTGCCATGGCCAGCATGAGGAGCACCAGAAAGAGCAGATCGAGGTATTTTTCGATGGCGATGGTAGCGGTGATTTCGACCCAATCATCTTCCTCAGGCTGGTGGGCGGCGGCGATGCGCACAACCTCACCGCCACGGATGATCAGCAGGATATTGGCTGCCTGACCGAGGAAATAGGCAGAGGTGAGACGAGCTGGCGGTATACGTAGTTGGTAATTCCGCAGAAGCAGATCCCAACGCCAGACTTTCAGTCCCAGACTGAGCAGCACACTGAGGACAGCCATCACCAGCCAGAAGGCCGAGACGGTTTGGAGCGCATCCAGGAGAACAGCCCAATCTACGCGTTGGAAGGCTAGATAGAGAAGCAGTAATCCCAACGCGATTTTAATGGCTGTAGTGAGGTGACGCTGGATTCTATTCGGCATCATGGTTAATTAATTTGAATGTTGAGGAATTCTTAGCCCCCAAGGTCGTCGGTTGGTGTAGGTGTTGGTGTAGGTCGTCGGTCGGTGTTGGGGTCGCTGTACGGTCGGAGTTGGGTAGGTGTATTGGTGGGAGTAGGCGTTGGTGTATCGTCGGAGGGGTATCGGTAAAAGTAGGGGTTGGAGTTGGGGTGTTGGTTGGCGTTGGGGTTGGTGTATTGGTGGAACAGGTGTGTTGGTATAAGTAGGAGTCGGTGTACGAGTTGGTGTACGTGTTGGTGTAGCAGTTGGTGTGCGGGTATAGGTGCTGGTTGGTGGTGGATTCGTTCTGGTTGGGGTTGGAGATTTAGTGGGGGTGGAGGTAGCTTTGGCAGGATAATAAGGTAAAAAGAGTTCCTGCCCGACATACAATATTTGTGAGTTAAGACAATTGACTTCCATCAAGTAATCCATGGAAGTGCGCACTGATAAGCTGAGCCAATAAAGGTTATCCCAGAATTTTACGGTATATACAATCCACCCATCTGGTAAAGAACAGGCAATCGCAGTTGGTGAAGGAGTGGAGGTAGGCGTTTCGGTACGTGTGGTGGTAGGCGTCTTGGTAATTGTGGAGCTTGCTTCCCCGGTTACCGGGATTTTCTGCAACGGTTGTGGGCTGCTGGTAGCAATGGCTTCAGCGGTTAATTCGTAGACCAACGTCAGGTTGGGGGAGAACTCCATGAGGGTGCGGGTGATGGTCGGTGTGACACCTGGGGGCAGGTCACCGGACGCCTGAACGGGTGGATCGGTGCGGGTGAAGATATCGGTTTTGGCGAAGACCCACCAGCTGACAAATGCTAAAACGAAAATAGCAGCTACGGCAATTACCCATTTTACAACTGATTTTGGAATGGATAGACGTTGCGATGTTCTGGCTGGCGATGGTACCGTAACCGCTGCTTTGGCCACCTTCGGGAATAAGCGATCGCCACTCAAGAAGATGGGACAGCGGATGTGATTTTCATTCAGGCAGTATTGCAATTGATGATCCACTGGGATAGCTTTGTGTTTAGCAAGGCGATAGCAATGATGGCTTTCGGTAGCGAAAGTCATGCAGGTGTCTTTATCATCATCAAGTCCCAGACTGGGACAACGTCTTACTGCTGGCAAAAAACCCTCCTACAGGTCGTCGGTATACAAGTATTATGCCACATTTTTAGGAAATTGACCGAAATGTACAGATTTGTAAAGTACGTGACTCAGATCGTTTTCACTGCCGTTGCGAGCGTGCAGCGAGAACCAGCTGTACAAGAAATAGAACACCGAGCGCGATGAGAATGAGCATTTGCCAGAGTTGCTCGGAGACGAGAGCGAGCCCGACGCTGAAGAGCATGCCACCCAGGTTGAGCTGCATCTGACGGTTGGGACGGTCGAGCTCGGCGCTGAGTTTGCGGTCGTTTTCACGGGCTGACCAGATGGACATGGAGAGGACGGCGAGGAGCCAGGCGAGGGCGAGGATCCAGATGGTGTTGGAGATGAGGGAGTTCCAGTTGATTAAGGACATAGGTCATTGCTGAAAGCTGAAAGCTGAAAGTTAAATCAAGTGAGATGTGTTTTGATAATTATAGACTATTTCTTGTGCAGGATTTAAGCTGGTTTTTGAATCACATCGAATCTGATTGAATTTCAAGATCGATTCGGATGTCCTATTTTGGCTTTGAGCTTTGAGCTTTCAGCGTTGAGCTTTCAGCATTGAACAGGCGGCGGGTGTAGGTTTGCCAGTGTTGGAGGAGGGTACTGGGTTGGTTGTGGATGGCGGTGCGCAGGGATGGGTTTGGGAAGATGGCGTTGAGGAGGAGTTTGGGGAGGAGAATGGGTATGATCAATGAGGGCGAGGCGGAGGAGGAAGGAGGAGAACCAGGGGAGGTTGAGGTTAGCTCCTCGTAGTACTTCGGAGTTGATCCGGGTTTACACGCTTGCAGATAAGTATCCTTCGGAAGGGTTGAGGACTTGAGTGTTGAGGGAGTGGATATATTTGTGTTGAAGGGAGTTGGGGGGAGATTTGGGATTGATTTGGATGGGGAGGGTGATGTGGTAGTCGCGATGCAGGATTTGGCTGACGAGGTAGAGGATGTTTTGCATGCCCCAGCTTTGGGCGAGGTGGAGGATGTGATCCCAATGCATTTCGTCGCTATATTTGCGGAGGAGGAGGGCGAGGTCGATGTAGCTGTGGAAGCGGGGGTTGAGGATTCCATGGTTGAAGAGGTGGAGGCAGAGGTGCAGGAAGGTGACTTCGGGGGAGAGGCGCTGGAGTTGGAGGCCGGTGCTGTCGTGGTAGGGTTGGGCGGTGTGCCAGATGTGGTGGAGGTCGATGGGGAAGGCGGGCTGCCACCAGGCGAGGGTGAGGAGGTGGGTATGAAGGTCGATGTGGATGCCGGCGGGGTGGCTCCAGGTGATTTCGAGGGGGATGTGGGGAGGGGCGGGTTTGGAACCCGCCCGTACGGGGTGTTGGGAAGCTGGAGGGGCGGGTTTGGAACCCGCTCGTACGGGTGGATTGGCGGTGTAGCCGAGGTCTGCCATTTTCGCGGAGACGGCTGAATAGTCTTCGGGGTGGATGAGGATGTCGATGTCGCTGAAGGGGCGGATGGATGGGTCAGGGTAGAGGTCGGGGATGAAAGACCAGCCTTTGAGGACGAGGAATTGTAAGTTATTCTGTTTTAGTTTGTTGAACAGTAAAGATAAATGGTTTTTGTAGATAACGAAACGGGCAATATTTTGCAGATTTGAAGAGTTTTGTGTTTGCATGCGTAAATTGAAAATTTGCAATATTGTGCTAGAATTATTATCAGCGGACGAAATTCGGCTCCATGCCGTGTGAGCAATCCACCAAGGTGAGTTTGCTCCTATATCCCTGGTGCGTTATCATCAAAGACTGCTCTTGTGAGTGGTCTTTTCTTATCAATGCTGCGAAAATGGAATTCCCTGAATTGCCGTCAACGAATAAAGATCGAATAAACGAATAATACTCTTTTTTCATAATGGAGAATTTTCATACTTTTCTGTGGATGATTTCATGATTTGTTAACAGCTCAACAGCTGAAGAGCTTAACAGCTTAAATGCTGCTCAAAAGATAGCGGATGCGTTGGACGAGGTCTCCGGGGGGGAGGACGGTGAGGGTTGGGGTGCCGGGTTGGAAGTGTTTTGTGTTATAGGTGGTGAGGTACTGGTAGTTATGTTTGACGGCGGCGGCGAGGATGGGCAGGTCTTTGGGATCGGCGAGACCGGTGAGGGCAGCGACTTCCTGCTCGGTGGGATCGGGAAGGACTTGCAGACAGCGGCTGACGAGCATACGAAAGGTGACCAGCGCGGCCGGGAATTTCTGCTCGAGGTTGCGCTCGACTTCGGTGATGACCTGCTGGCTGGTGATGGCTTTGATGAGGGTGATCTCAGCCATGCGCAGGATGACGAGGCTGGCGCTGTATTGCTGGGGGGATGCAGACCCGGCGAAGAGGACATCGGCATCGATGAAGATGCGAGGTTTTTCCGGTTTATTTTCCATATTTATCGGTCGTGTATTTCTCGCGTTGTTCGCGCAAGCTTACCAGAAGGTCCTCCATGCTGAGACCAGCTTCGAGGCGCAGTCGTTCGATTTCGTTGGCCAGTTCGGGGACGATGGGTACCATGGGGACGAAGACGAAGATGCCGTCCAGGTCGACCAGGCGGAAAATTTGACCGGTTTCGATTTTGTATTTATCGCGCAGCTCGGCGGGGAGGGTGATCACGCCGCGTTCACGTACTTGTATGGTTGTGTCCATAGTTGTTTACTCCAATAATACTGATTTTCTGCAATGACAGTATAACTGAAATTATTTGAATTTGCAAACTATAAAATTTCATATTAGGGTATGTATTTAATTAGGTTTAAAAATTGAACCGCGAATACTGATTTTAATGCGGAAGAAAAGAAAGACACGAAGAAAAGACACGAAGATTTTTAAGGGTTGGTAATGGATTATTTGTGTAGATTTGTTACAAATGGGTATAATGGTGGTTAATAATTATTTGTTTTTTCTTCTTTTACCTTAAAAATCTTTGCGCCTTCGTGTCTTTGCGGTTCAGTTTTTAAATCCGATCAATCATTTACCCTATTATGGAACTTCAATCTGTTTTTCGATGCTTTCAACGCCAACGGGACTTGTTCCATCAGATAGTCGATTTGTTCATCGGTCATGGTGGGGTAGAGGGGGAGGGTGACTTCGCGGGGGGCGAGGGTTTCGGTGAGGGGGAGGGTGTGGGGGCCGGGGAAGTGCTCGCGGTAGTAGGTGAAGGTGTGGATGGGGGGGTAGTGGATGCTGGTCTGGATGGCGTGCTCTTTCATGTAGTCCTGGAAGGCGGTGCGGCTGTGTCCTTCGGGGAGGAGGACGGGGCAGATGTGGGCGGCGGTGACTCCGGGGTGGCCTGCGAAGGGGATGGTGAGCTCGGCGGGGAGGTGGGCGCGGTAGTGGGCGACGATTTCGCGGCGGCGCTGGTTGTTGGCGGGGAGTTTTTTGAGCTGCTCGATGCCCAATGCGGCGCGGATTTCGTCGATGCGGTAGTTGTATCCCAGCTCGACGACGTCGTAGGTGTAGGCGTGGCCGGCGTGACGGTCGTAGGTGAGGGTGGTCATGCCGTGGGAGCGCAGGAGTTTGAGTTTGGCGGCGATTTCGTCTGAGTTGGTGGTGAGCATGCCGCCTTCTCCCGTTGCGAGGTTTTTGTTGGAGAAGAAGGAGAAGCAGCCGATATCGCCCCAGGTGCCGAGGGCTTTGCCTTGCAGGGTGGCGCCGGGACAGTGGGCGGCGTCTTCGATGATGGGGAGGTTGTGCTGGCGGGCGATTTGGAGGATGGCGGGCATGTCGCAGGGGTAGCCGGCGTAGTGCATGACGATGATGGCTTTGGTGCGCGGGGTGATGCTGGCTGCGATGGAGGCGGGGGAGATGGTGAGGTCGTTGGGGCTGGTGATGTCTGCGAATACGACGCGGGCGCCGGTGTAGAGGACGGCGTTGGCGGTGGCGACGAAGGTGAGGGAGGGGAGGATGACTTCATCTCCGGGGCCGATGCCGAGGGCGACGCAGGCGAGGTGGAGGGCTTCGGTGGCGTTGGAGACGGAGAGGCAGTGGGGGGAGGAGGTGAGCTGGGAGAAGTCTTGTTCGAATTGGGAGGTGACTTCGCCCATGGTTAACCACTTGGAGTGGAGGACGGAGAGGACGGCGTTGTCTTCGTTAGAGTCGTAGTTTAGGTCGGCTAGGGGGATTTTCCAATTCATGGTGAGTTTACTCCTGGGGATTAAAGATTGAACCGCTAAGAAGAAAAGAAAGGCACGAAGAAAAGACACGAAGGTTTTTAATTATTTTAAATTTCTTGGCGCATACGGGTTTTTACGAATGTATTTTTGGGGGTGGTTGTTGACTTTTCGTCTAATTCCATCTTTTAGAAATTCTACTTTCCAATTAATGAGGAAGCCGAGTGTGCAGCCGCGAAGTTTGAGGTAGGTGATTAGTTGGGCTTCGTGGACTGGTAGAAGGTGATCGACGGTTTTGTTTTCTATGATAATACTATTTTCGACCAGCATGTCTATTCTATATCCTTGATCGAAGGTTATTTCTTTGTATTGAAATGGTTGTTTGAGTTCAATGTCTACTTTATAACCTAATTTTCTGAGGTCGTATGCGAGGCAGGTTTGGTAGACTGATTCGAGTAGTCCGGGGCCGAGGGTTTTGTGGATTTGGATGGCGGAGTTGATGGTGGCTGAGGCGATTTGTTCGATGTCCATGGTGTTCCTTTCAAGGAGTAAAGATTGAACCGCTAAGATAAAAGAAAGGCACGAAGAAAAGACACGAAGGTTTTTATTTTTTTTCTTCGTGTCTTCGTGCCTTTGCGGTTCAGTTTTTATTTTCGTTTGGGAAGAATAGATGTCTTAAGGAATCGAAGTCGTTGACGGCTTGGGTCGTAGTCGGTGGGGTTGCCGAGGTCTTGCCAGTAGCCGGCGTAGGGGTAGCCGATGACGCGTTCTCCGGCGGTGAGGAGTTTTTTGACGAGGTCGGGGAAGTCGAGGTGTTGGCCCTGGGGGATGTATTGGAGGACGCGGGGTTCGAAGACGTAGAGGCCCATGCTGACGCGGTAGTCGATGGTGGGTTTTTCGATGTAGTTCGGTGACCTGGCAGCATTCGTCCATTTCGATGACGCCGAGGTCGATTTTGACCTTGCGTTCGTGCATGGCGATGGTGCAGATGCCACCTTGTTCTTTGTGGAATTGGATGAGTTCGTGGATGGGGATGAGGGAGAGGACGTCGCCATTGGCTGACGAGGAAGGTTTTGGTGAGGTGGGTGATGTTGGCGAGCGGTCCGGCGGTGCCGAGGGGGGTGTCTTCGTAGGCGTATTGGATGTCGAGGCTGTATTGGGAGCCGTCCTGGAAGAAGGCGCGCATGAGGCCGGCGAGGTGCCCGACGGTGAGGGTGACGTGGTTGATGCCGGCGGCTTTCATTTGGTGGAGGAGGATTTCGAGGATGGCTTTGTCGCCAATGGGCATCATTGGTTTGGGGAAGATGGTGGTGTAGGGGGCGAGGCGGGTGCCTTTGCCTCCGGCGAGGATTATAGCGTGCATGGGTTTACCTCCGGGATAGGTGCTGAGGGTTGAGGGTTGAGTGTTGATTGAGTATTTCATAGGTGGGTATGTGGTTAATGGGGATTAAAGATTGAACCGCGAAGAAGAAAAGAAAGACACGAAGAAAAGACGCGAAGGGTTTTTAAGTTGGGTTAAGGGTTTATTTTGTGGCATTATTCAATTGGATTTTCTTTCTTTTCTTTACCCTGAGGGGTATGTTATCTTTTAACTTTATTTTCTTCGTGCCTTCGTGCCTTAGCGGTTCAGTTTTTAATGTTCGGTTTTAACGCTCGTAGATTCCTACTCTGTATCTGTCCAGATGGTCGGAGATCCAGGCGATGGTGCGGGCGAGGCCGTCTTCGAGGTCGATGGTGGGGGTCCAGCCGAGGTGATTCGCGGGCTTTGCGGTTGTCGGAGAGGAGGCGCATGGACTTCGGAGTTTTGGGGGCGGAGGCGTTCCTGGTCCTGGACGATGGGCAGGTTGGGTTTGTTGAGGATTTGGAGGATGATTTGGGTGATTTCGCCGATGGTGACTTCGGTGCCGGTGCCGAGGTTGAATTCTGACCTATTAGCTGATGGCTGTTGAGCTGATAGCTGATGGGGATCTAGGTTGAGCTGATTGAGGATTCAGGGTTGAGGATTGAGGATTCAGGGTTGAGGAAGAACCGCTGGCTTGGGAGCTTTGGACGGCTGCGAGGAGGGCTTCGCCGGCTATGATGAAGCCTGCGACGGTGTCATCGACGTAGGTGAAGTCGCGGCGGGTGTCGAGGGAGCCGAGGTGGAGGTGATCCTGGGTGAGGGCCTGGGTGATGATGGTGGGGATGACGGCGCGGGCGGATTGCCCGGGTCCGTAGGTGTTGAAGGGGCGGACGGTGACGGTGGGACGTCGAAGGAGTGGTAGTAGGCTTCGACGAGTTTGTCGGCGCCGATTTTGCTGGCGGAGTAGGGGGATTGCCCCTGGAGGGGGTGGTTTTCGTCGATGGGGACGCGCAGGGCGGTGCCGTAGACTTCGCTGGTGGAGGTGTGGACGAGGGGGATGTGGTGTTGGCGGCGGCTTCGAGGATGTTGAGGGTGCCGGGATGTTGGATTGGACGGTTTCGACGGGGTGGAGGTAGGAGTAGGGGATGGAGATGAGGGCGCCGAGGTGGTAGATGATGTCGCAGCCGGGGCGGCTTCGAGTATGGCTGAGGGGTCGCGTAGGTCGCCGAAGTACCAGTGTCGATCTGGTCAGAGTTCATGTTTGGGAAGGAGTGAGAGTAGGCCGATGTCGGCGCGGGAGTTGTAGCGGATAAAGGCTCGTAGCTGAAGCTGATTAAGCTGAGATAGCTCTTTTGGCGAGGGAGGAGCCTATAAATCCGGCGGCACCTGTTAAGAAGTATGTTCATTGTTTAAACTCCTTTAAAGATTGAACCGCGAAGAAGAAAAGAAAGACACGAAGAAAAGACGCGAAGAAAAGAGGTTTTGATGGTTTAAGGTTAATTAGGGTTGGTGATGTTGATATTAATTATATCGAGTGTCTGTGGTTAATATTTTGTCATTAATCTTTTAAAAAATCTAAAGAATCTTTTCTTCGTGTCTTCGTTCGGTCTTTTTTGCGGTTCGGTTTTTATACCTGGTAGTCGTCATCCTCGGGGGGGAGGAGGTTGATGAGTTGGTCTGCTAGGGATTGGACTCCGGTGAGGTCGCCTTGTTGGGCTAGGTGGGAGAGGTGGCGGAGGAGGTGGGCTGTTTCGGCGGGGGTGAGGGGGGCATCGAGGGGGTGGTCGTGGAGGAGCTGCTCGGCCTGGCAGTTGGGATGGGCGAGCTGGGAGATGAGATCGGGGAGGACGACGGTGCGGACGCCGGTTTGGTGGGCTTGCTGGATGAGACGCATGGCGCCGGATGGGGTGGACATTGTGAATGGTGTAGACGATGAGCCCCACATCCCGCTGCTGAACGACATCCCGAAGCATTTCTGTGGTGCCGACCACATCTATGCCGTTGACACGTGGTGCCCTGTTTGCGGGGGTCGTCATCTAAAATCCCCACTACCGTAAAGGCTCTGGCTAAGTTGGGCCGGTTTAACATCCAGAGTGCCATTTCGCCATTGTCGCCGGCTCCGATGATCACAACGCGTTCGGCGATGGTTTTGGTGTTGTCACGGGCACGGATCCAGCGGGTGGCGGCACCGGTGATGAGTTTTTCGCGGTAACGGACGAAGACGAAGCCCATGAAGCTGAGGATGCCGGTGGTGATGAGGGTGCCGACGGGGAGGATTTGGGTGGCGAGGAGGTTGGTTTTGAGGAGGACGAGGAGGGTGGTGGTGATGGTGGCGGAGAAGGCGAGGGTGAGGGCATCGCCGGCGGCGGCACGCGACCAGGAGACGCGGTTTAGGCCGAGGAGGGCGTTTATGAGGCTGAAGAGGAGGCCGAAGAGGAGGGCGGCGAGGATGGCTGTGGGGACGCCGAGATTGAGGGGCAGGCTGGTGCGGAAGATGACCTCGCTGAGGAGGGCGGCGGTGAAGGCGATGAAGGTATCGATGACGAACCAGGAGAGGTGGCGGGTGGCGAAGTGGGCGAAGGGACCCCAGAAGAGGGTGTTTTCTGTGATGGTGCGGTTGCGCAGGCGCGGGAGGAGGGCGATGGCCGTCCAGAAGATGACGTCGATATCGGTGAGGAGGTTGCGGTTGCGGACGTAGAGCTGATCGAGCCGCAGCTTGGAGGGCAGGACGGACTGGAAGTATTGCTGGTAGGGGTCTGCGTTTTTGGCGAGGATTTTTTCTTCGTCGCGGTAGAGGACGGAGGCGGGGGAGGTGATGCCGGGGCGGATGGAGAGGATGAGCTTGTGCACGGCGGGTTCCCAGGTGCTGGCGATGGTGGGATCTTCGGGGCGGGGCCCGACGAGGGACATTTGCCCGATGAGGACGTTCCAGAGTTGGGGGAGTTCGTTGAGTTTGGCATCACGCAGGTATTTGCCGAAGGGGGTGATGCGTTCGTCGCCTGCCGCGGTGATTTTGGCGCCGTTGTAGCTGTTTTCATTCATCGTACATGGTGCGGAATTTGAGGATGCCGAAGGTTTTGCCGTTGCGGCCGGCGCGGGGACCGCGGTAGAAGACGGGGCCGGGGGAGTCGTTTTTAAGCTTAATAGCTATGTACAAGAAATAGCGGACTCAGGAATAGTAAACCGAAGAAGTGAGACGAGAATATCCATGGTTCGGCGGACGAAGCTTTCGAGCTTTTC
Source organism: uncultured Chloroflexia bacterium (assembly GCA_963765655.1). Lineage (GTDB taxonomy): Bacteria > Chloroflexota > Anaerolineae > Anaerolineales > Anaerolineaceae > UBA6170. The sequence continues at coordinate 467,929 of CAVXXH010000004.1, forward strand.
AGCTAAGGTGTTAAGCTGTTGAGGTGTAGCTCCGGTAGGTTCATTCGGAGTCCTTCGGAAGCTGTTTTTAGAAGAGTTCATTTCGTATGTATCTGGTATTTGGTTTCTTGGTTTGGTATCACGGGCTTCCATTTATTTTACCCCCTGGTTATTTGTACTATTGGATTTAAAAACTGAACCGCGAAGAAGAAAAGAAAGACACGAAGAAAAAATTAAGGTTTTAGTTCTGGTTTATCGGGGGAAGTGTCCCCCAACGATGTTAATTATAGAATTTTTTTCTATTTGTTTCAATAGTAAATTGTTTCTAAAAAACAATTCGAAACAATTCGGGCCAGGTTTTAGGGATCAGGTGTTGGGTGTTTGGAAAAAATTCTTGCCCTAAGAGCTGTGTTTTGTGCAGTGAGGTTCCCGGTATATTATAGCACATATTTTCTATTATGATGGGTTTTGGGATGAAAATCGTAATTAATGGTGATGAAAATAACGAACCGCGAAGGCGCAAAGACGCGAAGAAAAAATTAAGGTTAAAAGATTAAGACATCAATTTTTATAATTAACAATGTTTAATAAATGAAAAACATCAAATTTTTTCTTTCTTTTTACTTAAAAACCTTTGCGGCTTTTCTTTGCGCCTTTCTTTTATCTTCGCGGTTCTATCTTAAATCTCGTATATAAGAATACCCCGAAGAGCGAACCCAACAAATCTATGAACAGATCAATCAGCTGGAAGGTGCGGCTGGGGACGAAGAGTTGGTGGGTTTCATCCGATAAAGCAAAGACCATCGTAAAAATAATGGTGAGTAGATTGATTTTTTGAGAGGCTGGAAGAGTATGGTGAAGTGCTCTGTAACCTCTGCCAGAAGCATGCAGAGCTCTTCGAACCAGGAATGACAGGACAGCATACTCGAGGAAGTGCATGAGCTGGCCGAGGAGTTCAGCGGCGGAAGAATTGGTTAGGGAAGGGAGGGGGACGGCGCTGCGCCAGGATTCTGGTAAATAACGATACGGATCCGGATTACTGGAAAAAAAGAATATGACAGTTGCCCATAATAAAACGGGTAACCAATTTTTCAAGATTTTCAGTATTAAATTCACTTTGCCACCATTCAGAAATCCATCATTGAGATTAGAGTTTTTAAGCTACAAACTACCGTCTACAAGCTACCAGCTGTATTTTGGTCGGGGGTGCTGGAAAAAACGAAAATAATAGCTGCCCAGAGAACTACTGGCAGCCAGAAATTGGTGGTGGTTTTCAATTTTTATTTATTGATTCTAAAATTTGGGTTTTTTGAGGAAGCAATGCTTTTGGCCACTCTTGTAATTCTAAAGGTAATTTCCCTTGAAGATAGAACCTAAGTAAACCTTCTAATTTTGAAAATTTGGAATTTCCTGAAAAGAGCCTCGAAAATATTTTTATGATTTGGTAACTATATGGATTTGCCAAAAATTTAACTGACTTGTTGAAAACAACTCGTTGCCGGACAGGATAAGCAGAAAAACCCATTCGAAATTTAAATTCATCCACACTTGGAGGTGCATCCAACGAATGCAGACCATAAAATATTCTATCTATACCCTTACGAGACAATACATTATTTATAAATTCAAAAGCTAAGGCATTATTTACACCGGATTTTAGAGCATAAGTTGCACTTTGTTGATACAGAATACTACAACAACCATCATCAAAATCCGTAAATGCTATTAATGATGCTACTAATTTATTATTTGAAATTGCAGCCCACGTTTCAAATCCTTCTAAACCCTCTGCAGACAAACATAAATTAAACCAGCCACAACTTCCTTTCTGCATTATCCCTTCCCTGTCTTTTTATTGTATCGGATCGCAAATTCCAACCATCATTAGCAAGTGCCCTAAAAGTAATTGGTTCAATTTTTGCATAGTCCATTCCTCTCTTTACATCATGTCGTACTTTCTTTGATAATTTTTCAAAGTCAAAACTAGTACCTTCATAAATGACATGATAACTAATCAAGCCTTCCAGATTTTCAACATTCGTAGAATATTTTAATGCAATCAATCTGTGATTCTTGAATAACCATGCAAGTGAATTCTCTTCAGGTGAAATTTTCAAATAAAAAGGATAACTTTGAAGCACACCAATAGAGGGCTGAAACCAATTAAAACCATCAAAATCAATCGTTTTAATTTTCTGATTTTCTAACCAATTCTCAAAAAATTTTTTCATTCTTAATCAATTGATAGTCTATAGATAAAGTAACTTCTATTTTCTAAAACTTCTTCAGTGATTTTCAAAAACCCATATTTTTCATAAAATTTTTGTGCCAATGAATTTTCTTTTTCAGTTTTTAATAAAATTTCTTTGTGCCCCCTGCTAACTGCATCTTGCGTCAAATAATTAACTAATAGATCCGCTACACCTTTCCCCCTTACTGAAGGATCTACAACTATCGGCCTTAGTTCATAAAAACCCCTTTTTATAGTAGATTTTTTAGAAAAAACACTATTATATAATTTAGCATAAATGGACTTAATATAATTAATATTTGTAAAAATTAACGGTATTCCAAAAAATATTATCCGAATGGGATTTGATTTTAAGAAATTTATAAAAATTTCTTTCTGATCCCACACGCCACAAATAAAACCAAGTAGCTTATAATCCTCCACTGCTAGATAACAAGCTCCTCCTTTTGGCGATGAAAAAGATGCATAATAAATTACTAACATTTTAAATCCTAATTTATTTTGTAAATTGGACTGTAAATGTTTTTGATGCAAATCAGCTACCAATGAAGCATACTTAGGTGAAAATTTAATTATTTTAACCATTTATTATTATTTCTTTAAATAATTTTTCAAAAGCTATGGTGCATTTATCTCTGGAAAATTTATTTTTTATAGCTTGTCTACCGTTTTCTGAATAATAAGCTAATCTATTTTTATCATGTTTAATTTTTAATATAGATTCTGAAAATAATTTTGGCACACCAGATTCTACATTCACCCCACAACTTTCCTCAGATATCAAAGATGCAATTTCACTTGAATTCGTAGAAATCGCTAACACTGGCCTGCCACTTGCCATAATTGTAAATATTTTAGATGGTAGAGAATAGGAAGATGAATAATTATTCAAAGTTACCATACCAATATCTGCAGCTGCGAGAACTTCATTATATTTTTCACGAGGTTGATAGGGTAACAACAATATATTTTTTAATTTATTTTTTTCAATAAAATCCAAAATATAATTCTTTTTAATCCCTTCTCCAATCATCACAAAATAGATTTGATCATTTTCTTTCATCAAAAAGGCAGCTTTCACTACATCCTCTAATGATGATGTTACACCCATATTCCCGGTATACATCAAAACAAATTTATTCTCCAAATTATATTTCTGACGAAACCAATTACCCTTAGGAAGTGGTTTTATTTTCTGATCATCAACCCATACAGGAATTACAGATATTTTCTTTTCATGAACACCTTTTTCGTGTATTATCTTTTTAAAGCCGGCAGAAAGAACAGAAATATGAGTTGCTTGGCTGTAAAATATTTTTTCCAACAGATATAGGCATTTAATCAAAAATTTGTTTTTGATCACTCCAGTTGCTATGGCTGCATCTGGAAATAAATCTTCGACTCTTAAGATCCATGGCACATTCCAAACTTTACTCAATAACCAAGCTGAAAATCCTAAAGTTAACGGAGGTGAATAACTAAAAATAATATCTGGTTTTTTTGCTTTTAATCCACCAAAGAATGAAGAAATGGAAAAAGACAGGAAATTAATTGCCCGGTGAATAAATGATTGGTTGGATGATATATAACTCCATGTGCGAGTAATATTTACACCATTTATTATCTCCTGATCCATCCATTTATTTTTATAACCATCGAAGATTCTATTTTGGGGGTAACTGGGAAAAGTTGTAACAAAGATGACTCGAATTTCCAAACTTAACAAGATCTTCAGCTAATTCAGTTGCTAGAACAGCCCCACTCACTTCTTCTGGAGCAAAATGTTGAGAAAAAATTAATATTTTCATAATTCTATAAATCTTTATTTCTCTACAATAATTGAGAGCTTATCTATTTATTAAAATTTCCAAATCATCTGCTATTTTTAAAACTTCCCTTGATTTTGACATCCTATAATAATCAATTGCTTTCATCGGATCTCCAATTTTTTCTGATAATCTGCCTGCACCATAACATCCGTGAAACCCAGCATCTAAGTTTTCGCAACAATTATAAAATGATTTAATTGCTTGAAGGAAATCCCCTTTTGATTTCATAATAGTAACCTAGACGACACCAAGCTAATTCATGATGTGGATTTAGTTTAGTGACTACTCTTAATAACTTGACAGATCGTACAGGATCTTGCTCTTTAATTAATTCTGATAGCCTAAATATTGAAGAAACATTATTGGGATAGTTCTTTACAATATATTCAATTAATTCCAAATTATTCGATTGGATTGATACAAACATTTCTACTTCAATATCGGTACACAACAATAAATTTTTCAATGTTCTTTCTTGAGTATGATTGTCCTCATTTCTAAATGCAACTAGATTTAGCAACCAATTTAAGTGACAATCATTCATTGCCATTTTATTTATATCGTTAGTTGATTCAAGACGAAATTCTTTATTTTGTGTAATACTCTTTATAGCATCTAAATAAATTTGATTACGAAAAAAATAGATTTCTCCATTTTTATTAATAAAAACCATAACAATCAACATAATACTAACAAAAACTAGTAATTTACTAATATTTATTTTCAACGTTTATTACTCTAATTATTAACTTGGAAAATAATTCACTAATGCATTTATTCGTATTGCATTAAAAGTTTCTTATGCATTTTTATTTGATCTTTAGTAAACCGCATTTTAATTACTTTTGCTGGTACACCAGCAACTATGGAGAATGGAGGAACATCTTTATTAACCAGGCTTCTTGCGCCGATTATTGAGCCAGTACCAATTCTCACAGGAGTTAGTATTGTAACACCCTGTCCTATCCAAACGTCATCCTCAATTACAATCTTTCCAGAATCTCCCCTACCAGAATCCCATATAGCTTTCCCAATGACATTATAAATATGATCGTCAGAATTAATGAATGCAACATCGAAAGCAATTAATACCTTATTTCCAATTTCAATATCACACAGAAAAGTACAATGCCTCCCAATACCTACATTATTTCCAATAATTATGTGTTTATGAGGCGACCAGAAGCTGGTGCCAAATTGACAATGAACATTATTTCCATATTTTACCCAGGGATACATAAATTTAAAAAAAATGATATTTCTTACAAAATTTCCTGGTTTAGTAATCTGGGAACCAATTCTTAATCTGTTTAATAAATGGTTTAACCTCAGTTTGCCAATTATATTGTCTTTCAAACGCATACCTTCCTCGCCTTCCCATTTCATACTGTAAAACAGGGTTATTAAATAATTCAATAAATGCACCCGCTACTTCTTTAGGGTTTTCAAAATCAACAATCAAACCACATTTTTCTTTTTTCATAATTCTAGCAATCTCAAAAGAATAATTTGGAGCAATTATTGGTAAACCAATAGCCATAAATTCAAAAAGTTTATTTGGAAGACTATCAACACCTAATTTTCTTCCATATGCGATTACCCCCAAGTTACAATTTTGAATTATTTCAGGCATTTCTTGCAAAGGAACACCTTTTTTAGGATAATTATATCCTTGAGACCCAAACCCTCAATTTGCTTTTGAAATTCTTTTAATTCAACGTTATCAACATTTGATTGGAATGTATCAAACATTATACACCTTAGACCGGGAATATGGTCTTTGGCTAAACTTAGAGCTTCTAAAACAATTTTAGTACCTCTTGATGGATTTGCTTTTCCGTGCAAAATTACAAATTTATCGTTGTCAAATATGCTATTTTTCAATTGATTGTCATTAGAAAACCAAATTGGAGCGCAATTCATCACAACTAATTTCTTTGTTTTAGTTGCTAAATAAGGTTCGAGAACTGATTGGCTTACACCTATAACCAAGTCACATCGATTACATATTTTTAATAAAGATACTCGAATAATGTAACCACCTATTATTGCAAGTAATCCAGAAAGCCATCGATTTAACATAGCGTCATGGTAAATTTCATGTATATCAAAGATCACACGAGAATTGTTTTTTCCAGCAAGTAAAGTTGCAATTTAATGCCGAATTTGGATCTGGCGCATAAAAAACCTGAATATCTTTTTCTTTCTTCGCGGAAAGGTAAGCCTAATTCCACCAAGAATTCTCCCTAATTTTCCTTTACTCGATGGAAATAAACGATAGGTTATATCATATTGATTATACGATATCGTGTCAAAGAACGCATTATTTGGTCCTATCCATGTAACTCTGAAACCTGCCGAGCGAAGTGATTCGCCAATTTTATGACTTACTCTAACATCGTCAATTGGATGAGCACTTGTTAATATGCAAACATGAATTGTTTTTTTATTTGCCATGAATGATTATTTTTTAAAGTCCACTAGTTGGCGAAAAAATACCTAAGCGCCTACCAATTCGAATGGGTAAAGAAAGAGCTTGAATAACCCTATTTTGATTTGGATAATCTTCAAAAGTTTTTATTGGTCGATTCAAAAGTTCTAAGAACCTTTCTTCAGTGAGGTTTAATTTCTTAAGTACATATTCACGATCTTCAGACATTAATTTTTTAGATTGAGAAGGCTCCTCTAATATTTCAAGTGCTTTCGTACGAGATATTTGATTACTTACAATCAAACTTGAGAGGTGCGCCTTTCGCTTATCAATTCCAAATTTGGTTGGTAAAAAATATGATTGATAAAAACGAGTATAGATTGATTCGCCGTGTTTAACCTCATAGTCTCGCCAAGACAATTCTTCAGTTAGTAATTTCGTGGCATCATTTTTATTATAATCAACTAAGTTTAATAAGCTTACGACTTTCAATCGAAAAACAAAAAAATTTAACAGGCGATCAACTAATGAGAAATGAGGAAAATTATGTAGTTTTTTAGTTCCAAATTTCTTATGAATAGATTGGATGTAGGTCCAATCATACGCTCCATATGTCCAACTTCTTGGCATAATTCCTTCTGTGCGAATATTCATACCTTGCAAAATATATCGAACACCTAGTTGACGTGCAACCTTGAATAAAGTCGCATGTATTGCATGATCGGTAGGTATTTCCAGATCGGTTGTGGATGATTCCAAAAAAGAAATTTGTAAATCTCTAAAACTTTCCCAGTCAAGAACATTTGTATACAGATCGATATTTAATTTATTAAGGACTTGTTCAATATTCTTTACTGCCAGTTCAGAATTCCACCCATTATCTAAATGAACCGCTAATATACGTAAACCTAGTTTTTTGGATATATATGCTAAATATGTTGAGTTTACTCCACCACTTACACCTAATATACAATCATATTTTTTATCTTTCCCTGCTAATTTAATTTTATTAACAACCTCCTCTAAAAGGTTAGGGTCATTGTTAACTACATTTTTCATTCGGATAATCAAATCACGACAATGGTTACAATATCCATTTTCGTCAAAATTTATATTCAGATCGGTTATATCCATTACACACCGATTGCAAATTTGATAAACTTGGCTCATTTTTTTTATCCTTTTTTTAATTCATTTTCAAGAAAACTCAATTCTTGAATTGATGGCATATTAATTAACACACCATGTAACGGCCCATGAAAGACAAAAATGCTACAAGCAGCTGCTGCTGATGCACCAGCAAACTTAATTACATTTATCAAATCAACTGTTGAAGATGCTCCACCACTAGCAATTACAGGTACATCTACAGAATTTGCGACTTGTTCAATTAGATCCATGTCGTATCCTTGGTAAGTTCCGTCACGATCGATTGAAGTTAATAAGATTTCGCCGACACCTAAATCAACGGCAATTTTTGCAACTTCAATCGGATTAAGACCGGTACTTTGAGTTCCTGATTTAGTAAAAACCTTATATTTGCCAAGCAAATTCTTCTTAACATCTATGGATGCTACAATACTTTGACTTCCCAATATTTTTTTCATTTCAAATATGACTTGGGGATTCTCGAAAATTACTGAATTTACAACAATTTTCTCATAACCTATTCGATTCAATTTTCGTGCATCTTCTATATTTCGAACACCGCCACCATAGGACATTGGGATAAAGCATTCAGTTGCAATATTTTGTAATAATTCCATATTTATTGGTTTGCCATAATTTGATGCATCAATATCCAAAATTACAATTTCATCCACCTCTTTTTCATTAAAAATATGAACAATATTAATCGGATCTCCTAAATAAGTCGGATTCTTAAATTTTTTTGTTTTTACAAATCCATTTCCACTTAATAGTAGGCAAGGAATAATTCTTGATTTTAACATGTGTTGTCTCTCAAATTTTTATTGTATTTATCTATAAATTTACTTTGAGAACCCGTCCCAGTAAGCAAATCGGGTTAGAAAAGCCATCCCATGGTGATGACTTTTTTCAGGATGGAATTGAGTCCCGATTATATTATTCTTAATAATGGCACTAGGAAAATCGTATCCATAAAAGGTCGTTGCTAATACATTCTCAGGATTATCACATAAAGCGTGATATGAATGCACAAAATAATAACGTTCAGCAATCCCCAATGTATTAAATGTATTAGAAGGTGATTTAAAATTCAAATTATTCCAACCCATGTGGGGTATTTTTATTTTTGTTGAAATATTATCCAACTTAAAACGTACATTTTTGCCTTGAATCCAACCTAACCCAGGAATTTTACCCTCTTCACTTCCGGCTAAGAATAATTGCATACCTAAACAAATCCCAAGAATAGGAATTTTTCTATCATGGACAGCTTGTTCTAAATTTGGAATTAATCCTAATCTAATTAAATTTTTCATACCCTCATCAAAAGAACCTACACCTGGAAGTATGATCCTATCTGCTTTCAATAAATCTTCAGGATTTATTGAAAGCATCGCTTCAACTCCAATTTTCTTTAACATGTTTAGAATTGAACCAACATTACCCATCTCAAAGTCAATTACTACAATCAAAATTTCCTCATATTATGAACATCAAAAAAATTATTTAATTGTTTCTCATTATAATATTTAATTTAAGAAATATAATTATTTCTAGTTACCGTATTTTCTTTTTTTAACCAGATTTCTGGTTGGCTTCCCACTATAACAAACGCTCGGATTATCCAAACATATTTCCATACTAATTGGTTTACGAAATTTTGACTTATAACTGATGCTATAAATAAACCAATTAGAATCCCAAACCAGACAATTTCTTTTTTCACGACAAGAGATTTCATCTTAATTAAATTTATAATACAAACAAACTCTCCAACAATTAATAATACGAAACCCACAACACCAAGAGATACAAGAGTTTCGAGATAATCGTTATGTGAGCCAACATCAAGCCTATATAAAAAATGATTAAAGATATAAGAACCGAATTGGTTTAGGCCAAGCCCAAATATTGGATGTTTTGGAAACAAATCTAATAATATCCTCCAAATTAATAAACGATTTGAACCCCCTGAATCTAAGGCTGCAGATACTGTAAGTCGTTCAATAAGTTTAGTTGGTAATGTAGGTTGAATATTTAAATAAAATAACAAAGAAAATATGAATAGTAATGCTAATGCAATTAATATTGCAAATTTCCTTTTTTTTGTTGGAGAAACTATGATGGCGCTAAAAATTCCAAATATAGACGCCAATAATGCTCCTCGGAGACCAAGACCAATTAAAGGATATAATCCAAATAAATATCCAAAAATACCAATAATTTTTGCTTTACCTTTACCTAATATTCCAACTATTCCAAAAATAGTCATTCAAAATGCTAAAGGATAACCATACACTGCTAATCCAGACCCTCTTGATGTTAATAATATTAACCTACCCTGTAAATTAAAATCACTCCATAAAATAAAAAAGTAATAGAAAAAATGATTCCTCCAATCAATAGAGCCAAAATTACTTTTTTTAGTTTCTCTAATGTTGAAACTTGATCGATTAATATTATTAAAAGTATTGCAAGTTGTAAAGGAAAGTTATTGCTGTCTGGTAACCCACATCAGGATGTGGTGCCCAAAAAAGAGATAGCACTCCCCAAATGAAAAATGACAAATAGATAAATGATGTTTTAATGATTCTTATTTTTTTGTGATTATATAGTATTTTTATTAACGAAATAACAGCAATAACGATACCAAGATATCGTAATATGGATGCACCGTATGAATTAACTAAAACAACTTCACTTGGAATTAATAAAACAAATAATAACAACCCTAAAAACAGGTTTTTATATATTACCAATAACCCAATTACAATTATAAGAAAGGATAATAAATAATAATTTCTATCTATAACAGATATTATCCCAACCATTATTGATATAAAGATTCCATTTATCAATAAGAAGCTTTTTTTTGATAAATTTCTCAATATAAAATCAATAAAATTTTCCATATTTATTATTATATTTTCCCAACCAAAATTTCTTCTAATATGTTTGACAATTTATTTGTTAAATATCTACGAGAATATGCTAAATAGTTTTTATTATTTTGCCATTTAATTTCGTTAGTATCAATAATTATCTCTTGGAGTTTTTCTGCAATTTGTTTAGTGTTCGTGCCATCAACAATGTTACTCTGACCAATATTTTGAATTATTTTTGAAACTTCTCGAGAAACTCCTACTACAAATATTGGCCGTCCGGTTGCCAAATAGTCAAAAATTTTGCTCGTAACTGAACCCATTTCTTCTAATTCTGTAAATAACAATAAAATTTGTGATTTCTTCATAATTTTTATTGATTCTTTATAAGACACTCGATTAAGAAAATTAGACATTTATTAATTTAATTTCTTTTGATACTAAATTTTTTACTTTTTTGTCAGTATTTCCCACAAATTCAATTGTTAGTTTCGATGCCAATACCGGAAACAATTTCTTCAAATAAAATTAATCCTTCCAAAAATTTCAAAGCAGTTTTGGTTCTCTCCTCATAAATGTTTCCTGACATGCGAAAATAGAAATGGAATGACTTCTTGGCCAATACTATCCATATCATTTGGATCAAAACGATTAGAAATTACACTTATGTTTAATATCTTTTTTGATAATCTCTGAATACTGTTTTTCATATCCTCTGTTATAGCTATGACCAAATCTGAATTTCCAAGAACCTCCAATTCTTTGTATAAATCAATTTTCCGAATGAATTCTAATTTTCGTTTGGAATAGGGATTTAAAGACCATAAGTCTCTATAATCAAGAACTAAAGGAATTCCGGTTCGTTCTTTTATTTTTGATCCAATAATATGACAGATTGGTGGTAATGCGCTAGACCAAACTATATCAATATTGTTTTCTTTTATTAATTTTACCTCTTCTGCAATTGCACCATTTTGCCATCTACTTTCATACCAAAATAATGGTAATAGCTTAGATATTCGACTTACCCCCTTGAACGAAAATTGATGTGATGGAATTCTGCTGACATGGAAGTTGAAGTAATTATTATTTTTTAGTAGTAATTCACTATTTGGAATTGTTGTTAATATATAAGGCTGCCAACCAAATTCAGGCAAATATTGGGCAAATTTACCTGCACGAACAGCTCCCGCTGTGGATTCAGGGGGAAAATAATACGTTATCATTAATATCTTATTCATTTTTTATAATGTTTTTGAAAATTAAGAAAAAAATATTTGTAAAAAATCATGTTAGAGAGATTCATTTAATAGAGATATTAATTTTTCAGAAAAAGAACTAAAATTTTTATTTGCATCATAATTATTTTTCCATTGATTGAAAGATGCAATCCGTTTGGAAGATTTATTCTTAGAATCATTCAATCCATTCCATATAGCTTGTGCTAGATCGTTTGGAGAAATATCTTTTTCAACTAACCTTCCATTATTTTCATTTACAATTTCTGATGACCCACCAACGTTTGTAGCCAATATTGGTAAACCATAGCTTATGGCTTCCATTATCGCCACTGAAATTCCCTCGGAACTACTTACATTTATGAAAATATCTATAGAATTCTCCATGTAATAATTGGTAATTTTTGATGAATTGTAATTTGTAATTAATTTAATTAATAAATTGTGAGGCCTGTCAATAAATAATTTCTGTAAACTTTCTAATAAAGGCCCACCCCCAAAATGGACCCATTCGAATTTTTCTTCTGATTTGTTTTTAGCCATAATTATTAATGCTCGAACTAATAAATCAATTCTTTTCACAGGGGTTAAATACGAGCAAGAAACAATTCGATAAATGCATTTATCAAAGTGGCAGTTTAATCCCTTTGGTGGCATAACACCTAACCTCTCTGTCTCAAAAATATGACTAAAATTTGGATATTTTGACAAAAAATATTTTTTACCATTATTTGATATAAAGAAAACTTTTTTTAAATTTTGCAAACATGCTTTTTGAAATGGGATATAAGGGGGATTATACCTATAATTATATAAATCATAACCATGGGCTCTAGTAATTACCTTAAGTTTTGGATATTTTTGTTTATGTATTGATATGCCAAGGGTTGATATTCCGTACCAATATGTATAAAAAATTGTTTTTTCAAAATCAATCTTATTTTTTCTTATTAATCTCTTAAACCATTTGGATGTTTTATTATTTACACCTGAATAATAAATTAACCTTTGTAAAGCATTTAATTTAAAAACTATACCTGGCCAAGCAATTAATTCCTTCCAAAAATAAGGAAAAATTAGTGCATTAATGAATAAGGAAACATAACCAATAATTGAGCTTCTTATTTTTGAAAGACTCTCATCTACTGTTATAACATCTGAAATTTCAATAATATTCCCTTTTTTTCTAATTGGCACTAATGTAATATGTTCAAACGACTTTAGAAGAAGGGAGATTTCTGTAATTAGAAACGTTTCTTCTTTTGCTCCGTCAAAAGGGAATGAATCAGTTATTATATAAATTTTATAACTATTTTTCATTTAGATCATTAATTCTGTCTAGTTCAAGAAATCTGTAATTCAATTATTTTTCTTTAATATTTAACCAAAGGTATATAGCCCCTGTGAGAGAAAATAAAAAAGCACAACAAATCTAAGATGCAATAACGCACCGTTAATTCCTTAGGTTGCAATAATATTAAGCCTAGAATAACTGTCACTATAAAACTTAATCCTAAAATAAAAGAATTATATTGTTGATATCCTCGATCTACCAATTCATTAGCTAATACTTTTTCCCTACCAAATAAAACAATCCCTAATAAAAAGATTACCATTCGGAAATATACTGAGATAAATGTTTGGGAATTTACAATTCTTATAAAGAACTTCCCTATTAACGTTAATAAAACAGCTCATGTAAAAGTAAAAAAGTTGTAATAAAAAAAGTTTTGTAAAAGATCGTAACTCATTTTCTTCACTTGCAGCAGCTTTAGGAAAAATGACGAGACTTACTGCATTTGGTAAATACCATAATTTCTCAGCAATTGAAACTGAAAACAGTGGTCCGCTTGCCATTACCACATCATAATTATCTTGGTAAATTCAAGAAAGTAACGCCTAAGTTGAGATTTTCCACCCCAAGGTCATATCAAGTCCTATTGATCTAGCGGTCTTCCTCAATACACCCTCGATTAACCACAATCGTTTCTTTTCTAGTACTGACATATAGTGAGTCAAGAATTTTAACTGATGTCCAGTATAAACATGTTTAGTATTTGAGTTTAAGATTGTATTATATGTTGCGTTCAAAAGAGGGGTCTGCCTCAAATCCTGATTTGTGGCCAACAACTGTTACATCCCATTCAAGATCACTCAGTTCTACAGCATTATTACCAGTTCTTACCAAAGCAATACCTTTGAAACAAGGATAATAATATATTATGAATATTAGTTTTTTTTCTTAACCATTTTTTTTTAAAAAACCGATCTTGATGGTGAGCGAAATCGTTATAGGCAATATAACAAATCTAATGATGGGTGCGCTGAGGGAGGGCATGCCATTTGCAGGAAAAAGTATCAAAATCAAGTACTATTTGCAAAAAAAGTGTTATGCCACAATTCAAAGCTAATATATCGCCAAATATTTCCAATCTTTTGCTCAGGATGTGCAATTAAATGTCTGGCCTGTTTCATTAGGATCTCAAAGTCAATTGCACCACTACTATGGGTTTTTAGATCTTCTAGTATGGGTAGAAGAGTTTTTCCGTTATCTTGAGTTAACCATTCAACTTCAGGAGTTGGGAACCCCATTTTATCACGACGAAGACGCACTACATCAGGTAGTTTACCTCTCATAACGTTTCGTAATATTGCTTTGGTCCACCCGTTGTCGATTTTCGCTGATAATGGCAATTCAAAGGCATATTCTACTAATCGGACGTCAAGAAAAGGCAAACGCGATTTAATTGAAAATGCCATTGAGTTACGATCTTCATAACGTAGATATAATTGTAATGCGCTCCAAAAAACAGAGCTATATAAAGCATTATCTAAGGGATTTCCTTGATGTTCGACTGGCATTTCACGATCTGAACAAGCTAATTTAACCACGTCGGATGCTAAGCAGGTTGGCGCTTTGGAAGAAACCGACCGTATGAATTTCAAAATTTTAGAAGGAATAAAGGGATATAAAGAAGAATAAATTAATTTTAGTTGAGTAGAATCGGAATTGTTGGGGATTTCCTATATTCACTTAGCCATTTTTTTAAGTTACCTTTCATTAGTAGAGAAGAAGAAAATAGACCAAAAAATCCGAAATACCCAGCCAGAATTTCATCAGCAGCCTGTCCATCTAATAATACAATAGTACCGTCTTGTCTCGCAGCTTGCATAACTGAATACTGTGCATAAGGACTTGTTGATTGAATAGGAAATTCTTGGTGCCAGATGAGTTTTTTAAGATCATGATAAAAACCATCACAGTTTGGATAAACATATGTTGGAGTTGCCTTAGTAGATGCAATAACTTTCTCGATATAATTTCGTTCGTCATATCTCGGATCGTCATAACATGCTGAATATGTTTTTAATAAACTCAGGTGATTATTGTTTCCTGTTTTCTCGTACCACTCGTTTAGCAAAACAACAATTGTTGTGGAATCCAAACCGCCACTCAAGCACGATCCTAAAGGGACATCACTTCTCATACGGATTCTAACCGAATCGGATAAAATATTATTGAATTTCTCTTCTTCTTGGGGAAGCACACATCTAAAAAGATCTTTTTCAATATTAGGTTTAATATCCCAGTACCTTTTGATAATAATTTTCTCCTGAGGTTTCAATATCAGGGAATGTGAAGCTGGTAGCTGGAATATCTTTGAGAAGAAAGTCTCTTCAGCATGATCAGACAGACCATAAACTAAATAATCACTAGCAGCCTGTAAATTGACTTGTTTATGAACTTCAAAGCAAGCCAAAAGTGCTTTGACCTCAGAAGAAAATATAAAATTGCCAGTCTGATGAAAATAATAAAAAGGTTTTATCCCAAAGTGATCGCGACTGCAGAATAATTTTTTTTGTTTCCCATCCCATATAGCAAAACCCCACATTCCATTGAATCTTTTGACGACAATCTTCACCCCATTGTTGGTAAGCTGCTAGAATCACCTCAGTATCAGTCTGTGTTTTGAAAACAAACCCCAGGCAGATTAATTCGTTTCGCAACTCAATATAATTGTATATTTCCCCATTATAGACTATCCATACCTGGCCATCGGCACTGCTCATTGGTTGGTGACCTGTAGGAGAAAGATCCAGGATGGAAAGACGCCGAAAGCCCAAAACCAGATCGAAATTTTGCCCCAAATAATTCTCCAACGGAGGATGGTCCAGACGCGGATCAGTGTCCCTCCCACTACAGGAAACAACTTTACTGGTAGTTGTATTAATTAGCAAGTAGCCTTCATCATCTGGACCCCGATGTCGTAATAGGTTAAGTGCCCTTTGTGCGGATATTATATCAACAGGGGTAAAATCATTGTGCCATATTCCAAAAATACCACACATTAATTTTCCTTCCAAATACTCTGATAGATTTCGGTTATATTCTTTAAAAAGACTTCTTCTCCGAACCGTTCCCGCACATTCTGTCGTATGGCGTATGGATCAATAATGACGTTTCCTTTAATAAATAATTCCATTGCATCCGCCAATTGCATCGGGTGATCTATTTCTACAAGAACACCAGTTTCTTGTGTTACAATAAATTCCGGACCTCCACAAAGAGTTGAAATAACTGGCTTACCACAAGCCATTGCTTCACCTAAAACTATCCCAAAGGAACTCATGTCGGCTTGGTAAAACAAAAACATCCGATTTCTGCATCCATGAGCGGACTTCATCGCGGCTTAGCAATCCCATAAATATGCATTTTTCATTCAAATCAAATTGTTCCTTTTTCCTTTCCAGTTCAGCCTTTATTGGTCCGTCTCCTCCAATAATTATTTCAAAAGATTTAATCCCTCTTTGGCAGAGTATATGCGCGGCTTGAAGTAGATTATCAAGACCCTTTTGCTGCGAAAATAAAGCCACAGACAGAAATCTCGTTATTGGAGGAGATGACGGGTCAAACGTTTCTGTGTTTATTTCAAAAAAATCTGTCTTGATAAGTTCACCTACTATTTCAATTTTTGTATTGGCACGAAAGGACAGGATTTCATTGCGCAATTTTGGGCTAACTGCAATAACTCGGTTAACTGATGCAAATATTTTGTTAACAGAGTTCTTTCCTTGTTTTTTGGTTGTGTGCATAGAAAAGGGGCTTGAGTGCTCTGTCAAAACAGTTGGTATGCCATATCGTCTACCTAAATCAATAGCGGCTATACCAGCCGGTAGAATTACATGAAAATGGATAATATCAGGTTGGCCCCACTCATTCAAAATTCTTTTGAAGGCAATATTGGCTATTTTTACATATGATTGATTTGCAAGCTTTAAGGAATGCCCTGATGCAATTACCTTGCTTATCTGATAAACCCTAATCCCCTCCCGGTATCCAATTTTAAACTTTGGATTAAAGGTTTTCATTTCTTTCCAACGTGAAAGACCAAAAACCCTGGGAAATAGCACAGCCACATCGTATTCATTTGATAAGGCTAGTGCTTGTTCTTGAACAAATATTCCATTATAGGGCGCATCATCGCTTGGGTACCAGGATGGTAAGAATAATATTTTCTTTTTCATGGCTTAAGTAAGAAACCTTTCCTTTAGAATTCCAATAATTCTCTTTTTCATAGAAATGATAAGGCATTTATCTTCTTGAGTGATGAATAAAATTTCTTTGACCGGTATATTTGTTATCTTTTTAAAATATAAAACAGTTAGTAAGGCACTTATTGAATAAGAAATGGTGGAGGTCACTGAGGCTCCAATTATTCCTACATTAGGAATAAGTAATAAATCCAAAAAAATTGTGAAACACAATCCAACCAGGGAAAATATGAAATTAATTTTCGGTCGACCAATTCCAGCAATATAGGACGCCAGAACGTTGACAAGGCTAAATGCCACAATTCCAGGTAACAAGAACCATAAAACAGAAATACTTTGCTGAAAATTCGCGCCATAAACAAGTGGGATAACCGGTGCAATAATTGCTAAACCAATTGCAGATAACGCACTTATAAGAAATGAAAGGCGCGCTATTTGGGCACTGCGAAATGAATTTTTCATAGGATCTTCCCTAGAGGCAGCAATATTAGGCAACAAGACTGTAGCGAAAGAATTCGAAAATAGCCATATTAGTTGGGCAATGGTCACACCCAGCGTATAAATACCTAAATTGGTCACTCCCAAGAAGAAACTTACAATAAATACATCTAACCGGTAATTAAGGAATTGAGCCAAGTTACCTAAATAACATGGAAAAGAAAAGGAGAAAATCTTCTTCATTATGCTTGGTATCTCTGGTTGCGCTGATAAAAGTGGAATCAAGAAAATAAAGAAGAGTATGAACCCTAAAAAAGTTAGACCAATTTGAATCCAGATAAAATAGGTTGGGGATATACTTTTTCCGGACAAATTTAATATCAAAATAGCAATTATTATTACAAAAAAGTATACAATTCGGTTTAGAATATCAATCTTATTAACTCGGATAATCTGCTGCTGCCCAATCATAATCGAGCGAATATAACTTGCCATTATAGAGAAAATAAGAATTAAGATTATTGCCACTATAACCCAGGAGCCCATCTCCTGGGGTAAAAAAGCTTTGGAAAAGGTAAAATTCCTAATAATGAGCAAAAGAATAAATGCAATAAATCCTTGCAGCAGTGCAATTATTCCCAGTCTTGGAATAATTCCCTTGGAAATGACCTGACTTTGGGCAACTACATAAACAATACCAGATGGTAATGAAAGTCCCAGCAACATACCTAAAAGCGAAGAAGTAGCAATTACCAGGTCAAAAACGCCTTTGCCAAATGGACCTAAATTGCGAGCAATAATAATACTTGTTATAATACTTAAGGGTATTGAGACTATACTCGTAAAAAGTGTGGAAAAACCACTGAGAAAGAATTTATTATGCATTGGTTTTGACACAATTATTTTATTGGTTTATCCATTATAAAGAAAAGGTTCCAATCACGCTTTTGACCTTTCATGAATAAATATGTAAATAGACGCAATAAATTAAACATCAATGCTTTAAGCCTGATTGAAAAAGCGCCTGTTCCCGCTCTAATATCCAAAATACTACATTCTGAAGGTACATACTTTTTAATTTAAGATATTGCCTGGACATGTACACCTGAGTCAGTTTGAACTAATAAACCCTTATAATATTCTAGAAGTTTCATTTCTGTGATAAACAACCAGTTCTTGATTTCAAGAATCTCCATATAATAGACCTAATTATAGGGTCTTATGCACTCAAAATTGTAATAATAAACAAATGTCTCGACCCGAATGGCCCCTCCAAAATAAAGGTGGAGGAACCTGTTCAGGAATGACAAATTCCTGAACAGCCTGTAAGATATGTTTCGTTTGGGAGCCAATAATTTTATTCCAGCCAGCTTTTACCGTCTCCACCCATTCAGTTTCATCTCTGAGGGTGATGCAGGGCACCTGCAGCCAGAAGGCTTCTTTTTGAATGCCGCCGGAATCGGTGATGATCATGCGGGCATTTTCTTCCAGCTGTGCCATGTCCAGGTAACCGACCGGGTCGATCAGCTTGATGTGATCCCCGGGCTGCCAGTGCATTTCTTCCAGTTTCTTGCGGGTGCGGGGGTGTACCGGCCAGATGAGTGTTTCCTGAATCTGGTTGAAGGCGGAGAGAATGTTGCCCAGTCGCTCGGGGTCATCGGTGTTTTCCGCGCGGTGGACGGTGGCCAGTAAATAGTTTTTGGGGGTCAGGTTCAGGTCTGTGAGGATGGTGGAGTGAGTTTTGGCTTTTTCGACTGCCCACATCAGGGCTTCATACATGACATCGCCTACGAGGTGGACGCCTGTGGTGATGCCTTCATTCTTGAGGTTATCGACAGCGGTCTGGGTGGGGCAGAGCAATAAATCTGAGATGTGGTCGGTAAGCACACGGTTGATTTCCTCGGGCATGCGGCGGTTGAAGCTGCGTAATCCGGCTTCGACATGGGCGACCTTGATATGAAGTTTGACGGCTGCCAGAGCACCTGCCAGGGTGGAGTTGGTGTCGCCATACACCAGGCACCAGTCCGGTTTTTCTTTGAGCAGAACTTCTTCGATGCCTTTGAGCATGGCGCCGGTCTGCTCGCCATGGTTGCCGGATCCGATGTTGAGATTGTAGTCCGGTGAGGGGATTTCCATTTCCTGGAAGAAGACGTCCGACATGTTTGAATCGTAGTGCTGACCGGTGTGGACGAGAATTTCGGTATGGTCTTTTCTAAGTTCTCTGCTCAAAACCGCAGCTTTGACGAACTGAGGTCTTGCACCGACTATAGAAACTATTTTCAAGCCTGCTCCAAAGTTTTTTGTATTGTACTTACTACCTGCTTCACCTGCTCAATCGTCATTTCAGAATAAAGGGGAAGTGCCAGTAATTCTTTGCTGGCTTGCTCTGATACCGGTAATCCATTTGGCGGAAGTGGCAATCCCACGCAGGGCTGGCATTGATGCAGTGGCTGCGGGTAGTAGATATCGGAGGCGATGCCGGCGTCCTTGAGTGCCTGCTGCACCTGGCTGCGATTCTGGAAGCGTACCATGTAGAGGTGGTAGACCGGGGTTTGATCGGGGGCAAGCACGGGCGGCTGCATGCCAATCTCGCGTGAGTGCCTGGTCGTACCAGCTGGCAACCTGGCAGCGCTGTGCGTTCCAGCCATCCACATATTTGAGTTTGACGCGTAAAATGGCTGCCTGCAGTTCATCCAGCCGGCTGTTGTATCCGAGGATCTCGGGGAAGTACTTCTTCTGCCAGCCGTGCGTGCGCAGCATGCGCGCTTGCTTTGCCAGCTCGTCATCATTGGTCACCAGCATACCGCCATCGCCATAACCACCCAGGTTCTTGCTGGGGAAAAAGCTGAGGCAGCCCAGGTCACCCAATGAGCCGGTTTTTTTGCCTTTGTATTCCGCGCCAAACGCCTGGGCATTGTCCTCGATCACGATCAGATTGTGCTGGCGGGCAAATGCCAGAATGCCATCCATATCGGCAGCCTGCCCGTAGAGGTGCACCGGGATGATGGCACGCGTGCGTTCTGTGAGCGCTTCCGGCAGTTGGCGAGTATCCAGCAGGTAGGTATCGGGGGTGATATCCACAAAGACCGGGGTGGCACCCACACTCAACACAGCACCGGCGGTGGCGAAGAAGCTATAAGCCGGGACGATGACCTCATCTCCGGGTCCGATGCCGGCAGCACGCAGGGCGATGATGAGCGCATCGGTACCGGAAGCCAGCCCAACGGCATGGCGCACGCCCAGGTAGTCCGCAATCTCCTGCTCGAAGGCTTTCTCTTGCGGTCCCAGGATGAACTTGCCCGAGTTGAGCACGTCCTGAATGGCTGCGTCGATCTCGGGTTTGATGGATTGGTATTGGGTCACCAGGTCGAGTAATGGAATCATATTCACCTATTGGATGGGACGGGTGTAACCACCTGCCCGAGTTTGTGATAGGCATCCCCACAGGCGGAGCAGACAGCCTGCTCGTGATCCTGTTCGGGATGGAAAGTCAGCTTCAGTCCGCACTGGCAGTACCAGCCCTGTATGCGGGCGGGATTGCCGTGCACCAGCGCATAATCGGGCACATCGCGGGTCACCACCGCGCCAGCACCGACAAAGCAATAGCGTCCGAGGGTGACACCGCAGACGATGGTGGCATTCGCGCCAATGGAGGCGCCTTTTTTCACCAGGGTGGTTTTGTACTCATGCTTGCGGGTCACATGGCTGCGCGGGTTGATGACATTGGTGAAGACCATCGAAGGACCGAGGAAGACATCGTCCTCGATGATCACGCCGGTGTAGAGCGAGACATTGTTCTGGATCTTGACATTGTCCCCGATGATGACATCGGCTGCGACGAGCACATTCTGCCCGATCGAGCAGTTTGCACCGATTGTGGCGGTCGACATGACGTGGGAGAAGTGCCAGATTTTGGTGCCGGGGCCGATGGTTGCGCCGGGGTCGATGTAGGAGGATTCGTGGGAGAAGTAGTTCATTTTTTAGCCTTTAGCGGGTAGCTGGTAGCTGGTAGGGGTTAGGTGTTGGGGGTTAGGGGTTAGAGTTCAGGATTCAGGGTTCAGGATTCAGGATTCAGGATTTAGGATTCAGGGTTGAGGATTGAGGATTGAGGATTGAGGATTGAGGATTGAGGATTGAGTTCTTAAAAAATTATAATTCTCTTCGTGTTCTTCGTGCCCTTTGTGGTTCAATTTTGTTTTAGTAAAGGGTGGGCGAGGTGTTGGGTGGGGTGAGGGGGGTGGTGCGGATGCGGTGGACCAGGGTGATGGAGGGGCGGGCGTCGGCGATGGTGAAGCCGTTGCCTGCCAGGGTGTTTTCGTAGATTTTGGTATGCAGGTCGCCAAAGCCTTCGGAGAATTCGATCTCCTGGCCGTCCACGGTGATGGAGCGGTAGGTCATTTTTCCTTTTTCCAGGGCTTCCGGGGGCAGGTCATTGTGATCCACCGAGAGGTACCAGCGCACACGCGCATTTTCGAGTTCGATGAAGCCGGACATGCGTTTGGGGTCATCATGGAAGACTTTCACCTCGCCGGCCGGTCCGAAGAGCCACATCAGCAGGTCGAAGAAGTGGATGCCGATGTTGGTGGCAACCCCGCCGGATTTGCTCAGGTCGCCCTTCCAGGAGGTGTGATACCAGCTGCCACGCGAGGTGACATAGGTCAGCACCACATCGTGCATGCTGTTTTTGGATGCGTTCTGGAGATCCGCTTTCAGCTGGACCAGTCCGGGGTGAACGCGTAACTGGAGCACATTGTAGATTTTATGCCCGGATTCCTCCTCGATCTGCTCGAGCTGATCCAGGTTCCAGGGGTTGACGACCAGGGGTTTCTCGCAGATGACGTCCGCGCCAATGCGGAGAGCCAGACGGCAGTGGGCATCGTGCAGGTAATTGGGCGAGCAGATGCTGACCCAATGGGCACGGTTGGCCTCGGCGTCTGGTCCGCGGCGGAGTTTCTCGAGATGGCGGTCGAAGCGTTCGATCTCGGTGAAGAAACGCGTCTCGAAGGAGAACTGGTCGAGGTAGACCGACCGAGTCGTGGGGATCCACGGCTGCGATGAGTTTGTTGCCGGTGTCACGGATGGCTTTGAGGTGTCTGGGAGCGATGTAGCCGGCTGCTCCGATGAGGGCGAAGTTGGTCATGGGGGGGTCCTTGGGGGGTTGTGTGGAGGGTTGAGGGTTGAAGGTGAAAGCTCAACGCTGAAAGCGTTTTTTAGAAAAAATCAGACGATCATGTAATCATATAATTCAAAGTTCAATAGTTTTTCTTTGTGTTGGGGGTTAGGTGTTAGCTTTGTGGGCTTCGTGGTTCGTTTTTTGTTTCTTTTTCTTTCTAATCTTCGTGTACCCTTGGGGGCATGCTATCATCGTGTCTTCGCGGTTCAATTTTTAATCAAGGCCAACGAAGACTTTGAAGGTTCGACGGAGACGGTTATAGACTTTCATATGGAGTGGTTTTGGCTCAACAGCCTGGGGTTTCCGTAGGACTGTGTTTGTTTTTGGCGGAGGAACAGCTTCTGGTTCTGGTTCGGGCTCAGGAGGGAATCTCCAGGCCATGCCTTCGTTTTTGGCGATCTTGCAGGGATTGCAATGTCCGCAGGGGAGATCGCCGGGGAGGGGCTTGAGGCAGAACCAGGTGAGTTCCATGAATTCGAGCCAG
Organism: uncultured Chloroflexia bacterium; assembly: GCA_963765655.1. Classification (GTDB taxonomy): domain Bacteria; phylum Chloroflexota; class Anaerolineae; order Anaerolineales; family Anaerolineaceae; genus UBA6170. The sequence goes on from CAVXXH010000004.1 coordinate 491,336, forward strand.
GTGTTCGCCTGCGAGATATCATAGCATGTTCTGTTTAGTAAGATTTATTATAGGAAATGAAAAGTATTGGAAGAGCTGGTAAATGGCTAGCTGTTGAGCTGTTGAGCTGTTGAGCTGTTGAGGAAAAACCTCTTGGCTGTCAATGTAGATGAGTTGTGCTATTCTGTGTTTCGTTTTGGATGAGGGTTGAAAATGATTGGTCGGTTGGGATGCGCTGGAGGGTGGGGAGGGGGGCGGTGGGGTCGAGGTAGGGGCGGATGTTGTTGGCGGTGGTGAGGGAGTCGCCGGAGATGATGCCCATTTCTACGCCGGTGAGGTTATGTTGTTTACAGAAGCGTGCCAACCAGGGGTATTGATCTCCCAGGCGGTGGGATTGGCGGATGGTTGCGGCGGCTGCGTCGATCTCGGGGTCGGGAAGGAGGTCGGCGATGGAATAGTAGTAGGTGGGGAGGATGAGGTCCGCGGTATGGGGGTGGGTGTGGGTGAGGGCCTGTTTGATGGCGCGCATGGTACGGATCTCGATGGGCAGGGAGCGGCGGTCCGGGTCGATGAGGTAGATGGGTTGGACGGGGACGCGCTGTTCGAGGACGAGTTGGAGGAGGCGGAAGGTGGAGTCCCAGCCGGAGGTCCAGAGGAGCTGGTTCGCTGAAGGCTCAAAGCTGAAAGCTGAAAGCTTTTTTTGGGGGGTGAGGGTGGAGGTCATGGGGGTTCAGGATTCAGGGTTGAGCAACTGTGTTAAAAGTCAAGAGCCAAATACAGGTCTCCACAAAGTTTGAGCTCGGACCATGGCATTCATAATGGTAAGAAGTTTATGCATACATGCAACAATAGCCACGTTCTTTGCTTTTCCTCGAGCTAAAAGTCGCTCATAGAATTCCTTGATCACTGGATTCCATTTCATTGCAGTCAAAGCGGCCATATACAGCACTTTGCGGATTGATTGACGCCCTCCTTTTATGCGTCGTTTTCCACGATAATATCCACTATCTCGATTGAACGGAGCAACACCCACCAGGGCAGCAATTTTCTTGTGGTCGAGGGTGCCTAACTCAGGTAAATCAGCCAACAGAATAGCAGCAGTAATTTTTCCAGCACCAGGAACACTACAAATAATTTTTTCATTATTCTTGAGTTCAGGGCTTTGGTCGATTATCTCAGCAATCATCTCTTCCAGTTGCTTGATTTGTTGCTCTAAATTTTCAATGCTGGCTTCGATTAGCGCTTTTACATCAGGGTACAGTAATGGTGGATAAGTGATTCTTTTCACTGATCAGCGCCAAGGAAACCTGACTGCGCCTTGCCATGAGCACCGACAGGCGTTCTTGGTGTTCCGAGCGAACAATCACAACTGGAGGGTGATTAGCTCGGCCATATCGCACCAACATCCTGGCATCAATTTTGTCGGTCTTTGCCAAAGTGCCGCTTGACCTGGCAAAATACCGCACCCACGAAGGAGTAACCATTGCTACTGGCAATTTTGCCTCGACGAGCGCAGACACCAAGCCTTTTTCATAGCCACCGGTTGCCTCCAGCACAATCAGCGCAGGATGAATACTGCACAGCTTTTCTACCAGTTTACCGATGCCAATAATATCATTTCCACAGGTGAAATATTGACCATCCTCTTGAATTTGAATGTCCAGCTTATTTTTAGAGATATCAATTCCGACAATAATTTCCGAATCATTATTCATTTTCAACTCTCCATGTGCTACAATCAAACTGCCCACACTAGCAAGATTCGGACTCAAGGTCCAAGCAACTGTTCGGGCATGATATGTTTTTGGATCCGGCGACCGTGCTCAACCACGGTATCTTGTACCTAGGGTTAGTCGGTCTGCCGGATCCCCTTACCATATTATCTAGGATTATTTTCCTGGCAACAATACCGCTTTAAACATACTAGGGTTCAGGATTGAGGGTTGAAGATTGATGTCATGTTGATAGATAGGGATTAATAAAGTTGAACCGCGAAGAAGAAATAGAAAGATCACGAAGATAAAGACGCGAAGGTTTTTTTTGTTTTTTTCTCAACAGCTTATGAGCTTAGAGAGCTTAACAGCTAATCTGGTTCAGGTTGTTTTTTTTGCTATCGCCCCTCAAAGCTGCACTTCGGGTGCTTTGAGCTTTCAGCTTTGAGCTTTCAGCGCTTTCTTACAAAAGTACATCACCTGGTTTTTGCGGAGGCCGTAGTAGGATTGTTCGCGGGGGGTGACGATGTCTTCGGTGCGGTAGGGGGTGACGTGGAAGCCGTTGGATCGCAGGCGTTCGATGTAGTCTGATCCACACTGGCGGACGTGGTCGGCTTGTCCGAAGGCTGCCAGGCGTCCCTCGGGGGTGGTGATGGTGTCGTCCTCGTAGGTGGTTTTGCCTTTGAGGGGGACGAGGATGAGTGCCCATCCGCCGGGTTTGAGGATGCGAGCCAGTTCGCGCAGGGCTTTGCGATCGTCGGGGATATGCTCGAGGACGTGGCTGCAGAGAATGACGTCGAAGGAATTGTCCGGGAGCTGGATGTTGGTGATGTCGACTTTGAGGTCGGCGGGGTTGAGGAGATCCGCGCTGGTATAGCCGGGTCCGAGGAGTTTACGCAGGCGGGGTTCGAAGGCTTTCTCGGGGGCGAAGTGCAGCATCGTCTTGGGGAGCCGGTCGAAGAGATCGGTCTTGCGTTGGAAGAAGAGCCAGATGAGGCGGTGACGTTCGCGGGCGTTGCACCAGACGCACAGGATGTTCCGTCCGGGCTTGCCTGGGATGGGGGCGAAGGCGCGGGAGGGACGTCCACAGACGGGGCAGCGTTTGTTGAGGCCGAGGAAGGGGAGGAGGTTTTTGAGGTTAGGGGGCATAGATTAGCTGATGGCTGATACGGCTGATAGCTGATGGTCTGAAAGCTGAAAGCTGAATTTAGCGGAAAGCATCAAAGTTGGGGCTGGTCATGGCTGATGTGAATGCTGAGGATATAAATCAAAGTTGAAATCTGGTTTGTTTACCCAAGGGGATATGCGTATCTTCTGTAGCTGAAAGATCTTCTGTGGCTTTGTGGCTTCAGGTTCTTTGATTTTGCTTTGTGCTTTCAGCTTTGACCTTTGAGCCAATTCTTTCCACGCTCCGCCGTTATGACAATCTTTTGGCTAAAAGCTGAAGGCTGAAAGCTGAAAGGGTTTTTTTGAGCTTTGCCTTCCACTGCGTTACAGGTGCTTCGCAAGCTTTGAGCTTTGAGCTATTCTGTCATTACGGTTAATATCAATTCAGTTGTGCATTTGAGCCAGATGGGGGGGGTTTGGTGTTGGTGGGAGTTTGATCGGTGGTGTCCCGCCTGGTTATCTGGATCAAACGATTTTTATTATAGCATGATTAGCTGATGGCTGAAAGCTAATGGCTCATACCACTTGACTGCGTCTGCGGGTACTTCGTGGCTGAAAGCTAGAATTGAGCAACTGTGTTAAATGTCAAGACCCAATTACAGGTCTCCACAAAGTTTGAGCACGGACCATGGCGTTCACAATCGTGAGAAGTTTATGCATACATGCAACAATAGCCACGTTCTTTGCTTTTCCTCGAGCTAACAGTCGCACATAGAATTCCTTGATCACTGGATTCCATTTCATTGCAGTCAAAGCGGCCATGTACAGCACTTTGCGGATTGATTGACGCCCTCCTTTTATGCGTCGTTTTCCACGATAATATCCACTATCACGATTGAACGGAGCAACACCCACCAGGGCAGCAATTTTCTTGTGGTCGAGGGTGCCTAACTCAGGTAAATCTGCCAACAGAATAGCAGCAGTAATTTTTCCAGCACCAGGAACACTACAAATAATTTTTTCATTATTCTTGAGTTCGGGGCATTGGTTGATTATTTCTGCAATCATCTCTTCCAGTTGCATGATTTGTTGCTCTAGATTTTCAATGCTAGCTTCGATTAGCGCTTTTACATCGGGAAAAGTAGTGGTGGATAAGTGGTTCTTTTCGCTGATCAACGCCGAGGTAACCTGACTGCGTCTTGCCATGAGGGCTGACATGCGCTCCTGGTGTTCCGTGCGAACTTTCATAACTGGTGGGTGATTAGCTCGGCCATATCGAACCAACATCCTGGCATCAATTTTGTCCGTCTTTGCCAATGTTCCGCTTGATCTGGCAAAATACCGCACCCACGAAGGCGTAACCATTGCTACTGGCAATTTTCCCTCGAGGGGCGCAGACACCAATCCTTTCTCATATCCACCGGTTGCCTCCAGCACAATCAACTCAGGATGAATACTGGACAGCTTTTCTACCAGTTTTCCGATGTCAATAATATTATTTCCGCAAGTGAATCTTTGACCATCCTCTTGTATTTGAATGTCCAGCTTGTTTTTGAGATATCAATTCCAACAATAATTTCTGAATCATTATTCATTTTCAATTCTCCATGTGCTACAATCAAATTGCCCACGCTCGCGAGATTCAGAACTAAGGTCCCAGCAACTGTTCGGGCATATATGTTTTTGGATCCGGCGACCTTGCTCAACCACGGTATCTTGTACCTCGGGTTAGTCGGCCTGCCGGATCCCCTTACCATATTATCTAGGATTATTTTCCCGGCAATCGATCCTGCTTTAACGTACTAGGAATTAGCTGATGGCTGATGGCAATTGAAAAATCATAGTACATCATGGCAATCACTTGTGATCTTAGTTCAGGGTTTTGGTGTTAGGGATTAGCTGGTGGCTGATAGCTGAAAAGGTTTCATGAAAGAGCAGGTTAAGCTGTAATTTTCAGTCAACATATTTTAGGACTTGACAG